>CAWIRA010000006.1:0-2092702 GCA_963838405.1 uncultured Solirubrobacteraceae bacterium | reverse complement strand
TAGTCGGAAGTTTTTGAGGGTCTGAGGCCCGATTGCCCCGTGGTTGCGGTGATCGGGCCTTCTTTTGGTGGTTGGGCGTAGACACTAATATCGGGGTTATCCGTCCGACGGATATGGCATCATGTGTGTATGCCAAAGAGAGTGGGTGCGGTACATGTGGCGGTCACTCGTCGCCACTACAAGGGCAAGGTCTATGAGAGCACGCTGCTGCGCCGCTCCTACCGCAAGGACGGCAAGGTCCGCAACGAAACGGTCGGCAACCTCTCGCACCTGCCGCCCCACGTGATCGACGGGATCCGCGCGATGCTCGCCGGCAAGGCGCTTGTGGATCTCGATCAGGAGCTTGAGATCGAGCGTTCGCTGCCCCATGGTCACGTCGCCGCGGTGCTCGGTGTGCTGCGGGCGCTCGACGTGGAGCGGGTGATCGGCCGTGAGCGTTGCCGTGAGCGTGACCTGGTGGTCGCGATGATTGTCCAGCGTGTGATCGGCCCGGGCTCAAAGCTCTCGGCGACACGGCGCTTTGGTGTGAGCACGCTCGCCGATGAGCTGGACCTCGGCGAGGTGAAGGAGGCCGAGCTCCTCTCCGCAATGGACTGGCTGCTTGAGCGTCAGGAGCGGATCGAGAAGACCCTCGCTCACCGGCACCTCTCCCCGGATGGCTTCGTGCTCTATGACCTGTCATCGAGCTATGTGGAGGGACGCTGTTGTCCGCTGGCGAAGCTCGGCTACTCGCGTGACGGGCGCAAAGGCACCCAGCAGGTCAACTACGGCCTGATCTGCTCCCCGGAGGGCCGGCCTGTCGCCGTCCACGCGTTCGACGGGTCGACCACCGATTCAAAGACGCTTCCCGACGCGGTTCAGGCGGTCACCGAGCGTTTCGGGGTCAAGAACGTGGTGCTCGTCGGCGACCGCGGGATGATCACCCAGGCGCACGCCCAGACGCTCAAGGAGAACGGTGTCGGTTTCATCAGCGCGCTGAAGAGCGCGCAGATCCGTACGCTCATCAACGCGGGGGCAATTCAGCTATCGCTGTTTGATGAATCAAACCTCGCGGAGATCTCCTCAGAGAAATTCGACGGTGAGCGCCTCATCGTCTGTCGCAACCCCGCGGTCGCCGCTGAGCGCGCCAGAAAGCGCCAAGAGCTGCTCGCCGCGACCGAAGCCGAGCTTCAGAAGGTCAAACGGATGGTTGACGGTCCGCGTGGCTCCCTGCGCAAAGCGGACGCGGGTCAGATCGGGACACGCGCCGGCAAGATCGTCAACAAGTACAAGGTCTCAAAGCACTTCGAGCTTCACATCGCAGACGGCGCGTTCTCTTTCGCTCGCAAGCATCAGCAGATCGAGGAGGAGACCGCCCTGGACGGGCTCTACGTGATCCGCACCACCTGCCCGGCCGAGCAGCTCTCAAGCCAGGCCGCGGTCCGTGCCTACAAGCAGCTGAAGATGGCCGAGCGAGCATTCAAGACGATGAAGGACACCCTGGAGATCCGTCCCATCCACCACCACCTCGAGACCAGGGTCCGCGCACACATCTTCCTATGCATGCTCGCCTACTACGTCACCTTCGAGCTCGCCGGACGCCTGACCACCATGCTCTTCACCGACCAGACGCCACTCGCGCCCGCGGACCCCGTCGCGTCTGCGCGGCGCTCAAAAGCCGCCAAGACCAAGGCCGCCAGCGCCGCGACCGAGGATGGGCACCCAGCCTCAAACCTGCCCGACCTGCTCGCTGAGCTTGGCACCATCGCCCGCAACACGATCCGCATCGGAGAGGCCAAAAACACCTTCACGCGCCTCACCAAGCCCACACCGCTGCAAGCCAAAGCACTGGACCTACTCAACGTCAAGCTCGCCGCGTAGACAGAACCCCGCCACCCAAACACGATCAAACCCCCGCCACCCCACGAGACTCAGCGCACCGACCGCAAAAACTTCCGCCTAGTGGCGGGCAGTGGCGCGCACACTTGCGCACGCGGCCGCCTGGCCCGCCGACGTCGCTCAGCTCAGCTCAGCGCGGCGATGGCAGCGTCTGCGGTAGACCGAACCGCGGGAAGAGGTTGCTGTCCGCGAACCACGTGATCGCCGAGATCTCCTCGCCGGCAAGCGTCAGCACGAACAACGAGAACGCGCGCGCGAGTTCGCTGTCTGGCGGCGACAGGTAGCAACCGAACGCGGGCTGTGCGTTGGCGCGCGTCGCCACCAACTGCATCGGCGCGCCGCGGCGCTCTTCGGCGCCGCGCAGGAATGCGCCGATCGCGCTGCGTCCTTGGTAGGCGTGGGGGAGCGGCGGCATCGTCAGCCATGCGTCTTCGGTCAGGAGCGCGACCATCCCGTCGGTGTCGCCGCGCTCGACGCTGTCGGCGAAGCGGCCAACGATGTCGCGCTCGAGCTTGGAGTTCGGGAGCGGCGCTCGCTCGCGCTCGGCGGCCGGGAGGCGCGACTCGAACGCCGCACGCGCACGGCGCAGCAGGCTGTTGACGGACGCCTCGCTTGAGGCGAGCATCTCGGCGACCTCTCCGGCGCGGTAGCCGAGCACGTCTCGCAGCACGAGCACGGCGCGCTGCTGCGGCGGCAGATGCTGAAGCCCGACGATGAACGCGAGCGCGACCGCCTCCTTTGTCTCATAACGCGCGTCGGGTCCCGGGGCCTCGTCGGGAATTCCCTCCAAGAGGACGTCGGGATATGGCTCGAGCCAGAGGCGCTCGCCCCAGCGCGTCGGTTCGGGCATCTGTGTCATCCGCTGGTCCTCGGGACGGCGCCGGCTGGCCCGTAGTGCATCGAGCGAGCGATTGGTGGCGATCCGATAGAGCCAGGCACGGACCGATGCACGCGCCTCGAACCGGTCGAGACCGCGCCAAGCGGACAGCAGCGTCTCCTGGAGCAGGTCCTCTGCGTCCTGAACGGAGCCGACGATCCGGTAGATGTGCACACGAAGCTCACGCTGATAGGGGTCGGTCAGCTCGCTGAACGCGTGCTCGTCGCCGGCGCGAGCGCGCGCGAGGGTCTGCTCGATCACGCTCGCATCCTCGCACCGGCTCTTCCTTTTTTCCGCATCACAGGTAGTGACGTCAGCGCCGCTCGAAACTCGTCGGTCAATTTTCGCCGCGACAGACGCCTCAACCGGCACAGCAAACAAAACAGCCGAACGAGAGGAAGACAGCAATGGGAACGATCGTGATCAGCACAAACGTGTCGCTGGACGGAGTAGTCCAGGATCCGGACGGCAAGGAGGGGTTCAGGCTCGGCGGCTGGTTCGGCGAGTTCGGCGGTGCGGACCTCGCAGAGTGGGGCAGGCTCTCGCTCGATGAGGCGCTGCGCGCCGACGCGCTGCTGTTGGGCCGGCGCAGCGACGAGTGGTTCGCGGCACGCTGGGCGGCCCGCAGCGGCGAGTGGGCGGACAGGCTCAACAGCCTGCCCAAGTACGTCCTCTCATCCACCCTCGCGGATGCTGACTGGAGCAACTCGACGGTCCTCAACGGCGACGTGGTGGACGAGGTGTCGAAGCTGAAGCGCGAGCTCGACGGCGAGATCGTGGTCTACGCGAGCTACCAGCTGGGGCGCGCGTTGATCGAGCACGACCTCCTCGACGAGCTGCGCCTGACGGTGTTCCCAGTCGTGCTCGGGGACGGCGAGCGCCTGTTTGGCGAGACCAGCGAACAGAAGCCCATGCGCCTCACCGCCAGCAGGACGATCGGCAACGGCCTCGCCTTCCTGACGTACGAGGTGATCCGCGGAGCGCGGGATGCGTCGAGGTCCGAGGACAGCAGGCGCCGGGTCGGAGCATGACCATCGCTCATCGCTTCACTCCCACCTCGGCCCCCTCGGTGTAGCGAATCGCCTCGCCTTCGACTGGGCTCACCAGGAACTGCTCACGCTCGCCGCGATCCCACGCCTCGCGTAGCCCTGGTGCGCCCAGATCGAAGTCGGGGCGCAGGTTGCGCATGACCTCGCGCAAGTCGCGGTGCAGCTCTTCGACCGTCGGGCGCCCCCAGTACCAGTAGCCGTTGTAGATCGCGGAGATCTCGAGTCCGGGGGCGAGCACGAACGTGTGCGGGACCATCGGGTCGTGGACGGGGTCGGTGTACTCGACGATGTCGAGATCCTTGCGCACCGTGCGCTTCGGGTCAGAGAGGAACGGGAACTGCGCGCCGACGCTATCGCGGAACTCGTTGATCTCGAGCTGGTTGTCCGTCGAGATCAGGGCCACGCGCGTGTAACCGACCCGGAAGTCGAGGTACGCGTCGACCAGATAGCGAAGGAAGCGGTGCTCCTTCGGGTCAAACCCGCCGCGTGAGAGGTGGAGGACCATCGGGTTCGAGCCCTGCAGCTCCGACAGACGGCGCGGGACGCCGTCCTGGTCGGGCAGTTCGTAGTCGGGAAGCCGTGCCCCGACCGCAATGTCGCCGCGCATGATGAGCCTCCAATCGAATTTCGCTGAACTTCGTGACGGGCCGCTCCCAGAGAATATGACCGCGGAGCGCCCGCTGGCCATAGTCGTCGTGGCGAGCGGCGCAGACCTGCCTGTCATGATCTCGCCGCTGGCGAGCGGCGCCGGCGATCCGAGCTTGGCTGGAGCGCAACCGCAGCTCAGGGTCCAGCTCGTCGGAGGACCGACAGCGATCCTGGAGTACGGCGGTCTGCGTTGGCTGACCCGATCGACGTCGTGCTGCTCTCCCATCATCAGCACACCGACAACCTCGACCCGGCCGGTAGAGCGTTCCTTCCCTCCGCGAAGCGCGTCCTGTCCACCACCAAGGCGGCCGAAGAGCTCGACGGCAACGTCCTCGGCATGGAGCCCTGGTCGGAGATCGAGCTCGAGAGCCCTCGCGGCGGCACCGTGAAGGTGACCGCTGTGCACGCCCAGCACGGCCCGGACGGCAGCGACGAGATCCAGGGCCCAGTGCTCGGGTTCCTGCTATCGGCCCAGGCTGCGCAAGCGATCTACGTGTCGGGCGACAACGCCTCCCGAGAGGTCGTGCGCACGATCGTGAAGAAGACCGGAGAACTCGGAATTGCGATCCTCAACGCCGGCGCGGTCCAGCTACCGAAGTTCGACCACGCCTACCTGACCCTGTCCGCCGATCACGCCGCCGATGTAACCAAGATCCTCGGAGCCCGCACGGTGATCCCCCTGCATTTCGAGGGCTGGGCCCATTGCACCCAGGGAGCCGGCGAACTCAAGGCAGCGTTCTCAGGCAACGGGATCGCCGATCGGCTGCTCGTGCTCGAGCGCGGTCAACGCGCCGAGGTCTGAGCAGAATATCTCGTCGATGGACTTACGGGACCGAAGCCGAAACCCTGCGAATCGGGTTGAGGCTCTGCGAGCTGCCTTGAAGCAGCCATCGAATCACGCTCGTGGATAGCTCCCGACACGCGCGCAACGGCGTGCGAGGAGAGGCGTAGCCGGCGGCTCATGCCCGGCCGCGCTACCGTCGAGTCCGCCACTTGGGTGCCGCTTGCTCCGCGGAGCCTTCTCGGATGACGATAACTTCTCAGACCAGGTGACGCGACCCCCGCCAAGGCAATCTCGGCGCTGCTACGTAGCGAGTCCGTTTGGCTTCAGCGAGGCAGGTCGTCATTACTATCACGCCGTTTTGCTTCCCGCGCTTGCCGCTGTCGTTACACCTGTAGACCCCTGGTCTCTGACGTCGCCGGAGGAGATTAGCGAAGCCCGCGCGGCGGGGAAGCTCCACGAGATGGCCCTTGAGATCGGGCGGCGGAATATAGTCGCGATCCAGTCCTGCGCGCTGCTCGTTGCAGTGCTCGATGGCCAGGAGCCGGACTCGGGTACTGCCGCCGAGCTTGGCTACGCTGCCGCACTCGAAAAGACTTGCTTCGGGCTCCGCTCTGACTTCCGCCAAGCTGGGGAGGAGGGCGTGGCTGTCAACCTCCAGCTGGAGACATTCATCGTCGGGAGCGGCGGTAAAATCGTAGCCTCGCTAGAAGATCTCATCGCTGCATTGCGATAGCTTCACGAGAGGGCTCGGGCGTCTTGCGGGCCAGAAGAAGTCGCTCCATGCGTGATGCTGCATAGCGCACCGACCCCGGATGTGATCGAATCCCAGAGGTGGCGAGATCGCACCCGAGGTCCCAGCTCGTTCCGGCGTCTCGCCGCGTCGAGATCACCGCCAAGGACGTCGCGTGGTGCGCTCAGGTGGACAGAGCTCGACGCGAGCGCTGGGCCTCCGCGGGGCGCCTGAAGGCTGATCCGCCCTTCACCGAGCACGACGCGGTCGAAACCGCGATCGCTTTCGCCCCGGCCCGCCGCGGCGTGTCGCAAAAGGCAGCCGCCGTAGCCTGGGATCTGATCCGGGCCGACGTACAGCGCCTCCTCATAGCTGGCGAGCGCGACATTTGGATTGTGATCAGCGTCGAGGGTCCGCGGGCGTGGGCGGTGACAGGCCCTGGTGCAGCTGCACTCCAGGTAGACGGAAGCGGCCGTTGCTGGCTCGTCGCCACCGACAGCGCTGTGGGGGAGGCTCGGGCTCGCTACTCCGAGCTCGTCGCTCGTGGGACGCTGGCCCTCCATCCTGTTGCGCGCCTGGCGGAGCGCGGGGACGTCCGAAGGACCCGCTAAACCGTGCTGCGTAATTAATGAGGTCCTTTTTTACCCGATCAATTGGAGCATCTGGTGGCTGATCTTTCGCAACGTATAGATAGTGCGGAGCAGGTTTCTGCGGTTCGGAGCGAGTTGCTGCGGGTGGCGAGGGATGACCCGGGTCGGTGGTGGAGCGCCCAAGAGCTGCGTGAAACAGTGCAGAACGGCTATCCGTCGACGCTGGTGAGCATCGCTCTCAATGACCTCATTGCAAGCGATGATCTGCGGTTGAACAACCGGCTCCACGTCCAGTACGCCGGCTAGGGTGATCGGCGCGGATGCGCGCTCCGATCACCCTCCTGTCAGATGGAGCACTCGCTCGCCTAGTGTCTCGCGCCTTAAGTTCGATGCTTAAGTGTGGTATGCTGTGGTATGCCGAGAACTGGACGGCCCAAGCAGGTGTTGGAGTTGACTGATGGCGAGCGTGATCAGTTGGTGCGGTGGGAGCGACGCAGGAAGTCTTCGCAGGCGTTGGCGTTGCGCTCACGGATCGTTTTGCGGTGCGCGGAGGGGTACTCCAATAAGGATGTGGCGGTGGTGTGTGGGGTGTCAACGCCGACGGTCGGGAAGTGGCGCCGACGGTTTTGTGAGCTGCGGTTGGACGGCCTCTCGGACGATCCGCGGCCGGGCCGGCCGGCGAGTATCACCGCCGAGCAGGTCGAGGATGTGGTCGTCGCGACCCTGGAGTCCACACCCGAGAACGCGACGCATTGGTCGCGCGCGAAGATGGCCGAGCGCTCGGGACTGTCGAAGTCGACGATCGGGCGGATCTGGCGGGCATTTGATCTCAAGCCCCACCGCGCCGACACCTTCAAGCTCTCCAACGACCCGCTCTTTGTGGAGAAGGTCTATGACATCTGCGGCTTGTACCTGAATCCGCCCGAGGCCGCGGTGGTGCTCTCGGTGGATGAGAAGAGCCAGGTGCAAGCCTTGGCGCGCTCCCAGCCGGCGTTCCCAATGATGCCCGGCATGCCTGAGAAGCGCACTCACGACTACCTGCGCCACGGCACGACCAGCCTGTTCGCCGCATTTAACACCGCAGACGGGACCGTCATCAGCTCAACGCACCGCCGCCACCGCGCGATCGAGTTCAAGAAGTTCTTGACCAAGATCGATAGCCAGGTTCCCGAGCATCTCGACGTGCACCTCGTCTGTGATAACTACGGCACCCACAAGAGCCCCGCCATCCAACGCTGGTTGACCGCACACCCACGGTTTCACATGCACTACACCCCGACGTACTCCAGCTGGATCAACCAGGTCGAGCGGTGGTTCGCTTACCTCACAGACGATCTGCTGCGCCGCTCAGATCACCGCAGCGTCCAAGCATTGGAGAAGGACATCCGCAACTGGGTGACGGCATGGAACGAGAACCCCAAACCATTCATCTGGGTCAGGACCGCAGAGCAGATCCTCGACTCCATATCACGACTTCTACAACGAACTAACGGCGCGGTACACTAGATGAGCGACTACCGGCGGTTCCGTTGGACGCGAGCGGAACTCCGGTGCCGGGCGATATCGAAGCTGATGGGGACTCTCGCGGGAGGTATCGGACTCCCGCTCAACGAGACCGGGATCGGATCCTCTACTGCTCGGCTCTGCAGCGCCTCGGCGGGGTTACCCAGGTCACAGGCTCGGAGTCGGGTCACACGTTCCATACACGTCTGACGCATTCGCTGAAGGTCGCGCAGGTGGCACGTCGCTTGGCCGAAAAGCTTCTGCGCGACACGGATGCGATTGGGCCACGCGCAGCCCGGGCACTCGGCGAGCTCGACCCCGACGCCGCCGAGGCCGCTGGCCTAGCGCATGATCTGGGGCATCCCCCGTTTGGTCATGTGGCGGAGCAGATCTTGCGGGACACCACGAGCGCGAGCTTCGAGGGCAACCCGCAGACGTTCAGAATCGTGACGAATCTCGCGGTCAGGACCATGGACAGTCCTGGGCTGATGCTCACGCGTAGGACTCTCAATGGGATTCTCAAGTACCCATGGCTACGCGAGATCGAGGGGAGCGACAAAAGGAAGAGCAAGTGGGGAGCGTACGAGCCGGATAAGGGCGCCTTTGCCTGGGTCCGCCGCGATAGTCAGCCGGACGAGCCTTCGCTTACCGCGCGCATCATGGATTGGGCCGACGACGTCACCTACGCCGTCCACGATCTCCAGGACTTCTACCAAGCAGGTCTGGTGCCACTCCATCTGCTCTGCGGGCGGGGCACAGCGAGCGGGCATCGCAGCAAAGAGCTCGAGCACTTCGCTGAGGGGCTACATGCAGCTGGCCGCACCGAGATCGACAACGTATCGCGGCGCTCGAAGACGTACTCAAGTTCGCGGGCATCGATGAGGCATACGAAGGAAGAGACGATCAGCGCGCAGACCTACGCGGCATGGCCTCAAATCTCATCACGCAATATTTGGAAGCGTTTAAGCTAGAGGAGGGAAGCGCGCCGGGTCAGGCGGAGATCGTCATCGACGATGAGCTGGAAGCACAGGTCGATGTCCTCAAGGATCTCACGTGGGTATACGTCGTCATGCGCCCCTCACTTGCCGTCATGCAGGAAGGGCGGAGAGAAGTCATCCGCAAGCTCTGTGCATGGTACGAGGGTGCGACCAAGGCCGATGGTGAGCGACGGCTGCTGCCGCCGGCCTACCAGAAAAGGCTTGACTCGGCCGTTACGCCCGAGGCTCGGTCGCGTCTTGTGAACGACCTAGTTTCAGGGCTGACCGAGGACACGGCGCTTGTGCTGTTCCGGCGTATGTCCGGCGTCGATCCTGGCTCGGTGATCGATGCCACGGCCCGACCGCGCTAAGGCGCATCACGCTGACGACGACCTGCAGACAGCTCTGGCTCGGTCCGAGAAGGCGCGTCGATGCGACTGCGCTGCAGTCATGCGGACCAGATCGTCTGCTGGTCTCGCATGGGGGGGCAGCCAGGAAGCGCAAACCTCAGCCAACGAGTCTGGCTGGGTTTGCACTTCGCTGAGCAATGGAGCTAGGGGGACTCGAACCCCCGACCTCCTGGGTGCGATCCAGGCGCTCTCCCAGCTGAGCTATAGCCCCGTACGCGCCCGAAGAGCGCGGCGCAGACGGCTGGGAAAGTGTAGTGGCATGAACGGAGAGCGGCGGGGCAGTATGGTTTCCGAGCGCGATGGGACTGCTCGACGAAGCCATACGCGAACACTTGGAGCTCAAGCGCCGCAGGGGCGGCGACCCGAGTGCGATTGCCCGCGAGGAGCAGGAGGCGCTGACGCCTGGGCTGGTCGACGAGCCGATCGACGGCGCTGTGCACGCTGCTGAGGAAATGCCTGCCGACATCGAGGCCCCAGCTCCCGATGCGGCGCTCACGATCTCGACGCCCGTCTCGCCCCAGGGCAGGCCGGAGGACCGCGTCGCCGACCTGGCCGCCGGTGGTCAGGAGACAGCCGAGCTCGACATGCAGGCGGCGATGGAGGAGGACCCTGATGCCGCCGACCCGGGGGCGCCGGAGCCCCCGCTCGATGGGCCGACCGTCGCCGCGCACGGTGGCGAGCCGCCCGCGGACGACCCGCTGGAGTGGGAGCTTCCGGGCGATCGCGACAGGGAGCCCCCGCCCGAGCCGATACCGGGCCAAGAGCGGCTGTCGTTCGAGTAGCTCCGAAGGGTCGCGCGAGCATCGTTTGAAGGGGAGAACGGCGCCGCGCGACGTATATTGAAGCTCCTGGGGCCATAGCTCAGCTGGGAGAGCGCCTGCTTTGCAAGCAGGAGGTCACCGGTTCGATCCCGGTTGGCTCCATCGATCCTGACGGTGGTCGAACCGCCGGCAGGACAAAGGTTGGTTCGATCGCGTCGCGGGCGTCTACCCGGATTTCCTCGGTGAGGTCTTGGAGGATGGTCTTGATGCGTTGTGGCGTGCCGTCGACCAGCGCGACGCGGAGGGTGTTGCGTAGCGCTTGGAGGTCGGCGTCGGTTGTGCGCTCTGGTTGCTCGGCGTCATCGAGCGCGGCGAGTTCGCCGGCCCTGGCCTCAAGTGCTTTGGCCTGCTCGTTGAGCGTGGCTATGCGTGGGGCGCAGGTGTCCTCGGGCATCGTGCCGGCCTCGAACGCGCAGAAGTAGCGCTCCAGCGCTGAGCGTGTCTCGGCGAGCTTTTGCTTGATCGCGGCAAGCTCGTCGTCGTGCTCGCTGTCGCGTTGGGTGAGGCGCTGGTATGCCTCATCAATCGCGGGGCTGGTGAGGTCGTGGTCATCGAGCACTTGCCACAGCCGGCGGGTGACGGCTTGCTCTAGCTTTTCGGCGGGGAGCCGGTCGTTTGCGCAGTGCTCGGTGCCGTAGCGGTGCCGGGTGAAGCAGGTGTAGTAGGTGTAGCGGCCGTTCCGTCCGTGCGCGGCGGTCCCGATGAATGCCTGTCCGCAGCGTCCGCATCGCACGCGGCCGGTGAGGAGATAGTCCGATGCGTTGGAGCGTCGCTGTGCGCGGTCTTCGCCACGTTCGGTGAGGATCGTTTGTGCGCGGTCGAATAGCTCTCTTGGCACGATCGGTTCGTGTGGCGCCGGATACCAGCTTCCCCGGTAGTAGATCTCCCCGAGGTAGGAGCGATTGCGGATCACGGTCAGGACGCTCCCGTGGTTCCATAGTCGGCCGCTCTTGGTGCGGTAGCCATTCGCGTTGAGCCATTTCGCTGTCGCGCTTGACCCGAGTTGACGGTTGACGTAGTGATCGAAGATCACCGGGACAAGCGGCGCCTCGGTGGGGTTGCGCTCCAGGTGGTCGCGGTCGGCGGCGATGTCGTAGCCGTAGGGGCGCCTGCCGCCACACCAGCCGCCGCGTGCGGCCTTGCGCTCAAGGCCGGCGAGAATGCGCTCCACGATCAGCGCACGCTCGAACTCGGCGAACACGCCGAGCATCTGCACCATCATCCGGCCCGCTGGGGTGCCGGTGTCGAATGGCTCGGTCGCGGAGCGGAAGATCACGCCGGCTTGGTCAAGCTCATCGACTATCTGCGCAAGCCCTCGGATCGAGTGGGCGAGACGATCGACGCGGTAGACCAAGAGCACGTCGAATCGGCCGAGCTTCGCGTCGCGCAGCAGGCGGGTGAGTGCGGGCCGGTCGATAACGGTGCCGGTGAACTGGTCCTCGTAGCGCAGGTTGGTCTGCCAGTCGGGTTGACTTGAGACGAACGAGTCGAGGCGCACGCGTTGGGCTTCGAGGGAGTTTGGTTGGCGCTCTTCGTCGGTGGAGATGCGCGTGTAGGTCGCCACGCGCACCGGCCCGGCGCTCCCTGCCGGGTCCGGTGCGATGGCGTGGGATGCTCGGCTGCTCATGGCTGCTCCTTGGGTCGGGTGCATCCATCTAGATCAGATCGCCGGCTCGATCTCAACCCTTCTGGAAGCCCGCCGGGATGCGCCTCGATCCAGTCCACTAGAAGCTCTGCCAGCGAGCCGACGAGTTGCTGTTCCTGCTGGCTGCTCATCGGCCGTGTGTAGCCCGGCAGTCGCCGTAGCGGTGCGTCGCTGCTTGTCTGTGCTTGCTGCTGGGGGCCGCTCATGTGAGCAGCTCCCAGCGCAGCTTCTTGCCGGTCGGGTGCGTGTCGGCGGCGGGGCGGTCGGGCCGGTTCCAGCGTCCGCCGCCGGCTTCCCCGACGAGCGTGAACCCGCTAGCGCGTAGTGAGGCGCCGCCCTCCTCGGCCAGCGTGTAGGTGATGACCTTGCGGTAGCCGAGCGCCTTGACCGCCCGCCACGCCGCCCGGTAGAGCATCGAGCAGGCGTTCGGTGCTCCATCGGTGCAGCAGCGGCGTACTTCCGCGGTGAGCCCGTCATCGAGCGCCCTGGCGATCGGTCTCCCGACCACCGCGACACCCCGTAGCCGCTCGCCGTCGCTTACACCGACGACGCTTATGCACCCCGGTACTGGCCGGTTATGGCGATGGTGCTCTGCGAGGTAGGCGTTTGCGACCTTGAGCGTCGTCGGGACGATCGACAACCGCACAGACGAGGTGCGCGTGTGCGCACGCTTGCTTTGGTGAATGTTTTGTTCGTTCAATTGTCATGGTGCCGGCGGAAGACCCTTACAAAGAGAAGAAGGCCGTTTTCGGGTGCGTGCGGGTACACGCGCCCAAGCAAGATTTCGGTTACACGCTCAGCAAGGCGGACCTGCGTGCGTGGCGGCGGGCGGCGTCGGTGACGATTTGGAGCGTCGAGCGGGTCGCGGCGGCGCTCCACACCACGACGGTGATCGGCGCCCTCGTGTCTGCGATGGCGGTGGTCGCTGTCTCGCCGCGTGCCGCGCTCGGGACGGTGAGGATCACGAGCGGGTCGTGCTCGCGTAGCGTGCTACGCGGTAGAGCGCTGGCGTAGCGGACTGCCTTCTCGCGCAGACGCTGCGATGTCTCTGTGCCACGGTCAAGCTCCAACAGCAAGTGAATCGCAGGCTGGTCGGGGAGGCGAAGGACGCCGTAGGAGTCGGGCGCAAGACGGCCGTGAAAGAAGCTGTGAAGGGTGCGCTCGCCGTACCACTCCGCGAGCTTCCCCCCAGCACGCGCGGCGTCAGCGTGCAGGCGACAGAAGAACTCGTTGACTTCGATGTGGTGCGTGAGCTTGATCGAGTCCGCGACGCTCAGCGCGGCGGCGTGCTGGTAGCGCAGCTCGGCACGTGGGATTTGGTGCTCAGCGGCGACGATGTGAGCGCCGGCCTCATCGAGCACCCAATAGTGCGGAGCGCTCCCCTGACCACGCGGCAGCAGTGGACGGAAGCGATCCAGCACCCGCAGCTCGTGCAGCATCAGCAGTCGGCGGCGTGCGGTCTGCTCGGCGATCCCGGTGAAGTGCAGCCGCCCGAGTTGCCCGGTCGTGAGGACCGTGTGCTCGTAGCAGTCCAACGCGATCTGCCGGTCACGGCCAGTCAGGTGCGCAGCGAGACGTGTCAGCTGCTCATCGCTCACTCGCCCCCGGCGAAGGTTTCCACTACTCATCTTCTCCCCTCTCTACTTGTCGGGGAAACGAGACGGGTGCGGATTTGGCTTGGCTGCTGGGGTTCTCTCCGGCCTGTGGTGCTGCGGTCCTAGCCGCAGCATGGGGCGCAGCACCGATCGCATCACCCAACGCAGCACCGGCCGCCGGCTCCTTGCGTTCAAGTCGCTTGAGTGGCTCCTCCCCAGCGCGAGCGAGCCTGTCCTCAACCACCGCCTTCGGCGTGCCACGCTGCCGCGCAAAGATCCTCACGGCCTCGGCTTGTCCGGGGAACGCGGCGGGAAGCGGCCGTGTCGTGACGGTGAACGCCTGCGTTGGCTCGCCGTCGAGGCAGAGGCGCACGGCGGCGGTATAGCGGGGAAGGTGGGATAGGTCGTGCGCGGAGAGCTCGGGCTGGACCTCGCGCTCGAGGTGCCCGGCGTCATCACGCGACACCTGGAAATACACCTTCGTCCTGGCGTTCGCGCCAAGCGCCTCGCGCAGGTCACGCGGAAGCTGCGCGAGATGCTGATGAGCGAGACACAGCGAGAGCCGGTAGGCGCGTGCCTCGGCCGCGATGTCCTCAAACGGTGTCGGCAGGTTCAGGTAGTTGTGAACCTCATCGACATACAGGCTGCAATCGACTCGCCGCTCGGGCTCGACGCCAGCGCGGGCGAGCGCGGCCTGCCATACGCGGGCTACAACGAACGAGCCCAGCAGCCGGCTTGTGTCCTCCCCGAGCGTGCCCTTCGAGAGCTTGGCGAGCAGCAGCCGCCCGCCATCGATCGCACGCGGGATATCGAGCGTCGTCTTCGGCTGCGCGATGATCGCCCTGACCGGCCCGCGCAACAAGAACGCACGCAGCTTGTTCAACAACGGCCCCGTGACCTGGGCGCGCAGCCCGTCCGATAGCTCGCCGTACCACTCCCAGAACGGGGCGAGCACCGAGTCCTCGACCTGCCCCACGAGTTCGGCCTGCCGCTCGCGGCTGGTCAGCAGCGCCGGCACGTCCGCGAGCGTCGCGTCCGGCTCATACATCGTCAGCGTCAACAACGCTGCGCGCAGAATGTCATCGGTGCGTGGACCCCAGAACCGCTCGAACACGCGATGGAAGATCCCCACGAGCTGATCCACGCCAAGCTCGCGGTCTGGGCTGTCCAGCACGTTCAGGCCAGGCGGCGCCTCGTCCAGCGGGTCGAGCAGGTCAACCTCGCTCTCCCGGCCCGCTGGTATCCGTTCCAGCAAGTCCTCTACGAGATCGCCCTTCGGGTCGATCACGACCGCACCGCGACCAGCATCGAAGTCAGCGAGCACGAGGTTGGCGATCAAAGTGGACTTGCCGACCCCTGTCGGCCCGAGGATGTGAAGGTGCTGGCGGGCGTCCGCGACAGCCAGATTCACCCGCCGGCCCTCGGCTGTGACGCCGAGCGGCTTACCCTCGACCGGCAGGCCGGGCGGTGGCGGTGCGTTGCGCGTGCCGGCCATCACGACACCGGGGATCGCACGCGTGGATGGCAGGTGCGCGAGCGCTGCAAGCTCCCCGGTGCTCAGCAGAAACGCACGGCGCCCCAACCGCCGCTCGCGCAGCTTGCGCTCAGCGCCGAGCACACGACGACGGCGCAGCCATGCGCGTGGCCCGTTATACGGCGCGAACGCGCCGAGGATCGCGTGGATACGCCCCCGCGCCTCCCGTCGTGATGACCCGCTCACCGACACGCGGATCAGACAGCGATACAGAGGCTGCGCGCTCTTGTCCATCACTGCCCGCACATCAGGGCTGACCGTCGGGTCATACCTCGGCGGCGTCGGCGCGCTCGTCTGCCACCAGTCGATGAACCGAAGCACACGGCTCGCCGGCACACCCTGACGAATCCGACGCGCGCCAGCACGCAACCGCTGTTGCTCACGCGCCGTGGCAGGCCGAGCGATCACCTGCACCAGCGCCCGACCACCAGCCACAAACCCGGCAAGCTGCCCCAACAACAACGGCAACGGGTCCGGGTCCATCCCGGCGTTCAACGGGAACGAGTCCGGCCCGGAAAGCGTCAACTCACATGCGATACGCGACCCGCCGGCAAGGGCTGGCGCCTCCTGGGCCGGCTGTGTGCTGACGCTCGCGCCCGGCCACGCTGATGCGATGGCGCGCTCGACAAGGCCCGGCGGGACCGATGCGGGCACCCACAGACGAAAGACCGTGCCGGCTTCGCTCGCCGCGACCTCCCACGAAAGATGCGGCTGCCCCGAGAGCAGTCGCGCCCAGCGAGGACGCAGAAGATCATGGAGCGCCTGCCACAACAACAGCCCGCCGGTCGGCTCGACATCGGGCGGCACCCCAACCGTGACCAACTGCGCACCCTCCACAGGACGATGCGCAGCAACGAAGCGAACAAGCAGCACAACGGCCACAGCCGCCAGCAGCACGCCGGCAACGATTGGCACGACTCGCTCCGCCACGGAGAGCGCATGGTCAAGAACAGCCGAGGCTTCGTGCCACGGCCGATCAGGTTCGATCAACCACCTCTCGATCAGCGGGTTCGGACGATGAGCGGGCTTGATATACGGGCTGGAATGACTCATAGGCAGCTCCAGGTGTAGGCCGGCGGTGGACACTCCGCCTCGGGGGGCCTCCAAGAGACGAAGGTCCCCCCGGTGCCTGGCGGTACAGCCAGGCACCGCTTTTGGCGCGTGGGCAACACAGAAAGGTGATCCCAACACTCGCTACGGGACAGGCTCACCAAGAGATTTATCTCCACGAACACCCAGGCAAGGGACGATCGGGTACCCCTGCGGTACAACTTTGCCGTCGTGTCAGCTACCTGTCAGCAACATGGTTGCGCTGGTGCTACTGCACGAAACTCTGCCACTGATCACGATGTAGAGAAGTCGTTGAACCGCGTCCTGAGCTGGGTGTGTACGTAGATCTCGGCAACGCTAGACTGCACGCCCCGCAGATCGTCCTCGAACGCCACGACGCGACAGTCCATATCGCCGACGCGGGCCTTCGCCGCACAAAACAAGCGATAAACGGTCGCTCCCTCCGCGTGTCGATTCTTCCACCATTCGCTCGGGATGTCGATCCCGTCTCTGTTGGCCTCGACTTGCATCAGGCGATTAGCAAAGGACGCGGCCCCGGGCGGCCTTCCGGGCTGCGTGTGCTGGTCGAACCGATAGCGAAAGCTCGTGATCGGCGGGCCGCCGCCGGCACGGGAACGAGCCGTGATGCCGGTGCGCCCAACGTACAAATGCCTCCCGCTCTCCGTGAACAGGTAGACGCCTCGCTGACCCTTCGGCGGACGCCGGCCGATCCGGTACACATCGCTCGCCAGCAACTCAGAGAGCATCTCTGGCAGCCAATCAGCGAGGTGTGTCCACGCCGCTGCCGAGTCGATCGATGTCCCGACAGCTCCCGTGGTAGTCGGTGCCTTGCGATGCTCTGTGTTGGCCTTCCTGATCGTCATTGCGCTCCTATGATCGATGCGATGGTTATTGCTCTTGATGCCTCTGGCTCCTTCATGGCCGGACATGTACAAGACCCGTTTGAGTGTTCGGCCGTTGCTGCTGCGATTGTGCCCGCCTCGGCTGCAGATGAGATCGCCGAGTGGACCCGGCACAAGTTGCGAGCCTGGGGGCGCCGCGCTCTCGACGAGCTGCATGCCCAGCCTTTGGATTGGACCCAGCGTCGTGAGGTCTGCGAAATGCTCGGCAAGCGCGGCGACATTCACGCTGCGGTTATCGTCACGAACACCGTGTTGTTGCGCAGTCCCCAGGCCGTGAGTGCGCACCGGCGGCGCCAACTCGAACAGGCCGAGGTCGCCCTAGCACGAAGTGAGACAGATGCGGGACGTAAGCGGGGTTCGCGTGCTTGTCGTCTTCTCGCAGGTAAGCGCGTCGGCAAAGGGCAGCTTGATGACGCCGAATATGTTCGGGCAGCAATGATCCCGAGAGCGGCGGTCGGCGCCGCTCAGTCTGCCTTCTGCTTCTACGCGAGCGACGAGTGGCGCTCGGAGATGATCAGGTTTCGATTGGTTATCGACAGAGACACGCCGGCTACTGCCAAGTACGTGGGCGAGACGCTGCTACCTACCCTCGGCGGAGACGAGCGGTTCCATCTCATCACTCCAAGCCATTGGCAAGGACCTGACCCACATCCGATGTGGGCCTCCGCACGCCACTCTAACGGTGACGGCTACGATCCACGGCGGCTTTTCGGACACAGCATTGATTGGCCCGATTCGCGCGACGAGCCGGCAATCCAGGTAGCCGACATCGCGGCCTGGATCGTGTGCAGGACGATTTCACGACCGCGTGAGGCGATAGCCCGAGAGTGCTACGAGTTCATGCGGCCTGTGCTAGTGGGGGAAGCAGGACGCTGCTTTCAGCACTTCTCCATCGGAGATGTGCGACCGGAGGACGAGGCGCTAGATGCCTATCTGCATTCCAGTCGTTCTCCCGACCAATGGCTCGCACCAACGACAGCGCTCTAACCGCTGGCGGAATGTAGCTCAGCTTATTGAGCTATTCCGGCGTCTCGCTAGCTCTCCCGCGACCTGCCGCCGATCTTGGGGAGGGAGCTGGTCGAATGCGTGGCGCCGCTTCCCTGACTCAAGTGTGGCGAGTAGGTCGAGGTTGATCGCGGCTGGAGCGACAGTCGAGAGTTGCCGGCGTAGCTCGTCAGCAGCGTGCCCCTTGGCGTTCAGGGACGCGAGCACGCCCGTGGCCGCGAAGGCGTAGTGCTCTGCAGGTAGGTCGGTGAACAGCTTGTACATGAGGTCGCCGACAGGTTGCGCCTTCTCTCCATAGTGCTGAATGAATTGGGGAATGAGGAGCGGGAGCCAGACAACAATCGCGTGCAGGAGCCTACGGACGAACTCGAACTCGTCGTCTGTCGCTGAGTCAAGCATGGCGCGCAGCTCGCCGGGAGGGCGCAGGCCCGCAAGGCGAAGGGTGTCCTCATCCAGCGGGATCGCCGTAGCCAAACCACCACCTCGCCCCGAGCGAAGCCCAAGCATTCGCTCAAAGAGAGCCGCGTCAGCCCTTCGACGCGCGATCTCCTCCTCGTCATTGAAGGCAAATGCGAGTGCGTATGCGCACGCACGTATCCGCTCGTCTGACGTCATGCGGACGATCCGTGGGAGCGCGGCCTTGCCGCGCTTGCCGGCGAACTTGCGGGCAAGCGCCTCAATCGCACTGGACACATCGCCGGCACCATCTAGCTCGCGCGTCATTTCCTGCTCCCACGAATCGATGAATGCGCGCAGAGAGACACGGGCGTTCGCAATGTCGATCTGGAATCCCTCGATCCAAAGCGCAATCAGGATCAGGTCGAGGCTGCGTGTCTTCCCTCGCCAATGCAACAGGCGCAGAAGCTGACCTCCGCTCACTGACGGATAGACCCACGCAGCCCGGCCGGTGGGTTGCTCCCCGCGCGGCAGAAGACCCCGGTAGCGCCATAGCTCAAGCGAGCGAGCGCTTACCGGGTAGCCATGCTCAGCGGCCAACGCGATCAGACCCCGAGCATCTATCCAGTCATCCTCCATTGCTCCCACTTTAGCAGTCGACAACTAGCACGTTGCGGAATAGCTCCCATTTTGACCACCACTAACTCGCAAGTTAGCATTCCCAAGTCGGAAAGGGGCTGTGATCCAGCGAATCCGTCGCAATGGCCTGCTACAAAGGCAGGTATGAGCCCCATTGAGAAAGATGCTATCTAACGGAGGTTGACGATGACTGACCAGCAGCAACGTATAGCGAGCTATATCTCGAGGAATCCAGCATTCAGCCCCTACCTGCGCCAGGGCCAGACGATGCCGCCGCCGCGCCCCTGGCTGGAGGCGATTGCGCGGCAGCTCCCGCCGCTTGAGCGGTTCCGCCGGGAACTACTCGAAGACGCCGAGTTTCAGGCTCTGAACCTCGGAAGCTGGCTCGGCACCACCGACGGGCAGATCATCGCCGACGCGGTGGGCACTGTCATCCCGCCCGCCTACGGGCCGGCATACCAGCTAGCCGTCAAGGGGCTGACCCTCGCCGCAGAAGACGAAGCTAAAGAAGGAAGGAAGACCGCAGGGAAGATCGCACTCAGCGCGATCGTCGTAGGTGGTCTGGCAGCCATCGCCTCTGGAGGCGATGCGTGAGATCCGTCTTTGCGCGTGCCGCACGTCTGCGCGGCACGCACTTCCACGCCAGGCTCCTTCACGGCGTCACTCCGCACCGTGAGCGTCCTTCCATTGCCACACGTTGCGCGGTCCTCTGACCTGATCGACATCAGCGCGAGCGTCGTCGGGCTCCGCCCACTCGCATAGGCAGTACGTCGCAGAGCCGAGCTGCCAACACTCCGTTTTCAGGCGCTCGGCGACACTGAACCACGCATCTGAGTCGGCATGCTCAACGTCGAGTAGATTTCGCGCGTCATCCAGGGCCGTACGGACCTGCCGACGGAAGCCATCGATTCGATCGGCGGCAGCAATACGCGCGTGACGCCACCGACGATGCTGCGGCGACTCAGGCAGGTCTCCGACCTCGTTCGCGCTGCGGGCCTTCGCAAGCGCTCGGCGGCCGGCGCTTGTGAGCCCGACCACATCGAGCCCTTGACGGCGCAAATCGCGCAGCAGTCCGGCCGACCGTAGCGAGTCAAGCTGAGGACGCAGTTGGCGAGTAGTCCACCCGCTGTGAACAAAGCCCAAGTGCGCGGCGAGGTCCGCGCGCAAGACCCCTTGATTCTCTCGCCCGTTGTGGAGTTCGGCACGCGCGATTGCGGCGAGGACTTCGGCGTCCGAGACGGGCTCGAACCGGCGAAGCTCGCCGGGCTCTACCACCTGGCGCTCTCGGGACGCGCTGCGTCCCTTACATTGCTGTGCGTCTCCTGCCTGGGACATATGCCGCTCCTTTGCCTTGGCGTGGCGTCAAGGAGCAGGCGCGATCGGGCACGAACAGGCAGCCGAAGACAGCTACGGTTTGGCCGTGGCATCGAAGGGCGTACTCCTTCGGCGCTACAGGCCGGGCGGGTGTTAGCGCACTCGTCCGGCCACTAGATTGTCGATTGGGACGGATGAGGTAGCAGACCCCAGCCGGGATCGCAACTCGACGCTAAACGGCGCGATGTAGGGTGCGCGCTGTGGAGCTTGAGCCCGAGCAGGTCCAGCTATTCCTGGAGATCGCGGAGGCTGCGCGCGAGGCGCCGCGCGACCAGCGCGAATGGTACGTGTTCGTCACCTCAGGGGGCGACATTTTGCAAGGCCCGGGCGGGCAGCGGCGTGTCCTCTTGAGCGACATTCACGAGCTTGCAAGAGCAGGTCTCCTGCGCCAGGTGCCCACGAGCGACGAGGGCTACCTGATTCCTCCCGAAGGCTTCACGCGCTACGCGG
The DNA here is from genome assembly GCA_963838405.1 of uncultured Solirubrobacteraceae bacterium. GTDB lineage: Bacteria > Actinomycetota > Thermoleophilia > Solirubrobacterales > Solirubrobacteraceae > Palsa-744. The sequence goes on along the minus strand of CAWIRA010000006.1, from coordinate 2,071,824 downwards.
AGATGAAGCGCGAACAAGGGGAGCCCATCGAGCGTGTAGAGGAGCAGCCGAGGAGGTTCTTCGACAGCCCAGTGTTCCGAACGGCTTACCCAAGAGCCTATGCGCAATGGGCGGACGCAGAGGCGCTGCTCTGGTCCGCCGAATCAGAGGCTGACTTCACGACCATCGGCCACAAGGCTCGCGAGGCCATGCAGGTATTCGCCACCGAGTTTGTCGAGCGCTACAGGCCCCCGGGCGTGGATGCCAATACCGAGCACGTCGATCGACGTTTGGGCGCCGTCATTGCCGCAAATGAGCCCCGCCTTGGGGAGAAGCGCTCCGCACTGCTCAAGGCACTAGGTGACTACTCGGAGGCGACAATGGGGGTCATCCAGCGCCAGGAGCACGGTGGGCAGAAGGAGGGCGAAGCACTCACATGGCAGGATGCACGTCGAGTCGTTTTTCACGTTGCGGTCGTGATGTTTGAGTTCGGCCTAATGCTCGCCGAAGCTCCACCGGAACCGGACAACGCCGCTGTGCTGGAGCCGGGCTGAGGGAGGCGAGCACGCGCCGATTGTCTGGCCGGCAGTCATCCGATCATTGGAATCGCGTATAAGACGGGGCGTTGGCTACTCTCCCGATAGCGGATCTGACGGCCACTGCGACGCTCGTACTGGCGCTTATAACGCTTGTTCTTGCCGCGGCGACAGTGGCGCTTGTTTGCGCAACCCGTGCCGGCACGCACCAGGCGCGCAGAGATGCCAGGGACGACCGCGAGCTTATGCAGCGGCAACTTGCCCAAGCACGTGATGATGCGCAGCGAGAGATCGACCTTATGCAGCGGCAACTCGACGCGCAGCATCGGCCGCTGCTGATCGACGTTCCACCGTCGGGGCCCGTCTCCCCCGACGTGGGCGCTCATCCTAATCCGAATATTTCCCGTCAGCGACAGCACGAAGTGCCTCTCACGATTGAGGTCAAATTCGGCCAGAGGGAGGGAGTAGAGATCGACCCGCGCGCGGTGTCGGTCAGGATTGAAGGCGGAGCAGCCTACGTCAGCGTTCCTCTCCGAAATGTTGGTCGTGGGCTCGCCATCATCGATCCTGCAAGCATCAGTATCAGCGGCGTGGCCCTTGGCGCAATGAGCTACGTCGTAGTGCAACGAGAGAGGGTTCCAGCGGGAGAGACGACACGCATTGACGTGGCTGCCCATTGCCAGGTTGGCGTGCCGATCGACACGGCAGATTGTTGGCACCTTGAGCTTCGCTACAGCGACTTCGCTCGCCAGCAGCTCGCTCAAGCAACGGTTCTCCTTGGTTGCCCCGAGGGTCCGCAAGGGCCGTGGTATGTCCGATATGTGGATCAGGAGCCGTATCTCCCGCCGGATGCCTAAGCGCTGTTGCGTTCGGACCGCCACTTGGTGCATCATGGGTATATGGACGAGGCTTTCATCATCATGCAGATCGGCGATGCGTCGCTTGATTCCGTCTGCGACAGCGCCATCGTCCCGGCTATCCAAGATGCTGGATTCGCCGCGCGGCGAGTAGATCGGCACAATGCCGGTGATCTCTTGAAGAGCGAGATTGTTCAGTTCATAGAGCGATCACAAATCATCGTCGCCGATGTCACCAACGAACGCCCCAACTGCTATCTAGAGATCGGCTACGCGATGGGTCTGGGCAAGAAGACAAATCTGATCCTGACTGCTCGAGAGGACCACCATCACAGCAGCCCAAACTATCGGCACGACGGCCCCAAGATCCATTTCGATCTTGAAGGCTACGATTTGTTGCTCTGGCATCCAGACGATCTGCTCGCCTTCCGCACCGAGCTAGCCAAGCGCATCAAACGTCGAGCTGCCATCGTCAAGAGCAGCCGGCGCGATGCTGCTCAGCCCCCGGCTGATGCCGATTGGTCAAAGGAGCTACACGGTGTTGCGTTGACGGGCCTCGCCAGTGTCGAGCGGCGTGGCTACATGGAGGTTGTCGCCCAGCTGCGGCCAGCCGGCAGCTGGAGTCAGCCCCAACTACTCGATGCTATTCGTGATGCTGCGATTCATACGTTCGGCTGGCCCATCGGAGTCACGCTTGAGAGCCGAGACGAGTACCGGCCGCGTCCTACGTCGGATGGCATCGTGGCCGAGATTGCGATCGACAACAATGGCATGAACCGCACCTCCTACGACTACTGGAAGCTGTACCGCGATGGGCGGTTCTACACGATGTTGAGCCTGTTCGAGGACGAGCGAGCGCCCGACAGACTCTGGTGGGATACACGGATCAACCGCATCACGGAGGCCCTGCTCTTGCTTGCTCGTCTGTATCGGCGACTCGATGCCGGCGACACAGACGAGATCGCAGTGCGCATCGGACACGGCGGTCTGTCTGGTCGGACCATTGCTGCGGCCAACCCGAGCCGCATGACCCGAGACGGCAGACTCACGTCCGAGGACGAGGTTGACACTGCGTTTGCTACGACGCTCAGTGAGCTTGAGTCGAATCTGCCCGATTACGTCAAGCAGATCGTGCAGCCGCTATTCGTGGTCTTTGACTTTTTCGAGATCAGTGACCGAATACTCGGAGAACTTGTGGATAGCTTCGCGGCAGGCTCGGTCGCCTAATCCTCGCCAGCTAACAACGCCCTCCAAATCCCAAGGCTAAACCCAGCCGAAGCCGTCCTCGATCAGCCGTCCTGCTTTTGGTCTGCTGGGCGTTTGATTAGCAAGGGCGGGTCTCCGACTGTGATCCCTTCCTCGGTGATGCCGATCTTGATGGGTACACGCGCCGAATCACCCTCTGCAACCCCAGCGTAGACAAACGCTTTGTGGATTCCGTCCCAGCGGGCGTCGGTCGTGTAGGTCTTGCCAAGCACATCGTCACACACGATCTTCATGCTCAGCAGAGCCGACAGCGTGACCCCTCGGAATCGCAGCTGTCCAGCACCACCGGCTGCGATGCCGGTGAGTTGGTGCGAGGGGAACCGGCCAACAACGGACGGCGGAAGGTCGCGGGTCTGCGCGTTGCCGAAGACTCGCAGAGCAGGCCCCACGCCGATGTTGCGCACAACAACCACGAGCTCAGGGCCGATCTCATCTGGAGACTCTGGGATCAGGACGGGGCGATGGCTCTCCTTAAGCTCTTGCGCCGCCAGCTCGGCCGAACGCGCTGCCGCTTCAGCCGATGCTCGACCGGAGCGCACGGCGAAGTACGTCACCACGACCAGGGCAATCGTCGTCAGACCAGTGACAATCGATGCGACGTCGGCAACCGTGGCGAATACGAACAAGGGCATAGTGTCGCACCCGCTCGTACGCGTGGCTTCCAGCAGTCGGCTCGGAACCACCTCGGCGGAGGTACTAGAGTGGACTGCGTGCTCCCTGACGGAACCTTGCTGACTGACTGGATTTCTGCGGTAGCGAGTTGTGTCGCGGCAAGCACCGGAGTCTTGGGTGCCGCCACAGCAATGAGCGCAAAAAATCCTTCGTTCGGCTAAATGGGCATGTTTGGCCCAAGCCCCACATCTCTTTGATTCGAGGTTGGAAGCGTTAGTCCTTCGCCGTCGCGCCGCGCTGACGACGCACCCGAGAGTCTAAGCTCCCCCACATGGCGAGCTTCAAGGTCGGCGACCGTGTCACGCTCAAGCGGCCCTTGCCTGGCAGCAAGGACAACGTCGGGACCGTCGTCGCGCTAAATGCGGACGCGACGATCATGGTGCAGTGGGAAGGGCCAGAAGCGCCGGCCGTGCCTACAAAGTTCTCGGCGCTCGCGCTGGACCGTGCCGACTAGGGCCGCCGGTCTCCATGTCGTGCGCAAGCCATGAATCCTCTCGTTCGGTCGGCTGCTGGAGCGCTCATCGCCTCACTGCTCGCACCCGCCGTGGTGGTCACTATCGTGTGAGGCGGACGATCTAGCGACGACTTGCTTCTATCTCCCGGGACGCCGAACATGAGTCGGCGCTATTTCCCGTCATGCAGGGTCAGCCGGCCGCCGGAAAGTGGAGCGAGGTGGTTCGACTTGAGGTCGGTTGGCTCCATCGCCCTGGATTTGCGGCGAATTTCTGGGCACGCCCTCGACGGTGGTCGAACCGCCGCGCGGCGTAGCGACCTCGCCGACTGCCACATGTCCGGCCGGGATCGGGCGGTGCGCCCCACGTGGGCAGATACCGCTGGAGTGCGCGATCTGCAACAGTTCGCGCCATCAGACTCGGGGTAGGATGCAATAGGGGCAGGGCTTGAGGCCGCACGACGGCGATGCCGTGGATGTGTCCGCGGACCGTCCGGTCGACGGCGCAGCGATCTTGAGCCGATGGATCGAGATATCGGGCCTCCAGATCGATCGCCTTGCAGCGAGCACGGCACTCCTGCTTGAGACTGAGCGCTCATGGGTCACGCGAAGATGTGAGCGCTACGAGTTCCTGGATGGACGACGCGTAAGTAAGTCAGTCGATGTTGAGCTTGTCGTTCCCGAAGATCCCCGCGGACCCGCCGCCCCATGCCTAGCGCTACCCCTCGCGCGCCCGCGGAAGCGATTCCTTCGCAACCTGCGCATCATCGACGAGACGGGCAGGCTGCTCACGTATCTCACACGTGACGTCAACGCGCTTGTCTCGACGAGACTTCTACTTTTGCAGGCCCGCGAGCTTTTGGGAGGAGAGGAGGCTCCTTCGAGCGTCACTCTCGATTTCGCTGATGTCGCCGGGCTGCGCTATAGCCCCGATGATTACCCGAGCGAGAAACAGCGCGCCAAGCGCGTATCCCGTGCACTATCACGGTTTCGTGCGTCTTTGGAGGGTACGGACCCCTCAGACGACGATCGGGTTCGGCGGGTGCTGTGGAGCGATGCAATTATGCGCTCCCAGTGCCTTCAGCTAAGCGAGAGGTTCATTCTGTTGATCCCAGACGTCGGGCCCGCTAATGCTCGTCGGACGATCACGTACTCGTACGAGTCCGAAGCAGAATTGGACGCGTTCGACCAGCCGTCGAAAGTCACGGCTAGCTCGCGCAGGCTGCGAACCGCGAGAGAGGTTCTTGCGTCCCTGGTGCGTGGTCGCGGAACCGAGGACTACTACGCTGCGATCGCGACCCGTGGACCGTTCGGCGCTAGTAGCTATCACGCCGAGGTGCTGGCGCCGGAAGATCTGACGGTCGTCGGAGCTAGGCTACGCATGGCAACCGTGCTGCAGTTCGGCGACCATGAGAAGCGCACCGAGATCAGCGAACTCGCGTCGGACCGTTCGACACCTCGCGTGCATCTTCACGCCAGCGGTCGCGCGGCACCCCAGCCGGATGCGACGAACCCGTCAGAGATCGAGACGGCTACGAGCTGCTACATCAGGATTCGCCTACGCCTCCGTACTGGTCTCGTGGTGCCCGTAGTGATTGTGGCCGCGACGGTGTTCGCAGCACTTACGGCAGGCTTGGCCGCACACCTCGCTGGATACCGCCCGGAGAGTTCGACGGTAGCGGCAGTCCTTGTGGCGTTGCCGGCGCTTTACGCTGCCTATCTGATCCCGCAGGGGCACGCATTGATGCGTCGCCTCTTTACGGGGCTACGGACAATGCTGATCGTTCTAACTCTGGTCGCGTATGCCGCCGCGGCCTCCTTGGCTATAGATCTCGGCCACAACTTCCGATACGTCCTCTGGGCCAGTTTGGATGTCGTAGCGCTCTTCTGCTTGGGGATCGCTGTTATGGCCTTCGGACGTGCGTTCAGGGGGGCCCTAGGCCCGTCAAAGGGAGGCTCGTAATGAGCAAGGACACGAACGGCAGGGCAAAGCACCTAGGCAAGATCGTCACTGCCGGCGAGCTAATAGAGGCCGCCGAGGGAAAGACAGACGGCGAGGTTCGTCTTGTCGTTGGAGGGGGCGAGGTCGTTGAGTTCGGCTATGACCAGCACGCGGCCCAGGCTCGTGCCCGCAGTGCTCTCGATCGCGTCATCGCTGATGAGCACCTCGAGGCGCAGGGCGCCGCGAAGAAAGCTCTAGGCAAAGGGCTCCGGACGTTGAAGAACGTCGATCCCCGTCGTGGCGGCGCGGGATAGCTAGGTCAGAGGCTCGATAGCTGGTCGCAATGGCGCCTTCCAGGCGAGTCAACCGGATGGCATCAGAGCAACACTTGCCCACCAGCAAACCGCACAATGCGGTTCGACTTGAGGTTGTTGGCTCCATAGGTCCCGATTTGCAGCGGTTTCGGCCGCACAGCCTTGACGGTGGTCGAACCACGCATCGTGGGCGCGGCTACAGGGGTCGTACAATCCGCGCATGGCCACGCGAACGATCCACCTGCCAGAAAGTTCCTACGCGCTGCTGTCTGCCGAGGCGCGGCGGCGTGGCGTGGACCCCGACGCGCTGGCAGACGAGCTGGTGCGTGCCGACCTCGCCGCACACGGCGAGCAGGACCTTGAGACTACGCTCAAGAGCCTCGCGGAGTTCCGCACGAGGCTGCCTGAGATCGACGGAATCGTGCTCGCGCGCGATGCTCGGACGCAGCTCGAACAACGCAGCGACAGTTGAGCGTCGTCCTCGACGCCAACGCGCTCATCGTGCTCGCGCTCGATCGGCAGCGAGCGGTCGCCGTTGAGGAGTTGCTGCGTGTCTGGAAGGCCGAAAGCGAAGAGCTACACGCTCCGGTGTTGTTGCGCTACGAGATAGCGAGCGCTTTGGCGCAGGCGGTATCCGCCGGACAGCTCATGTCGGAGGCCGTTGCGGATGCCTCGCAGCGCATCGGCTCAGTACCGATCGTCTTGCATCAACTCAACCACACGCCGGCGGTCGTGGCGATGGCGCAGCGTCTTGAGCGTCGAAGCGCTTACGACGCGGCGTATGTCGTGCTTGCCGAAGAACTAGGCACGCAGCTATGGACGCTCGACGGGCGGCTCGCTCGAAACGCGGTCGCGCGTGGATTGCCCGTGCAGCTGATTCAGACGGGCTGACGCCTCGTCACGCGCTGTCTTCAAGCGACATCCGCCCGCCCGGCAGCCGCGCGGAGCGGTTCGACTTGAGGTCGGTTGGCTCCATAAGTACCTGCAAATGAGCGGTTTTGGGAGTTGGCTCTGGGGCGTGTTTCGTGCCGTGGGTGTTTTGTCCGTCCCCTGCCCATCGCGCGAAACCCCAGCAAATACGGGCCTCTTTCAACCGCTAGCCACGCTTCCTTCGGAACGGGCGCTCTCATAGTTGATATACCGGGAGTTTCGCCGATGAAGTGCCTGCAATTCGGAGGACTTCTGGACTTCTACGGGGAAGTGTTCTCGCCGCGGCGTCGTCCTCATCGCGCGGAAAGCGGAAAGCGCCTATTTTGCAGGGGAAAGCGTTCCGGCACTCGTTTTGGCACTTCCTTGTGCGCGTCAGGAAGCGACTGGCGGATAGCGGTCGACCTCGCCACCGGATGAAATCCTACGTATATAGGGCTCTCGTGTGTAGACTTTCATCCGATGAGACCGGACCGCATGCTCGAGATCGTAAGGCGCGCCGGTGGCACCGTCACCTCGGCTGAGCTGATCGCCAGCGGAGCACGGTGGGAGGACCTGTACCGGCTGCGTGACCTCGGAGTCCTAGTGGAGATCTCACGCGGGGTGTATCGCATCGTTGATGCCCCAGCCACGGCGCACCTTGATCTCGTGGCGGTGTGCCGACGGGCTCCGGCCGCGATGGTCTGCTTGAACTCGGCCGCCAGCTTCTGGGATCTGACCGACGAGATGCCCGACGTCGTGCATCTCGCGGTGCCGCGAGGCGTACATCGCCCGCGCGTCGTCTACCCGCCGACGAGGGTGCACATCTTCGCGAGCGCCACCTTCTCGCTCGGCCGTATAGAGCAGGAGGTGGAGTCGGGGGAGACGATCGCGATCAGCTCCCGCGAGCGGACAGTCGTAGACCTCATGAGGTTGCGCTCACGCGTGGGACGCGATCAAGCATTCACTGTGCTACGGGCCTATCTGGACGGTCGCGACGCTCGGCCCGGCGAACTCTTGGCGTTGGCTCGCGAGCTGCGCACAGGAAAGGCCATGGCGGACGCGCTGGAGACGATGCTGGCGTGAGCACGCGCAGCCCAGAGGAGGCCTACAGGGCTCTGCAGCGGCTCGCGCGTGCCGAGGGACGGACCACGCAGCAGGCGTTCGAGCTGTACGTGCACGAGCGCTTCCTCGCGCGCCTGGCAAACTCGCGCTTTGCGGAGCAGTTCGTGCTGAAGGGCGGCATGCTGCTGGCGGCGCTCGATGCACGGCGCGCCACCCGCGACGCCGACATGCTCGCCCGGGGGATCGACAACGACATGGAGAACCTGCGCGATGTCGTCAGCGAGATCGCTGCGATCGAACTCACCGACGGGGTCGTGTTCGCCGTCGAACACATCTCGCTGGTCACAATTCGCGAGGACGCAAAATATGAGGGCATCCGAGTTGTCGTGCCCGCGAGTCTGGGTGGTGCTGTCTTGAAGCTGCGACTCGATCTGTCATTCGGTGATCCAGTCGATCCTCAACGCATCGACTATCCAGCATTGCTTGACGATGCGGTCATTTCGTTGCTTGGCTATCCCTTGGAGAACGTGATCGCAGAGAAGGCGGAGACAATGATGGCCCTCGGTGACGCAAACACGCGCGACCGCGACTACGGCGATGTCTACCTCCTCTCGGGCATCTACGCACTCGACCGGGATCCTATGCGGAACGCCCTGCTGGCGACTGCCAAGCATCGAGGTCACGAGGTTCGACCGCTGGGACCGTTGCTTGTGACGCTACGCGAAAGTCGCCAACAGCCATGGGCCGCATATCGTGCTCGTGTGGGTCTACCGGAATTGCCCGAGCGCTATGCCGAGGTTGTCGACGCGGTGGTCGAGTTGCTCGACGGTTTGCAGGCGGACGCCGGTTCTCATTGGGATCCGCGCCAGCGTCGCTGGGGATAGCGAACCGGACGGTCGGCTGAGCAATTTGTCAGGAGTTGTGGATAAGAAGGTGGGGCATCAGGCGGCGATCTTCTCGTCCGTTGTCGTGGTTTCGTCGTGTGTGACCTTGACTCCGTCCTTGAACTTCACGCCGTCGAGCACGCGGTGATTCGCCCAGCCGGAGCACCTGGGTCGCTACTCCTCCAACTGTGCCAGCCGGTTCGAGCCAAGGTAGGGGGGCGAAACTTTTCGGCGTGCAAACCGAACCCTGCTCGCGGCCCCGGCCGTTGGCGTGGCTGTTGGTCGGACGGATTTCGCTTGACGCAGCGAGTAGCGCTGCCACGCCAGAACAAACAAAACCACGGTGGTATTGCCTGCCCGAGGCTGCACAGGGACCGTTCCAGGGTCTTCGCCCCCTACGGGAGCGCGGACGATCCCCGATGACCAGATCCCTCGCCGCTGAGGGACCGGGGTCGGGTAGAATGTGGTGACCATCAACTACGTCTAGTGTCTCGCGCCTTAAGTTCGATGCTTAAGTGTGGTATGCTGTGGTATGCCGAGAACTGGACGGCCCAAGCAGGTGTTGGAGTTGACTGATGGCGAGCGTGATCAGTTGGTGCGGTGGGAGCGACGCAGGAAGTCTTCGCAGGCGTTGGCGTTGCGCTCACGGATCGTTTTGCGGTGCGCGGAGGGGTACTCCAATAAGGATGTGGCGGTGGTGTGTGGGGTGTCAACGCCGACGGTCGGGAAGTGGCGCCGACGGTTTTGTGAGCTGCGGTTGGACGGCCTCTCGGACGATCCGCGGCCGGGCCGGCCGGCGAGTATCACCGCCGAGCAGGTCGAGGATGTGGTCGTCGCGACCCTGGAGTCCACACCCGAGAACGCGACGCATTGGTCGCGCGCGAAGATGGCCGAGCGCTCGGGACTGTCGAAGTCGACGATCGGGCGGATCTGGCGGGCATTTGATCTCAAGCCCCACCGCGCCGACACCTTCAAGCTCTCCAACGACCCGCTCTTTGTGGAGAAGGTCTATGACATCTGCGGCTTGTACCTGAATCCGCCCGAGGCCGCGGTGGTGCTCTCGGTGGATGAGAAGAGCCAGGTGCAAGCCTTGGCGCGCTCCCAGCCGGCGTTCCCAATGATGCCCGGCATGCCTGAGAAGCGCACTCACGACTACCTGCGCCACGGCACGACCAGCCTGTTCGCCGCATTTAACACCGCAGACGGGACCGTCATCAGCTCAACGCACCGCCGCCACCGCGCGATCGAGTTCAAGAAGTTCTTGACCAAGATCGATAGCCAGGTTCCCGAGCATCTCGACGTGCACCTCGTCTGTGATAACTACGGCACCCACAAGAGCCCCGCCATCCAACGCTGGTTGACCGCACACCCACGGTTTCACATGCACTACACCCCGACGTACTCCAGCTGGATCAACCAGGTCGAGCGGTGGTTCGCTTACCTCACAGACGATCTGCTGCGCCGCTCAGATCACCGCAGCGTCCAAGCATTGGAGAAGGACATCCGCAACTGGGTGACGGCATGGAACGAGAACCCCAAACCATTCATCTGGGTCAGGACCGCAGAGCAGATCCTCGACTCCATATCACGACTTCTACAACGAACTAACGGCGCGGTACACTAGTTCTCGACCCAAAAACTCCAGTCAAAGGGAGTTGGATCTGGAAAAGGATGGATCGGAGGGGTAAGCGAGGGCCCGTGCCACCCGTCTCTAGCGACGTTGCTTCCTTCAGAGTGCCAAGCGGATTCAAGAGCACTATTCGTGATTGGCTGGAGGCACGATCAGGTCTCACGCGCGACTTCATCTATCCGACCCCGTGGCATCAGCCGTATCTCGACCGATTCGCAACCGCACACGGGCGAATGGCCGATTTCTAGCCCGGTGACACCATGGTCAAGGCAGTCCACACCACTCTGCAGCAGCTGCCCACGCAGTCCAGCGACTACGCCATCATCATCACGGATTGCAACAGCATCACCGAAGCGCAGATCACTCTTCGGCACGGGTCGCTCAACATCAAGTACGGACCCAACGGCGTCGGGAAGAGCACCATCGCCCGCGCGCTCGTTCTCAATGCCCAGGACGAGGATGCCCTCCAAGACCTACTCCCCTTCAAGTACCGCCAGGGCGACAGCGGGAAGGCGCCGGCGGTGGTGGGTGCCGACGAGATTAAGAACGTCCTCGTCTTCGATGAGCACTACGTATCCCAGTTCGTCTTCCAACCCGACGAGGTGGTCAAGAACAGTTTTGAGATCTTCATCAAGACGCCTGAGTACCAAGAGGGCATCGAGGAGCTTGAGGCCATCTTCGAGGACCTGAAGAAGGTCTTCCTGGAGAACCAGGCGCTCGATGACGTGATCGCCAGCTTCTCCGAGCTACGCAACGCCTTCACCATCACCAAGTCCGGCGGGATCGCGAAGACCAGCAAGGGGTTCAAGGCGCTCGGCATGGGCGGGAAGCTCGCCACGATTCCGAAGCCCCTCGTGGGCTTCGAGAAGTTCCTCCATAGCGACGACCCAGCGGGATGGCTGTCGTGGCAATCAAAGGGCAAGAGCTACCTTGAGCTATCGGACAACTGCCCGTTCTGCTCGGTCCCCAACGTGGACAAGAAGACCGCCGTCCACGTATCTGAGGAGTACGAATCCGCTGCGGTCAAGAACATGAGCGTGCTACGTCTCGTGATCGACAAGCTGGCGCGTTTCTTCGTGCCTGAGCGCTTTGAGCAACTGCGCAAGATCACGACGAGCCTGGAGGAGCTGTCCCCGGAGCAAGACCAATTCCTGGCGAGCTTGCGAGGTCAGGTCGAGACTCTTCTGGACAAGTTCACCGCGCTCAAGCAGCTCTCGTTCGTGTCCCTCCGCGATGAGCCCGACATGGACAAGGCGCTGCGGAGTCTGAAGATCGAGCTGGAGCTTCTTGACGCGCTCGATTCTGAGGACACCCAGGGTGTCGTGGGAGACATGAATGCGCAGCTTGATCATGTCGCCCAGCAGATCAACGACATCAAGAGGCGCGTGGGCATCCAGAAGGCGCAAGTGGCGAAGTCGATCGCGCGGAACCAGGAGGAGATCAACGAGTACCTTCGGTCCGCTGGCTACAAGTACGCGGTGCGGATCGAGTCCCGTGGCGACTCCTACCGGATGATCCTTGAACACGAGGATGCTCCGGGTCACCTGGAAGCTGCCGGCAGCCATCTGAGCTTCGGCGAGCGTAACGCCTTCGCGCTCGTGCTGTTCATGCATCAGGTCCGCCGCGACGCGCCTGACCTCGTCGTCCTCGATGATCCCGTGTCGAGCTTCGACAAGACGAAGAAGTTCGCCATCCTCCACGAGCTCTTTCACGGCAAGCAAAGCCTCCGGGGATTCACCACGCTGCTCCTGACCCACGACATCGAGCCTGCTATCGACATCGTCCGAACGGCGACATCGGGGCAGTTCACGGCAGCGATCCCTGCTGTCTATTTCCTCCAGAGCCGGGAGGGGCAGGTGGTAGAGAAGCCCATCAAGCCCGTGGACATAATGACGTTCTCTCAGGTCTGCGACAAGAACATCGCCTCATCCGCCGACCCCGTAATCAAGTGCATCTACCTCCGCCGCCGCTACGAGGTCCACGGCGAGCGCGGGGCGGAATACGACGTTCTCTCAAGCCTTCTCCACGTTCGGGATGAGCCCAGCTCGAAGGGCGAGAAGGGGGAGTTCATTCCCCTTGGCGAGGAGGAGCGCGAGCAAGCGATCGCCGAGATCCAGAAGGTCATCCCCGGCTTTGACTACGACGCGCTCCTCGCGCAGCTCAAGGACCGGCAGGTCTTGAAGGCCAAGTTCGAGGGCACGAACGTGGGCTACGAGAAGGTCCAGATCTTCCGGATCGCATCGGCGCTTGACCCCGGTGCCCTGGGAGGTGATGCCGCCTTCAAGAAGTTCGTCAACGAGTCCTACCACATCGAGAATGAGTACGTGATGCAGCTGAACCCGCGCGAGTTCGATGCGGTCCCGGAGCATGTCATCCACGCGTGCGCGGACCTTCTCGTGTAGCGCGGCCCGCAGTTCCGGACCCGGTCCGCTCGCTCTGCGCCAGCCCAAGCGGATGATCCAGAGGCTGGCTCCCCTTTCGCGCTGGGGGTAAGGGAGCGCGCCTTGAGGGCCTTGGTTACGCGAGATCGAGCGGCGCCGCCCTCATCAGCACATGGTTTGCGCGCCGAGCAGTTTCGCCCATTTTTCTGGTCGGCAAACAAACCCCGACGCGCCCTTACGCCGCTCGTCGCAGGATCACTCCAAGTACCAGCCCGATATCTGCAGATATAGGCCAGCTGGTGCATTGGAAGGCGCCCAGGCTCGTGCCAGGGACACTCTCACGAGCGTGCCGGGTTCGATCCGAGCGGTGGCCTCGGCTACCCCGACGTAGCGAATGCGACGTCGCCCACCGTCGGCGCGAAACACGTATCGACTGTCGCCGTCGTAGTCCAAGGGCTGTTCGGGGAGCCAGTAGCCGGTGCTGCAAGGTGGGAAGGGACCGTCGATGGGCACGTAACCGGTCCCACTGTTGGTTCGTAGCAGCGTTCCGTCGAACAAAGTCCCTGTCCATGCGGTGACCCGGGTTCGCAGAAATGCTCCGAGGGACTGGATCGTGTCGACGTGTCGCGTTCCGTTTGGATTGACGAGAACGTCCTCGACGTGAGGCGGTCGGATGTCTGTAGCTGGCACGTAGTCAAGGTCCCATATCTGCCCGATCTCGAATCCCGTACAGGCCGGCATGTTGGTGCCGTCAGGTTGGAGCAGGCGGATGCTGCGCATGCTCTCATCGAGGTCATGGCCGCCGACGCAGACATGATCGCCGCGCATCCTGGTCTTCGACACGATGAGGATCCGGCTCACGGCAGCAAGTGTTCCACCGGCACGCCGTAGTCGGCGGCAAGCCGGTCAGCGATGAGGCTACGGTGACATGCGCGCGGATCACGCTCGACGCACAGCAAGGCAGCGGTGGCAGAGGCGTCGAAGCCTGCCAGCAGCCTGTCTAGGTCGGCGGGTTCGAGAATCTGTTCGACGTAGGCGCGCTTGAAGCCGTCGCTGAGTTCCGTTCGCGTGCGCTTCCGCTCTCCGAGAGCTTCATCAGCGGCGTACTGCGCCGCACGGATCTCAGATGTGGGCGCGAGCTCCTTGATGTGCCGATAGCTGATGTCGCAGTCGGCTAGCGCCCGCTGCAGGCGCTGAGAGTTAGCCCAGGCATACTCGGAGCCCCGTACTCCCCGGTGCTGGCGCACGTCGAATAGCACTCCCACGTCGGCGCGTTTGAGCGCTGCCAGGAATCGTTCGGCCGTGAATCCGTACACGCCGACGGTCACCAGCCGGCCCACCATGGCTCTCAGGAGGCGGCAGCGATGGCGCGCCGCGAACGCGTGGCCTGATTCGCCCCGCCAAGCAGGCTCATCTGTGCGTCATGCAGCCGTTCCATGACGGCGCCATGGCTTGTCAGTGATCCGTCCGCGTCGATGTGCTCGACCGGCACGCCCATCTCTGTCATGACCTCGCCGATCAACTTCGTGCGATGGCAATGCTCTGGGCGCAACTCGCTGCAGAAGATTGCCGCACTCGCGTCCTGCTCGAACGCGCTTCGCAGCCGCCCAAACCCGTCCTTGAAGTCGAGGCTCTCCCTACAGGCGAGGTAGTCAACGTGCCCCGCCTCGTCGTAGCAGGATCGGTCATTGGGCCTACCACCCAACGTGCCGCCCATGAAGACATAGCGGATGCCGGCCTTCTCGACCGCGGCCGCCAGGCTTTCCTTGGAGAAGACCGGATTGAAACGCGAGTACGGCACGGAGCGGACATCGATCAGATATCGCACCTCGTGCGCGCGGAGCAGCGCCAGCACATCGCCCAACTGGCGGTTGCCGTAGCCAAGCGTGAGCAGGGGTCGAGCCACCACGCAACGGTACTGAGCCTCCCGGACCGACTCCCCGCAGGTGAGCGGTTGCAGCGACTCAAGCGGCGCAATCAAGCGAGGATAACGGTGGGCGCCACCATCAACACATGGTTTGCGCGCCGAGCAGTTTCGCCCATAAACCCGACTCAACGCGAACCGCAGGTACGCGAAAGGGTCGGTTCGATCTGATCGCGTGCAATGGCTAGCGCAAGCCGCTCCTCCCGTAGCCCGCGTCCGGGTCTGGCGCAGCGGGCGGCGTAGTAGGGCGTGCTAGACCTCAGTCCATGGCGACTATCAGGTTCGAGAAGATCGGAGAAGCGTTCCCAGCGAGCGACCCCGTGGCTCGGTTCGTCACGGTGCTGGCGATGGTCAGCAATGACGCGAACGCTCGATAGACGAACTCCTCGACGTGAAGGACGGCCCGCCGGACTCGGGCGCCCGGCGGATGATGCTGTTCCGCCAGCAGGCGTCGTTCTTCTTCGAGGCGGCGACGTTCATCGGCGAGGCGAGCAGCCGCTTCACCGAGGTACGCGACTTCATCGCCGGACTGCCACAGGAGGCGCGCGACGAGTGCGCCCAGGTGGTCGGCGGCATCGACCCCTCGTCCACGCACTGCGTCGGCGACTGGCTGCGCGACCATCGTAACTTGACCTTTCACTACAGCGAGATGCACCCCGAGAAGGCAGCGCACGGCAAGGAGGAGATCACGCAGGCGTTGGAGGACGCGGCCGAGCTGCCGGGCACGGTCTATGTCAGCGACGAGCTAGGAGGCGTCCGGTTCTGGTTCGCGGATGAGGTAGTGGCTCATGGCTGCCACCGGACGAATCGAAGCCCGCGACGATCGTCATCCTGCGGGAGGCGCTGATGGCACTCGTCCGGTTCACGCAACGAGCGTTCTACGCATACCAGTCACGTCGACCAGACACGTTCACCGAACCGTAGAGGCTCGCCGATATGCCCGAGCCGATGGGGGACGAAGCGGACGCGCGCTCGCTTGGACTTGCGCTCCTCGACGCGAGCTGCATCTACGAGGACTTCCTAGCGAGGATCGGCGCGGACTAGAGCAGAGGGCCGCCCTGGTGGGCCTTGGTCTCGTCTACAACGTGCTCTACCGCTACGGGTCGAGCGTCGCGGTGCATCCGACGTTGCTTGCCGTCGATCCGCTCTACGAGAAAGGCTCAAAAGGCCTGGCGCTTCGCGCGAGCCAACTGCGCAACTCGGAGCGACGCCTGTCTACCTGTACGGAGCGCAGCTCCTCTATCAAGCTCTCGGCGATGGTGCCGAACAATCGCCGGCACTTCGGCTGTCTGTGTTGCCCGCGCTTGGCCGTGAACTCCGGGTGTTGGCTGAGCGCTACGCCGGCGCGCTCACCGGACTGGCCGGAGCTTCTGCAGAGCGAAGCGATCGACTAGTGGGTCTTCTCGGAAGGTTTGACCGGTAATGCGTTCATGCTGTGATGCGGTGTCGGTTTTCGGCGACAGTTAGTCGTTTGTTGCGGTGTTCGCCGTTGCGGTAGGTGATGTGGCGGGCGAGCGCGAACGCGAAGGCGTCCCAGTCGAGATAGTCGGCGTTGCAGACGACGAACTCGCTGATCGCGGAGAAGTGGCACTCAACGGGGTTCAGGTAACTGGCGTAGGTAGGGTCGGACGAGCTCGATCCGGTTGTTATGCGCGTAGTTGCGGATGTCGGGTGTCCAGTTCGCCGAGAGGTTGTCCTGGATCCAGTAGATCCGCTGTCGAGTTGGGTAGCTGCCGCGGATCTGGGCCATGAATGCCAGGTTCTCGCTGCCCCTTCAGCGGGGTCTGAGGCGTGTGCGCAGCCGGTCGGCGTGGATGTCGTAGGCGCCGAAGACGTAGCGGGTGCCGCCCGGCGGTTGTAGTCAGCGCGCTGACGCTCTGGTCTGCGCTTGGGCGCCCAGCCGTGGCCGGCAGTCGGTCGCAGGCTGACAGGCCCCATCTGGTCGAACGCGATCACGGCACCGCTGTCTGGCGGCGAGTTGTGCGTCAGCTCCAGTACCCGCGCGGCCTTGATCTCATAGTCGGGGTCGGGACTTGCCTTCCACGTGCGGGTGCGCTGGAAAGACAGGTTTCGCCTCGGCGAGCAGCCTGCCGAGATGCGCGGGGCTGACCAGCACAATCTGCTGTTCGGCCAGGTACGCGGACAGCCGCGGCAACGACCAGCGTGTCAACGGCACCCCCTGCGTATCGGGGCGGGCACCAGCGATCGCGACGATCCGTTGACGGTCCTCACGCTCGATCCGGCGGGGACGCCCACCCCGATAGTCAGGGTCCAGCGAGCTGAACCCCCGCTCGTTGAACTCATGAATCACCTTGCGCACATGGTTATCGTCGGTCAGCCAGCTCGCCGCGAGCGCCGGCGCCGACAGACCCGCGTTAGAGCCCAACAGAATCGCCGCTCGCTCACGCGTGGACGCATGCTCCGCCCTCTTGGCCAGCCGCTTCAGCCGCACCGCCTCTTCACGAGCGAGTGGCCTGACAAACACTTCCGGGGAACGCATCACCACCTCCAAGGTCGAGATGCCTCCCAATTCGCCACCAACACCCAGATCGACGGTGTCGCCTCAGTTCGTGTAGCGTCAACATACGGAATGGAGGCCTGGGACCGTCTGACAGTCGCTTCGACCTTCTGCCTCTGGGGCCGGGCTGTCCCTGTCCCTCAGACACGCTTGTGTTCCCGCGTCGCGTTTGTAGCGGCCCTCGCGCTGATGAGCTTGGCCCACAGCGTCGGCGCTACGAAAGCTGATGCAGATATCGTCGCGCCGTCCCCGCCAGTTGTGGAGTACCCGATCTCTACGATCTACGAAGGAGGGATCAATTCGGCTGCCGTCGGACCGGAAGGCGACATCTGGTTCACTCAGGAATCTGGCCGGGAACCTCTTGGGTTCATCGAGCGGATTGCTCCGACAGGCCAACTGACCGGCTTGCAGGCGTTCGCGGGCGTGGAGCCCGCTGACATAACCCGCGGAGGTGATGGGAACATGTGGTTGACCCAGGGCAGCGCCGGAGGCGCGATTCTCCGCGACACACCAGCCGAAACCCTGACTTCCTTCCCTGTGGAAGATCCTCCAGTTCCCGGCGGAGGCCCGCTCGCACTGGTGTCGGGAGCCGATGGGAACCTCTGGTTCACCGACGCGCTGGAAAACGAATCGGCGAAAGGCAAGTACATAGGCAGGATGACACCCGACGGCGAATTGAAGCGCTTTCGGATTCCGTTGGTGGGAGAAGGCGGTATCGCGGTGGAATCGCGTCCGGAGGACATCGCCAGCGGCCCAGGCGGCACGGTTTGGTTCTCCGACCAGGGTCACACGACGTCGGGCCAGAATCTTGTCTCTCGGGTAGATGAGGATGGCCAGTTCGCTGAGTTTGCGATCCCAACGATGGGCGCCGAACCGACGTCCATCGCCGAGGGGAGCGACGGAAACATGTGGTTCATCGAGTCGGGCGCAGACAAGATCGGACGTGTTACGCCAGAAGGTGCCGTGACCGAGTTCTCGGTGCCCGACGCCTTGCCGGCTTCCGAAACCGCTCCAGTCGGCTTCGTTAACGCGCCCGACAAACTTGTGCTTGCTGCCGATGGCAACCTGTGGTTCCCGCTTGGTGGCCAGCGCGTCGGATGGATCACTCCGTCTGGCGTCGTCGGCAGCTTCACGCTGCCGACGACGAGCAGCGGCACGCTCGTGGCCCTGCTTTCTGGGGCCGACGAAACGCTGTGGTTCGCAGATGACCGCTATCTCAGAGCCTTCCAATTCATCGGCTACTTTCGGCTGCCGCGTGTGCCGGTCCCACTCAGTGCGCCGACGATCGGAGGGGAAGCGACCTTGGAACATCAGCTGACTGCATCCGCTGGCAGCTGGGCCAACGAACCGACTGCTCTTGGTTATCAGTGGGAGCAGTGTGACGCCGGCGGAGCGGCTTGCTCTCCGATCGGATCAGCCACAAACTCAAACTTCGTGCCACTGGACGCACAGGCAGGACACCGGCTGCGTGTTGTTGTCTCCGCAGCCGACATCGTCGGCGAGGCGACGCAGACCTCAGCGCCGACGGAAGTCATACCGCCACGCCCTAGCGCAAGGCCGCTTCAGCTTCCTACGGTGTCAGCCTTCGTGATTTGGCATTTTGCTCGGTCCACTCGCGGCGTCACAGTTGTGAAGCTCTCGGTCGACGGCCTTTCTCCGGGAGAGACTATCTCTCTTACCTGCACAGGCACCAGCTGTGTCAGCCGTCGCTCGCCGCTGGCTCGTCGCGGCCACTGCTCAGCTCGCCGCTGCACGCGAACGGAGTCCTCTGGAGGCGACCGTCAGACAACCCTTGCTCAGTTGTTCAAGGGCTTGCGCCTAAAAGCCGGCGCGCGGATCACCATCGCGATCGTGAAGGGTGGCATGTTTGGGCGGCTCTACAGCTTTGTCATCAAGCCCCGACAGTCCACCGTCGAGACGTCGAGCTGCCTGCAGCCTGGCTCATTCACTGCGACGTTTGCATGTTGATGACGTCTTGTCGCACCGCCTGCATCCTCGGCGTGTACCTCGCGGTGGCATTGAGTACATCGCCGTCAGCCGCGAGCGGGTCGGAAGAGCTGCCGCTGAGCTCTGCGGCGATCACCCGCGTCTCTGCTCTCGAATTCGAACCTGTGTCCAGCATGGCCCCTGGCTATGAAGACGAGCTCTGGGCAGCCACGGAAAGGCTCGTCAGATTGACGGCCGGGGGCATCGTCACTGACGAATCCGATCTGGCTGGTGGGCCGCCTCTGAGCATTGCTCGCGGCCCTGATGAAGAAATATGGTTCGCAGACGCGGGCAGCGGCGACATAGCGCATATCACCACATACCGTTCCGTCAGCGAAACTTCCCTCCCTGTTGAAGACGGACGCGATGCGCGCGCTTACGGGGTGGCCGGCGACGACGCACAGCACATCTGGTTTCTCGCGCGGCGTGAAGTCACACAGCAGGAAAGCGAAGACGGTGTCGCTGTTGACGATTTCCTCGGACGACTCGCGATCGGTGAACCGCCGCAGCGCTTCTTCAACCTATCGGCAGGCGAAGAAGCTGCCTCGCTGGTCGGTGGCGTCGAAGGTGACGCTTGGCTCATTGAGCTGCGCGCCGCAAAAATGCTCCAGGTGACTCCCGCTGGAAAGGCGACGGAGTTCTCGCTGCCTGACGGCCTGGTGCCATTGAGCCTCACAGCCGACCCGGACGGCGGTGTCTGGTTCACGGCGTCGCCAGACGAGATCGGGAGGGTTACTGCCGATGGCGCAATTCAGTTGACCTTGCTTGACGAACTTCCCCCAGAATACGGACAGATTCAGGTAGGACCCGAAGACGACGCGTGGGTGGGGCTCAACAACGGTGTTCTCGCCCGAGTAACCCCTGCGGGAGAAGTGACCCGATTCACAGGCGCAGACGCAGGCTTCGCCCCTATCGATGGACTCGCTTTTGACCCAGAAGGCGGACTTTGGTACGCGGAAGGCCACCCACTCTTCGGAGGCCCGCCGACCAACCTGACTCGTCTGACCGTTCCGCTAGAGCCGACGTTCACGGAACCCCCCTCGATCACGGCCAGTGGTCTCGTAGGCAGTGACGCCGTCCTTTCCTCAGCCGGCGCGTGGAGCCATCAAGAGAGCGTCGCGAGCCAGTGGCTGAGTTGTGACGCCGACGGACTCTCCTGCATAGCTATTCCTGGAGCCACGGGCTCAACGCTGCCCCTTACCGCAGGCCTCGTGGGGCGGACCGTCCACGCGCTCGTCACCGCAAGCGGCGAAGGCGGCACCGCAAGCGCGGAATCCAATAGCTCGCCAGTGGTTTACTCTGTCCCACCGTCGCCTGAGCCGCCCACCTACACCACCTCCCCCAGGATCGCGTCAGTGGTCAGTTGGCGGTTCGGCTGGTCTCGGTTGACGCACCTGACGAGGGTTCGTGTCCTTCTCCTCGAAGGAGTGCCCGTAGGGGCGACCATCGATGTGCTCTGCCACGGCAAGGGATGCCCGTTCTCGCGCCGCCAGCTCAAGCGCTTATCTGCGTGCCGAGGGCACGTTTGCCGCGGAGGTGCTCACGGCCCAACATATGATCTTGGCCGGCTCTTTCGCGGATCATACCTGCACGCTGGGAGCATCGTCAGCATCGAGGTGCTTCGCACCGGCTGGATAGGGAAGGCGTTCCGCTTTACAGCCCGCAAGACTGGGCCCCCAAAGGAAGATATCGGCTGCCTGGCGATCGGGTCGATGCGTTTCTCCTACCGCT
The DNA here is from genome assembly GCA_963838405.1 of uncultured Solirubrobacteraceae bacterium. Classification (GTDB taxonomy): domain Bacteria; phylum Actinomycetota; class Thermoleophilia; order Solirubrobacterales; family Solirubrobacteraceae; genus Palsa-744. Next base: position 2,050,782 of record CAWIRA010000006.1, on the reverse strand, counting down.
GTTGAGCCAGTGTTGGAAGGCGCCATGGACAAAAGTGTGCCGGCGTTTAGACTCCTGTTGCTAGGCGGCTCGATCGAACCGCCAGTTTCGTCGATGGGGGTGCTGTGAAGACTTGGGACGCGTTCATCAGCCACGCATCGGAGGACAACGAGGTGGTTCATGCTCTGACGGATTCGCTTCGCAGAGCGGGGATACGTGTGTGGGTGGACCAGCAAGAGCTTCGACTGGGAGACAGTCTGAGCGAAAGGATCGACGACGGGCTGGCCGCCAGCCGGTTCGGAATCGTCCTTCTCAGCCCACACTTCCTCGCCAAGCGCTGGCCACGTCAGGAGCTCAACGGGTTGATGGCACGGGAGGACGGTGGCGAGAGGGTCATCCTCCCGGTGTGGCACAACGTCACCAAGGAGATGCTCGCCTCGTACTCGCCCATGCTCGCCGATCGACTTGCGGCCGACACCGAGGACGGCGTTACTGAGGTAGCGGCGCGCATCGTTGTGGCGATAACGGATCGTGCGAGCGGCAGCCCGGCCGTGGAGACGCCGACGCTTGCCGGCAGGTTGCTCTCGATCCTGGACATCACATCCCAGCCGAACACAGTGCGCGACTTTCTTCTCGCGCACCCCTCAATATTGGGGCAGGCGCTTGGTACCTATGGCCAACGGCCGGATGTTCGTGGTGCGATCTGCATGGGCTCGGTCGAGCTCGACCTCTGCGTGCGGCTCGAGACAGGAGCCACGACCAGGACCTACACCTGGGTGCTCATTCAGCTCGAGGCGCCTTCCCAAACGTTGTTCGAGGCTGAATCATCTCCGACGGAGAGCGTCGGCCGACGTGTGGGCGATCTCGAGTCGTTTCGCCGCTGGACCTCAGAGCACCTCGACGAGGCGGACAGACGTCTACCCGGCTTCGTCACCACGTTCGAGGCGATCGTTGTGGCGGGGAGGCGAGAGCTCCTCCACCCCGCCGCGCTCGATGGGCTCCGACGCTACAACACCGAGCACGCAGCTACTACGCTACGCACCTACGACTGGCTGCTTGATGCCGCATCCTCGCTCGGATAGGCAGATGGCATGAGCGATCCGGCGCAGCCGAGCGGTTCCCCATCCTGGAGAGCGAGGCGCGTCATCGGCGTGACTTCCGCGCTTGGCGCACTGTTCGTCGCTGGATTCGTTGCAGGCCGGGTCACCAGCCTGCCCGGCAGGCAGACCGTGCACCCGCTCCCGAGTGTGGCGCTCACAGTCACTGTGAGCGCTACGGTGCCGTCGTTGCCCGCTCCAGCGGAGGTGGCTTCGCTGCAACCCGCGAGTAAGTCGACATCCGGCGCCTCACCATTGACATCTCCTGCATCGACAACGAACTACGCCGTCTCCAGCAGCGCCGACACAGGTTCGACACAGTCAAAAGCCAGCACCGGCACAAGTACCGGCGGCAAGTCTGGCGGCGGCACGGGCGAAGTCGTCTCGAGCGGCAGCGGCGGCTGACCTCGGCTCGGTTGCAGCGTGGCCCTCGTTTTTCCTCTTGGAACCGTCGTCGCTGGCTACCGCATAGATCGCCTGCTGGGCCAGGGCGGGATGGGCACCGTCTATGAGGCCACCCAACTGTCACTCGACCGGAAGGTCGCGCTCAAGCTGATCTCGTCCGACCTCAGCGTCGACGGCGTGTTCCGTGCGAGATTTCGACGGGAGGGGTTGATCCAGGCCCGCATGGATCATCCCAACATCGTCCACATCTATGAGGCTGGGGAGGACGAGGAGTTGCTCTTTCTCGCGATGAGCCTCGTCCGCGGATCAACGCTCAAGCGCGTCCTGCGCACAGGCGCCATGGAGCCTTCGAGGGCGCTCGACATACTTGGCGCCGTCGCCGACGCGCTGGACAGCGCGCACGGTGCCGAGCTGATCCATCGCGACGTTAAGCCTCAGAACATCCTGATTGGCGCGCGCGACCACCCTTACCTCGCCGACTTCGGCATCACGAAGAGCGTCAACGACACCGGGTTCACGCGCAGGGGGCAGTTCATGGGCTCCCTCGACTACGTCGCACCCGAGGAGATCCAGGGCCATGCGGCAACGACGGCAACTGATGTCTACGCACTCGCTGCGGTTCTGTTCGAGTGCCTGACGGGTGTCGTGCCGTTTGCCAAGGAAACGGAAGCTGCGGTGCTCTACGCGCATGTTGCCGAGGAGCCCCCCACGATCTCCGCGCGCCGCCACGACCTGCCGTGCTCACTCGATGAGGTGATCGCTAGCGGGATGGCGAAGGACCCGAGCGCTCGTCCGACGGCCATCGCCCTGATCGAGGCGGCTGAGCGCTGCTTCCTTCAGAGTCGCGGTGTGATCGCCCCGTCACAGCATCGGGCGCCACAGTCAATACACGGGGCTGCGGTCGCGGCCGAAATGATCCCGAAACCAGTCGGGACGCCGGCAGACGCCTCGGGGAGGCTGGATCGGTCATCTTTCGGGCCAGCAGGACGAACCAGTCGCACCGGCCACTCATATCGACGTGGGCGCGCGATCACGCCGGCTGTTCTGGCTGGAGCGGCTGTGATCGTCGGCGCAGGCTATGGGATCGGTCACTGGCTCTGGCCCAGCAGTGTCAGCGCCTACGCGCACCGGACCCTTACCGCCGGCGCAGCCACACTCATTCTGAAAGGGAGCTGGCATACGGCGCAGCCGCCCCGGGTGCCCGGCCTCTCCTTCCGCGCCCGAGAGGCCGCGGGTAGCCCAAGCGGTGTGATCACGCTTGGCATCTTGCGTGAAGCGGAAGGGCGCTATTTGCTTCCGGCGACCTTCAAGAAGAGCCTCGACCGTGAGCCTCACCCTGAAGGCGTGCGGCTGGGCGCAGCGTCCGCGTACCGCCTCAAGGGCGTAGCGCTGAAGGGATTCCCAACACGTGTCACGGTCTTGCTCGCCCCTACCTCTGCCGGAGCAGTCGCGATCCTGTGCGTCGCGCCGGAGTCGGCCCGGCCACCTGCGACTTCGTGTGAAGCAGCGAGCAGCTCCTTGCGCCTCTCCGGAGCGCAGCCGCTACCTCTCGGCCCAAACCCCCGGTATGCGCGTGTACTATCCAGCGCAATCACAGAGGCGCAGAAGGCGACGGCATCAGAACACGCTCTGGCGCGCGCCCATACCCGCTCCGACCAGGCCAGGCTAAGCTTCGCCGTCTCGAAAATCTACGCCTCGTCGGCAGCCCTCCTAGCCACGGGAAAGCCCGGGCCCGACGCCTCGGCCTCGAACGCGAACCTCATCAAGGCGCTCCAGGCAACGGCACACGATTACGCGAGGATGAGCACGGCCGCACGCGACGGGAACGCATCGGCATTCCACGAAGCCGGGAGTCGACGACTGGCGTCCCAGCGTTCGATCAAGTCGAGCCTAGCTGCGCTGCGAACGGACGGGTATGTCTAATGCCGTCCGGCCATAGCGGCTGATGCCGTGCTGACCTCATCCCGAGCGGACAGGTAGACAGCAGGGCGTGCCCCGCGAAGGTCGTGAAGAGCTCCCGCGCCGCCGCCTCCCCGAGATTGAGGCTGCGCAACCGGGACGACTCGCGAAAACGGACCACTGATAGGTAAGGCCGCGCTCTTAGGTACCGACCGGAGGAATCAAGCCTGCTTCGGGGTCCAGGTCGGCCAGTGCACGTAGGCTGCGACCGGGAACAGGCGCCGCTGGAGGTAGCCCGCCGGCGGAAATTCAGACCCCGCGCATCCTCAAACTTCGGGTCAGTCCGCACCTGGCTGGTCTTACCAACCCGCTCCGTCAAGCGACAATACGCCCGCCACCGACCGCCGGTACGCGAAAGGTCGGGCCGATCTGATCGCGTGCATCCACGCGGATTCCGTCGATCATGGCTTGGAGTACACCCTTGACGCGCTTGGGGTCGCTTGACGCGCTTGGGGTCGCTGTCGTTGAGCATGGCGTGTAGGTCGCTGCGTAGCGCGTCGAGGTCGCCGGCGCTGAGGCGCTCGGGCTGCTCGTCGTCGTCCTGCTGGGCGGCAAGTTCGCTGGCGCGGCGCTCAAGTGCTTTTGCCTGCTCGCTGAGGCTCGCTATGCGCGGGGCGCAGGTGTCCTCGGGCATCGTCCCGGCCTCGAACGCGCGGAAGTAGCGGTCCAGCGCCGCGCGTGTCTCTGTGATCTTGTCCTGTATGCCGGCCAGCTCGGACTGCTGCTCGCCCTCGCGCTGGGCCCCCAGTGAGAGACGGGCATTTAGAAAGTCCAATAGTCAGATTACAGTGCGGCCAATGCGCTACATAACAGTTGCGCCCACGCCTCTGAGGCATCCCTCTCTATGAGCTTCCTCTCCAGACGTGCGTTCATAGCGACGGTAGTGCTGGCGATGTTTGGGGCAGCGCTTTACACCGGGCAGGCGCGAGCGGCCGAAGGCTCGGACCCTGTGATCGGTCACGTGACCGCGACCGAAGTCGAGGAACACGAAGTCAAGGTGGAAGCGCAGATCAATCCCGGCAGTCTTGAAACCGCCTACGAAATACGGCTGGTATGGCAACAGGCCGATCCGAAGGGCGGTCCAACGAATAACGGAGAACCACCGACAGGAGGCCCACAGACGCAGGCTGGGAAGATCGCCGCGGGCTCTGGCTATCAGACCGTAAGCGCAACCCTTACCGGCCTTCAATGGGGGTATACATATGACGGTGTAGTCGTCGCGAGCAACTCCGCCTGCGGAAAAGCCAAGGGTGAATTCGGAATCGCGCTTCACATCAGTGGTGAATTTCCCAATGGGCAGGGTACGGGTCGCCAGTACGAATCGGAAACCCCCTGCTGGTACACAAACCTTTCCGAAGAAGAGTCAGCGAAGACTCTCAAAGAATACGAAGCCAAACACGCTCAGGAACTCGAAGCGCAGCACGCCAAGGAACATCAGGAACAGGAAACCAGGGAAGCGGCAGCGAGAGCCGCTGAAGCGACAGCACGCCGGGAACGGGAAGAAAAAGAAGCAGAGACGGGCGGCGTATCGTTGGGTAGTTCGACTGTAATAATTGAGCGCGGAAGGACGACGTTGGTCAAGCTCAAGTGCTTGGGGACCGAACCATGCAGGGGCAGGCTGACCCTCATGGCGACGGGCGCAGCAGCGCGTATGAGCATGGGCAACAGCAAACGGAAGAGCGTGCATCCCCGCGCGATCGGGACGGCCTCTTACTCGATCGAGGGTGACGAAGAAAAGACAGTCGATATGGCGCTGAATCAGGCTGGTAGGGCGCTCATCCGCTCAGTCCGTCGGAGTGTTGATGTGAACTTGGAGCTGCAAGAACTGGCGCCCACGGCGGGTTCTAAGCAGACGATTCGAGTGCGAATTAGCAAGAAACGCTCGTAAGCCGCCGGCCTATGCGGACGCCTTGCGCGCGGCACGAACCCCAGACGGAGAGGCGTTCGGGCACTCCGAGAGCTGGTCGAGCGCCAACCGGGCGGCGGCCTCGCCTACGCCGGGGGGCTTCTAGAGCCTCCGCCTAGGGCGGCCCTCGGCCGCCGGGTCGATGTCCTCTTAGCGCCGTTCGGCCAGCCGATGTCCAGCAGCCGGGCGAGTAGCGTGATCTTCGTGTTGGATGGACGAGTGTCCGTGGAATGCGAGTCGCTGGCCGGGTCGGTCCATGCCGGCCGTCTCCGCCTGACCATACGATCACCCGGCGCCCCTCTCCCGCAGCCAAGCGACCCGGCGAACGGCTACAGCGTCGTCTACGCCATCGGCCCGGTCGTCTTCTGGCTATGGGGACACAGCCTCACCGGCGGCCCATACATAGAAGCGCGCTCAGACGATGCCCACCAACTCACCTGGCCAGCACTCGGCAACGACAGTCCACTGGCCGCCCCGCCGCACGCTCCAGACCGAGGCTGAGCTACAGGAGCTATCCCATCGAACACCCACAGGTGTCGAACCTCGCGGACTTGCCGAGATGGCCCGACGGCTACCCCAGCTCACGCACTAGCGTTCCGCGAGGGGGCACTGCCTCGGCTCTAATCCGCTTTGTCAAGCGACATTCGCCCGCCAGCGAGCGACGCAAAGCGGTTCGCATTGAGTCCGGTTGGCTCCACTCACGGGTTGTCCGCAAATATGCGGTATTCGGCACGAGGGTTCGTGCGTCACCGCTCGAAGTCCGGGCTGCGCGGAAGCGTTTCAGAAGCCTTCCGGTCGACGCTTCGCCCTGCGGCTTGGGCGGTGGGGCCGTTGGGTTGACGTATCCCGCTCGCAGAAGCGGCGGTGGGCACGAGCCGAAGCCCTACTCCTCCCCGCCGCCGAAGTCGAATCCGTGGACACCGGATGACTTCGCCATGGTAACTGCCATCACGGGGTTAGACGGGCCAGGCGACCAGGCCCGGGGCAGGCGAGCCAAAGCGTGCGGGCAGCGTGAGCAGGTCGGATTTCGGCACTCCTCGATGTATCCGTCCTGGCGGAGCTCTCCCCGGACTGGTGAAGGGACGGGGTCAGCCCGAGCCACGCGCTCAGCGCGCTCGCCCGCGCGAAGCGCTGCCAGTCGCCGCCGAGCTCGAGGTGCAGCGCGAACGCGGTCAGCGTGTCAACACCCCGGAAGCAGCGAAGCCTCGCGACCGTCGGCCACCACGCCTCGTCCTGGGCCAAGCGCGAGAGCAGGAGGTCATAACGGTCTTGCCTTTGAAGCAAGCGATCGCCAAAGTGGGCATGCTCGGAGGTGAATTCGAAGAGCTCTCGAGCTCGGCGCTCTTGCTTTTCGTCCAAGGGGCTCCGCCGAGGCTTGACTGTGAAGACGCCTGCTCCTGGCCAAAGGCGGCACTTTCGGGCGGCCAGCGTTCGCAGTTCGGACGTGTCCAGTCGACGGGCTCGACGCGGGGAGCGAGGGCCGTACCTTGGGGAACGGCCCTCGCTAGCGAGCGGTCGTCGATCTACTGGAACATCACCCTCTCACTTCAGCGTTGAGTAGCACTGTCTCGTCGACGTTGGTCAGCTGCGCCATGAAATGAAGCGTCTGTGCCTGGGGGCACGTGATGCTGCTCACGGGCCTGTCAAGCGAACCCTCCGCCTGTCCTTCCGCCAGCGTCTGCCCGAACGCGAACGGTTCAGACCCGCGTAGAGAGCCGTGGAGGCTGTGGAAATCGTACACGCACCGACCTGGCTCGCTGAGCGTAGCCGTGCCGCCGGTGATCTCCGCGAAGCCCGTCCAGCTCAGAGTGAACCGTTTGAAGCCGCCGACCAACGAGTATTCGGAAGGCGGGACGAGATTTCCAGAGTCCACTTCCGCACAGCCGTCGTTGAATGGCCCCGAGAGCGCATCTCTATCGCTGGACCTGTCGTTGAGAAGCGTCCCTTCCGCAGTCTCTGAGCAAAAGACTTCGGGAGAGTGGGTAGTGAAAAAGAACACAGATGCGACGTTCGGATAGCCGTTCGGGGCCAGGGCGGTCGTCGTCGGTTCCAGTATCGCGAGCCGCGGAGCTGCCGCCGCAGCGCTCACCGTCAGTACGGCAAGCGCCGCTGCAACGGCAACGCTCACGGCTGCCAACTTCAGATGTCTCATGAGAGTCTTCCTTTCGTGTGAGAATGGTGGTTCACGAACGGTCTGCAGCGCCGGTCAGCGGACGCCGGCGACGCCGCTGTGGGCCGCCGCCTACGTCACGCCGCTGCCTCCAGAATGGGGTCGTGCACGTCGGTGGGTCCGGGCGCGCCGGCGGCGTACACCGGCTTGCGATTGAGACGTTTTCGCTGGAAGTCCTCAGCGAGGAGCGCGCCGACCTCCCCGAGCAGTGCGCGCCGGTCGCATCCCCGGCGCGACAACAGCCTGGCGGTGGCGCCCAACAGGCGCGGCGGGGTGAAGACTTGCGACGGCCGCGACCGGTGGCTGTAGAAGAGATCAAGGAACGTGCCGATTTTGCCCTGGGCCAGCAGTCGCCTCTCGATCTCGGGTACGACCGCGGGCGTCGACCCAGCCTTACCCATGTCGGTCGCGAGCCAATAGTGCTCGGCCGCGTCCTTGTCTCGCCAGCTGCCCCAGGCCGCCATCTCGCGATCGATGTCCTCTCCGGAACGATCCAGCGCGGTTGCGATCGCCGGCGCGAGCGCGTCGACCTGACGGAAGGCGTCCTGGATGCCCTGGCCGGGTGTCGGGTCCTTGAAGTTGCCGGCGTCGCCGACGAGCACCCAGCCCGGGCCGGATGCCTCTCGGAAGAACCCCTCCCAGCGCAGCATCCCAAACAGATTCCCCGTCCGCCGCGCGCCTGAGAGCGCGTGCGCCACGGGCCGGCAGCTGCTTGCGTACTCCATGAAGCTGCCCTCCAGATCCTCCCGGAAGCGAGGGAGATCAACCAGATCCGGGATCAGGATGACCTGGTAGAGGCCGCTGTCGGCGTGCGTCGCGATCACCATCCGATTTCCCCACCGGTGAAACACGAATGCCGGATCGGAGTCGGGCTCGACGCCCTCGAAGAAGGACCAATAGAGAAATCGCTCGTTCGGCGTGAGGTTGTACTTGCGAGCCCCGACGAGGCTCGCGATCGTCGAATTGCGACCGTCGGCGCCGACAACCAGCCGTGCCCGAAGCGTCGTCTCCGAGCCGTTCTGTGCGACCCGCACGCCAGCCACTCGACCTCGATCCTCGAGGAGTCCCGTCACCTTGCTCGCCATCTGCACATCGGCGCCCGCCTCCGCGGCGGTCTCGGCCAGGATCGGATCGAGCAGCAGCCGACGCACCGATGCCATCCCGCCGATGGCGCCTGAATGCAGCTGAATCGGAGTCACGAATTCGAGGTCCTCCTGGCGCAGATCGACGCGGTCGACAAACGGCGCGCCGGTCGCGCGTATCTTTTCGATGACCCCGAGGCGGTCCAGGAACGTCAGCGCCTGCGCCTCGAAGATGTGGGTCGAGAGGGTGTCGCTTGGAAAGCTGGCCTGCTCCACGAGCGCGACCTTGACCCCCCGGCGTGCGAGTAGCGCCGCAAGCGGCGACCCCGAGCAGCGCGCACCCACGATGATCACATCGAATTCCTGGCTCATGCTTCCTCCGATCTCTCTGTTTGCTGCGAGGTCTTGCCTCGTTGTTGCCGAGACTGACCGGCAGAGGCACGTGGTACATCGGCCAGGTGGCGTATTCGAGCCGGCAGCAGTGGCGTATTCGGCGTAGGTGCTGCCCGCTCGGCGCAGCTAGAGCTGTCTGCGCGCTGCTTGCGCCGCGAGCTCGGCGCGCGATGAGACGGCGAGCTTGGCGAACACATGCGACAAGTGAGCCTGGACGGTACGGGGCGAGATGAACAGGCGCTCGCCGATCTGCGGGTTGGTTAGGCCCTCGGCGACGAGCTGCACAACTCGCAGCTCGGCCGGGCTCAGACTCTCCCAACCGCGCAACGGCCGCTTGCGCTCTCCGCGGCCTCGCTCGGCGTAGGCGACCGCATCATCGAGCGAGGCCGAGGCGCCGGCCGACCACGCTGCTGCGAACGCCTCTTGGCCGAGCGCCTCGCGCAGCGTGCCGAGGTTCGCTTCGTAGCCCGGCTGGCGTATCGGGAAGCGCACGCAGCCCACAGCGGCGCGAATGCCATCTGCCGCACCGAGCAACCGAACCGCCTGCTTTTCGTTCTGCAGCTCTGAGACGAGCACCGCGAGCGACTCCAGCACGTCGGCGACGCCACCAGGGTCGCCGGCGTCATAGAACGCGCGTAGCGCCACGTGCAGCAGCTCCTCAGCTCCGGCTACCTCGCCGGCCACGCGTGCGAGCTGCGCCTGCGCCTCGAGCGCAGACCCCATCGCCAGCGGGTTCCCGCTCTCGCGTGCGACGAGCACCGCTTCCTCGATCGCGGCCACGGCCGGTGCCGTCTCCCCGCGCGCCAGCTGGGCGGCTGCCCTGATGAGAAGCGCGACGACGGTGTTAGCGGCGTAATTGTTGGCGCGCGTCGCCGGCAACGCCTCACTCATCAGCGCCTCCGCGCGCTCGAGCTCGCCGGTGGCGTACTCCAGCAGTCCCAGGTATCCCTGCATCAGTGGCGTGGCGCTGTGGGCCATGCGTACGCCCAAGGCGATCGCCTCTTCGATGTGCGCCCGTGCGGCCTCCCACTCGCCCGTGCGGATCTTGGCGAATCCGAGGAACGCGAGATCGAGCATCGCGAACAACGGGTCGCCCAGCGAACGCGACTGCGTCAGAGCCTCCTCCAGCGCCGCCTCGGCCTCCGCGAATCGACACTGCAGCGTCGCGTTGAGGCCGAGCCAGGTGAGGGACTCACGGATACCGAGGAGGTTGCCCGCGGCGCGCGACACGGCCAGGGCGTCTTCTAGCAGCGGAGGCGCAGCCTTGAGCCGCCCGCCCATCGTCGCAAGAAAGCCGGCTCCGTAGAGCCCATCGGCCAGAAACCAGGCGTCCCCGAGTGCGCGGGTGATGGCGATGCTCTCCTCTAGCGCGGGCATCGCAGCCCCAGGCTCGAGCGAGATCAGCGCCCACCCGATCAGATCGAGCGCTCGACCCACCGTGCGCTCGTCATCCAGGTCACGGCCAATCGCAAGCGCCTCTTCGGCAAAACGCCGCGTCGCCACCCAGTCGGCTGCGATCGTCCCGATGTGGCCGACAGCAACCAGCGCCTTTGCTCGAGATAGCCCGCTTGCACCCTCCCCGGCGAGCGCCGACTCGAGGTGCCCCCGGCCCTCGCGCCAGTGGCCGCGCGCCTCGAAGAACAACCACAGCGCAGCCGCCAGGCGCAAAGCCTCGTCGACGCGCCCCGCATCGACCGCCCACGCGAGTGCGCCGCGGAAGTTATCCAGCTCTGTCGTGAGCGGAGGCAGCCACTGCTCCAGGCGCGCCCCGAACAGATCGGGCTCTGCGGACTCGGCAAGCCGCAGGTGATAGTCGAGGTGTTGGTTGCGCACGAGCGCCGCCTCGTCGGCGTCGCTGAGCTTCTGCCGCGCGTAGGCACGGACCGTCTCCAGCAGCGCGTAGCGAGTCTTGACGCCCTGTTCCTCGACCTGCACCAGCGACTTGTCAACGAGGCTCGCGAGCAGGTCAAGGATCTCGACGACCTGCAGGCCACCGCCGGCGCAAACCGCCTCGACCCCATCGAGCGTCCAGCCGCCGGCGAACACGGAAATGCGCCGGAACAGTGTTTGCTCCGGCTCGCTGAGCAGGTCGTGGCTCCAATCGACCGACGCCTCGAGCGTGCGCTGCCGCGGCATCGCTGTGCGTGAGCCCCCTGTCAGCAGCACGAACCGCTCGCGCATAGCGTCGGCGATCTCTTGAGGTGTCAGCAGCCGTACCCGTGCCGCCGCCAGCTCGATCGCAAGGGGAATTCCGTCGAGGCGCCGACAGATCGTCGCCACCGCCTGCGCGTTTGCATCCATCAAACGGAAATTTGGCCGCACATGTCGAGCGCGATCACAGAACAGCTCGACCGCTTCGACTTCGGCGAGCGTGGCTTGTGCCAGCTCGGCTTCCGGAACCCGCAGCGAGGGAACCCGCCAGCTCTGCTCTCCCTCGACGCCCAGCGACTCGCGGCTAGTCGCCAGAATCACAACACCTGGACACGCCTCGAGCAAGGTAGCCGCCAACTCCGCGCACGCGCCCAGCAGGTGCTCGCAGTTGTCCAGTGCGATCAACAACTGGCGTTCGGCGAGCTGCGCCGTCAGTGTGTCGATCACCGGCTGCGAGGGAAACTCGCGAATCGAGAGCGCGCTCGCAACCTCGCTGGCCACCAGCGCCGAATCGCTGATTGGCGCCAGATCCACCCACCACACACCATCACGGTGATCGTCAAGCGTCTCGGCGGCCACCTGCAAGGCCAGCCGTGTCTTCCCGCTCCCACCCGCTCCGGTCAGAGTCAGCAGGCGTGATTGGCCGAGCAGCTCACGAACCTCTGCGATCTCGGTCTCGCGGCCAACGAAACTCGTGAGCTGGACGGGAAGGTTGTTCGGGAGGGCGGACAGCGAGCGCAGCGGCGGGAAGTCGTCGTGTAGATCCGCGTGGCACAGCTGATACACCTGCTCCGGCCGCGCGAGATCGCGCAGCCGATGCGCACCGAGGTCACGCACGCTGGTCCCATCGGGCAGGCTGCCTGCCGCCAACTCGTACGTCGAGCGAGACAGCAGCGTCTGCCCGCCGTGTCCGATCGCCCGCAGCCGAGCACAGCGATGGATCGAGGGGCCCGTGTAGTTGCGCGCATCGCGCAGCACGGCGTCACCGGTGTGCAGCGCGACACGCACGCGTAGATCCAGGCCCTCAGGCCACGCCTCGTTTCCCATCGCCCGCTGCAGATCGACCGCGCACGCAACCGCATCTGAGGCTCGCACGAACACGCCGACCGCACTGTCACCCTCGCCCTGCTCCTCCGGAAGCACGCCGCCACGCGCCTGCATGGTTTCAGCGAGCAGGTCGTGACAGCGCGCCATCACCCCCGCCATCACCTCGCCCCGCGCTTCCCACAACGACGTCGAGCCCTCGACATCGGTCAGCAGGAACGTCACCGTCCCAGTCGGGACGATCGCCACGGCGTCCTGGTCAACTCCGCCCACCGGGATCATGATCTCCTCGTGCATGATCCCAACCTTGTCGCGCCGCGCACGGCACTACATCGGCCAAATGGCCTATTCCCCGTCAGGACTAGGGGGTGACCGTTGCCAGCACCCGTGCGCCGCGACGCGCGCGATGGAGCGCAATCCCAGGGGAAGTCAAAATCAAGCTGGGCGGCCCAAGCGGCATGACGAGTTGTCCGCGATGCGCTGGCTGCCGACGCTGATCGCAGCGCCGCCAGCAGCGGCGGTCCGTCCCCTCCGATGACCGCGTGCTGGCGCATCTCACCTGTGTCGACATACGGCTGGTGAACGTGTCGGTGAACCCGCTCGGTAGGCTCGGCGCGCCCGAGACGGAGCCGAGGCCCTCGGCCGTGGGCAGGTCAGAAATTGAGTTGCCCATGCCGCACCGACGATACCGCGCCGCCGGCCCCTCGGACAACTCCTGCAGCCCGGCCGGTGGCCATCCTAGCCACCGGCCGAGTCACGATGTTTCGTTAGTCGACGTCCACGCCGGTCGTCGCCGTGTTACCGGCTCCGTCCGTGATCGTCACGACCCCTTCCAGGTGCTTGTTTGTTGTGATGGTCGTGCCGTAGACCGTCTTCCCGTTCGAGAGCGTCCACTGGGCCGCGAGAACGTTCCCCTCGCCGCCCTCTCCCACGGCGCTGAGAACGACGCTCTTGCCAGGCCCGGGTGTCTGAACCACCGATGCCTTCAGCGGTGTGTCGATCCGTACCGGCTGGGTCCAGCTGTACGTGTTGCCGAGGTTGTCTGTGACGTTCGCCGTCACCGGGTAGAGACCCGGGCCGGGGAACGTGTGGCTGAAGCGGGCCGTGATCGGCCGGAGTTCGGTCGTGCCGTCGCCGAAGTTCCAGCTGATCATGCCGTCGCCCTGGGTAGCAGCGCTCGAGCCGATCGTGGTCGATGCGGAGTGGGACGCCGAGGCCGCCGGCTTGGCCGAGGCATAGAAGCTCACCGTCGGTTCCTGGGTCTCAATCCGGTCGGAGTAGAACTGGATTCCCGGCTCGGAGAACGCTTGCGGGTTGGTGATATCGGCGGTCACCTGCTCAGGGGCCGGGTCGAGGCCGAGGTTCTCGCCGTCCTGCGCGATGGCGTTGACGGCGTCGTCGCCGACGTTCGGGCCGACGTTGTTCGACTGCAGGTCGCCCTGCATGTGCCCTTCCGGGTACGCGGCATAGTCCCCGAAGTAGCCCAGCGTATCGCTGCCCTCGTCGATCACATGCGTGGCTTCGATTCCAGGCGAGGAGGCGAAGGTACGCTGGATTGCTTCAGTGACCTCCGCGAATCCCTCACCTGGGACGGTGGCGTACACCTGATTACCGATGCGGGCGACGGTTGCCGAGGACCCCACGGTGAGATCTTCGGCGTTGAAGTACGGCGCTTGCAGCGAGCGGTTGATCGTGAAGATCCCGCCGACTTCTTCCCAGTTCCATGTGCCACGGCCGTGGTTGCTCTTGGGCTCGCTGAGCGGGCCGGGACAACCGAGCGGCCCTTCGGGCTGGTTGCACGACATCGCCGCCAGCAGACCCATGTTCGTGGCTTCGGTCGAGAACTGCGTGTTGTCGGCCGCCAGCGTGGTGTCCGTGATCGGACGCGCGTGCGTCAGCGCGCTCGTGATCGCGTTTGTGACGAACGTGCCCTGCTTTTCGACCTCGCTGTAGTTGGCTTCGTTGCCGATCGTCTCCTGCCTGCCGAGCGTGGCGACGGTTACGACGTTTGTACCGCCGAGCAGCTGGCCGAGACGAGCCCTGACGAACCCGGGGTAGTCGGCGCTCCACTGGTTGTTGCCGGCCACCGTCGGGTCGTATTCGTCCGCGTGGACCGGCACGGCGGAGTAGCTGGCGATCGTCGCGCCTGTGCCGGGCTGACGTGCCCACAGGATCGGCAGCTGAGTGTCGACGGAGTACCCCGTTGTCTGATCAGTGCCCTGGAGCTGTGAGACGAGGCCCTTGATCGTGCCCGTGGCCGACCAGAGTTCCGCTTCCTGCGTGTGGGATGCAGCCTTGATGACGGCCTTGACAGCCGCGTCCTTGACGTGGTGCAGGTACGCCGGGTCGGTGTGACCCCAGAGCCCCATCAGCGTCGGGGCGGCGTGGCTGTGCGTGCTGGAAAGAACGATGTTGGAGGCGTTGACTTCGTAGCCTTTTTCAGCAAGTGCTGCGGCCGCGTCCGCGCGCGCGTCGTCCCCTCCGTCGCCGACGTTCGGCGACTGGTATTCGGCAAACCAGCCCTGAGAGTCGACCGTCACGAAGACGACGGCCTGTTTGCCGTGGCCGATGAAGAACGCCCGCACCTGAAGCGGGTCGTGAGCTCCGCCCGTGACGATGTAGTTCGACCCGTAGCCGCCGTCCGCCATCGGCTTGTTGGGTGAGATGTCGACGACCGAGGTACCGATTTGGAAGCGGCCAGCTTCAGGCTGAGACCCCTCCGCGTGTGGGGCGGCGGTGCCGGGGGTCGAGGCGTTCGACGCAGCCGATGCCCAGGACGGGCATGCTGCTGCTACGAACAGCGCTGCTGTAGCAGCTGCGAGCGCGGCGGTCTTTGTTACACGAGACAATGGTTTCTCCCTCCTTAGATGACACGGTGAACGCACGCGAGAACCGCGCGCGTGGCGACTGTTTGCGCAGCGGGCTAGCGCAAGATGACTGCGGGCGCACCACGCGAGCGGCGCGCGCAAACCTCACCAACGGTCGCAGTTGGTGCCGCAGCTTCGGGCCCGCCTCGGGTCTGTAGGAACAGCCGTCGAGCGATCTGCTTCACGTTCGACACCGTAGCTTCGGACAGGCGCGAGCTTGCCCCTAGTTTGCGAGTCCAGCGAAAAGATCACCCGGTTGTACGAGGCGGGCGACGCCAGGTAACATGCTCGGGGCGGTGCGGAGCTTGATCCGGCCGAACGGTCCCAGGCGCCGGTGGCAGAGAAGGCCTCTACAAATTAGGTACAGGTGCCAGCGTTGGCGGCAAGGCCACGATATGACCGTCGGCCAGCGCGATCGCGACCAGATGCGCTCGGGTCTTGGCACCTAGCTTTTCCATGCTGTTCCTGACGTGCGTGCGCACAGTTGCTTCCGAAATGCACAGCTTCTCGGCTATCTCGGGGCTGGTCAGTCCGAGCGAGACCAAGGAGACAACTTCGCGCTCGCGGCGAGTCAGCTCGCCGGCCTGCCCAGCACGCGGGAGCTCGTGCGCGCGCTTTTGTCTGATGATCACGACGACGGCAACTCGTTGCCCGTCTACTACGGCGGTTCGGGCTGCATACTCAAGCGGGACATCCGAGCCGTCTGCGCGCGTGAAGATGCGTACGCCAGACAAGTCGCGCTGAGCCCAGAGCTGGCGCCACTCGTCTTCCAGCGTTGAACGCTCCGCCGGTGTCAGCAGGTGGCCGAGCCGTGATTGGTCAAGCTCGTCGCGCGACACGCCGAAGAACTCGCACGTCGCCGCGTTCACACCGAGGTAGGACCCTCGGCTATCGAACACCGCGATCGGGTGCCTCGAGCGCTCTACGACACCCCAGAAGAGCCGCTCCCA
The DNA here is from genome assembly GCA_963838405.1 of uncultured Solirubrobacteraceae bacterium. Lineage (GTDB taxonomy): Bacteria > Actinomycetota > Thermoleophilia > Solirubrobacterales > Solirubrobacteraceae > Palsa-744. The sequence goes on along the minus strand of CAWIRA010000006.1, from coordinate 2,034,779 downwards.
ACCAACCGGCTTTGAATGCGATCCCAATCCAGAGAGAGCATCGCACAGATCTGGGCCATCGGCCGCTCGACATTCGGCTCGCGACGTCGGCTCATGACTGGTCAGCTGCGACCAGCGCTGCGATCACCCAATCCGGATGATGCGGGGTGGTTGAGGCCACGGGAAGCTGCGCGACCAGCGTGCGTAGCGCAGCGCGCCCGCCCTGATCAGCGCCCGGAGAGGTGAAAATGACGACAGCTGCGACAGGAGCCTGTGGGCCCGGGCCCGAGCTGACCGGCTCACCGGCAATCGCGCCGCGCCGCAGACGGCCTGTTCAGGTCGGCGTACTCCTGAGCATCGCAGCACTCGCGTTGGCCGGATGCGGCTCGGGCGGGACTGGAAGCGTCGCCAGCAGCCTCAGTCAGACCGCCGCCAGCCGAACCGACGGCGCGGTCGCGAGCATCCCCAGCACTACGTCGACCGCGACGCACGCCGACGAAGAGACCGGTGCGACGCAGAAGCAGACCGCGACTGCGACGGACCAGGCAAAGTCGGCGACGACGGCGAGCACTTCGACGACTCCGACCACCAAGGACGCCGAGACTCCGCCGGCGACGACGGTCACACAGACAGAGACAGTCACTGAGCCGGCGAAGACGACGACCGTGACCGCACCCACACAGACCGACACGGTGGTTCAGACGCAGACCGTCACCGCCCCAGCAACGACGACCACGACCTCGACGACGCACGCCCCGGCGGCAGCGGCCGCGGGGGCCGCGGCGGCTGCGAGCAAAGCGCCTCCCGCTGAATCAAACGGTCTGCCGGGATGGGCGTGGGCGTTGATCGGTGCCGCCGTCGCGGGCGCGGCGATCTGGATCATCATGTTGATTCGACAGCGCCGACCGAACAGCTCATCCAGCGATACGCCGGCTGGTCCGAGCGCATCGGGCAGCCCGCCGCCTGCCGGGCCCTGAGCGAACGCGATCTCCGGCTACCCGACCACGCGTCAGGTGATCTCCACCGGCGTACCGAGCAGGCGTTCGTCGCCCACTGTTTCGACCAACTGATCGATCGCGCCGTTCGCGAGCCGGACGCACCCGTGGCTACGCGCAGATCCGAGCGGGTCCAGGCGATGCGAACGCTGGTGATCGTCCTGATCGCCGCCGGTGTGCTGCTCGGTGGCGACGAGGTCGCCGTCATCGCCGCCGCGAACGCGCTCGAGAGCACCGCGGCAGCGGCCCCGCTCCTAGCCCTCTGGGGTGCTGGCTCGTTCGTGGGCGGGCTGCTCACCGCCCGCTTTGGCGGTCGAGCGCGCACCGCCTGCGGGCTGGCATTTGTGCTCGCCGCGCTCACGGCCGGACACCTGGCGCTGATTCCGGCGGCGGGGGGTGTCGTGGCGCTCGGCGGCGCGCTGCTGCTCTCGGGCGGCGCGATCGCGCCGACCGAGGCCGCCATCTATGCGATGGTCGACGACGCCGCCCCCGCCGCGACCCTTACCGAGGCTTTCGCTTGGGTGGCCACCGCGATCGCGGTCGGCGGTGCCGTCGGAGCGGCGAGCACTGGCCTGCTCGTGGCCCGCGCCGGGCCCACCGCAGGCTTCGCGTTGGCCGGCGCTGCAGGCGCACTCGCGGTGCTCGCGACCCTGCTGCGGTCGCGCACCCTCGCCCCCAGAGCGCCCGCGATTACTCTGATTGACACCGCCCCACACACGCTCTGAGCCAACGCCAGCTGACCACCCCAAGGAGACACCATGACCGACCCGCCGATCAGCGACAATGTCCCGCAGCTACTCGCCGGCACGCGCTGGCGGCTCGACCCGTCAGCGTCCAGCGCCGAGTTCCAGGTCCCGCACTTCTGGGGTCTTGTTACCGTCAAGGGGCACTTCGAGCAGCTCGACGGCGGGCTTGAGGTCGGCGACAGCCAAGAGCTCCAAATGACGCTGACGATCGACGCAGCCAGCCTCGACACCGGCATGGGCAGGCGCGACAAGCACCTGCGCTCGCCCGACTTCTTCGATACGCAGAATCATTCAGAGGTGCGCTTCCGCTCGACCAGCGTCAGCAACCAACGCGAGCACCCGCTCCGCGTCGAAGGCGAGCTCGAAGTCGCGGGCAGGAGCATCGCGCTGGCACTCGAACCCACCATCCAACAGAGCGAGGACCACCTGGACATCGAGGCGACGACGACCGTCGATCAGCGCAAGCTGGGCATGACCTGGAGTCCGCTCGGAATGACAAGGACTCCCGCCACGCTCAGCGTCCACGCGCGCCTGCGACGAGCGTCATGAGCGCGACGCGTCAAGCGACTGACGCGCCTCTTGGTCTCGGTCTTCCGCTCGGAGGTGTGCCGGTCGCTGCTGCGCGCGCTGTGCCCAGTCGCGCAGCGCCTCGGCGACGGGGGCGAAGCCGTCGGCGTGCTCGCCCAGATCCTCGCCTTTGCGCTTGGCGAACAGCCAGCCGAACACTCGCTTCTCGACCTCTGTCATGGCGCACACGGACCATTGATAGGTGAGGGCGCGCTCGAAGGTACCGACCGGAGCAATCAAGCCTGCGTCGGGGTATAGGTCGGCCAGGTGCAGGCAGATGGCGGCCGACTCGAACATCGTGCGGCCGTCGTCGAGTTCGAGCGCCGGGACGCGTCCGAGCGGGTGGCGCCGGCGATGCTCGTCCGAACTGCGGTCCTCGCGGGTGACAATCGCGACCTCGTAGGGTTCACCGATCTCCTCAAGCGTCCATACGACGCGTGTCCCTCGGGAGCCGGGCGCGTGATACAGACGCATGAACATTCCTCCTTGGTAGATGAGACTGAGACGTGAGCGGCACCCGATCGTTTCGGTCGTCCGCTCAACCTACTCGCGAACCCTCCGCGATGGCGCTCCGCATGCGGCGCGCGTCAGTGTCATAGTCGGATGCCGCCGGGCCGATGAACCTCGGCGCAAGCTCCTCCCACCGAACCGTCCCAAGAAATCACGACAGGACCGAGACCGAATGACACTCTCTTCGAGATACCTCTGCGGCGCGCTGCCGAGCGCCGCGGCCGTCGCGTTGGCGATCGCGGCGGCGAGCGGGGCCCCCACGGCCGCGGCGTCTTGCCAGGCAACCCCGAGGGCCGTGCTCAAGATGAACGCCGCAGCCGAACGCCAGACGAAGAAACTCCTCGGAAACACCAGCTACACGCCGGTGATCCGGACCTATACGCCGAAGCCGACCGCGACGACGGGCTTCACCGGCTACGAGACGATTGTTGTCAAGTCGCCGAAGGGCACGGCTCCGGTTGTGGGCTACTTCACGCAGAGCCGTAGCGAACCCTGCAGCGTGGTCATCACCACCGCAGGTGTATCTCTGGCCCGCAACGCCTACGTCCTGAAGCTCAAGTTCCCAGGCGAGCAGGGGAATCCTGGGAAGCTGAAGGTCACGCTCATTTCGCGCTGACGCATGACACGCGGATCCCTGAGTGAGAGACCGAAATACCGATCGAGAGGAACAGCGATGAGTCTCGAGAATCACGAAGCGCCCGCACGTCTCGCGCCGACGGGGCTTTCGCGCCGACGTGCGCGTTGTCTGGGGCTCTTCACTCTGGGCGCGGCGCTGCTGGCGTCGATGCCCGCGGCGGCGCTTGCGGCCAAGCCGATCCAGAAGAGCTATGCGGTGCAGGTCAAGCCGATTGCACTCGCCAACGGGCACACCGTGAAGGTGAACGTCCTCGTGACGGCGCCCGAAGCGAAGGTGCGCTCGTGGTGGAGCGCAAGCACGGTCTCCGCGGTCGTCCGCAAGGGGGTCAACGGCGGCTACCAGAGGCCGTATCGAGCCGAAGGCTACCGCTGCACGCCGGTCGTGCGTGGTGAAAAGACGAGCTTTACCTGCAAGCTCGTCGGAGCCGACGTGCCCACCACCGTTCGCCTGAGCTTCACGGTTGTCTACCGGGGCGACACCGCCAGCGGCTGAGTCGTCCTGCCGACAACGCCAGGCTCGAGCAAGCACCGCGCAAGGCCAGACTGTCGAGCTCGCCGCGCGCGGACCACAAATACGGAAATGGCGGATCGACTCGTCCTTCCAGGCCCACCCACCGCCTCCCATCCGTTCCGCCTACGACGCGAGTGCCCCATTGATCGCATCGATCGCGGCCTGCTCGGGTGGGCTCACCTGCTGTCCGTGCTCGGAATGCGCTGCGGCAACACGCTCGGAGACCGCCACGACGAACGTCTTGTACTCCTCGACCTCTTTCGGCTCGGCCTTGCTCTGAAGGAGCGCAACAGCTTCTCGTAGCCGCTCCACCACGTGGTCTCTTAGTTCATCAGGCGAGTGGAAGCGGGCGTGATCGACGTGGGGCTTTGATGAAACGAGCTCGTCGAGCAGCTCGCTCTGGCCGTGCTGCTGGCGCGCCTCGGCGTACTCCTTCCCCATCGCGAGCGTCTCGCGGAACGTCCCTCCCCGCTGAGATGTGATCACGAGCATTGCGGCGCTTGTCGGACCCTCCTCCACGAGCTTCCACTCGTCCGGCTCGAAAGCCGCTTTGACGGTCATCGGAACCTCCTTCACTAGGCTAGAGATCGGAGCGAAGGCCGAGTCTATTCGTCTCCCGCTCTCGCAGACCCGCTCGTCCAAGGAGGATCTTGATGCGGAAGTTGATCTACTCGATGACCGTGTCGCTGGACGGCTACATCGCTCGGCCGGACGGCACGATCGACTGGTCGGTGCCCGACGACGAGCTGTTTCGGTTCCACCACCGGCACGTTCAGGAAATCGGTGTGCATCTCTGCGGACGGCGGCTATACGAAACGATGGTCTACTGGGAGACCGCTGAGGAGAGTCCGCTCGCCCCCGAGCAGTTGGCGTTCGCCCAGACCTGGAAGGCTCTGCCGAAGGTCGTGTTCTCCGAGACGCTCGAGAGCGTCGTGGGCAACACCAGGCTGGCCACGGGCGGTGTCGGCGAGGAGGTCGCAAGGCTCAAGGAACAGCCCGGAAAGGAGATCGCGGTGGGCGGCGCCGGCCTCGCCCGCGCGTGTATGGAGCTGGATCTGATCGACGAGTGGAGGCTGTTCGTCAGCCCGCTGCTGCTCGGCGGTGGCACGCCGTACTTCCCGTCCCTGAAGAAAGAGGTCAGCCTCGAGCTGGTCGAGACGCGCACGTTTGGCTCTCGCGTCGTCTTCCTTCACTACAGGCGCGCGGCGGACGTCGCGTAGGTCCGACGGACGGACGATCAGGCCGGCTGAGCCGCGCACGCCTGCACAGCGCTCATGACGATCGCAGCGACCTCCTTGGGGTGGGAGATCATGACCACGTGTGATGCGCCGTCCACTTCGGTGATTTGGGCTCCCATCCGCTCGTAGCTGAAGCGGTGGACGCCGGGGTCGATGCACCGGTCAGCGCTTCCGAAAACCCCCCAGAGGGACGATCCCCGGGGGCGGGAACTTCGACTGCAGATCGGTCAGGTTCTCCCCCTCGTCCGGGGCGAAGCCGGCGATGTAGACGAGGCCGATAGGACTTCGGGCTGCCTGCGCAAGTGACCGCGGCGCTAGCCGTCATGACGGCGCGTCGACGGCGCTGCCGAGGAAACCGCGGCCCACGATTCGAGATTGGGCTGTGCTGACGAGTTCCTGGCTGGCCCCACAGAGCGCCCCCGCTGGACACAGCTCGGCGGCCACCGCGCGGCGGGGATCGCGGATGCCGGCGAACGCGATCAGGCCCCCGCTCGCGACGAGGATGGCCGCGATCGTGTCCGCAACGCGGAACGCGTGAACCGACGCATCGCCGAAGGCGGCTGTGAGAATTGGCCGCTCCGCAGGGCGTACGCTCGCCAGGTTTGGCGAACCGAGAGGCTGCCGCTTGGCGCGGCTGATCGCCGCCCGGCCGGCGGGATCGATCGCGGCTCGTCCTAGCGTCGCGTCGACACGATTGGCGAACGCGAGGGAAACGACAGCCCCGAGCACGGCGACCGCGAACAGCTGCGCGACGCGCGAGAGCGTCGTATTGACCGCGGCGGCGACGCCCGCGTGTTCCTCCTGGACTGCCCCAAGGACGGTGGCCGTCAACGGCGCGACGAGCATCGCGAGCCCCAATCCGAACACGACCAGTCCCGGCAGGACTTCGCTCACGTATTCGGCGCGCTGGTCGACACGCGCCAAGAGCAGAAGGCCGCAGGCCGCAACCAGCGCGCCGAGGCTTATCACTCCGCGCGACCCGATGCGATCGGCGAGTGCGCCGAATCGGCGGGAGAGCAGGATCAGCAGCGAGGTGACCGGCAGCAGCGCCAGCCCGGCCTGAATGGGGCTGTAGCCGCTGACCTCCTGCAGGGACACCGGCAGCAGAAAGATCACACCTCCCAGCCCCAGGTATGAGGTCAAAGTCGCGAGGTTTCCAGCCGTGAAGTTGCGCTCGCGAAACAGCTTCAGTGGGAGCATCGGCGCGCGGGTTCGCGCCTCGTGCGTGACAAACGCAATGGCTCCCAGAATCCCCGCCGCGAGCGAGGCGATCACCAGCGGGCTCCATCCGCGGGCCGGCTCCTCGGTCACAGCGAACACCGAACCGGAGAGCGCCACCGCCGCCAACAGGGCGCCGGTGAGGTCCAGGCGCTGGGCGCTGCCGACGCTCGCGGTCGCGGGCACGCCGCGAGCAATCAGCGCCACGGTCACGAGTACAAGCGGCGCATTCAGCAGAAAGATCAGCCGCCACGAGCCGGCAGCAATCAGGACTCCCCCGATGAACGGTCCGATCACGCCGACGATCGAGCTGAGCGCCGTCCATGTGCCGATCGCCCGCGCCCGCTCGTCTTCGGGAAACACGTGGATGATCACCGCCAGTGCGGTAGGCGTCACCAGCGCGGCGGACACGCCCTGTATCGAACGAAACACGCACAGCTCGGTGATCGAGGACGCGACCGCGCACAGAGCAGAAGTTAGTCCGAACCCGGCAACGCCAGCCAGGAACACGCGCTTTTGACCGAATACATCTCCCAGCGAGCCGCCGACCAACAACAGCGACGAGAGCGTCAGCAGGTACGCGTTCGTCACCCACTGCTGGCCCGCCAGACCACCGCCGAGGTCGTTTCGAATCGCGGGCAGCGCGACGCTGGTTACGCTCGCGTCGAGAAACACCACGCTCGTGCCAAGCACGGCTGCCAGCAGGGTCAGCTGCTTCTCGCGCGGTGTAGCTATCGGCCCATGTCTATCAAAGTTCCGATCGCCGCCGATCGGGGGTCCTAGGAGGTTTTGAAGTTCACCACGGCAGCTGACGCTTGCTGCGATGACCTGGTGATCCAGGGCAGCGACCTTGAGCTGGTGTGTTCACCGCCGCCCCGGGTTCAGCTTCGACGACGCTGCCTCGAGCCCGGCGAGGATCTCGCTGACCTCGGTCCGGCCCGTGTAATCGGGGTGGATGTCGACGAACCGCACGACGCGGTCGCGGTCGACGACCAGGACCGTCGGCATTGGCAGCAGCGTCGCGCTGTCGGCACGCGTGGTGCGGACGTCGACACCAAGCTTGCGCTGCGCGGCGAGTCCATCCTCGGACGGCTCGAATGTGATTCCGAGCGAGGATGCCAGCTCGGCACGGGTGTCGCTGAGGACGATGTAGGTCAGCTCGGCCTTCTCCCGAGTGGTGAGTGAGGCATCGGGTGTCTCCGGCGAGATCGCGACCAGACGCGCGGAGTACGCGCCGAGTTGAGGCACGAGGTCCCGTTGGTAGGCGCGAAGCGTGACGTTGCAGTAGGGACACCAGCCACCTCGGTAGAAGACGATCACCGCCGGACCATCCGCCGTGAGCGCCTCCAGCGTGCGGGTCTTGCCGGTCGCGTCGGGCAGCGCAAACGGCGCCAGTGTGTCGTCGACGGACACCGCCCCGGCCGGGACTCCGCCGGCGGCGAGCACCGCCTGATCGGACTCGAACACAGCGACCACTTCCGCCGGCAGATGTGTCGTGGCGGCGGCCGTTACCTCCTTGACCTGCTCCGCGATCGTTGTCATCGCTGCTCCCTCCTTTCGTCGAGTTTGGACCATTCGGTCCACTGAAGCGTGAGCCTATCACGCGCTGGACCGAACAGTCCAATCGATACACTTCTTTCGGATGACGAACGCTCAGCCGGCGACCGTGAAAGGGCGCGAGACGCGCTCGCGGATCGTCCGCGCCGCCAGCGAACTGGTCACCGAGCGCGGGGCTGCGGGCACATCACTCGATGATGTCCGAACCCGAGCACGCGTGTCCAAGAGCCAGCTCTATCACTACTTCGCCGACCGCGACGACCTCCTGCGGGCGGTCGCGCAGGCGGTCAGCAACGAAGTCGTCGACGGCCAGAGCGAGTTGTTCGAGCACCTGGACACGGTCGACGGCCTGCGCTCCTGGGCCGACGCGTTGGTGAGCGTCCAGCAGGCGCGGGGGGCGAGGGGCGGCTGTCCGATCGGCTCGCTCGCGGGCCAGATCGCCGAACGTGACGAGGGCGTCCGCCTCGCGCTCGACGACGGCCTCGACCGCTGGGAAGCCCCGATCCGCACAGGGCTTGAGCGGATGGCGGCGCGCGGCGAGCTAGGACCGGATGCCGACCCCGGCGCGCTCGCTCAACGCACGCTCGCGGCGGTACAGGGCGGGCTGGTGCTCACCCAGATCCGGCGCGATCCGAACCAGCTGCGCTCAGCCCTCGACGGCGCGCTCGAGGCGATCCTCTGCGCGCGCGTCCGGCCCTAAGCGTCGACCGTCTCTCCTCGCGGCGGCTTCCGCGCGTGCGTCATCTGCGCCGCCGTCAGTCGGGTATGTAGAAGGGATCGGGAAGCTTGAAGTCCTGCTTGGCGTAACCGCCGTCGAGATCTGACTGCTGGTCGCCTACGTCGCCACGATCCGGTAGCCCGCCCGCCCGCCCGCCCGCCCGCCCGCCCGCCCGCTCGATCGACGCGCGCGTGGAGGACTTGAACTGCTCCGTGTCTGCTTCCGTGGGCTTGAAGTAGAGCCCGCTCCAGCCTTCGTCATAGCCGACGCTCTCGAGGTTCGATTCCGTCACCTCTGTCAGTATCGAGCGCGATGAGCTCGTGGTCGGAAGCGAAGGGGCCGCCGAATGGCGGCGCGTTGATCTCCGTGATGCTGATCGTGCCCGACGCGGAGGCCGCGATCGCCTGGTACAGGGACGCGCTCGGCGCGACCGAGCTCTGGAACCTTGGTGGCGTAGCCGGGCTTGAGGTCGACGGCGCCCCGTTCTTCTTGCACGAGGTCAACCCGAACAACCCGGCGGAGAACAGCCCTGACCAGCTCGCGATCACGAGCGTGCGCATCGAGTTGTTTGTCGATGACCCCGACGGCTTCATCGCGCGCGCGGCCGCGGCCGGCGCCACCGTAGGTGCCGCGATTCAGGAGCGCGAGATGCCATGGGGAACACATCGCCAAGGCGGTTTCCACGATCCGTTCGGCCACAACTGGTCTGTCGGCGACAGATCGCCGTTGCATCCGGCGAGCTGAAAGTCCCCCCACGGCCGATGCAGTTAGGTGCCGAGGGGACGCGCGGCGGCGCGGTAGACATGCAAGCACGCATGATAAGGTGCAAATGTGTCCAAGACGATCCAGATCCGGGACATCGACGACGATGTGTACGCCGGCCTGCGTAGGCGAGCCGCCGAGGAAGGCGTCAGCGTCCCTGAGCTGCTGCGCGCTGAGGCGACCCGCATCGCTGCTCGCCCCAGCATCGCTACGTGGCTCGCATCGACACGCAGGCGCTCGTCAGCCGTCGGCGCCAAGGATGTCCTAGGGGCGCTCGACGAGCTGCGCGATGCTGGTCGTTGACGCCTCGTGCGTCGCGGAGATCGTGCTCGCGGGACCGGACGCCGAGCCCGCGCGAGAACGTCTGGAAAGCGAACCCGATCAGACCGCTCCGCATCTTGTCGACGCGGAGGTTCTCGGCGTCGTCCGGCGCGCGCACCTGCGTCGTGAGCTCGACGGAACCGCTGCGCACCAGGCCATCGACGACTTGCAGTCCTGGCCGGCTACACGTGTAGACCATCGGCCGTTGCTCGAGCGCGCGTGGCAGCTGCGCGACTCGCTGAGCGCGCCAGACGCGCTCTACGTCGCGCTTGCGGAGGCGCTCAACGCCACGCTGCTCACGCTCGACCGTCGCCTCGCCCGAGCCGAGGGGCCGCGCTGCCGGATAGACATTCCGTAGCCCACGCGCCGGAACCGCGTTTAGCCCTCCGCAGGAGCTCGACGCGGCGCTGCGGGCTCGCTGACCGCTTCGCGGCCTAGGACGTCAGCGCGGTGCGGGCGTCGGCCAGCGCCCTTGAGAGCGCCGTCGCGTCGCCTTGGTAGGCGGGTCCTGTGCCGTCCGTGAGCAGCCCGTTGACGAGCGCCAAGCCCTGCGCGTAGAGCGGCCTCTCGCTCGTCAGCAGCATCGCGAGCGCGTCCAGCTCGGAGGCGTTGGCGAGCACCGCGGTCCGCGACCCGAGCGCCCACCAGCGACGCTGAGGACCGTGGGCAGCGCGGACGAGACCGTGGAGCGAGTCAGCGAGCGACCCGCGCATGCGGGCGGAAGTCAGAAGCTCCGCCCGGGCGGCCAGCAGCCGCGCGCCGGCCGGGTCGGCACCGGCTATCAGCGCATGGTCGAGTCGTCGGCCCAGCGAACGCGCGAGCAGGCGTGAGAGCGTGGCCGGCATCGCCGGCATCGAAGGGCTGCGCCTTTCGGCGCCGGGGCGTGCAGCGGCGAGTACTGGGGACTTCTGCGATACGCTCATAAGACACCTCCGTCAAGCGATGGATGGTTTCCGTAACCGACTATAACAGTACACCGGTGTCCAGTTCAACCCCGTCACAGATCCCGCACGACCTCGAGCCCGTGATCGACTTCATCAACACGCTGGATGTCGAGAAGCAGGTCGACTCGCTCACAACTCCGAACGAGCTCTCGAGCTGGCTACGCGCGCAGGAGCTCCTATCCGACGACGCACCGCAGGCACGGAAGGCTGACCTGAGCTCGGCGATCGAGCTGCGCGAGGCCCTACGCGCGCTCGCGCTTGCCAACAACGTCAATCAAGGGTCGCCCGAGGCATGGGCGACGCTGGATCGGGCAGCGCGAGCCGGCAAACTGAGCGTGCACTTCAACCAGGGCGGAGACGTCGACGTACGACCCGACGCGCCCGGAATCACGGGCGCGCTGACCGTGCTCCTCGCGCGCGTCGCCGCGGCTGTCGCCGACGGCACGTGGCCGCGCGTGAAGGCCTGTCGTTCAGACACCTGCGAGTGGGCGTTCTACGACCGCTCGCGTAACCACTCGGCGGTGTGGTGCGAAATGGCGGTGTGCGGTAACCGTACGAAGGTGCGCGCGTATCGCGAGCGGGCGCGGTAGGGGTCGACGGGCGCCCGCCGGCGGGCGCGTCCCGTGCCGACGCCGCTAACCGCTCGGCTGCTGTGTACTGTGGACTACATGGGGACCTGCATTGAGGATGTGCGGGAGGGAAGGGACGCGCTGGAGTCGCTACGGGCGGGGCGCCGGGTAACAGCATCCGCGCTCAGACGTCGCAGGCGTGTCGGGGCGGTCGTGACGCTCATGACAGCCGCCATCTGGCTGCTGGCGGCGGCCGGCGCGTCCGCCTTCAGCGCGCACGGGAGCGTCGAACAGGTGTATGTCACCGGCCTGGCTCCTGGTGCCCAGATGTCGTTGCTGCGGGCGAATGGCGAAACGGTCGACACGCAGAGCGCGGACTCGCTCGGCGGATTGCTGTTCAGGGGCGTCGCGCCGGGCTGGCGCTACCGGGTGAGGTTGGCCTCGACAGCCGAAGAATCTGGGCCGATCACCGTCCACACGCAAGCCGCCACGCCGTGGGATCCGAGCATCTACAAGCAGTCGATACCCGACAGCGGTTACACCTACCTGACAACGCGCGACGGTACTCAACTGGCGATCGACGTCCACCCGCCCGGCATCCCGTCGAGCTTGTTCGGCTCGCAGTCTGGCTTCCAGCTGCCGGCCTCCTCGACGTCGAGCCCCGCCTCGCCCTACCCGACGCTGATCGAATATTCGGGATACGGCTACGCAAATCCCGCGGGACCGGAAAGCGGGATCGCCGAACTGGCCAACCTGATGGGCTTCGCGGTGGTCGACGTGAACATGCGCGGTACCGGCTGTTCCGGTGGCGCCTTCGACTTCTTCGAACCACTGGAGAACCTCGACGCGTATGACGTGATCGAGACGATCGCCCATCAGCCGTGGGTGCTCCACCACAAAGTCGGAATGCTCGGCATCTCCTATGGCGGCATCAGCCAGCTGTTCGCCGCGCAGCTCGACCCGCCGGCGCTCGCGGCGATCGCGCCGCTATCGGTGCTCGACGCCACGGCGACGACGCTGTATCCCGGTGGCGTTCTCAATACCGGTTTCGCGGTGCCCTGGGCCGAAGAACGACAGCACGATGCCGAAGCGGCGGGCCCCGCCAGCGGCGAGCCTTGGGCCTACCAACAGATACAGGCGGGCGATCAGACCTGCGCGGGCAATCAGGACCTGCACGGGGAGGCGACGAACCTGCTGTCGGAAATCAAAGAAAATGCGACCTACAACCCATCTGTGGCCGACCCGCTGGACCCGGTGACGTTCGTCCACAACATCGACGTTCCAACGTTCATGGCATGCCAGTGGGAGGACGAGCAGACCGGCGGTCACTGCGCCGATCTGGCCGAGCACTTCACCGGCACCGAACGCAAGTGGTTCACGTTCACCAACGGCGCCCACGTCGACTCGCTCGATCCGGATACGCTCGACCGGCTGTACGACTTCCTGGAGCTGTTCGTCGCGCACCGAGCGCCGATTTATAACCGGCTTCTTCTGCATGTCGCAGCGCCGATCATCTACCACATGGCGTTGGGCGTCCCAGCCACAGACAACATCACGCTGCCGGCGGACCCGGTCCAGCAACAACTGTCATACAGAAAGGCGCTGTCGGCCTTCACAGCGCTGCCGGAGGTTCGGGTGCTGTTCGACAACGGCGCGGGAACCTCGCCGACCGGGTCGGCGACGCCCGGCAACCCCTATCCAGCGTTTGAACAATCGTTCTCAGCGTTCCCGATACCGGGCACGACGGCACGCTCGTGGTATCTCGGAGCGCAGGGCACACTGAAGGAACAGCCGGCAACTGCGCGGGGGGTCGATTCCTACACATCGAATGCGGGCGCCACGCCGCTGACGGACTACACGGGCGGCACGGGGCCGGGCGGACTATGGGGCGACGCGGCCCAGTGGGACTGGAACTGGGAAGAGCCACGGACAGGCTCTGCCGTGTCCTACGTCTCGGCACCGCTCGAGAGCGACACGACCGCGATCGGCGCGGGCGCGGTCAACCTCTGGGTGCAGTCGTCAACCCCAAACGTCGATCTCGAGGCGACGGTCAGCGAGGTGCGCCCCGACGGCAAGGAAACCTTCGTCCAGAACGGCTGGATCCGCGCCAGTGAGCGCAAGCTCGCCACCACCTCGGCGAACATGCTCGACCAGACCCCGACGCCGCTCCAGCCGATCCCAACCTTCCTCGCGTCCGACGTCCAGGCCATGCCGGCCGACGAATTCGTCCCCGTGACGATTCCCTTGTATTTCGAGGGCCACGTCTACCGAGCGGGTTCGCGTGTCAGGGTCACGATCTCTGCGCCCAACGGCACACAGCCCGTGTGGTCATTCAGCCAGACGCAGCCGGAAGGCGCCAGCGCCAGCGTGTCGGTCGCGTTCGGGGCCGAGATGCCCGCCAACCTCACCCTCCCGATCGTGCCCGGTGTCAACGTTCCGACCGGATTGCCGCCCTGCACGAGCCTGCGCAACGAGCCCTGCCGCGCCTACCAGGCGTTTGTGAACGACGGCTCCTGATGTGGACGCTCGCCGCATTCGAGCGTTGCCGACCGCGCTTCTGACTTGGGCTCAGCTGATGTCGACGCGCTTCAGCGCGGCCACAGTAGCCGCGCTCGACGCGGCGGCGATCTCGTCGTGAAGCCCGCTTAGGTTGACGTTGCGGACGAACCGCTCGGGGCCGCCGAGCGGCGCGAAGAAGTCGTCGTAGTGGGTGGGAACGATCACGCGTGGATCCAGCCGCGGGAGCACGCGCTCCCAGTAGCGGGGTGTCACCTCGCGGCCGGCGACACCGGCGAGGAACACGTCGACGGGGTCGTGTCGCAGCTGCTCGTCGTCGAGGTCCGCGCTGCCCTGGTGGTAGAGCGAGATCCCGGCAACCTGCAGGCGGATTCCGTACACGGGTCCGCAACGGTAGGCGGTCGGCACGAGACCATCCAGCGCCTCGCAGGTCAGCGGCCCGTCCATCGGCACCTTGCGACCGAGCAGCAGCTTGGAGTGCCGGCTGGGCACAAACGTCACCACAAACGGCCCAAGCTCGTAGGGGTGATGCGGCTCGACCTCGATCGCGAGCTCGCCGAGGCCGTGCAACGCCATCAGGTGCGTCAGCGAGCTCGAGCCGTACGCGGGCGCCCGATACCGCGCGGCGATCGCCGGCGCGTCGACGGCGTGGTCGAAATGTGTGTGTCCGACGAGGACGCCGGCGACGGTCCCCGGTGCACGTCCATAGGCGTCGAGCATCGCCGGGTCTGGCAGCGCCTGGCGTCGCAGCAGCAGCGAGCGCAACGGGACCCGTGAGACGTACGGGTCGATGAACAACGACACGCCCTCATAGGTGAGGCAGTAGCCCGAGACACCCAGCCATGTGATCTCGAGGCCGGCGGGCAGGTCCACCGGCACGGACTCGAAGGCACGGATCGTCTGGGAATCGTCAAGCGTCGACACGATCACCCGCGAGCATATGTCGTCAGGCGCGGCGCGCCGATCCCTTCGGCCGCGCGGCTTCGCCACCCTGAACAGGGCGGTCTCCAATCCAGTAGCGCGGCCCCGGTCCGAGGCGTCCGGCGCTGTCGTCGGGGTTTGACAATCGGCAGCGCTCGAGCGACAGGCAGCCGCAGCCGATGCATCCGGTGAGCCCCGTCCTGAGCCGCTCCAGCTCGGCGATCCGCGCGTCGATCCTGGCCGTCCAGCCGCTCGACAGACGCGACCAGTCACGCCGCGTCGGAACGCGATCGGGCGGCAGCTTCGCGAGCTCGGAGCCGATCTCATCCAGGCTCAGCCCGACCCGCTGGGCGAAGACGATGAATGCGACGCGGCGCAGCACCGGTCGCCGGTAGCGGCGGTGCCCGGAGCCGGCCCGCTCGGAGTTGATCATGCCGCGCTCCTCGTAGAAGCGCAGCGCCGACGCGGCGACGCCGCTTCTGCACGAAACCTCACCGATCGTGAGCAGCTCCGACACGCGAACAGCGAATCACACCTGGCCCTTGACTTCAAGTGAACTTGAACTTGTACGATCGGGTCACCGACCTTCTCGAGCACACGGAGACACGATGAGCAAGAAGCCAACCGCAAGCGAACAGATCATCCACGAGGTCACGTCCTGGCCGGGTGTCGAGGTGGGGCCGGGCCGCCGCGGCGAGTTCGCGTTCAAGCTCGGCGGCAAAGAGATCGGCCACCTGCACGGGGACCACGCCGCGCATCTCTTCTTCTCCAAGCAGATCTGGGAGGAGCTGGCTGCGCAGGGACGGATCACGCCGCACCCAGTTTTCCCGGACAAGCACGGTCCCGCCGCGCGCAGGATCGAGAGCGCGGAGGACATCCGCGACGTGATCGAGCTGATGCGCCTCAACTACGAGCGCATCGGCACGCGCCCGAGTTCGCCTGTGACTGACGTGTGAGGGGCATCCCGCAGTGCAGCGGCGCGCCGAAACGCGAACCCTCAGATATGGCTGCGCCGCTCCGCCGCGAGCCGTTCCGCGGCAGCCCGCGCCTCGCGGAGATCACCATACGTCGTGACGCGCTGGATCAGGCCGTTTGACCACTCGTACACGAGCGCAGTGTCTTCTCGGAGCCGCGACGGTGCGTCACCGAGCCGGCCACTCTGGCGAATCACAGCCACGACCACGCCGCCACCGAGATTGACGATCTCAAGAATCTCGATTCGAACGTCCTCATAAGGCGCGTACCAGTCTGCCCAAAAGTCGCGGATCGCCGTCCCCGTATGCGCCCCAAAGTCGATCGTGACCCAGACTGCGTCCGGGGCGAAGAACTCCATTGCCAGGTCCCAGTCGGCGCGATCGCCGACTTCCAGGAGCGTGCGTACGCGCTGCGCCAGGTCGGGGGTTGTGGACTTCTCGGGCGCCACCACCGCTACTCCCCGACGCCCACGGCTTTGAGGGCGAACCTCCGAGCTCGCGGAGCTCGACTGAAGCGTCGCGGCGCCTCTACAGTCTCCAAAGTCAGGGGTCGATCGAGATCGAGCACGCAGAGCATGGCAACGGGCGCATCCTGACTTAACCGACGCAGGTCCCGAGAAGGTAGCCGAATTGCGGCCCGCGTGGCGCACGGCGCAGCGCCAAGCTCAGGAGCTGCTCGGAGACGGCGCGGCGCGCTCGATCAAACGGCTCGTCGATGAAATGTTCGCGGAGCAGCTCGCAGCTGAGTAGCTCAAGAGTTGTAAGACGTCGGCAGCTGCTCAGGCGAGCGCTTGTCCCATCCGTGAAACGGCGAGTAGTCGCCCTTGTCCCATGCCGCGTGCAGCCCGGGCTTGCTGAGATCCCAGTCGGGACGGATCTCGCAGGTCACGGTTCGCAGGTCGTGCCAGAGATCGACGAACGAGGGACGTCCCCAGAACCAGTAGCCGTTGTAGATGTGGTGCACGACCAGGCCGGGCTTGAGCACGAGCGTGTGAGGGACCATCGGGTTGTGCTCAGGGTCGGTGTACTCCTGGATCTCGAGATCCTTCTGCACGGTCCGTTCGGGGTCGGACAGGAACGGCCACTGGGCGCCGACCGATGCTCGAAACTCCTGGCTGGCGTGATGGGTGTCGGTCGAGATCGTGGCAACCTGCGTGTAGGACACCGCGATCTTGGGGTAGTTGGCAGCGAGTTCGAGGTGCTGCTGATGCTCCTTGGGACAGTAGTTTCCGCGCGCGAGCGTCAGGATCAGAGGGTCTTCGCCCTGGATCTCGCTCAGCTTTCGAGTACGATCTTCGTGATCTGGCAGCTCGTAGTCGGGGAGGGTTGCGCCGGGGGTGATGTCGCTGCGCATGATCTGCTCCTGTCGATGGTTGAGGAGTGACGATGGTCCGCATTGAGCCTAGTCAGCCGGCGCTACCGGCGCAGGAACGGGGCCTGTCCCAGTGAGCATCCGCACGCCGGTGTGCGAGTTGCTCGGGATTGAACACCCGATCGTCTCCGCGCCGATGGCCGCAGACCCGCGCTTGCCCGCCGCCGTCTCAAACGCCGGCGGCCTCGGGACCATGGGGCTGTGGTGGCTCGACGACGCCGGAGATCTGGTCCGTGAAACGGCAGCGCTGACCGACCGTCCGTTCGGCGGCAACTTCGCTCTCACCTCAGATCAGCACCGCCGAGTCGATCAGGCGCTTGCCGCGGGGCTGCGGCTCGTGTCGTTCATCTTCGGCGACCCCCAGAGCTATATAGACACGGTGCACGAAGCCGGAGGGCTTGTGATGCACACGGTCGGCAGCGCCGAGGAGGCGCGCCGCGCAGTCGGATGCGGGGTGGACATCGTCGTCGCGCAGGGTCGGGAGGCCGGCGGGCACGTGTGGGGCGGCGTCGCGACGCTGCCGCTGGTGCCGGCGGTGGTCGACGCCGTGGCGCCCGTCCCTGTGATTGCGGCCGGGGGGATCGGCGATGCCCGCGGAGTCGCAGCGGTGCTCGCTCTCGGTGCGCAGGCGGCGTGGCTCGGCACCCGCTTCCTGCTCGCCGAGGAGATGCCGATCCACGACGAATACCGGCGCCTGCTGATAGCCGCGAACGAGACTGATGCCGAGTGGTACGCGAACCTCTATGAGGTGGGATGGCCCGACGCCCCCCACCGTGCCCTCCACAACTCGACAGCGGAGCGCTGGGAGGCCGCGGGCCGTCCGCCGCCGGGTAGTCGGCCGGGAGAAGGAGAGGTGATCGCGCACTTCCCCTCGGGCGAACCCATCGTTCGGTATTCGCCGGCGCCGCCGCTCGTCGGCACGACCGGCGAGATCGAGGCGCTGTCCTTGTGGGCGGGACAGAGCGTCGCGCTCGCCAAGCGCTCACAGCCAGCAGCGGAGATAGTCGCCGAGCTCGTCTCGCGCCTGTAGCCGTCAGCCGATGCGCTCGGCCAGCTCCACGATTATCCCCTCCGGGCCGCGGAGATGGCAGAGCCGATAAACGTCTTCGTAGCGCTCCAGCTCGCCGACCAGCTCGGCGCCGCACGCTCGCAGGCGCGCGAGCACGGCGTCGATGTCCTCGACCGCGAATGCGACATGACGGATGCCCAGCGTGTTCTCCGGCGTGTGTCTGTCGCCGGGCCGGGTAGGCGGGGCGTGAAACTTCGTCAGCTCGAGCCGTCCTTGGCCGTCCGGCGTCTCCAGCATCGCGATCTCCGCACGGACGCCGTCGAGTCCGACCACGCGGTCCACCCAATCGCCTTCGACCGGAGCCTCACCGTCCAATCTGAGCCCGAGCTCGAGGAAGAACGCCGTCGCGGCTGCGAGGTCGTCAACCACGATGCCCACGTGGTCCATGCGTTGCACGCTCATACGCGCAACTGTAACGACGACGGCGCATCGAAAAGCAGCCGCGTTGAGCGCTTAAACGACGGCCGGCCGAGCGGCGCGACGATGCTACTCCGATGTACGCTCGCACCTGGATGGCCTACGACCAGGAACTTGCCAACCGCGTCCGCGAGCAGTTCGCCGCGGAGCAGGCCGTGACCGAGATGTCGATGTTCGGCGGGCTGGCCTTTTTGTTGCATGGCAACATGGCGGTCGCGGTTTCCTCGCGCGGGGGTCTGATGGTTCGCGTCGGTGTCGAGGCTGCCGAGGACGCGGTGGCGCGGCCGCACGTGACACAGATCGAGATGAGACGACGCCCGATGCGCGGCTGGATACATGTCGCCGCCGATGGCGTCAAGACCACGCGCCAGCTCGGCATGTGGATACGACGCGGCGTTGAGTTCACCCGCACACTTCCAGGTAAGAGTTGAGCGTTTTACAATGCTGCGTTCAGAGACACGCCGATGAGTGGCCCGGAAAGTCCGGTTCACAGCATCGAGGTGGTTGGCACCGTCGACCTACCGGACCTGCTGGTGCTGATGCGTGCCTACTGCGCTTTCTACAGCGAGTCCCCATCGGACGAGGCGCTGCTCGAGCTATCCCGAATCTTGATCGCAGACCCGCTGCGCGAGGGAACGCAGCTGATTGCTCGCGACTCACTCGGTGTCGCCGCTGGGTTCGCGACGGTGTTCTGGAGCTGGGACACGACGGAGGCCAGCCGCATCGGCATCATGAACGACCTGTTCGTGGTGGCCGACGTGCGCGGGCTCGGGTTGGCAGACCGCCTGATAGATGCCTGCGTGCAGAGCTGCCAGGCGCACTCGGCGTCGCGGCTCGAGTGGCAAACCGGGCCCGACAACCTGCGCGCGCAAGCGGTGTATGAGCGCGTGGGAGCCGTACGAGAACCGTGGCTAACGTACGTCAGACGGGTCGAGACGTCGTGAGCGATCGGCCCGATCTTGGCGCAGCACTGGCGATAGGCCTCGGAGCTGGGATGCGGTCGTTCGCGCCGGCCGTGGCGCTCGCGCTGCACGACCGTGGGCCCTTTACCGGGCGTGGGCGCTATATCGCGTTCGCGGCCGCCGCCGCCGAGCTGATCGCCGACAAGGATCCGCGCATGCCCAGCCGCTGGTCGCCGCGCGGGATGTCGGCGCGTGTGGCGTTCGCGGCCGCGGGCGGACGCGCGCTCGCCGGCGGCGCGGGCGCCGCGGTCGCGGTGGCGGGCGCGGTGGGCGCGGCGTTCACCGGCTCGCGGCTGCGGACGAACGTGCACGCGCGCGGTCGACAGCTGGCGGCGGCGTGCGCGGAAGACGCGCTCAGTTACTCGCTCGTCCTGGCGGCCACCTCCTCGTTGCACTGAGCGCAGCTGGCCGTATCGGCTAGCGCAGCGACCGGAACGCCGCCCGCAACTCCTCGCTGAAGAGTTCCGGCTCCTCCCAGGCGGCGAAGTGCCCGCCTCTGTCCAGCTCGTTGAAGTAGGTGACGTGGGGGTAGGCTTTTTCGACCCAGCTGCGCGGGGCCCGGAAGATCTCGCCCGGGAACGTGCTGAAGCCGACCGGCAGTGAAAGCTGTGGACGCGTGTTTCCCGCGGCTTCGGCGGCCGCTCGAGCGCCCTCCCAGTAGGACCGAGCCGCCGTCTCGCCGGTGCCCGTCAACCAGTACAGCGTGATGTTGTCGAGGATCCGTTCCGGCGTGAGATTTCCCGCGGGCTGGTTCTCGAGGAACGCGCGGGAGATCTTGTAGTAACTGTCGGTGTCGTGGTCGAGCATCCAGGACGCGAGCGCGACAGGTGAGTCGAGTAGCGCATAGCCGATCGTCTGAGGCCGCGTCGCCTGCTCGATGAAGTAGCCCTTTCCGGTCGTGTTGAACGTGGCGATCGCGTCGAGCGCAGCGCGTTCCTCGGCGGACGGTTCGGCTTCTTGGTAACCGCCCGCGAGCCCGGCCAGCAGCAGGTTCATGTGGACCCCGAGCAGTCCGTCGGGTGCCTCGCGGCCCATCGCGTCGGTGACCGACGCACCCTGGTCGCCTCCCTGCGCGACGTAGCGTCGGTAGCCGAGGCGGCGCATCAGCTCGGCCCAAGCGCGCGCGACGCGACCCGCGTCCCAGCCGACCTCGGTCGGCTTGCCCGAGAGGCCGTAGCCCGGCATCGACGGCAGCACGACATCGAACGCGTCCTCGGCGCTTGCGCCGTGCGCGGTTGGGTCGGTCAGCGGCCCGACCGTCTCCAGGAGCTTCGATCACCGAGCCCGGCCAGCCGTGCGTCATGATCAGCGGCAACGCGTTCTCGTGTGGCGAGCGCACGTGAACGAAGTGGATGTCGACCCCGTCGATCTCGGTCTTGAACTGCGGTAGCGCGTTCATTCGCGCCTCGCAGCGGCGCCAGTCGTAGCCCGACGTCCAGTAACGAGCGAGCGCCTGCATCGTCGCCAGCTGCACGCCCTGGGAGCGATCGGCGACGAGCTCCATGGAGGGCCAGCGCGTCGCGGTGATGTGTCGGCCGAGGTCCTTGAGCTCGCCGTCGGAGAACTCGACTGTGAATGGACGGATCGACTTGTCTGAGGCCGTTTGTGGGCCGGCGCTCGCCGTCGATGAGCCGGGTGTGGTCGTTTGAGTCGACATTGGTATCTCCTAAGAGTCGCGACCGCGCGATCGATGCGCGATCCGTGAATCGCGAGCACGCCCCTGTGGCTGTCGCTGACATACGCCGACCCAGCTCCGAGGTGGGTCCCACCGGAGGGTAGGCCCGATCCCGGGTCGTTCAAGGCCGGCGGTGTACGCGCCCTGCGCGCGCAACGAGCGCGCAGGAGGTTGCCGTTGGGCTCAGGACGCCGCAGGCGCTCCGAACCAGGTGCTCAGTGCCTCACGCAGTCCGACGTGAGTTCGGTCTCCGACCCAGGCGACGTATCCGTCCGGCCGGATCAACACGCCCGTGGGTGCGGCGACTACGCCGAGCACCGGCAGCTCCCACGGGCCGTCATAGCGGGCGTCGATCAAGCGGACGCGGTCTGCCCATGGACTGAGGTCGAAGCGCTCGTGTCCTCCGAGGTTTAGGAGCACCGGCGTTGCGTCGTGCATCAGCTCAAAGACTCTCAAGTTGCCGTCGCCGATCACGAGGTCCAGATCGGGCATGCGGCGGCCGAGCAACGGATGTCCCTCGCCGAGGTCGTAGTGGATGTCCAGTCCGGAGACGATTCCGGCGAGTCGCTTGCGAGGCTCGTCCATCATCGCCAGCTCCGAGACCACCTCGGCTAGCGCCTTCGTGCGCTCGTCCTGACGCTGCAGCGCTGTCTGGGCCATCGTGTGGCGCAGCGCGCGCGCGGCAACCGGGTGGCGCTCGTCTTGGTAGGTGTCCAGCAGGCTCTCGGCGGAGCTGCCGTTGACCACCTGTGCCAGCTTCCATCCCAGGTTCACCGCATCCTGTACACCGAGGCTCAGGCCCTGTCCGCCCGCCGGGTAGTGCACGTGGGCCGAGTCGCCGGCCAGCAGGACGCGCCCCGCACGGTACGTCGCTGCTTGACGCGTCATGTCGTTGAACCTCGAGATCCAAGTCGGACCGTGGGCGCCGAAGTCGGTGCCGTAAACGGCGATCAGCGCCTCGCTCAGATCGCCCAGCGTGGGCTCGCCGCTGGGGCCGACCTGCCGCTCGGTCAGCGTGACGCGCACCGGCCCGCGATCCGCATAGACCACCTCGCCGTCGCGGATCTCATACTCCAAGCGGCCGAGGCCGTGGACGCCGATCGCGTCACGCCGGATGCCGAGCTCCGGCTCCTCGGTCATCTCGACCTCGGCGATCAGGTTGCTACGGGTCGGATCCCACCCGGGGAACTCGATGCCGGCCGTTGCTCGGATCACGCTGCGTCCTCCGTCGCAGCCGACGAGGTACCGCGCTCGCAGCTGCCAGCCGTCCGAGCACTCGACGTCGACGCCGGTGTCGTCTTGCGCGAAGCCTGTCACCTCAGATCCGTAATAGATCCGCACCGGCAACTCGGCGACCCAGGTGGCCATCACCCGCTCGATCCGGTTCTGCCAGATTCCGAGCGAGTACGGATGACGCGTCGGGAAGTCGCTCATGTCCAGCTTGGTGGTACCGATCATCGCGGCCTGAGCCACCTGGCCTTCTGCGAGGAACCGCTCCGCGACTCCGCGCTGATCGAGCACCTCGATCGTGCGCGCGTGAAAGCCACCGGCGCGTGAGCCGACGAGCACGTGATCGGGACGGCGCTCGAGGATCGCGACGTCCGCCTTCGCCAACGCCAGCTCGGCGGCCAACATCATTCCTGTCGGCCCGCCTCCGGCGATCACCACCTCGTGCTCGGTCATGGACATCCACACCCTTGCACGACCGGTGCAGCGACTCGGACACCCCCGCCGCGCGCCGTTACCCGCCCTGGACCGCGCTTGCCGCTTCGCGGATCACGTCGAGCACCACGTCTGGATGGGAGAGCATCGGCTGACGCGCCCCAGCGCGCGTTTCACCGCGGCGACGTCGCCCGCGAGTGTGTCGAGGGGGTTCTGTGTGGAGACCACTTCGTGTCCCTCGCTCTGGAGCGTCGGGATCAACTTGCTGTAGCACGACCCGTCGGCCCAGAGGCCGTGGGCGAAGACGATGCTCGGCCTGCTCTGCGGCGACATACTGATCCTTTCGGTAGTACGGGTGCAGTCGAGCACAAGCCTGACTGCCACGGCCCGCGTTCGCTTGCGTCGCGCGACTGCTTCTCGATTTGACTTACGACACTAGGTCGAGGCGAGCAGCGTCATCGGCACCTCGACCCGGAGCGCCTCCAACAGCGCCGCGAGCTTTCTGTCGAGCTCGACGCCGACCGCTGAGACCGCAGGGATGCCGAAGCTCGCGAACTGCGTGCTCGGTTGCTCGACGGTGAACCACGCGCGCTCGTGCGCGTCTTCCCATATGACCGTTCGCAGTGGCGCGTAGAGCATCGCGCGCGGGTCGTGGCGGAACATCTGCTCGGCGATCGTCACGTTGCCCATCAGGTAAGCGATGCAATCGTGCTCGTCGCCGGCCAGCTGCATGACGTCGTGGACGTCGTTGCGCCAATAGATGAGAAAGCCGTGCGGAGCCCACTCGGCGTGCGCGTCTATGACCTCGGCCCAGCTCGCTCCGCGTCCCACCAACGCGGCGACCTCCTCGACCGGATTCGCCGGCACCGCCTGCTCGTAGAGCTCTTGGAACTCGCGAACATGAGGCACTTCGACGTTCAGCCGTCTCACGCTGTGGGTCTCGTGGCTCGTTGCCACGGGGGTAATGTAGGTCCGACCGCTGCGCCTCGCTTAAGTCATGCGACTGCTTGCATTTATCCTCGGCCAATGACGGTCTCGAGCCCGCCTGCTGCTGCGAGCGAGTTGATCGGGCGCAACGACGAGGTTGCTCGCGTCGACGCGCTCCTGGACCGCGTCCGCGACCGCGGCGGAGGGCTCGTCATCCGTGGCGAGCCCGGGATCGGGAAGTCGGCGTTGCTCGACAGAGCGCGCGGCCGTGCGAGCTCCTTGGGTGCCCGCACCCTCGCGATCACGGGTGTGGAGTCTGAGTCCGAGCTCGCGTTCGCGGGCCTGCACCAGCTGCTCGGGCCGATTGGCGGCCACATCGAGCGGCTGCCCGACCCCCAGCGCCAGGCGCTCGACGCGGCATTCGGTGTCGACGACCTCGTCGAGCCGGATCCGTTTCGTGTCGCCCTTGCCGCCTACCGGCTTGTTTCCGACGCCGCGGACTCGAGCCCACTGTTGTTGATCGCGGACGACGCGCAATGGCTGGATCGTTCGAGCCTCGACGTGCTGAGCTTTATCGCGCGGCGGCTCGACAACGAGCCGGTGGTGCTGATCGCGGGCCTTCGCAACGGACCCTCGACAGCGCTCGAGGAGGCTGGGCTGCCGATCCTGCAGCTGGGCCGCCTGTCGCGATCAGACTCCGAGAGCTTGCTCGACCGCGTCGCGTCGGGCCTGCCCGCGGACGCTCGTAGCCGCGTGCTCGTCGAGGCGGCCGGCAACCCGCTCGGGCTCGTGGAGCTGGCACGGACGCTGCCGGAGTTCGACGACTCCCTCGAGCTGTTGGCGCCCGCGCACGCAACATTGACGTCGCGCCTCGAGCGCGCATTCGGAGCGCGCCTGAACGGGCTCGACCAGGACACGTGCCTCGTGCTGCTGGCGGCGGCGCTCGACGGCAGCGCCACGATCGCGGAGCTGCTGGCGGCCGCCGGGCGAGTTGGCGGTCACGACGTCGAGCTGTCCGCTGTCGACAGCGGCGCCGAACGCGACCTGGTGCAACTGCACGGATCAGAGCTGCGCTTTCAGCATCCGTTGATTCGATCGGCCGTGCAGAACACGACCCCACCGGCGCAGCAGCTCGTGATGTACGCGGCTTTGGCAGATACCGCGCGCGACCCTGAGCGGCGCCTGTGGCATCGCGCTGCGTCCACGGTCGGACACGACGAGGACGTGGCCTCGGCCCTGGCCGAGCAGGCCGAGATCGTCCGCCGCCGCGGCGCGGTGATGGTCGCCGCAGCCGCACTCGAGCGCGCCGCCATGCTCAGCGCAGATCCGGGTCGCAAGGGCGAGCGGCTGCTCCGCGCAGCCGAGCTCGTATATGACCTCGGGCGCGTCGAGGTTGCCAGTCGCCTGCTGAGCGAGGCGGAGTCACTCGAGCTGGGTTCGCTCGAGACGGCTCGCATGGTCTGGTTGCAGCAGATGATCAGCGGTGAGATCTGGGTCGAGAAGGGCGCCGCCAAGACGTCTGTCACGCTCGCGCAGCAGTTGCTCGCAGGGGGCGATCCCGACGCGGCGCTGCGGTCGCTCGTACCGATCGCGCATCGCGCTTGGTGGACGCAAACCCAGGCACGGACACGCCGGTATGTCGTCGACGCGGCCGAAGCCATCGGCTTCCCGAACGAGGACCCGCGACTGTTGGTGATCGTCGCGCTCGCCGACCCTGAGTTGACCGCGCCGTTGGTACGCCGCCGCGTGGCACGGCAGCTCTCGCACGAGCTGACCGACCCCGTGGCCGTGATGTACGTAGGCATCGCGGCCGAGAAGGCCGGCGACTTCACGGCCGCCTCGCGCTTCCTCGCGCGCGCGGTCGAGCGGCTGCGCGAGCAGAGCAGGCTCGGCATGCTCACGCAGGCGCTCGTCCACTATGCATGGGCCGCGACCTATGCGGGTGATTGGGAGGCGGCTGAGCGGGCGGGCGCGGAGGCGGCGGGCCTCGCCCACGAGACCCGCCAGCCCCAGTTCGGACTCACCGGGCAGCTCGTGGCGGCGCTGGCTGCCGCGCTGCGCGGTAGCGAGACAGACCTCGATGCGATGCTGACCGGGCCGGAACGAGCACTGACGGCGATGCAAGGTGGCCCGCTGCTCGCGCCCGCGCACCTTGCCCGCGCGGCAGCGGCCCTCGCCGAGGGCCGACACGACGAGGCGTTCCGGGTGCTGTGGCCGGTGTTCGACGAGGCCGACCCGGCGTATCACCGCTTCATGCGTTGGCCCGTGTTGCTCGACATCGTCGAGGCCGGCTGTCGCGGCGAGCACGCCGCCGACGTCGGAAGGGTGATGGACGAGCTCGAGCAGATCGCGAGCTACAGCGAGCCGCCGATCTTGTGCGCGGGCCTCGCCTGCGCGCGCGCGCTGCTGAGCGACGACGTACACGCCGAGACGTACTTCACCGCGGCGCTCGGCGAAGTCACCCATGACTACCCGTTCCTACGCGCACGCACGCTGTTCTCGTTCGGCCGCTGGTTGCGTCGACAGCGGCGAAGCGCGGATTCACGCGCGCCGCTACGGGACGCGATCGGCCTGTTCGACGCCTTGGGTGCGTTGCGTTGGAGCGAACGCGCACGCCAGGAGCTGCGCGCAACCGGTGAGAAGATCGGGGCGCGCACGCCGGACGCTCGTGACCGGCTCACCGCCCAGGAGCTGCAGATCGCGCAGCTGGCCGCAGCGGGCCTGTCGAATCGCGAGATCGGCGAGCGGCTGTTCCTCTCACACCGCACGATCGGGTCGCATCTCTACCGGATCTTTCCGAAGCTCGGGATCGCTGCACGGTCGCAGCTCCCTGCGGCACTCGCGCCGCGGTAGAGACTTCGACGCCTGGCTCGCGCGCTGGCGCGAATCGCGCGGGACGCTTGCGTCGTCTGGGGGCTAGGGTTGGTGGCGTGGACGTGATCGTGCCGGCAGTCGGGACCGTTGACGTAGAGATCGAGCGAGTCGGCGACGGCCCACCGTTCCTGCTCCTGCACGGCGCCGCCGGGCCGTCGTCGATGGCATCGTCGACACGGCGTACGGGCGCGCCTATTCGGAGGCGATACCCGGCTCCCGTTTTGCGGTGCTCCCCGACGCGGGGCACATGCCGCAGATCGAGAACGCCGAGCTGCTGCTCGAGGCGATCCGCGCCGACGGGTTGGACGCGCGCTAGTCACCTGCCCGCGGGCCGCCCTGCGCGCGCTGCGCGAGGCCGTCCCACTCCTCCCAGGTCTCGATCCGCGCGGCGTACTCGCGCCGCGCCATCTGCAGGCCGCTGCTGCCGAAGAACACGCGCAGCGGCGGTTCGGCGGCGTCGACGAGCTCGAGGATCGCGGCGCCCGTCGCCTGCGGGTCGCCGGGTCGGGATCGGATCGGTCCGAGTGCCTGCAGCCGGCGCTCGCGCACGCCGTCGTAGACGGCCAGCTCCTGCGCTCGCCCGGCCGAGTCGCCGGACCAGTCGGTGGTGAAGCCGCCGGGCTCGACGATTGTCACGTGGACCCCGAACTCGGCGAGCTCCGCCGACAGCGACTGGCTGAACCCCTCGAGGCCCCACTTCGAGGCGTGGTAGAGGCCCAGCAGCGAGAACGCCATCACGCCGCCGATCGAGGAGACCTGGATGATGTGGCCGGAGCGCTGCTCGCGCAGCAGCGGCACGACGGCTTTGGTGACCCACAGCGGGCCGAACAGGTTCGTCTCGATCTGACGCCGCGCCTCCTGCTCGGTCAGCTCCTCGATCGCACCGAATTGGCCATAGCCCGCATTGTTGACGACGACGTCAAGCCGCCCGAAGCGTTGATGGGCGCTCTGCACCGATCGCTCGATCGCCGCCGTATCGGTGACGTCGAGCTGCAGCGCCAGCAGGCGCTCGCCGTGCTCGACGGCGAGATCCTCCAGCGTGCCGATGTCCCTGGCGGTCGCGGCCACGCTGTCACCGCGCTCGAGCGCCGCCTGCGCCCACACGCGTCCAAAGCCCCTCGAGGTACCTGTGATGAACCACACCATCGTCACGACGGCTCCTCCCATTCGATCGCGGCCGACGGCCGCACGACAGGAGATCTAAGCCTCGATCTAAGCGCAAGACGTCCTGGGGAGCTTGGCCGCCCGCGGGGTGGTGAGCGACATCCGTCCAGGACGGCTGGGGTGATCCGCCGCGACTCTTATAGTCGCGCCAGCATGGCGTCAACACGAGCAACGGTGCGCATCGGGCTTGCGCTTGCCACATTGGCTGCGCTGCAGGCGACGGCGGGGATCACCGGCTCGGCCCGCGCCGACACGTCCTGTTCGCAGGTGCCCACCGTCTACGGCATACCGCCGTGGGGCTTCCACACGGGCCCCTACACCGGCGCGAGCAGCTTCGCCAAGGGCCACGGGAACATCAACCTGGAAGCCAACACGGTCTCGGGCGTCATGTGCCAGCAGGACCGCACCGGCACGATCATCATGTCGCTGCAGCACTACCTCTCCTACCACTCCCACTACGCGACGATGTGGGGCTACCCGGGGAACATCATGAAGGTCAAGTTCCGGGTCACGAGCAGCACCGACGCGAAGTGCGCCGTCGGCACGGTCGGTCGCGCGACCCTCTACGCCAGCTACAACGGCGTCCGTAGCGACAGCGTCCAGTTCTTCTTCCCGGCTGCCTGCAGGGATCAGGACCGCCTGTACCACGGCACCGAAGTCAACAACCAGGTTCCGCCCCTGTAGCTGACCGCCAACGGACGTGGCGCGCGATTGTGGCGTAGCGTAGACGCGGTCAATGGCGAGCAGCGAGAGTAACGGCACCTCACCGCTGACGGTCGCGGCCAGCCCTGCGCCCGCCGACCGCCGTTGGGCGGTGCTGGCGCTGCTCGGCGTCGCGCAGCTGATGGTCGTGCTCGACGCGACGATCGTGAACATCGCGCTGCCATCGGCGCAGCGCTCGCTGGGCTTCTCCACCGACAACCGGCAATGGGTGGTCACCGCCTACGCGCTCGCCTTCGGCAGCCTGTTGCTGCTGGGAGGAAAGCTCGGCGACCTGTTCGGGCGCAAGTGGACGTTCGTCGCGGGACTGGTCGGCTTCGCGGCGGCCTCCGCGATCGGAGGCCTGGCGCAGTCCTTCGGCATGCTCGTCGTCGCGCGGGCGCTACAGGGCGCCTTCGGCGCGCTGCTCGCGCCGTCCGCGCTGTCGCTGCTGACGGTCACGTTCGCCGGCTCGTCCGATCGGGCCAAGGCGTTCGGCATCTTCGGGGCGATCGCCGGCGGCGGGGCGTCGGTCGGGCTGATCCTTGGCGGTGTGCTCACGCAGACGCTGTCGTGGCGGTGGTGCCTGTACGTGAATGTCCTGATCGCGGTGCCCACCGTGCTCGTGGCGCTGAGGCTGCTCCAGAACCACCCACCCGAGGGTCGCTCACGGATCGACGTCCCAGGTGTGCTGCTCGCGTGCGGGGGCCTGTTCGCGCTCGTCTACGGCTTCTCCAACGCGGAGACGCACTCGTGGACGGCGCCGCTGACGATCGCCTCGCTGAGCGCGAGCGTCGTCCTGCTCGTCGCGTTCGTGCTCGTCGAGCGCGTCAGGGCCGACCCGCTGCTGCCGCTGCACATCGTCACCGACCGCGCGCGGGGGGGCGCCTATCTTTCGATCCTGCTGGCGGGCGCCGGCGTGTTCGCGGTGTTCCTGTTCTTGACCTACTACATGCAGGAGAACCTCGGCTTCTCCCCGATCAAGACGGGTCTGGCGTTCCTGCCGCTGACCGGCGTCCTGGTTGTCACCTCGACCACCGTGCAGACCAAGCTGATCGCTCGCACGGGCCCGAAGCCGCTCGTCGTCGTCGGCATGGCCCTCGGCGCGACCTCGATGCTGCTGCTCACCCGTCTGGCCCCCGGCGCCGGCTACGCAAGCCACGTGCTGCCGTCGCTGATCATCATCGGCCTCGGCATGGGCTGCATCTTCGCGCCGGCCTTCAGCACCGCGACACTCCGCATCGCAGCCTCCGAGGCAGGCGTCGCCTCGGCGATGGTCAATACCTCACAGCAGGTTGGCGGCTCGGTCGGCACGGCGCTGCTGAGCACGATCTTCGCCAGCGCCACGGCGGCCTACGCGGCCAGCCACGTCGGCACGCCCGGACTCGCGAACGCCGCATCGATCCACGGCTACACAGCCGCGTTCGCCTGGGCCGCGGGAATCTTCGCCCTCGGCTTCCTGCTCGCGCTGCTGATCCTCCCCTCGAAGGCTATGGCCAGCGTCGCGGCCTCGCCGGATGAGCTGCAAGACGCGCCCGTGGCGCCGTCAACTCCCGCGGTGCCGGTTGCCGCCCCGTCAGCTTCCGCTGCGTCCGCGACCCCGGTGTTGGTCACCGGCCCCTGTTGTCACTTCGGTGTGGCCTCGTCGGTTGCGGGCGATGCGCTGTTGGAGTCCGCTGCGCCGCGATCAAACGCGTAGACGCGCCGACGACCCTGCGGCGGGCGGCCGCGATCGCGAATGTCATCCCGGGTGGCCAGGGACGATCAGCACGGGCCGCTGCGCGTGCGAGGAGAGTCCATGCGAAGTGCTGCCGAGCAGCGTGCTGCGGAGCGCGCCGCGGCCGCGCTGCCCGCAGACGATCAGCCCGGCGTCGATCTCCTGAGCGACCTCGCCGATCGTCGCGACAACCGAGATCTCAGCCTGCGCCGTTCGCGCCACGGCGTCGTAGCCGTGCTCGCGAGCGCGATCGGCACCCTCCTCGGCGATTCGCATCGCGAAGGCGGCCTCCTGGTCGTCGATTTCGCCCTCGTTGGGCACGGCCGTCAGAAACGAGCCCGCCCGAACGAGGCTGGTCACCGCCGACATCCACACGACCAGCACAACAGCATCGGCGGGGTGCGTCACGAGCTCGCCGGCGGCGCGCATCGCCGACAGTGAGCCGTCAGAGCCGTCGTAGCAAAACAGAACCGGTTTATTCATCACAGATCCTTGTGGTCGTCCTGGTCATCACTTACCGCCGGCCACGGTATCGCCGCGGAGGACTTCCAAGCTGCGAGTGCGCTCGCCCCGGCCCATCGCTCAGCGCGAACTCCTCAGGCCGCGTCCGCGGCCGCCCGCGGCATGGCGAAGTCGACGATCAGCTCCGCCAGCGCATCCGGCTGATCGATCATCGAGAAGGTCTTCGCGTCCGCGATCACCGCCAGTCGCGAGTCGGGCAGGGCGGCGGCGAGTCGGCGGCCGTCCTCGACAGCGAAGAACGCGTCGTCGGCGGACCAGGCAATCAACGCCGGGCTTGTGAAACCGGCAAGGCGCGCTCCTGCGCGGACTGTGCTCTCACGGTTCAGCGAGGCGGTGAAGCGCCGTACGTCGGCGCGTATCTGCTTGTCGTTCAGGGGAGCCTCGAGCCATTCACTGACGAGCCGGTCGATGTCAGCGTACGCGAGACCGCCGTAGGCGCGTTGACGCCCGATCCGGGTACGCAGCGGTTGCAGCGCCGCCGTGAACGCCGGCCCGGCCTTGGCGGCGGCGATGAAGGGCTTGAGGATCGGCGGCGGGAAGTGCTCGAACGCGTCGCAGCTGGTCAGCACCAGCGCGCCGAGTCGCCCCGGCGTGGTCGTGGCGAGGATCTGCGCGAGGGCGCCGCCGGTGTCGTTGCCGACGAGCACGACGTCATCGAGCGCGAGCACGTCCAGGAACTCGCCGACCATCGCCGCGATTCCCTCCATCGTCAGGTCGGCGTCTGCTGCCATCGGCGTCTTGTGGGCGCCGAGTGGCCAGGTCGGCGCGAGGCACCGCAGGCCCTGCGCGGCGAGGCGCTCGCTCAACGGCCGCCACAGCGACGCGCCCATCGCGTAGCCATGTATGAACACAACCGGGCGTCCTCCCGCTGGCCCGGACGACTCATAATGGATCGTTCCGCTGCTGATCGTGACACTGGGCATGAGATCCTCCATACTTATTTGCGTGCAGGTTGCACGTAACATACCAACAAGCTGCCGATAAGTGCGTCGCACCCAAACAGAACGATCCGCCGCGACCCAACAGACGCTCCTCGCCGCCGCCAGGGAGCTGTGGGGCGCCCGTGGCTATGCCGCCGTCTCGACCCCCGAGATCGCCCGCGCGGCCGGTGTGACGCGCGGCGCGATGTACCACCAGTACGCCGACAAGACGACGCTGTTCCTCGCGGTGCTCGAGGCCGTCGAGACCGACGTCCTGGAACGGCTGACGGTGGCCGTCGCGGGCGCCCGCCCGCGCTCGCCCGCTGATGCTCTGCATATCGCCGCCGACGCGTGGCTCGAGATCGCCGCCGAACCAGAGGTGCGCCAGCTGGTGCTGCTCGACGCACCCAGCGTGCTCGGCTGGGCCGGCTTCCGCGAGATCTCCCACCGCTACGGGCTGGGAACGACCGAGCAGCTCCTGAGCGCGGCGATCGAGTCGCGCGAGTTGCCGCCGCAGCCCACGCGTCCGCTCGCCACGATCTTGATCGGCGCGCTCGACGAAGCCGCCATGAGCATCGCAAACGCCGAGCATCCAGCGGAGGAGCAGGCCGAGATAAGGACCGTCATCCACAACCTGCTGGATGGGCTGTTGACGCCCGGCGCGCGCTCCTCAGGAGCGCCCGGGCACGACCAGCACGGCGGTGCTCGAGTGGATCACGACGGCGGCGGCGACGCTGCCGAGCAGGTGTCCCGCGAGCCCCGTCCGGCGGTGGGTGCCGATGACGATCAGCCCGGCGCCACGCTCCTCGGCGAGCTTGACGATCCCCTTCCAGGTCGGCGCTGACTCGACCGCGACGCTCTGCGGGCGAAACCCCGCTGCAGCCGCCAGCGATGCTCCCGACGCCGCCGTTTCCTCGGCGGCCGCGCGGACCTCGGTGGCCTGGGCGGCGTTGAGGTGAAGCCCCTCGGCGGGCACGAAGCCGACATCTCCCGGCTGCCAGACGCACACAACCAGCGCCTCGCGTCCAGGAGCGAACTGACGGCCAGCGTCCTCGATCGCGAGCTTCGCCAATTCGGAGCCGTCGTAGGCGAACAGCACCGGCCCCAGCGGCGCAGCCGACGTCGCGCCGCCGTCCGTGCCGCTCGATGCCATCTCAGTTGGCGCTTTCAGTCGCCGGTTGCGCCCCGCGCAGGCGCTGGCGTACACGCGCGAGCAGCGGCGGCGAGTACCACGCCGGCGCCTCGCCGGCCACGAAGCGCTCGAGCTTCCGGCGTCTGCGGGCGCGCGCCACCGAGCGCGTAGATCGCGACGCCGATCACGGCGCCGCCGAGCGCCAGCGCGAGGCCGATCCACAGCGCGATGCTCGTGCCGGCGTCGAGGCCGCCGCTGACGTTCGCGGCGAAGTGGACGAAGATCGGCGCGATCATGAAGGCTGCCACCGCTCGCATGAGCTCGACGATCGCAAACACGCGCTGGAGGCTCGCCGACGGCAGCGAGAAGCCCGCCACGAACAGCGCCGGCGCGACCGTCGCGCCGAGGCCGATACCGGTCAGGCCGGAGCCGATCAGCGTGGCGGCTTCGCTGGGCGGCACGTTGATGCGGAACACCGCGATCCCGGCCGCGAGGAAGATCATCCCGATCAGCGGCAGGTAGTGGATCCCGCGCGTCTGCAGGACCAGGCCGAGCACGACCGCGGTGATCACCGCGCCTGCGACCTCCGGCAGGTACAGCAGGCCGAGGTGCAGCGGCGAGTAGATCCCTGTGAGCACGCCGGCGGTGAGCGCCGTCGCCGAGACCGACGCCGCCGCCGCGAACAGCGCCACGGCGATCCCGGCGACCGGCATCGTGCTCGTCAGCATCGTGCGGATCGTCAGCAACGGCCGCTTCGCCCGGTACTGATAGACGATCAGGGCGACGATCAGCGCGAGGCCGCCGAACAGCGGCACGATCGTTATCGGGTCTGTGAAGCTGTGGGTCAGCAGCTCGGATGCGCCGAAGAAGGCGGACACGCAGCCCACGCCCGCCAGCGCGATCGCCGGCACACCGCGCGGCGCGTCAGGGTCGGCTGCCGGGGCGTCGTCGAAGGTCAACACGGCCAGCACCAGCGCTGTCGCCGAGATGGCGGCGACGATCCAGAAGAGCGGCCGCCAGCCGTCTGACTCCGCCTGCAGCCCGCCGAGGGTCGGCCCGAGCGCGACCGCCCCGAAGATGCACATGTTCATGATCATCGCCGTGATGCGCAGCTTGTTCGCCGGGTAGCCGATCGCCAGCGGCGGCACGGCGGCGATCAGCAGCAGGCTCGTGCAAAGGCCCTGCAGCACGTGGCCTGCCATGTACATGCCGACGTTCTGCGCCGACGCGCACAGCACCGAGCCTGTCACCAGCAGCACCGCGTAGCCGACCATCATCCTGCGCTGGGGCAGATGCTGGGCGAACGCGACCGCCAGCACCGTGCCGGTCGCATAGGCGGCGTTGGCCAGTCCTGAGCTGAGGCTCATCGTCTGCAGCGTTGTGTGCAGATCCTTGGCGATGATCGGCGTCAACGGCTGCAGCGCGGCGGACAGCGCCAGGAACGGAATCAGCGCGCACATCACCATCGCTGCTACCGCCGGATAGCGGCCGGCGAGCGGCCCCTGGCGCATTAGCACTCACCATCCGACGCCGCTGCGTAGCCGCGCGGGATCGCTTTGAACATCACAACGGGCCTGTTCACGGTCTCGCTCCTTGGCGATGGGGGATCGCTTGCTAACCGCCCGTGGGGGTTCCCGGGGCGCCCTCCTTGTCATAGCACGACGTTCCGCGCGTGCCGTGGCGAAATTCGCGCTCGGCCGTCGATCAACCTGCGACAACGCCGCGAGACGCGCGCGACGGCCGGGAGACGCTAGGTTCGCTCCTCGTCGAGCTCCTGGCGCTCAGCCACCAGCGCGCGCAGCTGGTCGTTGATCTCTGCGGAGATTCGCTTGAGATCCCATTTGCTCAACGTGATCAGGTGCATCGGCGAAGTTGCGACGACATCGGCGGTGCGCTTGCCGCCGGAGAGCATGCCCATCTCTCCGAACACGTCGCCGGGACCGAGCGACCCGACCACCTCGCCGCCCTTGATCACGTCGGCGGTGCCCGTCTCGATGACGATCAGCTCGTAGGAGTAGTCGCCTTCGTGCACGAGCCGCTTGCCGGCGGAAACCGACGTCTCGCTCGAGAACACGCTCAGCGTTTTGAGCGCCTGATCGGACAGTGACGAGAACAGCGGGATGGTCTTCAGGCGATCGGGATCCATGATCTCCAAACTTTCACGAGGGCGGTGGAAACGGACCGACGAAAAGCGGCCTGCAGCATGCAGCGCGGATCATCTGCACCCTACTGCCCAAGGCAGTACGCTTGCGGCGTGGAGCGCACGGTCGTATGTCTCGCAAGGCAAGACGGTGCACGCGCGCAGGAGGTGGCGCAGCTCGCCGCGCAATCGCTCGGCTCGCGCATCGTCGACGAGGACATCCTCACGCGCGCGGCGGCCGAGGCCGGCGTCGAGCGCGACGTCGTTGCCGATCTCGAGCGCCGCAAGTCACGCGTGATGAGCCTGCTCGAAGGCTTCGCGACGGCTGGTTTCGCGCCGGGCTACGTGCCGGCCCCGAACCTGCTCAACGAGGGTGAACCGGCGAGCGACGAGCTCGGGGGCTGATCCGGTCGGTGATCGAGGAGTTCGCCGACGCCGGCAACGCGGTGATCGTCTCGCACGCGGCGTCGATGGCGCTCGGCCAGCGCGAGGACGTGTTGCGGGTGCTGGTTACGGCATCGCCGGAGGTACGCGAGCAGCGCCTCGCGGCTTCGCTCGGGATCGACGAGAAGGAGGCAGCGCGAACCGTCAAGCGATCGGATGCCGCGCGCGCGGATTACATCAAGCGCTTTTACGGCATCAGCGCCGAGCTGCCGACCCACTACGACCTGGTCATCAACACCGACCAGCTTTCGCCCGAGCACGCCGCCCAGCTGATCGTGCAGGCCGCCGGCGGACGCCGCGACGGCCAGACAGCCGTCGCTTAGCCCCGTCAGAGCTCGCGCCTGAGCGTCGTCTCGAGCTCCTCGCGCAGGATCCTGACGATCACCTCCTGAACGCCGATCGCGTTCTTGGCCGCGCGCAGCCGCAGCTCTCGCCACTCGCGCGGCGTCAACGACAGGCTGACCGACTTCGTGTTCGGATCGCCTCCCCGCGGGCGCGGCGCGCGTCCCTCCTGCTCGGACATGCATCAAGGATGTCAGGGGCCCGGACGGCGCGTTCGCCCGGGACGCCGCCGTGGCGCAGGCGTTCTGCGACGGAGGTGTATCGTCTGCGCCGTGACTGCAGGGGGCGTCCGGGCACGGCAGCGCGTGCGGCCGATACGAGCAGGAATTCGCGCGCTTCTGCGTGCGGTCCCGGCGCTGCGGGCGCCCGTCGAGACGCTCCTCTGGCGCATCTTCTACGAGCTCACCAGCCGCAGGGGCAACGAGAGCAGCGTGACGCTGCTCAACTACGGCTACGCGCCGGCCGGCGAGACCGCCCCCGACCAAGGGGAGGATCAACTCGGCATGGCGTTGTATGCCGCTGTCGCCGGTGCCGGCGAGCTCGCCGGCAAGGCGGCCCTCGAGGTGGGGTGCGGCCGCGGCGGCGGGTCGGCCTTCGTCTTTGAGCGCTTCCAGCCCAGCTCGTTGACCGGTATCGATCTCGCCGGCACGGCGATCGAGCGCTGCCGGCAAAGTCATGGGCGCCCCGGGCTGACGTTCCGGACCGGCGACGCTCAGCACCTGCCATTCGCGGACGGCGCTTTCGACGCGGTCATCAACGTCGAGTCCTCGCACTGCTATTCAGACATGCCGCGCTTCCTCGGCGAGGTGCATCGCGTGCTCAGGTCTGGCGGACTGTTTCTTTTTGCCGATTTCAGGCCCACGCATCCGTCGCCCGATGACCCCTTTCCGCGCGACATCGAGGTGCTTCGCCGGCAGCTCGGGGAAGCGGGCCTGCGGACCGTCGAGGAACAGGACATCACCGCCGAGGTCGTGCGCGCGCGCTCGCTCGCGACGCCGGCGGTGCGCGCTAGGGTCGATCCGCGGATGCCGAAACCGCTTCGGCGCTACGCCTATGAGTACTGGGGGATCGAGGACACGACGATCTTCCGCGCCTTCGCCGATGGCAGCGTCACCTATCTGCGCTTCGTGCTCGAGAACGCCTGAGTGACAGCGGGCCGCGCGGTCGCACCGGCCCTGCTGTCGCGTCGGCTCAGGCGAACGCGACGAGACCTTCGAAGAGCACCCAGCGAAACACCTGCATCACTTCGTTGAAGCCGGCCCGTCGCAGCATCGACTCGTTCTCGGCCGGCGACAGCGGCTGCAGCACGCCCCGGATGCTCCTCGTCTTGGCCGCGATCTCCTCCTCGCTGAATCCCTGACCACGCTTCCAGTCCAGGTAGGCGCCGACCGCCATCTCCTGCGTTCTCGCGGTTGGCGCGAGCACCTTCTCGAACAGGATCAGCGACCCGGCCGGCTCGAGCGCGCGTCGGATCCGCTCGACCACCTCCGGTCGCGACCGCAGCGGCACGAACTGCAGCGTGTAGTAACAAACCACCACGTCGGCCGGCTCGAACGCCAGCTCCTCGAGCGACGCGATCTCGAATCGGACCCGCTGCAGCTGCGAGCAGCGAGCGCCCGCGCGCTCGATCATCCCGGGCTCGCGATCGACGCCAACCACCTCGACTCGCCGAGCGCTGAGGCGCTCGGCGAGGATCTTCGTCAGCGTTCCCGTCGAGCAGCCTAGGTCATAGCATCGCCCGCCCTGCGGAACGAGCTGATCGGCGATGTCGGCGATCAACCCGTGGCACTCGTCGTAGGCCGGGATCGAGCGCGCGACGTGGCTGTCGAAGGCCTGTGGCACGGCGCCGCCGAACGTCCAACTCCCGGCCAGCGAGGAGATCCCATCGCCCACCTGTGGCGTATGCGGCTCGGCGCCGGCGTCGGCGTCGGCCAGCTGCTCACGATCGATGGCCAAGTCAAAAAGGCTACGCCTCAGCTGCGATCTGGGCAAGCCGCGCCAGCATGTCCCCAGCGGCTTCGTGGTTAGCTTCGCGGAAGCTTGTCGTCCGCGATGGATCTCACCAACAGGAGCGTCTGGCAGAGCGCGCGCGTGCTCGACGCCTTCGCGCGGCGTCGGGGCTGGAGCGATCCGGGTGAGGAGCGCGCCATGCAGCTCTGCGCCGAGGAGGCTCGTGGCGAACCGATCCTCGACATCGGCGTCGGCGCTGGACGCACGCTGCCATACCTCCGCTCTCTGAGCGAGGACTATGTCGCGGTCGACTATCTGCCGGAGATGGTGAACGCGACCCGCGCGCGCTTCCCGGACGCACGTATCGAGCATGCCGACGCGCGCGATCTGCACGCCTTCGCCGACGCCAGCTTCGCGCTCGTGGTCTTCAGCATGAACGGGATCGACGGGCTCGCGCACGAGGACAGGCGCAAGGTTCACGCTGCGGTCAAGCGCGTCCTGCGGCCGGGGGGCACGTTCATCTATTCGACCCACAATCTCGAGCATCCCTCCGCCGGCCGGCCGCCGTGGGATCGCTGTCGACTACCCGGCCACATCACCATGCGCCCGCTGCTCGCCTGGGCCGTTCGCCTGCCCAGGCGCAGCCGTTCGTACCGGCGCCTGCGAGCGCTCAGCGTGCGCGGCGAGAGCTGGGCTGTTCTGGTCGGCGCCTCCTACGACTTCGGCATCGTCGGGCATTATCTGACGCTCGATGAGGCGCTGCGCGAGCTGTCCGAGTCCGGTTTCGCAGCCGACGTCCATGTGTACGGCAGCAGTGGTGATGAGCTGCGCCACGGAAGTGACACGCGTGACTCGGAATGGTTTCACCTGATCGCCCGCAAGCCGATCAGCGACGCGCAAGCACCAGCCACCGGCTAGTTGACCCGCCCGCTCGCGGCGCGGCGCGGCGCGCCGCGGCGCGGCGCGGCCGTCTAGCATCGCGCAATGCCGGCCAGCGTCTCACGCGCGAGCGGCGCGGGGCCGCTCGCGGGTGCTCCATCAGGCGCGCTCGTCGTCGGCGCGATCGCCTCTGTTCAGTTCGGCGCCGCGCTTGCCACGACGCTGTTCAACCAGCTCAGCCCCGGTGGCACGGTGTTCCTGCGCCTGGCCTTCGCGGCGATCATCCTGCTGGCGCTGTGGCGCCCGCGGTTGCGTGGGCGCACGCGCGCGGAGCTGTTGCTCGTGCTCGGCTTCGGGCTCGTGCTCGCCGGCATGAACTTCAGCTTCTACGAAGCGCTCGACCGGATCCCATTGGGGGTCGCCGTCGCGATCGAGTTCGTGGGCCCGCTCACCGTCGCGGTGGCCGGCTCCAGACGCCGGCTCGACCTGCTGTGGGTGGGTCTCGCGATCGCGGGCATCGTCGCGCTCACGCACGGCTCCGTACACGGGCTGGATCCCCTCGGCGTGGCGCTCGCGTTGATCGCCGGCGGCCTGTGGGGCACCTACATCGTCCTCAACGCCCGCGTCGGACGGGTCTTCACCGACACGACCGGTCTGACGCTGGCGCTGTGTGTCGGAGCGCTCGTGATGCTGCCGATCGGGATCTCCGATGCCGGCAGCCACCTGTTGGAACCCGAATTGCTCGTGCTCGGCGCGGCCGTCGGGATCCTCTCGTCGGTGATCCCGTATTCGTGCGAGCTCGAGGCCCTCCGCCGCATCTCGCCGGCCGTCTTCGGAGTCCTGATGAGCCTTGAGCCGGCGGTCGCGGCGCTCGCCGGCTTCGTCGTGCTCGGGCAGGCGCTCGGAGCGCGCGCGCTGCTCGGGATCGCGCTCGTCATCATCGCCTCGGTCGGCGCGTCACGCGCCAGCACCGACGCGCCCCTGTCGGCGTAGGCGTCACAAAGCAATGGTCCGGCTCGTATACACCTCCGAGATGGCGGCTGAGCTGAGCGACGAGGACTTGCTGCTCAACGGCGGCGCTCAGGGATTTGGGCGGCTGTACGAGCGGCGCTACCCGCTCGTCCGTGGCTACCTGCGCCGACGTGTCGGCGCGCGCCCCGACCTCGTGCTGGATCTCGTGGCGGAGACTTTCGCGCGTGCCCTCGAGCGCCGCGAGCAGTTCGACCCGCAGCGAGGCTCGGCGATCGGCTGGCTGCTCGGCATCGCTCACCACGTGCTGATCGACGCCGCCCGCCGCGGCCGTGTCGCCGACGAGTCACGGCGCCGGCTCGGAATGGAGCGCGTGCTCGTCGAGGACGCGCAGCTGGAGCTGATCGAGCGCAGCAGCGAGTCCGATCTGCAACGCGCACTCTCCGAGCTGCCGGTGGAGCAGCGCGTCGCCGTCGAACGGCGGGTGCTCGAGGAGCAACCGTACGCGGCGATCGCGACACAGATCGGACGCTCAGAGCAGGTGGTCCGCAAGCGCGTGTCCCGCGGCCTCGCGGTCCTCAGACGCAGCATCAAGGAGAGCGCATGACCGACCCCTACAGATCGCTCGGCGAGACGCTGACCGCCGCCGCACGTCGCCGCCAGGACAACGACGGGCACGCGCCGCGAAGCCTGCGCGCGTGGCTCGCGCACCGGCTGAACGCTGCCGTGATCGCCGTCGCGCTCGTGCTCGGCGGCGGCGCGATCGCAGTTGCAGCGACCGGCCTGCTCAACGGCAGTCCCGTCAAGGACCCTGCGGGAACGCCGACCCCGACCTCCGGCAGCGGCGTCCCCGTGGCCCGCGGTGGCTCGCAGCTGGCGGCGATCACGGCCGACCCGGAAGGCGGCCTGCCCTGGGCGATACAGCTCGTGCACACCACACGCGGAGAGCTGTGCGTGCAGATCGGACGCGTCCACGACGGCCAGATCGGCCAGCTCGGCATCGACGGTGCCTTCCACGACGACGGCCGCTTTCATCCGCTAGCGCCGGATGTGCTTCCCGAGTATGGCGGTGGCTACGCCGACATCAGCTGTGCGCTCCCAGGCGAAATCGTCATGGGCAGCCAGCCCACGCAGGATCGCAACGCGGAATGGATGGTCGGCTCGCGCAAGGCCAAACCTGCGCGAGATCTGCGTGCGATCTCCTTTGGCGTGCTCGGCCCGCACGCCGTCAGCGTCACCTACCGCACGAGCACCGGCGCCGGCACCGGCACGATCCCCGTCAGCCCTCACACCGGGGCCTACATGATCGTCCAGCCGATCGGCCCCGTCGTCCCCCCGATCATGCTCGGCGGCTTCAGCGGTGGCTTTGTCTCCGGCGACGAGGTCAGCGGCGAACCCGGCCCGGCACGCTTCGACATGGTGCGGACGGTGACCTTCCGCTTCGGTGCCCTGGTCTGCTCGATCGGCGAGATCCGGCCAGGGGGTAAACGCTGCCCCGCGCCGCCGCCACCGCCGCAGAGGCTGTTCGAGAGCCCTACCCGCAGCCTGCACCTGCCGGTGCACGTGACGGCCGTGACGCAGCCGCCGGCGAGCTGCCGCGCCGCGTTCCTGTTGATCCCGTGTTATCGGGCGCAGGTGGA
Organism: uncultured Solirubrobacteraceae bacterium; assembly: GCA_963838405.1. Classification (GTDB taxonomy): domain Bacteria; phylum Actinomycetota; class Thermoleophilia; order Solirubrobacterales; family Solirubrobacteraceae; genus Palsa-744. The sequence goes on along the minus strand of CAWIRA010000006.1, from coordinate 1,993,620 downwards.
ATTCAAGGCGCCCTATGCGATCACGAGTGCGGGCAGCGAATATGAAGTCGAAGCCGGCTCGACCTGCAAGAACGCGCGCCCCAGCGGCTGGCCGCTCAACGCGAACGTCGCACGTGACCAAACGGTGAGGACCGTCTCCACCGGCCTGTTCAACTGCACGTCGATCGACGAATTCCAGGTCCGCTACATGAACGCGAGCCGCCGTTTCGCCGGGAAGCTCGACCCGCCACGGCCACGAATCGGTGATCGTCGGCGCCGGCTTCATCGGAAAGCCGACGCGCGGCGACTCGCTCCCATTGGTCCGCCCGGTACGCGTTGTCAGAGAGAGGCCGCGCCGCCACTAAGCTGGCGGACGATGAGCGACGGTCCGGCAATCGAAGTCCAGGGGTTGGTCAAGCACTTCGGCGAGGTGCGCGCGTTGGACGGCGTCGACCTGATTGCCGCCCACGGTCAGATGGTGGGCCTGCTCGGACCCAACGGCGCCGGCAAGACCACGCTCGTGCGCGTGCTCGCGACGCTGCTGGCAGCGGACGCCGGCACGGCACGCGTGCTCGGTCTGGACGTCCAGCGCGAAGCCGCCGCCGTGCGCGAACGGATCGGCCTCGCCGGCCAGTACGCGGCGGTCGACGAAAACCTCACGGGCCTCGAGAACCTGACGATGGTGGGACGGCTGTACGGGTTCGGCCGCACCAGCGCCAAGGCTCGCGGCCGCGAGCTGCTCGAGCGCTTCAACCTCGTCGACGCCGCCGGACGCCCGACCAAGACCTACTCGGGCGGGATGCGTCGGCGGCTCGATCTCGCCGCCGCGCTCGTCGCACGGCCACCGGTGCTGTTCCTGGACGAGCCGACGACCGGCCTGGATCCACGCAGCCGCCTGAGCCTGTGGGAGGTGCTCGAAGCGCTCGTCGCCGAAGGCACCACGGCGCTGCTGACCACCCAATACCTGGACGAGGCCGACCGCCTCGCTGACACGATCGCCGTCATCGACCACGGCCGTCTGATCGCGGAGGGCACGTCTGACGTGCTCAAGGACCGCCTCGGCGGCGAGCGCCTGGAGATCCGCCTCGAGCCCGGCGCCGACCCGGACGCGGCGCTCCGCGCGCTGACGTCGATGTCCGACGATCTGCCCACGCTCGAAGCGGGACCGATCGTCAAAGTCAACGTACGCGAGCGCACGGGCGCGATCGTCGAGGCGGTGCACCTGCTCAGCGAGGCGGGCGTCGGCGTCGACGACCTGACGCTGCGCCGCCCGACGCTCGATGACGTCTTCCTCGCGTTGACCGGCCACGCCGCCGAACTCCCCGAGGACGGCGACAAGGAGCCAGAGCAGGAACGGGCAGCGTGAGGCGGCTCGTCACCGACACGCTGATCATCGCTGAGCGCAACCTCATCCGGCTGCCGCGCGCTCCCGAACTGCTGATCGGCTTCACCGTGCAGCCAATCATGTTCGTGCTGCTGTTCGCCTACGTGTTCGGCGGCGCGATCAGCACGCCTGGCTACACCTACATCGACTTCCTGATCCCCGGGATCATCGTCCAGAACACCGCCTTCGGCGGCTTCGCCACCGCGCTCGGCCTCAACGAGGACGTGCGCAAGGGGCTGATCGATCGCTTCCGCTCGCTGCCGATGTCGCGCGCCGCCGTGCTCGGGGGCCGCACACTCGCCGACGTCGCGACGAATGCGCTGTCGATGACGATCCTGCTGATCACGGGCGTGATCATCGGCTTCAGCTTCCACGCGAGCTTCGCCGATGTCGTGGCGGGCATCGCACTGCTGCTGCTGTTCGGCTACGCGTTCTCCTGGTTTCTTGCGTTCCTCGGCCTGCTCGTTTCCTCGCCCGAATCGGTCAACTCAGTGGGCTTCATCGCGGTCTTTCCGCTGACGTTCATCTCCTCGGCGTTCGTGCCCGTCGACTCGATGCCCGAAGGACTGCGCCAATTCGCCGAAGTCAACCCGTTCACGATCATCGTCGACTCGATCCGCCACCTTTGGCTCGGCGCGCCCGAGCCCAACAGCGTCTGGGAGGCGGTCGCGTGGTCGCTGGCGATCGTCGCGGTGTTCGCGCCGTTGGCCGTCGCGCGCTACCGCCGCGCCGCGGGCCAGTAGCGCGGGCGGCTACGGCGCCGCTCCAGCGGCTGAATCGCCGTTGTAAACATCGGTTTGACAGGGCCTCGATGTTTCAAGCGCGCGCCTGCGAGGTCGATATGAAAACTGAGATGTTCAGGACGATCAACGGGCAGCGAGACGCCGGCGATGCGATCGGAAGTCGCGACGGGCTCTACCTGCTGTTGAAGATCCTCAGCGAACGCAATCCCGGCGTGCTCGATGACCTCAACCGCGTGGCGCGCCTGGCGGTCGCGACGGCCGAAGAGCTTGGATTGGACGCGCAGGACGTCGAGCGCGTCGAGCTGGCGGCGCGCCTGCACGACGTCGGCATGATCGCGATCCCCGACGCGATCATGAACAAGCCGGGAGGCCTGATCGACGCGGAGTGGACGGTCATGCGAACCCACCCCGAAGTCGGGCAGCGCATCCTCGCGGCGGCGCCGTCGCTCGCGCCGGCTGCGCGGCTCGTGCGCTTCCATCACGAGCGCTACGACGGCCGCGGCTATCCAGACGGTCTCAAGGGCAAGGACATCCCGATCGGCGCCCGGATCGTCGCCGTCTGCGCCGCCTTCGTCGCGATGATGCGCAATCGGCCGTTCAGCGACGCGATCACCGTCGAGGAGGCGCTCGCCGAGATCGACTCGTGCTCCGGATCGCAGTTCGACCCACACGTCGCCGAGGTCTTCCGTGGGCTCGTCCGCGTTGCCAGCGGCTGAGCGTCGCGCCCGTCCGCGGCCCGCTGCCTCATGCCGTCGTCGGCTGGTCCTCGCCGGCGCGCTCGTCGAGCCGGCGCGTCAGTCCCTGTGCGCGGGCGTCGCGCTCCAGCTGCATGTCGCTGAGCGGGTTGACGATCCCGCGGAGCACCGACAGCGCCGACCAGCGACGCGGACGGAAGATGCGCGGGCTGCGGCGCTCGATCCCGGCGACGATCGCCTCCCCGGCGACGGCAGGCGACACGCGCTTGCGCAGCGGCGCGGGGAACGTTCTCATCAGCTCGGTCGCCAGCGGGTCCTGGTCGATCGCCCGGTGGATCATCTCGGTGTCGATGAAGCCGAAGTAGGCGACGCTGACGCTCGCGCCGTGAGGAGCGAGCTCGAGACGCAGCGCGCGACCCAGCTGCTCGACGGCGGCCTTGCTCATCGCATAGGGGATCGTGCCGACGCCGTTGATGAACGCATAAACCGAGGAGATGACGACGATGTGGCCCTGGCGCGCGACGATCTCGGGGAGCGCCGCATCGACGCTGCGCCACACGCCGAACAGGTTCGTTTCGAGGATCCGCTCGACGGTCTCGGGAGCCATCGCCCGCAGCGTCGCCGGGGGCGAGACGATGCCGGCATTGGCGACCAGCACGTCGAGCGACCCGAATCGCTCGATCGCGGTGGCGACGGCTCGCTGGAGTGCGCCCCGGTCGGTCACGTCCGCCGCGATCCCCGCCGCGCGCGTGTCGTGGATCTGCGCGGCGGCCGCCGCGGCCTGCTCTGCGTCGAGGTCCGCGATCAACACCGATGCGCCGCGAGCGACGAGCGCGCGCGCCGTCGCAAAGCCGATGCCGCGCGCCGCTCCGGTGACCAGCGCCGTCTTTCCCGAGAGCTCGAAACGTGGCCATCCGCCAACACTAACGCGAGCGCGCCAGGGCTCGCGTGATCCCTCAGCGCCGCTAGCGTACGCGCGGTGCGAATCGCAACCTGGAACGTCAATTCGATCAAGCAGCGGGTGCCGCGACTGCTCCCGTGGCTCGAGGAGCGCCAGCCCGACGTTCTCTGCCTGCAGGAGACCAAGCTCACCGACGAGGCGTTCGACGAGCTGCTCGGGAACGAGCTCACGAGCCGCGGTTACGTCTTCGCGCGACACGGCGAACCGCAGTGGAACGGGGTCGCGATCGTCTCGCGCGTGGGCTTGGAGGATGTCGCGGTGGGGGTGGGGCTCGAGCCGGGTGTCTGGCGAGCGGAGGCACGCGCGCTGGCCGCGACCTGCGACGGGATTCGCGTGCACTGCGTCTATGTCCCGAACGGCCGCACACCGGGATCCGAGCACTACGAATACAAGCTCGCGTGGCTCTCGGCGCTCGCGACGATGCTCAGCGGCGCCCCTCCCGAGACGATCGTCCTCGGCGACATGAACATCGCGCCGGCCGACATCGACGTCTTCGACCCGGCCGCCTATGAGGGCCACACGCACGTGACGCCGGCTGAGCGATCTGCGCTCGTGGAGCTCGAGCGGGTCGGACTGCACGACGTCGTACGCGAGCGCTGGCCGAGCGATCGCATCTTCACCTACTGGGACTACCGCGCAGGCATGTTCCACCAGGACCTCGGGATGCGGATCGACCTCGTGCTGGCGAGCGACGCGATCGCCGGCAGGGTCCGCGCGGCATGGGTCGACCGCGCCGCCCGCAAGGGGAGCAAGCCGAGCGATCATGCGCCGGTGATCGTCGATCTCGATGTCGCGCCGGACGGTGACATCGGCCCAGTTGTGCCGCCACCGTCGGCCGCTGCCGGGGCTCCGCGCTTGGTGAAGCTGCCCCAGTCGCTCTAGGTTTATCATCGGGTGCTCCGGGAAAGCGCAACCAAGGACGAAGTGTGCTCGGGACGGCTCAGAACCTGTCGACCAGAACTCTCGCCAAAGGCCTCCTTTGGCTAGGGGTGCTGGCCGCTGCGCTAGCGCTCGCGCTCGTCGCCGGTGCCAGCGCCAGCGCCGCCGAACCGGTGCTGACGCCAACGGGCTCGACCGGCTCCTCGCCCGAACTCTCGTCGGAATCGACGACGACGCTGACGACGGCTGAACTCTCGAGCACCGAAGGGATCCAGTCGACGACGGCTGAACTCTCGACGAGCGAAGTGGTCCAGTCGACGCCCGTCTCCGAACTGACGCCCGCTGAACCCGCGCCGGTCGTGGAAGTCCCGCCGGTGGTCGAACCCACGCCAGTCGTCGAAGTCCCGCCGCCGCCTGTCGCACCCGTCGTGCAGACGCCGGAAGCGCCCGAAGCCGAGACGGCGCCGAAGGAACTCCTACCTGCGGAAGCGAGCTCGAAGCAGGCCGACGAAGGCAATGCGGACAACAACCAGGCGAGTGCGGCGTCGGCCGGGGAAACTGCGCCGCCGACTCCACCGTCGAACTCCGGGCAGATCGCTGCGGCACTGATTTCCGCGCCGGCGACGATGCCGTCGCAAGATGCAGCGGTCCCCGATGGCGCCGCGGTCGAAGCGTCGAGCGTCCTGCTCGGCCGTCTCGCGGTCGGATCCGCCGGACGCTCCTCCGGGCCGCCGAGCGGCCCCGGCGCCGGCGCGATCGTGGCGAGCGTCCCCGTTGCGGGCCTGAGCGCCGCGCAGCGCGCGGCCGAGCTCAGCTGCCAGCTGTCCGGCATGGCGGGCACCGCCAACGACAACTGCGGCGCCAGCTGGTTGGGTGCTCAGGCCTCGCTTTCGGCGCAGGCAGAGGGCTTCCGTGCTCCCAGCGGCTCGAGGACCGGTCCACCTGATGAAGGCTATGGCGACTCGGTAGGGGGCAGCCATCCGGTCATACCGGCGCCCGCCCCCGCACCGAGCGGCGCCGTGGGCGGCTCGGCGGCCGGGGGCTCCGGAGTCTCGCCGGCAGGCTTCTTCTCGCTCGCGGGCCTCCTGTTGCTCGCAGCTCCACGCGCTCTGCGCCGTCTGCGGCTCTTGTGCGAGCCATGGCGCACAGCGTTCTTCGTTCTGATTCCAGAGCGCCCGGGCTAGCTCCTTCCGGTCGTGTCGGTTCGGCGCGGGGTCTCGTGATCCAGCGCCTTGGAATCAATCCGAAGCTTCCTCGGAAGGAGCTGTGTCTCATGGAAGGTCAACTAACCACGTCGGCGGTCAGCGTTGGTAGGAGGGACGGGGGCGACGCCACCCGGAGCCTCGCCAGTCGCAGCAACGCCGCGCTCAGCACAAGCACACGAACACATCATCCGCCTGCCAAGTCACGCGCGGCGGCGAAGGGCGCCGGTGTCTGGGCGCACACGCTGGTCCTGACGGGCGAGCTGACCCGTCGCTCGGCCCACGCGCTCGAAGTCGAGATCGAGGATCTCTGCGCGAAAGGGGTCGGCGCGATCACGCTCGACCTGCGTCAGCTCGCGTACATCGACTCCGTTGGGGTTGCCGTGATCTCGTTTCGCTGTGGTCTGTGCCAGCGCCAGGGCTGCGCCTTTTCGCTCGTGCCTGGACCGAGGTACGTGCAGCGGGCGTTTGAGCAGGCGGGGATCGCCGATCTGCTGCCGTTCCACGACGACGCGGTCGAGGCCCGCCGGCTGTCCGCGGCGATCAGCTCGCCGCGGCCCTGCGATGGATAGCGCCACTACCGCGATCGTGGGGAGGAGTAGCCGGCGTTCGCTCGAATCCACAGGCAATGATCTCTTCGGAGGTGCAGCGCACTCTGGTCAAGTCGCCGCCCGAGCTGTGGGCGGAGCTGAGCGATCCAGCCGCACTCGCTCGTCATCTTGGTGAGCTCGGCGAGATCCGCATCGTGCGCACCGAGCCAGAACGCGTCGTCGAGTGGGCAGCCGCGCACACAACCGGCGTCGTCTCGATCAAGCCGTCCGGTTGGGGCACGAGGGTGACGCTCAGCGCCACCCGCGAACGGACCGCCGAGCCGGACAGCGCCGGCGCGGCTCTACAGGAGCCGGTCGCTGAAGCGGACGCGAGCGCGGAGCGCCAGTCGGCCGCGGAGCCCGAGTTGGCTCCCGCGCCGGACACACCGACAGACTCGCAGCCGGTCGCTGAGGCGGAACCCGCGGCAGCGCCGGAGCCGGCCGTACAGCCCGAGCCCGCCGCGGAGTCCACGGCCGTCGTCGACGTGCTCGTGCCGCAGCCTGACGTTGCACCCCCGGACTCGCAAGCGGACGCCCCCCAGCCACGTCGCGGCTTCTTCGCGCGGCTGTTCCGTCGCCGCGGCAGGACCGAGCGCACACCGGCGGTGGAGCCTTCCCCCGAGCGCCCGGACGCGTTCGCCGCGGTCCGCCAGGTACTGGCCCCCGAGACCTTCGCCGCGATGCATCCGTTCGCCGCACAGGCTGCCGCTCCCAGCCCCGCGCCGACGATGCACAGCGCCAGCCCGGCGCCGACGACGGACAGCGCCGACGCAGCGCCGACAACGGACAGCGCGCCCGATGCCGCTGCCGAGCCCGCGCCCGAGGCGCAGTCACAGTCCGCCGGCGAGCCTAGCAGCAACATCGCAGCCGAGCTGATGGCGGCCGAGGACGTGACCGCCGATGAAGTCAGCGCAGCGGAGGTGACGGCGGTCCTGACGGCAGTGCTGGACCGCCTCGGCGCCGCCCATCACCGCCCGTTCTCGCGCGGCTGAGCGGGGCGGCGCTCGCTCAGCGCGAACGCGCCAGCTGGGCCATCTGCTCGAACGCCGACAGTGGGTTGATCGGTGAGGCGTTGCCCGACAGCTCGTTGTAGATGTTCTCGATGTTGACGACCAGCCGCTCGCTCTCGCCCCAATCCGCCCACCGCTGCAGCGAGATCGCGCGCGCCGCCAGCAGCGCGCTCATGCCGTCCGCGTGGCACGCACGCGCCTGCTCGTAGAGGTACTCGAAGTACGCGCGCAGCTCGCGGACCGAGTCGAGGTTCGCCAACGGACCGTGTCCCGGCACGATCACCGCGACGTCCATCGCGAGGATGCGATCGCACGCGCTGATCCAATTGGAGACGGGGCCGGCCCACGCGATCGGGTGCGCTTCGGAGAAGAGGATGTCGCCCGAGAAGAGCACGCGCTCGGCGGGCGCGAGCACGAGCGTGTCTCCGCGCGTGTGGGCGGGCCCCACCTCGATCAGCCGCAGCTCGCGATCGCCGACCGCGAGCGTGAGCTCACCCGCGAAGGTCTCCTCGGGCAGCGCCAGCTCGATTCCCTTGAAGTCGAACGGGCCGAAGCACTCGAGGAAGAAGGCGCCGGTCTCGCCCATTGCCGGCGCCTGCTCGAGCAGCGCTGCCATCGCCGCGGGCGGCAGCTCTGACATCTCCGCGGCGGTGCGCTCGGAGGCGACGATCCGCGCGCCGCCCACGAGCTGGTTGCCGTAGCAGTGATCGCCGTTGGCGTGCGTGTTGACGAGCGTGTCGATGCGCGCCGCCGCCGGCACCGCGCGGCGCATCGCCGTCAGCATCTGCCGCGTCAGGCCCAGGTCGAACAGGGTGTCGACGAGCAGCGTGCTCTCGCCGTCGACGACGAGACCGGCGTTGCTCCAGCCCCAGCCGCCGTCCGGCTGCAGATATGCGAAGAGGCCATCGCCGACCTCGTGCAGGCCCTGTGCATAGCTCATGTCCGAGCCCATGCTCTCACAGTGCAATACTCGCGCCGATGCCATTCGATCCGGGGCGCGCAATTCCCCTGTTCGTGGCCGACCCGGCCCGCTACGAGCGGATGTCCTATCGCCGCGTCGGCGCCAGCGGCCTGCAACTTCCCGCGATCTCGCTCGGGCTGTGGCAGAACTTCGGTGACGATCGTCCGCTGCAGGCCAACCGCGCGGTCCTGCGCCGCGCGTTCGACCTCGGGATCACGCACTTCGACCTCGCCAACAACTACGGGCCGCCTTACGGAGCCGCCGAGAGCAACTTCGGCCGGATCTTTGCAGAGGACTTCCGCCCGTACAGGGACGAGCTGATCATCTCGAGCAAGGCCGGCTACGACCAGTGGCCGGGACCCTACGGCGAGTGGGGTTCGCGCAAGTACCTGCTGGCGAGCCTCGACCAGAGCCTGGGGCGGCTCGGTCTCGACTATGTCGACATCTTCTACTCGCACCGCTTTGACCCGCAGACGCCGCTGCGTGAGACCATGGGCGCACTCGACACCGCCGTGCGCCAGGGCAAGGCGCTGTATGCAGGCATCAGCTCGTATTCGCCGCGCCGCACCGCTGAAGCAATCGAGATCCTGAACGGCCTCGGCACGCCGCTGCTGATCCACCAGCCCTCCTACTCGATGTTCAACCGCTGGATCGAGCAGGAGCTGCTCGACGTGCTGGCACGCGATGGCGTCGGCGCGATCGTCTTCTCACCGCTGGCGCAGGGCCTGCTCACGGACCGCTATCTGCACGGCGTTCCGGAGGACTCGCGTGTGCGCCGCGGTGAGGCATTCGACGAACACCTGCTGAGCGACGAGAACCTTGCGCGCGTGCGCGCGCTCAACGAGATCGCGACGCAACGTGGTCAATCGCTCGCGCAGCTCGCGATCGCGTGGGCACTGCGCGATCCGCGCATCAGCTCCGCGCTGATCGGCGCGAGCAGCGTCACACAGCTTGAAGACAACGTCGCGGCGCTCGCGAAGCTGGATTTCACACCCGCCGAACTCGCCGACATCGATCGCTACGCCGTCGACGGCGGGATCAACGTGTGGGCACCTTCGAGCACCGCCTGAGCACTCAGCCACCCTGCGAGCGCCAGCGTCGATATAGGTCCGTGAACTCCTCGCGCATCGCCGGCGTCAGATCCTCGGCGCGCAGCTGTCCGGTGAGCCTGATCGTGACGCGCATCTGCTCGAGGTACTCGGTGCAGTGCTCGCAGCCGGCGATGTGCGCCTCGAAGCGCCTGTGTTGTGCGCGCGGCAGCGCGCCTTCCAGGTAGTCGGTGATCAGCTCGACCATCTCCTGGCATACGAGCCCGCGCTTGGACCAGAACATGATCAGGCGCTCCCCAACGCGGTTTCCAGCGCTTGGCGCAGATGACTGCGTCCGCGGTGCAGCAGCACCCGCTGGTTGGCCTCGCTGATCTCAAGCACGTCACACACCTCGTGACCGCTGAGCCCGTCGACGTCGCGCAGCACCACGACCTCGCGTTGCCGCGCCGGCAGCGCCTCGAGTGCCGCCTGGATCTCCCCTGACAGGCCCTCCGCGAGAAGCCGGTTCTCGCTGTCCTCGACCCAGTGCTGTGGCGGCGACATCCACGCGCCGGACGTGTCGAAGCGCGCGCGGTCCACGACGGGGCCGGCGTCCCCGACGGCGACGCTTCGACGCTCACGCATGCCGGTGCTCGTCGCACGGTTGACGAGGATCCGCAGCAGCCAGGTGCGAAACGACGAGCGCCCGGCGAAGCCGTCGATCCCGCGCAGCACACCCATCCACGTGTCCTGGACGACCTCCTCGGCGATCGCCTGGCTGGCGACGTATGAGCCCGCCAGACGTACCATCGCGGCGTGGTGACGCGCGACGAGCGCGACGAACGCCTGCTCGTCGCCGGCGCGCAATCTCGCGACCAGCTCGGCGTCCTCGTCGATCGCTGCCGGCGCTTGGCTGCGGCGGCGCGGCAGGCCGAGGCCGACAACGGCGATCGCAGCGATCAGCCCCATGCGCACGCCGCGGAGCCGGATACGTGGTGAAGAGCACTGTCCATGCCGTTCATGCGCCGCGCTGCAGGCTACGGCGCCACCGTGGGCGCCGCAACCTGCAAGGCGTGGCTTGGCTAGCCCGCGACGATCCCCTCGCCGCCCTGCGCGCCAGGAACCGCAACCGAGCCGATCTCCGCCAGTTCGCCCTTGGGCGCGACGGAGAACTCGTCGACGATGCCCGCTGCACCCGTCTGCACATACAGGAACTGCCCGCCGTTGGTGGCTGTCGCGTCGACCGTCCCGCCGTCGGTTTTCGTGTCGCCGAGCAACGTCAGCAGCTGCCCGCCATGGCTCGATTCAAACGCGCTCAGCGAGGCGCTCCCGGGGTTCGACGTGTAGAAGTGCCCGCGTGCTTCCACCACCCAGCAGGTGGCGATCTGTTCGGAGGCGACAGCGTCGAGCTGCTCGATGGTGCCGTCTTCGCGCAGCTGGAAGACCGCGAGCGCGCCGGCGCTCTGGGCGAGCACCAGGTGTCCCTGCCGATCGAACGTGACCGCGAACGGCACGGTGCCGGGCAGCGGGTTCACGACCGGGGCGGCCGACAGCGTCCCGCCGGGGGCGACGCCGAAGACGTCGACGTCGTTGCCGTTGGCCTTGGTCGTGACGATCAGCTGCGTGCCTTCAGGCGAGAACACGACCGTGCCGGGCGAGTGCGTGAACTGCGGGCTTTCCGAGCCGAGGCCGAGCGCGCGATTCGAACCGGGGATCGCGACCAGACGTCCGCCGGAGACGGCAAAGCCCTGCACCGATCCGCCTTCCAGACCGTTGAGCACGTACACGAGGCCGTTGTGCACGGCGATGCTCACCGGGAAGGTGCCGCCCGAGCCGACCACCTGGCGCAGCGCCAGCTTGTCGCCGAAGACCGCGAACACCGAGACGCTGTTGCTGGCGGCGTTGACCGCGTACAGCAGGCCGTTCTGCCTGTCCAACGCGAGCGAGCCCTGCGAGGCGAGGTGATCGACTTCCGAGCCTTCGAGCGCTCCGCCTAGGCCGCCGGTGTTGTAGACGCCGGCCTGCGTGAGCGTGCCTTCAGCGGAACGGTCGTAGACGACGACCTGGTTGCCTTTGACGTTGTCCGTCTGAACGAAGACCGCGTGGTTGGTGCCGGCGGCGAACGCCGGCGCGCCGAGCACGCCGAGCGCCGCGGTGGCGGCGAGCGCGGCCGCGCCGAGGCGAATTGTCGCTTTCATTGCTGAGTCTCCTAGCGGTTGGGGAGTGCAGGTGCAACGTTCAGTCCGACCAGCAAGCCGATGCGTTACACGGCGACCCCTCGCCGGCTTCCCCGGACGGTGGGAGTATCGTCGGAGCCCGGTGCACGGATGACATTTGACCGAGCTGACACAGCGGTGGCCCCAGATCGCCCTGACGGGGCCGATCGGCGCGAGCCCGTGCCGGAGCGCTCGCCGGCGCCCGCCGCCCCGGTCGAGAACGAGACGATCGACCGTATCGCCAACCTCGTGGTGATGATCGTGCCGCTCGCGCTCGTCGCGTTTGCCGCGTATCTGGCCTGGGGTGGCGCTCTGCGGTGGCCGGATCTGATCGTGATGGCGGTCACCTACGTGCTGACCGGCGCTGGCATCACCGTCGGCTTTCACCGCCTGCTCACGCACCGCAGCTTCAAGACGAGCCCCGTGATGCGCGGCGTGTTCGCCGCGCTCGGCTCGGCCGCGGTCGAGGGCCCGGTGATCGAGTGGGTCGCCAACCACCGCAAGCACCACCAGTTCTCCGACGTGCCCGGCGACCCGCACAGCCCCCACGTCGATCACGGCAACGGCTGGCGCGGGGCGCTCGCCGGGCTGTTCCACGCGCACGTGGGTTGGATCCTGGGCGGCGAGGCGATGGCGGATGAGAACCGCTACGCCAAGGACCTGCTCGCCGACCCGGTGGTGCGTTTCGTCGATCGCACGTTCCTGCTGTGGGTTGCGCTCGGGCTGGCGGTGCCGTTCGCCCTCGGCTTCGCCTTGACGGGCACGCTCGTCGGTGGCCTGACCGGCCTGCTGTGGGGCGGTGCCGTGCGGATGTTCTGCCTGCACCACGCCACCTTCTCGATCAACTCGCTTTGCCACTTCTTCGGCCGGCGCAGCTTCGAGACGGGCGATGAGTCGCGCAACGTGCTGTGGCTGGCACTGCCGACGCTCGGCGAGGCATGGCACAACAACCACCACGCGTTCCCCACCTCCGCCCGTCACGGGCTACGCTGGTGGCAGCTCGACCCGTCGGCGTGGTTGATCGCCGGCATGGCGCGCGTTGGTCTTGTTTGGGACGTGATCCGCATCCCGCCCGAGCGCCAGCTAGCAAAGGCCGCCGCCGGCGGCTGACCTGACCCACGAGGGCCGGCGCATCTCTGCGTCCTCGGTCGCTCGCGGGCGCGCGAGGAGTATCGTCCCGGGCAAGGAGAGCGAGCGGCGAAGGAGAGGTTCGGGATATGTACGACTACGTGATCGTGGGGGCGGGGTCGGCGGGCTGCGTGCTGGCGAACAGGCTGAGCGAGGACCCCGATGTGCGGGTACTGCTGCTCGAGGCCGGGCCGCCTGACGTCAACCAGAACATCCACGTACCGCTCGGCTACCTGCAGCTGCCACGCACAGAGGTCGACTGGGACTACTCGACGGCGCCCGAGCCCGAGTGTCGCAACCGTCGCATTCCGCTGCCTCGCGGCAGGGTGCTCGGCGGCTCCTCCTCGATCAACGCGATGATTTACATCCGCGGCAACCGGCTCGACTACGACGAATGGGGTGTGCCGGGGTGGTCGGCTGCCGAGCTGATGCCGTACTTCCTGAAGGCCGAGGACAACGAGCGCGGCGCGTCACGCTGGCATGCGACAGGCGGGCCGCTGCCCGTCAGTGAGGGCCGCTCCAACAACCCGATGGCGAGCGCGTTCGTGGAGGCCGGCGTGCAGGCAGGGCTGCCCCGCAACGACGACTTCAACGGCGATCAGCAGGACGGCGTCGGTCTCTACCAGGTGACCCACCGCGGCGGCATGCGCGCGAGCACGGCGGTCGCGTACCTGCATCCGGTGAGCGATCGCCCAAATCTGTCCGTGATGCCCTACATGCTCGTGCAGCGCGTGCTGTTCGAGGGCAATCGCGCGGTCGGCGTGCAGGCGAGCCAGCTCGGCCAGCTCCAGGAGCTGCGCGCCGAGCGCGAGGTGATCCTGTGCGGCGGGGCGTACAACTCGCCGCAGCTGTTGATGCTCTCGGGCGTCGGCCCCGCCGAGCATCTCACGATGCGCGAAATCGAGGTGCTGCTCGACCAGCCGGCGGTCGGTGAGAACCTGTCAGACCACGCCGCCGCCTATTCGGTGTGGACGACCCCGGAGGAAGTCAGCCTGCTGCTCTCGCTCGAGCCCGAGGCCCTGCAGGAGTACGAAGCCACGCAGACCGGCCCGCTGGCTTCCAACTTCGCCGAGTCCGGCGGCTTCGTGCGTGTCGGTGCCGACGCGCCCGCCCCCGACATCCAGTTCCACTTCATCCCTGTGCAGATCATCGACGAGGGCATGAGCGACCCCGATGCCCACGGGTTCCTGGCGACGCCGTGCCTGCTGACTCCCAAGAGCCGTGGGAACGTGCGCCTGGGCTCCAACGACCCGAGCGCCAAGCCGATCGTGCACCACTCCTACTACACCGCCGGTGACGACATGCAGCGCATGATCGCCGGCTTCCGCAAGATGCTCGAGATCTGCGCGCAGCCCGCGCTCGCGCCGTACGCCGTCGAGCCTTGCATCTTCCCCGAGGGTGACAGCGACGAGCATCTGCGCGAGCACATCGCGCGCACGACGTTCTCGATCTACCACCCCGTCGGCACCTGCCGGATGGGCGAGGACGCCGCCGCTGTCGTGGACGCAGAGCTGCGTGTCAACGGGCTCGAGGGGCTGCGGGTGGTCGACGCGTCGGTGATGCCGATGGTCCCGCGTGGGAACACCAACGCTCCGACGATCGCCGTGGCCGAGCGCGCCGCCGACCTGATTCGCCACGGGCGCGCGCTCGCTGGTGCGGGTGCGGCGGCCGAGGTGGGCGCGATCGCATCGAGCAACGGCGTCGTGTCGCAGCCGGCGTCGGCTTAGCGGCTCGCGGGAGGCGGCGAGCTGGCAGCCGGGTCAGGCCTGCGGAGCTTCGCGCGCCGACGCCACCAGCCGGCGCATGCCCCTCATCCAGCGTTCCGGGTCGGTGCCCTTGCGCGCCATGAATTCCGCGACGTTCTCATGCGGGAGGATCAGGAAGCGCTCCTCGCGGATCCCCACGACGACCGCGTCCGCGACCTGCTCCGGCTCGATCAGGCCGCCCGAGGACAGCGCCGCCGCCGCGGCGGCCTCCTCCATTCCGCGTTCGAGCATCGGCGTGCGCACACCCTGCGGGCAGATGCACGACACGCGCACGCCACGGTCGAGATATTCGATCGACATCCACTCCGCCAGTGACACGGCGGCATGCTTGGTGACGCTGTAGATCAGCGAGGAGACCTGGGTCAGCAGGCCGGCGGCGGAGGCGGTGTTGATCAGATAGCCCTCGCCGCGCTCGAGCATCTCGGGTAGCAGCGATCGTGAAGCCCAGACGTGCGCCATCACGTTGATGCGCCACGCTTCGTCCCAAGCGTCGTCGCTTGCCTCGGGGCCGCCGCCCATACCGCCGACGCCTGCGTTGGAGATGAAGATGTCGATCGCGCCGTTGGCCTCCGAGGCGGTCGCGATCAGCTCACGCACGCTGTTCTCCTCGCCGGCGTCGAACCCGACCGCGAGCGCACGTGGTCCCAGCTCCGTGGCGATCGCCTGTGCGCCCTGCAGGTCGCGATCGGCGACCACGACCGCCCGCGCGCCCTCCTCGACAAAGCTGCGCACGAGCGCGCTGCCGATGCCGCCGGCGGCGCCCGTGACGACGATATGGCGGTCAGCGAGCTCCATTGGGCGTACTCTATGCGAACGATGTTCGCGGAGGCGAGGGAGGCCGGGGCGCTGGAGGCGCCCGTCTGGGGAGAGCTGCGCTACGGCGGCGAGCTCGTACGGCTGTTCAGCGACCCGCGCCTGCGGACACCCAGCCGTCGCGAGGACGCACAGCCGGTGATGCTGACCCCCGGCTTCATGGCGGGTGACAACTCGCTGCGGGTGATGCGCGGCTGGCTGCAACGGCGCGGCCATCGCGTGGCGATGAGCGGCATGCGCGTCAACGTCGGCTGCGCCGAGGAGATCGTCCAGCGGCTGGAGTCGCAGTTGGAGCGGTTCGCCGAGGATTGCGGTGAGCGGGTCGTGCTGATCGGCCAGAGCCGCGGCGGCGCCCTCGCGCGCGCGCTCGCCGTGCGCCATCCGGAGCTTGTGTGCGGGCTCGTGACGCTCGGCTCGCCCGTATGCGACGGCCTGGCCGTCTCGCCGCAGGTGCTTCGCACGGTGC
Organism: uncultured Solirubrobacteraceae bacterium; assembly: GCA_963838405.1. Taxonomy (GTDB): domain Bacteria; phylum Actinomycetota; class Thermoleophilia; order Solirubrobacterales; family Solirubrobacteraceae; genus Palsa-744. Next base: position 1,977,799 of record CAWIRA010000006.1, on the reverse strand, counting down.
GACTGGTGGCGCGACTGGGCGATCTCGGGATGCCGGGGGTGTTCTCGACGAGCTGCAAGGAAGGCGCGTGTTGCGCCGCCTTCGAAGCTGATCTGGCTGCGCCGCTCGCGGGCGACATCGAGGCGGTGGCGGTGTACTCGCGCAGCGACGGCATCGTCGACTGGCGCGCGTGCCTCGATCCCCACGCGGAGCTGGCCGAGGTCGACTCGAGCCACTGCGGCATGTCGGTTCACCCGCAGGTGTATCGCGTGCTCGAGCAGGTGCTCGACGGCGCCGCGGAGGTTGCATGGAGTGGATGAGTCCGATCGACTCGTCCTTCTTGCACGTGGAGAACGCCACCACGCCAATGCACATCGGCGCCGTCAGCATCTTCGAGGGGCCACCGCCGCCGTTTGAGGACCTACGCGCGATGGTCGCCGGCAAGCTCGAGCTGGTGCCGCGATATCGACAGAAGGTTCGCAACGTGGCGCTCGCGATCAGCTCGCCGGCGTGGATCGACGATCCCCACTTCAGCCTCGACTACCATCTCCGGCACACAGCGGTGCCGGCACCGGGAAGCGAGCAGCAGCTGCGCGACATGGCCAGCCGCGTCTTCTCGCAGCACCTCGACCGCGACAAGCCGCTGTGGGAGCTGTGGGTTGTCGAGCGACTCGAGGGCGGCCGCTGGGCGCTCCTGTCGAAGGTGCACCACTGCATGGTCGACGGCGTCGCCGCGACCGACCTGATGTCTGTGATGTTCTCGGACACGACCGCCGGTGCGGCGCCGCGCGAGTGGGCGCCGGCGCCCGAGCCCTCCGGCATCGAGCTGTTCGTGCGCACGCTCGCCTACCGCGCCAGCCCGGACGGCCAGCTGCAGACGCTGCGTCGGGTCCTGAGCGCGCCGCGGCAGACGCTGCGCTCGCTCGCGGAAACGGCGCGTGCGGCTCTTGCGGCGTCGTCGAGCATGCGTCCGGTCGCTGCCTCCTCGCTGACGGGCGCGATCGGTCCGCACCGCCGCTGGAGCTGGGCGCAGGTGCGCCTGTCCGACGTCAAGCGCGTTCGCGGCGCGCTCGGCGGCACCGTCAACGACGTCGTGCTGACGCTGATCACCAACGGCTTCCGCGAGCTGTTGCTGTCTCGCGGCGAGGACGTACCCGAGGACCACGTGATCCGCACGATGGTGCCGGTGTCGGTGCGCAGCAAGGGCGAGCGCGGCGTCTACAACAATCGCGTCTCGGCCGTGTTTGCGGGGCTGCCCGTCGGCCTCACCGAGCCGGCGCAGCGGCTGCAGCGGATTCGCGCCGAGATGGATGGCATCAAGGAGTCCAAGCAGGCGGTTGCCGGCGACGTGCTCACGTCGATGTCGGGCTTCGCGCCGCCGCTGCTGCTGGCGCTGGGAAGCCGGCTGGTGACGCTGTCGCCCCGCCTGAACATGCACACCGCGACGACGAACGTGCCGGGCCCGCAGCAGCCCGTGCAAACGCTCGGCCGGCGCATGCTCGAGTCCTACCCGTTCGTCCCGGTCGTCGGCTCGATCCGCATCGTCGTGGCGATCTTCTCCTACGACGGTGGCCTCTACTTCGGCGTCACCGGTGACTACGACGGGGCCCCCGACATCGATGTGCTGACGGCCGGTATCGCCGGCGGCATGGACACTCTGCTGGCGCTCGTGCCGGCTCCGGCGCCTGCGCCTGCGAGGCGAACACGCCGCAAGCCGCCGGTGCGTCTCGCCGGATAAGGCGCCGGCGCCGCCGGTCAGCCCGTCGCCGGGTTCGCGTGTCCATCCCATCGTCGGCGTGCGCAGTCTCATACGATCACGAGCCGATGCCCAACGCCGATGAGATGCTCAACGCTGCGGCGGCGCGCGCCGAGGAGCTCGCCGCGCCGGGGCTCAGCCCGCGCCCGCGTCGCAAGGTTGCGGTGCTCGCGTGCATGGACACGCGCATCGACCTGTTCCCGATACTCGGTCTGCAGCGGGGCGACGCGCACATCATTCGCAACGCCGGCGGCCTCGTCACAGATGACGCGATCCGCTCGCTCAGCGCCTCGCAACGCCTGCTCGGTACCGATGAGATCGTCGTCGTGATGCATGATGGCTGCGGCCTGCACGGGGCCTCCGAGGACGAGTTCGCGCAGGCGCTGGCCGCCGACGGGGTCCTGCCGACCTGGCGCTTGGGCGCGTTCGAGGACGTCGAAGACACGCTTCGCAACAGCCTCGCGCGCCTGCGCACCAGCCCTGAGCTGCCTGCACGCGAGCACATCAGGGGGTTCGTGTTCGATCCCGAGACGGGGACGCTGCGCGAGGTGCGGGCGTCTGGCGCCGAGGGCACCGAGACATATCGGTAGGCTGGCGTCCGCCAATGCGAGCCGTCACCTTCCAGGCCCCCGGTGTCGTCAGTGTCGAGGAGCGACCCGAGCCCGAGCTGATCGACCGAGACGACGCGATCGTGCGCATCGACGCCACGGGCGTGTGCGGCTCGGACCTGCACATCTACCACGGCCGCGTGCAGATCGAACCGGGGTTCACGATCGGTCACGAGTACGTCGGCACGGTCGTTGCCGCGGGCGATGCCGTCACCCGCGTCGCCGTCGGCGACCGCGTGCTCGGCTGCTTCCAGACGGCCTGTGGGGAATGCTTCTTCTGCCTGCAGGGCCTCTATCACCGCTGCGAGCACTCGCGCACGTTCGGCCACGGCGCGGCGCTCGGGTCGCTGCAGGGCACGCAGGCGGACATGGCGCTGGTGCCCCACGCCAACCTCGTGCTGCGCCGCGTACCGGAGGGCCTCTCAGACGATGTGGCGCTGTTCGCCGGCGACGTCATGGGCACCGGCTTTCACGCGGTGGTCGACAGCGGCATGCGCCCGGGCGACGTCGTCGCGGTGCTCGGGCTTGGCCCGGTGGGGCTCTGCGCCGTGCAGGCGGCGAAGGCTTGCGGCGCCGCGCACGTGTTCGCGATCGACTCCGTACCCGAGCGCCTGAGCATGGCCGCGGCCTTCGGAGCCGAGCCGCTGCACCTCGTCGAGCAGGATGTGCGTGCCGCCGTACGCGGCGCCACCGAAGGGCGCGGCGCCGACGTGTCGATCGATGCCGTCGGCGACCCGAAGGTGCTGGAGAGCGCCATTCGCCTGACGCGCAACTGCGGCGCAATCCAGTGCATCGGCGTCTACGCCGAGCGCGCCGAGGTGCACATGGGCCTGTTGTGGCTGAAGGCGTTGACGCTGCGCGGCGGTCACGCCAACGTGATCGGCCACGTCGACCGCGTGCTCGCAATGCTGTCAGCGGGTGTGCTCGACCCGACGGCGCTCGTGACGCGCCACATGAAGCTCGACGAGGCGCCCGAGGCCTACGCGGTCTATGACCGGCGCGAAGCGCTCAAGATCGTCCTCACGCCGTAGCGCGGCTGCGGATCCGCAAACGGGCTGCTTTAGAATATGGTGCTCGTCGTCCGATAGACATCCATAGCGCGCGCCCGTAGCTCAGTGGTCAACGGTTCTCTTCGGGGAGCCAAAGAGCAGCGGTCTTTCAAGCCGCAGGCCGCGGGTTCGATTCCCGCCGGGCGCATCCCAGTCCTCTGCCAGAGCAGCACGCAGCTGCTGTCCTGGCGCTTGCTGACGACATCGGTTGCGGCGGCTTGGCAACACAGCCGGACCCCATTCGCATTTGTCAGCGACGAAATGTATGACCGGAATGCCACCGGTTATCCGTCCAGTTGTCAATCTCGAAACTAAAGTTGACAATCTGCGTAAAACCTGATTTATATGTCCGGGAGGCAGACGCACCCGTCGGTCGATGGAAGGGATTGGACGATGGCATCTGGGTCAAGCATGAGGCGAGACCAGCCGCAGGACGGAGGGCTCTGATGGAGATGCGCGTGTTCGCGTGTCACGAGCACAGGATGCTGCGAGCGCTGCACGGACGCTGGCCGTACAGGCGGTCGCACTGTCGACACGATCTCCACTGGCTGGTGCGTGTTCAGGCCGAGGGCTGTTGGTGCACGAGCGCGCGCACACACTCGGTGCTCGGTCTGCGTGCGTGCAGCCGCAGGCCGCGGGGGAGCTGAGGGATCAGCAGGGCCGGGGCGGTGCCTGTCCCTACCTACCGGCCCGCCACGGGGGACGGGTCGGTAGGGACGGGTGCACCGTCGGCGGCGGCGCCGTCGGCGCGTAGTGCCTGGCTTGCGATCCCGTCGATGATCTGAGGCCAGGCGGCGCGTGGCAGGTCGTGGCCCATGCCCTTGATCATCATCAGCTTCGCTCCCGCGATCGCGCGTGCGGTGGCGCGCCCGCCGGAGGGAGCCACCAGCGGGTCGGCGCTGCCGTGGATCACGAGCGTCGGGGCGGTTATGCGCGCGAGTTCCGCGGTGCGGTTGCCGGAGGCGATGATCGCGGCGAGCTGACGCCCCGAGCCCTCGTGGTCGTGGTCGCGGTCGTAGCTGGTTTCGGCGAGCACGCGGATGTCCTCGTCATCGCGCGGCAGGCCCGAGGAGCCGATCACCGAGAACAGGCGCTCGGTGTGAGCGATCAGCGCCTCGCGGCCGCTGGGCGGGCGGCGCAGGAAGATCGGATAGACGCGAAGCGAGGGCTGCCCGCTGCGCCGGCTGCCCGTGTTGGACATGATCGAAACGAGCGAGCGTACGAGCGACGGGTGGCGGGCAGCGAGCGTCTGGGCGATCATGCCGCCCATCGAGGCGCCGATGACGTGCGCCGGCGCGAGTTCGAGCGCGCGCAGCAGGCCGGCGCTGTCGTTGGCCATGTCGGCGAGCGTGTAGCGGGCGGCGCGGCCGGAGCGCCGCAGCAGCTCGCCAGTGCTCGGCGGGCGACCGCTCAGGTGAGTCGAGAGCCCGATGTCGCGGTTGTCGAAGCGCACCACGTGCAGGCCGCGGCCGGCGAGCTCGTTGCAGAAGTCCTCCGGCCAGGCGACCATCTGCGTGCCGAGGCCCATGATCAGCAGCGCGGTCGGATCGGACGGCGATCCGAAGGTCTCATAGCTGAGGGTTATGCCCCGGCCGACATCGCAGAATTGCTCATTCACGATCTTGCGACTCTAGCGGGCCGGATCGGGGTAGGATCGACTGCAATGGCGACGTCAAGCCAAGTGAGCAGTCCGACCGGCGCCGCAGCGCACGAGGACGCCGAGATCCGCAGGCTGTCGATCGACACGATCCGCGCGCTGTCGATGGACGCCGTGCAGAAGGCCAACGCCGGACATCCGGGCACGGCGATGGCGCTGGCGCCGCTCGGCTACACGATCTTCCAGCGCTTCCTGCACGTCAACCCGCAGGACACCCAGTGGCCGGACCGCGACCGCTTCGTGCTGAGCGCCGGGCACGCGTGCGTGCTCCAGTACTCGCTGCTGCACCTGTGTGGCTATGACCTCGGCCTCGAGGACCTGGAGCAGTTTCGCCAGTGGGGCTCGCGCACGCCGGGGCATCCCGAGCGCGGTCACACGCCGGGGATCGAGATCACGACCGGGCCGCTGGGGCAGGGCATCGCCAACGCTGTCGGCATGGCGATGGCGGAGCGCTTTCTGGCCGACCGCTTCAACCGTCCCGGTCACGAGCCCGTCGATCACCACGTGTACGCGATCTGCTCGGACGGCGACATGATGGAGGGCATCAGCCAGGAAACCGCATCGATCGCGGGGAACTTCGACCTCGGCAAGCTCGTCGTCTGCTACGACGACAACCACATCACGATCGATGGCACGACGGCGCTGTCGTTCGACGGCGAGAACCACACGCGGCGCATGCAGGCGGAGGGCTGGCATGTGCAGCGGGTCGAGGACTCAGAGGATCTCGACGCGCTCGAGGCGGCGCTGGCGACGGCGCGCGACGAACTCGAGCGCCCGTCGTTCATCGCGATCCGCTCGCACATCGCATACCCGGCGCCGCACGCGGTGGACACGGCGAAGGCGCATGGCGCCCCCCTCGGGGAAGCCGAAGTGCGCGCCACCAAGGAAGTCATGGGCTTCGATCCGGACCGCTCCTTCTGGGTCGACGAGCGCGTGTACGAGCACATGTCGCTGCGCGAGCGCGGCGCCACCGCACAGGGGGAGTGGAGCGGGCGCTTCCAGCAGTGGCGCGCGGAGCACCCCGAGATGGCGGCCGAGTGGGACGAAGCTTGGGCCGGACGTATGCGCGAGGGCTGGCGCGAGGCGCTACCAGAGTTCGAGGCGGGCACGGAACTCGCGACGCGCTCGGCCGGCCAAAAGGCGATGGCGGCCTTTTCGGAGTTCGCACCGACGATGATCGGCGGCGCGGCCGACCTGGTCGAGTCGACGAAGACGGTGTTCGAGGGCGCGGGCGAGTTCTCGAAGGTGCACGCGGGGCGCAACGTGCCGTTTGGGATCCGCGAGCACGCGATGGGCGCGATCGTCAACGGTGCGTGCGCGCACGGAGGGATCGTCAAACCCTACGGCTCGACGTTCCTGACGTTCTCCGACTACATGCGCGGCGCGGTGCGGCTGTCGGCGGTGATGGGTCTGCCGGTCGTGTGGGTGTGGACCCACGACTCGATCGGCCTCGGCGAGGACGGCCCGACGCACCAGCCGGTCGAGCACTACGCGGCGCTGCGCGCGATCCCGCACCTGTGGGTCATACGCCCCGGCGACCCGAACGAGACGACCGTCGCATGGCGCGTGGCGCTCGAACGCGACGACGGGCCGGTCGCGCTGCTGCTCTCGCGACAGAACATGCCGGTGCTCGACCGCAGCGAGGTGGCGCCGGCCGAGGGGCTCGAGCAAGGCGGCTACGTGTTGTGGGACTCGGCCGCGCCAGCAGGCGCCAACGGCGCCGGCACGGTGCCGGAGATCGTGCTGATCGCGACCGGGTCCGAGGTCGCGCCGACGCTGCAGGCGGGGCGTGCGCTCGCAGAGCAGGGGCGAATCGTGCGCGTCGTGTCGATGCCGTGCATCGAACTGTTCGAAGCACAGACCCAGGCCTACCGCGACGAGGTGCTGCCGCCGTCGGTCAGAACTCGCCTGGCGGTGGAGCCGGGAGCGAGCATTAGCTGGTGGAAGTGGGTGGGGCTCGACGGCGAGGTGCTCGGGCTCGACCGCTTCGGCGCATCCGCGCCCGGCGCCAAGGTGTTGGAGGAGCTGGGCTTCAGCTCCAAGAACATCCTCGCGCGCGCGAGCGCTCTGCTTGAATCGAAACACTGACGCGCTATCGAGACACAGACGCGCTACCGAAGGAGACACGATGCCCTCCGACACATCTACGCCACTCGAGCATCTCTCAGCTGTCGGGCAGAGCGTGTGGGTGGACTTCCTCTCACGTGAGTCGATCCGCGGCGGTCACCTGCAGCAGCTGATCGACGACTACTCTGTCGTCGGCGCCACCTCGAACCCCTCGATCTTCGAGAAGGCGATGGGCTCGGGCAACGCCTACGACGAGCAGATCCACGAACTGATCGATCAGGACCCCACCCGGCCGGCTGACGTGGAGGCGGTGTTCTGGGCGCTGGCCGAACAGGACATCCGCGACGCCTGCGATGTGTTCCGTCCGGTCTGGGATGGCGGCAGTGGCCGCGACGGCTACGTCTCGCTGGAGGTCGATCCGCGACTCGCCTACGACACGCTGCAGACCTTCCGCGAGGCGATGCGTATCCACGAAAGCGTCGATCGCGCGAACCTGATGGTGAAGATCCCCGCGACCAAGCCGGGCCTGGCCGCGATCGAGGACGTCGTGTCCAAGGGCCGCTCGATCAACGTCACGCTGATCTTCTCGCTGCGGCGCTACGCGGAGGTGGCCGAGTCCTACATCCGCGGCGTCGAGCGGCTGGTCGCTGAGGGCGGCGACCCGCGCAAGGTGGCGTCGGTGGCGAGCTTCTTCGTTTCGCGCATCGACACCGAGGCGGACAGGCGCCTCGAGGCGCTCGACGCGCCCAAGGATCTCCAGGGCAAGCTCGCGATCGCCAACGCGAAGCTCGCCTACGCCCACTATCTCGAGGTGTTCAGCGGCCCGCGCTGGGAATACCTCGTCGGCAAGGGCGCCACCCCGCAGCGCGTGTTGTGGGCCTCGACCTCGGTCAAGAACCCCTCCTATCCCGACACGCTGTACGTCGAGGAGCTGATCGGGCCGGACACCGTCAACACGATGCCCGAGGAGACGATCATGGCCTACCAGGACCACGGCAAGCCCCAGCCTCGGCTGCAGCGAGACCTCGACGACGCGAAGGCGGTGCTCGAGCGCTTGGCGCGCGCGGGTGTCGACTACGACGACGTCACCGACACGCTCGAGCGCGAGGGAGTCGAAAAATTCGCCGAGGCCTTCGAGCAGCTGATGGGGACGCTGCGCGAGAAGCAGCAGACGCTCGCGCCGGCCTAGCTCCCTGCCCGGGCGCCGGGATAGGGAATCGGGACGAGCACGCGAATCGTCAGCGGCCCCGACGGGAACGCCGCGGCGCGCACGGTGAACACGCGGAAGCTGCGCCCCTGATAGCGGTAGGCGCCGCTGGCGGGCACGTCGGCGAGCGCCGGTCCCGGCATCGGCCCGAGGCTGTCCTTGACGAGCCGCGGCGCGCCCGGGCCGAGGTTCATGTACATCAGCACGTCGAGCCCGGCGAGGCGTCTGGTCAAGCGCAGATAGCCTTCGTCGTCCTGGATCGAGAGTACGACCGTCCCGATCGTGTGACCGCCGAGCCGTAGCGGCGCCGTGACCGGGCCGAGCACGTAGGGGCCGCCGACGTCGGACAGCAGCTGCCCGCCGGCGCTCACCCGCAGCCGCACGATGTGATGGTGCAGCAGCGTGTGGATCGCGCGTTCGACCGCGGCGGGTTCGCGGCGCGCGACCGCTTCCAGCAGCGGCCGGTTGCTCTGCACCCGATGCAGCTGCACGCGCGTGGCGTGCCCTGCCGTCTCGCCCGCGTAGATCAGCTGGGCGACGCGTCGCAGCGTGTTGACCATGGTGTCCTGCGGCGTCGCTCCGCAGAGCCGCGCGGCGGCGCTCGTCGGGATCAGCAGATACACGCGCAGCGCGCCCGATGGATAGGCGTCGACGGGGAACGACGTGTAACTGTAGGCGACGCCTTTGAGCGTCAGGCCGCCTTCATTGGGCAGCGGCCGCGAGCCGATCGAGGGGGAGTCAGCGACGCCAGTTGCATTGGCGCTGCGCAACGCGACGACGCCGTCGCTGATGCCGCCCGACTCGGCCAGGAAGCCGTTGTCCGCCCACACGCTCGTGACGTAGCTCGCGATCGCGGTCCCGTCCACGCCCTTCAGCGTTCCCTGGACCGGCGCCAGCGCGGGGGTCCCGACCGCGATGAACGGCGCACCGCCGCGCGTGATGGCGAGGTCGGTCAAATGCCCGGTTGCAAGCAGCGCCTGGGCGGCGGCGCGCGCGGCCGCCTTGTTGGCGCCTTCCACGGCTGCGCGCAGCGCGGGCGAGTGCTCGATGAAGTACTTGGCGCTGTCGACACGTTCGCTGTGGACGCCCTCGAGGTACACGCGTTCGAGGACGCTTGCGCGGGTGGCGAGCACCGTGGCGGGGCAGCTCTTCGGTTCGCTCGAGCTGCGTGGCTGCCCGAAGGCGAGGGCCGCCGTCGGTGGGTCCGCGCGCGTCGTGCCGCAGCCCGTGAGGGCGATCGAGAGCGCAAGCACGACCAGCGATGCGACGCTGCCGGTCACGCGCACGAGCGACGAGATGCCTGCAAGCGCACGCATTTTCACGAGGAGAAACACCGCTGCGCATCCTAAGCGCCCGCGATCAGGTCGTGTGACAGTTAGCACCCAGCCGTCAGGTAGGGTCAAACGGCAATGCCGCTGGCACTGATCACGGGCGCGTCGACCGGCATCGGGCGCGCCACCGCGCTGCGGCTCCTCGGCGCCGGCTGGACGGTGCTCGCCGGCGTGCGCGGGTCGGCGGCGGGCGAGAGCCTGGTGGCCGCGGCCGGCGCGTCGGCGGGCGCGCGGATGCTGCCGTTGAGCCTCGAGGTGACCGACCCTGCGCAGGTGGCCGCGGCGGGCGAGCAGGTCGCGGCGCAGGTCGCCGCCGGCGCCTCGGCACGCGGTGGACTCGACGCGCTCGTCAACAACGCCGGCATCGGCGTCGGCGGCCCGCTCGAGCTGGTCTCCGCCGAGGACCTGCGGCGGCAGTTCGACGTCAACGTCTTCGCACAGATCGCGGTGATGCAGGAGCTGCTGCCGGCGCTGCGCCGCGCGCGCGGAAGAATCGTGTTCGTATCCTCGGTCGGCGGGCGTGTCGCGACGGCGTTCAGCGCCCCGTACGCGGCGTCGAAGCACGCGATCGAGGCGTTCGCCGACGCGTTGCGCGTGGAGCTGCACAGCTCCGGCGTGCAGGTCGCGCTGGTCGAGCCCGGCTCGGTCGCGACGCCAATTTGGGACAAGGGCCGCGCCGACGCCGAACGCGTGCGCATCCCGGCCGAGTTGCAGGGCGTCTACGGCAACGTTCCAGCGGCGGTCGGCAAGGCCTTCGAGAGAGCTGCGCAGCGCGGCATCCCGCCCGAGCACGTCGCCGCGACGATCGAGCGCGCGTTGAGCGCGCCGCGCATGAAGAGCCGCTACGTCATCGGCAGGGACGCGAGGGTGATGCTCGCGGCCAAGCGCCTGCTGCCGGATCGGGCCTTCGACGCGGTCGTCAGGCGCGCCCTGCGCCCGTGAGCGGCGGCTAGCTTGGCGGCGGATACACCGCCAGCCAGGCGAACAGGCTGGTGGTCGCGGCGTGCGTCTGCAGCATCCCCGGCTGTGCGTCGACGGCGGGTAGCGTTTCGCCGTTCCAGGAGAGCAGGTATAGCCCCTGGCCGTTGGCCGCGCGCGTCTGTGCGTCGCGCGCGTTGTCGGCGGCGAGCAGATACAGCGTCTTGTCGCCTTCGAGCGCGTACAGCGCGAGCATCCACTGCAGGTAGATCGCGTCGTATTGAGGAGAAAAGTCGAGCAGGTAGCCGAAGCGCTGCAGCGCCGCGGCCTGCAGCTGCTTGGCGCGCTCGCATTCGGCGGCTGCGCCGGTGAGATGGCAGAGCAGCGCCTGCGCGTAGATCAACGGCGCCTCGATGTAGTCGACCGGCGTCGTGCTGACGCTGCTGTCGACGTACAGGCCTTCGGCGCTGCTGAAGCCGGCGCTGTTGGCCCACGCGATGAACTTCCGCGCCTGCGCGAGCGCGAACGTCGAGCGGTCGCTCGCGTAGAGGAGCGTTGCGAGCAGGCTGTCAGCCGCCAGCGCGGGACCGGACTTGAATGGATGCTCGGTGTTCCACCAGATGCCGCCGCCGCGAGCCCAGCCCGCGGCTGCGACATAGCGGAGCGCCCGTTCGGCGTCCGTCAGGTAGCGGCGCGTGCCGGTCGCGCGGTACGCGTTCACGAACGCCACGCCCCACCAGCCGTTGTCGTCGAACCACGTCTCCGTGTTGGCTTCACGGTCGCCTGGGTAGGGCGAATAGCCAGGCACCGGCCGCAGGCCGCGGTTGAGGTAGCGCTCGGCTCCCGCGGCGAAGCTTGCGACGGCGTGCAGGTTGGCGGCGTTCGGCTGCGCGATCGCGATCGCGTCGAGCGACTCGAACAGCGGCACCGCGTCCCAGATGCTCGCCAGCGGGTAGCGTTGGTGGTCGTCCAGCCGCGCGTCATACCAGCCGCGCCGCGGGTCCCACCAGTGCTGCCTGGCGGCTGTGACGCCGGCCTGCGCCAGCGCGAGGTCGGCCTGTTGCGGCGCGCTCAGCGCCGGCGCGGGTGTGGCCACCGGCGCGGGCGATGACGCCTGCGCCGGCGCCGCCGTTTGCGCGGCGAGGCATACGGCCGCCGCGAATGCGGTTGAACAGAACGTTGGCATGCGCATGTGAGTGCTAACCCGCTACCTGCATGATCGGCGCGGCGCCTGGCTAGGATGAGAGGCTGTGCCTGGGCATGGATTCGCCGCTCCACCGGCGCCGCCGTCGGAACGGCGCGCGTGGCTGCTCACGTCCACGATCGCTGTCGTTGGGTTGACGGTGCTGGTGCTCGTCCTCACCGGCGTCCTCGGCGGCGCGAGCGCAGTTGCGCCACCGCCGGTGCTCGTCTCGGCGGCCACGCCGCCGCCGGCGAGCGCCCCGGGCGCGACAGCGCCCGCCGCAGTCAAGGGCAGCGCCGTCCATGCGCCGATCGTGGCGCATCCGTCGGTCGCGCAGCAGCGCACCGCCGCGAGCAGCCTGCTCGATGCGCCGCAGGTGCACATCGCCAAGCGCTGGATGGAAGGCTTCTATCCGATCTACGCGACCGCGCAGCGCACCTTCGGTGTCAACTGGCTGCTGCTGGCCTCGATCCACAAGCAGGAGAGCGCGTTCTCGACCGCGCCGGGCATCTATCATGGCCTCAACTTCGCCCACTGCTGCGGCGGCCCGATGCAGTTCAACGTCACCAACGGGCGCGTGACCACGTGGGACCTCGTCAGCGACTCCTACGAGTACGGCAAACGTCCCGCGCACTACGACCACATGACCGCTGTGCACCCATCGATCTACGACGACTTCGACTCGATCATGGCGGCCGCACACCTGCTGTCGGCGGATGGCGCCGCATATGGCCTCGACGAACCGGCGTGGGATGCCGCGTACGACTACTACGGTCACGACGCGACCGGCGTCAGCTACGCGGACGAGGTGCTGGCGCGGGCGATCGGGTGGTCCCAGCACGGGTTCTGCATTAACTGCGGCGTCGAAGCCGGGATAGTGAATGCGGTGTACGCGGCGTACGGCGCGCCGGTGCTGGCTGCGCTGGAAGCCGAAGCGCGCGCCGTCGAAGCCCACCCCAAGCCGAAGGCGCAGGCCGCCGGACGTCGCGCCTCGGGGTAACTCAGGCGGCCTGGGCGATGAGCTCGCCGGCGACGCGGTCGGTCGCCTGGCCGGTGCCGCCGAGCAGCCGCCGCGAGAGCTGTGCGCGGCGGAAGTACAGCGGCGCGTCGTGCTCCCAGGTGGCACCGATGCCGCCGTGCACCGAGATCATCGTGCGGGCGGCCTCGTCGAGCGCGCGACTGCCGACAGAGCGCGCGGCGCTGGCGGCGAGCGCGAACTCGCCCGGCGCGCCGTTGCGCGCCCAGCCGGCGTAGTAGAGCAACGAGCGTCCGTTCTCGAGCTGGCGCAGCACCTCGGTGAGCGCGTGCTTGACGGCTTGGTAAGAGCCGATTGCGCGACCGAAGGTGAAGCGCTCCTTGGCATAGGCGACGGACACGTCGAGCGCGGTTTCGACGCTGCCGAGCGACTCCGCGGCGATCAGAGCCTGTGCGAGGTACCAGGCGGCGACGAGCGACGCTTCGGGGGCGTCGAGCACCAGCGCGGGAGCGTTCTCGAGCGTCACGTGCCCGAGCGAGCGGGTTGCGTCGTAACGGCTCGTCGGCTCGATGCTGACGCCCGGCGCGTCGCCTGCGATCGCGACGCCGACGGGCTGCCCGTCGCGCAAGGCGACGCCGACGAGCGTGTCGGCGCCCGGGGCGTCGGGCACGAACGCAAAGCTGCCGGTGACCGTCGCGCGGCCATCCGCGCCCGGCGCGCCGACACTCGCCAGCGGTCCACGCGCGGCGCCGCTCGCGGGGTCGGAACTCCAGCGCGCTTCGAGCTCGCTGGGCGGTTGCGCGGGCAGATACGCGGCCCGGCGCTCGCCAGTGGCGAGGTCGCCCAGCAGCCCGACTTGACCGGGCCCGCCCGCCCCGTCGCCGAGGATCGCGGTTGCGGGCAGGTGCCCGAGCAGCGGGATGCCGGCGAGCACGCGCCCGCACTCGCCCAGCACGAGCATCGCGTCGAAGGCGTCAAGTCCGGCGCCACCGTTGGCTTCGTCGATCAGCAGGCCGGGCCAGCCGGCCTCCTTGGCGGTCGGCCACAGGTCGGGCAGCGCCTGCTCGTCGCCGTCGAGCGCCTCGCGCGCGGCCTGCAGCGTCTTGAAGCGCGAGAGCGCGCCGCGGGCGGCCTCGCGCAGAAACACCTGCTCGTCGGAGAGTGCGAGGTTCATGCGGCTGCTCCTTCCTTGGAGCGCAGCTCCGAGAATGGGATTCCCTTGTCCAGACGAGGCTCGGGCGGCAGCCCGAGGACGCGCTCGCCGACGGTGTTCTTGAGGATCTCTTCGGTGCCGCCGGCCGACTTCAGGCCGGGGAGGAACGAGATCATGTACGCCCACTCGCTGTCCTCGGACAGTGCGTCGGGGCCGATCACGTCGGCGATCAGATCGCCCGCCTTGATCGCGCCGCTGACGATTGTGACCTTCGCGAGCCCCGCCTCGGGGCCCGGGATCTGGCCTTTCTGCAGCGCGGTCAGCGTGCGGTAGCCCGTGAACCTGACGGCGAGCAGTTCGCTTGCGATCTCACCGAGGCGGTGGCGGACCTCCGGGTCGCGCCGCGCGTGCTCATCGGCGGCGATCGCGCCCGCGAAGCGAGTCGAGTTGTAGCCCATGCCCTCGCTGCCGAGGCCGATCGTGACGCGCTCGAACATCAGCGTCGTCAGACCCGTGCCCCAGCCGTTACCGACGCCGCCGACGACAGCGCCCTCCTCGAGCGCCACGTCATCGAAGAACACCTCGTTGAACTCGGCCTCGCCGGAAATCTGGCGCAGCCCGCGCACGGTCACGCCCTCGCCGTCCATCGGCACGATGAACATCGTCAGGCCCTTGTGCTTGGGGACGTCGGCATCGGTGCGCGCGAGCAGTAGGCCGTAGGCGGCGAACTGGGCGTTGGTCGTCCACACCTTCTGGCCGGAAAGCCGCCACGTGCCGTCATCCTGCTGGCGCGCACGGGTCTGCACGGCGGCCAGATCAGAGCCGGCGGCCGGCTCTGAGAACAGCTGACACCAGACCTCGTCACCGTGGAGCATCGGCCCGAGATAGCGCGACTTCTGCTCCTCGCTGCCGTGAGCGATGATCGTCGGCCCGAGCATCCCGACACCGATCGCGTCGAGGATGCCTGGGACTTTCGCGCGCCCGATCTCCTGGTTGCAGATCACCTGCTCGATCGGCCCGAGCCCCTGGCCGCCGTACTCCTTCGGCCAGGTGACGCCCGCGAGCCCAGCCTCGGCGAGCTTGCCCTGCCAGACGCGCCGCGCGGCGACGATCTGATCCTCGTCCTCGATCGCTCCAGGACCCTGCAGGATCGGGGCTTCGCCCTTGTGCTCATCGAGCCAGCTGCGCACCTGCGCGCGGTAGGCGGCCTGCTCCGGTGTGTCGTCGAGATCCACGGCGTCTCCTTTGGCTGACTGACCAGTCAATCTAGCGGACCTGGAACGGTACACCTCCACGGTTGCCGGTGTCCAATCGCAACCGCCGTATAACCATCGCTATCGGCGCGTGCGTTGCGAGCACACGCTCGCGCGGCCGAGCACGCGCTCGCGCCGCCAGGCACGAGCCCCACGGCCCGCGCGGACGCGGCGAGGCTCACGCTCCAGGGGGAAACGGCGCCTCGCGCACGATCGGCTGGTGGTAGACGCGCTCGAAGCCGAGGTCGAGCAGCTGGCGCGCCTGCGTGCCGGGAGCGTCGGAGTTGAGCACGACCACACCGAGGCGCACGCCGTGGCGCTCGGCGGTCGCGACGAGGCAGCGCCCGGCCGCTTCGGTCTGGCCGGTCTTCATGCCGGTGACGCCGGGGTAGTTGTAGATCAGCAGCGGGTTGTTGTTATAGAGGTAGAGCTTGCCGCCCTTGACTGGAAACGGCAGCACCGCCGAGTAGGTCTTGACGACGCTGGCGATGCGCGGCTGTTGCATGTCGACGTGCGCCAGCACGGCGAGATCGGCTGCGCAGGAGAAGTTGTGGGCGTTGTAGTAGCCGGAGGGCGATGAGAAGCGCGTGCAGCCAAGCCCGAGCCGCGCGGCTTGCAGATTCATGCGCGCGACGAAGCTCTTGACGTTGCCGGCGACGTGCTGGGCGAGCGCGACCGCGGCGTCGTTCCCCGACGGCAGCAGCAGCCCGTAGAGCAGGCTCTCGAGTCGTACGTGCCGCCCCAACGGGAGCACGCCTACCTTCGATCCGGGCATATCGACCGCCTGGCGGGTGATCAGCACGGGGGCGTCCGGCGGTGCTGACTCGACGGTCAGCAGCGCGGTCATCATCTTGGTGAGGCTGGCGATCGGCACACGCGCGTAGGCGTTGTGCTGCCAGAGGACGCGGCCGGTGGAGAGGTTGAAGAGCAGCGCCGCGCGCGGCGGGTCGGCGAAGCTCACGTTGACGGGATCCAGCCGCGGCGAGGAGATCCCACTGAGCGCGAGCGCCGGCCGCGCCAGCGGCAGGCCGGCAGGCGACAGTGCCGCGGCGGCAGCCGGCGCCGGGCGCGGCGTTGCCTCGACGCCGGCGATCGCATGCGCACGCCGGTGGGTGTGTCCACCCGAGCCGTTGGCGAGATCCATCCTCACGAGCAGCGCCGCGAGCACCGCGAGCGCGAGCACGCCGAGCGCGATCCTGCGTCGGCGCCGGCGCCTTGCGGCCAGCGCGCGTCGGTTGCGGCTGTGTCCGGGCGTGAGGAACGGCGAGATGCTCATCCCCGAGGAGGATTGCGCAGCGCGCCGACGACCGCGCCGACGATGCCGATCGAGAGCAGCGCGACGACGAGCACGGAGACGACCGTGCCCACGGTGAGGCCTTCTTCGATGATCGTGGCGACAGTCAGGAACGCGAGGCCTGCGATGAAGAACAGCAGCGCGCCGAACACGACCAGACGGGTCATGCGCAGCGTCGTCTCGTGGACGGCGTCATCGTCGCTAGTACACAGGCAGCGACGGCGGCGCGGCTAGGCCTCAGCCGCAACCGGCCCCACGCCGGCGAGCGCTTGCGGCACATGCTGGTCGGCGTGGTACGAGGAGCGCACGAGCGGACCGGCGGCGACATGGTCGAAGCCGAGCTCATACGCGGCCGCCTCGAGCGCGGCGAACTCGTCGGGGTGCCAGTAGCGCACGACCGGCAAATGGCGCTCGGAGGGCCGCAGGTACTGCCCGACGGTGAGCACCTGCACGCCGTGCTCGCGCAGCGTGGCAAAAGCCTCGACGAGCTCGTCGTGCGTCTCGCCGAGGCCGACCATCAGCCCGGACTTGGTCACGACGTCGCCTTCGCCGAGCTCGTGCGCGAGGCGCAGCACGCGGCACGAGCGCTCGAACTGTGAGCCGCGGCGCGCGACGGGATACAGACGCGGGACGACCTCGACGTTGTGGTTGAACACGTCGGGCCGCTCTGCGATGACCTTCGCGAGCGGCATCTCCTGGCCCTGGAAGTCGGGCGTGAGCACCTCGATCTGGCAGCCCGGCGCCTGCCGGCGGACCTGGCGGATGACGCCGACGAACGCGGAGGCGCCCTTGTCTGGAAGGTCGTCGCGGTCGACGGAGGTGATCACGGCGTGGCGCAGGCCCATGCGCGCGATCGAGCGAGCGACGCGCGCCGGCTCGAGCGGGTCGTTCCACGTCGGCTTGCCGGTCTTGACGTTGCAGAAGCCGCAGCGGCGGGTGCAGGTGTCGCCGAGGATCATGAACGTGGCGGTGCCGCGCTCCCAGCACTCGCCGACGTTCGGGCAGGCGGCCTCCTGGCAGACGGTGTGCAGGTTCTCCGAGCGGATCAGCTCGGTCAGCTCGCGGTAGCGCTGCCCGCCCGGCGGCGGCACCTTGAACCACGGCGGCTTGCGCTCGCGCAACGGCCGCACATCGGGCCCCAGCACGTCGAGCACGTCCATGCCGCCGGGATTGGAGCGCGATCTGGTCGCAACGGGGTTGGCGCCGGCGCTCACGCCGGCACCGCTTCCGCGGCAGGGGAGGCAACCGTGTCGAGGCGGGCTCGCGTGTCCGCACGTCCGCCGGCGTTCGTCGTGGCGAGGCCCAGTCGTGCGTGCGACACGAGGCGTTGACGCCTACGATGCGTCTGCGCGAAGGCGTGCGCGACGCGCTTGCGAAAGCACGGGACACCCTCGCCGACGCCGTTGCTCTCGCGTGCGATCGACGTCATCGCGACATCGGGAAGCCCGCAGGCGACGACCCCGGAGAACGGGTCGAGGTCGTTGTCGACGTTGACCGCGAAGCCGTGCGTGGTGACACCGCGCGAGACGTGCACGCCGATCGAGGCGATCTTGCGCTCCTGCACCCACACGCCGGTGTAGTCGATGCCCTCGTCGTGGCGCGAGCGCGCGTCCACGCCGGCGCCCGCGAGCGCTATGCGGATCGCGTCTTCGATGCTGCGCAGGTAGCGGTGCACGTCGGCGATCCGCATGATCGGATAGCCGACCAGCTGGCCGGGACCGTGGTAGGTGAGCTTGCCGCCGCGGTCGCTGGCTTGCACATCGATGCCTTTGGCGCGATAGAAGTCCTCGCCGAGCGGCAGATCCTCGACGCTGGAGCGCCGCCCGCGCGTGTAGACAGGCGGATGCTCGAGCAGCAGCAGCGTGTCCGGCAGCTCCTCGGCCTGGCGCCGCGCGCAGAGCTGCTGCTGGATGGCCAGCGCGTCGCTGTAGCGAACAACCCCCAGGTGGCACACCCAAAGCTCTTCGTGCGATCGATTGGCGGCTGTCATCGCTCCCCTCCAGCCTAGCGAGGACGCCGACTTGGCCGCAGGGTCCGCGCGTGCTCCAACACGATCCGCTCGATCAGGCTGTCGCTGTCGCTGTCGCTGTCGCGTCGAGTCGTGAAGTTCCTCGCCGGCGTGTCACCGTCGGTGCGGGCGCGTGCGCGCCTGGCGCTTGCTGTGCGCACGGCGATGGGCTGAGGTGGGGTGCATATCGGTGTGTCGCGAGCCATGGTCGTCTCCCATTGTTTGATCTCGGGTGCCTCCCCGCTGATCAGCGTCGCGCCCATGGATGAGCGACGCGTAAAGTCTCCGTAGGAGTTTGAGAATCCGGGATTCGGATAACTATCGGCCGAGAGAGAGACGCCAGCGCTCACAGCGCCTTGTGAGCGGGGTCCGCCCGTTGGATCCCGATTGATGGAGAGGACGACATGAAGCAAAGGACGCCACGCCATGTGTTTGCGTGCGTCGCGGTCCTGACGTTGGCATCGCTGCTGGCGGTTGCGAATGCGCCGGCGAGCGCCGGCAGCATCAAATCACTGGTGACGAGCTACAACGAAAGGATCATCGCCTCTGAAGGCAAGCTGTTGAGCGCGATCGGCGAATACAAGAGCACCCACGACGCCACGCCAGTAATGGGCGCGCTCGACAATGCGATTGCCGTGCTGCGGGCGCTGAAGTCGAGGATCGCAACGCAGTCAGCGACGGCCACACGCGTCAAGAAGGCCAAGGCCGATCTCGAGAAGGGATTGCAGGCCGTGATCGCCGCATATGAACATCTGAAGCGCGCGTTTAGTGAGAAAAGCGGCCGCCCGTCGGCGTCCAACGAAGACACACTGAAGGCAGACATGGCGGTGAGGGCCGGCCGCGCAGATCTGATGGAAGGCCTGAAGCTACTGAGATAAATGCCGCTAGAGGGTGAGCGCCGATGGGTGCTCCAGCAGCTCGCGAACGCGCGCGAGGAACTCGGCCGCTTCGGCGCCGTAGAGAATGCGGTGGTCGCACGCGAGCGTCAGCGTGAGCGTTCCGCGCGCGAGGACCTGGCCGTCACGCACGACCGCGCGCGGGCTCAACGCGCCGACCGACAGGATGCCCGCCTGCGGTGGGTTGACGATCGCGGTGAAGCTGCGCACGCCGTACATGCCGAGGTTGGACACCGTGAAGGTACCGCCGCCGAGCTCGGGCGGTGTGATCGCGCCGGTACGCACACGATCGGCGAGCGTGTGCGTCTCCCGAGCGATCTCTCCGAGCGACTTCTCGTCGGCGTCGAACACCGTCGGCACGACGAGCGCGTTCTGGGCCGCCACCGCGACGCCGACGTTGACGCGCGAGTGCAGTTGCAGACGCCCGTCGCGATAGCTGCCGTTCGCTGCCGGGTGCTCGCGCAGCGCGAGTGCCGCAGCCTTCACCACCATGTCGTTGTACGTCGGCGCCTTGTCGCTGTCGCCGCGGGAGATCTGCTTCAGCTCCGCGCGCAGCCGTACGCACTCCTCCATGTCGACGTCGATCAGCAGCGTGAAATCAGGGATCGTCGCCTTCGACTCAGCCATGCGGCGCGCGATCGTCTGCTGCGTGCGCGACAGCTCGACCGTCGTCATCTCGCCCTTGGCCGTCGTCGTCGCCGACGCGTCGGCGCTCGGCTGTGCGGTGGCGCCCGCGCCCGCGGCGACGCCTGGCGCCGCGGGTGCCGTGCCCGGCGCGGCGTCTGACGGCGCACCTGCGGCGGGCGCCAGCACGTCCGCCTTGACGATCCGTCCGCCTGGACCGCTGCCCTTCAGCCCACGCAGGTCGATGCCGCTCTGCCCGGCGATTCTCCTGGCCAGCGGCGATGCCCTGATCCGCTCGCCGGCGTCCGTGCCGGCCCCGTTCGCTGGCGCCTCGGATGTCGGGACGGGCGCGGGCGTCGCGCTCGCCGCCCGTGCGTCAGCACGCGGTCGCTCGCCCGCCGTCCCGCCGGAGGCGGGCCCCTCAGTACGTCCCTGCTCGGGCACGCCGACGCGCGCGATCACCTCGCCGACCGCCAGGGTTGCGCCCGCGTCGGCGACGATCTGCAGAGCGCCTGCCTGATCGGACTCATAGATCATCGTCGCCTTGTCGGTCTCGATCTCGACCAGCTCCTCGCCCCGCGCCACCTGCTCGCCGTCGGCCTTTAGCCAGCGCAGGATCGTGCCCTCCTCCATCGTGTCCGACAGCCGCGGCATCACGATCTCGGCCATCTAGGCGCCCCCCACTACCGGCGTCGAGGTGCGGTTGAGCGTCGCCAACGCGGCCGCCACGATCTGCGGCGCGTGCGGGTAGGCGAGATCCTCGAGCGGCTTGGAGTACGGCATCGGCACGTCGGCGCCGGTCACGCGCTGGACCGGCGCGTCTAGGTAGTCGAAGGCCTGTTCGCCGATCAGCGCCGCCAGATTGGCGCCGACGCCGCCGTGTGGCCAACCCTCCTCGACGATCACGCAGTGGTTGGTCCTGCGCACCGATGCGAGGATCGTGTCGAGGTCGAGCGGGCGCAGCGTGCGCGGGTCGATCACCTCCGCCTCCACACCGTGCTCGGCGGCGAGCGTCTCCGCGGCGCGTTCCGCGGTCAGCGCCATGCGCGAGATGCCCACGAGCGTCACGTCGGAGCCCTCGCGTGCGACGCGCGCCTGCCCGAAGCCGACGAGATGCTCGTCGTCGTCGGGCACCTCGCCGCGCACGCCGTACAACGACTCGTGCTCGATGAAGATCACCGGGTTCTCGTCGCGGATCGCGCTCTTCAACAGGCCCTTGGCGTCGGCGGCGGTCGCCGGCACTGCCACGAGCAGGCCGGGAACGTGCAGGAACAGCGCCTCCAGGCAGTGCGAGTGCGTCGGCCCGAGCTGGTGGCCGGCGCCCTGCGGCATGCGCACCACCAGCGGCACGCGCGCCTGGCCGCCGAACATGTAGTGGATATGCGCAGCGTGGTTGACGATCTGATCGAACGCGAGCAGCGCGAAGTTGATCGTCATCAGCTCCACGACGGGGCGCAGGCCCGTCATCGCCGCGCCGACGCCGACGCCGACGATCGTGTTCTCCGAGATCGGCGTGTCGCGCACGCGGCGCTCGCCGAACTCCTCGAGCAGGCCGTCCGTGACCTTGAACGCGCCGCCGAACACGCCGATGTCCTCGCCCATCAGCACCACGCGCTCGTCGCGCGCGAGCTCCTCGCGCAGGGCCGCGTTCAGCGCCTCCCGGTAACGCATCTGAGCCATCAGTCCGCGTCCGCTCCGCCACTCGCGTTCGTCGCCGCGTCCGGGCGGTCGAGGCCGGGCGTTTCGCGGCCTTCTTCGCCGGCGGCCAGCGCGTCGCTCAGCTGCTGTGGGATCTCATCGTTGACGGACTGCTGCGCGCCGTCGCGGAGCGCATCCGGCGATTCATCGGCGGCGCCGTCGGTCGTTGCCACCGAGTACCAGCCCCGCACCTCGCGGTCGAGCACGTACACGTCGTCGTAAAGCGAGTCCGGCGTCGGGAACGGCGAGGCCTCGGCGAACTCGACCGCAGCGTCGACTCGCGCGATCGCCTGTGCGTCGATCTGCTCGCGCTCGGACTGCTCGATCACGCCCTCGTGCACCAGCAGCTCGGCAAACGCCGGCAGCGGGTCGCGCTCGCGCCAGCTCGCCACCTCCTCCTTCGTGCGGTACTGCTCAGGGTCGGCCATCGAGTGCCCACGGAAGCGATAGGTGATCGCCTCGACGAGCACCGGCTGGCGCTCCTCGCGCACGTGCCGGATCGCCTCCGCGAGGACGGCGTGCGTATCGAGCACGTCCATGCCGTCGCAGCGCATCCCGGGGACCCCCAGGCTCTCGCCCTTGCGCTGCAAGTCCGTCACCGCCGAGTGGCGACTCAGCGCGGTGCCCATGCCGAACTGATTGTTGGTGACCATGAACACCACCGGCAGTTTCCACAGCGCGGCGATGTTGAGCGTCTCGCCGAACGTCCCCTGATTGGAGGCGCCGTCGCCGAACGTGCACAGCGTCACCTCGTCGCTGTCCTTGTAGTCGCTCGCTAGCGCGATGCCCGCCGCGATCGGCAGGTTGCCGCCGACGATCCCGTAGCCGCCCATGAACCGCCGCGACAGATCGAACATGTGCATCGAGCCGCCGCGTCCGCCCGAACAGCCGTCGACCCGTCCGAACAGCTCCGCCATGACGTTCTCGGGCGGTGTGCCGCGTACGAGCGCGTGGCCGTGCGAGCGGTACGTCGAGATCAGGTAATCCGTGTCGCGCAGCGCCCGCGCGCTGCCCACGATCGTTGCCTCCTCGCCGATCGACAGATGCAGGAAGCCGCCCACTTTCGCGCGCGCGTACATCTCGCCGGCGCGCTCCTCGAAGCGGCGGATCAGCGTCATCGTCTCGAGCCACTCGCGCGCGCGCGCCGGCTCGGGCAGGCTTTGCGCGGGCGGCTCGGGCGAGGGACTCGGCATCAGTGCTCCACGGTACTCCAGCGCGCCATGAACTCGTCAGCCTGCAGCTGCGCGAGGTCCGCGCGCAACGCCCGCGCGAGCTTCGACGCGGACTGCGGCGGGCGATCCCAGAACAACACGACTTCGCCGCTGTCGACCTCGACCACCTCGACGTGGTCCGTGCGTGTGGGGTCCGCCAGCGGCGCCGGGGTCAGCCCACCGCGCGTCACGATCAGCCGGTACGCGTGATTGGCCTTCACGCGCCACCGTGCGTGTCGGCTGTCTCGGCCGGTGCGTCGAGCCCAGCGTCGTGCGCGCCGCCCATGTGTTCCGCCGCGTCCTGCAGCGCGCCCTCGCCGACGAACGCGTGTGCACCGACCATCACCGCCGGCACTTCCGTCACGCCCGCGCGCCGCGCCTCGGCGCTGCTCGCCGCGAGGCGCTCTGCGGTCGAGCGCAGCTCAGCTGCCCGCAGCACCGCCGCCGGGTGCATCTCGCAGGCGGCAGCGGCGATCAGCACGAAGTCGCGCTGCGCCAGCGAGTGACCGCCGGCGAACGCCTGACGGAAGGCCGCCTGCGCGAACGGCACCGTGCGCCCGATCGACGCCGCGTACGTCGCCACGCGCATCGCCAGCGAGCTGTCGAACGGGAACGGCTCGGGCCAGCGCACGGGTTGCAGGCCGAGCTTTTGCGCTTCGCGCTCGATCTGCTCGCGAAATACGCTTTCCTCGTTCTCGCAGCGGAACGCGCTGAACGGCTCCGCGTGTGGTCCCAGCTCGCTCGCGAGCACCGGCCGCCACTCCGCCGGAGTGGGAAGCACCTGCAGGATCCGCTCAGCAGCCAGGTAAGCCAGCGGACTCGCAAGGTCGAAGTAGAAGGCCGCCGGGGTGGGCACCCGGCCGAGGTTAGTGGCCCTCAGCCGTGTATCAGCCAGCCGTCTGCGGCACGACCAGCTTCCATCACGGCCTCGGACAGCGTGGGGTGACCGTGGATGATGCGCGCGAGCTCGGGGTAGCCGCCCTCGAGCGAGCGCACGTTGACGAGCTCTTGGATCAGCTCGGTGGCGCGTGCGCCTACGATGTGGCCGCCGAGCAGCTCGCCGTACTTGCTGTCGCCGACGACCTTGACGAGGCCGGTGCGGTCTCCGTAGACGGTGCCGCCGCCGACAGCGCCGTAGGGCACCTTGCCGACGACGACGTCGTAGCCCTGCGCGCGAGCCTGCTCCTCGGTGAGGCCGAAGGAGCCGACGTTGGGCGTGCAGAAGGTGGCGCGCGGGATGTCGGTGTAGGCGATCGGATGCGTGTCGCGCCCGGCGAGCGTTTCGACGGCGATGATGCCCTCGTCGGAGGCCTTGTGTGCAAGTGCGGGTCCTTGCACGAGGTCACCGATCGCGAAGACGCCCGCGCGGGTGGTGCGCATCGCGCCGTCCACCTGCACGAGGCCGCGCGCGTCGAGCTCGACTGCGGCCTCCGCGAGACCCAGCCCGTCGACGTCGGCGGCGCGACCGGCGCAGATCACGAGATAGTCGACCTCGGTGGACTCCGCGTCGTAGGAGAAGCTCACGCTGCTCTCACCTGCGGTCACATCGGCGACGGGCGTGCTCGTGTGCACGGCGATGCCCTGGCGCTTCAAGCCACGCTCGACCAGCCGCGAGATGTCGGCGTCCTCGGTCGGCAGCAGGCGCTCCAGCGCCTCCAGCAGCAGCACCTCGCTGCCGAGCCGCGCGAAGGCCGAGGCGATCTCCGCGCCGGAGGCGCCCGCGCCCACCACGGCCAAGCGTGGCGGCACCTCTGGCAGCGCCCACGCCTCCTCGGTGCCGATCACGCGCCCGCCGTACTGCACCCCGGGGATCGCTCGCGGGGTCGAGCCGGTTGCGAGCACCACGCCGCGTGCGGCGATCTCGATCGGCTCGGAGTCGAACACGTCGATGCGCACGTCGCCGTCGGCCGTCAACCGCGCGATGCCTGCGATCACGTCGACGCCGTCTTTCTTGAAGAGTCCGCCGACGCCTGAGGTGAGCGTCGTGACGACCTTCTCGCGGCGCGCCTGCACCGCGGCGTAGTCGACCTCGACGCCGCTCACCTTCAGGCCGAAATCCCCCGCCTCGCGTATCTCCGAAAGCAGGTCTGCGGAGCGCAGCACCGCCTTCGCCGGGATGCACGCGTAGTTGAGGCAGCGCCCGCCGAGCTTGTCGCGCTCGACCACGGCGGTCTTCAGACCGAGCTGCGAGGCACGGATCGCAGCCACGTACCCACCCGGCCCGGAGCCGATGACGACGCAGTCGTAAGAACTCTCAGCCATCGGGTCGTGAGCCTATCGAAGGTGACCGGCCGGGCAGGGCAGCGCTATCGGCCACCCTTCTGTTCGCCGGCCTGGATGCGTCCCATAACCCGTACGAGCTTCCAAAAGAGCCAGCCACCGAGGACGAGCGCGACTACGTACTCGCCGGCCGCGAGCAGCGAGGCGGCGATGATCAGCGCGAGCGAGCTGAGGATGATCTGCAGGGCGAGCAGAGCCTCGAAGCCCAGCACCGCGAGGTAGCGTCGGCGGTACATGCCGAGCGCGAGCGCGGCGAGGATCGCCGATAGGAAGATCGCGCCCGGGAGCGAGCCGCCGTGGCTGGAGAGGTCGTGGATGGTGAGGCCGCCGACGAGGATTGCTACCGCCAGCAGCGCGGCGACGGCTACCGCGATCAGGAGCGCCGGCGGGCGCTCGTCCGGTCCGAGCGGCTCGAGCGCAGCACGCGCCCGCTCGTCGCGGGTGCTGCTCATGGTTCGACGGGGCGTGCGTCCAACTGCTCGCGCAGTGCCTGCGCCGCGCGCTGCGGGTCCGCCGCGGCGGCGATCGCGCGCAGCACGCAGATGCGCGTGGCGCCCGCGTCGAGCGCCTGTGCCAGGTTTCCCGCGTCGAGGCCGCCGATCGCGAAGAACGGCACGGGCGCGTGGACGGCGGCGTAGCGAATCAGCTCGACGCCGACGGCCGGTCGGCCGGGCTTGGTGGGTGTCTGGTGGATCGGACCGACGCCGATGTAGTCGACGACGCTGACGTCGACCGCGTCGATCTGCGCGGGCGTGTGGGTGGACAGGCCGATCAGCATGTCGGGGCCGACCAGCTCGCGGAGCTCGGACACGGGGATGTCGTCCTGGCCGACGTGAACCCCGTCAGCTTCGGCCTCGCGGGCCACCCAAGGGCGGTCGTTGACGATCAGCAGCGTCCCGAGCTGCTGGCACAGGATTCGCGCCGCGATGGCGACCGATGCGAGCTCCTCGTCGGGAAGGTGCTTCTCGCGCAGCTGCACGATCTCGACACCGCCTGCGCTCGCGCCTCGCAGCAGTGTCGGCAGCTCGCTGCCGTCGGGGTCGGCGCCGCAGACCAGGTAGAGGCGCGCCGTTGCCAGGCGCTCGCGACGATCCGAGCGGGGCGTACCGAGGGCGGGGTCTGTGCTTGGCATGCCGGGAGTCTAGGGAGCTGTGGTGCGGGCTAGCATCATCAGCATGTCCGATAGTCAGCGAGTGGACGTCGCGATCGTCGGCGGCGGCATCATCGGAATGGCGATCGCGTGGCGCGCGCGAGAGCGCGGGATGTCGGTGACGCTACTCGAGCGCGACACCGTCGGACGCGGCACCTCGCGCGTCGCGGCGGGCATGCTCGCGCCGGTGGTCGAGGCCGAGTTCGGACAGGCGGGGCGGCGCCAGCTGGAGCTGGGACTGCGCTCGGCGCAGCTGTGGCCGAGCTTCGCGTCCGAGCTCGAGGGCTGTACCGGCGTCGATGTGCGGCTACTGCGCAGCGGCACGCTGCTGCTTGCCCGCGACGAGGACGACGCCCGCGAGCTCGAGCGCCAGCTCGCCTTCCGCCAGTCGCTCGGCCTCGCGGTGACGCGCCTGCGCGCCAGCGAGGCGCGCGAGCGTGAGCCGGCGCTAGCACCGGCGCTGCGGTTGGCGTTGGACTCGCCGGACGACCATTCCGTCGATCCTCGCGCGGTGCTCGACGCGCTGGCGCGCGCGTGCGAGTCCAGCGGCGTGCAGCTGCGCGAGGATGCAGCGGTCGCTCGTGTCGAGCTCGACGGCGTCGGCGCCGGGGCGCGCGCCACGGGCGTGACGCTCGCGGACGGCGAGCGCGTGTCCGCTGGGAACGTGGTGCTCGCCGCTGGCCCGTGGAGTGGGCATATCGACGGTGTGCCGTCTGCGGCGCGCGTGCCGGTGCGTCCCGTCAAGGGTCAGATCCTGCGGCTGCGCGACCCAGCGGGAGCGGGCCTGCTGCGCAGGGTTGTGCGCTTTCGCGGCGGTTACCTGGTGCCGCGTGCGGACGGGCGTTATGTCCTCGGTGCGACCGTCGAGGAGCGCGGCTTCGAGCTGTCGGCTACCGCCGGCGGCGTGTACGAGCTGCTGCGCGACGCCCACGAGCTGGTGCCCGGCATCAGCGAGCTCGAGATCGAGGAGCTGTCGGTGGGGCTGCGCCCGGGCACGCCCGACAACGCGCCGGCGATCGGGGCGGCGGCGGTGGACGGCCTGATCTGGGCAACGGGGCACTACCGCAACGGCATTCTGCTCGCGCCGCTGACAGCGGAGCTGGTCGTAGGCGTGATGACAGGCGAGCACGCGCTCGACGAGCTGTTGCCTGCGTGCGCGCCTGAGCGCTTCGGGCTGGAGGCGCTGGCGGTCGCGTCGTGATCGTGCTCAACGGCGAGGGCTCGCAGCTGCGCGCCGGCGCGACGGTGGCGCAGCTGCTGCAGGGCATGGGGCTAGACGCAGAGGCAGGCGGCGTCGCGGTGGCCGTCGACGGTGAGGTCGTGCCGCGCGCCGAATGGGGATCGTTCGTGCTCGCGCAGGACGCGCGCGTGGAGGTGCTGACGGCGATGCAGGGAGGATGATGCGGGTATGCATGACACGGTGAGCACGCCGATGACGACGGCCGAGGATGTGCTGACGATCGCCGGTAGGCGCATGCGCTCGCGGCTGCTGCTCGGCACCGGCGGCTTCCCGTCGCTCGAGCTGCTCGCCGAGGCGATCGCGGTCAGCGACTGCGAGCTCGTGACGGTGGCCCTGCGGCGAGTCGACACGAGCGCGGCACGCGCGGGCGGGTCATCGCTGCTGGACGTGCTCGCGGACGCGGGTGTGCAGGTGTTGCCGAACACCGCCGGTTGTCACACGGCTCGCGATGCTGTGATCACTGCGCGGATGGCGCGCGAGGCGTTTGCGACGGATTGGATCAAGCTGGAGGTGATCGGCGACAAGGACACGCTGTTGCCGGATGCGCCCGAGCTGCTGCGTGCCGCCGAGGAGCTGATCGACGACGGCTTCGTGGTGCTCCCGTTCACGACCGATGATCCGGTGCTGGCGCGCCGGCTCGCCGATCTGGGCTGTGCCGCGGTGATGCCGCTGGGCTCGCCGATCGGCAGCGGCATGGGGATCCGCAACCCGTACAACATCGCCTTGATCCGCGAGGCGGTGGACGTTCCCGTGGTGCTCGACGCGGGCATCGGCACCGCCTCCGACGCGGCGCTGGCGATGGAGCTCGGCTGCGACGCGGTGATGGCCGCGTCGGCGATCGCGCGGGCGCAGGACCCGGTGGCGATGGCGCGCGCGATGCGAGCCGCCGTCGAAGCTGGGCGCCTTGCGCGGGGGGCGGGACGGATTCCGCGGCGGCGCTACGCGACTGCGTCAACGCCCGAGCAGGGTCTGCCCGAGTTCAGCTGACCACTTCGATCGCGCCATTCATGGTGACGGGGTACAGCGTGCACACGTAGTGGATCACGCCGGGCTTGCTCGCCGTGATCTCGAACGTGCCACCTTCGCCGAAGTTCTTCGACGCGAACCTCTGCGGGCCACTGATGCTCGTGACGTTGGCCTGCACTGAGTCGTAGTTGGTCCACCTGATCGTGCTGCCGACCTTGACCCTGACGGTGTCGGGCTCGATCGAGATGTTGCGGTAGGCGATCTGCACGACCCCGCTCTTTACGGGTTCTGACTTGGACGGCGAGGCGAACTTGGGCGTGGTGTCGACCTTGATCGACGCGCCGGGGCTGGTCTTGGCGGCTTTCGCCGAGGTTGTGGTTGCGGCGGTGCTGGTGCTGCTGCTGGCGGCGCCGTTGTTCGACGATCCGCAGCCTGCGACGGGCAGCAGCGCGATGCACGCGACGGCGGCGACGATGCCTGTTCTCATCCTCGGCGATCCTTTCTAGACGGTGGGTTGCGGCGGCACGGCGACCGTGACGATCGCACAGACGCGTGCTCGCAGTCACCGATCGTCCCTGACTTTGTCTCACCAGCGCCTACACTGGCCGACTCCATGACGCCACGCCATTTCATCACCGGTACGGAGCTGACGGCGCCGGAGCTGGGCGCGCTGCTGGGGCGCGCGCTCGAGCTCAAGCGCGCGCCGCGCTCTTCGCAGGCGCTGTCGGGACGAAGCGTTGCGTTGATCTTCGAGAAGCCCTCGACGCGGACGCGCGTTTCGTTCGAGGTGGGTATCGACGAGCTGGGCGGGCACGCGGTGGTACTGCGTGCTGATGAGCTGCAACTCTCGCGCGGGGAGGCGCCGCGCGACACGGCGCTCGTGCTGTCAAGGCATGTGGCGGCCGTGGGGATGCGCACGGGCGCCGAGGCGGTCCTCGAAGAGCTGGCCGCGTTTAGCGACGTGCCGATCGTGAACATGCTGAGCGCGCGCCATCACCCCTGCCAGGTGCTGGCCGACCTGCTGACGCTGCGAGAGGCGTGCGGGCAGCTCGAGGGGCTGCGCGTCGCGTACGTAGGCGACGGTAACAACGTCGCGCGCTCGCTCGCGGTGCTGGGAGCGCTCGCGGGAGTGCACGTCGCGCTGGCGTCGCCACCGGGATACACGCTGGAGGGAGACCTCGAGTTGCCGGCCGGTGCGCGCGGCACGGTCACCCACCACACGGACCCGCGCGAGGCTGTGCAGGGTGCGGCCGCGGTCTATACCGACGTGTGGGTGAGCATGGGCGATGAGGACACCGCAGCGGCGCGTCGTCGCGATCTCGCTGACTATCGCGTAGATGACGCGCTGCTGGACGCCGCCGCACCGGGCGCGTTCGCGATGCACGACCTGCCTGCGCATCCGGGCGAGGAGATCTCCGCGGAGGTCCTGTACGGCTCGCGCCAGCGCATCTGGGATCAGGCCGAGAATCGCAGGCACGCGCAGAAGGCGCTGCTCGAGATGCTCGTGACGCCGTGACCGTCGAGACCTCGGCGTCGCCACGCCCGCAGCGTGGCGACGAGCTCGAGCTGACGATCGAATCGCTGGCGTTCGGCGGCGAGGGCGTGGCGCGTCTCGGTGATGGCGGCTATGTGGTGTTCGTGGCGGGCGCGATCCCCGGCGACCGTGTCCGCGCGGTGGTGCACAAGCGCAAGCGCAGCTACGCCCATGCGCGCACGCTGGAGGTGCTCGAGCCGAGCCCCGAGCGGATCCCGCCGACGGCTCAGCATCCCGGGGTGCCGTGGCAGGTGATCCCCTACGAGCGCCAGCTGGAGATCAAGCGCGCCCAGGTCGATGAGGCGTTGCGCCGGATCGGCCGACTCGATGGCTACGAGCTCCGCGAGATCGTGCCGGCGCTGGCGCAGTGGCGCTATCGCAACAAGCTCGAGTACTCGTTCGGCAACGGTGACGGCGCGGCCGGCGGCGAGCTGGTGTGTGGCTTTCACGCGCCTGCCGGTGGCAACGAGGTGACGCCGATGGACGACTGCCTGCTGGCCTCCGAGCGCGGCAACGTAGCTCGCGTTGCGGCGCTGAACTGGTGCCGCGCGGCGGGTCTCGGCGCATGGGAGCGAAGCCGCGGCGCGCGCGGGGAGCGCGTCGAGCGGGGTGCGCGTCAGGGCCGGGACGAGCGGGTCGCAGCGGCGCCCGACGGGCGGGCGCGCCTGCGCAACCTGGTGGTGCGCGAAGGCCGGCATACGGGCAAGCTGCAGGTGCGGCTCGTGAGCACCGACGGCGAGCTCGAGGTGGGTGCGTTCGCGGCGGCGCTCAGCGCGGCTCTCGGCGAGAGCCTGTCGGGCGTGCTGTGGACGCGCTCGCGCAGCCTCGCCGAGACTACGGGCGGCGGCGAGACGGAGCTGGTGTGGGGCGAGAGCGAGCTACCGGAGCGGCTGGGCGAGCTTGACCTGCGGATCTCCGCCGAGGCGTTCTTCCAGACGAACACCGAGATGGCGGAGCTGTTGTACGGAATCGTCAGCGACTACGCGGCACTGGAGGGCTGGGAGCGCGTCTACGACCTGTACTCCGGCATCGGCACGATCGCGCTGACGCTGGCGCCGCGCGCGGGCGAGCTGTGGGGCATCGAGCTGGTCGAGCCGGCCGTCGCGGACGCGATCGCGGGCGTGCAGCGCAACGGCGTCAGCAACGCTCACTTCTTCGCCGGCGACACCCGCACGGCGCTGCCCGAGCTGCTCGAGCGAGCCGGTCGCCCGGACGTACTCGTCGTCGACCCACCGCGCGCGGGGCTGTCGAAGAAGGTCGTGCACCGCATCATCGACGCCTCGCCCAAACGCATCGTGTACGTCTCGTGCAACCCCACGACGCTCGCTCCGAACGCCGCTGAACTGGTCGACGCCGGCTGGGTTCTGCGCGAGGTCACGCCCGTCGACATGTTTCCGCAGACACACCACATCGAGTGCGTCGCGCTGTTTGAGCGAGGCCCAGTGGGCGCGTCGTAACCGGCTGCGAAGATCCGGCGAGCTGTACGAGCTGCCGCTGACTTCGAGATCGGGGGACGGGATGGCAAAGGACTTCAAGGCATTTCTGCTTCGCGGGAACGTTGTCGACCTGGCCGTCGGCATCGTCATCGGGGCGGCGTTCGGGGCGGTGGTGACGGCCCTGGTGAAAGACCTGCTGACGCCGATCGTGGCGGCGATCATCGGCAAACCGAACTTCGCGGAACTGTCCTTCACGATCAACAACAGCGTCTTTCACTACGGCGAATTCCTGAACGCGCTGATCGCGTTCTTCACGATTGCGTTCGCGGTCTTCTTCTTCGTGGTCAGGCCGATCAACGCGCTGATGGCGCGCCGCAAGACAGGCTTGGATACGGAGTCTGAAACGCGGCCGTGCAGCGAGTGCCTGAGCGAGATTCCGCGGGAGGCGCACAGGTGCGCCTTCTGCACCTCGCCGCAGCAGGCCATCGCCTGAACGTAGGCTTCCTGGATGCGCGCCGCCACCATCCGTGAGCAGCAGGTCGTGATCGAGGAGCACGCCGATCCGGTCGCGCATGGCGAAGAGGTGCTCGTGCGCGTCCACGCCGCGGGCCTGAACGGCGGCGACATGATGCAACGGCGCGGCCTGTATCCGGCGCCGCCCGGCTCGCCGCAGGACATCCCCGGCATGGAGCTCGCGGGCGAGGTCGCGGCGCTGGGGCCGAAGGCCGAACGCTTCGAGGTGGGCGAGCGCGTGATGGCCGTCGTCGGCGGTGGCGGCCAGGCGGAGCTAGCGACGGTCCACGAGCGCCAGCTGATGCCGGTCCCCGCCAACTTGGACTGGGCGGCCGCGGGCGGGCTGCCGGAGGTGTTCGTGACCGCGCACGACGCGCTGTTCGCGCAGGCTGAGCTGCGCTCGGGCGAGCGCCTGCTCGTGCAGGGCGGCGCAGGCGGCGTCGGCACGGCGGCGATCCAGCTGGCGCACGCAGTCGGCGCGCGCGTGACCGCCAGCGTGCGCAACGAGGAGCTGCGTACGCAGGTGGAAGCGCTCGGCGCCGACGTGATCCCCTGCGAGGCGTTCGCCGAGCGCGGCCCGTTTGACGTGATCCTCGAGCTCGTCGGCGCGCCCAACATGGCGGAGAATCTTCAGGCGCTCGCGACCGGAGGGCGCATCACGGTCATCGGCGTCTCCGCCGGAGTCAAGGCCGAGCTGAACCTGCTGGCGCTGATGGGCAAGCGCGCGCGCATCCACGGCTCAACGCTGCGGGCGCGCTCGCTCGAGCAGAAAGCGCTTGTTGCGCGGCGTCTCGAACACGAGGTGCTGCCGCTGTTCGACGCCGGTGCGCTGCATGTCCCGGTCGCCGCGACGTTCCCGCTCGACGAGGCCGCCGCCGCCTATGAGCTGTTCGCGGCAGGGGGCAAGCTCGGCAAGATCGTGCTGACGATCTAGCGCCGCCGGGCCTGCGGCTGCGAGGCCTTCAGTACGGCGGCTGCGCCGCGTACCAGTCACCGAGCACGCGGAACGCTGCCCAGAACGCGCGCTTGGCGTCCTGCTCGTCGAGCGAGTCGTCGATGCTGGGCACGTACAGCGCGTCGATCGTCGGCGTCAGCTGCTGGATCTCGCCGACGTCATCATGGAGGTCGCGCGCCAGGGGGATCTCCATGTCGCCGAGTGCCGCCAGTGCGTCGGCTCCCATCACGACGACGATCTTCGGCTGCACGATCGCGAGCTCTTCGACCACCCGCGAGACGCACGCGAAGTCGGCCAGCGACGCGTCGCTCAGCGGGCACTTCACGCAGAGGGTGCCGTAGACGGTAAGCGGATCGATCGACAGTCGCTTCAGCGACTTCATCAGCGCGCCGCCGGCACGCCCGTAGAAGGCGACCCCCTCCTCGATCTCGGATGGCAGGGCTGAGTACTTCAGCAGCATGATGTCCGCCTGCGGATGCCCGGAGCCGAGCACCGGCATCAGGTTGCCGCGCGGGCAGTGTGGGCACGCCTGCAGCTCGCGCGTGAGCGTGTTCAGCTCGCGGATGGCGCGCTCGAGATACTTCTCGCGGATCTCGTCATCGGTAACGGGCATCGACCCCGAGGGATTTGACGAGGCGTCGTCTTGTCCTTGACGGTGCATCAGTAGTTGCGCGGCGAGCGCGCTCAGCTAGCTCCTCCCGCCGCCGCCGTGGGACCGATTCAGGCGCCGCAGGCGCCGTTCCTTGCTCGCGCGACGCGCCGAGCGCGGCGTTGCGCGCGTCTGCAGGAACTTCAACGCCTGCACGTACAGCAGCGACGACGGTCGCGTCAGGATCTGCGCGTCGCGCAACGACTGCATGAACTCGACAGGCCCGTCGAAATCGCGCATCTGGATACGCACCGAGCCGAGTCCCTGGGCGACGTGGGAGTCCGAGCCGGCGCCCGCCGGGATCCGGTACTTGGCGGCGAAGCGGCCGGCCTCGTCGTTGAACGCGCCGATCGCCACGCGCGGGTTGAAGACCTCGATCGCGTCGACCTCGTCGAGGATCTCCAGCAGGTGCTCGTAGTCGGGGACCGAGTGCATGCGGTCGAACGGATGCGGGACGTACACGACCCCGCCCTGGCGGCGGATCTCGGCGACGGTCTCGTGCAGGCTCAGCCCGCGCGGGATCTTCTCCTCGATGAACAGGCCGATCACCTCGCCCTCGCCGGCCGTCTTGACCTCCTCGCCGACGATCACCTTCACGCCTGCCGAGGCTGCCTGCCGCTGCGCCTCGAGCGCACCGGAGATCTCGTTGTGGTCGGTCACCGCGATCGCGCCCAGACCCTGCTCGCGCGCGCTCGCCAGCAGCACCTCCACCGGGGTGGCGCAGTCGTAGGAGTGGTCGGTGTGCATGTGCAGGTCGACGTCGATCAGCGGCCGTGCCGACATCCGCTGCGCGAGCTCACGGTCGCCGTCGGCTGCGTGGCGCCTGGCGGCCAGCGCGAGGTAGATCTGCTCGAGCTCGTCCGCGGCACCGTCGTCGTCGCGTACGAGCCGGTACTCGCCGGGGAAATGGTGAGTCATCAGCTCAGCCGTCGCGGGCAGGCTCGCGGTGCGCGCGTCGAGGCGACCGAAGAAGCTCTCGACGAAGCGGCGAGCAACGAGCGTCGAGAGCAGACGCTCGGTGGAGGAGTGGAAAGAGCCGACGTTGAGCGCCCGCGAGTGGCGCAGCGCGGCGTTCGAGGTGCTCGGCGCGAAGGGCTCGTGGACGTGGACGAAGTCGAGCTGCACGGTGCTCAGCAGTTCCTCGATCGTGCGCGCGACGTCGATCGGCAGCGCCGACGGGCGGCGGCTGCCATCGCCGGCGCGTGTGGAGGCGCGGAAGTCCAGCACCTCGCCGACGGCGATCACACGCGGCGTCCCTGTGTCGGTGCCGTCGAGCAGCGCGCGCGCGCCCTTCGCGCCCGCGCGTGCCGCGCGCAGCGCCTTACGTGACGCGCGCACCCGCTCCTGCGAGCGCGACGGCGCGAGCACCAACACGCGGTGTCCGCGCCGCGAGAGCTCCGTCGCGACGCGCTCCACGTGTCGGTTGACCTCGTTGCCCTCCGCCTCCCACGGGTACGGCGTGACGTGGGCTATCGCGAAGCTAGGCGAGGGCACGAGCGCAGGATAAGCGGGCGCGTGCCTACGACGCGCGACGGGCCGCGGCGGCTCGCTTCGCCGGGGCCTTCGCCTGTGCGCGACTCGGGCCGCTTCGCGGGGCGCGGGCGCCTTTCGCGCGCGTGCCGGGCGGGGCGGGCGGGCCTCCATACTTCGCGATGAACGCCTCGGTGTCGGTACGCGCCTGCTCGTCGGGTCGCTGGTTGTGCGGCGACTTCATCAGGTAGGAGGACGGCCCGTCGAGCTGTCCGCTGACGCCGTGGTTGAGCGCGAGCTTGCAGCAGCGCACCGCGTCGATGACGATGCCCGCCGAGTTCGGCGAATCCCACACCTCGAGCTTCAGCTCGAGGTTCAGCGGCACGTCGCCGAACGCTTGCCCCTCGACGCGGATGTGCGCCCACTTGCGATCGGTGAGCCACGGCACGTAGTCGGACGGGCCTACGTGAATGTCCTCCTTCGGCAGCTCGTGATCCATGATCGATGTCACGGCGTTGGTCTTGGAGATCTTCTTCGACTCCAGGCGCTCGCGCTCGAGCATGTTGTAGAAGTCCATGTTGCCGCCGACGTTCAGCTGCGACGTGCGCTCGATCTCGACGCCGCGCTCAGCGAACAGGCGCGCGAGTGTGCGGTGCACGATCGTCGCTCCGACCTGCGACTTGATGTCGTCGCCGACGATCGGCAGCCCCGCCTTCTTGAAGCGGCTGTCCCAGTAGTTCTCGCGCGCGATGAACACGGGGATGCAGTTGACGAAGCCGCAGCCCGCCTCGAGCACCTGCTCGACGTACCACTTGGTGGCGTCCTCGGAGCCGACGGGCAGATAGGAGACGACGACGTCGGTGTGGGTGTCCTTGAGGATCTTGACGATGTCGGCGGTCTCGCCGGGAGCCTTCGTGATCTTCTCTTTGAGGTACTTGCCGAGGCCGTCGTGGGTCATGCCGCGGTGCACGCGCACGCCGAGCTTCTTCGGCACCGCGTGCGCGCCCTTGGCGAACTTGATGGTGTTGTTCTGGCCGGCCCAGATCGCTTCGCCGAGGTCTTTTCCGACCTTCGTGGAGTCGATGTCGAACGCGGCCGTGAACTCGATGTCGCTGACGTGGTAGCCGCCGAGGTCGACGTGCATCAGTCCTGGCACGCGCTTGGCGGGGTCGGCGTCGCGGTAGTAGTGGACGCCCTGCACGAACGACGAGGCGCAGTTTCCGACGCCGACGATCGCGACGCGCACCTTCTCAGACTGGTAGCGCGCGGCGCCGTTGGTTGAGGCGGCGCCGTTACTGCGGGCGCGGCCGTTGCTGTGCTCCTTGATC
Organism: uncultured Solirubrobacteraceae bacterium; assembly: GCA_963838405.1. Classification (GTDB taxonomy): domain Bacteria; phylum Actinomycetota; class Thermoleophilia; order Solirubrobacterales; family Solirubrobacteraceae; genus Palsa-744. The sequence continues at coordinate 1,941,410 of CAWIRA010000006.1, read as the reverse complement.
ACGAGTGAAATGTCCTTTTCGCGGGGGGGCGAGCGCCCGATCGAGGGAGCCGCGTGGGCTTCCCTACTTCTCAGGTGGGACGGTCACGGGGAGATTCGATCCCCGTCCGCCCACGTCGCAGGAGACTACTCCGCAGGGCCGCGAAGGTCACACCGACAGCTCGCGACGCACGTGCCAGATGCGCTGCATCACGGTCACGACGCTGAGCACCGCTAGCACGTACACGGCCGGCTGCAACAGCTCGAAGTTGCCGAGCCCCGCGCCGTGCGCGAAGATCAGGCCGATCGCCAGGATCACCACGCGCACAGGGCGGGTCGCGATGCCAACCTTGCACTCGACCCCCAACGCCTCGGCGCGAGCGCGGGTGTAGCTGACCATCAGCGACGCCAGCACCGCAACGACCACGGCGGCGGCCGCGACGCGGTTGGCCTGCAGCGCGAAGTAGCCCGCGACCGCCGTCAACACGATCCCCTCCTCGATGCGGTCGAGTGTCGAGTCGAGGAACGCGCCAAACGGTGTGCCCTTGCCGGACATGCGCGAGTAGCGGCCGTCGAGCGTGTCCATGATTGAGCCGATGATGAAGGCGACGCCACCGAGGAAGAACAGCCCTTCCCAGACGAGCACGGCGGCGATCACGTTCAGCACGAAGCCGGTGAGCGAGATCGTGTTTGGTGTCAGGCGCGACTCGATCAGACGGTTGCGAACGAGCTCACGGCGCGCTCCGGCTCCGATCGGAGCGCGCACACGGCGCCCCGATGAGCGGGCCGCGGCGCGCCGGGTGCGTGGCGACGGTGTGTGTTGCCTCGGCGGTGCCATGCTGCTCGAGCGCGCTACCCGCTCGCGGTCAAGCCCGCGCCGGGCACCGTCGAGAAGCGCCAAGCGTTCGGCCGTGCGCGCGCGAGCCAGCCCGCGGCGTACGCGGACGCGGCTGCGGTGAACGCGCCGAGCACGGCGTCGATGATGAAGTGGTTGGCCGTGACGACGATCACGAAGGCCATCAGGAACGGGTACAGCAGCCACATGACACGGACCACGCGCCAGCGCACGAGGCGCGCGAGCGGCCAGCCGATCATCAGCGCGAACGCCACGTGCATCGAGGGCACCGCCGCATAGGGATTGACGAGCGCGCTCATCGCAGCGCTCGTGTGCGACACGTGCACGCCGGTCAGGTCCGCGACGCTGTCGCTGAAACCCCATTCGGGCAGGAAGCGCGGCGGCGCCGTCGGGAACACGATGTACCCGAGCAGCGCGATCGCCATCGCGACCATGAACATGTTGCGCACGAAGTAGAAGTTGCGGTTGTGGCGCAGGTATAGGTACACGAGCGCTGCGACCGTCACGGTCGTCTGCGCGTTCACGTACAGGTAGCTCGACAGCACCATCAGGAAGTGGCTTCCGGACGCCCACGCCTGGATCGAGGGCTCGACGAACACGTGCAGCGTGCGCTCGAGCGAGATCACCTGGAGTGCGTGCTGGAACGCGGTGTTCGCGTCTGCCGCGACCGCCCCACGAACGACGCGATACGCGAGGTAGGCGGCTCCGAAGAGTGTGACCTGCCGGAGCACATCGAGCCAACCATGGGGCAAGAGGCGCGCCTGCAGCAGACGAGCGCGGGCGACCATCGACGGAAAGCCTAGACGATGCTCGCGCGGAGGCATACCGCGGCTCACGTGCAGCGCGGTCCGTGCGCGAAGACGCGCGCGAGCGAGAAGCCGATGACGACGTCGAACGTCCCCCGGTGGCGTGCCTGCAGCTCGGTCCAGTCTCCGGGCGCACGGCTGACGCAGCCGTTGCCGGCGGCGAGCTTCCAGTAGGGCGTGAAGTGCACCCGCAGCGTGTAGGAGCCGGGCCGCGGCGCGTACACGCTCAGCGAGTCGCTGCTCGCGCTCTGGAGCACCGCCGGTGGCTGCGCGAGCGGTCTCGCTCCGAGCACGGCAAACACGCGCCAGTGCGCCGAGCGCCAGACTTCGCGCAGGTAGCCCGGGCGTGCCGTCGTCAACAGCCGTGCCTCCGCGTGTGCGGAGTAATCCAGCGGTGCGTCAGGCAGCGCGACGTAGGAGACCGCGTTCCGCGACAGCCACGCGCGGTAGGTGGCAGCTGTCAGCGCCGTCGTCGGTCCGTAGAACAACCCGTTGCGGTAGATGTCGAGCTGACGCTCCCAGCCGCGTGCGAGCATCACCACGGGAGCGACGAAGCGCGCCTCCCAGTGGTCCGCTGTGGCGACCACCTCGATGCGCGCCGGACGCGCGCCGTAGCCGATGCCGAGCCTATGCAGCTCGCCGACCAGCGGCGCGTAGAAGGAGGCATCGAGCGACGGGTTGGAGACCGTCGAGGCGAAGTCCGCGACCGGTGCGTTGACCTGCCAATACAGTAGGAACGGCGCCAGCACGAGCAGCGCGCGGCGGCGCCCGCGCGAGGCGCAGGCGAGCGCGAGCGCCGCGACCGGCCCGGCCGTGAGCGCGCCGAGGCGGTCGACGTTTCCGCCGACGGCGCTCGGCACCAGATAGGAGCCCACGAGCGCCAGCGCATACAGCGCCGTGCCGACTCGCAGCAGCCGCCGCTGCGGTTCGATCAGCGCGAGAATCACCAGCACGCCGACGATCTCGGGGAAGAACGCGGAGGCCACGAACGGCTGCGTGCCGCCTTCTGGGAACACCACCGTCAGCACCGCCACCGGTGCCAGCGCCGCCGCGGTGAGTACGAGCGGCCACGCCCGCTCGGGCCCGGCAAGTGCCCACGCGAGGAACGCCAATCCGAGGAACGCGCCCGCGACCGGGCTCGCCGGCGCCGTGAGCAGGCTCAACACGAGCGCGAGCCACAGGTGCCGTCGGCGCGCGAGCACCAGCGCGCCGAGGCCGATCGCCAGGCCGAGATCGAACGGCACGCGGCTGGAGAGCAGCGCGATCGATGCACCGAGCGCGAACCACGCGGCAGCGAGGCGTGTCGCGCGCCGCGGCGAATAGCCGTCGATCAGCGCCGCGAACAGCGCCGTCGCGATCACCATCGAGACCGCCGCCAGCAAGCGCGTTCCGATCAGCGCGCCGAGCGCCGGCGCGAGCATCGAGTAGGCGAGCAGGTGATGGCCGCCGTACCAGGAGTTGTCCCACAGCGTGAAGCCGACGCGCGAGAACAGGCTGCTGCGATAGCTGGCGGCGGCGAGGTCGGGACTTGCCGGGGCGAGGATCAGGTAGACGACCGCGAACGCAGCGGTGATCGTCCACGCCGGCGGGAAGCGCCGCGGCAGCAGCCTTGAGTGTGTCGCTGCGGGATGCGAGCTCTGCTCGCCCGCGGGCGACGGCGTCCCGGCTCGAGGAAGCGCCGCGTTCACTCTGCGCTCAGGAAGTCCACCACGCGCTCGATCACGTCAGGGCGGTCGAGCCACGGCCAGTGCCCGGCGTCTGGGAGCTCGAGCAGCTCGGCGTTGCCGAGCGCGTTCGCGTAGGCGCTGCCGAAGCGCGCGGGAATGTAGGGATCGCGTGCGCCCCACACCACCAGTGCGGGCATCGTCAGCGTCCCCAGCCGCGCGCCGCTCGCCGCCAGCAGCTGCGGCGGCGAGCTCCTGTAGAGGCGCAGGATCGCGCGCTGTGTGCCCTGGTCGAAGTGCTCGAGCACGCTGTCCTGCCACGCGCCCGGCATCGGGCCGGGGGTTGCGTTGGCCTCGCTGGAGAGCACGCCAAGCGTGAAGCGCGACGTGGTCCCCATGACCAGCTCGCCTACCACCGCTGTGCGCCACATGCGCGCGGTGCGGTGCCAGTGAAAGCCCGGCAGCAAGGGCACCGCGTTGATGATCACGAGGCGCTCGACGCGGGCCGGCAGTCGCTGCGCGAACGCGAGCCCAACGGCTCCCCAGTCGTGTACCACGAGCTGCACGCGCTCGACGCCCAGCTCGTCCAGGAAGTGCTCTATGAAACGGTCGTACTCATCGATCGTGAAGCTCAGGTAGCCCGGCTTGGCCGAGCGTCCGAAGCCCGGCAGGTCGACCGCCAGGCCACCGCTGCGCTCCAGGAATCCGCGCTCGTAGGCCGGCGGCGTCGTCCATTCGTCGTCGGGGCGTTTGCCGCGCCACCACCGCTGCCACCGCGGACGTCGGCCGTGGTGCACGCGTGGCGCGACCCAGTCATCCGAGCTGTCGGGCACGCCGTGCAGGTACAGGGGCACCGCCCCATTGCTCGTGGCGGCCGCTGGCGCGCTGCGCCAGAACACGGTCAGTCCGTCGACCTCGCCGGTGTGCTCGCTGACTTCGGGCATCGAGCGAGGATATAGGGGCGCTATCCACCGCGGCGCGCGTCAACAGCGGGCATCGCACTACGGTTCAGCGGTGCCACGGAGTGCGTCCCCACGTGCAGCGAGCACCACCGCCGCAGGACCGGCCTCGGGGTGGGCACGCCCGACGCGTCCGCGCGTGGTGCGGATTCGCGAACGCCTGCGCGAGGTCTACGGCGTGCCGCTGATGCGACCACACGGCGAGCCGCTCGCCGAGCTGGTCCTGACGGTCCTCTCGCAGTCGACCAACGATCGCAACCGCGACGTCGCCTTCCTGCGCCTACGCGAGCGCCTGCCGACGTGGGAGCAGGTGCGCGACGCGCGGGTGGCCGAGGTCGAGGAGGCGATCCGTCCGGGGGGCATCTCGAAGGTGAAGTCAGCTCGCATCCAGGCGATCCTGCGTGCGATCACCGACAACCCCGGCGCAGCAGCCGACGCCGACGCGCACGGCGGCAGACTCTCGCTCGACTGGCTCGCCGACGCGCCGATCCCGCGCTCGCGCAACTACCTCGTGTCGCTGCCGGGGGTCGGGCGCAAGACCGCCGCGTGCGTGTTGCTGTTCGCCTACGGATTGCGTGACGTGCCCGTCGACACGCACGTCTCGCGTGTGGGCATGCGCCTCGGCCTACTGCGCACCGGTGCGCCGTTCGAGGAGCTGCACGACGAGATGCTCGCGCTGACCCCGCCCGGCGAGGAGCTCGAGCTGCACGTCAACCTGCTGCGTCACGGCCGGCGCACCTGCCACGCGCGTTCGCCCGCGTGCGTTGAATGCGCGCTCGGGCGGATGTGCCCGAGCCGCAAGCTGTTCGTCTAGCCGCGCGGCAGGACCGCGAACGCGATAACCGCGTACTGCAGCGCCGCGGCGGCGAGCACGAGCGCGTGGAAGATCTCGTGGTAGCCGAAGACCTTCGGCCACGGGTTGGGCCGGCCGCTCGCATAGACGACGGCGCCCACCACGTAGAGGATGCCGCCGCACGCCAGCCCGGCGGCGCCGAGCCAGCCGATCGCCGCCGGCAGTTCGCCGAACACCGCAGCGGTCACCAGCCCGAGCGCGACGTACACCGCCGCGAACAGCCACTTCGGCGCGTCGATCCACAGCAGCTTGAAGATGACGCCGCCGAGCGCGCCGGCCCAAAGCACGATCAGGACGGTCATCGCCAGCGACCCCTTCAACGCGAGCAGCGCCACCGGGGTGTAGGTCCCGGCGATGAGCACGAAGATCATCGAGTGGTCGAGGCGGCGCATCCAGCGCCGCGCCTTCGGGCGCCAGGTGACGCGGTGATACAGAGCGCTGGTGCCGAGCAGGCCGGACACGGCCACGGCGTAGATCGTCGCCGCGAGGCGGGCCCGTCCATTCGATGCCGCGAGGATCAGCGCCACGCCGCAAACGAGCGACACGAAGAATCCGTACTCGTGCAGCACGCCGCGCAGCCGAGGCTTCAAAGCCCCCGACGGGACCATGTTCATACCCAGACGGTACTCCCTCGCGCTACCGGCGAGGACTTCTTGCGATCAGTTGGGCGCGGCTGACGCGGCGCCGCTGCGCAGCTTCGCGCGGGCCCGCTCGGGCGTCACCGTGACGACGTCCCACGCCAGGCCGACGCGCGCGAGCGCCAGGATCAGCCAGCCGGACGGGTCAAGCTCGTACCAGCGCAGCCCGTGGAACGCGGACTGGGGAAACGCGTGATGGTTGTGGTGCCAGGCCTCGCCGAGCGAGGGCAAGGCCAGCCAGAAGACGTTCGTGGACTCGTCGTCGGTGTCGAAGCGGCGCCTGCCGAAGAAGTGGCAGATCGAGTTGATGCTCCAGGTGATGTGGTGCACGAGGAAGATCCGCACGAAGCCCGCCCACAGCAGCGCGCTGAGGCCGCCGGCCACGAGGGAGCCCCCGCTGAAGGCGAAGCCCAGCAGAAAGGGCAGCAACAGGCTGTAGAGGGCGATCAGCGGGAAGCCCTTGTTGATCCGTCGCATCGTGCGGTCTTCGCACAGATCGGGAGCAAAGCGTTTCGAGGACGCCTGCCCGTGCGTCTCGAACAGCCAGCCGACGTGGGCATGCCAGAGACCGGAGACCATGCCTTTGACGCCCGCGCCGCGGCCGGCGTGTGGGCTGTGCGGGTCGCCCTCTTCGTCGGTGAACGTGTGGTGCTTGCGGTGGTCGGCGACCCAGTCGATGACGCCGCCCTGCAGCGACATCGAGCCGAGCACCGCAAGCGTGTAGCGCAGCCACGCGCGCGTCTTGAAGGCGCGATGGGTCAGCAGGCGGTGGTAGCCGACGGTGACGCCGATCGCCGTCAGCAGGTACATGACGGCGAAGATCACGAGGTCGCGCGGGCCGAGGAACTGGTTCCACAGCAGCACCGCGGCGACGATCACCGCCAGAAACGGGATCACGACGGCGGTGATGTTGGCGTTGCGCTCGAGGCGGGTCACTTGTCCCTGGGGTACCCGCGCGCGGCACGCGCGTTACCGCGTTCCCCCCGTTTGGGGGGGTGCAGGGCCGCATTCTAGGCCGCAGCGGGCGAGAAGCGCCCCCGATCGGCGCGCTTGACTCCCATCAGGAAATCTGCCATACTCACGCTTAGATTTATAAAGCTTATTAGAAGGAGTTTTTAGGATATGGCCAAGACCATAGGCATTGACCTCGGCACGACCAACTCGTGCATGGCGGTGCTCGAGGGCGGCGAGCCGACCGTCATCGAGAACGCCGAGGGCGGCCGCACGACCCCATCGGTCGTCGCGTTCACAGCTTCAGGCGAGCGCCTCGTCGGCACCGTCGCCAAGCGCCAGGCCGTCACCAACCCGCAGAACACCGTCTTCTCGATCAAGCGCTTCATGGGCCGCAAGGAGGCCGAAGTCAAGGAGGAGGAGTCGATCGTCCCGTACAAGGTCGTCTCCGGTCCCAACGGTGATGCCCGCGTCGAAGCGGGCGGCGAGCAGCACTCCCCGCCGGAGATCTCGGCGATGATCCTGCAGAAGCTCAAGACCGACGCCGAAGCGTATTTGGGCGAGGCCGTCGACGGCGCCGTGATCACGGTCCCGGCGTACTTCAACGACGACCAGCGTCAGGCCACCAAGGACGCAGGCAAGATCGCCGGGCTCGACGTCAAGCGCATCATCAACGAGCCCACCGCCGCGTCGCTGGCATACGGCCTCGACAAGGAGTCAGACCAGACGATCCTCGTGTTCGACCTCGGCGGCGGCACCTTCGACGTGTCCGTGCTCGAGATCGGCGACGGCGTCTTCGAGGTCAAGTCGACCGCCGGTGACAACCACCTCGGCGGCGACAACTTCGACAAGGCGATCGTCGACTGGCTCGTCTCCGAGTTCAAGAAGTCGCAGGCGATCGACCTGTCCGCCGATCCGATGGCTCTCCAGCGTCTCTACGAGGCGGCAGAGAAGGCAAAGATCGAGCTCTCGACGACCCAGGAGACGCAGATCAACCTGCCGTTCATCACCGCCGACGCCTCCGGGCCGAAGCACCTCGACACGCGCCTGACCCGCGCCAAGCTCGCCGAGCTCACCTCGGCGCTGCTCGACCGCGTCGTCGCGCCCGTGCGCCAGGCGATGGACGACGCCAAAAACAAGGGCGTCAAGGAGATCGACCACATCGTGCTCGTCGGCGGCATGACGCGCTCACCGGCGGTGCAGGAGAAGGTCAAAGACCTGACCGGCAAAGAGCCGCATCGTGGCGTCAACCCCGATGAGGTCGTCGCCGTTGGCGCCGCGATCCAGGCCGGCGTGCTCGCCGGCGACGTCAAGGACGTGCTGCTGCTCGACGTCACGCCGCTGACCCTCGGCATCGAGACCAAGGGCGGCGTCATGACCAAGCTGATCGAGCGCAACACCACGATCCCGACACGCAAGGGCGAGGTCTTCTCGACGGCCGAGGACAACCAGCCGTCGGTTGAGATCCACGTGCTGCAGGGCGAGCGCGAGATGGCTCAGTACAACAAGTCGCTCGGCAAGTTCCAGCTCACCGGCATCCCGCCGGCGCCGCGAGGGATACCGCAGATCGAGGTCGCGTTCGACATCGACGCCAACGGCATCCTCAACGTGTCAGCGAAGGATCTAGGTACCAGCAAGGAGCAGAAGATCGAGATCAAGGCCGGTTCCGGGCTCTCCGACGAGGAGATCAAGAACATGGTCTCCGACGCCGAGTCCCACGCCGAAGAGGATCGCCGCGCACGCGAGCTCGCCGAGGCACGCAACAACGCGGAGAACGCCGCCTACCAGGCCGAGCGCCAGCTGGCGGATCTCGGTGACCAGGTCGACGCGGACTCCAAGTCCCGCATCGAAGAGGCCATCAAGGAGGTTCGCGAGGTGCTCGAGTCAGACGACCCCGCGGCGATCAACGCCAAGGCGGAGGCGCTGCAGACGGCGTTCCACGCGGTCTCCGAGGCGATGTACCAGCGCGCCCAGGAGCAGGCTGCGGCCTCCGGCAACGGAGCCTCTGGCGACGGCGACGGCGACTCGTCCTCCGCGGATGACGAGGACGTTGTCGATGCCGAGGTCGTCGAAGAGCCCCAGGCATAGGTCGCGATGACAGACGCAAAGCAAACGCTCGAGGATCAGCTGAACCACCCCGGCGCCGCCCAGGCGCCGGGGGAGGCAGTCTCGAACGCGCAGCCCGCTCCGCCCGCTCCGGCGGACGGGGAGCGCGTGGAGCCGCTTGACGGCGGCGGCGGCGACGCGATGCTCGCGGGCGACCTCGACGAGCTCGATAAAGACGGCCAAGCAGCGCGACGACTATCTGGCGCTCGCGCAGCGCACCCAGGCGGACTTCGAGAATTACCGCAAGCGCGTCGCCCGCGAGGCCGCCGCGGCGCAGGAGCGCGGCGTGTGCTCGCTGGCCAAGGAGCTGCTGCCCGCGCTCGACAACCTCGACCGCGCGATCGAGCACGCGGACCACGACGACCCACTGCTGCAGGGCGTGCGCCTCGTGCGCTCGGAGCTGGCCGCGGCGTTGGCGCGCGCCGGGATCGAGTCGTTCTCTCCAGCAGGCGAGCCGTTTGACCCTGAGGTGCACGAGGCCGTTGCGACGGCCCCGCAGCCGCCCGGCGGCAAGCCGAGCGGGACCGTGGTCGAGGTCTACCAGCCGGGCTACCGCACGGGCGCAAGCATTCTGCGCCCGGCGCGCGTGGTCGTGGCGGCATAGGACGCAGCTCGATGGCTGCGCGACCGGACTACTACAAGACGCTCGGAGTCGACAAGAAAGCGTCGCCCGAGGAGATCAAGAAGGCGTACCGCAAGCTCGCGCGCCAGTATCACCCCGACCGCAACCCCGATGACAAGAACGCCGAGGCGCGCTTCAAGGAGATCTCCCAGGCGCACGACATCCTCGGCGACCCGGACAAGCGCAAGCAGTACGACAGCGGCTCGGGGCCGTTCGCCACGGGCGCCGGGCCCGCGGGCGGCTTCGGCGGCTTTGGCAACTTCGACTTCGATTCCTCCTCGATGGGGGACATCCTCTCGAACCTGTTCGGCGGCTCCGCGAGCGGCCGGCGGGTGCGCACGAAACCGCGCGCCGAAAAGGGCGCCGACCTCGAAGCGCAGGTGTCGATCTCCTTCGATCAGGCCGTCGCCGGTGCGCAGGTGCCGCTACAGGTGCCGATGCACGCCAGCTGCCCGAGCTGTCACGGCACCGGCGCCAAGCCTGGCACCGCGCCGTCGGTGTGCCCGAGCTGCGAGGGGCGCGGAATCGAGACCCAGGGCCAGGGGATGTTCTCGATCTCCCAGCCGTGCTCGCAGTGTGGCGGCACCGGCACCGTGATCGAGGATCCCTGCCCGACGTGTCACGGCGCCGGCGCCGTACGTACCGTCAAGCGCCTGCGCGTGAACATTCCCGCGGGCGTGCGCGACGGCAGCCGCATCCGTCTCGCCGGCAAGGGCGAGGCGGGCCGCAACGGCGGACCGCCCGGCGACCTATACCTGATCACCAACGTGTCCGCGTCACCGCTGTTCACGCGCAAGGGAGACAACCTCGAGGTCGAGGTGCCGCTCAGCATCCCCGAGGCGCTGCGCGGCGCCGAGGTCCAGGTGCCGACGCTCGACGGCAGCAAGACACTGCGCGTGAAACCGGGCACCGCGTCCGGCACCGTTCAGCGTCTGCGCGGCGAGGGGCCGCCGAAGCTCGGCTCATCGAAAGAGAAAGGCGACATCCACTATCGCTTCGTGATCGACGTTCCCAAGAACCTCAGCAAGGAGCAGGAGAGCGCGATCGAAGAGCTCTCAAAGACGCTCGACGGGGACCCGCGCGCGGGGCTGTTCGGGAACGGCGCCGGCCCCGGCGAGCCCGCGGGCAAGGAGGCCGGCGATGGCTCGTAAGCTGACGCGCATCCAGGTCGCCACCGACCGTGGCGTGTTCATGATCTCGGTCGCGGCGCAGCTCGCCAACATGCACCCGCAGACGTTGCGGATGTACGAGTCGCGCGGGCTGATCGAGCCGAAGCGCTCGCCCAAGGGCACGCGCCTTTACTCGCAGGACGATGTCGAGAGGCTGAGGCGCATCCAGGAGATGACCGCCGATCTCGGCCTCAACCTCGCTGGCGTCGAGCGCGTGCTGACGCTCGAGCGCGAGATCGAGAGCATGCAGGAGCGCATCGAGGCGATCGAGCTCGAAGCGCTGCAGGCGCAGGTTCGCCTTGCCAAGGAGCTCGAGGAGGTGCGACGCTCCTTCCGCGCGGAGCTCACGGTGCCCTATCGCGGCGGCCTCGAGCTCGTGCGCGCGGCCGACGCGCGCTCACCGTTTCGCAACACTTCAAAGAGGTCATAGACATGCAAGCTGATCGCTTCACGCTGAAGTCACAGGAGGCGCTCGCGGCCGCCGCTCGGCTCGCCGAAGATCGCCGCAACCCGCAGGTCACGCCGCTGCACCTGCTCGCAGCGCTGACGGCGCCGGCACCTTCGCGCCCCGGAGCGGGCGCGACCCCGGCACCCAGCGCCGAGGCGCCCGGCGGCGTCGTGCTGCCGGTGTTGAGCAAGCTCGGCGTGGACATCGACGCGCTGCGCGCGACCGTCGAGCAGGGGCTCGGGCAGCTGCCCGTGCTCGGCGCCGGCTCGAGCGCCGACGCGGGCGCGCAGCCCGGTGCAGAGCTCGTATCGGTGCTGCGAAGCGCCGAGCGCGAAGCGGGCAAACTCTCCGACCAGTACGTCTCGACCGAGCACCTGCTGCTGGCGCTCGCGGGCGAAGACGGCGTCGCCGGTCGCGCGCTGGCGAGCGTCGGCGCCACGCACGAGCGGCTGCTCGCGGCGCTCGCGGAGGTGCGCGGCTCGCACCGCGTCACCGACCAGTCCCCGGAGGAGAAGTACGAGGCGCTCGAGCGCTTCGGCACCGATCTGACACAGGCGGCGGAGCAGGGCAAGCTCGACCCCGTGATCGGGCGCGACGAGGAGATCCGCCGCGTGATCCAGGTGCTCTCGCGACGCACCAAGAACAACCCCGTGCTGATCGGCGAGCCGGGCGTCGGCAAGACCGCGATCGTCGAGGGCCTGGCGCAGCGGATCGTCTCCGGCGACATCCCCGACTCGCTGCGCGAACGGCGCGTGATCGCGCTCGACATCGGCTCGCTGATCGCCGGCGCGAAGTATCGCGGCGAGTTCGAGGACCGCCTGAAGGCCGTGCTCGGCGAGGTTTCGGAGGCGCAGGGCAAGGTGATCCTGTTCCTCGACGAGCTGCACACGATCGTCGGCGCCGGCGCCGCAGAAGGCGCCGTCGACGCCGCCAACCTGCTGAAGCCGATGCTCGCGCGCGGGGAACTGCGCGCCGTCGGTGCGACGACGCTCGACGAGTACCGCAAGTACATCGAGAAGGACGCCGCGCTCGAGCGGCGCTTCCAGCCGGTGATGGTCGGCGAGCCGTCCGTCGCCGACACGATCGCGATCCTGCGCGGGCTCAAGGAGCGCTACGAGGTGCACCACGGCGTGCGCATTCAGGACAGCGCGCTGATCGCCGCCGCGACGCTGTCCGACCGCTACATCGCCGACCGCTTCCTGCCCGACAAGGCGATCGACCTGATCGACGAGGCGGCCTCGCGCCTGCGCATCGAGATCGACTCGCTGCCGACCGAGATCGACGAGGTCGACCGGCGCGTGATGCAGCTGGAGATCGAGCTGACGTCGCTCAGCAAGGAGACCGACGAGGCCTCGGCCGAGCGCAGGGAGGCGATCGAACGCGAGCTGGCCGAGCTGCGCGAGCGCTCCGCCGGGATGAAGGCCCAGTGGCAGAACGAGAAGCAGGCGCTGCAGGGCGTCGGTGAGCTGAAGGCGCGGCTGGAGGAGGCTCGCACGGAGGCCGAGCGCGCCGAGCGCGAAGCGAACCTGCAGCGCGCCGCCGAGCTCCGCTACGGCGAGATCCCAGAGCTCGAGAAGCAGCTCTCCCAGCTCGAAGCCAGCGAGCACGAGCGCGAGGCGGGCGCGGCACCTGTGTTCCTGAAAGAGGAGGTCGATGCCGACGACGTCGGTGAGGTCGTCGCGCGCTGGACCGGCATCCCTGTCAGCCGGCTGCTCGAGGGTGAAACCGAGAAGCTGATTCACATGGAGGAGCGACTGCACGAACGTGTCGTCGGCCAGGACGAGGCGATCGAGGCGGTCGCCACCGCGCTGCGGCGCTCGCGTGCCGGCCTGCAGGACCCCGATCGCCCGATCGGCTCGTTCCTGTTCCTGGGCCCCACCGGCGTCGGCAAGACCGAGCTCGCGCGAGCGCTCGCCGAGTTCATGTTCGACTCGCAGGACGCGATGATCCGCATCGACATGTCGGAGTACATGGAGAAACACTCAGTCTCGCGACTGGTCGGCGCGCCCCCCGGCTACGTCGGCTACGAAGAGGGCGGACAGCTGACCGAGGCGGTGCGCAGGCGCCCGTATTCGGTGGTGCTGCTCGACGAGATCGAGAAGGCGCACCCCGACGTGTTCAACACGCTGCTGCAGGTGATGGACGATGGCCGCCTCACCGACGGCCAGGGCCGCACGGTCGACTTCAAGAACACGGTGCTGATCATGACATCGAACCTCGCTGTGCCGGCGGACGCGAACGACACCGCGCTGCGCATGGCTCTGATCGAGCACTTCAAGCCCGAGTTCATCAACCGCCTCGACGACATCGTGCGCTTCGAAGCGCTGACGCGCGAACAGATCTCCGAGATCGTCGAGCTGCAGGTCGCGCGTGTGGTCGAGCGCGTCGCCGAGCGCGGCGTGCAGGTCACGCTCACCGTGCAAGCGCTCGAGCTGATCGGCAACCTCGGCTATGACCCGACCTACGGCGCCCGTCCGCTGCGTCGCGTGATCCAGAAGCAGCTCACCGACCGTCTCGCGCTGGCGCTGCTGTCAGGTGAGATCCGCTCCGGCGACTCGGTGAAGGTGGGCACCGCCGAAGGCGAACTCGTGCTCGAAAAGCAGGGCGCCCGCGGGGCGGCGGACTCGCCTTCCGCGGCAGCTCGCGCGAGCTGACGTCCTAGACGTCGACTGGCGTGATCGGGTACAACCGCGTAAGGCGGCCCGACGGCCGCGCAAAGCCCTGTCACGCCGATCTCGGAGGAGCCCCACGATGCCCACGTACATCATGCTCACGACCCTCACCCCGGAGGGCGTGCAGACGGTCAAGAACAACCCGCAGCGGATCATCGAGGTGAACAAGGAGGTCGAGCAGCTCGGCGCGACGGTCAAGGCGCAGTGGGCGACGCTCGGACACGTGGACTTCATCTCGGTCGTCGAGGCTCCCGACGACGGCACGATGGCGCGCGTGTCACTCGAGCTCGGCTCACGCGGGACCGCGCGCTACGAGACGCTGTCGGCGATCCCCGTCGATGACTTCATCGCCTCGCTGTAACGTGGCGGCCATCTCGACGCCCAAGTCCGACATCCTCGCCGCCGACGACGAGCGCCCCCCGCAGCCGAGCGGACAGGAGAGCAGGCCGACGGGCACGCCGGGCATATCGCTCGTGCCCACGCCGATGGAGGAGTCCGAGGTGCAGGCGCAGCTCGACGACATCGACGTCGACGCCCCGCGCGTGGGCATCGTGATGGGCTCGAAGAGCGACATGGAGACGATGGAGAAGGCCGCCAAGGAGCTCGAAGAGCGGGGCATCCTGCACGAGATGCGCGTCATGTCCGCGCACCGTGAGCCGGACCTCGTGGCTGAATACGCGAAGAACGCGCGCATGCGCGGCCTGCGTGTGATCATCGCCGGCGCCGGCATCTCCGCTGCGCTGCCCGGCGCCGTCGCTGCGCACACCGATCTGCCCGTGATCGGCGTGCCGCTGTCGGGCCGCCTGACCGCCGCCGGGGGCCTTGACGCGATCCTCTCGATCGTGCAGATGCCGCCGGGCGTGCCGGTCGCGTGCGTCGGGCTGGACAACCCCCGCAACGCCGCGATCCTCGCGGCGCAGATCCTCGCTGCATGAGCGCGTCGGCGTATGGCTCAGCGCCCACCCGGCGATAATCAACTGACGTGATCGCCCGCTACACCCGTTCCGAGCTCGGCCGCCTGTGGACCGACGAGGCGCGCATGGACGCGTGGCGCCAGGTCGAGCTGGCGGCCAGCGAGGAGCTGCCGGGGCTGCTAGGCGAGGACGGGCCGACCGCAACGGAGCTCGACGCGATCCGCGGCGCGAGCTTCACGGTCGATGAGGTCAACGAGCGCGAGCGCGTCACCGAGCACGACCTGGCGGCGTTCGTCGACGTGCTCGCCTCCTCGGTCGGCGAGGCCGGGCGCTGGATCCACTTCGGGCTGACCTCCTCCGACGTGCTCGACACGGCGCTCGCACTGCAGCTGCGCGCCGCCGGCGAGGTGATCGTCGCGGGTGCCCGCGCGTTGACGCAGGCGCTCGCCGAGCGCGCGCGCGAGCACGCACAGACGTTGTCGGTCGGCAGGACGCACGGCGTGCACGCCGAGCCGACGAGCTTCGGCATCAAGCTCGCCGGCTTCGCGTTCGAGGCGGACCGCAACGCCGCGCGGCTGGAGCGCGCCTTCGCCCAGGTCGCAGTCGGGGCCGTCTCTGGCGCCGTCGGCACCTACGCCGCGACCAGCCCCGAGTTCGAGGCACGCGTGCTTGCGCGCCTTGGCCTCGCGCGCGAGGACGTCTCCACGCAGGTCGTCCCGCGCGACCGCCACGCCGAGCTGCTCGGGGCGATCGCGCTCGCAGGCGCGGGGCTCGAGCGCTTCGCCACCGAGGTCCGTCACCTGCAGCGCACCGAGGTGCGCGAGCTGCAGGAGCCGTTCCGCCCGGGCCAGAAGGGCTCCTCGGCGATGCCGCATAAGCGCAACCCGATCAAGAGCGAGCAGATCGCTGGGCTCGCGCGCGTGCTGCGCGGCAACGCGCAGGCCGGGTTCGAGAACATCGCCCTGTGGCACGAGCGCGATATCTCACACTCGTCCGTCGAGCGTGTGATCCTGCCTGACTCGACGATCCTGCTCGACTACATGCAACACCGCACGATCGCGCTCGTGCAGGGCATGAGCGTCGACGCCGAGCGTATGCGTGCCAACCTCGAGCTGACCCACGGCGCGCTCTTCTCCCAGCGCGTGCTGCTCGCGCTCGTCGAGGCCGGCTCCTCGCGCGATGAGGCATACCGGGTCGTGCAGGAGCTGGCCCAGCGCGCCTGGGACGAAGGCATCGCGCTGCGCGAGTTGCTCGCCGCCGACGCTCGCGCCGGCGAGCTGGACCTGGACGCGATCTTCGACGACTCGCACTACGTCCGCCACGCGCCGGAGATCCTGGCGCGGCTGGACGCGATCGCCTGAGCGTTCGCTAGCATCGCGCCACGTGACTGAGACCCTCGCCGAGCTGCCCCTGATCGCCCGCGGCAAGGTCCGCGAGATGTACGACCTCGGCGAGGTCGGCGAATCCGCCGAGCACCCGACGGGCGCGCTGCTGATGGTCGCAAGCGACCGCATCTCGACGTATGACGCCGTGCATCCGACGCCGATCCCCGACAAGGGCAAGGTGCTGACGGGGCTGTCGGTGTTCTGGTTCGAACGGACCGCCGGGATCGTCGCCAACCATCTGATCTCGACCGTCGACGGCGTGCCCGACGAGGTGCTGGGGCGCGCGCTTGTCGTGCGCAAGCTCGAGATGCTCCCCGTCGAGTGCGTCGTGCGCGGCTACATCACCGGCTCCGGCTGGAAGGACTACCAGGCTACGGGCGCGGTTTCGGGGATCGAGCTGCCCGCGGGGCTGCGCGAGTCCGAGCGCCTGCCCGAGCCGATCTTCACGCCCAGCACCAAGGCCGACGTCGGCCACGACGAGGCGATCGACTTCGAGGGCGCGGTCGCGCTCGTCGGCGACCGGGCGCTGATGGAGCGCGTCAGGGACGCGTCGCTCGAGCTCTACTCGTTCGCGGCCGAGCACGCGCGGGCGAACGGCGTGATCCTCGCTGACACCAAGTTCGAGTTCGGCCTCGACGCCGGCGGCCGCGACTCCGGTTCGGCAGCGACGCTGGTGCTCGGCGACGAGGTGCTGACGCCTGACTCCTCGCGCTACTGGCCGGCGGACGAATACGAGGTCGGCCGCGGGCAGCCGAGCTTCGACAAGCAGTACGTGCGCGATTGGGCGTCCGCCAGTGGCTGGGACAAGAAGCCGCCCGCACCGGCGATCCCGCAGGACGTCGTCAGCGGCACACGCGCGCGCTACGTCGAGGCCTACGAGCGCATCACCGGCGAGCCGTTTCAGGCGTGGCTCGAGCGCACGGGCTCCGCGGGTGAGGTTTGAGGGCGCGCGTTCTGATCCGCCCCAAGGCGGGCATCCTCGACCCCCAGGGCGTAGCGGTGCAGCGCGCGCTCCCGGCGCTCGGCTTCGCGGGCGTCGAGAACGTCCACATCGGCCGGCTGATCGAGCTCGACGTCGAGGACCCCGACCAGCTCCAGCCGATGTGCGAGAAGCTGCTCGCGAACCCGCTCGTCGAGGACTACGAGATCATCCTTGACAGCGAGCGCCCCTGATTACAGGGGCTGACGAACCGGCCTGTGCAGATGCGCCTGTGCATACACATGCTAATATGTGCGTATGCCGCTGTTGAACCGTCGAACCCAGCTCCTGCTCGATGACGAGCTGCACCGGCGTCTGCGAGAAGCTGCCGCCGAGCGCGGCATATCGCTCGGAGCGCTCATCCGCGAGGCGATCGACGAGAAGCTGTCGCGTGCTCAGGAAACGGAGGCTCGCGCTAGGGCTATCGACAAACTGCTCGCCGCGGAGCCGATGCCCGTCGATGACTGGCCGGTGATGAAGAAGCAGATGCTCGAAGACAGGTATGCCAGCGTGACGAAGCTCTACAGCGACGATTGAGCCGCCGGTGCGTCGCTTCCTCTTCGACACGGGCGTGTTCCTTTACGCGCTCGGCGGCGAGCACCGCTACCGCGAGCCGTGCAGGGCGATACTGCGCGAGATGAGCAGCGGGCGACTCGCCGGGGAGGCAAGTGTCGAGTTGATCCACGAGTTTGCCTACGTGCGGCGCAGGCGTAGGGGTACGCGTGCCGACGCGGCGGAGTCGGCACGCGACATCGCTCGCATATGCATGGTGCATACCGTCGGGGTCGATGACGTCGACCGTGCTCTTGACTTGTGGTGTGAGCACGGACGCCTCGATATGCGCGACGCGATCTTCGCGGCGCAGGCTCTTAATCGGGAGATCGATGCGATCCTCAGTCCCGATCGCGACTTCGACCGGATTCCCGGGCTGGAGCGCATCGACCCGGCGGACACCGGCGCCGTGGCCACGCTCAGATGAAGTTCGGCGTGCTGCAGTTCCCCGGATCGTGCGACGAGGTGGACGCGCTGCACGCGGCCCGCAAGGTCGGCGACGCGCAGCTGATCTGGCACGGGGACCGCGACCTGGCGGGCGCCGACGCGATCGTCGTGCCCGGCGGCTTCTCCTACGGCGACTACCTGCGCGCGGGCGCGATCGCCCGCTTCTCGCCGGCGATGGAGTCGGTGATCGAGTTCGCGCACGAGGGCGGGCTGGTGCTCGGGATCTGCAACGGCTTTCAGGTGCTGTGCGAGGCGCGCCTGCTCCCCGGCGCGCTGCTCGCGAACGCCAACCTGCGCTTCACCTCGAGGCTGCTCGAGCTCGATGTGATCCGCACCGACACCGCGTTCACGCGCGCGTGCGCAGCGGTCGGCGAGCCCGACGGCCCGGATGCGGCAGCGCTCAGGCTGCGGATCCCGGCGAAGCACGCGTGGGGTCGCTACTACGCCGACGCGGACACGCTCGCGGCGATCGAGGCTGCCGGCCAGGTGGTGCTGCGCTACGCCCCGGGGCAGAACTTCAACGGCTCGCTGCACGACGTCGCCGGTGTGCGCAATGAGCGCGGCAACGTCTTCGGTCTGATGCCGCATCCCGAGCACGCCGTCGACGAGCTGATCGGCGGCTCGGCCGACGGGTTGCAGATCTTCGATTCGATGCGGCTCGCCGTCGAGGGGGCGGTCGCGTGACGTATGGCCGTGTTCAGGGCAGTGGAGGGCTTGCCCTGGTACTCCGATTCGAAGGTCTGTATAACGATGGCTATACAGGGTTCGTAACGTGGTAATGGCGGAGCCGACCGCTACCCCGGCCTCGACATCGACATCGACCTCGGCCTCGACCGAGGGCTGGACCCCGACCACGGCCCCGGCCGCGACTGTGCCGACGCTCGAGGATGCGCTTGCGCTGGGGCTGACGGGCACGGAGTACGAGCTCGTCTGCGAGAAGCAGGGACGTCCGCCTAACCGTGTCGAGCTGGCGATGTACTCGCTGCTGTGGAGCGAGCACTGCGCATACAAGCACTCAAGAAAGCTGCTGCGCACGCTTCCGACCGAGGGCGAGCACGTGGTGATGGGCCCGGGCGAGAACGCCGGCGCGGTCGACGTCGGCGGTGGGCTCGTGTGCGCGTTCAAGGTCGAGTCCCACAACCACCCGAGCGCGGTCGAGCCGTTTCAGGGTGCCGCGACCGGCGTCGGCGGGATTCTGCGCGACATCTTCGCGGTCGGCGCACGCCCGATCGCGGTGCTCGACTCGCTGCGCTTCGGCGAGTCGACGAGCGCCCGCTCGCGCTACCTGCTCGACGGCGCCGTCGCGGGGATCGGGCACTACGGCAACTCGATCGGCGTGCCGACGGTCGGCGGCGAGGTGTACTTCGAGGCGCCCTACGAGCACAACTGCCTGGTCAACGTGATGGCGTTGGGGCTCGCCGCGCGCGGCCGGCTAGTGCGTAGCGCGGCCTCTGGGCCGGGCAACGCGCTGGTGCTGTTCGGCGCGTCGACCGGGCGCGACGGCATCGGCGGCGCGTCGGTGCTCGCCTCGGCGGAGCTGGGCGAGCAGGGCGCCGACGCGCAGGACAAGCGCCCGACCGTCCAGGTCGGCGACCCGTTCGAGGAGAAGAAGCTGATGGAGTGCTCGCTCGAGCTGCTCGAGCGTGGGCTGCTCGTCGCGCTGCAGGATCTTGGCGCCGCCGGCCTTACCTCCTCCGCTGCCGAGATGGCGTCGAAGGGCGGCGTCGGTCTCGACATCGATGTCGCGAAGGTGCCGTTGCGCGAGCCCGACATGGAGCCGTTCGAGGTGATGGTCAGCGAGTCCCAGGAGCGGATGCTGTGCGTCGTCGAGCCGGCCAACGTCGAGGCCGTGATGCGGCTGTGCGCGAAGTGGGAGGTCAACGGTGCGGCGATCGGCGAGGTCACCGCGGGCGGCGTGCTGCGCGTGCTGCGCGACGGCGAGCTCGTGGGCGAGATGCCGGTTGCGGCGCTCGTCGACGACTGCCCCCTGTATGACCTCGACCCGCGCAAGCCTGAGCAGGCGATCTACGCGCCGGTGCCGGCTGCGGTCGCGCTCTCCTACGCGTCGGCGCCGCGGGAGCTGCTGCTCGCGCTGCTGGCGTCGGCGAATCTGTGCTCGCGTCGGGCCCTGTTCGAGCAGTACGACTCGATCGTGCAGTCGCGCACGGTGCGCGGTCCCGAGCAGGCGGACGCCGCCGTGCTGGCGCTGGCAGACGCGAGCGCGCTTGCGGTGAGCATCGACGGCAACGGCCGACGCGTCGCGGCCGACCCCTACACGGGCACGGTCGCTGCGGTGCTCGAGTGCGCCGCGAACCTCGCGTGTGTCGGAGCGGAGCCGCTCGGCACGACCAACAACCTCAACTTCGCCAACCCCGAGAAGCCGCACGTCGCGTGGCAGATGACGGAGTCGGTGCGCGGCCTCGGCGACGCCTGCCGGGCGCTGCGCGCGCCGATCGTCGGCGGCAACGTGTCGCTGTACAACGAGGGCGCCACGGGCCCGATCTACCCGACGCCGGTGATCGGCATGGTCGGGCGGCTGCCCGATGCGCGGCGCGCGGGGCGCCCGGGCTTCACGCGTGCCGGTGACCAGATCGCGCTGGTCGGCCCGCTGCGTCACTCGCTGGCGGCGAGCGAGCTGGCGAAGCTGCTCGGCGAGCCGCTGCCCGATGGGCTCCCCGAGATCGACATCGAGGCTGTCCGCGTCGCGCAGCTGGCGGTGCGCGACGCGGTGCGCGCGGGCGCGCTGTCGAGCGCTCATGACGTCGCCGAGGGCGGTGTGGCGGTGGCGCTCGCCGAGTGCTGTCTGATCGGTGGTCTCGGCGCGCAGGTCGAGTTGCCAGAAGACCTGTGGGAGCCGGCTCCGCTGCCGGCGCCGCCCGACCCGTCCTCGCGCGACGCGGTCCCGCCGCTGCTGACGGCGGCGCTGTTCGGCGAGGGCTCCGGCAGCTTCGTAGTCAGCGGTGACGCCGACGCCATCAGCGAGCTGGGTGAGCGCGTGGCGGTCGTGCCGATCGGCAGGGTTGGCGATGATGTGCTTAGCATCGTCGAGGCGGGTGCCCTCGCTGGCACGATGTTGACGCTGACGCTCGAGGAGCTCGCGGCGGCGTACGCGACGCTGGCGGAGCTGTTCTCGTGACCCCTGCTAGCTTGTGAACGTGATGCGTGAGGGACCGCGCGACGAGTGCGGAGTGTTTGGACTGTACGCGCCCGGTCACGAGGTGTCGCGTCTGTCGTACTTCGCGCTGTACGCCCTGCAGCACCGCGGCCAGGAGTCCGCGGGCATCGCCGCGGCCGACCGCGGCGGGCACATCATCACGCGCCGTGAGCTCGGGCTGGTCAACCAGGTGTTCACCGAGAACGACCTGCGCACGCTCGCCGGCGAGCTCGCGATCGGGCACGTGCGCTACTCGACCACCGGTTCGAACGCGTGGGAGAACTCGCAGCCGGTGCAACGCTCGGAGGGCACCAACGGCTCGCGCCGGGAGCTCGCGCTTGCGCACAACGGCAACCTGATCAACGCGCTGGAGCTGCACGACGAGCTGCTCGAGCGCGGTGTCACGTTCAGCTCGACATCGGACTCGGAGATCATCGCCGCGATGATCGCCACGCACCCCGCCGAGCTCGTCGAGGACGCGATCGCGGACGTGCTGCCGCGCCTACGCGGCGCCTTCTCGATCGTCGCCATGACCAAGGACCGCGTCGTCGCCTTCCGCGACCCGCACGGCCTGCGTCCGCTGGCGCTCGGCGTGCTCGACCCCGGCCCCGAAGCGCCCGACGGTGGCGAGGGAGGGCCGCGCTACTGCGTCGCCAGCGAGTCGTGTGCGTTTGACATCATCGGCGCCAAATTCCTCCGCGACGTCGAGCCGGGAGAGCTCGTGACGCTTGGCGAGCACGGCCTCGAAAGCCGCGAGGTCGCGACCGGCGGCAGGCGCGCGCTGTGCGTCTTCGAGTACATCTACTTCGCGCGCCCGGACTCGCGCATGAGCGGCACCGTCCTGCAGGTGGCGCGCGGACGCATGGGCGAGATCCTCTGGCGCGAGGCGCCCGTCGAGGCGGACCTCGTGATCGCCGTGCCTGACTCCGGCAACCCCGCCGCGCGCGGCCTGGCGCGCGCCGCCGGGCTGCCACAGGACGACGGATTCGTCAAGAACCGCTACGTCGCGCGCACGTTCATCCAGCCCGGGCAGGAGCTGCGTAAGCACGGGCTGCGGCTCAAGTTCAACCCGCTGCCCGAGGTGATCATCGGCAAGCGCCTGGTCGTGGTCGACGACTCGATCGTGCGCGGCAACACCACGCGCCAGATCGTGCAGATGCTGCGTGACGCCGGCGCCGCCGAGATCCACATGCGTATCTCTGCGCCGCCGATCAAGCATCCCTGCCATTACGGCATCGACATGTCCACGCGCGAGGAGATGATCGCCCACGGGCGCAGCAGCGAGGAGGTCGCCGCCGAGCTGGGCTGCGACTCGCTGCACTACCTGTCGCTTGAGGGTGTTTACGAGGCGATCGGCCCACAGGCGGGCGGGCGGGAATCCCACTGCGACGCGTGCTTCACCGGCACCTACCCGCTCGCGGGCAGCGACGGCGCGGCCGGCAAGTACTCGCTGGAGGATGGCGAAGGGCAGAGCGACGGCCCGCCGCCGCTGTCACTCGTCAACGTCTGACGCCTTCGGGCTCGGAGCGCCTATTCGAAGTGGTCTTCACGCGCGCCCGCGGCGTCGTTGTAGCGGTTGTTGTATCGCCGGTGGAGGATCAATTGCCCGTCGCGCTCGGAGCGCAGTCCGTAGCCGAGCGCTGCGACCACGAGAACCGTGATGGTGATTGATGTGAGCATGGGCCCGTCCTGTGGGTCGCGGTGGGGTGGGCCCTCTCCGCCCGCCAGCAATTGAAGGACATCCAACAGTCAGGACCTGTGAGCTTGCTCACACGTCGACTCGCACCTAAAGCTCGGCGCGCTCGAGCAGCGCGGCAGCGGGCACCCCGAGCGCAGCCGCGATCTTCACGATCGTGTCCAGGCTGACGTTGAACTCGCCGCGCTCGATGGCGCCGTAGTAGCTCCGATCCAGCCCAGCACGTCCGGCGAAGGCCTCCTGTGCGAGTCCTCGCTCGGTGCGCAGTGACCTGGCCGCGGCGCCGAGCGCCACGCTGGCGGCAGATTTCTTGGCAGGCATGAGGTGGTGATTTGCAGGGAAAAGAGTTGGAGTTCGCGGCTCGTCCACACACCGCTTATGATTCCCCGTGTGCTGACGATTGTCTGCAAGGATACGTACCTCATCGACGGAAAAGTCCGCGCCCGTGTCCGTCGTTGACGCTTTCGCTCTGCTGCTGGCTCTGCCGGAGAGCATCGTCGCTCTGCGCGAGCTGTGGGCGCGCCGCGGCATCGCCGGTCACACCAGGCGCGCGAAGGCTGAGATCGTGGTCAACTTCAGCCTCAACTTGCAGGTAAACCTCCGCCGATAGCCCCCGTGCTTTACCGGCTCCTACCCGCGCGCTCAGCCGGCGCACTTGCTTTCTGTGGGGTCGAGCACGAGCGTCTCGCTCGCGACCGTCTGGCCGGACACGATCAACGAGAACGTGTACTTGCCACCGGCGATCTGGTGCTTCGGGAACGACGGCCCCGCGTACGTGTCGGCGACGCGACCGCTCGCCTTCTTGAACTTGACCTTCACCTTGCCCACCACCGTGCCCGTCGCCGCGGGGGCGGTGAGCGTGGACGTGAAGCTCTTGCCGAC
Source organism: uncultured Solirubrobacteraceae bacterium (assembly GCA_963838405.1). GTDB lineage: Bacteria > Actinomycetota > Thermoleophilia > Solirubrobacterales > Solirubrobacteraceae > Palsa-744. Next base: position 1,917,679 of record CAWIRA010000006.1, on the reverse strand, counting down.
GGGCGCGTGGGAGTAGGCGAGCACGGGCGTGAGTCCTGTGGTCGGTTCGGCGGCGCAGTATTCGAACTTGCCGCCGGCCGCCACGCTGTGCACGTTGTTGCCCTCACCCACTTCCCACAGGTGCGTGGTCACGTGTAGGGCGCCGGCAGCCGCGAGGCCCGGCGCTGCGAGCCCACCCACGCAGGCAAGCGTCGTGGCCAGGGCGATCGCAGCCCAGCGAGGATTTCTGCTCATCGAGAGGTCTCCTTTGCGTGTTGGCCCCGGCGGCGTACGCGGAGGCGTCTAGCGGAGAGCGGAAATCTAGTCGAGCGGATCGACCGAGCGCTACTCGAGCGCCAGCGCCAAGACGACGATCGCAGCTATCGTGCGGCGCGCGTGAGCGAGCGACTGCCGATCGCCGTGCTGGTTTCCGGCGCGGGCACAAACCTGCAGGCGCTGCTCGACAGCGTCCACGGTCGCGACGCTGACGTCGTGGCCGTCGCCTCGAGCGTCGCCGGCGCCCCCGCGCTCGCGCGCGCCGAGCAGCGCCGGGTGCCGACCGCTGTGTTCGCCCGCGCTGACTACGCGGACCGCGCCGCGCGCGACGAGGCGTTGGCTGACTGGCTGAGCGAGCGCGGTGTTCGGCTGGTGGTGCTCGCCGGCTACATGGAGCTGCTCGGCGAGTCGTTCCTGTCGCGTTTCCCGCGTGCGGTGATCAACGTGCACCCCTCGCTGCTGCCGGCGTTCCCGGGGCTCGCTGCGATCGAGCAGGCGCTCGCGTACGGGGTGAAGGTGTTCGGCGTGACCGTCCACTTCGTCGACGCCGGCGTCGACTCGGGGGCGGTGATCCTGCAACGCGCGGTCGAGCTCCCCGACGCGCGTGAGCCCGACGCGGTGCTGGCAGCGCTGCGCCCGCTCGAGCACGAGCTGCTGCCGCGTGCCGTCGCGCTGTTCGCTCGCGACGCCCTGCGCGCCGACCCCGAGAACGCACGCCGGACGATCGTCGACGGCGAGGGGTAGGCTGCTGGCAATGGCCGGCGAAGGCGACCTCATGACCGATCGAGCTGCTCCTGGGATCGAGCGTGCGCAGCCGGGCGAGGTGGTCGTGCGCAGGGCGCTGCTGTCGGTGTCGGACAAGCAGGGAATCGTGGCGCTCGCGCAGGGACTCGCCGAGCTCGGCGTCGAACTGATCTCGACGGGCGGCACCTCTCGTGAGCTCGAGGGCGCGGGCATCGCGGTGCGCTCGATCGAGGACTTCACCGGCTTCCCGGAGATCATGGACGGTCGCGTCAAGACGCTGCACGCGCGCCTGTATGCGGGCCTGCTCGCGCGCCGCGACGACGACGCGCATCTGCGCGCGGCGAGCGAGCAGGAGATCGAGCAGGTGGACCTGGTGTGCGTGAACCTGTATCCGTTCGAGCAGACGGTCGCGCGCGGCGACGCCTCCGAGGACGAGGTCATCGAGAACATCGACATCGGCGGTCCGACGATGATTCGCGCGGCCGCCAAGAACAGCGCGTTCGCCGCCGTGCTCGTCGACCCGGATGACTACGAGCGCGTGCTGGGCGAGCTGCGCGAGTCGGGCGGCAGGCTGTCGCTGCAGACGCGCAAGCGGCTCGCGGGCAAGGCGTTCGCCACCACCGCGCGTTATGACGCGGCGATCTCGACGTGGTTCGCGACGCGTGGCGCCGACGGCGCGTTTGCGCCGAGCCGGCGCGCGTCCTACGAGAAGGTGATGGATCTCCGCTACGGCGAGAACCCCCACCAGCAGGCTGCGTTCTACGCGCGCGCGGGCTCGCCGACACACCTGCTCGCGGGCGTGCAGCAGCTGCACGGCAAGGAGCTGTCGTTCAACAACCTGCTCGACCTCAGCTCCGCACGCGAGCTGGCCGAGGAGTTCGACGAGCCCGCGTGTGTGATCGTCAAGCACAACAACCCCTGCGGCTGCGCCGTCGCCGCCAGCGCCCGCGAGGCCTATGAACAGGCTTTCGCGTGCGACCCGCAGAGCGCCTACGGCGGCGTGATCGTGATCAACCGTCCTGTCGATCTCGCGCTGGCGGAGGAGCTGGGCAAACAGTTCATCGAGGTGCTGCTCGCCCCCGGCTACGACGCCGCCGCGCTGGAGGCGCTGCAGGTCAAGAAAAACGTGCGCCTGCTCGAGCTCGGCAATTGGCCGGCGCCTCTGCGAGAAATTGAATCCAAGCCCGTGATCGGCGGCGAGCTCGTGCAGACGCACGACGTCGTCGCGGAGACGCGCGAGCAGATGCGCACGATCAGCGCGCGCCAGCCGAGCGAGCAGGAGTGGCGCGACATGCTGTTCGCGTGGGTGGTCTGCCGACACGTGCGCTCCAACGCGATCGTGATCGCCGCCGGCGGCGCCACGATCGGCATCGGCGCCGGTCAGATGAGCCGCGTCGACGCGGTGCGCATCGCGGTCGAGAAGGCACAGGCGTTCCGCGCCGACGCGCTCGCCGGCTCGGCGCTCGCCTCCGACGCGTACTTCCCGTTCGCCGACGGCCCGCAGCTCGCGCTCGACGCGGGCGTCAGCGCGATCATCCAGCCCGGCGGCTCGGTACGCGACGAAGACGTGATCGCGGCGATCGACGCGGCCGGCGCGGCGATGGTCGCCACCGGCGTTCGCCACTTCAGGCACTGACGAGGCGGGTGTACGATCAGAGCATGTGTAGAAACATTCGCAACCTCAATAACTTCGAGCCGCCCGCCACCGACGAGGAGATACAGGCCTCGGCGCTGCAGTACGTGCGCAAGATCAGCGGTTTCACAAAGCCCTCGCAGGCCAACGTCGATGCCTTCGAGCGCGCGGTCGACGCCGTGAGCGAGATCTCGGCGCGCCTGCTGGACGAGCTGGTCACAAACGCGCCGCCGAAGGATCGTGAGATCGAGGCCGCCAAGGCCCGCGCTCGCTCGGCGCAGCGCTACGCCGCGTAGGCGCCGGCTCGATCGTCAGAGCCAACCACCGGAGAAGGGAGTTCCAGACCATGGAGTCCTCCGAGACCCCGATCCGAGTACTCGTGGTGGCACATAAGACCGCCGCCACACAACCGCTGCTCGACGCAGTGCGAGAGCGAGCTGAGCGCGGGCCGTGCACGTTCACACTGCTCGTGCCGAACGCAACGCACGGCCTGCACAAGATCGTCGACCCTGAGGACCAGGATGCCGGCGAGGCCAGAGCCGTGATCGATCAGGCCCTGCCGCTGCTGAGCGAGGCCGCCGGAGCCCCCGTGGAGGGGATCGTGGGGGCGCCGGATCCGGTGGTGGCGGTGCACGATGCGATCAACCTGCACGGCTTCGACGAGGTGATCATCTCGACGCTGCCGACGCGACTGTCGCGATGGTTGAAGCTCGACCTTCCGAGCAAGGTCTCGGGCACGGGTCTGCCCGTGAGCACCGTCACCCCCTCGGAGGTGCCCGCAACATAGGACGGCGGGGCGGCTGCGCCTCGCTCGCCCATTTCGAGTACCTGTCCCGCTTGCAGCGCCCTGCGGGAGGGACTCGGTTGAAGTTCTGTTACGATATATCGTGTAGTTACTTTGATAGCGCACGATAGGAAATAGATATGTTTGATGATTCAGTTTATTCAACGGGCGGAAAGCCCGGGTGCCGCTCGGCGCACCACCGCGGACGTCACGGCCACGGGCCGTCGCACGGTCCGCGGGGCGAGTTCGGCGGCGGACCGCTTGGCGGCTTCGGCGCAGGCGGCGGCCCACGCGGTCGCGGTCGCAGGGCGCGGCGCGGCGACATTCGCACGGCGGCTCTGCTGCTGCTCGCGGAGGAGCCCCGCAACGGCTACCAGATCATGCAGGAGGTGCAGGAGCGCAGCGGCGGCCTCTGGAGCCCGAGCCCCGGCTCTGTCTACCCCGCCCTGCAGCAACTCGAGGACGAGGGCCTGATCCGCACACAGGAGGACGACGGACGCAAGCTGTTCGCGATCACCGACGCGGGTCGTACGCTGCTCGAGGAGCGTGGCGCCGAGCGCCCGGCTCCGTGGGAGCAGACGGGCGGGCCCGCCGGAAGGCATGAGCTGGGAAGGCTCGTCCGCGAGGTCGCCGGTGCGTTCGCGCAGGTGATGCGGACGGGCAGCGAGGCGCAGATCGCCAAGGCGAGCACCGTGCTCGCGGGAACGCGCCGCGAGCTCTACCGGATCCTCGCCGACGGGGATGACCCTGCCGCCGGCAACGAGCCGGGCAGCGGCGAGGACGCCGGCACGGCCGACGAGAGCAGCTGAGCGAGCCACGACGACAGCAGTCGTCTGTGAGGCCGAGGCGGCGCCCAGCGCCGCCTCGGCCGACGGCTGCTCGTCGAGTTCAGTAGCGCTCGGTGAGCGTCGCCGCGCCCGCGTGCTGCGCGGCCGGCGACGCGCGCCGGCGCAGCTTGTAGTCGGCAGGCTCAAAGCGCCGCAGCCGCCTGCGGAACGGCCACGAGGAGCCCGGCCAGATGATCGTGTTCCTGCCCTGCTCGTCCAGGTACCAGCTGGCGCAGCCGCCGGAGTTCCATACGGTCCCGCCCAGTCGCTGCTGGAGCTCTTCGTTGTAGTGGCGCTGGATCGGCTCACGCACCTCGATCACGTCCATGTCGCTGCTTTCCATGAACCGCAGGCACTGCATCAGGTAGTGAAGCTGTGACTCGATCATGAAGATGATCGAGTTGTGCCCGAGGCCGGTGTTGGGCCCGACCAGCAGGAACAGGTTGGGGAAGCCCGCCACCGCTGTGCCGAGATAGGCCTGCGCGCTGCCGTGCCACTTCTGCGCGAGCGACTGACCGTCGCCGTCGTAGATCCACTGCGCTGTGGGAAAGTCGGTGGCGTGAAAGCCGGTGCCGAGGATGATCGTGTCGAGCTCACGTTCGACACCGTCGCGCGTCAGGATTCCACGCGGCGTGATCGCCTGGATCGCATCGGTCACGAGCTCGACATTGGACTGGACCAGCGCCGGGTAGTAGCTGTCTGAGATGAGGATGCGCTTGCAGCCGATGCGATAGCTGGGCGTCAGCCGCGCCCGCAGCTCAGCGTTGGGCACCTGCTCGCTGAGATGCTTGCGCGCCGCGCGCTCGGGCAGCGAGCCAACACGGGGCCGCATCAACGGCAGCACGAACAGCTCGCGTGCGGCGTAGACGGCGCCGCGCACGAGGCGCTGTAGGGGCGGCAGCGCGCGGTAGAGCGTGCGCTCGGCGCGCGTTGTCGGTCGGTCGCGTTGCGGTACTACCCACGGCGGCGTGCGCTGGAAGACGTGCAGGCGCTCGACCAGCGGCTGGATCTCGGGGATCAGCTGGATCGAGGAGGCGCCGGTGCCGATCACCGCGACGCGCTCGCCGGCGAGCGCGTGATCGTGGCGCCAGCGCGCCGAATGGAAGATCGTGCCCTCGAAGCTGTCGATGCCCTCGATCTCCGGCAGCATCGGGTCGCTCAGCGGCCCGGCCGCGGCCACCAGCACATCGGCGGTGAGATCGCCGCTGCTCGTCGTGATCTGCCACTGCTGCTGCTGTGCGTCCCAGCGCGCGGCGGTCACCTGATGGCCGTAACGGATGTGAGCATCGAGGCCCTGCTCGCGCGCGAGCGTGCGCATGTACTGCCAGATCTCGGGCTGGCGCGAGAACGTCCGGCTCCAGGCGGGGTTGGGCGCGAACGAGAACGAGTACAGGTTGGACGGCACATCGCACGCGCACCCCGGATAGGTGTTCTCGCGCCACGTGCCCCCGAGATCCTCCGCGCGCTCGAGCACGACGAAGTCGCGCATCCCTTCATGCGCTAGCCGCGCCGCCATGCCGAGCCCCGAGAAGCCGGCGCCGACGATCGCCACGCGCCAATGCGAACGCCCTGGCACGGGCCAAGCCTACCCTGGTAGGGTCGCTCGCACCGATGGCCTCGCTCGACCCGTTCACACCGGCGACTGAGCTCGCAGCGGCGCTGCGCCGGCGCGAGCTCTCGGCGGCGGAGCTGCTGGACGCTTGCATCGCCGCGGTCGACGCGCGCGACCCGGAGCTGAACGCTGTGATCTGGCGCAACGACGAGGACGCGCGCACGGCGGCTGCCGAGGCCGATCGTCGCCTCGCCGCCGGCGAGGATTCCAGCGACGGCACGCAAGCGCCGTTCCTCGGTGTGCCGCTGCCGATCAAGGACCTGACGCCTGTCGCCGGCTGGCCGGTCACGTACGGCTCAAACGGAGCGCCCGCGGGGGCGAGCACGGAGAGTGAGCTGGTCGTCGAGGCGCTCGAGCGCGCCGGCTTCGTGCTGTGCGGGCGCACCAACACCCCCGAGTTCGGCGTGATCACGGCCGCCGAGAACACCCGCTACGGCCCCAGCCGCAACCCGTGGGACCCGAGCCGCACGCCGGGCGGCTCGAGCGGCGGCGCCGCGGCGGCTGTCGCAGCCGGCATGTTCCCGATCGCCCACGCCAACGACGGCGGTGGCTCGATTCGCATTCCCGCCTCCTACTGCGGGCTCGTCGGCTTCAAGCCCAGCCGCGGGCGCGTACCGCGACTGGCGCAGAGCTGGCTGGGCGCCGTCGTCGAGGGCGTTGTCGCGAGGACGGTCGCTGACTCGGCCGCCGTCCTCGACACGATCGCCTATCAGGACCAGCTCGCCTGGTACAACGCGCCGGCGCCCTCACGTCCGTTCGCGCAGGAGCCGGGCTCGGCGCCGCCGCGCCTGCGGATCGGGCTGATGGCCCACGCACCGCTGGGCATCCCTACAGACGCGTCGTGCACCGCCGCCGCGCTCGCCGCCGCGGCGCTGCTCGAGGAGCTCGGTCACGAGGTGCTCGAGGTCGAGGTGCCGACGATCTCCGAAGAGATGGTGGGGCCGTTCATCGCGCTCACCCAGGGCGGCCTCGCCGACTACGAGGGCGTCGACTGGTCAGCCGTGGAGCCGCACATCGTTCACCAGCGCGGCGCAAGCGGCGAGCTCGGCGCCTATGACTACGTCCTTGCCGCGCGCACGCTCGAGCTGCTGAGTCGCCGTGAGGTCGCGCGCTGGGGACGCGATTTCGACATCCTGCTGACGCCCACCTCGGCGATCCTGCCGCCGCGCGCCGGCTCGATTCTCGAGGCCCAGCATGCAGCGCCCGACCAGCCCGTGCTCGAGGTCGTCGCGAGCGTGTCCTTCACCGCCTTCGGCAACGTCACCGGCCTGCCCGCCGTCAGCCTGCCGCTTCACTGGAACGACGACGGCCTACCGGTCGGCGCCCAACTCGTGGCCGGCCCGTGGCAGGATGGCGCGCTGCTCGCGCTCGCCGCTCAGCTCGAGCACGCGCGGCCGTGGGCCGAGCGCCGGCCGCCGCTGGCGCAGGCAGTCTGAGCCACCTAGCGTTTGCTCGGCAGCGAGCGGGGGCCGCCGAACGTCTGCTGATGCAAGAGGCGGGACGCGATGCGGAGCCTGCCTGGCGGCGAGGATCGGGGTATAACCGTGTTATACTCCGATCATGAAGACGGCCATCTCCCTGCCGGACGAAACGTTCGATCGGGTGGACCGCGCGGCCCGTGAGCTGGGCGTCTCGCGCAGCGAGTTCTTTGTACGCGCTGCAGAGCGCTGGCTCAACGCACTGGACGATGAGGAAACGACCGAGGCAATCGACCGTGTGATCGCTGGTCTGCCGGACGATCACGCGTTTACCGACGCGGCGGCTGCGGCACTGTCGGTCGATGGACGTTGATGCGTCGCGGCGAGCTGTGGTGGGCAGACCTGGGTCTGCCGCGAGGCTCGGCGCCTGCGCTACGGCGTCCGGTGCTCGTGATCAGCGCCGACCAGTACAACCGCTCGCGTCTGGCGACGGTCACCGTGGCAGTGTTGACGACCAACCTCCGGTTGGCTGCGCTCCCGGGAAATGTGCTCATCTCTGCGGAGTTGACGGGATTGGATGATGATTCGGTTGTGAACCTCACACAACTGGCCACCATCGATCGGATGGCTGCCGAGGAGCGGCTCGGTGCGCTGCCGGACTGGCTGATGGTTCAGGTCGATACGGGTCTCCAGCGAGCTCTGGCATTGCGATAGCTGGTGTTCGTCATTGCCGTCGGGCACACCTCGCCATGAGGCACGCAGCCGGAGCATGTCCCGCCTGGCTGGCGTAGAAATTGAGGTGGCGGTCCTCCCGTCCCCGTCTGCTGGCGTTGGCGGCGTGTAGGGCGACTCAAGTCCATTCGCCGGGGTTGGTGCTCCGGCACAACGGCATTGCCGTGGCATGGCGCGCAACCTCTTGAAGGCCTGGCCCGCGCTATGGACCTTCGCCGCTCACGACGGCGTGGAGCCGACCAACAACCACGCCGAGCGCTCCCTCCGCGGCGCGGTCATCTACCGCAAGCTCTCCCTCGGCAGCCAATCCGAGCAAGGCGAACGACGCATCGAGCGACTGCTCTCAGCCTCAATCACCTGCCGGCTACAACACCGTTCAATGTTCGCCTACCTCACCGACCTCCTCAACGCCCACGCCCACGGCGACCCAACGCCATCCCTCGCCTGAAAACCAACGGACTGAACGCTTACCAAACCTAGGCTGCTTGCAGCGACTTTAGAAGTGCCCCGTGCGGGACTCGAACCCGCCCCACCGGATTAAAAGTCCGGCGCTCTACCAGATGAGCTAACGGGGCCTGAAGGCGGACAGTCTCGCAGACGCTGCCGGCTACGGCTCTTCGGCGGCGGCCGCCTGCAGCAGCTCGTCGATGCGCGTGAGCTTCACGCGCGGCCGGCCGGCCGACTCGCCGAGCGCGCGCTCGTGGCGGTCGATCGCCTCCCAGCCGGAGTAGGTGACGAGCTCGGGCTGGCGCGAGCGCAGCAGCGCCTCGACGGCGGCGGCATCCGGCGTCGCGGGGGTGTGACCGGCTGCGTGCCCGCCGGAGGCGCCGGCGCCGTTGCTCGAACGCGCCAGGTCGGCGAGCATCGCGTCGACGGTCTCCTGCGCGTCCTTCTTGTTAGTGCCGATCACGCCCGAAGGGCCGCGCTTGATCCAGCCGACAACGTACTCGCCGGGAGCGACCGCGCGAGTGTCGGCGTCGAGGACCCGGCCGCCGTCGTTGGGGATCGTCGCCGAACGCTCGTCGAACGGCACGCCCGGCAACGGGATACCGCGATAGCCGATCGCGCGGAACGCCAGCCCCGCCGTGAGCGTCTCGCGCTCATCGGTCGCGGCCGCACGCAGACCGCCAGAGGGCGCAGGCACGAGCTCGATTGCGGACGAGCTCGACGGCCCCGAGCCGGCCGTGGTCGTCCGCCAGGAACGCGGCCGGCGAGAGCAGGAAGCGCAGCACGATGCGCTTGCGATGACCCTTGGCGGGACGCGTCGCATAGTCGCGCAGGATCTCGACGTTGCGCCGGCATGTGATGTCCGCTTCGGCATCGGCATCGGCAACGGCGAGCGCCCGCTCGAGCTCGGCCTCGTCGACGATCACGTCGGCGTCCGCGAGCTCGCCGAGCTCGAGCAGCTCGGGGTTCGTGAACGCCGCCTGCGCAGGTCCACGCCTGCCCAGGATCACGACCTCCGAGACGCGGCTGGCGGCGAGCACCTCGAGCGCGTGGTCGGCCGTGTCCGTCGGCTCGAGCTCCTCGGGAGCCAGCACGAGCATGCGCGCGACATCGAGTGCGACGTTGCCGTTGCCGATCACCACCGCGCGCTCTGCCGAGAGCAGATCGAACTCGAGGTGCGTGTGGTCGGGGTGGCCGTTGTACCAGCCGACGAACTCGGTCGCCGCATGCGATCCAGGCAGCTCTTCACCCGGTATGCCCAGCGGCCGGTCCGACGGCGAGCCGGTCGCGTAGACGATCGCGTGGTAGTGCGCCAGCAGATCCTCGCGCGAGACGTGCTCACCGAAGGTGACGTTTCCGAAGTAGCGAAAGCGTGGATTTGCCGCGGTCTTCTCGTAGACGCGCGTGACCGACTTGATCTTCGGGTGATCCGGCGCGACGCCCGAGCGCACGAGGCCCCACGGCGTCGGCAGACGCTCGAGCATGTCGACCTCAATGCGTCCCTGCGGGTCCTTGAGCAGGTGCCCGGCGGCGTAGAAGCCGGCGGGGCCGGAGCCGATCACGGCGATGCGGATGGGGGTTTCTTCGGTCATTCGGGAGTGAGTGTGCTGTGAGGGTGTTGTGTGTGATGGGCGCGGCCCGACTCGAACGGGCGACCCCCTCGGTGTAAACGAGGTGCTCTAGCCAACTGAGCTACGCGCCCTCCGTCAGCGAACTCCAAGGCTAGCGAGCGCAGCCTGCCGAGAGCTGAGGGGCCGTCGGCGTTGGCTAGGATTGGCGCACCCGCCCGGGAGCTCCCGTGAAGATTGCAGACACCGCCCATAACGAGGGGCCGTCGGCGTTCGCGCAGGCCGCCGAGCTCGAGCTGAGAAAGGTCAGCAAGCGCTATCCCGGGCAGCGCGAGCCGGCGATTCGCGAGCTGTCGCTGACGGTGCCCGCCGGCGAGGTGTGCGTGCTCGTCGGCCCGTCGGGCTCGGGCAAGACGACCGCGATGCGGCTGATCAACCGGATGATCCCGATCACCTCGGGCGACATCCTGCTCGGCGGGCGCAGCGTGTTCGAGCGCGAGCCCCGGCAGCTGCGTCGCGAGATCGGCTACGTGATCCAGCAGGTGGGGCTGTTCCCACACCAGACCGTCAGCGAGAACATCGCGACGGTGCCACGTCTGCTGGGCTGGCCGAAGGACCGCATCGCGGCGCGTGTTCGCGAGCTACTCGAGCTGATCGGGCTGGACCCGCGGGAGATGACCTCTCGCTACCCGTCCCAGCTCTCGGGAGGTCAGCGCCAGCGCGTCGGCGTCGCCCGCGCGCTGGCGGCCGATCCGCCGCTGATGCTGATGGACGAGCCGTTCGGTGCGATCGATCCGATCAATCGCGCGCGCCTGCAGGACGAGTTCCTGGGCCTGCAGGCGAAGGTCAAGAAGACGGTGGTGTTCGTCACGCACGACATCGACGAGGCGATCAAGATGGGCGACCGCATCGCGATCCTGCGCGAGGGCGGCGTGCTCGCGCAGTACGACACCCCGCGCGAGATCCTCACCCGCCCGGCAGATGAGTTCGTCGCCCAGTTCGTCGGTGCCGATCGCGGCCTCAAGCGCCTGGCGCTGACCAAGGTCGCGGAGCTGAAGCTGGCGCAAGCCAATGGGCTACAGGCGGACACGGGCGCCGACGGCGCCCGTCACGTGGACGGCGAGACCTCGGTCCGGGACGCGCTCTCGCTGATGCTCAGCGAGCGGGGCGAGCCGTTGACGGTGGTGGACGCGGACGGCCACGTCGAGGGGCTGCTGACGCTCGGCGTCATCGAGCAGCTGCTCAGCGACGAGACCGTCGAGCCCGCGGAGCCGGTGAACGACGCAGCGCAGCCGCAGCCGGAGACCCTGCCGTGACGCTGGCTGTGCTCGCCGCCTCCACGACGGGGCCGGTGATCCCGAACTTCGCCGCGCAGAGCTCGAGCTGTGAAATCCACAACCGCCTGTTCTGCGCGGGATGGGTCAGCCGCAACTGGGGGCCGGTGCTGTGGCCTGCGCTGCGCCAGCACATCGCGCTCGCGCTCGTCGCTGTCGCGATCGGCTTCGTGATCGCGATGACGCTGGCAATCGCAGCCCACCGCTTCGGCTGGCTGGAGCGCCCGATGATCCTCGTGACGACGATCCTCTACACGATCCCTGCGCTGGCGCTGTTCGAGCTGCTGGCGGCACCGGTCGGGCTGAACGTGTTCACGGCCGAGATCGCGCTGGTCTCCTACACGCTGCTGATCCTGTTTCGCAACATCCTCGCCGGCCTCAGATCGGTGCCCGCGGAGGTGCTCGACGCGGCCGAGGGCACCGGCATGTCGCGCACGCAGACGTTGCTGCGCGTCGAGTTGCCGCTCGCGTTGCCGGCGATCATCGCCGGCCTGCGGATCGCGGTCGTCACGATCATCGCGCTCGCGACGATCGTCTACGTCGTCTATGACCGCGGGCTCGGGGTGCCGATCCACACCGCGCTCGGCGAGGGGCCGTTCAAGACCGAGCTGATCGTCGCGGGTGCCCTGTCGATCCTGCTGGCGTTGCTCGCGGACGCGGTGCTGGTGATCGCGCTGCGACTGCTCACACCGTGGGAACGGGCGCGGGCGAGCTAGGGCGCGGGCGATGCACGAATTCATCGAAGCGTTCCGCTTCATCGCCCACAACGGCGCCGTGCCGGGGGCTCCGACGGCGCTGCCCAGCCTCACGCATCTGACGCTCGAAACGCTCAGGGTTGCGGCGATCGGTCTCGCGATTGCGGTCGCGGTTGCGCTCCCGCTCGGCGTGTGGCTCGGTCATCGCCACCGCGGCTCGTTCGTTGCGATCAACGTCGGCAACATCGGACGCGCGCTCCCGAGCCTCGTCGTGCTGGCGATCGGCGACGCGTTCTTCGGCCTTGGCCTGACGGTCGTCGAGCTCGCGCTCGTGGTGCTCGCGGTGCCGCCGATCGTGACCAACGCATATCTTGCCGTCGATGGGGTGGACGCCGATCTCGTCGACGCCGCCAAGGGCATGGGCATGAGCGGCTGGGAGACGCTGCGCGACGTTGAGTTGCCGCTGGCGGTGCCGCTGCTGTTCGCAGGCGTGCGCACCGCCGCGGTGTTCGTCGTCAGCACCACCACGATCGCTGCGCTCGCCGGCTTCAGTGGCAGCCTCGGCGACGTCATCGCCAACGAAACGAGCTACCACTTCTCGGGAGTGCTCGGCGCCGCGATCTGCGTGGCGGCGCTGGCGCTGGCGGTTGACGGCGCGCTCGCGCTCGTCGAGCGCGCGCTCACGCCGCGCGCGCTGCGTAGCGGCGGGCGTGAGCTTTTGGTCGACGCTGCGCCGGCCGCGACGGCTGCGTGACGGTATTCCTTATTATTCCGATCAACAAAGTAAACAAAGCGGGAGGACGCGAATGAGGCGAAGGCGACGGAACGGCTGGGGCAGGTTCAAATCGGGTATCGCGGTGGCGTTCGCGCTGGTCGCGCTGAGCGTGGGGGTCGCGGCCTGCGGGAGCAGCAAATCGTCGTCTACCACGACCGCAACCACGACCGCGAGCACCGCCAGCGGACCGGGGGCCGGCAAGCCGGCGGTCACGATTGGCGACAAGAACTTCACCGAGGAGAACATCCTCGGGCAGCTCTACTCGCAGGCGCTCGTGGCCAAGGGCTACAAAGTCACGCTCAAAGAAAACGTCGGCTCCTCGGAGATCATCTACAAGGCGCTGACCTCAGGACAGATCGACATGTATCCCGAGTACACGGGCACGCTGCTGTCGGCGGTCGCAAACCAGACAAAGGAACCGACGAGCGCAACGGCCGCCTACCAGGAAGCGAAGGCGTTCGTCGAAAAAGACGGGCTGACGTTGCTGAACTACACGCCGTTCTACGACTCCGACGCGCTCGCGACGCTGCCGAGCTACGCGAGCGCGCACAACCTGTCGAGCATCGCCGACCTGAAGCCGCTGGGCAAGTCCGTGATTCTCGGTGGCCCGCCGGAATTCGCGACGCGCTATGAGGGTCTACTCGGGCTCAAGCAGGCCTACGGCGTAGTCCCGACGTTCAAGCCGATCGCGATCGAACTGTCCTACAAGGCGCTCGAAAGCGGACAGGTCAATACACAGGTGGTGTTCAGCACCGACGGGCAACTGCTGAGCGGCAAGTTCAAGCTGCTGAGCGACCCCAAGCACGTGTTTGGCTTCCAGAACGTCGCGCCCGTCGTCAGAAAGAGCGTGCTCGTCGCGGAGGGGCCCGCGTTCGAACAGACCCTCAACAGCGTCAGCGCGCTGCTGACGCAGCATGCGATCCAGCAGCTGAACGCGGCCGTCAGCATCGACAAGCAGTCGGCAGCCAGCGTCGCCCACCAGTTCCTCGTCGCGAACGGCCTCGCCTAGCGCCCACGGCACAGTGCAACCGGCGACCCGCGCCGCGTCCCGTGCGAAGCTTGCACGGATGCGGCGCGGTGGTGGCGGTCGGACGAAGATGAGGCTCCTGCTCTCGCTCGTGGGAGGGCTGGCGCTGGCGTTCGTGCTCGCGCAGGTGCTGCTGCCGCGGATCGCCGCCAGCAGGATCAGCTCGCGCGTAGGACGCTACGGCAAGGTTCACAGCGTCAGCGTCAGCGCTTGGCCGGCGCTCGAGCTGTTGTGGGGACACGCCGACTCGGTGCGCGTCAGCGCGAGTAGGCTCGCGCTCAGCCCGGCGCAGCTCGGCAACCTGCTGTGGGAAGGGCACAGCGTCAACAGCCTCCACGTGAGCGCCGACAGCGCGCAGCTGGGGACGCTGAAGGTCAGCGACGCCAGCCTTGCCAAGCACGGCAACTCGCTCATCGCCCAGGCGGTGGTCAGCGAAGCAGCCGTAAAGGCCGCGCTGCCGCCGGGCGTCGACGTGCGCCTGCTGCGCAGCGGCGACGGCGAGGTCGAAGTGCAAGCGAGCGGCGGGCTGTTCGGGGTTGGGGCGTCGGTCAACGCGCTCGCGGGCGCCAGCGAAGGCAAGCTCGTCGCGCACCCGCTTGGCTTCCTGATCGAAGGGCTGCGCCTGACGCTGTTCGCAGACCCGCACGTCTACGTCGAGGGCGTCGGCGCGAGCGTCGCCAGCGAGCAGCCGCTCAGCTATCGCCTGACGATGACCGCGAGCCTGCGCTGATCGGCTCAGGCAGCGGTCTGCAGCTCGGCGGCGGTGATCGCGCTCCTCGGCATCACGCGCATCGGCAGGCCCTGCTTGGGGCTGATCGTCGGCATCTGGCGGATGCTCAGCTGGAAGTCCGGCGGCAGCGCCAGCGTGCAGCGCGACAGGATCAGCGTCGCGATCGTGCGCACCTCGAGCTGGCCGAAGCGCATGCCGATGCACGTGCGTGAGCCGCCTCCAAAGGGAACGTAGGCGCCCCGCGGCAGCGCCGCGCGGGCCTCGGGCGCGAACCGCTGCGGGCGAAACTCCTCGGGCTGCTCGAACACGTCAGGTAGGTGGTGCGACGCCCACGAGCAGTAGTCCACGAACGCGCGCGCCGGCACCGAGTGGCCTTCGAACTCGAACGCCTCCAGCGCCCGCCGCGGTCCGATCCAGGCCGGCGGATACTTGCGCAGCGTCTCCTCGAGCACCAGCTCGAGCTCCGTCAGCTCGCCGGACATCAGCTGCGCGCTCGTCGGCCGCCCGCCCGACAGCTGTGCGTCCTGCTCGGCGAGCAGCCGCGCCGTCAGCTGCGGCTGGCGTGCGAGCTCGTAGAACATGAACGACACCGTCGAGGTCGTCGTGTCGTGGCCGGCGAACAGCAGCGTCATCACCTCGTCGCGGATCTGCAGGTCGCTCAGCGTGTTGCCGTCCTCGTCCTCGGCGTCGAGCAGCAGGCTGAGGATGTCGCCTCCGCGCTCGCCCGTTGCCCGCCGGCGCGTGATCTCCGAGTAGATCAGCGTGTCGAGCGCGCGCGCGGCACGCTGCATGCGCGCCCACGGCGAGAAGCGGCCGCGCAGCACGCGCAGCACGTACTCAGACGCATAGAACGACAGCGCCTCCTCGAACAGTGCCGCGGCGTCCAGCGAGCGCGCCCGAGGGCCGTCGGGGTCGACGCCGAACAGCGCGCGCATCGCCACACGTACGGCCAGTCGTCGCGTCCACATATACAGGTCGATGCTGCTGCCGGGGGTCAGCTCGTCAAGCGCCCGTGTTGTCTCGTCGATCACCGCCTCAGCGGAGGCGGCGATGTGTTCGCGGTGGAACGCCGGCAGCATGATCATGCGCGAGCGGCGGTGGAAGTCGCCGTCGATGGTCAGCAGGCCATCGCCCATCAGTCCGATCAGGTCGCGGAACTGCGACTCCCGCCACGAGAAGTTCGACGCGTGCGACACCGTCACGTAGTGGTTCGCGGCGGGCCCCAGCATGAACACGACGTTGCAGTGGAAGATCCGCAGCGTGAAGATCGGGCCGAAGCGCTCGTACGCATCGAGCAGCATCGGCAGCGGGTCGACGGCGAAGCGGCGGGTCCGCGCCAGCGACACGCGCGTTTCCCCCGGGGGTAGGGGACGCTCGCCGCACGCTCTTCGCGGATGTCGCCCAGCATCACCGACAACGGCCTCGAGTTCAGCATCGGGGGAGGGCCGACGAGCGCCACCCGGCAAGCGTACTCCACAGCCTGGCCGGCCGGCCAGTTTCATGCCAGGGGCCGGACAGGTGCCCGGCCTTGGCATACTGAGGAGGCACGGAACGTCGCCCCGGCGTATCCGAGCATCGCGGGGGCGTAGCTCAGTAGGTTAGAGCGCTGCCCTGTCACGGCAGAGGTCGCGGGTTCGAGTCCCGTCGCTCCCGCTCGAAGAATCCCCTGCGGGCGAGCCGTTTCTCCGTCGTCACGTCACGCCTAGGCGCGTCGGGATGGCGGCCGAAACGTACTCAGGCCGTACGCGCGGCCTCGCGGGCAGTCGCGATCTCAAGCTCGGGCTCGACCCGTTCAGTCTCGGCAAGCTCCGGCAACAGGTGTGCGTACGTGCTCAGGAGAACGGCCGGCGAGTGGCCTAGCTGTTGGGCGACGTAGAGCGGCTGTCGGCGCTCAGCGAGCAGCAGCGAGGCGAAGCTGTGCCGCAGATCGTAGGGCCGGGGGACGAGCTCCAGGCCGGCCTCGAGGCAGGCAGGCGCCCACTGCCGCGTGCGCCAATTCGCCATGTCTGCCTTGGTCCACGCGGTGCCCGACGGACCCGGGATCACGAGCTCCTCGCCGGACGGCCTGCCGGTCGCCAGACGCCACTCGCGGAGCTCGGCTGCGAGCGGCGGTAGGAGGTTGACGCTGCGAGCCCGGGAGGTCTTCGTGGCCTTGATCGTCCCATCGGGCGCCGTCGCGCGCTGGATCAACAGGGTGTGCTCGCCGACGTCCTGCCAGCGCAGAGCGTGGAGCTCCCCGGGACGCAGTCCCGCATAGGCGAGCAGCGAAACGATCAGCGCATCTCGTCGGCGCCGTTGGGGCCGGCGCGGCGGGAGCGTGTAGCCGCGGCGGTGGCGCGTGCCTGCCTCGGAGGCAGCGACCTCGCGAGCGGGCGGCTCGAGCAACGCGCGCCGTATTGCCTCGATGGTCCGCGGCGCCAGCGGCTTCGCGCGGTCTCTCTGAGGGGATCGTGGCGCACGAACGAGCATGAGCGGATTGCCAGGGATCACCTCTGCCTCGGCCGCATGCCGGAGAACGCTCGAGAGGAGGGTCCGCGCCTTGTTGATCGTCTCGATCGGCGTGTCCGAGTCGAGCAGTGTCACCTGCCAGGTGCGCAGCCTTCCCACGGTGATCTCGGCGAGCGGCACCTCATCGAGATGCGGTGCTACATGGCATCGGTAGGCATTCGCGTACCGCTCACGGGTGGACTGCTCGAGGGTTGCCGCATGCTCGGGCGCCCAGCGACGCTCTATCCAGTCGCCGAGCGTGGGCGTTGCCGTCGTCAACTGGGAGAGGGCGAGCGGACCTAGCTGGCGGCGCCTTCGCACCTCTGCGTCCCAGGTCAGGCCATCGGAGCGCCGATCGAAGACGCGCGAGCGGTTACGGCCATGTTCCCGCCAGCGGACTTCCCAGCGGACCTTCGACCCGCGCTCTATCCGCCGAATGCTCACCGTTCGCCGCCATAGCGGCGGCTGACGGTCGCCTTGTCGATCTCCAGTGCTTTTGCTACGCCCCGCACACCGACGCCGGCGCGCAGCGCCTGGCGAGCGAGCTCGTCGCGTCGCTCCTGCGCTTGCTCGACGGTGCGGCGTGCACGCTCGAGCTTTGCGTACCAGTCGCTGCCCTCTGGGGTGCGATGTCCTGCTACCGGCAATGGTGCCTCCTCGTCGATCGCCGGATCGTAGTCGCGGTGTCCGTACCGCGCAACGCTCATGCTCCGCGGATCGCCGACGTGGCCGCGTCGCCGGGCCCGCCGCGCCTGGCGGGCGCAGGCTCCGGAATGTGAGTGTCTGTCGCCGCTCGGATGTCGATCTCGCCCGCCGGAAAGCGCCAGGAGCGGCCGATCTTGCGGGCGCCGGGGACCCTCTTGTTCCGCGCCATGCGCACGAGCGTTTCGGGATGGAGGCCGAGCTCGCGCGCCTTCGTCTCGGCGTCGAGCAGCTCCTGGTCGACCCGGCCGAGGTGCGGCCGCAGCCTGTCGGCGAACTGCGCCCGCGAGGCCTCGTCGGCCTCGTCCCACGCATCGATGAGCGCGCCAAGCAGGGGTGGAGTCGGAAGACTGCTCATCTCCGCAATGGCTCCCGCGGCGCGCGTACGACCTGTTCGATGCGTCGCGCCCGGAACCGTCGAACGGCGTGTGAGCCGCCGAGCAGGCGGCAGATCGCTTCGCGTCGGTCCGGGTCGATCTCGAGCACCTCCCAGCTGCTCCGCTCTGCACGCACGATGTCGCCGGGCTGAGCCCCCTTGGGCCCTCGGGTCGAAGTTGGCGCCTTCGGGCACTCGAGCTCTGCCTCGAGGCGGGCCACGGCCGCCCGGCGCGCGGCGCCCTCGGGAGTGTGCGGGCTGGCCATCTGGGCATGCCGGCGGGCTGCGCGGAGCCGCGCCGCGAGCGCGTCTGCGCTGGAGCGTCTTGTCTGTACGACAAGTGTCGCGGGGTCGGGCGGGTCTTCTCTTGCTGTCTCCTTTTGGGAAGCCTGCGACCCCTGCGACCCCCTGCCCGGAAATGCTGGGGTTTTGGCCATTGTCCCCTGCGACCCCCTGCGACCCCCTGCGACCCCCCGGTCAGTCATTTGCGGCCCCCTCGAAGTCGAAGCGACCCCCTGCGACCCCCCGATTTGGCTCTGTAGAGCCAAGGGGGTCGCGGGGGTCGCAGGGGTCGCAAGAATCCGGAAACCTCAGGAGGGTGATCGTCTTCCGGCGGAGGTCTCTGCTGCCGATCGTCCCGCGTTGGGCTTCGATGCCCACCCGGCGCAGATCCGGGGCGAGCCGCTTGATCTGCGCCGATAGGGATCGCGCGTCTTTTGGCCAGCCGCGGCGCTTCGTCGCGGTGTCGCCGGCGAGCTCCACAAGCGCCTCGAGCAGATCTGAGCCGGTCCGCTGTGTGCCGTCGGCGAACTCGGCGAGGTGGGGCCAGAGCGGCGACGACTCAAGCGCCGCCATAGTGGTGTCCGCGCGGCTGTCGGCGTAGCTGGCCATGTAGGCGCCCGGCTCCCAACCGAGGCCGCTCTCGGCGGCCGTCACGAACTGGGCGTGATCGGCCATGCGAGGCCAGCTCCGCCGTTCGCTCTGCACGCGCTTACGGTTGGTGAGCGCAGCCGCGGCGGCGTCAAGCAGCGCGCCGAGTACGCGCGGGCGCTTCTCCTCGAAGCTCCGCCAGAGAACGTCCTCGGTCTCCCGCTGATCGTCAGCGAGCGCGGGGAGGTCCACAAGCAGTGACCGCTCGAGGAGGTCCGCGCGCTGGGGGAGCGCCTCGATGCCGGTCAGGATCACGGGGCTCGCCACCTCGAAAAGGTGCTCCTCGTCGTTCTTGTAGAGCGCCCGCACGGCCAGGCCCGCGCCTGTCGATAGGCGGCAGAGAGCATCCGAAAGCCAGGCGTCCTTGCCGGTCATCCCTGAGAGGTTGTCGAAGGCCACAATCCGGTTATTTGTGGCCGCGATGAGTAGTTCCCGCTCGTCGGCTGGGACGGATCGCAGCTCGGGCTTGGCTGGGTCGATGAGGCTCCGCAGCAGTCGGGCCGTGGTGGACTTCGCGCTGCCCTGCTCGCCATGGAGCACGAGCAGCGGGTACGGGCCGGTGGGCGCAAAGCAGCCAACGAGCCAGCCGATCAGCAGGCGCCAGGTCGTCTCCTCGGACACGTTGACGAACGGTCGCAATTCGTCGACGCTGCCTCCGGCGACGGGCTCAGGCAGGGCGCGCATGCCGCTCGCGCGGCGGAACTTGACTGGCGCCTCTCGCTCGAGCAGCTGCCAGCCGACGGCGCGAATCTCGATGACCCGGCGCCGTGCATCGCCGAGGTCAAGATAGAGCGCGTCGTCGTGTGCGGCGAGTCGCGTGTGGACCTCGTGTTCCTGACCGTCGTAGATGGCCAGCGAGCGCAGCCGGGCCGTCGCGTCCTTGATCGCCTGCTCGCCCACAACGCCGCTCTCATGAGCGGCGCGGCCTAGGTAATCCCTGAAGTCGGAGGATTCGAGCGACATCGTCTCGCGGTGGTCTCCGACTGTCACAGTCGCCCACGGCTTCCGCTCCGGTGTGTGGAACAGCTCGGCGCCTCCATCACACGCCCAGGTGACTAGATGCTCGGCCTGCGTCGGCCCGCGACCGTTACTGGCCGGGGCGGCTGCGAGTTCGGGCCGCGCGAGCTCGAGCAGGTCGCGTTCGTTGTGGCCGGCGGCGATGTAGTCGTCGAGCCCGACCTTCTCGCCGTCGGGCCCGGCAGGCAGGTATACGAGCCGAACGGTGGCCCCGCGCTCCGCCAGGAAGGCGTGCAGGGCCTCGAGGGCTTTGCGCACCGAGGGCTTGACCATCACGTCTGAGTCGAACGCGACGTAGATGCGCCGGTCCTCGAGCGTCACTTCCTCCCAATCCGGGAGTGGGACACTCGGGCCGTCCTTTTTCTCCCGATGGCGCCAGCTCCAAGTGCCGATGACGGCGATGCAATGCAGGCCGATGCTTGCCGCCGCGTCGGCCTTGCGCGATCCCTCTGTGATCCAGAGCGGCGTGTTCGGTTCCGAGAGGATCCGGCGGGTCGCTGGCGGGACGTCGAGCACGAGGGACCTGCCGGCGGGCGTCTCGTACTTGAGTGGCTTGCCTTCCTTGCTGCGTGGCGAGTCGGGGCGCGCCTGGTAGAAGGCGAGCTCGCCTCGCACGTCTCTGATCGGGATGACAAGCGCCGGCGCGTTGCACTGGTAAGTCGCGAAGCCGAGCGCCTCCAGCTCCTCGGGGGTCTGCGCCGAAAAGTAGCCGCGTTCGCGCGCGACCTCCGAGGTGATTGCCGACCCGCGGATCAGATCTGCGTGATGCGGGAGGAGGGCTCGCCGCGTCTCCGGCTCGGTCAAGGCGCCCGGTCTGGCGATGGCGGCGCCCATCATGCCGCCGCCCCGATCTGGGCTACCGGCAGGACCCAGGCAACGCGACCGCTACCTACTTCGCACGCACGCTGGCGGCCTGCCAGATAGCACGGCCAGCACAGCGGCACCTCGCCTACGCTCAGCTTCGTGGGTTCGGCGCAGACGTCGCACCCGGCGGCGCGCCCCTGGACGCGGAGAGGGCTAGCGGCCACGGTGCACCTCCTCCTGCACGGCTTCAGCGAGGTCGCTGAGGTAGAGGTCAATGACCGGGCCGAGGGGGCGGGGGTCATGCTTCGGGCGCGGCGGCCGTGCGTCTCGCACCGCTCGGCAGTGAGCCGCGGGGCGGCGATTTACAGTGGTTCGCGACATCGCAGTTCCTTTCCCGTGGCCTCGCGACCGGCTAGTCGCGGGGCCACTCTTTTGGCGTATCCGACAGCGCGACAGGTCTACCGGCGGCGTCGGCGGAAGCTCACGCTGAGGTATCCGGTAGCTTGTAATGGCGTTGAAACGGCCGCCGACAGGTACCCCCCAGGTTGTGGCCCGTTTTACGGCGGACGACCTGCGCCGGGAGCGCGAGGATGCAGGCCTCAGCGTCGGAGAATTGGCAGCGCTGCTGCACGTCTCAAAGGCTCTGGTGAAACAGTGGGAGAGTGGCCGCAAACCTGTCCCCGCGGCCCGGCACACCGATCTGCGCCGCGTCTTCGCTAGCCAGGCTCCGGCACCGGTCCCGGATCTCGCGGGCGGCGAGCTGCGCGAGATCCGAGAGGCCGCCGGCGTGTCCCAGACGTTGCTCGCCGAGGTGCTGGGCGTCAGGCAGCAGGCGGTCGCTGCCTGGGAGAGAACCGCGGTTCCTGACGAGCGCCGCGAGCTGCTCGTACGTGCCGCGAATCATCCTGGCGGCCTCATCGCCGGCTTGCTTCGCGTCATGCGGGCGCGATCTGGCGTGAAGCAGGGCGAGCTCGCCGGGGCCCTCGGCGTATCGCAGACGCGTGTGAGTGATTGGGAGCGCGGGAGTTCACCGGTCCCGCTCGAACATTGGCCGCGAATCCGCGAGACCGTCGGGCCGATGACGCCCGCGAGAGCGCAGCAGCCGGTCACGGCCCGCGAGCTCCGGGACGGTCGTCGGAAATTGCGCTGGAGCCAACAGCGTCTGGCTGAGGAGCTGGGCGTCACCACACCAGTGGTTGGGAATTGGGAGGCGGGCGCTCGCAAGCCGGTGCCCCGCGAGCGCTGGGCCCGCATCAGAGAGCTGCTCTGCCTGTCAGAGCCCGCGGAGGAAGGAGTGCGGGACCGCGTAGGCGAGGCGCTGACCGCCGTCCTCGCGCAGCTCACCGCCGCGCCGGGCCTTAGCCGTAGCGAGCTCGCCGGCGTCCTCAAGGATGCGCCGGCGCCCTACGTGCGGGCGGCCGTGTTGCGCGCCCTGGCCGAGGACCTGATCCACGAGCGCCGGATGAAGCGCACGCGCGCCGATGGTATCGCTCGGCGGATGCCCTGCTTGTACCCCGGGCCGGCCTCCTCCGCTCCCGTGCTCGACGCCGACGAGGAGCTCCTGGTCGAGGTCATCGCTTCTGCAGACGCGGAGCCGGGCCGCACGCGGCGGGCGCTCGCTGAGGCGCTCCGCCACGACCGTCGTCGCGGCGAGCGAGCCGTTGATCGCGCGATCTCCGAGGGGCACCTACACACACGCGAGGTCGTCAAGCGCTGGCCGAGCGGCGCGCGGATCGTCGTCGGGGTGTTTGCGGGTGCCGCGACCCGCCCGCAGCGAGCGATCGCCGGCGAGAAGGTCTCCCGCGCCCGCGCGACGCTGCTCCTGGGCCAGGCGCAGCTCGCAGGGCGACTCGGGGTCTCTCCGTCGATGCTGCGGAAGTGGGAACGCGCCGAGGTGCCACCGGCCTGGGCCGCGCATGTAGACGCGGTCATCTACCCCGGCGAGGGCGCCGAGGTGCGCATCGCCGAGGCCAAGAAAAGGGTGAAGGCCGCACGAGCCACCGTCGCGCGGAAGATCCTCGCGGCGGTTCGCGAGCAGCCGGGCGTCCCACGGTGGGGACCACTCGCGCGGGTCCTGAGCGCCGGGGAGCGCGCGCAGCTTCAGCCGACGATCGATCATCTGATCGCCATCGGGGAGATCCACGAACGCCCCTTCGACAACGGGCATGGGTCGGGGTTGTTCACCGGGCCCGCACCCGCCGAGTACGCCGCGGCTGGCGATCTGGGTGCTCACGAGCTGCGCATACTGTTCGCGCGGACGGGGCTGCGGCAGAGGGATGTCGCGGGTCGGATCGGCGCGGGCGTCGCGACCGTTAACGCGTGGGCGCAGGGACGCCGGCCGATCCCGCTCCACCGCCAGGTGCAACTCCGGGAGCAGTTCGCAGAGGGCCGGCCGGCGCTTGAGATCTCTGGCGAGCAGCTCCGCACCGAGCGCCATCGGCTCGGTTGGACCCAGGCGGAACTCGCCGAGCGTGCCGGCGTCTCGCAGGCCGTCGTGAGCAGGTGGGAGCGCGAGTCGCCCCCGCGGAGGAGGATCGAGAACCTGCGTGCGCTGCTCGCAGACGCAGAGGGCTCGCAGGGCCAGCTGTTCAGCCGAAGCACCCGCTGAGAACGCGGACAGGCGTCTGCGGCGAGGCCTAGAGTTCGGCCCACCAATCGCTCGCAATGAAAGGGGCAGGCACGATGTCAACTGCTAGCGCCGAGCTCGTCGTGAGGCTTCGCCGCGACGCTGACACAAAGAACAAGGTCCGCTTCGAGGAGGTCGTTGATGAGGGCGGCCGCGAGGTCCTGCGCACGCTCTACGTCGGCAAGCTCGAGCACGCCGATCTTGGCAGTCCCGACGAGCTCCGCGTCACGATCGAGCCCGTCAGTCAAGCGGCCGCCTGACGAGCTGCCTGTGCTCTACCGCCGGCGGCGAGCAGGATCGTTGCGGGCGGTGAGCGCTGCGACTGCCTCGGGCCCAGGGCGCGCGTAGCGCTGGAGGGTCCGGAGGCTTTGAAGCCGCCCCTTGGCCATGAGCAGGACTGTCGACTCTCCGGCCTCGGCAAGATGTGTGAGCGCCGAGTGACGCAGCTGGTGAAGGGTCCAGCCGCCCGAGTGCTCCGAGAACATCGCGGCGGCGCGTCGATACGAGAGACGGGCGTGCCCGGTGAGCTGGCAGACGTCGAGGCTGGGCGTCCCGGCGGGAGCGCGGCGCTCGCTCAGGAAGACGGGCCCGGAGCGCCGCCCGCCGAGCAGCCGCGGGAGGAGTCGGGCTGCGCCCGACTGGAAGTAGACGAACTCGAGGGCGCCCCCCTTGCTGCGGACCTTCGCGCGCTTATTGGCTAGGTCGATGTCCTCCACGTCGAGCGCCAGTATCTCGCTCGCCCGCGCGGCTGTCTCATAGAGCAGGCGCCACAGCGCCTTCTCGCGCAGCGGGACGCTTTCACGACTCCATAGCCGCTCGAGCTGGGCATGGTTGATCGCCCGTGTGCGGTCGGCCGGTTCGCGCCGCCTCGGGAGGTACCGCCCGAGGCCCTCGAGCAGTTGCTCATGGCGGCCCCATCGCAGGAACGAGCGCAGCGCGGCGAGATTCCGGTTCCATGTCGCCGGGCCGAGTTCGCCCCACGCCTGGCGAGCGGCGTGCTCGAGGTGCTCAGCCTCGATCGACCCAAGCGGCCGGCTGGGCCCCAGCTCGCTAGCCAGCGGTTCGAGCGCCTGACGGTAGACGCGCAGGCTGGTAGGCGCGAGCTCGGCGGCGGCCAAGAACGCATCGACGGCCGTCGCGAGTGGCGCGTCCGCCATGCGGTTCACCTGGAGAGGAGTCAAGGGCGCTGCCCGGCCACATGGCGGACGGTGCCGCGCGTTGCGGGTAGCGAGCGACCGGCTTGGGCGGCCTGCGCAAGGGCCCTCAGCCGGTCGATCTCGCCGGACGCTTCAGCGGCCGTTCTCACCGGCATCGCGCGGGTGCGCGTTTTCAACGCCAGGCGCGAGATGTATTCGAGCTGGCGGCGTGTCGCTGGGCCTGGGTCAGTCACGGCAGAGAATGTGACGCCTTGGCCGGACGCCGCCCCCTCGGCGGGCCCCGCCGTCAGGGACACTCGCCGGTGCCGTATGTCAGAGAGCCGCCCGTTCTCTGCCGTATAGCTCGCGCGTATAGCAGCGCCATACGGGCCCGACGGGCATCCGGGCGACCCCGAGGACGGCGGGGTGCTATACATACAGCGTCCCATGGCCCGCAGTAAGCAGATCAACTTCCGTCTCCCCCTCGAGCACGAGCCGCTGCTTCTCCGTGCGGTGGGCGAGTATGGGACGGCCGCCGCCGCGATTGTCGCCGGCCTCCACGCTCTCGATCGCGCGGCCCCTGGACGCCGCGCCCCCGAGTCCGCGGTCCACGACGTTGCCTCGGATTCTCCCGACGCTAGTTACTTCACCGTCGGCAATGTCGCGGAGGCGTTCGGTCGATCTCCCGGCACCGTGCGCAAATGGGTGCGCGATGGGCTCGCGCACGGCCGGGGCGAGGGTCAGGGCCAGGAAGTCGATATCGCCTCGATCCGGCTCCCCCGCACGATGGCCGCCGAATGGTTGGTCGTCAAGAGTGCGACGCTCCGCAAGTACGCCGAGCAGGGCCGCGTTGAGCCCGACGACGATGGGCTCTACCTCTTTGGGGAGCTCGAGTTGCCGATCCGTCAGGCCCTCGCTCGCTGGGACTTCGGTGAGCGCGAACGCAGCGAGCTCGAGGAGCGCGCACGTGAGACCCCGCGGGGCCCGACCGTACGAATCATCGACGCCATCCTCCTGGCCGGCAGGTACGAGGACTCGGCAACCACCGCTGAGCCAGCCGCGCATCCCGCGGAGCCTTTGCATTACGTTGAGGATGCCGAGGGTGAGGACGACGTCGAGTCGAGCGAGGGGCCCGAGCATGATCTCGAAGATGAGCCCGACGTCGCAGAGCGCCGGGAGCTGGGATTCCTCGGGGGCTTCCTCGGCGGCCTGGCAGACGAGTGAAAGGGGCATTCAGGTGAACGCGTCGATCATCCAGAAAGAAAACGCAGAAGTCGCCAAGTGGATCAGGGAAGGCCGCACGCTCGTCAAGCACAGTGGCGCCACGCCTCCCTTCGCGACGAAGGGGGCCGGTGCACTCGCCCAGGCGGAAGCCGCCGGCCTGAAACTAGAGGGCGCCGTCAAGCGCCTCTTCGTGCGCGAACGCGAAGAAGGCTGGATCGCGGCGGGCCAATTCGAAAACGTCACTCAGCAGGGCCTCCTCGATGAGCTCATCACCCCGCTCACGCTCGGCCTCGCGCATGGGCCCGGGCCCGCGACGACGAAGACGAAAGTGAATCCTGCGACCGGCCAACTCGAAACGGAAAACGTCCCGGGCATTGTCGAAGACGCCGAAGAAGACGTTCCCAGCTGGGGCGAATTCGGTCTCAAGCTCCTGGTGAACGGTGCGCTGATCGCCATCGGCGTAGTCCTGATCATTGCCGGCATCCTCCAGGCCGTGAAACCGAGAAATATGCCCCTACCGATACCGATCCCGGTCTAATCCGATGCGCAAGCAATTGGGCTTCGCGATAATCCTGCTCGGCCTCATGCTCGCGATCCGCGCGCTGCTGGGAATGGCGGTCGCCGCCCGTGACTACGCCGCGCAGGCCGCATAGAGATGGCCGTCGGCCTGGTACTCGTCTTGATCGGTATCTGGTTCCTGATCCGCACGGTGAGGGGCAAACTCGGCTTCACGATTACGCGCAAAGAAGGGTTCGCCTTTTGAGCCCGGGTAACGTTTCGCGTCGTCATGGGGAGCGTCAAACGCGATCGCTCCCGCCGGGCCGAGTTGCAGCGGCTGCTCGGCGAGCGCGGGACTGTCCTACCGCGTCTGCCGCACGGGACCGTGGATCTCCCTGCGCAAGGCTGGTACGCGAAGATGCCCGACGGGGCGGTGGTGTTCCTCGGCGACTACGTGGCGCTCGCGACGGCCGCGATCGACGACCTCGTCGAGCGGGAGTCGTGAGGCCCCTCGCCGTGGTGGGATCAGCTGGATCGGCCGGACCGAGAAGAGTTGCGCGAGT
Organism: uncultured Solirubrobacteraceae bacterium; assembly: GCA_963838405.1. GTDB lineage: Bacteria > Actinomycetota > Thermoleophilia > Solirubrobacterales > Solirubrobacteraceae > Palsa-744. Next base: position 1,890,735 of record CAWIRA010000006.1, on the reverse strand, counting down.
ACATGCGCGAGCGCAGAGGCGCGCAATGAACGAGTTCCGGTGAGAGCATCGCCGGGCAGCTCGACGTGTACGACGCCCTGCAGGCGGGACGCGTCCCGCGCGGCCGAGGTCCTGAGGGACGCGTCCCGCCTGGCCACGGCGACCCGGGACACGTCCCGCCCGACGTCGCCGGCGAGCCGGCACGGCTCTGCGCCTGGTGTACGGGACGCGTCCCGTCGGGATCTCGACGCGACGCCATCTACTGCGGCGCCGTGTTGCCGCAAGCGCGCCTTGGCGCTTCCGGGCAGCCGTTCCCCCTCGGGCGCGATCGCTCCGGGACGCGTCCCGCTCGTCGGCGACTGGATCCCCGGGACGCTTCGCCTACGCCGACCCCCCGTACCCCGGCAAGGCCGGCTACTACGACGACGGCCAGGAGGTCGATCACCTCGAGCTCGTGCGCATGCTCGAGGCCGACTACCCCGACGGCTGGGCGCTCTCCACGAGCGCGGCCGCACTACGGGACGTCTTGCCGTTGTGTCCCGCGTCGACGCGGGACGCGTCCCGGAGGGGGCGCGTTAGATGACTGCAGTCGGCGTCGCGCTGATACTGATCGGATTGTGGGTACTCATCCGTACGCTGGTCGGCGGCCTCGCGGGCACTCTCACTCGGAACCCGAAATACGCTCTGAATCTCGGGTCCAGCAGCGCAGCTGGCGCGACGGCCGCTGGCAGCAAGTCTCCAACCGCAGAACTCGGCGGGGCGGGAGCCGACGCGTCGACGCCAGCGCAGGCCGCCGCATTGACGCCGGCGTCGCTGCGTCGAGCGATCTCGTCGGGTCGGGTGTCGAAAGCCCAGGTGACGAAGGACCTGAAGTTGCTCTACCCGGGGCTTCCCGAATCCGCCTACCAGGGCTGAGCACCTCGGCTGCACGCGTCGCGGCCGCGGGAGAGTTCCCCTTTGAGCGCCGATCGCCACGGGATGCGCGCGTCCCGTCTCCCCGGCCGCTCAGGGTTGGAGCCTCGGGGGGTGCGTGGCACGCTGGGATCAGGAACGCACCCATGAAGTCGTAGAGCCAGAATCGCCGGCCGCCAAGCTCATGGATCGCGTCCCAGTAGACCTCGAGCCGCGCCCGGTTCGCGGGCCCAAAGGCCGCGGCGAGGACTGAGCGCCCGAGCTGGTGGCCAGTAGCAACTTCAATGCGCTCGTCGCCGCGAGCTCGATCCCAGTGCACCCGCAGGAGCAGCTTCGCTTGCACCAGCTGCTCGATGCGGCTGTCGAAGCAGTAGCCCCGGCGCCGTCTGCACGCGGCCAGGGTCTCCGCGTCTAGCCCCATCGCTGCGAGCTCCGGCGTCGAGAGCTCCCGCACGGGCGCCCTGATTCGCGCGAGCGCGGCCGCTCGCCCCGCCTCGCTCCAGTCCAGCCGCACTATCTGCGAGCGGCGGCCGCACCGCGCGCGTCCACACCCGTGGACACCGCGGCGCTGGGGACAGGTCCCGTGCTTGTCGATCGCGCGTGCTCGATCGACCCGCTGGTGACGCCCTTCGCAGATCATCGGAGGCCACCGGTGGATGATCCCCCTGCGATCCGCAACTGCGTGACCGGCGGTCCAGTGATCCGCGCCCGGTTAGGGAGCCGCCAGACGTGCGAGCCCCGGTTGGACCGTGATTTGTCCCGGCCTCCGCGCTCGAGCTTGCCTTCGGCCTGCAGGGTCTTGCAGTGGACCCCGACGGTTTGGCAGCTAATCCCGAGCTCGCCCGCAACCTGTGACTGCGACGCTCGGCCGCCGAGCCGCTCGATCGTTGCGAGTACCCGCGCCGCGCCGTGCCCGCGGCGCGCGTGGACGCTGCTCTGGACGGCCGGGTCCAGCTGGTAGACGGCTCTCAGCGGTGGGAGAGCCCAGATCACATGCGGTCGCCCGCCGTTCTGCCTAGGGCACTCGCCTAGGCGCGCGAGATCGCCGACGGCCGAGAGTTCCTCACAATGGCGTCGCATCGCTGTCCCTTTGATCCCGAGCGCTCGTTCGAGCTGGGCCTGCGTCGCCCGGCCGCCGTTGCTGCGCAACACCTCAAGGATCTTCGCCTTGGCCACGCCCCGCGGGGTCGTGCCGCCAGGGCCTTTGTCTAGCGGCGCCGGGGTGGGCTCGCGCGGCACGGGGGTGAATGCAGGGATGAGCCGGCTGTCGCTCAGCGCGACGGGCGCCCCCTGAGAGGCCGCGGCACGCGTCGCTGGCGGTGGCGCGGTGCCGCCCGGCCACTCGCGCGCGGCGATCGCTCGGACGATCTGCTGCGGTGCCAGGTGGTCGATGTAGTGCGCGGTCATTGAGAGGCTCGCGTGACCGAGCTGCGCCTGGATCACGTGGAGCGGCACGGACTCGTTGGCAAGCTCGAACGCGTGCGTGTGCCGCAGGCCGTGAGGGTGAACGCGCTTCTGGATCCCCGCCTTGCGGCCATAGTGCTTGAGCTGGTCGCGCAAAGAGCTGGAACTCATGCGCCGTGCCCGGCCACCTTTCCCGCTGCGCACCGTGCAGAACAGCGGCGCCTCGTCGGGAATACCGAGCGCACGCCGCGCCTGGAGCCACTCGACCACGTAGCCGAGCGCCGTCGCATCAACGCCGACCACGCGACGCTTGCCTCCCTTCCCAGAGAGGACCGTGAGAGTCCCGACCTCGAAGTCAACATCCCTGAGCTCAAGAGCCAATGCCTCCGCGACGCGTAGACCCGACCGCCATAGCAGCACTACCAGCGCTCGCGACCGAGCGGCCGCCGGGCCGCCCGGGAACGCTTCGAGCAGAGCCTGGATCTCAGCGGCCGTCAGAATCTCCGCCGGGTAGCGCTTACCCTTATTCGCCGGCGCGCGCCCCCGCCGGTACTCAGGCAGCGTGATCGCCGAGCGCGGCCGGCCGGCGCGGTCCTTCAGCGGCGCGCCCGCCGCGGACGCCGCCGCGAGCCTCTGGCGCGCCCGGCGATCGGCCTGTATCTCCTTCTCGGCCTCCTGAATCGGATCCGGCAGGGCCGCCAGCTGGCCACGCTTGCTCCTACGACGACGCAGCCGGGACTTCGATGACGTAGCTGCGAGAGCCGCAGCCATAGACTGAGAGCGCATAGAAAATAACCCTTTCTGTGCCAGCCCCCGGCCGTTCGCGCGGTGCGGGGGCACTTATTTGGTTGTGCTCTAAGCATAGGCGATCGTGTACGCAGAGCGCAACGCCCGGGTTTCGTTACTATTGTCACAAGGTCATGGACGTCCGCCTGTCGATCGCCTCGGCTGATGTCGCGTCGCTGCTCTCGGCGCTCGATGCTGCGATCGGCGAGCTCGACCCAGTCCAGCGGTCGTATTCCGTCAGCGTCCTGGAGGGGTTTCGTGACTTGCTAGAGGACTCAGATCAGCGAACGCGCGTCGGCGACACGACGCGCGTTCGCGAACCGTCGCGGGCTCCGCCACGGTGGCGCCATCAGCGACGACGTCGCGGCGCGTGAGCTCTGCGTCTCGAGCGTTGCCCGGACAGCGCCGGCGCCGGCGTAGGCGAAGCGTCCCGGGGATCCCGTCGCCGGCGAGCGGGACGCGTCCCGGAGCGATCGCGCTCGAGGGGGAACGGCTGCCCGGAAGCCCGCCAGGCGCGCTTGCGGCACACGACGCCGCAGTAGATCGCGTCCCGTCGAGACCGCGGGAAGGCGGGACGCGTCCCGGAGGACCTGCGGGGCCCGGGGGACGCGTCCCGCGCCGATCGCCGACGTCGCCCGGGACGCGTCACCCTCGAGGCCTCCGGGATGCGGTTCCCGTCGAACGCGGGAAACGCATCCGCCCGCCCGCGGCGGCCGTACGGGACGCGTACATGAGGCCGCCGTCCTGCATCCGATCGCCTCCGAGACTCGGCCAGACGTCCCTGCAAATGAGCGACTTTGCCGGACGCTGGCGGATGCTCGTTGGCCCTGTCACGGCAGAGGTCGCGGGTTCGAGTCCCGTCGCTCCCGCTTTCGGCACCACCCTGTGTCGGTTGGTGAAGGAACTGCTGTGTGGCTTGGAAGTAGGGCAGGAAGTCGTCGTGTGGTTGCACGGCGACGATCTGCCCGTTCTGTGCCCAGATTTGCTCGAATAGCGAGAGCAGGAGCTTGCGTCGCTCGGCGGGCTGAGTCTCGATCTCCCAGAAGCGGGGGAACTCGTCGAGCAGCGCTTTGGCGCGGTCGATGGTGGGTTTGGCGGGTGGCCCTTGGCGTTGGAGTTCTTCCTCAAGTGCTTGGCGGCGCATGATGTATTGGGCCTTGGTGAGGTCGCCGAGGACGTAGAGGTCTTGCAGGCGCTGTAGCTGGTCGAGCAGCTCGTTTCGCCGATCGGCCGGCTGCTCAGCGCGCTCAGCGGTTTGGGCGTTGAGGGTTTGCAGAAGCAGGTCGTGGAGTTGGCCGTCGGGTTGGAAGGCGCGTATCCAGTCGATGAGTTGGCCCTCCAGGGCTTCGGCTTTGACGATCCGCTCGCCGCAGGAGTGTCCGTAGCGGCGGGTTGAGCACATGTAGCGCCGCACGGCTGTCTTTGAGCCTCTGGTGCCGTGCATTCGTGCTCCGCAGCGCTCGCACCGTAGGAGCTTGCGCAGCAGGTATTCATCGGATGGTGGGCCGGGCTTCACGACACGGGTGCGCCATCCTCGGACCTCCTGCACGCGGTCGAACAGATCGTCGGTGACGATCGCCTCGTGCAGTCCTTTGATCGCACGTGACTTGTCGCGCAGGCCGCTGACGTAACCGGCGTACGCGGCGTTGCACAGCGTCTCCCGCACGGTGTCCTTCCCGAACTGCCGGCCACGAGCGGTGCGCGCCCCGGTCGCGTTCAGCCACGCAGCGAGCGTGCGGTCGGACTCCTGTCCGGTGGCGTAGCGCTCGAACAACTGGAGCACGAGCGGCGCACGCGCGGGGTCCGGGACGGCGAGCTTGGTGGCGAGGTCGCGCAGATAGCCCCACGGGAGGCTTCCGACCAGATGTCCTTGCCGTGCCTTCTCCTTCAGTCCGCTGCGGGTCCAGAAGGACAGCGAGACGGAGTAGTACTCGTCGAACATCTCGTGGATCGACTCGGCGAGGAACGCGGACGGGTCGGTGTGGTCTTCGCCCATCGGCTGAGTGACCGAGACGACACGGATGCCGAGCCGCTCGCGCAGGAGCTGCTTGTAGCGGCGGGCCTCGATCTGGTTGCGGGCGAATCGAGAGGTGTGGAAGACGAGCACCACGTCGAACTTGCCCTCTGCCGCGTCGGCCATGAGGCGCTGGAACTCCGGGCGGGCCTCTGACTTGCGCCACCCCGAATGGAAGTCGCAGTACTCGCCGGTCAGTTCGAGGTTGTTCTCGGGGGCGAAGCGGCGGATGCTCTCGCGCTGCGCGTCGGGCGAGAAGCCTTGGCCTTGCTCCTCGGTTGACTCGCGGATGTAGGCGACGGCGCGCTGGGGGCTATCCGCCATCTCGGTCGGGGTCGGTGAGGTGTTGTCCTCGGCGCAGCCACCAGTCGGCGAACCAGCGCGCGAACGCGAGGTGCTGTGGGCTGGGGAAGCAGTCTTGCTCACGGCGATGTCCTCCCGTGGGTTGTGGGTCATCGTGGCGGCCGATCAGAGCAGAGCCCGGCCGGGATCTCAAGACCTTGCCCTGGCAAGCCGGCCGGCGAGGTGGCCCACAGACCAAACGGCGATCGGCGGCCGCGTCGCACCCGGCTGAGCCGCGCCTCCTGGCGGTAGGCCGTGATGCTGTCGTGGCTGGGCGGCCGTTGGGTCGCTCAGCGCCCCTGTCTGTGTGGCTGGCTTGCCGGGACGTCACGACGCCTCATCCGTGCGCCGGGCGGGCGAGTCGGGTGCAGGCACGACACGCCGCGCAAGCCGGGAAAGCCGACGACGAGCCACGACGACACGACTCGTGCGCGCCGCGAGCAAAGCAATCGAACGGCCACACCTGCTTGTAGTAGAGATGTCAAAACCGCGCGACCGCCGAAATCCCGCACAGCCATCAGCAAAACACGATATCCCGAAGGCAAGCACCTGGTCCCCCAGTTGGCCCCTCAGTTGGTCCCTCAGTTGGTCCTTCAGTGGGTCCTCAGAACGACCCCCCGAAAGCCGACGAAAAGGTTGTGGTAGAGATGTCGAAAAACGCCGAGACGCGAGATCCCTCACGGCGACAAGGGAAACTCGCGGTCGGCCGATCCCGCAGGCGGAACCACAGCCGGAACCACAGGCGGAACTACAGCCGGAAGTCAGCCGGTACTCGATTCCTGGACCTGGACGGCGCACTCGCTGGCCTGGGCGGCGCAGCGGGTGGGGTGCAGCGGGTCCGCTCGGAGGCTTTGTCGCAGGAGACAGCATCTCTGCTTTCTACCTCCACTCCGACAGGGAGTCCACAAGTGGACATCATTTGCAAGCAAGCGCTTTCATACTTTCATTGCCGGTCCCACTGCCAGACGCTGCGTCGTCCTCGGAACCTCGTCTCCTTGTCGGTGTCGGCACGTGAGTCGTCGGGCTCGGGCCACTCGTGCAGGCAGTGTGTGGCCGAGCCGAGCTGCGAGCACGCCTTCCTCAGGCACTCGGCGAGATCGAATCACGCATCCGAGGAGACTTTCTCAGCGCCGAGCAGAGCGCCAGCCTCGGCCAGCGACCCTCGTAGCGTTTGGCGGAACCCGTCGATCCGCTCGTGAGCGAGCGTGCGTGAGTGCCGCCATATCCGATGCTGAGGAGACTCAGGCAGGATGACCTCGCCCACGCTCCTTACCTTCACCACTGCTCGCCGCCCGGCGGCGGTCAGCGCGAGCAAGTTCAGTCCATAGCGGCGAACATCGCGGACGCGCCCGGCGGACCTGAGCGCGTCGAGTTGTGGCCGTAGCCGCCGCGTCGTCCACGAGTTGTGTGGGAAGCCCAGGTGCGCGGCGATGTCTGCACGCGAGGCGTGATCGTGCTCGTCGTGGACTTCGGCGCGGTCGATCGCCCCGAGTAGCTGCGCGTTAGAGACCGGCTCGAATGGTCGGAGGTCCGCCCCGTAGAGCTCGTGGAGTCGTTGGGATGGCCGCTCCTCGGGCTCCCTCCCGCTCGGTATCTCGCCGTCGTTGTCCGTTGTGCTCATTTCGGCTCCTTTCGGCGCACCGAGGAACACGGACCAGCGAGCACGTCAGACCGTCGCCGCAGAAAGCTACGGTGATCTGGTGGCATCGAAGGCTGATTCTTCGGTGCTGCACGGCCGGGCGGGTGCGACAACACCCGTCCGGCCACTCGGTTGTCTTGACTCGGCGCGCGATCAGAGCAGAACCCGCGCCGGATCTCAAGACCCCGCCAGAACATCAGGGTCACCCGGCGAACAGCGGCCTCGCCGTCGCTCGTATAGCCAAGCGACGCCACTCTCGCCGGAGCGCTATAGCCTGGTTTGTGGCGTGACTCGCTGGTAGCTTGAAGGAATGGCAACCTCTCGCGTCAAGATGATCGACGTCGATGCTGGACTGCTGGCAGACACCCGCGATGCCATGAAGCTCTCTGCAGAGGCGCAGGACGCCGAGGTGGTCGAGCGTGCACTGCGCTTCTACCTAGGCTGCGGGGCGCTTGAGACCTCCCAGGCGATGAGCGAACTCACCGAAGAGGAAGCGATGCAGATCGCCAACGAGGAGCTGCACGCGATGCGCCGCGAGCGCCTCAGCGCCGCGTGACCCGGCAATTTCTGCATCGCCCGTGACTAGAGTCACCCGCGTTCAGGTGACCACCGGGGTCAAAGCAAAGTTGGCAAGTGCTGGAAGACGACGCCTGGCGCGAGCTTCTCGGCCTGGACCTTCGCATACTTATAGGCTTTGCGGTTCAGCGTCGGAAAGTAGCGTGCGACTTCCTCATATTCCTCAAGTGTGCCGATGTCGCCGTCGCTACCTATTACATAATAAAGAGGCATTTTCGGTCGCAGCTCGTCGTCAGCAATGAGAAATGTTAGGCCATTCATATAGCCCTGTACGTAGGCGACGCTGAGCCACCTACCGTCGTCTTCGCGCTCCTTGAGAAGACGTGCGTAGGTCTCGTTAACAATGCCCTCGGTATAACACCGGTGTGAGTAATCTCCCTTGCGCTTGTTCGCCATGATGTGATCAAAGGCGTCGAGCAGACCATCGTGGTAACACGCGCAGACAAGCATCGCAGGGTCCTGTCGCATTTCGCCCTGCTCGACCAAATCGTGATGCACTGCCGCGACGATCGATCGAATGACCGGGATTGCGTCAAAGCGCTCGTCGGCTACTAGCTCACCCTCGGTGAAATGCCCCTTCAATTCGCGTAGAAAATGGACGCCGTTGGTATGGATAATGTGCATATCCTTGGCGATATGGGGCTGCTCGCCGTCATCCAAGGTAACGATGTAGGAGCGTGGGAGAATGTCGCCCATTCGACGCTTCATGAGACGGTACAAGCGAACAAAGTCACTGTCTCTAAGGCTGTAGCCTATAAACACAATGGTCTTTGTGGCAAGCATTTCCTTGAGCTTTGCACCAACGAGCCCTTGGTTAAGGTTGCGATAACATCGCTTGTAGTCGGCTTCAGTAGCGATGATTGACCCAGGGTTTAGGATAGAGCCATGTAGCTTAAACACCTTGCGCTCGCTTGACTTAGAAAACACCCAGTCCTCGTCGGTAACGAATGGCTGCGCTCCGCAGCAGCGCTCGAAGTAATCATCCCAGTTGGTCGTCACGATCTCCTTGACGGTAAAGATCCCCGCCAATTCTTTATGGAACTGACTCGCCTGTCCGTCGATGCTCGGGAAGGACTTGACGTAGTCAAGGCGCTGCTTGATTGTCTCAAGGAGTGTCATACGTCCTCGTGCCGCCTCAAACTTGGTCATAAGTGCAGGGAACGAAAGATCCTCAGACGGGCCCAAGTCTAGCTCGCCGCGAACATGTTCGTACAACGTAAACGGCATTACTGTCGGTGCCTCGGTGCTGATGCCTGCACCGGCGAAGACAACGAGATCACCGGCGATGCATGCGGTTACAAGTTGCTCAGGCATCTCGAAAGGACGCTCAGTGCGGCACACGATGCAGTCACACGAGCCCTCCGTGTGGCCCTCCAGGGATAGCCTGCCTCGTGCCGCAGTCTTGAACATGGAGTCCAGATTAGCGACGGAGCCCACGACAATCAGACGCTCACCGGCCTATAAGCGAGACCTGGCGCGAGCGACAGCTTGCTATTGAGGGGCGATCACGTTGACCCCGACGCGGGTGAGGGCGTCCGCCATACGACCATCGTATGTGGCCACACCAGCCAGATCCTTGTCGAGGCTGAGCGCGCTGGCGATGTGGATCGCGTCCAGCGCGCCCACGTGGACCGGGCCTACGCTTCGCGCAGCAGCGACGATTTCCTCGTTCAGCTCGATAATCGCAGCCGAGGCTACAACGCCCTGAAGAATCAGACTGCCGTCGATGACCGCATCCGGTCGATCCTCACGAGCGCGTGCTACCGCGCGAGGAAGCTCAACTTCGGTGACGATGCTCGTGGCGAGGTTCGGCCAAAGCACGAGCTCCTGCTCGATCACGGCTGACTCTGCCTCGCGCACCAGCAGCTTCAGCAGGGCGGAGGTATCGACGTAGAGGATGCCCGCCCGATGCTCATGCGGCTCAGCGCTTGCCATGCTCGGCGTCGGAGGCCTCACCACGCACCGCTACCAGCGCGCGGGCACCGGCATCCGTGACTGGCCCAGTCAAGGGCCCACGCTCGGCAAGCACCTCCTTCAGGCGGCGAGTAGCTGGGCGCAGACGACCAGCGCGCACAAGTGCGGCCGTTGGGTCCTGCGTACCACCGGAAGACGCCCGTCGGCGCACAGGCGGGCGGGCGGGATCTGTTTCGATGCGACGTGGCTTTGCCATTACTACAGGCTACCGACCACGGAGGCCGACAGGGATGCTATCCCGCGCACGGATCTCGATGGGGTGCCGAACGAGGGTTGGACCCCCGTGGCTCCCGTATCCCCCGTCTTTCTGCTGCAAACGAGCTGTTTTGGGGGGTCGGCCAAGCGGATGGTCTGTTTCGCCGTTCCTTGTTCGCCCTTCAAACACGCCCTTTCTGAGGGGGTCGCGGGTTTGAGGCTCGATCCCGCGACCTCCATCCCCTTGGCGAGGCATCGGGCCCGAGGATGCCGGAGAGGATCCAGACCGTTGGCTCGTCATCGGGCCGGACCGGGCAGGGAACTCGCTTGAGGTGGTGGTTCTCGTGACGATCGAGGGTGCGCAGGTGGCGATCCACGCAATGAGGATGCGCGCCAAGTTCAGGAGGCTGATCGAGCCGTGAGCAAAGACCGCGTATATGGTCACACCCGCTCGGGTGAGCCGATCACCAACAAGGACATCGAGACGCTCGCGGCAGAGGCCGAGACAGGCTACGACGTAGACGCGCTGCTCGCTCGCAGAGGCAAGCGCGGGCGCCCAGCGCTAGGTTCGGCGCCCGCGAGCGTCGAGTCCGTCAGGCTGGACCCCGAGCTGCGCGACCAGCTGCTTGAGCGCGCAAAGGCCGAGGGCACGACGACCTCCGAGGTGATCCGAGAGGCGCTGAGGCGCTTTCTGAAGGCCGTATGACCACAAGGGATTGGGAACCCGCGCGGGTTTGCCGACGCTGCTAGCGCTGCGGATTCTCCGCTCGATCGCCCACTCGGCCTGCTCCCGTTCCTGACCCTTACTCGTCCAGCCCCGCGGCTTCGAGGGCCTCCTCACGGTCGAAGAAGATGCGAACTCGGCTGATCTTGCCATCGATCAGGTCGTACACGTTGGTGGAAGGCGATGCCAAGCGAATGCCGCTGGCGCGGCCCGTGGAGCTGGTGCGCATGAACGCGAGCACCCGCTTGCTACCGACCTCTTTCACGCCGTCAACCTCGATCCGAAAATCGGGCGCGGCGTCCTCGATGTCCGTGAAGAAACGCCTGATGCCGTCGATTCCTTCGTACTCCCCTCCCACGGGCGCCATTGGCGTCTCCAACTTGACGTTCTTGGTGCAGCAGGCGAGATAGCCCTCGATGTCCCTCACGTTGATCGCCGCGATCGCGCGCTCAACCAATCTCGCATTTTCCTGCGACATTGCCTATCCCCTCTCCTCGGCACGTGGACTTCTCACGCATCACCCGTTGAGTATCCAGGACGGCTGCTCTCTTGAGGTCGTGCACCGGCGCTTTCCCACGACGCGCAACCCTCGGCTATTGTCTTCGAGGCCGAGAGATGACCGCGCTTTCGGCGCGGCATCGAGGGCACGGGGATGCTGATCAATACCGATTATCTGGTCGTAGGCGCGGGTGCGAGCGGTCTTGCCTTCGCCGACTCGCTGATGGTCGAGGCGGACGTTGAGGTCACGGTGATCGATCGTCGAGCGACCCCGGGAGGTCACTGGGCGGATGCGTATCCGTTCGTTCGCCTGCACACCCCGTCCGCGTACTACGGCGTGAACTCGCTGGCGCTCGGCGAGGATCGCATCGACCAGGTCGGCGAGAACGCCGGGTACTACGAGCGCGCGAGCGGCGAAGAGGTCTTCAAGTGCTTCAGCGAGGTGGCGGAGCGGCTCGAGCAGACAGGCAGGTGCCGTGTGCTCACCCGCCACGAGTACCTGGGCCTCGAGAGCGACGGCGGGCTGCTCAGAGACCGGAGCACCGGGGAGCTTCACGATGTCGCTGTGCGTCGTAAGGTCGTCGATGCTCGATACCAGGAAGCGTCGATCCCAGCGACCCACGCCGCCCCGTTTCAGGTGGCGCCGGGTGTTCGGCTCGTCTCCGTCAACGACCTGCCGGCGGCCGCGCAAGCAGACTGCGCCTATGCGGTCCTCGGGTCCGGCAAGACGGCTGCCGATGCATGCATCTGGCTCTTGGACAACGGCGTACAGCCGGATCGGATTCGCTGGATCCGGCCCCGCGACGCGTGGTTCTATGACCGTCGCCACTTTCAGCCGCTCGAGCAGGTCGGCGCGATCATCGAGGGCAATGCCGCCGATGCCGAGGCCGGTGCCGATGCGGCGAACGTCAATGACCTCTTCGAGCGGCTCGAGGCCTCGGGGCGACTTGTGCGCATCGACCCGGCGACGCCGGCGACGATGTACCGCGGCACGATGCTCAGCGCCCGCGAGCTCGAGGCCCTGCGCCAGATCGAAGACGTCGTCAGGCTCGGCCGAGTGCAGCGGATCGAGGCCGACCGGATCGTGTTCGAACGCGGGGAGACCAAAACCGGCCCCGAGGTCCTGCACGTCGACTGTACGGCCCTCGGCCTCAACAACGCCCCAGCCACGCCGATCTTCCAGCCCGGCCGGATCGTCCTCCAGCAGGTACGCCAGCTCTCGCCGTGTTTCAACGCCGCCCTCGTCGGCTTCGTCGAGGCCCACCGGGACGATGACGTCGACAAGAACCAGCTCTGTCCACCGAACCCCTATCCCAGCAGCATCGAGGACTGGCCGCGTATGACGAGCCGCACGTGGAGAACGGAGGGGCGCTGGTTGAGCGAGCCAGACGTCTCAGCGTGGGTGGCCAAGAGCCGGCTCAACCTGCTGCGTGCGCTTCCCGATCACGCGCAGGAGCCGTCCGTGCAAACGGCCGTCAAGCGGTATCTCAAGCACGTCCGCGCGGCGATCGAGCGATTGAAGCAGCTGGATAGATCGACGTCACCGAGCGGGTGAGGGGAGCGGCGCAATGGCAATGTTCATGGACCGGCACGATCATCCAGATGCGACCGCGGCCGACTTCGCGGCGGCTCACATGCGGGATCTAGAGGTCCAGGACCAATTTGGCGTGAGGTTCATCACGTACTGGTTCGAACCGGAGGCCGGGAGCGGCTTTTGTCTGGTCGAGGGACCCGACGCGGAGTCCGTTGAAGCGGCCCACCGTGCGGCTCACGGCTTGCTTCCCTCGCAGGTGATCGAGGTCGATCAAGCCGGCGTCCGTGGCTTCTTCGGCCGGCTCAACACGCATCCTCCCGGCGAACCGTATGTGGAAAGCGCGTTTCGCGCGATCCTCTTTACCGATATAGCCGACTCGACGCGCCTAACTCAAGAATTGGGGGACCGCGCGGTGATGCGAGTGCTGCGCGAACACGATTCGATCGTGCGCAGCGCCTTGGCTCGGTTTGGCGGCACCGAGGTCAAGCACACCGGCGATGGGATCATGGCTGCATTCGTTTCCGCCTACCAGGCACTCGGCGCTGCAATCGAGACCCAACGTGATCTGCATAAACGCGACGCCGGCGAGCAGGCGCTACATGTGCGCATTGGCGTCGCCGCCGGCGAACCCGTCACCGAGGACGACGACCTTTTCGGGGCGGCGGTTCAGCAGGCCGCACGGCTCTGCGCGTGCGCCCAGCCGGACTGCATCGTCGTCTCATCGGGCGTACACGATCTCTGCCGCGGCAAGGACATCCGGTTCTCCGACGGCGGGCCGATCACCGTCAAGGGATTCGACGAGCCGATCGAGCATTACGAGGTCCACTGGCGCGAGTAAAGAGCCCCATCGATGCCTGTCTTTGTCCACCACCTGCGCGTGCGATACAACGAGTGCGACGTCCAGGGCCACGTCTTCAACGCGAACTACTTCATCTACTTCGACGTCGTCCTGACGGAGCTCTGGCGCGAGCTCCTCGGCTCCTACGATGCGCTCGCAGCCGACGGCCTCGACCTGGTGGTCGCCGAGGCGGCCGCGCGCTTCCGTGCACCAGCGCGCTTCGACGACGAGCTTGAGATCACGCTCGGGGTCGAGCGCCTTGGCAACACCTCGATGGTGTCCGCGATCACGATCGCGCGCGAGGCCGACACGCTCGTCGAGGGTCGCATTGTCCACATCTTCGTGCGCGCCGACCAACTCGACGAGAAGGCCCCGATCCCCGATCACCTGCGGCGGCTACTGCAGGCCTTCACGGTCGATGCCTCCGACGCGCTCGCGACGCCCGGGGTTGCAGCTGATTCGCGCGCACGTCAGGGCGCCGACGCGCGCCCCGGCTTGACCGCACCGTAGCGGCTGTAGTGACGCTCGGGGATCGCGTCGGGGTCCTTGTACCAGTACCACGTGCACGGGTCCCGCGAGTAGTCCTCGGGGGGATCCGACGGATACAGCGGGTAGCCAGACCACTGGATCGGGAGCGACTCGTTCATAAAGCTGCAGTGGGTGCAGTACAGCGGGAAGCCCTTGCGTCCGAATGACCAGTCATGTGCCTCGCGCGTGCCGCCGTTGTCCGGGAGCCCCTCGTAGGCTCCATTTCGCACGAGTCGCTGGCCGGAGCCGCACGGGTTCATCGTGAAGGTCACCTTTTCGTCGTCCTCGGTGATGGTGAAGCTGCCGGGGTTGGGACCGACCCCGGAGCACGAGTGCGCGCGCCACGTCGCCGCCAGCAGGCCGACCAGCTCGCGTCGCTCGAGCGCCACGATCGAATCGTGGTGGTGCTTCCAGCCGCGCCCCATGCTCTCCGTCCACGCTTCCGCGACGCCATCGTCGCCGAGTCGCTGCTGGATGAAGGAGACGAGATCGAGCACGCCGCTCGCCATCAGGTCGTGCAGCATCTGCCACTCGTGCTTCATCTCCGCGCACAGGCGTCTGGCCTGGCCCAGATCGCCGGCGTCGATCGCCTCGATGGCGCGGTCCATCGTCGGTCGCGAGAGCTGCGCGAGCTCGTCCTCTGAGAACCAGCGGTCTGTCATTGTTCCCTCCTCGATGATCGTCGGCAGCCAATTGTGACCGAGGATCGCAGGGCGCTGGTCACGGGTGCCGCGCGCGGGATCGGCGCGGCTGTCGTGGCGCGCCTGGCCGCCGATGGCTTCCGCGTGACGACGCTCGATCTCCGTGACGGGTGCGACATCGCGCTCGATGTTGCCCGCGACGAGTTCCCAGCGCTCGACGTCGATGTGTGCGTCGCCAACGCCGGTGTCACGACGACGATTGCACCCGCGCACAAGATGTCCGCAGAGCAATGGCAGCGCGATATCGATGTCAACCTCAGCGGCGCCTTTCGCACTGTGCAGGCGTGTCTTAGCGGGATGCGCGAGCGCCGCTACGGACGGATCGTGGTCGTCTCGAGCGTCGCCGCGCTGGGCGGCCTGCCCGGGCAGGTGGCGTATGCCGCTTCAAAGGCGGGGCAGCTCGGGATGGTCCGCACGCTCGCCAGCGAGAACGCATCGCACGGGATCACCGTCAACGCGATCCTTCCCGGCCTCGTCGCCACTGAGCAGGTGCTCGCCATGCCCGAGGAAGTGCGCGAGCGGGTGCTCGGCGGCCTGCCGACGGGGCGCGCGGTCGAGCCCGCCGAGATAGCCGCGGCGGTTGCGTTTCTTGCGAGCGAAGAGGCGGCTCAAATCAGCGGGCAGGCAATTGCGATAGACGGCGCTGCCTCGCTCACTCAGCTGACGCTCGGAAGCGCCTCGAGGTAGGGAGCCGCAAGCTGACACGAGCGGCGATCGATACATGTCCGTCGTGTAATCTACAACCACATGGTTGTAGATGAGCGCGATGATGCCTCCGTCGATCGCATCTTCCTCGCGCTGGGGGCGAGCACTCGGCGTGACATTCTCGCGCGTTCCATTCGCGAGGAGCAGTCCGTGTCGTCCCTGGCGCGCCACTACGAGATGAGCTTCGCCGCGGTGCAGAAGCACGTGGCGGTGCTCGAGCGGGCCGCGCTGGTGGTCAAGGAGCGATGCGGCCGCGAGCAGATCGTTCGCTGCAATGTCCACACGCTGCGCAAGGCGGCCCTGCTGCTCGACGCTTACGAGCAGGTTTGGGTCGATCGCAGCACACGAATCGCCGCGCTCCTGAGCGGCGAAGAAGGGAGCACGAGATGACGGTCATCGACACGATCAAGGATCCGGCCGCGTTGACGCTGACGTTCGTCGCGGAGTTCGACGCGGGCCCGGAGCGGGTCTGGGCCGCCTGGGAGGATCCGCGCCAGCTGGAGCGCTGGTGGGGCCCGCCGATGTTCCCGGCGACGTTCACCCGCCACGAGTTCGTCGTCGGCGGGCAGTCCCGCTACTTCATGACCGGCCCCGCGGGAGAGACACCGCGCGGTTGGTGGCGGATCGACACGATCGACAAGCCATGGAGCCTCGAGTTCGCCAACGGGCTCGCCGGCGAGAACGGGGAGCCTGCACCCGGCGTGGAGCCGATGAGCTGCCATGTCAGCTTCGAGGCCACCGACGGTGGCACTCGAATGACGGTGCTGAACCGCTTCACCGACGTCGCGCAGATGGAGCAGATGCTCAGCGGCGGCATGCCAGAGGGGATGACGCTCGCCATCGGCCAGATCGACACCGTCCTTGCCGCGGCTCCCGCGTAGACTCCCAGCCGGGATCGCGACGAATTGGGGCGGCGATGGCCGGGTCCTTGGGTGGGTTGATGTTCAGCTGTCGGCGGGAAGCATCGTGAAGGCTCCGCCGCCGAGCGGTGTGATGGCACGGAAGTGGCGCTCATCAAAGCTCACGATGCGATCAGTGCCGTAACGATGCGCCACTACAACGAGCGCGCAGTCGGCAAGCCCGAGTTCGAGGTCCGCGTAGCGTGCATTGAGCTTCTCCTATCGTCGAGTACTCCTCGCGCTCCAGGCAGGCCACCGTAAATCGCCCCGTGGGCCAACCGCCGTCGTCCCCGCCCTCAGAAGACTTGTCTATCCAGGAAGCCGGCCACCAGCACCAGCCATCCGCCGATCTCGGCCGCGATCAGGGTAAGCATGAAAGCGTGCGTTCCCGGCGCCGGATCGCGAAACTGGTTGTCGGTCTCGCGGCGCCAGCCCTGCACGGTGTAGGTGGCGACCGCGGCGTAGAAGTAGAGCGCCATCGCGCCAGCGGCGAGCAGGTTCACAAGCGTGCTCCAGCCGCTCAGTTGGACGAACGTCGCGACCAGCAGTAGAGCAAAGCTGTACAGGAGCGCAGCCCGGTGGGCGATGTCGACATAGCGATGTGCGAGGTGCTGCTCCGATGTCGCGATCTGTCGGTACTTCCAGACACCGAGCAGCAGCGCCCAGAGGAACATTACCGCGGCCGCCAGCAGCGCTGCCTTGGTGTCCGCTGCGATGGCCACTGGGCGCGTCATCACAGGCTGACCCCGAGCGAGGCGAGGTCTGAGGAGCGGCAGACGATCGAGCGGACCATACGCTCGTATAGGATACACTACGGATGTATGAGCGTTGCACTTTCGGACTTGACCGGCTTGGCGCGCATTCGCAACGCCGCGCTGGAGAGCTTCGCGCGGGACGGGGTGGCCGCCACCTCGATCCGCGATGTCGCAAAGGAGGCTGGGGTCTCGCCGGGTCTGGTCCAGCACTACTTCTCGACGAAGGCGGCGCTCGTCGAGGCCGTCAGCGCACACGTGGTCGCGATCGCGACGGATGCCTTCAGCGATCTTTCCAAGAGCAGCTCGCCGGTCGAGGCTCAACAAGAGCTCGGTGATCGTGTCACCGCGTTCGTGTGCGAGCACCCCACTGCGGTGCTCTATGTCGCCAGGTCAGCCGCCGACGGCGATCGGGCAGCGCTCGAGATCTTCGACGCGTTCGTCGCCATCGCCCGCAGTCAATGGCAGCGGCTGGTCGAGCACGATCTGCTGCGCCCCGGTACCGACCTCACCTGGACGGCGCTGCACGCGGTCGTGTTCGTGCTCGGCACCGTCCTGCTCGGGGACGCCGTCGGGCGCCACCTCCCGCAGCCCTTCTACACGCCCGAGCAGCTCGAGCGCTGGAACGCCGCGAGCAACGCACTGTTCAGAGAAGGCACCTACCGAACGACATCCGGATGATGCATGAGCGCAGGCGGGCATGAGCGACGTAGCGGACCCCGACTCATTCCAGCAAGCGCTCGGCCCGCTGCGCACGGCTTCGCTCTCAGCGGGACCGCTGCGCTATCGCGACCACGGCAGCGGCGTCCCCGTCGTGTTCCTCGCGGGCCTCGTGCTGCCGAGCGGATTCTGGCGGCGTGTGGTGCCGTTGCTGACGCAGCCGGTCCGCGCGATCGTCCCCGACCTGCCGCTGGGGGCGCATACGATCCCCATGCGCCGCGACGCCGATCTGTCCCCCACGGCGATCGCCGACCTCATCCCCGAGCTGCTCGACACGTTGGACGTCAGCGAAGCGGTGATCATCGGCAACGACACCGGCGGCGCCATCGCCAAGCTGCTTGCCACACGTCACCCCGAGCGAGTCAGTGCTCTCGTGCTGACTCCATGTGAGTGTTTCGAGAACTTTCTGCCCCCGATCTACCGCTACCTCCAAGTCCTTGCTCACATGCCGGGGGCCCTGTGGCCGCTCGTGCAGTCGATGCGCTTCACTTCCGTCCGCCGACTGCCCATCGCCTTCGGCTGGCTCACCAAGCAGCCGCTCGACAAGCACGCATACGACAGCTATCTCACACCCGGGCGCACCAACGCAGGCGTGCGTCGCGACACCGCCAAGGTCCTGCGAGCGATCCGGCGCCGCTACACGATTCAAGCGGACGCCGCCCTTGCGAGCTTCGAGCGTCCGACCCTGATCGTCTGGGCCAGAGAAGACCGAGTCTTCCCCTACCGCCACGCCGAAGCACTCGCCGAGATCTTGCCCAACGCCAAGCTGATCCCGATCACAGACTCCTACACCTACATCCCCGAAGACCAGCCACTGGTCCTAGCTGAGCACATCGACGAGTTCATCGCGCAGATCTAGCCTTCGCCAGCTCGCTCGACACCAAACATCCGCCTGACGGCAAGGATCACGGCTCGACGATGTTGAACCAGAGGTCGAATTCGTCGAGCAGGCTCAACAGCGAGTCCAGCGGCGCAATGTCGGGGGTGACGGCGATCTCGCCGCTCTCGGCCTCGGCGTCGAGCGTCGTCTCGCCGAGAATGAACCTGTTGAGAGCCGGTCGGGTGAGCGTGATCGTCGCGTCGGCACCATCGTCGGTGCGTCCGATTACGTGGCTGAGGGTGCCATTGGAGAGACGCAACAGCAGCTGTTCGCCTGTGTCGGTGAACACCCAGTTCAGCGTCACGTCGGTGCCGCTCGCCTTCTCCCCGTTCAGTCGCACTCCGAGATAGTTGAAGAACAGGTCGAGGCTCATCGCCTTGATGCTGTCGTGAGACGCGGTCGACGGGAGTTTCACATCGGGCGTGCCGTGACGCAGCTCCTGCGCGCCCGTCAGGTACAGGTTGCGCCAGGTTCCGGCCTCGGACTGGTAGCCGAGCTGCTCGAGTGTGTCTGCCTGGAGCTCGCGTGCCGCCGTATTGCCGGCTTCAGCGAAGACGACGTGGTTGACGACCTCGGCGACCCAGCGGTATTCGCCGCGGTCGTAGGCGGTACGGGCCTTCTCCAGCACCGCGTCGGCGCCGCCCATGAACTCGAGGTAGCGTTTGGCGCTGTCTTGCGGCGGCAGCGCGTGCAGCGTCGCCGGGTTGCCGTCGAACCAGCCGAGGTACTTCACGTACGTTGCCTTGACGTTGTGGTTGAGCGTGCCGTAATAACCGCGCAGCGCCCAGTGACGATCGAGCACGTCGGGCAGCTTCACCATCTCTGCGATCTCAACAGGGCCGAAGCCGTGGTTTGCGAGTCGCAGCGTCTCGTCGTTGATGAAGCCATAGGCGTCGCGCCCCTTGCTCAGCAGATCGATGGCGCGCTCAGAACCCCACACGGGCCAGTGGTGCATGCCGTAAAGGACCTCGGTCTTCGCGCCCCAGCGCTCGATCGTCTCGCCGAGGTACTGCGACCAGGCGTGCGGATCGCGGATCTGCGCGCCGCGCAACGTGTAGGTGTTGTGCAGCGTGTGACAGCAGTTCTCGGCGGCCGTCAGCGCGCCGAGCTCCTCGATGAACCAGTGCATCTCCGACGGCGCCTCGGTGTCGGGCGCGAGCATGAATTCAAACGTCAGGCCGTCGATGTCGAGCTTCTGGCCGGTCTCGGTGATCGTCTCTGTCGGCGCGATCAAGGTGATCGTGCCTAGCGAGATCGAGGTCCCGAGGCCCAGTCCGACGTTGCCCTTCTCATCGAACGGGATCAACGATCCGTACTGGTAGAGCGCCCGTCGGGTCATGACGTTGCCGGCAATGACGTTCTCCGAGACGGCGGCCTCGAGGAAGCCCTCCGGAGCGATCACACGCACCTTGCCGGCCGCGACGTCCTCCTCGGTGGTCACGCCCTTGACGCCGCCGTAGTGGTCGACGTGACTGTGCGAGTAGATGACCGCGACGACCGGCTTGCGCGGCCGGTGTTCGAAGTACAGCTCCAGCGCCGCCTTCGAGCACTCCGCCGAGATCAGCGGATCGAACAGGATCAGGCCGGTATCGCCCTCGACGATCGTGAGGTTCGAGATGTCGTGGTTGCGCACCTGGTACATGCGCTCGACGACCTCGAACAGGCCGCCTTTGGCGCACAGCTGCGACTGGCGCCACAAGCTCGGGTTGACAGTCGGCGGACACGGCTGCTCGTCACCGACGAACGCGAACTTGTTGGGATCCCACGTCACGCGACCGTCGGGTGCGTGGACGACCGAGCCGTTGATGTCGGCGACGTGACCGCGGGCTGCGTCTTCGAAGTCCTGGCGATCCTCGAACGGCAGCAGGCTCAGGAGCTCGTCGTTGACGGCTGCTGTGAACTGGCTCGCATCTTTTCGCTCCGCCATCGATCTTCGAGGATCGATTCGTGGCCCGCGACGCACATCGTCTGGATCGGGTGATCAGCGGCGGCTGGGCAGGCCGAGCACGTGCTGCGCGATGTAGTTCAGCGCCAGCTCCTGCGAGATCGGAGCCGACCGCGCCGCGCGTGCATCCAGGAACAAGTCGATCATGCCCTCGCGCTCGTCCCACGCCTGCGCACCGAGCGTCTGCATCGCCTGGTCGGCGGCGTCGAACAGCAGGTCGGCGCTGAGCAGCTTCGCCATCGCGGCCTCGCCGGCGACGGTCATCGTCTCGGCGCCGGTGTCGAAGCGCTCGGCGGCACGGTAGACCAGCAGCCGCGTCGCTTCGATCCGCGCGTGCAGCGACGCGAGCGGATGCTGGATCGCCTGCTCGGCCCCGATCGGGCTCTTGCCGAAGATCGTGCGCTCGCCGGCTCGGGCGAGCGCACGCGAGACGCAGTAGCGGGCGTTGCCGATCGCGAGTGCTGCGCTCAGCAGCCGCTCGATATGCGTGAACGGCCACAACGTGAGCAGGCCCTGGCCCTCCGCGCCGACCAGCTCGTCGAGCGGGGTCTCGACGTCGTTGAAGCTGAGCTGGAATTGGCGCGCGCCCTCGCGCCAGCGCATCGGCAGCTCTTCGCGCTCGATCCCCGGCGCATCCGGATCGACCAGCACGGTCGTGAACTGCGGAGCCGCGCCCTCCTCGCGTGGCGATCGCCCGAACACGAGCACGCGCTCGGCGAGATCGATTCCAGAGGTCACCGCCTTGACCCCGCTGATCACGAAACGCTCGCCGTCCCGCCGCACTGTGGTCGTGCTGCGAAAGACGTTGTGCCCGCAGTCCGGCTCGGTCACCGCCAGTGCCAGAAATGTCTCACCGGCGGCGATTCGCTCGAGCCAGCGCTCGCACATGTGCTCCGGCCCAACCGCGGCGATCGCGTGACCGATCGCGGCGCTCAGCACCGGCATCCACAGGATCAGGTTCGATTCGGCGAGCGCCTCCATCATCACCGCGTAGGCGAGCAGTCCGCCCTGCGCTCCGCCGCGCTCGACCGGCACCAGCAGGCCGGGCCAGCCGCGCTCGCAGATCTCCCGCCACAGCTGCGGATGCAACTCGCGGTGCTCGAACGGGTGCAGGCGCACCTCGCGATGGCGCTCGCCGAAGCGCGCAGCGAGCTTCCCGCGCCTGCGTCCGGATCTCCGCCTCGAGCGGGGGCAGCTCGAACGGCGCCGACTGGGTGGAGAGTGTGCTCGCTTGCATGTTGGCTCCTCTTGCGTTGACCGGCATCTGCTGGCGTGACACGAACGGGCTGCAGAGTATTGCTCTAGAGTGCTACTCTTGTCAAATGGCGGTCAACGTCAGCCCGCACGCTGGTGCGGGAGCACCGGACACGCGCAGTCGGATCCTCGACGCGGCGCTCGCGTGCTTCATCGAGCGCGGCTACGAGCAGACCACGATCGCGCGTATTCGCGAGCGCAGCGGCGCCTCAAACGGAGCGTTGTTCCATCACTTCGCGAGCAAGGAGGCGATCGCGGGCGCGTTGCACGTCGAGGCGATCGTGTCCTTCCAGCAGGGTCTCTGGGAGGTGCTGCGCCGTAAGCCGCGTTCGCTTCGCGCGGCGGTCCGCGGCTCGATCTCCCACCAGCTCCAGTGGATTGAAGAGAACGAGGATCGCGCGCGGTTCCTCTACATGCGCGGTCACCTCGACTGGGACTCCCCCGCCGGAGCGGAACTGGTCGAGCTCAACCGCAATCTCGCGCAGGCCTACCGTGACTGGATGGCGCCGCTCCTCGACAGTGGCGAGATCCGCCTGATGCCGATGCTGATGATGACTGCGATCGTGACGGGCCCAGTGCACGCGATCGCGCGACGGTCGCTCAACGGCCAGCTCGGTTCGCCGCTCAGCGCGTATCGCGATGAGCTCGTCGATGCCGCCTGCGCCGCGCTCAGTCGCACGCCGGCGGGCTCCCGCTCGCGGCCGCACTCGCTCGCGCGCCACGGTCGCATCCGCCTTGAGCTCGTCGGCGACGATGGCATCGTTATCGCCGAGGGCCAGGCCACGGTAGAGCTGCTGCCGGCGCACGTGGGGGTGCCGGCGTGAGTGCCGTTCCTGGGATGGAGCGCGTGGGCGAGGTCAGCATCCTGCGTCTCAGCGCCGCGGAGGGTCGCTTCAACCCGACGAGCCTGGGCGCGATCGAGGCCGCGCTGGACGCGCTCGAGGCCAGCGATCCTCCGGGAGCGCTGGTGATCACCGGCGAGGGCAAGATCTTCTCCAACGGCCTCGACCTCGAGTGGATGGCCGCCGCGCCCCCGGGCGGCGCCGCGGCGGTGCTGCAGGGCACGCACGCGTTGCTCGCACGCCTGCTCGTGTTTCCGACCGCGACGGTTGCGGCGATCAACGGCCACGCGTTCGCCGCAGGGGCGATGCTTGCGCTCGCCTGCGACGCGCGCGTGATGCGTGAGGACCGTGGCTATTTCTGTCTCCCGGAGGTCGACATCGGCCTCCCGTTCACGGCCGGAATGACCGCGTTGTTGAAGGCGCGCCTGTCACCCGCCAGCGCCCACGAGTCGATGCTCAGCGGGCGCCGCTACGGCGCCCCGGAGGCGCTCGCCGCCGGCATCGTCGAGGCGGCCGCGCCCTCCGAGCAGGTGCTGGAGAGGGCAGTGGCCCGTGCGGCCGCGCTTGCGGACAAGCCGCGCGCGACGGTCGCGGCAATCAAGCATGGCCTCTACGCGGACGCCGTCGCAGCGCTCCAGGAGCCCGTGGCGCTCCCGGACCCGCCGTCCTGAGCGCGCAGCGCATCGGCGCTCACCCCGATCGGATGATGTCGCTGCCCACCGCGTCGTCTTAGCTGGATTTGACGCAGAGCCGTTTCCAGGAGTCGACTGGAAGGAGCCGCTGATGCCTCGTCGATGAGCTCGAGGCGAGCGACGAGCTCGAGAACACGATGATCGTCCTCGTCTCCGACAACGGCGCGAGCGGCGAGGGCGGCCCGGACGGCTCGGTCAACGAGATGAAGTTCGCCAACGGCGTCCCCGACGACCTCCAGCAGAACCTGGCGATGATCGACGAGCTCGGCGGCACGAGGACCTACAACCACTATCCGACAGGCTGGGCGATGGCGTTCAACACGCCCTTCAAGATGTGGAAGCGTTACGAGTTCAACGGCGGCACCGCCGACCCGTGCATCGTCTCGTGGCCGGCGGGCATCAAGGCAAAGGGCGAGATCCGCGAGCAGTACTGCCACGCGATCGACATCGTGCCGACGATCCTCGACGCGCTCGGCGTGGAGGCGCCGGAGATGATCAAGGGGCACACACAATCGCCGATGGACGGCGCGAGCATGCGCGACAGCTTCGACGACGCATCAGCAGCGGCGCACCGCAAGACGCAGTTCTACGCGATGCTCGGCTCGCGCTCGGTGTGGCACGAAGGTTGGAAGGCCGTCACCACGCATCCGTGCATCGCCGGCTGGGGCAACTTCAACGAAGACGAGTGGGAGCTGTACCACACCGACGTCGACCGGGCCGAGCTGCACAACCTCGCGGGCGAGCAGCCCGACAAGCTGCGGGAACTGGTCAACATCTGGTTCTCCGAGGCCGGCGCCAACGGGGCGTTCCCGCTCGACGACCGCACGGCGGTCGAGATCCTGAGGGAACCTCGACCGCAGCTGAGCGCTCCGCGCAATCGCTACGTCTACCACCCAGGCAACTCGCCGGTGCCCGAGTGGCAGGCGGTCAACACGAAGAACCGCTCGTTTGTAATCGGCGCGCTCGTCGATATCCCCGGCTCCGATGCTGAGGGCGTGATCTTTGCGCAGGGGACGCGCTTCGGCGGACACGCCCTCTACGTCAAGGACAACAGGCTCCACTACGTCAACAGCTTCGTCGGCGCGGAGGAGCAGATGGTCGTCGCCAGCCAGGACCTGCCGTCCGGGGAGAAGCTGATCCTGTCGGCCTCGTTCGAGAAGGAGGCCACCGAGCCGACCTGCGCGAGGGGGACACTGACGCTCCACCACGGCGACCGCGAGGTCGGCAAAGGCTCGATCAAGACGCAGCTCGGCGCCTTCGCGATCGCGGGCGCGCCGCTGTTCGTCGCGCGCCAGGCAGGGGAGCCCGTGACCGACGACTACCCGGGCGAGTCGCCTTACGCGTTCACGGGCGCGACGATCGACCGCGTCGTCGTCGACGTCAGCGGCGAGCCGTACGTGGACCTCGAGCGCCAGGCCGAGATGCTCATACGCTCGCAATGACAGCCGCCGATGCGCCGGCGCTGACGCGCTCAGCTCGAAGCTGACCCGAGCGTCGCGCACGCATGACGAGCTGGCTGTTTCCGTCGCTGCACGGCTACCGGTGCGGCTGGCTGCGCGGGGACCTGATCGCGGGCCTGACGGTATGGGCCGTGCTCGTGCCCGAGGCGCTCGCGTACGCCTCGATCGCCGGCGTCTCGCCCGTAGTCGGCCTGTACGCGGCGCCCGGTGCGCTGATCCTCTACGCGGCGCTGGGCAGCTCGCGCCGCGGCGCTGTCGGCGGCGACCGTCGCTGCGCTCGTGCCGATCGGCAGCGATCGCTTCGCGGCGATGACCGCCGCGCTGGCGATCACGACCGGGCTCGCCGCGCTGCTGGCCGGGCTGTTGCGTTTGGGATTCCTTGCGAGCTTCATCTCCGAGCCGGTGATCAAGGGCTTCATCGTCGGGCTGGCGCTGACGATCATCATCGGTCAGGTCCCGAAGCTGTTCGGCATCGAGAAGGGCACCGGCGACTTCTTCCAGCAGCTGTGGCATGTGATCGTCCACCTCGGCGACACGCAGGGCACGACGCTGCTCGTCGGCGCGCTGTCGCTCGCGGTGATCCTCGCGCTGCGGCGGCTCGCACCCGTCGTCCCCGGCTCGCTCGTGGCCGTGCTGCTCGGCATCGCCGCGGTCAAGCTGTTCCATCTGAATGACCACGGCGTCTCGATCGTCGGCCCGATCAAGAGCGGCCTGCCGACGCTCGGCACTCCCGATGTCCACCTGCGCGACTTCGGCACGCTCGTCGCAGGCGGCATCGGCGTGATGCTCGTGGGGTTCGCCGAGGGCCTCGGCGCGGCCAAGACCTCTGCTGGCGCTCACCGGTCTCTTCGAAGACCTGCCCGAGGCGACGCTCGCGGCGATCGTGATCGCCGCCGTCATCGAGCTGCTGATCTACCGCGCCTCGCGCCCCTACGTCGCGACGCTCGGTCGCGAGCCGGGTCCCGATGGCCGCTACAGCGACATCGACCGTCACCCCGACAACGAGCTGCCGCCGCACGTCGCCGTGCTGCGTATCGAGAGCAGCCTGTACTTCGCCTACGCCGACGCGATACGCACGCGCATCATCCACGCCGCCGAAGCGGACGGCATCAGCGCCGTCGTGCTCGACGCAGAGACGATCCCGTTCGTCGACGTCACCGCGGCACGGATGCTCGCCGCGCTCGCGGAAGACCTGCACCGGCGCGAGGTGCGCCTGTTGCTGGCGCGCGACGTCGGACAGGTTCGCGACGTCCTGCAAAGCGTGATCGACGACAGTGCCATCACACACGTCTATCCGAGCGTCCGCGCTGCCGTGGCTGCGGCCGCGGCGACGACATAGACACGCCTCACGTGCTCGCCCGTGGAACAATCGGGCGGTGCCACCGAGTCCCGAGCCGCCATCCGTCGCGAGGCCCGGCGGCGTCTCCTATCTGCACATTCCATGCGCGGATCCGCGTCTCACGGCGGCGTTCTATGCGGCGGTCTTCGACTGGAGCATTCGCGATGCCGAGGCCGACAGTCCCGCCTTCGAGGACGGCACCGGGCACGTGATCGGTCATTTCGTCGATGACCAGTCGATCGCGGGTGATGCTGGCGTGCGGCCGTACGTCTACGTCGAGGACGTGCCGGTGACCGTCGAGCGCATCCTCGCCAACGGCGGCGAGCTCGTGCGGACGCCCTTTGCCGAGGGCGATCTGACGGTCGCGGTCTTTCAGGACCCGGCGGGCAACGTGCTCGGCGTCTGGCAGTTCGGCGCGCCGCTGTAGAACTGCTGCCTGGCTGGTGCCGGTCGTGCTCACGCTCTCGCGGGCGCGATCCGCTTCGGGATGATGGTGGCGCTGGCGAGCGCGCGCGCCGTCCCCGACGTGCTGCTCGTGACCGCGCTTGTGCGCGCCAACATGTGCCAGATCGTCTCGGGCGCCGGTCAGGGCCCCCTGGGGGACTCCTACTTCACGGTTGGCCTGTTCTCGGTCGCGGACGCGCTCGTCAACGCACCGTTTGGGCGGACCTCAGCATCAGAGGGCTGATCTGAGCGAGCCGTGCCGTCGGCTAGGCGTTGGTCCTCGTCGCCAGCGGGAGGCGCGTCGCGGTGAGCTCTTCCGAGGCGTCCCACAGCCGCCGCGCCACCTCGGTGTCCTTCGCGGCCGCGGAGCGCCCTACGAGCTTGGCGGCGCCGCGCTGCTCCATGAAGCCGCCGGGACCCGCGTAGCTGTCGCCCGGAATGTCTTCGAGCGCGGCGTACAGCGTCGGCAGCGCGCCGCCGTTCTCGTCCTGTGCGAGCAGGCGGTTGCCGACGCCGCTGAGCAGGTCGAACGCGCGGTGTCCGCTGTGGAACTGCAGGTTGGTGGCGGCATAGCCGGGATGCGCAGCCGTGGCCAGCACCGTCGAGCCGGCGGCGCTCAGCCGGCGCTGCAGCTCGGAGGTGAACAGCAGGTTGGCCAGCTTCGACTGGCCGTATGCGCGCCAGCTGCTGTAGGGCTTGCGCTCCCAGTTCAGATCATCGAAGTCGATGCGCCCGGAGCGGTGCGCCATCGAGGACACCGTCACGACGCGACCGTTGACCCGCTCGAGCAACAGGTTCGTCAGCGCGAAGTGGCCGAGATGATTGGTGCCGAACTGGAGCTCGAAGCCCTCGGCGGTGCGGCTCAGCGGCGGGATCATCACGCCCGCGTTGTTGATCAGCAGGTCGATCTCGCCGTCCCAGGCGGCTGCGAACTCGCGCACCGAGTCGAGGCTCGCGAGGTCGAGCGCGCGGACCTCCGTTTCGCCGGGCATCCCTGCCGCCGCAGCGTTGCCCTTGTCCGTGTCGCGTACGGCCAGCGTGACGCGCGCGCCCGCGCCCGCGAGCTGATGCGCCGCGGCGCGGCCGATGCCGCTGTTGGCGCCGGTCACGATCACGTTGCGCCCGGTCAGGTCTGGGGTTTTGGTGCTGCTCGAAGTAGTCATGCGGCGCCCTGCGCGGCGCGCGGCGCCAGATGCGGCGCGAGCCACGACTGCAGGCGCGCAAGCGGCGCCGCGCCGACGAGCCGATCCGCCTCGGCGCCGTCGCGGATCACCACCAGCAGAGGAATTCCCTGGACACCGAAGCGCGCGGCGATCGCCGGCGCCTCATCGACGTTGAGCTTCACGACCTTCAGCCGGCCTGCGTTCTCCTCGCCGAGGCGCTCCACGAGCGGCGAGACCATCCGGCACGGGCCGCACCACGGCGCCCAGAAGTCGACCAGGACCGGCACCGACGACGTGATCTCCTGATCGAAGCTGTCGGCGCCGGCTTCGACGCCCCAGGGCAGCGGCGTGTGGCAAGCGCTGCACTGCGGCACACCGCTGGGCGTCGCGCGAACGCGGTTCTTGGTCCCGCAGTCGGGGCACGCCACGATCGTCGGAGAGCCGGTCATCACAGCTACAGCTTAGGACGCGCGGGGAGCCGATCAACCGCGTAAGCGCCGCGCCCGACAGGCGCTTGAAGCCCGCGCGTGGCGCCCTAGAAACACGGGGAAGACCCGCGTGCGCGACGGAGAGGAGCCAGCATGGCTAAGGCGGTAGGCATCGATCTGGGCACCACCAACTCGGTGGTCGCAGCAACCTTGGAGGGTGGCCACGCGGAGGTGATCCCGAACGCCGAGGGCGCGCGTGTGACGCCGTCGGAGGTCGCGTTCACGGAGGATGGGCAGCGGCTCGTCGGACAGGTCGCCAAGCGCCAGGCGATTCTGAACCCGGAGGCCACGATCTACTCGGCCAAGCGATTCATCGGTCGCCGCTGGGGCGAAGTCGACGAGGAGGCCAAGATCGTCTCCTACAAGGTGGTCAAAGGCCCCAACGACGCGGTCCGCTTCGAAATTCGTGGAAAGCAGTACGCGCCTGAGGAGATCTCGGCACTGGTCCTGCGAAAGCTGGCCGAGGACGCCGCGAAGTTCCTCGGTGAGAAAGTCACCGAGGCCGTGATCACCGTGCCCGCGTACTTCAACGACGCGCAGCGGCAGGCGACGAAGGACGCCGGAGCGATCGCCGGGCTTGAGGTCCTGCGGATCATCAACGAGCCGACCGCCGCGGCGCTTGCCTACGGCCTCGACAGGGAGGGCCAGGAGACCGTGCTGGTGTTCGACCTCGGCGGCGGCACCTTCGACGTGTCGCTGCTCGACGTCGGCGACGGCGTCGTCGAGGTCCGCTCGACCAGCGGCGACGGCCACCTCGGCGGCGACGACTTCGACAAACGCATCGTCGACTGGCTCGCCGACGAGTTCAAGCGCGACCAGGGCATCGACCTGCGCACGGATCCCCAGGCGCTGCAGCGACTGTACGAGGCCGCCGAGCGCGCGAAGGTCGAACTCTCGAGCACGACCCAGACGCAGATCAACCTGCCGTTCATCACGGCGGACGCTTCAGGTCCGAAGCACCTGAACGCGTCGCTCACGCGCTCGACGTTCGACGAGCTGACCAAGGACCTGGTGGAGCGCTGCCGCGGTCCGGTCGAACAGGCGCTGGCGGACGCCAAGCTGACAGCCGGCGACATCGACGAGGTGATCCTGGTCGGTGGCTCGACGCGCATCCCCGCGGTGCACAGCCTCGTACGCAGCCTCACAGGCGGCAAGGAGCCGAACATGAGCGTCAACCCCGACGAGGTGGTGGCGCTCGGTGCGGCGCTCCAGGCCGGCGTTCTGAAGGGCGAGGTCGACGACGTCGTGCTGCTCGATGTGACCCCGTTGTCGCTCGGTTTGGAGACGCTCGGCGGCGTCAACACGCGGGTTATCGAGCGCAACACCACGATCCCGGCGCGGCGGACCGAGACGTTCTCGACCGCCGAGGACAGCCAGACCGCAGTCGATGTGTCCGTGCTGCAGGGCGAGCGTGAGCTCGCCTCCGACAACCGTCAGCTCGCGCGCTTCCGCTTGGAGGGCATCAAACCGGCCCCGCGCGGGCAACCGCAGGTCGAGGTCACGTTCGACATCGACGCCAACGGCATCCTCAACGTGTCAGCGCAGGACAAGGACACCGGCAAGGAACAGCGGGTCACGATCTCCGAGAGCACCAACCTCGACAAAGCCGACATCGACCAGATGATCCGCGACGCCGAATCGCATTCCGATGAGGACCGCCGTCGCCGCGAGGAGATCGACGCACGCAACGAGCTCGATTCGCTGGCCTACCGCGTCGAGCACCTGCTCGGCGAACTGCAGGACGGTCTGCCGGTCAACGACAAAGCGCGAGCCGAACAGCTGATCGGCGATGCGCGCCAGGCGGTGCAGGACCAGGCGGGCCTTGACAGGGTGCGTCCGTTGATCGCCGATCTCCAGCAGTTGGTCCATGGCCTGCCCGCCAGCGCGGCCGCGCAGGGCGCCGCGCGGGGCAACGGCGCGGGCAGCAACGGCGGCGACCACGGCGGCGACCACGGCGACGGCCACGACGGCGCGGCGGGCGATGCGCAGGACGGGGAGGTCGTGGATGCAGAGTTCACGAGGGAGTGACGTCGAGGTGGGCGGTGCTCAGCGGGGGACGGTGGCCGGCGAGCAGCCGTCGCCGTCGCCTGGGGCTGCTGTGCCGGCCTCGCCCGGTGGTGACGGCGACGGCGCCGTCGCCGAATCCGCCAGCGACGCGCTGCACGCGGAGCTGGCGCGGATCGAGGATCGCTACAGGCGCGCGGTTGCCGATCTCGAGAACTACCGCAAGCGCACATCGCGCGAAGTCGAGCGGCGCGCTGCGGAGGTCAGGGAGTCGACGATCAGCGACTGGCTCGACGTGGTCGACAGCGTCGAGCGCGCGATTCAGATCGAGCCCCAGGGTCCCTGCCGCGAGGGCCTGCAGGCGGTCATGCAGCAGATCGACGCGGTGCTGCAGCGTGAGGGTGTGACGCGCACGGGAGCGCCCGGCGAGGCATTCGATCCCGAGCGCCACGACGCGGTCGCGACACGCGCCGGCGACGGCGCCGCGCTGCATACGGTTGTGGAGGTCCCACGCTCCGGGTTCACGCTCGGCGATCGCGTGATTCGCCCCGCGCAGGTCGTCGTCGCGCGCGCCCCGGAGCAGTCGCACTGATGGCAGTCGCGTACCAGGACTACTACGAGGCGCTGGGTGTTCCGCGCGACGCCAGCGAGCAGGACATCCGCAGCGCCTACCGCAAACTCGCGCGCGAACATCACCCCGATGTCAACAAAGACCCGGGCGCGGAGGACCGCTTCAAGCAGATCTCAGAGGCCTACGAGGTTCTTCGCGACAAGGACAAGCGCGAGCGCTATGACCGCCTGGGCGCCAACTGGAAAGCCGGCCAGGACGCGTCGGGCGCGGGCGCTGGCGGCGGTTATGAAGACGCGTTTCGTGGCGGCGATGGCTTCTCCGATGTGCGTGTCGACTTTGGCGGCGGCGACTTCAGCGACTTCTTCGAGAACATCTTCGGCGGGCAGGGCGCTCGCGCCCGCGCCGGCGCTGGACAGGCCGGGGCCAACGGCTTCGCGCTGCGCGGCGCCGACCAGGAGGCGACGCTCGAGCTCACACTCGAGGAAGCCGCGGCGGGCGGCAAACGGCGGCTGTCGCTCGGGGACGGACGCGACTTCGACGTCGAGATTCCTCGCGGCGTCCGCGCCGGCCAGCGCATCCGGCTCGCCGGTCAGGGCGAACCTGGGAGCGGTGGCGCCGCGGCGGGTGACCTGTTCCTGCGCGTGCGCGTCAAACGGCACCCGCTGTTCCGCATCAAAGGCGATGATCTCTACGTCGATCTCCCGGTCTCGCCGTGGGAGGCGGCCCTCGGGGCGGAGGTTCCTGTGAGGACCCTGTCGGGCACGGCGCGCGTGCGCGTGCCCCCCGGGTCATCCTCGGGCAGACGGCTGCGCCTGCGCGGCGAGGGACTGCCGAGCACGGGCGGCTCGGTCGGCGATCTCCACGCGGTGGTCACGGTGCGCGTGCCCAAACAGCTTGAGCAGGAGGAACGCGAGCTGTTCGAGCAGCTGGCGGCGACATCGAAGTTCGACCCGCGCAGCGAACGCTGATGGCGCGCGCGACTCGCAGCCGCCAGGCGGTGGCGCTCGTGCGCGTGCGCAGCGTCGGCGCGCCGCTCGTGACGCTCGAGTCGCTCGCGCGCGAGACCGGCCTGCACCCCGAGGTGATCCTCCGCTTCGTGCGGTTCGGGCTGCTGGCGCCGCGCGCCGGGACCGCGGCGGAACCGCTGTTCGCGCAGGAGGACGCGCCGCTGCTCGCGCGGGCAGCGCGACTGCGCCGCGATCTCGGCGTCAACTACGCAGGCGCGGTGCTCGCCAGCGAACTGCTGGCACGGATCGAAGAGCTGGAGCGCTCATAGGCGAACCTCATGACGCGAGCGCCGCGCGTTCCGGGCCGTGCGAGACCTGCTCGAGCTCGCAGGCGAGACGCATCGTCTCAAGCGCGGCCTGCTCGATCTGGCGCGTGCGCTCGGCGCTTATCCCCAGCTCGTCGCCGAGTTCGCGCAGGGTGCGCTCGGGGCCGCAAAGGCCGTAGCGAGCGTCGATCACGCGGCGCTCGCGCTCGCTCAGGTGCGTCAGCAGGCGCGGAATCTCTTCGGCCGCCATCCGCAGCGCGACCGCGTCGTATGCCTCCTCCGCGCGCGGATCACGCACCGAGTCGCCGAAGGTGGCGCCGCCGGCGCTCTCGTCGTCGAGCGGCTCCTCCAGGCCACGCGGTCGGCGGTCGGCGACGCTCAGCCGGTGCAGTTGCTCGAGGGTCAGCTCGCTCTCGGCCGCGAGCTCGTTGACGCTCGGCTCGCGGCTGTTGGCGCGAATGAACGAGCGGCGCGCGTCGCGTACGCGTGCGAGCTGGCGCAGCGCGCGGTCAGACAGGACCACCGGCCGCGACAGCTCAGAGACGACCTGCTGCATCGCCTGGCGCACCCACCACGACGCGTATGCCCAGAACGGCGTGCCGAGCTCGGGGTCATAGCGCTCGAGCGCGCGCAGCACGCCGGCGACGCCCTCCTGGATCAGCTCGGCGCGGTCGACCGCCGGCACGTATGCGTAGATGCGCGCCACGCTGCCGATCAGTGGCATGAACGACTCGACCAAACGCGCGCGCGCGTGGGGACGGTTGAGACGGGCCGCCTGCAGCAGCTCGGACTGCGTCTCGCGCATCGGCGCGAGCAGGAGCTGCGGGCGTTCGGAGGGCCGGGTCGGTGCGGGCCGTGCAGCGCGTCGGGGGGACCTGCGATTTTCAGCCATCGCCAACCTCGCCTCGTAGCGGATGATGCGCAGATCGCGAGCGCGGGGATGGTGCGGGCCGACCGACGCGTTAGCAGCGAGACTAGGCACGGACCGTGGTGCTTTCTTGGCGTTTGCGACGAATCGACGCCGGCGTTCGTAGCCTCTGCACAACGTCCGCCGAACTGCTGCGGCGGCTACCCGCGATGCCGTCACGTAAACCCTGTCTTTCCGGCATCGGCCGGCGCGCGGTGACCCGTGCTCCAGCGCCGGTCTACACTTCCACGCGTGGCTTCCCTGAGGGAGCTCGTCGAGTCTCCGGCGCTCGCACCGATGATCGCCTACGTGTCGAGGCCGCCCGCGGACGCCTTCGTTGAAGGCGTGACGCTGGTCGAGGACCTGAGGCAGTTCGCCGAGGTTGGCGAGCACCGCATCGTGCTGCTGACGCGTGGCGCGTCGACGGCGATCAGCAGCTACCGGTTCGACATCGTGCTACGGATCGCCAGCAGCCGCTCGGTCGCGGCGCTCGTGCTGACCGCGGCCGATGTCTGGCGCATACCCTCGACCGCAACCGCGATCGCCAGCCGCTCGGGGACGGCGATTCTCGGTACGCGCGACGACACAGAGCTGACCGAGTTGGCCTTGGCGATCGGCCGCGAGCTCGCCGGGTCCGCGGACGTCGCGCTGCTGCGGGCGCACGCGGCGGTGCGTGCGATCGAGGTCCACCCTGCCGACGGGAGCATCGACTCACTGCTCGCCCACGTCGGCGCTGCACTCGGGGCGCCGATCTCGATGGTGGCTTCCGAGCCGCATGACGGCCCCCGTCGCGCTGTGCTCGTCGACGGTCACACGGAGGCGTGGGTGACGGCGCCGGCTCACGAGGGGGACGCTCAGATGAGCGTGGAGATCGTGCTGCACGCGCTGGCAGCGGGTGTCGGCGAGGCGTTGACGCGGGCGCGTCGCTCACAGGAGCTGCCGACCCAGTCGCGGGAAGAGGTGCTGACCGATCTGCTGGCCGCCCCGACAAAGGCGAGAGACCCGATCGTTCTGCGCGCGCGCGGGCTCGGACTGCCGATCGACGGCTGGCACGTTGCAGTGAGGCTCGACTTCGAGCGGCTGGCCGACCCACAGCCCGGCCAGGAGCTGGACGCCTACCGGGCGCGGGTCCGCTTCGGCGGCTCGGCGCTGCAGGTCGCGCGCGCGGGCGGCGGGACGTGGCACCTGGCACGGACCGGTGAGGCGTTCGTGCTGGTCAACAGCTTCCGCAACGATCCCGGCCCCGCCGCCTCGGGTCGGGTGGCGAGCGCCATGGACGCGGTGCTGAGCGCCACACGCGGCGCGCCGACGGACGTCGTGATCCGTTGCGGCGTTGGTACGGCGCGCGTCGGCCCCGAGGGCCTGACCGCCTCGGCGGCTGAGGCCAAGGCGGCGGCGATCGCCGCGCGGACCTCGACGCAGGTGGGCAACGCGGTTGCCTTCGACAGCGTTGGCCTGCGGCGCGCGCTCGTCGAGTGGTACGCCTCGGATACCGCCCGCGAAGCGGCCACGTCGGTGCTGGCGCCGCTCACCGCGCTCGGCGGCATTCGCGCCGAGCGCTTGATCCAGACCCTGCACGTGTACCTCGACGAGCACGGCTCGCTGACGCGCACCGGCCAGCGCCTCAGTCTCCATCGCAACGCTGTCGCCTACCGCATCAACAGGATTTTCGAGTTGCTCGACGTGGACCAGCAGAACCCGGATGACCTGCTGCTGCTGCAGCTGGCGTGCCGCGGGCGCGAGCTCGACTAGCTGCAATTAGACTCAAGCGCGTGAGCGGGCGACGCGGCGGCGCATAGATGACGAGCGTCCGCGAGGCCGCGTTCGCGCTGCTGCGCGAGCGGGGGATGACGACGATCTTCGGAAACCCCGGCTCGACCGAGCTGGCGATGCTCGGGCCGCTGCCGGAGGACTTTCGCTACGTGCTCGGCCTGCACGAGGCGGTGGCTGTGGGCATGGCCGACGGCTTCGCGCAGGCGAGCGACAGCGTCGCGCACGTGAACCTGCACACGGCCCCGGGTGTCGGCAACGGTGTCGGTGCGATCTTCAACGCGCGCGCGAACAAGGCGCCGCTGCTGGTCACGGCCGGCCAGCAGGCGCGGTCGCTGATCGCGATGCAGGCGAACCTCACCAACCGCGACGCCGTCGAGGTGCCAAAGCCGCACGTCAAGTGGAGCCACGAGCCCGCGCGCGCGGCGGACGTGCCGTTCGCGCTCTCGCAGGCGATTCACCATGCGGCGCTACCGCCGAAGGGCCCGGCGTTCGTGTCGATCCCGATGGATGACTGGACGCGCGAGATCGAGCCTGTCGACTTCGCGACGCAGATCGCGCGTTCGGTCGAAGGCAGGACGCAGCCGTCGCAGTCGCAGATTGCCGCGCTCGCCGAACGGCTCAGCACGGCGCGCAGCCCGGTGTTCGTGGCGGGCCCTGAGATCGACGCCAGCGGTGGCTGGGACGCCGCGGTCGAGCTCGTCGAGTCTCAGCGTCTGCCCGTGTGGGCATCGCCGGCGACCGGCGGCGGGCGCATCGGTTTCCCGGAGAACCATCCCGCCTTCCAGGGCGTGCTGCCGCCGGCGGTGGGGCCCCTGGCGCAGACGCTCGCCGGCCACGACCTCGTGCTCGTCGCCGGCTCCTCGGTGTTTCCCTACTACCCGAACATCCCCGGCGACTTCCTGCCGCCGGGCGCCGCGCTCGTCGCGATCACGAACGACCCCGACGAGGCCGCACGTGCGCCGATGGGCGATGCGATCGTGGCCGACGTGGCGCTGACGCTGCTCGCGCTGGCACGCGAGCTCGCCGCGCCGTCCGTGCGCGAGCCGCCGCCCCCACGCCGAGACGGACCGGAATCCGTCTCGGCCCCATCCATACCAGCCGAGATCGAGCCGCCGCCGGCAGGCGAGCAACTCTCGGGCGGGGAGGTGCACGCGACGCTCGCCGAGCTGTTTCCCGCCGACGGCATCGTCGTGCTCGAGTCGCCGTCGAGCACCGCGGCGCTGCGCAACAGGCTGCGGATCGGGCGTCCGGGCTCCTACTACTTCAGCGCCGGCGGCGGGCTCGGCTTCGGGTTGCCGGCGTCACTCGGCGTGCAGCTGGCCGAGCCGCAGCGCCAGGTCGTGTGCGTGCTCGGCGAGGGCTCGGCGCAGTACGCGATCACCGCGTTCTGGACAGCGGCCGCGTACTCGATCCCGGTGAAGTTCCTCGTGCTTCGCAACAACGAGTACTCGATCCTCAAGTGGTTCGCGACGCTCGAGAACGTGACCGGCGCGCCGGCGCTCGAGCTGCCGCGGCTCGACGTCGCAGCGACTGCAAGCAGTTATGGCGTCGCGTCGACGACGGTGCAGGGCGCCGAGCAGCTGCACGCGGCTCTGGGGCAGGCGCTTGTGGCGGATGGGCCGCGGCTCGTCCAGGTCGACGTGGCACCCGGCATGGCCCTCGTCTGAGGGTGCCTGCGCAGGCCAGGCGGCAGGCGAGACGGCGACTCGGACCGGGCACGACGGCGGCACCGGCGCCTCGCCGCCGCTCAGTCGTTCATGCGCGCGGCGATCGCCGCATCCAGCTGTGCCGCCACGCTTGGCAGCTCGCGCGCGAGGTCGCGTAGATCGCGCGCGGTCATGACGATCGCGGTCAGCTCGCTGGATGCGGTCACGGTGGCGTTGCGGCGCGCGTCCTGGATGGCACCGATCTCGCCGGCGAAGTCGCCGGGGCCAAGCGTCGCCAGCAGCCGGCCGTCGCGGCGAACCTCGGCCGAGCCCGCCTCGATCAGCAGGAACTCGTGGGCGAAGGCGCCCTCGTGGATCAGCGTCGTGCCGGCCGGCACGACGACCTCATCGGTGACACTCGACAGCCGGCGCAGCTCATCGCGCGAAAGTCCTGAGAACAGCTCCACCGCGCTGAGCTTGGACTCGTCCACTGCTCGCCTCCTCTCGCGAGCGCGTCTACTCGCCGTCGGGCCAGGTGGCGGCGCCCATCACCCCGTCCCCGTCCTCGGGCTTGGGGCCGCCGATGGCGACGATGTCGAGCCCCTCGGGACCCGCCTCGAAGGCGCGCACCACGTCGGGAGCGACGCGCACGACGTCCCATTGACGTACGTCATGGACCTCGTCGTCGAGCAGGATGCGGCCGGACCCGGAGACGACCACGTAGGCCTCCTCCTGCTCGCGATGGCTGTGTGCCATCGGACTGCGGAGGTTCGGCTCATAGCGGAAGAGGCTGACCCCGAGATCGCGCGAGTCGAGGTGCTTGCGCGCAAACCGCCCCTCGATCCCCGGGGCGCGATCGCCGACGGAGTCTTCGACCTCGAGTAGGTTCACGGTGGCGAAGCGGGACATGTGGGCCTCCTTTGTGCGGGCGATGGTGGTGCTGGCATCAGCACCCTAATACGTTCCCGCGAGCGTCACTCCGCGCTCTCGCGGGGCCTGGCGCGCGTCCGCATCCTCGCGACCGCCTGCGTCCTGCTGGTGACCTCGAGCTGGGCGTAGATGTTCTGCAGGTGCTTCTCGACGGTGCGTCTGCTGATGCCGAGGCCGACCCCCACTTGCGCGTTTGAGGCGCCGCCGACGACGGCGTGCATGATCTCGGTCTGGCGCTCGGAGAGGCCCATCGCGAGCGCTTGGGTCTCGGTCTGCTCGTCTCGGGTCGCGCTCAGCACGTCGATCAGCTGCTCGCGCTCGACCAGTCGTTGATAGCAGGCGCGCAGCGGCCTGCGCAGCAGCTCGAGCATCGCGGCCTCTTCATGTGTGAAGTCGTGGCGATGCCGGTTGAGGGCGATGCCGACGATCTCGCCGGGAGGCGAGGGCAGCACGAACGCGATCTGGTGCTCGACGTCCAGCGGCCTGTAGAGCTCGTCGTAAAGCGTGAGCGAGTGCAGGCGCCGTCGCGAGATGAAGTCCGAGAAGCGCAACGGCTGCCCGTCGCCGGTACGCGTGTAGTGCGTGACCAGTGGGTTTTCGCCCGCGAGCCTGGCGAACAGCTCGACGCTCTGTTCGGTCAGCCACTCGTCCGGTTCTGACACGACGATCGCGCCGACGCCGCCGATCCCAGGCTTGAGCTCGTTGTAAGAGGCGCTCTCGCACGGGACGAGCTCGCGCGCGAGCTCGAGCACGCCGGTGCGGAACTCCGATAGCTCGCCGAACTCGACCGCCTGCGCGGTCGCTGCCACGACCTTGTGCAAGCAGGAAGCCGAGAGGCTCTCCATCACGCCCAATCGTAGAGGTGGGTGTCGCTGCGTGTAATTACGTATTGACCTTGCGGCGGCTCGTTTCTAAGGTCGCGGGCCTCGCGCCGAGGGGGCGCTCCTCACCTACCAAAGCCAGGAGAGAAGGCAAAGTGAACAAAAGAATGTTGCGGGCGACGCTCGCTGCCGGCGCAGTGTTGGCCGTCGCATCCAGCCTCACGTCCGCCGCTGCAGCGCAGGCCTCGACGCTTCCCACGCTTACGATCGCCCTGACGAAGACTTCGATCACGGTCGGCGGGGCGACGCAGTCGGGCGCCGTCAACGTCGTCTCAACGGCCACTGGTCTCAAGGAAGGCGCAGCCATCCTGTTTCAGCTGAAGCCCGGCGATACCGTTGCGGATGTCGAATCCGCGCTGAAGGGGGGCGCGGGCAAGGACCCCAACAGGGCCACCAAGTACGGCTCGATCGTGTTCGATGCCGAAGTCAATCCGGGCAAGACGAGCGAAGCGCAGACGATTCTCGAACCGGGCCAGTACGTCGCGCTCGGCGGTGGCGGTGAAGGTGGGCCGAAGACCAAAGACGCGTTCACGGTGACCGCCGCGACAGCGCCTGCCGCATTGCCGGCGCCGCAGGCGACCGAGCGCTCGATCGAGTTCGGCTTCCGCGGGCCGGCGACGCTCCACGACGGCGAGCTCGTGCGCTTTGAAAACGAAGGGTTCCTGGTGCACATGGATGTCGCCTTCCCGGCCAAGAGCCTGAGCGACGCCAAGTTGATCGTCAAGGGCTTGTTGACAGGCAAGGAAAAGGGGCTGGAAAAGCTAGTCACCGGAGAACCGTTCGAGTTCGCGGGTCCGATTTCGCACGAAGCTTTCCAGCAGGCGACGATCACCGCCAAGCCGGGCTGGTACGTACAGGCCTGCTTCATGGAAACCCAGAACGGCATCCCGCACACGCGCTTGGGCATGGAGCGAATCATCAAGATCGTCAAGTAGGGGGGCGACCGCTCCGTCGGGGTCCGCGCACGTTTGCGGCGGGCCCCGACGCCATCGGATATAATGCTTGCCGGCAAGCAATTAAATTGATGATGGAGGCGTTCGCGTGGCAGGAGCAGAGCTCGAGTCGGCGCCGGAGCTCGACGCACAGAGTTCGCAGGCAGATGCGAGCGAGCGTCTGCGTGCGGCGATCGGCCGGCTCTCACGGCGGCTACGCCCGACGCTGGCCGGCTCCGGGCTGACGCCGTCGCAGATCTCGGTCCTGTTCACCATCGTGCGGATGGGACCGATCCGGCTCTCCGAGCTGGCGGCGCTCGAGAGCGTCAACGCGACGATGCTGTCGCGTATCACAGCGCAGCTGTGCGACGCAGGCCTGATCGCCCGCGCCGCCGACCCGCAGGACAGGCGCTCGGCGTTCGTCCGCGCGACCGCCGCCGGCCGGCGGATGCGCGAGCGCATCCATCGCGAGCGCACACGCGCGCTGAGTGCGCACGTCGAGCAGCTCGACGAGCACCAGCGTGAGGCGCTGTGGAACGCGTTGCCGGTTCTCGAGGAGCTCGCGCAGCGGCTGGGAGGCGAGCGCGGATGAAGCGCCTGACGGGCGTCGG
Organism: uncultured Solirubrobacteraceae bacterium; assembly: GCA_963838405.1. Lineage (GTDB taxonomy): Bacteria > Actinomycetota > Thermoleophilia > Solirubrobacterales > Solirubrobacteraceae > Palsa-744. The sequence goes on along the minus strand of CAWIRA010000006.1, from coordinate 1,850,980 downwards.
GCGAGTCACGTTCGCGGCGCTGGCGATCCCCAACTACCGGCGCTACCTCGCCGGGCAGTCGGTGTCGCTGATCGGCACGTGGATGCAGATAGCGGCGCAGTCGTGGCTGGTGCTGAGCCTGACCGGCTCGGCCACGGCCCTCGGCGTGATCATCGCGCTGCAGACGCTGCCGGTGCTGCTGCTCGGACCTTACGGCGGCGTGGTCGCCGATCGCGTCGACAAGCGCAGGCTGATGGTGATCCTGCAGGGCGCGATGGGCGTGCAGGCGTTGATCCTCGGCGTGTTGACGGTGATGGGGATCGTGCAGCTGTGGGAGATCGGCGTGCTCGCCGCGCTGCTCGGTCTGAACAACGCGTTTGAGAACCCCGCGCGCCAAGCGTTCATGCTCGAGATGGTCGGCAGCGAGAGCCTGCGAAACGCCGTCAGCCTCAACTCTGTGCTCGTCAACGTCGCGCGCGTGATCGGCCCGGCGGTCGCGGGCCTGCTGATCGCGACGGTCGGCGAGGGGCCGTGCTTCCTGGCGAACGCGGCGAGCTTCGTCGCGGTGATCGCCTCGCTCGTGACGCTCGACCGCAGCGCGATCCACTCGAGCCCGCCGAGCGGGCGCCGGCCGGGCCAGCTGCGCGAAGGCCTGCGCTATGTGCGCCACAGTCCCGACCTCGGTGTCCCGCTGGCGATGATGGCCCTGGTTGGCGCGCTGGCGTACGAGTTCCAGGTGACGCTGCCGGTGATGGCCAAGCAGGGACTGCACGTGGGCGCGGCCGGCTACGGCTTCATGACCGCGGCGATGGGTGTCGGCGCGGTCGTCGGCGGCCTGTTCGTCGCGACGCGCGGCAGGACCGGCCTGCCGACGCTCGTGCTCGCGGCGAGCGCATTCGGCGTCGTGCTCGGACTCGCCTGCGTCGCCCCGAACCTGCCGACCGAGCTCGTCGCGCTGGCGCTCGCCGGAGGTGCGAGCATCTCGTTCATGGCGACCGGCAACTCGACGCTGCAGCTAAGCGCAGCGCCCGACATGCGCGGCCGCGTGATGGCGCTGTGGTTCGTCGCGTTCCAGGGATCAACGCCGATCGGCGGCCCGATCGTCGGCTGGGTGATGGCGCAGGCCGGGGCCCGCGCCGGGCTGGGACTCGGCGGCGTGACGTGCCTGTTGACGGCACTGCTCGGACTGCTGGTGTTGCGTCGCCTGAGCGCCGGCTCGGTGCGCGCGGCGTTCGCCGCGGGCGCGCGCTAGCCGACGCGGATGGACGGCGGCGAGATAGCGATTCGCTGGGCCGCCGGCGCCGAGGACATCCACGGCGCTCTGGCGCTGCGAGAGCTCGTCTTCTGTGAGGAGCAGGGCGTTCCGCGCGAGGAGGAGCTCGATGACCGCGACGAGGATGCGCTGCACGTCGTGGCGCTCGAGCGACGCTCGGGGGCGGTGATCGGCACGCTGCGGCTGCTGCTCGAGGCGGATGGCGCCAAGATCGGTCGCGTGGCGGTCGCGCGCGAGTGGCGCCGCCGCGGCGTCGCCCTGCGCATGCTCGAGCTCGCGCTGGTCGCGGCCCGCGCGCAGCGAGCAGAGCGGGTGCGTCTCGCCGCGCAGCTGGACGCCGTCGCGCTGTACGAGAAGGTCGGCTTCGCGGTCGAGTCCGAGACCTTCGAGGAGGCCGGCATCGAGCACGTGTGGATGGGACAGCGCCTCGGCGAGGCCGGTTCAACCGACGGCTGAGTTCTGACGATGGGAGGAGTGCCGCGGCGCCGTCGGGCGGTCGGTTAGCATCCAGCGTGAGCTGGCTCGCTCGCCGAGAAGCAAGCGAACGCAAGCGGACGAACCAGAACACAACCCGCGCCACGAAGCCGGGCATACCAACAGGCAGTGCCGCCGGGACACGCACGCGCGCGGACCGGTATGCGGCGGTCTGTGATGAGAGGAGCAGCATGAGCCAAGTCGCAGCCGCCGAGGGCGGGCCAGCCCAGCCCCAGGGTGCGTTCTGGCGGGAGACGCTCGCTCCCTATGCCAAGCCGCATCTGGGACGCAGCCTGCTCGATCTGGCAACGGCCGTGCTGCCGTACCTGCTGTTGTCGGTCGCGATGTACCTGGCGCTCAGCGTGTCCTATCTGCTGGTGCTCGTGATCGCGATCCCGGCCGCCGGGTTCCTGGTGCGCACCTTCATCCTGTTCCACGACTGCTCGCACGGCTCGTTCCTGGCGTCCAGGCGGGCGAATCTGTGGCTCGGGACGGTGCTGGGCCTGTTCGTGTACTCGCCGTTCCTGCGCTGGCGCCACGACCACGCGATCCACCATGCCACCTCCGGCGACCTCGACCGCCGCGGCGGCGGCGACGTGCGCACACTGACCGTCAGCGAATATCAGGCATTGGCGCCGCGCGCGCGGCTCGGCTACCGGCTGTTTCGCAACCCGCTGGTGATGTTCGGAATCGGGCCGATCGTGGCGCTGCTGGTCGGCCCGCGGATCGTCGCGAAATCGGCGCGCCCGCGCATGCGCCAGAGCGTGCTCGGGACCAACGTCGCGCTCGCGCTGCTGATCGCTGCGTTGTGCTGGCTGGTCGGCTGGCGCGACTACCTGCTGATCCAGGCTCCGACGCTGCTGCTCGCGGGCTCCGCCGGTATCTGGCTGTTCTACGTGCAGCACCAGTTCGAGGACGCCTACTGGGAGAGCGCCGACACGTGGAGCTACGCGGATGCGGCGCTGCGCGGCAGCTCATATCTGAAGCTGCCGCGGGTGCTCCAGTTCTTCTCCGGCAACATCGGTCTGCATCATGTCCATCACCTGAGCGCGCGGATTCCCAACTACAACCTGCAGCGGGCGCACGACGAGAACGCCATATTTCACGAGGTGCCGATGCTGTCACTGGGTGACGGCCTGCGTGCCGTGCGACTGAAGCTGTGGGATGAGAAGGGCCGGCGCATGGTTACTTTCGCCGAGGCGCGCCGCGGGGCGCTAATCTAAATGTATGGTTACGCAGGCAGATCGTGCGGCCGAGAAGCGCCGGGCCAAGCTTGAGGATGTTCAGCGTCAGGTTGAGGAAGGCTCGCTGACGATCCGCAAGATGACGGCGGAGGAGAAGAAGCGCTTCCCGCCGAAACCTGCCGATCCTCGTCGCAAACGTCGCGGCAGCTGAGCCAAGAAGAGCCCTGAGGCCTCGAGCGGCTCAGGCGGGTGCGGGCGCCGGCTCGCGCTGGCTCATCGGCACGCCGGCGGCGGTGTAGGCGGCGGGTGCGTCGAGTGTCTCGGCTTTGAGGAGGGCTTGGGCGAGGTTCTCGAGTTGGTCGCGGTGTTCTTCGAGTAGTTGGGTGACGTCGTGGTGGGCGGCTTCGACGAGCTTGTGTACTTCTTCATCGACGATGCGTTGGGTGTCTTGGCTGGTCTCGCTGGCGCCGGGGAGCAGCGGTCCTTGGTTTTCGTCGGGGAGCACCGTGATCGGGCCGATCGTGGTGCTCATGCCCCAGCGGCCGACCATCTGGCGCGCGATCTGGGTGAGCTGTTGGATGTCGGACTCCGCGCCGGTGGTGATCGCGCCGTAGACGACCTCCTCGGCGGTGCGCCCGCCGAGCGCGACCTTGATCTTCGCCTGGAGCTCTTCGAGTGTGTAGGAGACACGGTCGGAGTCAGGGGTCGAGAGCGTCACGCCGAGCGCCATCCCGCGCGGGATGATCGAGACCTTGCGCACGGGGTCCGCGCCGGGGGTGAGCATCCCCACGAGCGCGTGCCCGGACTCGTGGTAGGCGGTGCGCTCGCGGTCGGCCGGTGCCAGCACGATCCCGCGCGGCGCGCCGAGCAGGATCTTCTCGAGCGAGTCGGTGAAGTCGCTCATCGTGACCTTCTCGTGCTCGCGCCGGGCGGCGAGCAGCGCCGCCTCGTTGGCGAGGTTCGCGAGGTCCGCGCCGACCATCCCGGGGGTCGTGGAGGCGAGCGCTTCCAGATCGACGTCCTCAGCGAGCGGCATCTGGCGTGTGTGCACTTCGAGGATTTCACGGCGGCCCTTGCGATCCGGTGGCTGCACCGCGACGCGCCGGTCAAAGCGCCCCGGGCGCAAAAGCGCCGAGTCGAGCACGTCCGGACGGTTCGTCGCGGCTAGCACCACGACCGCCTGGGAGGATTCAAAGCCGTCCATTTCGGTGAGGATCTGATCGAGTGTCTGCTCGCGCTCGTCGTTTGCGCCGGACACCGCGATCGACCCCTGCCGCGAGCGTCCGATCGCGTCGAGCTCGTCGATGAAGATGATCGACGGCGCCGCCTCCTTCGCCTTCGCGAACAGATCCCGCACCCGCGAGGCGCCGACGCCGACGATCGCCTCGATGAACTCCGAGGCGGAGATCGAGAAGAACGCCGCGTGCGCCTCACCGGCGACCGCCCTTGCGAGCAGCGTCTTACCCGTCCCCGGCGCACCCGACAGCAGCACCCCGTGCGGCATCCGGCCACCCAGACGGCCATAGCGCTCAGGGGTCCGCAGGAAATCCACGATCTCCGAGAGTTCGGCCTTCGCCTCGTCGATCCCCGCGACATCAGCGAACGTCACCCGGATCTTTTCCGGGTCCACCCGGCGCGCTTGGGATTTACCGAAGTTCCCCAGCCCACCCAGCCCCCCGGCGCCTTTCGCGGCGCGCCGCGCCAGCAGGATGAACAACCCGACGATCAACAGCGTCGGCCCGAACCCGAGCAGGATCTCCGCGAGCACCGACTCGCTCGTGCTCGTCGATTCGGCTTTGATCTCCACACCCTTTTCCTGCAGCAACGCGGACAGCTGCGCGCCGTTCCAGAAGCTCGGGACCTGCGTCGCGAACTCCTTCGTCGGCGTCGCCTTCTCATCGCCCGTCGGATAGCGGAGCTTTTCCTTGAACTTCCCCTCGATCGTGTCGCCCTTCGAGGAGATCGTGGCGACCGTGCCGCCCTTGACCTGCTCCAAGAAATACGGGCTGAACGGCACCGTCACCCGCGGTTCACCGGTCGAGGGCTGAAAGAACAACACCGACAACCAGTTCAACGCGATCAACGCCAGCACGAAATACCAAAAGCCCCGCATCCGATGCGGCGGCTTACCCGTCGGCGCATGCTCGGGCATCCCGCGCCCGTCCGGAGCCGGCGCTACCTGCCAGCCACGCTTATCACGCGGCAACGGCGGATGCGCCTCCGAACGCTCACCGCCAGCACCATTCGACGTGATGGGCGGGTCGTCCGGCACCGACCGCATGCTACGCCTCCTCCGGGCTCAGCGTGTGCGACCACGAGCCGCCGCAGGACCGCCACTGGCCGGGTGCGGCAGTGGCCTCTTTACCAGTTGACCGGCGCCAGGTTGATCGGTTTCACCTGACCGAGCGAGCACTGGCCGCGCGGCCAGCCGCCCCGTCTATCGTTAGCGGTGCATGCGCGTCCTGCCGACAACTCCGCTCGCCGCCGGCTCGCTGGTCGTGAGCTATGCGGTTGTCGCAGCCAGCGGTTCGCGCCCGCTCGGTGGCGCGGTGCTCGCCGCGGGCGGGCTCTGCTGCGTCGGCATCTGGACAAGGCGCCATGGCAGGCGCACCGCGGCGCAGCTCGCCGGAGTCGGCTTCGGCGCGTTCGTCGTCTCGCACCTGCTGGCGCTCGCCATCGGACCGTGGCCGGCGGTGCTGATCGTCGCGGCGGTGACGGCTGCCGCGACCTGGGAGCTGGCCGACAGGCGCGCGCTCGCGCCCGTTCCAGATGTCGCGCCCACGCCCGCGACGCCCGCGCCCACGCTGGTGTTCCGCCCGCCTGCGCGCTAGATTTCGCACCATGGCACAAGCCGCCATCTCCGTCCCGGAAGGCGTACACGCGGAGGGTCCTCCGGCTGGCGTCACGCGCCCCGACTTCCAGATCGTTCCGCGTGCGGGGCTGCCGATCGTCGCGGTCGTGCTGGCGCTGACGATCGCGGGCATCGAGTCCGACAAGCTGTGGCCGCTGATCTTCCTGCACGTCGTCGCCGGGGCTGCCTGGACGATCATCGACCTGTTCCTGGGCTTCGTACTCGGGCCGATCATGGGCCAGCTCTCGATCCCGGCGCGGATCGAGTTCACGACGCGGCTGATGCCGAAGATGGTCCTGATCATGCCGACCGTCGTCACCGTCACGCTCGCCGCCGGTTGGCAGCTGTCGACGCATCTCGGCACCAACCTGACGGGCTACCCGCTGCACGGCTGGGTGGTCGCGAGCTTCATCGTCGTGGGCATCATGGCGGTGATCGCGCTCGGGCTGCTCGAGCCGGCGAACATCGCGGTGCTGACCGAGCTGAAGAAGCCGCAGCCCAACCCGGCAGTGATCGAGCGGCTGATGAAACGCTTCATCTACACGGCCGGTGCGACCGGCGTCCTGCAGATCGCCACGCTCGTGATCATGACCAAGCTGAGCGCCGGATGAGCACGCAGGCACAGGTCGAGGAGGTACGCCTGCCGCCCGTGACAGCGCTCGGCATGCTCTCGCTCGCGTTGGTCCTCGTCGGCGGCATCTACCTGTCCGCGCATCTGCCCGAACACGTGCCGCTCGGCCCGGCGGTAGCGCTGCTCGCGGCGTCGGTGGTGGTGCTCCTCGTCAACGTTGCGGCGCTGTCGCGCGTCAAGGGCTTCGCATGGGGGCGGCTGTTCGAAGTCGCCAAGTGGGCGCTGCTCGCCTACGCGATCATCGCGGGGATGATCGAGTACGTGTTCCTGCGCAACGACACCAGCGGCGGCCCGCTGGTGGTGCTGACGCTGTCGCTGGTCGTGTTCGCGCTGAACGTGCCGCTGCTGATCGGCTTCACCGTCGCGCGCTATGCGCAGCCCGACGTTTAGCGCTTTCTCAAAGTCGGCCTGTTTGAGTCTCACGGCCGGGGGTGTCTGTAACTTCCGTGGCGATGGGAGGTGATTCTCACCGGGGAGGTGGGTTCGCGGCGCGGGAGCTGACGGTTCGCTTCGGCGGCATAACCGCGCTCGACCGGGTCTCGCTGGGCGTCGAGCCGGGCGAGGTGCTCGGCGTCATCGGTCCCAACGGAGCCGGTAAGACGACGCTGTTCAACGTCATGTGTGGATTCGTCGAGCCGACCTCGGGCACGATGGAATGGAAGGGGCGCACCTTCGCGCGCGTGCGCACCAACCGCCTCGCCGGCATGGGTATCGCGCGTACGCTGCAGGGAGTTGGCCTGTTCCCCGGGCTGAGCGTGCTCGAGAACGTGATGAGCGGCGCCGAGCGCTTTCGCAGGGCCGGTATCGCGAGCGCGGCGCTGGGGCTGCCACGCTCTGACCGCGACGAGCGGGCGCTGCGCGAGCGGGCGCTGAGCGTTTTGCGTGAGCTCGAATGCGAGGACGTCGTCGCGCGGCTGCCGCCGACGCTCCCCTACCCGGTGCAAAAGCGCGTGGCGCTGGCGCGCGCGCTCGTCAGCGAGCCCGAGCTGCTGCTGCTCGACGAGCCCGCCGGCGGCCTCGGGGCGGACGAGGTGCGCGAGCTCGGCGGGCGCATCCGCGAGCTGCGCGGCTCGATGGCGGTGATGCTCGTCGAGCATCGTGTCGACCTCGTGATGTCGGTGTGCGATCGCGTCGTCGTGCTCGACTTCGGCCAGGTGATCGCGCACGGCGATCCTGCGAGCGTGGGGCGCGATCAGCGCGTGCTCGAGGCCTACCTGGGCCAGGAGGAGGGCGCCAGCGACGTGCCGCCCGCGCGCAACCCGGCACCCGATACGCCGGAGGGGGCGCATTGACGAGCGTGCCGGCGGTGCTCGAGGTCGAGCGGCTGACCACCGACTACGGGCCCGTGCGCGCGGTCGACGGCGTCTCGCTGACGGTGCAAGGGGGCACCATCACCGCGGTGCTCGGTGCAAACGGCGCCGGTAAGACCTCGCTGCTGCGCACCATCTCGGGACTCGAGCCAGCCAGCGCCGGGCGCGTGCGCCTCGACGGCGAGGATCTGCTCGGGATCCCGGTCGAGGACGTCGTGCGGCGCGGACTCGCGCACGTGCCCGAGGGCCGGGGCGTGATCGCCGAGCTCACAACGGAGGAGAACCTGCGCCTTGGCGGCCTGTGGCGCGGCGCCGACACCGCGGCGCTCGATGAGGCATACACGCTGTTTCCGCCGCTGCGAGAGCGACGTCGCGAGCTCGCCGCGTCGCTGTCGGGCGGTGAGCGCCAGATGCTCTCGATCGCCCGCGCGCTGATGGCCGACCCGCGTGTGCTGTTGCTCGACGAGCCCTCGCTGGGCCTCGCTCCGATCGTGACAGCGCAGATCATGCAGCTGATCCGCACGCTCGCGGCGGAGCGCGGGCTGGCGGTGCTGCTGGTCGAGCAGAACGCGCGCAGCGCACTGTCGATCGCCGACCGCGGGATCGTGTTGAACCTCGGCAGGGTGGTCGCCGATGACGCGGCCGCGGCGCTGGCGGCCGACGAGGACCTGCGACAGGCATACCTGGGGTTCTGAGGATGACGCGCTTCATCGATCTGACGCTCAACGGCATCTCGACAGGCGCCATCTACGCGGCGGTGGCGCTCGCGCTCGTGCTGATCTGGCGCGCGACGCGGATCGTCAACTTCGCCCAGGGCGGCATGCTGATGGTCACGACGTTCATCGCCTCCGCCGTGATCGGCTCGAGCGGCTCCTACTGGCTGGGCTTCGCGGTCGCGCTCGCCAGCGGGCTCGTGCTCGGCGCGCTGGTCGAGCGCGTGCTGATGCGCCGGGTCGAGGGCGGCCCGCCGCTGAACGCGGTGATCGTGGCGCTGGGGCTGTTGATCCTGCTGGAGGCGGGCGCCGGCATGATCTGGGGCAACACGCCGCGCTCGTTTCCGCCGGCATTCTCGATCCGCGGCTACAAAGTCGGGGGCACGACGCTGCTGTTCAGCCCCAACGACACGTTCACCGTGCTCGTCGTGATCGCTGTGGCAGCCGGGCTGGCGGTGCTGTTCCGCTACACAGCGCTCGGCCTGCGGATGCGCGCCGCGGCGCTGGCGCCCGAGGTCGCGCGGCTGCTGGGTGTCCGTGTCGGGCGCATGTTCACGCTCGGCTGGGCGCTCGCGGCGTTCGTCGGCTCGCTCGCCGGGCTGTTGGTTGCGCCGTCGGTGTTCGTCGGCCCCAACCAGTTCGACCCGATCCTGATCTTCGGCTTCACCGCGGCCGTGATCGGAGGCCTCGACAGCCCGCCCGGCGCGGTCGTCGGCGGCATCCTGCTCGGCCTCGTGCTCTCCTACGTCTCGGGCTACGAGGGCGCGTCGCTCGTCACGCTCGCCGCGCTCGTCGTGCTGATCGCGGTCCTGATGATCCGGCCCGGCGGGCTCTTCTCGACGCGTAGCGAGCGACGCGTATGAGCGCCATGCTGACCAAGCTGCGCGTGCCGCAGAGCACGCTGCTGCGCTCGCTCGCGCTTGCGCTGCTCGCCGGGGTGGCGCTGTTCATCCTCAGCGAGCTGCTGAGCACCTACAACGACCTGCAGCTCGCGAGCGGTTCCTACTACTTCGTGGTGCTCGCCGGGCTGACGGTGCTGACGGGGCTGAGCGGCCAGATCTCGCTCGGCCACGGCGCGTTGATGGCCGTCGGCGCCTACACGGTCGCGCTGCTCGTGGGCAACGAGCACTGGGCGCTGGTCCCGGCGCTGGTGGCGGCGATCGTCGTCACCGCGCTCGTAGGAGTGCTCGTCGGCGCCGCGGCGACACGCCTGCGCGGCCCCTATCTCGCAGGTGCGACGCTGGCGTTCGCGATCGGCCTGCCGGCGCTCGCGGACAAGTACCAGAACACCCTCGGCGGCGAGAACGGCCTGATCATCAACCCGCCGACACCGCCGTCGGGGTTGGGCGCTAACTTCCCACTCGAGCGCTGGGAGGCATGGATCGCCGGTGCGGGAGCGCTGGTCGTGGTGTTCCTGATGCGCAACATCACGCGCAGCGGCGTCGGGCGCTCGTTCCGGGCGGTGCGCGACGATGAGATCGCGGCGTCGCTGTGCGGCCTGCACGTCGGTCGCGTGCAGACGCTCGCGTTCATCATCAGCGCCGCGTGCGCCGGGCTCGGCGGCGGCCTGCTCGCGGTCGTGCTGCAGCTGGCCGCTCCCGGCGCCTTCGAAGTCGGGCTCTCGCTGTCACTGCTGACCGCGATCGTGCTCGGCGGCCTGGGGTCGCTCGTCGGCGCCGTCTGGGGCGCGGCCGTGCTCGTGCTGCTGCCTGGCTGGAGCAACGACCTCGCGCACTCGTTCTCGCTGTCGAGCAACGTCTCGAACAACCTTCCGCTCGCGATCTACGGCCTCGTGCTGATCGTGGCGATGCTCTTGTGGCCGACCGGCATCCAAGGTGGCGTGCGGAAGATCGGCGCGCTTATTCGTCGAATTCCGCCAGGCGGATCACAGGCACCAGGCAGGAACTTGCCCAGCACTCAACACGCAGACCAGGAGGCACAAGCAAATGAGAATACGTAGACACAAAGTCAGGACGGCGGGAGCCACCTGTGCGCTGTTGTTGGCGCTGGTGGTCGCGGGATGCGGCTCGAGCGGCAGCAGTAGCAGCAGTGCGCCCGGCGTCACCGCCACGAGCATCACGTTCGGGACCCACCAGCCGCTGACCGGCCCGGCGGCGCCGGGCTACAGCGAGATCGCGCCCGCGTCGCAGGCGTTCTTCGATTATCTGAACGCCCAGGGCGGGATCTACGGGCGCAAGATTCACCTGATCATCAAGAACGACGAATACAACCCGACGCAGACCGTCAACGTCGTGCATCAGCTGGTGCTGCAGCAAAACGTGTTCGGAATCTTCGAGGGGCTCGGCACGCCGACGCACACGAAGGTGGTTGGCTTCCTGAACAGCTCGAAAGTGCCTGACATGTTCGTCGCGTCCGGTTGCGCGTGCTGGAACAATGGCACCGCTCAGCCCTACACCTTCGGCTGGCAGACCAACTACACGATCGAGGGCAAGATCCTCGGCCAGTACATCAAGCAGCACTTCGCCGGCAAGAAGATCGGCGTCTTCTACCAGGACGATGACTTCGGCACCGGCGGGCTGGCCGGAATCAGGGACGAGGTGCCCGCGAGCTCGATCGTCTCGACGCAGTCCTACCAGCCGGGCGGCACGAACGTGGCGCCGCAGATCTCGGCGTTGAAGTCTGCCGGCGCAGAAGTGCTGGTCGACTTCACCGTGCCGATCTACACGGCGCTCGGGCAGTTGACGTCGTTCACGCTCGGCTTCAAACCGCAGCTGGTCGTGTCGAACGTCGGCATCGACCCGACAACCGTCGGCGGTCTGTTGAAGACGTTCTCAAAAGGCAAGGCCGGCACCGAACTGATCGAAGGCGCGATCACCGACGGATACCTGCCGTCGTCTTCGGACACGTCGAACCCGTGGATCGCGCTGTTCAGCAAAATCCACGCTCAGTACGACTCGAGCGCGCCGTTCGACGGGAACGTCGAGTACGGCATGGCGAGTGCGTACACGCTGGCGCAGTCGCTGCAGCTCGCGGGCAAGGACCTCACGCGCGAAAAGCTGATCAATGCGGTCAACGAAAAAGGAGCTCAGCTGACCGGCCCCGGCCTGGTGCCGTTCCGCTACTCCAAGACCGAACACGGCGGCTACGGCGGCATGGAGATGGGGCAGGTGCGAAACGGCAAGATCGTCCTGTTCGGCGGTCCGCTGGTCACCGACGGGACCTCCGGCACGCCGATCACCCCGTACACGAACCCGCAGCCGGCGCCGCCGAGCAGCGGCGTCTCCGTCCCCTAACGAGGATCGCCTGAACCGAACAGCCCGCTCAGCCGCGGTCGGCCCGACACAAGGGCCGGCCGCGGCGGGCGCGGCGCTCAGCAGGGCTCGGCGAAGTCCTCCACGTCACCCCGCGCTGAAGCGCGCGGCCTCCTCCGATCCGCCGGTCGCGTCGCCCTCGCTGTAGGAGTGCGCTCCCGCTCCCGCGAGCTTGCCGCCGTCGACGATCAGGTACTCCTCACGGATCGGGCGGCCCTCGAAGAAGCACTCGAGGATCTCGCGCGCGCCCGCTGCGTAACGCGCCTGCGCGGACAGGCTCGAGCCGGAGATGTGCGGGGTCATGCCGTGGTGGGGCATCGAGCGCCAGGGGTGGTCCCTGGGCGGAGGTTGCGGAAACCACACGTCGCCGGCGTAGCCCGCCAGCTGGCCGCTCTCACACGCCGCCACAACCGCGTCGCGGTCGCAGATCTTGCCGCGCGCGGTGTTGATCAGGTACGCGCCGCGTTTCATCTTCGACAGCAGCTGCGCGTCGAACAGGTTCTCTGTCTCCGGGTGAAGCGGGGCGTTGATGGTCACAACGTCACACACTTCCACCAGCGACTCGACGTGCTCGTGGAAGGTGACGTTCATGTCCAGCTCCGCCTCCTCGGGCAGCCGGTGGCGGTCGGTGTAGTGCAGGCCGACCTCGAACGGCTTCAGGCGCCGCAACACGGCCGAGCCGATGCGACCGGCGGCGACCGTGCCGACCTGCATGCCCTCGAGGTCGTAGGAGCGCGAGACGCAATCGGCGATGTTCCAGCCGCCGTCGATGACCCATTGGTAGGAGGGGATGTAGTTGCGCACGAGCGCCAGGATCATCATCACGACGTGCTCGGCAACGCTGATGCTGTTGGAGTAGGTCACCTCGGCGACCGTCACGCCGTGCTCGATCGCGGCCTGCAGGTCGACGTGGTCGGAGCCGATGCCGGCAGTCAGCGCGAGCTTCAGCTTCGGCGCCATCGCGATCCGCTCAGCTGTCAGGTACGCGGGCCAGAAGGGTTGGGAGATCACGATCTCCGCCTCGGGAAGCTCGCGCTCGAACACCGAGTCAGGGCCATCCTTGTCGGAGGTCACGATCAGCCGGTGGCCGCATGACTCCAGGAACTCGCGCAGGCCCAGCTCCCCGGAGACGCATCCGAGCAGCTCACCCGGCTGGAAGCCGATCGCCTCCGGCGTCGGCGTGCTCTGCCCGTCGTAGTAGCGCTCGATCGCCGGGATCTCCTCGCGCGCATAGGCGGGCGGGTATCCATCGACAGGATCGTCATACAACACGCACAGCACGGTTGCCATCGCCTGCCCCTTTCCTCGGTGTTTCGTAGATACTGCCACGATGAGAGCCGTCCAGATCGTCGAGGAGACGGGCCCCGACAGCGCCCTTGCACTCGTCGAGCTGCCTGAGCCCGAGCCCTCGCATCCGTTCACTCCCGGAGCTGGCGTCGTCGTCGAAGTGCACGCCGCGGGGGTGTCCTTCCCGGAGCTGTTGCAGACTCGCGGGCAGTATCAGCTCAAACCGCCGCTGCCGTTCGTGCCCGGCAGCGAGGTTGGGGGGATCGTGCGCAGCGCCCCCGCCGGCGCCCGTGTCCAGCCCGGCGACCGCGTCGCCGCGTTCTGCGCGCTCGGGGGCTTCGCGGAGACGGCCGTCGCACCCGAGTTCTTCACGTTCGCGCTCGCGCCCGAGCTCGACTTCGCGCAGGGCGCGGCGTTGATCCTCAACTACCACACGGCCTACTTCGCGCTGCTGCTGCGTGGCCGTCTGCAGCAGGGCGAGACACTGCTGGTGCACGGCGCCGCCGGCGGCGTCGGCACCGCGGCGCTACAGGTCGCACGCGGTCTCGGCGCGAAGACCATCGCGCTGGTCTCGAGCGAGGCCAAGCAGGAGGTCGCGCAGCGTGCCGGTGCCGATCACACGCTGCTGCTTGGAGAGGATTGGAAGGACCAGGTGCGCGAGCTCTCGGGCGGCGGCGTCGACGTCGTGCTCGACCCGGTCGGCGGCGATCGCTTCACCGACAGCCTGCGCTCGCTCAGCGAGGGTGGCCGGCTCGTCGTCGTGGGCTTCACCGGCGGCGCGATCCCCGAGGTCCGCGTCAACCGTCTGCTGCTGAACAACACCGAGGTCGTGGGAGCTGGCTGGGGCGCCTACGTGATGAGCAAGCCCGAGCTGAACGTCGAGATCGGCGCTGCTGTCAATCGCATGGTGGACGACGGCTTCGTCGCGCCGATCGTCGGTGAGCGCTTCCCGATGGAGCGCGCCGCCGACGCACTGAAGACGCTCGACGAGCGCCGCGCGACGGGCAAGCTCGTGCTCGACGTGCGTCCGGGCTGAGCTTCGGGCTAACCCCACCACTGCTTCGGGGGACAGCCACCGCTCGGACGGTGGCGCACCGCAGCGACAAGTGGGCCGCGTGCTCTCAACATCAAGTGCGATGAGCGTGGCGCCGACAGAGCTCGCCGAGTCCGAAGAAGCTGCTGCGCGCGAGCGCGCCGATTCGCCCCGCGATCCTCAGCCGGGTCCCACGCCAGAGGAGATCCAGGAGCCGGTGCTCGAGAACCTGGACCGGGCGATCACCGGCGTGATCACGGTCGTGCCGCCCTTGCTGTTGGGCGTGGCGGCCTGGCAGATGTGGAACCGCGAGCTGCACTGGCGCGACTTCGTGATCTTCCTCGTGATGTACGTCCCGGTCGGATTCGGGGTGACCGTCGGCTTTCACCGGCTGCTCACCCACCGCAGCTTCAAGACCTCGCCGCCGCTGCGGGGGGTGCTCGCAGTCCTCGGCACGATGTCGGTCGAGGGCCCGGTGATCTCGTGGGTGGCCGATCACCGCAAGCACCATGCCTACGCGGATCGCTTCGGCGACCCGCACAGCCCGCACGTGGACCACGGCGGCGGTTGGCGTGGCGCGCTGCGCGGGCTCGGGCACGCACACGTCGGCTGGCTGTTCGACCACAGCCAGCGCGGCTCCCGCGGGCGCTTCGCGCCCGACCTGCTGGCCGACCCGGTCGTGTCGTTCGTCGACAGGACGTTCCTGGGGTGGTCGCTGCTCGGGCTCGCGATCCCGTTCGCCCTCGGCGTGCTCATCGGCGGGACGCTCGCGGCGGGGCTCGAGGGTCTGCTGTGGGGCGGCGCCGTGCGGATCCTCGTGCTGCACCACGTGACCTACAGCATCAACTCGCTCTGCCACTTCTTCGGTCGCAGGCGCTTCGCCACCGAGGATCACTCGCGCAACCTGCTGTGGCTGGCGCCGTTCTCCTTCGGCGAGGCTTGGCACAACAATCACCACGCGTTCCCGACATCGGCGTTCCACGGCATGGGGCGCCGCGAGCCCGATTTCTCGGGGCTGCTGATCGCCGGCCTCGAGCGGCTCGGTCTGGTCTGGGACGTAAAGCGCATCGACGCCGGCAGGCAGGCGGCCAAGGCGCTGTGAACGCAGCCACCGTGCGGAGCGCCGGCAGCTCTTCACGCGCGCTGTAGGCGACTGGCGCTCAGCGTAAGCTGAGGCGGTCGTGACATCGCCGCCGCGCCCGCTCCAGACGTTGACCGAACGCTTCGACAACGAGGTGTTCGAGCCGCGCGGCGGGCGGGCGCGCGTGCGGCTGACGGTCCACGGCAGCGAGCCGTGTGATGCGCTGCTCGAAGGCGGGACGGCGCGCCTGGTGCCCGCTCGCGGCAGCGCCGACGCGACGCTCGCCGCCGACAGCCGCACCTGGAGCGCGATCGCGCGCGACGCGCGCGGCGGGCTCGACGCCTACTTCCGCGGCCGTCTGAGCGTGCGGCAGAACCTGCATCTGGGCGTCGGCTTCCTGGCGGCGACAGCGGTGTCAAACGGCGTCGACGCCGGGCTGCGCTTTCGCATGGTCGCAACGCGTCGCGGAGGACTGTCGACGTTCGAAGCGGGCAGCGGAGCGCCGCTGATCGCGATCCACGGACTGGGCGCGACGAAGGTGTCGTTCCTGACGAGCGTCGCCGCCCTGGCGAGACGCTTTCGCGTGATCGCGATCGACCTGCCCGGGTTCGGGGACTCCGACAAGCCGCTGGGCGCAAGCTACGACGCGCGTTTCTTCGCGCGCGCCGTCGTTGGGCTGCTGGACGCGCTCGAGCTCGATCGCGCGCATCTGCTCGGCAACAGCCTCGGCGGACGCGTCGCGCTCGAGGTCGGGCTGTCCGACCCCGACCGCGTCGAGCGGCTGGCGCTGCTGTGCCCGTCGCTGGCCTGGCGGCGCCAGCGGGCATGGACGCCGGTGGTGCGGATGATGCGCCCGAAGCTCGGTCTCGTGCAGGCGGCTCCGAGGCCGCTCGTCGAGGCAATCGTGCACCGGCTGATCCCGGATGCGCAGGACGGTTGGGCGGCGGCGGGCGTCGACGAGTTCCTGCGGGCGTACCTAACGCCGTCCGGGAGGGCGGCGTTCTATGCCGCGGCGCGCCACATCTACCTCGAGCAGCCGCAGGGCGATGACGGCTTCTGGCCGCGTCTGAGCACGCTGGAGCCGGACGCGCTGTTCGTGTGGGGCAAGCGCGACAGGCTCGTGCCGGCCGCGTTCGCGCGTCACGTCGCCGAGGCGCTCCCGTACGCGGCTCAGCTGGAGCTCGACTGCGGGCACGTTCCGCAGATCGAGCGCCCGCGCCTGACGCACGCCGCTGTGGGCGAGTTCCTCGAGCAGGGCGCGCCAGTGCAGGAAGCCGTCACCGTCGGCCGCTAGCACGCGCAGCTCGCTTGGCCTGCGCCTGCTGCTCAGCGGCGTGAGACGATAGCGGCGATGGCTGAGCGTGCGCACCTCCCGATCGACCTGTCGGTGGCTCGCGGCGCGCGCCGTCGGCGAGGGATGCCGCTCCTCGCTGCAGGGCTCTCGATCGGCGAATACGCTCGCTCGCTCGTGCGGCGTCTGGCGCTGTTGAGCGCGGTCCTGCTCGCGGCGATCTGGGCGCTTGACGGCCAGGGGTACTTCTGGCCCGCATGGGCCTGGCTTGGGCTGGCCGACCTCGTGCTGCTCGACTTCAGCGCCAGCTGGGCGTGGCGCCAGCCGCGCGGCGCGGTGCGCCGGGTTGCGTGCGTGTGGGCGCTCGTGGGCGTGGCGGCAGTGATCCTGATCTTCACGTGGCTGCTCACGTGGCTGCTGGCCGGCGTGCACAGCTTCTGGCCGGCATGGGCGCTGCTCGGGCTCGGGACGGCCGGCAGCGCCTACTCGCTGGTCGCGTTGCACGACCGCGTGCTCGTCGCCCGCGGACGGCGGGCGTTGCGCGCCCGGATTGACCTGCTGACTCGCACGCGTCGCCAGGCGGTCGATGCGCAGGCCGCCGAGCTGAGGCGGATCGAGCGCGACCTGCACGACGGGGCGCAGGCACGGCTGGTGGCGTTGACGCTGCAGCTCGGACGCGCGGAGCTGCGGCTGCAGGATCAGCCCGACGTGCGGGTGCTCGTCCGCGACGCGCAGCAGGAGGCGCATCGCGCGATCGCCGAGCTGCGCGACCTCGCGCGCGGCATCGTGCCGCCGCTGCTCGCCGAGCGCGGCCTCGGCGCGGCCGTCGAATCGCTTGCCGCCCGCTACGGCCTCGGCACCGCGGTCGAGATCGACGCCGATCGCGAGCTCGCCCCGTCGATCGAGCGCGCCGCGTATTTCGTGATTGCGGAGGCGCTCACCAACACCGCCAAGCACGCACACGCCAATCACAGCTGGGTGCGCGTGCGTGACGAGCACCGATCGCTGGCGGTGCTCGTCGGCGATGATGGCCGCGGCGGAGCCGACGCGCATGGCTCCGGTCTCGCGGGGCTGCGGGCGCGGGTCGAGGCGCTCGACGGCAGCCTCGCCGTTCACAGCTCGGACGGCGCCGGCACGGTGCTCGAGGTGAAGCTTCCTTGCGGGTAGTGATCGCCGAGGACCTCGCGTTGCTGCGCGAAGGGCTGGTCGCGCTGCTGCGCGAGAATCGGATCGAGGTGGTCGCGCAGGTGCAGGACGGAGCGGGGCTGTTGCGCGCGATCGCCGGACATCAGCCCGATCTCGCGATCGTCGACGTGCGCCTGCCGCCGACGTTCAGCGACGAGGGCCTGCTGGCGGCGATCGAGGCGCGCCGCCGCCAGCCGGCGCTAGGCGTGCTCGTGCTCTCCCAGCACGTCGAGACCGCATATGCGAGCGAGCTCATCGGTGAAGACACAGCCGGCATCGGCTACCTGCTGAAGGAGCGCGTCGGCGACGTGCGCGCATTCCTCGACGCGCTGCACACGGTCGCGGCGGGGGGCACCGTGCTGGATCGACAGGTCGTATCCGAGCTGCTCGCTCCGCGCAACGGCGCGCGGGGGGCGCTCGTGGGCCTCACCGCCCGCGAGCGCGACGTGCTCGCGCTGATGGCCGAGGGACGCTCGAACACGGCGATCGCCGAGAGCCTCGTCGTGACGCCCGGCGCCGTCGAGAAGCACATCACCAACATCTTCGCGAAGCTCGATCTGCCCGCCTGCGACGACGACCACAGGCGCGTGCTCGCGGTGCTCGCCTATCTCCGCGTCACGCGCTAGCTGCAGGTAGCGCGCCGTCCGCCGACCCGCGAAGCTCCACGTGATAGAACGCTGCCTCCGCATGAGCGCGCACTCACGAAAGTCATCGGCACCCGAGACGGGCACGTGATGGCCGTTGATCTGCTCGAGCGCGTGCGCGTCGAACTCGACGCGCGGCTCGCACAGCTGCGACCCGCCGTCGCCGAGTACGAACAGCTCCTCGGCGCAACCAACATGCTCGTGGGCGCCGACGCGGCTGCGAAACCCCGCGCTGGTGCGAAACCCCGCCCCGCTACAAAACCGCGCACGGCTGCGAATCCCCGCGCTGGTGCGAAACCTCGCGCGGCTGCGAAACCCCGTGCTGCTGCGAAACCTCGCGCTGCCACAAAACCGCGCGCGACCGCGAAACCCGCGACGGCGCGCCTGGGGGCGGGCGAGCTGGCAATCATCGCGGCGCTTGAGCACGGCTCGCACACGGTCGCCGAGCTGGGGGTGGTCACAGCGATGTCCGGCGCGGACATCCGCGAGAGTGCCAGGCGTCTGCTCGTAGCCGGCAAGGTCGTGCGCGCCAAGCGCGACGGCAAAGCGGCCTACGCGCTGTCGGGCAAGGCGTAGCCCGCGGCCGCGGCGGCGCCGACGAAGGGGGCCAGCGCGAAGTAGGTGAGCTGCGCCGTCGCGGCGGGTAGCTCGGCGATGCGATCGTGGTCGGCGTAGTGGTGGAAGACCTGCCAGACGCCGCCGACGACGGCCTCGGCGGCGATCGCCGGCGCTTCGAGCTCGTCGCCGGCGAGCTCGTAGCCGGGGGCGAGGTAGGTCGCGAAGGCCTGCATCATCGAGTTGCGGATCTCGATCGCCTCCGGGCACGCCGCGAACGTGTCGACGAGGCTCAAATGTGCGTGGGCCGGCTCAGAGGCGAGGTAGTCGATCAGTGCCCTGAGGCCCGCGCGCAGTGCCCGTGGCCAGTCAGGCTGCTCGGCCTCGTAGGCCTGGACGGCGATCCCCAGCGCCTGGTGCATGCCGACCTTCTGCGCGCCCAGAAACGCGTCGTGCTTTGAGCTGTAGATGTCGTAGAACGTCTGCAGGGAGACGTTCGCGCGGCGCGCGATCTCGGGGATCGTCAGCGCCGCGAGGCCCTTCTCGGCGACGATCGCCGCGGTGGCGTCGACGATGCGCTCGCGCTGGCTTTTGACGATGAACTGGCGCGGCAGGTCGCTGCGGCCGCTCGGCAGTCGCCCCTCGGCACGCCGTGCGCGCTCGGAGCTGGGCGTCTTGGTTGCGCCTGGCGCGCGCCGGCGCCCGGGTGGCGGCACGTCGAGCCCGGCCGGCAAGCGGCGCGGGTAGCTGCCGGCCCAGGCGGCGAGTTCGTCGGCGAGCAGCGGCAGCTCGCGCGGCCGCGACTCACGCAGGCGGGTCGCGGTCACCTCGCGGATGCCGCCGAGGATCGCCTTGACCGTCAGGTCGGTCGGCTCGGTGCGCGGCGCCTGCCCGTCACGGCTGGCCTGGATGCTGCGCTCGAGCTCAGCGAGCGTCTGTCGGCGGCGCTCGAGCGCCTTTGTGCCTGCGCCGAAGGCCCCGAGCACCAGCAGCGAGCTCGCCTCGGGTTCCGCCGCCGCGAGCTCCGCCCACGCGCGCATCGCCACCGTCAGCCGCTCGTCGCGCCGGCCGGCCCGATACGCGTTCATGACCGTGCGGGCGCAGCGCTCTGCGACCTCGTCGTAGGCGCTCAGGAACAGGGCTTCCTTGTCCGCGTACAGCCTGTAGAAGGTGGGCTGGGACACGTGTGCGAGCCTCGCCAGATCGACGATCCGCACGGCCGCATAGCCCTTCTGCGCGATCAGCTCGATCAACGCGTTCTCGAGGCGCTCACGCTGGTCGCGCTTTACGAGCTCTGGGTCGAGACCGTGACTGCCGGTCGGCAGCGGCCGGTAGCGTGCTGCCTGCTCATCGCCTGCCTCGAGCGTGTCGTCGCGCTCTGCTTCCGAGCGCGGCACCACGTCCGGCGGCGTTTCTGTGACATTGCGAGCCGCCATTTGAAGCTGTCCTCCGCTTGACTGCCGAAAGTCAACATTATCAAACTACGGCTGCTCGACTGCTTCCATTATTGAGTCTTGTAGGCCTATCGGTCTCAAAAGATCAACGCGTCGAAGTGCCGCTCTGGGAGCCGGGAAATGGACTCCCGGCGGACCATTCGAGGTGTGCTGCTCAGCCGCTGATCGTGCGCGAGGTCGCGAGCACTTCACCCGCCGCGTTCAGCGCCTGAACAGCGACGAAGGCCTCCGCCGTGGGAACCGCGACGGGCGTCTCGAAGCCGGTGCGCGAGGCGCTGGCGACCTCGGTGAGCTGCCCCGCGCTCGGTCCGCCCAGCACGCGCCAGCTGGCGGTGCGCGTGTCCCCGTTCCAGCTCGCATACACGGTCAGCTGGCCGCCGCTGGTCGTTGCTGCCAGCGCCGGCGCTTCACTCGGCGTGCCCGTCCACGGGAAGCGATAGGTGCGATAGGACTGGTAGGAGCCGTGCATGTGGGCGTCGTACAGGAGCTGGCCGCTGGAGTTGAACTCCGAGAAGTACGGCTCAGCGCCCCAGCCGATGAACACGTCGCCGTTTTCCAAGATCTGCATGTTCCCCTGGCTGCCGGCTGACAGCGGGATGCCAGGGTGGTCGTACTGGGCGAGCAGCGTGTCGGTCTTCGCCTGCGGGTTCACCGCCAGCAGGACGCCGCGCGACTGCTCGTGGACCTTTGGCACACCGCCGTTGTCGAACACGCTGACGGTGCCGTTGGGGAGCGCGGTGGCGTCGTGCTGGTAGGCGGTCGCGGCGCCGGCGGCGAGCTTGAAGTTCGACCGCTTGCCGCCGATGCTCGCCAGCACTTGACCGGTGATCGTGTTGATTTCGTACAGCGCAGAGGTGTTTCGCGCCGACAGCAGCGTGCGTCCGTCGGCGAGCTGGTCGATCGAGTTGAGGTGGAAGAAGTCGAACGGCCAGACCGTGTTGGCGCTCGTCGGCGAGCTATAGGAGTCGCTCAGCGCGACGTGGTCGACGCTCGTCCATTCGCGCCGCACGAGACCCGTCTTCAGGTCGACTTCCTGGAAGAGGCTGTCGGTCACCGCGCCGCCGCTGGGGCCGCCCAACGACGAGATGTCGCACTGGATCGGGTTGAAGACCGTCAGCACCGCGGTGCCCTGAGGAGTGATGTGGAATTCGTGCAGGTCCGCCAGGTAGCCGTTGCCGGCGTGCACGCGCCCGATCTGCTGGTAGGAGCTGTTGTCGATGATCTCTTCGCCCTGGCCGAAGCCCTGCGGCGGGATGCGACCCTGCCACCAGGTGAGCACCGGCTGCCCGCCGAGCTGTTGCACCTGCAGGTTGGTCGATTCGGTGCCTTTCGGGAGCGGGTGAAACCACACGAGGTTGCCTGATTCTTCGAAGATCATCGGACCGCTCGGGCCCGGACCCGCATACGGCGCGGCGAACATGTCCCCGGGAGCGGTCGCCGTCGAGCTTCTGGCTGACGACGAGCGAGGGCGGCTGCAGTTCCGGGCGCGAGGCGAAGTGCTGCATCTCGTTGTAGTCGTGCGGCGGCGCCGCGGCATTCGCCGCCGCGTAGTCGACGGGATCCTCATGCTCGATCACGAAGTGGAACGCGAACGGCACCGGCTTCGAGTGGGTCTTGACGGTCCCGCGCACCGTCACCGTCTCGCCGGCCAGAAACGGCTTGGAAGTCAGCCAGCTGGCGCCATCGCCCTGAGAGTAGCCCCGCAGCTTGCCCGAATGTGAGCCCGTGCTCGAGCCGCTGACGCGGATGTCCGCGAGCGCGCCCACAGGCGTGCCCAGAAGGCTGATCTGCGTCTGCGGCGAGGCGTCATAGGAGCCCGGCAGCGGCGAGACCGCAAGCGTCGTCCCGGGGAGCACGGCCGAGGCGTTGAGCGTCGTCGGCGTGCAGCGTCCAACGCTGGGCGCGCTGTAGGCGGCCTGCTCGGCGGAGATTCGCCTCGAGGCCAGCGCGAGCGTGGTCGCGCTTGCGAGCACGACCAGCACCGCGCCACCGAGCAGGAGGCTGCGCACTCGCGTCATCGCTGTAAGACGGTACATCGAAGCTCCTACATCGGTTGCGGCACGACGGAAGGGCGCAATGCTATGGGCTGGATACGTCGGCAGCCGAACAAGTTGCGAAGGCCCTCCTAAGAGTTCGTGAAGCTTGGCCCACCCCCTGTTTGGGGGGTGCGCATCGCCCGCGTGGCCCCGGCGGGCGCATTCGTGGGATTCTGAGACGCATGTCCGGTGCCTCTCCACTCAGCTCTCCCACGGTCGCCGAGGACCCGCCGCAGTCGAGTCCCGCGGTCCGCGGTCACGGCCCGCGAGCCGGACACATCGAGGTGCTCGAGGTGATGTCCGACCTGCTCTCCGGCGTCGGCGAGGGCTCGCCGCCCGACGCCTTCTTCTCGAGTCTGTGCGAGGCGATCTGCCGTCTGGCCTCGATGAAGCGCGCGGTGCTCGTGCGCTACGACAGCGCCCGCCGGCGCGTGCGCGCGGTGGGCGCCCACGGCATCGAGCTCGAGTCCTTCGGGGACCTGTTCGTGACGATCGACTCCGTCCCGGTCGCGCGCCGCGCGCTCGTCGAGGACCGCGTCCTCGAGGTCGTCGGCGCCGAGGACTTCAAAGTGCCGCCGCAGGTGCGAGAGCTGCTCGAGGGCGTGCGCATCATCTGCACGCCGATGGCCGCCGCCGGGCGCTACGTCGGCGTGGTGCTGTCCGAGCGCCAGCCGGGCGTGCCGGACATGGACGACGACGACCGCCATCTGCTGTGGACGCTCGGTAAGGCGATCGCGATGGCTTCCGTCGCCCGCGAGGTCACCGCCTACGACGAGCAGAGCCGCCAGCTGCAACAGCGGATCGATCTTGCGCGCGAGATCCACGAGGGAGTCGTTCAGCGGCTATTCGGGATCTCGCTGGCGCTCTCGCGCGAGGAGCTGCTCGACGCTGACAGCCAGCGTCGCTGCGCGGCCGAGGTGCAGGCAGCGCTGGCCGACCTGCGCACCGCGCTGACGCGGCCGCTGGGGCACGCCTCGAGGCCGACGGCCGTCACGTTCGGCGAAGAGCTCGAACGCGTCCGCGGGCTCTACCCGGGCCTCGAGATAACGCTCGACGGTGAGGCCGAGGAGGTGCCTGCGAGCCTCGAGGCGCTGGCGCAGTCGGTCCTCGTCGAGGCGGCGCGCAACGCCCACAAGCACGCGAAGGCCGCGCGCGTGCGTGTCTCGCTGCGCCAGGACGCCGGCACGCTCGTGCTCGAGGTGCGAAACGACGGCGTCACGGCTGCGGCCGGCGAGGCGGAGAAGGTCCCCGCCGGCGAAGGCGACGGCGACGGCGCCGCTCCGACGCCCGCCGGCAGGCAGGCCGGCATGGGCCTGCGTCTTGCCACGCTCGAGGCGCTGCAGCACGACGGCGTACTCGAGTACGGAGAATCCGAGCCGGGGTCCTGGCAGGTCCGCCTCGTGGTGCCCACCGGACAGTGAGCGATCCCGCGCAGGACGCTCCGAAGGAGGAGCCCCAAAGGCGCCTGCGGGTGCTCGTCGTCGACGACCACGACGTCGTGCACTGGGGTTTCAGGCTGATGCTCGGCCAGATGCCGTGGGTCGAGCGCTGCCTTAGCGCGCGCACGGGCGCCGAGGCGCTCGCCGTGTGCCGGCGCTACGAGCCGCACGTCGCGCTCGTCGATCTGTTCCTCGGCAGCGAGTCCGGCCCGGAGATATGCGAGCGCCTGCGTGCTGAGGCTCCGGCGCCACGTGTGCTGCTGATGTCCGGCGCCGGCGGCATCTCGCCACGCGCCGCACGCGCCGCCGGCGCCGCCGGCTTCATCTCCAAGGACTGGCCCGCACCGGAGATCGCCAAGCTCGTACGCATGGTCGGCGATGGCCAGGAGGTGTTTAGGGACACCGGTCGCCCGACGCCGACGCTCACCGATCGCGAGAGCGAGATCCTCGCGCTGATCGCCGGCGGCGCCACCAACCGCGAGATCGCTGCGGCGCTGTTCCTCTCGCCGCACACCGTCAAGGAGCACACCAGCACGCTCTATCGCAAGCTCGGCGCACGCAACCGCGCCGACGCCGTGCAGCGCGCGCAGCGCCTCGGGCTGCACCGCTGACGACGCTGACCCCTCGCCCGCGCGGACCACACCCCCCATTTGGGCGGTTTGGGCGTCGTCGGTGGTAACTGCTGCGCGCGCCCGGCGAATGTCTCTTAGTGTCCAACGGCGTTATAGCCGGCCTGTTCCCCGGCCAGGGAAGCCAGACGAGCACGCTCGGCGAGCTCGTCTCGCAGGTGGTGCCGCGGCTGGCGGCCGAGTGCGTCGAGCTCGTCGGTGAGGATCCGTTCGCGCGCGTCGCCGACAGCACCCGCTACGCGCAGCCCGCGATCTTCTGTGCGAGCCTCGCCGGCTGGAAGCAGCGCCCGTCGTTCATCCGCCCGGCGGCGCTCGCGGGGCACTCGCTGGGAGAGCTGAGCGCGCTCGTCGCCGCCGGTGCGCTCGAGGAATCGGCAGGCCTGCGCCTGGCGGTCCGCCGCGGCGAGCTGATGGCCGCCGCCTCCGCTGGACGCGAGGAGGGGATGCTCGCGGTGCTCGGCGCCTCCGAGGAGGCCGTCACACAGCTCGCACGCGAGCACGAGCTGGTCCTCGCCAACGACAACGCGCCCGGCCAGGTGGTGCTCGCCGGCGCCAGCGAGCGCTTGCGAGCGGCCTCCAAGGCGGCGCGCGCACAGCGGGTGCGCGCGATCGTGCTCGACGTCGCGGGCGCGTTTCACTCACCGTCGATGGCCGCCGCCGTCGAGCCGTTTCGGGCGGAGCTCGACCAGGTCGAGTTTCAGCCGCCGGCGATACCTGTGATTTCAGGCGCCAGTGCGCGGCCGTTTGCGGACGTGCGCGCCGAGCTGGCCGCGGCGATCGTCACGCCGGTGCGCTGGAGCGCCACGATGCTCGCGCTCGCGGAGCTCGGCGCCGACACGTTCGTCGACTTCGGTCCCGGTGAGATCCTCGCGCGGCTAGTCGCGCGCAACCTTCCCGACGCGAGGGTCCTCGACTTCCGCG
This sequence comes from uncultured Solirubrobacteraceae bacterium, assembly GCA_963838405.1. Classification (GTDB taxonomy): domain Bacteria; phylum Actinomycetota; class Thermoleophilia; order Solirubrobacterales; family Solirubrobacteraceae; genus Palsa-744. Next base: position 1,825,738 of record CAWIRA010000006.1, on the reverse strand, counting down.
AGGAACTCGCCGCGCGCGAACCGGAGGCGAGCGGTGTCGCCTGACACGCACACGCTCGAAGACGCGCCTCAGGGGCACGCGATCGCGCCCTTGGTCGCGCCCTCGGTCGCTCCGCGGATCGCGTCACGGCTCGCGGCCGGGCGGCGCCAACCGCTGCGCTCGGCCGGCATCCTCGGGCTGGGGGCAGCGCTACCCGAGCGCGTCGTCGCCAACGCCGAGATCGCCGGCCGCCTGGGGGTCACCGATCAGTGGATCGAGCGCCGCACGGGCATCGGCGAGCGCCGCTACGCCGCACCCGGGCAACGCGTCACCGATCTCGCCTACGCGGCGGCAACGGCGGCGCTCGACGACGCCGGTCTCGGGGCGAGCGAGATCGAGATGGTGCTGGTGGCGACGCTCGCGCCCGACGAGATCACGCCCGCCGCCGCGCCGCTCGTCGCACACCAGCTCGGCATCGAGAACGTGGCGGCGATCGACGTCGGCGCCGCCTGCGCCGGCTCGCTTGCCGCGCTCGCGCACGCGACCGCCTGGATCGAAGCGGGCCGCGCGCGCAACGTGCTCGTCATCGGCGCCGAGGTGCTCACGCGCTTCATCGACTTCGACGACCCGCGCACCGCGCCGCTGTTCGCCGACGGCGCCGGCGCACTGGTCGTCTCCGCTGACGCCGCCGGCGAGATCGGCCCGTTCGTGCTCGGCAGTGACGGCGCCGCCGCCAGCGCGATTCGCGTCACGCGCGAGCAGGGCGTGCTCGAGATGGAAGGCCACGAGACGTTCCTGATGGCCGTCGAGAAGCTCTCGCACAGCACTCGCGAGGTGCTCGCGCTCGCTGAGCTGACGCTCGAGGATGTCGACCTGTTCGTCTACCACCAGGCCAACTCACGGATCCTCACGGCCGTCGCCGAGCGGCTGTCGCTGCCGAGCGCGCGCGTCTTCGACTGCATCGCCGGCCTCGGCAACACGAGCGCCGCGAGCGTGCCGATCGCCCTCGGCGAGGCCGCCCGCACCGGCGCCCTGGCGCCCGGCGCGACGGTCGTGCTCGGCGCCGTCGGTGCCGGTCTGGTGTGGGGCGCAACGGTGCTCACCTGGGGGAAGCGATGAGCGTCGTCGAGCGAGCGAGCGCCGCGGCCGTGGAGGGCACGCCCCGCGTGCGCGAGGGTTGTGCGCTCGTCACCGGCGCCTCGCGCGGAATCGGCGCGGCGATCGCGTGCGCGCTCGCCGCCGACGGCTGGCCGGTGGCGGTCAACTTCCGCGCCGACGAGCACGCCGCGCAGGCGACCGTCGCACGGATCGCCGACGACGACGGGCGGGCACTGGCGCTGCAGGCCGACGTCGGCGTGCCCGAGCAGGTCGAGCAGCTGTTCGTCGAGGCCGAGCGCGAGCTCGGCCGCGTGCTCGTGCTCGTCAACAACGCCGGCGTGCGCGTCGACGACCTCGCGCTGTCACTGACCGACTCCGACTGGGACCGCGTGATCGACACCAACCTCACTGCCGCCTTCCGCGCCACCAGGCGCGCGCTGCGCGGCATGATCCGCGAGCGCTTCGGGCGCGTCATCAACATCGCCTCGGTCGTCGGTCCGCGCGCCAACGCGGGGCAGGCCAACTATGCCGCCGCCAAGGCGGGGTTGATCGGCATGACCAAGACGATCGCCGTGGAGGTCGCGCGCCGCGGTGTGACCGTCAACGCGATCGCGCCTGGGCTGATCGCCACCGACATGACCGCAGACCTCGACGGCGAGCTGCTCGCAGCGGTGCCCGCGCGACGCGCCGGCTCGCCCGAGGACGTCGCCGCGTGCGCCCGCTTTCTCGCCTCCGAGCACGCCGGCTACGTCACCGGCTCGACGTTGTACGTCGACGGAGGGCTAAGTGCCTGAAACACACCAACCAGCGAAAGGACCAACATGAGCACAGCCGTCACCACAGAGCAGATCGAGCAGGTCGTCACCGAGTCGTTGGCCACCTTTGGTGCCGACCCCGCGAAGATCACCCCCGACGCAACCTTCGAGGCGCTCGACATCGACTCGCTCGACCTCGCCGAGCTCTCGCAGATCGTGCACGAGCAGTTCGGCGTCGAGCTGAAGGGCTCCGATGTCGCCGAGGTCAAGACCGTCGATGACGCCATCCAGCTGATCGCATTGCGCCTGTAGCGATGGAGCCGATCGTCGTCACCGGGGTTGGTGCGGTCACGCCGCTCGGCGTCGGCGCGCGCACGCTGCACGAGCGCTGGTGCGCCGGCGAGTGCGGCATCGCCGACGGTGAGGGGGCATGCACCGACTTCAACGCGACCGACTTCCTCTCCGCCAAGGAGGCGCGCCGCGCCGACCGCTTCACGCAGCTCGCCATCGCCGCCTGCGCCGAGGCGCTCGCCGACGCCGGCTGGCAGGGCTCCGCGTCGGGCGAGGCTGAGGCGGAGGGTCATCCATACCCCCCCGAGCGCATCGGCTGCGTGCTCGGGACCGGCATCGGCGGCATCGCCACGCTCGTCGACGGCCAGGACACCCTGCGCGAACGCGGCTCCCAGTACGTCTCGCCGCTGTCGGTGCCGCTGATGATGAGCAACGCCGGCGCCGGCGCCCTGTCGATGCGCCACGACCTGCGCGGCCCGTCCTTCGCCGTCAGCTCCGCGTGCGCGTCCGGCGCGCACGCCATCGGCTCGGCACTCCGCATGCTGCAGGCGGGCGAAGCCGACGCCGTCGTCGCCGGCGGCTCCGAGGCCGGCCTCACGCCGCTCGCACGCGCCGCCTTCGGCGCGCTCGACGCGCTCTCAACCAGCGGTGTCTCGCGCCCGTTCGACGCGCGTCGCGACGGCTTCGTCATGGGCGAGGGCGCCGCAGTACTCGTGCTCGAGCGCGCCGACGGCGCCAGCGCGCGCGGCGCGCGCGTGCTCGGCCGGATCCGCGGCTACGGCGCGAGCTCCGACGCGCATCACATCACCGCGCCGCGCGAGGACGGGCAGGGGCAGGCCGCCGCCATGCGGGCCGCGCTCGCCGACGCCGGCGTCGACGCCGAGCAGATCGACTACGTCAACGCGCACGGCACCTCGACGCCGCTCAACGACCGCGCCGAGACGCACGCCATCAAGCTCGCGCTCGGCGAACACGCGCAGCGCATCCCCGTGTCCTCCACCAAGTCCGCGATCGGGCACCTGCTCGGCGCGGCCGGCGCCGTCGAGGCGGTCGCCACGCTGCTCGCGCTGCGTGACTGCATCGCGCCGCCCACGCTCGGGCTCTCCCACCCCGACGAGGGCCTCGACCTCGACTACGTGCCCGGCGCCGCGCGCCCGCTCGCGCGCAACGGCAACGGCAACGGCTCGGCCGACGGCGGCGAACGGCCTGTGCTGGCGCTGTCGAACTCATTCGGCTTCGGCGGGCACAACGCGGTGCTGTGCCTGGAGGCCGCATGAGCGCGCGGGGAGCGAGCGCATGAGCCTGCAGCTGCTCGAGCGCCCCGACGAGCGCCTGGACCCGCTCGAGCGCCTCGAGGTCCTCGCCGACCCCGGCTCACTGCAGCTGCTGCGCACGCAGGTGCGCTCGCGCCGCATGGGCGAGCGCGCGCAGGCCGGCGACGGCGTGCTCGCCGCGCACGCGCGCGTCGACGGCCGCCAGGTGTACTGCTACGCCCAGGACGCGTCGTTCGCGGGCGGCTCGCTCGGGGAAGCGCACGCGCAGTCGATCATCGAGGTGCTGCGCCTCGCCGGCCGCGCGCGCGTGCCTGTGCTCGGCTTCGTCGAGTCCGCCGGAGCGCGCATGCAGGAGGGTCTCGCGGCGCTCGCCGGCTACGGCGCGATCTTCCGCGAGCACGTGCGCCTATCAGGCGTCGTGCCGCAGATCTCGATCGTCTGCGGTCCTGCGGCCGGCGGCTCCTCCTACGGCCCCGCACTCAACGACTTCGTGATCATGACCGGGCGCGCATCGATGTTCCTCACCGGCCCCGGCGTCGTCTCCGAGGTCACCGGCGAGGTGCTCGACATGGCCACGCTCGGCGGACCGCGCGTGCACGAGCGCAACGGCGTCTGCCACTTCAGCGCGCCCACCGAGGTCGACGGCGCGCTGCTGGCGCGTGACCTGCTCGACTACCTGCCCCAGCACAACGGCGTCGCGCCGCAGCAGTGGCCGAGCGTCGCAGCGCCCGAGGTGCCGGTGGACCGGGCCGTACCGTCGCAGTCGCGCCAGGTCTATGACATCCGCCGCGTCGCCGCGGCGCTCGTCGACGGTGGCCGCCTGATGGAGGTCAGCCCGAGGTGGTCGCGCAACCTCGTCTGCGCGTTCGCGCGCCTGGAGGGCCGCGCGATCGGGATCGTCGCCAATCAGCCCCGCCACCTCGGCGGCGTGCTCGACGCAAACGCCGCGCAGAAGGCCGCGCGCTTCGTGCGCACCTGCAATTCCTTCGGGCTGCCGCTGCTCGTGCTCGTCGACACGCCGGGCTTCCTGCCCGGGTCACGCCAGGAGCGCGACGGCGTCATCCGCCACGGCGCCAAGCTCGTGCACGCGTTCGCCGAGGCGAGCGTGCCGAGCGTGACCGTGATCGTGCGCAAGGCGTTCGGCGGCGCCTTCATCGCGATGAACTCCAAGGCGCTCGGCGCCGACTACGTGTTCGCGTGGCCCGGCGCCGAGCTGGGCGTGATGGGTGCCGAGCAGGCGGTAGGGATCCTCAACCGCCGCGAGATCGCCGCCGCCGAGGACCCCGCTGCGCAGCGGCGCAGGCTCGCCGGCGCCTATTCGGCGGAGCAGCTGCAGGTCGAGGGCGCGAGCGCCGACGGCTACGTCGACGAGGTCATCACCCCCGACTCCACCCGCTGGCGCGTCGCCTCGTGCTTCGAGGCGCTCGCCGACGTGCACCGACCCGATTTCCGAGCAGCCAACATCCCGTTGTAGGAGGAGGTAACGATGCGCTGGTCAGACCCATTCGAGCAGCTGTCCGTCGGTGAGCGCTTCGAGTCCGGCCGGCGCGCCGTGCGCGACACCGACGTGATCGTCTTCTCCGCGCTCACCGGCGACTGGCACCCGCAGCACTGCGACCCCGAGTGGGCCGCCGCCAGCCCGTTCGGCGAGCGCATCGCGCACGGCATGCTGGTGCTGTCGCTGGCCGTCGGCCTGGTGCCGCTCGACCCCGAGCGCGTGCTCGCGCTTCGCCGCGTCTCAGACGTCGTGTTCAAGCGCCCGGTGCGCCTCGACGAGTCGATCTCGGTGTCCGGCGAGATCACCTCGCTGCGCCCCGTCGGCGACAGCACCGGCCTCGTCGACTTCGCCTGGCGCATCAACAACCAGGACAGCGCGCTCGTCGCTCGCGCCAGCGTGCAGGTGCTGTGGCGCGGCGGCAGCCTCGCCGACGAACACGGCGCCGATGGCGCCCACACGGCGCTCGCCGAGCGCGTGTCGAAGTCGTGGTATGAGCCGATCGTCGGCGGCACCGCCCCCGGCGACTTCACCCCGCTGCCGCTGTGATGCTCGAGCAGCGACGCCTCCTCATCACCGGCGTGCTCGACCGCCACTCGATCGCGTTTGCCACCGCCGCGCGCGCCCAGGAGCTCGGCGCAGAGGTGCTGCTGACAGGCTTCGGGCGCACCAGGCGCATGACCGAACGCGCCGCCGGGCAGTTGTCGCGCCCCGCCGAGGTGCTCGAGCTCGACGTCAACAACGGCGAGGACATCGAGCGCGTGCGCGCGGAGCTGGATCAGCGCTGGGGAGCGCTCGACGGGCTGCTGCACGCGGTCGCCTACGCGCCGCCCGACGCGCTCGGCGGCGGCTTCCTCGACACGTCGCTCGAGAGCGCCGTCATCGCCTACCAGACCAGCGCCTTCTCGCTGAAGGCGCTCGCGGCCGGGCTGCTGCCGCTGCTCGAAGCCGCGCCGAACGGCGCCGGCGTCGTCGGCCTGGACTTCGACGCGAGCAGCGCCTGGCCCGCATACGACTGGATGGGCGTCGCCAAGGCAGCGCTCGAGGCGGTCGCGCGCTACCTCGCACGCGAGCTCGGTCCGCGCTTGATCCGCGTCAACCTCGTCGCCGCCGGCCCGATCGAAACGCTCGCCGCCGGCGGCATCCCCGGCTTCTCTCAGCTCGCCGACGTCTGGTCGCAGACCGCGCCGCTGCAATGGGACACCGAGGACCCCGGGCCGGTCGCCGACGCCGCATGCTTCCTGCTCTCACCGCTCGCGCGCGCCATCACCGGCGAGATCCTGCACGTCGACGGCGGCTACCACGCGATGGGTTGCGCCTCACCGGCCGCCGTTGGAGCCGTCGCAGCCGCCGGCGTCGCGTCGGGCGCGGGTGACGCATGAGCCGCACGCTGCTGCTGACCGGAGCCACCGGCTTCCTCGGCATGGACGCGCTCGCGCGCCTACTCGAGCGCGAGGGCGAGCAGGAGCAGATCGCGGTGCTGATCCGCGCGCGCGATGACGCCGGCGCGCAGCAGCGGCTGCGCGAACTGCTCGCGCGCCTCTACGACGAGCCGCCCGCGGCCGCGGGGCGCGTGCGCGCCGTGCGCGGCGACCTGCTCGAGCCCGGCCTCGGCCTGTCGGCGAGCGACCACCGGTGGCTGATCGCGTCCGTCGAGCGGATCATCCACTGCGCGGCGTCGATCTCCTTCGAGCTGCCGCTCGAGGAGGCGCGCGCGATCAACGTTGGTGGTGTCGAACGGGTGCTTGAGCTCTCGCGCGCGATCGCCGACGGCGGCGCGTTGCGACGCATCGTGCACGTGTCGACCGCCTACGTCAGCGGCCGCCACGCGGGAAGCTTCGGCGAGCAGGACCTCGACGTCGGTCAGCAGTTCCGCAACACCTACGAGCGCTCCAAGCATGAGGCCGAGCGGCTGCTGCGCGACGCTGAGGACCTGCCGCTCGCGGTGGCGCGGCCGAGCATCGTCGTCGGCGATAGCGCCAGCGGCTGGACCTCCGCGTTCAACGTCCTCTACTGGCCGATGCGCGCGTTCGAACGTGGCCTGCTCGCGGAGGTGCCCGCCCGCGAGGACTCGATCGTCGACTTCGTGCCCGTCGACTACGTCACCGACGGCATCCTCGCGTTGCTCGACGACGACACCGCGTCGGGCACATACAACCTCGTCGCGGGCGCCGACGCGCTCAGTGCCGGCGAGCTCGTGCAGCTGCACTCCGCCGTCACCGGGCGCGAGCCTGTGCGCTTCGTCGCGCAGGACGACGGCGAGGGCGCGAGCGCGGCCGGCGTGCCAGCGGGAGGCGAGAGCTTCGTGCCGTACTTCGACGTGCGCTGCCGCTTCGGCGACGAGCGGGCCCGTGAGCTGCTGGCGCGTGCCGGCGTCGTGCGGCCCGACCCGCAGCGCTACCTCGCGCGGCTGATCGCCTACGCGCGCGCCAGCGCGTGGGGGAAGCGGGGGATGACGCGGGAGGGGGCCTTCACGGCGATCGATGCCGACGGCGCCCCGCTCGGCGGTGGGATCGTTAGACGACCCCCCAAAGAGTTACGCGAGGGATCTCAGTTCAAGGATCATCGGAGTCTCCTTCGGTTCGTTTTCGCGGCCCGTGCCGCCACGTGGGCGGCCAGTCCCGCATGCGGCATGCCGGACCGACGTACACGCTCGAGTAGGCCCGGCGGTGGTGCACCTTTGGTGATGACAAGCACCGGTATCGAAGATGCGAGCAGAGTCGTGCGCCCCCAGGTCGACGCGATCCTTGGCCCAAACAGAGTCAGATTGGTCGCCCCGGCAAGCGCTGCGCTTGGAGCAAGAACGCCCGCGTAGTTCAACGCACGAAGCCGAGCCCCCTCGCGCTGGCAGCGTGCATAGTCCTCGTCAACAAGAGCCGAGGGGTCGAACCCGGCTTCTTCCGCATGCTGAAAGGACGAATAGTCAACCACCATCGCCTGGTCGATTTGGGCCGCCCACATCGGAACGCTGACCATCGCCACCTCGTCCTCCGTTCGGAGCTGCCTCATTCCGAATCAGCTCCGCCCACGCGCCGTCCGTGCTCAAGGAGAGGTACTGCGTGGGACCATCCCCGTGGACGTGCCAGCGGCCTGCCTGGGTGTTCTCCCTGACCCAGAAAGGAGTGTCGTAACTCGAGTAGCGCAGCGCCGTCTCTTTGACCTCGATCGTTGGCAGCTCGAGGTCAGGCCCCATGTTGCGCTCGTCCCTGCCTAGCCAGACGAACGAGTGCCCTTTCAAACCCCGGGTCACCTACGAGATCAATCGGAGCGTGTCCGTCGAGCGCAGTGCGCTCACGGTAGAACCACGCGACAACCCCCTCGGGGTTCCAGACATAGCGCAGCAACTTGACGAGGCGGACCGCCACGACGAGCTGATAGGGGGGCGTCCCGCCATCCTTGCCAAGTCGCTGCAGATGCCGAGTCGAGATACCGGCAAGCCGGGCTTGATCGGCTTGTGTCACACGGGGAAGCGCGGCCTGGAGGTAAGCGACCAATGGTCGTGCATCATCCTCCCGGCACCCAGCATGCTCGTCAAGGGCGTCCCGAAGGATGTGGCGAACCGCCTCCAGCTGAACGAAGAAGTGGTCGATTGTGTCGAGTGGGCGCGCAGCATCCACTCGTTCGAGTCCGTCAAGAAGGTTGATGATGATCTTGCGGATCTCCGCGACCGACTCGGGCTCGAGCTGAGGGGGCAGGTCGTTGCTCACCTGGACCGACAAACGCCGCGCAGTGTCCACCCACCGCTCCACGTACTCGGGGTCGACGGCCGGCAACTTCGCATCGCCTGCGACCACCTCCACGTCCTCGCGCAGCTCCGCCAGGTCCTCGCTGATCTTCCGCTCGAGGTCGGCAAGTTCCTGCTGCTCCGGGTCAAGAACGAGTCCTGACAATGGTCCTCCCTTCAGCCTTCTGTCGCAAATCTGTCGTGTGACGCCGCCATGTGTACGACATAGTAGCACGTTGACGGATGGAACGCGACGGGATTACGACATGACGCGAATCCGCGCGCGTCATGTCGTCCTTGTGCGACACCAATCGGCGTCGGGAAGACTCGTCGGGTACCGCCCATCAGTAGCCAGTGGCGCATCAGTGCCGTTTCGGATGGCACTCGATGGCGCCGCTGGTAAGGTCGCGCCATGGGGGAGCCACGGCTCGAGGGGAAGGTCGCGCTGATCACCGGCGCGGCCGGCGGCATCGGTGCGGCGGCCGCGCGGCGCATGGTGCAGGAGGGTGCGCAGCTGTTGCTGACGGACGCCGACGAGCAGGGCGCGCAGCGCGTCGCCGCCGAGCTGGGCGACGGGCGCGCCGAGGCACTCGGCCACGACGTCACGACCGAGGAGCGCTGGCAGGAGGTCATCGTGCACGCGCTCGACGCGCACGGGCGCATCGACGTGCTGCTCAACAACGCCGGCGTGTTTCTGGCGGCGCCGTTGACCGAGACGTTGGTCGAGGACTTCCGCCGCGTGATCGACATCAACGTCACCGGCGTGTTCCTCGGCATGCGCAGCGTGACGCCCGCGATGATCGAGCAGAGCGCCGGTTCGGTGATCAACCTCTCCTCCGTCGCCGGGCTGATGGGCTCGCCGTTCCTGATGGCGTATGCCGCGAGCAAGTGGGCGGTGCGCGGCATGAGCAAAGTCGCCGCCAAGGAGCTCGCGCAGTTCGGTGTGCGCGTCAACTCGCTGCACCCGGGCCAGATCGACACCGACATGAACACGCGCCAGCGCGAACAGACCCCCGAGCTGATCGACAAGCTGATCAGGGGCATCCCCCTGCGGCGGATCGGCACGCCCGAGGAGGTCGCCGACGCGATCGTGTACCTCGCCAGCGACGAGAGCGTCTACGTCACCGGCTCCGAGCTCGTGATCGACGGCGGCGTCACCGCCTGAGCTACGCTCAGAAGACTGGCATCTCGGTGTAGTCGCCGAACACCTGCTGCAGCGACTCGATGATCTCGCCCTCGCTGGCGTGGGCGCGGGCGCAGGTGAGCAGCGGCTCCATCAGGTTGCGATCCTCGTGCGCCGCGTCCTCGCGCAGCGCCGCCAGCGCGCGCTCGACCTCGGCGCCGTCGCGCTTCGCGCGCGCCGCCTGCAGGCGCCCGATCTGCTTGCGCTCGAGCTTCGGGTCGACGCGCAGCGTCGGGATCGACTGCTCGTCGGTGGCCACGTAGCTGTTGACGCCGACCACGATCCGTTCGTGCGCGTCGATCTCCTGCTGCAGCGCGAACGCGGCGTCGGCGATCTCGCGCTGGGGATAGTTGAGCTTCACCGCTTCGACCATCCCGCCCAACTCGTCGATCTTCTCAAAATAGTCGTACGCACGTTGCTCCATCGCGTCGGTGAGCGACTCCACGAAGTACGAGCCGCCGAGCGGGTCCACCGTGTTCGTCACGCCCGTCTCGTGCGCGAGCATCTGCTGCGTGCGCAGCGCGATCGTCACCGCCTCCTCCGTCGGCAGCGCCAGTGCCTCATCGTAGGAGTTCGTGTGCAGCGACTGCGTGCCGCCGAGCACCGCCGCCAGCGCCTCCACAGCCGTGCGCACGATGTTGTTCAGCGGCTGCTGCGCCGTCAGCGACACGCCCGCCGTCTGCGCGTGGAAGCGCATCTGCCACGAGCGCGGCTCTTTCGCGCCGAACGTCTCGCGCATCTCGCGCGCCCAGATGCGCCGCGCCGCGCGGTACTTCGCGATCTCCTCGAAGAAGTCGATCTGCGCGTTGAAGAAGAACGACAGCCGCGGCGCGAACTCGTCGACGTCGAGGCCACGCGCGACCGCCTGCTCCACGTACGTCAGGCCGTCCTTCAGCGTGAACGCCAGCTCCTGCTGCGCCGTCGAGCCTGCCTCGCGGATGTGGTAGCCGGAGATCGAGATCGGGTGCCAGCGCGGCATCCTGCGCGTGCACCACTCGATCATGTCGCCGCACAGGCGCATCGCCGGGTCGATCGGAAAGCACCACTCCTTCTGTGCGATGTACTCCTTGAGGATGTCCGCCTGGATCGTCCCCGACAGGCGCTCCGGCGGCGTCGGGTGCACTGGATCCGATTCCGCCGCCGCGACGTAGAACGCCAGCATGATCGCCGCCGGCGCGTTGATCGTCATCGACACCGACACCTCCCCCAGGTCGATGCCGCCGAACAGCGTCTGCATGTCATCCAGCGTGTCCACCGCCACGCCCTCGCGCCCAACCTCGCCCAGCGAGCGCGCGTGGTCGGAGTCGTGGCCCATCAGCGACGGCATGTCAAACGCCGTCGACAGACCCGTCTGGCCGTGCTCGAGCAGGTAGTGGAAGCGCTCGTTCGTCTCCTCGCTCGTGCCGAACCCCGCGAACTGGCGCATCGTCCACAGCCGGCCGCGGTACATCGTCGGATGGATGCCCCGCGTGAACGGGTAGGCGCCCGGGAGGCCAATCGGGTCCTCGGGGCCGCCCGTGCCCGCGCCGGCCGGGAGGTCCTCGGCGGTGTACAGCTCGCGGACCGGCTCGTCGGAGAGGGTACGGAAGGCATCTGCACCGCCGGTGGGCGCGGGGTCAGATCCCGGCTGCGGGTCGACCGCCGGCTCGCGGGGCTGAGGGGTTACTGCCATGCGCTGCCAATGCTATCCGCAGGGAACGGCGGTGAACGGCTGTATCACGCGTGATACACTGAGCAGCATGGCCAACGTCAGCATTCGAGATCTGCGCAATCACGGTGGCGATGTCGTGGACCGTGCCGCGCGCGGCGAGCAGATAACGGTCACGCGGTCGGGGAAGGCGGTCGCCGAGCTGCGGGCGGTCTCGCGTCCCGCACTTTCGGCCGACACTCTGTTGAGTCGCTGGCGCCGACTGCCGCCCCTTGACCCCTACGCGCTGCGCGCCGACATCGATCGGGTACTCGACGCGAGCCTATGAGTGGCGTAGCGCCCGTGCCCGAGCAGTCGCTATCAGCCGGCCGAGGGATTCTTGACACATCGACCGTGATCTTTTTGCAGCGCCTTGACGACGCAGCGGCGCTGCCGCGTGAGCCGCTGATCACGGCCGTCACGCTTGCCGAGCTCTCGGTGGGTCCGCTGGTCACCGACGACGAGGACGAGCGCGTCGTGCGCCAGGCTCATCTCCAGCAGGCCGAGGCCGACTTCGATCCGCTTCCGTTCGATGCGGCGGCGGCCCGAGCATTCGGGCGTGTCGCTGCCTCGCTACGGCGCTCCGGTCGCAAGCCGAGCGCACGCGCCTACGACGCGATGATTGCCGCCACCGCTGTCGCCAACGAGCTGCCGCTGTACACGTGCAATCCCTCCGACTTCAGCGGCATCGACGGACTCGACGTCATCGCCGTGCCTCTGCCAGGAGTGCCCTAGGAGCGCCCAACTCCGATGTCCTCCCGCGATGCCTCCGCGATCGTCAGCGAGCTCAGCCGCATCATCGGCGCGGAGTACGTGCTCGAGCCTTCCGTCAGGTCGCCCTACAACCACGACAGCTCCAACTGTAGGGGCGTCGAGGGGCACGCCGACGCGGTCGCACTGCCGGGGAGCGCGCAGGAGGTCGCTGCTGTGGTCGCCTGGTGCTACGAGCACGACGTACCGATCGTGGCGCGCGGCGGCGGCACCGGGCTTGTGGGAGGCGCGGTCGCGACGCAGGGTGGCGTCGTCTGCTCGCTCGAGCGGCTGCGCCGCATCCGCGAGTTGGAGCCGGCGCTGTGGCGGATGTTCCCCGAGGCCGGCGTGAGCACACGCGACGTGCAGCGCCTCGCGCGCGAGAACGGGCTGTTCTTCGGCCCCGACCCCGGCGCGGCCGAGCAGTCTCAGATCGGCGGCAACGTCGCCACCAACGCCGGCGGGCCGCACGCGCTCAAGTACGGCGTCACCGGCTCCTGGGTCGCCGGTATCGAGGTCGTGCTCGCTCCAGGCGAGCTCGTGCACGTCGGCGGCTGGGCCGCAAAGGATGTCGCCGGCTACGACCTCAAGGGCCTGCTCGTCGGCTCCGAGGGTACGCTCGGCGTGATCACCGCGGTTCAGCTGCGGCTGCTGCCCGCGCCCGAGACCGCGATTCCGCTGATCGTGTTCCTGGCGACACGCGAGGCCGGCTGTGCCGCCATCTGCGCGGTGTTCGCCGCCGGCCTGCGCCCATCGGTGTTGGACTTCATGGACGGCGCCACGCTCGCTATCACCGCCGGCGCATACCCCGGCGAGGTGCCGCCGCAGTCGGGCTTCGCGCTGATCTGCGAGGTGGATGGCTCGCAGGCAGAGGCGCACGCGCAGCGCGACGCGCTCGTGGAGCTGCTCGCCGAACACGCGCTGGCCGTGCACGAGCCGCCCGACCCGCGCGCGCTGTGGCGCTGGCGCGACGGCGCCAACCCGGCCGTCACCGGCGCCCGCGGCGCCAAGGTCAGCGAGGACGTCGTCTTCCCGCTCGAGCGCCTCGCGGAGGGGCTCGAGCGCTTCGAGCTGATCGCCTCCGCGCACGGCCTCGAGTCCTGCGCGTGGGGGCACGGCGGCGAGGGCAACGTGCACGCCACCGTGCTCGTCCACCCCTCAAGCGACTCCGAGCTGGAAGCCGCCGATGCCGTCGGCGAGGAGCTGTTTGCGCTGGTCATCGAGCTCGGCGGATCGATCGCAGGAGAGCACGGCGTCGGCTCGCTCAAGCGTGGGCGCCTCGCGTCTCAATGGGATCGACGGGCGGTCGAAGCGCACGAACAGATCAAGCGCGCGTTCGACCCCAAGGGCCTGCTCAACCCGGGAAAGAAGCTGGCGCGGTAGCCTGCGCGGTCGCCGGCAGATCTCCGGCCCCATCTACTTGAAAGGGACCAACATGAACAAGTCACAACTGATCGACGCGATCGCCAAGGACGCGGACATGACGAAGGCCGACACCTCGCGCGTGCTGGAGTCGCTGCTCGACACCGTCACCAAGTCGCTCAAAAAAGGCGAGGAGGTCGCGATCACAGGGTTCGGCAAGTTCTCCGTCGTCAAACGCGCCGCGCGTCAGGGCGTCAACCCGCGCACCGGCGATAGGGTCAAAATCAAAGCGTCCAAGGCGCCGAAGTTCTCGCCTGGCGCCGCGCTGAAGCAGGCAGTCCACCCCAAAAAATAGAGCTCCCAACCGAGCCGCCGCCCAGCGCCGTCGCCCTCGAGCACGCACGATGACCACCGTCGTCAGCGAGATCGAGCTACCGGCGCTGGACTACACCGACCCGTCGCTGCGCGGCGCGCGCTTCCACGACGCGATGCGCGAGCTGCGCGGGCACGGGTGGCTGGCGCGCGGGCCGTTCGGCTACATGGTGCTGGACCGCGAGTCCGCGGAGTTCTTCCTGCGCACACGCGCCGCGACGTTCCCCGGGATGAAGATCGCCGAGATCTTCGACGTCCGCGACGGACCGCTCTACGAGCAGATGCGGCGCAACATCCTGCACGTCAACGGGCCCGACCACGCGCGGCTGCGCAGCCTCGTCAACCCGGCGCTGTCGCCGCGCGCCGTCGAGCGCTACACGCCCGCAATGCGCGCCTTCCTCGAGCATCTGCTCGAGCAGGCGATCGCGGCGTCAGCGCCCGCTGACCCGGAGCACGCCACGAGCGTTGTCTGCGAGTTCGTCGACGCGTTCGCCAAGCCCTACCCCTCGCAGGTGATCGCAACCGTGATGGGCGCGCCGCTCGCCGACGCGCCGCGGCTGCACCACTGGTCGAACTGGATCCAGCGGCAGTTCGACGCCGTCAGCATGGCCAGCGAGCGCGACGACATCGAGCGCGCCGTCGAGGAGTTCTACGGCTACGCCGAAACGCTGCTCAGCGCACGGCGCGCCGATCTGCGCGACGACCTGCTCTCGATGCTGATCGAGGCCGAAGAGGCCGGCGAGCGGCTGTCCGACGTCGAGTGCATCAACCTCGTCTTCAACGTGCTCGCCGGCGGCGTCGACACGACGCAGAGCCAGCTCGCGCACACCGTGCGTCTGCTCGCCGAAAACCCTGAGCAGTGGGAGCTGCTCGTTCAGGACCCGCGGCTCGCCGAGGCGGCCGTCGAGGAGGCGCTGCGCTTCGAGCCGATCACGCCGTTCACCGCCCGCATCACCACCGAGGAGGTCGTCTTCCGCGACGTCAGCTTCCCGCCCGACACGATCGTGATCGTCTCCACATTCAGCGGCAACCGCGACCTCGATGCCGATCAGCACGGACCCGCAGGCGCCGAGCGCTTCGACATCACCGCAGATCGCGGCAGCGCCAGGGCGCTCACGTTCGGCGCCGGCGTGCACTACTGCGTCGGCGCCAACCTCGCGCGTCTCGAGCTGCGCGAAGCATTGACCTTCCTCGCGCAGCGCGTGCGCCGCCTCGAGCTCGACGGCGAGCCGGTGTTCGACACCATCACCGGCATCTACGGCCTTTCCGAGCTGCCCGTCCGGCTCACCTTCTGAGCTAGCGCCAAAGCCCAAAAACTGGAACAATTTGGGAGGGGCCATGACGAGCTCCCCGAGCAAAGCGAGGTTGGGATGGTGGCTGCATTCGAACGGATATCGAGGGCGGCTCCGCGCGTGGTACGGCGCGTGGTCGTCACCACTGCCGTGTGCGCCGCGTTGCTGGTCGTCGGTTGTGCGGCCGCGACATCACCCGCATCGGCGGGCGAGTACCACGTCTATTCCTGCCGGACGCCTTCCGGTGAACCTGCGCCCGCTGATGGGTGGAGCGGGTCAGCCGTCGGGCCCGAATCGATCGATCAGGACACATGCTCGCAGCCCGGGGGTGCGCTCATAGCGGGGCTGCGTGGGGGGTTCGCGCGTACGGCGAACTCTGATTCCGCCAAATGGGCGTTTGAAGCGCCAGCGGGTGAGGCGATTGCAGCGGCCACGCTGTGGCGCGCGGGCGACGCTGATGGCGGGGCGGCCATCGATGCGAGTTACCAGTTCTCGCTCGCAGGACCGAGCGAAGTCGAATCGTTCGACGCCTGCTCATACCTAGCCGGCTGTTTCACCGGAGTCGGTGCCATTGGTCAGCCTCTTTCACCGGAAAACCGAATGGCTGAGCCGACTAGCAACCTTGGCTCGCATCTCTACGCCACGGCGTCGTGTGGCGGCGTCTCGCCGTATAGCTGCCCGACGGGAGACGAAGACCCCAACGGCTACGCCGCCGTCGTATACCTCTACGCCGCAGACCTCACCCTCGAACAGGCCGCGCCCCCGACCGCGTTCAACGTCAGCGGCGAACTTGCAACCGCGTCGACGGTGAGCGGAACGAGCGATGTTGCGTTCAGTGCGAGCGACCCTGGCTCGGGCGTCTATGAGGCGGTGTTCAGCGTTGACGGCAAGGTCGTGCAGAGCACGGTGTTGAACGAAGACGGCGGGCGCTGCAGGAACGTCGGCGGGACAAGCGATGGGCTCACGGCATTCCTGTACGTGCAGCCATGTCCTGCGTCGGTCAGCGCGGACGTGGGCTTTGACACCGCAGCGGTGGCCAACGGCGTGCACCACCTGGTGGTGAGCGTGATCGACGCGGCGGGCAACGCGGCGACGGTGCTCGACAGGAACGTGACGGTCGCGAACCCGGTGCCGCCGGGCGGGCCGAACGGTGCGAACGCGTCGTCCCAGGCGTCGCTGTCGGTGAGCTGGACCGCGACGCGGAGGCAGCGACTGGCGAGCCGCTACGGCCGCGCGCAGACGATTATCGGCCGTCTGACGGGCCCGGACGGCGTGCCGATCGTGGCGGCGCAGGTGAACGTGCTGTCGCAAGCGGAATACGCGGGCGCGCAGTCAGCGGCGATGACCGGCGTGCGCACCGACTCGGACGGCCGCTTCACGCTGCGCCTGCCGTCCGGCACCTCCTCGCGCACGCTCACTTTCGAGTACAGCGCCCAGTTCGGCTCCCCGCCGGTCGCCACGAAGACGCTCGCCCTGAGTGTCAGCGCGGGCGTCAGCCTGAGCGTCGCGCCGCGCACGGCGCACGTTGGCAGCAGCATCTACTTCTCCGGGCGTCTGCGCGGTGGTCCGATCCCGAGGGGCGGCAAGCTGGTCGTGCTCGAGGCGCGCTCGCCGGGCGGGCCGTGGCTCGAGTTCAACGTCATTCGCAGCGATGCGCGCGGCCGCTTTCACGCGAGCTATCGCTTCAAGTTCGCAGGGCCCGCCCGGTATCAGTTCCGGGTGCTGTGCGAAGCGGAGGCGGACTATCCATTCGCGACAGGTGCATCGCGCGTCGTGACGGTGTTCGAGCACTGAGGCCTGGCGCCAGCGCGTGAGCATAGACTCGCGCTCGTTTGTTCGCCCTGACCACATTGGTCTACCCCGTGGTGCTGGCGCTGCTGTGCGTCGGCGCCGGTCTGCTGGTCGACCGCTGCAGCGGCGGATGGCTTTCCGGAGCGCTCCTTCCGTCGGTCGGTGTGGCGACCCTGATCGCCGTTTCCCAGCTGACCACCTATGTGCCGCACCTCGCGCCGGCGACGCCGTACGTGATGGCCGCAGTCGCGCTTGCCGGCTTCGCGCTCGCGTGGCCAACGGTGCGGATGCGCGCGCGCAACTGGCGCGTGTGGCGCTGGCAGGTCGTCGCGCCAGTGCTCGCGTACGTCCTCGCGCTCGCCCCCGTGCTGCTGGCTGGCAGGCCCACCTTCTCCTCCTATCTCACCCTCTCGGATTCGGCATTTCACATGATGGGCGCCGACTTCCTCCTACGCCACGGCCAGGACTTCGCGCACCTGGACCTGCGCAACTCCTACGGCGAGTACATCAACGACT
Organism: uncultured Solirubrobacteraceae bacterium; assembly: GCA_963838405.1. Lineage (GTDB taxonomy): Bacteria > Actinomycetota > Thermoleophilia > Solirubrobacterales > Solirubrobacteraceae > Palsa-744. The sequence continues at coordinate 1,808,169 of CAWIRA010000006.1, read as the reverse complement.
ACTACAACACCGGATACCCGTCGGGCGCGGACACGCTCTTCGGCGGCAGCGCCTACCTGCTCGGGCTGCCCCTGATCTGGGCGTTCCAGCCGTTCAACGCGTTCGTGCTCGCGACTGCCGCCGGTCCGGCGTGGCTACTCCTGCGCCGGATGGGGCTCGCCGGGCCCTGGGCTGCGCTCGGCGCGCTCACGGCGACGGTGCCGGCGCTCGTCTACGGCTACGAGCTGATCGGCTCGATCAAGGAGATCACGTCGCTGGGGCTGATCCTGACGCTCGGCGCGCTGGTTGTCGCGCACCGCCGTTGGCTGCGCGGACGTCCCGCGGGTGCCATCCCGTTCGCGCTTGTCGCCGCCGGCGGCATGTCCGCGCTCGGGGCAGGTTTCGCCGCTTGGGTGCTTGCGGCTGTGCTCGTCCTCGCCGCAATCGCTGGCATGGGCATCACTGCGGATACAGCTGGCGGGTCGCGGCTGCTGCGGCTGATCGCGCTCGGCGTGCCCGTCACCGTGGTCGCCGCCCTACCGACATGGGTCAATTTGTCGAAATCGCTGAACGTCGCCCAGAACATCGCCGTTACCGGCGGGCCAGGCAACCTCGCCACGCCGCTGAAAGCGACACAGGTGTTCGGCGTCTGGCTGTGGGAGAGCTACAAGCATCCGCCAGCCGGCAGCGATCTGGCGATCACCGCGGTGCTGATCGCGTTCACCGTGATCGCCGTCCTGCTGGGAGCTTGGCGCTTGCTGCGCAGACGCGACTTTGCGCTCCTCGGGTGGGCCGCGCTGACCTTGGCCGTGTGGGGCGCGATCACCGCGTACAGCACCACCTGGGTCGATGCCAAGACGCTGATGCTGACGACGCCAGTTGTCGTGCTGCTCGCGTGGGGAGGCGTGGCTGCGCTGCGGGGCTCGCCGCTGCGGCTCGCCGCGCCTGTCCTCGCGCTGGTGCTGTTCGGCGGCGTGATCGTCTCGGATGCGATGCAGTACCACGTCTCCGACGTTGCCCCGACCGCGCGCTATGAAGAGCTCGCATCGATCGACCATCGTTTTGCCGGTCGCGGCCCGACGCTCTTCACCGACTTCGACGAATACTCGATGTACGCGCTGCGCGACCTCGACGTCGGCGGGCCGAACTTCATCTACGCGCCGCCCGTCTTCGCCGGCACCTCGGCGCGTTACCGCTATCCGGTCGAACTCGATCGGCTGCCCCCGGCGAGCCTGCGCTCCTACCCGCTGATCGTCACCCGTCGCAACCCCGCTCTCGCCCGGCCGCCCGCCTCCTACCGGCTCCTGTGGCAGGGCACCTACTACCAGGTATGGGGTCGCAAGGCGGCCGCGTCGACGTCGATCGCGGTAGCCCCGCTGTCGGGTTCGGCCGCGGCCCAATGTGCACGCATCGCACGGGTCGCCGGCACCGCCGCTCAGCACGGCGCCAGGCTCGTCGCGGCGCGCTCGCCGCACATCGTTCGGATCGCGCTGCCCCGCAGCGCGCACCCGGCCACCTGGGGGCGTGTGCGCGGTGGACTCCAGTTGAGCACGCCCGGCCGGCTGTCGGCCACGTTCGAGCTTCCTCACGCAGGCCTGTGGGACATCTGGCTCGAGGGCCAGATCATGCCGACAGTGAGCCTCGACATCGACGGACACCATCTGGCGTCGCTCCGCGCGCAGCTCGGGGGCAACTCTGTCGTGCTGAACCCGATGACGCCGGTGCCGGTCTCGCTGTCCGCCGGGCGCCACCGCCTGACGCTGTCCCGCGGCGGCTTCACGCTGGCGCCTGGCGAGGGCGGCTCGGCGTACCTCTACCGGCTATATCTCGCCCCTGCCGGCCTGGCCGCGCAGCCGCCGCTGCGCTCGGTCGCCGCCAGTCACTGGCGCTCGCTCTGCGGGGGCGAGTATCAGTGGATCGAAGCCCTGCTGTAGGTGGGCGCGATCGTGACTTCGGCAGCGGCGACGCGCGATCGAGGCGCAGCTCGGCAGCCTTGTAGGCTGGCGCCATGAGACCACTTGAGAGCTTGACTCGTTCGTATAGATGGCTACGCATTCGCTTGCCGCAGCCGTGGTCAAGGAGAGTTGGGCAGCTCGCCTACCTGCCGCGGCTCGCTCGTGGGCACGCCGCCACGCTCGAGGTATTCGCGGAGGAACCGCTGATCGAGCGGCTTGCGTTGGGAACGGAGCCGTTGGACGGGATCGGCGTCGGCCTGACCGAGCGGGTGATCGAGATCCCTTGGGTGTTGCGACGCCTTCCGAGCGATGACGAGAAGCACATACTCGACATCGGAACTGCGTTTTCCTTGATCGTCTATAAGCGGCTGCTCGTAAGGCAGCCTCACGTCATCGAGGTCGCCGATCTCGCCAGGGCGCACATTCCTGGGCTCAGGAGCCACGTGGCCGACGTGCGCAATCTTCCCTTCGCCCCGGCCAGCTTCGACGTGGCGATCTGCATCTCGACGCTCGAGCATGTCGGCATGGACAACTCCGACTACGGCATTGAAAGTGGCGGCGGTGGCGACGTAGACGGCCTACGTGAACTCGGGCGAGTCGCACGGCGCGTACTTGTGACGGTGCCGGCAGGAACCGACGAGAACCTCGGTTGGCAGCGCCAGTACGCGCCCAGGACGTTCCGTCGTGTCGTTGAGGAGGCTGGACTCGCGGTTGAGTGCCTAGAGGTCTTCGCGCACGATCCAACGACCGGATGGGCCGCCGCGGAGGAGCCATCGGTAGAGGCTCGTACCTATGGCCAAGGTGCCTTCGCGGCAGCCGCCATCATCTGCGCTGAATTGAGTCGTCGTCCGTAACGACGATCGCTCGGACGGCGCTGAGCTCATAGCCTCGTAGGATCGGGCGACCGAGCCCGAGCGCTCTCCGCAACATCGCGCCGGACGTACAGCAGGTCCACAGGCGAGAGCCACCCGTGCTCGACGTAGCGCTCCGACAGGACCGCGTCGACCGGCGGGCGATCGCGATCCCGGTTGTGGATCTCCACGAGCACGTATCGCGGCGCGTGTCGCTGCAGCTCGAGCCCGCGCAACGCAGGCCCCTCGAAACCCTCGACATCCAGCGACAGCAGGTCCACCTCGGGCGCGCCGATCTCGTCGAGCAGCGAGGACAGCGTTCTGGCATCGACGTCCAGATCGTGCGGGTCTCTCCACCCAAGGACCGTTCCCAGCGTCGGCCAGTCGGACTCACGGGCGCCGTCCACCATCGACATCAGGTCGCCGAAGCGCATCCGCAAGCGCTGTCTCGTCTCGTCCGCGGAGACCAGGCAGCACTGCATGACCGTCGCCCCCGGTCGCGACAGTCTCGCCTCGGCGGCCAGCTCGGGCATCGGCTCCACGAGCAGCCCGTGCCAACCGCGGAAACGCTGAAGCCAGTAGGTGTTCGACTGGGTGAAGCCGTCATGGGCACCCGCCTCGACGAAGAAGCCACCGTCGCGATCGATGATCGCATCGAGCTTTCTGTCCAATTCGTGTAGGGCAGGGTGCGACAGGTGGTCATCGCCGCGAGCCTCGGCGGCCGTGCGGCGAGCACGCGCGCGGCGCAGGCGCCACCTGTAGATCGGGTCGCGGATCCGCAGGAACCGCAGCACCCGCGTCGCTGCGCGGGTGACCTCGATCTGCGCCCGCAGGCGGAGTTCTGTCATGGAGCGGGGTTCTAGCGCAAAGCTCGGCATGCCGCCGTTCCGCAGCCTGCGAGGATTGCTTGCATGGCAGCAGACCCGCACAACCAGCCAGCGAGCAGCGATGCAGCCGTCGAGGCACGCTGGACGCTGCCGGCGCTGCCGCCGCGGATCGGAATCAACGCGATCTTCCTCGAGCCCCGTATGGGAGGCCTCGACACGTATGTGCGTGCGCTCGTGCCAGAGCTGGTGCGTCTGGCGCCCGACGTCAGCTTCAGCGTGTTCTGCAACCCTCGTGGGCGCGAATATCTGGAGCAGGAGGGGTGGGGCAGCTCGGTCGAGCTGGTCGAGCACCCTCTGCTCGGCCGGCGCGGGTTGAAGGCGGTCTCGGAGCTGACCGTGCTCGGGGCGATCGCCGGACGACGCTTGGATCTGCTGCACAGCGTTGCGTTGACCGCGCCGCTACGCACCAGCGCCGTCAACGTGGTGACCCTCGCCGACGTCACCTGGATCGTCGCCCCTGAGCCCGGCGAGGCAGCGACCGTGCGGCTCTGGCGTGTGGTTGTGCCGCCGGTCGCGCGCCGCGCAGATCGCGTGCTGGCCCTGTCCGAGGCCGGCGCCCAGCACGTCGTCGAGCACCTGCGTGTGCCCCGTGAGCGCATCGACGTCGTGCCGCTCGCCTCCGGCGGCAGCGATCTGCTGGCTCCGACCCCCGCGGCGCAGTTGAGGGCGCGATTGGGTCTCGGCGAGGGTCCGGTCGTTCTGACCGTGTCCGCCAAGAAGGCCAACAAAAATCTGCCGCGGCTGATCCGAGCGATGGTCGGCGTCATCGAGCGCTGGCCTGACGCGGTACTCGTGATGCCGGGCAATCCGACACCGCACGAGCGCGAACTGCGCGCGCTGGTGTTCGAGCTGGGACTGGCCGACAGCGTGATCTTCCCGGAGTACGTCGATGCCGCCGATCTCGAGGGCCTGTACGCGTGCGCCAGTTGTTTCGTGTTCGCGTCGATCAACGAGGGCTTCGGCATCCCGATCTTGGAGGCGATGCGACGCGGAGTGCCGGTCGCCTGCTCGCGCGCATCCGCGCTCCCCGAGGTTGCTGGAGACGCTGCGCGTTACTTCGATCCCTATGACGTAGATGACATCACCAAGGCTCTGATCGAGTTGCTCGCGGACCGCGTTCTGGCGACTCGGCTCGTCGCCCGGGGACACGAGCGCGAGCACGGGTTCACGTGGGAGGCGACGGCTCGTGGGACGTTGGCGAGCTACGCGCGAGCGTGGCGGCAGTCGCAATGAGCGCGCCGGGGCTGCCTTCGGAGCTGGCGGCTCCAGGCGACGCTGACATATTGGACACTGCTGAGGCCGGAGGGCGGATCGTTCGCGGCGGCGTTGTGCGCCTAGGCGGCTACGTGGTCATGATCGCGCTCTCGGTGCTCGCGGCGGCGCTGCTCACGCGCCACCTGGGGGTGACTCGTTTCGGCTACTACACGACGGTGCTCTCGCTCGTGGCGATCGTCGCTGCGATTACCGATGCGGGGATGGCGCAGATCGGCACCCGCGAGTTCCTCGTGCGCGAGGGCGCCGAGCGCGATGCGCTGATGCGCGACCTGCTGGGACTACGGATCCTGCTGTCGAGCGCCGGAGTGCTGCTCGTCACGGGCTTTGCGCTCGCGGAGGGATACGCGCCAGCGCTGGTGGCCGGAGCGGCGCTCGCGAGTCTCGGCACGATCGCGTTGGTTATCCAGCACACGCACACGATCCCGATCGGTGCCGAACTGCGCCTGGGTACGCTGTCCGCGCTGGAACTGGCGCGGCAGGCGCTGAGCGTCGCCGCGATCGTGGTGCTGGTGGTGCTCGACGCCGGCCTGCTGCCACTGCTGGCGGTCGTGCTCGTCGTCAACCTGGTGCTGATTCCACCCACGGCGCTGCTCGCTCGCCATCAGATCTCGCTGCGCATCGCCGTGCGCCCCACGCAATGGCGGCTGCTGCTGCGGCTCAGCGTGTCCTTCTCGCTGGCCAGCGCGGTCGGCACGCTGTACATCTTCACGGCGCAGGTCCTCACGAGCCTGGTGTCAAGCGGCCATCAGAGCGGGCTGTTCGCCGCGTCGTTTCGGATCTTCATCGTGATCGGCACGGTGCCGGGGTTGCTGGCCAGTGGCGCGCTGCCGCTGCTCGTACGCGCGGCGCGCGACGACCGTGGCCGGCTGGCCTACGCGCTGCGGCGCATCTTCGAGGCGTCGTTGGTCCTGGGGGTGGGCGCCGCTCTCGCCACGCTCGCCGGTGCGCAGTTCATGATTCATGTCGTCGCCGGCCCAAAATACGCTGCCTCGGCCGAAGTGCTGCAGATCCAGGGGTTTGCAGTGATCGCGACCTTCGCCTTCGCCGGTTGGAGCTTTGCGCTGCTGTCGCTGGGTCGATACAAGAGCGTGCTGCTCGCCAACCTGCTCGCCTTCGTGGTGAGCTGCTCGCTGACGATCGTGCTGGCCAGCAGTCACGGCGCGACGGGCGCTGCGGTGGCGACGCTGTGCGGCGAGACCACGCTTGCGCTGGGACTGCTCGTGGGACTGCTTCACGGCCATCGCGAGCTGCGTCCAAACACCGGGATCGTGCTGAAGGTCCTTTTGTCGGCCGCGCCGGCGGTCGTTCTCGCGCTGCTGACAGGATTGCCCTCGCTCGTGCGAACGCTGCTCGCGCTTGGCGTGTACGCGCTCCTGATCATGCTCACACGGGCGGTGCCGGCCGAGGTGCTCGAGCTGCTGCCGGCGGTCCGTTGTCGTGCCCGCTGAGCCGACCACTACGCGCTAGGCGATAGCGTGCCGAGCCGTGCCCTCGGTACTCATCGTGCGCGGACATCTGGCGAATCCTTGGGAACTACCCCCGTGGCTGGAGCTGCCCGAGCGCTACGAGGTCTCCTACCTGCTGACCGGCTCGAACCGTTTCCTCGCGCCCAAGGAGCTTCGTGCGGTGCCGACGCGCGCGCTGCGCGACGTGCTCCCGCAGGGCCGCGTCGGCGAGCTCTCCGCGCTGGTGTTGGGCGACCGTTACCTGTCCGCTGAGGAGGCGTTTGCGCGAGCCGACATCGTGCACGCCGCCGAGCTCAGCTTCTGGTTCTCAGCGGAGGCGGCGCGGCGCCGGCGCCGCCACGACTTTCGGCTTGTGCAGACCGTGTGGGAGACGCTGCCACTGCTCGCCGCCTACCGCAATCGCCACGCACGTCGCTATCGCGAGCTGGTGCTCGCCGAAACTGACCTGTTCCTCGCCGCGACCGAGCGGGCGGCGCTCGCGCTGGGTCTCGAGGGTGTCGCGCCCGAGCGGATCGCGCTCTGCGCGCCCGGGATCGACACGGCTCGCTTTGCCGCGCCGGCGGCGCCGGACACAGCCGCCGATGGTCACGTCGCCACCGGCCTCAGCGTGCGCGCTCAGCACACGATCGTCTCGGCCGGGCGGCTCGTGTGGGAGAAGGGCCACCAGGACGTGCTGCGCGCGCTCGCGCTGTTGCACCGCGGCACGGTCCGCACCCCCGCAGGGGAGACGGTTCGTCCCCGCCTGCTGATCATCGGCGCCGGTCCCGAGGAGGCGCGACTGCGTGCGTACGCCGCCGATCTCGGCCTCAGCGACGCGCTCGAGATTCGCAGCGTCGCCTACGACGAGATGCCGTCGGTGTTCGCGCAGGCCTCGGTGATGGTGCTCGCCAGCCAAGGCTCGGCGTCCGCTCAACTGCACCCGTTCGACATCCCTCGAGCCTTCTGGGAGGAGCAGTTCGGCCTCGTGCTGGCGGAGGCGATGGCGGCCGGTCTGGCGATCATCAGCACCACCAGCGGCGCGATCCCCGAGGTGGTGGCCGGGGCGCCGGTCGAGCTCGTCGCCCCGGGGGACTGGCCGGCGATCGCCCGTGCGCTCGCGGACGGGCCACTGACGCGTGCGCCAGCGGAGCGCGTGCCCTACCCGCAGGAGATCGTGAGCCGCTACTCGACGAGCGCCGCAGCCGAGCGCCTGACCGCTGTCTACGACCGGCTGCTCGCCGCCTGAAGCACCTCGAGCGTCCGCTCCGCGAAGCGCGCCCACGAGAACTCGCTTGCGCGCGCCAGGCCCCTGCGGCTTAGCTCTTCTCGATTGGGCTCGTCGCCGAGCACGCGCCGCAGGCCGGCGGTGATGCTCGCCACATCGTGGGGGTCGACGTAGTCGGCCGCGTCGCCGCCGACCTCCGGCAGCGAGGAGATGTTCGAGGTGATCACGGCCGCCCCCGCCGCCATCGCCTCGACCACAGGCAGCCCGTAGCCCTCGCCCAGCGAGGGGTAGCAGAACACCGCGCAGCGGCGATACAGCTCGTTCAGTGCCGCGTCGGAGACGAACCCGAGCATCGCGCAGCGCTCGCCCAGCGACTGCAGCGCCGTCAGCGTGGGGCCGGTCTCCCACCCGAGCGCGCCGACGACCACCAGTGGATGGGGGACCTGCAGCTCGTCCTCGAGCGCGCTGTACGCCGCCACGAGCCGCGGCAGGTTCTTGCGCGGCTCCAGCGTTCCGACGGCCAGCACGAAGCCGGGAGCGGGAAGCGCCGCGGCCTCCGCGCCGGTGAGCTCACCGGTGTCGGTCGGCGCGGCCCCCAGGTGCGCGACGACGGTGCGGGCGCCGCTTGCCGGGAAGCGCGCCGCCAGCGCGTCCGCCGTGGCCCGCGAGATCGCCAGCAACGCTGCGGCGCGCCGCACGGCGGTGCCGAGCGTCACGCGCTCGATGATCGTCGAGCGCGTGTTCGCATGCATGCTCGGATCGAACGCCACGAGGTCGTAGACGATCGGCACCGCCGGGATGCGCAGGAACCACAGCGTGAGGTAGGAGTTGGACGACAGGAACACGTCGCACGCGCGGTTGGCCGCGCGTGCCGTCAGCAGGTGCCACCAGGGGTCGCCGGCGGCGATTGTGTGCCAGGTGAAGCGCTCGTCGAGCTCCACGTCCTGCCAGGGCTGGCGTGCGTAGAGGATGTAGCGGTTGCGGTCATCCGTGCGCGCGGCAAGCGCGCGGAGCAGCTCGCGGACGACTCGGCCGCGCCCCGCCTGGACCTCGGACGCGGCGCGCGCGTCGATCCCGATCGTCAGGGGCCGCGACGCGCTGACCGCGCCGCTCACGTTCGGCGTAGGGCTGCGTGAGTCGACCCGGGACGCGGCACGGGGTGCAGAGTAGACGATCGATTCGGAGCGGCCGCTACTGTACGACCGTGCCCAACCCCGGCGAGCTGCTCGAGCGGCTGAACGACCCCCGACAGTTCGACCTCGCACCCACCGGTCCCGGTGAGATCCTCGACATCGGCTGCGGCGCGGCGAAGGTTCCGGGCGCGGTCGGGCTCGACATCTCTGCGGACACAGCAGCCGATATCGTCCACGACCTCGACAGCTTTCCCTACCCGATCGAGGACTCGAGCTTCGACCAGATCCTGCTTCAGGATGTGATCGAGCACGTCTCCGAGCCGATCCGCGTGTTCGAGGAACTGCACCGCATCGCTCGTCCAGGAGGGCGTGTGCAGTTGCGCACGCCGCACTTCTCCTCGGTGCTCGCGTACGGCGACCCGACACATCGCCACTACTTCTCGACGCTCGCGATCCGCTCGCTCGCCGAGCCGCGCTTCTCCCACTACACCGAGGTCCGCTTTCGCGTTGTGCACGTGACGCTCGACATGTGGCTGCCGTTCCGTGCGGTGGGGCTCGCCACGCTGTTCAATCGCGTCCAGGAGACCTACGAGAAGTACTTCGCGTTTCTCCTGCCCACGATGAACATCCGCGCGGAGTTCGAGGTCATCAAGCAGTAGTGCGCGTCGGGCTCAACCTGGTCTTCCTCGTGCCGGGCGAGACCGGTGGCATGGAGGTCGCTGCGCGCGAGCTGATCCCCGCGTTGCTGGCGGCGGCGCCCGCCGACATGCGCTTCACCGCCTTCATCAATCGCGAGGCGGCAGCCGCCGGCGACGGACCCTGGGGCGAGCTGCTGCCGGCCGTCACCGTCCCCGTCAACGCCCGCAGCCGCGCACAGTGGGTGCTCGGAGAGCAGACGCTCCTGCCTGTGCTCGCCGCGCGCGACGGAGTTGAGCTGATGCACAGCATGGCGAGCACCGCACCGCTGTGGGGACGCTTTCGTCGCGTCGTCACGGTGCACGACCTCATCTACGCGCGCTTTCCGGAGGCGCACGCGGGCCTGCGTGACAAGGGCATGCGCGTGCTCGTGCCGGGCGCGGTGCGCCGCTCGCATCGGGTGATCGCCGATTCGCAGAGCACCCGCGAGGACCTCGTGGCGCTGCTGGGCGTCGCCGCCGAGCGGATCGACGTCGTGCCGCTCGGGCTTGGGACGGTTCGCCGTGACGCGCCGCTGGCCGAGGCCGACGTGCGCGCACGGTTCGGGCTGGGCGCGCGTCCCGTGCTTCTGAGCCTGTCGGCGAAGCGGCCGCACAAGAACCTGCTGGCGCTGTTGGGGGCGCTCGCACAGATCGCGCCCGTGGATCGTCCGGTGCTCGTCATCCCCGGCTATCCGACCGCGCACGAGGCCGAGCTGCGTGCGCGCGCGGAGGCGCTCGATCTCGCGAGCGACGTGCGCTTCCCCGAATGGGTCTCCGAGGAGGAGCTCGAGGGCCTGTGGTCGACCGCACGGGCATTCGTCTTCCCCTCGCTCTACGAGGGCTTTGGCCTGCCGGTGCTCGAGGCGATGGCGCGCGGCGTGCCCGTCGCCTCCTCAAACGCCTCGTCGCTGCCCGAGGTCGCCGGCGAGGCCGCGCTGCTGTTCGAGCCGCGCGATGAGACGGCGATCGCGCAGGCGCTGCGCCGGGTCATCGGTGACGAGTCGCTGCGTGAACGTCTTCGTGCGCTGGGCCTTGCGCGGGCGCGTGAGTTCACCTGGGAGCGCACCGCGCGGCTGACGCTCGACAGCTACGGCCGGGCGCTGCAGCGCTGACAGCCGCCTCGACGCGCGGCTCAGCCCGCGTAGCTCGCCAGGACCGCCTCCAGCGAGGACTCGAGCGACAGCCGCACCGCGTTTTCCGCGTACCACCGGCTGGTGCTCTCGCGCAGGGCGAGCCCCGCGTCGTGGACGCGCACGATCGCATCCGCGATCGACTGCGCATCCGAAGCGGGCGCGATCGTGCCGTTGACCCCGTCGACGATCAGCTCGGTTGCGGCGTTGTCCTCGCCCGCGACGACCACGCTCGGCGTGCCCCGCGCTGCGGCCTCCACGACGACGAGCCCATAGCCCTCCCGGCGCGAGCTCAGCAGCAGGCACATCGCGCGGCGCATCTCCGCGTCGACCGTCTCGGTGTCGGCGAAGCCGCGCGCCGACACGATCCCCTGCAGGCCGTGCTCGACGATCGCCGCCTCGAGCGCCGCGCGCTCTGGCCCTTCGCCCAGGAACTCGCCCTGCAGACCATCGATCCGTGCGGCCGCGAGCGCCATCGCGGCGACCGCCAGCGTCACCTGCTTCTCGGGGATCAGACGTGCGGCGAACAGCACGACGGGATCGGCCGGGCGTGGCGTGGCTGGCTCGGCGCCGCCTACGTACAGTCCCCGGAGCACCGTCAGCGGCCCGTTCAGGTGCTCCTCGCGCAGGCGCTGCGCGTGCAGCTCGGAAAAGCAGAAGGCGCGCTGGCGAACGCGCGCGCACGCGCGCTGGACGAGCTCGCCCACGCGCCCGCCGGCCGCGCCGAGGTAGTCGCGCCAGTAGGCGCGGCTCCACACCTCGAACCAGTCGACCACCAGCCGGAAGCGCAGCAGCGGCCGCAGCGGCGCGGCAGCGAGCAGCGAGAAGTACGGGAAGGCGCACGTGTGCACGACGTCGTAGCGGCGCCCGCTGCGCAGAAGGTGGACGAACACGCCCAGCCCGAAGACCAGGGGCGGCAGGATGCGCCTGCGTCCATCGGCGGTGTACAGGGCCATCCGCGGCCCCGCGGTCACGACACGCACGCGTGCGTCGATCTGCGCGTGCTCGCCGCCCTCCCACTGGCGTAGCGTCAGGTACGTGACGTCGTGGCCGTCGGCACAAAGTCGCTCGGCGAGATTGCGGTACCAGCGCTCGGCTCCGCCCACCGTGTGCGGGTAGAGGCAGTCGTATACAAGACACACGCGCATCCCGCTAGCATTCCATCTGGCGGGTGCGGTCGCTTGTCTGCGCCACTTTCCGCCCCGTCAGGCGTTATAACGCAGGAACGCAGGAACGCAGAAACGCAGGCACCGGCGACCAGTCCGAGGACGGTCGCGGCAACGTTGAGCCGATGAGCACACTCGCCCAGACAAGCGCCTCCTCCGCAGTGCGCGACCCCACCGATGCCGACACGCCGCTGGTGTCCGTGGTGATCCCCTGCCTGAACGAGTCCGAGAACATCGAGTCGTGCGTGCGCGCGGCGCTCGAGGCGATCGTGCGGATGGGCGTCCACGGCGAGGTGGTGGTCGCCGACAACAACTCCGAAGACGACTCGGCGCGACTGGCCGAGCAGGCGGGCGCGCGCGTCGTTGTCGAACGCAGGCGTGGCTATGGCAGCGCCTACCTCGCAGGCTTCGCCGCCTCGCGCGGGCGCTACATCGTGATGGCCGACGCCGACCTGACCTACGACTTCGACGAGATCCCTCGCTTCGTCGCCGCGCTCGAAGAGGGCGCGGAGATGGTGATCGGCGACCGCATGGACAACATCCAGCCCGGCGCGATGCCGTGGCTGCACCAGTACGTCGGCAACCCGATCCTCACCGGGCTGCTCAACCTGTTCTTCCGCACCGGCATCAGCGACGCGCACTGCGGCATGCGCGCGGTGCGCCGCGAGGTGCTGCCCCGTCTTGATCTACGCACGACCGGCATGGAGTTCGCCTCGGAGATGGTCATCAGGGCCGCCAAGGAGAACCTGAAGATCGCTGAGTTCCCGATCGAATACCACCCTCGCGGCGGCGAGAGCAAACTGTCGAGCTTCCGCGACGGCTGGCGTCACCTGCGCTTCCTGCTCGTGCACAGCCCCAACCACCTGTTCATCGTGCCGGGTACGGTGCTCGCTGGGCTGGGGACGTTGATCGTGGTGTTCGTAGGCGCGGGTCTCGACTTCTTCGGCCGTGCATGGGGGCTGCACGCGCTGATCGGCGGCGCGCTGTTGATGATCGTCGGCACGCAGGTGCTCGCGCTGGGTCTGTGTGCGCATGCCTACGGCACCTATTTCATGGGCGAGAAGGATCCGTGGTTCGATCGCATGCGCTCGCGCTTTCGCCTTGAGCACGGGCTGCTGCTCGGCGGTGCCTTCATGCTCGTGGGCGTGGTCACTGGCGTGGTGATCCTCGTGACGTGGATCTCACACGGATTCGGTTCGCTCGCCGACGAACACCTCGCCGTGATCGCCGCCTCGCTGCTGATCGTGGGCATCCAGATCTTCTTCTCCTCATTCCTGCTGTCGATCCTCGGGCTGCGCAGAGCCTCCTGATCGAGCGCGCGTGGCCTCAGCCGGCCGCCGCTGTTTCGTCTTCTCGCAGCGCCGTGTAGAAAGCCGCGAGGATGCCGGCCGGCACGCCGAAGAGGACGAGCACGGCGAGAATCCAGATCAGCCACACCGGGATCAGATGGTCGGTGAGGTTCGAGGCATGGCCGAAGATCGTTCCGGCCTGCGCGAGCAGCGAGCTCGGGTGCGTGTCGAACAGCGTCAGCGCGACGTCGCCGACGACGGACACGCCGCCGACACTCGTCCCCGAGCGTGAGATCGTGCGCGCTTCAGCGCTGCCGAGCAGCACGACGTCGGTGTCTCCACGGTCGACGAAGCACGCGGTCGCCAGCAGCGAGTGCTTGGGCGGGGTCACCGGCAGCGTTGCGAGCCCCCCGGGATAGCCGCCGGCGAGCTGGCTGACGCTGCGATAGCCGGGAGCGCTGAGCACGAGCGCCACGGGCGGCCCACCCTTCGGGCTGGGCGTCGCGGGGTGCAGCTCGAACTGCGCTGCCAGGCTGTTGGGTTCGACGGCGACCGCCGTCATGCACGCCTGCTCTCCGGGCGCGAGCTGATAGGAGGTCGTCGCGGTGAGCGCGTTCGGCGCGGGAACCGCCGACACGGAGACCTGCTTTTTCGTCACGTACGGACGAAACCACAGCAGCGCCCCGAGCAGGATCGCGGCCGCGGCGAGCACGGTCACGAGCACCGACGCTCGTCGAACGCTCGCAGCGGGCAAGCGCCTAGGCATAGAACCTCACGACGGTGATGCCGATCCCGCCGAGCGACAGCAGCACGCCCAGCGCGAGCACCAGCGCTGCCATCGGCGGGCCCAGACGCCGTGGCAGCGACCCCAGCGTGAACGCGATCGCGAGGCCGAACAGCGACACCATCGGCAGCAGATAGCGTCCGACGATCAGCGGATCGGCGCCGTTGTCGCTGAGCAGCGCGCGGTAGGACACGTAGTGGAGGAACAGGAGGTTGGTCACCAGCAGCGTCAGCATCACCGCGACGACTGGCCACGCCACCCACAGTCGCCGCCAGCGCGCTACCACCGCTGTGTACAAGCCGACCAGGCCCAGCGCGGAGAGCAGTTGCAGGACGTCGTAGATGCGTTCCGTGAATTTCACCTCCAGCCAGCCGAAGCTGCCGTAGAAGGTGTCGATGAAGACCTGCTTGTAGCCGTAGGCGGGGCCGAGGCGAGGCTGCATCGAGAGCAGACGCGGGAAGTAGAACTCATAGATCGAGGAGGCGAACTGGCGCAGGTTGAAGCTCGTCTTCGAGTTCAGCTCGGTTATCTGTCCTCCGTACAGCGAGCCGCCGCCACGCCCGAATGCGACGTATGCGAGGAAGGCGACGCCCACCGTCGCGGCGGCGGCAGCAGCGCGTCTGAGCGCGTCCGCCGTGCTGGGTCGGAACTTCACCCAGGCCACGAGCAGCGCGACAGCGAGCACGGGCAGCGTTACGAGCCCGCGGCCGTGGGTGAGCACCGCCGCCGCGGTGAGGGCGCTCGCCGTCAGGACCCTCGCCATCGACGGCCCGCGTGTCACCAGCCTCACCGACGCGAGCAGCACCGCGGTGCACAGCGCGATCAGCAGGTTGTCGGCATTGATGACCGCGCTCATGAACGACAGCTGCGGCTCCAACGCGACGGTGGCCGCCGCGAGCAACTGCTTCCAGCGGACGCTGCCGAACAGCTCGCCCGCGAGCAGCCAGGTCATGGCGATCGTCGCCAGGTAGCACAGGGCGTTGAACAGGCGCATCACGAACAACCGCTTGAGCAGCGGCAGCCACAAGAACAGCCGGTAGGGAATCGACATTGCCGCGTAATACAGCGGCGGGTTCTTCGCGATCGGGTTCGGCCCGGCGCCGTTGGCGCGGCCGGCGCTGTTGATCGTGCGTTCGACCGCGTGCCACGCCTTGAGGTCGGCTTCGCTCCACGCCGGCCGGCTGTTGGGATCCCCGATCAACGGCAGCAGGTTGAGCGTCACCAACGCCTCCTCCTCCTCGCTGGAGTAGGCGCTTCCGCCGGTGGTCGCGCTGGGCACTTCGCCGGTCTCGGCGAGGTGCTGCACATATGCGAAATGCGTGTCTTCGTCCGGACCCTGGAATGCCGGCAGCGCGACGTCCCACGCAAGCGATTGCAGCGCCGCGACCGCCAACAGCAGCACGAGCGGGCGCGGTGTGCGTCGCGCCCGCGCGCGCAGCCGTCGCCATCGCGAGGGGCGCGCAGGAGCGCGAATGGCCGTGGCTGGCGGTGGGGCTGCCGGTGTGGTGTTGGTCGCCATGTGCGCGCGGGGCCTGCCCGGCGACACGAACCGCCTACCGATGTCGATCGAGGATTGACACGCCGCGCAATGATAGGCGCCGGCTCAGCGGCCCAGAGCCACTCTCAGTCCGTCCTCCAGTTGGCCGGCGGCGCGCTGCCACGTGCGCTCACCCATAAGCGCAAGCCCGCCACGCCGTGCCTGCTCGCGGCGCGCATCGTCATCGAGCAGTGCTTCGATCTCGCCGCACAGCGCGCGCGGGTTCGGCTCGGCCAGCGCCAGCGGCCCGTCGCGCCCGAAGCTGGCGAGCATCGACTCGCTCGCGAGCTCCACGCACGGCAGCCCGCACGCCATCATCTCCAGGCCCACGAGCGACGGGTTCGTGAGCGACAGCACCATGCCGACGGTTGCTTCGCCGTAGAGCGCCGCGAGTCGCGGACCGTCGAGGACGCCTGCGTTGCGGTGCGGGAAGTGCACGTCGAGCGAGCGGTCTTCGCCGTACAGGAGGATCTCGAGCTCCGGGCGGCGCTCGAACAGCTCTCGCAGGGCGAGCAGGCCCAGCGGCACGGCGCGCCGCGGCGTCACCGCGCGCGCATAGAACGCCACCAGGTCCGCGCGCCGCTCGCCCGCGGGCCGGTAGAGGTCGTGGTCGACCGCGAGGTCGAGGTGGCCGGCGCTGGCGCGGTAGCGGCTGCGCAGCAGCTCCGCGAGCCACGGGCTGGCCGCGACGCAGTGCAGCCCCTGTCGGTAGCTCGCCTGCGCCCACAACGCTTCGGCTGAGGCGGGGTAGAAGTCCGGCTCGTGGTCCTGGACGAGATACGCGCGCGCCGCGCAGCTCGGGAGCAGCAGCGTGCGGGCAACGGTCTGCCAGCCCGTCGCGAGCGTCACGTCTGCCCCGATCCACTCTCGTAGGTCGGCGTGCACCTCGAGCGCGCCGGCGTCGAAGAACTCGGCGAAGCTCCGTTGCGTGAGCGCGGCCGACTCGCGCGCGTGACGGCCTTCGTTGTCCTCGACCCACACCGACACCGTGTGCCCGAGCTCGCGCAGACCGAGCAGCAGGCGCACGGTCGTGTTGTGACCGCCGCTGCCTCTCCGAAACGACGGGATCACCGCGGCGACGCGCAGAGGCTCGTGCGCTGCGGGCTTCTCCGCCAGCAGCGGCGCGGGGCCGCGGCGTGCGAGCTCCGCCAACGCGGTGGGTATCGCGCTCGGCGACGGCTGCTGGTGGCTGCCGCCGGCCGTCGCACCGATCCTCGCCGCCGCGCGGCGTGCTCGCTCGAGCATTACGACAGCAGCCGCCGAGCGCGCGCGGTCAGCGGTCGCAGCGGGTAGGCGAGGATTTTCACGGCGCGCCTTCGGCGCAGCGCGGACAGCAGCCGCATCGGCGCGCTGCGACGCACTCGCAGCAGCGGCCGTTCGAGGCGACCTGCGCGCCGCGCGAACTCGACGCGCTCACGCAGGTAGCCGCCGTAGATGTCGATGCCCCCACGCAGGTCGGCGAGCATGCGCCCGGCGGCGGCGTTGGCCTCCGCGGCCGGCTCGCGGCGGATGCGCAACAGCGCCGCGGCCATGAACTCGCTGGATTGCTCCCACGAGGGCCACGCGCGGGCGGTCTCGAGCGCGTTCGTCCGCAAGAAGTGCAGGAGCTCGCGGTCGCGCGCCAGCAGGTCGAGTTGACGGGCCGTGCCGCGCAGGTCGTCCCAATCGGTGAGCATTCCGTTCCAGCCGTGCTCGACGTACTCGTCGTAGCCGGTGACGGGCGTGACCACACACGTGGCGCCGCGGTGAAAGCCCTCCAGCGGCGGTCCGAACATGCCCTCGACGCTCGACAGCTTCAGCACGACGTCGCTTTGCTCGTAGCGCGCGGCCATCTCGCGATGGCTCAGCGGCCCGACGATCGTGTCCGCGACGACCTCGCCGAGCGCGTCGCGGTCGCCACATACGACCGTGACATGGTGCGGCTCGCGCATCGCCGAGGCCGCGTTGATCGCGTCGTGCACGTGCTTGAACCACGAGCTGGGTGACCCCTCGATCAACACCCGCAGCGGACCGTCAGTGTTGAGCGGCGTGTGCTCGAGCACCGGGAACACATCCTTGTCGATGCCGTTGCGGACCAGATAGCACGGCGCGCCCTCGCGTACCGCCGCCAGCGTGTCGCGGATCCAGCGTGCCTCGGTGATGAACGCAACGGGCAGATCGAGCGTCAGCCCCGCGCCCAGCCGCTCGGCCTCGTCGTGCCGGTAGAAGCGGTCCTCGAGGCTCTGTACGAAGTAGGCGTAGCGGTCGGCGGTGAGCTCGAACAGGGTGAACGTCGTCTCCCACCAGGTCGCCACGGCGACGTCGTATTGCTCGCGAAGCGCCTGCTCGCGGCTGCGCACGTGCAGGTGCGGAAGATGCTCATAGCCATGCCAGCTGGGCCCCTCCTGCTCGCGTACCAGCACCAGCGTCACCTCCCAGCCCTCGATCGTGCTCAGCTGGCGCGCGTGCTGCACCACGACGCCGACACCGCCGGAGAGCTGGAGGTCGTTGACGAGAAATGCGACCTTCATGCGGAGGGCTCAGCGGGCTCCGAGGGGTGCTCCTCGTTGCCGGCGGCGAACGTTTCGCCGCGCTCGGCGGCGATCGCCTCGGCGCTGCCCGACAGTGGGCGTCCGAGCTCCCCTCGAGCTCGTGGATATAGGTGCGCCACTGATCGAACGCGGTCGTGTTCTCACGTAGCTGTTCGCGCTGCTCGATGATCTTCGCGTCGAGCTTCTGCACCTCGGTCTCGTGTTCGTCTGCGACCTTCTGCATCAGCGCCAGGTCGTTCTCCCGCTGGCGCTCCCAGCGGCGCTGCTCGATCATGTCCGCCTGTACGGCGAGCGCAGCGGTGCGCAGGGCCTCATGCCGCGGTCCGAAGGCGGCGATGAAATGCGTGGCGACCGTGCTCGCGCCGCCGGTGGCGACCGCCAATTCGTGGCGTTCCGCCGGGACCTCCCAGCCGACGAGCGCTGACCCCGCGAGAGCGACCTGGCGCAGCAGCGTGTGCGTGGCGGGCAGCAGGCCGCGCAGCTCCTCGAAGGCGCCCTCGCTCCACGAAGTGCGGTGGTGGGGGTTCTGGATCGACCAGAAGGCGTCGTTGGGGACGCTGATCAGGAACGTCACGCCGTGCTCCTGCGCGAGCGCGCTCGCCCACTCCAACAGCCCGACAAAGCCGCTCAGATGCTCGATCACCTCGAAGCACGTCACGACCGCCGGCGAGCCGTCGCCGAGTACCAGTGCCTGCGAGATCCGCTGCAGATCCTCCGGGTCGGTGAGGTCGGCTGCCATCACCGTCGCCTCGGGAAGCCTCAGCTCTCGAGCGGCGCCGGCGGCTGCCTGCTCGTCGAGGTCCACCAGCACGGCATGTGCGGGTCGCGCGTCGCCCAGCGCCGCCGCTGCGGCGACGCCGTTTCCGCAGCCGAGGTCGGCCCACGGCCCGCCCGCCAGGATCAGCGACGCCGCCAGGCGGTAGCGCAGCTCGTGCTCGGCCTGGATCGCCGGCGGCGTCTCATGGGTGATTCGCTCTTGCCAGTCGGACATGCGCAGGTGGACGTCGCCAGGGGCGCCGCTATCGTAGCGGTGCCGATGAGCAGCCCCGTCGCCCGCAGCGTCGCGTCCGTTCCGCTGCGGCGCCTGGGAGAGCCGCTGCGCGTGGCGTTCGTCGGCACGCAGGTGTGGCTCGACGGCTGCGCGCCCGTTGCAGCGACGCACGGCATGCGCCCGGCACGCTTTACCGTCTCCGTGTCGGACGACGTCGAGCAGGAGCTGGCCGCGGCGGCTGACTTCGACCCGCACGCGACGGTTGTCTTCGATCCTGCCTCGCTGTCGGCGTCTGCGCTCTCACTGCTCTCCGGCGTGACTCTGGGCGTGCTCGTGGGGGGTGCCCCCGCCGAGGGGGCAGACAGCCTCGACACGCTCGACAGGATCGTCAGCTTCGCGCCCGCCTTGACGGGGACTCCCATCGGCGGCGGCGAGGTGTGGCGCGCGATCCCCCCGCCCGTCAGCGACGCCCTGTACGCAGACGTGCTGCCTCTGCATCACGCGCCGCGCGTGATCTCGATCGGCAGCTCGAGCGCCCACCGCGAAGAGATGCTGACGCCCGCCGAGCACCATCACGATCTGCTGCAGGTGATCCACGGCGTCAGCGGCGCGCCGTTGCGCGAGCTGCTGGAGGAATGCGATGTCGGCGTGTTCGTCGCCGCCGAGCCGGGTGGCGGCTTCGGTCAGCAGGTCGGCTTGCATCTCGCCGCGGGCCAGCTGCTCCTCGCCGAGCAGCTGACGCCGGCCCACGGGCTCGAGCGCGACATCGACTATCTGCACTTCGACTCTGCCGACGGCCTCGTGTGGGTGCTCGACCGACTGTGCCGCTTCCCCGAGATGTACCAGCGTGTGAGACATCGTGGGCGGTTGAAGGCCGAGCAGTACCGGGCCTCACGCGTGTTCGACCGGGTCGTTCACGATCTGCTGGCTGACGTGGCGGCGTTCGGGTCGGCGCGCGAGTCGCGACCCTGAGTCGTGCTCCGCTCAGACGTCTCGCAACCGGCGTAGCTCCCGCCAGCCCCGTGCGCGCCCTGCGGCGAGGGCCTGGTAGGCCGGATTGCCGGCGTGCGCAACCCACCGGGCCGGAACAAAGCGCTGTGGACCACGCAACCGGTTGCGGACCGCCACCGCCACTACGCGCCGGTACCAGAAGGACGTCGCGTAAAGGTCGTACCCGCGCGAGACGTACACGCCGTCGCGCTTGCGCTCGATCCCGTCCGCGATCGACGGGTCCTCGATCAGCGCCTGCAGCGCGTACGGGAAGCGCACGTCCGCCATCGGGTCGAGAAGGTGCACCGAGTGGTCGGCCAGCGTCAGCTCGATCGCCTCGTGTGTGTCTGCCTGGTGGGCTCCGCGACCGCGAGGGTGCTCGTGCGCGACCATCGTCACCCACCGAGGCTCGTAGCCTTCGCGCGCGAGGGCCTCCCCCAGCACCAGGGTCATGCCGGCGCAGTACGCGTGGCCGCCGTGGAGCACCTCGGCAGGATCGAAGCTCTCCGATGAGCGGCTCGGATCCAGGCGCGCGTGCGTCCACCGCCGCAGTGCGTCGACCCGCTCGAGGCGCGGCAGTGGCCTCTCGCGTCGCCAGGCGCGAACGTACAGAACGCGGTCGGACCCCGGCGGATATGGAGCGCCGCCGAACCGGTAGCTGTCGCGTTCCTCGACGCTGATGTCGAGGAAGCCTGCGTCCCGCAGCCGCTCGCGCACATCGGCTGCGGATGTCTTCCACGCGTGCTCGGTGGCGGTACGGCGTGTGTCGTATGCGTCCGGTGCGATCGTTGCGATCAGAACTCCCCCCCCCCCCCCCCCCCCCCCGCAGAGCACCCGTCGGATCTCGGCGAGGGCCGCATCGACGTCCGGCGCACGCTCGAGCGCGGCGTCAGCGTAGACGCAGTCGAAGCTGTCGTCGGGAAACGGTAGTGCCTTCGAGTCGGCGACCTCGAACTCGACGCGGCTCGATCCGTTCGCAGCACGGGCGCTGGCGACGACGGCCTCCTTCGCGTCGACGCCGGTGACGCGCATCCAGGGGTGCGAGGCGGCGATCTGCGCAGCGCCCTCGCCGATGCCGCCGCTGAGGTCGAGCAGACGATTGCGATCGAGCGGGATCATCGCCCGCAGACGCGACGAGCGCGTCTCGCCGGGCTCCTCACCCGAGCCGGCGCTGCGCACGCGCCCCGCCGCCCTTTGGACCTGATCTTCGCCGCCGGATCCTGCATCGCGCTCGAGCTGCTCACGTGCGAGGCGTGCCATGTCGCTGATCCGCACCACCTCCACTCCGCCTTCGCGCAGCGCGCGCAGCTGGCCGCGGATCGCCGCGATGTCGAGGTCCGCCTTGGAGTGACCGACGGCCACGTAGAAATCGTCATCGACGAGGCGCTCGTGCGGATAGTCGACGAACGTCCCGGCGAGGCTCGCCGGAAGCACGCGATTGATCATGTGACGCTGTGCGCGGGAAAGTCCGTAGGCGGCGGCGCCGAGCCCGCGAGCCTTCGCCAGCACGCGTGCGAGCTCTGTGCTCGGACCGCTCCTCCGGTCGCACTCGATCACCGTCAGCAGCCGGTCGCCAAACCGGGCGCCCTCCTCGGTGTCGAAGATCCAGCGATCGTTGCGCGCGAAGGTCGCCACCGGCAGCTCGACGATTCCCTGCTCCGCCGGCGGCGCCTTGAGCTGCGGGTCGACGTGGCTGGCGAACCACGGCTGGTGGGAGTCATAGGGGTGGGCGTAGTCGTGATACCGGCCGCGACGGCCGCCGCCGTAGTAGACCGACGTGTCGCACCACATTCCGTTCGCCTCGAGCGCCGCGGCGAGCCGCCGGAACGGTTGTGCCTCGTAGCCACCGGCGCGGAATGCGACGGTCTCATACGTTGGATCGACCGGGCGGATGACGGCCTCGAGTGTCCGCTTCAGGCGCCCAATCAGCTCCATGAGGTCGGGGTGATCGTCGGCCCGTGTGAGCGTCTCGTCCCACACATAGCGTCCGTGCTCGGCTCGCGCACCGAGCTCCGGGAGCCAGTTGGGATGTAGGTGCATCTGGACGTCGTGACCCCGCTGGATCGCCTCGCGCCATTGCGCCTCCATGCGATCGGCCAGCTCCGGCTGGTGCTGGCGCAAATAGGCGTGCTCGCCGAGCTCGGCGAAGATCGTCAGGCGCGCCTGCTCCGCGTCGCAGGCGTCGAGCAGGGCGTCCGTCGGCGCGAACACGTCCGCCTCCCAGTCGATCTGCCGTCCCGCGGGGACCGGCTGCCAGGTCTCGTAGTCGAGCGTCAGCGCGGCCATGCGCCGGCGCGGGCGGGCGATCAGCACCAGGTGTTGGCTCTCGAGCAGCTCCTCGTGCTCGATCACGAACTCGCGCTCGACGAGCGTGCGCACCTCGGCCGGTGTCAGGTACTCCCCGGTGCCTGGACTGTACGCGGCGATGAACGCGATCCCGCCGGGGTTCAGGTGCTCGGCGATCCAGCGCAGCGAGGACCGCTTGCCGGCCTCGTCGACGTAGTAGAGGACGTCGCTGAAGACGATCGCATCGAAGCTCGAGCGGTCGGCCTCGGTGCGCCTCAGCGCCTCGATCGACCCCTGCTCAAACGCGATGAACGGGTAGCGCTCGGCGCCCTTGGCGATCGCGTCGGCGCTCAGCTCGATGCCGTGCAGCCGCTCGAAGTCCGGGCGCAGGCGTGCGAGCATCGCCCCGAAACCGCAGCCGACGTCCAGCACGCTTGTCCTTCCGCGCGCGCGCAAGCGGATTGACTCGACGTAGCGCTCGTAGCGCTTCGAGTTGGCCTCGCCGATGCCCCACGGATCCTCCTCGGTGAGGTACTTCGCCTCACAGTCGAGCTTTACGCGCACGCTCAACGCTCCGCGCCGACCGCGGCGGTTGCATCGGCCTCGGGATCGAGCTCGCCCTCGAGCGCCCGCAGGATGCGCCCGACGTGGGCCTCCCAGCTGTAGTTGGCGATCGCCTCCTGCAGAGCGGCCTGTCCGAGCCGCTCGCGCAGCGCGCCGTCCTCTAGCAGCCGCACGGTCGCGTCTGCTGCGGCGGTGATGTCGCCGGGTGGAACCAGCAGGGCGGTGCGGCCGTCCTCGAGCACCTCGCCAATCTGGTCGAGGTCTGAGGCGACGATCGCGCGCGCGAGCCCCATATATTCGAACAGCTTTGTCGGTGATCCGAAGAACGGCGTGCCGTCGGGGTTGGGGACGTGCGGCGAGACGCAAGCGTCGCAGCAGGCGAGCAGCTCGACCGCGCGCGGGTGCGGGACGACACCGGTGAGGAGGACACGATCGGCGAGGCCGCGTCGCTCGATCGCGTCGGCGACCTCGGCGTGCAGCGGTCCGTCGCCGATCAGCACCCAGCGCGCGTCATCGTGACGCTCGGCGACACGCTCGATCAGCTCGGGCAGCAGCTTCACCCCGTGCCAGAGTCCGAACGTCCCGACGAAGCCGACGGTGGGCGCCTCCGTCAACCCAAGCCTCGAGCGCCACCGCGCCGGCGCCTCGGCGCGCGCCTGCGCCAGCTCGCCCACATCCACGCCGTTGGGGTTGACGAGCACGCGCGCCGGGTCGATTCCCTCGTGCACGAGCTGGTCCTTGAGCGGCTGTGAGACGACCACGATCAGCGACGCGTCGAGCAGGTTGCGGTGCTCGAGCGCAGCGAGCGTCTCCACGAGCGGCACGCGGCCGCTGCCCCAGTTGCGCTCCGTCCAGATCTCCGAGCCGTTGAACTCGAGTACCAGCGGGAGCTTCCAGACGTCGCGCCAGCTCGAGCCCGGCGTAGGAGCCGAGCGCGTAGCGCTGGTAGACGACATCGGCGGGCGTGTGCTCTGCCGCCTCCACCAGCTCCTCGGCGTGGCCGACGAGCGTCAGCCAATGCACGAACTGCAGGATGTGTCTCGAGGGGACCGCGTGGCAGTGGGCGTCGCGCACGCCCTCGGGGCGCTCCGGAGCGAACACGTTCACCTCCATGCCTGCCGCGGACAGCCCATTGATCACCCCTGAGGTGTGCGTGGCGGCGCCCCCGATCTGCGTTCCCAGCCAGCGCAGCGACGGCTCGGCGCGCAGATAGGTCACCCGCCTGACCGGGGCGGCCGGGCGCACGGGGAGCCTGTATGTGCTCTCAGCGACCTTGCGAGCCAGTCGGTAGGAGTGCACGCTGCGTGCCAGCTCCGCCGGAAGGGCGACGGCGAGCGACGCGAGCGCGCGGAGGCGCATCGCGCCGGGAGCGACACGCGAGGTGTGGCCGGACGCGCGCACCTCGAAGCGCTCCGCAGGGCTGAGCGCGGCGAGAAACTGCGCTCCGGCCTGGACGCCGTTCAAGGCTCGTTCGTCGCGGAGGATCAGGACCGCCTGCAGGTCGGGGTCGCGCAGCAGGCGGCGCAACAGCCGTGGATCACGCACGGCGGCTGCGAGCTCGGCGAGCGTCAGGACCCGCTCGTTCTCGCCGGGCGTGATCGTCGGCCCGTTGAACGTGAGGTCCAGGGTGAGGCGCATTCAGGCGTGAAACTATATGGGCGGTGAGGCGCCTGCTGCTCGTCACGCACCGCTCGATCGAGCAGGAGGGAGGGCCTGCCGCGCGCTGGCGCGCCTTCGCCCGCTACCTCCCCGAGCACGGCTGGGAAGTCGACGTGTTGAGCGCCGCCGAGCGAGCCGGTGCGTCCGAGTTCGATGCCGGCTCGAAACGTGCTGTTGCCGTACGCGCGGCTGTGATGGCGCGGCTGGGACGGCTGAGCGCGCCGGTCTTCGGGCTCGCGGGCGTGCGCCCCGACGCGTTGCCACTTTCGATGCTGTGGATTCCACGCGGAGCGCACCTGCTTGCCGGTCGCATCGAGCGCACCCGTCCCGACGTCGTGGTGGCGACCGGCCCGCCGATCGCGGGGCCGCTCGCCGCCCGTCTGGGTGTGCGCGGCCGCGTGCCGCTGATCATCGAGCTGCGCGATCTGTGGGCCGGCAGCCCTGCGTTCGACGCCGGCGGTCGTGTGCTCTCGCGCGTGGAGGACTGGCTGCTCGCGTCGGCCCGCCGTGTCGTCGTATGCACGCCCGAGGCTGTCGCCGATGTCCGCCTCCGTCATCGCGATCTCGCCGAGCGGGTCCTCGAGATTCCGAACGGGTTCGATCCCGCGGTGCGCTCGATCGCTGAGGCCGACACCGGCGAGGAGCCCGCGCCCTCGCGCTCATCCGCGCCGCTCACGCTGCTGCATTCAGGCACGTTGACCCCCGCGCGTCCGATCACGCCGCTCGTCGGGGCGCTCGCCGATCCGCGCCTGGCGGGTGCCTTCCGACTCGTCCTGCACGGGTTCCTCTCGCCCGCTTCTCAGGCCGAGGTCGAGCGGGCCAGGCAGCAGGGCCTCGTTGAGATCGAGGTTCTCGCGCCATCTCCGTGGACGCAGGCCGTGGCACGCATCGCCGACGCCGATGCGTGTCTGATCACGCAGGCGCGCGGCGCGGGCGATGCGACCGCCGTCGCAAGCAAGATCTATGAGTATCTGGCGCTCGGCAAGCCGGTGCTGTGCCTGACCGACGGCGGCGCAAGCGAGGCGCTGCTACGGCGCCTGGGCGCCGACCAGCTGTGTGCGCGCCTCGACGAGCACGAGCAGATCGTCGCGGCGCTGGTGCGCTTGCGGGAGCGGCCGCCGACACCCCTCGGTCCCGAGCTGCTCGCGCCCTACGACCGCCGCGTGCTTGCCGGCAGAATGGCGGCGTTGCTCGAGGAGGTCCTCGACACCTGAGCTTCGGCGTTCAGCTCGCCGGCGAGCAGATCGACGATCCGCTCCGCTGCGCGACCGTCCCACAGCGGCGGCACGCGGTGAGGACGATCGCGGGTCTCGCCGATCAGCCTCGGCGCCTCGCCGATGCGCTCGGGCGCGAGGCCCAGCAGCACGTTTGTTCCCATGCTCTCGGTGATCGGTCGCTCGGTGTTGTCACGAAGAGTCAGGCAGGGCACGCCGAGGAACGTGGTCTCCTCCTGGATGCCGCCCGAGTCCGTCAGCACACCCGCGGCTCGTGCGATCAGGGCAAGGAACTCGAGGTAGCCGATCGGCTCGAGCAGCATCACCCCCGGCGCCCGCTCGAGAGCCGGGTCTTCCACCGCCAGCCGTGCGCGGGTGCGCGGGTGCACGGGGAAAACGACCGGCAGCTCGGCGGCGATCGCCCGCAGCTCGCTCGCCGCAACCCGCAGAAGCGGCCCGTCGACGAGCGCCGGTCGATGCAGGGTGACCAGCAGGTAATCGCCGTCGGAGAGCCCGTACTTTGCAGGCGCGGCGAGTGCGTCGATCCGCTCCCGCATCGCCACGAGCGTGTCGATCATCGTGTTACCGACGTAGTGGATCGATCTCTCCTCGCGGCCCTCCGCCAGCAGGTATTCCCCCGCCTCGGGCGAGTGGATGAACAGCATCTGCGAGATCGCGTCGGTCACGATGCGGT
Source organism: uncultured Solirubrobacteraceae bacterium (assembly GCA_963838405.1). Lineage (GTDB taxonomy): Bacteria > Actinomycetota > Thermoleophilia > Solirubrobacterales > Solirubrobacteraceae > Palsa-744. Next base: position 1,781,907 of record CAWIRA010000006.1, on the reverse strand, counting down.
TGATCTCCTCGGGCATCGTGCGGTCGAAGGAGCGCAGGCCGGCCTCCACGTGGCCGACGGGCAGGCCGAGCTTTACCGCGACCAGCGACGCGGCCAGCGTGGAGTTGACGTCGCCGGGGACGAGCACCATGTCTGGCTGCTCCTGCACGAGCACCGGCTCCAGGCGCTCCATCACTCGTGCGGTCTGCTGCGCGTGGGTCCCGGAGCCGACCTCCAGGCGGTAGTCGGGCTCACCGACGCCGAGCTGCTCAAAGAAGACCTCCGACATCGCGGCGTCGTAGTGCTGACCCGTGTGCACCAGCACGTGCTCGAACTCCTCGGAGCGTCGGCCGAGCGCGGCGGCGATCGGGGCGATCTTCATGAAGTTGGGGCGCGTGCCGACGACCGACAGGATCTTCCGGCGCGTGCCCATGCGGCTGGACATCATAGGAGAGGGTGCGCCTGCGGCTGCCAATAAGCTCTGCTCGCTGATGTCCGCGCCACTGCCATTCGCCCGATGAAGCAGGTCGTGCTTCGCAACGGCCAGCCGCTCGTCGCCGACGTGCCGGCGCCGTCGCCCGAGCCGGGACGCGTGCTCGTCGCCAACTCGGCCTCGGTGATCTCCAGCGGCACCGAGCGCGCCGCTGTCTCGGACGGGGGCGGCTCGCTGCCGACGCGCGCCGTGCGCAACCCCGACCTCGTGCTGCTGACGCTGCGCCACGCGCGCGAGCACGGCATCCGCGACACCGTCGAGCTGGTGCGAAACGCGGTCGCCGACGACACCGTGCTCGGCTATGCCTGCGCCGGCGTGGTGCTCGACACGGGCGGTCTTGGCGACTTCTCGGTCGGTCAGGAGGTTGCCTGCGCGGGCGCGGGACACGCGAACCACGCCGAGGTCGTCTCGGTGCCCGGCAACCTCGTCGCCCCGATGCCGCGGGGCGTGGCGCTGCGCGATGCCGCGTTTACGACCCTGGGTGCGATCGCGATGCAGGGCGTGCGCCGAGCCGAGGCGTCGCTGGGTGAGCGCGTCGTCGTCGTCGGGCTGGGTCTTCTGGGTCTGCTCACAATCCAGATCCTGCGCGCCGCCGGATGCGTGGTGGTCGGGGTCGAGCCGGACGCCGGTCGCCGTGAGTTGGCTGTGAAGCTCGGCGCGGAGCGGGCATTCGCGGTCGAGGACGCGGTCGAGGAGGTGCGCCGGTGGGCGGGTGGAGACGGCGCGGACACCGCGATCGTGACCGCCGCGAGCCGCTCGAGCGCGATCGTCAACGAGGCGATCGCGATGCTTCGTCGCAAGGGACGCGTTGTGCCGGTGGGGGATGTCGGCATGGAGCTCGACCGCAACGCGCTTTATCCACGCGAGGCGGACGTGCTGATCTCCACCTCATATGGGCCAGGCCGTTACGACCCGCTCTACGAGGAGGCCGGGATCGACTACCCCGCTGCGTACGTGCGCTGGACCGAGAACCGCAACATGGAGGAGTTCCTGCGCCTACTCGCAGACGGGCGTATCTCCGTCGAGCCGCTGATCGGCCTCGAGCTGCCGGTCGAGCGGGCCGCCGAGGCGTATGCGGCGCTGCGCTCGGACCCGCCGCCGCTCGCCGTGGTGCTCCGTTATCCAGATTCCGGTGAGCGCGAGGCAAGCATGCCTGAGTCGGTGCGAGTCGCGCCGACGCGTCGCCGTCGACAGCCGGCGGACTCGCGCCTCGTGCGGGTCGGCGTGGTCGGGCCGGGCTCGTTCGTCCGCGCGACCCATCTACCGAACCTGCGCGCGGACGGCGCGGCGCCGATCGTGGCCGTGGCGGCGCGCCGCGGGACGGCGGCTACGGGTGTCGCCCGCGCCGCTGGCGGCGACGCCGAGGCGCTCACCGATTGGCATGGCGTTGTCGAGCATCCGGACGTCGATCTAGTGCTGATCGGCACCCGCCACGATTCGCATGCCGAGATCGCTGCCGCGGCTCTGCGTGCGGGCAAGGCGGTGTTCGTCGAGAAGCCGCTCGGCCTAACGCGCGCGCAGATCGATGATGTCTGGCAGGCGGGCGGCGGCGAAGGCGCCCCGCTGATGATCGGCTTCAACCGAACCCTGGCCCCCCTGTCACAGCACTTGCAGCACGAGCTCGCGGAGGTGAGCGGCCCGCGGCAGGTGGTGATCCGCGTCAACGCACCGCTACCGGAGGAGCATTGGCTCAACGATCCGGCGGCCGGCGGCGGGCGGATTCTGGGGGAGGCGTGCCACTTCTTCGACTATGCCAACTGGCTGTGTGGCGTGCCGCTGAGCGTCAGCGGCGCCGCGGCGCGGGAGACGGGAAGCGTGCGCACGGTGCAGAGCGCGAGCATCACCGTGGCCTATGACACGGGCTCGGTGGCGAGCGTGAACTACTCCGGCCTCGGTGCGGCGAGCCTGCCGAAGGAGCGCATCGAGGTGCTCGCCGGCGGCCGTGCATGGGTGCTCGACGACTTCCGGAAGCTGATCTCCTACGGGATCGCGGCCCCGAGAACCCACGAGGTTGGCCAAGTCGACAAGGGCCACGCGGCATTGATAGCGCGCACGCTCGCGGCCTGTAGGGGCGGGGTCGAGTTCGCCCCGGGTCTGCGCGAGGGCTATCTCGCCCAGAGCGTCGCGCTGGCGGCGCTCGATGCCGTCGCCTCGGGGGAGACCGTCCCGGTTCCGCGGCCCGACGTTGCGGGCTTCGCTGGACCCGTCTAGGTCCGCCGCAGGGCGAGGCGCACGATCGAGGCGGTGCCGGCGATCGTCGGGCGCAGCCGCGACCAGCCGCCGAGATCCCGCGCGAACATGCGCACGTGCAGGACGCACACCACCGCATACGCCACGGTCGACGCGACCGAGGCGACCCAGGTCCCGTGGTGCGGGAGCAGCGTGATGTCAAGCACGAGGTTGATTGCAAGGCCCGGGATCCACACGAGGATCAGCTCGCGCGGCATCCCGTGGCCGGCGAAGTGGTAGGCGATTACGTTGAGCAGCCCGAGGCAATAGATACCGGGCAGCAGCAACAGGAACAGATTGACCGCGGGATGGTAAGCGGCCCCGAACAGCAGCGAGATCGCGGGTTCGGCGAGTGGGGCCGCAACCAGGCAGACGACCAAGTAGACCACGGCGACGAGCTGGAAGACGCGGAGGCTCATGTCGCGGTCGGCCGATCCCCGCGCCACGCGTGCGAAGAGGTTGACCCCGACCGTTACGGGCAGGAGATAGAGCGCGTCGGCGATGGCGACCGCGATCGAATACTGGCCGGCCGCCCGGCCCCCCTGGATGCCGTTGACGAGCAGCAGATCGATCCGGACGAGCAGGAACGCCACGAGCGTGACCACGTAGGCGCGGGCGCCATAGCCGATCATGCGGCGCGCGAGCGTGCCGTCGAGCGGCCTCAGCAGGCGGCCGTGACGACGCATAGCGGACGCGTACACAAACAGTGCCACTACCTGCGGGCCGATCATCAGCGAGAGCGCCAGCAGCACCCCGCCTCCGGCGAGCGGCAGCACCGTCAGCAGCAGGATCACGGTCAGCAGCGCCGCGCCCACTTCGACCCCGTTGTAGATCACGGTTCGCCCCTCCGCCAGCAGGATGCTCTGCATGAACAGCGAGCACAGCGCGATCGGCACCCCGCACATGCCGACGAGCAACTCGGGCCAGGTGATGTCACCCAGTGCCCCCGGCGCGACGAGCTTCAGGATGATCCCGACGGAGGCCATGGAGACGCCGAGGCCAGCAGCCAGCCACAGCGAGTTGCCGGCGATGCGCCCCACCATGTGCGGCTCGCGCGCGGCGAAGTAGGGGTTGGCCGACGCTATGCCGAACGTCCCCAGTTGCGCAAGCAGCATCATCAGCGCGTAGGTCGAGGCCAGCGAGCCGCGCCCCGCCGGGCCGAGCGAGCGCGCCACGATCACGGTCGTCGCGGCGCCGAGGATCAGCACGCCGAACTTTGCGCTCAGCATCAGCAGCACGTCGGCACGGAGCCCGCGGTCACGCACCGGCTGCGTAACGGCCGGCGGCGGGGGCGCGTCCGCGGCAATAGCGGCCGGCGCGTCGTCGTTCATAGCTGGCAGCCGCCGGAGGTCGTGCGCATCACGACTATGATGGCGCTCGCCGCTCGAACCCCGTCTGTCCGATCCTCCTGATGCCGAGCGCGCGGGCGTGCCATGTGCGGTATCTGCGGAGTCCTTGCCTTCAATGACAACTTCGCCTGCGATGAGCGGGTGCTCGTCGCGATGCGCGACACGATGGTGCATCGCGGGCCGGACGACGCGGGAGTCTGGCGCTCGCCCTCCGGCCGCGCGGGGCTCGGCCACCGGCGCCTGTCGATCGTCGACGTCTCGCCCGCGGGTCACCAGCCGATGAGCAACGAGGACGCCAGCGTGTGGGTCGCGTTCAATGGCGAGATCTACAACCATGCCGAGTTGCGGGCGGAACTGGTAGCGCGGGGTCACACGTATCGCTCGCATTGCGACACCGAGTCGATCGTGCATCTCTACGAGGAGGAAGGCGAGCGCTGCGTCGAGCGCCTCGACGGCATGTTCGCGCTCGCCGTCTGGGACGAGCGCCGTCGCGAGCTGTTCCTCGCCCGCGATCGGCTGGGCAAGAAGCCGCTGTACTGGACGAGGACCGCATCCGGGTTCGCGTTCGGCTCGGAGATCAAGGCGCTGCTTCGCCATCCGGCGGTGAGCGCCGACCTCGACGTCTCCGCGTTTCACGACTACCTCACGTTCGTCTGTACCCCGGCGCCGTCGACGATGTTCGCGGGCATCAGCAAGCTATCACCGGCCGAGCGGATGACGGTCGCCGCCGATGGCGCGATTCGCAGCGACACGTACTGGTCGCCGCTGTCTGCCGGCGCCGCCGAGGAGGTCGCGGATTGCAGTGAGGACGAGCTCGGCGAACGGCTGCTCGAGTTGCTGCGTGGCTCGATCGCCAAGCGCATGATGAGCGACGTACCGTTCGGCGTGTTTCTGTCAGGCGGCGTGGACAGCTCGACGAACGTGGCGCTGATGTCCGAGCTGATGTCCGAGCCGGTGCGCACGTTCTCGGTCGCGTTCCACGAGCACGAGCGCTACAACGAGCTCGAGTACGCGCGGGAGATCGCGCGGAAGTTCCGCACCGATCATCACGAGGTGCTGATCGACGCCGACGACCTCGTGTCGTTCCTGCCCGAGATGGTCCACCACCAAGACGAGCCGATCGCCGACTGGGTGTGCGTGCCGCTGTACTACGTCTCCAAGCTTGCTCGCGACTCCGGCACGATCGTCGTGCAGGTGGGCGAGGGCTCCGACGAGCTGTTCCACGGCTACCAGAACTACATCGACGCGGTCGCTCGCCGCCGGCGCTACTGGGATCCGTTCCAGCGCGTCCCGGGACCGCTGCGCAATCTCCTCGCTGCCTCGGCGGTCGGGCTCGCGCGCCGCTCAGGTCGCGGCATCTTTCACGCCCAGTACGTTGCTGACGCTGCCGCCGGACGCCTCCCGTTCTGGGGCGGGGCGATCTGTTACACGGGCGAGCTCAAGCGTCAGATCCTCGCGGACCACGACGACCGTCCCGATGCCTACCGGGTGGTGCAGCGCCTGTGGGATGAGGCCGAGCGCGACCGTCCGGGAGCGGACGTGCTGCAGAAGATGAGCTATCTGGAGCTCAAGCAGAGGCTGGCCGAGCTGCTGCTGATGCGGGTCGACAAGATGACGATGGCGACGTCGGTCGAGGCGCGGGTCCCGTTCCTGGATCGCGAGCTGGTCGAGTTCGCGCTGGCCCTGCCGGTGGACATGAAGGTCCGCGACGGCATCGGCAAGTGGCTCCTGAAGCAGACCGTCGATGGCCTGCTGCCGAGCGACATCGTCCACCGCAAGAAGCAGGGCTTCGGGGCCCCCGTCTCCGAGTGGTTCCGCGGCGAGCTAGGCACGCGCGCCCAGCGCGAGATCCGCGACTCCTCGCTGGCGGAGCGCGGGCTGCTCGACTACGCGCGTATCGATCAGCTCTGGGCCGAACACCGCAGCGGCAGGATGGACTGGAGCTTCCAGCTGTGGAACCTGTACAACGTGAGCGCATGGCACGACCATTGGGTGGCGGGCGGCGCCTGAGCCGATCCAGGACAGCCGTCGGCGCAGCAGAGGCGGCGCCTGCTTCTCCGCTTGCGACGGACGGGCAGCGACCCCTGCACCCATCGACGACCATCCTCCGACAGCCTCTGCGCGGCTCACTGCGTAGGGCGCTCGCGTGGGGTCTTCTGTGGGCCGTGATCGGTGCGGCGACGCTCTGCGTGCTCGCCCCCAACCCGTGGTCAATCGAGTCCTCGCGGGCGACCGACCTCGAGGCCTCGCTGAAAGTGCTCGACCACGGGGGCCCTGCGCTATTGGGATATAGGCCGGGCACGCACGTACCCTATGCCGTCGGCTTCTCGGATGACCAGGGCATCTACGTGATCGTGCCCGTGCTCAGCCACTGGCTGGGCGAGTCGGATCCGCTGACAGTCCTGCGGTGGCTTTTCATCGGGGCTTGGGCGCTGACGTTGCTGTTCAGCGCCGTGATTTTCAGGGGCATTTTCCGCTCCGACTGGGCTGCGCTGGTTGCGCCACCCACGCTGCTCGTGTCCATCCTGTCATTCGGGTTCGGCGATATCTACTGGATCGCGGCGTGGGTCATCGTCACGTTCATGCCGTCGCTGATCCTCCTCCTGCGAAGCAAGCCGCGCGGGTTCTGGCCCGCGCTCGTAGCGATCGCGCTGGTGGCGGGGATCGTCACGACGATCCGCAGCGACGCGGGTCTCCCGGTGGCGATCGCGGCCGGCATCGTGGCGGCCATCGCAAACGCGCGCTGGCCGCTGCGCGTCGCCGTGATCGCGCTCGTCGCACTCGCCTACCTTGCCCCCACCTTGATCGCGCTGCCAGCCATCCGCGAAAACCGAGACCACCGGGTAGGCGTGAAGCTGAGCGCGGGCGAGCCAACGTCACATCCGCTGTGGCACTCGCTCTACATCGGGCTCGGCTACACACCCAATCGCTACGGTATCCACTACGGTGACCAGTACGCAGCCGCCGCCGCGCAGGAGGCCGATCCGGGCGTACGCTACCTATCACCGGCATACGCGAGTGTGCTGCATACGCAGGTCGATGCCCTGATCAACCACGATCCGGGGTTCGTCGCAAAGGCGGAGGCACAAAAGGCCGTTGTCGAGCTCTCGCTCGCCGCGCCCTACGTCCTTTTGCTCGCGCTCCTGCTCCCTGCGGCGACCGCGGCGGGAGGGGCGGCCAGGCTGCGCAGACGCGAGCTGGCGCTTTTCGCGCCTGCACTGGTGATCGGTGCTCTTCCGGCGATCATCGCGATTCCATTGCGGGACTATGGGCTGACCTTGCTGGCGCCGCTTGGGGCGCTCGGCCTGCTTGCGATCGGCTCGGTCGCAGCCCGTGCGGAGCACGCGTGGGACGGCTCGCCCCCAACCACTGAAAGAGCCTCGCGCCGCGCGCGGTCGACGCTGCGCCACCTCTTCACCGCTTGGCCGACGCAGGCAACCATGCGGGCACTCCTCCTCTCGGCCGCCATACTCGTGCCGACGCTCCTGTTCGCGCGCCACCTCGAAGCTGAGCATGCACGCTGGGATCGAAGCCTCAGCGGGCAGCCGACAGTCGTGCTCGCGGGCCCCCGAACAGCGGCGCCGTCGCCAGCGTGAGGTTGCAAGAAGGCTTGGCCGCCTGGCGGCGGCTCGGTCCGCGTCGCGGTGCAGCCGCGGTTTTCGCCGTCGTGTCCTCCCGTGTTCGCGGTCCACTCCGCGAGGCACAGCTGCGCTTGCGTCCGTTGCGGGTTGGGTCGAACGAGCTTCAGCGCGCGCTCGGGGATGACGCTCCCGAGATCGCGCTGCGCAGGCGCGCCCTGCCCGCGCTGCCGACGGTCCTGGCCTGGGAGCGCGAACTCGACGAGCTCGACGCGCTCGCCCGCGCGCGTCTACTTGAGCATGCCGAGCAGATCCTCGCCCACCGTTTCGAGCTGCTGGGCTCCGGTCCCACCGAGCTCGGCGCGAGCATCGACTGGCAGCGCGACTTCAAGTCGGGCCGGCGCTGGCCGGACGTGCACATCTCGCGCGTGCCGACCGTGCTGGGAGGTGGTTCTGACATCAAGGTCCCGTGGGAGCTGTCGCGCTGTCAGCACCTGCCGCTGCTGGCGGCGGCGCATCGAGTCAGCGCTGACTCACGATTTCTCGACGAGCTCGGCGCACAGCTGAGCTCGTTCATCGCGGCCAACCCCGTTGAGTTCGGCGCGCCGTGGTCGTGCACGATGGACGTCGCGATCCGCGCGGCGAACTGGGTGGCGGCGCTGTGCATGGTGATGCCGGCCGCCGCCGACGCGCCGTGGCTCGAGCCCGCCCTGGCGAGCCTGTTGCTGCACTGTCGCTTCATCCGCGGCCATCTGGAGTGGGGCGAGGTGCGCGGCAATCACTACCTCTCCGACGTTGTCGGGCTGCTGCTGGCCTGCGCGCCGTTCAGCGGCAGCGAGGAGGGCCATGCGTGGGCGCTCTGGGCGACCGCGGAGCTCGAGCGCGAGATGGCCCACCAGGTGCGCGCAGACGGTTGCGATCACGAGGCGTCGATTCCCTATCACCGGCTCGTGGCGGAGCTGTTCGTGTGCGCGACGCAGGCCGCGGACGTGCTGTGTCCGGGCGTCCTCTCCGACGCCTACCGCGAGCGTCTGGAGCTGATGCTCGCGTTCGTCTCGGACTACGTGCGTCCGGACGGGCTGGCCCCGCAGATCGGCGACGCCGACGACGGGCGTTTCCTGCCGCTCAGCGGCTACGGAGCCGACCCTCGCGATCATCGCCATCTGTACGCGCAGGCGGGCCGCAAGTGGCGAGAGGCCGTTACGCACGCCGCCTACACAAGCGGCGGCTGGTACGTCATGCGCCACAGCCGTTTGTGGGTGATCGTGCGCTGCGGCGACGTTGGCCTCGATGGGATCGGCGCTCACGCGCACAACGATCAGCTGTCCTTCGAGCTGGCCCTCGGCGAGCAGTCGCTGATCGTCGACCCTGGCTCGTACCTTTATACCGCCGACGCCCGCGCACGCAACGCGTTTCGGGCGACGCGGGCGCACAGCACCCTGAGCGTCGGCGGCGCCGAGCAGAACCGGTTGCGCTCTGACTATCTGTTCACCCTTCCCGAAGAGAGCCACGCGCGCTGCGTGCGCTTCGAGTGCGACGGTGCGCGCGCCGTCTTCCTCGGCGAGCACAGCGGCTTTCGCGAGCTGGCGCGGCCAGTGCGCCACCACCGGGAGCTGCGCTTCGACGGCGAGGCCTGCGTCCTCAGCGTCACCGACACCGTCCTAGGCGCTGCCGGCGAGGAGCTGACATGGAGCTTTCCGCTTGCGCCCGGCGAGGCCAGCGCCGAAGGCTCGCGCGCGCTCGCGCGCTTCGCGGGCGCTGAGCTGGAGATCTGCGTCGAGGACGCCGCCGTCTCAGTCGAGCAGAGCTGGCTTGCTCCCTCCTACGGCGTCCGCGTGCCGGCGCCGTTGGTGCGTGTCCGACGCACGGCGAGCTCTGACGAGGACATCACGCGCTTTACGCTCATCGCCCGAGCGTCGAGCGCCTAGCGCCTCGGCGGTACCCGTGTCATCAGGTTCCCCGGCTGCGCTTCGTCGCCGTAAGCCTCATGCAACTCCTCGTCATCCCCGGCTGCGAGGCCTTCGTGGTGGCGCACGCGCTCATCAAGCAACGCCAAGCGTTGTGCGAGGACCTTGGTCTGGTCGCTTAGGCGCGAGACGGCGGCGGAGAAGTGCAGCAGCAGCAACAGAACAAACGCGAAGGCGACAAAGAAAAGGGCGTTCGGCGGATAGATGACGCCGATCGCTTTGCTGATCGTCTGCAGCGCCCCGCTCCAGCTGGCGAGCGCGAGCAGCACCACGGCCGAGAGCAGCCACAGCAGGGCGTAGCGCTCCATCAGGCGGCGCCTGCGGACCATCTCGAGCACGGCGAGTAGGAGCACCGCCGAGCCGACGATCGCTACCAGCTGGATGCGTCCCGGCACGCTAGACCCCCTGCTCCGCTGCGACGGGCGCGCGGTCGCCGGGGTCGACCACCGGGCGCCGTCGCGCGAGTCCGACCATCAATGCGAGCAGCACCTTGACCATGTAGTACGCGGACTTGCCGGTGCTGATCGAGGAGCTGCCGCCACCGCGCGCGTACATTTGCACGGGAACCTCGCGCATGCGCAGACGATGGTGATGGAGCATCAACACGGCCTCGACCTCGGGGTAGTCGTGCGGGTAGTCATGCGCGAACAGCTCGATCGCGCGCCGGTTGTACAGGCGAAAGCCCGAGGTCGGGTCACTGACGGGTGTTCCGACGATCCGCGAGAGCACGAAAGCGAAGATGTGGATACCGGTCCGCCGGCTGACGGGCGCGGGGTAGTGGAAGTCCGAGGTCAGGAAGCGCGAGCCGCAGACCATGTCCACGTCTCCCGCGTTCATCGCCTGTACCAGCCGCGACAGCTCGCCGGCTCCATGCTGACCGTCGCCGTCGACCTGAGCCATGAAGGCATATTCGTGTTCGAGCGCGTGGAGGAAGCCTGCCTGGACCGCGCCGCCGATGCCGAGGTTGAACGGGAGCGAGAGCACGCGTGCGCCGCTGCTGCGTGCCTGCGCGGCGGTGTCGTCGATGGAGCCGTCGTCGACGACGAGCACATCGAAGTCCGGCGCCTGCTCGTGCAACGCGCCAATCACCTCCGCGATCGTCGCCGCCTCGTTATAGGCGGGTATCACAGCCAGCGACGAGCAGCTACCGCTCACGCGGACGCTCCCCTGCTGCTCGTGAGGACGGTCGAAGATCATTGAGGGTGCGGGGCGGGACGCGTCCCAGGATACTGCCCACATGGTCCCGAATGTGACGGCTGTCGTCGTCTCCTATCGCAGCCCGCGCATGTCCGACACGCTGGACAGCCTGCTCGGGCAATCCCACGCTTTGCACGAGGTGCTGCTCGTCGACAACGATCCGCGGGCACCGCTCAAGATCATCGAGGGTGTCTCGGACAGGCTTGAGATTCTGCGCCCCGGCGCCAACCTTGGCTATACCGGCGCGGCCAACCTCGCGGCGGGGGTAGCCACGGGGGAGTGGCTGTGGTTCCTGAACCCCGACGCGGTCGCGGCGAGCGACTGTCTGGCCGCGCTGCTGGCAGCGGTGGACGGCTCCGACGTGGCCGTCGTTGGGGCTCAGGTCCTGCTCCCCGACGGTCGCGTCAATGCGGGCGCGAACCCGGTCAACCTCGCAGGCATCTCGTGGTCCGGCGGGTACGGGCGAGCACAGGAGCATGGGCCGCCGCGGGATGTAGCGGCGGTCTCGGGGGCTTCGCTGCTCGTGCGACGCAAGCGCTTCCTCGAGCTCGGCGGCCTGTGTCCGTACTTCTTCATGTACGTCGACGACACCGACCTGGCCTGGCGTGTGCGGCTGAGCGGTGGGCGTGCGCGCTATTGCCCGGCGGCGGTTGTGGTGCACGATTACGAGTTCGATAAGGGGCGCGAGAAGTGGTTCTACCTGGAGCGCAATCGAGCGTGGGCGCTCCTCAGCAACCTGCAGCTGCGCACGCTCGTGCTGCTGGCGCCGCTGCTGCTGGCGACTGAGGGAGCGGTCCTCGCGCGTGCCGCGCGTGACGGCTGGCTTGGCGAGAAGCTGCGCGCGTGGGTGGCGCTGCTCACGGGCGCGCCGGCGCTCGCGCGCTGGCGCCGGCGCGTGCAGGGCGCGCGTCGGGTATCGGACGGCGAGGTGCTCGAGCTGTTCGTCGGGGGCATGGATACGGATCTGGCCGAGATGGGGATGCCCGCCTGGGTCAACGCGGCGCTCGAACGGTACCGGCGCCTCGTGCTGCGACTACTTGGCGCGCCACAGCAGTGACTGCAGCGCCAGTTCCAGGCGGCCCGGCATGGGCCGCCACCCCCACCACAAGCGAGCGACGAGACGCCCGACCGGGCCCAGGTCGCTCTCGACAGCCAGGCGACGGCGCCCGTCGCGGGCGTAGAGCTCGGCATGCTTGGCGCGCAGCTGGCGAAACGTGCGCCGGTACGCGTGGCGGGCGGAATGGTGGCGGCTGGGCTCATGCCTGCGGTAGAGCAGCGTGACCTGCTCAATCCGTCGCCCGGGCCAGCCGCGCGCGAGCGCGTGCACCCAGAACTCCCAGTCCTCGTAGCCCGAGAACGAGGGGTCGAAGCCGCCGATGTCCTCCACGAGCGCGCGCCGCATCAGCGCGGTGGACCCGATGTTGTGGCGGTAGAGCAGAAGGTAAGGGTCATACGGCGGCAGCCTCAACACACCATCCCAGGCACCAAAGAAGCGCATCAGGCCATAGGCGAAGCCGAGCTGGGGGTCGCTCTCGAGTGGGCCACGAAGCAACGTGAGGGCTCCCGGCATGAGGCGATCGTCGGCGTCGAGTACCAGCACGAAGGGCGTCGCGGCCTGCACGAGGGCGGCGTTGCGCGCCGCGGCGACGCCCTTGTTGGCCTGTCGGAGCAACTGCACCCTGGGCGGCAGTCGCTCCAGCTCGCACAACGTCTCGGGATCGCTCGACCCGTCGTCGACGACGATCACGCGTGGCTCGCCCCCCTCCTGGGCGAGTGCGCTTTCAACCGCAGCGGGCAGGAAGGCGCCGTAGTTGAAGCAGGTGATGGCGACCGTAACGTCGTCGTTCGCGTTCATGGTGGGGTCGGCCGCCGCGCTCCGAGCGGCCACAGGCCGCGCATCGAGGATTCGGTCTGGCGCCGCTCTGCTCGCCGGTAGGCTAACGCCCCGATGGCTACGAGCGGCGGCGCGATCGAACGCGAGGGCGGTCCCGCGAGAGACGCGTTCCACCCCACCCTCGTGGCGCGAGTCGCCCTCGCATGGCGGCGGATCCCGAGACCGCTACTCGCTCTGCTCGTAATCGCGCTCATCGAGGGCCTCGTGTGGATCGTCGTGCTGCCGCCGCTCCAGGGTCCCGACGAGATCGGTCACTTCGCCTACGTCCAAAAGATCGCCGAGACCGGCTCGATCCCCTGGCACAGAGGCAGCCACGAACCGCTCCATCGGGGCAACCCTTATTCGACGGAAGTCGAAGTGGCCGGTTTGTGTAGTGGGCTCAGCAGCTTGGAACGCAATCCGGCCGCACGCGCGCCGGCATCGTCGCTCGACGAAGATGTTTGTTTCAGCGACCTCAGCCGCCTGTCCGACGCCGCCCGCTCCGATGGCGGTTTCACTGCGGCTTTCAAGAACCCGCCGCTCTACTACCTCTACGAGACGGTGCCCTACTTGGTGTTCCGTCACTCGACGTTCTTCACACGCTCCTTCGTGATGCGCCTGGCCAACCTGCCGCTGTTGCTCGCGCTCGTCGTGTTCACGTGGCTGCTCGCGGGTGAGCTTCTGCTGGGTCTGCCGCGGGGCCCCGCGCTGCGCGTCCTGGCGACGGCGGCAGTGGTGCTCAACCCGCAGCTGACGATGCTGACCGCGACGATCAACCCCGACCTGCCGCTGGCGGCGTTGTGGACCGCTGGTCTGTGGCTGTCGGTTTTGATCGTGCGCTACGGGCTCACACGCACGCGCGTGGCCTGGCTGGTCGCCGTGTGCGCCCTGGCGGGCTTCACGCAGGGTCGCGGTCTGCCGCTGATCCTTCCCGGCGCTCTGGCGGTCGCGGTCGCGGTGTGGCGGGTCAGACGCCCGGGCCCTCGCCTCGCGGGCCCGATCGCCGCGGTCTGCGGCCTGGCAGTCCTCTCCGGGGGCTACGTGCTGTTGCACCACACTCTCCGGGGCGAAGTAACGCTAAGCCGCACCGAAGGCTTCTTCTCGTATCTGTGGCAGTTCTACTTGCCCAAGCTCGGCTTCATGGCACAAACGATCCACCCGGGCTACGGGGTCCGCCAGGTCTTCATCGACAGGTTCCTGGGCACCTTCGCCCAGCTCGAGGTGACCTTCTCGCCGTCAACGTTGAACTTCCTCTCGCGGGCGGCCGAGGTCGCGGCGGTAGCGGCGATAGTCGGGCTCGTCGTATATCGACGCCGCGTGGCGCGAGCGGGGTGGGTACTTGCGGTGCTGGTTGTCGGGACGCTCGGCTACCTGCTCGTGCTGCACGCTACTGCGTACGCCTCGCTCCTGGAATCGAGCGGCGATCCGATCATCACCGGTCGCTACCTGCTGCCGCTGCTGTGTCTCTACGGCGTCGGCATCGCGCTGGCGGTGTCCTGGCTGCCGCGAATCCTCGCTGCGCTGCTGAGCGGAGCCACTGTCGCGGCCCTGGCGGTGCTGCAGCTCAGCGCCCTCGCCATCGTCTTGGAGCGCTTCTATGCCTAGCTCGCCACGGTGGTCGCGGCCGCGGCGCTCGTCCAGGTTGCGCGCCGTCTGGGGAAGCAGCTGTGCTGACAGCGCTCGGCGGCGGCGTGGTCCTGATCGTGCTGCTCTTCGCGTTGATCCTGCCCGCGCTGGACAGCAGCCGCCGCATCGCCACCGAGGTGCCCCAACCGCCGCCGTTGCAGTCGGTCTCGCTCGTGGAAATCCCGGGCGCTCAGCAGGCTTGCTCCGATCAGATCGGGCTGCTGCCTGGGCGGCAGGTCGCGGAGATGCGTATCGGTACGTATGGCAAGGCGTCGGCGCCGCTGGTGTTCACCGTCAGCGCCCCGGGCTATCGCGAAACAATCCCGGTCGCGCCGACCTACGTCGACAACGGCCTGCTCGACGTCGCCTTCAATGGGCCGGCGAAGGCGCTGGAAGGCAGCGTCTGCCTGACCAATCTGGGCCACACGCCGGTGGCGCTGTACGCGGCCGCTGGGCACAGCGAGAGCCGCTCGACCACCACTGTCGACGGCCGCCTGTGGCCCGCCAACTTCGACCTCGCCTTTTACGCGGCCAAGCAGCAGAGCCTGCTTGACGACGCCGGCACGATCATGCGACGGCTGCGCCTGTTCCACGCCCACGTCGGGCTCGGCCTGCTGTGGGTGCTCGCGCTTCTGTTCGTGATCGGCGTGCCCCTGGCGGCGGTGGCGACGCTCACGCTCGCGAGCAAGGCGCGACCTTGAAGAACGCGAGCTTGGCGCTGGCGACGAGGCCGCCGAACAGCGTTGTCTGGCCATCCACGGTGACAGCCAGCTTGGCGCTCGGTGCGTGCGGCGCGGCGTCCGGGATGAGCGGGACGGTGACGACGGCCGTCTGTGCGGCTCGCAACAAGCCATGGCGCTGTAGGCCTGCGCTGCTGACGGTGTAGGGCCAGCTCCCGGCGAAGGCCGGTGGGGCGAGCAGCGAGAACGTCGCGCATGGGTGGCGGAGTCCCACGAGCGCGCCGCTGAAGACGGTGGCGTACGCGGTCTGCCCGGAGGTGAGGAAGCCTTCGGGGGACGTGTAGGTGATTTCCCAGAGAGCGCGCGCTGGTTTGCTGACGCGCTCGAGTTCGAGCGGGACGTAGCTGGCGTGCGCCACAATCCTGCCGGCGATGACGATGCGGTTGGTTGCCTGCGCGGGGATCAACAGCCAATCGGGCGGGGCTATGGGTGTCATCGTGAGCGGCCCGCCGACCGCGCTGAGCAGGCCGCTGCCGGGCTGGATCTTCAGGTGCACCGGTTCGGAGCCCGGAGGGAACGGCAGCGACCCGGGCGGGCCGAACGACACGTCCTGCTCGACCGAGGTGTTCCAGAACTCGGTCGAGCGCCAGATCGGAACGTAGGCGGGGGTTTCCCCGAGTCCGACCGCGAGCGCGCCCACACGTGCGCTCGACGAGACGTGCTCATCCACCCAGGAGCGTTCCGCGGCGGGCGGCCCACCGCCGGCGCCGGTGGTGAACTTGCGCAGCGCGTAGGCGGTCTGCACCCCGCACAGCGCGAGTACGGCCACGCCCAGCAGGAGCGCGGCGGGACGCGCGGCGTCGCGCACGCGCCACGTGATCAACGCCCACGCCGCCATCACGATCACCAGCGCAAGCGCCAGCAGCGCACCGGCTGAGAGGTGGATCAGCGGCAGCGAGACCTCGCTTGCACGCCCCAGCAGCACCCGCTCGTAGAAGATCGCGCTGGGGTAGCTGAAGTAGTCGTAGGGATTGGCGGGCGCCGGCCAGACGGCGCTCGCGGTGACGGCGATGACCGCCGCAGTGCCGGCAAGCACGCCGAGCGCCGCCCCCGCACGAAGCCTCCCGCCTCGAGCGAGTTGGCTCAGCGACGCGGCGCACGCGAGCGAGATTGGCACCGCGGAATAGAGCAAGTAGCGC
This sequence comes from uncultured Solirubrobacteraceae bacterium, assembly GCA_963838405.1. Lineage (GTDB taxonomy): Bacteria > Actinomycetota > Thermoleophilia > Solirubrobacterales > Solirubrobacteraceae > Palsa-744. The sequence continues at coordinate 1,765,737 of CAWIRA010000006.1, read as the reverse complement.
TCGTCGGCGGGGGCCTGCAGCAGCGAGAAGAGGATCGCCACGAGGCCGAGCGCGCACACGACCGCCAGCGCGTGACGGGCGCCGTCGCGCGGCCGTGCCAGCGTCGTCACGAGCCAGGGCAGCGCGAGTGCGAGCGCGATCAGGCCGGTTCCTGTGGCCATCCGCGACATGTATTCGCGGTAGCGGTCCAGCAGGGTGAAGAGCGGTTCCAATTTCGGCACGGTGTAGTCGCCTGTCAGCGTCGCCAGTCCTCGGCCTGGGAGCAGGCCGAGGCTGTCGAGCAGGAGCGCGAACACGCCCAGGGCGACGAGTGCGCTGAGCAGCCGATGGGTTGACCAGACACGCCTGAGCAGCGCGCGGGGGCGGCGGCGCCATGCAGTGTCGCGCAGGCCCCACGTCCACTCGTGCCAGACGATCGCGAGCGGCAGAATCGGCAGCAGTGCGAGCATCGCGGTGCGGGAGAACACCGCGACCACGAGCGCGAGCAACGTGAGCACGTCGTTGCGCAGCGAGGGTCTGGTGATGGTGTTCCAAGTGGCGTATAGGACCCACGCATAGACCGGATACGCGAGGCACTCCGCCAGGTAGGAGGTAGCGACCACCGCCCACGGCACGACGATGCACAGCACGGCAGCGAAGATGCTGGCGGTGCGGGCCAGCCCGGCGCGGCGGGCGAGCAGGAAGCACGGGACTGCGGTGCTGACGAACAACAGACACTGGATGACGTGCGCGAGCTGGAAGGCGCCGGGGCCGCGCATCAGCGCAAACGGCAGCGCGAGGATGATCGGGTCCAGACGCTGGGTACCGCGCGCGAATAGGCTGCTCAGCCAGATCGCGCCGGGAAAGTGCGCCGCCACGTAGCGCGCGACCGTCAAATATTCTTCTTCGTCGTTCTGGAAGTTGCCGACCCTCAGCGCATAGATCACGTAGATCAGCGCGATCAGGGCGACGGGCACGACGATCAGAAGCACGTCGCGGCGGGTCGGCGAGAGGCGCTGGGTCAGTGGCCTGCGGGGTGCTGCTTCCGGTGTGCCGGAGATCGACGGATCCTCTGTCCGCGCTGGCTGCATGCCGGGGGGCACCCTACCCGCTGCGTCGGCTTCCGAGTGCCGCTACGTCCGCCAGCGCGTCGCGAACGAGCTGTGGATAGACGTGCGAAGCTCGGAAGCGCTCGGCCTGGCTGCGCCCGGCCGCCTGCACCTGCGCGTAAGCGTCCGGTGCGCGGCTGAGCTCCGCGGCGAGCTCGACCAGCGCCAGTGGGCTCTCGACCTGCAGATAGTCGACCCCGGGCTGCAGACCGTGAGTCGGGCTGAGCGGCTCGGATATGACGAGATGTCCGGCGGCGAGCGCGATGCAAACGCGGTTCTCGAACGTGGGATAGGGGTTGTTGTGCAAGTTCAGCTGCACGTCCGCGGCCGTCAGGAACCGCATCAACGGCTGGCCGAACAGGCCGTGGCCGATGTGCACGAGCGGATACGCGCGCTTGACCGGCGCGAGCAGCTGCTCGCGGTGCTCGGTCGAACGCCCGATGAACAGCAGTCGTGGCGGGTGCGCGCGCTCGCGCACGTCCATGAACAGGCTGTCGGCAACCGGGATCGGCAGCGAGCGCCACACCGGCAGCACGCTCGCGGCCGTCTCCGCGATCAGCGGATCGAAGGAGATGATGCGATCGAAGTTGCCGGCGTCGACCCGTTCGAGCCACCGCATGCGGGCGCGCAGGTCGGGATGGTGGGTCCCGGTCGCCCGCGGCAGCGGCTCGGTGAGGTAGCCGATCGTCACGGCCCGCAGCGATTCGAACAGGCCCGCCGGAATGATCTCGGGCCGAAACACGATGACCGCGTCAGGTTCGAGCTCGTGCAGCGACGCCGCCAGCGGCTCCGCGGGCGCCCCCGCGCGGAAGTCGACGAACACCGGCTCGACGCCTGCCAGCGGCTGCTCGAGCGCGCACTGGCGGAAGTAGACGCTCTGCCCGACGAAGGCGAGGCGCACGGGCGGCTGAGGCGCGTCCGCGCGCGTATCGTCGGTGATCAGTGGCGCGCTTTCGCCGGGCGGCGCCGTCACAGCTGCTCGGCCACCCGCGGGGCTTCGCGGTCGAACAACAGGAAGCCGCCGACGAGCGCGCCGATCGCAATCGCGATCGGGATCATCAGCAGGCCGTAGCCGCCGATCGCGGCGGCCGCCGTTGGATAGTCGTGGCTGACGAACACGTGTCTTGCCTGCTCGAGGATCGCGGCGAACGGGTTCATCATCAGGACCTGACCGAGGTTGAAGCGCCCGCCCAGCACGGTGATCGTCCCGAGCGTGAGGATCGGGATGAAGATCCCTGACGCGTAGAAGGTCATCTGCTGCACCACTTCCCAGATCGGGCGAACGTCGCGGTAGCGCACGTAGGCCACCGACAGGATCATGCCGAGCCCCGCGCAGAAGAGCGCCAGCGCGAGCACCAGCAGCGGCATCTCGAGCCAGCTCCACTGCGGCGAGCCGCCGGCGGCGAGCAGGAAGATCCCCACCGGGATCAGGTTCAGCGACAGGTTCATCAGCGCTGTGAGCACGATCGAGACCGGCACCGCCAGTCGCGGGAACTCGATCTTGCGCACGAGGTTCTCGCGGTCGACCAGACAGCTGACGCCGCCGGAGGTCGATTCGGCGAAGAAGTTGAACAGCACGACACCGAGCAGCAGCGACGTCGCGAAGTACGGGTCGTTGCTGCCGGAGAGGAGTTTCGAGCGGCTGACGACGAGATAGATGACGCCGAACAGCAGCAGCGGGCGCATCAGCTGCCACAGGTAGCCGAGCGCGGAGCCGAAGAACGCGAGCTTGAACTCCGTCTTGGAGAGTGCCCAGGTGAGGTGCCACAGGCGTCGCGGATCGGAGCCCAGCGCGGAGGGCCCCTTGATCGGGGCGCCGAGCCCCTCGAGCTCGCTCGGGCTCCAATCGGCGAGCAGCTCGGGTCGGTCGGCCGTTGGCGCGCTCATCGCACGAGCCGGGCGTCGGCGGTGTGCGGGGTGCCGCGCTCGATCACCATCTCGTAGGGAAGCTCGAGCAGCGCGTCGGTGCTCTGCGTGCCCGTGACGACGATCGAGATCATCCGCTCGCGACGGTCGATCCAGGCGCCACCGTGGCGCGCGACCGCGGGCGTCACGTAGTAGCGGTCGGGCGCGAGAACGTTCTCGAAGCGGATGCGGAAGGTCACTTCTTCGCCTGCGTCGAAGCTGCCGCAGCGCGGCTCGCTCCACAGGTTCGACGCGGACATCAGGTGATCGCGGTGGGCGTTCTGGAGGTTGATGCCGAACAGCGGATTCTCGACCTGCCCGTGAAAACGCACGCGTGCTGCGAACGAGCACGCCCTGCCAGTGTGGAGCGTCTCCGCCCGCGACCCGTGCTCGTCCTCGAACCAGGCTTCGTAGATCTCCGCGCGCCCGTCGCCGTAGCGAATTACAGCTGGTTCGGTGGCCTCGGCGACGCCGACCACATCCGGCTGTCCGTCCGCCGCCGCGCCGGAGCTCGTCGGACCGTCGCCTTCGGCCTCCGCGGCCGCCTCCTCGACCTGTCGCGCCTGCTCGGAGAAGTTGAGCTCGAGGTAGCGGTTGCCGACGTGCTCGGGATCCCCCATCACGACCGGCCGGCCGTGCTCGAGCAGCAGCGCCCGATCGCAGAAGCGCTGTACGGCCGACATGTCGTGGGTGACGAACAAGACGGTCGAGCCGCTGTCACGGATGCGCTCGAACTCGTCGTAGCACTTCTGCTGGAAGGAGGCGTCGCCGACGGCGAGGACCTCATCGATCAGCAGGATCTCCGCATCCACGTGGATCATCACCGCGAAGGCCAGGCGCACCAGCATCCCGGAGGAGTAGTTCTTGATCTTCATTTCGACGAAGTCGCCGAGTTCCGCGAAGTCGATCACGCTGTCGAAACGCTGGCGCGCCTCGCGCGGGCTGAGCCCGAGCATCGTCGCGTTCAGCAGCGCGTTGTCGCGCGCGGGCAGGTCGGGGTTGAAGCCGACGCCGAGCTCGATGAAGGTGGACATGCGCCCGTTGATGAAGATCCTGCCGCTGTCGACGCTGTAGATGCCCGCAAGGCACTTCAGCAGCGTCGACTTTCCCGAGCCGTTGCGCCCGACGATCCCGAAGAACTCGCCCGGCTCGACCGCGAAAGAGACCCCGCGCAGCGCGTGCAGTGTGTCGGTGACGCTGCGGCGGAGCGGATGCAGCGCCCGCTCCTTGAGCGTGCTGACCTGATCGCGCGGAATCTCAAAGCGCTTTTGCACGCGATCGACGAGGACTGGTGGTGGCGAGTTCGGTGGCATCGGCTCAACAGAAGGGTATCTGCGCGTTCGCGGGCCAAGTGCGGCTACGCAGGGACGGCTCGCGAAGCGGCGAAAGCCGCGAGGGATCTTTCTAGGATGCACGGTTCGTCGATGACGCCATCCGTCCGCTTTAGCCCGCGCGCGAAGCTTCCGATGCAGCAGTGATGCCATTTCGCCTACGGATCGCCAGCCGTCGGTTCCGCTTGGCGGTGCCGATGGCGATCAGCGCCGCGGTCATGGCGATCGCAGCCGCCTCCGCGGCGCCGGCAGCCGCCGTCGAAGCCGGCGTCAACATCAGTGCCAGCGCCAACCAGACGCCGACCCTGAAGGCGCTCGGCACCCACTGGGTGCGGTTCTTCCTGAGCTGGCGGGTGATGGAGCCGACGCGCGGCGCGATCTCCGCCAGCGCGCTCGCCTCCTGGGAACAGGTCATCGCCCGGCTGCCCGCCGGGACGAAAGTGATCTTCGACGTCGTCGACAGCCCCGAATGGGAGACCGGCTCGAGTGACGAACACATGCCGCCGGCGAACCCGGCTGACTACGGTGCCTTCGTGGGAGTGCTCGCGGAGCACTTTGGGACGCGCGTCAGCGCGTATGAGATCTGGAACGAGGAGGACGCGCCCGGCTGGTGGACCGGGGCGCCCAATCCCGCCGCCTACGTACAGCTGCTGAAGGCCTCCTACCCGGCGATCAAGGCCGCCGATCCGAGCGCCGTGGTGGTGCTCGGCGGGCTCACCGGCAACGACTTCCAGTTCCTCGAAGGCGTCTACGCGGCTGGCGGCAAGGGGTACTTCGACGCTGTCGGCGTGCATACCGACACCGCGTGCGACAAACTCTCGCCCTACGAATTCCTGCGCGGGCCCGAAAACCGCCTGATCACCGACTCGTTCCTCGCCTATCGCGAAGTGCACGCGGTGATGCTCGCCAACGGCGACGACAAGCCGATCTGGATGACGGAGCTGAGCTGGCGCACCACGAGCGCCGCATGCGCTGAAGGCGCCTGGGCTGGAGTGACCGCTCAGGGCGTCAGCGAAGAACAGCAGGCCACCTATTTGAGGCAGGCATACCACTGCATGACCCAGGACCACTACGTGCAGGTGGCGCTGTGGTTCCCGTTGCAGGACGAAGGCGTGGTCACCTCGGGGCTGCTGCGCGAAAACAGCTCGCGCAAGCCGTCCTTCACGGCGATGCGCAACTTCGCGCACGAAGGCGACAAGCTGACCGAACCGTGCGGGAACTTCAGCGGCCCGAAGATCACGATCGCCTCGCCCCGCAGCCACGTCTCCTACAGCGGCCCGCTACCGATCCACGTGGCGGCGAAGAGCAGCGACGGCGTCTTCCGGATCCGTCTCGAGATCGACGGGAAACTGATCCGCAACTATGACGGCCCGGGATTCCCCACGACCCTGTTCGGCGCGCTCGACTGGCAGGGTGCCAAGCACATCCCGTACGGCTGGCACACGCTGACGTTCCTCGCCTACGACAAGGAGCGCAACATCTCCCAGGCGAGCATCAGGATCTACCACGCAAGGCCCCACCGCCGGCATCACTAGCGCCAGCTCCGCTACTGCCAGCTCCAGCAGTCCAGCGCCAGCGCCGGGCGCTCCGAGGCGATCGCGCCGGCCACGTCAGTAAACGGCTCGAGATCGAGCACCCAGGGCTCCCGTCCACCTGGGGTGGGCGCGGCGCCGAAGCCGACCCCGAGACACTTCAGCTGCGCCTCGTGGCGCGTCCAAGCGCGCAGGAACTCCTGCCGGCGGGTCGCCGGCTCGAGCGCTTCGAGGCGTCGCGCCTCCTCTGCGCCGAGCCAGTCGCGCGCGACGGCGAGCTCCTCGACGGAGCGCCGGCCGACCTCGATATCGACGCCCACCGGCGCGCTGGTGCTGAACGCGTACAGCGCGAGCTGCCCCGAGTGCGACAGGTTGAAGGCCAGCTCGCGGACGTCCCCGTTGCCGATCGCCGGCTTGCCGTGCGCGCCGGCGGCAAAGCGCAGCGAGGCCGGCTCCCGCTGCAGGTAGCGCCCCAGCAGCGCCCGCAGCAGCCCGCGCGAGCGCGTCCAGAGCTCTCTGCGGGAGTCGCTGAGGATCCGTTCGGCACGTGCCAGCTCCTGCTCGCACAGGAGGTCTGTTAGATCGGCTGCGACGGCGGTGAGATCAGCACGCCAGACATGCACCGCCCCGTCGACGAGATGCGGACGAAGCGGGCCGGGCGCCCATGCCTTCTCTGCGCCAATCGACATCGAGCGAGAGGCTTACTCGAAGAGCGCTTCGATCGCCGTCAGGAAGCGATCTGCGAGGTCGATCGCTCGCTGCGCCTCCTCCGCGGGCGCCGACCAAGCGTCGTAGTCGGCCTGCTCCCGCTCAGGCTGAATCTTCTGCACCTCGGCGGCCAACGCCGCGTCAATCGCGCCGTCCTCGACGAATGCCTTGCGAAACTCGTGCCACGTCCCTCTGTGGGTCTTGGCGGAGGAATCCCGCTCGCTGAGGGCCGCTCTGGCTCCGTACAGCATGGCGTAGTAGGCCGCGCTCAGCGCTGTCGAAGGATCCTCGTTGACAGCCACCTCGGCCGCGGCAAGGCGTCGCCGAGCCGCCTGCAGAAACTCATCAGAGCGCGGACTCACGGCTGCTCGTCCAAGACGACCTTGTCGCGGTCCACCTCGGCTATGAAAAAGGATCTGATCTCACGACGCTGTGCCAGCCACGCCCGGGTGTGGACGTGGACCGAGAACGACCAGGTCAAAGCGTCGAGGCCGAGGTCGTGGGCGGCGTCGTCCAACAGTCTTCGTACGAGCATCCGGCCGTCCCATGAGGCGTCGTCCACAAGGACCAGGACGTCCACGTCTGACTCCGCCGACGGTTGCTCGCCGCGAGCTCGCGAGCCGAACAGCCACACTGCCTGCAGCTGCGATCCGAGGGCGACGCGCAACTCCTCGACAAACCGCTCCACCAGCGCGCGCTCAGGCCCGGACAGCGATGTTTCGGCCACTGCGGTCATCGGTTGCTCCTAATCTAACGCTCCCAGCGCGGCACCTGGCCGGTGACGGCTACCCTCTTGACGCCTATGCGCGCCACGTCCGTTCACCTCCCGGGCCTCGTGATCCTCGAACCGAGCGTCCACGCCGACGAGCGCGGCTTCTTCTGCGAGACCTACCGGCAGGAATGGCGCGCGGACTCGGGGATGCCCGAGGGCGAGCTGTTCATCCAGGACAACCACTCACGCTCCACGCGCGGCGTGCTGCGTGGCATGCACTTCCACATCGGCGAGGGTGTCGCGAAGCTCGTGCGCTGCGCACGCGGACGGATTCTCGACGTCGCCGTCGACCTGCGTCGCGGCTCACCCACGTACGGACAGTGGGAGGGGGTGGAGCTCGACGACCAGAGCATGCGCGAGCTCTATGTGCCGGTCGGCTTCGCGCACGGCTTCTGCGTGCTGAGCGACGTCGCCGACGTGATCTACAAGCAGAGCGCCTACTACGACCCCGCCGTCGAGCGGGGCATCGCCTGGAACGACCCGGACATCGGCATCGAGTGGCCGCTGGCGGTCGCGGAGCTGACGGTCTCCGAGCGTGACGCCGGCGCGCCGCGCCTGAGCGAGATCGCCGACGAACTGCCATTCGAATGGCATCCTTAGGCGGATGGCAGGTCGTCTACAGCAGCTGCGCGAGCGCACCAACGGCTACACCGTCACCCCCGAGCAGTACGTGGTCTTCGCCTGGGTGGCGCTGGGCGCGCTGACGCTGATCGTGCTCACCGGTGCGGCCGTGCGCCTGACCGGCTCGGGGCTGGGCTGCCCGACGTGGCCGAAGTGCTACGGCAACGTGTATCCGCCGCTGAAGACGCACGCGCTGATCGAGTTCTCCAACCGCCTGATCACGGCGCCCGTGTCGATCGCGGCGGGACTGGCGTGGCTGGCGGCGGTGCGCCGCCGCCCGTACAGGCGCGACCTGGTGTGGCTGGCAGCGTTGCTGCCGTTGGGCGTCATCGCTCAGGCGGTGCTCGGCGGCTTCACGGTCAAGGGCGCGCTCGACTATGGCTGGGTGATGGGTCACTTCGCGCTCTCGATGCTGATCCTGGTGGCGGCCGTGGTGCTCGTCTGGCGTGCGTCGCACGAGCCCGAGCCGGTGTCCACCGCGTCTGACTCCGAGGCTGGCACGCAGGCGGCCGCTGCAGCCGATGGAGCACACCTCGCCCCCACCGACCCGACGATCGTGCGCGCGCTGCGCTGGATGCTGGCGCTGGGGGCGCTGACGATCTTCGCCGGCACGGCTGCCACAGCCGCCGGCCCACACGCTGGCGGCTCGCCCGGGCAGAAGATCAATCGCCTCGACTTCGACGGGCGGGGCACGATGGACTTCGTGATCCATCGCCACGCTGAGATCGCACTCGTGTTCAGCATCGCGGCGGTCCTGATCTGGTGGCTTGCACGTCGGCGCGAGGTGCGCGCGGCGGTGCAACGGCCGCTGACGGCGCTGTGCGTGATGCTGGCGCTGCAGGGGGTCGTGGGGTTGGATCAGTACGAGACGCACCTGCCCACCGAGCTCGTGTGGGTGCACGTCGCGCTGGCCTGTGGCTGCTGGCTGGGGCTGCTGTGGGCGGCGTGCGCAGCCGGCGCGCTAGCGCCGTTCCGGCGGCGCAGCGGCGTGCAGCGCTCCGCGGAAGCGTCGCTACGTACCCCGCACGCGGTCAAGTTGCCCGGAAATTAGGGACTCTTCGGCCTGTTGACGGGCGCTGTCGCCGTGTCGTCGTCCTCTCCAGCGGTTAGCCTGCTCGCAGCAACGACACTCGAGAAGGGAGTGGCATGACCAAGAACGAGCTGGGCGAGCAGGTCGCGGAGCGCACCGGGCTGTCCGCCAGCCAGGCACGTCAGGTGGTAGAGGCGGCGATCGAGGTGGTCTCCGACGAGCTGGCCGCCGGGGGTGAGGTCGCGCTTGCCGGCTTCGGCAAGTTCAGCGTCAGCCACCGAGCGGCACGCCAGGGGCGCAACCCGTCGACCGGCGAGACGATCAACATCGCTGCCTCGAAGGCAGCGAAGTTCTCGGCAGCCAGCGCGTTGAAGAAGCGCCTCAACGGCTGAGCCCAGGCGGGTCGCAGGGGTCATGGGCCGCTGAGGCCGGTGATCCCTGCGGGTCGACCGTGTCGGCGCCGCGTGGCGGAGCGCGCTGGTGCGGCGCGTGCAGTGCTCGACACGGCGAGTCGTCTGGCCTATATTTCGCGCCTCGCGTGCATGGACGCGCGCAGGGGGTTGCGATGTGCGGTTTCGATCAAGCTGCCGGTAGGGCAAGGGGAGACGCGTGAACAGCGTGATGGCGCCGTCGACGGCGATCGCTCGCAGGCGACCGCGGGTATTGCTCGGGTGTCTGCTCGCGTTCGCGTGCTTGGCCGTGATGCCGGTGGTCGCGAGTGCTGAAGGGACTTCGGGCGAGACGAGCTCGCTTTCCAACGAACGCACGCTGACCACCTGGGCGCAGTCGGAAAGCGTCGGCGGGATCTACGCGCACCCGGTGATCGGGGCGGCGCGCCTGGCGATGGTGCACATGTTCAACGCCGACGGCTTTCCGGAGGTCTACATGGTGTTGAGCAGCTACGTCGACAGCGAAGGCCGCGAATGGGCACGGGTTCGGATTCCCGGCCGCCCGAATGGGCGCGTCGGCTGGATGCTCAGGGAGCGGCTCGGCAGCTTCCACCGCACGCGCTGGCGGATCGTCGTGAACCTCGAATGGCATCGCATGTGGGTGTATTTCGGTGGGCACCTGATGCGCGTGTTCCCCGTCGGCGTCGGCAAGCCGAGCACGCCGACGCCCACGGGGCACTTCTGGGTCGACGAGCGCTTCAAGCTGTCGGATCCGAGCAGCCCCTACTGGCCGTACGCGCTCGGCACCTCCGACTACTCGACGTTGCCCCACTGGGCGGGAGAAGGCGTGGTCGGCATTCACGGTCCGTTTGGCGAACCGCAGAGGATTCCCGGCGACCCCTCGCACGGCTGCATCCGCATGCTCGTCGGCGACATGGCCTGGCTGGGACCGAGGGTGACGCTGGGCACGCCGGTGCAGGTCGTGCTCTAGCCACGCGAGCTGCACGTCAATCCTTACGACTCGGTAACCCCTCGTTTAGGCGTCAGGAGGAAGCTCGCTTGAGACCTGCTCCCTCTCGAAAGTTGGTGACGGCGCATGAGACAGGCTGACTCCTCGACCGATGTCGGCGTCGGCGCGCGCTACGAGTCGCTGGCGCGCTTCTACAACGCCGACGAGCGGCGCCTTCGCTCGCGCGAGCACGACGTCGGGCTGTGGTGGCGCGACGCTCCCGATGGACCGCTGCATCGCGCGGCGTGGGTCAGCGACACGGGCGAGCTGTACCTCGTGCGGCTAGGGCCCGTGGCCGACGGCGGTGGCCACGTGGAGGTGCTGGCCAGTGTCGCTCGGCGCGCGCTGCTGGAGCGGGTGCTCGCCGGCTGGCGCGAGCGTTGCGGCCAGCCGCAGTCGCTCACGTGGTTGCGCGAGCGCGCGTCGCTCACGCGCCGCGCGAGCGCGGATGACGCTCGAGCGTGTCCTGGGGGAGCGGCTCCCACGGTGCGGCCGAGTCCACGAACTGACGGAACTGGGGGCGTATGCCCGGATCGCGGTCGAGTGTCCCCAGTCGCACTGCGACCTGCGGATCGGCTAGCGGGTCGCCGCTGAACAACGCCGAGCCGCACGTTTCGCAGAACAGCTTGGGCACGCCGCTCTGAGGCTGGAACGAGCGCAGCCGCTCCCGCCCCTGCAGCAGGCGGAAGCCGGCCTGTGGCACGCGTCCGTTGGCGGAGGAGCCGGTACCGGTGCGCCGCTGGCAGTGCGTGCAGTGGCAGTAGCCGGCGAGCAGGAACGGAGCGGTGATCTCAAAGCGCACCGCGCCGCACAGGCAGCCGCCCTGCAGTGGCTCGCTCGGCGAGGGCGGACTTGCGGTCTCGTGCGCAGGGGCCATAGGCGCCACCAATCCTAGGGCGACGCGAGCTTTGCCCGGCGGGTCTCCTCGGCGGCCCGTCGCGGCGAGGATCGATAGGATGCCGCCAAGCATGAGCGGCGCATCACAGGCCTACCCGCGGACCGCCCCCGCGAGCACCCACCGGAGGATCGGATGAGCTCCTACCCAGGCTGGGGTTCGTGGACGTTTCAGCCGGTCGTGATCATCGCGCTGGTGGCGGCCGCTGTGGCCTACTCGCGCGTCTACCGCCGCGCCCGTGCACGCTCATCGACGTCGGCGCCGAACGCCGGCCACTGGGTGCCATACGCCGCGGGACTGCTCACACTCGCGGTCGCGCTGCTTTCGCCGCTTGACCCGATCGGCGACCGCTACCTGCTCTCGGCGCACATGCTGCAGCACGTGCTGCTGTCGGACATCGCGCCGGCGCTGCTGATACTGGGATTGCGAGCGCCGATCCTGCCACTCGGCCTTTCGCGCGAGGCGCTACTCGCGGTCGCGCCGAACGGCGGCAGATCCGGTCGTGTGTTGGCACGCCTGACGTCGCCGTGGCTGGCGGTCCCGCTGTGGGCGCTGGCGACGTGGATCTGGGCGGTCCCGGCCGTGTTCGACTTCGCCGCACAGCACCAGGTGGTGCACGCGATCGAGCACACGACGCTCTTCTACACGGGTCTGGCGATGTGGTGGCTGATCATCGACCCGCTTCCCCGGGCACGGCTGCGTCCGAACGGTCAGCGGCTGGCGCTGCTCGGCTTCACGAGGATTGCCAGCGCCGGCGTGTGCCTACCGCTGACCTGGCTCGCGACCACGCAGTACTCGCTCTACGCGAGCGCGCCGCGTGCCTACGGCATCTCCGCGATCAACGACCAGCATCTGGCGGGCGCGAGCATGTGCTTCATCGAGGCGCTCGTGTTCGGCATCGCCTTCGCGGCCGTCTTCATCAGCATCCTCGGTCGCGACGACCAGCGTATGACGCTCGGCGAATACGCAGCGACGGGCTCACGCGAGCACCTGACGACGACCTGAAGCGCCTGAGGACCTGAGCCTCAGCGGGCGGTTGAAGGCCAGCTGAGCAGCTGAGCGGGCCGTCGACGATGGCCTGGGGTCCGCGCGCGCGCTGGGCGCGCGCGCGGACCAGCCACCGCTAAGAGTGCAACCAGGTGTCGGAGAAGCTCCCGAGGTGCAGCGCCGACGGTTCTGCCTTGAACACCCCTTTCGAGGTGACCATCGTCAGCGGTTCGAGCCCGGGCGTCAGCGCTGTGACGATCGAGCCGTTGGCGCTGAAGCCGCTGAAGCTGCTGGTCCCGAAGTCCGACAGCGGCAGCTCACCGAGGAAGAGCGACGACGGCGCCTCGGCGATCGCCTCCGCGGAGGCGAGCTTCGGCGTGCGGATCCACGCGTCAACCGTGCGCGTCCAGCCCTGTGTGTTGTCGCTCAAGACGAGGCTGAACTGCGAGACCAGCCCGAACAGCGCCTTACCGAGGTCCGTAACCGACGCGCTCAGCTGATCCCCGGGCACCACCGGCTCGGCAATCTGCACAGACCCTCTGGGGTACATCTCATACCACGCGCCGTACGTGGCTTTGCCCGCCACGCAGTCCCCTTCAGTGCCCGTCTGCTCGACCGTTTCGCTGGTGTCTCCGTCGATCCCCGTCCAGAACGCCGCGTAGCCGTTGCGGGTCTTCGCGCAGTTGACGGCCGGCTGGGTCCAGCTGGCGGAGACGTTTTCGTAGGGCCCCGGGCCGGTGAGCGCGTATCCGGACCAGTTTTCGCTCGTGCCGTGCCTGACCCTGAGGTCCAGGCCATGATTGGCGCCTGCCGCGACAGCCGACGCGGGCGCGCACAGCGCACCGACGGCGAGCGCACACACCGCGCCCCGTAGAACATTCTTGTTCATCAGTCCAACCCCCCGGCTCGGCGCGGATCCCGTTGATCCGTCAACGCCTGGATCGTAAAGGGTGGAAAGCGTCTGCGTATGGCTCGCGCCGACGCGGATCACAGAGGCGCATAGGATTCCCGTCGTGCGCGGACTTATGAAGGCCGGTCTGTGTCTACCGGTAATCGTGTGTCTGCTCACCTCGGGTTGCGGCGCTTCCCGGTCGGGCGATCGCCCGCTCACCTCGACCTTCTCAAGCGAACCGGTGCAGTTCCTGCCCGGCGGCATGGAGACCGTCGCGCAGGGCCGCGTGCCGGGCGCCGCCGGCTTCTCGCTTCTCGCGGAGCGTTACCGCTTCCAGCACCGCACGTACTTCAATCTCGCGGCCCACGTTCGCGAGATCGGCGGCGGCTCGCGGGGAACCAACTTCACGCCACAACCATCAAAGCCGCTCGCGTGGAGCACTGAGCAAGGATGCTCGCCCTCCGCGACGATGTGGACGATCGTCTTCGGTGTCCTTGCCGACTCATACGATCGCGCGTACGCCTACACCAGCCGCCGCCGCTACCCGCTATGGACGGCGACGATCCCGACGCGCTTCCACGCCTCAGGTGTGGCCGCCTACGTGGCGCTCCCCGAACAGCCGATCCGGATCCTCGTCACGACCGCGAGCGGCGCCACGCTGATGCGCGAACAGCTCGAGCCCGCTCCGCCCGAACACTGCCGGCCAGGTTCGTCGATCATCGTCTTTCGCAAGCACACCTCCGGCAAGACCGGCTGACCACGGCGCCCCTGACCGCGAGGGCCACCGGGCGTTCACCCCGCGTCGTAGCTCGTGCAGCGCATAGCGCCTCTGAGGCACGAGAGCCAAGCGATACAAGGACGCAGGGAGCGTGGCGTGCTGGCTGAAACGGGCATGCGAGCGCGAGCGAGTGTCTCCCGGCTTCGGTATGCGAGCGACCGAGGACGCCGTAGCGCGCCGGCTCTCGTGCCTCAGCCGCAGCCGGTGTTGTTGCCGCAGGATGAACAGGTGTAGCAACTACCAGTCCGCTGCATCATGCCGCCACACTGGCTGCACGCCGGCCCGAGGTCGAGTCCCTGCAGACGGGCGGGGACGACTGGTGGGGCGTCAGTGAAGGATGCGGCAGCGGGCGTGCCGTGTCCGCCGCCGCCGGCCGATGCCTGGGAGGCGGAGGCACTCGGGGCTCCGCCTCCGTTGCCGCTGTTCTCACCGTTCCCATTGCCTGGGCTCGTCGCCTCTGGACTCGACGCGGTGGGGCTAGCGGTGTCGGACGCGACCAGCGACTGTGCAGTCTCCTGCGCGATTTTGCGGGCTCGCACCGCCGGCGTGAGGATGCCCAGTTCCTCCTGGGCGTCGACGTCGAGGAAGCGCGAGGCCAGCCAGCGCATGATGTAGTCGGGCATGGACTTGGCGAACGGGATCTCTTGGTTGCCGGTGATTCCCTCTGGCTCGAAGCGCATGTAGCTGAACTTCTGCACCAGCGTTTCCAGCGGCACGCCGTACTGCAGTGCGATCGAGATCGCCGTCGCGAACGAGTTCATCATCCCGCGCAGCGTCGAACCCTCCTTGCCGATGTCAGTGAGGAAGATCTCGCCGACCGAGCCGTCCTCGTACATGCCCGCCGTGATGTAGCCCTCGTGGCCGGCGATCGAGAACTTGTGCGTGATCGACTGGCGCTCGACCGGCATGCGCTTGCGGCGCGGGCCCACCTCGGCCAGCGCCTTTGCTACGGCCGCCTCCACGATCGCGTCGACGTCCGCCGGCTCCTTGACGCCCTGCTGCGCGTCTGTACGCAGCGCCTGTGCGGTCTTCGAGCCGTCGCGGTAGATCGCGAGTGCCTTGACCCCGAGATGCCACGCCTGCGTGTAGGCGTCGGCGATGTCCTCAACGGTCGCCTCCTGGGGCATGTTTATCGTCTTCGAGATCGCCCCCGAGATCCAGGGTTGGACGGCGGCCATCATTTTGATGTGGCCCATGTGCGAGATCGCGCGCTCGCCGACGGCCACGTCGAACACCGCCAGGTGCTCCTCACTCAGGCCGGGCGCGCCGATGATCGTGCCGTGCTCGGCGAGGTGTGCCTCGATCTGCTCGATCTGCTGCTCGGAGTAGCCGAGCGTCTGTAGTGCAAGCGGCACTGTTTTGTTGACGATCGTCATCTGGCCGCCGCCGACCAGCTCCTTGAACTTGACCAGCGAGAAATCGGGCTCGACGCCCGTCGTGTCACAGTCCATCAGGAATGAGATGGTGTTGTGGCTGACAAACCCATTGGCCACGTAGGTCACGTTGTCCGGCACGGATAGGTCGAACGTCGGCTGTTCCTCGAGCAGTCGGGTGGTCGCGACCGTGTCGTAGAAGTAGCCGAGCAGGCTCTCGAGTTCTTCTGTCTGCTCGAGGGCCTCATCGCGGGCTTCGGCAGTGCGCTCAAGCAGGGCAGTTGCCGACCTTCGTGATACGGAACCATTGCGAGCCAACTGCAGCAGGAGGCCCTTCCGCAACCGGTCGTTTTGCGGGGCAAGGCGGTCCACGAGCGCGCGGGGTATAGGAATGTGGTCGTGGCGGGCTGCCTGCGGGTGATCGTTGCCCGTGAGGCCTTCGTTCTTGCGTGTGGATATGAAGCCAATCTCCTCCACAAAGCGGGACGCCGAGTTCGCGTTGAGGAGACGCACACGGTGACATGGACCGCCGAACTTCTCGCGGCCGTCGCTTATGTCGCGTGTCGTGACAAATCCCAGGGTCAACAGAAGCGTCTGTACATCGCGAGAGAACGCTTCACGGGTGGTCGTCCAGTAGGCGTAGCCATGATTCGCATTACCGTCGGCCTCGAACAGGCCGCGCACGAACGCCGCGTACACGTCGCGATCGTTCGAGTGAAGAATCGCGTCGGGAATGTGTGGCGCCCAGCCCTTGCCGCTGTGTCCCTCATATGGCTGGAGCTTTGCGAAGCCGCAGGCATCCCACCAGATGGTGAGCGGGACCGAGTGGAACGCGACCTCCGTGTATCCCTCGCGTGGAAGAAGATGCGCGTCCAAGCTGAATAGCTCACGCCCGAGCTCGATCAGCCTGTCGGCCACCTCATCGTCCCCGTTAGTCACGCAGAGCCGGATCCCCTTTGCGTGCAGCGAACCGTCGCCCATGAAGTAGCCGACAAACTCCGCAAGCTCCGGACTCATGCGCCGCGGCACGCGCGTCTGGTAGTCGGCGTTCCAGTGGAGATCACCCAGCGGGGGCAGTGGTACGACGCGCGGATCACCGATCATGCCACTGAGCATCATCGGGACGCGGTCACCCGCAGCGATCTCGGCCATTCGCCGCCAGACCCAACTTCCGTGCTCGTCGACCACCTTGATCTGGTGGGTCGGTGTCCCCTGAATACGGTAGCCGCGCGAGGTCTCGACGGACACGACGTGCTCCATGCCGTTGACGTAGAACTTCGTTGCGTGCCGTGGTCCTTCGTCTGTCGCGACCTCGATGTCTACATCCTGCCATTCGGCGCCATCCACATTCCCGAGCCTGTTCAATCGCACAAGTCCCCGATTGGTTGAAACCAGGCTGTCGGAAACGAGGCACCCCGTTGGTGCGAGCACCGTGGCCTGCGCGTTACGGTAGCCGAAGCGCTCGCCGAGCTCGATCGCCTCGTCCCACGAGCGCCGGGCCGCCGCGAGCAGCTCCTCGTCGCGGCACGCCGCGTCGGGGAGCGCGTAGGAGGCGTCGCGGTGCATCCGCATCACGTTGTTGTGTGGCTCGCGGTTCTCCTCGTAATGCTCGTACGGCCCGAGCGTGCCCGCTACCTCAGCCGAGCGACGGTAGGCACGGCCGGTCATCAGTGCTGTGATCGCCGCGGCAGCGCCTCGCCCGTGATCCGAGTCGTAGGGCACGCCGTTGCTCATCAGGTACGCGCCCAGGTTGGCGTAGCCGAGGCCGAGCTGGCGGAATGCGCGAGCGTTGACGCCGATCTCCTCAGTCGGGTAGCTCGATGGCCCGACGATGATCTCCTGTGCCAGCAGCATGATGTCGACGGTGTGCTCGAAGGAGCGCACATCGAGGGTGCCGTCGGGGCGACGGAACTTCATCAGGTTCAGCGAAGCCAGGTTGCACGCCGAGTTGTCGACGTGCATGTACTCCGAACAGGGGTTCGACGCGTTGATGCGCCCGCTGTTGGGCGAGGTGTGCCACTGGTTGATTGTCGTGTCGTACTGCACGCCGGGGTCCGCGCAGCGCCACGCCGCCTCGGCGATCTCGCGCATCAGCTCGCGTGCCGGTATCGGCTCGCCGACCGGCTCGCCGGTCGCGCGCGCGAGCAGACGCCACTCCCCGTCCTCCTCGACCGCGCGCATGAACTCATCGGTAACCCGCACCGAGTTATTCGCATTCTGGTACTGGATCGACTTGAAGCCATCGCCGTCGATCGACATGTCGAAGCCCGCGTCGCGCAGCGCTTCCGCCTTGTCCTCCTCCTTCGCCTTGCACCAGATGAACTCGCGTATGTCCGGGTGGTCGATATCGAGCACGACCATCTTCGCCGCGCGGCGTGTCTTACCGCCGGACTTGATCGTCCCGGCCCACGAGTCGGCGCCGCGCATGAACGACACCGGGCCGGAGGCGGTCCCGCCCTTGGCCAGTGGCTCCATCGAGCCGCGGATTTTCGACAAGTTGATGCCCGAGCCGGAGCCGCCGCGGAAGATGTTGCCCTCCTTGGTGTTCCAGGCGAGGATCGACTCCATCGTGTCGTCGACGCTGAGGATGAAGCACGCCGAGCATTGCGGGGACTCCTCGAAGCCGACGTTGAACCACACCGGCGAGTTGAAGGCCGCCATCTGATGCAGGAGGATGTGGGTGAGCTCGTGGTTGAACGTGCTCGCGTCGTCTTCGCTCGAGAAGTAGCCGCCCTCGCGACCCCAGCGGGCGATCGTGCCCGCGACGCGAGCAATCATCTCCTTGACCGAGCTCTCGCGCTCGGGCGAGCCGAGTTGCCCGCGGAAGTACTTCTGGGCGACGATGTTGGTCGCGTTCTGTGACCAGCTCTTGGGGAACTCGACGTTCTGCTGCTCGAATGCGACGCGGTCGCCGTGGCCAATGCGCGCGTCGCGCAGCTCCCACTCGACCGTGTCGAACGGGTGCGTCCCAGGACTCGTGAACATACGTTTGATCGATAGCGCCGCGCCGGTCGTTGCGTGCTCGGAGATCGTGGGGTGCGAAAGCGGGTTCATCGGCCTTCCTCCTCTGCTGCGCCGGCGGTGCGGGCGGCCATTCGAAGCTGTTGTCGGGGGCCAAGCATCGTCGCTGCCAAGCCGGACGGAACGATGTTCAAATGCAGGCTCGCAAGAGGGTTGGAGATACACCCATTCTACTACGTCAGCGACGGGCAAAAAGCCAGTGAGGAAGCCATATTTCGACCGGTTAGTAGGCTCGCTGCCGGTGGCTGGGAAAGCCTCTGCAGACGGTCATCGCGCGCTGGCACCTGCGGCTCGCTGCAACAGAATTTTCGTGCTGTGAGCGGGAACCTTCGGGCGTTGGCGACTCAGTGCCCGAGCCGCGCCCAGTCGCTGAATTCGTCCCACGTCGCCGACGCGCGGAAGGCTGCCTCGCCGAGCGAGTGGCGCAACGATAGCGTCCAGCGCGGTTCGAACGCGAAGATCCGCGCAACCGCCCACACGAGGCACAGGAGCACCACGAGCGCGGCAACCGCGACAGCGGCGAGCGCGCCGTTGGACAGGCCGCCCGCGTGGGCGGCATGCTGGGCCTGCGAAGTGACGACAACGACTGCGGACATCGCGCTGAATGCTAGTCGCGGGCGCCGTCGTCGAGTCGCAGGTCCGCGAGCGCCGCGAGTGCGTCGCGCAATACGTCCTCGGGCGGCTGCGCGGCGTCGATCACGCGGATCCGCTCCGGCTCCGCGCGCGCGAGTTGAGCATACGAGGAAGCGATCGCGGCGAAGAACTCCTCGTCCTCACGCTCGAGGCGGTCCGGCTCCTGCCCGCGCTCCTGCTGACGCGCGCGTCCCGCCGCCGGGATGATGCTCAGCAGCAGCGTGCGGTCTGCGACCAGCCCGCCCGTCGCGAACAGGTTGATCGCGCGCACCTCCTCCACTCCCAGCGAGCGCCCCGCGCCCTGATATGCGAGCGAGGAGTCGACGAAGCGGTCCAGCAGCACTATCGCGCCGTCGCCCAGCAACGGGCGCAGGCGCTCCTCGACGAGCTGCGCCCGCGCTGCCGCGTACAAGAGCGCCTCGGTGCGAGCCAGCACGTTCAGCGTCGGGTCCTTGACGAGCGCGCGGATCCGCTCGGAGACCTCCACGCCGCCGGGCTCGCGCAGCAGCTCGACGCGCCTGTCGCCGCTCGCCAGCTCGCGCGCCAGCGCCAGCGCCAGCGTCGACTTGCCGGCGCCGTCGAGTCCCTCGATCGTGATCAGCTTGCCGCGGGCCACGCGGGCACGGTACTGCCAGTCAGTCGATCTGGTACTCGACGTCGGCCGCGGAGATCGGCTCGCCGCAGCCCTCGCACACCACGACCGGCGTCAGCTCTGCGCCGCACGTTCGGTGACGAATGCTGAGCTTGGGCGTCTCCGGGTCCAGGAGATGCCGGTCGGCCCACGTCTTGATCGTGAGTATCGCCGGGAACAGGTCGAGGCCGGCAGCGGTGAGCTGATACTCATACCAATCGGGATCGGTGCGGTAGCGGACACGCTCGAGCAGCCCGTGCTCGACCAGCGCCGACAGTCGACTCGCGAGCACGTTGCGCCCGATACCGAGGTGGCGCTGGAAGTAGCCGTATCGGCGCACGCCGAAGAACGCCTCGCGCAGGACCAGGAAGGTCCAACGATCACCTAGCACATCGAGGGCGCGCTTTACAGCGTCCGGCTCGGGGCGTGTGGGCGTCTGGTTCATCGCACGAAACTAGTTCGCAGGCTTCAGGTGGATCGCTTGCCGAACTAGTTCATCGAACGTACCATGCGTGGAGGATGCCCGTGTCGCTGGCCTCGCCAAAGGAGGATGGAAATGCGTGTCGATGATCCACAGGAGCTCGGCCGGCTGTTCGCCGAGCACGTCAACGCGGGAGAGATGGACGGTCTGCTCGCGCTTTACGAGGAGAGCGCCACATTCGTCGGCCCCGACGGCAGCAGCGCGTGCGGGAGCGACGCGATTCGCGAGCGCTTGGCGGCTTTGCTCGCGATGACGCCCGAGATCACGCTGACGAGCAGTCGCGCCGTGATGGCGGGCGACGTCGCGTTGATGTCCAATCAATGGCGCATGTCGCTCGGCGCGGAGGGGGGCGCGCCGACGGGACTCGACGGTACGAGCACAGAGGTCGCGCGGCGCCAGCCAGACGGGGGCTGGCTCTATGTGATCGACAACCCCTCGCTCGCTCCAACGACGGCGGCGGATGCGGGCAAATCTGCGGCCGGTCCCTCGCCGTTCGAGCAACTGCTCTACAAGGAGCATGGTCCAGTCGTTCGCATCACGTTGAACCGTCCGGAGCGTCGCAACGCGCTCTCGATGCAGATGTCGGACGAGCTCGCGAGCGCGCTTGAGCTCGTCCAACGCTCGACGACGGCCAAGGTGCTCGTCATCGATGGTGCCGGCGCGACGTTTTGCGCGGGCGATGACATCGCCGAGATGGCGCTGTGGGGCGACGCCAACCAGATCATGCGCCGCGTTCGCGGCTACCAGCGGATGGCGGACGCGCTCGCGGATCTCGACAAGGTCACCATCAGCGCGGTCGACGGCTACGCCGTCGGCGGAGGCCTCGAGATCACGATGGCGTGTGACTTCGTGGTCGCGACACGACGCGCCAGATGGGGCATGCCCGAGGTCGACGTCGGGATCACGCCGGGATGGGGCGGCACCACCCGCATGGCGCGCCTGATCGGCCGCAGGATGGCCAAGGAGATCAACCTGATCGGTGCGCTGCACCCAGCCAGCCGGGCCGTCAGCCTCGGGCTGTGGAACCGCGTCGTCGACGACGATCGACTCGCTGCCGAGGTCGACGCGCTCGTGCAGGTGCTGCTGTCGAAGAACCAGCAGGCCGTGCGCCAGCTGAAGTTCATGATCGACAAGGGAGTCGAGGCCGATCTGCACACCGCGCAGGGCTTCGAGGCACTCTCGGCGGGGCTCTCCGGCGCGGTCAACGGCGCCTGGCAGGTTGCCGACGCCGACCAGTCCATGGGTGTCGGCAGCTTCGTCGCCAAGGGCGAACTGTGGCGCGCTCGCCGTGACAGCGCCCGCGACTTTTGGACCGCGTCGTGAGTGCTGCTGCATAGCGGTGGTCGTACAGCGTTCGCCGTGATGGCAAGCCGAGTGAACCACGCCACCGCGCGGCCATCTCCTATGTCCCGCCGATCCCGGCTGCCCGAACTGTGCTCGGTCGCCGAACCCTCGAATGTGGCGTTCGATCGGGGGCTTCGTATATAACGCGGCGATGTGGCGTCCCGCCAAGGAGGCTGTGGTGCGGGCGGGAACGCAGCTGAGGCGCCACCCCGGCCTGCTTGCGTTCGGCTTCCTGCTGGTGTTGATCGGATGGCTGTTCTTCGCCGCGCTGCTCGGCGGCAAGCGGCTCGGGCCTGAGGATCTGCTGCTGTTCCAATCGCCGTTCGCTCCCGCAGACGTGCCCGCCGGCTGGCATCCGTCGAACACCTTTCTCTTCGACGTCGTCTATGTGTTTCACCCCGACATGCTGTACGCGCGAGAAGCGCTGCGTAGCTTCTCGCTTCCAACGTGGAACCCCTATATTGGGGCGGGCGAGCCGTTGCTGGCCTCTCAGCAAAACGCGATCCTGTTTCCGCTTAACTGGCTCGCGATAGTAGCGCCCTCCTTCTGGTCCTCGCTCGCGTGGGTGGCGGCTTTGAAGGTCCTCGCGGCGGGCGGCGGAATGTTGCTGTTCCTGCGGACGCTCGGACTCCGGTGGCCCGCCGCACTGCTGGGAGCGGTGGCGTTTGCGTTCAACGCGTACCTCGTCGACTGGCTCGAACATGACCTGTCGGACGCCTGGACGATCCTGCCGTGGCTATTTCTGTTCGCCACCCTGCTGGCGCGCAATCGTCGTCCGCGCGACGCGCTGCTTCTCGGCGCGGCGTTCGGCGCCGACTTCCTGGGGGGACACCCGGAGACGTCGTTCATGGCGGTCACCGCCGCGGTGCCGTGGTTCTTCGTGCTGCTTGCCTTCGACAGAGCGAGCTTCCGAGGCGACCTGCGGGCGCTCGTTCGGGTAGTCGGGTTGTTCTTTGGATCCCTGGTCCTGGGAAGCGCGCTGGCGGCGATCGTGTACGTGCCATTCATCGAGATGCTCGGCCAGTCGACCAACCTCGTGCGTGGTGGCGGCGACGGCAGCGCCAACTGGATGTTCGGCTTCGTCGCGCCCGAATTGTGGGGCCGTCCGGACAAGGCCGAAATCCCGGGGGGACCGGTCAGCTATATCGAGCGCACGGCGTATTTCGGAGTGATACCGGTGATCTTCGCCTTCGCTGGCCTTGCCGCGCGCCGGTGTCGGGAGCAGATCTTCTTTGTGGTGATCGGGCTGATGAGCCTCGGGCTCGTGATCTACGTACCCGTGTACTCGCACCTGGTGGGCCGATTGCCGGTGCTCGATCGAATCGACCAGTTTCGGTATCTCGGGATCGTCACTTTCTGTGGCGCGGTGCTGGCTGCTTACGGCATGCAGTACCTGCTGCTCGAGCGCAGCCGGCGAAGACGGGTTGCGATGGTGCTAGCCGGAACCTTCGTAGCGGCAGTGCCACTGTTGTGGGTCGTTGCACATCACGCCGTGCTGCACTCGTTTGGCGCTGCGCTCGAACAGCTGCCGAACATCCAGCGCGAACCGATCCCACGGCCGGTACTGCAGCTCGCTGCGTTCTTGCGGTGGGGTCTGTTCGCGCTGGTCGGTGTGATCCTGCTGGTGATCGGCGCGTTCCGGCCGCGTATGGCGATGCTCGCCGGGGTGCTGGCGATCGCGGTCACGGGCTATGACCTCGTGTCCTACGACCACGGCTTTCATCCCGCGATCCCCGCCAGCTTCGACGAAGTCTCGACGCCCGCCGCCTTGGTGACGATCAAACGATTCGGTGGACACCAGCGCGTCGCAGGGGGCGTCGAGTTTCTACCGAACCTCGCCGAGCGCTACCAGCTTCGTGACGCGCGCGTATATGAGTTGCCTGAACTGGAACGTCGCACCGAGCTGTGGGGCGCGCTTGGCGGCGCCACCGGCGGGGATGAAGTCATGAACCCGGAAGACGGCCTGCTGGCGAGCGTGTTCTCGGTGCGGTACATGCTCTCCTACACGCTCACCGAACAGCTGCTGCACGCGACCCATCCGAGCCAATGGCGCGCACTTTCGCCGCAGCCGCTCGTGGAAAACCGCGAAGCCCTTCCGCGCGCATGGATCGCCTACGGATGGCGTGCGGCCACGAACATGGACGCGGCGCTAACCCTGATCAAGGCCCCAGGCTCGACAGCGCGTGTGGATATGCGAAGGCCGACGATCGAGGGCGTCTCACGCGCGCCGGCTGGCGAACCGCGGGCCGCGGAACCTGCCAGCTTTCTGCGCGACGGCACTAAGACCGTGAGCGTTGCAGTCCAAGCGCGTCAGCCGGGCTATGTAGTGCTCAACGACACCTATTACCCCGGCTGGTCGGCAACCGTTAATGGTCACGCCGCCGCGATCCATCCGGCGAACGTCGCATTTCGGGCCGTCGCGGTGCCGGCGGGTCATGACGTGATCACGTTCCACTACGACCCCTTGAGCGTCAAGATCGGAGTGCTCGTCAGTCTGTTCGGGGTTGTGGTGCTCGTGGGCGGACTGCTCGTTCCGCCGCTCTGGAAGCGCCGCCGGCGCCGCGTCAGCCCGCTGGTCGAGCCATAGCCCTCGAGGGGCGCTCTAGGATGATGCGGCGCATGCCCGCCCCGCCGCCATCCGCCGAGCCCGACGGTACGCGGCTGCTCCCGGGGATCGACGCGCAGCCACACGCGCGTGCGGTGCTGACCCCCGCGCTCGCTCCCGGTGGCAGCCCGTCGCACGCGTACCTGTTCCACGGGCCCGCGGGAACCGGCAAGCGTGCGCTCGCACGCGCGTTCGCCGCGGCGCTGCTCGAGCAGGGGGCACGCAGTCCTGACACGGTGGGCGAACGCGTGATGCGCGACAGCCATCCCGACCTCACTTGGGTGAAGCCGTCGGGCGCCGCCGAAATGCTCGTCGCCGACATCGAGCAGCCGGTCGTCGCGGCTGCGACGCACACGCCATTCGAATCCGCCCGCCGCGTGTTCGTGATCGAGGGCGCGGACACGATGAACGACCAGGCGGCCAACCGCATGCTGAAGACGCTCGAGGAGCCGCCCGCGTTCACCCATCTGCTGCTGCTGGCCGATCGCCGCGAGGACGTGCTCGCGACGATCGCCTCGCGCTGCCAGACGGTGCGCTTCGACCCGTTGCCCTCGGCATTGATCGCGCGGCGTCTGGCGTCACGCGGCGACGGTGGGCTGAGCGAGGAGGGCGAGGCCGGCGGCGCCGATGCAGATGGCGCCGTGGGCGAGCGGGCGCTGGCGTGCGCGCGTCTGGCGCTCGGCGACGGCGACCTCGCCGCGCGGCTCGCAGGCGAGGAAGGCGAGGCGCTGCGTGCGCGTGCGGAGGACTACGTACGCTCGGCGCTCGCCGGCGAGACCGGCGGGCGGCCGTGGCTCGAGCTGCTCGACGTCGCAAAGGCAGCCGGCCTCGCGGCCGGCGAGCGCGCGCAGGCGCGCACCGAGTCCGAGCTCGAGTTCGTGCCGAGCAAGGAGCGCAAACGCTACGAGCGAGAAGCGGCCGAGGCGCGGCGCCGCGGTGAGCGGCGCGAGCGCACCGCCACGCTCGACCTCGGTCTGCGCTTGAGCGAGCTATGGCTGCGCGACGTGCTGTGCGTCAGCGAAGGCGCCCCCGAGCTCGTCTACGCGGTCGACCGGCGGGCGCAGCTCACGCAGGACGCCCACGGGCGCGAAGCGCCAGCGCTGCGTCGCGGCGTCGAACTCGTCGCCGACGCGCGCCTCAGCCTGTCGCTGAACGTCTCCGAGGAGCTCGCGCTGGAGGCGCTCGCATACCGACTGCAGGCGCTGTTGGCCGCCTGAGAGCGCGAGCGGTGAGTGCGGGCCATGCCGATTGGCGCCCTTAAAACTCAACTCCTCGTCAGGCGATCGGGCCGAGGTTCGGCTCGATGCCGAACGTGTCGAACGCCATGAACGTCGAGAACTGTCGGTTTTCCGGTCCGTGAAAGTCGGCCGAGCCCGTGCTCAGCATGCCGAGCTCGGCCGCGCGCGTCGCCAGCAGGCGCGTCTGGCGCTCGTCGTGGGTTATGTAGAACGCCTCCACCCCGTCGATGCCCAGCGCCGCGAAGCGCGCCAGGCTGTCGAGGACTTCGTCGTCGTCGGCGATGTCCCAGAACGGATGCGCCCAGATCGCGACGCCGCCCGCGTCGTGGATCGCCTCGATCGCCTCGGCGACCGTCGGCGTCTCGCGCAGCCGGAACGCCGGCTTGCCCTCGATCAGGTAGCCGCGGATCAGCGAGCCGACGTCGTCGATTTCCTCGTTCTCGAGGCGCTCGGCGTTCGCCGGCGCGCGCAGCACCGCCCCCGCGAGATGCGGTCGACCGATCGGTTTGCCCTCCGCTATGCGCTGCTCGATCTCCGCTTCGTCGAGCTCGAAGCCGACCTCGCGCAGCGCGTCGCGCATGCGCAGCGTTCGCTTCTCGCGATCCGCCAGGAAGTCCGCGAGGCGAGCCGTCATCACCGGGCCCGTGTAATCGATTCCGTAGCCCAGAATGTGCAGTTCGCGCGGGACCTTCGAGCCCGCGTCCACGGCCGAGATCTCGACCGCCGGCACGACACGCACGCCCGCCTGCTCGCCCGTGGCGATCGCCTCGGCGACGCCGCTGATCGTGTCGTGATCGGACAGCGCCAGCAGCTCCACGCCCGCGTCCGCCGCGCGCCGCACGACCTCCGCGGCAGGCAGCGCTCCGTCGGAGTGTGTCGAGTGCGACTGCAGGTCAAAGCGCGGCGCCACGGCCGCCAGCGTATGCGATCGCTTCAAGAGCTCGCGTGCTCGTGCGCCGGCGAATCGCTGCCGAGGCCCGTCAGCGCCGCCACGCGGCGGCCGACCGCGGTGCGCAGCCGGCGCACCGCCGCGTGGTAGCGGCGCGCCTTCTCGCACAGCACCAGATCGCGATCCGCATCCGTGCCGTCGAGCGCCGCGCGCGCCGCGTCGGTCTCCAGCGCGCGCCGGCACGCGTCGATCCAGATCACCTCGAGATACGCGAGCGCTGCGCCCACGTCGTCCTCGTCCAGCATCTCGCCCCGTTCGAGCTGACGCACGATCGGAATGACCTCCGAGGTCAACCACAGCCGCTCGCCGTGAGCACGCAAAATCAGGCACATGTCGGGAGGATCGGAGGAGGGGGAGTGGTCCTTCATGGTGTCGTGCCGCTCGGTGTCAGTTGATTTCGGGGGCGCCGGCGGAGGCCGGCTGTGGGAGTCTCTTGCGGCTCAGGATTGGCTTCGGCCGGGCGATATCGCTGCTTTAGATTCAGGGCCTCGACTCCACGCTTCTCCGTGCCCGCTCAGGCCGCGGCGGGCTCGCGCCGATGTTGAGCTGGAGGCCCGTCCTGTCGCGCCGACCGGAAAGCGAGATGTACCTCCTCGACACCGACCCCACTCGCCGCACCGCCGGACAGTACGCGCGCGCGACCGTCAGCCGGCTGCGCATGCGCACGCTGGCCACGCTCGGCGTGCTCGCCGTCGCGACCGCGTTGCTCGGCCGGACCTTCGGGCTGCACAACTTCTGGTTCCTCGCGTCCGAGATAGCGCTACTCGTGACCATGTTCGTGATCTCCCGCTACGTGCTGCCGCTCGTCGAGCGCCACGACCGCGGCGCCACCGGCGAGGAGCACGTGGGGCGCCTGCTCGAGGTGCTCTCCGAGCGTGGCTGGCGGGTGCTCCACGACGCCAGCCTCGGACACGGCAACGTCGACCACATCCTGATCGGCCCGCCCGGCATCTTCACGATCGAGACCAAGAGCCATCCCGGGCCCGTGACCGTCGCGCGCGTGCACGGCCAGACGCTGCGCCAGGCGCAGGCGCAGCGCAGCGCGATCGAGCGCGTCACCGGCGTCGAGGTCGAGCCGCTGATCGTCTTTAGCCGCGCCTGGGTCGACCGCCCGCTGGCGCGGCGCAAGGGCGTGCGCGTGGTCCCCGCGCGGATGCTGCTCGGCCACCTCAGCAAGCTGGGAGAGATGCTCTCGCCCCGGGAAATCGACGCCGCGCACGAGTTCGTCGCGCAGGCGCTGCTCGAGCATCACGCGCGCGGGCGCCCGCGCGCGAACAGCCGCCACCGCGTCCGCGCGGGCCGGCTACCTACGGCGCGCGGACGCGGCGGGCGGTAGCGTTGACTCCAGCCATGGCGATCTCGCCCTTCAACGCGCGGCCCGCCTCGCCCGAGGGCGAGCGGCGCCGTGCGCGCCTCGCCGTCGCGATCGCCACCGTCGGGATCATCGCGATCCTGCTCGCCTACGCAGCCTCGCCCGGCGTCAGGCACACCGTCAGCCACGCAGCCCACAGCGTCAAACACGCGGTCAGCCACGTGTTTGACCCCGATCACACAGCCGCGTCCCCCAACAACCCGCGAGCGCACCTCGTGCAGCCGCTGCATCGGGTCGGCGCCAGCTCATCGCACACGCCGCCGGCGCAGTAGCCGCCGTCGCGTCCCGGCCGATGCGAGGGGTAGCGTCCATGCGGTGCACGCCACGCTGACCGACACGCCGCCACCCAGCACGCCGCCCGTCCACGCCGCCGGCGAGCACGCCGCGCGCCCCGCGCCCGAGGAGCTGCTGCGCCGCTTCGGGCTCGAACGCTTCCGCCCCGGCCAGCGCGAGGCCGTGCAGGCCGCGCTCGACGGGCGCGACAGCCTCGTCGTGATGCCCACCGGCGGCGGCAAGTCGCTGTGCTATCAGCTGCCGGCGCTCGCCGGCGAGGGCGACCCCGAGCAGCCGCTGGTCGTCGTCGTCAGTCCGCTGATCGCGCTGATGTCCGACCAGCTGCACAGGCTCGACAGCGCCGGCGTGCGCGCCGCGATGCTCGCCTCAGGCATGGCCGACGGCCACAACGAGCAGGCGCTGCGCGACATCGAGAGCGGCGTCGCGCAACTCGTGCTCGCCGCGCCCGAGCGCTTCGCCTCCGGCGCCTTCAGGGCCGCACTCGCACGCCGGCGCGTCGCGCTGTTCGTCGTCGACGAGGCCCACTGCGTCGCCGAGTGGGGCCACGACTTCAGACCCGACTACCTGCGTCTGCACGACGCCATCTCCTCGCTGCGCGGCGCCGACGGCGGCAGGCCGGCGGTGATGGCGGCGACCGCCACCGCCACGCCTCAGGTCGCGCAGGAGATCGCCGCGCGACTCGGCCTCAACGACTGGCTGTCGGTTCGATCGGGCTTCGACCGCCCGAACCTCACGTTCGACGTCGTCAGCGTCGAGGGCAAGGGCGCCGTCGCGCGCAAGCGCGCCGCGCTGATGCACGCGCTCACCGCCGGCACCAGCGGCGAGGCCGCGCACGCGACGCTGCCGGCGATCGTCTACTGCGGCACGCGCAAGGACACCGACGAGGTCGCAGCGGATATCGCTCGGGCGGGGATCGACACCGTCACCTACCACGCCGGTATGAGCCCGCAGGCGCGCCGCGACAGTCAGGCGGCGTTCATGCACGGCAGCGCCGAGGTGGTCGTCGCGACGAACGCGTTCGGCATGGGCGTCGACAAGGCGGACGTGCGCACGGTTGCGCACTGGGCGCTGCCGACTAGCCTCGAGGCCTACTACCAGGAGGCCGGCAGGGGTGGGCGCGACGGCGCCCCCGCACGCGCGCTGCTGCTCGCCTCGCGCATGGATCTCGGGCGTTTGATCAGGTTCATCAAAGAGCGCGACATGAGCGTCGAGGATGTCAAGCGCTATGTCGCCGGCCTGCGAACGCTCGCCGACGGGCACGAGCGGCTGACGATCGGTCACGGCGAGCTCGGCGAGCGCCAGCGCGTGCTGCTGTCCGTCGCCGAGCGCGCCGGCGCGGTGCAGCTCCAGCCCGGCGGCCGCGACGGCCTGCTCGTCGCGCTCACCGGCCGCGGCAGCCCGCGACTCGCGGGCGCCGCGATCCAGGCCTCGCGCAACCGCGGCTGGGAGGCGTACCGCTCGATCGAGCGCTACAGCTCAGACGGAGATAGATGCCGCAGGCGCCAGATCCTCGAGCACTTCGGCGACCCCGCCGCGGGTGCGCCCAGCGGACGCTGCTGCGACGTCTGCGACCCCGATCCAGGGCTCGAGCGGGCAATGCTCGCCGCGCCAACCGGCGGGTCACGCAAGCGGACTCGGACGGGGGCCGGCGGTGCGGCCAGGCGCGGGCGTGCCGAGGCGCCGGCCGAGAGCGATCTCGAGCCGGTCGACGAGCGCGCCTTCGAGGAGCTGCGCACATGGCGGATGGAGCGGGCGGAGGGCAAGCCGGCGTTCACCGTCGCCAGCGACGCCACGCTGCGCGCGCTGCTCCGCGAGCGACCGCGCGGCCTCGGCGCGCTGCTCGAGGTCAAGGGGATCGGACCCGCGTTCTGTGAGAAGCACGGCGAGTCGCTGCTCGAGGTGCTCGCGGGATTGGACGCCGGGTAGGAACCCGGGAGCGCCCGTCTGGGTGGCCGCTGATCAGCGCGATCGCTGCGCCGGGACACGTCGGTAGGATGCCCACGAACGACACATGCCGACGTAGCTCAGCTGGTAGAGCACTTCACTCGTAATGAAGGGGTCCGGGGTTCGAGTCCCCGCGTCGGCTCTGCGAAGGCGCTGCTTGGGAGATTCTTCGAGCGTGTCGCATCTCGCTGTCATGGTACGCTGACAGTATGTCCCACACTGAAAGGCGCATCACCGTCGGCGACCGCGGGCGAGTTGTGTTGCCTTCCGCTGTACGCCGTGAGCTGGACCTGAAACCCGGCACTCACATGCTGCTGAGCACCGAGGAGGACGGCTCGTTGCGACTGCGCCCATATCGGGCTGTGGCCGAGCAGAGTCGCGGACTGCTCCGTCGGCTCCCCGCAGGGTCGATGGTGGACGAACTGCTAGCGGAGCGGCGCGCAGAAGCCGAGCGCGAGGACACGGAGTAGTTGGCGCCCGTACTCGACGCGTCGGCGCTTCTCGCGCATCTTCGAGACGAGCCCGGCGCCGATGTTGTTGCCGAGGCAATCGCCAGCGGTGCGGTCATCTCGGCGGTCAATCTTGCCGAGGTATTCAGCCGCGTCGCCGATCGCGGAGGCGACCCCGCGAAGCTCGCAGCGGAACTAACCCAGAGCGGACTACTCGATGGCGCGATCACCATCGAGCCGTTCACGGTCGCTGACGCCATCGACGTGGCACGCCTACGACCGTTGACCCGCGATGCAGGGCTCTCGCTCGGCGACCGGGCGTGCCTGGCGCTGGCGCGACGGTTGGACGCTCCGGCGTTGACAGCTGATTCCGAGTGGCAAGGGGCGGCTCACGGTGTCGAGGTGCAGCCAATCCGCTGAGCACTCGAGCGCCGCCGATCGAGGCATGACAACCTCGAGAGTTAAGTACTCGTGCATTCTCGCACAAGCATTTTGCCGGGCCTCGATACCCGCAAAGTGCGGCAAATAACTGGGCGTCAGGGTTGACAGCAAGATCCGGTTGATGGGACGGTCGGGCCACTGGGTGTCTATCCGGCGCTGGTCGGCCGGGTGAGGGGAGTGGGGAATGTTCAGAGGGACCGCCGTTGCCGATCGTGTCGCCGTTCGCAGGATCCTGATCCTGTCGGGCTTGATCATCGGACTACTGGTGCCAGCGAGCGCCAGCGCCGCGATCACGTCCGTATTCGGCGGGACCGTCACGTGCACAACGCAGAGCGCGGTCGGCGAGGAAGGCCAGCGCTGGTGCGGCACCACGGCCGGCACGACCGTCAAAACCTGGGACGGCATCACCCCGATCGACGTCGCCGTCGCGTTCCCCGCCGCGACGGGCTCGGACAACAACTACCCCGTCGTCGGCATCTACCCCCCGTGGGGCAGCACCAAGATCCTGCCGAACAGCGCGGCCGCGCAGCGCTGGCTGAAACTCGGTTACGCGGTCTTCAGTGAGAGCAACCGCGGCTGGGGCTCCTCATGCGGCGGGCCCACCAAACCGGCGGGCATGCTCAAGCCCGCGCCCTGCGAAGACGGATACATCCACACGATGGGCAGGGCCTATGAACCGCACGACGTCCAGTACCTGCTCGGACTGCTCGCCGAAGAAGGCGTCATCAACCCCCAAGAGATCGGCGCCACGGGCGGCAGCAACGGCGGCGGCATGTCGATGCAGCTCGGCTCGCTGGACGGTCGCGTGCAGCTGACCAACGGCGAACTGGTGCCGTGGACGGAGAAAAACGGGACGCCGATGAAAACTGCGGCGATCGCACCGGAATACCCGTGGTCCGACCTCTCCCAGTCGCTGCAGCCCAACGGCAGCAACCTCGATTACGTCGCCGACGCGCCCTACAGCGGCATGCTCGGCAACCACGAATTCGGGATCCAGAAGAAGTTCTGGAACGAAGAGCTTTACCAGGCGGGTGCGCTCCTCGGTTACTACGCGCCGACGTCGATCAACGACCCGGAAGCGAACAACACCGAATGGTATAACTTCGCCAACACCGGCGGCCCGTACAACGGTCTGCCGCTTGCGGTCCAGGAGGAAGAACACCTCTCCAACCACGGCGCCTATTACACGAGCCTGGCTGAACAGCCGGCGCCGGCGCTGATGGAGAATGGTTGGAACGACGACCTGTTCCCCGTCGACCAGACGGTCGACTATTACAACAAGGTTCGCGCCGCCTACCCGAACGCAGCGATGAAGCTGTTCGACATGGACCTCGGCCACAACCCGCGCTCGGCGAGCACGCCCTCGACCGGCGATCTCGCCAAGTTGGCCGCCGCGCAGAACACGTGGTTTGAATACTTCGTCAAGGGACAGGGAAGTGAACCTGAAGCTGCGCGCGGTGGCGTCGTTGCCATCTCGAGCCACTGCCCCGCAACGGCTGCATCATCGGGGACGGAATACAAGGCTGCCAACTGGGCGAGCCTTGCACCCGGCGAAATCAACCTCCAGGGCGCCGCTGAACAGACGATCGAAGCGCCTGGGATCGCGCCGAAAACCGCGTTCACGTCGGGGACCGTCTGCACGACGGAAGCCGCCGGTGAAAACGCCTCGGCGGCCACCTACAAGCTCGCTCCGGCGCCATCCGAAGGCTTCACGATCGCCGGCTCGACCACGGTGATCGGCGAATTCTCGACGCCGATCACGAACGATCAGGTCATCGCGCGCCTGATGGACGTGGCGGAAAACGGTGAACAGCAGCTCGTCGGACGCGCCATCTACCGGCCGCTCAATCCAGAAGGCGGCTTCACCAAGCAGGTCTTCCAGCTGCACCCGCAGCTGTGGAACGTCGCCGCCGGGCACGTCCTGAAGCTGCAGCTGCTGATCTCGGACTCGGGTTATGCGCGTAACTCCTCGAGCGCGACCTCGAGCGCGGCATCGATCAAGGTCAGGAGCCTCGAACTGCGCGTGCCGACGATCCAGACACCGGGCAGCGACGGTGGCCTGATCGCGAAGCCGCTGGCGAAGTATCTGCCGCCGGACTACACGCTGTCGCGTAACGTGACCCCCGCCGCGCCGAGCGCACCGCAGCTCTCGAGCGGCGCCACACCGAACGCAAGTGGTGTGTTCACGCTGGCGTGGGAAGCGACACAGGCGGCGAGCGTCAGCACCTACACGTTGCAGCAGAAGGACGCGGACGGCGGCTGGGAAACGGTCGCGAGCGGCCTCACGAGCCCTGAATACGCCTTCACCAACGGCGGCCCCGAGGCAGAAGGGACATGGACGTTCCGGGTCTCGACGAGCAACGAAAGCCCCGAAAGCGAATTCTCCTCAGCCTCGAGCGAAGTCAAGGTCGACAGGACCGCGCCAAACGCTCCAGCCGCGAACGCCTCACGCGAACCGGACTACGCGGGCGGCGGGGGCTGGTACAAGGGCAGCGTGGAAGTGTCGTTCAGCTCGAACGGCGACCCGAATCTCGTAGACGGAAGTGCGGGGAGCGGCGTGAACCCGTTCAGCTTCGTCACGACCGCGTCGCCGCAGACGTTCGACACGAGTGGCACGCACACCGCGTGTGGGACCGTTGAAGACAACGTCGGCAACGTCTCTCAACCGGGCTGCCTGTCGGTGCAGGTCGACGCGACAGCGCCGACCCTCGAAATCAGCTGTCCGGAAATGGTCGCGATCGGCAGCTCGGCGAGCGCTACCTACTCGGCCTCAGACGCCTATTCGGGTCTGGCGAGCCCCGCCAGCGGGACGATCCCGATCAACACGTCCACGGCCGGGACAAAGACGGTCAGCACGACCGCGGTCTCCAACGTCGGCTACGAAACCACCAAGTCGTGCTCGACGATGGTCGGCTACTACGTGGTCGTCTCGGGCCCCGTCAACGGCACGCTCACGGTGCGCTCGGGCGAAGCGATCGAGCTCACCTCGACCGCCAAAGTCAGCGGCTCGGTGAAGGTCAAGGCCGGCGGTGCGCTGGACGTCGAGGGAGCCTCGATCGGCGGCTCGCTGACCTCCGGCGGGGCCGCGTTGATACGCATGTGCGGAGCAACGGTCCACGGTCACGCGACGATCAACGGATCGAGCGGCTCGGTAGTGATCGGAGAAAGCAGCGGCTGCGCTTCCAACACGATCTCCGGGAAACTGGCCGTCGCAGGTAACACGGCCGGCGTCACGATCGTGGGCAACACGCTCGGCGGCGCCGTCAAGGTCACAGGCAACTCGGGCGGGACAACCGTGACCGCCAACAAAGTCGCCGGGAAGCTGACCGTCACCGGCAACAGCGGCTCGGTCATCGACTCTGGCAACCAGGTCAAAGGGAAGTCAAAACTGCAGTAACGACCATTAGCGCGCGCGATTCAAGTGGCCTCATCGATGCTAAGGTGGCCACATGCGCGAGATTGGCGTACGAGCGTTGAAGCAGTCGTTGAGCGAGACCCTGCGCGCGGTCGGTCGCGGCGAGCAGGTGCGGGTCACGATTCGCGGCAAGGCCGTGGCTGACATCGTGCCTGCCGGTGCCGCTGCGATGGATGACCCGCTTCGCGAGTTGGTCGCCGCGGGGCGATTGGTTGTTCCGTCGCGCACACGACCCATGGGAGCGCCCCGCCTGGCGAAGTCTCGACGCAGCGCCTCGGCGCTGGTGCTTGCAGAGCGGGACGCAGAACGCTGA
The DNA here is from genome assembly GCA_963838405.1 of uncultured Solirubrobacteraceae bacterium. GTDB lineage: Bacteria > Actinomycetota > Thermoleophilia > Solirubrobacterales > Solirubrobacteraceae > Palsa-744. Next base: position 1,731,297 of record CAWIRA010000006.1, on the reverse strand, counting down.
ACCTGTATCTCGACGCCAGCGCGCTGGTCAAGCGGTACGTCACCGAGCCCGGAAGTGACCTGGTCCGCGCCGCGATGGATGGCGCCGACGCCTGGTTCGTCTGTCGGGTCGGTTTTGTCGAGGTCAGCCGTGCGCTCGTCCTGGCGGCCGGTCAATCGGCCGCCAACGGCTTCCGGCGGGAGTGGCCGGCCTTCGGTGTCCTCGAAGTCGATCAAGACCTGGTGGAGCGGGCGTCCGCACTCGCAGTGCAACGAGAGTTGCGGAGCCTCGATGCGCTCCACCTGGCGTCGGCGCTCGTGCTTGCCACGGACGATCTCGTCCTGGCCACGTGGGACAGACGTCTTCATGCTGCCGCACGGGCGGAACAAGTCGGGGTCCTCCCGGCGTCGCTCGATTAGGCTTCTGCGCGAATGAGGCCGCCGCCGTTTCCCGTCCCGTTCGCCGCGATACGCGCCGGGTTGGCCGTTCGTCGGGGCGTGCTCGAACTCGCTGACCGGATCGTGCCCGCCGAGGGAGCGCTATGGGATCTCGTGGCTGGGATGCAGCGAACCAAGCTCGCGGGTCTGCTTGTGAGCTCGGGCCTCGCGGATGCGCTGGGGGACCGTACGCGCGACGTGGGCGCGCTCGCCGGAGAGCTGCATCTCTCCGAAGCGGTGACGCTGCGCGTCCTCGGCTCGTGTGCCGCCTCACGTCTGGTGCACCTCGACCGCGACGGTCGCGCGCGGCTCACGCGACTCGGTGCGCCGCTGCGCCGCGACCATCCGCATTCGATCGCGTCGTGGGTTGCCTACCAGGCGTCACCGGCGACGGCCGCCGCCCACGGGGAAGCTCGAAAACCAGTTGCGTGAGGGAGCCGAGCCGTCGGGACATCGACGCGCGTTCGGCAACTCGATCTGGGAGTACTTCGCCGAACACCCCGACGAGGGGGCGCGCTTCGGCGAGGCCATGCGGGAGCTGACGGCCATCGATCTCGCCGGACTGGCCCGCGCGTACCCGTGGCCGCGTGAATGCGTGATCTGCGATGTCGGCGGCGGCATCGGCACGCTGCTTGCAGCGATCCTCGAGCGCCGCGAGGACACGCGCGGTGTCCTGCTCGACGCTCCTGAGGTGCTCCGCGAAGCCGAGGGCTTCCTGCGTGCGCGCGGCGTCGCCGATCGGGTCGAGCAGCGAGCCGGCGACCTGTTCGGCGAGCTCGACGCGCGCGCCGACGTGTATCTGCTCAAGTGGATCCTGCACGATTGGAACGACGAGGCCTGCCGTGGGATTCTGCGCCGCGTGCGGGCGACGATGCCGGCCGGATCCAGAGTCGTCGTGATCGACCAGCATCACGAGCCCGATCGCCCGAGCCCGCTCAGCTCGATGACGGACCTGCTGATGCTCGTCGAATGCGAGGGCGGTCGGGAGCGCTCGCCGGAGCAGGTGCACGACCTGATGCGCGACGCCGGGCTCGTTCCCGGCCGCGTTCGCCACGCCGGGCTGCACATGGTCGTCGAGGGGTTGGCGGCGTAGGCCCGTCGGCGCGCTATCTCGGGGCCGGGCGCACCTTTCGCCTGGAGCCGCCGCGGCTGCGAACAACGGGCGATCCAGAGAGGAACGGCACGCGACCTGGTTCCAGCTGTTCTTCGACGTGGTCTTCGTCGCGGCAGTCGGCGAGCTACACAAACTGATTTGACACCGATGATCTCATCCTCCGTCTGGCCAAGTCCGGCGTGGTGTTGCGCTCGTCGCTGATCGCACTGTACGTTCGCGCTCGCGACGACGTGCCAGGCCTTGGTCGCAAGCTGTCCGAGGTCTACATCGCCGGGTACAGCGCGACCACCGGCGTGTGGCTGATGTCGATCTTCGTGCCGCGCCGCTTCGTTACCTTTGGGGTGGGAGCCAAACTTGCGATCACCGAGGCGGGACACCCTGGCCTCACCGCCGGCGCGCGATGGGCATTGGCGGGCGGAATCGGGCCTTGGCGCTCACGCTCGCGGTTGTTCACCTCCGACTAATCTCTTCGTTGTCTGAGTGGGTGAGTACAGCGTGCAGCTGGTCTCGGTGCAGGTGCGCTGGAGTCGGCCGGCGGAGATCGTCTCGATCAGCCCGGCTATCCAGCACGTGGGACAGCCGCGCAACGCGACCATGCCGAGGGGTGCGAACAGGAGTGCGATCGGACCGTGGCTCGGAGTCAGTGCGACCGCCGAGCCGATCAGCCCGAAGCCGATCACTCCGCGCGCGAGGTGTGCACCGACGGATGTACTGGCGAGAGTTCTTTGGTCAGGGTCAGGCATCCTCGCCACCTCCGTAGCTGGTCGTGTTGCTTGGTGTGCTGAGTTGTGAGTGGAGTGTTTCCCGTCCGCGGTGTAGGCGTGACTTCATTGCGGCACGGCTGAGGCCGAGCGTCTGGGCGGTCGCTGCTCCCGATAGTCCCTGGATGTCGCGTAGTACGAGGACGGCGCGCTGCTCGGGGGGGAGCCCTGCGATCGAGTCGACGATCCGCCGCATCTCGAGGCGGGCGAGGGCGGTGTCTTCGGCGGAGGGCTCAGCCATCGCAGTGAAGGCGGGCCGGCGGAATGCGAGCCGCGATCTGCGGATGCACTCGTTGCGGACGATCTGGAACATCCACGATCCGAGTGCCGCGGTGGCTCTGAGCGTCCCGATCTTCCGGTAGAGGACGATCAGAGCCTCCTGCGCCGCGTCCTCTGCGTCCTCGGGCGTTGAGCAGAGCGTGCGAGCGAAGCGTTGAACGTGTTGATGCGAGCCGGAGACGAGTGTCGTGATCGCGCGTCGATCGCCCGATTGGGCGGCCCTCACGATCTGCTCGGTCGGCCAGGATCGAGCGTACGTATCAGTCACGAGAGCGAGCTCGCATGAAAAAGATGCAGCCACAGATGACGACCGCGGCCACGATGAGATAGATAGCTATGGTCATAATGAGCCTCCCGTTTCGGCCGACTCGAGTGTCGACCCTAAATAAGAGGCCTGCCGTCGCAAAAGGATTCGGTGCCATCGCGCATGACACCCACCCACCCACTCCCTCCCTCCCTCCCTCCCTCCCTCCCTCCCTCCCTCCCTACCTGCCGATCGGAGCCCAATCGACGCTCGTAGCCCACGCAGCGAAGTTCTTGAATGCGACCTCTGGGTAGCGCTGCTTGAGCGCGGCGATGTCGACGGCGTAGCCCTGGCGTGCGAGAAACGAGTACATCGCGGCGAGGTCCGCGTTGCGTTGGGCGACCTTCGCCAGTGAGACCTGCTCATGTCGGACACCGATCGCCCGCGCCATCGCCGCCGGGGTGGGGTCATCGCCCGCCACCTCGACGCGCGCACCGAGGTGCTCTTCACGGCGCGAGAGGATCGCGACGACGAGCGCTGCGAGATCTCCCAGGGCGACCTGCTGCAGCGGCGTGTCGGTCGGCAGCGCAAGCGGCAACCGCCCCGCTGTGATCGCATCGCGCGAGCCGAGCACGTTCTCGTAGAAGTAGCTCGGCGCCACCACGGTCCACGCGAGCGCCGACTGCCGCAGCGCCTGCTCGATGCGTGCCTTGCTCCTGAAATGGGGTACGTCCGCGACTGCGGCGGACGCGACTGACGCAAGGATCAGCCACGGCAACCGCGCCTGCGCCGCCGAGGCGATGATCTGCGCCCCTTGACGGAACTCCTCTTCGGCGCCGCCGGCGAACGGCGTCGTGACCGCGTACGCCGTCTCGACGTCCGCCAGCGCCCGAGTCACGCTCGCGGCGTCGTCGAGGTCGCCGACCGCGAGGCGCGCCCCGCGTCGCTCGAGCGTGAGCGCGTGCTCGGAGTGCGGGTCGCGCACGAACGCGGTCACGGCCTCGCTGGCGTCGAGCAACGCGCCGGCCACCGCGCCGCCGTGCACGCCCGTCGCACCAAACACAAGAGTCGCCATCGACGCCGGGCCCAGCCTACCCCGCGCCCGGTACGGCGATCGATTCAGATCCCGGTTCATTGGCCTGCGTCGGCGCGGGCGGTGTCACCCAGTGCGTGACCTGCGGCGGATGCTCGGGCTCACTCATCGCCTCGATCCGCTTCAACCTGTCGCTGTCGCGCTCGCTGACGCGCTCGTGCTGGCGTAGGTGTTCCTCCCACGAGGAGACGACGAACTCCTCGAGAAACCGACCCGGGTCGTTGCTGTCGCGCCACACCTGCCAGGAGCTCGCGCCGGTACGCCGGCGGCTGAAGCGAACGTCATAGAGCGCGGTGAGGAACTGGTCGCGGAGCTCCGCGCGCGGTCGGTATTCGACGCTCACCATCACCCGCCCGCCGGGCGGTCGGTCATCGCGGTCCCAACGGGGGCGGCAGGTGCAACACCGCCATCGGCACGGTCGCATACACGCCGTGGCTCACCGCTAAGCCCTAGCGACGCGACAACCGCGTGACGGCGATCCGGCGGGAGAGCTTCAGGCTCTTCCGCCGGTGACCTGCGCTCGGCGTGCAGCGCTCCGTCGCCGTGCGGCGCATGAGCGGGCCGCTGGACCCCACATGACAAATCGGCTCGCAGTCGTTTGCCGGACACCGTTCGACTGGTAGTGTGCGTCGTCCGGTTGGCAAGTCGAGGGACGGCCGAGCGCTCGCACGAGGGCGCCTTCAGCGGGTGAGACGGGGAGCGGCGGCAGTGGCAAGGACGACCGATCGAGCGCTACAAAGCAAGGCCCACACCGCCGCCGCGCCGAGTTGGCGCTGGCGCGCCGCCGCGCGCCTACTCGCGGCGTCGACGCTCGCGAGCATGCTGCTCCTCGCCGGCTTCTCGACCGCACCTGCCGGAGCCCGGGTCGCCGGTTCGGCCTCGCCCGACGCCGGTTCGACCAAATCTCCCAAAATCACGCAGCAGCCTGTCAGCGTGACCGTCGAGGAAGGAGCCACGGTCGTCTTCGAAGCGGCCGCTTCGGGTATCCCCGCACCAAGCGTGCAATGGGAACTCTCGACCAACGGTGGCGCGCACTGGAGCGCGGTCGCGCAGGCGACCTCCAACGTGCTCACGATCGCGGACGCGAGTACCTCCGAAAGCGGGCATCAGTACCGCGCCGTGTTCACCAACAGTGCCGGCACCGCGACGAGCAAGGCCGCCGTGCTGACCGTGCAGCTGGCGCCCAGGGTGACACAGCAGCCGGCGAGCGTGGCGGTCGAAGAAGGCCACAGCGCGACGTTCGAAGCCGGCGCGGCAGGGTCTCCGGCGCCCACGGTCCAATGGGAAATGTCAAGCGACGGAGGCAGCACGTGGAGCGCGGTCAAAAGAGCCACGGCCGACCAGCTCTCGATCGCCAGCGCGAAAACCTCAGAAGACGGCGATCAGTATCGCGCCGTGTTCACCAACGCGGCTGGCACCGCGACGAGTGCCGCGGCGACGCTGACCGTCCACAACGCGCCCAAGCTGACTCAGCAGCCGGCGAGCGTGGCGGTCGAAGAAGGCCACCCCGCGAGCTTCGAAGCGGCCGCGACGGGGTTCCCGACGCCGACCGTGCAGTGGGAACTCTCGACCAACAGCGGCGGTAGCTGGAGCGCTGTCGCCGGAGCGAGCGCGAACAAACTGACGATCGCGAGCGCGGGCGGCGCTGAAAATGGCGACGAGTATCGAGCGGTTTTCACCAACGCGGCCGGAAGCGCGACGAGCAACACAGCAACCCTGACGGTTCGCGACTTTCCAGCCGTGATCAAGCAGCCCGTCGCCACCACCGTGGAACTTGGACTGGACGCCCACTTCGAAGCCGCTGCGTCAGGGTTTCCAGTGCCGACCGTCCAGTGGGAAGTATCAACCAACGGCGGGGGCAGCTGGAGCCCACTAGCGGGAGCCAACGCGGACACGCTAGCGGTCGAAGACGTGCAGGTCTCGCAGAGCGGCAATCAGTACCGCGCGGTGTTCACCAACACGGCCGGCAAAGCCGTGAGCAAAGCGGCACGGTTGACGGTCGCAGCCCACCACTACCGCGTCGTGGCATGGGGCGCCAATACGTTTGGGCAGCTGGGCGATGGCAACTTCGCGCCGAGCGACATTCCCGTACTGACGAGCGGCTTGGACTTCGTCACCGCGATCGCCGGCGGCAAGAATCACAGCCTCGCGCTGCTCAGCGATGGGAACGTCGTCGCCTGGGGGTCCGATACGTACGGGCAGCTGGGAGACGGTGAAGAAGTCAGTAGCGATGTGCCCGAAGCCGTCGTCGGGTTGACCGAAGTCAAGGCGATCGCGGCGGGCGCCAACCAGAGCATGGCGCTGTTGGCGAACGGCACGGTGATGGCCTGGGGTGGCAACGAATCCGGGCAGCTTGGCGACGGCGGCACGAGCGACAGCGAAGTCCCGGTGGCGGTCAAAGGGCTCAGCGGCGTCACAGCGATCGCGGCCGGTGGCGAACACGGCCTGGCGCTGCTGAGCAACGGCACGGTGATGGCGTGGGGAGAAAACGAATACGGCCAGCTCGGCGACGGCGCCACCAAAAACAGCGACTTGCCCGTGCCCGTGAAAGGGCTGACGGGCGTCACGGCGATCGCCGCGGGCGAACAGTTCAGCTTGGCGCTGCTCAGTGATGGTCAGGTGATGGCGTGGGGCGCCGACCAGCTCGGGGAGCTCGGGCAGCTGTCCCTGGTAGGGGCTCCGAAGAAGAACGTTTCAGCGAAGTCCCCGTGACGGTGGAAGGCGTGAGCGGCGCCAACGCGATCGCGGCCGGCGGACGCCACAGCCTTGCGCTCTTGAGCGGCGGCACGGTGATGGCGTGGGGAGCGGATGGTGACGGGCAGCTGGGTGACGGCTCGATCGAATCCAGCAGCGAAGGACCTGTGCCGGTGACGGGCTTGGCGGAAGTGGCACAGATCGCAGCCGGCGACGATCACAGCATGGCGCTGCTGCACGGCGGGACCGTCACGACGTGGGGCGAAGGCAAGCGCGGTGAGCTTGGCAACGGCAACAGCTCTGGCGAAGCGAGCGATGTCCCTGTGCAGGTCACGGGCCTCGGCGAGGTCGTGGGGATCGCGGCCGGCGGCATGCACGACCTCGCTGCCACGGAACCGGCCCCGACGGTCAGCGGCCTCGGCCCCGCAAGCGGCCCGGCGACCGGCGGCACGAAAGTGACGATCACAGGCTCGACGTTCGAGGGCGCGACGTCTGTCCACTTCGGCTCGATCGCCGCCACCAGCTTCACCGTCGAATCGCCTGAAACGATCTCGGCGGTCGCGCCGGCGGGAGCGCCCGGCAGCGTCGATGTGACGGTCACCACCGCCGCGGGCACGAGCCCGACCGGGACGCTCGACCGATTCAGCTACGCAGCGCCGCCCACGGTCGCGAAACTGTCCGTCACGGACGGCGCTGCCGCGGGCGGAACGTCGGTGGTGATCACGGGCACGAATCTCAACGGGGCCACGTCGGTCGACTTCGGCGCGATCGCCGCGACAGCTGTGACCGTCGAATCCGCGACTCAGATCACCGCCGTCGCGCCCGCCGGATCCGGGACGGTGGACGTGACGGTCACGACGCCCGGCGGTACCAGCGCGCTCTCCAAGCACGACAGGTTCGGCTACACGCCGTCGGTCGCGGGGATCACGCCCGGGGGCGGCCCGGCGGCCGGCGGCACGCCCGTGACGATCACGGGCGTCGGATTCGCGCCCGGGGCGGGCACCACCAGCTTCAAGTTCGGCAAAAAGAAGGCGAGCGGCGTCGAGTGCGCATCGAGCGCGAGCTGCACGGCCACAACGCCGCGCGGCGCCGGCACGGTCACGGTGGTCGCGTCGGTCGGCAAGCTCAAGAGCTCGAGCAATCCCCCCGGCGACACCTTCACCTACGAATAGGCTGGCTCGCGCCAGAGGCAGGCGATGCGATCGAAGAGCTCGTGTGCGCGAGCGGGTGCGCCGGGGGCGGCGAGAGCGACTTGGCGGCGCAGCGCCGCCAGATCGACCGCGCGCTCGCGCAGCCTGCGTTGAGAATCCTCGATCCAGGCGTGCGCGAGCTCGGCGTCGACCTCGGGGTGAAATTGAACGCCGACGCTGCTGCCCCGCACAAACGCCAGCGGGACGCTGCCCGCTCGCGCCAGCTCGCGAGCCTCGGGTGGCACCGAGAGGATGTCTTCGTGCCAGCGCATCCACGGGCCGGGTGAGATCAGGGCGCTGTCATACGTGTCGATCGTCGTCCAATCGAGTGCGAGCTGTGGGGCGTGCGACACCACACCGCCGAGCGCGCTGGCGAGTGCCTGGGCGCCGAAGCAGATGCCGAGCACCGGCACTTGGCTGGCGTGGGCGCTCCGTAGGAACTCGATCTCATCTGCGATCCACGACTCGCGCGAGGCCGCTATCGAGCGATCCGAGCCGAGGCTCACGACGACGTCGAGCGTGCGCGGGTCGGGCCAGCGCGTCAGCTCCGCCGCACACACCGTGCGCAGCATGTGTCCGCGCGCTTGCGCCCAGTCGCCGAACAGCGCCGCCGGCACCTCACGCTCGTGCTCGAGCACGAGGATCTCGAGCGCTCTCATCGACCTATGTTCGCACCGAGGCTGGCTAGCCGCCGGGGGCTGTGACGCGGTAGATCGTGCCGGTCGACCAGTCGCCGACGAGCAGCGAGCTACCGGGCGTGAGCGTCACCGCCAGCGGGTTCTTGATGCCCCGCAACAGCGGCGCGACCGTGCCTTCGTAGCCGGAGGCGGTCCTGCGCAGGGCGACCTGCTGGACCTTGCCGAGCTGCCACTCGGGCACGATGGCCGCTGTGCCCACACGCGCGCCGAGCTGGCCCGTCGTGATCGCCACGCCGCCGACCGCCGCGTGCTCGTCGAGCACAGCGGTCGGAGTCGGCACACCGGCACAGCTCGAGCCACCCTGTCCGTAGCAACCCGGGAAACGCCAGTCCTGGCCTTCGCGGACGAGCGTCAGCCAGTCGCCCGGTGTGCGCTTGCCGAGGTCGTCCTGCTGGTTCATCGAGACGAACAGATCGCTCGTGCCGGGCATGTAGGCGAGCCCGAAGGGCGCCCGGATGCGCGAGGCATACAGCCGCAGCCCGCTGCCATTCGGGCGAAACGACACGATCGAGCCCGCATACGGCGAGCTGGGCGCGCAGTGGTCGCACGTGGCTGTGATGCCCATCAGGAAGCGTCCATTGGGAGCCATCACGAGCAGGTTGTTCTCGCCGCCGGCGACGGGACCGTCGAGGATCGTGGTGTGCTGCGTGAAGCGCCGCCCGTCGAAGCCCGCATAAGCGTCCACGCGACCGACCGAGGCGACATACAGGCGACCGTCGTACCACGCCAGTCCCAGCGGGTCGTCCAGGCCGGCGACGACCTTCACCGGCGTCGCACCCTGCTTGGCGATCACGTAGACACCGTCGTGCGTGTGGGCTTCCAGGCCGGCCGCTGTCAGCCACAGGCGCCCCTGCGGGTCGATCGCGAACGCCGCCGTCGTCGGCGGGCCCGCGGCGTAGACGCCCGCGCGCCAGCCGGAGGGGCCCTGTAGGCCGGCGCCGATCGACACCAGGGCGCTGCTGTTGGCGCTGGTTGCGGCGGAGCGCCCGCAAGCGGCGAGCAACACGCACGACGCGAGCGCGACCAGTGTGAGCCGACCCCGGCTCACACGGCGCCGGTCAACGCCGGTCTCAGCTGGGGACAGGGGCAGACGTTGGTTCGGGGCCGCTGTAGGAGCCTCCGCTCGCGCCGGGACCCTTTCCCTGGCCCATGTTCGGACAGTTGCCCTTCGGCTGCGCGCCAGATTTCTGCGGGGGCGCAGGTGCAGAGTTGGAGGGGGCGGGGCTCGTCGTGGTCGGTGTCGAGCTGCTGGGGCTGGAGCTCGTCGGCGCAGCCGATGCGCCGGCAATCCCGACCGCAGCGCCGCCCGCTGCCAGCGCTCCCGTGACGATCGCCGCTCTGAACATCTTCGAGTTGTGCATTTGGGGCCTCCGATGGAGTGTGCAGGGCCAGCGTAGGTGATGATGCGCGTCGAAACTAAGGAGCGGCGAACCAGTCTGTAGGAGCTGTGTAGGAATTAAGCTGGCGCTGAGCAACGGCGTAGCTGTGCTTCAGCAACGGCGAGCAAGCTGTGCTCGATGCTCATCATCATCCTCCCTCTCGTCTGGCTGGCCGTCGCGGCGCTCGTCGTGACGGCCTGTCGGATGGCCGCCCGTGGCGACGGCGCTACGCCCACGCAGCGCGCGGACCCGGCGAGCTGGCTCTGAGCCAACAGGCTCTGCTGCGTTAGCGCACCGCGGCGGGCATCCCCCGCGCCGCCTATCGTGCCGTGCTCGATGTCCTCGGCTTCGTTCTCCGCAACCATGGCTCGCGACGAGGCCGTGCTGCGCTTCCCCTACGACGAGGGGCTGCGCCAGCTCCTGCGCGCGATCCCTGGCCGGCGCTGGGATCCGGCGCAACGCGCGTGGTGCGTGCCGCTCGGCCCCGACCAGGCCGAGGCGCTCGCGCAGCTGTTCGCGACCCTGACGCAGCCGCCGGAGGTGAGCGATGAGCTCGAGCGCACGATCCGGCGCCGGCGCTCGCGGCGTCGCCGCGACGAGTGCGTGGTCGAGCTCGCCCGCCCGGACGAGGACTGGTGGCTGAGCTTCGCTACTGACGGTCACGCCGAGTTGGTGCAGAGTCTGCTCGAGCACCCGCAGGCGCGTGAGCTGCCTGCGATCGGACGCGCCGTCGTGCCGCTCGACGAGTGTTCGGCGGCGCTGCTGGGAGACGGTGGCGCGCGCGACGGTAGGCTGACGCTCAGCGAGGACGCGCGGCGGGCGCTTCGTGCGCGCCGCGAACGCGAGGCGCCGAGCCCCGCGGCCGCAGGTGAGCCGGCCACGCACAGCGCGCAACAGGCCTACGACGTCGAGTTCCGTCGTGACCGCCGTGGCGAGCACTGGATCCTGATCGCCCGTGAGCGCGCCCGACTCGCGCGCGTACTCGCCGCGCGGTCGGGGTTGCGTGCGCTCGACGGTCCCGCCGGCACGCTTGGCCTGGCGGCGGTCGAGGATGACGCCGAGCGCTTGGCGGAGTTGCTCGAGCACGTCGAGGATGTGAGCGTGGACCCGCGCGTGACGGCGTGGCTGACGCGTGCGAGGACCTGGCGCGGCAACGTCGATGTACAAGGCGCGCCCGCCCCGGGCACCGCGCCGGAGTTCGTACTGCTCGGTGACGAGCGGCGCCTGCCCGGCGCGCTCCGTGCGGTCGCGACGGGCGCTCCCGGCGGCGTCACGGTGCCGTTGACGCTGCAGTCGTGGCGACAGATCTCGACGCTCGATGCATGGCTCAGCCCCGCTGCCAAGCGCTGTGTCGCGGCGCTCGAGGACGGCCGACCGGCGCCGGCGGCGGTGCTCGAGCGCTCGAGCGTGCATGAGGAGCCGACGTTCGTCCTGGCCGCGGGCCACGATCCGCAGCGCCTGCGCCGCTTCGCGGCGCTGCGCGGCGTGCTGGCACCCGCGGCGCGTCGCGGTGGTGCGCGCGATCACCAGCCGCCTGCTTCGCTGCGTGCCGATCCGTTCTGCGTGCCGCAGCTCGACGACTTCCTCGCGGACGGCGAGGTGTGGGTCGACCCGGACGCGCTCGTGCTGCTGCAGGAGATCCGCGAGCAGCACGCGCAGGCAGCCGGCCTGGTGGCGCTGTCGAGCGCGACCGACGCGTCGCTGCACGTCGCCGGCCTCGGCGGCGAGCTCAAGCCGTTCCAGCGCGCCGGCGTCAGCTACCTGTTGGAGCGCCGGCGGGCGTTCCTCGCCGATGAGCAGGGTCTAGGCAAGACGATTGAGGCACTCGCGGCGGTCGAGGCGGCGGGCGCCTACCCGGCCGTGGTCGTGTGTCCCGCGAGCCTCAAGCTGAACTGGCTGCGCGAGCTCGAGCGCTGGCTGCCGCAACGCAGCGCGGTGACGCTGTCCGGCAACGGCGGTGGCGGTCGCGCGGCGGGCGCCGCCGACATCACGGTCGTCAACTACGACATCGTCGCCGCGCGCCTGGACGAGCTTCTGTTCGCTAGCGCCGCAGGCGCTCGTGCTCGACGAGTCGCACTACTGCAAGAACGCCGCCGCCAAGCGAACGCAGGCGGTCCAGCGCCTGTCTGCGGTAATCCCGCGCGAGGGCCTCGTGCTGGCGCTGAGCGGTACCCCGGTGACGAACCGCCCGGCGGAGCTGATCTCCCAGCTGCGGATTCTTGGACGGCTGGAGGACTTCGGCTCGGGCGCGCGCTTCGGCGCGCGTTTTCGTGGCGCCGACGCCCATCTGCGCCTGCACTGGCACCTGCGCGCGCGCTGTTTTGTGCGCCGGCTGAAGGCCGACGTGCTTCCGCAGCTGCCGGCCAAGACGCGCGCGGTCGTGCCGGTCGAGCTGGACAACGAAGCCGAGTACAGGCTGGCTGAGCGCGACCTCGTCGCCTGGCTTCGCAGCCAGCCGCTGGACCTACGCGAGCTCGACGCGAAGGTCGCGGCGGCGCTACGCGCGGAGCGGCTGGTGCGCTGCAACGCGCTGAAGCTGCTGGCGGCGCGGGGCAAGCTGCACGCCGCGCTCGCCTGGATCCACGACTTCTGCTCCTCCGGTGAGCGGCTGGTCGTGTTCGCCGGTCATCGCGAGATCCAACGCGCCGTGCTCGATCGCTTCCCTGCGGCTCTCCACATCCTCGGCGAGGACAGCGCGGCGGCCCGCGATAGTGCCCTGAGCGCCTTTCAGGAGGCGCAGGCGAGCGAGGCCAACCAGCTGATCGTGTGCTCGATCGAGGTCGCGGGCCACGGCCTGACACTGACGCGCTCCTCAAACGTCGCGTTCCTCGAGCTCGGCTGGACGCCAGCCAAGCACGACCAAGCCGAGGACCGCTGCCACCGGATCGGCCAGCAGGACGCCGTCAACGCGTACTACCTGCTGGCCGCCGACACGATCGACGAGACGATCTCGACGCTGCTCGAGCGCAAGCGCGCGCTCATCGGCGCCGTCACCGACGGTCTCGAGGAGGGCGATGAGGGCGTGCTCGAGGGGCTCGTGCGCGAGCTGCGCTCAGCGCCCTACCGGCACCTGCGCGCGGTCGCGTGAGCCGCTGTGCGCGCCGCTCAGGGCCAGAGCTCGAGCGTGTCCATGATCGCGCCCCAGTGTTCCACCGCGCGCGCTTCACCTTCGGTGAGCGTCTGTTCCAGTGGCACCGAGCGCCGAGCGAGGCTGCGAGCGCTCGCGCTCTCATAGGCGGCGAGCTGCGGCGGCAGATCGCCGAGCGCCACCCACGCCGGCATGAACTTGGCGACGAGCGTGACCGTGCTCGCGGGCAGTGCGCTGTACCCGCTCGCCGCCCACGCTTTGACGTCGCTGCAGAGATTCGGTGGCGACAGGCTGAGGATCGTCTTCAGATCGCCGATGTAGCCGTGGACAGCGCTCGTCAGGCCGTGGTTGCCCCAGCTGAGCGCGCCGGCAGCGGCGACGAAGGTGCGGATCGCAGACAGGTCGGGCTCGTAGGCGGATACCACCATCGCGGCGATCACCTCGTCGCTCATCTGCGTCGAGTCGGGGTTCTGCGGCGAGCCCACGCCGGCTCCCGGACATTCCGCTCGCACCTGTGCGAGGACATGAAGTGGTCCGGCTTCGGCCGTGGCCAGGTGTGTCCGCGCGAGCCGCACGAGCGCGTAGTTGTCCTGGACGTAGCGCTGCGTGGTGGTGGCGTTCGAGCTCGCGAGGGCAGGAGTCGTGCTCCAAGCAAGCCCCCCTGTCACGGCCAGCACCGCCAGTGCCATGCGTACCCTCATCCACTGCAGCCTACGCGATGCGCGCACGGCGGGCGCCACGAAAAACTTGGTAAGGATCGGCCCGACGAGCGCATCCTTATGGGTCGCACGAGGGTTCCCCGGTATTGTCATGGCGTCGAAGGAGCCTCTCCATCCGCACCCGGGAGAGGCACTACGGCAGCAGCCTGGGCATCGCTCGATTTCGTGCCGCCGGTCGCGACCGTCGCCGGTGTCCGGAAGTCGGGCCTAAAGCACACATGAGACGCAACGGGTACATCGTCCTGCTGGTCGCGCTCCTCGCATGGGTCGTCGCGGCGCTCGTCAGCGGCTCGCTCGATCTCGGGTTCTCGAGCGGGAGCTCGACAGCCACGGCGCGGGCCGCGCCCGACTGCCTGCCGACGACCTTCGAACACAGCGCGACGCTCGCCGCGGGAGTCGCCGTCTCGCCTGAGCCGGAAAGCGACACGGCCAACCCGCACACCCAGATCAGCTTCCTCGGTGCGGACGCTGCCGACATCGGTCAGGTGACGGTCGTCGGCTCGGAGTCCGGCCGCCACGACGGCCACCTGGCCGGCTACTCGCAGGGCGGCGGCGCCAGCTTCGTGCCCGACAAGCCGTTCGACCCCGGCGAGCATGTGACCGTGGGCGCCGTGATCGGCGCAGGCGCGGCAGGCAGCGCAGGCAACACGGGCAACGCAGGCAACGCAGGCAAGCGGATCGAGTTCGGATTTCGTATCGACACCCCGTATCCGACGGCGCACGTGCCGCCGTTCCCGAATCCGGCGGCGGCTCCGGCCGACTCTCAGAGCTTCGCGACGCTACCCGCCGCGCAGGCTCCGGTGCTGAGCGTCAGCGTGCCGGATCGCGACCCCGCGGCGGGCGACATCCTCACCACCAACGGCCCCGGGCCCGGCCAGTATGGACCGCTGATCTACACGCCGCAGGGCCAGCTCGTGTGGTTCGACAAGCTGCCGGGGGGCGAAACCGCGGAGGACCTGAGCGAGCAGACATACGAAGGGCAGCGCGACCTCACGTGGTGGAGGGGGCGCGTGCTCTCGCTGGGCTTCGGCCAAGGTGAAGACGTCGTGACGAACGCCCAGTATCAGACCGTCGCGAGGGTCGCGGGCGGCAACGGTCTGAAGGCTGACCTGCACGATTTCCAGCTCGCGCCGCATGACGTGGCCTTCATCACCGCGTTCAACCCGATCCGCTGCGACCTGAAGGCGGTGAAAGGATCGGCGGACGGCGCGATCGTCGACACGGCGATTCAGGAGATCGACATGAAGACAGGCCTCGTGCGCTGGGAATGGCACAGCCTCGATCACATCCGCGCGTCGGAGTCCGAGAGCGAACCCAGCAAGGGCTCGACGCCGTGGGACTGGTTTCACCTCAACTCGATCGACCCGGAGTCAGATGGCGACATCCTGATCTCGGCGCGCAGCACCTGGGCCGCCTACCAGCTCGAAGGCGGCTCCGGCAAGGTGCTATGGCGCCTCGGCGGTCTCGCGAGCTCGTTCAAGATGGGCCCGGGCACCGAAACCGCGTGGCAGCACGACGCGCGCATGCTCACCGGCGGCGAAGTGACGCTGTTCGATGACGGCTCCAACCCACCGGTCCACAAACAGTCGCGTGCGGTGCGCGTGACGCTCGACTTCAAGACCCACGAAGCGCATCTCGCCGCCTCCTACACGCACCAGGATCCACCGCTGCTGTCCGCGAGCCAGGGCAACGCGCAGACGCTGGCCGACGGCAACACGGTCGTCGGCTTCGGCAGCGTGCCTCAGATCAGCGAGTTCGCGAGCGATGGCTCGCTGCTGTTCGACGCCAACCTGCCCTACGAAATGGCTTTCTACAGGGCCTTCCGCTTCCCCTGGAGCGGACGTCCGCTGAGCCCGCCGGCGACGTTCGCCGCCCTCAACAACACGGGCGAAGAGACGGTCGTGCACGCGAGCTGGAACGGCGCCACCGAAGTCGCCGCCTGGCGTGTGCTCGCCGGCGCCGCCAGCGGGTCGTTGTCGGTGCGCGCCACGATTCCGGCGGACGGCTTTGAAAGCTCGACCACGCTACCGGTGAAGTACGCCCGCGTGCAGGTGCAGGCGCTCGATCGCACGCACCAGGTGCTCGGCACCTCGCACACGGTCGCAGTGGTCACTTACGCCGCGTCACTTCCGGGCGGCAAGTGAGCGCCGTGCGACTCAGTAGCCCGCTTTGGTCTTGTACTTCTTGTGCCCGTTCGTCGTCGTCTGCGTGCTCGGCGTGCTCGTCGTTTGCGAGGCGGTCGAGCTGCTTTTGCCGCCGCATCCCGCCACCGCTACACCGCTGGTCAGGAGTGCCAGGCTCGTTAGCATGGCGGTCAGTGAAGACTTTCTCATCGGCCGGGCTCCAATCGTCGCTGAAGGGCTCGGGCGCTCACCCTACCAGGCGTCGGCAGGCCCGATTGCAGGGACTCAGGCGCTCATGAGCGTCGAGACGACCGCGAGCCCGGGGATTCCGAACACGTCCCCGGTCGAGGACCAGTCCAAGTCCGGCTCAGGCACGCGGTGGCTGCTGGTCGTGTGCTGCGTCGCGCAGTTCATGGTCATCCTCGACCTGAGCATCGTCAACGTCGCGCTGCCCTCGATCCAGTCGAGCCTCGGCTTCTCCTCACCCGAACTGCAGTGGATCGTCGACGCGTACGCGATCACGTTCGCCGGCTTTCTGATGCTCGGCGGCCGCGTCGCGGATCACTTCGGCCAGCGCCGCACGTTCGTGGCGGCGCTGCTCCTGTTCGGGCTCGCCTCGCTGGTCGGCGGCGCCGCCCAGAGCCGCGAGATGCTGATCGGCGCGCGCGCCGTGCAGGGCCTCGGCGGCGCCTTCATGGCGGCCTGCTCGCTGGCGATCATCACGTCGTCGTTTGCGCCCGGTCCCAAGCTGCATCGCGCGATCGGGACGTGGGCGGCGATGAACGGGCTCGGCGGCGCCGCCGGCGTGCTGTTCGGGGGGATCATCACGCAGGAGCTGACGTGGCGCTGGGTCCTGTTGATCAACCCGCCGATCGCGATCGCGACAGCGCTCGTGGCGTATGCCGTCGTCAGCGAGCGCCGTCGCATCCAGGACGGCGCGAGCTTCGACCTGGCGGGCGCGGTGACGCTGACGATCGGCCAGATGGTGCTGGTGTTCGGCGTCGTGGAAGCCGGTCTGAAGGGCTGGGACACGCTCGCCGCGCTGGGGCCGATCATCGGCGGCGTGGCGCTGCTGGCGGTGTTCGGCGTGATCGAGGCGCGGCTTGCCTCCAACCCGTTGATTCCCTTCAAGGAGCTGACCAAGCCGCTGCGCGTCGCCAACAACATCGTGTTGCTGTTCAGCGCGTCGCTGTTCCCGATGTGGTTCGTGAGCTCTCTGTACCTGCAGCAGGTGCTTGGTCTCTCGCCGCTGCACACCGGGCTGATCTTCCTGCCGATGACGCTGATGATCATGGCGGTCGCCTCGCGCGCGGGCAAGCTCGTGAGCAGCTTCGGTGTGCGCCCGGTGCTTGGCGGCGGCCTGATCATGTTGACGGGCGGCATGCTGCTGCTCGCGAAAATCGGCTCCAGCGGCAGCCCGATCGTCTACATCTTGATCCCGGGGCTGCTGACCGCGGCCGGCATCGCGATGTCGATCGTCCCCTCGACGATCGCCGCGACCCAGGGAGCGAAGGAGGGGCAGGCAGGGCTCGCGTCGGGGCTGGTCAACACCTCTCGACAGATCGGCGGCGGCCTTGGGTTGGCGGTTCTCGTGACGCTCGCGACCCAGCGCTCGAGCCACCTGATCGGCACCGGCCAGCAGGTGCCCGAGGCCCTCACGGACGGCTTCCGGCTCGCCTTCCTGATCGGCGCGGGGCTGGCTGCGGCGGCGTGCCTGATGACGTTCACGTTGATGCCCAAGCCCGCCAGCGAGCTCGCACCGGCGGTGCGGCGCTTCGCCCTGGCGATCGCAGCGGTGCTCGCGGGCTTCATCGTCGTCAACGTCGCGCTGGCGGGCTCCCACGGGCCGCCGATCGGCGCGTACAGCACCCACGGCACCTACAGCTTCGTGACCGAGCCGTCGCTGCACCCGCCCAAGATCCGCGTCGACAAGCAGACCGCGCCGAGCGGTCTCGCACCCGGCTACATCCTTACGGCCAACTTCTTCGACCTCAACGAACCGCCGATCATCGGTCAGAGCGGGCCGCTGATCCTCGACAACAAGCTGCAGCCCGTCTGGTTCCAGCCGGTGCCCGAACGCGTTGCCGCTGCCAACCTCAGTCTCCAGACCTATGAAGGCAAGCCGGCGCTGGCGTGGTGGCAGGGGGTCGTCACGAACACCGGCGCGACCGAGAGCGGCGAAGACATCATCGTCAACCAGCACTACCAGCCGGTGGCGCGCCTGAAAGGCGCCGACGGCTGGGTTCTAACCCTGCACGCGCTCGCCATCAACGGCGAAGACGCGTGGGTGACGGCGAACAAGAACATCCCCTTGGACCTGTCGCGCTACGGCGGCGCCTACAACGGCGCGCTGATCGACTCGGCGGTGCAGGAGTACAACATCAAGACCGGCAAGCTGCTTCGCACCTGGGACGCGCTCGAACACATCCCGCTCGGCGACTCACACGCGACGCTGCCGACGAACGGCTTCCCGTGGGATGCCTACCACGTCAACGCGCTCGAACTGATGGGTAACGGGTCGTTCCTGGTCTCGATGCGCAACACGTGGGCTGCCTACGCCGTCAACATCAACACCGGCAAGATCGAGTGGACGCTGGGCGGGAAGCACTCGAGCTACAAGTTCGGGCCCGGCGCCGCCTTCCAGTGGCAGCACAACGTCGCGCTCGGGCCGAACTCGACGGTGACGATGTTCGACGACCACTGCTGCCAGCTGACCGGCGGCGGCACCTCCGTCAAAGCGACGGGCCCCTCGCGCGGGCTCGTGCTGAAGCTGGACCCGAGCACGCAGACCGCGACGCTCGTCGCCGAATACGGCGCCAAGGGCGGCTTCGAATCGGAATACATGGGCGACACCCAGACGCTGGCCGGCGGCAAGGCGTTCGTCGGATGGGGATCGGAACCGTACTTCTCCGAGTACGGCGGCTCCGGGCAGCTGCTGTTGGAAGGGCAGTTCCCGGGCCCCGACCTCAGCTATCGCGCGACGCTGAAGCCGTGGGTCGGCCTGCCGCTGTCGCCGCCGGTGGGTGTCGCCCGACGTGGCGCCGGTGGGACCACGGTGTACGTGAGCTGGAACGGCGCCACCCAGGCCGTCTCGTGGCGCGTCCTGGGCGGAGCCAGCGCGGGGCACACGGCCGCCGTCGCAACCGCCGCCAAGACCGGCTTTGAGACGGCGATCGCCGTGCCCCAGAGCGAGGCGAGCTTCGAGGTCCAGGCGTTGGACGCCGCCGGCAACGTGATCGGAACTTCTCGGGCGTTCCCGGGTTCGACTCGATGATGATCCGCGTGACCGTGCCGATCGTGGCACTGGCGATGAGCGTCGGCCTGTGCGCGTGCGGGACCGCGTCGCCGGCTGCGTCCTCGGCGTTCGAAGACACATCGGCGAAAAGCGCCGCGACGGACCCCGTGGCTGTCTCGCCACAGCCGGGCACGCCCGACGCGTCCCCGAGCACGCAGATCAGCTTCCTCGGCCCGCAGGGCACGCACGTCGCCGAAGTCCACGTCGTCGGCTCGCACAGCGGCGCCCACGCCGGCGTGCTGCGTGCCTACTCGACCGGGACCGGCGAAAGCTTCCTGCCGACGCACCGGTTCAGCGCCGGCGAGCGCGTGAAGGTCAGCGCACGGGTCAGCACCGGGTCGGGCAGCTACGCGGTCGCCACCAGCTTCACCGTCGCCCACCAGGCGAGCGTCAGTCAGAAAGAGTTCCCGCTCAACCCGGGCAACGCCAGCGAAGTTCAGCACTACGGCTCGGCGCCGACGCTGACGCCGTCCTCGCTGCACATCACTACGTCGGCCCAGGCCGGGGGCGCGCCGGGAGACCTGCTGCTCGCGCCCTACCAGGGCGACGGCACGGCGGGGCCGATGATTGCCGAACAGAACGGCAACCTCGTGTGGTTCCACCCGCTACGCGCCGGTGAACAGGCGACCAGCCTCAAACTGCAGCAGTACGAGGGCAAGAACGTGCTGACCTGGTGGCAGGGACGCATCCTCGAAGTCGGCTTCGGCCAGGGCGAAGATGTGATCTACAACTCGGCCTACCAGAAGGTCGCGAGCGTCAAGGCGGGCAACGGCTACCACGCCGACCTCCACGAATTCCGCCTGACTCCCGAAGGCACCGCCTGGATCGACGCGTTCGATCCGATCGACATGAACCTCGCGCCCTACGGCGGCGAGGCGGCGGGCGTCATCAACGACTCGATCGTCGAGGAGATCGACGTCAAGACAGGGCTCGTCATGTGGGAGTGGCACGCGCTCGGGCACATCCCGATCAGCGAATCGAATAGTCCAGCCCCGAAGGCCAGCTACCCATGGGATTACGTGCACATCAACTCGGTCGATCCAGCCCCGACAGGCCAGGCGGGGGCTGCAGGCTCCAATCAACCCAGCGAAGTGCTGCTGTCCTCGCGCAACACGTGGACGCTGTACGACGTGGAGATCGCCAGCGGCGCTGTGCGCTGGCGCCTCGGTGGGACGCACTCGAGCTTCAAGCTCGGCCCCGGGACGCACACCTACTGGCAGCATGACGCGGAATGGCAGCCGGGCGGGCTGATCTCGGTGTTCGACAACGGCTCGGACCCGCCGAAGGAGAAGCAGTCGCGTGGCCTGCTGCTCGACCCGAACGTGGCCGCGCGCACGGTCACGCTCGTCAAGCAGTTCGTCAACCCGAACCGGACGCTGCTGGCGAGCAGCCAGGGCAACGTGCTCAGCCTGCCCGGCGGCAATTGGCTGATGGGCTACGGCGGGCTACCGAACTTCACCGAGTACAGCGGTTCCGGACACGTGCTGCTCGACGGCACGCTCGGCAAGGGTGTGCAGGACTTCAGGACCTACCTCACCCCGTGGAGCGGGCAGCCGACGACCGCGCCCGCGCTCGTCGTTCGACCAGGTGTGGGCGGCACGATCGCCGCGTCGATGAGCTGGAACGGCGCGAGCGAAGTGGCATCGTGGCGCGTGCTCGCGGGAGCATCGCCGGGCGCCCTGGCAGCGGTCGGCGCCGGCGCGAGGACGGGCTTTCAGACGACGATCGCCGTGCCGGGCGCCGGGCCGTACGTGGCGGTGCAGGCGCTCAACGCCGCAGGCGCGGTGATCGGCACGTCGCCCACGGTCAAGGACTAGGGCCGCGGCGGAGCAGCGCGTCCGGGCCGCCGGCTCGATCGTGCGCTGCTCGGCTCAGAACCTGGGCCTGGCTGACGAGCTCGGCGGCAGCACCTGTTCGGGCACTTCCTGTGTGACGCCGCCGGATTCGCGTTCGCTGCGCCGTTTGCGCCGCAGGGCGGCGGTGACGGCGGCGTGTCTGGCGGTGGAGAAGTAATCGGCGAAGCCGCGCGCGTGCGCGCTGACGAGGCGCGGCGGCAGCGGTCCGCGCAGCTCCTGCTTGAACGCGAGCTCGTATTCGCCGCGCAGGGTTTCCTCGAGCGGGCTCTGGCCGGCGCTGTTGTGCAGCTCCAGGCGCCCGCTCTCGGTCGTGTAGTCGTACAGCTCGACTTCCTGCCCTTCTGAGAGCGGGGCGATCCCTTCGTAAGGCCAGTTCGAGTACGTCGCGAACTTCGCCTGCGGTGTGCGCATCGCGACGATGTGCAGCGGTGCGTCGGCGGCGTAAGGTTCGATCGCGAACTCGGTGACCGTCTCGTCGGTGGCGTGCAGGACGAACGGCCGGCCCGGCGTTTCGGGGTTGGCGAGGATGCCCGCCAGGTCGAGCCGCCCGGCGATGTGCGAGTAGTGCGGGTCCTGGCGCCATTGATCGGAGCCGGTGGCGATCGTCAGCAGCAGCGGCGCGACGTCGACGCTCGAGGTCAGCTGCGTGCGGGTTGTTTCGGGCGCGCTCGTCAGCTTCCCGCGAAGATCCTTCACGAGCAACGGCACGCGCAGGCCCTCCTCGTAGGCGCTGGCGCCCTTGCCCCGCAGCCCGTGCGAGGCGCCGTACTCGCCGTGGTCGGAGGTGAACACGATGACGGTGTTCGCCGCCACCTCCGGACGGCTTTCAAGAATCCGCAGCACCTGGCCGATGTGCCGATCGACCTCGAGCTGTAGCTCGACATAGAGGTCGAGGAAGCCGAGCCACGTTTCGCTGGCTTCCGGGCCGCCGAACGGCACGGCGCCGAACGACGCGGCGGCGGTTTCCTGGAACGAGCGCTGCAGCCGCGGCTTGTGGCGCTCGACCAGCAGCTCCGGCGTCTCGAAGTTGGGCGGCAGGCCCGTGACCACACGCGGAGCGTCGACCTCGGTGGCGACGCGATCGCTCCACTTGTACCACCAGGCGATGTCATGCGGGTTCACGAACGAGACGGTCGTGCACCACGGCTGGGCGCCGCCCTCGTTGGCGAACCAGTCCGCGAAGCGCTTCGTGATGTGCGGGTCGACCTTCCAGCCCTGGCCGGGGGCGCCGTCGGGCGAAGGGAAGATGCCGCCGTCGAACCCGTAGCGCTCGAGCGCCTGTTCGCCGGTGAGCTCGGTCCAGTGGTTATCGCCGTGGGTGAGGTGCCACTTTCCGAGCCAGCGTGTGCTGTAGCCGTGCTCGCGCAGCATCGTCCCCCACGTGGGAAAGCCGGGGTCCAGGGTGCTGCCGCCCGTGATCATGCAGCCCGTCTGATGCGTGTAGAGGCCGGTCAGCAGCGTGGAGCGCGCGGGAGAGCAGTCGTTCGAGGCGGTGTAGTGCCTGCCGAAGGACACGGCGTCCTGGCGCAGGCCCCGAAGGTTGGGCGGCAGGCCCATGCCCGACGGGTCGGGCGAGAACCACTGCGGAAAGCGCAGCTGATCGACCAGGATCACGAGAATGTTCGGTTTGGCGGATCTCGAGGATGGGGGCGGGGCGACAGCCGGACGAGGGCGTGTGCTGGGGGCGGGCGAGCCGCCGTCGGGATCCGCGGCGGCACCGATCGCGAGGCCGGCTCCTGCAAGCGCGCCGCCGATCAGCGTGCCCTTCAGGAACGTGCGTCGGTCGACTCTCCTATGCTGCGCTGCGTCAATGCGGTCCATACGCGCTCTCATCCTAGGGCCTGTGATGGTTGTGGGGTTGGGGTTCGTGGCCCAGCCCGCCGCCGCCGCCCAAGCCGCTCCTGCATGCGCTCCAGCGACGCTCGATAACTCCGCGCTCCAGGGCGGCGCGGTCACCGTATCGCCCCTGGCGGGCAGTCGCGACGCCTCGCCGCAGACGCAGATCAGCTTCCTCGGGGAGCCGGCGCGGGATCTCAGCGCGATCAGCGTCGTCGGCTCCCAGACGGGCGTTCACAGCGGCCGCCTGGCACCGTACTCGCAAGGCGACGGTGCGAGCTTCCTGCCCTCGCGAGCGTTCGCCGAAGGCGAGCGCGTGACCGTGCGCGCGCGGCTGCGGGCAGGACACTCGGCGCAGAGCCTGCTCGATGAGTTCGTGATCGCGCGCGAGGACCCGATCACGACGACACCGAAGAGCACAAAGCCGGGCACCGCTGCAGAGATCCAGACCTTCCACTCGCGGCCCGACCTGCAGCCGCCGGTGGTGACCGTGACGGCGCAGTCGCCGGCCGTCGCACCCGGCGACCTGTTCGTCGCCCCCTATGCCGGACCGGGGCAGGCCGGGCCGATGATCCTCGACCCGAGCGGCGGTCTGCTGTGGTTCAAGCCGCTGCCGCCGAACACCGCGGCCGCCGACCTGCAGGTTCAGCAGTACCAGGGCAAACCGGTGCTGACGTGGTGGCAGGGAGACGTCACCGTCCACGGCTTCGGGCTGGGCGAAGGCGTGATCGCCGACGACACCTACACGGACATCGAGCACGTGCGCGCCGGCAACGGCCATCAGGTGGATCTGCACGAGTTCCAGCTGACCCCGCAGGGGACCGCGCTGGTCACGGCGTACAACCCGATCCTGTGCAACCTCTCATCGGTGGGCGGGCCGAGCTACGCCGGCGTAACCGACAGCCTCTTCCAGGAGATCGACATCGCGACGGGGCTGGTGATGTACGAATGGACGAGCATCGATCACGTCGCGCTCGACGAATCCTACGAACCGGCGACTCGCTCGAATACCGCCACGCCCTACGACTTCTTCCATCTCAACTCGGTCAATCCCGATCCCGACGGCAGCCTGATGATCTCGAGCCGTAACACCTGGACCGTGTACAAGCTCGACGCGCGCACCGGTCAGATCGTGTGGCGCCTCGGCGGCAAGCACTCGAGCTTCAAGATGGGCCCCGGCACGGGCACCGCGTGGCAGCACGATCCGCGCGAACTCTCGGACGGGTCGATCAGCGTGTTCGACAATGGCTCATCGCCAAAGGCCCACGACCAATCACGCGCGATCGTCGTCAGCCTCACCGACCCGCCCGGGACCGCGACGCTCGTCACACGCCTGACGCACACGCCGCCGCTGATCGCCGAAAGCCAGGGTGACGTGCAGTCGCTCGCCAACGGCGACTGGTTCGTCGGCTGGGGCCAGGAACCGTTCTTCTCGGAATTCGGCCCGGAAGGCCAGCTGTTGTTCGAAGCGCACCTGCCCGAGAACGACGAGTCCTATCGCGACTTTCGCTTTGCGTGGACGGGCGCCCCGGCGCATCCGCCTGCGTTCGCCATCGCCGATGGCGGCGCGACCGGCACCACCGTCTACGCCAGCTGGAACGGCGCCACGCTCGTCGCCTCCTGGAGGCTGCTCGCCGGCGCGAGCGCGTCGGCCCTCGTCACCGCCGCGCAGGTGCCGCGCAGTGGCTTCGAGACCGCGATCCCGGTGCCGACCGGGACCGTGGGCCCGTACGTCGCCGTGCAGGCGCTCGGCGCGGCCGGGGAAGTGTTGGGCACGTCCGCGACGACTGCGGAGGGCGGGCTTTAGTCGCCACTCCTGTGCTCAATACGGAAGGGGGGAGATTCGAACTCCCGAGGCGGGGGTTGCCCGCCTGCCGGTTTTCAAGACCGGTGCATTCAACCGCTCTGCCACCCTTCCGAGATCGATGAAGGCTAGTCCATCGACACGGCTCGGCAAAGCTGTGATCGACCTTCGATCCCGTCGCCTGGTGGTTCGGGCAGCGTGACGTGCCGGGGACATCGCCTGTAGCCTCACCAAGCGTGGGAGACGGCGCGGGTGGGGGGACGGCATGGGAGCGGTACGCCGCGGTCGCGGGGATCCTCTTCGTAGTTGCGCTGGCAGCCGAGATCGTCGTCGCCGTTGGGGTCGAACTGAGCCAGAACGACTCGGCGGCGAAGATCGCGAACGGTCTTCACGCCCACGAAACGCGGCTGATCGTGATCGCATGCCTGTCCGTCGTGTATGCGGTCATGTTCGTGATCTACTTGAGCGTGCTGCACAACCTGCTGAACGGGAACAGCGATCGCGCGCGGGTCCTTGGTTCGTTGGTGCTGGTAGGGGGAGTGCTCTTCGTCACCTTGCATGCCGTCAGCGACATCGGTATCACCGGATTGGTTGGAGCAAAGCTCGCCTCATACGGGGCCCAACACGACCCAGGCGTGTCCTACACGCTCTACCTGATGACGTTCGCACTGGAGAGCGTTGGCGATGTCTTCGGCAGCCTGTTTGCTTTCGCAACAGGCGCGCTTGTACTTAGGAGCGGGGCCTTGCCACGCTGGCTCGGCTGGGTGTCGATCCTCGCCGCAAGCATGCTCTTCCTTCAGGGGTTCGGTCTCGGCGGCGTGATCGCCTCGTTCGGGCTAGTTCTCGACCTCATCGGGTTCCTGCTCCTCCTAGTCTTTGTTCTGGTGAGCAGCGTCATCTTGGTCATGCGTAACAGCGCCGCGCCCGACACCGCGGGCGCAATCACGTAGACAAGCAGGCGTTCCCGAGTCGTTGGTGAGGCGCCATGAGGCTTGATGACGTCGTTCAGACCACCGAGCGCGCACGTACGTCAGCAGAGCATGCGGCGGCAACCAGCACACCGCCACATGCTCTGCGCGAGCGGACTCCGGGGGTCAGTGTTAGACCGCTGGAATGGCGACGGGCGCTGGCTCGGCCTGCGGCGTCGGCTCGCTGTCGACACCGGTGGCGATGGGCGGAATGGTCTCCGGCCGCTCGCCGATTCGTGCGACGTCGAGGGCGATCAGGCCGAGGTTCGCACCGGCAGCTGCTCCGATGATCGTGGTGATAACCGCCATGAGCCCGGCTGTTGCGTTGAACCCCAGTAGCGCGCCGACGAAGGCGCCCGTCAGCGCGACCCCGAACCCGATCGTCGCGGCCCTGGCCGGCCGGTCGCGGTTGACCCAGGCCCAGTAGGTGCCGAGGCCGATCGGCGTGCCGATGGAGAGAACAGCCATGAGCTCGCTGTTAAGGGGCACTGTCGGCAAAGCCACCAGCACGATGATCAGGCCGATGAACCATCCGCCGAGGCCGAGCACGAGCAGATAGATGGAGCGCAGTATTGCGCTCGCCTTGCGCCCGAAGCCGCCGCGCTTGTGCACCCGGCGCCACATCAGTAGCAGTGACAGGATCATGAGGAGTCCCAAGCCGATCATCACGCCGGCGATGGCCTTGGCGGGTCCGGTCTGTGTTGAGTCGGGCGTGAGTTTAACCGCTTGAGGTTTGTAAAGCGAGTCGTCGACCTTGCCGGTGTCGAAGTAGGTGTTAATCAGGTGCGTGCTCGCCTTGGTCTGTTCGGTCCAGAAGGAGGTTGTGTGGCCGAAGTTGGCGAGGATCACCTGGTGGCCGTTGGGCAGGTAAGGGAGGAGCTCCTTGGTCGCGTTCTGGGGCGGGGTAGCGAAGTCGAGACTGCCGCCGATCAGGAGCGTCTGCACGTTCGATGTCTGGACATGGGTGTACTCGTTGTCGGCCGGGGTGGCCGGCCATGCGTGCAGGAGGCCTCCGCCGCCGAAGAGGAATTCGGTTCCGGGGTTGCCGATAATCGAGGGCCCGTCGTGTTCGCTTGACGAGTAGTAACGCTCGGCGGCTTGGTTGTCAGCCATTCCGACAGCTGCGACGTCGCCCCAGACAAACGCTTCCGGGAAAGCGATCTGGGCGAGGAGCGACTCGAACCAGAGCCCACTTGAGTCACCGTGGGCGGCCGAGAGCCAGGCGTCCAGGGTCATCGGTCCGGAGAGCGGCGAGGCATTTTCCGTCGTCTCCATGAGTCCGAAGAAGCTGGCGATCCGTGCGTTGCCCTTCTTGATCGGAAAGAACAACCAGCGGTTCGGCATGTGCGCGACGGTCCGTTCCAGCGTCGCGGCGAGATCGCCGGTGCGCTTGTGGCACGTCGCGTCTTGCGCACAGAGGCTGGCGTAGCGGTCGATCTGTTCGTCCGTCGTCTTCGGGTGCCAGATGAAGTTGCCGGGTGGGTTGACGCCGATCATCACCGAACGGTGGATGGCGGTCGGGTAGCGCCAGGAGTAGATCATCGCGGTGCGGGTGCCCGCGCTTTCGCTCAACAGGTCGATCTGGTGGTAGCCGAGGGCTTTCCGTGCCGCCTCGAGGTCGTCGACCCGTTCGGGGAGTGTGTAGCCGGCGAGATCGACGCCGTTTGCCTGGAGCCGCTTCGCGCACGAGCGCAACGCGTTCGAGTAGGCATTGAGGGACTTCTGGCCGAGGAAGTCGGCGGAGTGCTCGAGGGCCGATTCGACCTCTGGGCAGGCGAGCCGGACGGAGCCGTCGACGCCGCGGTAGCCGACGAGGACGACGTCGTGGTTGGCGGTGAACCGACTGGCGTCGGCGAACTTCATGTTCGTGACGCCGGGGCCGCCTTCAAGGCGGAAGATCGGGGCGCCCGGATGTGCCGAATGCGCACGGATCCGGATGACCGGCAGCGCGATCAGCCGCGAGTGCGGGTCGGCGCGGTTTTCGGGCACCACGAGCGTTCCGCAGTCGGCGGCGTAGGCGCCCTTTGCGGTGTTGTAGGTACAGCTCTTGAGCGTCAGCTGGCCTGCATGCGCGCCGGCAGGCACGGAGACGGCGGTAGAAGTGCCGGCGAAGTGGAGGTAGAGGAGCCCGAGCGTGAGGACGGCGATCAGGGTCAGGCCGATGATCCGGCCGCGACCGAAGCGTCTGCTCGAGGGGTGCATGGTTCGTTCTTTCCTGTTGGTGGCGCTCGCGGTGCTAGCGGTCTTGGTGGTCATGCTTGATCCTCCTTCGGGCTGGACTTCGGGCATGACGACACGCTCTCCGTTCGGCGAGGAAGAAACCAGGGGGCCTGGCAGGCGTCTGTGACGTCGGGTAGCGGCCCGGGATACGTCGGTTTGCCGCCAGCTCGGGGCGGCCAGCCGTATGGAACCAATCGCGGCGCTGCGCGATGATCAGCCCTCATGAGAGAGACTGTCCTGATCGTGGATGATCACCCGAGCTTTCGCGCCAGCGCGAGGCGCATGCTCGAAGCCAACGGCTACGACGTCGTTGGGGAGCTCGACAACGGTGACGGCGTAGTGGCTGCCGTGGAGAAGCTGAACCCAGAGGTTGTGCTACTCGACGTGCACCTACCCGATATCGACGGCTTCGAGGTTACGCGGCGACTACTCGATGCGAACGGCGCTAGCCCGCAGATAGTGCTCATCTCGAGTCATGACCTCACCGACCTTGACGAGGCGGTGGGCGCCAGTGGCGCGCGCGGGTTCGTCGCCAAGAGCGAGCTGAGCGCGGAGGCGATCTCTTTACTCATCCGCTGACCGCATCGCGACGCACCCTGATCGGTCTCGCCGGCTTGGCGTTCGTGATGGGCATCGCCGCTTTCGTGGTCATGCTCAACGGCGAGCACAACGTTCACCGGGGCGCGTATGCCGGTTTGTTCCTGGCCACCGGCTGGGGGTTCGTGGGAGTCGGGCTATGGGTTTGGAAGCAGCGGTCGGCCGGCAACATCGGTCCGCTGATGGTCGCGGTCGGCCTCAGCGCCTTGCTGAAGGGGTTGGCCTTTTCCAACGACAGCGTCGTGTTCGCGATCGCCTCGGTCGGGGAGGTGCTGATCTACGCGGTGCTCATCCAGCTGCTGCTTTCCTTTCCCTCGGGGAGGCTCGAAACCCGGCTGGATCGTCTCCTGGTCACCATCGCCTACGTCAACACGACGGTGGTGCAGCTTGGAGTGTTCCTGTTCACCGACTCAAAGGCGGGCTGCACCCGCTGTCCCAGTAACCCGCTGCTGATCGAACACTCCGAGGTCGCCAAGGTACTCGAAGCGGCGCAACTAGACACGTCGATCGCGTTGCTGGGTGCCGTGGTCGCGGTCCTCTATCGACGCTGGCGAAGCGGCACCCCAGGGCGAGCGAGGGTGTTCGCCCCGATCGTCGCCGTCGGCGGGCTCACGTTTCTGCTGCTGATGGCCGCCCTCATCGTCGAACAGGCCGGCCTGTCGAGCGACATTTCTGACGCGCAGACGTTGGCTTTGTTCACGTCCATCGCCTGCCTACCGTTTGCCTTCTTGGTGGGCCTCCTGCGATCCCGGTTCAGCGAAGCCGACGCGATCAGCGAGCTCTTGGCCCAGCTCGGTGAGGGTGGTGGCCGCGGAGCGTTGCGCAACGCGCTCGCGGACGCGCTCGGAGACCCGACCTTGGAGCTCGCCTATTGGGTACCGGACCAGGACGCCTACGTAGACGCCGCCGGTCAGCCGGTTCGGGTCGATCCTGCGCCGGCAGGCAAGGTCTCCACCATCATCGAGCACGAGGGCGAACGAATCGCTGCGATCGTGCACAGCCCGGGCCTCGCGGAGGAACGCGAACTGGTGCAGACAGCGGGCGCCGCCGCCGGGCTGACACTCAGAAACGAACGATTGGCCGCCGAACTACGGGCGAAGGTTGCCGAGCTTCAGGCCTCACGCTCACGCATCGTGCAGGCCGGCTATGAGCAAAGGCGCCGACTCGAGCGGGACCTCCACGACGGCGCCCAGCAGCGACTCATGGCCCTCGGCATCGACCTACGAATGGTAAGAGAACGCATCGAGAACGACCCACAAGGGGCGGCGGGGCTCCTCGACGAATCACTCCACGAGTTGAAAGAGGCGACCGCGGAGCTGCGCGAGCTCGCACGAGGGATCCACCCGGCCGTGCTCACAAATCGCGGCCTGCACGCAGCACTCAAAGGGCTCGCGAGCCGCTCTCCGGTTCCTGTGGAACTGCTCCAGACGCCGGCCGACAGGCTCCCGCCGTCGGTCGAGTCGGCGGTCTACTTCGTCGTCGCCGAGGCCCTTACGAACGCGGCCCGCTACTCGCGCGCGCAAACGGTAACGGTGGGGGTCGTCCGCGACAACGGCCACGTCGACGTTGAGGTGAGCGACGACGGCGTCGGCGGCGCCGACGCCGATCAGGGCTCGGGGCTGCGAGGGCTTCAAGATCGGGTCGCGGCGCTCGACGGCCGCCTCGAGCTGACGAGTCCGCAGGGGTCGGGCACCATCCTCAGGGCGACGATCCCGTGCGCGTGATCGTCGCAGAGGATTCCTTGCTGTTGCGCGAAGGCATGGTGCGGCTGCTCAAGGAGGCCAAGTTCGAGGTAGTGGGTCAGGCCGGGGATGCCGAGGAGCTGCTGCGAAAGGCCAGGGCGCACAAGCCCGACATCGCAATCATCGACATCCGCATGCCCCCCACCTTCACAGACGAGGGGCTGCGTGCGGCGCGCGTGATCCGGGAAGAGATGCCGGACACTGGTGTGCTGGTGCTCTCGCAGTACGTCGAGGAGGCCTACGCGCTGGAGCTACTGGGAGACGACGCCGCCGGCGTCGGCTACTTGCTCAAGGACCGCGTGTCGGACCTAGAGCGCTTCGCCGATGCGATCAGAAGAGTGGCCGAGGGAGGCTCCGCGCTCGATCCCGAGGTCGTCTCAGAGATGCTGGGTCGCAAACGCACAGACGATCCACTGAACGTGCTGACCGCGCGGGAGCGCGAGGTGCTTGGCCTGATGGCAGAGGGTCGCAGCAATAAGGCAATCGCCGAGATACTCGTGATCACCGAGCGCGCCGTCGAGAGGCACGTCACGAGTATCTTCGCGAAGCTCGACCTTGCCCCGGCTGCCGAGGACCATCGCCGCGTGCGGGCCGTCCTGATGTTCCTCGGTACGTAACCCAGTTGCGGCGCGGTAATTCGTGACGCGTCGCATGACTGGTGTTCATGGACCTTAGTGGTCACCACTCCAACCCTCCAAAACCTCTGGAGTCTTTGCTCGAGCCTGCACGCGCGGACGACAGCTCATGAGTTCTCGGGCGGGCCGGAGGCACACGGGGAGACTTGATCATGTCGGGCGACGCCGCCGTCGCTGCTGCTTTTGCCGGGCCGGTACAACCCTCAACCGACCGCTCGGGAGCGGTCTCTGCGGCTTGTGCGCCCTCCTTCGCACGTTCCCGCGCAAGGCTTGAGCGAATCGAACCCGCCGACATCTGTGGACGCCGGGTGAAAGCTAGGCCATCTGCGGCGCTCGAAATCTAAGCAACCCCGCCTACACAGTTAGAAGGACACCCTCCGGTGTCGAGGAGCGGGTGCTATTGGGGGGACTCGGCGAGCCGTACCGGGTGCTTTGCGGCCAGCGGAGCGCGGCTACTGCCGGGCGTGTGGTGAGCTGGCTGGTATGCGAGGACCGGCGCCGTCGGATGTCAGGTTCTTCGGGCGACACGTGTCTAGGAGGTATGCACATCGCCTATCTCGCTACCACGATCCTGGCGGCGCTCGCGAACGGCTACGCCGCCTCGTTGAACTTCGTCGGCGCCGAGTCCGTCAAGGTCGTCGCTGACCGGGTAAATGTCCCCCGAGGATGGATGGTCCCGCTCGGCACGCTGTTGGCCTCCGGCGCGGTCGGACTTCTGACAGGCTTTGCCGTGCCGGCGCTGGGGACGGCTGCGGCGATCGGCCTCGTCGTTTACTTCATTTGTGCTGTGACCGCTCACTCGCGAGTCCGTGATCGCCAGATTGGTGGAGCCGTGTTCTTCTTGGTCCTGGCGGCGGCGGCCCTGACCACCAGCGTCGGCTACCACAACCACTGGTGACCAATTTGATCTCGCGAGCGGGGAGCTGACGATGGACGAGCGCGAGTGGCTGACCGAACGGTTTGAGCAGCACCGGCCACATCTCCGCGCGGTCGCCTATCGGATGCTCGGGTCGGTCAGCGAATCCGACGACGCCCTTCAGGAGGCGTGGCTGCGGATTCGGGACGAGGATCCCGAGGCAGTAGAGAACATGCGGGCCTGGCTGACTACGATCGTCGGCCGAGTATCGCTGAACATGCTTCGCGCGCGTAGAGCGCGCCGCGAGGAGCTCTCGGTGTTCGTCCCGGATCCCGTGGTCAGCTTCGAGGATGATGGCCTCGAACACGAGGCGCTGGTGGCCGAGTCCGTGAGTCTGGCACTGTTGGTGGTGCTCGACGCGCTCACCCCCGCCGAGCGACTCGCGTTTGTGTTGCACGACGTTTTCGGCGTGCCCTTCGCCGACATCGCTACAGTGCTCGACCGCACCGAAGCCGCCGCCCAGCAGCTCGCCAGCCGCGCCCGCCGGCGCGTGCGGAACTCGCCAGAGCCCGACCCGGACCTCGCGCAGCAGAGACGCATCGTCGATGCGTTCTTCGCCGCCTCGCGCGACGGCGACTTCGATGCGCTGCTGGAGGTGCTCGACCCCGACATCGAACTGAGGATCGATGGCGGGGTCCTGCGCGCAGAGGACTCACTCGTGCTGCACGGCGCGGACGCCGTCGCTAGGCACACGGCCACCTACTCGGGGCTCTACCCGTTCGTCAAACCCGCGCTCGTGAACGGCGCCGCCGGGGCGGTCGTGGCGCCGCCCGGCCGCGTGTTCTCGGTGATGGCCTTCACCGTTGCGAACCGAACGATCGCCCAGATCGATGTTCTTCTCGACCCGGAGCGTCTGGAGCAGCTCGATCTCAGCATCCCGCCGATTGCGGATAAACACCGTTGATCGCAAACGGGCTTCCGCGCATACGGGTGCGACAGTCGGCTCCGTCCGGCTGCTCCTAGGCGATCCTCGCGAGCGTGGGGTTGGCGACGGGGCTGTCCGGCGGTACACAGATCATGCCCTCGCTGAACCCGGCGGAGCCGATCGCGAAGGCGGCGTTGAACCGGTCGACGTTGACGAGCGTCAGGAGGGCGGTGATCTCGACGAGCTGCTTGTCGCTGAAGTGCTCCTTCATGCGGGCGAACAGCTCGTCGGTGACCTCGACCGGGGTGCGCATCACGGCGACCGTGTAGTCGAGTGCGAGCTTCTCGCGTTCGGTGAACAGGTCGCTCTGGCGGTAGCGCGCCAGCGCCAGCAGCTCCTCGTCGGAGAAGCCGGAGTTGCGGCAGATCTGTGAGCCGAGGTCGATGCAGAACTCGCACCCGATCATCTGCGCGCCCTTCAGCTCGAGCAGATTCCTCAGCCGCTCATCGACGGACTTGCCCTTGCGCACCGCTTGGTTGAACCTGCCCATCCCCATCATCATCTTCGGCTGATAGGCCCAGATCTCCATCGGCTCGATCCCGCTCCCGGTTTGCGGTTCGCGGCCCGTCAACTTCTTCATCATCCTCGGTCCGAGCCTGTAGATGAGCCGGACCATCGGCCCGGCCTTGCGCTTCGATACACCATTGATGCGTGCCATCGGGGAGCTCCCGTCACATAGGTTGGGGTTGTGGGGTCTATCCACTATGACCCGCGAGACCCGGACGGTGTGACAGCGATGAACGAACTCGAGTTGGCCGACAACTTCGACCGCCTGCGGCCCCGGCTGCGCGCGGTCGCCTACCGTATCCTCGGCTCGGTCAGCGACGCCGAGGACGCCGTGCAGGAGGCATGGCTACGTCTTGAGCGGGCCGACGACGAGCAGATCGACAGCCTCGAGCGGTGGCTGACCACGGTCATCGCCCGAATCTGCCTGAACATGCTCCGGTCCCGTCGCACCCGCGGCGAGCAGCCGCTGGATAGCTGGCGGCCGGAGCCGATCGTCGACGATCCGGTGGTGGGGACCGATCCCGAGCACGAGGCGCTGCTGTCCGAGTCGGTCGGGATCGCGCTGCAGGTCGTGCTCGACACGCTCAGCCCGGCCGAGCGGCTCGCGTTCGTGCTGCACGACATGTTCGCAGTGCCGTTCGAGGAGATTGCCGCGATGGTTGATCGCTCACCGCAGGCGACGCGCCAGCTCGCAAGCCGCGCCCGCCGCCGCGTCCAGGAGACGGCGCCGGCACCGGACCCGGACCTGACCCGCCAGCAGGCAGTCGTCGACGCCTACTTCGCCGCCGCCCGCGACGGCGACCTGCTAGTGTACCGCGCCGTTAGTTCGTTGTAGAAGTCGTGTTATGGAGTCGAGGATCTGCTCTGCGGTCCTGACCCAGATGAATGGTTTGGGGTTCTCGTTCCATGCCGTCACCCAGTTGCGGATGTCCTTCTCCAATGCTTGGACGCTGCGGTGATCTGAGCGGCGCAGCAGATCGTCTGTGAGGTAAGCGAACCACCGCTCGACCTGGTTGATCCAGCTGGAGTACGTCGGGGTGTAGTGCATGTGAAACCGTGGGTGTGCGGTCAACCAGCGTTGGATGGCGGGGCTCTTGTGGGTGCCGTAGTTATCACAGACGAGGTGCACGTCGAGATGCTCGGGAACCTGGCTATCGATCTTGGTCAAGAACTTCTTGAACTCGATCGCGCGGTGGCGGCGGTGCGTTGAGCTGATGACGGTCCCGTCTGCGGTGTTAAATGCGGCGAACAGGCTGGTCGTGCCGTGGCGCAGGTAGTCGTGAGTGCGCTTCTCAGGCATGCC
The DNA here is from genome assembly GCA_963838405.1 of uncultured Solirubrobacteraceae bacterium. Classification (GTDB taxonomy): domain Bacteria; phylum Actinomycetota; class Thermoleophilia; order Solirubrobacterales; family Solirubrobacteraceae; genus Palsa-744. Next base: position 1,696,895 of record CAWIRA010000006.1, on the reverse strand, counting down.
GGGCATCATTGGGAACGCCGGCTGGGAGCGCGCCAAGGCTTGCACCTGGCTCTTCTCATCCACCGAGAGCACCACCGCGGCCTCGGGCGGATTCAGGTACAAGCCGCAGATGTCATAGACCTTCTCCACAAAGAGCGGGTCGTTGGAGAGCTTGAAGGTGTCGGCGCGGTGGGGCTTGAGATCAAATGCCCGCCAGATCCGCCCGATCGTCGACTTCGACAGTCCCGAGCGCTCGGCCATCTTCGCGCGCGACCAATGCGTCGCGTTCTCGGGTGTGGACTCCAGGGTCGCGACGACCACATCCTCGACCTGCTCGGCGGTGATACTCGCCGGCCGGCCCGGCCGCGGATCGTCCGAGAGGCCGTCCAACCGCAGCTCACAAAACCGTCGGCGCCACTTCCCGACCGTCGGCGTTGACACCCCACACACCACCGCCACATCCTTATTGGAGTACCCCTCCGCGCACCGCAAAACGATCCGTGAGCGCAACGCCAACGCCTGCGAAGACTTCCTGCGTCGCTCCCACCGCACCAACTGATCACGCTCGCCATCAGTCAACTCCAACACCTGCTTGGGCCGTCCAGTTCTCGGCATACCACAGCATACCACACTTAAGCATCGAACTTAAGGCGCGAGACACTAGCGCTGGCGGCGGTGCTCGACCCGGACGTTGTGCTGCGCGCCCACCGCCGCGACGGCGACCCGATAGAGCTGCTCGGCGCCACGCGAGTGGCCGCCGGCGCGATGAGCGCGCGGCGTTTCGCGCCGTACGTTCGTCCGGCACTGATCAACGGCGCCGCCGGCGTGGTCGCATTCGACGGCCAGCAGCCTTTCGCTGTACTCGCGTTCACAGTCGTCGGCGAGCGCGCGGTAGCGATCGACGTGTTCAACGACCCCGAGCTGGTCGCCAGACTCGACATCGGCGGAATCACCGCCTGAGCATCGCCCGGAAGCGCCAGCAGGGATCCGTTCAACCCTCAACCGACTGGCTCGGATTCGCGGCAATCCAACCGCGGATCGTGCGGTGTCAGGCGGTTACCGACGGCTTCGCGGCGCTCGCACACCGCGGCTACCAACCGGCCGAATCCGTCAACGGTGCGGAAAGCGGCTCAGAAAAGCCAAGAATCCGTCCACGCCGCCGAGATACGACTTTGCAGACGTTCGGATTTCAAGACCTTGATTTGGCTGCAGGGTTTCGGCTTGCTAGAGGCAAAATACTCGTTGTGCGCGCCAGTTCTCGCGCCAGTCTTGGATGCGGTTTCGAGACCGATGCAATTTGCCTCTGTAGAGCGGAAAATCGACGGCTCGCGCCACAACTCGTCTACGCGCCCGGTCCTGTAGGCGCCCCGCGCCTCGCCTCAGTCCTACTCCGAACTGCTCAGCGACGCCCCCCGAAGCCCTCCGCTTTGCCATGCCGAAGCAGTCGCGATATCGCCTCGTCAGTTTGGCGCCTGTTGGTTCGTCCGACGTGGGCGTCTTGCTGGCTAGGCGGTGCGGCTTTCCCGCGCGAAGCGAGGCTCTCGAGGAACGTCGCGGTCGCGCCTTCGGCCGCGGTGCGCGGGGAGCCCCTCATGCGACTGGCGGGTGGTTGAACGTCCACAGTTCGACCGCTGCGGTCACGAGCACAGGTTCGGGCAGTCCCGCCAGGCGGCGCTCCAGGTCCGGTCTGAGGTGCCGTGCGGCGGGACCCATCCTAAGGATCGCCTCCGCCTCGGTCCCGGTGAGCTCCAGCGTCCATGAGATCGGACGCGCGTTGCTGGCGCGCAGCGCAGGTAGCAGCTGGCGACGAAGGCGCTCACGCTTGCGTGGGTCGACACGGACGGTATGCAGCATGGCGAGCTCGTGCAGATGGTCTGGACCCGGCGTCACGACGATCAGCGCTCCCCCGGGTCGCAGGATTCGAGCAAGCTCCGCGCCGTTGCGAGGTGCGAACACGTTCAGTGCCAGATCGACGGTGGCATCGCCAAGCGGAATCTGCTGCCACACGTCGCTGCGCACCGCCGCGATTCTCCGATGTGCGCGGGCCGCTCGACGCGAAGCGTCGCGCGAGGCATCCAGGGCAATACCGCGCGCGCGGGGCAACACACCGAGGAGCTCCGCGAGATGATGCCCGGTTCCGGCCCCCACGTCGAGGACGGCCGATGACTCACCGCCGGCGACCTTGTTCGCCTCGCCCGCTAGCGCCGCCGTGAGCGGGTCGAAGTGGCCTGCTTCCTGGACCGCGGCGCGCGCCGTGACCATCGCACCGTCGTCACCGGCGGCGGACCGCTGGCGAGGCGCTTGGAGGGTTACGTAGCCCTGGCGTGCCACATCGAAGCTATGCCCACGCGGACAGATCAGTGACCTGGGCCCAGGCGCGAGTCGGCGAGTACAAACGGGACATTGCAACCGCTCAGCGATGTCCGCCAGCGGCGCCGGAACACCAAAGCACACTAGGACTCCTCTCAGCAGGCATCACGAAACCGACGGCCGCGATCGGCCGCCGGCGCGACTGGACCTTCCTGCCGGCTAGAGGTAGGCGTGCGCTGGCATGCACGTCCAAGGTTACAGCCCGAGGCTGGACGGCCGCCAGATTCATCGTTGCTGGCTGCTGTCGGACAGCAGGGCCACGAAAGGCACGTCGACGTACCCGCGGGAGCATGAAGGCAGGTCTCGACCTGGCGAGCGCGCGAGTCTCGCAAATCGCCAAAAGCTGGGCGCTGCGCTTGACGTTCAAGTGTTAGTCGCCCTGCCGGTAAAACCCTCAACCGACTTGCCCGGATTCGCGCCAAATCCGCGCCAGTTCAACCGCGGATCGTGCGGTTTCAGGCGGTCAACAGCGGTTTCGCGGCGTCGCACTGCCGCGGCTGCCAACCGGCCGAATCCCGCTCAACGGTGCGGAAAACGGCTCAGGAAAGCCAAGGATCCGTGACCCCCGGCGAGACGCGACTTTGCGGACGGGCGGTTTTCAAGACCGGTGCATTCAACCGCTCTGCCACCCTTCCGAGACGGATCAAGGCTAGTCCATCGACGCGGCTCGGCAAGGCATCGTCGCCGGCCAATGTGCGTCCGCTCGCCGTGTGCTACTACTACGTTATGCGATCTATCGGTGAGCGAGCTACGGATCCCGGTTTGCTCGTGTTGACGAGCCTGGCCGAGGGTCCGAAACACGGTTACGCGATCACTGTCGACGTCGAGCAGCTTTCGGGCGTGAGGCTTGGTCCTGGCACGCTGTATGGGGCGTTGTCGCGGCTCGAGGGCAGGGGTCTGATCGAGGCGCTGCCGCCGGAAGACCGACGGCGCCCCTACCGCCTGACAGGCGCCGGTAGCGCGGCGCTCGCGCGGGAACTGCAGACGCTCGAGCACGTCGCCCGCACCGGCCTTGACCGGCTGCATGTGGCGGAGGCGACACGATGAGGCGGCGGCTGGCCGAGCTCGCGCTTTGGCTCTACCCGGTGGCGTTTCGCCGCCGCTACGGCGAGGAGCTGCGCGCGCTGCTGGCCGAGTCGCCGCCGCGCCTGCTGGCGGTGCTCGATCTGGTGCGCGGTGCGCTCACGGCGCACCTGCGACCGACGGCCGCTGTGGCTGGTCTCGTCGATTCGGCCGACCGTCTGCGAGCGAGCGTAAGCGCCCAGTTGGCGTGCTGGGTCCTGTTCGCGGCAGCCGGGTTCGGGTTTTACAACACGACCGAGGACCCCCCCTTCGCGGCCGCCGGCCACGCCCATCCTCTGCTCGGCGGCGCCCACATCGCGATCCAGCTCAGTGCGATTGTCGCCTCGTGTGCCGTGCTGGCCGGAGCGCTACCGTTGATCCTCGCGGCACTCGATCAGGCGCGCCGAGACCGCGGCTTGCGGCGGTTGGTGAGTCTGCCGCCGTTGACCGTCTTGGTGTTTGCGGGCGTGACCGGGGTGTTGGTGGCGGTGGCTCACTCCGAGCCTGCTCATGGCAGCTCGTCGGGTGGCATCGTGTTCCTCGCCTGGGGGCTCGTCGGGTTGGCCTGCGGAGCCGTTTGCGTGGTATGCGCCCGCGCGGCCCTGTTTGCCGTTCCCATGCCGCGCTGGCGTCTCGTCACGGCGTTCACGTGCGGCGCGCTCGTGGTCCTAGCGATGACTGTGATCGCACTCGCCACGGCGGTGTATGCGATCACGCTGTTTGTCGATGCTTCACATCTCGCCACATCCGCGAACGGGCCGTTTCAGCTCGTCAGCACAGGTGTGTCACTCGCCGCGCAACTCGCCGTCATGCTGGTAGCCACGATGTTCGCGTCGACCACCACGCACCGCGGATGGAGCGCGCTCGCGCGCGACTAGCAACGCGAAGGTCGGGCATGCGCGTGCTGCGCGGATCGCGTGCGCGACCTGCCAGTCCTGAAGCGGCGTCTCGTCGACTAGCGGGTAGCCCCACTCGTCGAGCGTGATCCGCTCGGGGAGAAGCTCCGCGCACATGCCGTGCGCCTCGCAGGCGATCGGGTTTACTCGTGCGTGATGGCTCATCGGTGCGCCAGCACCTCGCGTGAGGCTGCTTGGTCGATCGGACGCTCGGGCAGCGGCAGCTCCGGGGGACGCGCGCAGCCGTCGCATGGCCCGTGTCGGGCGTGCTGGACGAACTCAGACTCGAAGGTTTCGCAGCCGCTGAGGATCAGCTTGACGGCGCCGTCCGGGTGCCCGCACGCGCCACGGGCCGACGTGAGTGACGCAAGGCGCTCGATGCGCTGCCCCGCTCTGGCGTGGGCGATGCCGCCGGCGATCTCCTCGATCGCCACGGCGAGCGCCTCAAGGCCGTGTACGCATGGCCCGCACTGGCGGGTGCTCTGCCCGGCGAGCCAGCGGGCGACACGGGCAGTTTCTGCGACCGGGCAGGCGTTCTGGGAGAGCAGCAGCACGACGCCCGCGCCGAGCGAGGCGCCATGCGCTGCGAGGTGTTCATTCGACAGGGCGACGCCGTTCAGCAGCTCGCCGGCGACCCACGAGCCGGCATAGCCACCGATGAGTGCGCCGTGCACGCCCGCTGTGCTCCCGCCGGCCGCGTGGATCAGCGAGTGCAGCGAGGCGCCGTGGTCGATCTCATACACCCCTGGGTGGGCGACCGGGCCGCCCAGCGTCACCAGGGCAGACCCTGGCTGGCTCGGGGTTCCGAGCTGGCGAAACCACGAGGCTCCGTGGCGAGCGATCAGCGCCACGTGGGCGAGCGTCTCCGCGTTGTTGATCAGCGTCGGGCGGCGTCTGACGCCCTGCTCGAAGGGCAACGGCGGAGTGAACGTCGGCTTGGCCGGTCCACCGTTCAGATAGTTGACCAGCGCCGACTCTTGGCCCGCGACGTAGTGGCTCGGCACGGTCGCCAGGTGCAGGCGCGGCGAGCGCTCAGCGGCGGCGGCGCGTTCTTCGACCGCGCGCGCGATGCTCTCGATCCCCTCCTCGGCGGACTCGCACGCGCACACGATCACCTCGTCCGCGCCCACGGCTTCGGCGACGAGGATCGCGCCGTCGAGGACGAGATGGGGAAGCCGCTCCAGCAACGTGCGGTCCTTGCGGCTCGCGGGCTCGCCCTCGGCGGCGTTGACGACGACGATCGCCCGTCTGCGCGCACTTGCCACCGCCCGCATCTTGGTCGCTGTTGGGAACGCTGCGCCGCCGTGGCCGAGCAGCCCGGAGCGCTCGATCTCATCGATCGCCAGCGCGGCTCGCTCGCGAGCGCGGCGCCGGCCGCGTCCGCTCGGGGCGGGTAGGGGGCCGTGGATCGCGATGTGCTCCTCGAGCGACAGCGCGCCGCTTAGCGGGACACCGGCAAGTAGCCGCGGCAATGCCGCTGGCGCTGGGTAGCCGGCTGGGGCCGGCGGCTCGGTGAGCGTGGAGTTGACGCTCACTCGCCGCTCCCCTTGGGTTTCGCTGGCACGTGATGATGCGGTAGGAGCGCCGTGGGTGTGCCCGACCGGCGCGCCCATTCCGAGCCGAGCGGGCCGTTCGGCAGCCACAGCGCGATGAACAGCGAGAACACGCCGACGCTGCCGAGCGCCGTACCGCGCAGCGCGACGTTCGCGCGCCAGCCGACGATCACACGCGTGAGTACCGCGGCGAGGACCGCAGCCATGCACACGACGCTCAGCACCAACAGCCATGTGCTGCTGGCGTCGCTACCGGTGCCGAGGCCGTGCAGCAGGGCGATCGGCCAGCTCGCGTAGGTCAGCCAGTGCACCGTGCGCCATCTCGCAAAACCCAAGCGTGCGCGTAGGACACTGGTGACGATGACGGCGAGGATCAGGTCGAACGCCACCGCTCCAAGCCCCAGCCAGAACGGCCGGTAGGAGCCGGCGAATGGGACCACCGCATCGACGAGCGAGATCGAGGCGAAGCTGTCGAGCACCGACGTCAGGATGTGCGCCACCAGGAAGACCAGCGCCAGCAACGACACGTTGCGGTGCAGTGAGTCGATGACGAAACGTGGCAAGCGTGGGCTGCTCCAGCGCCTCACGTCGATCACGCCGAGGACGATCGCGAGCGTCAGCAGCAGCAGCGCGACCGCTCCCGTCGAGCGCGTCAGATACCAGTAGGCGCTTGGCCCAGCCGTGGCGAGTTGCGCACTCACCCTGGGAGTGCCACCGATCCTGCGAACGCTTCGCCAGCCGCGGGCGGGTTCATGGCGGCCTCGCGCGGCCAGTCTGCGACGGTCGTGATCGTGCCATCCCAGTCGACAAGTCGCGCTGGCAGGCCACGTCGCGCCAACCAGGCGGCGCCGGCACGTGCCCGTACGAGCGCCGCCGTCGCGGCGATGTTCGCGTCAGCACAGCTGCCGGCGGCGACACTCACCGTGCGCCAGGTCTCTCGCACGGGTGCTCCTGTACTCGGGTCGATGATGTGGTGCATGGTGTGTCCGGCGTGGCTCCAGCGTCTGACTGCCGTGCTCGACGTCGCCAGGCCTCCCGAGCGGATCGCGATCGTCTGTCCGGCCGCCGAGCAGTCACTGCGGTGATCGTCAGTCACTCTGATCCGCCAGCCGCCGTCCGGAGCGGCACCAGATGTTGCGATGTCACCCCCGAGGCTCACGAGCGCGCCGCAGCCGCAGGCTCGCAGTGCCGCTGCAGCAGCGCGATCCGCCGCCCACGCCTTGGCGCTCGCGCCGAGGTCGAGCCGCACGCCCGCCGGCATCCGCAGCGAGCGGCATACCGGATCGAGCACGATCGTCTGCCACCCGCTGCGTGCCTGCAGCGTGACCGTGGGCGCCATCTCGGCCTGAGGGCCGGGCGGATCGAGCAGACGCCAATCGCGGTCATAGCCCGCGAGCTCGAGCGCCAGGCCCACAGTCGGATCGACGTCTCCATCGGTCAGCTCGGCCGCGCGCAATGCCACCTCCAGCGCTTCGCTCAGCAGCGGGCTGAGCTGCGTGAGGCGACCCGCGCGAGCATTCACGCTCGACAGCTCGGAGTCCGACCGGAAGCGGCTACACGCCTGGTCGATCGCCATGAGCTCCTGCTCGACCGCCGCGCGCGCGGCAGCGAGCGCCCCGTGGTCGGTCACGCGCAGCACGGCGCTCGTGCCAAGGGCCTCCCACGCGCAGGAGCCGGGTGCGGCGGCTGTGACGGTCGCGCGCATCTCAGGAGCCGCCGGACACGACCGGAGTCGATTCTTCGGCGTGTGGGGATTCGTGCGCGGGCGCCGATTCCTGCGCAGGCGCGGGTTCTTCTGCTTCGGCCGATTCGTGTGTCGGCGCGGCTTCTTGCGTCGGCGCTGCTTCAGGCGCGGGTTCCTGTGAAGTCGCTCGCGATTCCTGTGAAGGCGCCGATTGCGATGACGGTGAGGATTCGGTCGTCGCCTGCGGGGCCTGGGCGGGCGGTTGCAGTGGGTGTGTCGTCGTCCTGGACGGGCTGCCGACGCGTGCGCCTGTCCGCTTCACCTTGCTCATCGACGAGCTTTTCGTGGCCCTGCCAGGGAAGGCGTGTGCCGCCGCCTCCACGAATGCGCCCGTCAGGACGACGCTGCCGGCAACCATCCAGCGGTTGATTCGGTGAAGTTGGCGCAGCGCCGCTTCGCGGGTGTCGGTTGTGTGAATCGGCATCACGACCTCAATGGTGGTGGTGAAACAGGCCCGTGCCGTTTAGCCACGGACCGAACTCGGGGATCACGAGAATCGTGAGTACCACCCCGGCCACCAGAGCACCGCTGAGTGCCAGCACGCGGCCCGCGCGCCCCGTGACATCGCCACCGAGGTCGTCGTAGTCAAAGGCCGTATGACGGCTGTAGTCGGCGCGCAGCAGTGCCGGTAGCGAGGGTAGGTGTCCAAGGACGTGGATCGCCATGAACGCGACCCACACAAAGAAGCTGTCCTTGTGAATCGGGAACCACGTGGCACGCGCCGACGGTCCGACGAACAGGAGCACAACGCCGCTGACGAACACCACCACGGTGGACAGCACGACCATCGGCGCGATTATCCGCAGCGGCCACTCCGGCGGTCCCTCCTCCCGATAGCGGGGGTTCCCTGTGTAGTAGCGCACGAACCGATAACCGGTACTCGACAACTTCAGCACCACGGGCGGGATCAGCAGCATCCCCACGAACAGGTGCACAGAGAGGAGCTGGCCGATCCGCACGATCGTCACGCCGATCACCGCCAGCAACACGAGCAACGTAGCGCCCATTGCAGCAGTAAGGCGCTCGTTGCCGCTGGTCCCTCCGCCCGTCAGATTCCGCGCACGCGCACGCTCAGAGTGTTCGTGGGCCCGGGCGGCAGGTGCCGGCTCGCGGCTGGTTGCCATGCGACGCAGTGTGTGGAGCGTCATTAACGATCGGATAACCGGCAGATGAGAAAACTCATTTGAATGTGCCCGCAGGGAAAACGGGGCATGTGACGAGGCCTATGCTTGAACGATGCGAACGACCGAGGAGGCTGCGCGGACGGGCGGTGCCGCGGCACAAACGGTTGCCGCGGCTCGCGTGCTGCTCGTCGAGGACGAGCCGGGCATCGTCGATTTCGTCCGCCGTGGCCTGGAGGCAAGCGGCTTCGCGGTGGAGGTGGCCTTCGATGGGGTTGAGGGCGAGCGATTGGCGCTGAGCGAGAGCTTCGACGCGATCGTGCTTGACCTGATGCTCCCCCGCCGCAGCGGGCTGGAGATCCTTGCCGCTGTAAGGGCCTCGCGATCGAATGTGCCCGTGATCGTGTTGACGGCCCGCGGCGAGATCGAGGATCGCGTGGCGGGACTCGACGCCGGCGCAGTCGACTACCTGGTCAAGCCCTTCTCGTTGGCCGAGCTTGTCGCGCGCGTGCGCGCGCAGCTGCGTGCCTACATGCAGAGCTCAACGACGACGCTGAGCGCCGACGGGATCGAGGCGAACCTGCTCAACCGCAGAGTTCAGCGAGACGGCCGCGCCGTAACCCTGTCCAGCACCGAGTTCGAGCTGCTGGCGCTTCTACTGCGCCATCACGGCAGGGTGCTCTCGCGCGAGCAGATCCTCAGCTCCGTGTGGGGCTACGAGCATGATCCGCAGACCAACGTTGTGGATGTCTACATCGGCTACTTGCGGCGCAAGCTCGGACGTCCGCATGATCCCGCCCCGATCTTCACGGTGCGCAGCGTCGGCTATCGCCTGGGCAGCACGAGCTGAACGTGCGCTCGCTCCGGGATCGGCTCGCCGATGTCGGCTTGCGCTGGCGCCTCGCGGGCTGGGTTGCAGTCGTCGTGCTCGCCTGCCTGGGGATCGCGTTCGTGGCGGTCTATCGTGGCACCGGCACAGAGGTTCGCCACGAGATCGACACGGAGATCTCAGGCGACGCGAGCGCATTCGCGCGCAGCCTGTCGCTCGCCAACCCGCACACCTCCAAGGAAGCCGCCCGAGACGCGGCACGCTACGTCCGCGGCCAGCCGTTCAGCTCCGGTGCCACCGTGTTTTTCGCGCTGATCCCGGGCGCGCCAACGAGCACCAACGTTCCAGAGCTGTTTGAAGATGGGCCGCCCGACCAGGGCGAGACGGTCGCCGAACAGGGCCAGGAGAACCGCCTCGCGGCACGCCTGCGCACGGTGGGCGACGGTTACTCCACGCTGCCTCTACCCGACGTCGGCAGTCTGCGCCTGCTCAAGCGCTCGGTGCGACTCACGGGCTCACCGTCTCGCCGTGTCGTGATCGGCGTTGGAGAGCCTCTGGCCCCGGTCGCCCACGCTCAGCGCGGCGTTGCGCGCGCGTTCATCCTGGCGGGCATTCTCGCGCTACTCGGCGCGCTACTCGGCGCGTATGTGATCGGCACGCGTATCTCGCGTCCGCTGCGCCGGATCGCCGCCGTTGCCGCTCGCGTTGACGCCGGGGACCTGAATCCGCGCATCGCCAGTGCCGACGTTCAAGGTAACGAGATACGGGTGCTGGCCGACGCGTTCAATCACATGCTGGAGCGGTTGACCGAGGCCTTCGCGGCCCAACGCGCATTCGTCGCCGATGCCTCGCACGAGCTGCGCACCCCCCTGACAGTGGTACGCGGACAGCTCGAAGTGCTCGCGGCGCAGGAGAACCCCGGGCCGGCTGAGCTGCGCCGGGTCGAGCGACTCGTGCAGGCCGAGGTCGCGCGCATCACGCGGCTGGTCGACGACCTGCTGCTGCTCGCAAAGACCGAGCAGGCCGAGTTCCTGCGTATCGAGCCGATCGACGTGTCGGGGTTCGTGGAGGAGATCTGGCACGCGAACACCCTGCTCGCAAACCGTCGTTTTCGACTCGACCCCGTTCCGTCAGGAACGCTGGTCGCCGACCCGGACAGGCTCGCCCAGGCCCTGCGTAACCTGCTCGCAAACGCGATCGAGCACACCACCCCCGAGCAAGGGCTTGTGCTCATGCGAGTCCAGCGCGCGGGAAACGACCGCGTCCGCTTTGTCGTCGAGGACGACGGGCCGGGTATCCCCGCCGAGGAGCGTGAGCGCGTCTTCGATCGCTTCCACCGCACCGACGCGGCGCGCGATCGCGCCTCCGGCGGCACAGGCCTAGGGCTGGCGATCGTCGACGCGATCGCCAAAGCCCACGGCGGTACTGTCAAGGCGAGCCGGTCGAGGGCGGGCGGCGCGCGCATCGAGCTCGAGCTTCCTCGCTTCACACCGGCGGATCCTGGTAGCACGCCGTCGCATACGCCGGAACGCACCGCGAGCGAGCACTGCGATGGCGAACGAGCCAAGATCACCCACTAGTACACGGGTGGTCCGGGATTCTCCTCGAGCCGAGCGTCGATCAGCCAACCGTCGTCGGGCTCTGCGGAGGCGGCGCGCCACGGTCGCCGTCGTCCTCATCGTCGGTTACGTACTCATCGCCTGGCTCACCACCACGCACCGGGCAGCACACCACGGCTCGACCCAGGTGGGCGCCGGCCGCACGTCGCGCTCGCGATCCGGGCGCTCGCCTGAGAGGTTCCTCATCAGGCGCCTGCCGCTCACCCTGCCGGTCGCTCTGCAAGATGCGGCCGGCGTGCCGCTTGGGTCCGGGCGCGCCGCGCTGCTGGGCGGCCTGGACGCCGCCGACACCTCGACCGCAACCGTGAGCTTGCTCGATCGACGTCGCGTCACAGCCGGCGCAAGCCTGCCCGAAGCGCAGCACGATGCTCAAGGCGCGATGCTCGACGGGCTCGTATACATCTTCGGAGGCGGCCAGTTCAGCTCCTACGACCACATCCTCTCTTACAACCCCGGCACCGACACGGTGACCCAAGTCGGAAGCCTGCCGATGCCCACATCCGACGCCGCGGTCGCCGCGCTCGCAGGCACCGCCTACATCGTCGGCGGCTATGACGGACAGCAGGCGCTCGACACGATCATCGCCTGGCGCGCCAATGGCCCACCCAGGCTCATCGCACGCCTGCCCTACGGTCTGCGCTACGCAGCCGTCGCGGCCACCGACGGCCACCTGTTGATCGCCGGAGGCTCACACGACGAAGCCGCGACCACAACAATCCTGAGCTACAACCCCTCCACGCGTCAGCTGCGCCACATTGGCGATCTGCCGGAGCCGATCACCCACGGTGCGGCGGTCGCGTTCGGGTCCTTCGTGTACGTTCTCGGGGGTCGAGGCTCCGCGCCGGGTACACAGAGCGCCTCGATCTTCGCGATCGATGCCACGACCGGTCGTTGCGTGCGTGTCGGACAGCTGCCACAGCCGTTGTCGGACGCCGCCGCGATCCCGTTTGGCGACCGGGTGTGGCTGGCCGGCGGGCTGAGCCCTAGCGGTCCCGTCGACTCTGTGCTCGAACTCACGCCTACGCCGCTGTAGCGCGACGGTTCAAGGCGCGCGCAGCGTCGCAGCGAACCGCTCATCCAACGAGCGGGGAGGCGCGAGGTCCACACCGTCGGGATTGCTCAAATACCCTTCGCGCGAGCCTGGAACACGGGTGTGACCGTACTGCCACACGATCTTGTCGGTCTGCGGGTCAACCACGATCACACGGTCGTTCTTGTCATCGTTGGCGAGAATGTCACCATTGGGCAAGGGCAACGCCAATGAAGGCTGGTCGAGCGCCGCCGCGCCGGTGGGTTCGTAGCGCCAGCGCAGTTCGCCGGTGTCTGTGAACGTCTCAATCGCCCCAGGGTTCGTGTAGTCGACCGAGAGGAACAATCCAGGCCGCACCTCGTTGGTATCTGACGGATAGCTGAACCCCGGCGGGTGCGTGGCGAGCACCGGCGTCCCGTCAGAAGCGATCACATCCAGCCAGTCGCCGTTGATCTCCGTGATAGCCGTGTCACCGTCAGCCATCGGAAAAGCCCCGTTGGGGCTGCCGTAGGACACGCCCAAATCGTGTTCGCATATGCCTGTCTCGCCGAGCTGGCGCAACGGCCGGTGAGCAGGCGGGCGGACCACGAGCACACGGCAGTTCTTGATGTCGGCGGAGAGGAGGTCTCCCGAGGGCATCAGCATCGCGTCGTCGGGATTGTGGACGTAGCCTGGTTCTGAGCCAGGCACCCCAGGATGGCCGTAGCGGAAGACGATGCGGTCGCTTGCGCGGTCGACGACGCTGATCACGAAGTCATCCTCCTGAGTGACAACTATCCGACGGCCATCGGGCGAGAAGAACGCATCGTCGGGCAACAGGAACGTCTGACCACGAGCAAGATCGCCAGGAGCCGGGAAGCGCCAAAGCACGCTTCCATCCGGGCTTACCTCCAACAGACGGTTGTTGTCGCGATCGGCAATCAGAACAGGACCAGGAAGAACACTCGGATCAGAGCCCGGCCGCAGGTTTCCCCTCGCGCCTGCGCGACCCCGAGAACGGCGGTCCCGTGCCCCGAGCGTAGTCGAGAGCGCTGTCTGAGCGCGGGGACCTACGGCGGCGCGGCTGCCCTCGCTGTCTAGGCGATCGACGATCGCGATGACAACTGCCAATAGGGCAGGGACAGCGAACGCCACTGCTCGGCGGCGCCTGATCGTCTGCCGGCGCGCAGCGTTTCGCCGAGAGGGCATCGCGCCCCAGCATCCAGGCAGCTTCTAAAGGCTCTGTGAGGGGCCGGTGAGAACATCCTCACTGGCGAACGGTTGCCGGCGTTTGCACGGGGCGGGGCAACACGTTGGTCAGCAAGTCCCCAGAGACCCCGCCAACACCGAACGCCGCGCAACCCTTATCTGCAGAACTCGACGCCGACTCAGCGCGTCGGCCCCTGCCTCACTACACGCAGCGCCTGCGCAGGGACGGCCTGATGTTAGAAACATTCGATACAGCGGAACCCCAAGTCGGTTAAGACCACGCGTGGTTGGTGTAAGACTTTGCGTTGTGGAGATTGAGGGATCGACGCAGAAGACCAGAGGGCTGTGAGCGTCGGGAAGTCGAGCAGGCCGCAGCGCGACGACGGTGGCTTACGGTCGTTGTACCCGAAGTTGCGTGTCGGTCGTCGCGGGCAGGACGGTCCGAGCGACGACGAGGTGGCCTTACATCAGCGCGCACGGCTGCACGGGGCGATGGTGCGGGCGGTTGCCGCTGACGGGTATGAGGCGACGACGGTGCGTCAGCTCAGCGCGCTGGCGGGCGTTTCGACGCGAACGCTGTACGACCTGTTCGCGGAGGGCAAGCAGGAGTGCCTGCTGTCCACCTATGACGCCGCGATGCGGCGCATGGCGCGTCGCGTCGCGCTGGCCTACATATCCGAGCACCGGTGGGAGCGCCGGCTGGCGCGCGCAGTGGATGCCTTCGCGTGCGAGGTCCGCGATGAGCCCGCGGTGGCGCGGCTGGTGCTGGTGGAGGTGTTCGCGGCGGGCCCCGGGGCGCTCGAGCGGATGGAGCACGCGCACAGCCTGTTCGAGGGGATGATCAACCTGAGCTTCAGGCAGACGGCTGCAGGCGAGCCGCCACCGCTGGTGGTCAAGGGGGTTGTGGCCGGCCTGGCGCGCGTGGCGCGTGCGCGGCTGCTCGACGGCCGCGCGGTCGAGCTCCCCGGCGCGTACCGGGGAACTGCTGGAGTGGGTGCTGTCCTACCGCTCGCCGGCTGCTGCCGCGATCCAAAGCCTTGGGAGGGTTGGCGGGCCGATCGCGCCCGCGGGCGTCAGCGCAGCCGAGCCCGAGGACGAGATTGCGCGCATCCTGGACGCTGCGGCCAGTCTCGCCGCACAGTACGGGTATTCCGCGCTCAGCCCGGGGAGGATCGCGGCCGAGGCGGGCCTCCCACGCAGGCGCTTCCACGCGCACTTCAAGAACGTGCCGCGATGTTTCACGGCGGCATTCGAGCGGCTGACCAGCCGCGCGCTGGTCAGCGCTGTCGGGGCCGGTGCGCGCGGCGGGGACTGGCCCGGCGGAGTGCACCGTGTGGTGTGCGCACTGTGCCGGTATCTGGCGGGCGATCCGACGGTTGCGCGGCTGGCGTTCATCGAGGTGCTGGCGCAAGGTCCGGACGGGGTGCGCTCGCGAGCGCGCATGATGACAGCGCTCGCCGAGCTCTTGCGCGCAAGCGCGCCCGCCGGCCAGCGCCCGAGCGAGCTGGTGGCCGAAGCTTCGGTGGGAGCGGTCTGGGGGATCGTCCACCACGAGGTTGCACTTGGCGCCACACAGCGGCTGCCCGACATCGCTCCCCAGCTGTCCTTCATGGTGCTCGCACCCGTGCTCGGCGCTGAGAACGCAGCACAAGCGATTCGCGCCGAGCAGGCACGGATCCAAGCGGCGACCGTCGCCGGATAATCACCTCGCGACCGGACGGACGATACGGCCAAAGATTCGTCTGTGCCGCCTCGCGCCAAAAGTTCGAATGTTTCGATCAGCACGATCATGGGTATTCACGCAGACGTGGGTTCCTCGCTGAGGTGTCTGCACCTAACGGCCTATGCGTGTCGACGAGTCGACAACAGCGACTCGCGCACACCCAGAGCAAACCGGGGCCGGGGCGTCTACGTGCTTCAAGGATGGGCGCCCCGGCACCGGCCACAACAACCTCAAGCCAGCCTTAAGGCCAGCCGGAGCCACTCCAATGCTACATCAGCGGGTCGCGCTTTTGTTTCCGACCGCCGCGCAAGTATTGGCTGGCTGGCCAAATAGAAAACATCGGCCTCGAAAGGTTGACGCCCCACCCACGGGCAGGGCACCCTAGTGATCGTGCGGCGCCATCCAAGTGCCGTGCAACTCAATAGGGCCGTGAACGTAAGCGTCTACCAAGGATGGGCGCGCGGGCACCGGCCACAACAATCGAAAGGAGCAGTACGGAGATGAAACGCATCAAAATATCGGGCTTGCCTTGTGGCTGCTTCGCGCTTAGCGCAATCGCAGCCTCGGCGGCGCAGGCCGAACCAGAATGGAAACCCAAAGGTGGCTCCAGCGCATTCCCGATCAAATTCTCCGCCACAGGTACGAAAGAAACGTTCCTGGAAACCACGAGCCATGGGCAGATCAAATGTAGCGGCCTGACGGCCAAAGGCGAACTCAAAGTAGCGCGAGAAGCCGGCAAAATCGTCGTCAAATTCACAGGCTGCAAAGCCGAAAAATTCGGTGCCGGCGAATGTAAAACTGCCGGTAAAGCCGCAGGCGAAATCGAAACAAAGAGCCTGAAGGCCAAGCCGGTCTTCATCGAAGGGAAAACGAAAGCCAAAGAAGAACGCGGTCTGGACATCAGCCCTGAAACGGTGGGGCCATTCGCTGAATTCGAATGTAAAACGCTGCTTAAAGCTGAGAAACTGCGTGTCGAGAACTTACTCTCTGAAGAGAACTCGCTAGTCTGCAGGATCCCTGCGGCCGACGTCGGTGTCCAGGTTGAAACAGGCAAAGTCATATGCAAACAAACAAAAGGTGAACAGTCACCAAAGGAATACGAAGAATTAAACGCAGCCAAAACTGCATTTGTGAAACTCGTAGACTTCCTGGAAACAGAAGGCTTGGCAGGTAGCCAGGAAGTATTTAAATCCGAATTATCAGGCGAGAGCGCCGAAGAAACCGTCACATACGCAGGTAAAGAAACAGTAGAACTCACCTAGACAGTAAAGGTCGGAGCAAGCAGTAAAACGGCTGGACCGTGGGGTCCGTGACTGTGCGGCCCCACGGTCCTATCACGAGGGGAGAGAAGAGGAATGCGAGTAGGCTATGAGGTGGGCGGTAGCCGGGCCATAAAGCGGCCATGCCGCATGGTCTGGGCGTCGTTTGCGGTCGCGCTTGCCGGCAGCATCTTGATCTCAGCGCCGCCGACGCTCGCAAGCGGCTCGTGTCCCAATGAAGGGATCCGCGGTTCGCAGCAAAGCACGGCGCTGCCCGACTGCCGCGCCTACGAGCTGGTCACGCCGACTGTGAAAGACTCCGGGGAACCCGAAGTCGAACACGGCGGCTTCTTCCTCGTTCCGAACATGGTGGGCCAGGCCGCGCGCGCGGCGGAAAACGGCGGGCGGTTCGCGTGGAACTCTGAATACTCGCTTCCGGGCTCCTCCTCGGCGGGGCTCGAGTATCTCTCCACGCGTGGAGAAGACGGATGGTCGAGCGAAAACGTGGTGCCGCCTCAGTCCACCGAGGGCGGGGTGGGATGTCCGTTCCTCGTAGGCGTGGTGGCGTGGTCGGCCGACCTGTCGCAAGGTGTGCTGGCCGACGGCGACGCCCAGGAACCAGGACACGGAACGACCTTTGCCGAACAAGGCTTTGAATGCGGCCACGACGAACCGCTGCTGGCCGCCGATCAGCCCGAAGGCTTCATGGAGAGGGAAGGCTTGCAGAACCTCTTCTTGCAGGACGAGGCGGCACACTCCTACGCCCTGGTGAACGCCACGCCGATCACGGCTCCGGTGCCGAGGCCTGCGAGCCAAAATCAACGCTACTTCTACGCGAGCTTCCTTGCGGCCTCGAACGATCTCAGCCACGTCGTCTTCGAAGAGGAACTGCCGCTGGTGCAAGCCGCCGAAAAGCTCACGCCGCGCGTGGAAGAAGCGTGCGCGGCGAAGGAACGCGAATGCTGGGAAGGCCACGACGAGCTCTACGAATGGCGTCAGGGCGAGACGCCCGCCGTACGTCTCGTGAGCGTCCTGCCTGACGGCGCGCCGGTTCAGGGCACGCTCGCGGGCGCCACGAAAGGGGGCCAGGGGGGGGCCATCAATGTGGCGAACTTCAGGCACGCCGTCTCGGCCGACGGCGCGCGCGTTTTCTTCGAAGCGCAAGGCAGCCTGTACGTGCGCGAAGATGGGACCAGCACGAGCGAGCTGGACGCGCGTCAAGGCGGCTCGGGCGCAGCGGGTGGGGGTAAGTTCATGGCGGCAAGCGCTGAAGGCACGCGGGTGCTCTTCACCGACGAAAGCCGGCTCACCCCCGACGCCAAGGCGGAAGCTGGCAAGCCCGACCTCTACGAATACGACTTCGACAAGCCGCCAGGTGAACGCCTGAGCGATCTGACGGCCGCCGCCGAACCCGCGGACGTGCTGGGTCTGAGCGGCATGAGTGAAGACGGCTCCTACCTGTACTTCGTCGCAGACGGATCGCTCACTGCCGAACAGCGGAACAGCGTCGGCGCGAAGGCCGAAGCGGGTCAGCCAAACCTCTACCTGCTGCACGAAGGCATCACCACGTTCATCGCGACACTCGCCGGCGCGGACTCCTGCGACTGGGCGTCGAACGCGGGCTGCGAATCGGGCGGTCTTTCGGGTGATCCAGGCCTCACCGCCAGGGTGTCGGGCAACGGGGCGTTCATCGGCTTCAACTCGACCGAGGAACTGACCGGCTATCGGAACACCGACGCGATCACCGGCAACGCGGACGAGGAGATCTTCCTCTACGAAGCCGCAGCGAACCGGCTCGCGTGCGTCTCGTGCAATCCGGAGGGTCCCCCGAGTGCCGGCGGCGCGGCGATCCGCTGGCCGGGACCGCCCGACCACGATTCAGAAGTGAGCAGTCGCTATCCCCAGCGCAACGTGTCGAACGGTGGCCGGGTGTTCTTTGAAACCGCAGAAGCGTTGGTGTCGCAAGACACCAACGGCCAGCGCGACGTGTACGAGTTCGAGGCCGGCGGTCTGCACCTGATCTCGAGCGGTATCAGCGAAGCGCCCTCCTATTTCATGGACGCGACACCGAGCGGCAGCGACGTGTTCTTCGGTACTGCGCAGCCGCTGCTTGAACGCGACCAAGACGACGTATACGACATCTATGACGCGCGCGTAGACGGCGGCTTTCCCGAACCGGCTCCGCCCGCGCTGCCGTGCAGTGGCGAAGGCTGCCGAAGCGCCCCTCAAGAGGTCCCGGCACTCGAATCGCCGGCCAGTGCGACACTCAGCGAGCCCGGCAACCTGACCCCGTCTGCGGCAGCGCCGAAGCTGGCCATCACACGCAAACCGCTGACGCGCGCGCAGAAGCTCGCCAAGGCACTGAAGGCGTGCGCACGTAAACGCGGCGGCCGCGCCCGCAAGGCATGCCGGCGTGCGGCACTCGAGAGGTATGGGAGCACGCGCAAGCGAGCTTCCCGTCGAAAGGGGGCTGTCCGATGAGCGTGTTCAGTCGCAAACCTCACGCGGCAGGACTGCCGGCCGCACTTGCGCTCGCGCTGGTCACGGCGTTCATCGTCTCTGCCGCTCCTGCTGCGGCGGAGATCACACATGCGTTCCTGGGCAGCTTCAACGGCGCCGACGCGCCGGGGGGACCGTTCGCCTATGTGCTCTCCGACGCCGCCGATGACTCGGGCGGACCCAGCAGCGGAGAGGTCTATGTGGGCGAGCTGAACGGGAGCCTCGAAGGCGTCATCGACAAGTTCAACTCAAAAGGGGAATACGCGGGCGTACAGATCACGGGCGCGAGCACCCCCCAGGGCACGCTCGAACCGGTGATCCTCTCGACCGGTAAATTCGAAACAGGTGGCCTCGCCGTCGACGACTCGTCCTCCGCGAACAAGGGCGACCTCTACGCCTCCAACACAGGCAACGGCGTGGTGGACCGTTTCAGCGAAGCGGGCGTATTCGAATGCCAGATCGCCGGCGAAGAAACCGAAGGGAAAACCCCCGCGGCGAAAGAGTGCGACCCGTCAAAGAGCGGGTTGAGCGGCGCCATCGAGCCGACCGGCGTCGCAGTGGGCGCTGACGGGACCGTGTACGTTGCCGATTACGCGCACGACGTCATCGACCGCTTCAGCCCGTCCGGCGCGTATTTGGGACAGTTCGCGGACCCCCACATCACAGACCTGGTTGACGCCATCGCTGTCGATGGCGGCAAGCTGTACGTTGGCAACGGGGCTTCGCCGTTTGGGGGGGCACGGGCGTAGCTGCATTTTCAGCCGGCACGTTCGTCGGCGTTCTAGACGCCAACCAGCCCGTGACGGTGACCTTTGACCCGACAGATGGACATGTCTATGTCGGCGATGAAACACCATCGCCCGAGATTCGTGAGTACGACCCCTCCCAGCCGATATCCCAAGCGCTGCTGGACACCTTCGGTGCGGGCCACGTGGAAAGGGTGGCGGGTCTCACCGCCGGCCCCAGCGGCACGATATACGCGGCCGATCTGCTAAACGAAGCCGTGGAGATGTTCGGACCGGACGTGATCCTCCCGAATGTCTCGGTCACGACCACCGAAGACCGCAAGACGAGCGCCACGCTGACTGGCCGCGTTGATCCGGCGGGCGGCGGGGAAGTCACCGGATGCAAGTTCGAATACGGCACGTCCACGTCCTACGGCCAGTCGGTCCCGTGCTCGCCGGAACCGCCGTATCAGAGCGCGACGAACGTGGCTGCGAACGTCACGGGTCTGAGCGAAGGCGTCACCTATCATTTCCGGCTGGTGTCAGCGAACGCAAACGGCGCCGATGAAGGGGAAGACCACGTCTTCGGCCCGCCCGCGATCGATGGCGAGAGCGCCACGGCAGCGACCACGACGCCACCGCCCACGCGAAGATCGACCCTTCCGGCGTCGCCACGACGTGCGAGGTGCAGTATGCCACCGAAGCGGCGTTCCAGGCAGCCGGCTACGCCGGCGCGTCGAGTGCGCCGTGCACGAACGAAGTGGGATGGGAAGCGGGCGAACGCAGCAGTCGCGGCGACACTCGCGGGCCTGCAACTCGACACGACCTACCACTACCGCTTCATTGCCTCGAGCGGAGCGGGCGTAGCGACAGGCGAAGACCGCACGTTCGCGACGTTCGGGTTCAGCGCGTTTCGTTCGCTCCCGTAGACAGGAAGGTCACGCCTACACCCAGGCGGGAGGCCATCCATACGAGCTGCAGGACACCTTCACGTTGAACACCTCAGAAATCAATGAATTCAACGAGGCTGATGCCAACATCAAGGACATACGCACGGAACTGCCGCCGGGACTGATCGGCAACCCGGACGCCGTGCCCAAGTGCGCGCCCTACAATGTCACGCACGCCGATGCAGTGGTGCTTCGCAGGTCGGCATGATCGATAATCCACACGGCCAGGGAACCGGAGACATGACACCGGTGCCGATCTTCAACCTGTCCCGCCCACGGGGCTCGCGGCCCAGCTTGGCGCACGCTTCAACAACTTCGTCGACGCTCCACATAGACGCCTACGTCCGCACCGGCTCGGACTATGGCGTTACGGCCGAAGTGCTGAATAGCTCGACGGCCGAATCGGTGACTGGCGTCACCGTGACTCTGCTGGGGGTTCCTGCCGATGTGAACCCAAAGAGACGATTCCGAACGAGCTTGCCCGCCCGCCCGAAAATGTCAACGAGGAACCGCCGTGCTATGAAGCGACGGCCGCCCGTGCCATTCCTCACCAACCCGACCGCGTGTCTCGGGCCGCAGACGACGACGGTGGGCGCTGACTCCTGGGAAACGCCGGGCGAGCTTCGTGCAGGCCAGCTCCGACATGGCGGGGTTCACCGGCTGTGACAGGCTGAGTTTCACCCCGCAGATCACGGTCCAGCCCGAAAGCAGCGTGCCGCCTCTCCTACGGGGCTGCATGTCGATCTGCACCTCCCCCAGAACCAAAACGCGGATGGTCTGGCCGAGGCAGACCTCAAGGACACGGTCGTGACACTCCCGCAGGGCGTCACCGTCAACCCGTCCTCCGCGGGCGGGCTGCAGGCGTGCTCGCCGGCCCAGATCGAACTGCACGGCCCCGAACCTGGGCAATGCCCCGACGCTTCGAAGATTGGCTCGGTTGAGATCGACACGCCATTGATCGGCCATCCGCTCGAAGGTGGCGTGTATGTCGCCCAGCAGGGCAACCACGGTCCCGCGCAGGGCGAAAACCCGTTCGGTTCGCTGCTCGCGATCTATATCGCCGTGTATGACCCCGAAACGGGGGTGGTCGTCAAGCTGGCGGGCGAGATGACAGCAGACCCGCAGACCGGCCAGCTCACGACCAGCTTCCTCAACAACCCGCAGCTGCCGTTCGAAGACTTCAAGCTCGACATCTTCGGCGGGCCGCGCGCGCCGTTGGCCGCGCCGTCGGTCTGCAGCAGCTACACGACCACGACGTCGCTGACGCCGTGGTCCGCGCCCGAATCCGGACCGCCGGCGACGCCCTCGAGCTCTGTTCGCGATCACCTCTGGCCCGGGCGGTTCGGCCTGCGCGGACCCGTTGCCGTTCGCGCCGTCGCTCTCCGCCGGCTCGACGAGCCCCCAAGCGGAGGCCTTCACCTCTTTCACGTCCACCTTCTCTCGCGAAGATGGCAACCAGAACCTGAGCACTGTGCAACTGCATCTCCCGGCCGGTCTGCTCGGCAAGCTCTCCGCCGTGACGCCGTGTGGGGAACCGCAGGCATCTCTGGGCACGTGTGGCCCTGAAAGCGAAATCGGCCATACGGTGGCGAGTGTAGGTCTCGGGCCCGACCCCTACACGATCACAGGCGGCCGGGTGTTCCTCACGGCTTCGTACAAGGGCGCTCCGTACGGCCTGTCGATCGCCGAGCCGGCGAAGGCCGGGCCATTCGACCTCGGCTCAGGGCCCTGCGACTGCGTGGTTGTGCGGCAGACGATCGACGTCGACCCGCACACCCGCGCGAGGTCACCGCGGATAACCCGCTGCCCACGATCATCGACGGGATCCCGCTCCAGCTGCGCACGTGAACGTGGAGATCAACCGGCCGGAATTCATGCTGAACCCCACCGACTGCTCACAGCTGCAGGTCACGGGTACGCTCACGGGTGAACGGGGCGCGACGGCGCCGCTGTCGGTGCCCTTCGAGGTCGGGAACTGCGCCACACTGCCGTTCAAGCCCGGCTTCTCGGCCTCTACGCAGGCCAAGACGAGCAAAGTCGACGGGGCCTCGCTGGTCGTGAAGGTCACCCAGAAGCCGGGCGAAGCGAACATCCACAGGGTCGATCTGGAGCTGCCGAAGGTGCTGCCCTCGCGCTTGAGCACGCTGCAGAAAGCCTGCACCGAAGCGCAGTTCAACGCCAACCCGGCCGGCTGCCCGCCGGGCTCGGTGATCGGCACGGCCACGGCGCACACGCCAGTGCTGCAGGCACCGTTGACGGGACCCGCTTATCTGGTCTCGCACGCCGGCGCGGCATTCCCGGACGTCGAGTACGTGCTGCAAGCCGACGAACGCGGCGGCGACATCGAGATCATCCTCGACGGCAAGACGCAGATCAGGCAGGGGATCACCTACAGTCACTTCGAAACGGTCCCCGATGCGCCGATCAGCTCGTTCGAAACGGATCTCCCCGAGGGCGCGCACTCGATCTTCTCGACGGAGTACCCAGGCCGCACGAACCTGTGCGCGCTGAACCTGGCGATGCCGACGACGATCGTCGGGCAGAACGGCGCGCAGATCACGCAGAGCACGAAGATCGCGGTGAGCGGCTGCAGGACGATCACGATCAGCACGCGCAGGCTCTCCGGTCGCAGCGTGACGCTCGCCTTCAAGCTGACGAAGAGGGGCACGGTCACCATCACCGCAGCCGGCTTGAAGCGCTACCGCAAGACCCTGAGCGCGGGCATTCACCAGATCACGGTCGCGCTGTCCAAGACGGGGCTCTCGCTGCGGCCCAGGCACCGCGAGATCAAGATCCAGGTCGCGCTGCGGAGCGGAAAGGAGACGGCCAGCGCCAGCACTTCCTTGAAGCTCTGACGGCTCCGCCTTCGCGCGCCCCCACCCGACCCGGCCAACCTGGCTCGCTTGGCGCACAGTTGGCCGTTTCTCGGGTTCGCGCTCGGGCAGCGCCAGCTCGTGTACGAGCTGGTCACAGCCTGCGGCCAGTTTCACCAGGGTGGTTAGGCGATTGCTGAACAGCGCGGTCGCGGCAAGCCTCTCAACCATTCGTCATTGCGCGTGTGCTGCGGCGATGAGTGCCGATGCGGCCGCTCTCGCGGGGGTCGCGATGTCGGGGGTTGTGGTCCATCTTGGCGGCGAGCCCGCCGCCGTCGTAGATCAGCTGCAGCTGTTTGGCGAGCAGCGCGGGGTCAGGCGCGCCAGCCGCCGCGGCGAGACTCGCTGAACAACGCGTGGATGTCGTGGCGATAGGACTCCGTGGTGGCGTCGATTTCGCCGCCGAGGGGCGCCTCGGCGGCCGCAGCAGCCAAAGCACAGCCGTGGAAGTCAGGCGTGCGGAACAGCTGAGCCTGAGCATCGAACGCTGCAAGCATCCGCTCGATTGGATCCTCGGTGGCGGCTACGGCTGCGCGCAGCCGGGCGAGTGTCTCCTGATGTTGCGCGCCGACGTACGCACAGACCAACGCCTCCTTGCTGCCGAATGTTCTGTAGAGCGAGTCCTTGGCGACGCCGGCGCGCTCGATGACGCGGTTGATCCCCACAGACTGGATGCCCTCCGCGTAGAACAGCTCACTGGCAGCCTCGAGCAGCCGATCCCGCGCGAGCGCTTCGCCGACGCATCCTCGTCAACCGGAGTGCAGGCTCGGGAGGGCATCGCTGCTCAATCGGCGACGCTGATCGCGAGCTCGACGCGGTCCGGGTAGAACGCGACGTGATCCTTAATCTCCGCCACCGCGGCGTACGGCTGGTCGTAGAACCAGACCGCGTTCGTGCCTCGCTCCTCATCGGCGATGATCGAGTAGTAGGAGGCGTCACCCTTGTATCGGCAATAGGTCGTCAGATCGCTCGAGCTCAGCAGCGATCGGTCGACGTCGGCGAGCGGGACGTATCGCACCGGTGGGTAGTCCGCCTCGCGTAGGACGAGCGTCGATCGGCTGTCGGCGATGGTGGTCTCGCCGCTGCGAACGACGACGCGGTCCGTGCTCGGGGCGATGCTGATCTGGTGGTCGGGGCCGGGGAGCCTTATACCAACCAGTCTGTCCGACAGTTGTCTCAGCTCAGTCGGCCCCGGGCTGCGAGCCGACGCCGGCGGATCGGTGTCAGCCCGAAAGCAGCGCGTCGTTGGCGAGGCGTTCGGCCGCGACGCGATCGATGCGCTCACCGACTGATGGCATGCGCTGACGTAGTTCCCGCATGAAGTGCGCGGTCAGCACGATCCCGCAGAGATCCGAGGTCGCCACGACCGATGCCGAGCGCGGACGTCCGTCGCCGAGCACTGCGAGCTCGCCGAAGCAGTCACCAGGCCCAAGGGTGTTGATGCGCGCGCCGGCGCGAGTGACGTCGGCGCTGCCCTGCTCGAGCATCACGAACTCGTAGCCGGGGTCGCCCTCGCGCATGATGACCTCCCCGGCTGCGGCTGTCAGCTCGTCAGCCAGGTCGACCAGCTGCCGTCGCCCGCCGATCGGCACCTCACGAAGGATGTCGATCTGTCCGAGACGCTCGGCGCCATCTCGTCCGAGTCGCTTGCGATCCATGGGCGGGAAGTCTAACCGCATGTCTGTGCCCCACGCCGCCGTCCGGCAGCCTCTAAACTGCCATGCCGACCTCAGGGAGAGGTGGCCGAGTGGCTGAAGGCACTCGCCTGCTAAGCGAGTATGGGGATCAAACTCCATCGCGGGTTCGAATCCCGCCCTCTCCGTCCTTATCGCCGGACGCCCTCCGGCCCTCTCGAAAGGCAACGATGGGAATCGCAGACCGACTCAACGAGCTCAAGTCGAAGGCCGTGGATGCGACGGTCGAGCACAGCGACAAGATCCAAGGCGCGGTTGAGAAGGTCGCGACCACGGCCGACGAGCGCACGGGCGGCAAGTATCAGGAGCGGATCGAGCAGGCAGGGGCAAAGGCCGGCAGCATGCTCGACAGCCTCAAAGACACAGCTTCGTAACGCTCAGAACACAGCTCGCTAACCTCGAGGCCCGCGGTTTGCGCTTAGGTACCGTGCGTGTCTCTAGGTGTCGATTTATTGGCGGCCAGCGAGTAGCATCTGTCCATGGGGAGGCCGCGCTCTTGCGAGGAGGAGCAGCGATCGACGTGGGCGCGAAGGCGGCTCGTCGGCCTGCTGATCGCGGCGCTGGCGCTCGTGGTCGCACTGGGAGCGAGCGCCGTCGTCGCAAGCGCGGCCACAGGGGCGCCGAGCATCGACAGCGCGCACCGTGCGTGCGGCGCGCCGGCCCCCGGCGCGGCCGCATGCACGGCGCTGCGGCTGACGTCCGTGGCGCGTGCAGCTGCGCCGTTTGCGAGCCCCGGTGCGGCTCAGTATCTGACCCCGCAGGCGCTGCACTCGGCCTATTCGCTGCCCACGGAAACACAGTCCTCCTCGACACAGACAATCGCGGTGATAGACGCGTTCGACGACCCGACCGCCGAAGCGGACCTTGGCGTCTACGACCAAACGTTCGGCCTGCCGTCATGCACGAGCGCCAACGGCTGCTTCCGCAAGCTCAACGAGCACGGGCAGGCAAGCCCGCTGCCGCCCGTCGAAGGGGAATGGGCCAGCGAGATCTCGATTGACGTGCAGATGGCCCATGCCATCTGCCAGAACTGCCACGTGCTGCTCGTGGAGGCCAGCAGCGAAGAATTCTCCGACCTCGGTGCGGCGGTCGACGCTGCCGTGAAAGCGGGTGCGACCGAGGTCAGCAACTCCTATGGCGGACCGGAGGAACCGGCGCTCGCGAGCCTCTTCTCCGAACTCAACGCCAGCTACTACGAACACGCCGGTGTCGTCATCACGGCCAGCTCAGGGGACTGCGGCTACCTCAACGAAGGCTGCAGCGGCAGGCTCGCCGCAGCCGACTTTCCCGCCTCATCTCCGGACGTCGTCGCCGTCGGCGGGACGAGCCTCAACAAACGCAAGGAAGTCTGGAGCAGCACTGTCTGGCAGGGTGCGGGCAGCGGCTGCAGCCAGATCTTCGCCGCCCCTTCCTGGCAGAGCGCGATCCCTGAATTCGCAAGCACGGGCTGCGGCACCGGGCGTTCGGTCACGGACGTGTCGGCGATCGCCAACCCGAGCACGGGCGTAGAGGTCTACGACAGCACCCCCGAATACCCCGGTGCGCCGACGGGCTGGGGCGTTTGGGGCGGCACGTCGGTCGCTTCGCCGATCATCGCCGCCGAGTTCGCGCTGGCGGGCGGCTCCCACGGCGTCGCCTTCCCGGCCGCCACGCTCTACTCACACCTCGGCGACAGCGAAGACCTCTACGACGTCGTCTCCGGCGCCAACGGAGAATGCGGCGCGAGCGTGTCCTGTCAGGGGGCTGTCGGGTACGACGGTCCGACCGGGATCGGCAGCCCGATCGGCCTGGGTGCGTTCGCCTCGGCGGGGAGCCCGGTGAGCACCGCCGCGCCGGTGATCGTGGGGATTCCAGAAACCGATCAGACACTGACCGAGACGCCGGGAAGCTGGACCAACAACCCGACAACCATCAGCACGCAATGGCAGCGGTGCAATGCGTCCGGCACAGGCTGCGCGGCGATCGCGGAAGCCACCGGCCAGAAATACACGCTGACGAGCAGCGACGTCGGGTCGACCATCCGCGTGCGGGAAACGGCTCACAACGCCGACGGCACGGCGAGCGAAGAATCGGCGCCGACAGCGGTGGTCAGCGCGAACGTGCCGAAGCTCGAAGGCTTCACGCCCGCGTCGGGCATCACCGGCAGCACCGTGACGATCACCGGCGGGGGGCTGGGTGGCGTGAGCGCGATGTCCTTCGGCGGGCTCGCCGCACAGTTCAAAATCGTCTCGGCGTCCAAGATCGAAGCGGTCGTGCCCGCCGGCGCGAAGGCCGGCAAGCTGTCGCTGACGACGCCCTCCGGCAATCTGCAGAGCAAGGGCAAGTTCTCACCGACGCTTTCGGTGACGGCGGTGACGCCGCAGAGCGGCGGTCCCGGGACGAAGGTCACGATCAAGGGCATCGGCTTCCAGAGCAACTCGACCGTGAGCTTCGGAGGCGTGCCCGCGACCGCCGTTTCCGGCTCGGGCAAGAAACTGAAGGTGACCGTGCCCGCGGGCGCGCTCGCCGGGCCGATCGCTGTGACGAACTCCTCGGCGCCGGTCGGCACCGTGTACAGCGCCAACAGCTTTACGCCGTAGCGCGAGCTGCGCGGAATTTACTGCGCGTCGTCGCCCGCGGCGACCGCGAAGACGATGTGCCGCCGGGCAAGGCTGAGATAGGGATGCAGCTCGATCGGACCGCCGTCGAGCGGTGCGACGGTGACCTCCGTGAGCGTGATGAAGTCTCGCTCGGAGGCGTTCAGCACATCGGAGACGCGGCTGCGATAGCCGTCGCGAGCGAGCGTGAGCATGCCCTCGATGCGGTGGCGGTCGGTCTCGATCCGGATCCGCTCGGTGCGCTGATCAAAGCCTGGAGGCTCGCCCTCTTCTGCACGCTCGTCGATGCTCATGCGCTCATTATCGATGCTCAGCGACTGACCGTGTAGCTGCGCGTGAAAGTCGTCCTCAGTCCTGTCGGTCCGGCGGCCACGATCGTGACGCGCGCCGTCAGCTGCCGGCGCGCGCCGAGCTGGCGCCGCAGCCGCTGAAGCGACTGCGGGCCGATCCGCAGGCGCACGTGGCCCGCGACCGCCGCGGGCAGCCCGCGGGCG
Source organism: uncultured Solirubrobacteraceae bacterium (assembly GCA_963838405.1). Lineage (GTDB taxonomy): Bacteria > Actinomycetota > Thermoleophilia > Solirubrobacterales > Solirubrobacteraceae > Palsa-744. Next base: position 1,668,690 of record CAWIRA010000006.1, on the reverse strand, counting down.
ACCGCGAGCAGGGGCGCAGCGTGGCGGCCGCCGCGCGCCGACAACGAGGCCGTCACGAGGATCCTGCAGCCGCGCTTGCAGCTCACCTGCAACGCGAGTGCACGGCGGGCGAGCACGCCGGCGCGCCGCGGCAGGCTGACTTCGAGCACCGGCGCGACGTTCAGCGGCGCCGGCCAGGTGCCGGGCACGAGACAGCCGGCCGCGGCCGGGGACGTGAGGTCGAAGCGCTCGACGCGGTTGTTGTTCGTGTCGGCGACGAACACTTCGCCACCGCAGCCGACGGCGACCGCGCTCGGCTGCGAGAACTCTCCGGGGGCGGTGCCGCGCAGCCCCCACCTCGCCAGCGCGCGCCCGTCGGCTTCGAACACCTGGACCCGGTTGTTTTCGCTGTCCACCACGTACACGCGTCCGGCGGCGTCGACGGCGATGCCGGTCGGCGAGCGAAAGCGTCCGGCGGCAGTCCCCCGCGAGCCCCATTCGCCGATCACGGCGCCGGCGGCTGAGAGCTCGACGACACGATCGTTGCCGGTGTCGGCGACGTACACATCGCCAGACGGCGCGACGGCGACCGCGTCCGGGTGGTTGAACGCACCCGGCGCGCTGCCGGCGGCGCCGTTGCCTTCGCCCGCGCCCCACTTCGCCTGCAGTGTGCCTTCCGGCCCGTACACGAGGAGCCGGTTGTGGGCACTGTCGGCCACGTACAGGAGGCCGGTCGCGGGGGCGACCGCGACCGAGCCCGCGTCCGCGAGCTGCGCGCCGCCGAGATCGGCGGGGCCGCCGAGTTCGCCCAGGAACGTGCCGTCGCCCCAGAGGCGCACGAGCCGCGAGTTGCCGGTATCGGCGACATAGACGGAGCCCCGCGGGTCGATGCCGATGCCGCTCGGCGATGAGAAGCCGGATGCGTGGCCGCCAGCGAGCGTCCATTGCGTCAGGTAGGCGTCGCTGCCGGGCGCAAATGCCTCGATGCGCTGATCGACGGTGTCGGAGACGAGCAGGCGGCCGCTCGGATCGACCGCGAGCCCGCGCGGCGACGTCAGCTCACCGGGTCCGCGAGCAGGGGCGCCGAGCGTGCGCAGGTAGTTGCCGACGGGGTCGAACACCTCGACGCGCTCGTTGGCTGTGTCCGCGACGTACGTGTCGCCCGCCGGATCGCTTGCGAGCGCGCGTGGGAAGTCCAACTGTCCGGGTTTGGCGCCGACGCCGCCCCAGGCGCCTGCGAACGTCAGCTGCGGGCTGAGCTTGACGACGCGATCGTTGCTGTCGTCTGCCACGTAGATGTTGCCCGCGCCGTCGAGTGCGACGCCGTAGGGAAACCCGAAGTCTCCGGGGCCGTCGCCCGCCGCGCCGGTCTGCGCTTCAAACGTCCCTTCGGGACTGAATTTCTCGATCCGGTGGTTGTCGTCGTCGGAGACGATCACCTCGCTTTCGTTCGCGGCCACGCCGCGCGGGTAGGAGAACTGGCCGGGCCCGCTTCCGTAGCTCCCCCACGCGAAGGGTTCACCGCCTTCGAGGTTGAAGCGCTCGACGCGGTCGTTGCCCGAGTCGGCGACGTACACGTGCTGGCCCGACACGGCGATGCCGCCGCCGGGCGGCTGCGAGGGGTTCTGCGAGGAGCCGAACGCGAAGTCCCCGAGCGCGCTGCCGCGCTTGCCCCAGGCGGTCACGAATTCGCCGGCGGGGTTGAACTTCTCGATCCGGTCGTGGCTTGAATCGACGACATAGACGTCCCCCGCCGCGTCGGTTGCGAGGCCGCCGATCGGACCGAACTGGCCCGGGCCCGCGCCGTAGGAGCCCCACGCGCTCTCGAACACACCGGCGGCGGTGAACTTCTGCACGACGTAGCTCAGCTGGTCGGCCACGTATACGTTGCCGGTCGAGTCGACGGCCACCGCCTCGGGAAAGCGCAGGATGCCTTCGGCGCGCGCTCCGATCACCTGCACAGCCGCGTACGGACACGGCCCAGCACCGGAGCCCGGGCAGGATTCGACGGGTGCCGCGTCGGCGCCGCCTGGCGCAGCTGCGAGCGCGACCACAGCGACTGCCAGCGTGGCGGCGATCAGCGCAACGGCTGCACGCCGCGGCATGCGTTGCACGGTCGTGGCGCTGCTGGCAACGACGGGCGTCATTGCCGAGTCAAAACACGGCGTGCGCGCGAGAGGATTGGTGCACTGCCTAGGAGACGCGCTCGGGCGCGCGTGCGGGCAGACCCGCGCGGGTGCTCGGCAGGGCGACCACGCGTCCGCTGGCGCTCGGCTGGTTGCGCTCCTCGCGGACGATGTACAGCGGCCGGTGCTTGACCTCGTCGTAGATACGCCCGACGTACTCACCGATCACACCGAGCGCGATCAGTTGGATGCCGCCGAGCAGCAGGATCGCGATCGTGATCGAACCGAAGCCAGGCAGGTAGGAGCCGGCGAAGTGCAGCCCGATGACGACGGGGATCGCGATGAATGCCACCCCGGCCGAGAGCATGCCCACGTATGTGGCCAGCTGCAACGGCAGATGCGAGAACGACGCGATCGCGTCGAGCGAGAAGCGCAGCATCTTGCGCAACGTGTACTTGGTCTCGCCGGCGTGACGCGCGTCGCGCTGGTAGGAGACGGAGCTCTGCGTGAAGCCAACCCACACGGTCATCCCGCGCAGGAACCGCGAGCGCTCGGTCATCGCCAACAGCGCGTTCAGCGCGCGGCGGTCGAGCAGGCGGAAGTCGCCCGAGTTCGGCTCGAGGTCGACCTGGGCAAGCTTGTCGAATAGCTTGTAGAACCACGACGCGGTCGCGAGCTTGAACGCGGTCTCGCCCTCGCGCTGCTTGCGCACCGCGTAGACCACGTCGGAGCCCTGGCTCCACTGAGCGATCATGTCGGGGATCAGCTCCGGCGGATCCTGCAGGTCGGCGTCGATCATCGCGACGACATCGCCGACCGCGTGCTCGAGCCCCGCTGTCAGCGCTGCCTGATGGCCGAAGTTCCGTGACAGGTGGATGACGCGCACGCGCGGGTCTGCCGCGGCGATCTGGTCGAGCAGCTCGGGTGTGCGGTCGGAGCTGCCGTCGTTGACGAGCACCAGCTCGAACTCGTAGTCGGCGACCGCGGCGCATGCGCGCGCGACGAACTCCTCGACCAGCTCCTGCTCGTCGTAGACAGGTGCAACTACGCTGAGCAGGGCGGGAGTGCGAAGTGGTATCTCGGACATGTCATTGCCCTCGGTGTGAAGCCGGTGAGCGATAGCGGCTTTGATGTTGGACGAACGGCCTAAGCCGGTGCTCAATTTATCGTTCATCCTGTCTATGGATGCCCACGGAGCCATCTGACATGCACGAACCAACCAGCAGCGTAGCGCGACGGCGTGGCGGCGTGAACGCGCCGGTGCTCGTGCAGTTCATCAAGTTCGGCATCGTCGGTGTGTCCAACACGCTGCTGACGCTGGTCGTGTACACGGTGCTGTTGAAGGGGTTCGGCGTGTGGTATCTCGCGGCGTCGGCGATCGGCTTTATCGCCGGTGCCATCAACGGCTTCCTGCTCAACCGTCGCTGGACGTTCCGCGACCACGTCGGCGACGCTTTCACGCCGGTTCGCTGGGGGATCGTCCAGACGGCCGGGCTCGTGCTCGACGAGCTGATGCTGTACCTGCTGGTTCACGACGCGAAGCTCGACAAGCTGCTGGCTCAGGTCTGTGCGACGGCGCTCGTCACCGTCACGACGTTCTTCGTCAATCGCGCGTGGACGTTCCGCGTGCACGCGCCGATCGCGATCGCCGACGGCGACACCTAGCGTCGTGCGTCGCTAACGGAAGACGGCGAGCAGCGAGAGGCCGGCGGGGATGCGACCGCCGCGGGCGATCAGCGCAGCCTCGAGCGCGAGCGGCCGCTCGAGCAGCCAGTTGATCGGTTCCGGCGGTATCCACAGGTCGAGGCTCGACTCGGTGGTCTTGGCCCGGTTTACGCGGTCGAGTACGCGCAGCAGGATCGCCATGGGCAGCAGCAGCGAGTTGAAATAGGTGGTGCGCACCTGGGCCCACCCGGCTCGCTCGGCGACTCGTTGCAGCGAGCGCCTCGTGTAGCGGCGGTGATGGTGGTTGATTTCGTCGTGTCCGCTCCACAGCCACTGGTACGCCGGCACCGTCACGAGCAGCGCGCCACCGGGAGCGACCGTGCGGCGCAGTTCGCGCAGCGCTGTGAGGTCGTCCTCGAGGTGCTCGATCACGTCGAGGCTGACGGCGAGGTCGAAGCTGTCGTCGGGGAAGGGCATCTCCAGTACCGAGCCAGAGACGATCTCGCCGGCTCCGCGCCCGCGCGCGAGCGCAACGCTCGTCTCCGACAGCTCGATGCCCGTCACCGTGCCGAGACTCGAGAACTCGATCATGTTGCGCCCGCTGCCGCAGCCAGCGTCGAGCACGCGCGCCGGCTGCGGCAGCTGGAGTGCGGCGATCACTCCGTCGAGCACCGTCCGTCGCCCCCGATACCACCAGTGGCGCTCCTCCGCCTGATGCGTTTGGCGCTCGTAGTCTCTGTCCATCCGCGGGCATCTTTTCCTAAAAGGGGCTCGCTGCGCGCTGCGCCTGCCTGCGTCTGCCGCTTACCCGGTCTGCGCTCGCCCGTGCACCGAGTATTCGATCCGGCCGTCCTGGCCCTGCCAGACCGCGACCGCGCTGTCGTTGTCGGGGTCGAACGCGGCGCTCAGCCCGTGCACCGCCGCGGGCGCCGCCACCAGCTGCGGCGCGCCGAACGCGGTGTGCTCATCAGCGGCATCGAAGCCCGTCGCGGCGAAGATCGACCCGTGTTCGGCCTGCGCCGGCGCGCCGGCGCTCGCCTCCGGTTGCGGTTGCGGTTGCGTCCACAGCACGAGCGCGTCGGCGTCCGGTCCCGCCGCCAGACAGTCCAGCAGCACGTCCGCTCCCGGCGCGGCGATCGTGCCCACCACCCCAACCCCGCTCATCAACACCGGGGCCGTGCGCACGACCCAGTGACCCGCATCGGCGCCGGCCCACGCGACCATCACGCTCTCGGAGCTGAGGCGCACGAGGCTGGGGGAGGCCGCCGGAGGTGTGAGTCCGTCGGGATCGGCATAGCTTTCGAGCAGCTGCGCAGCGCGGAAGCGCACGCGGGTGCCGGAACGGTCGATGTAGACGCTCATCTCCCCACCGCGCCGCTCGCTCCAGGCGACGATCGCGCGACCGTCGTCGCTGAGCAGCGCCGCGACGTGTGCAGCTCCGTCGATGCGAGCAAGCCGCTGTAGCGGCCGCGGCGGGCCGTCGTTTGGCAGCAGGCGCGCGTAGATCGCCTCGTCCTGCACCCAGACGGCGAGCACTTCGCTGCGGTAGTCCATCGCCAGCGTGAGCTCCCGCACGGGGGCAGGCCCCGCCCCCCGCACCGAGACCTCGCGACCGAAGTGGTTTGCGTAGAAGCGCTCGACACCGACGTCGAATCCGCCGGTCGCGCTGACACTCCCGCCGCGCGCGAGCGCAGGCGTGGGCGCTGGTGCGGACGCGAGCGCGACGTCCCCCAGGTAGGCCCTGGTGAGGGCGATCGGTGGCGTCGACACGCTCGTGCGCCCGAGCGCTGTGAACGGTGTACCGACTGCGCCCTGTACCAGCAGCCCTGCAGTCCCGCCGCTGGGCGCCGCGCCGGCGATCACGATTTTCCCGTGAGGTGCGCCCGACGCCAGCAGCGGGCCGCCCGCGAGCAGCGGGCGCCCGGCGGCGTTGCGCACGATCGCCGACACGCCGGGCACGTCGCCATCGCTGATGCCGGCTAGGCGTGCCCCTTCGCCGCCGGCACAGCCCGCCGCGGCGCTCCACACGACCGCCCCCGCGCCGGTCGCGTCGCTGGGGCTGTCGCTCGGGAACACCACCTGTGGCGCTCCACGGGCCGGGCACGGACTGAGTGCCGCGGGAGCCGACCACGGCGTGGCGCTCGCCGCTACCGCCGCCGCCAGTGCCGCGAGAGTCAAGAAGCGAGCGCCGAGCGCAGGAAGGCGGTCGTGCGCTGCCAGGACGGCTCGGCGTGCTCGACGTCATACGTGCCGAGGCGGTTGGTGTCGTTGAAGAACGCGTGCCCGGCGCCGTCGTAGTACTCGAAGGTGGTGTCGACGCCGGCGTCGATCAGCTCGGATTCGAGCTTCCTGGCGTCCTCGAGCGGAACGAATTCATCGGCGCTGCCGAAGTGGCCGAGCACGGGGCCTTTGATCCTCGAGAAGTCCGGCTTGCCGTGGGGCATGACGTAGTAGTAGCTGACCGCGGCGGCGATGTTCGGGCAGTTGGCGGCGGCCCAGACCGCGAGCCCGCCGCCGAGACAGAAGCCGACCGCGCCCACCCCAGGGCCCTCGACACCCGGCTGTGCGGCGAGGTAGTCGGCCGCGCCGCACATGTCCTTCTCGACCTGATCCATCGACATCGCCATCATCTTCTGTTCGGCCTCGCTCGGCTGGGCGGTCGTCTCGCCCCGATAGAGGTCCGGTGCGAGGGCGTAGAAGCCCTCCGCGGCGAAGCGATCGCACGCCGAGCGGATGTGCTCGTCGAGGCCCCACCACTCCTGCAGCACGATCACGGCGGGCCCGTGCTCGCCGGCAGGGGCGGCCAGATAGCCGGGTGCGCTTCCGTCGCTGGTGGGGAACTCGATATCGGGCATGTGTGGCTCCTTGGGTCCGTGACGATCGATGGCGCCAGGATATGGTGTCGCCGACGGCCGCAGGGCCATTCCTCGTGGGGACAACGAAAGGCAACGCCATGGACGCCGTAAACCACCAGTTCCGACTCGCAGCGCGTCCGGTCGGTCTGCCCAAGCCGACCGACTGGTCCTACGCGCAGGAGCCGGTGGCGCAGCCGGGCGATGGCGAGGTGCTCGTGAAGGTCGCATACGTGTCGCTCGACCCGGCGATGCGCGGCTGGATGAACGACGGACGCTCCTACATCCCACCGGTGGGTATCGGCGAGGTGATGCGCGCTTTCGCCGTCGGCGAGGTGCTCGCCTCTGAGGACTCCGATGTCGCGGTCGGGGACCACGTCGGCGGCCTGCTGGGCGTGCAGGAGTACGCGATCGCCAACGCCAAAGGCGTGTTCAAGGTCGACGCGAGCCTGGCGCCGCTGCCGGTGTATCTCGGTGCGCTCGGCATGCCGGGCGTGACCGCATACTTCGGCCTGCTCGACATCGGTCGCCCGCAGCCGGGCGAGACGGTGCTCGTGTCGGGCGCGGCCGGCGCGGTCGGCGGCCTCGTCGGGCAGATCGCCAAATTGAAGGGGGCTCGCACCGTGGGCATCGCCGGCGGCCCTGAGAAGTGCGGGCACCTCCTCGATGACCTCGGCTTCGACGCGACGATCGACTACAAGTCGGAGGATCTCGACGCCGCGCTGAGCGAGACCTGCCCGAACGGCGTCGATGTCTACTTCGACAACGTCGGCGGCGAGATCCTCGATGCGGCGCTCGCTCACCTGGCGCGTCACGCCCGCGTCGTGATCTGCGGCGCGATCTCGCAGTACAACAACACCGAACCGGTGCGCGGGCCGTCCAACTACCTGTCGCTGCTGGTCAACAACGCGACCATGACCGGCTTCGTGATGTCCGACTACCTCGACCGCTACGCCGAGGCGGTGGGCGAGATGGCCGGCTGGCTCGCGTCCGGGCAGCTCGTCTCACGCGATGACATCGCGGAGGGCCTCGAGAGCTTTCCCGAGGTGCTGCTGCGCTTGTTCAGCGGCGAGAACACGGGCAAGCTCGTGCTGCAGGTGTAGCCGGCCGGCGCCGCTCAGCGCGCGAGCGAGAGAACGTGTGCGCTCGCCGGGTCGATGCGCCCGTCGAACAGATCGACATAGGCGCTCTTCAACGCGTCGGCTCCACTGGCGTGGCTGACGGTCAGCCAGCCCGCCGTCCATTGCACATACGGCTGCCACGCGGCCGCCATGCGTCGCTCGAAGCTCCGCGCCGCCCCAGTCGCTCGATCGCTTGCTGACACGGTCAGGGGCGAAGAAGAAGGTCGGCCGCGGGCCCGCCAGCCGCTCGGGCACCGCGCCCATGCGATCGTGATGGGTCGCGCCGACGACCGCCGAGTGGGCGAGCTCGTCGCGGTAGTGCGCGTGCACTGCGCCGCGCACCTCGGCGTCGCCGGCCATGTCGACATATACGGCGCGCCCGTGCGGCAGTGACTCGAGCTCGTCGTAGGCGACGACGTGGTCATAGACGCCGAGAGCACGCGCGAACTCGGTGCTCCGCCGCGAGGTCAGGCCAACGACGTCGATGCCGTCGCGCTGCGCCAGCAGGAACGCGAGCGCGCTGGCGGTCTTGCTGGAGGCGCTCGACAGCACAACCGTGTCGGCGCCGAAGAAGTCGGCCTCATCCAGGAAGTCGTCGATCAGATACGACGTCAGGAACAGCGGGCGCAACAGCATCTGCTCGTCCTCGTGCAGGGCGTCGTACATCGGGTCGGCGTCGACGCGGGCATAGCTGTTGTACGCCGCCGGCAGTTGCGCGCGGTGGCTCGCCGCGTCGGTGAAGCCGTGGGCGCTGACCCGCGAGGGAGTGACGAGCAGCTCGCTCGACGGCGGCAGATATCCGTACACGCGCGTGCCGAGCTCGAGCTCGGCGACAGCGCTGTCCAGCACCTCGGCGAAGCCCCACACAGGCATCCGCCCCCAGCCCTCCTCGGCGGGGAAGAAACCCCAGTAGGACATCGCCTCGCCGAACAGCGCATAGGTGATGTTGTTCGAGGTGAGGCCGAACGTGTCGATGCGCAGCAGTGCCTGTCCGTCGCCGGGCTCGGGCGCCGGATCGTCAGCGAAGCGGCAGCGGTGCAGATCGTCCTTGGCGAGCAGGAAGTCCATCGGTCCTCACTAGTGTGGCGCAGAATTCGGCGCGCGTCGCAGCCACCAGGTCGTCGGTCCTCCGGGGAGCACGATCTCGGTCGCCTGATCAAAGCCGCGGCCTTCGTAGAAGCGACGGTTCTCCGCCGTGGAGGTCTCCAGGCAGCAGGCGATGCCGAGCCGATCGGCGTGCGAGAGAACTGGTGTCATCACGGCCGTCGCCAGGCCCTGGCGTCGGCGTCCAGGGTCGGTGGCCAGCACCCCGAGATACCAATTGGACTCCGCCGAGTCCGCGGCGGCGACGGCGTCGTTGTATTGGGCCAGGCGCCTGAAGCTCTCCTCGCCGGCGGTTGCGCGGTAGCGCGCCCACACGCCCCGCGAGTCGCCGCCGCTGTCGCTGTCGCGCGGTGGATCCCACATCGCGACCGCCGCCAGGTCGTCGCTGACCCAGACGTTGCGGCGGGCGACCCGGAGATCGAACAGCGACCCGGCGAAATGGGCGGCGAGGCGTCCGTAGTCCTCGCCGAGGATGAATGCCCACGCCGGATCTTGCGCGAAAGCCGCGACGACGGTCGCCACGACGCCGGAGCGCTCGTGCGCCAGCGCCTGGCGAATCATCACCGGCGTCGAGGACTGCTCGGCGACGGTCACTCGATCTGAAATGGCTGCGCGCCGAGCTCGACGAGATCGCCGCTGTGCAGCGCGGCGCGACCCACGCGCTCGCCGTTGACGGCAGTGCCGTTTGTGGAGGCGAGATCCTGCAGAACCCAGACACCGTCGCGGAAGGTCAGCTGCGCGTGCCGGCGCGAGACGCTCGGATCTGCGACCACGACATCGCATGCGGGATGGCGTCCGATCAGGAGCCGGTCGTCCTCGGCGCGGTCCAGCACCAGCAGCATCGGCAGCTTCGTGGGCTGACCGAATCCGGCGGCGGAACGCGCGCTCGTGAGCAGACCGTGCCACGCGTGTCGCGCAACGTCGAGCGGTCGCGATCGCGCGTGGCGAAGCGTGAGGTCGCCGATCAGTTGCTGTTCGTCGATCAGCTGCGTTCCGAACAGCAGGCCGAGGCGGTGCACGTGCGTCTGCTCGCTGAGCAGGCCTTCGGCGAACGCCGAGTTGAGGACACCCGCAAGACGCTGACGTGAACGACCAAACGCGGACACCCAGCGAGTATCACGCGTGCCGCTCTGTATGTCCATGCCGCCGAGCATGTCGAGGTTCTATCGTTGGCGCGATGGCGACCGGCTTCTTCTCTGCGCAGGCGCCATGACCGATCGCCGCTTGGGCACAGACGGCCCCGAGGTGTCGGCGCTGGGACTTGGATGCATGGGGATGTCGGGTATATACGGGCCGGCGGACCGCGCTGAGAGCATCGCGACGATCCACGCGGCGCTCGCTGCGGGCATCGATCTGCTTGACACGGGTGACTTCTACGGAATGGGCCACAACGAGCTGCTGATCGCGGAGGCGTTGCGCGGACGCCCGCGCGAGGATTACCTGCTGAGCGTCAAGTTCGGCGCTCAGCGCGGGCCCGACGGCGCGTGGCTCGGCTACGACGCGAGCCCGGCGGCGCTGAAGACGGCGCTCGCGCACTCGTTGACGCGACTCGGCGTCGAGTACGTCGACATCTACCGTCCGGCGCGCCTTGACCCGAAGGTGCCGATCGAGGAGACGGTCGGGGCGATCGCGGAGCTCGTGCAGGCGGGCTACGTGCGCTACATCGGTCTCTCGGAGGTCGGGCCTAAGACGATTCGGCGGGCGGTTGCGACCCATCCGATCTGCGACCTGCAGATCGAGTACTCGCTGATCTCACGCGGCATCGAGGCGGAGATCCTGCCGCTGTGCCGCGAACAGGGCGTCGCGATCACCGCCTACGGCGTGCTGAGCCGTGGGCTGATCAGCGGGCATTTCTCACCCGAGCGCGAGCTCGCCCCGACGGACTTCCGCTCCCACGCGCCGCGCTTTAGCGAGGAGAACCGCGCTAGGAACCTGGCGCTCGTCGACGGGCTGCTGGCCATCGCCGAGGCCAAGGGCGCGACCGCCGCGCAGGTCGCGATCGCGTGGGTGATGGCGCGAGGCGAGGACGTCGTCGCGCTCATCGGCGCGCGCACGCGCGAGCGTCTCGAGGAGGCACTTGGCGCGGAGCAGTTGGAGCTCGACGCTGACGATCTCGCGGCGCTCGAGCGCGCAATTCCGCCCGACGCCGCGGTCGGGGATCGCTACGCCGCCCCGCAGATGGCCGCGCTCGACAGCGAGCGTGGCTAGTCACTCCGAAGTGCGGGGCGCCGGCGCCGAGGACGCCGTGAGCGTGGGCCGGCTGCTCCACGAGTTCAACCGTGAGTTTGACGAGCCCACTCCGGGCGCCGAACGCCTCGCCGCCCGCATCGCGGAGCTGCTCGAGCACGGCGATACGGCCGTGCTACTCGCGGGCGCAGGCCCTGACGGTCTAGCGGTCCTTCGCTTTCGCCCGGCGATCTGGTCGCGGAGGCTCGAGTGCTATTTGGCAGAGCTGTACGTGGCGCCCGCGCTGCGAGGGCGGGGTCTGGGGCGGGCGCTGATGGAGTCGGCGATCGAGCTGGCACGCAGCCGCGGCGCCAATCACATGGAACTGGGGACCGGTGAGCAGGACGTCGCCGCGCGGGCTCTATACGAGAGCCTCGGCTTCAGCAACCGCGAAGGCAAGCCCGACGGACCGCTCAACTACGTCTACGAGCGCGAGCTGTGATCGCCAAGCGGCCACGAGTTGACGATCGTCTCCCATGACTCCTGGCTCCAGTCCGCGTATGCGACGGCCGGCTCGTCGGTCGCGCTGCTGACCGATGCGTCGTATTGCGCGGCCAGCTCACTGACCGGGTAGTAGGCCTCGTCGAGCCGTCGCGAGCCGATCATCAGCACGGCGCACGGGCCGTCGCCGGCGCCGACGAACACGTGCTCGACGCCCGCGGGGCAGTGAAAGAAGTCCCACGCCCGAAGCTGCTGCTCCTCGCCGTCGACGATCGCGATGCACTCTCCGTGCAGCACGAGGAAGTCCTCCTGCACCGGCTCGGAGTGGTAGCGGCAGTTGGGTTGGCCGGGCTCCATGATCTGGACATTCACACCCGTGTCGGGCCAGCGAACGTCGTCGGGCTCGAGCTCGATGACCATCGCGCGGCGCGGGTGCCGCCGAGTCGGCGCTTCGTCAAGGTTGACGACGAAAGGCTCGTCCATTTCGCGAAAGATACCCGGAGGCGTCTGCGGGCAGCCGCCGGTCGCGCGGCGCGGCGCCTCAATCGTGGCGCTGCGAGGGCGAGAGGCTGGGAGTCAGCGCCAGCTCCGTTTCCTCCGTCGCGACGCTGACGCTGGGCGAGTCGCTTGCGAGCCGCCGCGCGAGCCCGTCGAGGAGGTCGTCGGTGCGGTTGTAGCGGTGGTGGAAGAGCGCGACGGCGCGCGCGCCGGCGCGGCGCGCGAGCTCGACGGAGTAGTCGGCGGCGGCGTGCCCGAAGTCGGCTTCGGCGGCGAGCTCCTCGGGGAACAGCTGCGCATCGTGGACGAGCACGTCGGCGTCGCTCGCGAGCTCGAGCGCGGCGGCGTGGTACTCGCCGAAGCCGTCCTCGCCGGGGCCGAACATGGTCGGGCAGTGGTCGGGCATGTAGGTGAGCGTGGAGTGCCCGTCGCTGATGCGATAGCCGAACGTCCGCCCGCCCTTGTGCGGAATCTCGCGCGCGAGCACCGTGAAGCCCTCGAGCTGGTGCTCACCGGCGCCGATCGTCGCGAACGTCCAGTCCCCGCGCAGCTCTGATGGACCGACGGGGAAGTACGGCGGCGACATCATCCCGGCGAGCACGCTCTCCGCGTCCTTGCCGCTGTCCTGTTCAGGGAGCACGATGTGCAGGCGCGCGTCGCGGCGGTCGGCGGCGGCGAAGAACGGCAGCCCGAGCACGTGGTCCCAGTGCAGGTGAGTGAGCAGGATCGTGCCGACGAAGGGCTCGCCGTCGAGCAGCCCGGAAACGCACTGCAGCCCGTTGCCGGCGTCGAGGATCAGGCTCGGCGCGGCGGCGTCGTCGTGGGCGAGCGTCAGGCAGGACGTGTGCCCGCCGTAGCGCACGAACTCGATGCCAGGGGCTGGCGTGGAGCCCCGCACGCCGCAGAAGCGGACCCGCAAGTGCGGTCAGCTCCGGTCGGCCTGCTCGTGGTGCATGCGGGGCATTGCGCCCAATTATGTTCGACAGGCGCCGTTGCTGTCCATACGGGCTCAGATCACGCATCTATGCTTGGGCGACATGGGCTACGACGCGCTGGTCGTGGGGTCCGGTCCGAACGGCCTGGCGGCGGCGATCACGATGGCGCGCTCGGGCTGGCGCGTGCTCGTGCTCGAGTCCTGCGAGCGCGCCGGCGGCGCGGTGGCGACGCAGGAGCTGACGCTGCCGGGCTTCCGCCACGACACGTTCTCGGCCGTGTATCCGGCGGCGGCCGCCTCGCCGGTGTTCGCCGCCATGGGACTCGAGCGCCACGGCCTGCGTTGGGTGCACCCCCGCGTCTGTGTTGCGCACCCGCTGCCCGATGGCGCAGCGGTGGCGCTCTACCGCGACCTCGAGCGCACGGTGGCGAGTCTCGAGGCGGTGCACGCGGGCGACGGTGAGCGCTGGGGCGAGTTCGCGGCACCGCTCCTACGCCAGTTCGATGCGTTGCGCGACACGATGCTGGCGGGCTTTCCGCCGGTCGCGGGAACACTGCGCCTCGCGCCGGCGCTGGGCGCGCGGGGGATGCTCGAGCTCACGCGCGTGCTGTTGATGCCGGCGCAGGCGTTGGCGCACGAGCTGTTCGAAGGCGACGGCGCGCGCGCCTGGCTGTACGGCTCGGCGCTGCACTCGGACGCGCCGCTGGCGAGCGCGGGCAGCGCGATTGCGGCGGTGTACATGACGTTGCTCGGCCACGGCGCCGGCTGGCCGAGCCCGGAGGGTGGCGCGGGAGCGCTCGCGGACGCGCTGGTGGCGCACCTGCGCGAGCTTGGTGGCGAGCTGCGCACGCGCGCGACGGTGACGCGGATCGTGGCAAGGCGCCGACGCGTGGTCGCTGTTGAGATCGATGGCGGCGAGCTGGTTGGCGCGCCGGTTGTGGTCGCCGATGTGCTGCCCGCTGCGCTCGTGAGGCTGACCGGCGAGTCGCTGCCGGCGCGCTACTCGCGCGCGCTGCTTCGCTACCGCGCTGGCCCGGCGACGATCAAGCTCGACTGGGCGCTCGACGGACCGATCCCGTGGACAGCCCTCGAGGCGCGTGCCGCGGGCACGGTGCACATCGGTGGCTCGACGCAGGAGCTGTTCGCTGGCACGAGCTTTACGGCCGGGTTGCCGGAACGCCCGTTCATGATCCTCGGGCAGCAGTCGCTGGCGGACCCCTCGCGCGCGCCCGCCGGCAAGCACACGGCGTGGGCGTACGCGCGCGCGCCGCAGCATGGAGTCGATTGGGGCGTCGAGCGCGCGCGCCATGCGGAGCGCATGGAGGCGCTGCTCGAGCGCTTCGCGCCGGGCTTTCGCGCGCTGATCCTGGCGCGCCACGTGCTCGCGCCGGCGGATCTCGAGCGTCGCAACGCAAACCTGCTCGGCGGCGACGTGGGCGGCGGCAGCTCGGCGCTCGACCAGCTGGTCTTCCGCCCGTTGCCGTCGCTGCTTCCCTACCGCACGCCGCTGCGCGGGCTTTACCTGGGCAGTGCGGCGACGTTCCCGGGCGGCGGCGTCCACGGCGTGCCCGGCCGGGCCGCCGCGCGTGTGGCGTTGGCGCAGGCGCGCGTGCTCCGCGCGCTCGACGCTGTCCGTTATCGCGGTCGTGCACCGCGATAGCTCTAGGTGAGCGTGCGCTACTTGCGCTTGGCCTGGTGCTCGAGCACCTTGCCGAAGGCCTCCTCGAGCTGCGAGCTCATGCGCTGCTTGAACAACGCCAGCAGCGCCTCGGATGCGAGCGGCCTGAGCGCGTTGACACCGGCGATCAGCTCCTCCCAGCCCTCGTCGGGCTGGCCCGCCGCGTCGAACGGCTCCCACAGCTCGCGCAGGAACAGCCGCGTGAACGCGCGCGAGATCGACTCGCAGTCGCGGCTGACCTTCTCGACGAGCACGAGCGCTGCGTGCAGCGGGATGCCGAGCGCGACGACCTGCTCGGCGGCGCTGAGCAGCGCCGGGCTGGGTGCTTCAAAGCGCCCGTCGCCGAGCGGCACGAGCAGCTTCATGCGCCGCACGCGCTCGATGTCCTTGGCATCGACCTCGCCGAAGCGCTTGAACAGTTCCTCCGCGGTGATGAGTTCGGGCGACTCGGGCTCGAACGGGGTGGTGACGGCTGTGCGCAGGCCGAGCAGCCGCTCGGCGAGGCCGTCGGAGCCGCTGAGCAGCCGCTCGATCGCGGCGAGGTTGAAGCCGTCGGCCTGCAGGTCGAGGATCAGCCGCAGCCGCGCGACGTGCTCGGGGCTGTAGTAGCCGACGCGCGCTCTGACCTCCGGTGCAGGCAAGAGCCCGCGGGTGTGGTGGTTGCGGATGTTGCGCACCGACATGCCGACTTCCGCGGCGAGCTGCTCGACGGTCAGGTCGTAGCTCTGCTCGCTGGCCGCGACATCGCGGCCCCCGCCATTGCCGTTGCCCACCGTGCGCTTGCTGGTTCGCGTGCTTGCCATTTCCGGTTTCAGGGTAACACCCGCACTGCACGAGGGTACCTCTATCCATGTGTCCTCGTTTGAGGTACCATCAACTCGCGTCATGATTGTCGACTCCCACCAAACAGACGATGGCTGAACGGGGCGCGGTGCCGCAGGTGTCGCCGGCGCGACGCAAGGCGCTGGGGCTGATCCGCTCGTTCACCTCGCCGCTGCTGCCGGACGATTACCTGGAGCTGGTCAACCCGCTGTGGTCGACGCGCGAGCTGCGCGGGCGCATCGAACGAGTCGAGCGCGAGACGCCAGAGGCGGCGACGGTCCTGATCAAGCCGGGGTGGGAATGGCCCGGCCACCGTCCGGGTCAGTACGTGCGCCTGGGGATCGAGGTCGACGGCATCCACCACTGGCGCGCGTACTCGCTGACCTCCGATCCGGGCCGCAGCGACGGCTGCATCGCGATCACGCCGAAGCTGGTGCCCAACGGCAAGGTCTCGCCGTTCCTGTTCGGCCGCGTGCGTCCCGGCACGATCGTGCGCCTTGGCGGCGTCGAAGGCACGTTCACGCTGCCGCAGGCGCTACCCGAGCGGCTGTTGTTCATCAGCGCCGGCAGCGGCGTCACGCCGATCATGAGCATGCTCCGCAGCATCTCGACCGAGCGTCGGCGCGCGGACGTCGTCCACGTCCACAGCGCGCGCACGCGCGACACGGTGATCTTCGGCGCCGAGCTGCGTGCGCTCGCAGGCGCCGAAGCCGGTTACCGCCTGCACGAGCGGATCACCGGCGAGCAGAGGCGCGTGACGGCCGCGCAGCTCGACGACCTGTGCGGCGACTGGCGCGAGCGCGAGACGTTCCTGTGCGGACCGCCGGGGCTGCTGAGCGCGATGGCCGATCGCTGGCGGCGGGACGGCGACCCGGCGCGCCTGCACGTCGAGCACTTCCAGCCCGACGAGGGCGCGATCAGCGACTTCCCGCACGCACAGCGAGGTGCGGGCGGAGCGATCAGCTTCCGGCGCAGCGGTGTCGAGGCCCGCAGCGATGGTGAGCAGCCGATCCTCGCCGCGGGCGAGCAGGCAGGCGCGGCGCTGCCGTTCGGCTGCCGGATGGGCATCTGCCACAGCTGCGTCGGGCGGCTGCGCTCGGGTCGGGTGCGCGACCTGCGCACGGGGCGCGTACACGGCCAGCCCGGCGAAACGGTGCAGACGTGCATCAACGCGCCTGAGGGCGCTGTCGAGATCGACCTGTAGCAACCACCAACCTGCAATCACCACAGCAAAGGAACCGCGTGTCAGCCATCCAGACCGACAGTCCCCCGAACGCCCGCGGCGCCGAGGCCGGACGGACGGCGCCGCCACCGAGCGAGGAGCCGCAGAGCCCGCTGGTGCGCCTGACGGCCGAGCAGATCGAGCAGCTCGGCCGCGAGTTCGACGCGATCCACGACGAGGTGTACGCCGACCTCGGTGAGCGCGACGCGCGTTACATCCGCAGCACGATCAAGCTGCATCGTCACCTCGTGCTGGCGGCTCGGGCGCTGCTGCTCGGCTCGCGTTACAAGCCGCTGTGGCTCGCGGGCACGGCGTCGCTGTCGCTGGCGAAGATCCTCGAGAACATGGAGATCGGCCACAACGTGATGCACGGCCAGTGGGACTGGATGAACGATCCGGACATCAACTCCCAGAACTGGGACTGGGACACGGCTTCGCCGGCGGACGCGTGGCGTCACTCACACAACTACGAGCACCACACGTTCACGAACATCCGCGGCAAGGACCGCGACCTCGGCTACGAGATCATGCGCATCGACCCGCATCAGCGCTGGCATCCGATCTACCTGTTCCAGCCGATCTACAACCTGCTGCTGATGGGGTTCTTCGAGTGGGGGGTGGCGGTGCACGATCTCAACCGCGGTGCGATCCACTCGGGTGAGAAGTCCAAGGAGCAGGTGCTGCAGGAGCTGAAGGCGATCGGCGCGAAGGCGCGCAGCCAGATCGTCAAGGACTACATCGCGTTCCCGGCGCTGGCGGCAGCGCTGAACGCAGGACTCGCGGGCCGACGCTCGGCGCGGCCTACGTTCAAGGCGACGGCGCGCGCCAACTTCACGGCGAACATCGTGCGCAACGTGTGGGCGTACTCGATCATCTTCTGCGGGCACTTCCCCGACCAGACGTACACGTTCAGCGAGCAGGAGGTGGCGGACGAGACGCGCGGCGGCTGGTACGTGCGCCAGCTGCTGGGCGCTGCGAACATCGACGGCGGCCCGTTGTTTCATCTACTGGCGGGCAACCTGAGCTTCCAGGTCGAGCACCACCTGTACCCGGACATGCCCTCGAGCCGCTACGCCGAGATCGCACCGCGTGTGCGCGAGATCTGCAGCCGCTACGGGTTGCCCTACAACACGGGCCCGCTGCACAAGCAGCTCGGCACGGTGCACCGCACGATCCTGCGGCTCGCGTTCCCCGGTGGCAAGGTGCGCCCGAAGCCGGGGCCGTATCGACCGGACTCCCGCTGAGCAGCTAGGCGCGCCCGGCGGCGGTGTCCTCGGCGGCGACGTGTGCGACGGGCGCGGCGGGCTGCTCGGGCTTGGTGATCGTCCAGACGGGCACGGGCGCGACCCGGCCCCTGATCTCGAGCTTCGCCCACGAGCACGAGGTCGCTGGGCGGTGAGTGCAGGCGTTCGCGCGTGCTGTCGGCGATGAACAGCATGTGACCGCTGCCCTTGGTCATGCCCTCGAGGCGCGACGCCGTGTTGGTGGTGTCGCCGAGCGCCGTGTACTCGACGCGCTGTTCGGAGCCGATGTTGCCGGCCATCACGGGGCCGCTGTTGATGCCGACGCCCATCACGAAGCGATGATCGTGGCCGATGCTCTGCGATCCACACGTTGAACGCGTCGAGGCGCGCGTCGATCATCTCGGTGGCGGCCGCCAGCGCACGATCGGCGTGATCGGGCTGCTCGAGCGGCGCGCCGAACACGGCCATGATGCCGTCGCCCATATAGGCGATCAGCGTGCCGCCGGCGCCGAGGATCGCCTCGGTCATCTCGTTCAGATAGGTGTTGACGACCTCGATCACGGTCGTGGCGGGCAGCTTCTCGGAGAAGCTCGTGAACCCGCGCAGGTCGGAGAACAGCACCGTGCAGTCACGTTCGACGGCGCCGAGGCGCAGGTTGTCGCCGGCGCTGGCGACGACCTGCTCGACGACGTCGGCGGGCACGAAGCGCGAGAACAGGTCGTGCACGCGTGCCCGTTCGATCGTCTCGCCCACGTACAGCACCGCGAGCGTGCCGAGTGTGCCGAGGGCGAGCGCGACGAGCGGGTAGACAAACGAAGCGATCCAGCCGTTGTCGAACGCGACCTGGACGGCGATCGTGAACGCGATCGCGAGCGCCGCGGCGCTGAGCAGCGAGCGCCACTGGCGGACCCGCAGGCTGCCGAGCGGCACGACGGCGCCGAGGATCAGCACCGAGAGGATGTTGACCCAGCCGGGGACGTCGCGCAGCGGCACGCCTTCGAGCAGCGTCGTTGTCGCGTTGGCCCAGATTTCGGGCCCGGGCATCGTGCCGTTGCTCGTCGGCGTGGTGTGCAGGTCCTGGAGGATCGGTGAGGAGGCTCCGACGATCGCGAGCTTCCCTTCGAACATGCCGTGGGGGAAGTCGCCCAGCAGAACCTTTGTATAGGAGATCGAGTGAAAGCTTTCCGGCGGGCCGACGTAGTCGATCGGGAGGCTGCCGTTCCCGAACGTCGAGGCGGGCACCAGATGCCCGCTCATCAGTTCCGCCGAGACGACGGGAACGCTCTCGAGCTGGTTGTACTGGCGTTCGAAGCGCCGCACGCTGCCGTCGGGATCCAGCGTCAGGCGCGCGTCGGCTGGCCGCGCGCCGATTTCCCGCAACAGCTTGGGGGCTCCGCCGAAGATCTTGGTTTCGCCGCTGGCGCCGATGTTCGTCGTCGCCAGCACGACTTTCCCGTGGGCGCGACCGACGGCTTCGATCAGATCGTCGTCTTCTTGTTCGTTTGTGGGGTGCGTGAATTCCATGTCCATCGCGATCGCCTTCGCGCCTGCCTGGCGAAGGTGGTCGATGACCTGGGCGTCGTACTTGCGCGGCAGCGGCGAGCGAGCGTCGAGGTGGTGTTCTTCGAGTTCTTTTTCCGCTTCGAGGCTGATCGCCACGAACACGATGTTCGAGGGCGCCTTGCGAGCGCCGCGGATCGAGTAGCGCTTGTCGATCGTCTGCAGTTCGGTGCGTCGCAGCAGCTGCGTGGCGTAGGCGGCGACGCCGATGCCGCCGGCGAGTGCCGCGACGACCAACAACGCCACGGTCTTGCGTCGCTGCCTGCGTGTGCCGCCCATCCGAACGCCCCGATCTCAGCGTGTGCGTGTCCCCTGGCGCGCCGATGCTACCGAGCCTCCAGCTCCAGGTGTCCGCTCCGCGGCCCCGGCGCGCGGCGCACGCCCAGCTGGCGCCGGCGCGTTGGGTTTGCGTTGGATGTAGCCTGTAGGGCGCGCAACGGGGCCAATTAGCGAGAGCTGGGGGGTAGACGCATATGGGTCCGGTGGGCCTTTGCAGATAGCCGCAAATAGCTCGATCGGTGCGTCGACGCGACCGAGCGGCTGGTCGGTGCGAGCACGCCGCAGGCTGCTGGCGTGCGCGCTGCTGTGCGTGGCGATCGCGACGACGCTCGCGATCGCGGTGGCGGGCGAGCGCTCAGCGCGGCTGCCCGCTGCGCACGCAGCTGCCGGCGCATCGGCCGCACATCCCTTGATCGCACCGTCGGCGCTGCCGACCCCTGCGCTGGGGCCGGTGTCCGCGGTGCTCGGCGCTGCCAATGCCAGCTATCGCGTGGAACGCTCGCACGGAGGCTTCCGCGCGAGCAACCCCGCGCAAAGACTGGGGATCCGCTTTTCGAGCTCGGGCGTCCAGCTCAGCGGGCACGGGCTCGGCGTCGGGCTGAGCCTGCGGGCGGCTGGCTACGGCAGCGCGTTGCAGGGCGTCGGCGCTGCGGCGCTGCACGTGCGCGGCAATCGTGTGCTCTACCAGCGAGGTGGTGTCGAGGAGTCCTACGCGAACGGGCCGGCGGGTCTCGAGCAAGCGTTCACGCTGCCACGCGCGCTGCCTGGCAGCCGACAGGGCGCGCTGACGCTCGCGATGACGCTGTCGGGAAGCGCGCGCGCGTCGCTGGATGCGACGGGTCAGAGCGTCGAGCTGGCAGGAGCGGGTGGATCGTCGCTGCGCTACGGCGCGTTGCTTGCGACCGACGCCAGCGGCCGCGCGCTTCGCAGCTGGCTGCAGCTCGACGGGCGCGAGCTGCTGATCAGGGTCGACACCACGGGCGCGCGCTACCCCCTGCGAATCGACCCGCTGATCGACGGCTCGTCGTTGTCACCGACGCCAGCTGGCGAAGGCGAGCTTTTCGGCTACAGCGTCGCGCTCTCTGCAGATGGCAACACGGCGATCGTCGGCGACAGGTATGGCGCCGCCGCGTGGGTGTTCACGCGCTCCGGTTCGACCTGGGAACAGCAGGGCCCGCAGCTGACGATCGACGAAGAAGGAGCCGGCAGCGGCGAAGCGTGCGGCGAAGAAGCGGCCGAATGCGGCTTCGGACACAGCGTCGCGCTGTCCGCTGACGGCAACACCGCGATCGTGGGCGCGCCGAGCGACCACGCCGAACGCGGCGCGGCGTGGGTGTTCACTCGCACGGGCAGCGAATGGAGCACGCACGCCGTGGAACTCAACGGCGGTGAAGCGCAGGGCGGGCGCTTCGGTGCAGACGTGGCGCTGTCCGCTGACGGCAACACGGCGCTCGTGGGCGCGCCCGGCAGTCACCGCGAACAGGGAGCTGCGTGGGTGTTCACGCGCGCCGGTTCGAGCTGGACGCAACCGGGCAGAGAGCTCACCGGCGGCCCCGAAGCGAGCGGCGCGGGTGGCTTTGGCGGCAGCGTCGCGCTGTCGGCGGACGGTGGCACGGCGTTGATCGGAGCGCGCTTCGACGCTCGTGTGGGAGCGGCGTGGGTCTTCACGCTGGCGGCCTCGACCTGGAAACAGCAGGGCGCCAAGCTCACCGGCGGCGACGAGGTCGGTGTCGGACGCTTCGGCGGCAGCGTCGCGCTCTCGGCCTTCGGCGACACGGCGCTGATCGGCGGCCCGACAGACGCGGAAGGCGCCGGCGCGGCGTGGGTGTTCACTCGCGCAGGCTCGACCTGGGAACAGCAGGGCGCAAAGCTGACCGCCGATGACGAGCTCGGTGAAGGCCACTTCGGCTCGAGCGTGGCGCTGTCGGGGGACGGACAGGTGGCGTTGATCGGCGCGCCGCGCGACGACGTGGCGGGAGCCGTGCGGGTGTTCGCGCGCGCTGGCGCTAACTGGGAACAGCAGGAGCCGACGCTCGCAAGCCCGTCGGAACCCACGGCCAAGGCTCGCTTCGGGGCGAGCGTGGCGCTGTCCTCGGCAGGCGCGACGGCGCTGATCGGCGGTCCCGCAACGCGGAAATCCGCGGGTGCGGCGTGGACCTACCTCAACACCACCACGCCGGCGCCGACGGTTTCGAGTGTCGGCCCGTCCTCCGGGTCGACCGAAGGTGGAGCCCGGGTGCTCGTGCGGGGCACCGGCTTCCTGCCGGACGCGACGGTGACGATCGGCGTCGCGCCGACGAGCGTCGAAGTGATCTCGGAAACGGAACTGAGCGTGGTGACCGCCGCGCATGCGGCCGGTCCTGAGGAAGTGGCGGTGACGACCGCAGACGGGGGCTCCACGGGCGGCCCCGCCTATACGTATCTGCTGCCGCCGACGGTCACAAGCGTCAACCCGGTGTCAGGGCCCAGTGCAGGTGGCACCCACGTCGTGGTCACCGGGACCGACTTCCTGGCGGGTTCGAAGCTCGAGATCGGTGACGAGCTCGCCGTGGAAGTGATCTCGGAAACGGAACTGAGGGCGGTGACGCGTCCGAACGCGCCGGGCTCCGACGAAGTCGTGGTGACGACGGCGGCTGGCGAATCGCGGGGCGGCCCGTCCTACACATATGTGCCGCCACCGAAGGTGTCGAGTGTGAGCCCGGTCTCCGGGCCGACCGCGGGCGGGACACCGGTGCGCGTGACGGGGAGCAACTTTGCGACGGGCGCGAAGGTCCAGATCGGTGGGGTGGCGAGCGCCGTCGAAGTGATCTCTGAAACGGAATTGAAGGCGGTCACCCCGGCACACGGCGCGGGTCCGCAGGAAGTCGTGGTGAGCACGGGCAACGGCGGATCCAGCGGCGGCCCCTTCTACACGTACGTGGCGCCGCCGAAGGTGTCGAGCATCGAGCCGGCGTCGGGAACGAGCGAAGGCGGAACGCCGGTCGTGGTGAGGGGGACCGGCTTCACCCCGGAAACGAAGCTCCAGATCGGTGCAGCCGCGGGCGCAGTGGAAGTGGTCTCAGAAACGGAAATGAAGGCGGTGACGCCCGCTTACGGCGCCGGCGAGCAGGAAGTGATCGCGAGCAACGGCAACGGCGTCTCCAACGGCGGCGCGGCCTACACATTCGTGACGCCGACGGTGTCGCTCAGTCTCACGGGCAATCCGCTGGCCGCGTCGGGCATTCTCGCGAGTGAGGTGACCAATGCGCCGTTCCCGCAGGCGGGCGTGAGCGGCAACGTCGCGCCCGTCACGGGTACCGTGCTCGTGCAGCTGCCGGGATCCGGCACGTTCGTGGTGCTCACCGGCCTGCGCCAGGTTCCCTTCGGCACGATCATCGATGCGACCAACGGGAAGGTGACGGTCACGACCGTCGGACGGCACGGCGAACTCCAGTCGATGACCTTCTACGCGGGCAAGTTCGAGCTCGTCCAGGGACCCCACGATCAGGTCATCGCGACGCTCAACGGCGGGCGCTTCCACCGATGCCCGACCGCGCGCGAGCGCAGCCATCTCGCTCGCGCCAGCTCCACCCATCCCTCGAGCAAACACGTGGTGCGCAAACTATGGGCGGAAGGACACGGCAGCTACTCGACAAAGGGGAACTACGCCGCGGGCGCAGTGGTCGGCACCCGTTGGCTGACGGAGGACCTGTGCGACGGGACACTGATCCGCGTGGCGACCGACAGCGTCGAGGTAACGAACCTCGTCACCCACCATCGGCGCAGGGTGCGGGCCGGCCACAGCTACCTGGCGAAGGCGCCCTAGCTGCAGCCGGTGATGCCGCCGTCGAGCGGGATCACGGTGCCGGTCATGTAGGCGCCGGCGCGCGAGGCGAGCAGCGACGTCAGCCCGGCAACGTCGTCGGGGCGCCCGATGCGCCCGAGCGGCACACGGCCTTCGACCACTTCTCGCGTCGCCGGGTCCTCCAGCGCGTAGGCCATCATCTTCGTCTGGAACGGGCCGGGAGCGATCGCATTGACGGTGATGTGCTCGGACGCGAGCCGCTTGGCGAGGTGGCGCGTCAGCATGTGCGCTCGCGCGTGGCGGCGGCGAGTGCCTGTGCGCCGTCCTGAGTTGAGATGTCTGCGGGTATGGCCTGGCAGTCACCGAGCGAGTCGAGCTCGGCGGCGGCGGCTTCGACATCGGCGCTCTTGCGCGAGGAGACGATTACGCGCGCCCCAGCCCGCGCGCGATCATCAGGCCGATGCCGCGCGAGCCGCCGGTCACGAGCGCGGTCTTGCCGGAGACGTCGAAGAGGTCACTCATCGCCCCTGATCCTATGGACTGACACGCGCCGGCGAGGCGTGCTCGGCTGTCAACCGTGTGGTAGTGGGACACCTGTGTCTGTGTCACCTTCGCGACGAGCGCGCGGCTGCGGTTGGCGACACGGCGGCCGATGGTAGGAGTCTGTGAGACTGACGCGCGTGCACGCGAGCGGACCAGCGGTGGCGGTCGTGGGCCACGTCGAGTGGGTGCAGTTCGCGCGCGTGCCGCACGTGCCACGCGCCGGTGAGGTGGTGCACGCGGAGGACCCTTTCGCGGAGCCGGCGGGGGGCGGAGCGGTGGCGGCGGTGCAGCTGGCGCGGCTTGCGGGTGCGGCGACGCTGGTGACGTGCGTCGGCGACGATGACATCGGCGCGCGCTCGCGCACGCGGTTGGCCGAGCTCGGCGTGGACGTGCGCGCGTCGGTCGCGCAGAGCGCGACCCGCAGCGCGGTGACGCTGGTCGATGACGCGCGCGAGCGCACGATCACGACGTTCGGCGAGCGCTTGGAACCGAGCGGTGGCGAGCAGGAGCGCTGGCAGGGCCTCGATCAGATCGACGGTCTGTACTTCACCGCCGGTGACGTGGCGGAGCTGCGGATGGCGCGCTCGCGCTCGCGCGCGCTGGTCGCGAGTCCACGCGCGCGCAACGCCTTGGCCCACGGGGTCGCGCTCGATGCGCTGGTGCTGAGCGGCGAGGATGAAATCGAGCTGCACGCAGCCGCGCCGGTGCTCGAGGATGCCGAGCTGGTGGTGTGGACGGAAGGCGAGCGCGGCGGACACTACCGGCGCCGCGACGGCGAGACGGGCAGGTGGGACGCTGTGCGCCCGCCCGGCGCGCCGGTCGACTCCTACGGCTGCGGCGACTCGTTCGCCGCGGGCTTCACGTACGGCCTCGGCGCGGGTATGGCGCTCGCCGACGCGCTCGCGCTCGGCGCGCGCTGCGGCGCGATGTGCCTGACGGGACATGGGCCCTACGAACGACAGCTGACCGCGCGCGATCTGTAGCGCTAGGCGACGCTAACGCGCCGGGCGCGGCGCCGACATATGATCAGGCGGCCGCCATGGACTACGAGCAGATCACCGCGGAGGCCGCTGACGGCGTGCTCACGCTGACGCTGAACCGACCGGAGCGGCTGAACGCGTGGACCGCGCAGATGGGCGCAGAGCTGCGCGCGGCGTTCGATCTCGCGGACGCGGACGACGACGTGCGCGCGGTGATCGTCACCGGCGCCGGCCGGGGCTTCTGTGCGGGCGCGGATCTGGGCAGCGGCGGCGACACGTTCGATGCGCGCAAGCGCGAGAGCGTCGCCGGCGCCAGGCGCGACAACGGCGGCGAACTCACCCTGCGAATCTTCGAATCGACCAAGCCGGTGATCGCTGCGATCAACGGCCCCGCGGTCGGCATCGGGGCGACGATGACGCTGCCGATGGACGTGCGCCTGGCGGCGGACGACGCCCGCATGGGCTTCGTGTTCGCGCGCCGCGGCATCATCCCCGAGGCGGCCTCGAGCTGGTTCCTGCCGCGCGTCGTCGGCATCAGCAGGGCGATGGAATGGGTGTCGACGGGTCGCGTGTTCTCGGCACAGGAGGCGCTGGACGGAGGCTTGGTGCGCAGCCTGCACCCCAAGGACGAGCTGCTCGACGCCGCCCGCGCACTTGGGCGCGAGATCGCCGAGAACACGGCACCGGTGTCTGTCGCGCTCGCGCGCCAGCTGATGTGGCGGATGCTGGGCGCCGAGCATCCGATGTTCGCGCACCGCGCCGATTCGCGCGGCATGGTCGCGCGCGGCCAGTCAGCCGATGCTGTCGAGGGCATCACCGCATTCCTGGACAAGCGTCCCGCCAGCTTCCCCGACCGCGTGAGTGACGGCCTCCCCGACGTGATGCCAGGCTGGAGCACGCCGGAGTTCGAGTAGGGCGAGCGCCCACGCTGGGCCGGGGCTTACTGCTCGTCGGCCGGAATCGGCTCAGCGAGCGCTGCACGCCAGGGTGCGGCGGGGAAGGGGTCGGCGAAGAACTGGGTCTCGTGCGTCACGAGACCGTCGTGGATCTCCATCACGCTGACGGAACATGTGGGGACGCCGTCATAGGTGATCACGCACTCGCTCACCCAAAGCTCGCCGCCGCCGAGGATCCTGCGGATCGTGAAGTGGCGATCGGCCGGGTGCCCGCCGCGTTGCGCTTGAATCGTCGAGCGGCCTTTGAAGCGCTCACCGGACTGCGGGTAGTCGAGAATCGCGTCGGCAGCGTAGATCGCGTGCTCGATGTCGGCGTCCCCGCTCTCGGATGCCTCCCAGTGCTGCTGGATCCGAGCCCGGATATCGGCGTCACGATCGATCGCGCTGCTCATGCGTCCATCATGACCGGTCAGCTGGCCGGGGGCTCGCCGGCAGGACAGACGCCTAGTGCGGAAGCTTCTGCACGAGTGACAGCACCGGTGCGAACAGATCGCCGCGCTCGGCGATCCGCTCGGGCACGTGCGCTGCATCGAACGCGAGGCTCGCCGCGTCCTCGGAGTCGCGTGTCGCGCGCACCTCGTCCCAGTCGAGCGGTGTCGAGACCGTCTGGCGTTCGCTCGCGCGCAGCGAGTAGGCGCAAACGGTCGTCTTCTTCGCGTCGTTCTGGCTCCAGTCGATCAGCACCTTGCCGGTGCGTCGTGTCTTGGTCATGCGCGAGACCACGAGCTCTGGTTGGGAACCCTCGAGCAGCTCGGCGACCGCCTTGGCGAACAGCTTTGTTTGCGCGTAGTCGACGTCGGGGGTGTTCAACGGTATGTACACCTGCAGCCCCTTCGAGCCGGAGGTCTTCGCGTAGCTCTCCAGGCCGAGGTGCGCGAACATACCCTGCAGCTGGGCTGCCACGTGGCAGCACTCGACGATGCTCGCCGGCGCGCCCGGGTCGAGGTCGAACACGACCGCGCGCGGACACTCGATCGCCGGCGCGCGCGCGAGCGGGACGTGCAGCTCGATCGCGGCCAGGTTCGCGAGCCACACGAGCGTCGCCAGATCGTCAGCCAGCACGTAGTCGATCGGCTTGCGCTCCGCCGCCACCGTCACGGTGCGCACCCATTCGGGACGGTGAACGGGCGCCTGCTTCTGAAAGAACGACTTGCCCTCGACGCCGTCAGGCCAGCGCTTCACCGTCAGCGCCCGCTGCTCTAGGTGTCCGAGCAGCACCGGCGCGACCGTCGCGTAATAGGCGATCACCTCGCCCTTCGTGAAGCCGGTCGTCGGGTACAGCACCTTGTCGAGGTTGGAGAGCTTCAGCTGGCGACCTTCGATCGTCGTGTCGGCTGCGCTCGCGCCGCGCCTGCGGATCGACAGCGCCCCAAGCGCCTCCCCCTCGGCGTCCGCGGGATCCGTGAGGTCTGCCTCGATCAGACGCGCGTTCGCGACGGCCTCGGGCATGTCCTCGCGCGTGACCTGCGCCGCGGGCTTGTCCTCGCGCAGGCCCTTGTAGACGGGGTGGCGCAGGCTGCCGGCGCTTGTCCAACTCGTGAACTCGACCTCCACGACCAAGCGCGGCTCGCAGAAGTTCGCCCCGCGCGGGGGCTTCTCGCCGGCGCCGAACGGTGACGTCGGCCTCTGCAGCGGCGCGAGCAGCCCCGACAGCAACAGCAGCTGCTGCTCGTCGAAGCCGCTGCCCACGCGTCCGGCGTAGCGCAGCTCGCCGTCGGGCTCGTACACACCCAGGAGCAGCGCGCCGATGCTCTGCTGGCGCTTGCCTTTGCCTGCCATCCAGCCGCCCACCACCAGCTCCTGGCGCGCGTGCGTCTTGACCTTCAGCCACTCGCGCGAGCGCACGCCCGGCTCGTAGGCAGAGCTGAGGCGCTTCGCCACCACACCCTCGAGCTGCTGCTCCGCGCTGGCCGCCAGCAGCTGCGCGCCGTGCCCGACGACGTGGTCGGGTGTCTGCCAGCGCTCGCCGTTCAAGGCCAGCGCCGCCAGCCGTGCGCGCCGCTCGCTGTAAGGCTCGCGCATCAGCGAATGCCCGTCGAGCCACAGCAGGTCGAAGATCACGTACGTCACCGGCGTGCCCTTCGCCAGGCGTCGTGCCTGAGCGCGCGACGCGGTGTGCATGCGCCGCTGCAGCGCCTCGAAGCTGGGGCGAGCGGAGGCGTCGAACGCCACCAGCTCGCCGTCGAGCACGGCGCTGTGCGAGCCGAGCGCCGCGTTGACGCCAAAGATCTCCGGATAAGAGTCGCTGATGTCGTTGAGGTTGCGGCTTTCCAGGCGCAGCTCACCGGGCTGGGAGTACGCGATCGCCCGCACGCCGTCCCACTTGATCTCAAACGCCCAGTCGCTGTCGTGCGCCGGCAGCCCGCCCGCGCGCGCTAGCATCGGCACGAGCTTGCTCGGCAAGGGCTCTCGGTCTGGGTCCGTCGCCGGGTCCATGCGGTGGATCAGCCAGTTCTTCGGATGCCGCCCCGCCTCGATCGGGAACAGCGCATAGCGCGCGTTGACCCGCTCGCCGTGCAGCGCCACCTCCACCTTGCGCGGCTCCCACTTCAGGCAGTCATACGTTCCGCGATCCCAGATCGTCACGAGCCCGGCTCCGTACTGGCCCTTGGGGATCTCAGCCTCGAAGTCGAGGTACTCGAGCGGATGATCCTCGACCGCCACCGCCAGGTGGTTTTCGCCCGGCGCCCGCGGCAGACCCTTCGGGATCGCCCACGACGCCAGCGCCCCGTCGCGTTCCAGGCGCAGATCCCAGTGCAGGCGGGTCGCGTGGTGCTCGTGGATCACGAAGCGTCGCTCGACGGTGCCGGCGGCAGTCCTCACCTCGATGATGCCCGGCTCCGGCGTTACCGCGAAGTCGCGTTTGGCGCGGTAGGACTTCAGGCGGGCAGCGGGCGGGACGTTGTCCTTCTTCGTCCGGCTGCGGGCCGGTGGGTCGTCGTCCTTGTCCGTCCGGCTGCGGGCCGGTGGGTAGTTGTCCTTCTTCGTTCGCTGTATAGCCATCGCTATACAGACTTCGCGAACGCGGACGTCGAGTCGAAGCTCCTATGCACCACGGTCCTCGCGCACGACGGCGCCACCCGGCCGAGAGCGGCCTCGCCTACCGCTTGGCGGTGGGCTTTTTCGCAGCGTCGGGTTTCTTCGCCGCGGCCTTTTTGGCGGCCGCTTTCTTGGCCGGTGCCTTTTTTGCGGCTTTCCGCGGTTTCGCGCCGACAGCCGCGGTGGGGGCGTCCTCACGCGCGCGCACCGCGTCGAGGCTGGCCTTCAAGGCGCTCATCAGGTCGGGCGCTGGGGCGGCGGCCTCTTCGGGCTCGGGCTGCACGGCGATCGCCTTGCCCGCGGCCTTGCGCTCGATCAGCTCGAGCACCTGCTCACGGTAGGTGTCGCGGAAGCGCTCGGGTTCGAAGTCGCCGGCCAGCGAGTCGATCAGCTGTGTGGCGATGTCGAGCTCGCGCGCAGTGGTCGTGACCTCTTTGACCTCGGCGATCTCGTCGAGGCGCTCCGGTGACAGGACTTCGTCGGCGAACAACATCGTCGCCATCCCGAGCGTGTCGCCCATCGGGCGCACCGCGACGAGCTGCTCCTTCGAGCGGATGACGACGCGGGCGATCGCGACTTTGCCCGCCGCTCGCATGGCGTCGAGCAACAGCCGGTAGGGCTTCGCGCCACCGGGGCCCGGCGCGAGGTAGTACGGGTGGTCGTAGTAGACGGGGTCGATTTCTGAGAGCGCGACGAACTCCTCGATCTCGATCGTCTTGGTTTTTCTCGGCTCGAGCGCGTCGAGCTCGCCGGGCTCGACGACCACGTAGCGGTCAGGCGCGAGCTCGTAGCCCTTGACGATGTCGGCGTAGGCGACCTCCTCGCCGCTCGAGGGATCGACGCGCTTCTGGGACACGCGTACGCCGGTCTTGCCAGACAGCTGGTGGAAGCGCACGCTCTTGCGATCCACGGCGCTGTAAAGCTTCACCGGCACGGTGACGAGGCCAAAGCTGATCGTGCCCGTCCAGATCGCGCGAGGCATACAGCAGTAGTACCAGCTCTGGACGCGCGTAAACACCGCTGCAAAGGCGCTGGCGCAAAGCTCATTTCGCGTGCGCGATCTCACACAAAACTGGCCGGCTAGCCAGTGTATGATCGTCGACACCATCCGGTGGGCGAGCTTGGAGGTTGAACGTGGCGACCGTTGGGCGCGATATCGAGTCGGTCGAAGTCACTGAGCGCGAGTTCTGGAGCGACGGCCCTCCGTACGAGCTGTTCAAGCAGATGCGCGGCGAGTGCCCGGTCCACTGGACCGAGAACTTCGAAGAGTTCCCCGACGAGGCTGGCTTCTGGTCGGTGACCACCGCCGAGGACATCCACACCGTCAGCCGCGACTGGCGCACGTACTCCTCGGAAACGGGCGGCGTCCTGGCTGCCGCCGGCGGCTTCCCGCTCGAGCTCGCGCAGGCGATGTTCATCGGCATGGACCCGCCGAAGCACGACCGCCTCAAGGCGCTCTTCCAGGCGGGCTTCACGCCGAGACGGATCGCCGCGCACGAGGATGCGATCAGGGCGATCGCGGTGAACGTGCTCGACCGTTTGGAGGGCCCGCCCGCCCGCGAGACTTGCGACCTCGTCAACGATGTCGCGCAGCCGATCGTCTCGCGCGTGATCGGCAGCTTCATGGGCATCCCCGAGGAGGACGACGCGCTGTGGGCGCGCCTGATGAACAAGACGCTCGGCGCGGCCGATCCCGACGTCAACCCCGACGGCTTCGAGGGCGCGATCGAGAAAGACGTACCCGAGATCTTCGAGCACTGCCGTCAGCTGATCGCGGCGCGTGTGGAGAACCCGACCGAGGATCTGACGAGCGTGCTGGTGCACTCCGAGGTCGACGGACAGAAGCTCGAGGAACACGAGATCGTGATGGGCTTCTACCTGCTGATGGCCGCGGGCAACGACAGTACCAAGGCGACCTACTGCAGCGGCATGCGTGCGTTGATGGAAGACGGTGAGCAGATGCAAATGCTGCTCGACGACCGCTCGCTGATTCCCGCCGCCGTCGAGGAGTCCCTGCGGATGTTCCCGGCGTTCGCGCACTTCCGCCGCACGGCGACATGCGACACCGAACTGCACGGAAAGCAGATCCGCGAGGGCGAGAAGGTGGTGATGTGGTACGTCTCCTCCAACCGCGACGAGACGCGCTTCGAGGATGCGGATCGCTTTGATCTGCGTCGCGAATCTGACCACCAGGCGTTCGGCGCCGGCGGCCGGCACTTCTGCCTGGGGACCGCGCTCGCGCGCCTGGAGCTGAAGGTGATGCTCGAGGAGACGCTCGCGCGCTATCCCAAGATCGCGCTCGACGGCGCGACGAGCGGGCCTCAAGCCGTGCAGTCGCTGTTCCTCAATCAGCTCAAGGCGCTGCCCGTGCGGCTGACGCCTTAGGAGGCGACGTGTCCGATATGGCCGACTTCAACGCCGGCGTGATCGACGAGTTCCGGGCGAACGGTGGCCGTGTGGGCGGCCAGTTCGAGGGTGCGCCGCTGCTGCTGCTGACGAGCATCGGCGCCAAGAGCGGAGCGGCCCGCACGACACCGCTGATGTACCTCGCCGACGGCGAGCGCATCGTGATCTTCGCGTCCAAGGCCGGCGCGCCGAGCAACCCAGCCTGGTACCACAACCTGGTTGCCAACCGCTCAGCGACGGTCGAGGTCGGCGGCGATGTCTTCGACGTCGATGTCAGCGTGGCCGAGGGCGAGGAGCGCGAGCGGCTGTACAACCAGCAGGCCGAGCTGACCCCACAGTTCGCCGACTACGCGCAGAAAACGACGCGCCGGATTCCGGTGGTCGTGCTGGAGCGCGCCGCCGACGAGTAATCCGACGGATGCTCGGGCGCTGGCGAGGAGCCCGTCGGTGCGCTAGCCGTGGCCCAACACGGGATGCGGCACGTAGGGCTCCTCCAGGCGCGCGATCTCCTCGTCGCTGAGCGTGAGCTGCTCTGCCGCGAGCGCGTCCTGTAGGTGCTCAGGCTTGGTGGCGCCGATGATCGGCGCGCTCACCCCCGGCTTGTGCAGCAGCCACGCGAGCGCGATCTGTGCCGGCGGGACGCCGCGCTCGGCGGCGAGCTCGGCGACGCGCTCAACGACGTCGAAATCGGTGGGCTGGTCGTAGAGGTAGTCGGTGAACTGGTCGCTGCCGGCGCGCGTCGTGTGTCGCTCGCCCGAGCGTGTGCGGTTACCGGCGAGCACACCGCGCGCGAGTGGGCTCCAGGGGATCACGCCGACGCCCTGATCGATGCACAGCGGGATCATCTCGCGCTCCTCCTCGCGGTAGACGAGGTTGTAGTGGTTCTGCATCGAAACGAAGCGCGTGTGGCCGGCGTTTGCGGCGAGCTGCTGGGCCTTTGCGAACTGCCAGGCGAACATGCTGCTGGCGCCGATGTAGCGCGCCTTGCCTGCGCGTACGACCTCGTGCAGCGCCTGCATGGTCTCCTCGATCGGCGTGCGTGGATCCCAACGGTGGATCTGGTAGAGGTCGACGTAGTCGAGGCCGAGGCGTTGCAACGAGGCGTCGATCGCGCTGAGGATGTGCTTGCGCGAGAGGCCGCCGCCGTTCTCGCCGGGCGTCATCGGCATGAACACCTTGGTCGCGATCACGAGCTCCTCACGCGTGAGCAGCTTCGAGAGCAGACGTCCGGTCGCGAGCTCGCTGGCGCCCTGGGAGTAGGTGTCTGCGGTGTCGAAGAACGTGATGCCGCCTTCGACGGCGGCGCGCACGATCGGCTCCGCGGCCTGCTCGTCGAGCACCCACGGTTTGTCGCTGTCGTTGCCGAAGCTCATCATCCCCAGGCAGATGCGCGAGACGCGCAGGCCCGTCGCGCCCAGATTCACGTACTGCATGCGCCACCTCCGATGTTGGTTCCGGCGAGCACGCGCGCTCGACGCGTTGAGCTTAGCCAGACCTCGCGAGCGTGTTCTCGAGGGCTGCGAGCGCTCGCCACTAGAACAAACGTCCAGGCGCGCGGCGGATGCTTCAGCATCGATCCCGCAATTTCCAATAATTCCCTTGGAGCGAGAGGCAGCGCCTCTCGGGGTGAGCTATGGGCTTTTTCTACATCAGCGACGACGGTACGGTCGGCGGCGCCGAGCACGGCAACGATGTCGTCGTGCTGGTCGCCGGTGGCG
Source organism: uncultured Solirubrobacteraceae bacterium (assembly GCA_963838405.1). Taxonomy (GTDB): domain Bacteria; phylum Actinomycetota; class Thermoleophilia; order Solirubrobacterales; family Solirubrobacteraceae; genus Palsa-744. Next base: position 1,635,513 of record CAWIRA010000006.1, on the reverse strand, counting down.
AGATCGACTACTCCGCGAGCCCGCAGCTCAGCGAGCGCCTGAGCGAGCGCATCGACGGCGGCAACGCGCGCGTGGTGCTCGATCTGTCGACGGTGACGTTCATCGACTCGACAGCCATCGGCGCGCTCGTCGCAGCCGCGACGAGGCTGCATGAGCTGGGCAGGGGTACGCTGGCCGTGGTGTGCCCCGAGGAGAACCGGCGCGTGGTACGCATCTTTGAGATTGCCGGCGTGGACAGCGTGATCGCGCTGCACAACACGCGCGAGGGCGCGATCGCGGAACTCGCGACGGTGAGTTGACGGTGCGCGTGCGAGCAGAGCCGGATGCAAGCGAGCTGAAGCTGCCGGCACGACCGGCGAAGCTCGCCGCGGCGCGCGAATACGCGCACGAGGCGGCGGCGGCCTTCGGCTTCGACGCCGAGCGCTGCTACGAGGTGGCATTCGCGGTCAACGAGGCGGTCACCAACGCGATCCGCCATGGTCGGCCCGATGCGCACGGCTGCATCCACCTCAGCGCGCTTGCCGACGGCAACCGTCTGACGCTCGCGGTCCGCGACTGCGGCACCTTCACCGCATGCGACGCTGCCACGGTGGCGAACGGGGAAGGCGGCCGCGGCTTCCCGCTGATGGCTCGCCTGATGGACGCGGTGCAGCTATGCGTGTCGTCCGAAAGCACGACCGTGCGGCTGTCCAAGGCACGCGACTGAAGGCCCGAAGCTCCGTCGGCCACGCCCATGTTAGGCTGAAAATCGAACGTTTTTGGCCTTAACAGCGAGATCATGGGAGGCGGCGGCGCATGGGAATCATCGCTTCGACCGACGGCACGGAGATCTTCTACAAGGACTGGGGCTCGGGCCAACCAATCGTGTTCAGCCACGGCTGGCCGCTGTCGGCGGACGATTGGGACACGCAGATGCTGTTCTTCCTGCAGCACGGCTACCGCGTTGTCGCCCATGACCGGCGCGGACACGGTCGCTCGACGCAGACCAGCGGCGGCCACGACATGGACCACTACGCCGACGACCTGGCCGCAGTGACCGCGCATCTCGATCTCAAGGATGCGATCCACGTGGGGCACTCGACCGGCGGCGGCGAGGTCGCGCACTACATCGCACGCCACGGCCAGGACCGTGTAGCCAGGGCGGTGCTGATTAGCTCGGTGCCGCCGCTGATGGTGCAGACCGACGCCAACCCCAAAGGTCTGCCGAAGAGCGTGTTCGACGGCCTGCAGGCCGAACTTGCCGCCAACCGGTCCGAGTTCTACCGGGCGCTGCCGTCGGGACCCTTCTACGGCTTCAACCGACCCGGCGCGAAATCCTCGGAGGCGATCATTGAGAACTGGTGGCGCCAGGGAATGATGGGCGGCGCGAAGGCGCACTACGACGGCATCGTCGCCTTCTCCCAGACCGACTTCACCGAGGATCTGAAGAAGATCACGGTGCCGTCGCTGGTGATGCACGGCGAAGACGACCAGATCGTTCCCTATGCCGACTCGGGACCGCTGTCAGCGGAGCTGCTGCCGAATTCGACGCTGAAGAGCTACCCGGGATTTCCGCACGGCATGCCGACCACCGAGGCGCCGACGATCAACGCCGACCTGCTGGCCTGGCTGCAGTCCTGAGCGAACCTGCGACGAACACCGCCCAGGCCGTCCCGAGCAGGATGCCGGCAATTACGTCCGCTGGGTAGTGGACGCCCAGGTAGACACGTGAGAGCGCGACCGCGAGGATGAGGGCAATCGCCAGGCCGGTGGCTAGGCAGACACGCGTAGGCGCCACCCGTGCCGCGCGCAACGCCAGGACCAGCGAAAACCAAAAGGCGCTTGCCTGTGTGGCGTGGCCCGAAGGGAAGCTCGAGCCGGTGACGGCTTGCAGGTGCTCGACAGGTGGACGCGGGCGGGACACCAACGGCTTGATCGCGTCTGAGATCAACATCGCACCAGCGAGGCTCAGCGCGACAGCGAGAGCCTCCCGACGCAGGCCGGCCCGCACGAGCACCAGACAGCAGATCAGAGCCAGCGGCACCAGCACAAACGCACTCCCCGCCCACGTCACGACCTTCGCCGCGGTGGTCACACCCGCCGAGCGCTGATCGGCGATGTCGCGAATCACTTCCAGTTCGCCTGATCCGACGACCGCGGTCCACAGCGCTCCGGCCGCCGAGCCGACGAGCACGAAGACGATCAGACCGAACAACAAGCGGGCTCCGCGCAGCACCACTTCGCTCCGACATGCCCCGGGCTCTCCCAAGCGAATGAGCCTCAAGGCGACGGCCCGGCCTGCATTGTCGGCGGCGCTGTCCTCGTCAGGGCCACGACCCCACCACACATGACGGTGAATGCAAGCACGCTGACGGCGATCACGGCCGGGCTCCGGGAGTAGTGCTCCTGGAAAAGCCAGGCGCTGAGGATGACGCTGAGGGTCGGGTCGACGATCACGAGCACGGGCTGGGAAACGCTGAGGGGACCGACGTGAAGGGCCGTCTGCACGAGGACGATGCCAGCGGCGCCGCCGGCGGCCAAGGCGTACACCGGCCAGTGGGTGAAGACTGCGACGACGCCGGATTCGGTCAGCGTCTCGGTGGCGGTCTTGATGAAGGTGGCCACGAGCGCCCACACGATCGCGGCGGCCCCCGCGTAGAGAGCGGCCCTGCGCCTCGGTGATCCCCAGCTAGCCGCGAGTGTCATCACGGCGGCGGCGCCGCCAAACGATGCCAGCACACCGGCCCAGGCGTGCGCGGTAGGTGTGGGCGCGCCTCCCTGCGGTTGGTCGACGGCGACGAACGTGGCGAGCGCGACGCAGGTGAGCGCGGCCGCGCCCCATGCCGCCGGACGGATCGCCTGTTTTATCCAGATCTTCCGCAGCAGAAGACCGAACACCAGCTCGGTCACGAGCAATGCCTGCACTATCGAGAGCTGACCGTCCTGCAGCGCGACGGCTTGGAAGACGAACGCCCCGACTGCGGCCACCCAGCCGAACAGCCATAGCGGGCTGCGGATGAGATACGCGACGAGTCGTAGGCCGGACGCCTTCCCGACGTGGCCGCTCGTGCTCGCGAGGTGCTGCGTCGCCACATACAGCGCGTTGGAGAACGCCGCGCAGAGAGCAAAGATCACGCTCATCCGACGTGCTCCCGGCTAGCGAGTCGCGTTTGACACGCAGACAAGCCACCGCCCCCGGAGTCGCCTCACTGAAGAAGCATACGCGCGCTCGCTTCAGTAGGTTCGGCTGATGTCCGACCCAGGCGCCCCACCCGTGACTCTCCCCCTGACGGGAGGCTGCGGCTGCGGCCTCGTCCGTTTCGAGATCGACACTGCGCTGGTCGCGGCGGGCTACTGTCACTGCACTCGATGCCAGCACCGCACCGGCACGGGCATGCAGGCATCGGCACGCCTGGCGCCCAACTCTTTGAACGTGATCAGCGGTGCCGAGCAGCTGCGCGGCTGGAATGCCGGCAGTGGGCTGGAAAAGGTCTTCTGCGCCAGCTGCGGGTCGGCGCTGTTCGCCCGCGAGTTGGACGCCGGTGAGATCAGGATCGTTCGCCTCGGCGCGATCGACGGCGATCCCGGAATACGGCCGCAGGCGCACCAGTTTGTGGCCTACGCCGCTCCCTGGGAGCACCTGCCCGATGACGGGCTGCCGCGTTTCGACGAGGGAATCACAGGCTGAACAACGGAGACGACGCCGTGCAGCAGGCGTCGAGTGATGGGCGCGGCGGGTTTCGAACCTGCGACCTCTCGCGTGTGAAGCGAGCGCTCTCCCACTGAGCTACGCGCCCTAGGCGACTGAGTCTATTGGGCGGCGGGCGCGCTCGACGGCTTCGGCAAGACGTCGAGTCAGAACGTTCGACAAGGCGGAGCGTGGCGCGCGGAGCCTCTCAGGAAACAACCCGTCCATTCTTAACAACCGTCGTTCATTTTCGACTGGTCGGCGGCCGATGACAAGCCAGCGCCCCAGCCGAGTCGAAACCGTGCCGACAGCCGAGAACAGCCCTCCCAACCCCCCAGCTCCAGCCCAGGCGTCGGGCCCGTGGAGGACATGGCGGACGCGGTGTTCGACTCCGAGCGTCAGGAGCATCTCGACGCGGAGACGTTGGAGACGGAGCTGCAGTCGCTGTTGACTCGCTACCCCGAGTCACCTGTGGCGGCGTTGAAGGCCGACGGCGTCTCGATACCGGTGCCGGAGTCGATCCAGCTGGTGCGCAACCGCGTGCTCGAGGCGCGTTCGGGCTTGGACATGGTTGTGCATGAGGACCGGCTGCGGCTGCTCGCGACCTGGGATCAGGTGCTGGCGAAGGGTTCGGCGCGGTGCCTTGCGCATCTCGCGGAGGAGCCCGAGACGACGGTGGCGCTGTACGGCCTGGATCTGCGCGAGGCGCACGGTGTGGTGCTGGTGCTGTACGCACCCACCGACGAGGTCGATGCCTCCGCTGCGGAGCGGCGGCGGGCGCCGAAGCCGCCGCCGCGGTTCTCGACGATCGAGAAGGACGAGCGCAGCTTCATCGTCGAGATCCATGAGTCGCTCACCGAAATCCTGGGGTGGTCAGCCGAGGAGATGAAGGGCCGTCGCTCGATCGAGTTCATGCACCCGGACGACCACGCGTTGGCGATCGACAACTGGATGGAGATGTTGGCGTCTCCTGGACCGGGGCGCCGCGTGCGCTTGCGCCACCGTCACCGCAACGGCACGTGGGTGTGGTTCGAGGTCACCAACCACAACCTGCTCGACGACCAGGCTCGCAATTGCGTGGTCGCGGAGATCGTGGACATCTCTGAGGAGATGGCGGCGCAGGAGGAGCTGAGGGCGCGCGAGCAACTGCTCGACCGGCTCGCGGAGGCGATCCCGCTGGGGCTGTTCCAGGTCGACGCCGCCGGCGAGATCGTGTACACGAACGACCGCCTGCACGAGATCCTGGGCGTCAAGCGCGTGGCCAGCCTCGAGGCGCAGATGGCGAACGTCGTGGAGCGCGACCAGGCGGCGTTGATGAGCGCGATGGACGGAGTGTTGCGCGCGGGACGCCACGCCGACGTCGAGATCGAGTTGCGCCTGGCGAGCCGCGAGGAGGTGCGCTTCTGCAGCATCAACCTGCGCGCCCTGACCCGCGAGGACGGAACGATCAGCGGCGCGATTGCGTGCGTCGCCGACGTCACCGACAGCACGCGCATGCGCGATGAGCTCAAGCGCTGCGCGACCTTCGACGAGCTGACCGGCTGCCACAACCGCTCGTCGTTCATGCGCGCGCTGGAGGCGAACATCGCCGACGCCCAGCCGCAGGCGGAGCGCGCCCTGATGTTCGTCGATCTGGATCGCTTGAAGGACCTGAACGACTGCTCTGGCCACGCCGCCGGCGACGAGCTGCTGAGGATCGTCGGCGAGCGGCTGCGCGCGACGGTGCGCGGCGAAGACCTCGTCGGGCGGGTCGGTGGCGACGAGTTCCTGGTGATGTGTCCACAGGTCGGCGGCGCGGACGGGGCGATGAGCCTCGCCGAGCGCCTCGCGCAGTCGCTGCGGGAGCCGGCGGCGCTCGCGGCCGGCAGCGTCTGGCCGCAGGTCAGTATCGGTGTGGCGTGGTCTGAAGGGGACGCGATCCCAGCCAACGCGCTCGTGGCCAAAGCGGACGCGGCGATGTATCAGTCCAAGCGCAAGGGCGAGGGTCGGCCTGAGCGCGCGTGGGGCCCGGCAGAGGCCGTGCCGCTTACGAGCCCAGTCGAACTCTTGCGCGGGGCTTCAGAAGATCGTTCGCTTCCGAGTAGCTCTGAGCGAGCGCGTCGACTTCGTTCGGCGTGAGTGAGGAGCCGAACGCGCCGGCGCCGCCGAGTCTCTGATAGTCGATCGGTATCTGCTTGCCGATCTGCTCGAGCGCGAAGTGTGCGTCATAGAGGCTCTCGATATAAAGCGCGACGTTCGCGCGCGCGAAGCTCGCGGCCGCGCGCGAGCCGTGTTCGCTCTGTTCGACCGCCGCGTTGATCAGACGCCAGCCGCGCCCGGTCAGCAGGTAGTAGCTGCGAAACGTGCCTGCCAGCGCAGCGCCCGAGCCGGTCAGCGAGGAGCTGTGGCCTTCTTTGAACACGCTCGGCAGGCGTAGCGCGCTCGCGCGTTCGGATGCGACACGCAGTGGTCCACGGGGCAGCTTGCGAATGTCGGCGGGTAGGCCGTCGATGAGCAGCGGCCAGGCCGCCTTGGTCGCCTGCACCTCGTTCTCCACGGCTGGCTCCTGCGCCGCGAGTGCGTGCGCGACGACGACTAGGTCTTCGCGTTGCAGGCGCGACTTAGGCGCGGTGGCGTGGACTCCCGACCCGCAGCCGGCAACGACGAGCGCCGCGCCGGCGAGAAGCGTCAGCGCGGCACAGCGAGCGAACGCCGTCAGCTCGCCGAGACGCCCAGGAGATCGACGACGAATACGAGCGCTTCGTTCTTCGGGATCGTCGGCGGTTGACCGGCGGCGCCGTAGGCCAGCGGGGCGGGAATGATCAGCTCGCGACGGCCGCCGACCTTCATGCCCGGGATGCCCTGGTCCCACCCCTTGATGACTTCGCCCTTGCCGAGCGTGAACGTAAACGGTTTACCGGTTTCCCACGAGGCGTTGAACTTCTTGCCGTTCTTGTACAGAACGCCGACGTAGTTGACGGTGACCGAGTCACCGGCTTTGGCTTCGGCGCCGGTGCCGACGATCAGTTCCTTGGTTTCGAGTTTCGTCGGCGGCGGCCCCGAGGGCGGCGTGACCGTCGGTTCTTTGGACAGCGGGCCGCTGGTCGGAGTGGTCGCGGCCGCGGTGGTTTTGGTTGCCTTGGGTTCGCCGGAGTTGATCAGCGAGTTGTCGGCGCTGTTCTCGTTGCCGACGGTGACGGTGTCGCTCGATCCGCTCGAGCCGCAGCCGGCGATCAGGACCGTCGCGCAGAGCATCGCCGCGAGGACACTGGCGCGGGAGCGAATGGTGGTGGGGAACGGCTTGAAGTAGTTCACGGCCGGGCAGCCTATCGGAACTTGGCGGGGGCGGGGGCGGTAGCGCGGGCGTGCGTTACGATCCACGGCGGACCGTGCTAGGCGGGGAGGTAGCGGTGCCCTGTATCCGCAATCCGCTCTAGCGGGGCTGAACTCCCCTTCGAGGGGTTCCGACCCCGGTCGCTCCGTCGCTCGGGGCGTCGATGGTTCGGGTCCCGCGCGGTGTCGGCTTGCGAACCAGGTCAGGTCCGGAAGGAAGCAGCCTTAAGCGATCACCGGCAGGCGCAGCGGGAGCTCCCGAACCGGAGCCGTGGGCGGTGATTGGCGCCGGGTGTCGCTGAATCTCGACAAGGGGTGCACGGTCCACCTATACGCCTACCGGCATCCCTGGAAGATCAGCCAGGAGTGGTCGCTCGCTGACTCGGTGAAGCCGGGCGGCACGCTGACGTGTTTCTCGACGGGGTCGCGCTTGTCGAGCACGTAGTCCTTTTCGACTTCCTTGCTCGCCGGGTCGACGTATGTGCCGGTGGCGATGTGCCCGGTTTCGGGGCTGACGATGTTTCGCGGGCTCGTTTCGAGATACAGCGCGAGCAGCGGCACGGGTGCGTGGTTGGGTACGCCGATCAGCCCGCAGCGCAGGTTGATGTCGTGGTTTTTGACGAGCGCGACGAGTTCGTCTTCGATTTCGTGCGAGCGTGAGAGTTCGGCGAGCTGTCGGTGGGCCTGGTGGTACTGGGACGGTGCGTAGGCGACCAGCGCGACCAGCACGACCGCGCCGGCGGCGATCCACCAGCGCCGCCGCGGGTCGCCATGCGGCAGGCGCATCCAGCCGAACACGCCGGCGCCGGCGAAGATGCACAGAATCGCGGAGGCGAGGAACGCGTAGCGGGTGTTGATCGGTAGCCCGACCGAGGCGAAGGCGGCGAACACGACCACGGCGATCACGCCGGCGAGCGCGCCGAGCAGCGCGCTGCGGCGGAGCCACAGCAGCGACAGCACACCGCCGAGCGCGGCGGCGAGGAGCACGGCCGGACCCAGGATCTCGCCGATCCGCCTCGGGATGTACTCGGGCACGTTGGTGATGCCAGTCTCGCGACCGAGGGTTTCGGCGGTGTGCTGGGTATTTGTCAGCGACCACAGCGGATCGCCTGTGATCGCTAGATCGCTCAGCACCCAGATCAACGGCGCGGCGGCGGCGAGCAAGGTCAGGCGCACGACGTCGCCGCGTGCGCGACGCGTCTGGCTGTTGCTGCGCGCCCAGCGCGGGACGAGATCCAAGAGATACAGCCAGTACAGGCCGGAGAAAGCCCACGCCTCGGGACGCAGCAACCCGGCGAGCGCGAGCAGCACGAGCACGGGCGCTCCGGCCGGGCCGCCGTTGCTACGTCGGTGGCGCGACTCGACGACCAGCGCGCAGAGCACGAGCGCCAGGTAGGGAAGGTCGACGTACGCGCGCACGCCGTAGGAGAGCACTTCCGCCCGCGTGAGGAAGATCAGCGCAGCCAGCGCGCCGGCGGCCCAGCCGAACCATTCGGCGCCGAGCCGATATATGGCCCAGCCGCAGGTGCTGAGTGCGAGGAAGCCGAGCGCGACGGTGACGTTCTGCACCGCGCGCGGTCCGAGCGGCCCGAGCACCAGCCCGACGACCTCGAGCAGCGGATGCGGCGTGGGGGCGATGGCGACGCGGTAGGCGGGGGTGCTGCCGCGCGAGAGCTGTCCGCCCCAGGCGAGCGCGTAGAGCGTGTCGTAGTTGGCGAAGCCGACGCCGGCGACGAGCCGCAGGACCAGCGCTCCGCCGACGATCGCGAAAGGCGCCGCGAGACGCGCGCGAAAGCGCTCGATTGGGGTCGCCATGGGGCCGGACGCTACCCGCTGGGGCGGCCGGCCCAGGCCGGTTGGGCGCCCGGCGCGGCCCTCTGACATCGTCGGCAGAGCGCCCTGGCGCGGGCGAGTGGACGCGTCTCGAGCCCGCGCACGTGCGTGAGTAGACTCAGGCGAACGGTGTCGGTAGCGGAGCAGCCACAGGACGAGCAGCGCTCACAGGGCCAGCAGCGCTCGCTTTATCGCAGGCGCCGGCCGCGGACATTCGCGGAGGTGGTTGGTCAGGAGCCGGTGGTGCGGACGCTGCGCAACGCGGTGCAGCGTGACTCGGTGCACCACGCGTACCTGTTCGTGGGCTCGCGCGGCACGGGCAAGACGTCGATGGCGAAGATCCTGGCGGCGTGCTTGAACTGCGAGCGCGGTCCGACGATCGAGCCGTGTGGGACGTGTGACTCGTGCGTGTCGATCGCGGCGGCGACGTCGTTGGACGTGATCGAGATGGACGCGGCGTCGAACAACTCGGTGGACGACATCCGTGAGCTGCGCGACAGCGTTGCGTACGCGCCGGTGAGCGGGCGACGCAAGGTGTACATCCTCGACGAGGCGCACATGCTCTCGACGGCGGCGTGGAACGCGTTCCTGAAGACGCTGGAGGAGCCACCGCCGAACACCGTGTTCGTGCTGGCGACGACGGAGGCGAACAAGGTGCCGGCGACGGTGGTGGACCGCTGCCACCGCTTTGACTTCCACCGCCCGACGGTTGAGCAGATCGCGAGCGTCGTGCGTCGCGCGGCGCAGGCGGAGTCGATCGAGATCCCGCCGGCGGCGGTGGCGGCGCTGTCGCGCTCGGCGACGGGCAGCTTCCGCGACGCGCTGGGCACGCTGGAGCAGATCGTGACCTACAGCGGCCGCGAGGTGGCGCTGGCGGACGTGCTGGCGGTGTTGGGCGTAGCCGACGCGCGGCTCCTGGAGGAGACGGTCGACGCGGTCGCAACCGGTGACGCGGCGCGCGCGCTGCGGACGCTCGAGGAGTGCGTGGAGCAGGGCCGCGACGCGGGCTCGTTCGCGTCTGATCTGGAGGTGCGCTCGCGCGAGCTGCTGGTGGTGCAGGTCCTCGGCGAGCTCCCGCCGGAGCTGTCGCTGACGCCGGAGGCGGACGCGGCGTTGCGCGCGCAGGCCGAGCGCGTGGATCACGCCACGGTCGTGCGCCTGCTGGAGCTGCTCGGCGAGGCGATGGAGGGCGTGCGCGCGGGCGCGGATGCACGCACGCGCCTGGAGCTGGCGCTGGTGAAGGCGGCGCGGCCGGAGACGGACGGCTCGACGCGGGCGCTGCTTGCACGCATCGAGCGCCTCGAACGTGGCGCGGGGGCTGCGATCGAGCCGCAGCCCGGTCCGCCGCGCGCACCCGCGCCAGAATCGGGGCCGCAGCCTGACCCCGCGCCGGAGGCGACGCCCGAGCCGGCGCCGCAGGCGGTGCGCGACCCCGCGCCGGCGGCGACGCCCGACCCCGACCCCGCCCCCGCCCCGACGCCCGACCGCGTCCCGGAGGCCATGCACGAGCCCGCGCCGGAGCCGGTGCGTGACCGCGCGCCGGAGCCCGTGAGCGAGCCGTTGCCGCGCGACATCGAGTCGGTGTACGCGCTGTGGCCGGCGGTGGTGGACCTGGTGCGCAGCGAGCATGCGCTGCTGGGGGCTGTGATCGGCGAAGCGCGGCCGGTGGCGGTTGACGGCGATGAGCTGACGCTCGCGTACCCGTTCACGGCGGAGTTCTACAAGAAGAAGGCTGAGGACCCGGCGAATCGCGCGGCGGTGGGCGAGGCGCTGGGGGCGCTTGCGGGCGGACGCTGGAAGCTGCGCTACGAGTTGCGCGACACGCCGGGATCGCAGGACGAGCAGGCCTCGCCGGAGCGCTCGCAGGAGGAATGGGTGACGCGCTTCATGGAGGAGTTCGACGCCGAGGAGCTCACGGATGCGCAGGATGAGCGCGGCGCGCAGGCCGCGACCAGCAACGAGAAAGGCGCGTGATGCCGAAGCAACCGCGGGTGCCGAACATGCAGCAGATGATGGCCCAGGTCCAGAAGATGCAGAAGGACATGGAGCTGGCGCAGGAGCAGTTGAAGGACGAAGTGGTGGAAGCGTCGGCGGGCGGCGGCATGGTGACGGTGATCGTCAGCGGCGCGCTCGAGGTACGCGAGATCAAGATCGATCCCGGGGCGGTCGACCCCGAGGATGTGGAGATCCTCGCGGACATGGTGACTGCGGCGGTGAACGAGGCGCTGCGCAAGGCACAGGAGCTGGCGGAGAGCAAACTCGGCGGCGCCACGGCGGGGCTGGACCTGGGAAATCTCGGCGGGCTGGGCCTCCCGGGACTGTGATCAGCCGATGAGCGTGAGCACGACCTCCTACGCGCCGCCGGTGCAGCGCCTGGTGACCGAGCTGTCGAAGCTACCTGGGATCGGCAGCCGCACGGCACAGCGGCTGGCGTTTCACATCCTGCGCACCTCAGGTGAGGACGCGAATGCGCTGGCGCAGGCGATCGTGGAAGTCAAGGAGAAGATCGGCCTGTGCGAGGTGTGCTTCAACCTGACCGACGAGACGCGCTGTCGCATCTGCGAGGACCCGCGTCGCGACCAGGCGCTGATCTGCGTGGTCGAGGAGCCGAGCGATGTGATCCCGATGGAGCGCACGCATGAGTATCACGGCGTCTACCACGTGCTCGGCGGCGCGCTGTCGCCGATCGACGGCGTCGATCCCGAGGACCTGAAGATCGCGGAGCTGTTCGCGCGCGCGACGGCGCCGGACGCTGTGCTGCGCGAAGTGGTGCTGGCGACAAACCCGACCACGACGGGCGAGGCGACGGCGCTGCACGTGGCGGAGGAGCTGCGCGTGCGCGCTCCGGAGATCAAGGTGACGCGCCTGGCGAGCGGGCTGCCGGTGGGCTCGGACCTGGAGTACGCCGACGAGGTGACGCTCGGCAAGGCCTTCGCGGGCCGCCGCGCTGTTTGAGAGCCAACCTTTCGGATCGCCTCCTGTTTCGTAATGATAAGGAGCTATCATTACAAAGCCCCGGTGGCTCTGAAAGGAACGCGATGCCACCCACAGCCAAGCGCACGACTACTGCGCGTCTTGGTCACCACGAGAAGCGCTACTGGCCCGCTGACCCGACTGCTCCTCCCGGCGGTCAACGCGGCGGGGCCTACGAGGTTTTCATCCCGGAGCCGATAGCGGAGCGCGAGTTCACGCTCGATAGCGGAGCTGTGGCTGAGATCGCGGAGGCGACCAAGGCCCTTGGGCACCTCAATGACACGCGCCCGCGGCTGGCGTCGCTGGCGGCTCTGGCCCGTAACTTGCTGCGCTCGGAGAAGCTCGGCGTCGTCGTGCATGCACAGTTCGAGAACATCCACCCGTTCGCGGACGGCAACGGCCGCACCGGGCGGGCGCTCATTTACACGGTCCTTTACCGTCGCGGCGAGATCAGCAACTACGTCCCACCCATCAGCCTTGTGCTCGTGGGCCAGCCTAAGAACTACGTTGGTGGCCTCGGTGCGTATAGCCAGGGCGAGGTCGGCAGCTGGTGCGAGCGGTTCGCCTTCGCCGCGGCGTTGGCGGCGCGCGAGGCCGAGGGACTTGCCCTAGCGATCGAAGGTCTCCAAGTCAGGTGGCTCGAGCGTCTCGGCCAGCCTCGCCGCGACGCGGCTGTACGCGAGATCGTGAGCGTGCTTCCGGCGCAGCCGGTGATCGACGTACCCGCCGCGCAGCGACTCACGGGCAAGTCGCACGTCGCCATCGGCAACGCGGTCGCCCAGCTGGAAGAGGCGGGGGTCCTACAGAAGCTCAACGAGCGCAAATGGGGGCGTCTTTGGGAATGCGGCGAGCTCTTTGCTCTCGTCGAGACATTCGAGAGGAATCTCTCGACGCCCTTCAGTGCACGCGATCGTGTCGACCGCGATCAAGCTCACCTCCGCTGACCCCGGCTCAGCGTTCAGCGATCACGTTGCCGCCCAATATCCTGCGTGCGATGAGCTCGGTGATCGTGATGAAGTTCGGCGGCACCTCGGTGGCGGACGCGCAGCGCGTCAAGCGTGCGGCGCGGCGGATCGTCGAGAAGCGCGAACAGGGTCACCAGGTCGTGGCGGTGCTGTCGGCCCGCGGCAAGACGACGGACGAGCTGATCGCGATGGCGGAGGAGATCTCGCCGGCGCCGGACCCGCGCGAGATGGACATGCTGCTGTCGACGGGCGAGCGGATCTCGTGCGCGCTGTGCGCGATGGCGATCAACGACCTCGGCCATCGGGCGATCTCGCTGACGGGCTCGCAGGCGGGCATCGTGACCGACGAGTCGCACACCAAGGCGTTGATCCTGGACGTGCGCGCGGATCGCATCCGCACAGCGTTGGAAGCGGATCACATCGTCCTGGTGGCTGGCTTCCAGGGCGTGTCGGAGAACGCGCGCAACGTGACGACGCTGGGGCGCGGCGGCTCTGACACGAGCGCGGTGGCGGTGGCGGCGGCACTCGGTGCAGACGTCTGCGAGATCTACACGGATGTCGCTGGTGTGTACTCGGCGGATCCGCGGATCGTGCCGAACGCGCGCAAGCTGGAGACGGTGTCCTTCGAGGAGATGCTCGAGATGGCGGCTTCCGGCGCAGGCGTGCTGCAACTGCGCTCGGTCGAGTACGCCCGCAACCACGGCGTGCGCATCCACTGCCGCTCGTCCTTCGAGGAGCAGCCCGGTACCTTTGTGGTGGCGGAAGGAGAAACGATGGAGCAGCCACTGATCACAGCCGTGACGCACTCGACCTCGGAAGCGAGGGTGACGCTGACCGGCGTGCCCGACGCCCCGGGCGCCGCCGCGCGAATCTTCGAGGCGCTGGCGAACGCGAACATCAACGTCGACATGATCGTCCAGAACGAGCCGGTCGCCGCGGGCGGACAGGCGGAGATCTCGTTCACGGTGCCGCGCGAGGATCTGCGCGTCGCGGCAGCGGCGCTCGAGCCGCTGACCGGCGAGGCGTTCGCCGAGATGACCGCGCACGACGACACGGGCAAGGTCTCGATCGTGGGGGCGGGCATGCGCTCGCATCCCGGCGTGGCGGCGAAGGTGTTCGGCGTGCTGGCGAGTGAGGGCGTCAACATCGAGATGATCTCGACCTCGCCGATCAAGATCTCTTGCGTGATCGACCGCGACCACGTCGAGCAGGCCGTGCAGGCGCTGCACAGCGCGTTTGAGCTCTCCGGAGAGGGCACCGTCGCGGTCGAGGAGCCGTTCTAGATAGACCCGCGCCGCGGGCTCATCGCGCGCGACGCAAGGCGCGGCGCAAACGCACTATCTGCAAGAATTGTTGCCAGCCGCGGACCGCAACGTCGGCCGCGAGCGCGACCGCGATGCGCACCGTCAAACGACCACGCCACTACATAGCCCGTCACTGGCTGCTGCTGGCACGCCCGCTGTTCCGCTACAGCGCTGTGCGCGATGCATACGTGCTGCGGGTCGTCGGGCGACGAATCGGCCCGGTGCTGCGCGAGGAACGACGCCACGGGCAGAGCTTCGACGGCGTCGAGCGTCGCCGTCACGCCCGCGTCGCCTGACGCGCGCCGACACTCCCGGCTTCGGACGCTTCAGCTGCGCTCGAGCGAGTGCTGCAGCGCCTCGAGCACGCGCACGACACGCAGTCCGCTGCGGCCGTCCGAGCGGGGGGTCTCGCCCGTGCGCACGCAGTGCACGAAGTGCTCACACTCGACGCGTAGCGGCTCGACGTTGGCGATGCGCGGCGAGAACGTGTCGCCTGAACGGGCGATGTACTCGCCCCACGAGCGCGTGTCCTCGTCGAAGCCCTTGTCGTAGATCGTGAGCTTGCCCTCGATCAGCATGTCGTCGAAGGTCGCCATGCGGCGCTCGCCGACGACGGTGATGCGCCGCTCCTTGTGCGGGTCCAGCCACGACAGGTGCAGGTGCGCGACGACGCCGGAGGGGAAGCGCAGGTAGCAGAAGACGACGTCCTGCACGCCCGCGCGCACGTAGCTTGCGCCCTGGGCGAAGCACTCCTCGGGCTCTTCGTCGATCAGGTGCAGCGCGACAGACACGTCGTGCGCGCCGAGGCTCCACAGCGCATTCTCATCCGCCCTGAGCTTGCCGAGGTTGAGGCGGTTGCCGTATATGTAGTAGAGGTCACCGAGCTCCTCGCCGTCGATCAGCGCCTTCAGCCGCGCGACCGCCGGGTGGTACTCGAGCAGGTGCCCGACCATCAGGATCTTGCGGGCCTGATCGGCCGCGGCGACGGCGCGCTCGGCATCGGCCGCGGTCGTCGCGAGCGGCTTCTCGACGAAGCAGTGCTTGCCCGCCTGCGCGACGGCGACGGCGAGCTCGGCGTGCGTGGGTACCGGCGTCGCGAGCACGACACCGTCCAGCTGCTCGTCAGCGAGCAGGTCCGCGAGCTCGCCGGTGGAGCGCGCCGCTGGAAACGAGCGCTCGAGCGGTGCGCGCGCCTGCGGCGAGGCGTCGCACAGCCACGCGAGCTCGCAGCCGGGGATCGCGGCGAAGTTGCGCGCGAGGTTGGGGCCCCAGTAGCCGAGCCCGACGACGCCGACGCGGACGGTCTGCTCGTCGCTCATCGGGCGCGCGCCGGCATTCTCATCGGCTCACAGTGTCCTGTTCGCGGCGGCGGTTTGTTTTGATGCGCCAACGCGCTCGCAGGATAGAGTGCCCTGGCGTGAGCGCCGCGACCTTGTGCAGATCGGCAAGCGTCGCGCTGGTGTCGGTGGTGCTTGCCTGCACGCTCGTGGCGTGCGGAGGCGGCGATGCGGCAGGAACCTTCACGCCGCGCACGCCGGGAACGCTGACCGTGGCGACAGCCCAGATTCCCGACCCGGGGTTCTGGTCGGGAACGCCAGGCCATCCGGTCGGGGGCTTCGAGTACGGGCTTGCACACGCGCTGGCGCAGCGTTTCGGGTTGGGGCGGGTGAAGGTCATTGTGGTGCCGTTCACGGATCTCGTCGCCGGCAATCTCGGCGGCGCCGACTTGGCGATCTCTGACATCACCGTCACCTCAGAGCGCGCCGAACACGTGAGCTTCTCGAGCCCATATCTGCACGCGCCGCCGGCAATACTCGTACGTCCGGGCGTGCAGGTGCCGGATGTGCACGCGGCTGAGAGTCTGAGCTGGGCGGTGCAGCAGGGGACGACGCTGCAGAGCGCGCTCGAACAGACGATCCGCCCGTCCGCCGCGCCGCTGGTCGTGCGCCATCAGCGCGAAGCGCTGCAGGCGCTGCGCTCCGGCCGCGTAGCGGCGGTGATGCTCGACCTGCCGGTGGCGCTCGCGTACGCGCGCGAATCGCCGAACGCGTATGCGGTGGCGGCGCAGCTGCCCAGCGAAGACGTGCTCGCGGCGGCGCTGCCGAAGGGTTCGGAAAACGTGGAAGCCGTCGACTCGGCGATGCGCGCGTTGAACGCCGATGGAACGATCGAAAGCCTGGCGCACACGTGGCTGCACACAGAAGTGAGCGAAGGCGAGGTCGAACACGTGCCAGCGCTCAGGACCGACGAATGATCTCGGCGCACGCGCTCGGGGCGATGGCGTCGATCGTCGAGCTCAGCTCGCCGAAGGGTGCGCCGTGGGAGTTCCTCGACATCTTCGTGGTCTTGCTGCTTGGGCCGCTGGTGCTCGAACGAGCGCGCGTGCCCGGGATCATCGGCCTGCTGCTCGGCGGCTATCTGATCGGGCCGCACGGCCTGGACTTGATCGGCTCGGGGAACACGACGCTGCCGGACCTCGGACAGCTGGGGCTGCTGTACCTGATGTTCGTCGCCGGCGTGGAGCTCGACCTCAACCTGCTGCGCCGGAACGTGCGCCCGACGGTCACCTTCGGGCTGCTCACGTTCGCGCTGCCGATGCTGTTCGGCACGATCGTTGGCTTCGTGCTCGGCTGGGAAGCGGCAGCGGCGATCCTGCTGGGGTCGCTGCTCGCGTCGCACACGCTGATCACCTACCCGACGGTGCGCGACGCGGGACTCGCCTCGGATCCGGCGGTCGCGACGGCGGTGGGCTCGACCGTGCTGACCGACACGCTGACCCTGGTGGTGCTGGCGGCCGTCGCCGGATCGGTCGGAGGTGGGCGCTCGACGCTCGACGTCGCCGTGCAGGTGACGGTTGGGCTGATCGTGCTGATCGCGTTCAGCCTGCTCGTGCTGCCGCGCTTTGCGGAATGGGCGTTTCGTGTGTTCGGCGCCGAGCGCTCGGTGCGCTACGTGGTGGCGATCACTTCGTTTCTGGCCGCTGCGACGGTGGCTGAGCTGTTCGGTATCGAGGGCATCGTCGGGGCGTTCTTCGCCGGGCTGGCACTCAATCGGCTGGTGCCGAACGAAGGCGAGCTGATGGATCGCATCGCGTTCTTCGGCGGCGCGGTGTTCATCCCGGTATTCCTCGTGTCGGTCGGGCTGATCCTCAATCCGGCCGTGATCGCGAAGCCTGAAACGCTGGGCTTCGCCGCGCTGTTCATCGTGGCGTGCCTCGGCGGCAAGGTCCTCGCGGCCGCACTTTCGGCGCGCTTGCTGGGCTTCTCGCGACCACAGGCCGGGCTGCTGTTCTCGTTGAGCGCAGCGCAGGCCGCGGCGACGCTCGCCGCGACGGTGGTCGGATTTCAGCTCGGGCTGTTCAGCAGCGCGGTCGTCAACGCGGTGCTGCTGCTGATCTTCGTGAGCGTGGTCGTCTCGACGATCGCGGCCAAGCGCTCGGCGCGCGGTGTCGCGATCGGCGAGCACGGTCCGTTGCCGCTGGGCGCGCGGGTGGTGGTGGGCGTCGGCGACGCGACGCTCGCAGGCGCCGCGCTGGCGATCGCCGTCCGCGTGGCACGGGCCGACGGCGGTGTCGTGCATCCCGTTCTGGTGATGCCTCGAGCTGGTCCCGCCGCTCCGAGGACGGCACGCGAGCGTCTCACGCGAACCGCGGCGGCCGCCGGTGTCGACGGCACGATCTCGACGATCGTCGATCGCTCGGTGCTGAGCGGCGCCGTGCACGCGGGGGTCGCGGCGGAAGCGACGCTGGTGCTCGTTGCGGACGCCGGTGGCGAGCACCCGACGGCTGTCGACGCCACGTTCGACTGGGATGTCGCCGACGTCGACATCCCGCCGGTGGCGCTCGTACGCGGCCCGGCGACGACGCGACTCGGCGTCGTGCGCACGCTGGTGGACGGCGCGGGCGAGGGCTCGGCGTCGCTGGCCGCGCAGCTGGCCAGGCGCGTCACGCGCGGGCCGACGCTCCAGCTCGAGGACGGCTCGGACTGGTCGTCGCTGCTCGCTCCGGGCGATGTGACGTTCGTCTCGACAGCAGCCGGCGAGCAGCCGGCGGCGATCCCGGCGGACGCGCCAGGGGTGATCATCACGACGCTCAGCGAGGGCGTCGCACACGAAGCCGACGCCGCCTGACCGCGAGCGCAGGCTCGCAGCGGGCCGTCACAGCGTCTCGATCGCCTCGACACAGCGCTCGGCCGCGTGCCCGTCGCCGTAGAGCGGCGGTCGCTTGCTCGGCAGCGGGCGGTCGAGCGCGGCGAGCGCGGCATCGGCGTCGAGGTCGACGAGCGTGTTCCAGCCGGACTCGACGGTCTCGACCCACTCGCTGTTGGCACGTAGCGTCACGCACGGCACGCCCGCGAGGTAGGCCTCCTTCTGCACGCCGCCCGAGTCGGTGAGCACGCCGCGCGCCTGGCAGAGCAGCGCGGTGAACTCGATGTAGCCGAGCGGCTCGGTAAGCGTCAGACCGTCCGTCGCCTCGAGCTCGGCCAGCAGGCCGGCGTCTCGCAGACGCGCGCGCGTGCGCGGATGCACGGGAAACAGGACCGGTGCCGGCAGGGCCGCGATCAGCTCGACGAGCGCGCGCAGCCGCCCGCGATCATCGACGTTGCCGGCGCGATGCGCGGTGAGCAGCAGGTAGGCGCCGGCTCGTAGGCCGTACGCGGCCGGCGCGTCGGCGTTGGCGCGCGCGGCCGGCTGCCAGCGCAGCGCGACATCGACCATCACATCGCCGACCACGATCGCGCGGTCTGCCAGCGACTCCGCGCGGAGGTTCTCGACGGCGAGCGTGGACGAGCACAGCAGCAGCTCGCTGAGATGGTCGGTCAGCACGCGGTTGCGCTCCTCCGGCATCGCCCTGTCGAACGAGCGCATGCCGGCCTCGACATGGATGACGGGGATCTGCGCCTGTGCGGCGGCGAGCGCGCCCGCGAGCGTCGAGTTGGTGTCGCCATACACGAGCGTCGCGTCGGGCTGCTCATCGGCCAGCAGCGGCTCCAGCGCGCTCAGCATGCGAGCGGTCTGCGACGTGTTGGTCCCGCCGGCGATGCCGAGCTCGCGGTCTGGCTTAGCGAGGCCGAGCTCGCTGAAGAAGACCCGCGACAGCGAGTCGTCGTGGTGCTGGCCGGTGTGCACGAGCACCTCCTCGTGGCGCTCACGCAGCGGCGCGGACACGGCAGCAGCCTTGATGAACTGGGGGCGGTTGCCGACGACGGTGAGGATCTTCACGGCCGCAGCCTAGCTTGGCCGCGCGCCGCCCGATCGACGCGCGTCAGGCGGCCGCTGCGACGACGGAGGTCGACCAGTCGATTACCGAGGTCGGGCGCACGACGTGGCGCTGGAGTCCCAGCTCCTTGGGGTCGAGGCCAAGCGCGAGGCCGACGAGCTGCGGCAGGTGCAGCACCGGCATGTTGAGCTCGCGCCCGACGACACCGGCGGCCAGCGGCTGCTGCAGGTCGAGGTTCAGGTGGCACAGCGGGCACGGGGTCACCAGGCAGTCGGCATCGGCGTCGACGGCGTCGCCGAGGTGGCGCCCGGCCTGCTTGAGCGAGGCTTCCTTGTTCATGGTGATGATCGGGAAGCCGCAGCACTTGCGCATCCCGGCGTACTCGATGACGGTGCCGCCGAGCGCGTCGATGACCATGTTCAGGTACTGGTCGCGTGGGTGCTCGGCGTCGATCCCGAGGCGCTCACGCGGGCGCACGATGTAGCAGCCGTAGAAGGGGCCGACCTTGAGGTTCGTGAGCGGCCGCTTGACGAGCGCCGTCAGACGCTCGAGCCCGATCTCCTCGACGAGCAGCCACAGGAAGTTCTTGTTGGTCAGGCCCTTGTCATACGACAGGCCCTCCGCGGCGAGCGTGGAG
Organism: uncultured Solirubrobacteraceae bacterium; assembly: GCA_963838405.1. Taxonomy (GTDB): domain Bacteria; phylum Actinomycetota; class Thermoleophilia; order Solirubrobacterales; family Solirubrobacteraceae; genus Palsa-744. The sequence goes on along the minus strand of CAWIRA010000006.1, from coordinate 1,615,604 downwards.
TTGACGTGCTCGCGGTACTCGGCGTTCGCGTCGAGGCGTTCCTGGCACTCGCTCTGCGCGCCCTGGCAGGTCGAGCAGATGTTCATCATCAGCTCGGCGCCGTCGACCTGTTGCGCGAGCGCGAACGTGCGCGCGTTGAGCGTGTCGGCGAGCTCCTGGTTGTGCTCGGCGATGACGCCCGCGCCGGTGCAGCACGCGCGGTCGAGCTCGACGAGCTCGATGTCCAGCAGCGGCGCGACCTTGGCCATCGAGCCATGCAGCTCGGGGGTGAAACCGCGGCTGACGCAGCCGGGCCAGTAGGCGACCTTCATTGGCTCATCCCTCCTTTGTTCCGTTGGCGTCGGGCGTGACGTCTGTCGGCTCCGCGCCCGTCGGCGGCGCTTCCGAGCCGCCGACCTCGTGGGCGACGCCGGCGGCGACGGGGTCGTCGAAGGACTCCGCGGTCGGCTCGTCCACGTCCTCGCCTGCGATGTACAGGTTCAGCTCGTAGCGTTCGGGGCGGCTCTCGACCTTGTCGTAGATCGACTGCACGGCCGTGAGGTCCTGCTTGGCGAGCTTGTGCGGTTTGAGCGCGCCCATCGGCGTCACCTTGCCGCGCAGCAGCGCCCTGACGATTGCCGGCAGCGAGCTCAGCAACTCTTTGCCGGCGGACGGCGCGAATTTGCCGAACCACGAGTTGCCGCCGTAGGAGCGCGGCAGCAGCTCGGCCTCCCACAGCAGCCCGTTGTCCTTGATCAGCGTCGTGAACGCGGCCTCGTGGCGCCTGCCGTTGTTCTGATCCTTGATGTGGTGATCGTCGATCGCGATCCGCCGCAGGCGCATGATCTGGCCCATCGGGTTGACGCCCTTGGGGCACGCGTCGACGCACTTGAAGCAGTGCGTGCAATCGAAGATCCCGTGGGGGTCCTGCGCGAGGTCGTTGAGGCGCTCGCGGTGCTGATCATCGCGCGGGTCGCCGACGAAGCGGTATGTCTTGGCGAGCGCGGCGGGGCCGACGAACAGGGGGTCGACCTCCATCGCCAGGCAGTCCGATACGCACGCGCCGCACTGGATGCAGGCCATCGTCTGGGTGACGTCCACCATCGACTCTTTGGAGACGATGTACTCGCGCTCGGGCACCGGCTGCTTGGCGATCAGCCACGGCGTGACGCGCCGAATCTTCTTCCAGTGGACCTCGTCCATGTCGACGATCAGGTCCTTGAGCACCGGCATGTTGCCCATCGGCTCGATCTCGATGACGCCGTCGCGGGCGCCGCGCTTGGCAGCGTCGAGGTGCGTATGGCAGGCCAGCGCCGGCTCGCCGTTGACGCGCACGCCGCATGAGCCGCAGATCGCCTGTCGGCACGAGCAGCGGATGCCGATCGAGCCGTCGAAGCGGTCTTTCGCCTGCAGCACGGCCTCGAGCACCGAGCGGTGGGGCTCGAGCTCGATCGTGTGCTCGTCCCAGTAGGGCGCGTCGCCTGACTCGGGGTCGTAGCGGCGCAGCCTCAGCTTGAACTGCTCCGGTGGGCGATCGTGCGATTCCGGCATCAGTATTTCCTCTCCTCGGGCTGCCACTGGGTGATCGTGACCGGCGAGTAGGTGATCTTCGGCTGGCCCGTTGCGGGGTCGAGCGAGATGTCGATGTGCTTGAGCCACTCCTCGTCGTTGCGCTCCGGGTAGTCGGTGCGGAACTGCGCGCCGCGCGACTCCTTGCGCTCGAGCGCGCCCACGACGGTCGTCTCCGCACAGTCGATCATGTAGCCGAGCTCCATCGCACCGAGCACGTCCTGGTTGAAGACGGTGCCGCGGTCATCGATCCACGCGAGCTCGGACTGCTCGCGCAGGCGCGCGATCGTCTCCAGCGCGCTTTGCAGTCCCGCCTCGTCGCGGAACACCGCTGCCTGGCGGTTCATCGTCTCGCCGAGCTCGCTCTTGATCTCGGACACGCGGCGCCCGTCGCGGGGTCGGGCGATGATCGCGTCGATCTTGGCGGCGTCGGCGAGCAGTTGGGCGTTGGCGTCCTCGACGCGCGGCATGCCCATGTTGGCTGCGCGGGCGGCGGCGTGTTCGCCTGAGCGCCGGCCGAAGATCAGCGTGTCGAGCAGCGAGTTGGCGCCGAGGCGGTTGCCGCCGTGCACCGACACGCACGCGACCTCGCCGGCCGCGTACAGGCCCTCGATCGGCGTCCGTCCGTCGACGTCGGTCTTGACGCCGCCCATGATGTAGTGCTGGCCGGGACGGATCATGATCGGTTCGCGCGTGATGTCGACGCCGGCGAAGTCCTTGCCGAGGTTGACGATCTCGCGCAGCGCCTCGAGCGTGCGCTTGCGTGGCACGACGGTCACGTCGAGGTAGATGCCGGCGCCGTTCGGTCCGACGCCGCGACCCTCGTTGATCTCGATCTGCTCGGCGCGCGAGACGACGTCGCGCGAGGCGAGCTCCATCTTGTTCGGCGCGGATTTCTCCATGAAGCGTTCGCCGCCCGAGTTCAGCAGGTGCGCGCCCTCGCCGCGCGCGCCCTCGGTGATCAGGATGCCGGTCTCGACCAGGCAGGTGGGGTGGTACTGGACCATCTCCATGTCCATCAGTGGCGCGCCCGCGCGGTAGGCCATCGCGATGCCGTCGCCGGTGACGATCAGGCCGTTGGTGGTGGGCTTGTATGCCTGCCCGGCGCCGCCGCACGCGAGGATCACGTTCTTGGCGGTGAACGCCTCCATGCGCCCGCTGCGCACGTCGCGTGCGATCGCCCCGCAGCAGCGGCCGCCGTCGTCACGCAGCAGCGAGGTCGTGAACCACTCCTCGTAGCGGGCCACCGTCTCGTGGTGCTTGAGCAGCTGCTCGTAGAGCACGTGCAGCATCGCCTGACCGGTGATGTCGGCGACGTAGGCGGTGCGCTTCATCGAGGCGCCGCCGAACGCGCGCAGGTCCATCTCGCCCTTGTCGTTGCGGTGGAAGGTCACGCCGATGTGCTCGAGGTGCATGACCTCGGCCGGCGCTTCCGAGCACATCACTTCGATCGCGTCCTGGTCGCCGAGGAAGTCCGAGCCCTTGACGGTGTCGTATGCGTGCGAGTGCCAGTCGTCGTCGACGCTGATCGCGGCGTTGATGCCGCCGGCAGCGGCGACGGAGTGCGAGCGCACAGGGTGGACCTTGCTCATGATCGCCACGCTGGCCCCATTTTCAGCCGCGGCGAGTGCCGCGCGCTGCCCGGCGAGACCGGCCCCGATGATCAAGACGTCGTGTGCTGGCATGGCTCCCTATGTCGCTTTGAGGAGGTGAGGGACGCTGACTGCGCGCAGGACTCTATAACGCGAGGCCGAGCTGCCGGGGGTCACGTTGCCGGACGGGTGGGCTGCGCCGGTCGCAGCGCGCCCTGCACCTGCGCGAGCGTTACGACCCCCTGCAGCACGCCGTCCTCGTCGACGGCGACCATTGCCCCGAGCCTGCCGAGCCCTTCTGAGCCGAGCAGCGATTCCAGCGGCGCGGCTTCGCCGATGCGTACGGGCATGTCCTCCTCGAGCACGTCCACCACCGGCAGCGCCGGCCGTCCGGCGGCGATTTCGCCCTCGACCCGCTGCTGGCGCACGACCCCGAGGAAGTGACCGACGGGATCGACGACCGCGAACCACGGCCAGCGGTAGCGGCCGAAGAACTGCTCCTGGGCGTCGAGCAGCGTCACCGCGGCGGGCATCGTCACCGGCTCGCGATCCATGATGTCGGCGACGGTGATGTCCTTGATGCGCCGCCCGAGCGCGCCCTGTACGACGGCCGCGCCGGCGGCCTGATAGAGGAAGAAGGCGAGCACCATCGTGGTCAGGCCGAGGAAGCTTTCGCCGGTGGCGAACACCCACAGCCCGAACAGGCCGACGAGCAGCGCAAAGGCCTGGCCGGCACGCCCGGTGGCCTGGGTCGCGCGGTTACGGTCGCCGGTGCGCCACCAGACGAGTGCGCGCGCGATGCGTCCGCCGTCGAGCGGGAACGCGGGCACGATGTTGAACACGAACAGCGCCGCGTTGATGAAGCCGAGCCAGCCGAGCAGCGCCAGCGCCGGCGTCGTCTTGAGGCTGCCGCTCGAAAGCGCCACATCGGAGACGGTCCCGCTTCTGGCGAGCACGGTGATCGCCCCGAGGCACAGCGCGAACAGGACCAGCGTGACCACCGGTCCCGCCGCGGCGATCTTGAACTCCTCACCCGCGCTGGCGGGCTCGCGGCGCATGCGCGAGAGCCCACCGAAGGCCCACAGGTCGATGCCCACGACCTCGATTCCCAGCCGGCGCGCCATCAGCGCGTGGCCGAGCTCGTGCAGCACGAGCGACGCGAAGTAGCCCAGCGCACCGGCGACGGCGATCGCGTACGCGGTCGTCTGTGAGCCGGTCATGATCTGCGGAAAGTAGTCTTTGGACAGCCAATAGATCAGCACGAACAGGACGACGAACCAGCTCGCGCTGACGCCCACACGGATGCCGAGGATGCGTACCAGCTGCGTGTTTTTGCGCGTGGGCATAGCTCAATGGTAGGCCCGCGGCCGTGTCGGCCACGGATCGCCGTGAGCGTTCAGACGGGCACTCGCGAACGCGAGATGATCGCGTCGAAGTCGGTGCCCGCGGGCAGCGTGCCGTACTCGAGGCCGCCATCGCCGCCGAGCCGTGACGCGCAGAAGGCGTCGGCGACCGCGGCGGGGGCGTTGCGCACGAGCAGCGAGCCCTGCAGACACAGCGCCATGCCTTCGACGACGCGCCGCGCGCGCTGCTCGAGTGTGGCGGCGTCGGTGAACTGGTTCTTCAGCCGGGCGACGCCCGCGTCGAGCTGCGCGTTGGCGCCGCTCGCCTGCTCGACCTCGTCCAGGAACACCTCGAGCGCGCGCGGCGAGCGCGTCAGCGCGCGCAGCACGTCGAGGCTCATGACGTTGCCCGATCCCTCCCAGATCGACGCGAGCGGCGCCTCGCGGTACAGCCGCGGCATGCCCGACTCCTCGACATAGCCGGCGCCGCCGAGGCACTCGAGCGACTCGAACGCGTGGTTGGGGGCGCGCTTGCAACTCCAGAACTTGCCGACCGCGGTGGCCAGGCGCTTGAACAGCTGCGCGTCGCTGTCGTTTCCAGTCGCGCCCCCACCGAAATCAACGTCGGCGTGCGCTTCGTCATAGGCACGCGCCAGGCGCATCGCCAGCGCGGTCGTGGCCTCGGACTCCAGGCACAGGTCAGCGAGCACGTTGCGCATCAGCGGCTGCTCGATCAGCGTCTTGCCGAAGGCGCTGCGGTGGGCGGCATGATGCGTGGCGCTGACGACGCCGGAGCGCATGCCGGCGGCGGCGCCGATCACGCAGTCCAGGCGCGTGTGGCCGACCATCTCGATGATCGTCGGCACGCCACGACCGGGCTCGCCGACCATGCGCGCCCAGGCGCCGTGGAACTCGACCTCGGACGACGCGTTGGAGTGGTTTCCGAGCTTGTCCTTGAGACGCTGGATGTGAAACGCGTTGCGCGTCCCGTCGGGCAGGATGCGCGGCAGCAGGAAGCACGACAGGCCATCGTCGGTCTGCGCCAGCACCAGGAAGATGTCCGACATCGGCGCCGAGCAGAACCACTTGTGCCCGACGATCTCGTACTCACCGCCGGCGCCGCCGCCGTTCAGTGGGTGCGCGACGGTGGTGTTGGCGCGCACGTCGGAGCCGCCCTGCTTCTCCGTCATCGCCATGCCCGCGATCGCCGAGCCCTTCTCGGCGGCGGGAACCAGACGCGGGTCATACGTGGAGGCTGTCACCAGCGGCTCCCACTCCGCGGCCAGCTCCGGCTGGGCGCGCAGCGCTGGCACGACCGCGAAGGTCATCGTTATCGGGCAACAGAAGCCGGCCTCGGCCTGCATCGCTGTCATGTACAGCGCCGCGCGCGCGGTGTGCGCGGACGGCTCGTCGCTGGTCCACGGCAGCGAGTGCAGTTGGTGCTCGACGCCCATGCTCATCAGCTGGTGCCAGGCGGGGTGAAACTCGACCTCGTCGATGCGGTGGCCGTACCGGTCGAACGTGCGCAGCACAGGCTTGTTCTCGTTCGCGAGCCGACCCCAGAGCTGCTGCGGGCCGTCGGTCTCACCGACGAAGCGCCCCAGCGCCGAGGCGCGCTCGGCCACCCAGCCGGCACCCTCTCGCTCGACGGCCTCCACCAGCGGCGTGTTCGTGGAGAACACGTCCACGTTCTCCAGCGGTGGCGGCTGGTTGAACACCGCGTGCGTCTGCCACGGCGTGTCCCCCGTCGCTGCTCCCGACATAGTGCTTGCCATCACATGAGAGTCAAGCAGAGAGTAGCCTGCGGCGCGGTGTTGAAGGCAATGACAAGGCGCTGGGCCGCGCTCCTGGTCAGCGCGGTGTTCGTGCTGTCGAGTGCGTTTGTGGGTGTGGGCGGTGCCGGCGGGGCGTCGATCCCCGACGGGTTCCCAGAACAACCGAAGCTCACCTACCTCACGGAGACGGCGAGCGGATCGCCGAAGGTGTGGATAGCCGCCGCCAACGGCGGCGGCGCTAAGTTGCTGGGACCGGGTCAGCAGCCGCTGCTGGCACCCAACGGCCAGTCCGTCGCGGTGGCACTTTTCGGCACCGTGAACGGACCGCAGGAACACGGACCGGCGATCGGCATCTACCCATCCTCGGGCGCCGCGATCGCCGACTACCTGAGCCTCGAAGCCTCAACCGCGACACCGCTCGCGTGGTCGCTGGACTCACGCTATCTGGCGGTCTACGCCCAGTCAAACGGGACCGCCGGGATCGCAGCCGCTTCGAGCGTACATCGCCTATGACCGTGAGCGCCAGCGCCGCCTTTCGCCCGAATACCAGATCTGGCTGGGCACGCTCACCAATCCGCGCGTGCGCAAGCTCACCCACGTTCGGGTCGGCTCGCTCGTGCAGGGCCTCGTGCCGCTCGCCTTCTCCGCCGACGGTGCCAGGCTGCTCGCCGAGTTCGAGGGCGAGGACACGAGCGAAGCGTACGCCGTCGATGTGGCTACGGGCCGGGCGCGCGGCGTGCGTGTTGGCCGACAGGAGGTCCAGGCGGGGGGCATCTCCAGCGACGGCAGCACACTGCTGCTCGACACAGACTCCTTCGAGCAGGCGCCCTCGCGCGGGCGCATCGTGACCCAGCCGTGGGCTGGCGGCAGCCCCACCGTGCTGGTCGCGCACGGCGGGCAGGCCAGCTGGAACGATTGACCGCCGGAATAGACGCCCACCGACCCGCGATAGCATCGGCCGCCGCATCCCCTCCATCCCGGAGTAGCGGCGAAGCCACAACGCGCGCTCGCAGCTTCCAGCCTTCCAGACAACAAGGACTGCCCATGGCAAAGATCAAGGTGAAGAACCCCGTCATCGACCTCGACGGCGACGAGATGACGCGGATCATCTGGTCGTTCATCAAGGAGCAGCTGATCCTTCCCTACCTGGATGTGCAGCTCGAGTACTACGACCTCGGCATCGAGCACCGCGACGCGACCGCCGACCGCGTCACGGTCGAAGCGGCGGAGGCGATCAAACGCCATGGCGTCGGTGTCAAGTGCGCGACGATCACGCCGGACGAGGCGCGCGTGCAGGAGTTCGGCCTGAAGGACATGTACCGCTCGCCCAACGGCACGATCCGCAACATCCTCGGCGGTGTGATCTTCCGCGAGCCGATCGTGATCGCCAACGTGCCGCGGCTCGTGCCGGGCTGGAGGAAGCCGATCGTGATCGGCCGTCACGCCTTCGGCGACCAGTACCGCGCCAGCGACATGGTGGTGCCGGGCGTGGGCTCGTTGACGCTGACGTTCACGCCGGCCGACGGCGGCGAGCCGATCGAGCTCGACGTGTACGACTTTCCCGGCGGCGGCGTGGCGCTGGCGATGTACAACCTCGACGACTCGATCCGCGACTTCGCGCGAGCTTCGTTGCGCTACGGCCTGGAGCGCGGCTACCCGGTGTACATGTCGACCAAGAACACGATCCTCAAACGCTATGACGGGCGCTTCAAAGACATCTTCGAAGAGGTCTACGAGAGCGACTTCAAGAGCGACTTCGAGGCAGCGGGTATCACCTACGAACACCGGCTGATCGACGACATGGTGGCCTCGGCGCTGAAGTGGGAAGGCGGCTACGTGTGGGCGTGCAAGAACTACGACGGCGACGTGCAGTCCGACACGGTCGCGCAGGGCTTCGGCTCGTTGGGTCTGATGACGAGCGTGCTGATGACGGCGGACGGCAAGACGGTCGAGGCGGAGGCGGCGCACGGCACGGTGACCCGTCATTACCGGCTGCACCAGCAGGGCAAGCCGACGTCGACCAACCCGATCGCGTCGATCTTCGCGTGGACGCGCGGCCTGTCCGCGCGCGGACGCATGGACGACACGCCGGAGGTCACGCACTTCGCGGAGACGCTCGAGCGCGTGTGCGTCGAGACAGTTGAAAGCGGAAAGATGACGAAGGACCTCGCGTTGCTGATCGGCCCCGATGAGCCTTGGCAGACGACCGAGGAGTTCCTGGCGTCGATCGACGAGAACCTCAAAAAGGAGATGAACCTGTGAGCAATCCCGTACGTGTGACGGTCACCGGCGCTGCCGGTCAGATCGGCTACAGCCTCTTGTTCCGCATCGCCAGCGGGCAGCTGCTCGGGCCCGAGCAGCCTGTCGACCTGCGCCTGCTCGAGATCCCGCAGGCGATGGGCGCGCTGGACGGCGTGGCGATGGAGCTCGTCGACTGCGCGTTCCCGCTGCTCACCGGCCTCGACCTGCACGACAGCGCCGATCAGGCATTCGACGGCGCCAACATCGCGCTGCTCGTGGGCTCGCGCCCGCGCACCAAGGGCATGGAGCGCGCGGAGCTGTTGAGCGAGAACGGCAAGATCTTCACCGTTCAGGGCAAGGCCCTCAACGACCACGCCGCGGACGACCTCAGGGTGCTGGTCGTCGGCAACCCCGCCAACACCAACTGCCTGATCGCGATGAACAACGCGCCGGACATCCCGCGCGAGCGCTTCACGTCGATGATGCGCCTCGACCACAACCGCGCGATCGCGATGCTCGCCAACAAGGTCGCGGTGGCGGTCACCGACGTCACGCAGATGGGCGTGTGGGGCAACCACTCGCCGACCATGTACCCGGACCTGTTCCACGCCGAGGTTCGCGACCAGCCTGCCGTCGGCGTCGTCGACGACATGGCGTGGGTCGAGAATGAATTCCTGCCGAACGTCGGCACCCGCGGCGCCGCGATCATCGAGGCGCGCGGCTCCTCATCGGCGGCGTCCGCGGCCAGCGCAGCGATCGACCACATGAGCGACTGGGTGACCGCAGCCAACGACGACTGGGTCTCGATGGGCGTTCCCTCGGATGGCTCCTACGGCATCCCCGAGGGCCTCATCTGCGGTTTCCCGTGTGTCTGCAACGACGGCAACTACGAGATCGTCGAGGACCTCGAGATCGACGACTTCTCGCGCGCCAAGATCGACGCTTCCGTCGCCGAGCTCGTCAGCGAGCGCGACACCGTCGCGAGCCAGGGCCTGATTTAGGCCGCGAGCACCCGCCACAAGCAGCGCAAGCGCTGCTTGCGCGACCCCGCTACGAATAAGAAACAAAAAGGAGCGCAGTCATCAAAACCGCGCTCCTTTATGTAAACCGCCAAAACCGACGTCAGAGATCAAGGGCGACGGATCGTCGTTTCTGACAAGGACGTACCCCTTCGGGGCACAGGCAGGGTCCGCGTGGTGTGCTCCGCACACGAGCGACCGAGGACGCCGTCAGGGACGACGAGACTAGCCCTTGGGGTACCAGCCGCGGCCTTTCTTCTCTACTCGGTTTTCCTGCTCCAGGCCGGGCAGCACGCGGTAGAGGTAGTTCTGCTTGATGCCCATCTTGGCGGCGAGCTCGGGGATCGTGATGCCGGGCTGACCCTGCACGAACGAACGCGCCTCAGCGGCGCGAGTGCCGCTGCCTTTGCGCCGGCCGGCGCGTCGTTTCGCGGGGCGACCAGGTTTGCGAGCTGCTTTCGGGGCTGCGGCGGTAGCCGTCGCCGCGGCGGCTTTTTTGCGTGTGCCAGACCCTTTCGGACGTCCGGGTCCGCGACGACGGGTCGTGACTGTGGGCGAGCTGGTGGATGCCGATCCACCGACGCCTGCCAGAGCCGATGCGGCGGCCTCGAGGCGGCTGTACTCGTCCACGAGGGGCTTCAGCTCTTTCAATCTGTTGGTGATCTCTTGGCGCTTCTCGTCAAGGAAGTCGGTCACGTTGAATCCTCTTCACTAGTGTCGATGCGGTTTCAAACTCACATCATTGGTCCGGTTCACCTTACACTAGTCGTGCTCGCCGGCCGACTTCAGGTGTGCACGCAGACGCTCAAGTGTGCGCGTGGCCTCTCGCTCGGGTATGCCGCCGACGAGCGCGCGGCTGACGACTGCTCCCACCGGTCCGAGTGGTGGGCGGAATTCGTTGCGATAGTCAAAGCGCGTGCCGCCGTCCTCGGCGCTGAGCAGATACTCGCTGTGTGCACGCGAGCGCGCTGGGCCGCGTCCCTTCCACACCGCGCGCTCACCGGCACGGCAGTCGACGAGTGTCCAGTGAACCTCGAGGCTCACTCCGCGTAGCTGGATCTGCTGATCCATCGTGTAGCCGACGCGCGGCGGACCGTCGTCGGCACGCACGAGCTTGCGATGAATGGTGACCCACGCGCCCAGGCAGGTTGGGTCCATGACCGTGTTCCACACGTCGGCGGGCGGCGCGTCGATGTGGATGGAGACTGTGACGAGGCTCATCGTGCGGCCAGGCGCTCGCGGCGCTCCCAGTCGGCGAGCGCGTGTTCGACGGCAGCGTCGAACGAATGCAGTCGCACGCCGAGCAGCTCCGCCGCGTGATCGTCGGCGGGCACCAGATCGCCTCGCAGCCCCTCCATCAGCGGCAGCACCAGCTCGGGGTCCTCGCCCGCGATCGCGGCCGCAAGGCGCGCGGTGAGGCCCGTCAGGTTCACTTTCAGCGTCACGGTCGGACGATTGACGAGCATCAGCTCGGCGATGCTACTCAGCATCTGACCGTAGGTGAGCACGTCGGGACCGCCGATGTCCATCGAGCGGCCGGAGATCGGGCTGGTGGCACACGCGGCGAGCATCTCCGTGACGTCGCGTGCGTCGATCGGCTGGGTACGCAGCGCCTGCCACGCCGGCAAGGTCAGCACGGGCATTCGCTCGAGCAGATGCACCAGCAGGCGGAACGAGCGCGAGCGCGCGCCAATCACGATCGACGCGCGCAGCGCCAGTGAATCGGGCACTGCGTCGAGCAGCACACGTTCCACCTGTGCGCGACTTGCCAGGTGTCGTGAGATCTCAGCGTCGATGTCATCGCCGCCGCGCTCGACCGCGCTCGCGCGCGGTGTGAGTCCGCCGAGGTAGACGATCCGGCGCACGCCGGCGCGCCTGGCGGCGGCCGCGAAGTTCTCCGCAGCGAGCCGCTCGCGCTCGGGAAACGACACTCCCGGCGCCGATGGACGCTCCATGGAGTGGATCAGGTAATACGCGACGTCGACGCCCGCGAACGCCGGCGCCAGCCCGTCTGCGGACAGCACATCGGCTCGCACGACCTCGACGCTCTCGGCCGCGCCTGGCCGCTCACCTACGCGCTCGACACGAGCAAGTGCGGCGCGCACCCGCTGCGGGTCGCGGCCGAGCGCGCGTACCGTGTGTCCAGCGGCGCGCAGTCTGGGCACGAGCAGCGAGCCGACAAACCCGCTTGCGCCGGTGACGAGGATGCGCATCTGCCCAGATGATGACCGCTTGCACCTCGAACGTCCGGAAAGTGCGGCGTCAAGCGCATGATTGTCACAAGAACGTGACTGGTTGCGGGCTATTTCCGGGTACCAAGAGTTTTCCTTGCGATTTGCGGGCTGGGTCCTCGCTGCCCCTTGAGCGGCCTGCCGGATGGTGCTTTGATCCCGCCCCCGTCCGTTCAATCCGACCCGTTGCCTGGGGGTGTGTTGGTGCAGGGAAAGCAGACCAAGCGAGCGCCCAAGCGGGCGTCGCAGAAGGTGAGCTGCGAGGAGTGCTACTTCCATGTCAACCTCCTGTGCGCGCTCGAGCTGACAGAGCCGTGCGCGACCTTCCGTCCGAACGATGCGCAGCTCAAACCACCGCAGCAGCTGCGCTTCGTGTTCCGCCAGGAGCGCCGCACACGCGCCGCTTGGGCGTTTCCCTCTGCGCAGGAGCAGGCCGCGTTGCACGCCTAGCGAGACCCCCTGCCGGGTGTACGGCCGCGCCCGTAGGGGGGTATATTGGTTGCGGACCTGAAAGCTTTCGGCAGAGGCGGTGGCCACATGGCAGCGAAGGACAGTCTCAGCAAGGCCGGCGAAGCCGCACGCGCGGCACAGTCGAGCCGATACATCCAGCGTCTCCTGGAGGACGAGGAGCTTCGCTCGAACCTGCTCTCGGCGTACGCCGCGGCCCGCAGTGCCTACGGGCGCATGAGCAACGGCAAGCCGGCGACGCAGGCCCTGTTCCAGGACCGCAAGCTCCAGCGGGAGCTGACCGAGGCGGCCAACGCGTTGCGTCAGGCGACGAACACGCTGCGTGAACCCGTCAAGGCGCGGCGGCGGCGCGGCGGCATCGGACGCACGGTCGCGCTGCTCGGGATCGGCGCGGTGCTGGCGCTGGCGGTCAGTGAGAGCCTGCGCACGAAGGTGCTCGACATGCTGTTCGGCGCGGAGGAGGAATTCGACTACAGCACGACGACCGCCCCCGAGACCCCTGCGCCGGCGGGCGTGGCGGGCAGTTGAGCGAGTCGCGTTCGCTGAGCAGATGAGCACGGACGCCGCGGTGGTGGAGGGCCCGGGCGTCGCCGAGGATGTTCGCGGGGACGCTCGCTCGCGCTCGCTCGCGGGCGAGAAGGCGCAGCGGATCATCGACGCGATGCGACGCAGCGTCGCGCAACGCGGCACGGCCGCGTCCACCTTCGATCACGTCTCGCGCGAGGCGGGCGTGTCGCGCGGGCTGCTGCACTACTACTTCGGCACCAAGGAGCAGCTGCTCGCCGAGGCCGTCAGGCGCGACTGCGAGTTGCGCCTGGAGCGGCTGGAGGAACAACTCTCGACCGCCAAGACCGCCAACGACTTCATCGCCTTGATGGCGCAGAACCTCCAGGAGACGGTGATCGACGAACCGGATTTCGTGACGCTGATCTTCGAGCTGTTCACCCTCTCGCGCCGTAACGCCGACATCGCCGTCGCGTACGCCGGTCTGATGCGCAGCTCGCGCGAGCACGTCGCCGGCATGCTCGCGGCAGCACAGCGCGAGGGTGTGCTGCGGCTGCACGCCGAGCCGGAGGCGGTCGCCGAGGTTCTGTTCTCACTTGGTGACGGCCTCGCGCTGCGTCTGCTGAGCGAGCCCGAGCGTGACTTCAGCAAGACGATTCACGCCGGTATCAGTTGCGTGCGCCAGCTTCTGACCGACTGAGCGTCGTCAGTCACGCGGCCGGCTGCGCTCCGCTGCAGGCGCGGCAAGCGCGGCTGCGCTCCTATAATCGCCAGCGCGATGCCGATCTACGAGTACAGGCGCCCCGACGGCACCACCTTCGAAATTCAGCAGTCCTTCAGTGACGACGCCCTGAGCGTCGATCCGGACACGGGCGTGCCCGTCGAGCGGGTGCTGCACGCGCCCGCGGTTCACTTCAAGGGCAAAGGCTTCTACAACACCGACTACGGCACGCGCAACCGTCAGCGCGAGACCGCCGCGGCAGCGGAGAAGTCCTCCGGAGAGAAGTCGTCCTCGGGTGAGAAGTCCTCAGGCGGCGAGAAGTCATCCTCGGGCGAGAAGTCCTCAGCCGGCAACTCCGCCTCGGGGGAGAAGTCCTCCTCATCCTCCACCGCGGACGGCAAGGGCGCCAAGGGGTCTTCGAAGTCAGGCGACTCCAAGCCCGTGGCTGCCAAGGGCTGACTCGGTGGGCTCCGCGGGGGGCCGCGTCGCACGCACCGCCGCCCGCTGTCCGCGCTGACGCGGACGCCACACACGCAGGTACTGAGCGGCGAAGTAGGAGCCGAGCACGAGCGCCAGCGCCAGCGCCTGACCGGCGAACGTCTCCCAGTTGCCGAACAGCGAGAACCACGTGCCCATCCAGTCAGGAATGCTCAGCCCGTGAACCGGCGTCGTGCCGATCCAGCCGGCGAGCTGCATCTCGTTGACCTCCTCGCCGACTGACACCAGCAGCACGAACAGCAGCATCACGCCTGTGATGATCAGCAGGCGCTTGTATGGGAGCCGCTGGTGCAGGCCGAACGTCAGCACGCCTGCGGCGGCTGTGAACAGGCAGCCGATCACGACCCCCTCGAGCACGACGCTCGAGCCGTACAGCTCCCTGAGGTTCTGTAGGAAGATCACCACCTCGAATGACTCGCGGTAGACGGAGGTGAATCCGAGCAGCGCCAGGCCGATGAGCAGGCGGCGCCGGTGCGTGTCCGGATCTGCCGACAGTAGGCTGCGCCGGCGCTTGTGATGGCTCGAGATCCATCCGGTCCAGTACATCTTGTGAAAGAACCAGTTCATGACGAGTAGCAGCACGATCAGGGAGGGCAGTCCGGTCGCGGCCTGCACGTCGAACTCGCCGCCGTGGAACTGGCCGATGAACCACACCACGAAGAACCACGTTCCGACGCCGGCGGCCAGCGCTGCGCCGCCGCCGAGCGCCACCGGGCGGCGATGGATGCGGTTGGCGCCGAGGAAGCTCGCCATCACCGCGGCCAGCACCAGGATCGTCTCCAAGCCCTCGCGTAGCACCAGGATCGCGCTGTTGATGACGACGGTCGTGTGGCTCAGGCGATCGCCCGGCGGCAGCGCCGTCGGGTCCGCCGTCCCGCCCCGCGCGTGCCAGCCGAGCACAACTGCCGTCACGGTCACAGCCAGCACGATCGCCGTCCACAGGTAGAAGCTCGCGCGCTCGTTGATGCGCTTGCCGCGCTCCCCGGCCGGGCGTCCTGCTGGATCCTCTACGGCTGCTGGGTCCTTTCCTGGCAACCTGCTGGCCTCCTGTAATCTCCGACTACAGCGCTCGGGTATTGGGACGTGCGGCAGCGTAACACAGATTAGGGTGCCCTAAGACGGTTGGCCGAAACCGGCTCTGAGGGCGGCGGGCTGCCGGCAGCTCGGCAACCTCTCTCGCGCGACTCTGTATAACCATGGTGATACAGACTTTTTTAGAACGAGATACATGGGCGCGACGGCGCCGCGACGCGCCGCGGGATGCCGTCGCGAGGGACCCTCAGCCGCGCATGAACTGCGCGACATCAGCGTGGCGCGCTTCTTCTGAGACGGTCAGACCTTCTTCGCCGCTGGGCAGCGTGGTCTGGCCGGTGGGCAGCAGCACGTGTGTGGGCGGCGTTCCGGTGACGGCGAGCGCGGCGAACATGCCGAGCAGTTCAGTGCCGCTCATGTCGGAGATGATCGCCGGCGGCGCGTGCCAGGCGATCCAGGGCAGGCGGAAGAAGCTCGACGGCGACTTGAGCTGGCTCTTCATGTCGTTGAACAGCGCCTGCTGATGTTCCTCGCGCTGGATGTCAGTCTCGTTGGGCGCACACAGGTTCTCGCGCGTGCGCGCCAGCGCCAGCGCCTGCTTGCCGTCGAGGTGATGCGTGCCCGAGCTGAGGCGCAGCGTGAAGCCGCCGTTGGCGGAGCCTCCGTCGAGCTTGGAGATGATGCAGCCGCCGGTGTAGGTGACGCCGCCCATCGCGTCGATCAGCTGCGGGAAGTTTTCGAAGTTGACTTCGACCACGTGGTTGATGGGAATCCCGAGCCAGTGCTTGATCACCGACACTGACTCCGCCGGCCCACCGAACTCGTGCGCGGCGTTGATCTTCTGCAGCCCGTGCCCGGGGATTTCGACGACGGTGTCGCGCGGGATCGAAAGGCGCGCGGCGTGCCCGCCGCCGGTGCGGATCAGCATGATCGTGTCCGAGCGACCGAAGCCAGTTGTTTCGGCGCCGGGTTCCTTGCTGTCCTTCTGGCGGCGGTCGGAGCCCAGCACGAGGATGTTGCTGGCCGACGTCAGCGGATAGCCGGCCGGGTCGAGCACGCTCGAGACATCGGACGGCAGCGGCGTGCGCTCGAAGTGCGAGCTGACGAGGAACAGGACCAGCGACAGCAGCACCCAACCGACGGCGAGCGCGAGCAGGGTCGCCAGCACGCGTTTGGGTCTCGTCCAGCGTCGCCAGTCGCGCCCGCGCCCGCTGCGTGCGCCACCATCGCGTGCGCCACCGCCGCGAGCGGCGGGCGCGCCGAGATGCGAGCGCGGCGGTTGCCCGGGGGCGGACGGCGTCCTTACGCCCGCAGCGCGGAGCGCGGCGTCGTCGTCGTTGCGCAGCAGGCGCGGGCGCGCGCGGTAGCGCGTGTAGTGCGGGCGGTCTTCGCGGTCGTCGGCCATCGAGAGGACCCTATATTTGCCAGATGACTCCTTCGCAGGCGCCGGTCGGACGGCTGGTCGTGTGCCCGACGCCGATCGGCAATCTCGAGGATGTCACGCTGCGTGTGCTGGCTGAGCTCGGGCGCGCCGACGTGGTCGCGTGCGAGGACACGCGCCACACGGCCGTGCTGCTGAGCCGCCACGGCATCTCGGCGCGGCTGCTGAGCGTGCACGAGCACAACGAACACGCGCGAGCGCGTGAGCTGGTCGAGCGGATTCGCGCGGGCGCGACGGTGGCGCTGGTCTCCGACGCGGGCATGCCGCTGATCTCAGATCCCGGGTTCGCGCTCGTGCGCGCTTGCCTGGCGGCGGAGCTGACGGTGGAGGTGCTGCCGGGCCCGAGCGCCGCGCTGACGGCACTGGTCGCGTCGGGCCTGGCGGTCGAGCGCTGGCTGTTCGTGGGCTTCCTGCCACGCGCCCGCGGCGAGCTGGTGGCGCTGCTGAGCGCCACGGCCGAGACGCTGGTCGCGTTCGAGTCGCCGCGGCGCCTGGCGGCGACGCTCGCGTTGCTCGCGGCTGCTGACCGGCAGCGGCCGGTGGCTGTGTGCCGCGAGCTGACGAAGCTCCACGAAGAAGTGCGCCGCGGCAGTGCCGCCGAGCTCGCCGAGCACTACCGCGCGGTCCCCGCGCGCGGAGAGATCGTGCTCGTGATCGGCGCCGCCGAGGCTGCGCACGCCGCCCTGCAGGATGCGCTCGCGGCGCTGCGCGATCTGATCGACGCCGGCGCGAAGGCGCGGCCGGCGGCGGCGGCGGTGGCGAAGTTGACGGGGCTGCGCGCCAACGAGCTTTACCGCGAGGCCATGCGTGCGGGGGAAGTCGTGCGCACAGAACAGACCTCTACACGTTAGGTGTCGAATCGTGTAGCATCGCGGTCATGGACCAGGCGAGCATCCGCTTGAATGTGACGTTGGACTCCGAGCACGCGGCCAAGCTCTCGATGCTCGCTGAGCGCACGCACGTGCAGGAGGGGACGCTTGCCCGCTCGCTGCTGTCGAGCGCGCTCGACGAGGCCGACCCGGACCCGCGCATCGTGACCGCGCTGCTCGACGGGATCCCAGGCGCGTACGAGGACGCTCAGCTGGGCTTGAGGCAGGGTAGAGAAGGCAAGACCGTCCCGCTCGACGAGCTGTAGTCGAAATAGGCAGTGTGGCGCGCGTCGAGCTGAGCCTCACCGCGATCGATCGACTCGATCGGATGATCGTGACGCACAGTCTGCCCGCGGACACACGGCCACGAGTCCAACGCTCGTTGCGCAAGCTGGAGCGGTTTCCGTCGATTGGCCGTCAGCTCGATGAGCGATGGGGAGATCTACGGTTCATCGTTGGGCCATGGCGCTGGCTCGTGATCGTGTACGCACACGACGAGCGTGAGGACGTGGTGCGCGTGCTCACGATTCAGGACGCCCGCTCGTCGACGTCGGTGACGCAACTGATCGGCCGCCGGTAGCGTGCGAGCAGCGTGTCCTTCTACGTCACCACCCCGATCTACTACGTCAACGCGGCGCCGCACCTCGGCCACGCGTACACGACGATCGCCGCAGACGTGATGGCGCGCCACCATCGCCAGCGCGGTGAGGACGTGTTCTTCCTGACGGGCACCGATGAGCACGGCGAGCCGGTCGCAGACGCTGCGCACGCGCTGGGGATCGAGCCGCAGGAGCTCGCCGACCGCAACGCCGAGCGCTTCAGGGCACTGGCGCCGCAGCTGCACGCGAGCAACGACTTCTTCATCCGCACCACCGATCCGCAGCACGAAGCGGTGGTCAAGGAGGTGCTCTCGCGCGTGCGCGAGAACGGCTACGTGTATGAAGGCACCTACGAGGGCTGGTACTGCCCGCGCTGCGCGGATTTCAAGGCGGAGAACGAAATCGATGACGACCGGCGCTGCCCGATCCATCACATCGAGCTGACGCGCGAGCAGGAGGACAACTACTTCTTCGCGCTGTCCGCGTTCCAGGAGCGCCTGGAAGCGCTGTACGCCGATCGCGAGGACTTCGTCGCACCGCGCACGCGCTACAACGAGGCGCTGTCGTTCATCCGTTCGGGACTGCGCGACGTGCCGCTGACGCGCCACAAGCTGACGTGGGGAGTGCAGGTTCCGTGGGACCACGAGCACGTCTTCTATGTGTGGTTCGACGCGCTGCTGAACTACTACTCGGCGCTGGCCTACGCGCCGGCGCCGGCCGGCGTGCAGCTCGGCGAGGGCGGGCTGAGCGAGCGCTTCTGGCCCGCCGACTATCACCTGATCGGCAAGGACATCCTGCGCTTTCACGCCGTGTACTGGCCGGCGCTGCTGATGGCGGCAGAGATCGAGCTGCCGCGGCACGTGTTCGTGCACGGCTTCCTGTTGATGGATGGCGAGAAGATGAGCAAGTCGCTGGGCAACGTGCTGGACCCGTTTGCGGTGATCGAGCGCTACGGCCCGGACGCGTTGCGCTTCTACCTGCTGCGCGACGTTCCCTTCGGCCAGGACGGGTCGGTGTCGACGGCGGCGTTCGAGCTGCGCTACGAGAGCGAGCTGGCGAACGAGCTGGGCAATCTCGCGAGCCGCACGATCGCGATGGTGCATCGTTACCGCGACGGCGTGCCGCCGCTGGTGGCGCTCGACGCCGAGCTGGACGCGGAGTTCGCGGTCCTCGCCGAGGAGGTCGGCGCGATGATCGACCGCGCCGAGCTGACGACTGCGCTCGACGCGATCTGGCAGCGCGTGCGCAGGCTCAATCGCTACGTCGAGGAGCGCGCGCCGTGGCAGCTGGCGAAGGACGACGCGCGGGCGGATGAGCTCGATCGGGTGCTCGCGACGCTGGTCGCCGGCCTGCGCGTGGTCGCGGTGCTGCTGCACCCGTACATGCCGGCCAGCACCGACAGGCTGCTGAGCGCGCTTGGCAGCGGCGACCGTTCGCTGGCGGGCGCGCGCTGGGACTCGACGCAGTCGCTGGGCGCGCCGATCGGCCAGCTCGAGTCGCTGTTCCCGAAGTCTGCGTGATGATCGCGTCCCGCCACGGCCGAGCGTGATCGACTCGCACACCCACCTGCACCTGTGTGAGGCGCCGACCGCGGAGCTCGTCGCCGAGGCGCACGGCGTGGGCGTGACGCGGATGCTGACGGTCGGCATCGACGGCGCCTCCTGCCGCGCAGCGTTGGCGGCGGCGGAGGAGTTCCCGCAGGTGTACGCGGCGATCGGCCGCCACCCGAATGCCGCGAGCGGCTTCGACGACGCCGACCTCGCGGAGCTGCGCCTGCTGGCGACACACGAGCGCTGCGCGGCGATCGGCGAGAGCGGTTTGGATTTCTATCGCGACACGGCGCCGCACGCCGACCAGGAGCGGGCGTTCGCGGCGCAGATCGCGCTGGCGCGCGAGACGCGCAAGCCGTTGGTGATCCACTCGCGAGCCGCGGAGGAGCAGACGCTCGCGCAGCTCGCTGCCGAAGCGGACGGTGTGAGCGTCGTCATGCACTGCTTTTCGATGCCCGAGCAGCTGCGGGAGTGCGTGCGGCGCGGCTACGCGATCTCGTTCGCGGGCAACGTCACGTACAAGAATGCCGCGGACATCGCCGACGCGGCTCGCCGCGCACCGGAGGAGCTGCTGTTGGTGGAGACCGACGCTCCGTACCTGACGCCGCAGGCCGTGCGCAAGCAGCGAAACCGCCCTGCCTTCGTGGTCCACACCGCGGCGTTCGTCGCCGAGCTGCGCGGCGTCAGCGTCGAGCAGCTCGATGCCGCGGTGACCCGCAACGCCGCGCGCGTGTTCGGTTGGGCACACCGATGACGCTGCAGCGGTGAGCATCGTGGCGGACGGCCCTGTGCAGCCGAGCCTGCGGAGGATGCGTCGCTTCGGCGTGCGTCCCGACCGCGAGCTGGGCCAGAACTTCCTGATCGACTCGAACATCCTCGGCGTGATCGACCGTGCGGCCGCGCTCGCGCCGCAGGACGTCGTGTTGGAGGTCGGAGGCGGGCTGGGCGTGCTCTCCGAATACCTGGCAGAGCGCGTCGCGCACGTGCACGTGGTCGAGATCGACGAGCGCCTGGGTGACGCCCTCCGCGACGCGACGGACCCGCACGCGAACGTGACGCTGCACTGGGCTGACGCGATGACGCTCGATCTGGGCGGCCTGCGCCCGACGCCGGACAAGGTCGTCGCAAACCTCCCCTACGGCGTGGCGGCCAGCGTGCTGCTGCGCACGATCGAGCAGCTCCCAAGCGTGAACACGTGGGTGGCGATGGTGCAGCGCGAGGTCGGCGAAAGGCTCGCGGCCGGGCCGGTCGGGGGCGCAGCGTCCGGAGGTCGAAAGGGCGCAGGCGCAGGGCCGAACAAGACCGCCTACGGAGTGCCCTCGGTGCTCGCCCAGCTGGCCTGTGAAGTGCAGGTGCTGCGCGCGATCCCGCGCGCTGTGTTCCATCCGGTGCCGAACGTCGACTCGGTGCTCGTCGGCATGCGCAGGCGCGCCGGCACGGACGAAGCGGTCTCGCCGGCGCTGCGGGCACTTGTGGCGGGCGCGTTTGCGCATCGCCGCAAGACGCTCGCCGGCTCGCTCGCGCTGGCCGCGGGCGAAGCGAGCGCTCAATCACGTCACCTCGCGCTCCCGCATCGCTCGCGCGAGCAGCTGCGCGAGGCGCTTGTGAGCCTCGGCCATCCGCCGGACGCGCGCGCGGAGCGCCTGTCGCCGGAGGACTTCCGTGCGCTCGCGCGCCTGCTGGAGCTATGAGCGCGCGCGACGTGCTCGCGCCGGGCGTGCATCGCGCGCTCGCCCCCGCGAAGGTCAACCTCGGCCTGTTCGTCGGACCGGCGCGCGCGAGCGACGGCAAGCACGGCTCGTGAGCGTGATGCAGTCGCTGTCGCTCGCGGATGAGCTGACGCTGGAGCGGGCGTCGGCGGCGAGCGAACGCGACGAGGTCGTGTGTCCGGGCGTGTCTGTGCCCGCCGAGCAGAACCTGGCGGCGGCGGCGCTGCGCGCCTTCCGCGCGAGCACCGGGTGGCAGGCGCCGCCGCTGCGGCTGAGCATCGTCAAGCGGATCCCGGTCGCGGCGGGCCTCGGCGGCGGCTCCGCCGACGCGGCCGCGGCGCTGCGTCTTGCGCGCCACGCTTCGGGACTCGGCGACGAGCAGCTGCTGCGCACGCTCGCGGCAGAGCTCGGCGCGGATGTGCCCGCCCAGGTGGCGCCCGGCCGCTGGCTTGCGAGCGGCGCCGGCGAGCGACTGCAGGAGCTCGCCGCGCCGAGGTCTCCGTTTGGAGTGCTCGTGCTGGCGCTCGAGGCGGCGTTGTCGACGGCGGCGGTGTACGCGGAGGCCGACCGGCTGGGACAGCTGTACTCGCACGCGGCGCTCGAGGAGCGTCGGCAGGAGTTGCGGGCGGCGCTCCAGCACGGCGCGGCGCTGCCGGCAGCGACGGAGCTGCTCCACAACGACCTCCAGCGCGCCGCCGTGTCGCTATGCCCGCAGATCGTCGAAGCGTTGACGCAAGCGCGCGAGGCGGGAGCCGAGCTGGCGCTCGTCAGCGGCTCGGGGCCGACCGTGTTGGGGCTGTTCCCGACGGTGGGGCGAGCGCCGGGGAGTGGCCTCGCGCTGGCCGAGGCAGCGGCTGCAAGCCTCGCGAACCGCATCCCCATGCCGATCTGCGCGAGGCCGGTGGACGCCGCGTTTGCCGAGCCGGTGACGCTTGCCGCGGGCGAACGACAGCCCGGTGCGTCACAATCCGGCGACCGCCAATGACCAGGTCGCAAATCAACGAGCTGGTGGCCGCGGCCGCCGGCCTCGTCAGCGTTGGGCTGTTCGCCGGCCTGATCCTCGTACCGGCTTGGTCGGCCTACTCGCGGCTGTGGGAGCGGCTGGCCGCGACGGTGCTTTCGCTGTACGTTCTGGCAGTGCTGGTAGGCGTCGGGGTGGTCGGCGCGCTGGCGGCCGTCTACCTCTGGGGCTGACGCGTGTCAGACCTCGCGGCGCTTGACGCGATCACCGAGGCGGTCGAGTCGGGTGCGGGCCTGCCCGAGGTCGTGCGGGCCGCTTCAAGGGCCTTGGACGCGAGTCTGGCGGTGACCGACGCCTGGGGGGCGACGCTTGCGGTTGCAGCGCGATCGCCGGCGGAGGAGCGCTCGCTGCTGTCTCAGGGCGAGGGCGTCAGCAGCGCCCCGCTGCGCGTCGCGGACACGGTCGTGGGGACGCTGCACATGCGCGTCAAGAGCGAGCCGACGGCCTCGATGCGCCGGCTGCTGTTGACGATCATCGCCTCGGAGGTGGAGCGTGTGAGGGCGCCCGAGCGGGTCTCGGAAACAGCCGCAGCGGATTTCCTGCGCGCGATCACGAGCCGCGAGCTGAGCGAGCGCGGCGAGCTGCTCGAGCGCGCCAAGGCGCTGTCGCTGGTGATCGAGGACGGCGCCAGCATGCTGGTGGCCCGCGCGGTGCCGCAGGCGCCGACCGACGAGGGCTGGCGTGGACGCGTGCGCGCGGTCGCCGAGCGCGGCGCGCGCGCGGTGACGAGTCGCTCGATCGCGGCACTGTCCGAGCGCGAGGGCGTGCCCGGAGCGGAGGTGCTGGTGCTGATCCCCGGCGGCGACGAGCAGACGGCGGCGCGGGCAGCGGAGGCGGTTCTCAACGAGATGGAAGCGAGCCTCGCGGGCTATACGTTCGCGTTGGGCCGCAGCCGCATCACCGAGGATCCATCGGAGCTGCCGCGCGCGGCGAGCGAGGCGCTGCTCGCTGCCAACGTCGCGCAGGGCTCGCCCGACGGCGCCGCGCTGGCGTTCGATCAGACCGGCGCCTATCGGCTGCTGCTGTCCGCGATGAGCGAGAACCCGACCGAGCTGCAGCGCTTCTACGCGGAGACGGTCGAGCCGCTGATGGCCTACGACGAGCAGTACGAGACTGAGCTGGTGCGCACGCTTGAGACGTTCCTCGAGGCCGATGGCAACGTCGCCGGGACCGCGCAACGACTGTTCACGCACCGGCACACGATCTACTACCGGCTCGAGCGCGTGCGCGAGCTGTCCGGCTTGGACGTCAGCTCGAGCGACGGGCGCGAGAAGCTGAGCCTGGGTTTGAAGTCGATGCGTGTGCTCGGGATCGCGACCGCCGGCGGTCCCGCATCAGAGGCGGGCGCGGAAGCCGGACGTGTGCCGCGCCGCTCGGGCCGTCGCCCGTAGCCGCCGAGGCCGCTCTTAGAAGCGGCGGACGCCGAACTCGATCGCGTACGTCGCGCCGTGACCGTTGCGGTCTAGCACGGTCGGCACCGCCGGCGTCACAGCCACGCCCGCGTCGCGATATTCGCCGCTGAGCATGATTTCGCGGTGCGGCGGCGAGGCCATCCATTCCTCGACGATGTGCGCCGGGGTGGTGTCGTTGCCCGTGCCCCAAGCGAGGTTCTGCCCGACAGCGAAGCCGTCCGTGTGCATGGGGTAGCGCGTGATCGCGACGAGCGACAGCGGTGTCTGGCCGGTGGGCCGGTCGTCGGCGAAGTAGTTGCGGAGCACCATCGTGTCGACCTGACTCGAGGCAACGTGGCGCAGTTCGCGGTTGGCGCGCAGCGACCGGAGGCCGCGGGCGCCGCGCAGGCGGTTGATCAGGCACAGCGTCGCCGCGTCCACCGTGCGGGCGTTGGCGACGGTCGGCAGCAGGTTTTCGCCTGCGCAAGGCGAGCCCGCCGCCGCGCTGTGCGCGTCATCCGGGCGGCGACCCGTGTGCGCCGCTAGCGCCGCCACGCACGTCAGCAACGCCGCCGCGAGCGCGCACGCGCAAGTGATCAGCGCCGCGGCCAGTGCGACACCAATCCTGCTCCCGCGTCTTGTCGTGACCGCCGGCAAGTGGCGGAATACTTGCAGGACCGCCCGATGCACGCGTTGCTGCATTGTTAACGTGGTTCGCGAGCATCGTCAAAAGGCCTGCAGGCCGGCCGAATGTGCGTCTTCAGCGCAGCTATTGTTCTAGACCCCTTGGGGGGTCGTCCAACGGCAGGACATCAGGTTTTGGTCCTGAGAATCGGGGTTCGAGTCCCTGCCCCCCAGTTTCCAAGGCGGACACGCGGCAAGCGAATAGCATCTGATCCGTGAGCGCCCCCTCTGTCCTGATCCTCGCAGCGGGCCAGGGAACGCGCATGCGCTCGCGCAAGCCGAAGGTGCTGCACGAGCTGTGCGGCATCCCGATGGTGCTGTGGCCGGTGCGCGCCGCGCTGGCGGCAGGCGCAGGCAGGGTGGTCGTCGTCGACTCGCCTGCGCGGGCACTCGCGGCGGCGCTGCCCGAGGGCGTCGAGCTGGCGGTGCAGGAGCGCCCGAACGGCACGGGTGGAGCTGTGATGGCGGGGATGTCGGTGGTCGCGGCCGGCGCGGGAGTCACGACGGATGTGGCGCCGCCGGTGCTGGTGCTGAGCGGGGATGTGCCGCTCCTCAGCGCTGAGGCGATTGCGGCGCTGGTGCAGGCCCACCGCGAGAGCGGCGCGGCGGCGACGATGGCGACGACGATCCTCGATGACCCGAGCGGCTACGGGAGGGTGGTGCGCGACGCCGACGGTGCGGTGGCGCGCGTGGTCGAGACGAAGGCACCGGGCGACGCGACGCCGGCCGAGCAGGAGATTCGCGAGGTCAACACGGGCATCTTCGTGTTTGCGGCGCAGGCGCTGACGGCGGCGCTGCCGCGTCTGGGCATGGACAACGCCCAGGGTGAGCTGTACCTGCCGCAGGTGCTGGATGTGCTGCGAGCGGACGGTGCGAAGGTCGCGGCGCACGTGGTTGACGACGAGGCGCTGGTGCTCGGGGTCAACGACCGCGCGACGCTCGCGCGCGTGCGGGCGCTGGCGCAACACGCGATCCACGAGCGCCACATGCTCACGGGCGTCGGCATCGTCGATCCCGCGGCGACCGTGATCGACGTGGATGTGGAGATCGGACAGGACACGCTGATCGAGCCGTTCACCACGATCCGCGGCAACACGCGCATCGGACGCGACTGCACGATTCGCCACTCCTACATGGTGGACTGCGTGCTCGAGGACGGCGTCAGCGTGGGGCCGTTCGCCTACCTGCGACCCGGCACGGTGCTGCGCACCGGCACCAGGGTGGGAACGTTCGTCGAGGTCAAGAACTCCGACGTCGGTCCCGACGCGCGCGTGCCGCACCTGTCCTACATCGGTGACGCGGATGTCGGCGTGGGCACCAACCTCGGCGCCGCGACGATCACGGCGAACTACGACGGACACGCCAAGCACCGCACGACGGTTGGCGACGGGGTACGCACGGGGGTGGACACGACGCTCGTCGCGCCGGTGAGCGTCGGCGACGACGCATACACGGGTGCGGGCTCTGTGATCACCGATGACGTGCCGCCGGGCGCGCTCGGCATCGCGCGGGCGCGGCAGGAGAACATCGAGGGCTACGCCGAGCGACGCGCGGCCGATGCGAGAGGCACCCGATCGCCATGAACGATCCACGTACGGGCTCTACACTTCCCGAGGAGATGAGTGCGATCGACACGCGCACCCAGTACTCGCGAGCCAGCCTGCCGATCGATTACAACAAGCGGCTGATGCTGTTCAGCGGGCGTGCGAACCCGCAGCTGGCGATCGACATCGCCGACAAGCTCGGTGTCGACCTCGGGCCGGTGGAGTTGAAGACGTTCTCCGGCGGCGAGGTCTACTGCCGCTACGAGGAGTCGATCCGCGGCGCGGACGTGTTCATCGTGCAGTCAACGTGCAGCAACCCCGAAACCGGCGTCACGGCGAACGACTCGCTGATGGAGCTGCTGTTCATGATCGACGCCGCCGTCGGCGCGTCGGCGCACCGGGTGATCGCGGTGACGCCATGGTTCGGCTATTCGCGCCAGGACAAGAAGTCGGCGCCGCGCGAGCCGATCTCGGCGCGGCTGGTGGCGCGCATGCTCGAGGCGGCGGGTGCCGACCGGGTGCTGACGATGGACCTGCACGCCGGCCAGATCCAGGGCTTCTTCCAGAAGCCCGTGGACCACATGACGGCGCTGTTCATGCTCACCCAGTACTTCTCCGATCTCGGCCTCGAGGACCTCGTGGTCGTGGCGCCGGACGCGGGCAGGGTGAAGCTGAACAAGAACTTCGCGTCGAAGATCGGCGCCGAGCTGGCGATCCTCGACAAGGAGCGCCCAGCGCAGCAGGTCGCTGAGATCGGCTACGTGATCGGTGATGTGAAGGGCCGCACGGCTGTGATCGTGGACGACATGATCGACACGGCCGGCACGCTCAAGGCAGCGGCGAAAACCGTGATGGAGGAAGGCGCCGCGCGCGTGTACGCGGCAGCCACCCACGCCGTCTTCTCGGGCGACGCGTTCAAGAACCTGGAAGAGTCAGGCCTCGAGCAGATCGTGGTGACCGACACCGTTCCGATCGCCGCCGCGGGACGGCCGGCCAACGTCCGCGTGCTGCCCTGCGCAGAGCTACTGGCGGACTCGATCCGCCGCATCTTCGTCGATGACTCCGTCAGCGAGGTCTTTGGCGGCGAGAATCAGCTGTTCTAGGTGGGCGTGCCTGACGCCGGGCGCTGGCCGCGGACTGCGACGGCTGGGGGCTGCTTGGTCACAGCCTCGATCTGCTCCGGTCCGATCCTGCCGTCGTCCGGCACAAGCGGGTGATGGCGGGCGCAGAGTTTCAGGTGTCCATGTGTGAAGCGGCCGAGACGGTGACAGCCCGAACGATGACACTCGACGTGTTTGTAGGCGGTTGCGAAGGCTGACACGAGCACGGCGAGCGTCAGCAGTTCCAAATAGCTGTCGCCGAAGACCTGTTCTGTAAGGAAGTGCAGCGTCGCGAACATGCCGGTGTGTTCGTTGCCGGCGACGCTAGTCCTCTCGGCTCGGTCCGCCGCCGAAATCAGGGCCTGTGGCAAGCTTCGCGGGTGGACTTCTTCGAGCCACCGCCCGAGCGTCTCGAGCCGCCGCAGCCCCCGCGCTACCGCAGGCCCGAGTGGAGCGGGCCGCCCGAGAACGTCGCGCTCGGTGTCGCGGCGCTGGATCTGGTCCTCGTCAACACCGGTGAGCTGGCGATCTTCGTGCCCGAGCGACCGCCGCCGGGTGAGGAGGGCTAGCAGCAGGTGTCGTCGACCGCCACCCCAACGCCCGCGGCCGAGCAGGGCCCGCGTGTGTGGTGGCGCGGCTTGACGCCCCGTCGACGCCGTGTCCTGCGCATCCTGTTTGCGCTGAGCGTGATCGTGGTGCTGGTCGTGAGCGCTGGGCTGGCGCGATTCCTCAGCGTCGAGAACGCCGAACGCACGGACGAGGTGGCGCTCATCCAGGCGGAGGCGGAGGGCAGGACGGCCGCGATGCTCGACCAGTTGAGCGGCTGCCGTGAGAGCCCGTCGTGTGTGGCGAGCGTGAAGGCCAACGCGCGCAACCCGAGCCTGCGCCGGTCCGGCGCCGTGAAGATCCTGCAACTGGAAGCGAGCACCGCGTACTCGCTGTTCGGCGCGACCGGCAAGACGCGGCTGGCGTGGACCGTGATCGGGACGCTGCCGGTGGTGCAGTGCGTGGAGGTGCGCCGCACGGGCAACTTTCTGACGGGCATCCACCTGCAGCTGCTCGGCCTTAGCGCCCCGATCGACAACGAAGGTGTCTGCCACAAGCTCACCCGCAACGAAATCGAAGAAGAAGAAGCGTCGGCGGTAGAACGATGAACGGTGATTGCTAGAGTCTTGGCTCGCTCATGGCCAGTACGACGACCAAGCTGAACGTCAACAGCCGCGCCGCGGAGGGCTCGCGCGCGGTGCGCCGCCTGCGCCGCAGCGGGCGCGTGCCTGGCGTGCTCTACGGCGGCGGCGGCGAGCCGGTCGGCTTCGACGCGGACGCGCGTGAGCTGCGACTGGCGCTGGCCGGATCCGGCGCGGTGCTCGACCTGAGCGTCGACGGTGGTAAAGCGACACCGGTGGTGCTCAAGGAAGCTCAGCGCCACCCCGTACGCGGCGAGACGATTCACGTGGATCTGCTGCGCGTCAACCTCAACGAGGCGATTCACGCGGTCGTGCAGGTCGAACTCGAGGGCGTAGATGACGCACCTGGCGTCAAGGAAGGCGGCGTGCTGGAGCAGATCACGCGCGAGCTGAACGTCGAAGCGCTCCCGACCGCGATTCCGGAGTCGATTGTTCACGAGGTCGGCGAGATGCAGATCGGCGACACGATCCTGCTCAGCGCGCTCAACACCCCGGAGGGTGTGACGCTGCTCGACGACCCCGAGGAAACCGTGATCGCGACACTGTCGCCGCCGCGCCTGCAGACCGAAGCGGCCGAGGAAATCGAAGCCGAGACGGAGCTCGTGGGCGAGGACGGTGCGCAGGACGCGGGCGCCGACGGCGGCGACTCCGAGGGCTCCTCCGGCGAGGAGTAACCAGCGCTGCGACTGAGGCGCCCGCTGAGCGGCGGGACCGTCGACTGGCTGATCGTCGGACTGGGCAATCCCGGCCGCGAGTACGAAGGTACTCGTCACAACATCGGTTTTATGGTTGCGCAGGCGCTTGCCGAGCGCTGGGATCTGGGCCGGGCCAAGGACCGCTTCCGCGGCCGGCTCGCCGAAGGTCGCGTGCCCGCGCCCGAGACGGCTGCCATCGGGCCCGCTGCGACCGCGGCCGACAGCGCGGGCGTGGGTGCCCGCGGGCCGCGCGTCGCGCTGCTGTGCCCGCAGACGTTCATGAACGACGCCGGGCGCTCGGTCGGCCCGGCGCGCGGCGCGTTGAAGCTGCCGTTGGAGCGGGTGCTGGTGGTGCACGACGAGATCGACCTGCCGTTCGGCGAGGTGCGTGCGCGCCTGGGCGGCGGCCTGGCGGGCCACAACGGGCTCAAGTCGATTAAGCGCGAGCTCGGTGGCGCGGACTTCATGCGCGTGCGCGTTGGTGTCGGGCGCCCCGACTCGACCGACCCCGAGATCGTCTCGGCCTACGTGCTCGGCCGCTTCCGCGAGCCGGACGCAGAGGTCGCGGAGCTCGTCGAACGCGCGAGCGAGCATGCGCAGCGGGTTGTGCTGGGAGAGGAGCCGTGATGGCGAGCGGAACGGGAGCACTGCGGTCTCTGCTCGGGCTGGCGCAGGAAGACGATTCGACGCTGCGACTGGCGCGCGAGGGCGGCCACGCGTTCGTGTCCTCGTCCCTGCGCGCGTACGCCGTCGCTGCCCTGGCTGAGATCGACGTCGAGGCGCAGTCACGACCGACGCTGGTGGTGGTCGGCGATGACCGCGCGGCACGCGACCTGGCGGCGGACCTCGGCGCTTGGCTGGCGCCGAGGCGCGTTCGCTACTACCCGTCGCGCGGCGTCGCGTACGAGTCTCACCTGGCACCGCCTGCGCACCTCGTCGGTCTGCGCGTTGCGGCGCTCGATGCGCTGCTCGCCGCGGGTGCCGCGCAGGGCGCCTTGGAGGAGCCGCCGGTGGTGGTCGTGAGCGCGGTCGCGCTGTCGGAGAAGGTGCCTGACCCGGAGCTGCGCCCGCACTCGTTCAAACTGCGCGTGGGCGAGCTACTCGACCTCGACGAGTGTGCAGCGGAGCTCGTCAGCGCCGGCTACGAGCGCGTCGATCAGGTCGAGGAGCGGGGACAGTTTGCCCTGCGGGGCGGCCTGCTTGACGTGTTTCCGGCCACTGAGGAGCGGGCGGTGCGGGTCGATATGTTCGATGTCGAGATCGAGTCGCTGCGCTGGTTCTCGACGTTCACGCAGCGCTCGCTTGGGGAGACGGACGAAGTCGAGATCGCGCCGGCGGCCGAGCTGGCGCTCGAGCACCGCGAGCTCGCTGAGCTCGCTGCCGAACAGATGCCCACGCGCACGCTCGCCGGCGCCGCAGGAGCGAGCGACGCTGGGGACTCCGAACGCCCCGACATCGCGGAGCTGCTGCCGGTGGAGCGCTTCGGTGCGCTGCTCGATCTCCTCAGCTCGGAGACCGAGCTCGTGGTCGCGGCCGAGGAGGATCTCGAGCCGGTGCTCATGGACCACTGGGCGGATGTGTGCGCGGCGTTCGGCGACGAGGACGCGCACCACCTGTACGTGAGTCCCGACAGCATCCGCGCGACGCTCGCCGAGCGCACGCGCATCTGGCTGTCGGGACTGTCCAGCGGGCAGGAGATCGAGCTGCGCGCGCAGTCGGCGGACACCGCGGCGCGCTCGCTCGGGGAGGCCGAGCCCGAGCTCGAGAAGCTGGTGCGGTCGGGCTACAGGACGGTGGTGGCATTCCCGCGCCGCGGCGAGGGGGAGCGCGCGGCGTACAACCTCGGACGCCTGAAAGCAAGTTGGCTGAGCGCGAACGGCGACGCCGCGATCACCCACGCGCAGCCGCTGGAGCCGTCGCTGCGCTTCGCTGCGGCGTCGCTGCGCGAGGGCTTCGTCGCACCGCAGCTGAAGCTGGCCGTGTTCCCCGAGCATCGGCTGCTGCGTCGGCGTCGCGCCGATCGCCCCGGCGTCGATCGTTCGGGGCGCGGCGGTGCGGGCGGCTCGAGACGCGGTGCGTTGCGTTCGTTCACGGAACTGCGCACGGGCGACATCGTCGTGCACGAGGACCACGGGGTGGCGCGCTTCGCGGGCTTCGAGACGCGCACCGTCGCGGATGTGACGCGTGACTACCTGTACCTCGAATACCAGGGCGACGATCGCGTGTTCGTGCCCACCGATCAGCTGGCGAAGATCTCGCGCTACGTCGGCGCTGGGGCCAGCGAGCATCCGCCGCTTTCGAAGCTCGGCGGCACGCGCTGGGAGACGATGAAGGCACGCGCGCGGCGCGCGGCGCAGGAGCTCGCGGGCGAGTTGTTGAGCCTGTACGCGGAGCGTCGCCGCCGCAGCGGCCACGCGTTCGGAATCGACTCCGACTGGCAGCGCGAGTTCGAGGATCGCTTCCCGTTCACCGAGACACCCGATCAGCGCGACGCGATCGAGCTGGTGAAGGCCGACATGGAAGCGCCACGGCCGATGGACCGGCTGATCTGCGGTGACGTCGGCTACGGCAAGACGGAGGTGGCGCTGCGCGCGGCGTTCAAGGCGGCGGCGGAGGGCAAGCAGGTGTTGATGCTGGTGCCGACGACGATCCTCGCGCAGCAGCACTACGGCACCTTTGCCGAGCGGCTCGCCGACTACCCGTTCACGCTCGAGCACGTCTCGCGCTTCCGCACGCCGGCCGAGCAGAAAGCCGCGATCAAGGACTTCGCGGAGGGGCGCGCGGACATCCTGATCGGCACCCACCGGGTGCTTTCGCGCGACGTGCGCGCAAAGGACCTGGGCCTGCTGATCGTCGACGAGGAGCAGCGCTTCGGCGTCAAGCAGAAGGAGCTGCTGCGCCAGTTGAAGCTGAAGGTCGACGTGATCTCGATGTCGGCGACGCCGATCCCGCGCACGCTGCAGATGTCGCTGGCGGGTCTGCGCGACATCTCCGTGATCGAGACGCCACCGGAGGGCCGGCGCCCGGTCCGCACGTACGTCGGCGAGTATGAGGAGGAGCTGGTCAAGCGGGCGATCATGCGCGAGCACGAGCGCGGTGGGCAGGCGTTCTTCCTGCACAACCGCGTCGAATCGATCGAGGAGACCGCGGAGCGACTGCGCGCGCTGTGCCCGGGCGTGCGTTTTGCGGTGGCGCACGGCCAGATGGGCGAGGGCGAGCTGGAGGCGGTGATGATGGACTACCTACGCGGCGGCGCCGAGGTGCTGGTGTGCACCTCCATCATCGAGTCCGGCATCGACATTCCCCAGGCGAACACGCTGATCGTCGAGCACGCAGACACCTTCGGCCTGGCCCAGCTCTACCAGATCCGCGGGCGCGTCGGTCGTAGCCGTGAGCGCGCGTATGCGTACCTGCTGTACGACTCGGCAGCGGCGCTGACACCCGAGGCGGCGCAGCGGCTGTCGGCGCTGTCGGACTACACCGAGCTCGGCGCCGGCTTCAAGATCGCGATGCGCGACCTGGAGATCCGCGGCGCCGGCAACCTGCTCGGCGACGAGCAATCCGGCCACGTCGCGGCGCTCGGCTTTGAGCTGTACATGCAGATGCTCGACGAAGCGGTGGCCGCGGCTGAGCCGGAGCTGGAGGGGGAGGCGCTGCCCGAGCCGGTGCGTCTGGACGTGAACGTCGACGCGTACGTGCCGGCCGACTATGTCCCGTACGAGCAGGCCAAGATCGAGGTCCACCGTCGCGTTGCAGGCGCGCTCGAGGTCGCCGATGTGGAGCGATTGCGCGAGGAGCTCGAGGATCGCTTCGGCCCGCTGCCCGAACCCGTTGAGAACCTGCTCGCGCTGCAGCGCGCGCGCATCAAGTTCGGCCAGGCGGGCGCGCAAACGGTGAGCTTCCGCGGCGACCGCCTGGCGGTCGTGCCGATCGAGCTGGACTCGCGCCGCGCGCGGCGTCTGCGCGAAGAGCTGCCGGATGCGCTGTACGAATCGGGGCGCTCACAGGTGTCGGTACGCGTTCCGAAGGACGGGACCGAGCGGTTCCCCAGTGTCGTCAGGGCGGCTGACGCGCTGCTGTCGGTGGTACGCGAGGCGGCTTAGGAACTTGTTATCGGTTCGTTAAGGACAACGAAGGTGCTTTCCGCTAAAGTGCCCGCCGTCGTGTCAAAGATTCTCAGGTACACCTCGGCGCTGGGCGCCGTTTTGTTTGCTCTCGTCGGGATCACGGCGTGTGGCGGCGTACCCGGCAACGCCGTCGTACAGGTGGGCGGCTCGCCGATCTCGAAGACCGCGTTCGAACATTGGATGTCGGTCGCGTCGACCTCGAACAAAGAAGCCGGCTCGACCGAAAAGCCGGTCGTTCCGGTGCCGCCGGACTTCACGGCGTGCATCGCGCACCTGCGGGTGACCTCGGCCAAGACGGCCAAAGGCAAAGCGGCGCCGACCACCCAGAAGCTCAAGTCCGAGTGCGAAACCCAGTACAAGGCGCTGCAGCAAGAGGTGCTCGGGTTCCTGATCTCCTCGCAGTGGGTGCTCTCTGAAGCGAACTCGCTCGGCGTGAAGCTCAGCGACGCGGAAGTCAAGAAGGAATTCGAGAAAATCAAGGCCACGCAGTTCCCGAAGGCGGCAGAATTCGAAAAATTCCTTGCCAGCTCGGGTCAGACGGTGTCGGACCTGCTGCTGCGGGTGAAGCTGAACCTGCTCTCACAGAAAATCCAGAAGCAGATCGTCAAGAACAAGAGCACCGTCACCCAGGCACAGATCGCGAAGTACTACAACGCGAACAAATCGAAATACGGCACGCCTGAAAAGCGCAACGTGAGGATCATCCTCACGAAGACCGAAGCGCAGGCGATCGCCGCAAAGAAGGAAATCGAATCGGGCAAGAGCTTCGCGAGCGTCGCCTCGAAAGACTCGATCGACCCGACCAGCAAGGCTGACGGCGGCCTGCTGAAGGAAGTCGTCCCGGGCGAGGAGGAGAAGGCGCTGGACAGCGCGATCTTCTCCGCTACCAAGGGCCCGATCGGCGGTCCGGTGAAGACGCCGTTCGGCTACTACATCTACCAAGTGGTGACGATCACGGCCGGCACGCAGGAACCTCTTTCCAAGGTCCAGACGACGATCAAACAGCAGCTGATCTCGACCGGCCAGCAGGCGGCACTGAGCAAGTTCGTGAAAGAATTCAAAAAGAAGTGGATGAACCAAACGGAATGTCGCTCGGGCTACGTGGTCCAGGACTGCAAGACCTACAAAGCTCCGAAGACGAGCGGCACCGCCAAATCGGTCGAATAGTCCGCACGCTCGCATGAGCGAGGTCGATCGAATCCACGCTCGGCAGATTCTCGACAGCCGCGGCAATCCCACAGTTGAGGTCGATGTAGAGCTGCGCACCGGCGCGCACGGGCGCGCAGCGGTGCCGTCAGGTGCCTCGACGGGCGAGTTCGAGGCGACAGAGCTGCGCGACGGCGGTGAGCGCTGGGGCGGCAAGGGCGTGTCGCGCGCGGTGGCGAACGTCGACGGCGAGATCGCGCAGGCGCTCACCGGCATGGAGGCCGCTGACCAGCAGGCGCTCGATCGCGCCCTGATCGAGCTCGACGGCACGCCCAACAAGTCGCGCCTGGGCGCCAACGCGATCTTGGGCGTGTCGCTGGCGGTCGCAAAGGCGCAAGCCGCCGAGCAACAGCTTCCGCTGTGGCGCTACCTCGGCGGCCCGCAGGCGAACGTGCTGCCGGTGCCGATGATGAACGTGCTCAACGGCGGCGCCCACGCAGACAACAAGGTCGACTTCCAGGAGTTCATGATCGTCCCGTGCGGCGCGAGCTCGTTCGCGGAGTGCCTGCGGATGGGCAGCGAGGTGTTTCACGCGTTGAAGCGCACGCTGCACGAGCGCGGGTTGGCGACTGCCGGCGGCGACGAGGGCGGCTTCGCGCCCGATTTGGGCTCCAACGAGGAGGCGCTGAGAATGCTCGTGCTGGGCATCGAAGCGGCCGGTTATCGCCCCGGTGAGGACGTGGCGATCGCGCTTGATCCGGCCACCAGCGAGATCTATCGCGACGGGGCGTACGTGCTCGAGCACGAGGGGCGCACGCTGAGCGCGGGCGAGCTCACCGACTACTGGGCCGACCTCGTGGCGCGCTATCCGATCGTGTCGATCGAGGATGGCATGGATGAGGAGGACTGGGACGGCTGGCGGACGCTGACCGAGCGCTTGGGCTCGCGCGTTCAGCTCGTCGGCGATGACCTGTTCGTGACCAACAGCGAGCGCCTGCGGCGCGGGATCGAGACCGGTGTCGCGAACTCGATCCTGGTGAAGGTCAACCAGATCGGCACCCTCACCGAGACGCTCGACGCGGTCGCGACAGCACGCCAGGCGGGCTACACGGCGGTCATGAGCCATCGCTCGGGTGAGACGGAGGACGTAACGATCGCGCACCTGGCTGTGGCGACCGGCTGCGGACAGATCAAGGCCGGTGCGCCTTCGCGCTCGGACCGGGTCGCGAAGTACAACGAGCTGCTGCGCATCGAGGAGCAGCTGGGTGCGCAGGCGCGTTTCCCCGGACGCAGCGCCTTTGCCCGCTCGCTGAGCACTGCGCCGTAGCGCAAGTTGCATGGGCCTGCGCCGTGCAGGATGTCGCGTGGGCGCCTCGAATCGGGTTAGTCATGCCCACGATATCTTCGTCCTCGAGGCCTCGCACTGGTGTAGCGGCGCCGGTGTTCGGCCTCGGGCGCGTGCGCTGGGACAGGCTCGGCCGCGTGGCGATGCTGTGCGTGCTCGTGGCGCTCGTGTACCTGTACGTGAGCGCGGGCGTGCACATGCTCTCGACGTGGCATCAGGCGCGTCGCGAGAGCGCGGCGGTGGCGACGATGGAACGCGAACATCGCTCGCTGGTAGGCCAGCGTGCGGCGCTGACGGCGCCCGGGACGCTGGAAACGGAGGCTCGCCAGCTAGGGATGATGAAGCCGGGCGAGCAGCCGTATGTGGTCACTGGCCTGCCGAACAACTGACCGCGCGCCGCTGCTAGCCTCGACGGGTGTCGTTCGAGACGGCGATCTATCAATGGCAGCAGGGCGAGCGCCGGCTGCAGGCGGCGCCGCCGG
The DNA here is from genome assembly GCA_963838405.1 of uncultured Solirubrobacteraceae bacterium. GTDB lineage: Bacteria > Actinomycetota > Thermoleophilia > Solirubrobacterales > Solirubrobacteraceae > Palsa-744. Next base: position 1,579,742 of record CAWIRA010000006.1, on the reverse strand, counting down.
ATCGTCGCGTGCTACTGGAGCGCGTGACGGATGCACTGGTGGCCGAGCTGCGCCGCCGGCTCGGTGGCAGGTTCGCGGCAGACGAGCTGGTGGTGCTGTACGAAGCCGGCACGGCGTGGTGCCTGCAGTTCGCGATGCGACTGGCGCCGGAGGACCCGTGGGCGTGGGAGGCGGGCGTTGTGGTGGACGCCGCGTTCGGGCGCTATCTACGCGAGGCCGCCGACTACGCAGGCGGCCGCAGAACCCTCTCCGAGGCCTAGTCTTCGACCAGGGTGCGGCGGATGACTATGCGGTCCTCTTCGATTTCCACCTCGACGGGTCGGTGCCCGGCCCAGTGCTCGGCGTAAACGGGGTTCTCCTGGATGGCGGGGTCGAGCCACAGGCCGTAGCCCTCCTCGCCGTGGTCAAAGGTGCCCTCGAGCGGGCCGCTCTGGCGGCCGCCGGAGCGCCGTCCGCGCCCGCCGCGACGGCTGCGTCGACGGGTGCGCGTGCCACTGTCGCTGTCGCTGTCCTCCGCAGGTTCATCGCCGGCGTCGTCGGATTCAGCACGGGCAAGCTCCGCCTCCGCGCGGGCGCGCTCTGCTTCGGCTTCGGCTGCTTCGAGCTCAGCGGCGATCAGGGCGTCGTCCTCGGCGCGAAGGTCGATCTCCTCGGGGTAGTCGCCGCTGCCGCTCGTGCCCTCGACTGCCTCGTCGTCGCTGACGAGCTCGTTCTGGCGCTTGAACTGCTCGATGTCACGAACGCTGACCTCGAGCTGGTGTGCGACCCAGGCGTCGGTTCGGCCTTGGCGCACCCAGGCACGGATCTGGTTGAGGTGCGGGCGCAAAGATTTCCGGGGCATGGACGGTCCGGGAGACTAGCGCAAGCGACATCGTGGCGCGGCGGACATGCTTCGAGGCGTCGCTGCGGGCCGACGGCGGCGCCATTTGAAAGTTCGGTATCGCGTTCCCCCGGCCCTGGCACTATGCTTGGCGTTCCGGCGGTTTGGGGTTGCGCCGGGTCGCCAGTCGGCAAAGAGGAAGGTGCACCCAAATGCTGGTTCTGACGCGCAAGTCCAACCAGAGCATCATGATCGGCGACGAGATCGAGGTCTCGGTGCTGTCGGTCATGGGCGAGAAGGTGCGCATCGGCATCCAGGCCCCGCAGCGGGTGCCGGTCTTCCGCAAGGAGATCTACCTCGAGATCCACCGTGAAGCCGGCGCTGCGCCCCCAGTCAAGGACGGCCCGCAGGCGGCCAAGCACACGGACGACGTCGAGGAGTCGCTGCGCGAGCTCGGCGAGGGGTCCTAGCCGAGCAGCAGGTACAGCGTGCGGAACATCACCACGGTGACCACCACCGCGGTGAGGATCAGTGCCAGCACGAGCAGCACGAAGCGCATCGATCCGCGCTTGTGCCGGCGCTGAACTTCACGCTTGAACGCGCGCTGCTCGGTGGTGCGGCGCAGGGAGTCGCGCCGGCGACGATCGAGCGTGGCCTCCTTGACGAAGGCCCGCTCCCAGTCGGCGATGCTCTGTCGCATTTTCACGTCTCGTCGTCCCTATGCGGACGCCGTGAGCGCCCTGGCGCGCTCGTACACGGCGATGAAGCGCAGGTAGTTCTCGGCGATCTTGCGGGCGCCCGCTGAACGCTCGATCTTGCCATCGACGTAGGCCTTGAGCGGATCCCACCAGATGGAGCGGCCGATGGCGAAGCCGATGAAGCCGTCGACGGGCGCTGCTTGCGTCAGCCAGTGGTCGACCTTCGCGTCATCGGCGCCGCGGCCGAGCACGACGCAGTGGACGTTCTGGCGGCTGCCGCTGCGCGCCTGCGCGACGAGCATCTCGCAGTCCGAGCGCTGTTCGACGCCCTCGATCTTCCAGATGTCGACCTCGATGCCAGCGTCCTGGATCTCTGCGATCGCGCGGCGCATGAGCTCTGGGCGCAGCTCCGCGTCGTAGCGGTCGGTGTCGCCGCCGACGTCTTCCAACTGTGCCGGCTCGGCCGGCACGAGCAGCTCGAACAGGAACTCGGGCTTGTGCTTCGCGAGCCAGTCGCTGAGCCGGCGCAGCTTGTCGAGCTGCTCGCGATTTTCGCCGGGCTCGCCGTCGGGGTTGTAGCGGACGAGAACCTTGGTGTAGTCGGGGTCGAAGCGTTCGATGTGCTCGCCGAAGTCCTCGCCGTACTGGAAGTCGAACATGTTCTGCCCGGAGCGCTCGGCGGGCATCGCGAGTTTGAGACCACGCTCCTTCGCCTCGGCTGGGATGTTGGAGCCGAACTGCTCGTCGACGAGCACGCCGGCGAACGACGGATCGGTGCCGGCGCCGATCGCCTGCAGCATGCCCTCGAAGATCAGGTGCTTGGCGTCGGCGATGATCGCGGTCTGCTCGGAGTCGGGCTCGCCGTCGATCCCGAAGAACTTCTTCTGGAAAGAGCCGCGGTGGTCGAACGCGAGGATGTAGAGCTTGAGGTCGGATCCAGGGGTCATGGGAGTGAGTATTCCAAAGGCGTGCGGGGCGAGGTCGAGAGGTCCTTAGAATGAGACGACGATGACCTCCGGTGCTGATCTGTTCGTGGTGTGCAAGCAGTGCGGCTCGGAGGTGAGTCCGTACATCACCGAGTGCCCGTACTGCGGGCACCGCCTGCGCAGGCGCGCGCCGAAGCTGCCACCGGCGAACGCGCCGACCCGCACGACGCTGCGTGCGCGTGCGCGGGCGCTGGTGTCGCGCTCGCGGCCGCTGTCGACAGGTGGCGCGACCCGCACGCACGTGCGTCGGGGCGCCGGGCGCTGGGCCGCTGGGCGCCCGTACGCGACGATTGCGCTGGTCGCGGCCAGCGCTGTGATGTGGGTGTTGGTCCACGCAGAACCGACTCTGTACGCGCGCACGGCAGTCCTGGGGCCGCTGCGCGGCGACTGGTGGAAGCTGTTCACGAACGCGTTTGCGTACACGGATGGGGTGTATGCGTTCGTGGCGATCCTCGTGGTGGCGATCTTCGGCTGGCTGATGGAGCTCCGCCACGGACCGGCGGTGGTGCTGGCGCTGTTCTTCGGCGCCACAGCCGCCGGCGCCCTGGTGGCGGGTGCCGTGTATCCGTTCCCGGTGGTCAGCGGCGCTAACGCGGCGGCGCTGGCGCTGCTGGCGGCGTGGGCGGTTCCCGACCTGGAGTCCGCGCGCGAGGGCGCTTATCGCGATGGCGATCTGTTGGGCACGGGCGCGCTGGCGGCGCTGCTGTTGGCGATGCCGTTCGCGCGACCGGAAGCGAGCTGGCTGGCCGGGGTGACGGGCGCTGTGCTGGGGCTGCTGGTGGGCCTCGGCATGCACCGTCTCGGGCGCGCCGAGGCGTAGGCGCGCGCCGGCGTGAGCTTATGATGGGCGTGCGATGTCGATGACGAACGCTGTGGTGCTGATCGAGGCCGAGCGCGACACGCTGTCGACGCTGGGCGGCGAGCTGGCGGACATCGATGGCGTGGCGGAGGCCTATTCGGTGACGGGCGAGTGGGACTTCGTGGCGATCGTGCGGGTACCGGACCATGAGCAGCTGGCGGACGTGGTGACTGGGCAGATCGGCGGTCTGTCGGGGGTGATGCGCACCCAGACAATGGTGGCGTTCGCGGCGTTTTCGCGTCACGACCTCGAATCTCTGTTCTCGATCGGGGAATGATCGCCGCAGCGGAGATGGCAGCGCTGAGGATGAAGCCGGAGTACGGGCCGACGCTGGGGCGGCTGCTGGCACCGCGCTGGCACGCGGCGTCGCGGCTGCGGCGTGCGACGGTGCTGGTGGCCGGCGTCGCGCTGGTCGCGGTGCTGCTGGGGGCGTTCCTGACGCTCGAGAACTCGAGCTACTCGCACGGCGGCCGTGTGCCGTTCAGCTTCAGCTACCGCGACCTGTACCGGACGGCGCCGGACCCGGGCGGGTTCGTGAAAATCCAGAGCCGCTGGCACGGCGGCGCGCTGAAGTACTCCTACGCCGTTGGCCCGTTGCGGCTGCCGCGCTACACGGGCGAAGCGTCGGCTGCGCTGGCGCTATATGCGGTTGGCTACATCCGCCGGCTGAGAGCCCGCGACGACGAATTCGAACTGCGCGCCGAGGGCAAGACGCGCATCAACAACACGCTGACGGGCTACGAGGTGGCGTACACGACAGATGTCGAAGGCCGGCCGATGTACGGGCGCGACGTGTTGTTGCTGCCGCCGCGTGCCGGTGCGCGTGAAGGCGTGGTGGTGAGGATGCTGACCGCGCCGACGGCCAGCGCGCAGGTGCAATCGCCGATTGAAGTGGGCGAGACGGGCGTGCTGCTGAAACCGATGAAGTCGTTTACGTTCGGCTAGCGCGCGCCGTCGGCGCGGCTGCGACGGGCGCCGTCGTCGATGTCACGGCGGATACGGCTGAACGCGCCGACCGGCACGGTGGCTTCCGCGGTCGGCGCCGCGGCGCCGCCGGCGTTGGCGTCCTGCGGAACAACGTCTGCACCGGCGTCGGGAGCGGCGCCTTCGGGCGCGGGCGTGCTCGGCGGCGGTGCCACTTCTTCGGTGGGTGCGGTGCCGGTGGGCGTGCCGGGCACTGTCGGCGCCGACGGTGTCGCGGGCGGCGTCGCTGTCGTGGCCGTTGTGGTGGTTGTCGTTGTCGTCGTGGTGGGGACGCCGGTGGGGACTGTCGTGGCGGAGGCGGGAAGTTCAGTGGTCGCGGTGGTGACCTCGGTCACGGGCTGCGGATCAGCCGGTTTGGCCGGCGGCGCGGGCGCCGTGATCGTGTGGGCGGCGGCCAGCGTGGTGGCGGCGACCGAGGTGGCAGGTTGCGCGGCAGCGACAGCCGGCTTGGCTGCCTTGACGGCGAGGAGGTGGCGGTGGGGCCGCACTGGAGGCGGTGTGGGGTTGGCGGTGCCGGTGGCCGTGATCGGCTGCGGCGCCTGGTGGACGACGAGGGGTGCGTCGGCGACGGCGCTGGTGGCGGCCAAGGCGGAGGCGTGGTGGTGGTGGTGACGGTGTGCTGTCGAGTGATCGGCGGCGGCGACACCGGCGGTGAGCAGGGCGGCGGCTGCCAGCCCGGCCACGGCCTTGGTGGCGATTGCGCCGGCGCCGGCGGTGACGATGCTGCCGGCTACGCCGCTGCCTGCCGCGGCTCCCGCGCCGGCCGTGGCTGTAGCTGCGGCACCGGCGCCGCCGGCTACGTGCGCGCCACCGGCGGATGCAGTGGAGCCGAGCTTGGCGAGCACCAGCTTCTTGACGAGCAGCAGCGGCCCGACGGGCAGGATCAGCGCGAGCGCGCGGTTGTTGTCTTTGAGCTGCTTACGGAAGAACGAGCACTGTTCGCAGCCGCGAACGTGACGGCGCGCGGGCGTGCTCAGCTTGGCGAGACCCTCGGCGACGGTGCCGAGCTCGAGGCGCACCTCGTCGCACGAGAGCTTGCGTGCCTCGGCTGCCTCTGCGAGCGAGATGCGCGCCCGCACGAGCAGCGACTTGACCGACGGCACGGTTGTGTCCATCGCGAGCGCGATCTGCTCATAGGAGAGGGCGTCGATCTCCCGCAGCAGCAACGCCGTGCGCTGGGTCTCGGGCAGTTGGTGGACGTCGCCGATGAGCTCGCGGAAGCTCTCGCGCCGCATGACCTTGTCGCCTGTGGAGATGCCGCCCTCGGCGAAGTGGATGTCCATCGAGTCGACGCCGATGGCTGAAGCGCGGCGCAGGTGGTTGAGCGAGCGGTTGCGAGCGATCCGATACAGCCACGGGCGCACGTTGATGTCGCGGTCGTCGGCGAGGACCGCGTTGAAGGCCGCGGCGAAGACCTCCTGCAGCACGTCCTCGGCGTCCTCGCGCGAAGCAAGCATGTGCCGGCAGAACGACAGTAGGCGCGTCTGGTAACGCGCGCAGAGCACCTCGAAGGCTGCATGCTGGCCGCGACGGGTGAGCGTGATCAGGCGCTCGTCGGACTGCAGGCGCAGCAGTGCAGACGGCCCGCGTAGGCCGGTGGCGCTGCTGGGGTGTGTGAGTGCGGAAGCCTCCATGACAGTGCTGTAGCGGCTGTCGCTACAAACGACACGGTACCAACGGAAAAGTTGCGCAAGATAAAGGAAACTTGTCGCGCAACATAAAGAAGCCGCAAGCGAAATGTTCCCGGCTGAAGCGCTTCCGAAACCACTGGGCGGGGGATCTCAAGCCCGCGGGCGTAGGGGCATTTGATCGCCCCACGACAGGCCCTTTCATACACTGGCGCGGCCCGGGTGGCGAAATGGGTATACGTAGTCGACTTTAAAATCGATGGCCCCCCTAAGGGGGCGTGTGGGTTCGAGTCCCACCCCGGGCATGGGTTCAGCACAGCGCGCGCCCGGACGCTCGCTCGTCCCGCGAAGCAGCGATGATCGTCGGTGTGGAGGTCTTCGCTCCGGAGTGCCGGCGAGGCGGGCCGATGTGTGTCTGCAGGCCCGCCTCCAGGTTGGTGTCCCCGGCGTTCTCGCGTACTGTAGAAGCGCCTATGCCCTGGCGAGCTCGCGCTCGGCGGCATCAATGACCCCGGCGCGGTTCTTGTGGGAGCGCTCGTAGGAGCGCACGCGCTTGACGCGGTCCTCATCCCCCTCGTCCAGCACCGCGCGGATCTCATCCATGCTGGACTCGTCGTACCCCGGCCACGGCTCGTCGCCGCGCAGGCTGGTGATGCGGCTGAGGATCGTTTTGCGGTTTTCGTTCTTGCGCTCGTAGGAGTCGATCTTCGCGAGGTCGACCTGCGAGAGATGTGGGAGCTTTTCCACGATCTCCGCAGCGGTCAGCTTCCCGTAGCCGGTGATCGCCAGGTCTCCTTCAGAGGCGAGCGCCCCCTTGACCTGACCCTCGGCGTGCGCGACCCCGGGCACCTTGCGCGCTTTGCGGGCGGTCCGTTTTGCCCCCGATGTCGCGTCCCGTGCGGCCCCCTTCACGCTCTCCGACGCCGAGCGGGCCGCGTCGGCGGCGCCTGTGTCGCCGATTGCATATGAAGAGCTGCCGCGGATCTCTGAGCGCGCCACGGCGTCGGTCAGCTGCGGGATCTCCTTCAGGATGCGGTCGAGCATCCTCTGCTCGTCAGCACGAATGGAATCGGCAAGGGCCCGTGTGGCACTATCGCCCACAGAGTCCGCCAAGCGCTCGATCGCGGTGTAGGTGGCGATCTCCAAGGCCTCGGTCGCGCACGCGTCCTTTGCGTTCTTGAGGACTTTCTCCTCTCCTCCCGTCCCGCGGACGACGTCGAGCGGCGTCTTTCCCAGGGCCAGTGCCTGACCGACGACGCTCTTGAGGAGCCCAGCGCCAGCATGTAGCGGGCTGGCGCCCTGTCGGAGCTCGTCCAGGCGCCCCTGCACTCGGGTGGCGTGCTCACGCGTCTCGCGCAGGTGGGATTCGAGCCCGTCGCGGTAGCTTCCACCCGGGGTCATCGCGATCTGCGACTGCAGCACAGTGACGAGTGCCTTCTCGGTGGCGTGCGCCTCGCTCAGGTATTGCGCGATCTTCTGTTCAGCCTTGTCCATTCGTCTCCAGCTTCCTTTGGAAGGTGTGTAGTTACGTGCACACAGGTGCACGAGCGGTCGCTCAGGCGGTGCGTTCATTGATTGCGAGCGCCTCGTCTTGGCCGCTGTCGTTCGCATCCGGGTCGATCGCACGCGCCTGTGCGTGCTGATCGCGGGCAGACTCGGTCAGACGCTCAGCCTCAAGTGACTGTCGGTCCGCGGCGGCACGACCCTGCCGCGCCTGAGCAGCGCGTTCCTCAGCTTCGGCCTCAACACGCAGTGCTTCGGCTGCCTGCTCATCAGCCGAGGCGCGAGCACTGTCCGCTTGGATCGAACGACTTCTGGCCTCCTGGCGAAGCTCGCCCGCCTGCTCGCGACGACGTTCGTCACGCTTGCGGCTCGCAGCGCGAGCCAGGCCGGCAATGAGCGCCAGCACCACCACGGCGCCAACAGCTATTGCGATGATCGTTCCGGTGTTCATGGAATCCTCTCCTCGCTTCGGTTGTGTCCCTTTACCGTCTCGGCGAGCCGGTCTACGGCTTTCTTCAATGAGCCCTTGGCCTGGTCGGCGTGTCCCTCGTTCTTCAGCCCTCGATCTCCGGTCAAGGCGCCGGCAGCCTCCTTGACGCGTCCCTTCGCTTGGTCGACGTTCTTGTCAGTCACAGTCCCTCCTGGTTTGAGTCGTTTCCGGTCACGCCATCGCGAGGCCGCACCGCTGCCCAGCCACCACCATCAAACGGGCGGACGGGCAGATCGGTGATGACTGCAGCGACGGCCTACCCCTCAGACGCAACTCGCAGGGGTAGGCGCTGCGCTAGCGGCGCGGTTCTTCGTACGGTCCGCCGACCACTCGTCGTCGCGCGGTGGACGTATAGAACAGCGACAGCACCACGCCGACGATGCCGGCGATGATGAGGATCAGGCCGATCGTTGGCCGCGACACGCCGGACACGTGAAATGTGACGGCGTAACGGATGATCGCGCCGACGGCGATGAGGAAAATAGATGTCCCGAGGGTCATACCTAGGCCCGCCCGCCTCTGCGATAGCCGAATCCGCCGCCCGTGAAGAAGACCACGAGCGCTACCACCAGCAGCAGCCAAAGCAGCGGGCTTACGCCGATCCCGCCCGCAATTGCCGCGATTACCAGAACAACCAAAAGTAGCTCTATCAGCCCCATCGGCCCCTCCTTTACGTTGAATGTCCCTCGTCGCAGAGCGACGAGAAAGAACCCTCTTCCAAGGTGAGAGAGCGTTCTTTCTAGTGGTACCCTCACGGACATGCTTGAAACCCGCCCCCAGCCGGCCGAGACGGGGGTCAGCCCCCGCGAGCGGATTCTGAATGCGTCCTATGAGCTGTTCTCACAGCGCGGGATCCGCGGGGTGGGGATCAACGAGGTGATCGAGCGTGCCGGCGTCGCGACCGCAACGCTCTACCGACACTTCGCGTCCAAGGATGAGCTCGTGCTCGCGTTTCTCGAGATGCGCGAGCAGCGTTGGACGCATGGCCTCATCGAGGCGGAGGCCCAAAGGCGGGGCTCCGACCCCGAGGAGCGTCTGCTCGCCATCTTCGACGTCTTCGACGAATGGTTCCGGCGCGACGATTTCGAGGCGTGCTCGTTCGTCAATGTCCTGCTCGAAATGGGCTCACGGCATCCGGCGGGGGACGCGAGTGTGGAATATCTCGACCATATCCGCTCCATGCTCCAGCGCTTTGCAGAGGAAGCGGGGCTCCGCGATAGCGAGTCGTTCGCGCGCTCGTGCCACATCCTCATGAAGGGCTCGATCGTCTCCGCGGCAGAGGGTGACCTCGAGGCTGCCCGGCGCGGCAAGTCGATGGCACGACTTCTCATCGACGAGTACCGATAGCCATTCCCGCTCAGGTGGAATGATCCCCCGTGGACGATCAACGTAAGCGCCGTATGGCGCAGAACGAGGCGCTGGCACGGCGCATAAACGACAGGATCGAGTATCAGCGTCCGCGCAACGGAGAGTCGGCCGACACCTTCATATGTGAGTGCGTCAGCGTGGATTGCGATGGGGTGCTCGACCTCTCGATCGGGGAATACGCACGCGTGCGGTCCAATCCGCGGCGGTTCGTCGTGCTGCCGGGGCATGAGGAAGCGGCGGTCGAGTCGACCGTCGAGGTCTACCCCGGTTATCTCGTGGTTGAAAAGCGCGGCGAGGCAGGCCGGATCGCGGAAGCCGAGGCGGGCGGCTAGCCACGGCCCGCACTCGCGTCATGCGAGAATCCAGGGCCGTGGCCGGCCGAGTACACGCGGGCCGGCGGCGAGACGATAAAGTCGCGGCAATGGCGGTTGAGGGAGAGCAGTACCCGACGCTCGAGGGCATGCGCGGGCTGGACGCTGCGGAGCGGCAGACGTTCCACGGCGGGCGCCTGGTGGCCAGGCGCTTGAAGGCGCACGGCGTGAGCAAGCTGTTCACGTTGTCGGGCGGGCACCTGTTCTCGATCTATGACGGCTGCCGCGAGGAGGGCATCGACATCGTCGATGTGCGCCACGAGTCGACGGCGGCGTTCGCGGCTGAGGGCTGGGCGAAGGTGACGCGTGAGCCGGGTGTTTGTGCCCTGACGGCGGGACCTGGCGTGACGAATGGGATGAGTGCGATGGCCTCGGCTCAGGCGAATCACTCGCCGATGGTGGTGCTGGGCGGTCGCGCGCCGGCGCTGCGCTGGGGGCAGGGCTCGCTGCAGGAGATCGACCACGTGCCTTTCGTGCGTCCGTTGACGCGACTGGCGGCGACGCCCGCGAGCACGGAGGAGATCCCGGATCTCGTGGACGACGCGTTTGCAGCTGCGTGCGCGCCGCACGGCGGTCCGGCGTTTGTGGACTTCCCGCTGGACTACGTTTTCATGGAGGCGCAGGAGCGCGCCGCCGAGGCCGGAGCGTTGGTGACGGGCACGACGAGTGGCGGCGGCGCGGCAGCCGGCGGCGCGTCCGGCGAGTCGGTCGAAGCGGCGGCGGCGCTACTTGCGGGCGCGGAGCGCCCGGTGGTGATGGCGGGCACGGACCTGTACTGGGGTCACGGCGAGCAGGCGTTGATGGAGCTGGCACACACGCTGCGAATCCCTGTGTTCCTGAACGGCTTGGCGCGCGGCTGCGTTGCGGCGGACGACGAGCTGTTCTTCTCGCGGGCGCGCTCGCAGGCGCTGAAAGGCGCCGACGTGGCGCTGGTGGTGGGCGTGCCGATGGACTTCAGGCTGGGCTTCGGAGCGTCGTTTGGCGAGGACACGGAGATCGTGGTGATCGACGCGGCTGAGCCGGAGCGCCAGCACCCGCGAGTACCGGCGGTGGAGTGCTACGGCGCGATCGCGCGGACGCTGGCGGACCTACGTGCGGCGGCAGGCGCGCAGGCGCTGCCGAGCGAGGCGTGGATCAAGGAGCTGCGGGCGGCGGAGTCAGAGCGCCGGGCGGCTGAGCGGACGGAGCTGGAGGACGCGCGCGCGCCGCTGCACCCGATGCGGCTGTATGCGGAGCTCGCGAGCGTGCTCGAGCGCGACGCGATCGTGATCGGCGACGGCGGTGATTTCGTGTCGTATGCAGGCCGCGTGGTGGACAGCTACGAGCCCGGCTGCTGGCTTGATCCGGGGCCGTTCGGCTGCCTGGGAACCGGCTCGGGGTATGCGCTGGCGGCGAAGCTGGCGCGCCCGGACCGGCAGGTGGTGCTGATGCTCGGCGACGGCGCGTTCGGCTTCTCGGGCATGGAGTTCGACACGCTCGCACGCCACGGCGTCAACGTCGTTGGCGTGATGGGCAACAACGGCATCTGGGCGCTCGAGAAGCACCCGATGGAGTTCCTGTACGGCTACTCGGTGGCAGCGGATCTGCGTCCGGAAACGCCCTACGACGAGGTGGTCGAGGCACTGGGCGGGTACGGCCAGCTGGTGCGCTCGCCGCAGGAGCTGCGGCCGGCGCTGGAGCGGGCGTTCTCGTCGGGCAAGCCGGCGCTGGTGAACGTGTTGACGGACCCTACGGTCGTGTACCCGCGCAAGTCGAACCTGGCTTAGGCAACCCCAGCGAGCTGCAGCGCGCCTCCGTAGAGGATGTCGTGCTCGGAGACCTCGATCTGCTCGAGCCCGAACGCGCGCATGGCTTGCTCGAGCAGGATCATGCCGGCGACGATCGTCGGCGCACGGTCGGGGTTGAGCCCGACGATCTGTCGGCGCTGCTGTTCGTCCATGTCGGCGAGGCGCGCGAGCAGCAGTTCGACGGTGCCCAGCTCGAGCACATACCCGTGCACGCGCGCGGGGTCGTAGGGGTCGAGCTCCTGGTCGATGGCGGCGGCGGACGTCGCGGTGCCGGCGACGGCGATGCCGTGGTCGACCGCGGTGCGCTGCTTGGCAGGGAGCCCCGCTTGTAGTGTGTTGGCGGCGTCCTGTGCGAGCGCCTGCAGCTCCTCAGGGCGGGGCGGATCGGTGTGGATGTGGCGCTCGCTCATGCGCACCACGCCGGCGTGCAGCGAAACGTGGAAGCGAGCGACGCGATCGACGCCGACGACGAACTCGGTGGAGCCGCCGCCGATGTCGACGACGACCGTCGGGCGATCGTGGTCGGGGTCCGCTTCGGGCCGGCCGGACATGGCGCCGAGGAACGTGAGCTGCGCCTCTTCGTCGCCGCTGAGCACGCGTGCATCGAGTTGGAACTCCTCGCGCACACGCTGCGCGAACTGTGCGCCGTTGGAGGCGTCGCGCACGGCGGAGGTGAGCACCGCGAGGTTGGCGAGCGCCTGGTGCTCGTCGATCACGGCGCGGTACTGGCGCAGCACGCCGAGCACGCGCTCGATCGCGTCGTTGTCGAGGGCGCCGGTGGCGTCGACGCCGTGCCCGAGACGCGTCACCGTGGAGCGCCGGTAGAGCTCGGTGATCGCGGCGCTGCTCGGCTCGACGTCGGCGACGAGCAAACGAGTGGAGTTGCTGCCGATGTCGACCACCGCGACGCGCATCGCGGGGATGCTAGAGGCGCGCGGTGCACGGAGGCCGCCAGCCACAAGCGGCGCGTTTGTTTGCTACAACGTAAGAAGCGACGCGGGGTGGAGCAGTCTGGTAGCTCGTCGGGCTCATAACCCGAAGGTCGCGGGTTCGAATCCCGCCCCCGCTATGCGAAGAAGCCCCGCTCAGGCGGGGTTTTTTCGTGTAGTGACGAGATGGCCGGACAGGGTCAAGGTTCCAATAGGGTTCCGTTTCTAGCTGCAGGCCGGCGCCTCGCACGAGGGTGCTCCCCGAACTCACCCGCTTCCTGTCCGCCGTGGGCAGGTCCTACGCAGACCTGCACGACGCTCCGACAGGCGCCGCACTACCCCGGCGGTTTGACGATCGCGTCAACCACACGCCACACACCACTGCTCGGATTCCCCGGCGCGGGCGTCCCGTCGCCTTCGTGGTTCGCGTCGAGCGCCACGGCCCGTCTCTTCGCGGCTGCGAAGTGCGTGGCGAGCATCGTGAGCGCCGACTCGTCGAGATTCTTCTCGCAGTTCAGGCGTGCCTGCGCCTGCGTCTGCGCGGCGCCGCGCTCGAGGTAGGCCGTCTGATCGCCGAAGTGCAGCACGAACCACAGCTCGATGCAGGGGTTTGAGATCGCCAGGTGGATCCCGTTCGCGCGCGCCAGCTCGACCGCCTCGGGCAGGTAAGGGTGCTCATCGACGTCGAACACGCACCACACCTCGTCATGGCCACGCCCGCGGCCTTTGCGCTCAGCGCGCTCGTTTCGAGGCCTTCGCGGCTACGGCACGTTCGACCAGTGTGAGCGGCGTCCCGTGGAACTCGGCAATCTCGACGTTGACGCGGGCGCGGTAACGCCGGTGCCAGTAGCGCAGGTAGGCCTCCTCGGTGACCGCGCCCTCGGTGAAGACGAGCAGCTCGCGCCGGTTCGAGCGCGCCGCAACCGTTCGTCGCGGCGCCGGCATCAGCCGTCGGCGTCGCCAACCGGTTCAGCAATCCGCTCAAGGCGTCTCGGCGAGAGGATCGGCGTCCCGCCGTAGCGGCCATTCAGATACCGCCGCGCGATCGCCTCCCCGCGCCGTGGCGCCAGCTCCACCAGCGAGTAGAGCCGCGTCGCACCGTCCTCGTCCTTCTCGGTGAACCAGATCTGATCGCGGCCTAGGCCCCGCTCGCCGGAGTCGCCCATCAGCGTGACCTCGTGCGAGTTGAAGATCAGCTGGGCGCAGCGGGGGTTGCTGCGCGGGGACTGGAACAGGTCCAGGAGCACCGCCGCAAGCGCGGGGTGGAGGCTCGCCTCGAGCTCGTCGGCGAGCAGTACCGAGCCCTCCTTGAGCGCGTCGATCACGAGGCCGATCATCCCGAACCACACCATCGTCCCAAACGACTCCTGGTAGCCGGCCAAGTCCACCTCGCGCTCGCCAGCACGGTGGGTCAGGCGGAGCTCGAAGTCATCGAACTCGACCTCCTCGACGTCCTCGTCCGGGTCCTCGCCACGGAAGATGTCGAACACCTTCTCCATTTTCTCCTTGAAGTCGGGGTCGTACTCGCGCCGGCTCACATCGATCACGCCGAGGTCGGCCTCGCGCAGCAGCCCGAGCAGCTGCTGACGGCGATCGTCCTGCTCGAGCATCTCCGCCGTCAGCGCCTGCCTGGCGCTGCGTGTCCGCACATCGGCGTACCGCAGGTTCCGCTGAAACCATTCGAACAACGCCATGAACACCGGATGGTTCGTCGCGGCCGCTGTCGAGAGGAACAGCGCGTTCGGGCGCAGGATCTCCTCGGTCGCCCGTCCTTTGCCGCGATGGGAGGAGCCGAGCTGGACCACGTCCCCGTCACGCTGCAGCAGCAGCACCGGGCGCCCGTGCGGGTAGCTGCGCGCCCACTCCTCATGCACGCGCTCGGAGTCGATCCGGAAGCCGTATACGTGGCGTACGCCGTTGAGCACCAGCTCGACCTCATAGCTCGACGGGGCAGTGCCGTCGTCCTCGCCCAGCAGGAACGGGCTCCTCGGCAGCCTGCTTCCCTGCTTGCCCTTGCGGAACGACTGCAGCACGAACATCCGCATGTCCGCCATCGCCATCAGCAGGTTCGACTTTCCCGACGCATTAGCGCCGAACACGCCGGCGGCCGGCAGGACCGAGATCGGCTTCCCGTCCTGCCGCCATGGGATCTCCCGGGGGACGTCCCGCTCCGCTAGGCGCGTCGCGAGCAGCGACAACTCCACCTCGCCGCGGAACGAGCGCACGTTCTCGGCACGGAACGCGATCAGCATCGACGGCCCCAGATGCTGCTCCATATCGGCCGTCCCCTCCATCGCAGGGCGAGTATTGCGGAAAACATGCGCCAACGCAACCGAGAGCCGATCTTCCCTCCGACGTGGGGAGCGGAAGCCGGTCTAGTAGACGGGAAATCGATCGAGGAAACGATCATACGACCTGTCTTATCGGCAAAAACGCAGAAGATCTGCGCAAATCGCTCCGAGATGCTATATTTGTCTAGATTAGTAGGCCGCCAGCGCTCGCACCCGGCCGGCGACGCGAGATCCCATCAGGAGGTAGGACAATGAACGAGACCCAGCAGGCCAACGAGCAAGAGGAGGGCGCCGAGCCTCACCTCGAGCTCACCGTCCACAACGAGGACGACGGGGAGTCCTACACGCTCCACGTCACCCGCGCAGAGAAGCTCGCAAGGGCGATCGACCGCCTCTACGAGCACAAGTTGCACCGCGAGCGCAGGCCCGATGACCGGCTGCGCTGCGAATCCGGCGGTGAGGACGTCTTCCAGTTCGAAGAGCTGACCTTCAAGGAGTACATCGAGGCCGGGCACTGCCCCGCCCTCGAGTGGTTGTTCGCCGGCGGCACCGGCGGCGCCTGAGGACTTCTCGATGGAGCTCACCGAGGTCGACCCGGAGGTGGCGGCAGCAACGCTCGCCGCCGACCTGGCCAGCTACTGGAGCAAGGGCCTGCCGGAGCTTCGCGGCATCACGCGCCTGCGGCTCCACCCGCTCACCGAGATCATCGGGATCCCGGGCCGGCGCCCCGACGGGACGCTCGACCCCTACCACCTGAAGATCGAGGCCAACCACTACGGTCCGCACCCCGTGCGTGTCAGGTTCGTTGAGCCGCTCACCTGGGCCGTGGCCCAGCCCGGCTCGCCGTGGCTGCCGGTGATCGAGAACGCGCCTCCCTGGTTTGGCCTTCACCCGCTCTACGACCTCCCGGACGGCCCCGGGCAGCTCGTCTGCTTCAGCTTCAGCCTCGACTACTACACCACCAACCACACGCCGGGGCCGACCGAGATCTGGCGCCAGGGCGAGCGCACGGTCGCCGCGACCATCAATCGCCTGTACGAGATCCTCGGGCCGCAGTACTACCGCGGCCGCACCGAACTGGAGGCCGCCGCATGACCCTGATCCTCTCCGCCGCGCTCTGGCAGCAAGCCCTCGGGGAGTTGCGCGTTCCCCCGCACAACCGCGAGCGCGTCGCCTACCTCGACGGGCCGAAGATCCCCGGCCCGCTGGCCGTCGCGACGACCCTGACGATCCCCAACGCCGATGCGCACGAAGGCTATTTCGACGTCCCGCCCGAGGAGATGTCTCTCGCCGGACGCCACCTCAAAGCCTTCGATATGCGCCGCCTCGCCCAGATCCACACCCACCCCTTCGGCTGGGTCGGCCACTCCGAGTACGACGACGAACGGGCCTTCTCGCAGCGCGAAGGCGCGATCTCGATCGTCGTGCCGCACTTCGCGGCGTGCGCGCCCGGAGTCTTCGAGTGCGGCCTTCACCTGCGCGGGCCGAACGGCTGGTACGAACCCTCCGGCGAGGAGCGCCTCGCCCTTATTAGGATCGTCCCCGCCCTGATTGACATGCGCCCGTGAGCGGGTTGGGCGACCGGCACTCCGGCACGCTCGGCGGCAGACTCGACGAGCTCGGAAGCTCCGAGCAGACAGTGACGGTCACGATCGAGGTGGGCTGCGCCGGGCGCCCCGACGTCCAGCACGCCGCCTGGATGCTCGTGAACCTGCTGAGCCGCATGGAGGGCATTGTCATGGCCGTCGAGCTGGCGGGCGAGGATGCCCCGCTGATCGGGCGCGTGATCCCCTTCCAGACCGGCGCCGGAACCCTGCAGGGCGCGTTCCTGGCGGCCGCCGAGACCATCGGTGCAGTCCCCGTGCGTCATACTGGCGCCGCCGGTATGGGCCTGCTGCTGATCGTTGGCCCGGGCGGGGACACCGAGGGCCTCAGAGTCCACGGAGAGGGTTGGTGCGGCGCGATTCGCCAGGGCCCGATCGCCTCACGCCGGGCCTCGAAGCTACCCTTCGGCCCATACGTAGCCGCCTGCCTGGCCGCTGGCGAGGTCTTCCGCCGGCTGCGAATGGATCCCAAGCGCCACCCGCCCACCAAGGGGTTGTCGCTCTCGGCCTGGGACTGCACCCGCGGCGAGGGCACGATTCACGACGCCGGACCCGAGCGCCTCGAGGCCACCCTGGACTTCGGCCTCGCGGGCGCCGGCGCCGTCGGCTGCGCGCTGATGCACACACTCTGGGCCTGCCCCGGCCTGAACGGCGCCGCGGTGATCGCCGACTCCGACGAGAAGGGCATCGACACGACCAACCTCAACCGGTGTGTGATCTTCAATCGGACCCACCTCGGCGACCGCAAGGCCTCGATCGCCGCCGCCGTCTGCGCCGAGGCCGACATCGTGTGGGAACCCGTCGACGCCCTATACGCGCGAGACACCCTGCCACGACGCCCGGAGCTGGTCGTCTCGGCCGTGGACAAGAACCGCTCCCGCGATCAGATCCAGCAGGGCTTCTGGCCTGCCCGCCTTCTGGGCGCCTCCACAAAAGACCTCCGCGCCGAGCTGCTGCGCTGCGGCCCGCCCGGCATCGGGCAGTGCCTGCGCTGCTACAACCCTCCCGAGACGGACATCCCATCCGACGTCCGCCGCGAGCAGCTGCGAGACCTGAGCGAAACGGAGCTCGCGGCCTTCGCCGCGCAGATCGATCAGCCGCTCGCGCTCGTGCGCCAATGGGCCCGCGACGGAGGTTGCAGCGAGGTCGCCGAAGCCGCCCTCGGATTCATGCAAGACCAGGACGAGCCCCCCGCGATGTTCGCCGTCGGCTTCGTCTCAGTCCTCGCCGGCGTCCTGCTCGCCGGCGAGGTCGTCAAGGAGCACCTCGGCCGACCCGCCCCCCTCGACGATGAGCACCAGAGCGTGAAGTTCCAGTTCTGGAACCCCGGCGCCACGCTAAACGGCTGCCCCCGCCGAGTGGGGAGAGACCCCAACTGCCCGGCCTGCCGACCAAACACCCCCGGCGTTCAGGTCTGGCTCCAGCGAGCTCGCGACTGGCGACCACCCGGAGACTGACCCGGGTGCCTCGAGACGGCGATCGGGCGGTCCGCGTCGGTGCTGGCCCGAACGGCGAACGCGCGAAGGGCCTCCGAATGACGGCTGTTCTTGAGACGCTCGAGCCGAGCCTCTCAAGGCTGTCGTGCTGAGTTCCGCTCGGACCCCGCCTTCCCAAATGTGCCGACGCCGCGTTACCCAGCGTCTTTGCGAATCACCCGAGCGATCGCACCACCCGACGACCGTTGGCCAACGTCCTCCAGACACCCGAAAGTCCCCGCCGCACCCTGACGCCGAACAGACCAGATGCACGGGTGTGCTTTGGCTGTGCGAGCACTGTGCAACTCGTTGGCCGTTTTGGGGCGCTCAGGGTCATCACACGTGTGATGACGGCAGCAAGCATCCCTGCGTCTGGAGGCGGCGGCTACGCCCGCTACCTGGAGAGCAAGACGGTCGCGCCCGAGCGCGGGGACTACTACCTGACCCCGGACGGTGAGATGACCCAGGCGCCGGGTCGTTGGCTCTCCGACGAGGAGACGCTGACCAGGCTCGGGGTGCAGGCCGGCGAGGCGGTCGATGGAGCGGACTTCATCGCGTTGATGGATGGTCGCCATCCGGGCACCGGCAGGTGGCTGCGACCCGAGGGCGCCGGTGGCGGCAGGGGCGGCGGGATCGACGTGACGTTCAGCGCCCCGAAGTCCGTCTCGACAGTGTGGGCACTCGGCGACCCGTGGCAACGCCACCAGATCGAGGGCGCGCACGCAAGGGCAGTGGAGAGCACGGTCAGGTATATGCGCGAGCAGGTTCCAATGGTGCGCCGTCGCTACGACGGCCAGGTGGTGGAGGAGCACGCCAGGGACGTGATCGCCGCGGAGTATCGGCACACGACCGCGAGGGGAGTCAGCGGGGCGCAGGCCCCCGATCCGCAGCTGCACAGTCACGTCGTGATCAGCGGTGCGGTGAGGGAGGACGAGAGGATCGTCGCGGTCGCTTCGCGGCCGATCTTCCGTTCGGCCCGCGAGCTGGGGGCGTTCTACCGCT
This sequence comes from uncultured Solirubrobacteraceae bacterium, assembly GCA_963838405.1. Taxonomy (GTDB): domain Bacteria; phylum Actinomycetota; class Thermoleophilia; order Solirubrobacterales; family Solirubrobacteraceae; genus Palsa-744. Next base: position 1,560,947 of record CAWIRA010000006.1, on the reverse strand, counting down.
CATCGCTCGCCGAGGAGCTCGCGGGGGAGGGCTATGAGATCGAGCGCGCGACGGGTAAAGACGGCCGGTACTTTGAGATCGCGGGGGTGCCGCGTGGCCTGACCGAGGAGTTCTCGGGACGCAGCCGAGAGGTCGCCCGGGCAGCGGAGCGTTTCCGTGCACGCCACGGCCGGGCGCCGGAGCGCGGGGACCTGCGCAACCTGGCGCTCGAGAACCGCCGCGCCAAGGAGCTGACGACCCGCTGGGACCTGCAGCGGGTGTGGAGCGAGACGGGCCGTCGCCACGGGTTCGGGCCCGACGAGGCCGTGCGTCTGATCGGAGCTCCCGAACGGCCAAGGGTCGAGCGCCCCGTCGAGGATCGCATCGAGGCAAGGCTGACCGAGCAGCACGCGGTGTTCCAGGCGCGCGATCTGCACGCAGTCGCGTTGGAGCAAACAGCCGGGGAGATGGCACCGAAGCAGGCGCTTGCGGTGGCTCGGGAGATGGTCCGTGACCGGCGGGTGCTTACCCTGGAGGGCGGGCGGATGACCACCCTCGCCGTGCGCGCTCAGGAGCAGGCCATCGAGCGCCGTGCTGAGCTGCTCGCCCAGCCGGCGGGCCGGGACGTCGGCGAACGCGCTCGCGCAAACGCTGTGCGTGTGGTCGCCGAGCGCATCGGGGGACCACTGAGCACGGAGCAGAGCCACGCGCTGCGAGTCCTCACGGGTCCGGAGCGTGCCGCGTTGCTCGTCGGCCCGGCGGGGACAGGCAAGGGCGTGGTGATCGACGCCGCCGCCCGCGCCGAGCAGCACGCCGGACGCCACACGATCGGGATCGCCGTGTCCGGGTCCACGGCCGAGCGGCTCGGAGCCGACAGCCCAGCCCTCACCGGCCGGACGCTGACGCTCGACTCGCTGGTCGCTCGTGCGAAGCGAGATCGACCGGGCCACGACGGTCTTCCTCGACGAGGCCGGGATGCTCGACCACAAGCGCATGGATGCCCTCACCGGGCTGGTCGAGCGCTCCGGAGCAAAGCTGATCGCCGTCGGCGACGGCAAGCAGCTCCCCTCGATCGGGCCGGGCGGGATGTTCGACCGGCTCGCCACCCATACCCCAAACGCAAGAGCTCACCGACATCCGCCGCACCCAGGACCCCGACGAGCGCAGGGCATGGGCCGCCCTTCGGGCCGGCGAACCTGAGCGCGCGATGGCGCACTACTTCAAACGCGCACAGCTTCACTTCTCGAACACCCGCGACGAGGCCGGCGAGGCGGCCATCCAACGCTGGATGACACTCGCCGAGAACCACGGCATACGCCAGGTCGCGTTGATCGCCGACGCCTCCAACAAGGAGATCGACCGACTCAACGCTCGCGCCCAGCACCTCCGTGCTGAGCGCGGCGAACTCGGCCACCGAGAGATCCCGCTCGGACACACCCACTACGGGCTGCGTGAAGGCGACATCGTCGCGTTCACATCCCAATACCGCCCAGCAGGCCAGCCGCGGGTGGAGAACGGAAGCCGCGGCCAGCTCACACGTGTAGACGAGCACGGCAGCCTGACGGTGGAGCTGGATGGCTCAGGCCGTTCGGTGCGCCTCGCCGGCGAGGACATCGACTCGCTGCGGCTTGGCTATGCCCAACACGTCTACCGGCAGCAGGGCGCAACGGTCGAGCGGACCGTCGTGGTCACCGGCGGCTGGCAGACCAGCAAGGAGAGTGCCTACGTCGAGGCGACCCGCGCCCGCCAGGGCACCGACTGGTTTCTCGCGCGCGAGGAGCTCGGCAGCCAAGGGCAAGACGCCGACCGCGTCATGCAGCTCGCGCGCCGGATGGGCACCAGCCGAGCGCAGAAGCCCTCGCTCACCTACGAGCCCTACGACCCTGCGTTCGGCCCCGGCTACGACCTCGGGCCGCTGCGAATCCTCCGCGTCCCGGCCATCCTGATGCGCTCCAGCCGCAATCAGGACCGCCCAACGGCCAACCGCAACGTTGATCGCGGGCGCTGACCGGGCCGCCCGAGACGACGTCAACGCTATTTGACGCCGGCGAACAGATCCGAGGGCGGGATATCGAGTGCTGCAGCCAGGCGCATGATCAGGCCAAAGGAGGGAGTGGCCTTGCCGGTCTCGAGTCGAGAGATGTACGTGTACAACACGTCGACCTTGCGCGCGAGGTCGGATTGGCTGAGGCCGCCTCTCTCCCGGGCACGAGCGAGATTGGCGCCGAACTGCTGCTCGGGGCTCATGGGCGGGAGCCTATCCACAGGGCTATAGCACTCTACGTGCTACATTTTACCGTGCGATAGAGGGTCGCGCGTTCGGTTCTCAGACCATCGCGACAGACACCACAAGACTAAGTGGCCCCGGCGCAGTTGAAGCTGCCGGGGCCCGGCAAAGAAGGAGTGACCCTTCTATGCAAGATCAACCTAGCCAAGTTCTGGGCGAGGGCGACCCAAGGGTCGAACGAGCGATCATCCTGCAGTTCCTTCGCGATGATCACGGGGGTCGCTGGTCGCGCGCAGAGCTGGACGTCGAGATCTCCAACGTAGAGCCACTCGACATCAGCGACGCGCTCGCGAGGCTCGATCAGGACGGCATCGTGCAGATCTCCGGCGAGTCTGTCTCGGCGTCTCGCGCGGTCAGGCGGCTGGATGAGCTCGGGCTGATCGCGATATAGGCGCTTCCGGATGCCCCGGCAGGCACCCAGCAGCAGGGTCGGTGGCTTCGAGTGCGACGAGTCTCGTGCGACGCGCCAATGCCGTCCCGATCTACTCCTCGCCCAACTCGTTGGCCGTTTCCGGCCACTTGGGGTCATTAACGGGGATGAGCGGGACAGAACCCACAAACGCCGCCGTAGTCGAGTCGATACTCGCCGAGGGGCCGCTGCTGTGTCCGCAGGAGGCGGCCGCGTTGCTGTCCGTGAAGCCGAGCTGGGTCTACGAATCCGTGCGCGCCCATCGGATACCGTGCCTGCGCGTCGGACGGCACATCCGCTTCACCCGCGCGATGCTCGAAGAGTGGCTCGCCGAGCAAGTCGACGGCTGATGCCCCGCAGGACATCGGACACCGACACATGGGTCGCCGGCGATGAGTAGGCGCTCCTACGGCAGCGGTCGTCTGTTCGAGCGAGCTGACGCGGCTGGGCAGGTGAGCTGGTACGGCTCGTGGTGGTCCGGCGCCACGCGCGTCAAGCGCAAGATTGCCGTCAAGCGCACCCCGGGCACCGCGGACGGACTCACCCGCGCGCAGGCCGAGAAGGAGCTGCGCAAGCGCATCGAGCGCGACGTCATCGTGTCCACAGCCGCTCGGCGCACATTGGAGGAGGCTGGCGGCGCCTACGTCGATCATCTGGAGCACGTGATGGAGCGCAAGCGCTCCACGATCCAGGCTTACCGCGGACATCTACGCCGTCATCTCGTGCCTTTCTTCGGCGAGCGGCCGATCGACAAGATCGAGCCAGCCCAGGTGGCGCAGTACCTCAAGCGCAAGCGCAACGACGGCCTGTCCTCAAAGACCGTCCAGAACCACCTGAACTTCCTGCACGGCGTGTTCGCCTTCGCGATAAAGCGCGGCTGGGCGCAGAGTAACCCGGTCGCATACGTCGACCGCCCGAAGAAGAACCGCTCTCCCCACCAACGCGTCCGCTTCCTCCAGCCAGCCGAACTCGACAAGCTGATCGACGTGGTGGCGGAGGACACCCTCGGCGCGGTCGAGCGGACGCTGTATCTCGCCGCCGCGCTCACCGGGCTGCGCCAGGGTGAGCTGCTCGCTCTGAAGTGGCTCGACATCGACTGGCAGGTCGGGCGCGTGCGCGTGGCGGACAACTTCACGCGCGGGCAGATGGACACCCCCAAGTCCCACGAAGGCCGCTCGGTCCCGATGGCCGCACGGCTCGCGCGCGAACTCGACGAGCTACGCCGACGCTCGCGCTTTCCCGCAGACAGGGATCTCGTCTTCTGCCACCCCGACACAGGTCATGTCCTCGACCCTTCCAAGATGCGCAAGCGCTTCAAGGACGCTCTCGCCGAGGCAGGCGTGCACGAGATCACCTTCCACGAGCTCCGCCACACCTTCGGAACGCAGATGGCCGCCGCCGGCGCCCCGCTGCGCGCGATCCAGGAGTGGATGGGCCACGCCGACGCCAAGACCACGGAGATCTACCGCCACTACGCACCCGATCCGTCCAATGGGGCGGCGTTCGTTGAACGGGCGTTTGGCGGCGGAGGTCACGCTCCGTCGGACACAGCCTGACCTCCGCTAGCCGGAAGTTTTTGAGGGTCTGAGGCCCGATTGCCCCGTGGTTGCGGTGATCGGGCCTTCTTTTGGTGGTTGGGCGTAGACACTAATATCGGGGTTATCCGTCCGACGGATATGGCATCATGTGTGTATGCCAAAGAGAGTGGGTGCGGTACATGTGGCGGTCACTCGTCGCCACTACAAGGGCAAGGTCTATGAGAGCACGCTGCTGCGCCGCTCCTACCGCAAGGACGGCAAGGTCCGCAACGAAACGGTCGGCAACCTCTCGCACCTGCCGCCCCACGTGATCGACGGGATCCGCGCGATGCTCGCCGGCAAGGCGCTTGTGGATCTCGATCAGGAGCTTGAGATCGAGCGTTCGCTGCCCCATGGTCACGTCGCCGCGGTGCTCGGTGTGCTGCGGGCGCTCGACGTGGAGCGGGTGATCGGCCGTGAGCGTTGCCGTGAGCGTGACCTGGTGGTCGCGATGATTGTCCAGCGTGTGATCGGCCCGGGCTCAAAGCTCTCGGCGACACGGCGCTTTGGTGTGAGCACGCTCGCCGATGAGCTGGACCTCGGCGAGGTGAAGGAGGCCGAGCTCCTCTCCGCAATGGACTGGCTGCTTGAGCGTCAGGAGCGGATCGAGAAGACCCTCGCTCACCGGCACCTCTCCCCGGATGGCTTCGTGCTCTATGACCTGTCATCGAGCTATGTGGAGGGACGCTGTTGTCCGCTGGCGAAGCTCGGCTACTCGCGTGACGGGCGCAAAGGCACCCAGCAGGTCAACTACGGCCTGATCTGCTCCCCGGAGGGCCGGCCTGTCGCCGTCCACGCGTTCGACGGGTCGACCACCGATTCAAAGACGCTTCCCGACGCGGTTCAGGCGGTCACCGAGCGTTTCGGGGTCAAGAACGTGGTGCTCGTCGGCGACCGCGGGATGATCACCCAGGCGCACGCCCAGACGCTCAAGGAGAACGGTGTCGGTTTCATCAGCGCGCTGAAGAGCGCGCAGATCCGTACGCTCATCAACGCGGGGGCAATTCAGCTATCGCTGTTTGATGAATCAAACCTCGCGGAGATCTCCTCAGAGAAATTCGACGGTGAGCGCCTCATCGTCTGTCGCAACCCCGCGGTCGCCGCTGAGCGCGCCAGAAAGCGCCAAGAGCTGCTCGCCGCGACCGAAGCCGAGCTTCAGAAGGTCAAACGGATGGTTGACGGTCCGCGTGGCTCCCTGCGCAAAGCGGACGCGGGTCAGATCGGGACACGCGCCGGCAAGATCGTCAACAAGTACAAGGTCTCAAAGCACTTCGAGCTTCACATCGCAGACGGCGCGTTCTCTTTCGCTCGCAAGCATCAGCAGATCGAGGAGGAGACCGCCCTGGACGGGCTCTACGTGATCCGCACCACCTGCCCGGCCGAGCAGCTCTCAAGCCAGGCCGCGGTCCGTGCCTACAAGCAGCTGAAGATGGCCGAGCGAGCATTCAAGACGATGAAGGACACCCTGGAGATCCGTCCCATCCACCACCACCTCGAGACCAGGGTCCGCGCACACATCTTCCTATGCATGCTCGCCTACTACGTCACCTTCGAGCTCGCCGGACGCCTGACCACCATGCTCTTCACCGACCAGACGCCACTCGCGCCCGCGGACCCCGTCGCGTCTGCGCGGCGCTCAAAAGCCGCCAAGACCAAGGCCGCCAGCGCCGCGACCGAGGATGGGCACCCAGCCTCAAACCTGCCCGACCTGCTCGCTGAGCTTGGCACCATCGCCCGCAACACGATCCGCATCGGAGAGGCCAAAAACACCTTCACGCGCCTCACCAAGCCCACACCGCTGCAAGCCAAAGCACTGGACCTACTCAACGTCAAGCTCGCCGCGTAGACAGAACCCCGCCACCCAAACACGATCAAACCCCCGCCACCCCACGAGACTCAGCGCACCGACCGCAAAAACTTCCGGCTAGAAGGGCATCGCGCCGGGCGCTCCGACGGCCTCGCCCGCAAACCGGATACGTTTCGAGCGTGGCGAAAGGGGACGGCAACGGGCAGCCCAACGGCCATGCGCTGTTCGAGGCAGCGAACAAGATGCGCGGGTCGCTCGAGTCGGCCGAGTACAAGCACCTCGTCCTCGGCCTGATCTTCCTTAAGTACATCTCTGACGCCTTCGAACAGCGCCGCCGAGCGCTTGAGGCCGAACTGTCCGACACGAAGAGCAAGGAGTACGTCGCAGACCCCCTCGCGCGCGCTGAAGAACTTGACGATCGCGACGCGTACGCGGAAAAGCAGGTCTTCTGGGTGCCCGAGCAGGCCCGCTGGCCGGCGATCCTGGCATCGGCCTCCAGTCCTGACATCGCCAAGCGCATCGACGACGCACTCAGCGCGATCGAAGACGAGAACCGCGAGCTACGCCGGATGCTGCCGCGCGTCTACTCGCGTGCACCCCTTTCAGCCGAGCTGCTCGGCTCGCTCGTTGACACGATCGCAAAGATCGGCTTCGGCAAGGACCCGGGCGAAGCGCGCGACATCCTCGGGCGCACCTACGAGTACTTCATCAAGGAGTTCGCACGCGCCGAGGGGCACCGAGGTGGCGAGTACTTCACGCCCGCGCCGGTCGCCCGGCTGCTCGTCGAGATGCTCGAGCCGTATGAGGGCCGGATCTTTGATCCCGCGTGCGGGTCGTGCGGGCTCTTCGTGCAGTCGGCGAACTTTGTCGAGGCACACGGAGGGCGTCCCGAGAAGATCTCGGTGTACGGCCAGGAGCGAAATCAGGCGACGTGGCGGATCGGCCGCATGAACCTCGCGATCCACGGCCTCTCAGGCGACGTGCAGTACACGGAGAGCGGCTCGCTGCTGGACGACGCCTTCCCACGCCTGAAGGCTGACTTCGTGATGGCCAATCCGCCCTTCAACCAGAAGGAGTGGTCGACCCCCGCAGTTCTCGACGACGTCCGGTGGGCGCACGGCGTGCCGCCCACCGGTAACGCCAACTACGCCTGGATACAGCACTTCCTGCACCACCTCGCGCCCAGAGGCCGTGCCGGTTTCGTGATGGCCAACGGCTCGCTCACGACGATGAGCAGCGGCGAGGGCAAGATTCGAGAGAACTTGATCAGAGCCGATGTGGTTGACTGCGTCGTGGCGCTGCCCGCGCAGCTTTTCTACACGACGGGCATCCCGGTATGCCTGTGGTTCTTCGACCGGGACAAGGCATCCTCCAGCGGGCGAGACCGTCGACAGGAGACGCTTTTTCTCGATGCCCGGCAGATGGGCAGCAAGATCAGCCGTACGCAAATCGAGCTGACCGAAGAGGAGGTCGAACGCATCGCCTCTACCTACCACGCCTGGCGCGGCACGACCGGTGAGGACTACAACGACGAACTGGGGTTCTGCAGAGCCAGCGACCTGATCGAGATGGAGGCTGCGGGGTTCGCGCTTTCACCCGGGCGCTACGTTGGCGCGCCTGAGAGCGAGGAGGACGACGTCGCGTTCGAGGAGAAGATGGCGATGCTGGTCGACGAACTCGCGGTCGAGATGGCGGAGAACCAGCGGCTCGCTACGGAGGTCAAGGATGCGCTTCCCCGGATCGGCTATGAGGTCTGACGTCCGGTCCGTGACAATTGATGAAGCCGTCGAGCTGATCATCGATCATCGCGGTAGGACTCCGAAGAAGCTCGGAGGTGACTTCTCGTTTGATGGGATACAGGTCGTCTCGGCCAAGCACGTATATCGCGGTCGTCTCCATCTCGACGAGAACCGTCGGTTCGTGCCGCTTGAGATGGCCAAGAGGTGGATGCCGACCAAGCTGCTCGCGGGAGACGTGCTGCTCACGTCCGAGGCGCCGCTCGGTGAGGCGGCCTACCTGAACGAGAACACTGATCTCTGTCTTGGGCAACGCCTCTTCGCTCTCCGCGCCCGCCCGACTGTTGCTCACCACCGTTTCCTGTATTACGCGCTCCGCTCGCCGCTCGTCCAGCGTCGCCTCCATGCTCGCGCGACAGGGACCACCGCACAAGGAATCAAGCAGTCCGAGCTGCGCCAAGTTGAGCTTGAGTTGCCGCCCGCCGTTGAGCAGGGTCGTATTGCTGCTGTACTCGGCGCGCTTGATGACAAGATCGATAGCAACGAGCGCGTGCGCCACTCCGCGGACGCGGTAGCAGCCACTCTGTTTCGGTCGATAGCAGGCACCGAGGCGATCGAACAGACGAGTGTTCAGACTTTGATCGAACAGCGAGTGATCCTTATCGGTGACGGCCTCCGCGCCAAGAACTCCGAACTTGGACTCGAAGGCCTGCCGTTCGCGCGGGCGGGGAACCTCAATGACGGCTTCGACTTCGCGACTGCAGATCGCGTGCCGGAGTCCCTCGCGCATCGCGCGGGGGCGAAGTGTTCTGTACCGGGCGACGTAGTCTTCACGTCGAAGGGCACCGTCGGTCGGTTTGCGCTCGTTGACGAGTGGACGGAGCCGTGCGTCTACTCGCCGCAGTTGTGCTTCTGGCGATCGCTCGATCACGAGCGACTCCCGCCAGCGGTGCTGTACTGGTGGATGCAGAGCCCGATTGCGACGCAACAGCTTGACGCCCTAAAGGGCCAGACAGATATGGCCGATTACGTAAGTCTGCGGGACCAGAGGTCGATCGTGCTCTCGCTGCCGCGGCCGGCGACCAGGCTGCGGCTGGCGACTGCATTGGAGCCGTTGGCTGCATTGGTCGGAAGCCTACGGGCCGAGTCGCGGACACTGGCAAAGATTCGGGATGTACTGCTCCCCAAGCTCATCTCGGGCGAAATCCGTGTCCCGTATGCAAGCGACCGAGACGCGGCGATCGGCCGGGCGGCCGACCAGCTTGCGGGAGCAAAGAGGTGACCTCAAGCGCCGGCGAGGACGCCCTCGTCGAGCAGCCAGCGCTCGAGTGGCTGACCGGTGCTGGCTGGACGCACGTCCACGGCCGTGATCTTCCGGGCCAAACTGCGGGCGCGGAGCGCAAGCTGTGGTCGGATGTGGTGCTGATCGAGCGGTTGCGTCAGGCGGTCACGCGGATCAACCCGGGCCTCCCGAGCGACGCTGTGCAGCGAGCCTGCGAGCTAGCGATGACGGGCACGTCGCCTTCGTTGATCGAGGATCATCGCGGCTTTCACGAACTGCTCACCGCGGGCGTTCCGATTCCGTACATCGATGACGACGGAGTCGAGCAGGCCGAACGCGCGAAGCTCATCGACTTCGAGCACCCCGACCGCAACGAACTGCTCGCGGTCAATCAGTTCACGATCGTCGAGGGTGGGCATAACCGCAGACCGGACATCTTGCTGTTCGTCAACGGCCTGCCGCTCGGACAGCTCGAGTTGAAGGCGCCCGGGCTTGCGGAGTCTGCGCAGGATGCGATCAATCAGATCCACCATTACACCGACACGATCCCCAGCCTCTACCGCTATCTCGGGATCGTCGGCGTGTCAGACCTGATGTCGGCACGGGTAGGGACGTGGAGCACGGCTGCAGAGCACTTCGCTGAATGGAAGGAGATGGGCGCGGCGGACCGGCAACCCCATGGTCGCTCGCCGCTGCAGACGATGATCGAGGGTGTTTTCTCCCCCGCAGGCCTTCTTGAGCTGATCCGTGACTTCGTCCTGTTCGAGAGCGACGGCGCGAGGACGTGGGAGGTGATGGCCAAGTATCACCAGGTCGATGCGGTCCACGCCGCAGTGGAATCTGTCGCCGTCGCGATGGGCGGCGACCGCCGCGGCGGAATCGTGTGGCACACCCAGGGGGCCGGCAAGAGCTACACGATGGTGTTCTTCGCCAACAAGCTGCGGCACGACCCACGCTTCGCGAACCCCACGATCGTCGCGGTGACCGATCGCACCGACCTCGATGACCAGCTCCAGAAAACCTTCAGTGCCACCCACCTGGAGCCCTTCTGCCACCAGGCGCAGGAGATCTCTGGCGGCAAGGAAAGTCTGCACGAGCTGCTGAAGGTGCCCGCCGGTGGCATCGTGTTCACGACGATCCAGAAGTTCGCGCCGGCCAGCGACGAGGCCATGCCGGTGCTCTCAGAGCGGCAGAACGTGGTCGTCATGGCAGACGAGGCACACCGCTCGCAGTACGCGGCCTACGCGCAGAACATCACGCGCGCGCTTCCCAACGCGACCAGGATCGGCTTCACTGGCACCCCGGTTGAAGGCGCCGACCGCTCGACGCGTCTGGTGTTCGGCGACTACATCTCGGTCTACCGAATGCGCCAGGCCCAGGAAGACCAGGCAACCGTCCCGATCTACTACGAGTCGCGCCAGATACCGCTGTCCGTTGAGGACCAGGAGCAGCTCGCGCAGGTCGGGGAAATCCTCGAAGCCGAGGAGCAGGAGGCCGCGGGCAAGCTCATCACCAGCTGGGCCAAGCTCGAGAAGGTCGTCGGATCGCCAGAGCGGATCGAGACGTTGGCCAACGACATCCACCTCCATTTCACGACACGCTGCGAGGCGCTACCGGGCAAGGCACTCGTCGTCGCCTACTCGAGACGAATTGCGGCCGAGCTCGCCGGGAGTCTGCGGGAGCGCTTCGGCGAGGAGACCGTCGACTGCGTGATCTCCGCCAGCGCCACCGACGAGAAGCCGATCTCGCTGTTCCGCCGCTCAAAGCCACAGCTCCTTCAGCTCGCGAAGGACTTCCGCGACCCCGACCACCCACTCCGGATCGTCGTCGTAAAGGACATGTGGCTGACGGGCTTCGACGCTCCCGTGCTGCACACGCTCTACATCGACAAGCCCATGCGCGACCACGGCCTGCTGCAGGCGATAGCACGCGTAAACAGGGTCTTCCGCGAAAAGAGCGGCGGCCTCGTCGTCGACTACATCGGTATCGGTGAGGATCTACGGGCCTCTCTGCGCGCTTACGACGAAACTGAGCTGGAAGATCCCGCCATTCCGATCGCGCAGGCAATCGCCGGGCTGTGGGAGAAGTACGAGGTGCTCTGCGCGATGCTCTATCCGGCCGGGTATCGCAAGGGCGAGCTACATGCCGCGGCGGACCCATCGCGTTTGATCCTGGACTGCTGGGACTACGTGCTGGGCGACGAGCAGCGCATCCGTGAGTTTCTCGACGAGCAGGCAGCACTCGCCAAGTGGTACACGCTGATCGGCACCCAACAGGCCGTGATCGACCTGCGCGAGGAGATCTCCTTCTTCAAGAAGCTCGCGGGCGAGGTGCGCAAGATCGCCACGCCGGTCCCCCAGGCAAGCGCCGAGGCCGAGCAGGCCGTGCGACAGTTCATGTCCGAGGGCCTCGCCGCCGGCGAGGTCATCGAGACGCTCGCTCTCGCCGATCAAGACCGTCCTGACATCTCCGTCCTCTCCGAGGAGTTCCTCGACTCGATCGCGGCAAAGACCGAGCATCCAAACATTCAGATACGGCTGCTCGAGAAGCTGCTGAAGAACGAAGTCAAAAGCCGAAGCCGCACCAACCAGGCGCAGGCCAAGCTTTTCGCAGAGCAACTGGACGCCGTCCTGCACCGCTACGAGCTGCGCCAGATCTCGAGCGCCGAAGTCGTTCAGCGCCTCGTTGAGATCGCCAGGAGCCTGCGCGAAGCCGGTCGCCGTCACGAGCAGCTCGGTCTCACCGCGGAGGAGGCCGCCTTCTACGACGCGCTCGCCGGTGGGGCCGACGCGCCCAACGTCGATCCGCAGCTCGCGAAGATCGCGCGAGACCTCGTCAAGAGCATCAGGGAAGACCTCACCGTCGACTGGGCCGACCGGGCATCGACCGAGGCTGCCATTCGCCGCAAGATCAGGCGGCTCCTCCGCGAGCACGAGTACAAGCCACCGATTGCGCCGCCTGGGGGAGGAAGCGTCCAGGACATCAACCACTTTGCGCAGCTCGTGCTCGACCAAGCCAAGACGCTCTATCGGTACTGGCCGGACGTCGAGGGCCGGCTGTTCGAGTAAGGAGCGCCAGTAGGTTTACTGGATGAGGACATTTGCGAGGACAGCAAAATAGCTGGCGCAGGAAATCTTTTCTGATATCCTAACTTCGCTATGCTGGCAAACGGGACCATCGAGCAAACAGATCTCATCGACGCGGCTGTTGTGCAGCTGCGCCAGATGCTCCCGGCGAGCTGGACCGTAGAACGATCGAACAGGGCCGAGGTGGCCGCAAACTCGGGTGAGGGGCGCTCACTGGCGGACGGAGCAATCGACCTTCGCGACCCCAGGGGGACCTATGTGACCCTTGCGGTCGAGGCGAAGCGATCATTCGATCCTCGCGCCGTCGAGCAACTCTCTGGCGGGCTGTCGAGCGTCATCCGCTCGATCGCCAGCAACATCCCGATCCTCGCCGTCTCTCCATGGATAAGTGCGCGAAGCCGAGAGCTACTGGCCAAGGACGGCATCAACTTCATCGATCTCACCGGTAACGCGCGAATCAAGCTGGAGAACCCCGCGCTCTACATAAGTGCCGTCGGAGCCGCCAGGAACCCCCAGCCCATGCCTCGCGGCCAGGCGAGGGTCCGCGGGCCAAAGGCAGCACGGCTCATCCGCCTGCTCATCGACGTCAGACCGCCCTATGGAGTCAGCGAGATCGCAGCCGTCACGGGCCTGACGCAAGGCTACGTCTCGCGGCTGCTCGACGCACTGGACCAAGACGCGCTCGTCGAGCGCACCCGTCGAGGACGGGTGCAGGACGTCGATATGCCCGGGCTGCTGCGACGGTGGGCCGAGTCCTACGACGTGCTCAAGAGCAACGACGCGTCCACGTTCCTCGCGCCCGGCGGGGCAAACGATGCGCTCTCGCAGCTCGCCGAACTGTCCGGGCCAGCGGTGGCGGTCACCGGCTCGTTCGCCGCGGTGCGTCTTGCACCAGTTGCCGCGCCGGCACTGCTCATTGCGTACTGCAACGAGATCGAGGCGCTGGCCAAAACGCTCGGGTTGCTTCCGGCCGACGAGGGAGCCAACGTCGTCCTACTGCGAGCGTTCGATCCGGTCGTGTGGGAGCGGGCGACAGAAGATGCGGGCCTTCGCTATGTCGCGCCCTCCCAGGCCGCCGTCGACTGCCTGACGGGTACAGGCAGGATGCCGGCCGAGGGCGAAGCGCTCATCGCGTGGATGGCGGAGAACGAGCCGCGCTGGCGGCTGCCATCGATCGCCGATCTGCACCGCTCGGAGGCGGACGCATGACCGGCCCGAGCAATGCCTCACAACACCAGGACCTCGACGCGCGATACGTAGCTGCCCGGCGAGCCCTGCTCGACGCGCTGACCGTGCTCGCACCGCACGGCGACGCCATCATCCTGGCCGGTGCCCAGGCCGTCTACCTCCACACAGGCACCGCCGATCTGGCCATCGCCCCGTACACCACCGATGGTGATCTCGTGCTGGACCCGCTTCTCCTCGGCGACGCGCCCGAGCTCGAAGCCGGAATGTCCGCCGCAGGGTTTCATCTTCAGCAGCAGCCCGGCGGTCACGTCGAGCCGGGCATCTGGCTGGCCAGAGCCTCAGCCGCCGGAGACGAGATCCTCGTTCCCGTCGATCTGATCGTTCCAGAGGGCGCCGCGTCGGGCACTGGCAGACGCGCCGCACGCCTCGGCGGCCACGGCGCTCGCGCTGCCCGGCGAGCGGTCGGACTCGAGGCAGCACTTGTCGACAACAGCACGATGACCATCGCTGCGCTGGACCCAGCCGACGAGCGCTCGCTACAAGCGAGGGTCGCCGGCCCCGCCGCGCTACTCGTCGCAAAGGCCCACAAGCTCCACGATCGCGTCGCAAGCGGTCGCGCCGTCCGGCTCGAGGACAAGGACGCCTCCGATGTCGTGCGACTCATGCAAACGACGAGGCCGGACGAGATCGCGGTCACGCTCAACGCCCTCACCCAGGATGCGATCGCCGGACCTCCGACGACCGCGGCGCTCACCTACATCGAGGAGCTGTTCGGCAGACGTGGACGCCCCGGTATCGAGATGGCGTCAAGAGCGCTGCGAACCGCGATCCCCGAGGACCGGGTACAGGCGATCTGCGTCGCATACGTCACCGCGCTGCACCCGTTGCCAAGCACGCGGGTCGACTCTTCCGAATAGACTTGCCCCGTGGCAAAGACCCTCTTCAAGCCGGTGTCCTACGAGCTCAGCCAGCTGCTGGGCGACATCGACCTCGGAAAGCTCGCGCTGCCCGAGCTTCAAAGGCCGTTCGTCTGGAAGAAGTCGGCCGTGCGCGATCTGCTCGACTCGATGTACCGCGGCTTCCCGGTCGGCTATCTGATGCTCTGGAATGCTGCGGAGGTTGACGCGAAGTTGATCGGCGTCGATGGCAAGCAGCACACGCCGACGGAATTTATCGTCGACGGCCAGCAACGGCTGACCGGTCTCTACGCTGTCATGAAGGGCGCTGAAGTCACGTTCAAGGACTTCAGCAAGGGCCGGATCAGCATCGCGTTCCGACCACGCGATGGACAGTTCGATGTGACTGATGCTGCCATCGAGAAGGACCCTGAGTTCCTGCCCAATATCACCCAGCTTTGGACGGGCGAGGATTGGGAAGTCATCGAGAGCTTCATCGAGCGTTTGCGCGCCTCGAAACCGGAGGCGCTCGAGGACGGTCGGGAGAAGCAGCTGCGCACTGGTCTCAGTCGTCTGAGCGGCCTGGAGGACTTTCCATTTCTAGCCGTCCAGATCGGCCACGAGGTCGACGAGGAGCGCGTGGCCGAGATCTTTCTGCGCGTCAACAGCGGCGGCACGATGCTGACCCAGGCCGACTTCATCCTGACGCTGCTCTCGGTCTTCCGCGAGGAGGATCGGCGGCGCCTTGAACACTTTGCCCAGGCGGTCCGGATTGTGCCCGGCGACGCAACTCCGAGCCCCTACAACCACCTGGTCAAACCCGCCGCCGATCAGCTATTGCGCGTCGCCGTGCTGGTCGCGTTTCAGCGCGGGAGGCTGCAGTCCGTTCTTGCGCTCCTGCGCGGCGGCAGTCTCGACGGCGACGCGACGCTCGTCGAGGGCGACCGCGAGGCTCAGCTGGACAAGCTGACCGCAGCGATCGATGTGATCCTCGATCTCACGAGCTGGCACGAGTACATAAAGACGCTCATGTCGGCGGGCTTCCGGCGCTCGAATGAGATCTCTTCGGAGAACAACGTGGTCCTCGTCTACGCGCTGTATCTGATCGGGCGTGGCTATGGCCTCTCGCATAGCGACCTCAGGACGACGATCGCCCGCTACTTCTTCATGTCGTCACTCACCGGGCGGTACACGGGCTCCTTTGAGGCGCAGATCACGCAGGACGTGCAGGCGTTCACCCAGGCGATGAGCGGGCCCGACTACCTGGAGCGACTACGGCAGGCGATCTCCACGACGCTTACCTCGGACTACTGGACGATCACACTGCCCCAAGGACTCGCGACTTCCGCAGCCCAGGGCCCAGGCCTGTTTGCGTACGCGGCATCGCTGTGCCTTCTCAACGCACGCGTCCCGCCCTTCGTCGAAGAGGGCCCCGACCACGAGCACAAGGCCGCCCTTTTCCTACGCGATCTGTTCGATCCCGTCGTCCAGCCCAAGAAGGCCCCGGTCGAGCGCCATCATCTCTTCCCGCGCAAGTACCTCGAAGGCCAAGGCGTCCGGGGTACGTCCAACATCAACCAGATCGCGAATCTGTCCTACGTCGAGTGGCCCGAGAACATCGAGATCTCTGATACCGCGCCTTCCGTCTACTGGCCGCGGTACGCAGACCAGTTCTCACCCGAGGATCTCTTCCATCACGCCCTGCCCGACGGCTGGTCGCAGATGGGTTACGACGAGTTCCTCCAAGAGCGCCGCAAGCTCATCGCTCAAGTCATACGAAAGGGCTTCGAGGCGATCGGCGCGCCACCCACCGTGGCAGAACCAGCGGAGGGCCCGGCACTGATGCCCGACGCCCTCACCGACACCTACCTCCACCCCGATCGACCGTTCTCGAACGACCTCGCGATTCGCAGGGTCGTCCGACAGCTGCGGGGGAACGTCCTCTGGTACGAGCAGCACATGGACCGCAAGGCTCTGGAAATCCTCTCCGACGAGTTGTCCATCGATCAGATCGACGAGCTTCGACTCCTCTCGGGACCGGCGAACCTGTCAGCCAAGACCAAGAAGGCGTTTGAGCGTTTCTCGACTGAGCTCGAGAAGCGGGGCATCGTCTGCCAATGGCGGGTGCTGTCGGCCGATGAGGCCCGCGCGCTCCATGCCCGAGTGATATCGGACGACCACCAGACGTTTGAGGTCCCGCCGCTCAATTCGGTTCTGGCCGGAACCGTCGACTCGATCCGGGCATCGGAGATGCCGATGGGTACGTTCGAGGATGCCTGGGTGGGCGAGAGCCTTCCTTTGGCCGAGTACGAGACGGACTCATGAGCGAGCGAGCGCGTCGGGTGTCGATTCGACACTCCAGATCCGCAGACATAATGCCGTGCACGTGGTCCGTCTCTCTTTATGATGTGGATCGTTCGCGCCGCTGCGGCAGCGTAAGCCAAGGTTGCGAGCCTAGCCATACGCGAGGAACCCCCGAAGCACTCTCGTGACTGATCCGAAATCCGATCGACGGCTCCTTGATTCCGCACTCAGCTCGGCGGTCGAGCTTACGTTGCCGACGCGCGACACACTGCCGACGGCACCCCGGCTCGGGTTCTTCCGAATGCCGGACGACTCGCATCAAGATCTGTTTCCTCCAATGCACCGACAGCTCTCCGACGCGATCGCGGACTTTGGAGAGGAGTCCGGGCCAAAGTCACTGGAGACTCGTCTTGCGGAACTCGACGCCGATGCGAGGACTCGTCAGGACGAGAACACCAAGGCGACATTGGATGCGATCCTCCGTTACGGGCTTGTAACTGAGGTCAACCTTGGGCTCCTGATGGGTCCAGCGCTGCCATCGGACGCACTAACTGAGATCGCGCGGTTTAGCGTTCGGAACACGTGGGTGGGTGTGGTGGCCGGCCCGATCGGCCCAGACATCGCGGCGACGCTTAGTGATGTCCCGCAGGAACTGTTGGAGCGTCCCAGGGTCGGGTTTGTGCTGGGACCCTCGCACTCGATCGTCTTCGATCCCGAGACGGCGCTGATCGTCGAGGAGTTCGTCGTGAGCACGAGGCACGACGAGCGAGCGTCGCCGGTCACACTTCGAGTCGACCTACCGAACGGAACCGTCGAGGCCGGGGGGCCGGACCGGGCGGAGGAGCCCGGTTCCTTTACTGCCTCGTGCCCTCCGCTTGAGGGCGCACCTGTCACCGGGGCGTTTTCAATTCGTGGCCCTGACGATGGAGGGGTGCATGGCTGGATCCCGTTTTTGTATCGGACCCTCGATGAGAGCGCACCCGCCATTAGCCAGGAGCTGCTCGGCCTTACGCAAGAACATCAGGAGGCGCAGTTTCTGGCACTTCGACTTCGCGAGCGTTACGAGCGACTCGTGCAAGCTAGTGCCCGCGAGCACGTCTACCTTGACCTGGCTATTGACGAGCTTGCGACGCGTGGGCATGTACCACGTCATCTAGCTAACCCCATATTCTTGCCGGACGCGGTACTTACGCCTCTTGAGCTGGACTTCCGGGCGCTGGAGGGGGTGCTCACGAGCCTGCAGGGCACGATCGCGGAGGAAGGCAGCGACTCACCGGTCGCGCGAATTCTGAAGGTCCAGTGGGACGACATCGCTCGACGAGAGGAGGTAATGGTCTCGGAAGTCAGGTCGTCGCGCCGTCGGCTCGAGCATCTGGTTCATGACGAGGGCGGGCACGAGGTTCATTATCTTTTTCGTGCGAGCTTTACGACGTTCTCCCCCGATAGCGATGCGATCAAGCGGAGTCTCGTCCGCCAGGCGACGCTTCTGCGGGTGCTCAACTCGTTGAGCGATCTACCGATCGAGCTGACTTATCGACTCTTCACGGCACCGTCACCGGCAGGCGAGCTGGGCGCGCGCTTCGAGGTTGAGGCCACGGTATCTGGGTGCGATGCTGCCGAGGCAGCGGAGCTACGCGAGAGCTTCGGTGAGCTCGTGCACGCGGCCTTCGTTGGTGCCTACGGGCTCTCGTTCACATTCTCCCGCCCGGAGCGGAACGCCGACGACGAAACCCGGCTACGGCATCCTCGGTTCCAGAGGGAGATCGTCAGAGCGCAGGTGTCGGGCGGCGACTACCAGCCATTCCTAGGTCGTCCAGACTGGGGGTACATCCTCGACTACATGTTGACGCTCGACCATCAGGTTGTCGTTAAGTTGACCGCGAGCGCCGGCGACACGACGGGCGAGCCAATGACACTTGGGTCAGCACACGACGAACATCCGGCCAGCGACGAAACGGCGAAGTCTGTACTCAACGACGTCTTGCGCCGGTTTTCCACGACCGCCGAGACGGTATCGCTCCGCATCTCGGTCGGGTCGAATCGAGAAATCAGCGCACCGTTGCTCAATCTTGTCGGAACGGAGGTAGCCGGCACATCCACCTTCGACATCGCGCAAACAGAGGATGTCGATCGAGATGCCAGGCGAACACGCATGCAGTTGGCTGAGGGCTTCGGCGTTTTCCATGCACCCTACGGCGAGTTTTTCGCCTCGCGGATCGGACAGCGAGTAACACGGCTGACCTCCTCTGTCGATAGTTTCCCGATTACGGGTATCGAGCTTGGCACGGCGTACCGCGCTCATGCGAAGGCCGATCGGCGAATCCAGGTCCGCCTTCCGGAGAACGACGCGCTCCGACACATATATGTCATGGGGAGAACTGGGTCGGGCAAGACCAACTTTCTGCGGGGGCTTGCCGAGCAGCATCTACTCTCACCCGGAACCGGGTTGGCGGTGATCGATCCACACGGTGACCTAGCCGGACACGTGCTCAATAGTGTGCCGGCGGCGCGTGTAGACGAGGTCGTCACAGTGGACGTCACGGATCCGCGATCCCTACCCGTCCTCAACCCGCTCGCGTTTGACGGTACGGACGCACTCGTGCGGTCACGCGTCGTACAGGACGTCCTTGAACTCATGAAGCAGCGGCTTTATCACGAGTGGTCAGGACCCAGGTTCGATGAGATTGTGCGGCTGGCTCTTGACACCATGCTTGACGGCGGCTATCCGGTCGCGCCGGCTTTGACCGATGTTCCGCGAATCCTTACAGACGCTGAGTTGCAGTCAGGCCTCGTCAAGAGACTGCGGGACCCGGAGCTCGTCGCCCGATGGAGCTTCCACCGTCGCCTAACGACAACGCGAGAGTATCCCGAGCTTATCGACTGGGTTATCTCTAAGTTCGACGATATTAGTCGTGACGAGTCCCTACGAATGGTGTTTGGCGGGGAGCGGAACACGGTTGACATAGATCGGGTGGTTCGCGAAAACGGCATCCTCATCGTTCGACTGCCGGAGGCTGTAGCTGGTCGGCGGGCTGCGGAGCTGCATAGGATCGCTCGTGCTGCAGCAACTTAGAGCGGCGCTGCTCCGCAGAACTCCCAAAGAGGCCGGTGGGCACTTCTTTGTCTACGTGGATGAGTTTCAGAAGTTCGCTACGACCGCCTTTAGCGAGCTGGTGGCGGAGGCACGGAAGTATGGCGTCGGGATCGTCTTGGCGCACCAGAACTTGGACCAGCTAAAGCTGTTCTCGCCTCAATCCGGCCAGCAGGACCAGGGTCTGCTTAGCGCAATCCTCGGGAATGTGGGATCAATGGTCTGCTTCGGTGTTGGCGCGCCGGATATCGAGGTGATGGCCTCTCAGTTCGCCGTCAGGACGTCCGAGGTCTCAGGGATAGGTCGCTACCAAGCTCTTGCGCGGCTCACGCTCGATGGCGCTTGGGTTCCGACCATGACATTGGTCACTGATTTGCACGAGCCCGAGCTAAACCCTCTGCGCCAAGACGAGATTAGGAGTTGCCAGCACGCGGCGGAGCGTGTCCTTCCGCGCAAGGAGATTCTGCGTCAACTTGAGACACGACGGGTCGCGCTGACTGAAGTCGGCGCGAGCGAGAAGAAGCCACCGCCGGTCGACGCCGCCGCACCGGCAGGTGACGCGGACACTTTCATGAGCGGATGGCGGGCTAAGCGTGCAGCGGCAAAGGAGGGGTTGGACCGAGAGTCGCACGCCGCGCCTGGCGCTGGAAAGGAGCCTGAGGCTGAGCCGACGAGCGACGAGCCGGAGTCGCGAATCCATAGTGGAGCTGAACCCACGAAGCATTCGTCGAGTGGTTCCAAGGAGCTGGGTCCGCCGCCCTCGTCGCGCAACGGGTGGGCCGAGTTGGTTGGTCCTGTAGTTCGTCTGGAGCGCGTCGCAGAGGTGCTTGGCGAGTCGGTCGAGACTCTGCGCGGACGCGCGGAACTTGGGCGCCTACTCATACTGACCACGCGCAGCGAGACAGAGGTGATCCCGGCGAACCACTTTATGAACTCGCTGCCACTCTCCGGCCTCGATCAGGTCTTGCAAGCTCTCCAGCAGACCGACTGGAGTCTATGGAGTCGCGCTGGGTGGCTCATGACGCCACTCGGAGGTCTTGGTGGCAGGACGGTTATCGATTGGCTGAGATCGGATCTCGATCCGCAGATGCCGGTTATTATCGCCCAAGCGAGGGCAGACGATGAGTGAGCCGCCAGAGGCCCGCCGGGAGGAAGGTCCAGTCCCGCCCCCGCCGGATGGCCGAGATGCTCTGCGGGACTTCCCGCAATTCGAGCTCTCGCCCGGGCTGTTGGTTTGGAGGGTGCACACGAAGGACAGGAAGCCCTGGTACTTCAGCGACCGCGGTCGCTTCGGACTCTCGCCCAAGGCAGGGACGTGCTACGTAGCGCACGATCCGTTGACTTCGATCTGTGAGACGGTTATCAAGGGGCGTACCCACGTACTGCGCGAAGACCTGCAACGCAAGTCGATCCGGAACATGCCGATTCCGAAGGCGTTCGCGATGGCGGACAGTCCAGCGGCAGTTCACTTCGGGCTCGGTAGGAGCTTTAGTACTGAGGAGCCTTACGATAGGTGCCGCGAATGGGCGGCTGCACTGCATGCGGCAGGGTTCGGCGGGGTCGCGTACTGGCCTTCTCATGATCCTCGCCGCGGCGACCTTCTCTCGTATGCGCTGTTCGACGCGATGGGCGCGCGGACTTGGAAGATAGGAGGCCGATCGCAGGAACTCGATAGTGCACTCTGGCGCGCTCGCATACAAGATGACCTCAAGATCGAGGTGCTGGACGCCCCCGCCGATGCAGAAATGCCTTTCACTGCCGACCTCTCGGGAGCGGCATGCTGAAGATCGATGCTGATTACCTCCGAGATGTCGGCCTAGGGGCTCTGCCAGCGTGGGAGCAGAACCCATTTCTTAAGCACGTCTATGAGACTTTGGAGATGCGCGTCGGCATTGTGCTCGCCGACCAGATGACCGATGAGCAATCGAACGAGTTCGAGGCCTACTTCGAGGCAAAGGACGATGACGGCGCGTTTGCCTGGCTTTCCACGAATTTCCCGAACTACAAGGAGATCGTTAGTTCGGAGCACGAGGAGCTAAAGGCGGAGATCATGCGCTTGGCGCCGGAGATCATGCGGATCTCGGCCGCGGATCCCTACGGGGGTCCCGGAGGTCAGGAGCCCATCATCCCCGCGGACGTGTAGCGCAAGCGCGAGGAGCATCCACCGACTGCCGGGCCTCTCACGGGCTAGGCGTGAGCACAGGCTGCCCGCGTTAGAGAGCTCGACGGTGGTATAGACGTACCGTCATATCGAGCCGAGAGCGTGCTCTTGCCCAGCTACGCCTGCCTAGCCGCGCTTTATAGATGGCTCCGGTGCAGGCTCCCAAGGTTCCATTGAGGGTTCCGTTTTGAGCGAATCCAACCCAACGGAGCCTGACCTAACCCCAGCAAACACGGGCGCCCCGGACCCACCTGACCCCACTCGGGCGATCTCATAACCCGAAGGTCGCGGGTTCGAATCCCGCCCCCGCTATGTAGGCCTGGAGGGGCGTTCGTCCGTCAAGGAGGCCTGACCCCCTGAGTTCGGTCCGGCTCTTGTGAGAGTTTCTCGTGCCCATGATGGTGGGCGAGGAAGGAACTCCACGATGAAGCGACGTAGGCATACGCCGGAGCAGATCATCCGCAAGTTGCGGGAGGCCGAGCGGCTGCTCGGTGAGGGCAAGACGATCCCGGAGGCCGCTCGGGAGCTGGGGATCAGTGAGCAGACGTTTCACCGCTGGCGCAACCAGTACGGCGGGATGAAGGCCGATGACGTCAAGCGGCTGAAGGAGCTTGAGCGTGAGAACTCGAGCTTGAAGGCGATCGTCGCTGATCAAGCGCTTGAGGTTCGGGCGCTGAAGGAGATCTCCAAGGGAAATTGGTAGGCCCGGTCCGCCGGCGCCAGGCGGTCGCGATGCTTCGTGACCGTCTCGGCGTCAGCGAGCGCTGGGCATGCCGGGTAGTGGGGCAGCATCGCTCCACGCAGCGTCACGAGCCGAAGCGGGCTGAGGATGACGCGGCGTTGCGCGCCGAGTTGCGTCAGTTCTCGAAGGAGCGGCCGCGGTGGGGGTACCGGCGCGCGCATCACCGCCTGCGGGAAGAGGGCTGGGAGGTCAACCGCAAGCGAGTGCAGCGGCTGTGGCGCGAGGAGGGGCTACGCGTCCCGCAGCGGCGACGCAAGCGTCGGCGGCTGGGCGAGTCGACCGTGCCGGCCCAGCGGCTGCGCGCACAGCGGCCCAACCACGTGTGGGCGTTCGACTTCCAGTTCGACCAGACCGCCTGCGGGAGGGCGATCAAGCTGCTGAACATCGTTGACGAGTTCACGCGCGAGTCGCTGGTGATGCTGGTCGCGCGCAGCATCGACGCCGACACGGTCGTGCAGGCGCTGGAGCGGCTCGTCGCTGAGCGCGGCGCCCCGGAGCTTTTGAGGTGCGACAACGGTCCGGAGATGACCGCACACGCGCTCAGAGACTGGTGCGTGATCTCGAAGACCGGGAGCGTGTTCATCGAGCCGGGCTCACCGTGGCAGAACCCGTTTGTCGAGAGCTTCCACTCGCGCGTCCGTGACGAGCTGCTCGACGTCGAGGAGTTCTCCTGCCTCGCCGAGGCACGCGTAGTGATCGGCGACTGGCGCGAGGACTACAACTGGCGGCGTCCGCACTCGGCGCTCGGGATGAAGACGCCGGCCGTGTTCGCCGCCGAGTGCTCCACGACCAGCGAGCTGCCGGCGGCCGCGTGACCACGCCGGGTCCGGCGACCCGGGGGGTGGTCCGGCGGCGGCGCGCCGCGGCTATCGCCACTCAGGCACTCGCGCTACGCGCTCGGCCTTCGCGACGACAGCCGCGGAGAAACCCCACGCCTCCCGTCCGTCCGAGCACAGCGCTACCTTCCCCTCCCGTCACATCCACCACCCTCTCACTCGTGGTGGACCGACAAACGGGGTCCGGTCAAAGGGCCCTGTGCGGCCTCACGTTGTTGTAGTAGTGCACGAAGCGATCGAGCTGGCCCTGCAGCTCGGTGAGCGTTCCAGCGGGCTGCTGTGCATCGAGGTAGCGCTTGAGCGTCTGGTGCAGGCGCTCCACCTTGCCGCAGGTCTGGGGGTGGTAGGGCCGTGAGTTCTTGAAGGAGATCCCGAGCCGCTGGAGCTCTGTCTGCAGGAGCACCTTGCCCTTGCGGGGTGTGGCGGTGAACACGGCGCCGTTATCGGAGAGCAGGCAGGCGGGCAGCCCGTGCAGCTCTGCGGCGCTGTGGAATACGTCCACGACATCCCTGGCCTTGACCGTGTGGAACGCGCGGGAGGCCAGGAACAGCCGCGAGTGGTCATCGATCACGTTGAGGATCTCCGCGTGCTCGCCACCAGCGAGCGCCCAGTGGGTGATGTCGGTCTGCCACAGCTCGTTCGGCAGCTCGGCCTGGAAGCGGATCAGGCTAGCCCGGGGGCGCTTCTGCGGCTGGGGAACGATCAGGCCCTGGCGTCTGAGGATCCGCCAGATCGTCGAGATCGAGGGAACCTCTTGCCGTTGCTGGGCGAGGTGGTAGGCGATCGTCGCCGCCCCCGCATCGTGGCCCTGGGCGTGCAGGTCGCTGCGCAGCTCCACGATCGCCTCAACGAGCTCCGGTGGAGTTCCGTGCCTGCACGAGCGCGGCCGCCTGGACCTCGGCGCTAATGCCTCATAGCCGCCCTCGCGGTAGCGGCCCAAGAGCTTATAGATCCAGCTGCGATGAACCCCGTGCGCTGCTGCCAGCTCGCTGACCGACCGTCCCTCCAACACATGCGCCTCGACCAGATACCGCGCCATCTCCACAGGAAGACTCCCTCACGTTGGTGTCTCCTATGTCCTGACACACCTGTCGCCTATCAGCTGCAACCACACACCACCCCCGCTATGACAGTTGTCTGAGTTCCCAGCAAGCAGACCGCCTCGCTGGACAAGGGCGCCGGGTAGTAGCGGTAGTTCGCCCTCCATGCCTTGAGCGACTTATGGCTTGGCATCGCCGTCCTTGTCGAGCAGCGCGGTGCCAGTGAACTGGACGCCACGATCCTCAGACCCCGCCGCGAAGATGAGCCCGGCCGCGGCTTGCACCTCGCGTCAATCCGCCAACGCATCGAGAGCATCTTCTGGACCTGCAAGGACATCCTGACGCTGGACCGCTACGGCGCCAGAACCTTCGCCGGCCTCAGAGAGCGCCCTTCAACGCCTACTCTGCCTCGTCGCCCCCTTACACTGAACTACCACCTCGACCGGCCAAACCGCGCGTTCGTCAACTACTGCGCCAAAGCGCGTGACAATCATCTAGCCGCCCAGGCCCGGGAGCAGGTCCTCCTCAACATGCGCGATGCCGAGCGGGGAGATCTGCACGGTCCGGGCGTCGGCGTCGTACTCGACCATGCGCTCCTTGTGCGCTGGCCGGAGCACGTCGCGGCGAAACGCACTCCCGTTTGAGTGCTCGATCCAGGACACGAGGTCGGCCTCGGCCACCGGTCCGCTCGAGGCGTGGAGAAGGAGCAGCGCCTTGGCGCGCATGGTCAGCCCCGTGCCCATGACCCGCTTCTTCCCGTTGACCTCCCAAATCAGCGGGGTCTCGCGGTCGGCGAGGCCATCCACGATCGCGGTAGCCTCTTCCGTGGACACGTTGTGCAGTACCCGTACGAGCTCGGCCATGATCCACTTCGCCATCTGGAGCACGCAGACGGCGTCCATATGGTTCGGGTCGACGTCGCCGCCCACGTGCCCCACGTTCCGGTTGTTGCGGATCTCGTAGAGCGCGATCGGCATCCGCGGGATGTGGATGCGGATCGAGCGCGGGGCCCCGGCGGCCTCGGTCTCGAGCTTCTGGCACGCCAGCACCATGTTCTTCGGCTTCGCGGCCTTCGCCGGGTACTTGCCGTCGCCGTAGCCCTTGAGGATCGTGTAGACGACCTCGCAGAGCTTGCCGCCGTTCAGCTCGGAGGGCTCCCACCGCCGCTCGCGGAAGTTCTTGACGATCTGGTTGAAGGCGTCGAGCAACTCCTTCCGCAGCCCCTCGGGAAGGGTGTCGAGCACGCTCGTGAGCGAGCCGCCAGTAGCTGCCGTCGCCATCGCTTTAGCCCTTCTTCTGGACTGGGAGGTCGTGCTCGACACGATTGACGCCGGTGTTGAGCAGCCGCAGAGCTTCGCTGTTGCTCGTGTCGAGAAAGCGCTTCTTCGACGCCGTAAGGCGCAGCGACGCCAAGAAGTCGGGCGGAAGCTTCCATCCCGCGTCGCGCCACGCGGTGAACACGTCGTCGCTCGACACGGTGCTGAGCCCGGCCTCGCTCGAGAGGTAGTAGATCGCCACGGCGTGCTTGTCGTGGTTGTTCGTCGGGTTCTTCGCCTTTACAAAGTCCGCGAACGACGTCTTGCCCTTCGGCCGCAGGTCGAGCTCCTTGACGATCTTGGGCTGGGATGCACCCGTCGCGCGCCGCAGCTTCGCGTCGCCGTTCTCGGCGCTTGGCTTCGCCTTCCGTGGCCGGGTGCCCGAGCGTCGCTTCTTCGGTGCGACCTCGCCGTCGCCGCCGTCGGGTGCCGGCGCGGGCGCGGTGTTACCAGTCGCGGCGGCCATCAACTCATCGAATGCGCTCCGTTGCACGGCCTCTGGGAAGGCCGAGACGGCCTTGGCGATCGCCGGCATCCGGGCGAGAAGGTCGTCGAGTTGAGTCGTGTCGTCTGTCATGGTCTCTCGTTTCTGCTGTTACAAGGGAGAGGGACAAGGTACACGACGGTCTGGACATAGCGGCCGACATAGCAGATAGCCCTTTCGACCGGCTAGTGCTGTCGCGGGCGTCCTGGCCAGCCAGGAAACGTCCGCTCCACAGGCACCACGAGGTTGCCGTTAGGAGCGAATCTTTCCCCCCGCTATGACAGTTATCTGAGGCCGGCAAGGGCGCTGGGCCTGCGTGGGATAGCTTTCATACGGAGGGCTACGACTCAGCATCGCCGCTCTCGTCGAGCTTCTGCACATAATCGGCCAGGAGGTCGAGTAGCGCTCGGGTCTGCTCCTTGCGGAGGTGGTCGTCGAGAGCCGTGCCGGGCTTGGTGTACTCGACGTTGACGACGATCTTGGCGTCGTCCCACACGCTCTTCCGGGCGCGACGCGGGCGAGCGTCGGGGGTCTCCCGCCCGCGATCCTCATGCTCGGGCTTCTTTGTCATGGGTCCACGCCGACGACATCTGTCGGCGCGATCGATCAGAGCAGAACTCGCGGGGGATTGCAATCTTCTACCAAGCGAACGCCGCAGGCAAAGGGAGGCGGCCTGAGCGGTCATGATGCCCCGTCGATCTCGGCAATCAGCAGGTCCACATGGGCTGCGGCCTGCTCGACATCGACCGGCGTGAAGCCGGGCGTCTTGGCCAGCTCGCCCGCGTAGATTATGGGCCACTCTGGCAGGACCGTGACCGACGGCGGCCACGGGTGCTTGTCGCGCAGGCGGAAGATCTCCACGCACGCCCGGCGCACGCCGGGCAACTCGTCGTCGGCGAGCAGCCGGCGGACGAGGAGGATGTCGATCAGGTCGCGGGCGCGGTCGTTCTCGCGATTGGGGAGGGAATGGTCGGTGCAGGCGTGGAGCTTCTGCGCGAGCATGTAGGCGAGCGTGACAAGTGGCAGCTCGCCGACCGGGGAGAGGCCGAGCGCGGCAACGTCTACAAACGTGTTGTCGACTAGTTGCGTGCCGCGGCCTGCGTCGCCTTCGGCCGGCGCTGCCTCGAACTGCACCGTGGAGAACGGCTGGCCCTTGAACTGCAGCTTGATGTTGCCGCGCCAGGCGGCGGTGTCGTGGATCGGCTCCCATGAGACCAGCCGGAAGCTGAAGCCGTCCCAGCCACGAGCCAGGGCGTCTCGCAGCAGGGACTCGATCTGCTCGGCCTGGGCGCGGACGGCCGAGTCGAGGTCCTTGGTCGCCCGGGCCTCCTGGCCGATCAGAAGCTCGACGGCGACACCACCCTTGACGGCAAAGATCGGCTCGCCGTTCTCGTTGCGGGCGTGGGTGCCGAGCGCGGCGATCACGGCGATGTAGCCGATCTGGCGGCGGGCGCGCAGCTGCAGCGCGTCGTCGCCGATGAGGTTGCGCAGGCGCTGCTCCAGCGAGGCCTTGTTCTTGGGTGGCGTGTCGTAGCGACGCTCACTCATGCCGCGCCCTGAGCCCGCGTGGCGCGCAGATCGGCCTCCTGCTCGGCGGTGATGAGCGCCTGGCTGGCGGCAGTGTCGATGGCTTGGCCGATGAGTGTCGGTCGCAGCCCGAGCTCGATGCCGTCGGCGATCGCGCGCGCCGGGGTGACGATCGGGACGTCACGCAGCCGGGTCACCTCGTCGTTGGTGAGGTCGCGTCGATGCAGCCGGTAACGCGCAGGTACCTGCCGGTGGGTGCGGTAGTCGCGCGGGACGGTGATGTCGATGTGAGCCGGGCTTACGTCGCAGAGCTCGTGGAGATCGAGCGCCGTCTCGCCGCTCAGCGTGCCGCGCCCATCCGGCCATTGGGTGGCCCGGGCGAACTCGTCGAAGTCTCCGTGCGGGACCAGCTCAATGCGGTACAAGCCCCGGCTGATGCGCTCGGCCAAGCCACGCTGGGCGTAGTCGTTCAGGCGGCGCGGGTCGATGCCAAGCTCGCGTACCTCGCGGGTGCGCACGAAGCCGTTTTGTTCGGCGGCAAGCGCGAGGATCTCAGTGAAGACCCGGCCTGGCATACAGGTACATAGTACCGCTTTTTGCGGATGTTCATACGCTAAGCCGGCGGAGAGCGTACGGACTACGCGATTTTGCGGATGTTCGTACGGACGACGAAGTTGGCACTGAACCCAGGATGGCCATGAGGGTCACGGCCGGGAGCAGACCCTACCGAAATGCCTGCAAATGCGGGTGCTTCGTCGTTGTGGGAGAGTTTGCAGGCGAGTCGCTGGCCGCACAATTTGTCGCTGGAGCTGGGTTCATCCTGGTTGCGGGATCGTCAGTTGAGGGGGCGTTCTTGGGGTCTCGTTCGTTGAGAAGGCCCGTGCAGCCCACGATGTCCCTGGGATGGGTCGGGCGCGTAGTCGGCGTAGGCGGAGACGGACGCCCGGTTTTTCTCGTGTCTTTTGGCGGCGCTCCCGTGGTTTACTTGCGACGCCAACGAGACAGGGCACCTACTACCCCAAACAGGAGAGGGCAGATGGGATTCTTTAGTCGAGACAAGCCGAGCGCACCGCCGAAGGTCGAGCGGCCGATCGTCGTACAGCCTGCGGATCTTCCAGGGTTCTCAGAGCGGCTTAAGGCCGTAGTGCGGGTCCTGTACGGGGCCAACGACGCAGCGATTCGAGGCGCGGTCCGGGCGCTGTCGGAGAGCGTCGGCGGCTCTGATCCGTGGAGCATCGGCTTCGAGCAAGGTGACTCCACGCGGCTGTGGCGGTGGTCCGCGCAGGCCTGCGAACTCGCGAATGAGCAAGGCGAATACGGGCTCGCGCCCCACGTGTTTGTTTTGACCTTCTGGTGGAAGCCGAGACAATCCAAGATGACGATTAACGACTTCGCCGACATGTGGCTGGACCCGCTTCCACCAGACGTCGACCGCGCGATCTTGAAGGCGACCTCCGAAGCGCTCTCCCACTTCACGGATGACCAGGCGGTCGCGCAGACGGCCAACGAGGCGCTCACGGCCGGTCAGCTCCGCAATGGAGTACAGGCGGCGATCGCTTCCTAGCGGCCTGACTCGCACGACCGCGGTCCATCAAAAGATCCCAGACCACCTGGGCTCCTCGCCGGGACCCCGTCACGTCACTTGTCCTGCTTCGGTTCCGTGCGTTCCTTCTGTTCGTTGCTTCGTGTGGGCGCCGGAGTGGGTTCAAGACGAGCTTTACCCCACCGAGGCTCGCGTTCGTCGCGTAATCGCGGATGTGCTCCAGATCATCGAGGAGCACACCGACATCATGGTTGTTCGGTCTCGATCAGAAACCGAGACCGACGACAGCCCGCTTGCTGCCTGTTGAGCGCTCTGTATCGGGCTCGCGCCAGCTTCACGGCCACGGAACGACCCGCTCCACCAGCACCGAGTGGTCGCCGATAAGGACGAATCGTTCCCCCGCTATGAAGGCAGAACCCCGCAAACGCTGGGCTCTTTTCTAGGGTACGCTGGGTCGCTCCGATGGGCGACGATCTCGGGTCAAGCTCGGGGTCAAGGTGTTGCAAACCTGCGGGGTCAATCGACGAGCCGACGTGATTGAGAGGCCGTGCCGCGGCGCTTAGTGGGGAAGCGCTCGACCCATGGCCGAGGTCTCGGCGAGCGGTCGATCCTTGCGACCGCTCTCGATGTCCCAGTAGCAGCAGACGATCTCACCGCCGGAAGCCGCTACGGCGCGCTCACAGGCGGAGAGCTGGCGCGGGATCGACAACGATGGATCCTGCGCGTCATCGCTCGACACGCGCCCATAGAACGCAAAAGACCTCACCTCGCGACCCCCCGTTGTTGGATTCGATGGAGGTCAGCTTGACGGGGGTGTCCGAGGCGGTGAGTTGCGGCCGATAGGTGATGCTAGGCGGCCGCTGGTAGCCCTCGGTCGTCCGGAGCCTGTCTGAGCTGAGCGAAGGACTCGACCGAGAGTACGACCGCCCGCATCTGTCCGTGCTTGGTGAGCACGAACTTTTCGGAGTCTCCGCGCTCGAGGAGGTCGACCATTCGATTGAGCTCCCGCATCGCGTCTCGTACCGTCCGCAGCTCCTCGTTGGAGACCTCGACCTTGCCCAATGTGTCCCTCCTGATCGCGTCGAATTGCCCTAGACGCAGGCATCTTAGGTGCCGTCGTGGACACCATGGCCAACAGCGAGACATTCATGTCGCAGTTTCCGTCCGATGGTTCGTCGAGAGGGAGTAGTGGCTTGGATGTTCGAGTTCTTGGTTGACACGTTGACCACTGAGGTGGGTAAGGGGGTCTACGGGTTTCTTGCCAATCTCTCCCATCCGACCGTTGATGCGATCATGGAACTGTGGGGCAAGCGACCTCGCGCGGAGGAGCAGCAGCGTCAAGTTGAGTACGTCGTCGTGGGCTTCTATAACGCTTTATCCGCCGTGATCGACTATCACGGGTGGCCGCGTGCGCGATTCGATGAACTAACCACAAAAATTGACCAAGTGCTGCCGGAGTTGCTTGCCGCGCGTGGCAGTTGAGCTAGGGCTGTGGTCAAGCGAGCTCCGCTTCGAACCAGCGCGGCAAATACTCGTGAATCCCCAGCCAGAGCGTATCCAGCAGGGATATTGGGTGAGACAGCGTTAAGGTCACTGGACGTGGATCCTGTCGATCAGCGCCTGCACACGCGCGATCGCCTCGGTGAGGTCCTTGGTCGGGAAGTCGAGTTCGGCGACCAACTCGCGGTACGTCTCGGGCCAGGTCGGCTCGATAGTCAGTGTGGGTGGCCAGGGGTGGGTTCCGCGCAGCTCGAAGATTTCGATGCAGGCTGCCTTCAGGCGGCTGTAGTCCTCGACTAGTTCTTCCATGAGCTGCAGGTCGATCAGGTCGTGGACGCGCTCGTTTTCACGGTCGGGGAAGCGCTCGGTGCAGGCGTGGATCTTCTGCGCGATCTGATATCGCAGCGACAGGCAGGTGACCTCGGCCGGTCCCGTGAGGCCGAACTCGCTCACGCTCAGCGCCGGCACTGGCTCCGGCTCGTGGGCCTGCCCCTCCGGTGGTGAGACCTCGACGCGCAGCGTTGCCCAGCCGCGGCCCTGGTAGGTCAGCTTGACGTCGAAGCGGTGCGCACCGGTCTCGCGGACCGCTTCCGGCGGCGCGTAGCTGAACGAGAAGCCCGAATAGGGCGTGGCGAAGGCCGTGTCAAGGTCGGCGAGCAGCTCGTCGAGGGAGCCGTGGAAAAGCGCGTCGAGGTCACGCGTCGCTCGCGCCTGGTTTTGGAAGCGCAGTTCGCAAGCGATGCCGCCCTTGATCAGGAAGCGCCCGGGCGAGTCCTCCTCGCGTACACGCTCCAGCGCGCCGAGGAACGCCATCGCCGATATGCGCTGGCGTACCCGCCGGACGCCGAGGCCGCTCGCCTCGGCGTAGTTGGAAACCAGTCGACCGAGCTGCTTCTCGGTCTTCGGTTGACTTCTTGAGGGCGGCTCGGCGTTCATCGTGTCGGCATCCTCGCGGGGTCGAACCCGGCCTCATGCATGAGCTCGGCGTAAGCGCTGCGAGTAAGCAGGCCGCGTTCCCTGGCTTGCTCCAAGGCTTGGCGCAGCAGGTCACGGCGCAGGTGCGCCTCGTGGCACTGACGGATGGCCTTCGCCGGTGTCACGATCGGTAGACCTTCGTGTCGTGTGATGTCGTGCGTGTCGAGGTCTTCGTGGTGGAAGCGATAGGCGGCGGGCGCCTCGCGGCGGCGTAGGCGGTAGCGCATGGGGACCGTGATATGGATCTTGGCGGGGTTGACGTCGCTGAGCTCGTAGAGGTCGAGCGCCGTTTCGTGGCTGAGGACACCCTCCACGCCATACGGCCAGAGGGTTGCCTTGCGGTAGCTGTCCAGTGCATGCACGGGGAACGGGTCCAGGCGGTAGAGCCCGAGTCCCTCCCGTTGCAGCGATCCCCTGCGCGCCATCTCCGCCAGCCGCTGTGGGCGGATGCCCGCCCGCCGGGCGTCATCCACGGTCAGGAAGCCGTAGTTATCCTCGGCGATCTCGTACAGCGTCTTGAAGTGCCGGCCAGGCATTAAGGACAGTCTAACGCATTTTGCGTTACTTTGTCCAGCAAGACCGAGGGCCCTGGTCTGGCCCATCCCTACGTTGGCTCCGTGCTAGCGTCCGCATCGAGAGTCCAAACCTCCTCGATTTGATACGCGATTCCCCCTAAACTCGGGAGATCGACGGTCGCGGGTAGGTGTTTCAATCCCGCCCCCGCTATTTAGCGAAAGCCCTGGATATCCAGGGCTTTCGTGGTTCTAGAACTCAGGCGCTGGTGGAGCTTCCTCCCGAGATTTCCTCCCGAGATGAGATCGAGCGTAGCGGCCTGTCCTGCGTAGCCGCCTGTCCTGGCATCATGCGCGCGATGTCCGCGCGATCGGCAGCGACGCTGAGGCCGAGAGTGGCTGTGTCGGTGAGCGCCAGGTCCTCATGAACGGCGGGCGCGGCGTGGACGCTTGAGTTCTACGAGGAGGACGGCCGGGAGCCGGTGCTTGACTTCCTGCGCGGCCTTGATGAGCTGAAGGAGCAGGCGTTGGCGGCTGCGCTGCGCAACGTTCTCGCCTATGAGGGCATTGGGGTCTGCGGCTCCTCGTGGGGCAAGTGGGTGCCTGGTGCTCCGGGCATCTTCGAGTTTCGGGTGCGCCATGACGCGGCGACGATCCTGCGCGAGCGCGGCTTGCTGGTCCCCGAGCATCTGAAGGAGACCAGCGCCGACGTCCTGTTGCGCGTGTTCTGCCATGCCCCACGGCAAGAAGGTGGTCCTGCTGCTGGCTGGCTATGACAAGGGCAAGGAGCCGAGTGCCAAGCGCCAGAGCGCGGAGATCAAGCGGGCCAGGCAGCGCCTGACGCGCTGGAAGGCTCAGCAGAGGGTCAGCGCCAAGCAGGCGGGCGGTCGGGGCCAGTCTCGCGGCAAGCGGAGGTCTTGACAAAATATGCGGTATGCTGCATAAATACTGTTGAACGCCTCGACTACTGGAGTTCTGTGATGGCCACTAAGTTCGACGACTACATCAGCGAGGTTGAGGAGAGGGCGAAGGCTGACGGCCCGGAGGCCATCGCGCGCTGGGATGCCTTCAACGCTCACTACGCGATGGCTCGTGAGGTGCGCGAGCTGCGCAAGGAGCGCAATCTCACGCAGAAGCAGCTCGCCGCAGCGTCCGGCATCAACCAGGCCGAGATTTCGCGGATCGAGCGCGGCCAGACGAACCCGACCGCCAGCACTCTTGCCGCGCTACTGGCGCCGCTGGGTGCCCGCGTCGGGGTAGTCCCGCGCGAGAAGCGCGACCTGGCGCACGTGTAGGAGGGATCTCAGCGGCCGCAGCGTTCGGCCTCGTCCTCGCACGCCTGCTGGCAGTAACAAGGAGGGCGCAGCCCGACGCCTCCGGTGCAGGTAGCGGCGGCCACCGCGCCGCAACCTGTGGCGTCGTGTGAGGGTCGCAGGTCGCGTGGTGAATGCCGGAAGGCGGCCTCCCGTTCCCGTCGAACTTCCGAATCATAACACAACGCTATCGTTGTGTTGGGACGAAACTCTCGCTCGGATCCCGGGCCAGGGGAAGACCCGCCCCACCGACACGAGCGGTTGCCGCTAAGGCCCAATCGCTCCCCCGCTATGCCTTCCGCTTGGTGCGCCGAGGATCGCCAGTAGCTCGGGGTGTGAGTCGGACCCAGTCCACAAAACGGAGGTCTCAAGCGAGCCTCTCTCTGTGGATGGGATGCAGCTCGATCTCTTCGGCTTTGGTGTGCATCATCGCTGCGCTCGTCTCGGTTTGAGCCATCGGCGCGCGTCTACCTCGATCCTGCGCGAGGTCAGGTCCGCTCGCCGCGGGCGTCGCATGCGAACCGCCGCCGCGCTGCTGCTCCGCTGCGGGTGATGCTCCACGAGTTCGGGGTTAGTGCGCCTGGTCCGGTGTTCTTGATGAGCCTGAGCTTCTGCAGGCGTCGCAGCAGGATGGAGATGTGGCTGCTCTCGGTGATGCCGCACGCCTCGGCGAGTTCGCGGTTGGAGGACCCGGGGTGCGTTGCCACCGCGTCCAGCAGCTGTTCGGTGCGGTGGGTGCGCCGTATCGCGTGGGTGCGCACGAGGCCGGCGGCGCCCAGTGCCTGGGGGAAGCCGCCGAAGCGTCGCTCGATCGTGCTGTGGGCGGGGAGTGGCGGGTCGCTGTCGGAGCGAAGCTCGTCGACTCGCGGTGGGCGGCCGTGGCACCGCGCAAATCGCCGCAGCGCGGCGATCACGTCCTCGGGTGGCCAGCTTTGCAGCCTGGGGCTGTAGCCGGCGGCGGCGAGCGCGGCGTGCCAGGTCCCGAACGCGCGGTACACGCTGGAGCTGCTCGGGCGGGTGCCGTCGCTCGCCTTGCTCAGGTCACGGCAGGACGGTGGGTGGCCGTGCTCGGCGGCGAACGCCTGGAAGTAGGCGACGATCTCCTCAGGGCTCCAGGAGCGTGTGCGAACAGCATGGAAACCGGCGGCGGCCATACCGGCGTGGAAGGTCCCGAAGTGAAACTCGACCGTCTGCGGCGTCGGCCATTCGCCGGGCCTACCGGCGAGGTCCGTCCGGCTGGGGGCACGACCCAGCTCGGTGGCGACATCGCGCAGCGCGTCGAGCACCGATTCGCGATCCCAGGTGCGGCGCCGGTAGCCGAACCCGGCCGCCTCCAGGCCGGCGTTCCAAGTCCCGAAGTGTGTCACGACTGTGCGGTTGCTGGGCCAGCGCGGGTACTCGCTGCCCCACTTCGTTCGTTGATCGGCGGTCGGCAGCCACTCAGGTGTCATCGGCGCCTGGCCCGTCTCCTGCGCCCACGTCCGCATCAGTGCGATCGTCTCCTCCTGATCGAAGCGGGGCTTGATGTTCTCCCGTGCCGCGCACGCCGGGCAGCGCTTCGCGGTGGGCGTGACGACCGGGGCGCCGCAGTCCGGGCACATCGAGGCGCGCAGATACTTGTAGACGCTGCCATGGCTGACGCCGAGCTCGTCGGCGATCGTGGCGGTGCTGTGGCCGGCGGCGTCCATGCGCAGCGCCGCACCAACACGCTCGGCGAGCGGCAGGTCGAACTCATGGGCGTAGCGGACAGGCAGGCCCGCGGCGCGCAGCGCGTCAGCCCAACTGTCGAAGTAGATGCTGACGGCCCCTCCGCCGGGCCAGCGCGGGTGCTCCTGCATCCAGCGCTTCGCGCGCTCGCGGTGGGGGCTTGCGAGCCATTCCGCTCCCGCTGGTGAGAGCTTCCTGGCGCAGCGGCGCGTCGCCGAACTCGCGTGCCCAATCTTCGAGCGCCTCGATCACGCGCTCCCGGTTCCACGTTCCGCGCGGCGCCCAGCGCTCCGCCGGCTGATACACCGGCTGCCCTTCCTCTGGCAGGCCGGGCAGGTCGAGGCCCTCAGCGGCGGTGCGGATCGCGAGGTCCCACTTGCCGAAGTGCTTGCGGATCGAGCTGAGCGTGGGCACCCCGCGCGCGGGATCAGGACGCCACTCGGCGGGCTTCGGCGTCCGGCCGTGCTCCAGCATCCAGTGACGCAGCGCAGCGAGGACTTCCTCGCGGTCATACGGTTGGCGGGCTGGGCGCAGCCCGGCGGCGCGGATCGCGTCCGGCCAGGATCCGAACTCGCAGGACACCTGGTCGGCGTACGGATGATCGGCGGCGCTTGTCTTCCACTCATCCCAAGTCGGAGCCCGTCCGTGCTCGTCGGCGAAGCGCTCCAGGGCGGCGAGGATACTCGCCCGGTTCCATGCCGGCCGCTCGGGGCGCGGGCAGCCGGCTTCGGTGAGCGCCTGCGTCAGCGATCCGCAGTAGCGGACGACGGTGCTGTGGTCGGGGAGCTCGTTGGCGTTGCGCAGCTCGGCGCTGCGGGGCCGGCGCCCATGACGGTCGGCGAACGCTGCGATCGCGGTCAAAACGGCTTCGCGGTCCCAGGATGTCCGCTCGACGCGGATCCCGGCCGCGCGCAGCGCCGCCTCCCACGTCCCGAACCGCAGCTGCACGGTGGCCGCGCTCGGCCAGCGGCCGGCAGAGTCGCGTCTCGCCCAGCTCGTCGTGTTGGGCGGCGCCCCATGCTCTCGCGTCCATGTACGGATCGCGTCGAGCAGCCGCTCGTCGCTCCAATCGATGCGCCGCACCTGAAAGCCGGCGGCCTGGAGGGCCTGCGCCCAGGACCCGAAGTGGCGGGACACCGTGCCGGGATCGGGATAGGTGGGCAGCGCTCCCTTCCAGTCGCCGGCACGCGGCGGGTAGCCGTGCTCCTCGTGGAACGTTCTCATCGCGTCCACGATCCGCTCGCGGCTCCATCGCTGACGGCGCACGAGAACCGCGCCCGAAGCGCTCATCGTGGAGACTCTCGCCGCGACATAAAGCTACAGTCGCACGATACCGACTGCTGGACTCAGGCGAGCATGGCGGCACCGACCCTGCGTCTCGCAGCGTGTTGATGCCTTCTCGAAGTCCTCGACGAGTATCAGCAGCTCGCCGCATTCCCAGACGCGACCGGATCTTGCGCTCGTTGAGCTTTTGGAGGATGCAATGAGATCGAGGCGCTGAACGTCCGTTCGCCACGAGACAATGCGCTCGTGGTCGCACTGCACGCCATCTGGTCGCGGGACTCGAGGCTGTGCGTGTGGGGCGAGAGCTCGGAGCTGCCCGACCGCGCGCCGAGGCGTCGCGGGGGTAGGCCCGCGAAGCCGCGGGCGCGCAAGCACCCGTTTGCGTGCTCGGCGCCGGAGTTGACTGGAGCATTCGACGCATTGGGGGCCTCGCTCGGATCCGATGTCCTGATCGAGCGTGAGCTGCATTTGCTGTTGCCCTCCTTCGATGAGGGGCCGCAGTGCTCGCCAGGGCTGTTGCGCGGAGTGCGGGAGCGGCGCACCGGCAGTCCGGAGCTGCTCGATCCCTGGGTGGTCCCGGCGATCACACTGGGGCCGATGTCGGCGCTCGAGGTGCTCCTCGCACTGCCTGATACCCGCTATGCACGTGACACCAAACCGGCCACGGGCGTCGCGCTCGGCGACTCGTTGCGGTTCCTGGCCGAGGCGGCCAAGCTCGGCCTCGAGTTGGTCGCGCGCGGTCGACTGGTCCCTGCGTTGGTCAGACGCGAGGACGAGTGGGTCGCGTGGTGGCGCGCGATGCCCGGCGATCCCCACGACGTGGAGCGCATGCAGATACTGGCCGGGGCGATGCCGCCGCTTCTGCGGTCAGAGATATCTGGCTCCGAGGAGGGCAACGCGGCCGAGGCGGTCGTCAGCGATCTGCTGGGGACGGTCGTCGACGCGTGCGCGCGCGGTTTCCTGTGCGACGGTCCCAGCGGGCGGCGGGCACGCCGGCGCCCCAAGCGACGACCGCCGGTCGTCGATGCGTGGATCGCGGCGTTGAGCGACCCGGACCCGGTCGTCGATGGAGACGAGCGGGAGCTGGCGGTGCTCGCGGAGGAGCTCGACGAGTGGCGTCAGGCGGGCGAGCGCTACTCCGAGCACCGCATGTTCCGGACCTGCTTTCGGCTGTGCGAGCCGGAGCGGTTGGAGCCTGCTGGTTTGCGCCCGGATGACGCCGGCGTGGATGCCGAGCGTTGGCGTGTCGAGTTCCTACTCCAGGCCAAGGACGATCCGAGCGTGCTCGTGCCGGCCGATGAGGTGTGGCGCTCCAACGGAGACGGGCTGAAGGTGCTTGGCCACCGCTTGGCGGACCCGCAGGAGCGCTTGCTCGGCGGGCTCGGTCACGCGCTGCGACTGTGGCCCGACCTGCAGCCGGCACTGCGCGCGGCCGCCCCGAGCGGCGTCGATCTCGCCCCTGAGGCGGCGATCGGGTTCGTGCGCGACGCCGCTCCGGCGCTCGAGCAGGCCGGGTTCGGCGTGCTTGTGCCGCGTTGGTTTCACAAGCGGCTGCGGCTCAGTCTCAAGCTGGAGCCGTTGGACGAGATCGAGGAGGGCAGCGGGCTGTTTGGCCTGGGCGGCCTGTGCGCGTACGAGTGGAGGATCGCGGTCGGCGACGCGACGCTCTCGCTCGCGGAGCTGCGTGAGCTGGCGGCGCTGAAGCTGCCGCTGGTGATGGCGCGCGGGCGCTGGATCGTGCTGCGCCCCGAGGACGTCGAGGCGGCGCTGGCTTTCTTCGAGGGTCGCGCCGAGCGGGGTCAGGCGCCGGCCGGCGAGCTGATCCGCGAGAGCCTCGAGCTGGGCGCCGAGGCTGCGTCCAACGCCGAGGCGCCGCCTGTCGAGATCGAGGCTGGTGGATGGCTGAAGGAGCTGCTCAGCACGAATGGCGATCGCAAGCTGCGGGAGATCCCCACCCCGGCCACGCTCGACGGGGAGCTTCGTCCCTACCAGCAGCGTGGGCTCGCCTGGCTGTCGTTCCTGTCGAGCCTCGGTCTCGGCGCGTGCCTCGCGGACGACATGGGTCTCGGCAAGACGGTGCAGCTGCTCGCGCTGTTGCTCGCCGAGCGCGAGCACGCAGAGCGCCGCAAGCGGCTCGCGCCGACGCTGCTTGTCTGCCCGATGTCGGTCGTCGGTAACTGGGAGCGCGAGGCCGAGCGGTTCGCGCCGGGCCTGGGCGTGCACGTGCACCACGGTCCCGAGCGGCTCGCGGAGAAGAAGTTCGCCCGCGCGGCGCGCGCGAGCGATCTCGTGATCACGACCTACGCGCTCGCAACCCGTGACCGCGAGACGCTCGGCGCCGTCGAGTGGGGGCGGATCGCGCTCGACGAGGCACAGAACATCAAGACGATCGACACCAAGCAGACGCGCGCGATCCGTTCGCTGCGAGCCCGTCACCGCGTCGCACTGACCGGCACGCCGGTTGAGAACCGCCTGACGGAGCTGCACTCGATCATGGACTTCCTCAACCCGGGCCTACTGGGCCCGGCGGCGACGTTCAAGCGCTGTTACGCACGGCCGATCGAGCGCTACCGCGACGAGCACGCCACGGCGCTTCTGCGCCAGGCAACGGGCCCGTTCATCTTGCGCCGCTTGAAGACCGACAAGCAGATCATCGGCGACCTGCCCGAGAAGATCGAGATGCGCGTCGACTGCCATCTGACGAAGGAGCAGGCGAGCCTCTACGAGGCGGTCGTCGAGGAGATGCTGAAAAAGGCGTCGAAGGTCGAGGGGATCGAGCGCTCGGGTGTGATCCTGGCGGCGCTGGTCAAGCTCAAGCAGGTCTGCAACCATCCCGCGCACCTGCTCAAGGATCGCTCGCGGCTGGATGGGCGCTCAGGCAAGCTCGCGCGCCTGGAGGAGATCCTCGCCGAAGCGCTCGCCGAGGGCGATCGCGCGCTCTGCTTCACCCAGTTCAGCGAGTTCGGACACATGCTGAGCGCGCATCTGCAGGAGCGCCTCGGCCGCGAGGTGATGTTCCTGCACGGCGGGACGTCGAGGAGCGCCCGCGACGAGATGGTGCAGCGGTTCCAATCCAACAGTGGGCCGTCGGTGTTCGTGCTGTCGTTGA
The DNA here is from genome assembly GCA_963838405.1 of uncultured Solirubrobacteraceae bacterium. Taxonomy (GTDB): domain Bacteria; phylum Actinomycetota; class Thermoleophilia; order Solirubrobacterales; family Solirubrobacteraceae; genus Palsa-744. The sequence goes on along the minus strand of CAWIRA010000006.1, from coordinate 1,521,256 downwards.
AGGCCGGCGGCACCGGGCTCAACCTGACCGCGGCCAACCATGTGGTCCACTTCGACCGCTGGTGGAATCCCGCGGTCGAGGATCAGGCGACCGACCGGGCTTTCCGGATCGGGCAGTGCAAGAACGTGCAGGTGCGAAAGCTCACGTGTGTGGGCACGCTCGAGGAGCGAATCGACACGCTGATCAATCGCAAGAAGGACCTTGCCGATCGCATTGTGGGGACCGGCGAGGCCTGGATAACCGAGCTCGACACCGCCCAGCTGCGCGAGCTGGTGACGCTCTCAGCCGATGCGGTGGCCGACTGACGATGGCGCCGTTCGATCACTACTCGCTGTTTGAGCCCTCGCGGCCGTTGCCGGCGGAGGGCGGCATCGAGGCGCGCAGCCGGCGCGGGGCGATCGGCGAGACGTGGTGGTCGAGGCGGTTCATCGAGCTGCTCGAGTCCTTCGGCGTCGGCTCGCGGCTGAAGCGCGGACGCAGCTACGCGCGTTCGGGTCAGGTCGTTGAGCTCGAGGTCGAGCACGGGGTGGTGTTGGCGAAGGTGCAGGGGTCGCGCTATTCGCCGTATCGCGTGCGCATCCGTTTCAAGGCGCTGTCCGAGAGCCAGTGGCGTCGAGCCGAGAAGGCGATGGCCTCGCAGGCCCTGCCGCTGGCGCAGCTGCTCGCGGGCGAGATGCCGTACGACATCGAGGAGCTGCTCGCCTCGTGCAAGCTGGCTCTGTTCCCGCGGTCCAACGGCGAGCTTGTCGCGACCTGCACCTGTCCTGACTGGGAGAATCCGTGCAAGCACATCGCTGCGGCCTACTACATCCTCGCCGAGCGCTTCGACGAGGATCCTTTCTTGATCTTCACCTGGAGAGGTCGCGATCGGGATGAGCCTTGGAGCGCTTGCGCACGCGGCGCGCGCCCGCCGCGCGTAGCGTCAAGGTGACCGCGCCCTCGGCGAAGGCCCCTGACGTGTCCGCGTCGGGCGTTCCGTTGTCCACCGTGCTCGACTCGTTCTGGTCGTGTGGCTCCGAGCTGGAGGCACTCCATGTGAATCCACTCGCCGGCGAGGCGCCTGACGCGTTGCTGCGCCAGCTTGGGCCCGCTCCGGTCGACGTTGAAGATCGCAACCTGACAGAGCTGCTCGTGGACACGTGCGCGAAACTTGCGCACGCCGCGGAACGGACAGCGCTCGGTGACCTCGCCGAAGGCTAACGTGCTCGGACGTGGCGTCCTCAGCGTTCAGGCCATTCGCGCACCTCGCGACACCCAACGTCGCGCTGTATCGGCGGGTGATGGGCGAGTTCGTCGCCGCGAAGCGGCGATTCGTTGTGCACCTGCGCACCGAGGATCTCCACGAGGCGCTCGCCCGGGGTGAGCTGAATGGGCACGTCCCGGTGGACGCGCTCGCCGACGCGCTCGGGCAGCTGGTGGAGTGGGGCAACCTTCGCGCCGACCCCGACACGAGCCGGGTCACGACGGTCGAGGACGTTGAGGATGGGGAGGCGGCGAGTCTGCTCAGCATCGTGGCCCGCCGCGACGCGGAGGACGCCGCCCCGGGAGGTGGGGCGGGAACGGGCCGCGCGAACTCCTGGACCGTGTCGGCTTTCTGGTTGGGATAGAAGATGTCGCCAGCGGCATTACTCGCGATCTGCACGCGCTCACGGCCGCTGGTATGGTCGACCCAGCAAGGCTCGCCACGGTCGCGGGTACTCGTTTCGATCCCGCCCCCGCTATAAATCTGCGACCGCTCTAAGGGTGCCTGCAAACGGGCATCTTTCACGAATCTGGTGATAGCGGGGGCGCTATAAGCATTGGCGCCATGCGGTGCGTAGTCTGACTAGCCGATCGCTCACGGGTCCGTTTTCGTGTCGGGTGATCAGATCCGCTTAGCGCGATGAGGCAGTGCCACGGGCAGATCATCGCGCTAGTTTGTGCGATGCGTATCAGTATGATACGGTTTGTACATCATGCCAGGCAGAGCGTTCACGGTGTTGCTCGACCAGGCTCAGCAGCAGTACGGCTATCTGACGCCGGGTGATGCGCGAGCGCTGGACATCGACCCTACCCAGCTGCGTTTGATGGCGGCACGTCAGACGCTTGAACATCTCGGCCACGGCCTGTACCGAATGCCGATGGTGCCAGCCACGTCGCTGGATGCCTATATGGAGGCAGTCTTGTGGACTGGCCGACGAGGCGTGCTCAGCCACGAGACCGCCCTGGATCTGTACGAGCTCTGCGACGTGAACCCGAGCGCCATCCACCTGGCGGTGCCGAGTGGCTTTCGTACCCGCAAGGCGGTTCCGGAGATCTACCGGCTGCACCGTTTCGATCTGGACCCTGCCGAGATCGGCTGGCATGAGGGCATCCCCATGGTGACCCCGGAACGAGCCATTCTTGGTGGTATCGAGCAGGCGCTTGGCTGGCAGCTCATCGACCAGGCCATCGCGACTGCGCGTGCTCGTGGCCTCATCACCATGCCGGCCGCGAAGCGGCTTGCCGCAATGCGCCAGCTGTCGCAGGCGGTTCCCAGTGGCTGACAACGTCAAGAAGCTGCCGGGTGATGTCAGTGACCTGCAGCGTCTCATCGGCAACCATGCTGCAGATCGACGCATGCCACCGGCGCGGCTGCAGCGGTGGCTGAACGCCATGATCGTTACAGCCGTCCTTGACCGAGTTCGCGATGAGGACGGCGAGCCCATCTTCTTGCTCAAGGGCGGTCTGGCGATGGAGCTGCGCCTGCAGCTGCGAGCCCGTGCCACCGGCGACTACGACGCGGCGTTCCGTGCGCGGACCGAGGAGGCCATCGACCGCCTCGACGAGGCGCTGGCTCAGCCCTGGAATCGGTTCGGCCTGACCCGCGACGTGCCCGAGACAATCCCCAACACGAAAGCAGTGCGAATCCGTCTGCGACTGAGTTACAAGGGCCGCACATGGGGCAGTGTGCAGCTTGAGATGGCGCCGGTGGAGGGCGGGATGGGTCTAAGCTCGACCGCGTAAAGGCCATGTCGTTGGACTCGCTACAGGTACCGTTGCCCGAAGCGGCCAACTGCGTCTCTTTGCGCTACCAAGTTGCGCAAAAGATCCACGCCTGCACCGAGGCCTTCGACGACGGACGCGAGAACGACCGGTTTCGCGACGTCATGGACATCCTCTTGGTCAAAGATTTGCTGTACGACGTCGGCCTTGCCAACGTGCGAGAAGCCTGCGTGGACATCTTCACGGTGCGCGACAAGCACACATGGCCCCCAACCGTGACCGTGTACGACAGCTGGCGTGCTCCGTTCGCCGCGCTGGCCCGCGAGAATCGCTTCACGCCCGATGACGTCGACGAAGCGGCAGCGGCTCTGACCGTGCTCATCGCCGCGATCGAGGCTTGAGTGCCAACTATGCCCGCCCCTTGCGACAACATTCAGCTTCGTGCACGACGAGAAGTCTGATCTCCGGCAGTCGATGCAGCTCACCATCGAGCCAGCGTTGGCGCCGTATGTCCCTCCTGATCTTGATGCGGCGTTCGGCGCTGGTCGAGAACCCCCCATCACGCCACCGGTTGCTTAGGCTTACCGCCTGGCTGCAGGTTGACGTACGTGCCGACGCAATCGAGGTGCTCGCGGGCGGGCGGCGACTTGCGCAGGAGTGGGTGGGAACTGAGCTGCTGGGGGAGCACCGCGAGTTGCTTTCTTCGATATAGCCAATGGGCAACGCGACGGCTGGGCACATTCGGGTTATCGGTTCACGAATTTGGGTGTCAAATGCATATAGACCATCGTAAGCGGCACCAAGTGATCCAGCGTTTGGCTGTCAAGTCCCACCGTCCGCTGATGCGGAAGCCGGTCGCGGGTACTCGTCGCGATCCCGCCCCCGCTATGTCGGATATCTGCGACCGCCGCCCGGCAGTCGTCGTTGGTTCTATCGCGCCCCAGGGACTGAGCCGGACGTGCAACCCGAGGCCGTCCAGTTGAGCGCGTTGCAACGGGTAGCCGATCAGTGCTCCGTGCGACGACGCTCAAGCCGCGGATCGGGGCACGGCACAATGGTCTGCGCAACTGGGTGAGAGCCGTCCAGAAACGAGAACGTAGCCGCGAACGGGAAGCCGCCGCGTGGGCACGTCCTCGGCAGCAGGATGCCCTTTGGTGTATAGGCGAGCGTGCTCCCTTCCGTGTGTTCGTAATAGATGAGGCCCTGCGGTCCAAGGCTCACCCGCAGCGACACGATCGCGACATCCGGCGCTCCGGGGACGCTGGGAATCACGGGCAGCTGCATGTCCAGACGCCCACCGAACGGCGGACCAGCGGGAAGCAGTTGCGCAGGCGAGAGGATTTGCGTGTTGACGGGGCTGGGGCCCGAGGCGTATAGCAGCAGCGCGATGTGGCCTTCCTGGTCCGGTGCGCGGGCGATCGAGATCGTTGCCTTCTCGGTGACGAGCTGCGGGCCGAAGCGCAGCTCTGCGAGCGCGTTGCCGCGGCCCATGATCGAGTCAGCTGGGCAGCCGCTCGAGCCGGCTGCTTCGAGCGTCGCGGACGAGCAGACGGCCAGGCCGAGCCCGCTGAGAGCGAAGCCGAGGTTTTGGGGGTATCGCACTTCGACTTCGGTTAGCGCGGAGGGGATCTGGTCTGCGGGTGCCTGAACTTGCAGGTTGAGGTCGATGGTCGTCGGTGCGCCGAGTCGATACGGCGTGAACGCGGCGCCGAGCGCGACCGATTGCGTGGCATCCGCGGTCGCGGCCAGGGACATGCAGAGGATGAGCGTGGCCAGGGCGGCGAGGGCGACGCGCACTGATGAGCCTGCGCTAAGCACGCACGGGGTGTCAGTAGGTGAGGCTGCCCGTCGTCTTGATGACGAGCGCGTAGTTGTCCCGGTCGAAGCTGCCGTACAGACCTCCGTGGCCGTGTGCGTGAGCGTACCGGCCAGTGCCGCCGGTGACGGTCAGGGTGCCGGCGAAGCTTTCGTAGGTGCCCGACCCGTGCGGCGCGGCGCTGCCGCGACCCTCGATCGACCCGCCGTTTGCGTAGATCGTGAACGTGCCGGTAAAGGTCGTTCCCAGATCGAGGTGCACGCGCATGCTCCCAGGCAGCGTGCCGGTCGCCTTGCCTTCGTCGAACAGAAGCGACCCCGAGGACGATATGTAGTGCAGGTGAACGGTGTCGGTGGCGCTCAGGACGTGCGCGGCACGCGCGCGTCCCGCGGGCCCAGCCGCGTGAGCGCTGGCGTCCACGGATTGCGTCGCTGTTGCGATGCAGCCGGCGGCGAACGCGCCGCAAAGGGCGGCCGCGGCCCCGCGGCGCACGTGAGTGGTCATCTGATGCTCCGATCGTCGACTGCTGTTCTAACGCGTCGTAACGCGAGTCGATGCGCTCCGCCGGTGGCCTCGGTCGGCGGGGCGTCGGCTGCCCTGCCGCCGAAGCGTCTCGCGCGGGTGCTGAAGCGGGCGAGCGACTCCTCGAAGGCGGCGCGGGAGAAGTCGGGCCACATCTCCTCGCGGAACACGAGCTCGGAGTAGGCCGCCTGCCAGAGCAGGTAGTTCGACAGGCGCTGCTCGCCGCCGGTGCGGACGATCAGGTCAGGGTCGTGCAGGTCGGGCGCGTAGAGGCAGTGGCGGAAGTCCTCCTCGGTGCCTCCCTGGAAGCGCTTGGCGGCATCGAGGATCTCCGCGCGACCGCCGTAGTTGAAGGCGATGCACAGCGTGATGAGGCGGTTGTCCTTCGTCAGCGACTCGGCCCAATCCATGAGGGCGCCCAGCTCCCCTAAGGCGCCGTCGCGTCTGCCGATGAAGCGCATACGAACGCCCCGAGCGTTCAGCTCGGGGGTCTCGTTCTCGATCCGCGCTGCAAGTGTGGAGATCAGTTCGCTGATCTCCTCGGCGGGGCGCGACCAGTTCTCGGTCGAGAACGAGTAGACGCTCAGCTCCTCGACCCCCAGCTCGATCGCGTCCGCCAGGCGCGCCTTGAGCGTGTCGGCGCCGGCCTCGTAGCCCGCCGACACCGGCAGCCCGCGCGCACGGGCCCAGCGGCGGTTGCCGTCGGCGATCAGCGCGACATGACGCGCCGGCGGCTGCGAGTTTCGAGGGCGGTAGGGCATCGTCGTCATCTATTTTTTTATATATGAGGATGTGCGTGCGTTGTGAGCTTGCCGCGGGAGCGTGCACGTAGCCGCTTGGCGAGCCGCCACGCGCGCATGACGGCGAGCGTTGGCGTGATCAACGGCCTCAGCTCTCTTTGGATCCGGCTCGTCACCGGCAGCGCGAGCTCGCTGGTGGCGCTCGGCGCGGACGTGTAGTAGGCGGCTATGCCAGCCATCGTCATCAGGTGATGCGCGCTGGCCGGCGCCTCGCGTGCCCTCACGGCGGCGTGTTGGGCGACACCGACGAGACGCTCTCCGAGCAGCGCGCGGTCGTCGTAATGGTTGATGTAGGCGAGCGTGCCGTCTGCGGCGTCCTGCTCGTAGTCGACGACGCTGTCGAGCATCGTGCTGAGAACCCCCAACGCCAGGTACACCTCGTCGATCGGTGCGGCGTGCGCGGTCGTGGTGCGCGTGTCCCCCGCGAGCGCGATCAGCGCGTGCACGGCGAGCACCGAGGACGCGGCGCCGGCCAGGTACTCGCGCCACTCGAGGCCGGAACCGTTCGTCGTCTCTCTCGCCCATCGCTCGGCTATCGCGGTGTCGCTGAGCACGCCGACGTGGGTCAGCACCTCCGCTTCCGCGCAGCGTGCCGCTGCGCCCTGCATCGTCGCTGCGAGCGCCTCTGCCTGGGGAAGGCACGCAAGCGTCTCGGAGACGGTCTCAGCGAGCTCCCGCAGGTATCCGCCGTCGGATCCGGATGGATGGTGGCGGTAGTAGTCCTCGTCGAGCCCCGCGCGTGGATCGAGCGCGTCTGTGAATGCCTTGAACAACTGGCGCCCGTTGACGAGCGGATCCGGCGCGGGCTGCTCGGTGACGCCGTCGAGGTAGTCGTACATCACCTCGAGCGCGACGATCCCCCGGATCGCGGCTGTGCGGTGCCGGCGCGGCGTGAGGGTGGCGAGCGTCGCCGCGACCTCGGCGGCGAAACCCTCCTCCTGCAAAGTCTGCAGCGCGAGCCGGCGTAGCTCGGGATTCTCGATCTCGAGGGCGCGTGCTCTCCACCGCGCGAGCTGCGTTCGCACCTCCGGCGCGACGGTCGTCCAGTAGCGCGCGTTGGCGAGCACGAGCGCCAGCGCCGCGCGCGCCGACAGCCTGCGGTCGGCGAAGACCGCGGGTCGCGCTCGCGGCTCGTGGGGGGAGTCTCCGCTCATCTCCTTCGTCTACTCCTCCCCGAAGGCGAGCGTGGGACGTACACGCGAGGCGAGGAACCCGGGTATCGCTGCGAGCGCCAGCACGACGAGCACCACCAGCACGAAGATCTCGAGCGGGCGTGCGGCCGTCACGAGGGTGGCGACCGGGAACCCCGTGACGTGTTTGAGGTAGCTGTCGATGATGAGCTGTCCGTAGACGCCGGCGAGTGCGCCGGTGACACAGCCCGCACACAGCATCACGAGCGCTTCGACCAGCAGCAGGCGCCGCAGCTGGCCGGGTCGTGTGCCTTCCAGGCGCAGCGACGCGAGCGATATCCGCTGCTGCCAGATGCTCGAGCCGAGCGCGGCGACCAGGGCTACGATCGTCGCCGCCAGCAGCAGCTTCGCGATCTCGCCGAGCTGGCCCAGTCCTTCACCGCCGGAGGCTTCGATCCTCGCCGCGCGCGTGCTCGGGGTGATCACTTCGAGCCCGCTGTCCGGACCGAGCTGACGTTCGACCGCGACTTTCGCCTGAGCGACATTCGCGCCCGCCCTGAGATCGACGCCGAGAGCCGTTGGTGCGGAGGTGGCGAACGCTCGCGCGTAGTCGCGGGTGTTCATGAAGATCACGCCGGTGGGCCAGCCGAAGTTCGTGCTCGTGGCCGCGAGTCGGAGATGTGTGATGCCCGCGGGGGTGGGGAGTCGCACGGTGCCTCCGACCTTGAGGCGGTGTTCGCCCGCGATCTGCTTGGAGACCACGATCCAGCCACCTTCTGCCAGTCGCCGAGCCGCCGTCGTGGCTTCTCCCTGGAGGATCTGGCCTTCGAGCACCGATGTCGTCGCGCCGGCTGGGCGGGCGATGATCCACGGCCGGCGCCCGCCCCAGTCGAAGAAGCTCCCTTGGTAGGCGCCCACCCCGGACACGGTCGGCAACGCTGCCACGCGCGCCGCGTAGTCGCGCGCCGGGAACGACACAGTCGCCTGGTTGTCGAGCGGGCTGATCACCCAGAGTTGGGCGTCGCCGGAGAAGCGGTGGGCGACCTGGCCGATGCCGCGCAGGAGATCGCCACGGGCGCCGCCGAGCGCCATCGTCCCGAACAACGCCACCGCCCCCGTCGCGGCGAGCGCCATCGAGCGCAGCGTAGTCGCGCGCAGACCGGTCAGCGCGACGGGCAGGAGCGTGAGCTGCTGGTAGCGATCGCCGAGCAGGCCGGTGACACGCATGACGCCGGCCAGCGCCATCGGGACGGCGAGCATCGTCGCGAACGCGAGCAGCACGCAAGCGGCGAGAGCCGCCGACGGCACCAGCGCGAACAGCGCCGTCGCGACCAGCAGCAGCCCGATGGCGAGCGCCGCGAGCCTGTTACGGGTCTCGGCGCCGAGCTGATTTCCGGGGGCGCCATCGTCGGCGTAGACGGCGTCGCTGGCCCGCCCCCGCCGCAGGTCGAGCAGCGGCGTGCACGCGCCGAGGCAGGTCGCGAGCAGCCCACACGCCAGCGCGATCAGTATCGGGCTCGCGCCGACGACCGTGGCCGAGCCGAGCGTAAACGCCTGCGAGAGGTAGCCGGTCGACTGGTGGAACAACCCGACCGCGAGCGCGTACCCGGCGAGCAGGCCGACCGCGGACGCTGCCAGCCCCAGGCACAGCGCCTGGAAAATGACCATCTGGGTGATCGCGCCGCGTCTGGTCCCGTCAACACGCAGATCGGCGATCGTCTGGCGGCGCTCCGGTGCGGTCAGGAGCATCGCGTTGAAGGCGAACAGGAAGCCGAGCAGCGCGCTGATTGCCGCGAACAGCCCGCTCGCCTGATCGCTCGGCCCGAGCGCCTGGTGAAGGAGCGCGAGATCCTGATCTGCCGGGGCGACGGTCAGACGCCCGCCCGTCAGGCCGACGAGGGCTTTGCGCACGGACGCCTCGGTGCCTGGCTTGGTCTCGATCAGGATTCTCGAGATGCGGCCCGGCTGGCCCGCGAGCCTCTGCAGGTCGCCGAGCGGCACGACCGCTATGCGCGCGCCGGCGAGCGCGCCGGCGGCTTCCCTGCCGAGGACCGCCGAGATCTTGCGGGGATACGCGTGGCCGCGCAGCAGCAGCGACAGCGGTGGCTTGTCTTCGACCGTCGCTGTGGCGGGCAGCCTCAGCGCGGCGGCGGTCGCGGTGCTGAGGCTGATGCCGTCGGCGGAGAGGGACTGGCGCGGGATCGTGTGGGCGAGCCCGTCGAGCGTGGCGAGGCTGAGGTCCGCCCCCGCGAGGTAGACGGCCACATGCCGGCCGCTGGGGCCGACGAGCGTCGCGGTCTCTTCGAGCAGGGGCGCCGCCTGCTGCACGCCCGGCAGGCGTTCGACCTGCGGCAATAGCGATTCGCTGAGGCCTTCGGGGCCGCGGGCTCGCACTTGCAGGTTCGCCGGGCCGATGACCTTGTGCACGACTTCGCCGGCCGAGCCGGCGATGCTGCCGTTGGCGATCAGCGTCGCGGAGACGAGCGCGACGGCGACGGCGACGCCGAGGCCGGCGAGCAGCTCCTGTGCGGCGTGGACGCGCAGCCGGTTGCGATACAGGTAGGCGAGCGCGTAGGGGCCCATGAAGGGGCGGGATCTGATGGCGGGTCGATCGGCTGCCGACAACGGAGCTACCTGCCTGCGCTCGGGAGGTCTTGGAGCGTGTCGGCTTCCGCCTGCTGCGGTGCAGGCCCGGAGTGCGCTGGGTCGGTGCCGGTGAGCTTGCCGTCGCGCAGCGCAAGGCTGCGGTCGGCGATCTCCAGCGCGGCGAGGTCGTGGGTGACCAGCAGGACGGCGGCGTTGCGCTCGTGTGCGATCGAGCTGAGCAGCTGCACGATCTCGCGGCCGCGCGCGCTGTCGAGGTTCCCGGTCGGCTCGTCGGCGAGGATCAGCCGTGGCTCGCATGCGAGCACCCGCGCGATCGCGACCCGCTGGCACTCGCCGCCGGACATCTCAGATGGTGTGTGGTCGATCCGTTCGCCAAGCCCGACTCGCTCGAGCCACGGCTTCGCGCGCGCCTGCGCCTCGCGCATTCGCATGCCGCCAACCAGCAGCTTGCGCGCGGCGTTCTCGAGCGCGGAGGCTCTTGGCATCAGCCGGAATCGCTGGTAGATGAAGCCGATGTCGCGCAGCTGGTATTCGCTGATCTGGCGCTCGGACAGTGAAGCGAGGTCGTGCCCGTCGTAGCTGATCGTGCCGCTGTCCGGTTGCAGGAGCGCCGCGATCAGCAACAGCAAGGTCGTCTTGCCGGAGCCGCTCGGGCCGTGCAGGGCGACCATCTCGCCTGGGTCGACCCGCAGCGTCAGGTGGTCCACGGCGTGGACCTCTTCGCTTGCGCCTCGGTAGCGCTTGACGACGTCCGCGAGCTCGAGCATGGCCGCGGCTATCTTCTCGCGGCCAGGGCCAGAAGGGCGCTCACGCGCTCGCTGCCCGGCTTGCCGCGCCGTGCAGCTGGACGACGGGGGCGAGCGCCGGGGGTTGCAGCTCGCCGTGCAGTTCGCCACTTGCCAGCGACAGCCCGCGGTCGGCGCCCGCCAGGCAGGTCGTCTCGCCGACGCTCATCAGCACGGAGATGCCCTCGTCGGCGAGGCTGCGAAGCAGCGAGAGGATGCGATCGCGTTCGAACACGTCCACGCCGAGGGTGGGCTCGTCGATGACGAGCATTTCCGGCTGGTGCACGAGCGAGCGGGCGATCCCGACAAGCACCGTCTCGACGATGTCGAGCTCGCTCGGCTTCAGGGTTGCGCAGCGCGACGCGTTGACTCGCTCGAGCGCCTCATGCGCGCGGGTGCGTGCCGATGGCCCCTGTATGCCGCGCGTCAGCTGGGCGGTGATCAGCCGGTCGATCACGAGCTGTCCTTCGGTCGGGCGGAATGTCTTGCGGCAGTAGCGGATCTGCTCGCGCAACTCCTCGCCACCGCGAGCGTTCAGACTGCGTCCGCGCAGCGAGACGACGCCCTCGTCGGGCGGCTCGAGGCCGGCCGCGATGCGCAGCAGCGTCGAGCGCCCGGAGTTGCGCCGGCCCCAGACGGCGACCAGTTCTCCGGCGCTCAGCTCGAGGGAGACGTCGCGCAGCGCGACGCGTTCGAGCCGTCCGCGACCGTAGCGCTTGCCGACGCCGGCGAGCTCAAGCAGGGCCATGCGGGCGGCCCCGATCCGCCATCGCGCGCAGCTCCCGGCGCGCGTAGTCGACCCATGGGAGCTTGGCTTCCGTGGACAGCCGCTCCTCCTCGGCGGCGAGGCGGTCAGCGAGTGTCGTGGAGGCGTCGGGCGCTGCCGGCTCGACATCTCGGTTGCCTGGGCGCGCTTTAGTCGCCTGTGCGAGGCACATTTGCTCGTAGCGATCGAGGACGGCGAGCGCGGATTCGGGCGCGAGCGCCGCGAGTTCGCGCGCGAACAGGCTGGAGCGCCGCCGGTCCTCTTCGGCCTGGTCCACCAGGTGCTCCTGGTAGCGTCGCACGCCCTCCTCGGTGGCTCGATAGTGCACCCGGGGCTGCCGGGAGGCGGCGCCGGGCGCGGGCTCCCTGGTGGCCTCGATCATACCTCTGTCCACGAGGCTGTCCAGCGCGGTGTATATCTGCGACGGGCTGCTGAGTTTCAGGAGCTCGCCGTAGTTGCGTTCGAAGCGCTGCAGGATCTCATAGCCATAGCTGTGCCGCTCGATCATCAGGCCGAGCACGGCCCAGTTCACCGGAGAGCGCATCGCCCCATTACCCGCGTCCCTGACTGCCCTCCCAAGCATCTGTAGCTGGACGATACACTGAAAACAGACAGGTTCACAAGGGCCAAGCTCCTATTCACAAAGTAGAACTTTCTGCTTCTAGAGTGTCCGGCTGGCCGGCTCGCTCACCGTGTCGACGCACACGCTTCGCGACGACATCGGGTGTGCGCCCAAACCGGCATCGGGGCGTGCACGCAGGCGGCGATACTAGCCAATCCCACAGCGTCGCCCGGCGGGGCGGGACTCACAAACTAGAACCTTATACCGCTGGGCTTGCGATCCGGATGGATCGCAGCAACGATGCACGTCGGGATGAGGGAAAGACTGACTATGCCCATGAGGATCAGATGGTCGGCGTGGCGCGGCACAGACTGCTAGGCATGTCCGCGCGGTTTCGGCCAGGGACACTAAACGCTCTCCGCTCCGACCAGCCGGCAAGGCGGACAGGGCACCTTCACCTGTCACAAGCACCCTCGACGAAAGGTCCCTCAGTGAGCCTCAAGGAGAAAGTCGCAAAGAAGGCGCAGATCGCAACCGGCATCCGTCTGATCATCGCGACCTTTGCTGCGACCTTGAGCGCGCTGGTCATCACAACCGCTCCCGCTCTGGGCAGGACCGTTCACGTCCTCTCATCCTCTTTCACGGGCTCGGGAGCTAACGCGTTGTCTGAACCGGCGGGTGTGGCGGTCAACGACGAATCCGAAGACGTTTACGTGGTCGATACGGGCCACAATCGCGTCGAGCAGTACAACTCGACCGGCGGCACGGTCCTCGGGGAATTCAACGGGTCGAGCGCCCCGACGGGTGCGTTTTCTGCTCCGGAAGCGATCGCGGTCGATAACGACTTGCTGAGTGGCTCACATGGTGATGTGTATGTCGCCGACACGGGCCACAGCGTGATCGATGAGTTCAGCTCCACCGGTACCTATGAGGGCCAACTCACGGGGACGTGCGAAACAGCGGGCGAGACCCCGCCGGCGTGCGTGGGGAGCACCTTCATCGCCTTCGAAGAACTGCACGGAGTGGCGGTCGACGCCGAAGGCAACGTGTGGGTCTACGAGGACGAAGCCGCGAGCGAAGGCGAGGTCGCGGAGTTCAGCGACAGTGGGCTGTTCCTCAAGGCGTTTAGGACTGAACGCGGTACGAAACCTGGCATAGCGCTCGATTCCAGCGGGCATGTGTACGTGGTTTTCGGCAGCGGGGACGTGGGGGAGTACGAAGCGAGCAGCGGTACGGAACTGGGCAAAAACGAAAACGAAAATGCTGCGGGAATCGCTGTCGACGCCAACGATCTGTTTATCGATACCGCCAGTAGCATCGAAGAGTACGGTCTCACCGAACCATTCTCGTCCCGAGTCGAAGTGTTCCCCATCTCGGGTCTCACGGAATCCGGCGGTGTCGCCGCCAGCGCCGCAGGCACGATCTATGCGACCCAGCGCGCGACCGGCAGCGTCGAGATCTTCGCCGAAGACACGCTGCCGGAACTGGCCATGGAAACCGTGTCGAATCTCGCGGTCCACAGCGCCACACTCAACGGCACGGTCAACCCCGCAGGCGTCGAAGTCACCTCGTGCGCGTTCGAATACGGCACCACCGAATCCTACGGTTCGCTGGCTGCCTGCTCGCCTGCTCCCGGGTCGGGAAGCGCTGCGGTGTCGGTGAGCGCAAATCTGACCGGGCTCTTGCCCGACACGACCTACGACTACCGCCTGGTGGCAACCAACGCCGATCATCTGACGGAAGCCACCTCCGGCCAGATGCTCACCACCCGCGGCCCCGGAATCGCCGAAGAGCAGGTCACGCACGCGCAGGAGACTGCCGCAACCCTGCAGGCGACGATCGACCCGAACGAAAGCGAAACGACGTACCACTTCGAATACGACACAACTCCCTACACCACGAGTGCCGCCCACGGCACGAGCCTGCCGAGCGCCAAAATTCCCCCCGGCACGAGCGCCGTGCCTGTCAGCGCACAGCTGGAGGGCCTGGTGTCCGGTAGCACCTACTACTACCGTGTCGTCGCGGAAAGCGAACCCCTCGGCGTACCGGAAACGTTCGACGGCCCCGGCAAAGCCCTCACGACCACTGTCGCCCCGAGCTCCGGCCCGGAAAGCTGCCCCAACGCCCAGCGTCGCTCGGAACAGCCCTACGGCACGACCCTCCCCGACTGCCGCGCGTATGAGATGGTCTCGCCGCTGAACAAGGCCGGCCAGGGCATCAGCTTCACCGGCGCACGCGCGGCTGAGTCCACCGAATCGGCGGCGGTCACCTACGAGTCTCAGGGATCCTTCCCGGGCTCGGGGCCAGAACCGCCGGGGGCGCCGTACATAAGCAGGTATCTCTCGCGGCGCGGGTCGGAGGGCTGGTCGACCGAGAACATCACCCCCCGGGAGAACACCTTCACCCCGCAGCTCCTGGTTCCGTTCGCCGCGCTGCTGTTCACGCCCAATCTCTCAGCCGGGGTCCTGTTCAACAAAGATGCGCCGCTGGTCGCTGGTGAACCGGCAGGGTACAACAATCTTTACCGTGTCGACCTAGAAGACGGCTCCCTTCAGACCGTCACGAACGTCACGCCACCGGGCGTAGAGCCATACGAAGCACTGCCGCCTCTTCCGGGGGTTGAGGGGGCTTCGACAGATCTCAGTCATATCGTCTTTCAGGAGCGGGCCGACTTGACCCCGAACGCCACCGGGAATGGAGAACCGCGGCATGTGTATGAGTGGGCGGGCAGCGGGTTGAGCCTGGTCGATGTACCGCCCGAAGGAGTCACGTTCGCGGGCGACGACACCGTCGGGGCGCCCACCGAGCTGCAAAAACCAGAAGGTGGCGACCAGTGGCACGCGGTCTCCGAAAACGGTTTGCGCGTGTTCTTCACCGGCGGCGAAAATACAGAACCCCACGAACTGGGCAGGCTCGGGCAATTGTATGTGCGTGAGAACCCCGAACAGCCGCCCGTGGACGAAAGCCGGTGTGTCGTTCCCGGAGATGCTTGTACGATCGAGGTGTCGAGCTCGCAGAGGACGAACGCCGAAGGCAAGCCGGCGCCAGATCCCCACGGTCCCCAGCCGGCCTTCTTTCGGGGTGCGAGCGCCGACGGTTCGCGGGTGTTCTTCACCAGTCGCTCGGAGTTGACCGACGACGCGAACACAGGCAAGGAAGACAACGCGGCGAACCTCTATGAATACAACCTGGAAACGGGCGTCTTGACCGATCTAACGGTTCCTGCGGGAGCGCTCGAATCAGAAGATCCCGACGGCGCCGCGGTTCTCGGTCTGGTGACGGCCGGCGAAGACGGCTCGTATGTGTACTTCGTCGCCAATGGCGTGTTGAGCAAGACACCGAACGGCGAGGGCGAAGCGGCGGCGCCCGGCACCTGCAAAGTCGAACCGGAAGAAGCGCCGCACATTGAAGCGGAGTGCAACCTCTATGTCGAGCATTACGGCGGCTCCGCGTGGGAAGCGCCGCGGTTCATCGCGAGGCTCGCCGGCGGCACATCTAAAGGTATTGGTGTCGAAAATGACGATGGCAACGACTGGGTGGGTTATGAATACGAAAGCGGTGATCCCGAACTCACAGGCGGTTCGGGATACACACCTTCGTCGGTACCCGCGTTTCATGATAATGGGCCGGTGCGGCATACGGCACGGGTGACCGGGGACGGTTCGACGCTGGCGTTCCTGTCAGAACGTAGCCTCACGGGATACGACACCGAGCAGGCCCGGCCCGGCGAGTGCGAAGAGAGTGAATCGGAAGGAGAATATGTAGGAACGGGCAGGTGTCATGAGGTGTACGTGTATGACGCGCCGACGGGGAAGCTCGTGTGCGCGTCGTGTGACCCCTCGGGCGCGCGGCCGGCCGGCGCGTCGGAGTTCGGCGGGCGGGAAGAGGACAGAGAAGCGAAAAATGAGGAAGAACTTGCGCCGTTCTATGTCCCGCATAATCTTTCTGAAGATGGGGAAAGGTTGTTCTTCCAGAGTCCGGAAGCGCTCGTGCCGTATGACAGCAACGCGCGTTTGGATGTGTACGAGTGGGCGCGGCCGGCTTCTTCCTCTGAGGCGGCCCGGGGGGAAAGCTCGTGCACATCCTCCTCACCCGACTTCCACGCGGGCGCGGAAGGGTGCCTGTTGCCGGTCTCGGATGTGGCAGGGGATTATGAATCGCACTTCATGGACGCGAGTGCGAACGGGAACGATGTGTTCATCACGACCGCCGATCAGCTCGTCCCGTCCGATACGGACACCCGCGTCGACGTATACGATGCACGGGTAGGCGGCGGGTTCCCAGTCGCCGCCGCGCCGCCGACTTGTGATAACGGCGATTCGTGCAAACCCCCGGTCTCCCCCCAGCCCGCGGTCATCGGTGCGCCCGCCAGCGCGACGTTCTCCGGTCCCGGCAACCCCGCGCCGCCCGTCACGTCACCGGCCGCGGGCAAAGCACCGGCGAAGAAGCAGGCAGTGAACTGCAAGAAGCCCAAGAAGCGCGATCATGAGAAATGCGTGTCCAAGAAAACGAAGCGAGCCAAAGCGAAAACGCCCGCGAAGGGGAGGAAGTAACGCCATGGGTCAGCGACTGCTGCCGTTCCTGTTGGGATTGTGTGTGGCGTTGGTGCTTGCGCCAGCGGCTCTGGCGGGCGGTTCTGGCTTCGGGTTGCGATCGGTGGAAATCTCGGCGACGGAAAGGCCGACGCCCGAACAGGAAGCCAAACATGAACGCGGGGCCCCGGACGTGCAGGCCGGGTCGCACCCGTACGCGCTGACAACCAGCTTCTCTCTGAACGAATCGGACGAAATCCGGCCGGAAACGTTCGTGCCGTTTGGCGAGGGTCCGAGGGACGGGCGCGTTGAATTGCCACCCGGGTTCGTGGGGAACCCGAATGCGGTGCCGAAGTGCGCCTACGCGCAGTTCAGCGAAGAAAAGTGTCCGAACGACACCGCGATCGGTCTGGCGACCACGGACTGGGGTGCGGACACCGGTTATGTCAGCGGACCGACGCAGGCGTACGTCGACCGGGAAGAGTATTACACGAATGCTTTGTATAACATCGAACCCCAGGGCGGCGTAGCTGCCGAGTTCGGCTTCTGGGGTCATCACAACGACGCGGTCCTCCTGGAAGCGTCGGTGCGCACCGGGTCCGACTACGGGATCACGGTGACCGGCCGTATTCCGCAGGCGATCGTGCTGCAGGGAGCGACCATCACGACCTGGGGTGTGCCCGCCGATCCAAGCCACAACCGGGTCCGTGGGACGTGCCTCGGGCAGGCCGAGAGCGGTCGCTTGGAAGCCGAAGAAGGAGAACCGCACGATGAAGAAAGGTCGGTGCGGGAAGAACAGGAAGAAGCAGGCGTGCCACCGAGCGAATTGGCGCCTGCCGAATGTCCGGTGAGCATCCCGGTGGAGCCGTTTCTGACGAACCCGACGTCGTGCGGCGAATCACGGGCGGCGACGTTGAGCGTCGACTCATGGGAAGCCCCCGGGGTCTTCGACTCCGAGACGGCCACGCTGCCGCCGCTGGAAGGCTGTGAAAAGCTCAATTTTGCTCCGACGCTCGCGGTCACACCGGATGGCGCGGCGGGGAGCACCCCGACGGGTTTGAACGTCGAAGTGCACGTACCCCAGGAATCCACGACGAACCCGGAAGGCCTCGGCGAGGCCGACGTGAAGGACACCACGGTCACGCTTCCCGCCGGGGTCCAGCTCAGCCCCGCGGCTGCCGACGGTCTGCAGGCGTGCTCGCTGTCACAGATCGGGCTGCATACCGCGGAAAAGCCGTCGTGTCCCGACGCGTCGAAGGTCGCGAATGTCAAGATCAAGACACCGCTCTTGGAGCACGAACTGCAAGGCGCCGTCTATCTCGCGGCGCCTCAGAACTTCGCGGGCATTCCCGAAAACCCGTTCTCCTCGCTGATTGCGTTGTATCTCGTCGCCGAAGAACCGGAAACAGCGGTGCTCGTCAAGGTGGCGGGCAGGGTCGAACCGAACCCTGTCACGGGCCAGCTGACGAGCACGTTCGAAAACACGCCGCAGCTGCCGTACGAAAGCCTCAAGCTCGAATTCTACGGGACCGATCGGGCGCCGCTGGCGACCCCGGCGCTGTGCGGGACCTATACGACCACGAGCTCGTTCACACCATGGTCGGCGCCCGAATCGGGCTCTCCGGCGACCCCGTCCTCGAGCTTCCAGATCGCGAGCGGCCCGAACGGGGGCGCGTGCTCGGATCCGTTGCCGTTCTCCCCGACGCTCCAGTCGGGCAGCACGAACATCAGCGCTGGCTCCTTCAGCCCGTTGACGACGACGCTCTCTCGTGAAGACGGCCAGCAGAACATCCAGCAGGTCACGCTGCACTACCCGTCGGGCCTGTCCGGAATCCTCTCCGGCGTCAAGCTCTGCGGCGAAGCCGAAGCGAACGCTGGCACGTGCAGTTCGGAAAGCGAAATCGGAGAAACGATCGTCAGTGTCGGCCTCGGAAACGACCCGTTCACGGTCACCGGCGGCAGGGTGTACCTCACGGGTCCGTACGAGGGCGCGCCGTTCGGGCTGTCCATCGTCAATCCCGCGAAGGCCGGCCCGTTCGACCTGCAGGAAGGCCGCCCGGTGATCGTGCGCGCGAAGGTCGAAGTCGATCCCCATACCGCGGCGTTGACGGTCACGACGAACACGGCCGCGCAGGGTCATGCGATCCCGTCGATCATCGAAGGGATCCCCCTGCAGATCAAGCACGTCAACGTCGACATCACGCGCCCGGGGTTCACGTTCAACCCGACCGACTGCAACCCAACTCAGATCACGGGCACGATCGCAAGCGCCGAAGGCGCCGCGAGCACCGTGTCGATCCCGTTTCAGGTGACGAACTGCGCGAGCTTGAAGTTTCAACCCGGGTTCTCCGTCTCGACGCAGAGCAGGACCAGCAAAGCCGACGGCGCCAGCCTCACGGCGAAGGTGACCTACCCCTACGGCCCACAGGGAACCTATGCGAACGTCGCCAAGGTCAAAGTAGAACTCCCCAAGGCGCTGCCGTCACGCTTGACGACGCTGCAGAAGGCGTGCACCGCCGCGCAGTTCGACGCCAACCCCGCGGGGTGTCCCGCGGCGTCGGTGATCGGGCACGCGATCGTGCACACACCGCTGCTGCCGGTCCCCTTGGAAGGCCCGGCGTACTTCGTGAGCAATGGTGGGGAAGCATTCCCGAACCTGATCATGGTCCTCCAGGGCTATGGCGTCACGATCAATCTGGTCGGTGACACGTTCATCAGCAAGGCCGGGATCACCAGCACGACGTTCAAGACGGTCCCCGACCAGCCGTTCTCGAGCTTCGAACTGACGCTCCCCGAGGGTCCATACTCGGCGCTGACCGCAACCGGGGACCTCTGCACACAACAGCTCACCATGCCCAATGAATTCATCGGCCAAAACGGGACAGAGCTTCGCCAGGATACTGCCATAACGGTAGGAGGATGTCCCAATGCAGTACGTGTTGTCTCCAAGTCTGTGAAGGGGAACACTGCCACGATCCGGGTTTCCGTACCGTCGGCCGGGAAGCTGGTGGCGACGGGCAACGGTTTGAGCAAGGCAAGCAAAACCGCTGGAGGCGCGACTACCCTGACGGTGAAGCTATCGCTGACAAAGGGCAAGGCGGCCTTCTTGAACAAGCACCGCAACCGACGTCTGAAGGCCAAGATAGACCTGACATTCACCCCGAAGAAAGGCAAGAGGCTCGAGGGCAGCACCACGGTATTGATCGGCTGAAGGTGCGGAACCCGCGGAAACCATCAAGTTGACCGATAGCGGTGGACCCGTCGAGAATGCACGTGCGGCGGTGGTGGAGCGGCTGCGCGCGCGCAGCGGTGAGCTCGTGCGGGAGATCTTCGCGCGCGTGAGCGGCGATGCGTTTGAGCATGCGGGCACGCATGACGCGGAGTACGTGGCGGGGTTGCGCGCGACTGTTGCGGCGGCGCTGGAGTACAGCCTGCAGAGCATCGAGCGCGGGGAGGAGTGGCCTGGGCAGATTCCGGTGGTGGCATTGGAGCAGGCGCGGCGTGCCGCACGTGTGGGTGTGAGCTTGGGCACGGTATTGCGACGATATGTCGTGGGCAACTCGCTGCTCGGAGAGTTTGTGATGGAGGAGGCCGATCGCGACGATCTCCCTGTGGAGCGCGAGGCGCTACGGGAAGCGTTGCGGGCGCAGGCGTCGGTGCTCGACCGCTTGCTGATCGCGATCACGGGCGAGTATGGAGATGAGTTGCGGCGTGCGGGGCGCTCGCCCGAGCAGCGCCGCGCGGAGCGGGTGAAGCGGCTGCTGAATGGGGAGGCGCCTGAGGGTTCACGTCTTGACTATGAGCTTGGTCAGTGGCATCTCGGCGTGATCGCCGTTGGCGAGGGGGCGGGCGAGGCCGTCCGTGAGTTGAGCGCGGGGGTGGATCGCCGCTTGTTGAGCGTGCAGCGGGGCGAGCGGACCACATGGGCATGGCTTGGTGGAGGCGAGAGGCTCACGTTCGCCGACGTCGATCGGCTCGTCGCGAGCGCGATACCTCTCGAGGGTGTGGTGCTCGGCCTCGGCGAGTCGGCGCGGGGGATCGGGGGATGGCGTCTGACGCACCGCCAGGCTCAGGCGGCACTGCTGGTCGCGTTGCGCAGGTCGCGGGCGGGAGGGGCGACGCGTTACGCCGATGTCGCGCTGCTCGCGTTCGCGTTGGGGGACGAGCTGCTGGCCAGGTCGCTGATCGAGGTCTATCTCGCCCCATTGGACGAGCAGCGCGATGGTGGGGCGGTGCTGCGCGAGACACTGCGCGCCTACTTGGCGGCCGGGCGCAACACGTCCTCCGCGGCCGCCGCTTTGGGCGTGGCTCGCAGTACGTTCGAAAACCGCTTGCGTGCGGTGGAGCAGAACCTCGGGCGTCCGCTGTCTGCGTGTCCGGCTGAGCTCGAGGTGGCGCTGCGCCTGGAGAACCTCGCCGGCCTGCATGGCGGCGAGCATCGGACCGCGCGCGCGAGTCATCCAATTGGTTAGAATTATCTTTTTTTCAGCCGTCGTCATAGCAGCACCGGTCAGTCAACATCCCTGTTTTTACGCATCGCACGCGGCATATTGCTGTGGCGGGTGTCAACCGGCGGATGGTACTGATTACATCACCATCAAAGACCGGCGTCCGGGGTGGGGAAGTGGTGAGCCGAAGCGGGCCCGGCGCCGGACCGATACGAAAGGCAGTCTGCTATGAGATCCATGTTCAGGACCGTGTTCGTGGCGATGCTGGCGGTGCTCGCGCTCAGCACCGTCGCGGCGAGCGCGGCACAGGCCTCCGAAGAAGCACCTTTCTTCAAAGTCGCCGGAACCAGGCTGGCGGCGGGCGCAAGCAAGGAAGTCAAAGCCACCACCAAAACCCTCGCACCGTTTACCATCGACCTCGAAAATGGCACCGTCCAGTGCTCCGCGGGGTTCTCGTCGGGCTCCAAGCTGCTCGGCTCGAGCGTGGGCGAACCAGGAACCGGTGAAGTGACGCTTACCTACTCTGGATGCCGCATGTTGGGCAATGACCCAGAATGCAAAGTCGAAGTCAAGTCGCTCGAGCCGCTGAGAGCGACGCTGGTGGATCTGGAAAAAAAAGCCAAAGGACCGATCGCGGTCGAGCTTCGCGACGTCAAAGGCAGCAAATCGTTTATCGAAATAAAAGGCTCAAAAGGATGTGTTCCGGGGGAATTCGTCGAAAAGCTGGGAGGGACGGCGGTCGCCGAGGTCCTTAGCGGCGGCAATACGACGCAAGAAGACGGCAGCTTGGTGGAAGTAGGAAAAGAACCAGCCGAAGCAAAGGTGGTAGAACTCTACTTTCCCCAAATTCCAATCAGACACGTTTGGAGTGAGAAAGGCGGTGTAGGGTCAGAAGAAGAAGTCGAAATAGTGGAGGGCTTCGCTGGGGCCGAGCTGGGGCCAAGCGACTTCAGGCTCGAACTTGGGGGTGAACCGCTGTGGGGCGTGTTCCAGTGACGTCCGTGCTCGACTGATCTCTGACCTGGATGGATGGCGCGTGGGCCCCGGCGATGTCGGGGCCCACATGTGCCTGACGCGCGATCCGCGCAAGCAGCTGGCCGCGGCCTCTCTGGCGCGAGTCGCCTGACAGAACGTCCTACACCGACCAGTACTCAAATTCTATAACGTTCTAGCTCGACCCTAGTCGAGCGCCAGTGCACTCCCCTAGGATGGCCAGGGCTGATGCCGAGGTCGCCCGGCGATCACAAAGGCGCCGCGCCTCGTCGAGGCAATCGCGTATCGGGGATGTGGGTCTGCCCGGGAGAGGGTATGGGAATGAACACGACACGCCAGATCAATCGCATGGTTGTGCAGCGGCCACTTCGAGTCGGGCACGCTCGCTCTCGTTTCGGCGCGGCTTTCTTGGACGCCGCCGTCGTCGTCGTTGCGGGCGCGTTCCTCGCCATGGCGTTCGGCGCGTTGGCCTCTCGTGCCGCCACGGCGCGCGCGGCGGGCACGCTCTCGCTGAGTGACACCGGGTATCTGCACCGCACGAGCCACCATGGCTTCACGCTCAATGAGCAAGGCTCTGCCTCGGGCACGATTTCGGGCACGATCTACATCCACCTGAACGTCATCTCCACCAATCGCGTCACCGCGGAAGTCAGCATCTACCCGAGCGGCTCCTCGATCACCGGCTACGCCACCGCGCACTACCGTCCCTCGGGCGCGGTCGCGTCGTTCAGCGGCACGATGACGATCGAGCGGGGGACAGGCCGCTACAGCGGCGCGCACGGGTCTGGCCTGAGCTTCACGGGCACCGTCCAGCGCTCCAACGACGCCGTCACGGTGCGCGTCAGCGGCAGGATGTCCACTTGACACCGGCCGCGGCCTGAGACCACGATGCCTACGCGGCGCGCGGTTCTCGCGACACTGACACTGACGCTGGCGCTCGTGTGCATGTTGCCGCAGGCGAGCGCTCTGGCCGTCTCCGAGAGCGCGACGCTCGACGCGTCCTTCAGCCCCGACCGGCTCGGTGCGCCCACCACGATCACGTTCGGATTTCATCTGGCCACGAGCGAAGGCACGGCGCCGCCGCCATTGACGAGTCTCGACCTGAAGATGCCCGCCGGCATCAACTACACGACGACCACGCTCGGCCTCGCGATCTGCCAGCCCGCGGCGCTGCTGGCGCGCGGTCTGGCTGGCTGCCCGCCAAACTCGCGCCTGGGCTTCGGCTCGGCCGACGTGGAAGTCCCGTTCGGCACCGGCGCCGGCCACGAGATCCCCGAAATTCAGGCCGTGGCGGGCCCCTCCCCGAACGGCAGCCTGACCGTTCTGTTTTACGCCAACGGCCTGTTCCCGGTGTCCGCGCAGCTGACGTTCTCCGGCGAAGTGCTGCCAGCCGCCGGCCGCTTCGGCTCCCAGCTGGCGACGAACGTGCCGCTCGTCACGAGCGTCCCCGGCGGCCCGGACGTCTCGATCGTGAGCGTCACGAGCACGATCGGCCCGAGCCACTTGACCTACTACAAGCACGTGCGCGGTCGGCTCGTGCCGTTTCACCCGCAGGGCGTGTCCGTCCCGGAACGCTGCCCGCGCGGCGGCTTCCCGTTCGCCGCCGAGTTCGGCTTCCAGGAAGGCAGCAGCACGAGCGCCTCGACGACCGTCCCCTGTCCGCCGGCACGCCGACGGTGAGCGGTCAGAGCGCTTCGGGCTCGGGCACGATGCCCTGGGCCCACGCAATGGCGGCGGCAGCCCACTTCAGCGCTTGGTCGCGATCCAGCGCGATCGGGGCTTCGGAACCGTACCGCTCGGCTGCAGCGAACGGGGTGAGGTTTTCGACGTCGGCCAGCGTGGAGGGCAGTTCGATCCCGGATCCCTCGGCGAAGTCTCTGAGCTTTTCGATGTTGTGGGTGAAGGGGAATTCGGTCCCCTGGGCCGCGAGTATGGCCTTGATGGCCTTCTCGACGGCCTGTTGGCAGAGGTTGCCGAGTCCTGCGTCGGTGACTCCCTCTACCGGCAGTACCGATCTCGCCATCAGCTCGTCGTTGACGGCGGCGCCGAGCAGCCGGCGGGCGAGGTCGATCGAAGTGGCCATCACGCGGCAAGCTCCCTACCCTCACCGAGCGCGGTGTTGATCACGGTGCCGTATACGTCGCGCCATTCGCGGACGCTCTCCTCGCTCACGACGATGATGTCGGCGAACACGCCGAGCCCTTTCAACGTTCGGTGCAGCCGGACGGACTCGTGCCCCCAGTCCGTCACCGACGGCTCGATGACAAGGAAGTCCAGGTCGCTGTGCTCGCCGGCCTCGCCGCGGACATGCGATCCGAACAGGATCAGCCGACTGCCCAGCGGGGCGGCGCGCAGAATGCGGCGACCAGCCTCCCGTATCACGGCGTCGCTGAACATCCCCCAAAGTGTACGGCGCCTCAGGAACCGTGCCCGCCGGCACGCCGACGGTGAGCGCCATGTGTGAGCAGGCCGTGCAGCGATCGCTTCGTGCCCCTGTCTTGCCCGTGTCCGGGGGCACGCGCGAGGCCAGGAACCTCGCCGCGCGGTTGGCGCTCGGGGCGACCGTCGCGCGTTACCTGACGAGCGTGCTCGGGCCCGTCAGGCGCGAGCTGGCGCACTGGCGCGAGCGGGCGTGCGCGATCCCCGACCCGGCGCTTGCCGCACACGCGCGCGCGAGCCTGTCCAAGCGCGGCAACATGGAGGGAGCGGCCCTGTTCGCGGTGCTCGCCCCCGCGAGCCGCCGTCGCGAGACGGTGCGCGCGCTCGTCGCCTTCCAGATGGCCTACAACTACCTCGACTCGCTCTGCGAGCAGCCGAGCGCGGATCCCGTCGCCAACGGGCGCCAACTGCATGGCGCGCTGCTCGTGGCGCTCGACCCCGCCGCCGGCCACCCCGACTACTACGCGCTTCATCCCCAGCGCGAGGACGGCGGCTTCCTCCTCGCGCTCGTGGACACGTGCCGCACGGCGCTCGGGGCGCTGCCCTCCCACGGTGCCGTGGCGTCCGGCGCGGCGGCCGCGGCCGAGCGGATCGTCGGCTTCCAGAGCCTCAACCTGACCGAGCGTCAGGGTGGCCACGAGGCGCTCGAGCGCTGGGCTCACCGCGAGACCCCCGACGGCAGCGGTTTGGCCTGGTGGCAGACGGCCGCCGCGGCAGGCTCCTCGCTGGCGGTGCACGCGCTGATCGCCATCGCCGCCCGCCCCGATGTGACCCGGCGGGACGTCGAGGCGACCCAGGCCGCCTACTTCCCCTGGACCTGCGCGCTTCACTCGCTGCTGGACAGCCTCGTCGACGTCGTCGAGGACGAGCGCGCCGGTCAGCGCAATCTGCTCAGCTATCACGCCTCCCCACAGCAGGCCGCGTTCGCGATGAAGATCCTCGCGCGGCGCGCCTCAGAAGCGGTCGACGCCCTGCCCGACAAGCTGCATCACCGTGTGATCCTGACCGTGATGGCCGGCTACTACCTGTCGAGCTCCGAGGCCCGCACGCCGTATGCCCGTGCCATCGCCGCCAACGTCGCGGCCGCCATCGGGCCCCTGTTGAGGCCGGTGCTCGCGCTGTTCAAAGCCAGGCGCCTGGTCACCCACTTCACGCGCGGTGAAGATTGCTAGCCCCGCCCCGAGTCCCTTCAGAGCTCGCCCAGTCGCCTGAGGTCCTCGAGGTCCTGTGGCCGCCCGGCTGCGCGCTTCATCGCGCGCAGGTGCTCGAGGCTGCATACCCGCACCGGTATCCCCTCGACGCTTCCCTCGACGGTATCTGGATTGAGCTCGCCAAAGAGATCGTCGGTGTCAACTCCGCTGAGCCACTGCATGACGTCGAGACGGCCGAGGTCGGTGAGCAGGCAGAAGTTGCCTCCCATTTCCAGATCGGCCGTACGCGTGGGGTCTACCGGCATCTCCTCTCCCGCAAAGTCGTCGGTATCCAAGATCCGTGCGTCGAGATCACGCAGCATCTCCGCGAGCCTCTCGAGATTCCCTTCGGCCGGGCTTGGGACGATGTCGAGATCCTTGGTCACGCGGATGAAGCCGTGTGCGTTGACGGCGAAGCCGCCGACGACGATGTGCTCGATGCCGCGTTCGTGCATGGCTCGCAGCAGCGGCAGCGGGTCAAGCGCGTCGGGCATGGCGGAACGCCTCGGAGAAGCGGTTGGCGAACCTGCTCAACGCGACAGCCTCTTCCAGGTTTGCGCTCACGCCGCGTGCGCGGTCGTGGGCGGCCTGCGCTCGGGCTGCCCGCTCGTTGCGGGCGATCTCCTCGGCTGTCCAGGGCCCGCGTGGCTTCTCTTTCGGCTTCGGCGCCATCCCAAAAATTGTATCCCGCCAACCCGTCATCTACGCCCGTGCGATGCTCGAGCTGCACGACCTCGTAAAGCACTATCCCGCCGTGGGCGGGGAGCCGGTGCGTGCCGTCGACGGCGTCACGCTGCATGTGCGCCCGGGGGAAATGGTTGCCTTGTACGGCCCGAGTGGGTCGGGCAAGACGACGCTGCTGTTGATGATCGCGACGCTGCTCGAGCCGACCAGCGGCACGGTGAAGATCGACGGTCAGGATGTCTCCTTGCTTTCAGAGCGTGAGGCGTCGCGGTTTCGTCTCTCGGAGCTCGGTTTCATTCGTCAGAACTTCGATCTCCTGCCCGGGGTCAGCGCGATCGACAATGCCGTGTTGAAGCTGCTGAAGTCGGTGCGCTGGCGTGACGCGCACCGGCAGATCACCCCGCTGCTGGCGCGTCTGGGGCTCGGTGAGCGTCTCGCGCATCGCGCGGAGACGCTGTCGATGGGTGAGCGTCAGCGGGTGATGATCGCGCGAGCCCTTTCGACGGGGCCGAGCCTGCTGCTGGCGGACGAGCCGACGGGCAGCCTCGACAGTCAACGCTCGCGAGAAGTTCTCGAGCTGCTGCGCGAGCTCTGCCGCGAGCGCAACGTCGCGATCGTGCTGGTCAGCCACGATCCGCTGGCCGCCGGCTATGCCGATCGTGTGTTCGCGCTGCGCGACGGCAAGCTAGCTGACTACGCAGCGTGAGGCCGGGGAATCTCCTGCATCTGTACCGCGTGCGTGTGCGTGCGCGTCTGGTGCAGGAGTGCTTCGCCGTCGTCGGGATCGCCGCGGGGGTGGCGCTGTTGTTCGCCTCGCAGGTCGCGAGCCAGAGCCTTTCGAGCTCGGTCGCGCAGCTCTCGCACGGAATCGTCGGCAAGGCCACGCTGCAGCTGCTCGCGCGCGACCCGCACGGTATGCCTGAAGGCCTGCTCGCACAGGTTCGGCGCATCGATGGCGTGCGTGTCGCTGCGCCGCTGTTGGAAGCGAGCGCGCAGGCGAGCGGGCCGAGGGGCAGCGAGTCGGTTGAGCTCGTGGGCGCGGACTCGAGCCTGCGCCGGCTCGGTGGCGCGCTTGTGCGCCGCACCGAACTGGAACCTTTCGCTGGTGTCGGCGCGGTGCTGTTGCCGGCGCCGCTGGCCCGGCATCTCGGTGTCACGAGGTTCGGTAGGGAAGTCACACTGCGGCTGTATGGGAGGGTCGAACGTGCGCCTTTGTATGAGCAGCTGCACGAAAAGCAGATTGGGGGTCTCGCGGCAAGCCCGATCGTCGTCGCGTCGCTGTTCTTCGCCCAGGAAATGACCGGCTTGGAGGGCAGCGTCTCGCGCATCTTGATCGAGCCGGCCCTTGGCATGGAAGGCGAGGTCCGTCAGGCGCTGGAGCGTCTGGCTGCCGGGCGTCTGAACGTCGAGTCCACGAGCTACGACGAACGGCTGTTCGCCAAAGCTGCGTCCGCGAGCAACCAGTCGACCGCGCTGTTCGCCGTCATCAGCGCCCTGGTGGGGTTCCTGTTCGCGTTCAACGCGATGCTGTTGACCGTCCCGCAGCGCCGGCGGCTGATCGCGGATCTGCGCCGCGACGGCTACACGCCGGGGATGGTCATCGGGGTGCTGCTCCTCGACGCGGTCGTGCTGGGTGTGTTGGCGTGCGTGTTGGGGCTGGTGCTCGGCGACGAGCTCTCGATTCACCTGTTCCACTCCAACCCCGGCTACCTCGGGTCGGCGTTCGCGGTCGGCACGCAGCGCGTGGTCGGCTGGCAGAGCATCGCCATCGCCGCCGGGGGCGGGATGCTGGCTGCGGTGGTGGCGGTTCTGAGCCCGCTGCGCGACATCATCTCTCGCGATCCGCTCGCCGCGATCACCGCCAAGGAGGGCTCCGGGACGGGCTACGCGAACAGCGCGACGGCGCTCGCCGGCGCGGTGTGCCTGGCAGCGGCTACCGCGATCATGCTCGCGGCCCCGAAGCTGGCGATCGTGGGCATGGTCCTGTTGATCGCCGCGCTGCTGCTGGTGTTGCCGCTGGCGCTGGACGCGACGCTCAAGCTGCTGAGCCGCCTCGCGCGCACGATAACCGGCGCCGTGCCGCACGTCGCGGCGATGGAGCTGAGCGCCGCGCGCGCCAGGGCGATCGGCGTCGCGGCGACCGGGGCGATCGCCGTGTTCGGCGCGGTCGCGATCCAGGGCGCGCACACGGACCTGCTCAAGGGCCTTGAGAACGCCGCGCGCGACGAGAACTCTTTCACCGACGCGTGGGTCTCGCCCCCCGGCGCCTACAACCTGCTCAGGACCGCGCCGTTCGCGGCGACGCACCAGGCCCGACTCGAAGCGCTCCCCGGCGTCCGCGCCGTACGCGTCTACCGTGGCGGCTTGCTCGACTGGGGCGAACGCAAGGTGTGGGTGATCGCCCCGCCGGTCCAAGGTGTGCCGCTGCTGGCCCCGTCTCAGATCCTCGAAGGCTCCCTCGGCGAGGCCACGGCACGCGTGCGCGGCGGCGGCTGGCTGGTCCTTTCGCAGGCGCTCGCCTCCGAACACCACCTGCACATCGGCTCGCGCGTGACGCTCCCGACGCCCGTGCCCACGAGCTTCAGAGTTGCGGCGCTCTCGACCAACATTGGCTGGGCTCCCGGCGCGATCACGATGAGCGCGGCCGGCTACGCCGAGGCGTGGGGCAGCACGGACGCGAGCGCATACAACGTCCTCCTCGACCCCGGCGTCACCGACGCGCGCGCCGCCGGCGAGATCACGCGCGCGCTCGGGCCCGCCTCGGGCCTCTCGGTACAGAGCACACAAGCGCATGCGGACGAACAGAACGCGCTCAGCCGCCAGAGCCTGCAGCGCCTCAGCGAGATCGCGACGCTGATCCTGGTCGTCGCCGTGCTCGCGATGGCCGCCGCGATAGGCAACATGCTCTGGCAACGCCGCCCACGCCTGGCCAAGCTCAAGCTCGAGGGCTTCCCGCGCGCAGAACTGTGGAGCACGATCCTCGTCGAGAGCCTGTTGCTGCTCGCCGTCGGCTGCATTACCGGCGCCATCTTCGGTCTCTACGGCCAACAACTCCTCGACCGCGCCCTCGCCAACGTCGTCAACTTCCCCGTCGTCTACTCAGTCGCGCTCTTCTCCGCCATCGTCAGCCTCGCGGTCGTCACCGCCGCAGCGCTGCTCATCATCGCCATCCCTGGCTACCTGGCCGCCGGCGTACCACCCGCCGTCGCACTACAAGACTGACAGCGCTCGAGTGTCATCCTGAGTCTCCGATCCGGGCGAGGTCGAAGCCTTGCTTCACACCAAACGAACGGGATGTGTCTCACAGCCGCTGTCACTCTGGCGCGGTGCGAGGCTCCAACCCCGGCAACGGCGCCGTCGCTGAGCGTCAGCTGTTGCTCATTCGCGCCGAGGAACGAGGTCTGGGATCTCGCTGTGAGCGATGAAAACGTTGGCGCTACTTATTCACAAATTAGAACGTTCTAGGGCGAGTCTTGTCACGCCGGGGTGCGCTCGACGAGAATAAGTCGGTGGAGCGTTTGACGCGGAGCGGCGCACGGGTTGAGCTCATCGAGCGCGGCGTATGCGCGGGCTGGTGTGGGCTTCTGTCGCGCGGGCCCTACGCGTCTGTGTCTCCATACCACCTGCGCGCGAAACGAATCGTTACATGGGTGTTTGGGCGGCCGAGGCGCGGTCACGAGGGCCCTCGAATGACGGTATTCGAGGGCCTGTGTACACCACGGCGACATCCGTTGGGAAGTCCTCACGTTTGGCCAGCGAGTCGTCGGCCGGAGGCTTGACGCGCCGCTCGAAGAACTGTGAATCAACTTGAGAACAGTCATCGTGCGGCCCTTGCGCCGGCGGCCATCGCAAAACCGACGGCGGGCTGATGGTCGCACTATCTGCACGCCCAAGCGCGGACCGATACGAGCCGCGCCCCGGCGCCGTCTCGATCGAGCTTCTCCCAAGCACAGCTCGACCAGGTCGTTCGTGACGTATCAGCACCAGGCACTTTCTCCCTCGCGCTTGCGGGCCTATTCAACGTTCGCGAGACACTTGGGCGCGCGGAGCCGCTGCTCGAGGACTCCCGGCTGTCGCGCTCGCTGATGCTCGGTGTGTTGTTGCTCGCCGCATTCCCGTCTGATGGCGGCTATATCGGCAACTCTGACCTCGCCCGCGCTCTTGACTTGAGCGCCAGCACGACGCACCGCTACGTCACGACCTTGGTCGCGCTCGGACTGGTCGAGCGAGACCCGGCCACTCGCAAGTACAGGATCACCCATGCCGACTGACGTCGACCTCGACGCGGCCGGACCTCGCCGGGCGCGAGCCGGTTGGCAGCGCGGCCCATCCGCTCGTCGCAGCGTTCGACATCAAGGATTCGCTGCCGCGCAGGCTGCTGGTGAGGAGTCAGCGTGAGCGCTCGAGCTGCGTCGCCACGCGTCCTTGTGTCGCTGCGGCCTGGGCCGAGCGGAGTCCCGCGATCTAGCGTGAGCGAGATTCAGCGTGCACGTCTGATCGCCGCGGCCGTCGCCACGGTCGATGAACTCGGCTACGCGCGGATGACCGTCGCCGAGGTGCTGAGCCGTGCTCGGGTATCCCGCAAGACCTTCTACGACGTCTTTGTGGACCGCGAGGACTGCTTCCTGGCGACCTTCGATCACATACTCGCGGAGACCCGTCCAGATGTGGAACAGGCGTATGCGTCGCAGTCCAATTGGCACGACGGTGTGCGAGCGGCGCTCGCCGTGGTTCTGGATCTCATGGACCGGTCGCCGGGTCTTGCCAAGCTCTGCGTGGTGGAGTCGCTGGTGGGAGGCGAGCGTGTGATGCGCCGGCGGATTGAGGTCGTCGAACTGCTCGCGCGCGCGATCGATGGAGGGAGGCCGGGGCCGGCGGGCCAGGATCCACCGCTGGTCGCTCCCGAGGCCATCGTCGGTGGCGTCCTTGCGGTCCTGCACATGCACTTGGTGCGCAATGACCCGGAGTCGTTCAGCACGCTGCTGAATCCGTTGATGAGCATGATCATGCTGCCTTATCGCGGCCCGCGCGCGGCAGCAAAGGAGCTGCGCGCTGCCCGGTCTCACGAGCCGGAGCGGGGCGGGCGCGCCCACAGCCGGCCGGTCAAGAATCCGTTTGACGGGCTTAAAATGCGCGTGACCTACCGTACGACGCTAGTGCTTGCGGCGATCGCAGAGCGCCCAGGTGCAAGCAACCGGGAGGTCGCGGAAGCTTCTGGCATCGTCGACCAGGGGCAGATCTCCAAGTTGCTTAGACGCCTGGCCGGGTTGGGCCTGGTCGAGAACAGCGGCGTGGGACATCTACATGGCGAAGCGAACCAGTGGCACCTGACGGCCCTCGGCGCGCAGGTCGAGAGGGCGACACAGCGACTTTGACTGCGTCTCTGTTCGACAAGCGGTGTAGAGCGCTCGAGTCGCTGCTTCGTAGCAAATTTCGTACCTATCTGAGCGAACCTGGGGTGATCTGAGCGACTTCGCCTCACCGCACCTCCATCGAGCCTACTCATAACCCGAAGCTCGCGGGTGCGAATCCCGCCCCCGCTATGACAGTTGTCTTTTGCGCGATGCCTGGGAGGCAGCCGGCGGTAGGTAGATCTGTGGCCGTCCTCAACGGCTATGCCCCGGATCGCCGTTCTTGGCACAGGCGTCCCAAGCGAGGTCGGTGACCTTCTCCGGTACGCTTGAGATGCTGGATTCATCGAGTCGTGGTACGCCGCCTATGTGATTGACACAGGCTCTTGAGCGGAGCGCTGGGGCTTACGCCGCGCTGCTGTATGTGATCGTCTCGTGGATCTGTACGCCGAGTGCGTCGGCGATGCTTTGTAGCCGGTCAAGCCCCACGCCGCTGTAGTCGTTGGCCTCCCAGCGCTGGACCTGCTGTTCGGCGACGCTGATGCGCTCGGCGAGTTGGCGCTGGGTAAGTCTGGCTGCGATGCGGGCTTCGATCAGTGCGATCGGCAGCTCGTGTAGAGACGTGATCTCGCGGCTGGTGATGTGTCCGTCGCGTAGCTTCTCGTAGTGGTCGATCTCGTGACGGAATGTCTCGATCTGGCTGGCGATGGCGTCATGCATCAACTGCTTCATGCCCGGATCGACGTTCGAGGGGAACTCCCGCTCGTCATTGGCGGTCAGGCCGCCTTCGAAGCCAGCTAGGTGGGCCTTGGTGATGCGGTATTCGCGCTCGTTCTTGATCATGGCAGTCGAGTGAGGTCGATAGCGATGATGCCCTTCTGCCGCTTCAAGCGATCGCGCTGGAAGAAGTCGAGGTAGGTCGTGCCGTCTGCATCTGCGGGCCACTCGGCGGGGTAGGCTTCGCCCCCGTAGCGCGCCTTCTGTGCAGCGCGACCATCGCTGAAGGTCAGAAGCTCGGGATCGAGACGATCGAGGATGACGCCGCCCGAGTCCCAGCAGGCGTCGAAGTCGCCTGGGTGGTCCTTGCTCGTGACGAGGCTACCGTCGAGGTAGGCGGTGGCGCACCTGGCGCCATTCAACGATCGCAGCGCATCCAGAAGTCCGCCGAGGAGGTCTCGACGCCGAACACTGGTTGCGTAGCGAGTCACGATCTCGTTCCAGGTGGCGTGGTGGATGCCCGGCGGGGAGGTTCCCGCGCTCATCGAACTCCGGTATCATAACACAACGATATCGTTGGGTTGGGACGGAATCTGCGCTAGCTCTGCGGCCACGGAACGACCCGCTCAATCGACACTGAGAGGTCGCCCATAGGAGCGATCGTTCCCCCGGTCCGGCATTGACGAGGCCAAGTCGGGCCAGGGCGACGGATGCTAGGTGCGAGCGTCCGTCGTCGACCTAATGCGTCGCGGTGACGGCGTAGCATGGGGGGATGGCCCCGAAGTCGAAGGTCCAGCTGGCGAGAGAGCATCTCGAACAGCTGTTCAAGCGGGGTGCCGTCGCAGTCGACTTGGCGCCACCCCTGCGCACGTTGAACGAGGCGCGCAAGGAGGCCGTCTACGACGGCGAGGAGCCAGAGCTCGATGGTCAGTCGTTGGAGGACCTAGCCGGTGAGGTTGAGGCCGCGGTCGAGCTGGCGGAGAAGGGCGCCCCGTGAGCTCCTTCGACGCTCAGTTGAACGGTCGCGGGTGGCAGCATCGCCTAGAGCGCGATCCTCGCAGGGCGCTTGAGCTGCTGCCCCGGTCGCTACGCGAGCTGCACCGCCTCCTGACGGTCCGCGCGCGGGACTCGGGGGCCAACGCGCTTCTCCTGAGCGGATCAGCGGCGCGAGGAACCCGGACCGAGATCAGCGACCTCGACTACCGCCTCGTGGGGGAGCCGATCGCAACGAGTGACATGCCCGCGGAGCTGGACCTGCACGTGGTATCCGCGCGGAAGCTGGGTGAGCGCCTGCGCGAGGGGGACGACTTCACTCAGTGGTCGCTGCGCTTCGGGCTTGTCATATTCGACGACGGTGTGATCCGTGACGCGGTCCGCGAGATTGTCGAGCACCGCCTCTGGCCCGACCCGGTCCGCAAGCGCCAGCAGGCTGAGAAGTCGTTGCGTATCGCGCTAGCGATGGTCGAAAGCGGCGATCACGACGCGGCGATCGAGCAGGTCCGCACGGCACTAACGCTCACAGCGCGTTGGCACCTACTCGAACACCGGCTGTTTCCTCTGTCGAGAGGCGAGCTTCCCTCACAGCTGCAAAAATTGGGCACAGCCGACTTGGCAAAGTCTTTGACTGACACGATCCATGGCGCACCCCCGCTCGCCGAGCTGGCACGTTCCGTCCAGAGCGCCACAGAGCTCCTCGACGGCCTCGCCGCGCGGGATCGCGCGCTCGCACGTAGCTGAGCTCGGTCCGAGTGAGGACCCACCGCGCGAGTTTGGCGCGGACCGTCACTCACTTGGAGCGACGCGTCTTTGCCTGGTCGAGCTTCGTTGGCCTTGTCCGCCTTTTGGAGCGCTTCTTCGGAGGAGCCTTCGATGAGGCGCGAGCATCGCGAGTCGCGCTCGAGAGTTTGCCCATCAGATCCGGTGTGGACGCAGCTGGTCGAGCCGCGGTGCGGCCCGCGGCGCGATCGACTGGCGCCAATTTGGCGCCAGTGTATGTGTTAGGGCGCGCCACGGCGGGCGCGTTGGAGGGGCGTGCCGATCGCCGTGGCCGGCCCCTCCAGCGCCATCGAGAGCTTCAGACGTCGAGCCTGCGCGTCCTGTCGCGGTACAGGTACGTGTAGGACGAGTACAGCGAGACGCTGCCGAGAGCTTCGAGCAGCGGCAACTCCCCGAGCACCCGCACGATCTTCGCGGAGTAAGGTGCCTCCTGATCGCTCGGATCGCCGAAGGTCACAGCGCCCTGTCCGCGCGCGCCACGCTCGTAGTTGAACTGCATGTAAAGGGCCGTTGGGTAGTCGGCGTCGGGCTCGCCGTCCAAGCCGGCGATGTACTTCCAATTGAGCCCGACCACCTCCTGTCCCGCAGCCACCACGAGCCCGAGTTCGTCGGCATCCATCTCTCGGATATCGCTCACCTTGCCGTCGACCAGCGGCGCGCCATACTCGCTGCAGCGAAATGCGAAGCTGTTCGCGAAGACGTCAACGTCGGCGATTTCGCCCATCAGCTTCGGCGAGCCCATGCATTCCCGCCCAGCCAGGATCGGCGCGGTATCGGTCTCCCAAATGGCCAAGCAGTAGCTGCCCACCGGCGGGTCCTCGCCGACGATGCAGACGGCGTTGGTGCCGACGCTGACGATGTTGTAGTTGCGCCCGCCCATCCACCTCATGCCGACCATGCGTGTGTAGTTGACGGTTATCGTCGACTCGTCGGCCGGCTCGAACCAGCGCGGAAGCAACGCCGCGATCGCATCGCGGCTGGTCGCGTAGGTGAGTGCCGCGGTATAGGTTTCAAAGCCCTCCTCAACTGGTGAGGCGGCGGATGGCCCGTAGGCCACGGGCATGTCGTAGCGAGCGGTCTGCTCCTGAACAAATGTCATAGTGCGGTGCCTCCATTCGCATGGTCACGAAGCATTGTTCCGATTTGTGTTCCGGTCTCTTGAAGGGCGGCGTTGCACGCGTCGACCGCACGCGCCATGCCGAAGACGGCGTGCACCTGGCTCGGCAGGCGACGCACCTCTGTGCGAACGCCTGCTCCCCCGAGGCGCGCCCCGTAGCTCTCGGCCTCGTCGCGAAGCGGGTCATACTCGGCGGTGAGAATGAGCGTCTCCGGTAGCGCCGCGAGATCGCGATCGAGCGCGAGGTTGACGAGCGGCTCGTTGGCACGAACCTCAGGCGATCCTGCGTACAGATCCCACATCCATGACATTTGCCGTGCGACTGGCAGCATTTCGTCTCCGAACTCCCGCCACGATGCCGTGTCCATCGCCGGGTCGACCACAGGGCAAATGAGGAACTGCACGTCGACGCGGATTCCGGCTTCGGCCGCACGCAGGCAGGTCGCAGCTGCGAGTTGGCCGCCTGAGCTTTCCCCCGCCACACACACCGAGTCGACGGTCAGACCGATGGCGCCGGCGCCGTTCTCTACCAGCTCGCGAAGAACGTTGACGCAGTCTTCCAATGCTGCTGGATAGATCGCCTCCGGCGATAGGCGGTAATCGACGCTGACGACGCCGGCGTTCGCGTTCAGGGCCAGCTGCCTGCAGGTGTGGTCGGCGCCGTCGAGGTTTCCGAGCACCCAACCGCCGCCATGGATGAAGAGGATCACCGGCGACCGCGATTCTCCGGCGGGCCGGTACACGCGGACGCCGACACCGACGACCGTCCGGTCGTCTATCTCGAGCCTCGCATCAGGCGGCTCCGGCGGCGCCGACATTGTCTCGGCCCATTCCCTCGCACCAGCCACGCCGCGCTGATCGAGAGAAGGGCCGTCTGTTATGACGTCGTGGATTGCTCTTGCCTGCGGATCGATCACGGTGACCGCCGCCTAACTCGACGCTGCGACCGAGCTCCGCCACTCCGAGAATGGAATCGCGGATGGTTCCTCGCCCGGGATCTGCTGGATTACCGGCAGCACCTCCTTGGCGAACAGCCGCATGCTGCGCTCGACATCGTCGCGCGGCATGTCGCCGAAGCTGTGCAGCGTGATCAGGTGACCGATGTCGCCGACCTCTTGGAGTTCCCGGATCTTGCCGATCACGAACTCCGGCGTGCCAAACAGCCCCGCGGCCGTCTGCGACGCGAATGCCCCATCGATCAGGGCGTTACGCTCCTCGGCCGGGAGATCAGGCAGCCAATCCGGACGTCCCAAATGGTCGTAGTGCCAGATTGTCTGCCCGCTCATTTTCCGCCAATACGGGGTTGCGTACTCTTCTGCGTACTCTTGATCCTCGTGACAGAAAACCGTGCAGGAGATGATCGACTTCGTCTTCGGCCACCCACGTTCGGTCCTGATCTCGTTGAACGCTGCGATGCTGTCTCGCGCGGCCTCAAAGCCGCTGAGATTCGTGACGAGCGGTGCGAGTCCGCAATTCGCCGCCATCGCCAACGAGTCGGGCGACGCCCACGCCATTGAGAGCTGGGTCGTGAGATCCGCCGTCCGCGGGCGTGGCCTGATCCCGGTCCGCGGAATCTGGAAGAAATCGCCCTCGAACGAGAAGAACTCTTCGGTTAGCGCGCGACGCACCACCTCGAGCACCTCGAGCATGCGCTCGCGCGACGTGTCGTAGGGGATGCCCATCGTGTTGTACTCGCGAGCGGCAAAGCCTCGGCCGATACCGATGTTGAAGCGGCGGCCGCGGAGCAGGTTGTCGAGGACCGAGATGTTCTCGGCCAGCCTGAGGGGTTCGTGCCACGGCAGCACCAGCACCATCGAGCCGAGATCGATTCGCTCCGTGCGGCCCGCCATGTAGGTGAGCAGCTGGGTCGGGTTGCCCGTCATTCCATACGGACTGAAGTGGTGCTCGATCGTCCAAAACGAGTCGAACCCGAGCGGCTCGACCAGATCGGCTAGGTAAAGCTCGCGTTCGTACTGTTCGGCGTCGGTGATGGGGTACGGCTTGTCGAATTCCCCGAGTTGGATCCGCTCTTCCCACTCGGCGTTGTTACAAAACCAGGAAGTTACTCCAACCTTCACGACGCCTCCTTTGACGTGTCGTGCCCGTTGATGCCTCGATGCGGCGCCCGACATTTGGAACTCGGCACCGCCGCATGGAAGTAAGTTAGCACACACTTACATCGAAGTCAACCCCCGAAATCTGGCTTGCTAGAGCCAAAGAGAGCCGGCCCACGATCCATCGCGTTCGCCACCCTGTGGTATCGTGTAAGCATGGCGAAGCCCGCGCAAACTCCCGCCGCGAGAACGCGACTACCGGCGGACGAGCGTAGGCAGACGATTCTGAACGCGGCCCGTGAGCAGTTCGCAAAGAACGGCGACATCGGCGCGACGACCACGAAGATGATCGCCGACAAGGTCGGTGTCAGCGAGGCGATCGTCTATCGACACTTCGATAGCAAGGAGGAGCTCTATTTCGAAGCTGTCGTCCAGCCTCTGCAGCACATCGTGGAAGGAGTCGTAACCAGTATGGAAAGCTTTCCACAATCTGCCGGCGGCTTCGACGACGAGGAACAGCGGGACATCGGAACTGCGTTCATCGAAGAGGCGCTCGCGGGGATGGATGAGCTGCTGCCACTTCTGGGCCTCGTTCTGTTCGGCGAGCAGTCGATGGCCCGCGACTTCTATCAGCAGTGCTGGAAGCCGTCGCTTGACCGGATCAGCGCCGTGTGGCGAGGCTGGTACGAGCACGCGGGAATCGCACAGTTTCCTGACACTGACATAGCGGCACGGCTGCTCTTCGGTATATGCATGGTGTGCGCGCTCGATGACCGATACGCAGGCGTCGGCGATCGTCGTGCGCTCGCACAGTCGATCGTGCACGCCGGACTCGACGGTGCGTGGCTGAAAGCGTCGGGAATGCCTCCGACGTAGCCGGCGCGGCCGCGAAGGTGCGCCTCGAGAAGCGAACGTGCCGGGCCCGGCGAGGACGCGCACCCAGCGCGACGCTGAGGCCCCGTCGACCGCAAATCGCGGCAATGTGCGGGTTGACACGTATTGTAAGTATGTGCTAACTTACTTCCATGTTCCGGCCTTGGGGAGGTGGTACGAGGGAGCGGTCGCGGCTCGACCGAATCGAGGATGCGATCGAAGCGATCGCGGCGGGTGGTTTCGTGGTCGTCGTCGATGACCCAAGTCGCGAGAACGAGGGCGACATCGTCTTCGCCGCACAGTTCGTGGACCCCGAAAAGGTCAACTGGCTGGCGAAGGAAGCACGTGGGCTGATCTGCGTTGCGATGCGCGGCGAGCGACTCGATGACCTCGCGATCCCGCCGATGGCCCGGCGCAACGGCAACGCCCAAGGCACGGCATTCCACGTGAGCGTGGACGCCTCCGAGGGAGTCACGACCGGGATCTCAGCTGCCGATCGGGCACGCACGATCTCGGCGCTCGCCGATCCCACAAGCGGCCCGCGCGACTTCGCGAGACCTGGCCACATCTTCCCACTTGCGGCCTGCAGCGATGGGGTCATGGGGCGGGATGGACACACCGAGGCCGGCACCGACTTGTGTCGCCTGGCGGGCGTCGCCGAGGCTGCGGTGATCTGCGAGATCTGCGCAGAGGACGGTGAAATGGCACGCCTGCCCGCTCTGCGAGCGCTCGCCGACCAGCACGCTTTGCCTCTCGTCTCGATCGCGGACCTGATCGCCTTCAGGCATCGCCGCGGCGAATCGCGTCGTCGAGCCGGCAGACGTCCCATCGTGCCACGCCATCGACTGCAGTCTCAACTGACGTTGGACCGAATCAAGACTGCACGCCCTGCACACGCAGAACAGCACGCCTGAGAAAGGACCACTAACGTGAGCAATAGCGAGACCGGATGGATGAAACGGCAGTACCGTCGTCTCCCAATCACCTGCTTGATCGTTCTCGTCGCGATCGGGGTCGCCGGCTGCGGCAGCTCGAACAGCTCCAACTCGACCACGGGCACCTCGTCCGGAACCGCCAGTGACAGCGCTTTCGTCGCGACCTCGGAAAAACTGGTGACGCAGGCGAAGGAAGGCTTCCTCACCGGTCCGCCCGCGGGATATGTCGCCCCCGAAAGCCTCAAGAAACTCACCAGCTTCGAAGCCCCGGCGCCATTCAGCATTGCGGGCAAAACCAAGAAGCACAAGGTCACCGTCATTCGTTGCGAGGCTGCGGCTATCTGCGGACGTATGGGGTACGTGATCGCCTCGGTCCTGAAAAAAATCGGATGGGAAGTAAAGATCCTCGATCCGACTTTCAGCTCGACCGAATCGGAGATCCAGACATTTGAGGGCCTCTTCAACCAAGCCATCGCGGAAAAGCCGGACGTGATCGTCTCGCTTGCCGTCAGCGCGGAGATCGCGGGCGCGCAGATCGAAAAGGCGAAAAAAGAAGGCATCAAAACGGTGCTCGTGTTCGCTGGAAAGGAGACCGGCGCCGGCTATGACGCCTACGTGCCGTATGCCTACAACCTGCAGCGCGAGCTCACAGCCGCCTATGGTGTGGCAGCGAGCAA
Organism: uncultured Solirubrobacteraceae bacterium; assembly: GCA_963838405.1. Classification (GTDB taxonomy): domain Bacteria; phylum Actinomycetota; class Thermoleophilia; order Solirubrobacterales; family Solirubrobacteraceae; genus Palsa-744. Next base: position 1,481,518 of record CAWIRA010000006.1, on the reverse strand, counting down.
GGGCAAAGGCACGTTCCTGAACTACGGCCTTGAAGGCGCAGCGCAGACCTGGCCGGGAGTGGTCGCTAAGTACCTCTCCGGGTGCAGCGGCTGCACGGTGTATCCGGCCAACATCAAGACCGAAGCGTGCTTCAGCCCGGTGCTCCTGCAGCAGTCGGTCACCGCGGACCTTCAGAGCCACGGCAAGTCGGAATACATGCTGTGGCCGTCGCAGGGCTGCCTGATGTCAGCCGCGGAACGCGCGATCGCGACCACCGGCTCGAGCGCCAAGCTGGTTACGACCGAAGCCATCCCGGAAGGCATCCAGCGAATGAAAAACGGGAAGATTGCGGCCATCGCCTGGGTCCCGCCTGAATGGACTGCGTTCGCTGGCGCCGACGTCGCGATTCGCGCGGCCGAAGGGCAGCCGCTCCCGGCTGAATCTGAATTCAAGTATGGGGTCGGCCTTTGGACTCCGCAGAACGTGCCGACCGGCACGACGTATCCGGACCTCTACGAATACGCGTTGAAAATCTTCAACTTCGCGGGACCGTATGCGAAGGCGTGGGGACTGCCCGAAGCGGCCCTCAATGTCCCAGAAGAAAAGTAACGTCAACAGGGCGTGGCCTCCCTCCGCGGGGAGGGAGGCCAGGCCGGTTCCGCGGTAAAGGAGGAAGTGGTGTCGGGTAGGGCAGACGGATTCCGCGGCGAGCATGGCTAGCGTCGTCCCTCGGGCAGATCCGCGAGATGCGGCGATCTCGATCGTCGGCCTGAGGAAGGTCTACGGCTCCACGACGGCGCTCGATAATGCCTCGTTGTCGGTAGCCGCCGGCGAGATCCACGGCCTGCTCGGCGAGAACGGCGCCGGGAAGTCAACGCTGGTCCGCATTCTCGCGGGCATCGAGAGCGCGGACACCGGCACGATTGCCATCTTCGGGGAGGAGCCGGCACCGGGCGTGCCTGGCCGGGCCGCTCAGGGCTGTGTGTTCATTCATCAGCATCTGGGACTGTTCGACGAGGCCTCGGTTGCGGACAACATCGCGCTTTCGATGGGATATTCCCGACGCCTCGGTCTGATTGACATGCGCGTGACGAAGAAGAAGATCCAGGGGCTGCTCGACCGGCTCGACCTAAAAATCGCTGCCACGGCGATCGTCGGCGAGCTCTCGCTCGCAGATCAAACCGGCGTCGCGGTTGCCCGCGCGCTGGCACACAACGCGAAGATCATCGTCCTTGACGAGCCGACCGCATATCTCGAGGTGCGTCAGGCCAGACGGCTGTTCGCGCTGCTCGATCGGCTCCGTGACGAAGGCGTCGCAGTGTTGCTGATCACACATCGCTCCGAGGACGTGCTCAGCACGTGCGATGGCATCACGGTGCTCCGCGACGGAACCACCGTGGCTTCGCGTCCGGTCGAGGGCCTCACGGCGCGCGAACTCGTCACGCTCATCACAGGGCACGCCCCGGCGGCGCCCGGTGAGTCGGGAGCCGAGCCCGAGCACGTCGGAGAGACCGCGCTCGGGTGTCGCAACCTCACAGGAGCGGGCTTTCGCGGCGTGTCGCTCGCGATATCACCAGGTGAGGTTGTCGGACTTGCCGGTCTCGCTGACTCGGGACACTTTGAGGTCGGCGAAGCCCTCTTCGGCCTCACGCCGTTCACCGGCGAGGTCGTCGTGCATGACGTCACGAGCGAAAAGATGGCGCCTGGCAAGGCGATCGCCAGCGGCGTCGCCTATGTCCCACGCGACCGCAGGCGCAAGGGCCTCGCACTCGAACTCACTGTTCAGGAGAACATCTTCATGGACCCCGAGCAGGCGTGGTATCGGGTGATGCGTATCAAGCCAGAGCGAGAGTCCACCCGAGAGGTACTAGAGCGTTTCCTGGTGCGGCCCACCGACCCGAGTCGCGAAGTCAACACGCTCAGCGGCGGCAACCAGCAAAAGGTGCTGCTCGCGAAGTGGCTGCGGCGCAATCCTCGCGCCCTGATCCTGATCGAGCCCACGGCAGGCGTCGATCTTGGAGCCAAGGAAGAGATCTACGAAAAGGTACGCACGCATTGCGCTGCCACGGGCTGCGGCGCCCTGGTTGTGAGCTTCCGACTTCCAGGAGGTGGCAGATCTCTGCGATCGAGCGGTCGTCATGCAGAAGGGCGCCCCCGTCGCCGAACTGCGAGCCGCGGACCTCACGACCCACCAGATTACTGAGACGGCCTATGGAGGTGTTTTGGATGGCTAGCACGCAGACCGTGCCGGAAGCGAAAGAGGCCGCGCACCGGCGGATCGCTCCTCCGTCTGGTTCCACGGCGCTCGACTTCGCCGCGAAGTACACGCTCGTTCTGCTTCTCGCGGGCGTGATCGTCGGCTTCTCGGTCGCCAAGCCGGAAACGTTCGGGGCCTGGACCAACTACCGCGTCACGTTCGACCAGGAGGCGCCGGTGCTGATCACGGCGTTCGCCGTGATGTTGCCGCTGATTGTCGGGGAGTTCGATCTTTCGGTGGGGGCAAACGTGTTTCTGGGGAACATGCTGGCGGTCGGTCTGGTCACGCGGGACGGCGTCTCGCTCGTGCCGGCGATCCTGATCACCCTGGCAGCGTGCACCACGGTCGGCTTCCTCAACGGGCTCGCGGTGATGAAGCTCCGCGTCAACGCTTTTGTGGCGACGCTCGCGACCGGCACGATCATCGGTGGGATCGCGCTCGCGTATGCGAACAACAAGGAATTCTTCGACGCCCCCGCGTCGCTGACAAACCTCGCGAGAGGCACGGTCATCGGCGGGATCCCCAACACGATCCCGTTTTCGCTGATCGTGGCAGTGATATTGCTCATCGTGATCAAGTTCCTGCCGGTCGGCCGCAGAATGCGCGCCGTGGGCGGAAATCGGATCGCCGCTGAGCTCACCGGCATCTCGCCGTTCCGGTTCGTGATCGCCGGCTTCACAACGGGCGGGTTCCTCGCCGGCATTGCAGGAATCATGCTGGGTTCACAACTGGGCGCCGCGACTGCGGGTAGCAACGGAGCGCTGCTACTTCCCGCGTTCGCGGCCGCGTTCCTCGGCTCGACCACGATCGAGCCCGGCCGCTTCAACGTGATCGGCACCGTCGTCGCCGTCGCCTTCCTCGCGCTGACCGTGACGGGGCTTCAACTAGTCGGTGTGCAGGAATGGGTCAAGCCGGTAATCAACGGAACGGCCCTGTTCGTCGCGGTGGCTCTCTCGAGCTGGCTCATTCGCCTGCGCATCGCACGACTCCGGCACGAGCAGTTGCAGGCGATCGAGGGTGAGGCTGTGGCGAGCGTCGATGCCGGAAAGGTGTTGCCCGATGCGGTCTAGTCGCGGTGATCAAACGGCAGGCAGGGTGCGGAACGCCCGCTGCTGTGGCGCCCCAAGGCCACGCAAGCTGGCGTACTCAAACCAACCAACCGAAAAGGAGTGAATCATGCCTAAAGGAGTGTTCGTAGTACTCACCAGCGCATCGACGCCCGAGCAGGATACGGCGTTCAATGATTGGTACTCGAACGTGCACCTCGGCGAGGTCGTGCAGGTGCCAGGGATCGTGAGCGCGCGACGGTTCAAGATCGCATCGGCTCAGACCGCCGATGATGCTTCGCTCGGTACCGATGACACCTACTTGGCGATCTATGAGCTCGATGGCGATTTTGAGACGGTCGCGAAAGAGATTCCCGAGCGTGCGACGGGCGGGACGTTCACCATGACGGACACGATTCGGACAGACCCGCTTCCCCGGGCGGTGATCTACGAGGAGATCTAGTGTGTGGCTACGGGGCCGCGACTGCTTATAGCGCTGCCGCCCCGCGCAGCATGACGCGGCCGCCACGCACGCCGGCCCCGCGCGGCGGCAGCGGCACGCGTCCGCGCGGAGCATGCGTGAGCTGATGCGAACCCAGTTGACGACAGCCGACTTCTGCTGGCGTGCTCGCACCGTGCATCCGCGAAAGCTTGGCATCGTCGACGAGCCGGGTTTCCCCGGGTCGTTCGGCCGCCTTTCATACGGCGAGGTGATGCTGCGATGCGACGGCATGATCCAGGCGCTCGAGCGGCTTGGCGTCGCGCCGGGGGAGCGAGTGGCGATCGTGTCGCCGAACGCGGCGAGGATGCTCATCGCCCTGTTTGCGGTCACCGGCTCAGGGCGGATCCTGGTGCCGATCAACTTCAGACTTCTGGCGGACGAGGTGCAGTACATCGTCGATGATGCAGAAGCCGCGATATTGCTTGTGGATCCCGAGCTAGACGAGCCGTTGCGGTCCGTCAAGTCCGTGCGGCGAATCGTCATGGATGGGAACCAGGATGCCGAGCTGTTCGCGCCTGCCGACGGCGGAAGTGAATGGCCAGGCGTGGCGGAGGACGCGGCGGCGACACTCAACTACACCTCGGGTACGACCTCATTGCCAAAGGGGGTGATCCTTTCCCAGCGAAGCCATTGGCTCAACGCCGTGGCGACGGGATGGGGGTTCGGCCTGGAGCCCGCTGATCGATATCTACACACACTCCCGATCTTTCACGTCAACGGATGGGGTCTGCCGTTTGCGGCTGCGGCATTGGGCGTGCCGAGCGTCATCCAGCGAGAGGTCCGCGGGCCGGAGATCCTGCGGCGGGTCGACAGCGAGCGGGTGACGCTGCTCTGCGGTGCCACCCCGGTCGCGATGGCGATCGCGGCAGCCGCCGATGAGCTGCGTCTGGCCGGCGAGCCCGTTCCGGGAGACGGCGTCACGCGGATGGTCTCCGGCGGCGCGCCAACGCCCGCCGCCGTGATCGCGCGCTTCGAGAGCGCGACCGGTTGGGAGATGCTCCACGGCTACGGGATGACCGAGACCGGCCCCGTCCTGACCGTCAACCGCGTCGCCCCCATGGAGGCGCGCTCGACGGCCGAGCGCGCGGAGCTCCTGACCCGCGCCGGCTCGCCGTTGGTTGGGGTCCGCCTCGAGATCGAGGACGGTGAGATCCTCGCCCGCACGGCGAAGGCGATGAGCGGGTACTGGCGCAAGCCAAGCTTGAGCGAGGAGGCGTTCAGGGGACAATGGGTTCGAACCGGCGACGAAGGCGAGTTCGAGGACGGCGTCCTTCGCATCCTCGACCGCAAGAAGGACGTGATCATCAGCGGCGGCGAGAACGTCTCGTCGGTGCAAGTCGAGGGCGTCCTTCACGATCACCCCGACATCGTCGAGGTGGCGGTGATCGGCGTGCCTCACGAGCGCTGGGGCGAGACGCCGAAGGCACTCGTCGTGCTGCGCGAGGGCGCCTCTCTGGACGAGGCTGGTCTGATCGCATTCTGCAGGGAGCGCCTGGCTGGCTTCAAGTGCCCGAGCTCGATCGAGGAGTGCGAGTCGCTGCCCCATACAGCTACCGGCAAGGTGCAGAAGTTCCGACTCCGCGAGAAGTATTGGCAAAACGAGTAGATCTGTGGCGACCCGAGCTCATGCCATTGGGCGGTCGCGCTGGAGGAAGCTGGTGAGTGGACACGCGCAAATCTCCGGAGAGCGGTTCCGACACGTTCTCGGACATCTTCCGACTGGGGTGACAATCGTCACCGCCTACGGAGAGGAGGGGCCGGTCGGCCTCGCGGCGAACTCCTTCGGCTCGGTTTCGCTGTCGCCGCCGCTGGTTCTGATCTGTCCCGCCAAGAGCTCGACTACCTGGCCGTCGATCCGCGCCGCCGGATCGTTTTGCGCCAACATCATGGGCGGGCAGCACGAGGCGCTCTGCCGCCAGTTCGCCGAGAGAGGTACCGACCGCTTCAGTGGCGTTCGCTGGTCGCGGTTGCCGAGCGGCCCCGGGCTCGCGGAGGCACTCGCATGGGTCGAGTGCGAGATCGAGGCTGAGCACGACGCTGGTGACCATGAAATCGTCGTCGCCGCGGTCACCAGACTCGAGGCGAGATCTGAGCTCCGGCCGCTTGTCTTCTTTCGCGGCTCTTACGGTACGTTCTCTGAGCCAGGCCGGTCTTGAGGGCCCCTCCCTTGAAGCTTGCTGACACCGCTCGACGCCTCCTGGGGTGTCAGCGAGGCTCCGCCGATGGCGTGAGCAGCCGAACCGCGCCGCAAGCTTCGTAGCAAGATTGAGCAAAGCTCGCGGGCGACGGCGGGACCCCTGGCGCTCGCGGTCGCGCACGGCTGTCCCCTTCCGTGGGGGTTATTCGTCTTTGAGATGTCAACGAACGTCCGTTAGGAGGACTTCATGCAATACGCCCTTTTGACCTACGAGCGGCCCGGTGCCTACGATCGGCTGTCCGCCGAGCAGGTGGCGTCGATCTCCGGCGAGTACATGGCGATCGCCGGTGAGGACCAAGTCGTCGGTGGCGCCCAACTGCAGCCGGTCACGACCGCCACGACGGTGCGCGTGCAGGATGGGCAGTCGGTGATGACTGACGGTCCGTTCGCCGAGACCAAGGAGGTGTTTGGCGGCTACTACCTGGTCGAGGCCGACGACCTCGACAGCGTGCTCGCGATCGCCGAGCGGGTTCCAGCCGCGCGGCTGGGAGGCTCGGTAGAGGTGCGCCCGCTGGTGGAGCGGCCCGCTTGATCGAACAGGTCTTCCGCGAGCAGTGGAGTCGCGTGCTCGCGTCCTTGGTTGGCTTTCTCGGCGATTTCGACCTCGCCGAGGAGGCCTGCCAGGAGGCCTTCGTGATCGCCGCCGAGCGCTGGCCGCGCGACGGTGAGCCGGCCAATCCGCTCGGCTGGCTGGTCGCGACCGCGCGCAATCGCGCGCTCGACCGGCTGCGTCGCCAGCGGACGCTCGCCGAGAAGACCCGCCTGCTCGAGGGGCGCATCGCGGCGGAAGCCGTGGAGGATGTGATGGACGACCCAGTCATTCCGGATGAGCGCCTCGAGCTGATCTTCTGCTGTTGTCACCCGGCGCTCGCGATCGAGGCGCAGGTCGCGCTGACGCTGCGCGCGCTCGGCGGCCTCTCCACGGAGGAGATCGCGAGCGCGTTCCTGTTGGCTCCGGAGACGATGAAGCGGCGGCTTTCGCGCGCGAAGGCGAAGATCGCCGCGACAGGGATCCCGTTCGCGATCCCGGACGATCATCTGCTGCCAAACCGCCTGTCAGCCGTGCTCGCGGTTGTGTATCTGATCTTCAACGAGGGCTACGGTGGCCGCGTCGACCTCGCCGCGGAGGCGATCCGGCTCGGGCGCTCGCTCGCCGAGCTGATGCCAGATGAGAGCGACGTGCTCGGACTACTGGCGCTGATGCTGCTCGCCGACGCGCGACGCGCGGCGCGGTTGCACCGGGACGAGCTGGTGCTGCTCGCCGACCAGGACCGCTCGCTGTGGGACACCGCGCGCATCGGTGAAGGCCGCGTCCTGCTCGACCGCGCGCTGGCGCTCCGCGGGCGCGGCGCGTACGTGCTGCAGGCCGCGATCGCCTCGCTGCACTGCTCGCAGCCCGTCGACTGGTCGCAGATCGCGGCGCTGTACAACGAGCTCGCGGACCTCACGGGCTCGCCCGTGGTGCGGCTCAACGGCGCGGTCGCCGTGGCTGAGGCAGGGGATCCACAGGGCGCACTGGAGATCGTCGACGAGCTCGGGCTCGGTCACTACCGCTACCTGCACTCCACGCGCGCCGAGCTACTGGCCCGCCTCGACCGACCCGAGGAGGCCCGGGCGGAGTACCGGCGGGCGTTGGAGCTCACGCGCTCGCAGCACGACCGGCAGTTCCTGCTGCGTCGCCTCGACGAGCTTCGTTAGGTATGCAACATACCTAGCAACTCGCGATCGGTAGCGGATTGACATCGCGAGACGCCGCGGTTAGGTTGGGGTGATCGCATTTCAATCTGGAGGAGGAGAGATGCAATCGAAGCGGCTTTTGCCGGCTCGGATGTTGGTGATCGCCCCGCTGGCTGCGGTGGCGGCTCTGGCATTGTTCGCGAGCACCGCCATGGCAAAGAAGGTGATGATCGTCACCCAGGGAGAATTCCCCGCGACGCATTCCAAGAATGTTGTCTATTTCCACACGATCCAAGCAGCGGTGAATGCCACCGCCCACAATGACTATGTGCTGATCGAACCGGGCGTCTACGACGAATCGGTGAAGGTCGAAAAACCCCACTCGCACATCTGGATCCGCGGTATGAACCGGAACACCGTGATCCTCGATGGCCAGCACAAAGGCGGCAACGGCATCGAAATCTACAAGGACAATGACGTGTGGGTGGAAAACCTTACGGTGCGCAACTTCGAACTCACCGAAAGCTGCGGAGATGAAGAGTGCGGCAACGAGATCTGGTGGAACGGCGGCTCGGGGTCCGGCAAGATCGGCGCCCGCGGCTGGTTCGGCCGCTATCTCACCGCCTACGACACCGGCATGAACGGCGGCTACGGGATCTTCACCAACGATGAGACCGAAGGCTCGTGGGAAAACATCTACTCCTCGGGCATGGACGACTCGGGCATCTACCTTGGTGCCTGCCGCGAATGCAAGGCTCGCATCAGTAAAGCCACGATGGAAGACGACGCGGTGGGCTACTCGGGCTCAAACTCCGGTGGCAACCTGATCATCGAAAACTCGGTGTTCCGCGACAACCGCGCCGGCATCGTGCCGAACTCGGAAAACCCTGGTGACCCGCCACCGCCATCAAACGGCGCCTGCGACCCGGCCAAATCGTACAAAGCGAACCACAGGAAGCTGCCGATGTTCGAAAGCACCGACATCCAGCACTGCACGATCTACCGCGACAACCTCGTCGAAGACAACAACAACCTCACCGCACCGACGAACTCATCAACGGCGATCGCGCCGTGGGGCGTCGGCGTGGAGTTCCCGGGCGTGTACGGGGACGAGGTCGAAGGGAACACGATCAAGGGCAACGTCAACGACGGGTTCCTCGGGTTCGAGTACCCGAACCCCTACCCGCCTGAAGAAGACACGATCTTCTTCGGGTTCTCCGGCGACAAGCTTGCCGGCAACACGTTCGAAGACAACGGTGGCTCCGGTGGGCCGTTCGCGCGGGACATCATGTTCCAGGGCGGCTTCTTCACACCCTCGCCCAATGACTGCGCGATCGGGAACACCACCCCCGATGGCACTCAGCCTGCGGACCTGGAAGGCGAATGGAGCTGCAACAACGCCACCACCCCCAGCCCCAATGGCGGGGAAGCGGCGCTCGGATGGGTCGAACAGCTCTCCGGTGAATCCGCCGGGCAGCCGGGTGAAGCCCAGCCGGCCCCGGGGGAACAGGAAACGATGCCCAATCCGTGCGAAGGGGTTCCCGCGAACCCGCTCTGCGAATAGGGGCAAACGGGACGTGGCATCCCCACCGCGCTTCGGCGCGGTGGGGAGTCCCACGCCGCCCACGCGGTTTCTGAACCATGGATCCTGAGCACCTGAGCACTGATCGCCCGCGAACGTCGGGGCTGACCAGACGCAGCCTGCTGCAGCGCGCCGCCGGGCTCGGCGTCGCCGCCTCGGCGCTCGGCGCGCTCGAGTTGCTTGCCGAGCTGCCCGAGGAAGCGCTGGCGAAGGGCAGCGCGGGCCTCCCGGAAATCCAGTTTCAGATCGAAAAGCATCTGCCCAAGCCGATCAAGGCCGAAGGTGTGCGCGTGCGCTTCGGTCCCGTCTACACGCTGTTCGTCACGATCGCGCTCGCGCGCACGCCGAGCGTCGCCGATCAGACCACGCTGACGCAGGCGCTCGCGCGCGTGGAGCAGGCCTACCCGTTCAGCCCGAGCGGGGTGTTCATGACGGTGGCCTACGGCATTCCCTACTTCGAAGCGCTCCCGGGCGGCTTCTCCGGGTCGCTCGTCAGCGCACACATGCCGGCCCTCGCCGCCGAACCGGGACGCGCAGTGCTCGAAGAGGCCGTGCCCGGGCCCACCGACGTCAGCCCGCAGAATCCAGGCATCACCAAGCAGCGCTTCAACATCCCAGTGCAGATTGAGAGCAACGACATGCTGCTGACGCTGCGCAGCGACTCGAGCGAGATCCTCGACGACGTGCTCAGCTGGCTCACCGAAGTCGACACGACGCTCGCCGGCGAGGCGGCCGGCGGCTCCGGACTGGGCGAACTCCTACAGGTGACCTCGCGCCGACTGCTGTTCGTTGAACAGGGACTCCCGCGGGCGATCGCGCAGACCGAAGGTCTTTCATATGCGGAAATGGTGAATCCGGCGTCGCCGATGTGGATGGGGTTCGTCTCCCAGCAGCTCGGCAGCAGCGGGCCGCCCGCCGTGGTGAGCTTTCTCGGTGACCGCTCGGCGAAACTCACCACGGCGCGCAAGAAGGACTACTTCGACCACGGCTCGATCCAACACCTCTCGCACGTGATCCAGGACCTCGAGCAGTTCTACGAACGCCCCGGGGAAACCTACGAACGGCGCGAGGCGGAGATGTTCAGCGCCGACCCGCTGCCGCGTGTTGGCAACCAGAACCCCTACAGCAACGGCGGCGGGCCGGCGTTCATCGAAAACGTGTTCGCCGGCACCCAGCAGGCCGAACGCGAAGCCGAAGGCGCGAGCAACTTCGACGGCCAACGGTGGATCGCGCACACCACCGCGCTGCAGCGTACGAGCCGCGCCCCGGACCGCACGCCGATGCACATTCGTGCCGACGGTCCTGGCTATGACTCGCTCGACGTCCCCGATGGCTCCTCTCAGCCGAAGCTCCACTTGAGCATCTTCGTGCCGACGGCGCAGTTCTTTGCCACGATGCGCCGCAGCCAGGCCTCGCCCGACCTCGCTCAGAGGTACTCGGTTCCGCAGAGCAACTTGGCCTCGAGCGCTTCCTCACTGCCACGCGGCGCCAGAACTTCCTCGTGCCACCGCGCCGTAACCGCGCTTTCCCGCTCGTCGAGCTCGCTTAGCGCGCTGCCGGTGCGCGCCAGCCGGCCAGGTTTGCGTTTCTCTGGCGCGGGGTACACAGAGCACGCCGATGTGTGCTCGCGAGACCACGCTCGGCGGAGAGATCAACTCGGTCCGTAACAACAAGCGCGGGAGAAGGATGATGGTCATGAGTGGGATGAGGTCGCTGGTGCGCAACGTCGCCGGGCGTGGACGTAATCGATGGGTCGGCTTGGTTGCGTCGCTGTTGCTCGTCGCCGGGGCCGCGTTCGCCGCACCCGCTGCGAGCGCAGCGCTGCCACCGCAACAGGACCCGTTCTACAAATACGAAGGCAAGACGTCGTTGACGCGGATCGCGCCGGGCACGGTCCTGAAGACGCGGACGGTCCCTGTCCACATCGAGGGCATCGAACTACCGCTCACCGCTGTGCAGCTCCTGTACCGCTCGACGAGCGAGCTGGGCAAGCCGACCGTCAACGTGACCTCGGTACTCCTGCCGCCGGTGAAAGCGCTGACACCGAGTGTGCTCTCATATCAGTCCTTCTACGACAGCCTCAGCAGCGAAGACGACCCCTCGTACGCGATCTCCGGCGGCGACCCGACGGGAGGCGAAATACCACAGGTCGAGTCGGTCCTGATCGCGCCGGCGCTGCTCGCGGGTGAGACGGTCCTGATCCCCGACACCGAGGGCGAGGAAGCGGACTTCTCCGCTGGTCCGGTGTATGGCTACAACACGCTCGACTCCTTGCGAGCGGCACTGCAGCTCTCCGGCCACGGGCCTGTCGAGCACCACCAAGATCGGCTTGGCCGGGTACTCCGGCGGCGCGATCGCCACGGAGTGGGCCGCGCAGATGGCGCCGACGTACGCTCCGGAAATCAACTCGGACATCGTCGGCGCAGCGATGGGCGGCGTGCTTGTCGACCCGGCGCACAACCTGAAGTACGTCGAAGGCAGCAGCAGCTGGGCGTCGGTCATCCCGATGTCACTCGATGGCCTCAGTCGAGCGTTCCACCTCGACCTGACTCCGTATCTCAGCGAATATGGACAGGAACTCCTGAAGGAGGACGAAAGCGCGTCCATCACCGACGAGAAGTCGGTCCCAGGCCTGACGTGGGCTGAACTGGCCAAGCCGCAGTACCCGACCCCGGAATCCATCCCCGTGTTCGTCAAGACCGCGAACAAGCTGATCATGGGACGCGAAGGGACGCCGACCGTGCCGCTCCTGATCGGGCAGGGCAACGGCGGCGAAGAACTCGAAGGGACGCCAGGCGACAAGCCGGGCATCGGGCCAGGCGACGGCGTCATGATCGCCGGCGACGTGCGCAGCCTCGCTCGTGAGTACTGCGAACGCGGCGTGGCCGTGCATTACACCGAATACCAGCATCTCGGCCACATCGAGGGCGCGGCGCCCTGGCTGACCGAAACCGCGGCCTGGCTCACAGGTCGCTTCGCCGGCCTGGCAGCGCCACAGGATTGCTCGGAAATCGCAGCCGGCAACTCGCTCGCGCCGGTCACGAAGGAAAAGAAATAGCTCCACGACCGTGTGGGAACGAGACAGATAGGTCTTCCCACGCTGCTGAGCGAGCGCGCGTTCCCGTCGTTTGGATCTTGCAGCTGGAGATCCGGGACTTCGGGTAGAGTCGTGTCTGCCGATTAACTGGTGAGCGCAATGGCCGCGGAGATTCCAACGAACACTGCGCGCCAGACGGGCCGTGGGCCGATCAAACTCGTCCTCGCCGACGACTTTGAGCGCAAGCGCCTGACGGTCGGCTTTCGCTGGCTGCTCGTGATCCCGCACTTCGTCTGGTTGGGGCTTTGGAGCATCGCCGCGTTCTTCGCCGCGCTCGCGAACTGGCTGGTGACACTCGTGCTCGGCCGCGCACCCGCGGCTCTGCATCGCTTCCTCGCGCTATATGTCAAATACGCGACGCAGGTGTACGGGTACTTCCTACTGGGGGCCGATCCGTACCCGCCCTTCGACGGTCGCCCGGGCTACCCGGTCGACGTCGAGATCGACGAGGCGTCCGAGCAGAGCCGCCTCACGGTCGCCTTTCGCATAGTTCTGGTGATACCGGCGCTGCTGCTCGCCGGCGCCTTGTTCGGGCTTCCGAGCACGACCTCCGGTGGCTCTAGCCAGCTGTTCAACTGGAGCATCGGCGTGGCCCACGTCGCTGCTTTCCTCGGCTGGTTCGCGTGCCTGGCGCGCTCACGGATGCCGCGCGGACTGCGCGACTGCGTCGTCTGGGGGGTGGGCTTCGGCGCACAGATGTGGGGCTACCTGCTGGTCCTCACGAGCGCCTACCCCGACCCCGACCCCGCGGTCGTACTCGGCGACCTGCCTCGTCGCAGCGACCCGATCGCTTTCAACGCCGACGGAGATCTGCGGCGGAGCCGCCTCACCGTGTTCTTCCGACTGCCGCTGGCTGTGCCCCACCTCGTGTGGTTGGCCCTGTGGTCGCTCGTGGCCCTCCTCGCCGCGATCGCGAACTGGGTGGCCACGTTGGCCCGGGGCAGCTCACCGGCCGCGCTGCACCGCTTCCTGTCCGCCTACCTGCGCTATCAGGCCCACGTGTACGCGTTCCTGTGGCTAATCGGCAACCGCTTCCCGGGCTTCGTCGGTGAGGCGGGCTCCTACGAGGCCGAAGCCTCGATCGCCTCGCCCGACGCCCAAAACCGCTGGAGCGTCGCTTTCCGCCTGCTGCTGGTGCTGCCGGCATTGTTCCTTGCAAGCGCGTTCGGCTCGCTGGCGTGGACATGCGCGTTCCTTGCGTGGTTCGCGGCGCTCGCCACCGGCCGCATGCCCCGCGGGCTGCTGAACGCCGCCGCGCAGGCGCTGCGCTACGCGCTCCAGGTGAGCGGGTATGGGCTCGTGCTGAGCGACGCCTACCCCTACAGCGGACCTAGCCTTCAAGAGGCGACGGCCGCACCGGTGGCGTCGCAGTCGGCGTCGGCGTTTGGCTAGCGGCGAGCATGGCAGCGCAGAGCCCAGCTGCGCCGGATGCCGGACGCGCCAACGGGACCTCCACCAGCCCCTGGACGCGGGTGCTGGGCGTGTTCGCGGCGCTCCTCGCGGCGTGCGCCTGGGTGTGGTGCGCGCACGAGCTGTGGGGCACGATCGTGCCCGCCGGCCTGCGACCCCCGCACGTCGACGTCCACCGCTTCTTCAGCGCTTCGCTGCTGCGTCGCAACTCCTCCTTCGAGCGCTTCCTCGACGTCGACCGCCTGATCGAGATGCTCGTGCCCGTCGCGGTGCTGGCTGTGTATGCGCGCCACGGGCAACGCTGGATGCGAGAGTCGGCGGCGGGTCGCATCGGAACCGGCATTCTGCTCGCGCTGCTGGGCTTTGCGTTGGTGTGGCTGTCAGAGCTGCCGTTTGAGATCGCGGCTTTGTGGTGGGAGCGTCGCAACCACGTGGTGCACACGGGCTACATCGCCGCCACCCTCGCGAGCTTCCTTGGGCTCGGAGCGAGCTTCGTCTCGATCGCCGTCGCGATTGCGCTGGCGATGGCGCTCGCGGGAAGGATGCGCCGCTGGTGGTGGATCGTGGCGGCGCCGCTGTTCGCAGCGCTGGCGTTCCTTTCGGCGCTTCTCACCCCTTACCTGATCACGAAAACCCATCCTCTGCGCGACCCATCGCTGATAGCCGAGGCGCGGACGCTGCAGGCGCGCGAGCACGTCGCCGGAACGCCAGTGCTCGTGCAGAACCTGTCACGCACGACGATGGAAGTCAACGCTGAGACGGCCGGGATCGGCCCAACGCAGCGTGTGGTCCTGTGGAGCCGGCTGCTCGACGGCCACTTCAGCCGCGCGGAGATAGGAGTCGTGATGTCACACGAGTTCGGCCACGTCGCTCGCGCACACGTGCTCAAGGACGTTGGCTGGCTGGTGCTGTTCCTGATCCCCGGCACCGCGCTGGTCGCGCTTGCCACAAGGCGGCGCGGTGGCTTGGGGCGACCCGAGGCCGTGCCGGTGGCACTACTCGTCTTTGTCGTCCTCGAGCTCGTGACGCTGCCGTTCTTCACGCTGGTCTCGCGGCGCTATGAGGCCGAGGCAGACTGGTCGTCGCTGCAAGCGACGCACGAACCCGTCACGACACGGCAGGTGTTCGAGCGTCTCGCCAGCACGAACCTCAGCGATCCCGACCCGCCGGCTTGGGCGTACCTGCTCTACGCGCAGACGCCGACACTCGCACAACGGATCGCGATGACTGAGGCCTGGGAACAGGAGACATCCCGGTAGGGCACAACTCGCAGTGTGGGCGCTGCTGGCAACGATCTTCGGAGTCGTGCTCGAGCAGCTCGCGCGGCGCCTGCTGCTCGCCGGCGCAATCCTCGCGCGAGTCGTCGGTCTCGCATGGTCGCTCGCCAGCCTGTTTGCCATCCCGGTCCTCGCGATTGAAGGCGGTAGCGGCCCGCATGCCCTGAAACGCTCGACGCAGCTGGTCAAGCAGCGCTGGGGCGAGGGCATCAGCGGCAACGTCGTCCGCCAGATCTTCGCCGTGGCGCTCTACCGCTACGCGGCAGACAACGACACGAGCGGGCCCTTTACAGAGGATGATCTGCGCTCGCCCTTCAGAGGCCGTCGCCAGGATTGACCACGCGCCACCGCGGGACGACGGTCGGCCAAACGGAGGATAGTGCTCAGGTGACGAACGAACGCGCCGCGGATCGAGCTCCGGCCCGTGGCAACGGCCATCAGCACGATCACAGGAGGAGCACATGTCCGCGACCGACGTCGCACCAGAGACTGGCAGCGACAGCACCGCTATCCGAGCGTTCGAGCGGAGTTTCCCCGCGGAGGAGCTCGCCGAGTTGCGCAAGCGCGTGGCCGCAACACGGTGGCCCGAGCAGGAGACGGTTGCCGACGACTCGCAGGGCGTGCCGCTCGCGACGATTCAGGAGCTCGCGCGCTACTGGCAGAGCGACTACGACTGGTCCAAGTGCCAGGACCGGCTGAGCTCGCTCCCGCAGTTCATCACCGAGATCGATGGCTTGGATATTCACTTCATTCACGTTCGCTCCAAGCACGAGGACGCGCTGCCGCTGATCATCACGCACGGCTGGCCTGGCTCGATCATCGAGCAGCTGAAGATCATCGAGCCGCTGACCAACCCCACGGCACACGGCGGCAGCGCAGCGGACGCCTTTCACGTGGTGATTCCGTCGCTGCCGGGCTACGGTTTCTCTGGCAAGCCGACGTCCACTGGCTGGGGTCCACCGCGCACCGCGAGCGCATGGGTCGAGCTGATGAAGCGCCTGGGATACACGCGGTTTGTGGCGCAGGGCGGCGACTGGGGCGCTGCTGTCACGCAGGCGATGGGTGAACAGGCGGCTCCGGAGCTGCTCGGCATTCACTCGAACATGCCTGGGACGGCTCCTGCGGAGCTGAGCGGCTTCCTCACCGGCGAGGAGCCGCCGGCTGGCCTCTCATCCGAAGAAAGCCGCGCATACGCACAGTTGAGCAGCTTCTACGCGAAGCACGTCGCCTACGCGCTGATCATGACGACGCGCCCGCAGACGTTGTATGGCCTGGCGGATTCGCCCGTCGACCTCGCCTCCTTCATTCTCGACCACGGTGACGGCAAAGGACAGCCCGGGCTCGTCGAACAGGTCATCCAGGGTAACCCGCCCGGTGCCGTCACACGCGACGACCTCCTCGACAACATCACGCTCTACTGGTTGACGAACACAGGCGTGTCCTCGGCCCGCCTGTATTGGGAGAACAAGGCGGGCTTCTTCGAAGCCAAGAAGATCTCGATCCCGTTCGCGATGAGCGTCTTTCCCGACGAGCTGTATCAAGCCCCTCGGAGTTGGGCGGAACGGGCGTACCCGGACAACCTGATCTATTACAACGAGCTCGACCGCGGCGGACACTTTGCCGCGTGGGAACAGCCGCAGCTCTTCAGCGAAGAGATGCGGGCGGCGTTCAAGACGCTGCGCTAGTGACGGGTGGTATCTCGCTGGAGGGCCGGTTCCCGTCGCTCGCCGGCGCGAGCGCGTGGTTGAACTCACAGCCTCTCACGCCGGCAGAGCCTCCGAGGAAAGGTGGTCGTCGTCGATTTCTGGACGTACACCTGCATCAACTGGTTGCGTACGGAGCCCTACGTGCGCGCCTGGTCGCAGGCGTATCGAGACGACGGGCTGGTCGTCCTTGGCGCACACACGCCGGAGTTCTCCTTCGAGCACGAGGTCGATCGCGTGCGACAGGCGACCGGCAAGCGAGAGATCGACTACCCAGTCGCGCTCGACAACGACTACGCGGTCTGGAATGCGTTCGACAACCACTACTGGCCGGCGCTGTACTTCATCGACCGGGAGGGGGTCATCCGCGACCGTCACTTCGGCGAGGGGCGCTACGAGCAATCCGAGCGCGTCATCCAGAGTCTGCTCGGCGTCGAGCGCGATTACCGGCTCCCCGAGCGCCTGCCCGCCAGCCACTGGGCGCTCGCGGCGAATGGACGGTTGGAAGCGAGCGGGCCGTGCTCGAACAAGCCGCTGGCAGCATCGCCTTTCGGTTCCACGCGCGCGACGCACATCTCGTTCTCTCCACATCAACGCAACAGCCGATCGCCTTCCGCGTGCTGCTCGACGGCGAGGCACCCGGCCCGTCGCACGGCGGCGACGTCGACGCCGATGGGAACGGCCTGCTCGAGCAGGGTCGCCTCTATCAGCTCGTGCGCGAGCACGACACGGTCCGCGAGCGGACGCTGCAGATCACGTTCGCCGCGCCTGGCGTCGAGGCGTACGTGTTCACGTTCGGCTAACGGCCGAAGAGGTCTGGAGCCCGACAGCGAGCTCCGGGTCGGGCGCTTGTGGCCCTGCGCGACCCATCACTCGAGCTCCCCACGGAGCGAGCTCACGCGCCCTGTGTTGAACCCAAGCCAATGCATGCGCCCGACATATCGGGCGTGCTCGATCTTCAGGCAGCGGTCGACGATCACATCGAGGCCGCCGTCCTCGGCAATCCGTGCGCCCTCCGCGTTGATCACCCCGAATTGGCACCAGAGCGCGCCGGCTTTGACGGCAACGGCCTCGCGGGCGATCGCGGGCAACGCATCGGGTGCGCGAAAGACGTTGACGACGTCAACATGGTCGGGCACATCCGCAAGGTTTGGGTAGCTCACCTCTCCGAGGATCTCGCTCTCTCGGGGATTCACAGGGATCACCTGGTAGCCGTGGCGCTTGAGGTAGAAGCCGACGAAGTTGCTTGGGCGCAGCGGGTTCGCGGAGAGGCCGACGATCGCGATCGTGCGCGCGCCATGGACCACGTGCTGGATCGTCAGCGGATCCTGGTAGCGGTCGAGATCGAGGTCCGTCATCTCACGCGGCGAGGC
Source organism: uncultured Solirubrobacteraceae bacterium (assembly GCA_963838405.1). Classification (GTDB taxonomy): domain Bacteria; phylum Actinomycetota; class Thermoleophilia; order Solirubrobacterales; family Solirubrobacteraceae; genus Palsa-744. The sequence continues at coordinate 1,463,417 of CAWIRA010000006.1, read as the reverse complement.
CCCGCTCGAGGTCCCAGATCAGATCATCCACGGACTCGGTACCGACCGACAGCCTGATCGTGCCCGGTCGGACACCCGCCGACTCCAGCTCCGCGTCGCTTAGCTGACGGTGCGTCGTGCTCGCGGGATGGATGATCAGGCTCTTGGCGTCGCCGACGTTGGCGAGATGCGACCACAGCGTCACGGCACGGATCAGGTCCTGACCGGCGTCTCGGCCGCCGGCACAGTCGAAGGAGAACACCGCGCCCGCGCCGCGCGGGAGGTACTTCGCCACGAGCGGCTCATACGGGCTGCTCGGCAGGCCCGCGTAGGTGACGTTCGAGGCGAGCGCATGCGACTCGAGGAACACCGCGACCGCACGAGCGTTCTCGACGTGGCGCTCCATGCGCAGCGAAAGCGTCTCGAGGCCCTGTAGGAACAGGAAGGCGTTGAACGGCGAGAGCGCCGCGCCGAGGTCGCGCAGCGTCTCGGCCCGCAGCTTCATCAGGTAGCCGTAGGTCCCGAACGTCTCGTGGAACTGCAGCCCGTGGTAGGCCGGCGACGGGTCCGCGACCACGGGGAAGCGTCCGTTGGACCAGTCGAACTCGCCCGACTCTACGACGACGCCGCCGATGCTCGTGCCGTGGCCGCCGATGAACTTGGTCGCCGAGTGGATGACGATGTCAGCGCCCCACTCGATCGGGCGACACAGGTACGGCGTCGCGAACGTGTTGTCCACGATCAGAGGCAGCTCGTGGTCGTGGGCAACGGCTGCCAGGGTCTCGATGTCCAGGACGTTGCCGGCCGGGTTGCCGATCGTCTCGCCGAAGAACGCCTTGGTGTTCGCTTGCACAGCGCCGTGCCATGCGGACGGGTCGTCGGGGTCGACCCAGGTCAGCTCGACGTTCATCTTGCGCAGCAGATGCTTGAGCTGGTTGACCGTCCCGCCGTACAGCGCGGAGGACGAGACGACGTGGTCGCCGGGCTCCAGCAGCGTGAACAGCGCCGCCGCCTGCGCGGCGATCCCGCTGGCGAACGCCACGGCCCCGGCTCCGCCCTCGAGGTTCGCGACTCGCTCCTCGAAGGCTGCGACCGTCGGGTTCATGATCCGCGAGTAGGTGTTGCCGTACTCCTGCAGATTGAAGTACGCCGCCGCCGACTCGGGGTCCTCGAATACGTAGCTGGTGGTCTGGAAGATCGGCATCGCGCGCGCGCCCGTGTAGGGGTCGGGCCGCTGGCCGGCATGCAGCTGGCGCGTCTCGAAGCCGAACGCGCGTGTCTCCTCCGCTCGGCTTCGCTCGTCCGTCATGGAAGCTCGTGCAGGAAGCGGCGGATGATCGGCGTCTGCTGCGCCTCCTCCAGCAGGAAGCAGTCGTGGCCGTACGGCGCGTCGATCACATGCAGCTCGACCGGCGTGCCCAGGCCGCGAAGCGCCTGCTCGATGTCGCGTGATCCCGACGGCGGATATAGCCAGTCGGAGCTGAACGCGATCAGCAATGTTCGCGCCTTGATGGCTGCGAGCGCGCGCGAAAGTGAGCCACGCCCATGGTCGCGCGCAAGGTCGAAGTAGCTCAGCGCCCGCGACATGTAGATGTAGGTGTTCGCATCGAACCGCTTGACGAACGAGTCGCCCTGGTGTCGGAGGTAGCTCTCGATCTCGAACTCGGGCTCGGTGATCGTGTAGCGCAGCTCGCCGCCGTGCTGCAGCCGGCGGCCGAACTTGTCGTGCAGCGCGGCGGCCGACAGGTAGGTGATGTGGCCGATCATACGCGCCACGCTCATGCCGGCGTCCGGCGCGTTGGCTGTGTCGTGGTAGCGCCCGCCCTGCCACGCCGGGTCGCGCATGATCGCCTCGCGGGCGATCGCGTTCCATGCGACCCCCTGTGGGTGCAGGGCATGCGTGCTGGCGATCGCGACGACGGCATCGACCTGGTCGGGGAAGGTGATCGCCCACTCGAACGCCTGCATGCCGCCGAGCGAGCCGCCCGCCACCGCGGCGAGCCGTTCGATCCCGAGCACATCCAGGAAGGCGCGCTCGGTCCGGACCATGTCCGCGACCGTGATCACCGGGAAGTCGGCGCCGTAGGTGCGCCCGGTCGCGGGATTGCGCGACGATGGTCCAGTGCTCCCGCGGCAGCCGCCGAGGAGGTTCGTCGAGATCACGAAATAGCGGTCGGTGTCGAAGGCCTTGCCCGGTCCGATCATCCCGTCCCACCAGCCGAGTCCCCTACCCGCCTCGCCGTCGCGATCCTCAGCGCGGAACCCGTCGCGGGTGCTGGCGCTGCCGGTCTCGCTCGAGAAGCCAGCGGCGTGGGCGTCGCCGCTGAGCGCGTGGCAGACGAGGATCGCGTTATCGCGTCGAGCAGAGAGCCGCCCGTAGGTCTCGTAGGCGACGCGGACCGGATGCAACTCGCGGCCGCAGTCGAGGGCCACTGGATCTGGCAGGTCGAGGTGGCGCGTCTCGACCCTTCCGACCGAGCCGGCGGTCGCGGTCGTGGTCACGGTCATTTCTCCATCTCGGCGGACACCAGCGTATATTCTCTTGCTTCCCAGTCGAGAAACTAGCCTACGAGACAGGAAGGGGCGTGGAGCGATGTCCACCGCCATCGACAACGGAGTTAACGTTCAGGCGCTGCTTGACGCACGCGAGACCCTGGCCGGTGCGCCGGAAGCTGCCCAGTTCACGTGGCGCGCGTCTTCGAAGTGGCAGACGGGCGTGCACAGCACCACGACGATCCAGAACTACTTCGGGCTCGGCGAGGAGCAGAGCCACAAGACCGAGACGATCCTCGACGCCGATCACCCCGAGGTCTTCGCCGCCGAGGACAACGCGATCACTCCGATCGAGTACCTGCTCGTAGGTCTGGCGAGCTGCCTGACGGCGGGCGTGGCTTCAGTTGCGCAGAACCGCGGGATCCAGCTGCGCTCGGTCGAGGCGACGGTCGAGGGAAACCACGACATCCGCGGGATCCTCGGCGACGCCGATGTTCGCAACGGCTTCAACGACGTCAAGGTCACCTTCGACATCGACGCCGACGCCTCGCAGGAGGAGATCGAGGCGCTGGTCGCACAGTCCCAGAAGCGCTCGGCGGTTTTCGACGCGCTCACGAACCCGACGGAGGTCGAGGTCGCGGTCGTCTGACAGCACGATCGAGCGCTTCTCCAGCGTCGTCGTCGGCGCCGGCCACGCCGGCCTTGCCGCGAGCCACTTCCTCAGCGAGCGCTCGATTGACCATGTCGTGCTCGAGCGCGGCGCGTTGGCGAGCTCGTGGCGGCGCGAGCGCTGGGATTCGCTGCGGCTGCTGACGCCCAACTCGCAGAGCCGGCTGCCGGGGATCGCCTACGAGGGCGGCGACCCCGACGGATACATGACGGCGTCCGAGGTCGCCGAGCTGATCGAGCGATTCGCACAGAACGCCCGCGCTCCGGTTCGCACGGGGACGGACGTGACCTCGGTGCGGAGCGCGGGCGACGACGGCTATCGGGTCAAGACAGAGGATGGCGAGATCCAGGCGCGCACGGTGGTGATCGCCAGCGGCGCCTGCAACCTCGCCGCGGTGCCGGCGTTCGCGGAGGCCGTGCCTGCGGAGGTCGAGCAGATCACGCCGTTGCGCTACCGCAACCCGGACCAGCTCCCCGACGGCGGCGTGCTCGTCGTAGGAGCGTCGGCCACCGGCGTGCAGCTCGCCGCTGAGATCCGCCGCTCAGGGCGTCCGGTCACGATGTCGGTCGGAGAGCACGTCCGCCTGCCGCGTACGTATCGCGGCCGCGACGTCCTCTGGTGGATGGATTCCTCGGGCGTGTGGGACCAGCGCCACGACGAGGTCGAAGATCTTGCGCGCGCGCGCCGCCTGCCGTCGCCGCAGCTCGTCGGCACGCCCGAGCGCGCCACGCTCGACCTCAACGCGCTCGTCGCGCTGGGGGTCGAGCTGGTCGGTCGCTGGGCGTCGGTCCGCGACGGCGTCGCGCTGTTCTCCGGCGGTCTGCGCAACGTCTGCTCGCTCGCGGATCTCAAGATGAACCGGCTGCTCGGAGGCTTCGATGAGTGGGCCGACACGTCCCTGTGCGATGCCGAGGTCGACGCTCCCGAGCGCTTCGCCGAGACCGAAGCGCCTCGCTCGCCCCGCTGGCAGCTCGACCTGCGCAGCGGCGAGATCCGGACGGTCCTCTGGGCGACCGGGTTCCGACCCGACTACCGCTGGCTCGACGCGCCGGTTCTCGACCCGCGAGGCCAGCTTCGCCACGACGGCGGCGTCGTCGACAGCCCGGGCCTCTATGCCCTGGGCCTGCCGGTACTGCGGCGGCGCCGGTCCACGTTCCTGTGCGGCATCGAGGATGACGCGCGCGAGGTGATCGGCGAGCTCGGCGGGTATCTCGCGGGTCGCTCTCCGCTCCGCGCCGGTCCGCCGTGATGAGACGGGAGGGCCGGCCCGGTCGTACGCCGAAGCGCACTCCCGGACCGGCCGCACCGTCGGTCAGCAGCTTCTTCGGTCCTCTACAGACCGAAGGGCCCGCTGAAGCCGCGGCTCGCAGGCCACGGGAACTGGTAGGCGCGATAGGTGTTCACGCCGGCCGGGAACTCAGCGTTGAAGATGAGCTGACCGGACGGGCTGAACTCCGAGAAGTACGGCAGCGCCCCCCAGCCGACGACGAGGTTGCCCCGCGGCGTCGTCTGGGCGTTGCCCTGGGACGCCGCTGAGAGCCCCTCGGGCTGGTTGTCGGAGGCCACGAGCGTCGCGACTTTCGTCCACGGGTTCAGCTTCACCGTGACCGCGCGGCTGTACGCCAGCAACGGTGTTCCCGTGGAGTCGTTGTCGAAGAACGTGTACGTGTTGTTGCCGAGCGCCTCGGGGTCGTGTTGCCAGGCGAAGATCTCGTTCGCGCTATCCAGCACCTGCCCCGGCGCCGCCTCGAGCTTGAAGCTCGAATCCTTGCCACCGAGCTGCCAGAGGATGTTCCCGCTGCGGGGGTTGACCTCGTACGTCGTCCACGTGTCGCGGGCGTCGATCAGCAGGTTGCCGTTGGTGTCGAGCTTGATGGCGTTGATGTGGAACCAGTCCCAAGGCGTGCTCGCCGAGGCCGGCAGCGGCTGCTCGCTCTGGCTGAACGGCACATGGTCCTCGCTGTTCCACTGGAACAGCACCTGGCCGGTGGCGATGTTGATCTCCTGCACCACGCCGTTGATCACGGTCTGGTCGGCCGGCCCGCCAATCGAGGTGAGGTTTGCCGTTGTGGTTGTGTAGGAGAGGATCAGCGCCGTGTTCCAGGGAGTGATCAGGAACTCGTGACCGTCGGCGCTGAGGCCGTTGCCGGCGTTGACCGTGGCGATCTGCTGGAAGTGGTCGTTGAGGATGTAGTCGGTACCGCTCGCCAGCCCGCCGAGGCCGGTTCCCTGCCAGTAGGTCAGCACGGGCTGGCCCTGGTAGTTCTGGACGCGGAAGTCGCTGGCCTCCTCGCCTGTGGGCACGGACTTGAACCAAAGCACGTCGCCCTGACTGTTGACGATCTCGGGGCCGTTGGCGTAGGTGCTCTGGTCGCCGTACGGGGAGATGAAGAAATCACCGCCTCCTCCGGCGAACGGCGAGGACGTGAGGATCGTGAGCGGTGGCGGCGCGGTGGGCGTCGCCGCGACCGCGGCGCCCGCGCCGATGAGCGCTATCGCGGCTGCGCCTACGACGATCGTGAGCGCGCCGATGGCCCTCTGAAGCCGTCGTTGCAGCCCGTTCCTGGGTGCGCTTGAGGACGTTATCTGGAGCATGTCGTTCTTCCTTTGCCGGTCGTGTTGTCGTGATTTGGAGACTGTGAACCGGTGGGGTTCTCGGGTGGCTCTCAGCCTCCGTAGCGCAACCTAGGGCATAATTTCCATAATTTCAACCAGATTTGTGATCTTTATTCACGAACTCCATTTGCGAAGCGGCGCGGCGCGTGTCACCCGCTACCTCGCCAGCCGCACTTCCGCCGAGGCTTCAAGCCCAGGCATACCACGCAACGTTAGCGTTGAGCGGCCTGGATCCGCCCCTGCCAGACGGCTTTCGCGCCGAGATCTCCTGTCCTGAAGCACATGTAGCCGGCGCCGATCGACAGCAACACGAGCGCGACGCGCAGCCCGCTGAGCACCCAGCGCGGCGACAGCAGCTCGTCGACGAGAGCCAGGCCGGTGGCCATGCCGCCGGAGATTCGTTGCGCTGCGAACGTCACGATCAGCGTCGCCGTGAAGAGGACGTAGACGATCGCGAGGATGTGCGCGGCCTGTGAGTGTTCGGAGATCAGTTTCGCGGCTTGACCCTGGAGGTTCAGCTCGCCGCGCAGCGCCGCGCCCGCCTGCATCGTCAGGAAGATCGAGCTCATCGCGACGATCGACACGACGGCCAGCGCGATCCCGTAGCGTGAGAGCCATTCGCGCTTGAACACGAACACGACCGCCGCGACGATCGTCGACGGGATCAAGATCACCGGTACGTGCACGAACAGCGGGTGCGCGGGCAGCCCGCTGTAGATCGTGGTGATGCGGATCGGCAGCGTCAGAAGGCCCAGCAACGCGAGCAGCGTGAGGATGAACTCCGCGCGCCGCCAGTCCACGTGACCACGGCCACGCGGTGCAATCGTCTCAGTACTCACAGTGCTGGTGGTCTGAGAGATCGCAACGGATGCGAAGGAACGCCATCACTGTCACCGTACGGCGTCCGCTGTTCGAGCACATCGCCCTGAGGGACGATCTTCTCTGAAGCCCCGATCAGCCTGACGTCGCAGGACGCCGCTACCCAGGTCGCAGGCTAGCCCTGCGCAGGCGTGATCAGTCCAGTCTCGTAGGCGAACACGACTATCTGCACCCGGTCGCGCAGCCCGAGCTTGGCGAGGATGCGTCCGACGTGTGACTTGACGGTGGCCTCGGACAGCACGAGCCGCTCCGCGATCTCGGCGTTGGAGAGGCTGCGTGCGACCTGCAGCAGCACCTCACGCTCTCGCCTCGTCAGCGACTCCAGGCGCTCGTCGTCCTCCGGCTCCGATCGATCTGTGGCGGGCAGGCGATGGGCATAGTTCGCGAGCAGCCGGCGGGTGACACTGGGCGCGACGACCGCGTCACCACTGGCGACCGCGCGGATCGCCGAGAGCAGATCGCCCGGGGGTGCATCCTTGAGCAGGAAGCCACTGGCGCCTGCGCGGAGCGCCGCGTACACGTACTCGTCGAGGTCGAACGTCGTCAGGATGATCACCCGCGCCAGGCTGTCGGATTCGACGATGCGCTTTGTCGCCTCCACGCCGTCCATCTCGGGCATCCTCACGTCCATCAGCACGACGTCCGGATCGAGCCTGCGTGTCGCCTCGACCGCCTGCACACCGTTCGACGCCTCACCCACGATCGTGAGGTCGTCCTGGCTGTCGATCACCATGCGGAAGCCCATGCGCAGCAGCTCCTGATCGTCGACCAACAGCAGACGCGTGCTCATCGTGCGAGCGCTTCGACGTCCGGCTGCAGGCGCAGATGTACGCGCCAGCCTCCGTCGCGGCCGGGACCGGCGTCGAGCTCACCGCCGTATGCGGCCGCGCGCTCGCGCATGCCGCTGAGTCCACTGCCGCTCCCCGCGATCGCGGCAGGTGCGTCGGTCGGCCCGGCGCTGCTTCCGGTGTCGGTCACCTCGAGCTCGACGCTGCGGGGCGCGCAGCGCAGCGCGACGTGCGCGCTGGTTGGTCGCTCAGCGTGCTTCAGCGTGTTCGTCAACGCCTCCTGTGCGACACGAAAGACGGTCAGCTGGATGCCCTCGGAGAGCTCGCGCGGATCGCCGTCGAGGTCCATCGTCACGGGGATACCGGCGGCGTTGACCTGCGCGAGCAGCTCATCGAGACGGTCCAACCGCGGTTGCGGCGCGAGCGGCTGCTCACTGGCGTCCTCGCGCAGCACGCCGAGCAGCCTTCGCATTTCCACGAGCGCCTGGCGGCCGGTCGCTGAGATCCGCGCGATCGCTTCGTCTGCACGCTGTGGCGAGGATGCCATCGCATAGCCGGCACCGTCGGCGAGCGAGATCATCACGCTGAGGTTGTGCGCGACGATGTCGTGCATCTCCCGCGCGATCCGAGCCCGCTCGGCGGCGGCGGCCAGACGGCCCTCCTGATCGCGCTCGACTTCCAGGCGCGTGGCGCGTTCGTGAAGCGAGCTCAGCAGTGCCCGTCGCTGACGAATCGTGATCCCGGACACGCCTGCGGCTGCGCCGAGGCCGGTCAGCCCGACCCAGATCTTCAGCGGCTCGGACGGCGACCACCGCACCGCCGCCATGATCGCGCCCGCCTGCACGACGGCTGCCGCGAGAGCGACCTCCGCGAGCTCGCTTTCGAGCGCCACCCAGTACAGCGAGATCAACACGGCGGCGTCGGCGAGCTGCGGCGCGGAGAGCAGCCACTGCGCAAACGCGACGAGCGCGACGAGCCCGAAGCACACACGCGGGTCGCGCCGGTGCGCCAGCAGCGGCGCGCAGAGAAGCAGGCAGAAGACCGCGGTCGTGACGCCGAGCCGATCCTGGGTTGCCAGCCCGAACAAGCTGAGCGCCGCCAGCGCCAGCACGGTCGCGAGGTCGACCACGAAAGGATGTGCCGCGACGCGGCGGACGTTGAGCTCGATCTGGCCGAGCCAGCGCGAGGCCAGGCGATCCGCTTTGTCCTTCATGCGCCCATATTGACGATAGTTTCCGGCGTCAGTCGACCTCGGGTGAGAGCTTCCGGGCGCGGTTCGATGTAGAGATGCGGACGCTCTGAGCGGCGCGCGTCCTGCACGTCGACCTTGCTCACCGAGACGTACGTGACGAGTGCCAGGAAGACAATCAGTGCGACTCCGCTGACGGTGCCGTCGCCGAGGCCGAGGCCGGTGATCGCGGGTGGCTTGCTGAACCCGTCCGCGAACGAGGCTCCGATCGGACGCGTGACGATGTAGGCGAACCAGAAGGCGACGATCGGGTTCAGATCGAAGCGCCACCAGCCGACGGCCGGGATCAGGATGATCGAGATGAACAACAGTGCGGATCCGAAGAAGCCGAGGTGCAGTTGCGTCGCTGTCAGGTCGCCGGCCGCCGTGCCGAGCGCGAATGTCGCGAGCACCGTCGCCCAGTAGAACGCCTCGCGGCGACGGGTGTTGATGCTGTGGATCGATAGCGTGCCCTCGCTGCGGTACCACCAGAGGAAGATCGCAGCCATGATCACCGCGAACACCGTCGTCGTCTCGGAGTAGGGGATGCTCGCGCCGTCGTGGATCGCGTCGGCCATCATCGTGCCGAAGATCGCCACCATCATCACCGCGAACCAGTAGATCGGCGCCCGATACTCGCGCTGGCGCATCTGCAGCCAGATCGCGAAGCCCAGACCGAAGATCCCGATGGCGCCGGCGATCGGGACGCTTTTGCTCCCCAGGAAGTCGGACATCGACTCGCCCATGCCCGTCGTCAGGAGCTTCAACACCCAGAAGATCGCGGTGATCTCGGGGACCTTCGTCAGCACGGCTCGCGTGGGCGAGTCGGCGCGTGCTGTCATCGCGTGGGCAGAGCGTTGCGCATGCTTCAACGCTAGGCAGCGCAGCGTGGCCACACAACGGCCTGTAGAACGAAATCGAGATCGACGGGCTACCCCTCAGGTCGCACTGAACCCCTACCCAGGTCGCACGCGACGATACCTTGACTGCCTGCCGTCACGACCGATTGGAGAAACGATGAGCACCGCGCCTACCCAACGCGAACCTGAGCTTCGCGGCCAGACTGTCGTCGTGATCGGCGGTAGCTCCGGCATCGGGCGCGAGACCGCCAGTCGCGCGCGTGCCGAGGGCGCCGATGTGATCCTCACGGGACGCAATCTTCAGCGACTGCAGTCGGCCGCAGACGAGCTCGGCGCACTCAGCACCGCAGCCTTCGACGTCACCGACGGAGCGCACCTCGAGAACTTCTTCGACAGCCTGCCGGCGGCGATCGATCACGTGATGGTCACGGCAGGCGGCCCCTACTACGCACCCTTGGCCGAGATCGATCTCGCGGAGGCGAGCCGCTCGGTCGACGCCCATGTCTGGCTCGCGGTACGGGTCGCGCGGGCGGCCACCGCGAAGATGCGGCCGCGAGGCACGCTGGTGTTCATGACCGGCGCCGGCGCGCGGCGTGCCGGCGTCGGGCTCGCGGTCGAGTCATCGATCACCCTCGCACTCGAAGGTCTGATCCCTAACCTGGCGCTTGAAGTCGCGCCGTTGCGCGCCAACCTGATCGCCGCCGGCTTCGTCGACACCCCGCTATCGGCGTCGCTGCTCGGCGGGGACCTCGAACGGCGTCGCGAACAGCTTCGCGCCACGCTTCCGATCCGGCGCGTGATCGGGCCGGCCGACGTCGCTGCGCTTGCCGTGCACATCATGAGCAACACGGCGCTCACCGGTGCGACCTTCACTATCGACGGTGGCGAGCAGATCGTCCCAGCGTGATCGCGCTGGCCCTCTCAGCGCCGGCCGCAACGCTGGCACGCGCGATGCGCTGAGCAGTGGCTCACGATCCTTGAACACGAGTGAACAGAGGAGGCTGACGATGGACGTTGCAACCCTTGCCGAGCTGCTCCACGAGACATCCGAGCACCACGACGCCTACGAGAAAACCCATCCCAAGCACGACTGGTGGAATTGGTATGCCCCGTACCTTGCTGCACGCGAGCAGGGGCAGAGCTCGGAGCAGGCAACGGCTGCGGCTGGGCTCTACATGGAGAGCCTCACCCAGGCGAATCCGCGCTGACGCGCGCGGCCGTCCAGGCAGATGCCGCTGAGCGCGACCCCGCGAGGTCGGGCAGTGTGCTCATGCGACCAGATAAGTCTCATAGATCACACCCGCGGGCTGACGGCCGCCAACGCTGATGAAGATGCCCTTGTTCAGCCAGTCGAGCTGCGGTGCGGCGGTCTCGATCCGGGTGGCGGCACGGAAGCTGTACTCGCTGGCTTGAACGTCCTCGCCGCGCGCGAGGCGCGCGAGTACCTCGGCGCTGCCGTGGCGCACGCTGCGCGAGCGAACGTAGAGCAGATCGCCGCCCGCGGTCTGAAGCGTGTAGCGGATGTCGCCGAGCGCGGTTCCGTCGGCGAGGATGATCTGCCAGTCGGCGCTCGAACCTGCGAGCAGCTCGCCATTCAGCTCCGGGCCGGTGAAGCGTCCGCCGGTCAGGGGCACGATCCGCCGCCTGCCCTGCGCGACCTCGCCGAGGTCCAATGGCGCTGCGAGCGTCGCCTCGAGGCGATAGACGATGCTGAGGCTTGGGTCGGGAAGCGGGGTGCTCATCGCTGGCTCCTGTCGGGTCCGGGGTCGTTTCGATGCGGCGCGAGCATCGTGCGCTCCCACGTTAGCCACGCCGGAATAGGCGTTCACCCGATCGGGACGATGTGCCGCCGCGAGCTTGGCGCGAAGCTCGTGCGGCGAGAGCTCCGTGCCGGACGGGGGCCGGCGCATCGACGGCAACACGAAAAAGGAGGTCGCTATGGCAACGCTCGTTGCGATTGGTTATCCAGAGGAAGGCACCGCCGAGCAGGCGCGCCAGACGGTCGAGGGGTTGGAAAACGACTTGGTCATCCAGGCCGATCAGGTCGCGGCGATCAGGCGCGACGCCAAGGGCAAGTATCACGTCACGACCACGCACGGCGGCTCGACGACCGCCGGCGGCGCGGTGTGGGGCGGCTTTTGGGGCCTGCTGTTCGGGCTGCTGTTCTTCATCCCGTTCGCCGGCTGGGCGATCGGCGCCGGCATCGGCGCGCTGTTCGGGCACCTCGGCAAAGACATGATCGATGATCAGTTCCAGCAGCAGGTGCGCGACTACGTTCAGCCCGGCACGTCAGCCCTGTTCCTGATCATCGAGAAGGCGACGCCCGACAAGGCCGTGGCGGCCCTCGAGCAGTACAAGGGCACCGTCATCAAGACTTCGCTCTCCGACGAGGACACCGCCAAGCTGCAAGAGGCGCTGAACCCCAAACAGCCTGCCAGCGCATAGACCGCGCAGTCCCGCAGAACGTATTGATTACCCGTCGAGGCGCTGCCGGAGTCTGTCCGGCAGCGCTCGTCGTGCGGCGACGCAGCGCTGGCTGACATGCTGGGTGACGTGAGTGGCGCAATCGTGACGAAGACAGCGGCCAAGGGTGCCCAGGTGATCCTGGTGACGCTTGCCGCTGGCCAGTTCCTGATGGCGCTGGACAGCTCGGTGATGAACGTCTCGATTGCGACCGTCGCCGAAGATGTCGGCACGACGGTTACCGGGATCCAGGGGGCGATCACGGCCTACACGCTCGTGATGGCGATGCTGATGATCCCGGGGGCGAAGGTCGGCGCACTGATCGGTCGCAAGCGCGCCTTCATGATCGGCTGCGTCATCTATGGCTGCGGCTCGTTCACGACAGCGATCTCGGGGAGCCTGCCCGTGCTGCTGTTCGGCTGGTCCTTCCTCGAGGGCGTCGGCGCGGCGCTGATCCTGCCGTCGATCGTGGCGTTGGTGGCGGGCAACTTCCCCGCCGCGCGGCGCCCCGCGGCCTACGGTCTCGTGGCCGCCGCCGGGGCGATCGCGATCGCCGTCGGCCCCCTGATCGGCGGGCTCGCGACGACCTATGCGTCCTGGCGTTGGGTCTTTGCCGGCGAGGTCATCCTCGTGATCGTGATCCTCGTGCTCGCGCGTCGCGCCGAGGACGCCCCGCCCGACCGGCGCCCGAAAATAGACCTGATCGGCGCCTTCCTGTGCGCCGCCGGCCTTGGCGTGTTCGTGTTCGGCGTGCTCAGGTCCGGCTCCTGGGGCTGGGTCGTGGCGAAGACCGGCGCGCCGGAATGGTTTGGAATCTCGCCTGTGCCGTGGCTGATGGTCGCCGGGCTCGTGCTGGTCTGGTCGTTTCTGCGCTGGGAGGCGCGCATGGTCACGCGTGGCGAGGAGCCGCTCGTCGATCCGGCGCTGCTGCGCAACGCGCAGCTCGCGGGCGGGCTGACGATGTTCTTCTTCCAGTACCTGCTGATGATGGGTGTCTTCTTCCTGCTGCCGCTGTACCTGTCGGTCGCGCTCGGGCTGTCGGCGATCGACACCGGCCTGCGGATCATGCCGATGTCCGTGACGCTGCTCGCGGCGGCGCTGGGGGTCCCGCGGCTGTTCCCGCACGTCTCGCCGCGCCTGGTCGTGCGCATCGGACTCGCCGTGATGCTGCTCGGTTTGCTCGTGCTCCTGGCCGCGATCGATGTCGATGCGGGGGCGGAGATCGTGACCGTGCCGCTGCTGCTCGTCGGGCTCGGGCTCGGCGCGCTCGCATCGCAGCTCGGCGCCGTGACCGTCTCCGCGGTGCCCGACGAGCAGAGCTCGGAGGTCGGCGGGCTGCAGAACACCGTCACCAACCTCGGCGCTTCGCTCGGCACGGCGCTCACGGGCTCGATTCTGATCGCGGTGCTGACGGCGTCTTTTTTGACCCACGTCGAGGCGAACAACTCGATCCCTGAGAGCGTCAAGAGCAAAGCCAAGACCGAGCTCTCTGCCGGCATCCCTTTCATGTCGGATAAGCAACTCGAAGCCGCGGCCAAGAAGGCGGGCGCCAGCAGCGAGGTGACGGAGGCGGCACTCGACGCGAACGCTCACGCCCGCCTCGACGGCCTCCGCGCCGGGCTCACCGTGCTGATCCTGATCGCGGCCGTGTCGATGTTCTTCGTGGGAGGGATCCCGACGCGACAACCCGGGTCTGAACCGGTCCCAGCCTAGGCCGCTGTGGACGCCAACCCGGCGAAACCGGCCAGGCGGCCGCCCGCGCGACGGAGCCCGTCGCGGCGCCTGGCCGCGATCGTGGCGCTCGGGGTACCGATCGCGATGGTCCTCGTGGCGGCCGTCGCGCTCGCCGGCGACCTCCCGATCGCGCTGCTCGCGGTCGTGCTGGCGTCGGTCGCGAACGCCGCCGTCTGGTTCGGCTTGACTGAGCGCGGCGCGCGGCGCGCCTTCGCTGCGGTGGGCGCGACGCTCGCGACGGCCGGCCTGGTAGCTGTGCTGGTCACCAACTGGCACGGGCTGGCCGTGCTGCTCGTCCTGTTGCTGGCGCTCCCCGTGTTCGGGTTCTCGGCGCGCTACGCGCTCGGGCGCACCGGCGCGGCGGCGCTCGCGAGCGTTGCCGCCGTGGTCGTGCCGGCGGGTGCTGCCGGCGTGGCCGCGCTGATCATCAACCTCAAGTCCGGCGGTGGCAAGGCCGAGCGCTTTGATCTCGCCGCGGAGGCTCGGCGGCGCGGCGTCGAGCCGATCGTCCTGCGGCCGGGGGACGATCTGCGCGAGCTCGCAGAGAGCGCCATCACGCGCGGTGCGCAGGTCATCGGCATGGCCGGCGGTGACGGATCGCAGGCGCTCGTCGCGACGGTCGCCGCGCGGCGCGATGTTCCCCACGTCTGTATCCCGGCGGGAACGCGCAACCACTTCGCGCTCGACCTCGGCCTCGATCGCGACGACGTCCTCGGCGCGTTGGACGCTTTCACCGACGGCGTCGAGCGGCGTATCGACCTGGCGCGCGTCAACGACCGCGTCTTCGTCAACAACGCGTCGCTCGGTGTCTACGCGAAGGTCGTCCAGTCCGACGCCTACCGGGACGCCAAGCTCGAGACCTGGTCGCAGATGCTGCCGGAGCTGCTCGGCGCCGATGCCGCGCCGATCGATCTCGAGTTCACAGGTCCTGACGGCCTTGAGTACAAGGACGCTGCGCTCGTGCTCGTCTCGAACAACAGCTACGAGCTCACGCACCTGTCCGGCGCCGGCACGCGCGAGCGGATCGACGCGGGCGCGCTCGGTGTCGTCGCCGCTCAGGTGCGCGGCGCCGACATCTCCAAGCTCGTCGCGCTCGAGCTGGTCGGCCAGGCGGGGCGCTACCCCGGTCTGATGTCGTGGTCCGCGCCCGCGTTCGAGGTCCGCTCCAGCGGTCCGGTCGAGGTCGGCCTCGACGGCGAGGCGCTCGTGCTCGAGCCGCCGTTGCGCTTCGTGTCGCTGCCCGGCGCGCTGCGCGTGCGGCTGCCTCGCGGCACAGGCCTGTCACCGGCGGCGCGTGCGGTAGCGCTGAGCCCGGAGAACCTCGGCAGCCTGCTGCGCGTGGCGGCGGGCCGGTGAGGTCGCAGTGACGAGCTGGCGTCGCGTGCAGCGCCTCGACCATCGGCTGATGCGGCGCTCCTTCGAGGCCCGCTCGCCCGCTCTGGATCGCACGCTCGTCAACGTCACGCGCGCCGCGAACTACTCGCGACTGTGGCTGACGATCGCTGCTGCACTCGCGGTGTTCGCCGGGAGGCGGGGGCAGGGGGCGGCCGCGCGCGGCGTCATCGCGATCGCGATCGCGGCGATCCTCGCCAACGGTCCGGCAAAGCTGCTCACGCGCCGCCGTCGACCGTTCTCGCGATCACGCCCGGCGCTGATCCGCGTGCCGCGTTCGACATCGTTCCCCTCTGGACACACCGCGGCGGCGTTCGCCTTCGCCACAGCCGCCAGCGCCGAGATGCCGATCCTGGCGCCGGCGCTGTTCCCGATCGCGAGCGCCGTCGCCTACTCGCGCGTGCACACCGGCGTTCACTATCCCAGCGACGTCACCGCCGGCCTCGCGATCGGGATCGGCTCGGGCTTGATCGCAGCGCCTCTGCGGCGGCGGCTCCCGCCTCGCTAGCCGCGCGCGATCGTGATCCGCGCCGGCGTCACCATTTCAGCTCGATCTCCAACTCGCGCTCGTCGGTCTCCACCTCGAGCTCGACCTTGAGCCGCACCTCGCCGGGGACGTCGACTTTGAAGTGCATGCCGCCCCGGTCGAACTCCAGGTCGTTCTCCCGCGCGAGCATGTCCGCCAGCAGGCGCAGGCGCCTCGCGACCTCCTCGCGGCTGACCGTCTCCTCCCGCTCTATCTCAAAGATGTCCATCGGTTCCCCTTCACTCGTGGGCTTGATGAGCCACACAAGAGCAGATCTGCCGGCCATGACGCTGTCCGCTACGCTTCGCCACTTGCGGGAACCGCGGGGCGACGGACATGAGTGAAGCGGTCGAGTACGAGATCGGCGCGGCCGTCAGTTGCCGCGACGGCGAGTGCGGGCAGCTCGTGCGTGTGGTGCTGGACCCGGTCGCGCGCGCGATCACCCACATCGTCGTCGAGCCCAAGCACCGCGAGGGTCAGGAACGCCTCGTGCCGATCGACCTCGTCGACGCGGGTGCAGCGGAGATATGCCTGCGCTGCAGCATCGACGAGTTCGACAAGCTCGAGCACGCCTCCGAGATTCACTTCCTTTCCGAGAGCGTCGCCGATCTTGGCTACGGCAAAGGCGAGATGTCGGTCTGGCCCTACTACGGGCTCGGCGGCGCGATCGGCGGCGGCATGCCGGAAGGCCCGCAGGCCTACTTCACGAGCCGTGTGCCCGCCGGCGAGGTCGAGATTCGCCGCGGCGAACAGGTGCACGCCAGCGACGGCGACATCGGGCGCGTGCAGGGCCTCGTGATCGACCCGAGCACCCATCAGGTGACGCATGTGCTCCTGCACGAGGGGCACCTGTGGGGTAAGAAGCAGGTCTCGATCCCGATGGGGTCGGTGAAGGCCGTCGACGACGAAGGGGTACACCTCGACCTGACGCGCGACGAGGTCAAGGACCTGCCGCCGGTGGCGCTCGCCGACCGGTGACCGCGGAACGCTTCGGGAGCGACGTGAGCACTGTCCGCCGCGCGGTTGGCTTCGCTGCGCGCGCGGCGGTCATGCTGGTGATCGATGGACTACTGTTGTGGGGGCTCGCGCAGACCGGCATCGGCAACTACGCGCCGTCGTTCGGTGAGGCCGTCCTCACGGCAGCTGTGATCGCGTTGTTGAACGCAGTCCTGTGGCCGATCCTGACGCGTTTGGCGCTGCCCTTCACGCTGCTCACGCTCGGTCTCGGGTCGCTGGTGTTGAACGCGCTGGTGATCGAGCTCGCGTTCGACCTGCTCCACGACCACACGCTTAACTTCTGGGCGGCGCTGCTCGTCGCGGCCGTGCTCGCGGTCGCCTCGATGCTGGTCTCGCCGCTGCTCGACTTCGACGGGGATGCGTATCACCTGCGCGTCGTGCGTCGGCGCGTGCGTCGTGGCAGAAAGCGCAACCAGACAGACGTGCCCGGCGTGGTGCTGTTCGAGTTCGACGGTCTCGGTGAGCAGGTGTTGCGCGAGGCGGCACGCGACGGTTACGCACCGACGATCGCGAGTTGGCTGGAGCAGGGGTCCCATCGCATCGTCGGCTGGGAATGTGATCTGTCCTCGCAGACGGGAGCCAGCCAGGCGGGGCTTCTGCTGGGCAGCAACTGGGACATGCCGGCGTTTCGCTGGTATGAGAAGGAGACCGGCCGCACGCTCGTATCCAACCACCCGCCGGACGCCGCGGAGATCGAGCGGCGCCGCTCCAACGGCGATGGGCTGCTGGCCGCCGGCGGCACCAGCCGCGGCAACATGTTCTCGGGCGACGCGCCGCGCTGCTCGGCCACGATGAGCGTGATCCGCGACCGCAAACGCTCGCGCTCGGGCGACTTCTTTGCCTACTTCGCCGATCCCTACGGATTCATACGGACGATCGCGCTGTCGCTGGCGGACATCACCGAAGAGCGTTTCGCGGCTCGCCGCCAACGGCGCAGCGGCGCCGAGCACGTCAAGCGTGGTGGCTTCTATCCGCTCGTGCGCGCGGCGATCGCGGTCGTCATGCGCGACCTCACTGTCGCCACGCTGATGGCTGACATCGTCGAGGGGATCCCCGTCACCTACGCGACGTTCGTCGGCTACGACGAGGTCGCGCACCACTCCGGGATCCGCGAGCGCGACGCACTCAAAGTGCTCCGCCGTCACGACAGTCAGCTCGCCCGCCTGCAGCGGGCGGTCGCGCAGGCGCCGCGCCCGTATCACCTGGTTGCGCTCTCCGACCACGGCCAGACGCAGGGCCGCCCCTTCCGCCAGCGCTACGGCCACACGCTCGAAGAGGTCGTCGAGGCCGCGCTCGAGAGCGGCGCGGTGCGCGCGCCGATCGCCGTCGAGGAGGCTTGGGGGGACCTCGGTGCGGTGCTCGCCGATGCGCGCGAGGACGACAGCGCGCCCGGCCGCGTGCTGCGTGCCGCGACGCGCCCGCGGGCGATGGAGGGAACCGTCGCGCTCGGCCCCAACCGTGAAGCCCTCAGCGAAGACGTCGAGGCGAGCGCCAGCGCCGCCGTCGTGATGGTGTCGGGGCCGTTGGGCCTGATCTACCTCACGTCGAGCCCGGAGCGACTGACGCGCGAGCAGATCGCCGAGACGCATCCGCGGCTGGTTGCGCAGCTGGCGGAGCACCCGGGCATCGGCTTTGTGCTCGTGCGCTCGCAGAGCGAAGGCGCCGTCGTGATCGGCGCCGGCGGCGTGCGGCGCCTGTCCGACGATCACGTCGACGGCGAGGACCCACTCGCTGCGTACGGGCCCAGCGCCGCCGATCACCTGCGCCGCCACGACAGCTTCCCGCACTGCCCCGACCTGCTCGTCAACGGCACCTATGACCCCGACACGGACGAGGTCGGGCCGTTTGAGGAGTTCATGGGCTCCCATGGGGGCCTCGGCGGGCCGCAGATGAACCCCGTCGCCGTTGTTCCTGCGTCATGGAGCGAGCCGCCCGAACCGATCGTCGGCGACGAGGCGATGCACCGCACGCTGCGCACCTGGCTCACCGAGACGGGACTCGAGTGAGGTTTTCGAAAGCTGGCTCGCGCAGGGCGGGAACGCGTAGCCGTAACGCCTACTCGCTGGCGAGCGCCTGCAGCACGTCCAGGCGCGCGGCCCGCCGCGCCGGCGCCAGCGCCGCGATCAGGCCGGCAAGTGCCGCGGCGATCAGCAGCACGAGCAGCGTGCCGACGGGTATCGAGACGACGTAGCCCGAGCCCGACAGCGCGAAGACCGTCACCAGCACCGCTCCGACGACGCCCACCACGAGGCCGAGGATGCCGCCGATCATCGCCGTGATCAGCGACTCGTAGCGGATCATCTGCCGGATCTGGCCGCGCGAGGTGCCGATCGCGCGCATCATGCCCAGCTCGCGGGTGCGCTCGTAGATCGACAGGATCAGCGTGTTGACGATCCCGACCAACGACACGATCACCGATAGCGCGAGCAGCACGTAGACGAGCAGCAGGATCTTGTTGAGTTTGCCGCTGACTTCGTGCGTGTATTCAGCCGCGGTCTGTGAGTGGGTCTGCGGGAAGTCGGCGCGCAGCAGCGAGTTGATGCCATGGCGCACTTCGTCGCCGTTGGCGCCCGATGCGTAGGAGACGAAGTCGACTCCGTCTTCGCGTTGACCGAAGGCCGAGCTCGCGAGCGAGCGCAGGACGGTGAGGTTGGCGAGCAGGCCGAGCACTTCTTCCTTGACGATGCCCGTCACCGTGAGCGTCACGACCTGGCCCGTCGGCGTCAGCACCGACAGTCGCTGCCCGACATGCAGGTCGTGGGCGCTCGCGAACTTCTTGGTGATCACGGTGTCGTCCGGCCCGAGCGCCGTGAGCGTCGCCGGCGAGCCATGCTCCCATTCGGTCTTGTACATCTTCACGAACGATTCAGGTTCGATCGCCGTGACGGTGCTCTTTTCCGCGATCACCGGCGCGCCCGCTGCAGCCAGGTTTCGGACGGTGCCCTTGGTGAAGGCCACCGCCGTGACCGCGCCGACGCCGTGGACCGTGCGCACGGTCGGCGCGACGGCCGCCGGGAGTCCCTGGCCGCTTTGCGAGTTCTGGACGATCAGGCTGCCGGCGAACGAGCGGCTGACGGCCTGGTCGATCGTCGTCTTGGTGCCGGCGGCGAGTGTTGCGATGAACGCCACGAGCCCGAGCCCGACGGTCAGCGCGAGCGCGGTCGTGAGCGTGCGTCCGGGCTGGCGCACCGAGTTCTCGCGCGCGAGGCGCGCCGTGATCCCGCGCCAGCTGACGAGCCAGCCGACGGCGCTCGCGAGCGCCGGCACGACTCGGTAGTTACGTGGCTTGCCGTGGTGGCGCAGGCGATAGCGCAGCCGCGCTGCGCGGATCAAGAGCCCGACCAGCAATACCACGCCGACCCCTTTGGACAGCGTCGAGATCGCCAGCACGACGACCAGGCCGACCACGAAGCGGATCGTCAGGACACGCTTGGACAACGGCGCGCGCGGCGGGATCTGCACGCCCTCGCGCATCGCCGCGATCGGCGGGACGCGCGTCGCGCGCAGCGCCGGCAGGAAGCCCGCCGCCACGGTCACGACGATGCCCACGCCGAGCGAGACGATCACGGTGCGCGCCTCGAGGACGGTGCCATTGTCCGGCAGATCGGCGCCGAACGCCTTGAACAGCCCGTCCAGCGCCGGTGCCAGGCCGATCCCCGCGAACAGGCCGATCACGGCACCGACGATGCCTAGCAGCAGCCCTTCCTCGACCACCGCGCGCATGATCTGCCCGCGCGATGCGCCGAGCGTGCGCAGCAGGCCGAACTCGCGCGTGCGCTGGGCGACGGTGATCGAGATCGTGTTGAAGATGATGAACGCGCCGACGACGAGCGCGATGTAGGCGAAGACCAGCAGGAACGTGCGCAGGGGGCCGAGTTGTTCTTCGAGTTCGGAGGTCTGGTTCGCGGCTTCCTGGGCTCCGGTTCGCACCGTCAATGTCGCCGGCAGCGCCGCACGCACCCGCGCGGCGAGCTGTGCCGGCGAGACGCCGGGGCTCGCGGCGACGTTGATGCCCTGCCAGGCACCAGGTTCGCCGGCGACGTATTGGGCCTGCTGGGGGACGAGCAGCGCGACGCTCGCGCCGCCGAGCGATTCGCTGCCGGCGAACTTCGCGATTCCGGAGATCGTGTAGTGCCGGGCCGGCGAGCGGCCGGCGACCACGACCTGCTGACCGAGTCGCAGATGCTCGCGGCTTGCGGTCCCCTCGTCGATCGAGACCTCGTCTGCCGCGCTCGGGAGATGGCCTTTTACAGCGGTGAACGCCTCGAAGCGCGGTGGCTGCGCGGCGTCGATGATCGCGGGCGCGCCACCGCTTGTGAGCCGCTTGCCGGACGTCGTCAGCAGCGCTCCCTGGGTCGTGACGCTGCCCGACGCTGCTGCCACGCCGGGCACCGAGCGCACGCGTGCGAGCGTCGCGTCGTTCAGCACGGAGACTTCAGAGCCGGCCCCGCGACCGAGCGTTTCCCTTTCGGTGACGACGACCGCCTTCTTCGCGTAGGCGTTGCCGAACACTTCCGCGAACGTGTGGTTGATCGTGTCCGTGAGGATGTACGTGCCGGCCATCAGCGCGACGCCGAGCGCGATCGCGATCGCCGTCAGCAGCACCCGCAGCTTGCGCTGCACCAAGCCGCGTCGCACCAGCGCGAACATCAGTCGACGGCCTTCATCAGGTCCAGCGCCTCCTCCGTGCTCGCGGCGGGTCCGTCATGCACGATGCTGCCGTCGGCGAGCACGAGCAGCCGGTCGGCGAAGGATGCGGCGTGGGCGTCGTGCGTGACCATCACCACCGTCTGCCCGAAGTCATCGACTGCCTGGCGCAGCAGCGTCAGCACGTCGCTGGAGGCTTTCGAGTCGAGGTTGCCGGACGGCTCGTCGGCGAACACCACCGCCGGGCGAGAGATCAGCGCCCGCGCCACCGCCACCCGCTGCTGCTGCCCGCCTGAGAGCTCCGCGGGGCGGTGGCTGAGCCGGTCGCGGATGCCGACGGTGTCGACGAGGCGCTCGAACCACTCGCGGTCGACGTCGCGTCCTGCGATCGAGAGCGGCAGCAGGATGTTCTCTTCGGCGTTCAGCACCGGCAGCAGGTTGAACGTCTGAAAGATGAAGCCGATGCGATCGCGGCGCAGCTGTGTCAGCGCACGGTCGTCGAGCTCCGTCAGATCGACCCCGGCAACGCGCACGCTGCCCGACGTCGGGCGATCGAGGCCAGCGAGCAGGTGCATCAGCGTCGACTTGCCGGAGCCCGACGGGCCCATGATCGCGGCATAGTGCCCCGTCGGGAAGTTCACCGTGACGCCCGCCAGCGCATCGACCGCGGCCTCGCCCTCGCCATAGCGCCGACGCAGGTCGCGGGCTTGCACGATCGGCTGTGAGCCGTCCGTCGAATCCGATCGATCGATTGAGTTCGTGAGCATGCCAGCCACGCTACGCCCCCGCGCGGCGGGTGTCATCGGCGCACGGGCCGAATTTCGTGCTCCACCCACGGGTGGAGATCCTCCGGCACCGAGTCCGCCCAGCAGCCGATGACAGCCGGGCGCGAGCGGCTTATCGTTTGTCGGTGGTGATGCGCTTGCTCTACAGATGGTTCACCCCGAGCGGGATCGGTGGGGGCGGGCTCAGCGTCGGCGACGGGCGTGCTCCGTTCGAGGCCGTCGTGCTTCGCTATTTCGTGGCGATCGATCTGGTGGTGTTCGTGCTCGGCACGTTGACCGCGACGCCGCATCCGGGACTCGAGGGCCGCGGCGCCGTGATCGTGCTCGTGACGATCGCGCTGATCGCCGCCGCGCTCGCCACGCAACCCGCCAACGGGGACACGCCCGTTCGGCGCCGCATCGCTGCGCTGTTCGCCGTGAGCGCCGCCGCCGCCGCGCTCGCGGTGCTGCAGCCGCACGGCGCGTGGCAGGCGGGCGCGGTGTTCGTCGGGATCGTCGCGGCGCTGCGGCTCGAACGCCGGACCGGCGCGCTGACGCTCGCTTGCTCGCTGGCGCTGCTCGTCGCCGTGTTGGTGCTCGATGGCCGGGGCGGCGAAGTGATGTCAGTGCTGTTCACGGCAGTGCCGTGGTTCTTGGTGATGCGCTTGATGCGCGAGCTCGCCGACCAGCGCAACGCGCTGAGGAGCTCGCGCGAGGCGCAGGCGCGGGAAGCGGTGGCGGCCGAGCGCGGGCGCTTTGCCCGGGAGATGCACGACGTGCTCGCTCACTCGCTCTCGGCGCTGGCGCTGCAGCTGGAGAGCACACGCCTGCTGGCCGCCGATCGCGGCGTCGACGAGGAGGTGACGCGCGCGATCGACCATGCTCATCAGCTGACGGCCAGCGGCCTCGAGGAAGCGCGCCGTGCGGTCGCGACCGCACGCGGCGACGAGCTGCCCGGTCTCGATCGCATCGGCTCGCTCGCTGACGCGTTCGGGCAGCAGAGCGGCCTGCCGGTCGCGCTCGAGGTGCGCGGCGAGCCGCGCGAGCTGGAGCCTGACGCGCGGCTGGCCGTGTACCGCACGGCGCAGGAGGCGCTGACGAACGTCCGTCGCCACGCCACCGCCGAGCGCGTCGAGATCGAGCTCGCCTACCTGCCGCGGAGCACCGTGCTCGTGGTTGAGGATCGCGCGCGCGATGGCACGCCGCCGCCGGCGCCGCTCGCGATCGCCGGCCACGGCTACGGCCTGACCGGCATGCGCGAGCGCGCCGAGCTGCTCGGCGGTCAGTTGCTCGCCGAGCCGACCGACAACGGCTTCCGCGTCGAGCTGCGGCTGCCGACGTGAACGCTGTCGAGCCAGCGCCGGACGGCCAGCGCGAGCCGGTGCATGTGGTGCTCGCCGACGATCAGCGGCTCGTGCGTGAGAGCCTCGGCACACTGCTTGGCCTCCTCGACGGCATCGAGCTCGTGGCCAGCGCCGCCGACGGCGAGGAGGCACTCGCGCTCGCGGCGCGCCATCGGCCGCAGGTGGTTCTGATGGATCTGCGCATGCCGCGCCTTGATGGGATTGAAGCGACACGGCGGTTGCGGGAGCGCCAGCCCGACGTGCGCGTGATCGCCCTCACCACCTACGCCGACGACGAGAGCGTGCTCGGCGCGTTGCGGGCCGGCGCGCGCGGCTACCTCACCAAGGACGCGAGCAGCGAGGACATTCGCACGGCGATCCTGACCGTCGCCGCGGGTGAGGCGGCGCTCGACCCCGCCGTCCAGCACCACGTCGTCGCCGCGCTCGCCGGCGATGATCGCGAGACCGGCGGGGATCGCTCGAAGATCGCCGCCGCGGAGCTCCCCGATGGGCTCACGCCGCGCGAGGCAGAGGTGCTCGCTTTGATCGCCCAGGGCCTCACGAATGCCGAGATCGCCGAGCGTCTCCTGATCAGCCAGACAACCGTCAAGTCCCACATCAACCACCTGTTCACCAAGGCCGCATTGCGCGACCGTGCGCAGGCGGTCAACTACGCCTACCGCACCGGGCTGGCGACGCCGCCCTGTTGAGCCGGGAACTTCACTTCGACGCGCAGCCCGCCGCTCGCTTGCGGGACGACGGCGAGCGTCGCCCCGTGGGCGCTGGCGATTGCGCTGACGATCGACAGGCCCAGACCGTGCCCGGCCGCCTGGCCGACGCGATCGGTGCCTGCTCGACGGAAGGGCTGCGCCAGCTGCGCGACCTCGTCGGCGCCGATTAGCGGCCCGCTGTTGGCGACGCTGAGCACGGCCTGCTCGCCGTCCACTCCGGTCGTGACAGCCACCCAGCCATCCGGCGCGTTGTGACGGATGGCGTTGTCAAGGAGGTTCGCCACGAGGCGTCCGATCAGCCGTACGTCGCCCGTGGCGGGGGCTTCCGAGAGCTGGGCGTCGAGACGTAGGCCGCGACGCTCGAGCTCGTCAGCGCGCTCGGCGAGGATCTGGCGCGCGACGGCGTCGAGCAGCAGCGGCTGTCCGTGCTCGATCGCGCGCTCGCTGCGCGCGAGCGTGAGCAGCGCCTCGATCGTCTGCTCCTGCTGCTCGCCGATCGCGAGCACCCGCTCACACGCCGCCCGCAGCGACGCTGGGCTCGCGTCGGGGTCGGCGAGCGTCACCTCGAGGATCGCGCGCTCCAAGGTCAGCGGCGTGCGCAGCTCGTGCGAGGCGTTGGCGACGAACTGGCGCTGAGACTCGAACGAGGACTCGAGGCGTGCGAGCAGCTCGTCGAAGGTGTCGCCCAGCTCGCGCAGCTCGTCGTTGGGGCCGTCGAGCGCGAGGCGCTCGTGCAGGTTGGAGGCGGACAGCTCGCGTGCGGTTGCAGTGATCACCTTCAGGGGACGCAGCACACGACCGGCGAGCAGCCATCCGACGGCGACCGAGGCGAGCGCCATGATCGCCAGCGCGAATACCGACCAGATCAACAAGTGGTGCAGGTCGCTGTTGTTGACGTTGACCGCCACCGTTCCGAGCTGATGAGCCTGGGCGCGAGCTTGTTGCAGCGCAAGTGCTTCGGGGGTGACCGTGAGCGTCGAGCCTCCGGTCGTGATGTGGACGTGGGCGTGCGGTTCCACCAGCTTCGCCGCGGCTCCTTCGGCGGAGGAGACGACGCCGTGCGCCGATTGGCGCACCGACAGGATCAGGATCGCGAGCAGCAGGATTCCCAGGACCAGGAAGACGCCGCTGTAGAGAACCGCGAGCCGCAGCCGGATCGTGTAGCGGGGAAGGCGCAGCCGACGCCGCGCGGGAAGCGTCATCGCTGCGATCAGATCCGGTAGCCGCCGTGCGTCACCGTCTCGATCAGCGGCGGCTCGCCCAGCTTGGCGCGCAGTCGGCGGATCGTGACCTTGACGGTGGTGGTGAAGGGGTCGGCGTTCGCGTCCCACACCCGCTCGAGCAGCTCCTCGGCCGAGACGATGCGTCCGTCCGCGCCGAGCAGGTACTCGAGCACAGCGAACTCCTTGGGGCTGAGCGCGAGCCGTTGCCCGCCACGGATCGCAAGACGATGTGCGGGATCGACGCGCAGGTCGCCGTGCACGAGCGCCGGTGGCAACGCACCGCCGGCGCGCCGCGCGAGCGCCCGCACCCGGGCGACGAGCTCGGCGAAGGCGAACGGCTTCGGCAGGTAGTCGTCAGCTCCGAGGCTGAGGCCGTCGACGCGGTCTTCGATCGAGCCGGAGGCGGTGAGCATCAGGATGCGCCCGTTGCGGCGCTCGGCCACCATCGAGCGGCAGATCTGATCGCCGTGTACGCCGGGCAGGTCGCGGTCGAGCACGAGCACGTCGTAGTCGGTGAGCGCCAGGTGCGCGAGCGCGTCGTCGCCGTCGAGGGCGACGTCGACGGCCATGCCCTCACGGCGCAGGCCCGTGGCGACGGTTTCTGCCAGCTCGACGTGATCCTCGACCAAGAGCACTCGCATGGGACCACGCAGCGTGGCGCATCCGCGGTTACAGCGCGGTTACAGCCGCGATCACCGTGCTGTAACCGCCCGTTCCGTACAACGCCCTTGCACCGCCACCGTCCACGTCGCGAGGGAGATGAAATGAGAGCCATAGGCGTCCTAACGATCGTGATGCTGCCGCTGATTGCCGTCGGCTGCGGCGGTAACGCCCCAAACGCGGGCGTGGCCCATCTCGGCTCGACGACGACCGCGACGACCAGCGCGAGCGGCTCAGGTGGATCTTCCGCGGCGGGCTCGAGTGCTCCGGGGGCGCAGGCGCTGAAGTTCTCCGCGTGCATGCGCTCGCACGGCGAGCCGAACTTCCCCGACCCGGAAATCTCGAGCAGCGGCGGCGGCACGAGCGTCAGGCTCCGCGTGACGCCCTCGAGCGGCATCGATCCTGGCTCGCCCACCTTCAAAAAGGCGGAACAGGCATGCAGGGCGTTCGCCCCGGCGGAATCTCGCGGGTCAAGCTCCGGCCCTCAGTTGAACGCCGGGGAACAGGCGCAGGTGCTGAAGCTCGCGGCGTGCATCCGTAAGCACGGCGAGCCCAACCTGCCGGACCCCTCGTTCGCCGGCGGCGGCGTGCACCTGCCTCCGAGCGTGGACACGCACTCGGCGACGTTCAAGTCGGCTGAGCAGGCGTGCCAGTCGCTGATCCCGAGCAGTCTGCGCCCCCAGGCCGGCGCCGGCGCGCACACCGGCGGTTAGCGCGGTGCGTTCACGTTCGCGCCGGATCGCGCTCTCGGGATTGGCGCTCGTGCTCGTCACGATCGCCGTGCTGGTGCTCGTCGTCACCGACCCGTTCGCAGCTTCCGAGCAACCGAGCGGCGTCGCCGACAACGCGGCGGCGACGTCGCTGGCGACGGTGACGCGGCGGTCGCTGTCCTCGCAGACGCCGGTGAGCGGGACGCTTGGCTATGCGGATGCGTCGAGCATCGGCGTAGCGGCGGGCACGCCGCCGTCAGCGGTGCAGCAGGCCGAAGAATCGGTCGCGGCGAGCGCGGCGACGCTGCGGACGGCGAGGAGCGCGCTGACGACGGACGCTGAGACGTCCGCTGGAGAGCAGGCGATGCTGTCGGCGGCGCGTGCGAAGGAGTCGGTCGACTGTGCCGGCACTGGCGCTGCTGAAGCCGCGTCTGCGGGCTCCTCGCCGGGCGGCGAAGGCGCGAGCAGCTCGGGTCTTTGCACGGGCGACGTAGCGGTGGTGTCGAGCGATACGCAGGGTGTCGGCGGCGCTGCGAGCAAGCTGGACGGCGACCACGCGTCGGCGGCCGCGGCCGAAGCGTCGCTGGCGCGCGCGCAGGCGGCAGCGTCGGCGGCGCGCGCGTCGGAGGCGTCCTACGGTCAGAGCTCGACCTTCACGGCGCTGCCGGCGGTCGGCCAGGTGATCTCGCGCGGTCAGACGCTTTACGCGATCAGCGGCCGGCCGGTGGTGCTGCGGTACGGCTCGCCGGCGACGCGCGTGCTGCCGCTGGGCTCGGTGGTGTTCGAGCCGGGCCCGGTGCGCGTGACGAGCGTGACGCCGGAGCTTGGCGCGAACGTGACGCCTGGCCCGGTGCTCGGCGTCACCTCGACGGCTGCGCAGGTGACGCTCGAATTGAGCGCGGCGCAGCAGTCGAGCGTGAAGGTCGGCGACGCGGTGACGATCACGCTGCCGGACAACCAGACGACGCCGGGCGTGGTGCGCTCGGTGGGGACGGTTGCGAAAACGCCGTCGAACAAAGGCGGCGAAGGCGCAGGCGCCGGCAACGGCGGCGGCGAAGAAGGCGGTCCGACGATCGAAGTGGACGTCGCGCCGAGCGAGCCGGGCGCGATCGGCCACCTGGACGCGGCGCCGGTGACGGTGCAGATCACGACCGCCAGCGTCTCGAACGCGCTGGTGGTGCCGGTCGACGCGCTGCTGGCGCTGGCGGGCGGCGGTGCGGCGGGCGCCGGCGGCGGCTACGCGGTCGAGGTCGCGGACGGCCGCGGGCACCGCCTGCTGGCCGTTTCGCTTGGCCTGTTCGACGACGCTGAAGGGCTCGTGCAGGTCAGCGGCGCGGGCCTGTCGGCGGGCCAGCGCGTGGTGGTGCCGGCGACGTGAGCGCGCCGGTTCTGGAACTGCGGCAGGTGAGCAAGACGTACAGCACGGAGCCGCCCGTGTACGCGCTGCGCGACGTCAGCTTGACAGTCAACGCGGGTGAGCTCGTGGCGATCGTCGGCCCATCGGGCTCGGGCAAGACGACGCTGCTGCACGTGATCGGCACGCTCGAGCGTCCGAGCGAGGGGGTCGTCGCGATCGCGGGCGTTGACGTCGCTGCGCGCTCGGATCGCGAGCTTGCGCACCTGCGTGCGCGCAGCATTGGCTTCGTCTTCCAGCAGTTCTTCCTGGCGGAGCATTCGAGCGCGCTCGAGAACGTCGCTGACGGGCTGCTGTATGCGGGCGCTGACGTGAGTGAGCGTCGCGAGCGCGCGGCTGCGACGCTCGCGCGGGTGGCGCTGGCGGATCGCGCGCGCTTGCGTCCGAGCAGGCTGTCCGGTGGCGAGCGCCAGCGCGTGGCGATCGCGCGCGCGCTCGTCGGCCGGCCGGCGATCGTGCTCGCGGACGAGCCCACGGGCAACCTCGACAGCGCCGCGGGCGCTGCGATCGTGGCACTGCTCGAAGAGCTCAACGCGCAGGGCGCGACGATCGTGGTGATCACCCATGATCGTGAGGTCGCCGCGCGTCTGCCGCGCCAGGTGCAGATGCTCGACGGCCGGATCGTGGCGGACACCGAGGCGGTGAGGACCGATGTTTAGTGGGATCGCGTGCCGGCGCTGCGGCGCCCGGTGGTCTCGTGTCGGGGTGCTTGTGAGCGTGGGCGCCGTTACGGCGCTCGGTGGCCTCGCAGGGGCGCCGCTCCCGGCCGCCGGCGAAACGGGAACGCCAGGCGGCGCGAGCGGTGCTTCGTGCCCGGTGGCGAATCCACCGAACACGCTGACGCTGATCGCGGGCACGCCGCAGACGGCGCAGATCGATGCGGGCTTTGCGACCGGCCTGCAGGTCGCGTTGGCGAACAGCGACGGCTGCCCGGTGACGGGCGCGGCGGGCGTGCCGGTGGCGTTCAGCGCGCCGTCGAGCGGTGCCAGCGGGCTGTTCTCGGCAAGCGCCTCGAGCGCCGTCACGGTCGGCACCGACGCGACCGGCGTGGCGTCCGCACCGGCGTTCACCGCGGATGGGACGGCAGGCACCTACGCGGTCACCGCCAGCTCGCCCTACGGCTCGGTGTCATTCTCGCTGACGAACACCGCTGCGGGTGTGCCGGAGCGGGTCACGGCCGTGGGGTCGACGAGCCGTTCCGCGACGGTGACGCGTGGCTATGCGCAGCCGCTGCAGGCGAGGGTGCTGGATGGCGCTGGCAACGCGGTTGCCGGGGCGACGGTCACATTCACGCTGTCCTCGGGAGCCGCAGCCGACGCCTGCGGCGCCGGCTCAGCGGCCGATGCGAGCTTCGCCGGTGGCGCCGCATCGCAGGTGAGCGCCACGACCGGCGCCTCCGGTGTCGCGACCTCGCCGCCGTTCACCGCGAACGCCGTTGCGGGCTCGTTCATCGCGACGGCGACCGTGTCGAGCGGCGCCGGGGCGCAGGCAGGCGCCGGCGCCCCGGCAGGTGTCGTCGGTGATGGCGCGGCGCCGGGTGCGATCGCGGCGAGTTTCGCGCTGCGCAACCTTGCGGGCGACCCCAGCCGCGTCGCGGCGGGGGTCGCCGCGACGCAGTCCACGACCACGGGTACGCGATTCCCGGTGCGGCTCGCGGTCACCGTCACGGACGCCGAGAAGAACCCCGTGCCACACGCGCAGGTGACGTTCGCGGCGCCCGCCGCCGGCCCGAGCGCGCGCTTCACGATCCCCGCGCGCAGCATCGCGCATGGTCGCTCGCGTGTCTCGCGCCGCCGCACTGTGAAGGTCGAGACCGACGCTTACGGGATAGCTGTGGCGCCGTCCCTGACCGCGGGCGTGGTGGGCGGCTACATCGTCGAGGCGAGCGCCGGGCGCGCGCGGCCGGCGGCGTTCGCGCTCGTCAATGAGCCATCCGGCCAGCAGCGATGAGCACCGCCGCGAGCTCCGCGCCCGGCGCTCTGCGGCCGTCGGATCTCGCGCGGGTCGCGAGCGTGGGGCTGCGCACGCGGCGGCTGCGGGCAGGCCTGTCGGCGCTCGGGATCGCGATCGGGGTCGCTGCGATCGTGGCGGTCCTGGGCCTGTCCGCCTCGAGCCAGGCGGGATTGCTGCGTCAGATCGACAGGCTCGGCACGAACCTGCTGACGGTGAGCAACGGCCAGGGTCTGACCGGCAAGACGGCCCAGCTGCCGTTGACGGCGCCGGCGATGATCGCGCGCATCTACCCGGTGAAGACCGTCGCCGAGACGGCGAGGGTCAACGGCGCGGTGTATCGCAGTCCGTTGATCGCGTCCGGCGACACGAACGCCCTGACGGTGCAGGCGGCGAGCCTGAACCTGCTGAGGACGCTCGGCGTGAAGCTGACGCAGGGCGAGTTCCTGAACGCGGCCACCGCGACGGAGCCGGTCGCTGTGCTGGGCGCGGCCGCAGCGCAGCGCCTTGGCATCGACCGCCTCTACCTTGGCGAGCGGATCTGGCTGGCGGGCCAGTGGTTCTACCTCGCCGGGATCCTCGGCGCCGCCGAATTGACGCCCGAAATCGAAAGCTCGGTGCTGGTCGGCTTCACCGCGGCTGAGAAGTACCTGGCGTCCAACGGACACGCGAATGCGGTGTACGTGCGCGCCCAGGACGAACAGGTCGCAGCCGTGCAGTCGGTGCTCGCAGAGACCGCCAACCCGCAAGCGCCGAACGAAGTCGACGTCAGCCAGCCGTCGGCTGCGCTCGTCGCGCGCGCCGAGGCGAAGAGCGCGCTGAACGGGCTGTTCCTCGGGCTGGGGGCCGTGGCGCTGCTCGTAGGCGCCGTCGGCGTAGCGAACATCATGGTGATCTCCGTGCTCGAACGCCGCTCAGAGATCGGGCTGCGGCGAGCGCTCGGCGCGACCAAAGGGCAGATCCGCACGCAGTTTCTCTCCGAGGCGATCCTGCTGGCGCTCGGCGGCGGCGCCGTGGGTGTGGGCATCGGCGCCCTCGCCACCGCGATCTACGCATCCACGAAGGGCTGGGAAGTCGTCGTGCCTACGAGCGCGTGGGCCGGCGGCTTCGGGGCGGCGATCGTGATCGGAGCGCTGGCCGGCCTGCTGCCTGCCATACGCGCCGCGCGGCTTTCACCGGCCACCGCGCTCAGGACCGTCTGATCGACGAAGCGATCGGGCCGACCTGCGATCGGGCCGACCTGCGATCGGGCCGACCTGCGATCGGGCCGACCTGCATACCACGGCTGCGGTATCTGTAGCGTCCGCGAGCAACCCCTGGGGTCGCGGCTGGTTAGTGGGGTGGGGTTGGGAGGGACAACCCCCGGCACGGTGTTGCGGTTGCCTCGTGCCGGCGTGAGCGGGGGCAAGGACGCCCCCGGCTCCGCCCGTCTGAGAGCCGCGAGCGCCGTCGCCGCGCGCCGGCTTTCGACCTTCTCAGAACGGCGCCGATGCTGGGCGCGCCGACGAGCGGCTGGTACCGTTACGCGATGGCAGCGGCAGCACAGACCGCGTCGTCAGGGGCGCCGACAGGGGACCGAGCGCCTTCGGCGCACGCGCAGCAGTCGCTGCCGCCGGGCCCGAACCTGCCGCCGGTCGTGCAGTCGCTCGCGTGGGGGCTTGCGCCGACCTGGCTGATGGACCACTGCGCGCGGCGCTGGGGCGACACTTTCACGCTGCGCTTTCCGCCCGGCGGAGCCCCGCTTGTGCACCTCAGCGACCCCCAGGACGTGAAGACGCTGCTGACGGCCTCCGAGGACGTCGCGCCGAAGCCCACGGGCGGCGCCGGCGCGCCGGTGTGGGTGCTCGGCCCCAACTCGCTGAGCGTGCTCACCGGGCCCGAGCACATGCGCCAGCGCAAGCTGCTGCTTCCTCCATTCCACGGTGAGCACCTGCGCAAGCACGAGGACCTGATCGTGGGCGCGACCCGCCGCGTGATGGCCGACTGGCCGCTTGGTCGTGCGATGCGCATGCAGCCGCGCACACGGCTGATCACGCTTGAGGTGATCATGGGCTCGGTGTTCGGCGTCGAGGCCGAGCGCATGGAGGAAATGCAGAAGACGATCGTCGCCTTGATGGGACCAAAGCACGTGATCGCGGGGCTGCGGATGCTGGTTCGCCCGACCCAGGAGCGCCCGAACAGCACGATCGGACGTGGGCTGGATCGCCTCGACGCACAGATCTACGCGGAGATCGCGAACCGGCGCGCGCAGAGCGACCTGGAGGGTCGCTCGGACATCATGTCGATGCTGCTGGTGGCGCGCGACGAGGATGGCACGGCGATGACCGATGAAGAAGTGCGTGACGAGCTCGTGACGCTGCTGCTGGCGGGTCACGAGACGACGGCGACAGCGGTGTCATGGGCGATCGAGCGGCTGGTGCGCCATCCCGAGGCGCTGGCGCAGCTCATCGGCGAGATCGACGCGCAGTCCGACGGTGGTGGTGACGAGTACCTGGTGGCGGTGATCAACGAGACGCTGCGGGTGCGGCCGCCGCAGGGCATCGTCGTACGTACGCTCAAGCGCGAGCTGCAGGTCGGAGGCTTCGTGCTGCCGGCCGGCACGACCGCCGCGATCTCGGTCTACGCCACCAACCGCAACCGCGGTGTGTACGCGGACCCGGCGGCGTTCAGGCCGGAGCGCTTCCTGGAGAACGGTCCGGAGACCTATTCGTGGGTGCCATTCGGTGGCGGCATCCGCCGTTGCATCGGCTCGTCGCTGGCGCTGCTCGAGGCGAAGCTGATCCTGCGGACGATGCTCGCCGAGCTAGAGCCGCGTGTGCCGGATGGTCGCCGCGGGCGCCGCGGCGAGCGGATGCGCTGGTCACACCGCACGCTGATCCCGTCGCGTGACGCGACCGTCGTGTGGCGGCGGCGAAGCCCGCACGCCGCCGCCGGCGCCGCATCTGAGCGCTAGCGCCGGCTACGCCCTCGCCGCGCCGCGGCTCACGCGTCTCGCATGCTGCCGATGCCGAGCGAGCCGTCTGCGGAGCCGCTCGCCGCGCCGGAGCTGGAGCCGTCGCCGTCGAATGCCGCTGCCTCGGCCGCCTCGCCGTTGTCGACGATGTCGCCTTCCTGGAAGAGGATCCCTTTCGCGACGGCTCGCCACGGTGGCGTCTGGCGCAGCAGGAACTCGAAATCCATGCTGAAGTGCTTGAACTCCTCTCCCTGGGCGTCGCGCATGATCGCGCGGGCCTCGGGATCGGGCTCGACCGCGAGACGCTGCTCATACCAGCCGATCGCTTCGGCCTCCTCGGTCAGGGACGCGCACATCCGCGCGAATGTTCTTGTGGCGGCCGGCAGCTCCTCAGGCGGCTCGTGATACTGGTCGAATCCCATCGGGTCTCCTTGGGTGACGTGGACGCTGACTCGAGTTGTATCTGGTTGGGGCGCGCTCAGACCGGCCGTCCAGGCGCGCGCGCGAGGCTTGTGCGACCATTGCGGACCATGGATCACCTGCTCCGCGCGCACGCGCCGATCACGACGGCCGGCTGGCAGATGATCGACGCGGAGGCCGCGCAGCGGCTGCGCCCGGCGCTCGCAGCGCGCAGACTGGTCGACTTCGCCGGACCGCGCGGCTGGTCGCACTCGGCCACCAACCTCGGTCGCACCGAGCCGCTCGCTTCGGTGTCAGGCGACGGCATCACGGCGCTGCGGCGGCGTGTGCTGGCGCTCGTGGAGGCCCGTGCGGACTTCGAGATCTCCTTCGACGAGCTGCGCGACGCCGACCGTGGCGCGGCTGACGCCGACCTCGACGCGCTCGATCTTGCGGCGCACCGCATCGCGGTCGCCGAGAATGTTGCCGTGTTCCACGGCTGGAGCGGTGCGATCACCGGCATCACCGAGGCCTCGCCGCACGCTCCCGTGCCGCTCGGCGCCTCGCCACAGGAGTACCCGAGCGCGGTGGCCGCGGCCGTCGAGCGGCTGCTCGGCAGCGGCATCGCCGGCCCATACGCGCTCGCGCTCGGCGCCGAGCAGCACCGCCTCGTGATCGAGACGGCCGAGCACGGGGGCTACCCGATGCTCGAGCACCTGCGCGAGATCCTCGACGGTCCGATCGTGTGGGCGCCGGGCGTCCGTGGCGCGGTGCTCGTCAGCCAGCGCGGCGGCGACTTCCTGTTCGACTGCGGACAGGATCTGTCGATCGGCTACGACTCCCACGACGAGCAGGTCGTGCGCCTGTATCTGCAGGTGAGCTTCAGCTTCCAGGTGGCGACGGCGGACGCGGCCGTGCCGCTCGTCAGCCACTCGGCCTGAGCACCAGCAGCTCCACAGCGCCGGCTCCTGAACGATCCAAACTCCCTTCTGGACGTTTGTTCGATTAATCAGCGATCCGATGATCGTCGCCGGCGCCCACGTCGAGGTTGGTGATGGACGTCCGGTCGTATGTGCGCCCGGAATGCACTCGAGTTCGCACGCTTCTGCGTGCACACATGAAGGAGGGAGATGGATGCTCAGCCGAGCCGACAAACCAGATCAGCCCTCAGCCGACGCCGTGGCCTTCGGCATCAGCCGGCGTGAGCTGGATGAGCGCACGAGCGTGGTCGCCGTCCAGGGCGATCTCGATCTTGCAACAGCGCCGCAGCTGAAGTGGATGCTCCTCGACGCGCTCGAGGAAGGGCACAGCCACCTGGTGCTCGACCTCAAAGACTCGACGTTCATGGACTCGACGGCACTTGGCGTGCTCGTCGGCGTGAGCCGAAGCCTCAGCGCGGACGGGAAGCTGGCGATCGTCTGCGCCAACGACAAGCTGCTGAAGATCTTCGAGCTATCGGGGATGGACGGGGTGTTCGCCATCTATTCCTCGTTCGACGAAGCGCTCGAGCAGACCCGCGGACACGCCGCCGAAACCGGCTGAAAGGGGAGTGCACTGCTCGATGGTGAGCATCACGGGTAGGGATCCGACAGAGACAACCGCGCGCCGGCGACGGCGCTCGCGGCTGACGACGGCGATTGCGGCTCCGTGCTGCGCCTTCGCGCTCGTGCTCGCGTTCATCCCCACCGCCACCGCCAGACGCGACCAGCCCAGCACGGCGCCCGCGACGGCGCCGTCTCCGGCCAGCGCGGAATCCGGCAGCACGGTCGCCACGTCGCCGTCGCCCACGCAACCGTCGGCAGCGCCGTCGCAGCCGGAAACGCCGACCGCCGCGCGTCACGATCATCACCACGCCGCTGGCGAAAGCGGCGCCACCAGCGGCGCCGGCACGGGCACGGCCACCGGTCCAACATCGGTCGCCGGCGGCGGCACGGCAGCGGAACCGAGCGGCGCGGATCCTCACCACGGCGATCAGCGGCGTGACGGCGACGGACACGGCTCCGCTCGTAAGCAGGAACATGCACGTGGACAGCAGGGCGCCGAAACGCAGGAAGTCGGAGCGCAGCCGACGCTGACAGCCGCGGAGACCTCCACGCAGGCGAGCAAAGGCACCGGCAAGGAAAAAGCAAAAAGAGAAAAAAAAGAAAAAAAAGAAGAAGTCAAACGCGAGCACGAAGGTCGTGGCAAAGGACACAAAGGCACCGGTGAATCGGGCGAAGGCAGCGAATCGGGGTCCGGCACAGGTGAATCCGTCGGCGCCGGTGGGTCTGGCGCGACGGCGCTCGCCGCCTCGGTGCTGACGCCCCAGACGCCCGCTGCATCGGCGCCGGCGCCTGTCGCAACCGTGCAGACGACCGCGTCGGCAGCGCGCGCCTCGAAGCCAGCAGCCGGCGGCGAGACATCGAATCGGGCCTACCGCTCGCGGCACGCACGCGCCGGCACACGCGCGGGTACCCATCCGATCAAGCTCGCGGCAGCGGGGTTGGCGCCCGCTGCCGCGACGGCCGCAACGGTGTCGGCGAGGCGCGCGCCGAACGCCGCCCGCAACGGCGCCGGCAAGTCGAGTGCCGCCGGTCCCTCATCGCAGCTGGTGAAGACGATCACGACGGTCGTGGATGTCGTGCCCGCCGCGGTCCGCGGTCTGATCGCGGCGCTGCTGGCGCTGGCGCTGGCCCTTGCCGTGCGCTCACGAGTGGCGGCTCGTCGCGCGCGTCGCCTCGAGCGTCAGCGCGGGGAACTGCTCGACGACGTCGGTCTGCTGCAGGCAGCGTTGCTGCCGGTCCCGCCGGCACGACTTGGCCCTGTGGGCACGTCCGCCGCCTACGAGCCCGCGGCCGGGCCCGGGGCGGGCGGGGATTTCTACGACGTGTTCGCGCTCGACGACGGTCAGCTGGCGATCATCGTCGGTGACGTCTCTGGGCATGGACGCAAGGCCCTGCCGCACACGGCGCTCGTGCGCTTCACGCTGCGCGCCTACCTTGAGGCGGGACTCTCACCGCGCGACGCGGTCCAGACCGCAGGCGCGGTGCTCGAGCGCCAGCTCGGGGGGGCCTTCGCGACGGTCATCGCCGCCACCTACAACCCGCGTGAACGGCTGCTGGTGTACTCCTCCGCCGGGCATCCGCCGCCGGTGATCCTGCCGCTGCAAGCGGATGCAGGATCGATCCCGCCGGTTACAATCTGCGCCTCCCCGCCGATCGGAGTGGGTATGCGAACAGGCACTCGTCAGACGGTCGTCTCGGTTCCCGGCGGCGCGCAGGTCTGCTTCCACACCGACGGCGTCACCGAGGCACGCATCGACTCCGATCTGTTTGGCACCGAGCGCCTGATCGAGACGCTCACGGAGCTGGGCCCGAGCGCGACGGCGCCGGCGCTGCTCGAGCACGTGAGCGAGCTGGTCGATGAGCGTCCGGACGACATGGCGGCGTGCCTGCTGCACATCGAGGGGTCCGAGCAGGCGCCCACGGTGCTCGTCGAGGAGCTCGAGCTCGATCGCGACGAGGCCGCGAGCGCGCGCACCGAGCGCTTCCTGCTCGCGTGCGGACTCAGCCGCAGAGAGGTCGCCGAGGCCTTGCGCACGGCCGCGATCGCAGCCGGCCGCGCGGGCACGATCGTGCTCGAGGTGCGCCGCGGCGCCGGCGCTCCCGAAGTGGGCCTGCGCCGCGAGAACCTCGCTTACATCCATGCGCGGCGCGGCAACGTCGGGGTGGCGCTGTGAGCGCGCGGCCACTCTTGGCGCCGGACGCAGCGATCGCGCTTGGTATCGCCTCCACCGCGATGCCGTTCGCGCGCACGCCGGACGACGAGGTCGAGCGCTGGCTGCGGGTCCTGCGCCTGCACGGACAGGTCGGCATCGCGCTGCAGGCGATCGGTGTCAGCGAAGTGCCGCTCGCGGGCGCCGAGGAGGGCTCCGAGCACGCCGCGCAGAGCGGCGCCGGCGCCGACCACGGCGACGCGGTGGCACGTGTCACCGAGGCAGCGGTGCGGATCGCCGAGGAACGCGACCAGCGGGCGCTGACCACAACCGACATCCTGCTGGCCGTGATGTATGTCTACGGTGAGGACTTCGATCGCGTGCTGCAGGAGCACGGCACCGACCGCAAGGAGGTCCTCGAACGGCTCGGGGACGGGCTCGGGGACGCTTGAGACGCAGCGCTGAGCGCTAGTACATTCGTCCACGGACACCCCGCCAGCGCGTTATAGCGTCGCGCGCGGGGCAAAGTTGTGAGCATGGACGCGCCTCGGGGGATCCTGTTAATCCTGCCGATCGCGGTGCTCGCGCTCGTCGTGCTGGTGGCTTGGCTCATCAATCGCAGGCGCCGCCTGGAAGCGCAGCTCGAGCACTACCACGCGGTATCGCTCGAAGCCCAGCTCAGAGCGCAGCGCCAGCTCGCCAACAGCGCGCGCTCGCTCGAGGAAAAGGTCGCCGAGCGGACGTTCGAGCTCGACGATGCTCGCGCCGAGACATTGCAGCTGCTCGCCGCGGCGGTCGAGTATCGCGATGACGAGACCGCCGAGCACACCGAACGCGTCGGCGCGCTCGCGGCGCAGATCGCGTCGCGTGTGGGGCTCCGCTGCGAACAGGTCAAGCGCCTGCGCGAGGCGGCGGCGCTGCACGACGTCGGCAAGATCGCGATCCCCGACCACATCCTGCTCAAGCGCGGGAACCTCACACCCGAGGAGCACGACGCGATGCAGGCGCACGCGGCGCTCGGCGCGCGGCTGCTGTCGCGCAGCAGCTCGCCGGTCCTGCAGATGGCAGCGGTGATCGCGGCGACGCATCACGAGTGGTGGAACGGCACCGGCTACCCGAGCGGACTCGGCGGCGAGCGCATCCCGCTCGTCGGACGGATCGTCGCCGTCGCGGACGTGTTCGACGCGCTCACGCACGAGCGCCCGTACAAGGCTGCGTGGCCGGTCGGTCAGGCGGTTGCGAGGATCAAGCGCGGCTCAGGCAGCCAGTTCGACCCGCGCGTCGTCGCTGCGTTCGTGTCGCTGCACGAGGAGGTCGTCGTCCCCGCGCCCGCCGGCAGCGACGGCGCCGCCCAGCGTTTCATCCCGGGCGGCGTGCCGCGACAGCCGGCCGCCACGCTCATCCCCGCCGGCGTGACGGGGCATGAGCGCGAGCCGGTCCGCTCGATCAACCCTTGAACGAGTGGAATTCGCCGAGCGGGCTCGGCAGCTTCGGCGTGAACGGTGTGAACGTGTAGGGCTTGGTCGTGTCGAAACCCGCTTGTTCGGCAGCTGACTTTTCCGCGAACGGAAGCAGCGCTTCCACTGCCTGGCCGATGTTCTCGAGCAGCAGCGTGCGCTCGTAGCCGTTGTTGTTGGGCGGTTCGATCGACTCGGCCACCTTTTGGATGCCGGTGATGCTGGTGATCGGGCCACCGTTTGTGGGCGTCACATCGCCGCCGACGACGCGCGCGAGCGTGCGGTGGTCGGACTCGATGCCCATGATTCGCGCGGCGGTCACTCGCAGGTCCGGCGTGCTGAAGTGGCGCACGCCGACGAGATATGCGGCGATGAACGCGTCCTCGAGCGTGACGAGGATGTCGAGCGTCGTTTGCGAGTCGGTGAACATGTTCGGCGGGTAGTAGAACGAGGTGAACGGCGTCGGCTTCTTGGTGACGCTTTCCTCGAGCAGGTAGTGAGACATCTCCTCCTGCAGCGCTCCCTGCAGGTACCCCTGATCGTCGGCAGGGATGTTCTTGAAGAACGGCGCCGTGCTGATGATGTTGGTGTAGGTGGTCACCGCCAACGCCTCGGCGATCTGTGCCGCTTTCAGTATTTCCATGTCCCCGTGTGTGACGGTGCCCTTGCGGCGACTGGCGAACGCCGCCGCCGGCGCCAGCGCGCCAACACCGGCCGCGCCGGCGCCGACCACCGCGGCGCCCTTCAAGAAGCCCTTGCGTGTGGTCGGCGCCGTCCACTGATCCTCGGCGGCCGGCGAGTGTGCGCGTACGTGCTCCGACGGGTTGCGCTCATCGTTCATTGTGCTGCCCCCTTCTGTGTAGGTCACGTGCACCGGATAGATGATGTGCACTGGAGGCTGTTGCGCGCCAGCGCGCCTCACGGATCACTCGAGCCGCCTGCGGGCGCGTGAGCGCCCGAATCTAGGTGCTGTGAGCCTTGGCGCGTTCGAGCAGCAGCGAGAACAGCTGTTCCTCGAGCGCTGCCGGGAACTGCCGCAGCACGGCGAACGTGAACAGCGACACCTGCGCGCGGCCCTTGACGAAGCCGAGGATGTCGACGTAGAAGGGGACGTGCACGCCGTGCAGCGTCACCGTCTGGATGAAACGTAGGCCGAAGCTTCCGTCAGCGCCGGCGGCGGGCGGTGAGCCCTGCTTCACCGAGACCGAACCTACCTTCGCGCCGTGCAGGTCCTCGCTCGCCAGCAGCTGGTTGAAGTAGTGCGCCAGACAGCTCTGCAGGTGGCCACTGCGGATCGCCGCCAGTTCCCTTGCCGCCAGCGCGTTGGTGCGCGCGACGGTCACCTGCGAGCTGACGCTCTGCGTGATGATCGACGCTCCACGTTCGTAGCTCTTCGAGCTCGCTTCCGTCGCCTGCGGTCTTGCGCTCGCGCCGCCCACGCACTTTGCGAGTTCGGGTTCCAGGCGCTTTTCGGCGGCGCTCTGGTGTCGCCGGTTGGCGGAGGGGTGAAATCCTGGGAGATCGCTCGCTTTGAGGTTGACGGCGAGCGCGAACGCCCGCGCCTTGGCCGGTTCGCCGCTAAGCGCGGGTGTCGCTGTGCCGGCTCGGCCGCGGGCGCCCGTGGCCGGCGCGGCCGTCGAGCTCGCGGTGCTCGTCGTGGCTGTGTGACCGCCGCCGCCGCAGCCCGCGAGCAGGAGAGCGCTCGCGGCGAGCACGGGAATGGCGGCCGTCAGGCGCATCAACGCGGCCATTGTCGCAGGCTGCCGGCGTCACTCGACGAGCTTGCGCCGCTGCGGGTGGAGCGTCTCACCGCGACTGAGCATCGCGACGTACTGCTCGATCCGTCGCGCACGCGTGGCGGGTCGCTTGGCGGCGTCGATCCGGTAGAGCACCGCATAGCGGTTCTGGCTGGTTAGGATCTCGAACATCGCCCGCGCGCGCGGTTCGGCGGCGAGCGCGCTGGCGAGGTCGTCTGGCACCTCGATACTCGCCTGGCCGGCGTACGCGACCTCCCAGCGTCCGTCCGCCTTGGCGCGCTCGACCTCCGCGGCGCCGGCAGCGTGCATGCGCCCTTCGCGCTGCAGCCGCTCGATATGGCCGACGTTGCGCTTGGACCAGCTGCTGCGCGCGCGGCGCGGCGTGAAGCGCTGACGAAAGGTGGCCTCGTCACGACGTCTGATCTGACCGTCGATCCATCCGTGGCAGAGCGCCTCGTCGAGCGCCTGCTCGTAGCTGAGGCTGGTTGGCTCGGTCGTCCCCTTCTTGGCGAGCACGAGCCAGACGCCGGCCTCGTCGGCGTGGTGGGTGGTGAGCCACCGTCGCCACGCGGCGGCGTCGAGGACCGTCAGCTCAGGGCTACTCGAGGATGATCGCGCGGATGACGTGTTCGTCGGGCAGCTTGTCGAGGATGTTGCGCAGGATGTCGATCTCGTCGTGCTGCTCGCGCTGAAGGTCGTTGAGCAGCAGTTTGACGGCGCTGTAGGTGATCTTCATCTGCGGTGGCGTCAGTGACACCGTCAGCATGCCGTTCTCGTCTGGCAACGGCTCGAGCTCGGCGAGCACTTCGCGCGCGAGGCGGCGAATGTCGGGCTCGTGCGCCTCATCTGAGATCAGCAGCCGCAGGGCGCTGGCCGCTACGGGCACCTCGCCGAGGTCGAGGAACAGGTGATAGGGAGGCGCAGCGTCATTGTTTGTGGCGCTCATCGCCTCGGAAGCCTACTGGTAGCGCTGGCGGCGGGCTCGTCCCCGCGGCGACTCACTCGGCGGGGATCGTCGGCTGCGCGAGCGCGCGCTCGCGCTGGCCGCGGGCGATGCGCCCGCCGAGCGCGCTCAGCAGCATGCCCGCAATTGCGGTGATGACGGCGAGGAACGGCGGCCAGCTGCCGAGCGAGACCTTGGCGTGGGCGCCGATGATCGCGTGCGTGACGAGTAGCGCGACGCCGTAGATGAAGCCGGCGACGAGGCCGCGGTCGGCGCCACCCCAGCCGTCCTGGTGCTCGAAGCCGGCGATGACGCTGCCGATCGAGACGAGCACGGCGTAGCCCCAGTAGGCGCCGCTCGAGACGCCGACGAGCACGCCGGCGACCGCACCGGCGATCGCCGGGACGATGCCTCCGAGCACGACTTGCGCAGGTCGTGGGCGGTCGCGGAACAACGTCGGTTGATACATCACTCTCCTCCCCGAGATTCGCATCAAACCCTACCGCGTCGTCATACCCTACGTTGGACGTGGCCCGCACCCATGCGCCCTTCCCGCTGTCGGTTCTCGATCAGTCTCCGATCGCGGAGGGCTCTACGGGCGCGCAGGCGCTCCAGAACACGCTCGATCTCGCGCGCCTGACGGACGGCCTCGGCTATCACCGCTACTGGGTCGCCGAGCACCACGGTGGCCCGCTGCTCGCCGGCCCCAGCCCGGAGGCGCTGATCGGGCCGATCGCCGCGGCGACGACGCGGATCCGCGTGGGCAGCGGCGGTGTGATGCTGCCGCATTACAGCCCGCTGAAGGTGGCTGAGACGTTCAGCCTGCTGGCGGGGCTGTTCCCGGGACGCATCGATCTCGCGCTGGGGCGCGCTGCGGGCACCGACCCGATGACGACGTTCGCGCTGCAACGCGACCGTCGCCAGGCGGCGCCGGACGACTTTCCCGAGCAGCTGATGGAGCTGCTGGGCTATCTCGACGATC
Source organism: uncultured Solirubrobacteraceae bacterium (assembly GCA_963838405.1). GTDB lineage: Bacteria > Actinomycetota > Thermoleophilia > Solirubrobacterales > Solirubrobacteraceae > Palsa-744. Next base: position 1,421,145 of record CAWIRA010000006.1, on the reverse strand, counting down.
GGCTGCCGGCGAACCATCCCTTCGCCTCTCTGGCCAAGACGCTGCCGGGCCGCCCTCACAAGCCGGAGCCGTGGCTGCTGGGCTCCTCGCCGCAGAGCGCGATCTGGGCGGGGGAGCTGGGGCTGCCGTATGCGTTCGCGGACTTCATCAACCCTCAGGGCGCAGAGATCGCGGCGCTCTACCGCGAACGCTTCGCCGCGCACGAGCAGGCGCACCCCGAGGCCGAGCCGCGCACCGCCGTCGCGGTGTGGGTGATCTGCGCGGAGAGCGACGAGGAGGCTCAACGCCTGGCGGCGAGCGGGCGCATGGCCTTCACGCTGCTGCGCCGCGGTCAGCTGATCGCCGTGCCCTCACCCGAGAAGGCGCTGCGTTTCATCGAGTCAGAGCTTCGCAGCGGCGAGCCGGGGGCGCGGCGTCGCACGGTGGTGGGCTCGCCGCAGACGGTGCGGGAGCAGCTCGAGCAGGTGGTCGGCGAGTACGGCGCGCAGGAGGCGATCGTCGTGTGCATCACCTACGACCACGAGCAGCGCCGGCGCTCATATGAGCTGCTCGCGGATGTGTTCGCGCTGGGCGAGGACAACGAGCAATAGATTGGTGCGTTGTGGCCTTGAATGATGCTCGTAGGCACGTCCGCCGCGCCACGTCCGCCGACGTGCCGGCGCTGGCGGCGATGCTCGCGCGGGCGTTCCTCGACGACCCGGTCGCGAGTTGGGCGTGGCGGCCGGATCGCCTGCGGCTCGGCGCGCTCGAACGCTTCCACGGTGTGCGCCTGCGCCAGTTGCTCGCCGGTGAGGAGGTGTGGACGACCGATGAGCTCACGAGCGCGGCACTGTGGGCGCCGCCGGGACGCTGGCACTCGACGCTGCGCGAAACCGCCGAGCTGGTTCCCTCGTTCATGCATCCGCGCCTGCTCGCGCGCATGCCGATGATCGCGCTCGGCTGGGAAAAACTCGAGCGCGCGCATCCGCGCCGGCCGCCCCACGTGTACCTGGCGCTGCTCGGCACCGATCCCGAGGCGCAAGGACGCGGGCTGGGCTCCGCGGTGCTGGCGCCGGTGCTGCAGCAGTGCGACAGCGACGGCGTCGGCGCGTACCTCGAGTCCTCCAAGGAACGCAACATCGACTTCTACGCACGCCACGGCTTTCGCGTGCTCGACGAGATTCACCTGCTGCGCGGTCCGACGATGTGGAAGATGTGGCGCGACCCTGCCGGCGGCGAAGCCCTCAGCTGACGTTCTCGCCGAACGCCTCGCCGCGCAGCAGCTGACGGGCGCTGGCGCTCGCGATCCGGTCGCGGTCGCGCGCAGGCTGCTCGCGATCCAGGGACAGGACCCGCGCGGCGCGCGCCTGGCGGTCCGCGCGCGCAGCACCGGGCTGACAGTAAACGACGTCGACCGTGCGCTGACGCAAGAGCGTTCGCTGGTGATCACGTGGCTGAACCGCGGCACGCTGCACCTGATAGCCAGCGACGATTACTTCTGGCTGCACGCGCTGACCGCGCCGACACTGTTCACCGCGAGCGCGCGGCGCCTGTCCCAGGAGGGCGTCACGCCGGCGGCGGCGGAGCGTGGCGTGGCAGCGCTCGAGCGCGCGCTCGCCGACGAGGGGCCGTTGGATCGCGCGCAGCTGCGCGAGCGGATCGCTGCGGTGGGAGTACGCGTCGAGGGGCAGGCGCTCGTGCACCTGTTGCTGCTCGCGTCGCTGCGCGGGTCGATTGTGCGCGGGCCGATGCGCGGCTCCCAGCAGGCGTACGTGCTCGTGCGCGACTGGCTGGCGGCGCCGGTGCCTGGCGCGGTCGACCGCGGGCGCGCGCTGGCCGAACTCGCGCGCAGGTACCTAGTGTACCGCGCCGTTAGTTCGTTGTAGAAGTCGTGATATGGAGTCGAGGATCTGCTCTGCGGTCCTGACCCAGATGAATGGTTTGGGGTTCTCGTTCCATGCCGTCACCCAGTTGCGGATGTCCTTCTCCAATGCTTGGACGCTGCGGTGATCTGAGCGGCGCAGCAGATCGTCTGTGAGGTAAGCGAACCACCGCTCGACCTGGTTGATCCAGCTGGAGTACGTCGGGGTGTAGTGCATGTGAAACCGTGGGTGTGCGGTCAACCAGCGTTGGATGGCGGGGCTCTTGTGGGTGCCGTAGTTATCACAGACGAGGTGCACGTCGAGATGCTCGGGAACCTGGCTATCGATCTTGGTCAAGAACTTCTTGAACTCGATCGCGCGGTGGCGGCGGTGCGTTGAGCTGATGACGGTCCCGTCTGCGGTGTTAAATGCGGCGAACAGGCTGGTCGTGCCGTGGCGCAGGTAGTCGTGAGTGCGCTTCTCAGGCATGCCGGGCATCATTGGGAACGCCGGCTGGGAGCGCGCCAAGGCTTGCACCTGGCTCTTCTCATCCACCGAGAGCACCACCGCGGCCTCGGGCGGATTCAGGTACAAGCCGCAGATGTCATAGACCTTCTCCACAAAGAGCGGGTCGTTGGAGAGCTTGAAGGTGTCGGCGCGGTGGGGCTTGAGATCAAATGCCCGCCAGATCCGCCCGATCGTCGACTTCGACAGTCCCGAGCGCTCGGCCATCTTCGCGCGCGACCAATGCGTCGCGTTCTCGGGTGTGGACTCCAGGGTCGCGACGACCACATCCTCGACCTGCTCGGCGGTGATACTCGCCGGCCGGCCCGGCCGCGGATCGTCCGAGAGGCCGTCCAACCGCAGCTCACAAAACCGTCGGCGCCACTTCCCGACCGTCGGCGTTGACACCCCACACACCACCGCCACATCCTTATTGGAGTACCCCTCCGCGCACCGCAAAACGATCCGTGAGCGCAACGCCAACGCCTGCGAAGACTTCCTGCGTCGCTCCCACCGCACCAACTGATCACGCTCGCCATCAGTCAACTCCAACACCTGCTTGGGCCGTCCAGTTCTCGGCATACCACAGCATACCACACTTAAGCATCGAACTTAAGGCGCGAGACACTAGCCGGCCACGCGCCGGCGGACGATCGCGATCTGGCGAAGTGGGCGGGGCTGCCCCTGCGCGACGCGCGCGCGGGGCTCGCCGCGATCGGCGCGGAGCTGCGTCGGCGCGAGGACGGGCTGCTCGAGCTCGCGCGGCGCGCGCCATTGGCTGCGGCGAACGCCGAGCTGCCGCCGCCGCGCCTGCTCGGCTCGTTCGATCCGCTGCTGCTCGGCTGGCGCTCGCGCGAGGCGCTGCTCGGCGTCGATCACGCGCGGATCGTCACCAGCAACGGGATCTTCAGGCCATTCGCGCTCGTCAAGGGGCGCGCGCGGGCGACGTGGAAGCTGTCGGCAGGGAAGGTCGTAGTTGAGCCGTTCGCTGCGATCGCGCGCAGCGATGAGCGCGCGCTGCGCGCCGAGGCGCAGGACGTCGTGCGCTTTCTACGTGCCGAGGAGTAGCGGCGCTCGCGAGCGGCCCAGTCGCTTCCTTCACATCCTCCGATTCGGCTTCGCGGTGATCCGTGTCGTGACCTGCTCCGTATTCACAGAGAACGAGGACCGCATCTGGAGCGTCGCTCCGCGGCCCGATCTTCCCCCAATATCGGAGAGACGAATGACCTATTCGATTAACGTTGATGAGATAGATGTCGACGAAGCAGTCCGCGAAGCAGCCGACGCGGTCTCCGGCGACACACGCCTGAGCTTCCTGAAGAAGGCCGGTATCGGCGCGGGCGCGGCAATCAGCGGCGGTGCGCTCCTGTCGGCGCTCGCCCCGAGTGCGCTCGCCGCCACCGAGGTCGGCCGCCCGCCGGCGTCGTTTGGAAAGGGCGATGTCGGAATCCTCAACTACGCGCTCACGCTGGAGTACCTCGAGGCGGCTTTCTACAACGGTGCAACCGCCGCGAACATGTCGCTCAACGCGCAGACAAGCGCGTTCTTGAAAGTCGTCACGAGAGACGAGAACGCACACGTGGCGTTCCTCAAGAAACATCTCGGCAGCAAGGCCGCCAAGGAACCGAAGTTCAACTTCAAGGGCGCGAACACCAGTCCGGAAACGTTCATGAAGACGGCTGAAGTGCTCGAGAACACAGGTGTTCACGCGTACTCCGGTCAGGCGCTGAACATCACGACGCCCGCATATGTGAAGGCCGCCGTGTCGATTCTCACGATCGAGGCGCGTCACGCCAGCGTCATCGGACTGCTGAACGAACCGGCCGGCAACGACATCGCCCCCAACGGCCCGTTCGACACGCCGTACACCGCCGCGAAGGTGCTGGCCGCCGTGACGGCGACCGGCTTCATCGTCTGAAACCAATCGGTGGGCGCTGTCTCGCGGGCTCCCGGTCCGCGGGTGGCGCCACCGGTCCCTGCACGCAGTGCACCGGGGCCGCCAGCGAACGAGCGCGCCGACAGCGCGCTGGCTCGATAACGCACAAATGGAGGTTCAGAGATGTCAAGTCCATCGACCGAGCAGTTGAGCCCGAAACCAGGCGAGGAGTCGGCGCCGCAGCCCGCGGGCATCGTTGAGCGCCTCGTGCGCGACGACGTCGATCGCAAGCGTTTTCTGAAGATGGCGGGAGGCACGGGCGCGGCGAGCTTCACCGCGTTCGTACTCGCCGCCTGCGGCTCCAGCAGCAAATCGTCGTCCACCGCGAGCACGACGAGCGCCAGCGTCGCCAGTGCGACCGCCGCCAACAACGGTGATCTGGCGATCCTCAACTACGCGCTGACGCTCGAGTATCTGGAGACAGCCTTCTATGAAAAGGTGAACGCGTCAGGCTTGTACAGCGGCAAGGTCGCGAGCCTGCTGAAGACATTCGGCGGCCAGGAGAAGACGCACGTTGAAGCGCTGAAAGGCACCGTCGAAAAGCTCGGCGGCACCCCGGCGGCGAACCCCAACGGCAAATTCCCGATCGACAGCGCCACGCAGGTGGCGGAGTTGGCCTACGAAGTCGAGAACCTCGGCGCGGCGGCCTACCTCGGCCAGGCGGCCAACATCCAGAGCCCCGAGATCCTCGCGACGGCGCTTGCGATCCACACGGCCGAGGCGCGCCACGCGGCGAGCATCGCCACGCTCGTGAAGAAGTCCCTCACCCCGGATGGCGCGTTCGCCACACCGGCGTCCATGTCAATGGTGATGGCGGCCATCAAGCCGTTCCTCGCCTGAGCGCAGCAACCGAGAAGGAGCTGAAAGCTGATGACACACAACACACTCTCAGAGACCGCACCGGCGGATCTCGCCAACTCCGAGCTGGCGGCCGTCGAGGTCAGTGGGCTGACCCGCTCGAGCTTCATCCTCCGCGGTGCGCTCGCCGCCGGCTCGGTCTACGGGCTCTCGGCGGTCACGCCGTTCGTCTCCCAGGCGCTAGCCGAAACGGGCGGTGGGGATGCAGAAATCCTCAACTTCGCGCTCACGCTCGAGTACCTGGAGTCCGACTTCTACAACGTCAAGGGCAAACAGGTCGGGCTGAGCGGGCAGGCAAAGAGCTACGCGAAGCTGTTCGGCGAACAGGAGCAGGCTCACATCGGCGCGCTGAGGACGGTCATCAAGCAGCTCGGCGCCAAGCCGATCGCCAAACCGACGTTCGTGTTCCCTGTCAGCAGCCAGAGCTCGTTTCTGGCGCTGGCGTCGGAGCTCGAGAACACTGGGGTAGGGGCGTACAACGGCGCGGCACCGTCTCTCAAGAGCAAGCAGATCCTCACGGCCGCCGGCAGCATCGTGCAGATCGAGGCGCGTCACGCCGCCGGGATCAACCTGCTGATCGAACAGAGCCCCACGCCGAACGGCGGCTTCGACGTGCCGCTGACCAAAGCGCAGGTGCTTGCCAAGGCGGGGCCACTGATCAAGAGCTAGCGGCCGCCGCGTGGGTGCGTGCGGCCCGGACGTGATCCGGCGCCGACCCCACCGCGTAGTAACTCATAAGCGCTCGCCGCCGGTGAGCCTCGCAAATCCAACCCAGGAGGAAACGACAACCATGGGACTCGACAATCCAATCCACATCGCATTTCTTTTGATCCTGCTGCTGCTGGTGTTCGGGGCGAAGCGCCTGCCCGAGATGGGGCGCTCGCTCGGTGACGGGATGCGCGGCTTCAAGGACGCGATCAGCGGCGAGAGCTCGCACGCAGCAGCCCAGCCTGCCGCGCAGGAAGTAGTCCAGCCGACGCTCGTCGCTCAGCAGCAGCAGCCGGTGGCGGTGCCGAGCGAGATCCGCAGCGCCCCGGTCCAGCCAGTCGAGAAGCTCACTGCCTGATCATGGCGACCGCCGTCGGCAGCATCGGGCATGAAGACCGGCTGAGCGTGGTCGATCACCTCGAGGAGCTTCGCTCGAGGTTGATCGTCTCGCTTGCGGTGGTGGCGGTGGCGTTCGGGTTCTGCTTCTGGCAGAACCACGCGCTGCTGAACATCATCAACAAGCCGCTCGCGCACGAGACCCAGAAACAGGTGAAAACCGGCAACGGCCCGCTCGGCTCGACGTACACGGTGCAGCAGAACGCGCGCACGGTGGCGACGCAGCTCGCGCTTGTCGTGCAGGCACTCGAGCGTCCCGGCAGCGGCGCGTCGGCGGCCACCAAGAGCTCGCTCGCGCATGTCGGGCCGACGCTGCAGGGCGCGATCGGTCACCTGTCATCGCCACCACAGGGCAACAAGCCGGTGACGCTCGGGATCGGTGAGCCGTTCACGACGACGCTCGCCGTTTCGTTGATCTTCGCGCTGATCCTGTCGCTGCCGATCCTGTTGTATGAGGCCTACGGCTTCTTGCTGCCGGCGTTCAGCCCCGAGCAGCGGCGCGTTGCGAAACCGCTGATGCTGGCGATCCCGTTCCTGTTCATCGCCGGCGTGCTGTTCGGCTACTTCGTGGTGCTGGGAGCCGCGGTGCGCTTCTTCCAGAACTTCAACAGCGGCGAGTTCAACGTGCTCGTGCAGGCGAGCCAGTACTACCACTTCGCGGCCGTCATCCTGCTGGCAATGGGGCTGGTCTTCCAGGTCCCGGTCGGGATCCTCGCGGCGACGCGTGCGGGGATCGTCACGACCGAGCAGCTGCGCCACAACCGCCGTTATGCGATTCTCGCCTGCGGCGCGGTCGCGGCGTTCCTGCCGGGCGACGCGATCACGCTGCTGCTGGAGACGGTGCCGCTGTACCTGCTGTTCGAGCTGAGCATCCTGCTCGCGAGGATCATCGACCACAAACAGGCTAGGCGCGCGGCGCAGGCGTAACAATGCGACGGATGCGCAGATGAGACCGAGGTTCAGAACGCTGCGCTCGAGCGGCGAAAGCTCGGCGAGCGGCTTGAGCGTGCTGGCCGACGAGGAGCTGATGCAGCTGGTCTACCGTGGCCAGGCCGCCGCCTTCGAGGTGATCTACGACCGTCACGCCGACGCGGCGTTCTCGCTGGCGTACCGCATGTGCGGTCAGCGGGCGCTCGCGGAGGACGTCGTGCAGGAGGCCTTCCTGTCGCTGTGGCGCAGCGGCGCGCGCTATGACCGCGGGCGTGGCAGCGTGCGCACGTGGGCGCTCGGCATCGTCCACAACCGTGCGATCGACGCGCTGCGCCGGCGCACCGTGCGCGAGCGCGGACGCGTCGAAGAGGAGGGCATCGCGGAGCGCCTCGTGGCCCCCGAGCGCACCGACGTGGAGTTCGCACGCCGCGACGAGGCGCGCGAGGTTCGTGAGGCGCTCGAACAGCTTCCGGGCGAGCAGAGCAAGGTCATCGAGCTGGCGTACTTCGGCGGCCTCACGCACGTGGAGATCGCATCGATGCTGAAGATGCCCGTCGGAACGGTCAAGGGGCGCATGCGTCTGGGATTGGCGAAGATGCGCATGGCGTTGGGCGACCCGACGGAGGTGGTGCAGTGAGCATCGACGAACCGCACCTCGAGCAGCCCAACGGCTGCGCCGCGAGCGCCGCGCCGTACGTGCTGGGCGCACTCACCGACGAGGAGCACGAGGCATTCCGCATGCACCTCGAGTCGTGCTCGGTGTGCCGCGAGGAGGTCGCCGCGCTGCAGGTGGTCGCCTCGGCGCTGCCTGCTGCCGCGCCGCAGCTGAGCGCGCCGCCCGAGCTCAAGCGGCGTCTGATGGCGAGCGTCCGCGAGGACGCGCGCAAGCGCGAGCTGGCCGACGCCGAGGAGGCGCGACCGCGCACACGGACGTCGGCGCGGCTGCACTGGCGGCCGAACCTCGCCGTGGCGGCGCTGGCGGCGGCGGTCGTCGTGCTCGCGATCGTGGCGCTCAGCTCCGGCTCCGGGGGGACGGGCTCCACCGGCACACGTGTGATCCGTGCTCAGGTGCTGCCCGCGCGCGCAAGCGCGTCGCTGAGCGTCGGCGCGGGCCACGCGCAGCTGAACATCGCCGACATGCCGCAGGTCGCGCAAGGCCGCGTGTACGAGGTGTGGATCAAACGCTCCGCCGCCGGACCGGCGCTGGCGACCGACGCGCTGTTCAGCGTCAGCGCGGCGGGCAGCGCGAGCGTCGGCGTGCCCGGCGGCGTCGGCGGCGTACGCGAAGTGATGGTCACCTCCGAGCCGCTCGGCGGCAGTCGCGTGCCGACGCTGCCGGCGCTGATCGTCGCGCGCGTCAGCTAGCGAGCGGCTGGCGCGCAGGCAACGCGCTCGCGTGCTGCCGAGCGGCCGCGCTGTTCGCGCTGCGAGCACCGCCCAGTCGGCCCTGATACGGTTAACCAGATGGCTAACAGTGGTGCTCTCGACCGCACGTTTGCAGCGTGCTCGCATCCGATCCGCCGCGGCATTGTCGAACGCCTGACGAGCGGCGAGCTGAGCGTGGGGGAAGCGACGCGCGACTTCGGCGTGTCCAAGCCGGCGATCAGCAGGCACCTGAAGGTGCTCGAGGAGGCGGGCGTGATCGTGCGCGTGATCGACGGCCGCACGCACAGGCTGCACATCCGTGAGCGGGCGCTGCGCGATGCCGACGACTGGCTGACGCATCAGCGCGAGCTGTGGGAGCGCAAGCTGGACGTGGTCGAGCAGTTCCTGCGTGAGCAACGCGAGCGCGCACCCCGACACAGCAAACCCCGAAAGGAGCAGGCATGAGCGCCACCGATTCAACGACGTTGCGTCTCGAGCGCACCTTCGATGCGCCGGCGCAGGACGTGTTCGACGCGTGGACCAACCCCGAGGTGCTGCGGCGCTGGTGGAGGTCGAATCCGACCTGGCGCACACCCGTCGCCGAGGTCGACCTGCGCGTCGGCGGTCGCTACCGGCTGTCGATGGAAGACCCCGACGCCGGCACCTTCTACATCGTCCAGGGCGAGTATCGCGAGGTGCGTCGCCCCGAGCTCCTGGTGTACAGCTGGAGCTGGGAGCAGGACGACGGACAGACGGGGCACGAGAGCACGGTGACGGTCGAGTTCGTCGAGCGCGACGGGCGCACGATCGTGGTGCTCGAACATTCGGGCCTCGAGTCGCAGGAGTCGCGCGACCGTCACGAACAGGGCTGGGGCGCCTGCCTGGAGCTGTTCGCCGGGAACGCCTTCGCGCAGGCGCCGCAGCTGTCGTGAACACGCCGCGAGGACCGCGAGCACAAGCACCGCGAGCACAGAGACCTCATCAACGACAAGGAGAGACAGATGGCGAATTACCTGTTGGCATACAAGGGTGGGAGCATGGCCGCGACCGAGGAGGAGCGCCAGGCGGCGACGGCGGCGTGGATGGGTTGGTTCGGCGGGCTGGGCCAGGCGGTGGTCGACCCCGGCAACCCGTTCGGTCCGGCGGCGACGGTGACGAACGGCGGCAGCGTCAGCGACGGGGCGACATCGGCGATCACCGGCTACTCGGTGCTGAGCGCGGACAGCCTCGCGGCGGCGAGCGCGCTCGCGAAGGACTGTCCGGTGCTCGCCGCAGGCGGCAGCGTCGAGGTGTACGAGACGATCGCGGTGATGTAGGCGCGTGCATCATGTCCTCATGCGGCGAGGGACACCGCGAAACGAACTGCGAAGGTTCAAAACGGCTCTAGAGAGGCTGTCGCGGAAACGTGTGAAGGCGGGCTGGCTGGGGCTTTCTTTTTTGGCTGGTGCCATCGATGTGAAGCTCGGCTGACTGGCCGGCGCTGGTGGGTTGTATGTTCGCGTGGCACGAACGATGCGGGTGCGTCTCGCAGCCCGTCGGCGCTGCATAGCCGAGGACCATGCTTAGAGAGTGTGGTGTGGCCAACCTACATGCTGCCCGAGTGGCGCCTCTCCACGCGTCCTGGAAGATCGGCGCCCAGCCTGCTGCCAGTGAGCCGGCAAACTCCAATGGACTGAACGATGCTGGAATGGGGATGGTAGGATCGCGCATCACGGAATGGAGGGAGGTTGGACATGACAATCGCTGCGCACCCTGGACGGCTGCTCTGGCACCATGATGCCCACGTAAAGTGGGGCCAGAGTTCTCTAAAGTTCTGGTTTCTCGACTTTCGCCACGGCTACGATCCCGACCAGGTTCTTGACGCTCTACACGACGTAGCGCTTGAGCATGGCCTGCACGCGTATGTCTCATACGAGATGCTTGGGCCCCACGACATCCTCCTACGTATGTACATCCCGCGGGGAACCGAGGACACGCTGCGTAACAGCGTGGAAGAGCGCCTACAGAGGCACCATCTCGATGAAATTCATAGCTTCAAGGCGATCGATGTCGTGCGTCACTGGGCTTGGGCTCATGGACAGGCGAATGAAGGCGGGCCGCCGAGAAAACCAAAAGCCCAGACGCTTCGGCGACGGCGACCGCCTGCTGAGATCGCGGCGATCAACGAGATAGGCCTCCTAGCCGAGGAAGGGGAAACCATCAAGCTCTCGCCGACCGACCAGGATTTGCTTAGCACGTACCTCGCCGACGATCTAGTGACCTTTGCTGCACGCGGTCAAGGAATCAGAATGATCACCACTATTAGTCACCCAGAAGGTCTCACCAAAAGGGGGCGTGATAGTCTCGCCAAACTGCTCTCAGGTGCACTCGACGAGTCCGGGGCGGCGGTACGAGAGTGCTCGCTCTATCGAGGGGATGAGGGGCACCACATGCTGTTTCTCCTGATGTACAGGGTCAGCTTCGAGCACTTTCATTCGCTCAGACGTGGATTCTTGCAGCGCATCCATGAGATCGCCGGTGGAGCAGATGCGAGTGCTACGACATTTGCGATTGTCTCCGACGACGTAAAGTGTTTCGTGGACGCGCTCCCCGAAGATTTCGACGACAGCTCGACCCGGGATTACCTGGAGCTTCTCGCCTCCGACGAGTCCCACGACTTCGAGGTGAAGGGCTCTGTATTTGCGCGGCTTACTCCGTGGTTGAACGAAGATAAGGCGTTGGACGAGAATAGTTCGTTCTTTCGCGACACGATTTTGAAGACGATCTGCGGCTTCTTGAACACGCGCGGCGGTGTTCTTGTGATTGGTGCTCTTGAGGATGACAAGCCTGAGGGACAGCGCGCGATGGGGCTCGCTGACTTTCCGTGTCTTGGACATCACGTTTGCATTGGGCTTGTCGATCCAACCTTCGCGGCGAAGGGGTGGGACTTTTACCTTCGCCACTGCTCCGTGTCTATTTCCAATGGGATCGAACCCCTAGTCGGTGCCCACGTTCAGATCAAAAAGGGCGAATATGGCGGCAAGGAGCTGATGATTGTCACCGTGGACGAGCCCGCCGATCCGCAGCCCTATTATGTGCCGGAAAACCAGAAGAACTCAACATTCTTCTACAGGCGCGACAACAGCACGCTCCCGCTGCGGGGTGACGAAATTACACGCTACATGGAGCAGGTTGCGCAGCGACGCAAGCGACGGCGGGCGCGATTCTCGTGACACCCAACGTTCTCGTGACACCCAGCGTGTTCTAGTCACGGGGCAGGACGAAAGCGCAGCCCGTAACGCTCCGCGCTTCGGACGACGCTCTCCCCCACCGGCTGATTCGATCCGACTGGCCAGTGCGGTGACGCCGACGTGCCAGATCGGTCGAACAGCGCATACCCGATGAGTTGCAGACTAGGGTCGGATCGGCACAAATATCTGATGCCGGCGAAGCCGGCGCTGGCCAGAGCTGAGGCCCACAGCTGAGGAATCGCATAGTCGGGGGTAGTATGGATCTCACCATTCATCCCGAACTTCCCGGCTGACGGTGCGCAGCAGTCGGCCAGCCGCAGCGGCCGGTCGAGGATGGCGGAGAAGTGCGTTCGCGCTCGCAACTCGACCTCGTCGACAACGCGTAGGCCTTTGAAGGTCTCGAGCAGCCCAGCCAAAGGTGTCTCCCCTAGATAGCAAGCCCCGCGACCCGGGATCTGGTGAGGACTGAACCGCCATGTCGGCCCGCTGTTGAAAAACCACGGATCCAGCTCCGTGCGGTGAATCCGGTGTACCTCGCCACCTACCTCCAGCACATGTGCGGGGAAGTCAGCCAATTCCCCGATGTCGGCTGGAGGCGGCTGCAGCAGCGAGCGGGAACGACCGCTAGCTGGCAAGGCGCGAGACGACTCGCTCAGCGGCTGTGCGTACTCGCTCATCGAACCCGTACTGGTTCAGGTAGGTGACCGGGGGGAGGCCATTGAGGCTCATCTTGGTCGCTCTGAAACCACGATGCGATCGTCCAGGGACTGAGTACGGCGCGGTCGAACTCGATCAGCAAATCATGGAGACCAGGAATAGTTCGTGAGCCGTGAAACTGAAAAGCCGGGTAGAGCACGCGCCCGCCCGTCGCAGGTAGGGCCAAGAGGCGTTTGCGTTTAGCTAGGTCGCTTATGCCCTGGCGGGTGCTCACAGTACTGAGAATCGTCGCCACCTCCGACCACGCATACATTGGCCCGAGATGCTCGTCCCAGACGATCTCCGACGTTGCGAGCAGTGCAGCGCGACGTCCAAGCCTCTCCTGTTCTGCTGGGTCGGCTAGGCGCTCCTGGGGCAACTCGAGACCCCGAAGAGTGCTCTCAAAAGCCTTTATGGCCAGTGCATAAGACGCCATCCGTCTACGATATCGCGTCAAGTCCGTCAAGTCAAGTCCGTCAAGTCAAGTCCGTCAAGTCAAGCCTGTCAAGTCAGGCCATCGAGACTTTGAGAGCCTCGCGACGACGAGTGCTGTATCGCAATGGCTATACAGCACTCGCGATTTGACAGTCGAGGGCTCAGCTCACGGTTGCGGCGGCGCAGGTGCTGTGAGCACGCGCAGCGCGTGCTCACCAACACGCACCGTGTCGCCACCGTGCAACTGGCGACCGCGCCGCGTCTCGCGCTCGCCGTTGACCCACACGGGCTCGGCGGCGAGCAGCGCCTTGACGTCGCTGCCGCTGTCGACGACGCCGGCGAGCTTCAGCAGTTGCCCGAGCCTGATGCCCTCTCCTCGGACGGCGATGTCGCGCGCCGGCGGTTGTGAAGCTGGGGCCACCGCTTGCGAATCTAGCTGGTAACAAGCTTCGTGCCGGCTGCGCTAGTCTCGCTGGTGATGGGTGAGCGCAACAGCTACGCACCGGGCACCTTCTGCTGGTCCGAACTGACGACGACAGATCAGGACGGAGCCAAGGCCTTTTACGGAGCGCTGCTCGGCTGGCAGGCCGACGACAGGCCGGTCGGGGACGCCGGCTCGTACTACTCGATGCAGCTGATCGACGGCAAGCCGGTCGCGGCGATCGCGGTGCAGCCTGAACAGCAGCGCGAAGCGGGCGTGCCGCCGCTGTGGAACTCCTACGTGTCGGTGGACAGCGCCGACGCCGTCGCCGAGCGTGCGAGCGAGCTGGGCGCGACCGTGCACGCGCCGCCGTTCGACGTGATGAGCGTTGGCCGCATGGCGGTGATCCAGGACCCGCAGGGTGCGTTCTTCGCGCCGTGGGAGCCACGCGATCACGTTGGTGCATCGCTCGTGAACCAGGCGGGCGCGCTGGTGTGGAACGAGCTGCAGTCCCCCGACCTCCCGGCCTCGGCCGCGTTCTATGGCGAGCTGTTCGGCTGGCAGATGGAGGATGCTTCGGGCGCGCTGGGGAGTTATCTGACGATCAAGAACGGCGCTGCGAACAACGGTGGCATCCGCGAGCTGACGCCGCCGTCGCCGCCGAACTGGCTCGTGTACTTCGGCGTCGATGACGTCGAGCAGGCGCTCGCCAGGCTGAACGAGCTCGGCGGCTCGACGATCGCCGGGCCGATCGACATCGAGATCGCCAAGATCGCAGTCGTCGCCGACCCGCAGGGTGCGGTGTTCGCGCTGTACGCGGGCCAGCTGGACGACTAGCGCTGCACGCCGGTGCCGTTGCGCCGCTCGGCGAGGTCGGGCCCGGTGGTGGTCGTCATCACGGCGCCGGCGCTGCCGCCGAGGACGCGGCGCACGAGCCCGGGCGCGAGGATGCGCGCGGCTGCGGCGAGCGCGTAGGCGCGCGGCACGTAGCGCTCGGCGCGCCGGCCGATGCCCGCCTCGTAGATGGCCTCGGCGGCGCGCTCGGGCGTCGAGACGATCCAGCGTGTCCAGGGCTTGGCCGTCAGCTCGGACTGCGGGAAGCCCTCGGTGGAGATGAAGCCGGGCAGCACGAGCCCGACGTGCACGCCGTGCGCGAGCTCCTCTGCCCGCAGCGCGTCAGACCAGCCGGCGAGCGCGAACTTGGAGGCGCTGTAGGCGCCGGTGCCGGCGCGTGCGACGCGCGCGGCGGTGGAGGCGACGTTGACGACGGCGCTGGGCGCGCTGGCGCGCAGCATCGGCAGCAGCGCCTCCGTCAGCCGCACCTGGGCGTCGAAGTTGATCGCCATCGTGCGCTGCACGTTCTCGTAGCCGCCGTCGGCGAAGCGCGCGCGCCAGGAGGCGCCGGCGTTGTTGACGAGCAGGTCGAGCCGTCCGTGGTGCTCGAGCACGTGATCGCGGATCCGCTGAGGCGCGTCGTCATCGAGGAGGTCGAGCGCCAGGAAGCTGCCGCCGAGCTCGTCGGTGAGCGCGCGCAGCCGCTCCTGACGCCGCGCGACGAGCACCAGCGAGCTGTGCGGCTCGCGCGCGAGCCGACGCGCTGTGGCTTCGCCGATGCCGCTGGAGGCGCCGGTGACTAGCATCACGGTGTTCACGCGGCTAGCCTGTCAGATCGGCGAACACGATGAGCTTGCCCGCGTCCAGCGACGTCCCAGGCGTCGCTTCCACCGAACAGCGCTCGCCGCGCAAGCGCGAGGCGCTGGCGCTGTTCAGCGGCCTGCCGCGCCGCTATGACGAGCTGTCGGCGGCGCTGAGCTTCTGGCAGGACCCGCGCTGGCGCAGGGCGCTGGTGAGCGCAGCCGCACCGCGCGCCGGCCAACGGGTGCTGGACGTGGCGACCGGCACGGGCATGGTCGCGGCGGAGCTGCTGGCACGCGCGGACTGCTCGGTGGTGGGCATCGACCAGAGCCCGCAGATGCTCGCGATGGCGCGCGCACGCTTCACGGCCGGCGGCGGCTCGGGCGCGGCGATGTCGACACGGGTGGAGCTGATCGAAGGGCAGGCCGAGTCGCTGCCGTTCGCCGACGCGAGCTTTGACGCGCTGACGTTCACCTACCTGCTGCGCTACGTGGACGATCCAGCGGCGACGATGCGCGAGCTCGTGCGCGTGGTCCGCCCTGGTGGTCGTGTGGCGTCGCTCGAGTTCGGCGTGCCGCCGTGGGCGCCGGCGCGCGCTGCGTGGCGTCTGTACACAGCCGTCGGCCTGCCGACGCTGGGGCGTCTGGCCTCGCGCGACTGGGCCAGGGTGGGGCGCTTCCTGGGCCCGAGCATCCGCGGCTTCTATGAGCGCCATCCGCTGGAGGCACTCGTCGGCTACTGGCAGCAGGCGGGGCTCGAGCACGTGAGCGTGCGGCGCATGAGCCTCGGCGGTGGCGTCGTGATGTCTGCGAGCAAGCGCTCGGACTGAGCACGGCGATGGCGATCACACGCGAGCGCCCTGCTTTCTATGCGCTGGGCGGCGGGCGCGTGGGCGACGCGCTGACGCTGCTGCACCCGCCATACACGGCGTGGCACCTGAGCTATTTCGCGCTCGGCGCGGCAGCGGCGCCGCACCTTTACGTGGATCGGCTGCTGTGGGGCGTGGCGGCGTTCGCGTTGGCGGTCGGCGTCGCCGCGCACGCGTTCGACGAGCTGCACGACCGGCCGCTCGGGACCGGCATCAGCGCCCGCGTGCTGATGCTGTGCGGGGTGGTCGGCCTGCTCGGCGCGCTGGCGATCGGGGTGGCGGGCGTGCTGAGCGTGACGGTGTGGCTGTTGCCGTTCGTGCTCGCGGGCGCGGTGTTCCTGCCGGCGTACAACCTCGAGTGGTGGGGCGGGCGCTTCCACAGCGACATGTGGTTTGCGCTCGGCTGGGGCGCGTTCCCGGCGCTGACGGGCTACTTCATCAACGCCGAGCGGCTGGCGCCGGCGGGCCTGCTGATCGCCGCGGGCTGCATGGGCATGAGCGTCGCGCAGCGGCGCCTGAGCTCGGCGGCGCGCGATCTGCGCAGGCGCACGCTGGCGGTGAGCGGTACGCGCACGCTCAGCGACGGCAGCACCGAACCGCTGACGATCGGTGGCCTGCTGCGTCCGCTCGACGGGGCGCTCGCGGCGATGTCGCTGGCGATCGTGCTGACCGCGTGCGCGCTGATCATCGCGCGTCTGTGACGGCTTTGTGTCCGCCGCGGGCCGGTTGACCAATCCCGAACCCCGTCTAACCATGGTTATACAGCGTTCGAAATATGACGTACAAGACGCAACCTCTCTCGCTGCACCCTAATCGGCCACGAAGCCTACGGCTCCCGCAGCAGATGCGCGCCCGGCCCGGGACGCACCTCACGGGCATCGGGCGGATGCTCGACGCCAGGCGCGAACAGGCCGAGCACGCTGCCGCCGAAGCCGCCGCCGACGAGACGCGTGCCGCTGGCGCCCGCCTGGCGCAGGCGCCGCACGGCTACCTCGACGGCGGCGGTCGAGATCTCGTAGTCGTCGCGCAGGCTCGCGTGCGAGGTGTTCAGCAGCTCGGCGACGGCAGCGAGGTCTTCCGCGAGCAGCGCCGCGACGGCGTCGCGCACGCGCTGGTTCTCGCTGATGACGTGCCGCGCGCGCCGGTTCAGCGGCTCCGGCAGCTGCTCGGCGGCAGCGAGGTTGGTGTCGCGCAGCGAGGGCACCATCAGCAGCTCGCACGCCCGCGCGCACTCCGCGCGTCGCTCGTTGTAGCCGGAGCTGGCGTGCAGGTGGCGCTCGCCGGAGTCGAGCACGACGAGCCGCCAGTCGCCGAGCGCCAGCGGCACCGCCTCGACGCTGAGCGTGCGGAAATCGATGTAGGCGGCGGTGTCCGGTGCGCCGTACAGCGACGCGAGCTGGTCGAGCAGGCCGGTGTGCGCGCCCACCCAGTCGTTCTCGACACGCGAGCACAGCCGCGCGACGTCGATCAGCGGCATCGGTTCCGGCCCGCTGCTGACGTCGGCAAGCGCAAGACACAGCGCGACCTCGAGCGCGGCCGAGGAGGACAGGCCGGCGCCGCGTGGCACGCCGCCGCTGATCTCGATCTGCGCCCCGACCAGCGGCCGCCCCGCACGCGCCAGTTCGGCGACGATGCCACGTACGAAGGCGCGCCAGCCGCGCACGCGTCTGGGGCTTGAGGCGTCGAACTCGTCGTGCCGAGCGAGCGCGCGGGCGTACACCTGGATGCGCCCGGCGCCGGGGGCGTCGGGCGCCGCCGCCTCGGCGCTGACGGTGACGCCCTCGGCGATCGCGAACGGCAGCGCGAGCCCTTCGTTGTAGTCGGTGTGCTCGCCGATCAGGTTAACGCGGCCGGGGGCGAACGCGCGGCTGCGCTCAGCCGCCACGTGCGATCGCCTCGCGCAGCTTTGCGGCGGACTCCTCTGGCAGCGTGTCGGAGATGAAGGTGCCTGCGCCCTGCTCGGAGCCGGCGAGGTACTTGAGCTTCGCGGCGGTGCGCAGCGGCGGGTAGAACTCGACGTGCAGGTGCCCGTGCGCGGCCGGGACGCTCGCGGCGGCTGCCCGCAGAGCCGTCATCGTTGGTGCCTGGTGCAGCGCCATGACGTACGGGAACGGGCGCTCGAACAGCGCGTCGTAGCCACGCACGAGCGTCTGCAGCGCGGCGGCGAGGTCGCGCAGCTCGTGCGGCTCGCAATCGAGCAGGCTGGGACGGTGCCGGCGCACGACGATGTGCGCTTCGTAAGCCCACCGCGCGGCGTAGGGGACATACACGACGACGCTGTCGTTCTCGTGCACGACGCGCCGCGTGTCCGTCAGCTCGCGCTCGAGCAGCGTGCAAGGCGCGCAGCCGCCGAGCCGCCGATCGGCTGCGAGCTCGAGCTTGGGCACCGGTGGTAGGAACGGGTACCCGTAGATCTGGCCGTGTGGGTGGTGCAGGGTGACACCGACCTCGACGCCACGGTTTTCGAAGATGAAGACGTAGTCGATGTGCTCGCGTGCGCCGAGCTCCAGGTAGCGCTGGCGCCAGACCCACATCAGCGCCTCGGCGCGCTCCGGCGCGAGCGCGCCGAAGGAGGAGTAGTGATCGTCGGTGTAGACCACGACCTCGGCCGCGCCGAGCGGCGTCTCGAATGCGGGAAAGCGGTTCTCGAAGACGGCGATCTCGAAGCTGGGGAAGGGGATCTCGGTCTGCGGACCGCCAGGCAGCGTGGGGTCCAGCGGGCAGTGGTCGCGGTCGGGCAGGAACGTGCGGTCCTGGCGCTGGATCGCGTAGACGACCTCCTCGCCGCGCAGCTCCTCGAAGCGAAGCTGGCTCACGTCTGTCGCGGCGGGTCCGCGGCGCGCCGCTCGTCGAAATAGAGGATCAGCGCACGGCCGTCGTCTTTGACGTGGCGCGCAAACGCGATCGGACCCGTGCGCTCGAGCTCGCGATCATCCGCCGGTAGGGCGCCGCTTCCGTCGGCCGCGCGCGGCTCCGCGCCAAGTGGCCGCTGGCGCGGGTGGGGCGGCTCGGCGGGCTTGCCAGCCATCGTCCGAGGGTATACGGAAAGGGAGTGCCGGCGTTGGCGCGCGGGCTGAGCGGCCTAGAGGACGGAGAGCCTCCGGAACTAAACTGGGACGCGAGCCCAATTGGGGTTGACGCGAGGTGTGGTTTAGCGGGAAGGTAGAAGGCGAAGCAGAGCGCAGACACTCCGGCCCAGCGAGTAGAGGAGGAGCAAATGTCAGACACCGACCAACTCCAGCCAGCGGTCGAGCCGCTCGACTATCTAGACCGACCGGACGTCGATCGCCCAGGCTTCGACCGTCGTGCGTTCCTCCGCCGCACCGCTATGACCGGGATCGCCGCCGGCTCCGTGGGCACGCTGCTGAGCGCGTGCGGCTCGAGCGCTTCGAGCGGCAGCGGCGGCAGCAGCGGATCCGACGCCGTGTTCGGCTCGCACCCCAAATACAAGTTCGTGTTCGTCAACCACGTCACGACCAACCCGTTCTTCACGCCGACGCAGTACGGCGCCGCGGACGCGTCCAAGCTGCTCGGTTGCGAATACCAGTGGACAGGATCGGAAAACAGCAACGTGGCGCAGATGGTCACGGCGGTCAACACCGCGGTGACGAGCGGCGCGGACGGCATCGCCGTCGCGCTGATCGACCTGCACGCGTTCAACGCGCCGGTCGAAGCGGCACTGAAGGCGGGGATCCCGGTGGTTGCTTACAACGCCGACGCGCCCGGAAACGCGCGCCTCGCCTACATCGGCCAGGACCTGAAACTGGCCGGCGAAGAAATGGGCAAGCGGATCGTCGCCGCGGTCGGCTCGGGCGAAGTCGGCCTGTTCATCGCGACTCCTGGCTCGGCCAACCTGCAGCCGCGGATTGAAGGCGCTGAAAAGGCGATCAAGGACTCGGGCGCCGCGATCACGGCGCACTCGGTCGCGACGGGCGCCGCCGTCGCACAGGAGCAGCCCGCGATCGAAGCGTGGTACCAGAGTCACAAAAGCGCGAAGGGCATGTACGCGGTCGACGGCGGCAGCACGGAATCGCTGGCGAAAGTGATGCAGAAGCTCGGGCTCGCGGGAAAGGTTCACGCAGGCGGCTTCGATCTCACCGAACAGACGCAGAAGCTGCTCAAAGAAGGCAACATCGAATTCACGATCGACCAGCAGCCCTATCTGCAGGGGTTCATGCCGGTTCTGGAGCTGTTCCTGTGGCAGGTGTCCGGGTCGCTGACCGGTCCCGCGGAAGTTGACACGGGCCTCAAGTTCCTGAACAAAGAAACGGTCGCCCCGTACGTCAACTCGAAGAGCCGCTTCGAGGGCACGTCCAGCGAAGCCAAGGTGGTCCCGATCCCGGCCGGTACGGCAGCGTAAGCAATGGCGGAGGTGGCCGGAGCGTCGACCTCACCCGAGAAACCGACGATGCCGGGGGGTGGCACCGCGCAGCCGCGGCCTGCCACCCCTTCGGTGTCGCGCCGCGTGCTCGAGCGCGCGCTTTCGCTGCGCGAGGGCAGCATCATCGTCGTCACGATCGTCGTGGCGATCTACTTCTCCGTCAATACGAGCACGTTCTTCACGGGCGCCAACTTCAAGACGCTGCTGCCGTATTTCGCGCCGCTAGCGCTGCTGGGCGCGGGCGAGGTGTTCGTGATGATCCTCGGCGAGATCGATCTCTCGATCGGGGGCATGTACATGTTCGCCCCGATCGTCTTCTACAAGCTCGATACCGCCGGGCTTGGTCTGCTGGTCTCGGCGATCATCGCGCTGCTGATCTGCATGGTGGTCGGCGTCATCAACGGGTCGTTCGTGGCGTTCCTCGGCGTGAGCTCGTTCGTGGCGACGCTCGGCATGCTGTTCACCTTCGAGGGGCTCAGCCTGCTCCTGTCCCACGGCACGCCTGTGGCCACTCCCGGAGCCCAGGTGACGCAGACCGAAGTCAAAGTCCACCACGTGATCAACGGGCACAACATCGTGCTGGTCGAAAAAGTCAACCACGTCGGCACGTTCGCGAAAATCTTCGGCGCGGGCGTCTACTCCGAGCTGATCTGGGCTGTGGTGATCGTGGTGGTGCTGCAGGTCGTGCTGACCTTCACGCGCTGGGGCCTTTACACGGTGGCGATCGGATCCAACAAGCTGGGCGCGGCCGAGGCGGGCGTCGGCGTCAAGCTCGTGACGATCCGCAACTTCGTCCTGTGCGCGGGATTGGCGGGGCTGGTGGGCCTGCTCGAGGCGATCCGCTCGCAGACGATCCAGCCCGACCCGTCGGGACCAAACGAACTGCTGCTGCTGGCGATCGCCGCGGCGGTCATCGGCGGCACGCTGTTGACAGGCGGTTCAGGCACCGTCGTCGGCGCGCTCATCGGTGCGTTGTTCCTCGGCATCCTCAAGGACGGGCTGATCCTGCAGGGGGTCAACGCCAACTACCTGCTCTTCTACACCGGCCTCGCGATCGTCGTCGCGATGACCGCCAACGTCTACGTCGGGCGTGTGCGCAGGGGGCACACCGGCAGTGGTTGACCGGCTGATCGAGCACGACATCGTCGGCCCGACCTCGGCGCCGGACGATGTGCTGCGCGTCGAGCACATCGCCAAGCGCTTCGGCCCGGTGACGGCGCTGCGTGACGTCAACCTGCACCTCAAAAAGGGCGAGGTGCTGGGACTGCTCGGCGACAACGGCGCCGGCAAGTCGACGCTGATCAAGATCATCTCCGGCTTCCAGCAGCAGGACGCCGGCAAGATGTGGCTGCACGGCCAGCCCTACGAACCGAAAAGCGTCGACGATGCCCGCGCCAAAGGCATCGACACCGTCTATCAGGATCTGGCGCTGATCGACGAACTGTCCGTCTACCACAACCTGTTCCTGCGTCGCGAGCGCGTGCGGAGTCCGCTACCGCTGCTCGACAACAGGCGCATGAAGCGCGAAGCGCGCAAGGCACTCGACGAAATCGGCATCAACATCCCGCGGATCGACGTATCCGTGGCGCGCCTATCGGGCGGACAGCGTCAGGCGATCGCGGTGGCGCGCACGGTCAACGGTGACGCCGACATCATTCTGCTCGACGAGCCGCTGGCGGCGATGGGCGCCAAAGAGGGCGCCCAGATCCTCGACCTCGTCGCGCGCCTGAAGGCCGAGGGTCGCGTCTCGATCATCATGATCCTGCACAACTACGTCCACGTTCTCGAGGCGTGCGACCGCGTCAGCATGATCCAGGACGGCGTCATCGCGCTCGACAAGCCCACCTCGGAAACCTCCGTGGAGGAGCTCACCGACATCGTCGTCAACGAGTACCGCCGCGCACGCGAACAAACGCACGAGGAAGAAGCCGCCTCGAGCTCGAGCTCAAGCTGAAGCGCATCCCCGCTTCGAGGCCAGGCGCCCGTGTGCGCTCGGGCGACGAGCCTTGGCTCAGGTGCCGGGAGGCCGGCGCGTCTCGAGATATTCCCGGTTGCGACGGTGCTCGCCGCGAACCTGGATGGCGATGTAGATGAGAAGGATGTTGACGACGAGCCCGATGCCGCCGAAGGTCACGGCGAGCCCAAAGGTCTTCTCGAAGGCTTCGTTTGTGGCGAGCAGCATGGCGGCAGCCTAGCAACGCAGCGGGCGCCGGTGTCGTAGCCTAGGGGTCGCCGCCGCCGAGACGCTTCGGCGAGACGTCATGCTGGAGAGGTGCCGGAGCGGTTGAACGGGCGCGACTGGAAATCGCGTAACGGGGGAAACCTCGTTCGGGGGTTCGAATCCCCCCCTCTCCGTTGTCGATCGATGTTCGAACTCTCGACCGTAGGGTTCGAACATCGTCCCGCCACGCAGGCGGGCATAGGCGACGGGGCGGACAAGCTGCCCGCCCCGTCGGTCGAAGTTTTAGAAGGCACCTCGCTCCAGTGGTCGTGATGCTGGCCGCCTCGGCTAAGAGCCTTTAAGCGCGTGAAAAGCGAAAGCGTCTGCGTAGTGCTTGACTACCGTTTACGTTTGCGTTTACCTCTACGTTTGGTACGGAAGTAGAAGCAATGCCTGCCGTCCTGGGACCTCACTTCGGCTTCTAGACCGAGCCGTTGCGCCCAATGGCACATCATCACGCCGACCCAGCCTTCGGCCATCCAAGTGAGCATCCGCAGAGCAGCGACGCCGACCGCAACCAAAGCTGCGACGGCGTAGAACATGCACCTAGCTCCTTCCGAATCTCCTCAAGGTAAGCCTTCCTTTCCTATCTGGGTAGGACCTCGCCACCTTTGGCGAAGTCCAGCAAGCAGAATAGCGCGGTCAGATGCGGATTCCAGACGCAGGATTCAAATCGGCCGCGTTGCGACCCATAGGCCTTCTGCATGGAGCCAAGGCGCTGGGTATGGAGCTTCCCTGATCCGACGCCAGGCTGGGTCAGAGTTCAAGCGTCTAACCCGCCCCGTCCCGCCGTGGATACGGTATAACCTTGTTATACTGGCTCTCATGAAAACCGCGATCTCGCTCCCTGACACGACCTTTCAGCGAGTCGACCACGCAGCCAAGCGACTGGGCGTCTCCCGCAGTGAGTTCTTCGCACGAGCCGCGGAGCGGTGGCTGGACACCTTGGACGACAACGGCACGACCGAGGCGATCGATCGGGCAATCGTTGGACTCGCGGTCGACCACGCCTTCACGGACGCCGCGGCGGCGGGCCTGGAGGCGGCTGATCAGACCTGATGGTGCGTGGCGAGGTGTGGTGGGCTGATCTCGGCCTACCGAGGGGTTCTGCTCCGGCACTGCGGCGCCCCGTGTTGGTCGTCAGCGCCGACCAGTACAACCGCTCCAGACTGCGCACAGTCACAGTCGTGGTGCTGACGACCACCACACAACTCGCGGCACTGCCAGGCAACGTCGCCGTTGCTGCGGACGTCACCGGTATGGAGGCCGACTCGGTCGTCAACGTGACCCAGGTCGCGACCGTTGATCGAGCCGCACTGGAGGAGCGTATCTGCGTCCTACCGGACTGGACCATGGCCCAGGTAGATGCCGGCCTTGGGCGCGCTCTCGCGCTTACTCATCTCTGAGCCCGATCGCGCGAACGGCTCTTCGCCGTGCCTTGCGGCCCGCCGACTCCATCAGGAGCGCCAGCAAACCCTCAATCTCGGCCTCATGGTTTGCAAACTGTCCCGATCTCCCCGTCGCCGTGGAACCGCGATGTCGTTGTCGGTGGCGATGTCCACCAGCTCCCGGAGATCGTGAGAGCGAGGGAAGTCGACGTCTGCCAATACGAGCGAGACCTTCAGCGCCTTCTCGACTGCCTGCTGAGCATGGAACCCTACGACATCGTCGCGCATGTCATCTGCGGCCATGAGCACACGGCACGCACCGAGATCGCTCATCGCGTGCTCAAGCAGCAGTTCTGCGTACTCGCGCTGCTCAGGAGTCGGAGCGGGCAACGATCCGACCCTCCCGAAGGGCATGATGGACCATCGTCCCCCGAACCTTCGATCGCCGCTCCGCGAGATCCTCATCCATCACGATCACATCGACCGGCCAGCCGATGCGGCCGACCGCGTCGCGCAGGCGGATGGCCTCGGCGACGCGGTTCTCGACGACGCGCTCGATGACCAGGAAGTCAAGGTCGCTGTCGCGTGTGAGCTCCCCACGCGCTGCCGATCCGAACAGGATCACTCGAGCAGGAGACATGGCGGCCTCAGCGAGGCGCTGTCCAGCCAGCTCGATCAACTCTTGCGTAGTCACGACCAGAACAGCCTACTGAACCGCTCCAGGGAGTTTGGAGGCCAGATCATCCCATACGGCTAGCTGAGGTTTCCCGTTTTTCGGAAGGTGAGCAGCGCGATTCGGTGTGTCTAAACCGTAAGGATCGTGAAGCCTGGCCCGAGTAGCTTTCGCAGGTCGTCCGGATCGGAGGTCGCGATGGCGTCGACCCGCTGACTCACGCCGACAGCGATGCACGCGTCGATTGTGCTCGCCCCAGGGGTGGCTCTGCGCAGGCGCCCTGCGTCTCGCGCTAGTCGTTCGTCCAATGCCTCGATCGAGCACGCCTTGAGTAGGCGGGCAACGCGCGCGTCTTTGGCATCGCCCCGCCACACCTCGGCAAGCGCAACCGCTGGGATCGTCGGTACAAAGCCTCGCGCATATGCCACTGCCAAGATCTCACGCACCCGCTCCTCGCCGCGCTCGTAAGCGATCAGTGCGCCAGCATCAAGGGTCAGGCCGGCCACTCGGCTGCGACCTGGGTTCGCACGTCGGCCGGCACCTCGCCAAAATCTGCATTGTCCTCGGCCAGCAGCTCCAAGCCGCGAGCGACTCTCAGCTCACGCAGGACTGCTGCGTTGACGAATGCCGACAGGCTTCCACCAGACCCAGCGAGGCGTTGCTCGGCCTCATTCAGCACGGACTCATCGAATGAAATCGATCGCTTTTGACTTGCCATGACGCAATCCTACCACGGTAGGAAAGACGCCCAGAAGCTGCCGATGCGTGAGATAGGGCGCAAGCTCAGCTGACCGAATCGCTGAGCGTGCAACTCGCGGATGCGCTCCCATGTGGAGGAATGTTTCGAGAGTCGTCCCGTTAGCCCCGTTGACATCGATTTTTGGTGGTTCTTGGCTGCGCGAAGGCGAAAACAAGCGATCGAACGGACAGGGGTGTTTGAGTCGTGTGCGAACCGTCGATGTCTTGCTGCGCGAGTGGGACGCGGCGTGGCGCAGTGTCGATCAGCAGGAAAGCAAGTCCGGTGCCCACTCGACCGCCGACCTCTCGCGACCGGAGGCGCCAGGTGTCGCCTCACGCGGTCGCTTGGATCGCCTCGGCCCGTCGCCGCGCTTGCCGACCGACCGGCTCCATGAGAAGCTCGAGTACCCTGTCCAGGTTGGCAACCGGGTTCGCACGTCGTCCCGGTCTCCCCGTCCAGGTTTTGCGCTCGAATACACCTTGGGATGTGTATCCTGTGGTGTATGAGGACGAACATCGAGATTGACGACCGTGTGCTGCGCGAAGCCCAGGAGCTGATTGGGGCGCGGACGAAGCGTGAGGCGGTGGACGTGGCGTTGCGAGAGCTGGTCGCTCGCCATCGGCGTATCGGCGTGCTCGACCTGCGGGGGCGCGTCCGCTGGGAGGGGGACCTTGACGAGAGTCGTCGCGGACGCTCGTGATCGTCGTCGACACGAGCGTCTGGATCGACGTTTTGAACGACAGGGACTCGCCGCAGGCGTTGCGTTGCGTCGAGCTGATCGAAGGGGGAGAGCCGATTGCGCTCACCGACATCGTGTTCACCGAGATCCTTCAGGGCTTTCGCTCTGACAGAGAGGCACGCCTCGTCGAAGGTCACCTGAAGGCGTTCCCGCTGTTGCGTCTCGATGGTCTGGACGACTTTGCTCTGGCGGCGGAGCTGTATCGTCGCGCCCGACGCGCGGGCGTGACGATCCGCAAGACGCTGGACTGTCTTATCGCCGCACCCTGCGTACGCACTGGCGCGCCCATCTTGCATGCCGATGCGGACTTCGACAGGCTTGCTGAGTGCACGCCGCTACGGCTCTATTCCTGACGGCACTACCCGGCGAGACGCATCGAATGCAGCTCGCGGATGCGCTCCCACGTGAGAAGCGCGACGGTGAGCGACCTCGCCGCGCCGTTCGACATCACTCTGACCGGCCTCAAGAAGCACCTTGGCGTTCTCGAGGAGGTCGAACTCATCACGACCGAAAAGATCGGCCGCTCGCGACACTGCCGCCTCGGTCCACGCACGCTCGACGACGCGGGGCACTGGATCGCCGACTACCGACGGATCCTCGAGGCCCGTTTTGACCGCCTCGGCCAATGTCTCGAACACGAAAGGGACCGCACAATGAGCACGCTTATCGAACGGGCCCCAGGATCGAGCGCTGCCACGCCAAGCGAGCGCGAGGTGGTTGTCGAGCGCGTGTTCAATGCGCCACGCCACGTCGTCTGGCAAGCATTCGGCTTCGGCATGCAGAAGGGACGCGACCAGAGCTACGCCGCCCTTGATCGGCTGCTTGCAGAGGTCGCGGGCACTGCAGCCGGTCAGATTGGATCGACGCAACATGGAGGCGAGGATGTCTGAATCAGTGCTCTACATGTCGATGTCTCTCGACGGGTACATCGCGGGTCCGAACGACGAACCGGATAACCCCGGCGGCGACGAGTTCATGCGGCTGCATGATTGGTACGGGTTCGGCCGCGACGGCCCTGACAGGGAGTCTGTGCCCGTGCCGCAATCGGATCTGGGCCGGCGCTTTCTCGATGAGATCAACGCGACCGGAGCGGTCCTCGCGGGTCGCCGCACGGTCGAGCAGGTCGATCACTGGGAAGGCGATCATCACGGTGTCCCGATCTTCGTACCCAGTCACCATCCGCCCGGCGCGTCCGTCGCGAACTATCCGTTGGTGACGTACGTGGCCGGTGGGATCGCCCGCGCGATGGCACAGGCGAAGGCCGCTGCAGGCGAGCGAAACGTGTTGGTGCACGGCGCCTACACGGCCCAAGCGGCGCTCGAAGCCGGGGTGCTGGACGAGCTGCAGATACACCAGATTCCGGTGCTGTTCGGTAGCGGCCGTCGACTATTCGATGTGCTGTCGTCGCGCATCGAGCTGGAGATTGTTCGAGTGATCAACACGCCTGAAGCCACGCACATTCGCTACCGGGTCCTTCGCTGATCAGGACGCCTGACTACAGGTGGCGAGCCGGAGAGCGCAGGTGGCGCGCGAGCGTTACATTGATCGTGGGCGTCGCGTAGACCGCGAACGCACATTCTCGCGGGGGCAGGGGCCGCGCGATGATTGCCTTCGAGGGACTGGCGTGCGGATCACGCGACCGGCTCGCAACCACGATTCGGAGGTGGACGCAGATGAGCACTCCTGGCATGGCGATCGACGAAGCAAAGCTCGAAGCCTTCATGGGCCAGTTCGTTGGAGATCTTGGTGCGGCGATGACCGCGCCGCTGGTCATGATCGGCGACAAGCTCGGCCTGTACAGGGCGATGGCCGACGGCGAGCCTGTCACCCCCGAGCAGCTGGCCGAGAGGACGGACTGCCGCGAGCGGTATGTCCGTGAGTGGCTCTCCCAGCAGGCGGCCAGCGGCTACGTCGAGTACGACCCGGCGACCGCCACCTTCCGCCTGCCACCCGAGCAGGCGATGGCGCTCACCGACGAAGACAGCCCGGCGTTCATCCCCGGCGCGTTCCAGCTGTTCGCGGCCGTCGTCAAGGACGAGCCGCAGATCGCCGAGCGCTTTCGCTCGGGTGAGGGATTCGGGTGGCATGAGCATCACGAGGATCTGTTCGAGGGGACTGAACGATTCTTTCGTCCCGGCTATCTGGCCAGCCTCGTGGACTCCTGGCTGCCGGCGCTCGAGGGGGTCGCGGACAAGCTGTCGGCCGGTGCTCGCGTCGCCGACATCGGCTGTGGGCACGGCGCCTCGACGATCCTGATGGCGCAGGCTTTCCCCGCCTCGGTGTTCGTCGGCTCGGATTATCACGAGCAGTCGATCGAGGCGGCGCGGGCCGCAGCCGATCGCTCCGGTGTCAGCGACCGTGTGAGCTTCGAGGTCGCGTCCGCGAAGGATTTCGACGGTGGACCGTTTGATCTCGTGTGCGTGTTCGACGCGCTGCACGACATGGGTGACCCGGTGGGCGCCGCGCGCCATGTGCGCGAGCAACTCGCCGACGATGGCACGTGGATGGTTGTCGAGCCGTGCGCAGGCGACGCGCTCGAGGAGAACCTCAACCCGATCGGGCGGATCTTCTACGGCGCCTCGACGATGCTCTGCACGCCGGCCTCGCTCAGCCAGGACGTCGGTCTCGCGCTCGGCGCACAGGCAGGCGAGGGGCGGCTGACGGAGGTGTTGAACGAGGGCGGCTTCGGCCGCGTGCGCCGCGCGGCCGAGACGCCGTTCAACATCGTGCTCGAGGCGCGCCCTTAGGAACTGGTCGGCGGCTCGCGGCGCCGCGCTTCGCTGAGCGCGGCCTCGGGCCGCTGGCGCCAGGCCGGCGTCATTCCGTGCTGAGACAGCCCTTCATTCCGTAGCGCTGCGCGAGCGCCACGTTTTTTGCGATCGATCGCTTCAGCGCCAGTACCGCGGCCTCGCCGAGGTCGCTTTCTTCTTTGCCCGCGGCGCTCGCCACCTCCGTCGCGTCGGTGAGCTGCTGGGAGAAGCTCGTCAGGAGTGCTTCGATGTCGCGGGTGTCGCCGGCCGGCCGTGGGAGCGCGCGGAGCTTGCTCTCGGCGGTGCGCGAGAGCGCGACAAGCTGGTCAACCAGCGCAACGAATTCCTTGTCGGCGACGGTGCTGGGAAGGTGACTCAGCGATTCCTGACGGACCTTGAGCGGCTGCTCCTGTGCGTCCAGCGTGCGACACAACTCCTGCGCGTGCGCGACGAAGCTCGCTTTTGCGGCGCTCGCATCAGACGCCGAGGTGCCCGCTGGCGCGTTGTGCGGCGCGGAGCTGCCCCCACAGCCGACGAGCAACACCAACGCGACGCCGGCGAGGAGACCGAGCGCTGGACTTGGTCTCGCGGGCATCGCGTGGATCGTCCCACAACCGCAGCGGCGGACGCGAAGCCGGGTGCGTGACCGTGCGCAGCCTACGCCTATGATCCGGCGATCGCCAACTCAGCGCACTCAGATGCCGGTGGCCGGGTCCTCCCGAACCCTGGGCGCCTCGGTGGGCTCGTGTGGGTGCGTCGCACGGGCGGTCGTCTGACCAGAGCCGAGCGCCGACGCCTACTGGCGGCTGTCGCGCTCGGTCAATGGGAGAACGTGCTCGGCCGGGCGAGGCTCGCTTTGGGCCGGGTACCCGCGGCAGCGGCCGCGATCGATTTGAGGACATTCGAGCCGCCCGATTCGCTGCTCGCGCGCGAAGCCGAGCAGGCGTGCGCGGAGCAGCCGCAGGCGATCGTCGGCCATTCCTACCGGACGTGGCTGTTCGGCCGTGCGCTGGCAGCTCTGGATCGCAGCGAGCTCGACGACGAGCTGTTCTACAGCGCTGCGCTCGTGCACGACTTCGGCATCGCGCAGCCGCAGCGCGAGCGCGACTTCACGCTCGCGAGCGCCGAGCGCGTGCTCGCGTGCGCCGCCGGCGCGGGCATCGAGAGCGGGCGCGCGGAGCTGCTGGCGGACGCGATCTGCGTGCACGCCACGCCGGGCATCTCAATCGAGCACGACGGCGCGCTGGGTTGCTATCTGCAGTGGGGCGCGATGGTCGACGGCGCCGGGCTGCGCGTGTGGGACATCGCCGCGGCGAATGTGAGCGAGGTCATGCGCCGCTATCCGCGGGTCGACTTCAAGCGTCAGCTGGTCGAGTTGATGCGAGCCGAGGCCGCCGCGGTGCCCGGCGGACGCTTCGGTCTGCTGGTGCGGTGCGGCCTACCGCTCGCGGTGCGTCTGGCGCCGTTCGCGGAATGAGCTGGTAGCGGGGCCCGACAGCCGGGGCGACGCTTGGCGCGCCGCCCCGGCTGAGCGGGAGTCCTTCCATCGATGCGGCGTTACTTCTTGGGCGGGCAGGGGGACTTGTAGGTCTGAGTGACCGTCACGGGTTTCGATTCTTCGCCGTTTTCAGCAAAGATCACTTCGGTCTTTATCGGGAAGCCGCCTTTGGGGCATGACGTCGGGACCTTGCCGTAGTAGATGGTTTTGCCGTGCGACTTGTATGCAGAGCCGACCTTGACGGTGATGTTCTTGACCGACGCGTACGGAGCGCCGGGCACGCTTGCGACGAGCGGCACCTTGGTCTTGAGCTTCCGGGCCGTAGCCGCCGCCGCCGCCGAGGTTGACGTATTTGCCGGTCGATAGGATTTCCAGCGACACCGGCGAGTGGCCGTCGGTGAAGAATTCGAGGCCGCCGCCGGGCGAGTAGAACGAGGACAGTTCGGCGTTCTCTTCGACGCGTTCGCCGCCGAAGGTCACGTAGCCGAGCACCGTGCCGATCGGTCCGGCCGCCGAGCCCTTCGGGCACTTGATCGGGCCGAACTGTTCGAGCGTCGCCTTCGAGCACGTCGGGAAGCCCGTCGTGTGCAGCTTGGTGCCTTTCGGCAGAAACACGTTGACGCCGATGACCGGCGGCGGGGAGCCGAGGTATTCGGTCCCGGAGATCGTGAATTCGGCCTGGTCCGCGGCGCCCGCGCCGAGTTTGTTGCCCGTGTTCGGGAAGCCCGAGATCGGCACTGCTTTGGATTTGAACGTCACTGCTGGCAGCGCCGAGGCGACGGCCGGCACGGCCATCAGCGCTATGGCGAGCGCTGCGATACAGCTGAATGCTTTTCGCATCTGTTTCTCCTCTTTCGAGCGACCGGTCGGTGCGCGTGAGTTTCGAGCTACCCGCATGTGTCCGCGGTCACTCCTACTCAAACGAACACGCCGGCTGCCGGCGAGTTGCGCGGCAGCCGGCCGCATGGCGGGAGATGTGGGCGCGCGTTCAGCTGTTCCCTACCCCAGTCCGGGGTCGGGCGCACCGAGCTTGGTGACGTCTGGTGCTACGTAGGGCTGGCCAGGGCAGCCGCCCAGTGCGAGCACGCGCATGCCGTGCTCGCCCGGCCAGAGCTTGCGCTTCGGTTGCGGTCCCACGCGAATCATCGTGTCGGGGTCGATCGCGCAGCGCTCGCCGTCGATCTCGATCTCGCCGGAGCCGCGCAGCACCACGAACACCTCCTCCTGGCCGCTCTCAGCGTGATCGTGCTCGGGGTACTCCTTGGCGTTGGGCGGCAGGTCGATGACCTGCATGCCGAACGCCTCGACGCCGAGCTGGGCGCGGGCTCGTTTGAAGGATCCGTACACGACGGACTCGATGTCGTCGATGGCAGTGATCGTGAAGTCGGGCATGTCGCCTCCTGTTGCTCGCTGGAATCTCGCTCGTCACACCCGCAGGGTCGCCGGGTGCACGGAATTAATAGCACGAACGTTCGTGCGATAGGATGCTCGGCATGAGTACGAAGGCGGCGAGCACGAGATACGCGATCCTCGAGCGCGCTGTGGACCTGGCCTCCATGGAGGGTCTCGAGGGCCTGACGATCGGTAGGCTCGCGAGCGAGCTGCACATGAGCAAGAGTGGCTTGTTCGCGCGCTTCGGCTCGAAGGAGGAGCTGCAGGTCGCGACCGCCGAGGCGGCGGCCGCACGCTTCTACGCGGAGGTAGTGGTCCCCGCGCAGCACGAGCCCGAGGGCGCCGCGCGTCTGCGAGCGTATTGCGCTGTGTACATCGACTACCTCGAACGCGGCGTGTTCCCGGGGGGCTGCTTCTGGGCGTCGGCGGCGGCGGAGTTCGACGATCGCCCCGGCCCGGTTCGCGACGTCATCAGGACGGGAGTACTCGCGTGGATCGGGGAGCTCGAGCGTCAGGCGGCGCTCGCCGCCGTGCAGGAGCCCGCCGCCTTGGCCTTTGAGATCTACTCGCTCGGCCTCGGCGCAAACGCGTGCTCGCGGCTGCTGGCGGACGGCGGCGCCTTCGCCCGCGCTCGTGCCGCGATCGAGCGGCGCCTCCCCTGACGATGTGGCTCCAGCGCGAGCTCAGGCTCGACCCACTCGCTCGCGGCTTCCATCTCGTTACGAGCGCGGTCCTCGATGCGCTGCCGGAGCTTGCCGAGATCGAGGTGGGCCTGCTGCACCTACTGATCCGTCACACCTCGGCCTCGCTGACGCTCAACGAGAATGCCAGCCCGGATGTGCGCCGCGACTTCGAGGTGTGGTTCAACGACGCGGTACCGGAGCGCAGCCCGCTGTGGACGCACACGTTCGAGGGCAGCGACGACATGCCGGCGCACATCAAGGCGTCGCTGCTCGGCCCGACGCTGACGCTGCCGATCAGCGGCGGCGAGTTGGCGCTGGGCACGTGGCAGGGCATCTACGTGTGCGAGCACCGCAACCACGGCGGCCGACGCTCGTTGCTGGCGACGCTCTGGGGCGAGAGCGAACAGCGGCGGTAGACTACGGCGCTCTGCGCCCGTAGCTCAGCTGGATAGAGCGTCGGTCTACGGAACCGAAGGTCAGAGGTTCGAATCCTCTCGGGCGCGCCAATCTTCTCGCGGTCAAACTTCGGCCCCAAGCCTGCGGGGCCGGCGTTTGGCTGCCGTTGGGCCCGCAGGCGGGCGCCAGGGCCGTCCCCGTCTGGCGTAGAGCGGACCAGGCGCGGCGCGATGATTCGGGCATAGGCCTTCTCAATCGTGGCTTCTTGGATCTCGCCGTCCTCTCCGACGCGGATCTCGCTGAAGAAGATCTGGTTGAGCAGGCGCCGACCGAGGTCGCTGGCTGCCAGGTAGGTCTCCAAGGGATTCTCGGTCAGCTTCAGTGCGTCGGCAAGGGCGCCAACGACGTCGGCCAGCTGCACCTCGGAAGAGCTGAGAAGCTGCCGGAGCGTGCGCTCCTCGGTTTCGATGCGCTCAATCTGGCGTCGCATGACGTTCTCGGAGACGGCACCCTTGTAGTGCAGTTCGAGGAGCTTCGCCTGTTCGTCTTCGAGCGTCTGTAGGCGGCGGCGATGCCGAGCGGCGGCTTGTCGGATGGTCTCGGCGTGCTTCTCCGCGATGGCGGTGACGTCCCGGCGTATCGAGTCGATCTGCTTCCCAGACAGCTTGAGAGACCAGTAGAGGGCGGCGACCTCGAGCTCGACGAGCTCGACGCGGTAGTGGCCGGTATCGCACTTCCCGCCGTTGCGTGCGCGTCGCCGGACGCAGCTGAAGTACTCGTAGACGCCTCCGCCGCCCGTGTGCTGTCCGTAGATGAGCCGCGCGCCGCACTGGTCACATGTCAGGCTGCCCTTTAGGTAGTGCTGGTGCTTGCGCGGCCGGTCACCCGCAGCGCGCTGAGCCTCGAGCCGGGCCTGCACTCGGTCGAAGACGCGCTCATCAACGAGCTTCGGATGGCGACCCTGCACCCTCTTGCCCATATAGACGACGATCCCGATGTAGTAGGGGTTGCGGAGCATCGTGTGTAGGCCGTTGCGTGAGAGTGGCTTCGATGTGCGCCTGCGACTAGGTCGACTCGTGAGGCCGTGTTCTTCGAGCGTGTCGCGTAGGCGGGTAATGGGGTACTCGCCCGTGTCGTAGAGATCGAAGGCGAGTTGAACGAGCGGGGCACGATCTTTATCGATGACGATGGAGTTGATGAGCCGGCCTTCAAACTCGACCGGTGAGTGCTTGTAGCCCACCGGTGCCGTGAATGGCGTTCCGCCGGCGAGGTGCTTCTGGATCTGCCCCTTTCGGATCTCGGCTGCCAGGTTCTCGTTCTCGTACTCGGCGAAGGCAGCGTGTATCCGGTGATTGAGCTTTCCGGATGGCGTCGCGTCGATGTGCTCCAGGACTGAGGCGAGCTGAGCACCCGCCTCGCTCAGGCGATAGTCGATAACGGAATCATCCATCGCCTTGCGGGCGAAGCGGTTGAGCTTGTGGACGACGACGTAGTCGATGTCCCGGTCGCGCTCGATGTCGGCAATCATTTCCATGAACCGCGGCCGGTTCTTGGTCTTGGCGGACTTCGCGAGGTCGACGTACTCAGCGACCACGGTGGCTCCGAGTTCGGCAGCCTTGCGCGTGCAGGCCTCGCGTTGGGCGGGCACTGAGTAGCCCTCGTCTCCATATCCACGTTCCACCTGCTGATCGCTCGATACCCGTAGATATATGACTGCGCGCTTCTCGTGACTTGTTTCCGGCGCCACCGGCTTGATAATTATTTGGGACATTACATTCCTCCTTTCTAGTTAATTGGCTTAACGATTTTCCCGTTAACTCGCTGATTTAGCAACATGTTAATTGGTAGATGTGGGTCGATCCAGGCGTTCGCCCAGATCGACCCACGGTGTCTCAGTTGAGCGCGTCCAGGCGCTGGGTTATGGCGTCCTTACGCTCTTTGGCGCTGTCGCGGAGTGCCTCGTACTCAGACTTGGCCTCGTCGGCTCTGGCCTTGGAGGCTTCGACCTCCCGGTCGATCGACTCGACCGCCCGTTCGAGTGCTGCTCTTGCATCCGCCACTGCGTCGGCTGGCGTCGTCTCACGACGCCGTGTCCGCTGTGGTTTGCCGCCGGGCTCACCTCCTTCGAGCTTGCGCGTGTGCGTGTAGTACGACCCGCGCAGGCTGTCGAAGGGTCGTCCGGTCTCTTCGGCGAGTTGCTTGAACGCGTCGGCCTTGTCGACGCCGGCCGCGATGCGCTTCTCGACCTCCTTGTAGATCTCTTGGGCTTTGGTGGCCATTGATGAGCTACCTCCTTGGGTTGGGATTGGATGGCCATATCGGCCCGCAGAAAGACTCAGGCCCTTCCGCGGGCCGGGAGGCCATCCACGCCCGGGCAACGCCCACGACAACCCTGAGGCTGCCGCGAGCGCTACCCGACGTGGGGTTCAACTGGACTCGATCGAACTCCAGAAGGCGATCTCGTCTTCTGAATCGGCGGCGACGACATGCGTGCCGCTGAACCCGAGACGCCACCCGACCTCAACGGCGTCGGCGCGATCGCGGGCCAGATCGGCCCGTGAGAACACGATCAGGTAGTCGAGCTTCTCCCAGAACGCCAGAGTCAGGACATCCCGCAGTGAGCCGCCCTGGGTTCGACGGAGGCGGGGTTTGTAGGTTCCCTATCTTCATTTGATGGGGATCGTGGCCTGTTCTTTCGCAGCGTAGAGTTCCTCGACTTCTCGTGGTGGCCGGTCATCGAGGGCTTCGTGCAGTCGCTCGTTGTTGAACCACGCGACGTACTCGACGACGGCGAGCTCGAGCTGGCTGCGGGTCGCCCAGGTCCGGTCGGCGATGAGCTCCGTCTTGAAGCTGTCGACGAAGCTCTCAGCGACGGCGTTGTCTAGCGCGTCGCCGACGGTGCCGATCGACGCCAGCACGCCGTGATCGTGCAGCGTCTGGGTGTAGTCAAAAGACGTGTATTGACTCCCGGCATCGGTGTGTTGAATGAGCGCGACCTCGGGCTGGCGTTGATGCAGCGCCATCCGCAGCGCGTCAAGGACGAGCGTGGTGCGCATGTGCGGCGCGAACTGCGAGCCCACGATCCGTCGGCTGTAGGCGTCGATCACGAAGCTGAAGAACACCAGTCCCTCCCAACAGCGCAGGTAGGTGAAGTCCGCGAACCACTTCTCATCCGGCCGGGATGCCGTGAAGTCGCGCTGAACGAGATCACCAGGCCGCGTGGCCTTCGGATCGGGCTTGGTGGTGCGCCAGGCCTTGCCGCGCCGCTTGGCGCCCTGGATGGCGTTCCGGTGCATCAGCCGCCGCACACGATCACGGCCAACGTTCTCGCCAGCGCGCAGCAGCGCCTTCCAGGTCCGCCGGTAGCCATAGGCGCAGTAGTTGGCCTCGTGCAGCTCGCTGATCTTCCGAACCAGCCGCTCGTCCTCGACCTGGCGCTCGGACCGGCGGCCCGAGGCACGCTCGTAGTAGGCGGACACCGACACGCCCAGGGTGTGGCAGATCGGCTCGACCCCGAAGCGCTCGCGATACTCCTCGATGAACGCGCTCACTTCGGCCGGTTCGGGTCGAGCTCGCCGGCGAAAAACACGCTCGCCGCCTTGAGGATCTCGTTCGCCCGGCGCAGGTGCGCAACCTCGCGCCGCAGCTGCTTGATCTCCTCACGCTCCTGGCTACTCAACAGGTCCTTGCGCTTGCCCTCATCGGCTTCGGTGCGCCGCACGTATTTGCGCAGCGTCTCAGAATCGATGCCCAGGTCACGCGCGACGTGGGCGATCGGGCGGCCGGACTCGAACACAAGCCGTGTGCCGCGCTCCAGCAGCTCCTCGGGATACTTCCTCGCTCTTGCCATAACGGAAGGCTCTCCTTCCCCGCGGACGAAACCGCAGATCAGAGCCTCCGTCAAATCCAGCCCGGCTCAGACGTTGAGGCGCTCGACCCGCTCCAGCAGGCTATCCAGCGGGGCTTATTCGAAACCAAGGCTGAAGCGTCGCGGAAATACAGAGCGCTGCGGCACCACACCAGACCAGGAGTCCGCCTGCGTCCTCTCCGGTCATCGCCCCCTCAGCAGGCTCGATGGGCCCCCGAGGGTCATCGGGATCGAGCGACAGCCCGCGCTGAGCGCCGAGAATCCCCGCGATGAAGCTCAGACCGGTGGCCACTCCCCGGACGTACTCGACGGCCGTCTCATGCTGGGGCTGATCTGTCTTCGAACATGCAGCCTCGCCGATCGTGTCTATCCAATGGTGCCTTAGCCTTGCCGCGGCCTCGGCCTGGCCGATCTCCGGCTGCCCGTTCCCGGTGTCCTTCCAGTAGTCGATCGCGAGCGCGGTGAGCAAGTCCGCGACGGCCCGTCCATGCAGGGCCGCACGGGTAGCGAGTGGAGGGACGCCCTCTTCGGGTGTTCCGGAGGGCACCGGGTCGGCGAGGACGGGGACGACGAAGTCGTGGAAGGTCAGATGCACGAGCATCAACAGCTCGTCAGCGGTGTCCTCCTCCCATCGAGCAGGGATCGCCTCCTGCGTTAGCCGCAGAACCTCGATCGCGGCGTCGAGCGCTTCTGTGTCGGGGGTCATGGCGGACCATTCTGACGAGGCCGGAGCCTGATGTAGGCTCGAGGCTCGCCGCGGTCCCCTCGGGGTCGTGCTGCACGCGCACCGGAAGACGCAGCAACCGCATGTCGGCCTGCGCGCTCGCTGCGTGCGCCCGTAGCCAACCGTCCGATAACTAGAACAATTGTCCAGATCCGCCTCACGGCCGTCATGCCCGTTGATAGAACCCAGCCCGGCCGCTTCGGCCAATCCGATCTTGGGAGGCATGGAGATGTATCGCGTCCGGTTTGGCAGGGCTCCGCGAGTCGGTTGGCTCGCCCGAGGTGTCGTTCCAGGCCGGTTCGGGAAGAGCAAGCTAGCGGCACTTGTTTCCATCGCGGCGGCCGCGCTCTTGCTGTCGCTGCCGGCGATCGCGTCCGCCGAAGCGCTGTGCACAGATACGTGGATTGGGCCGAGCGAAGGCAGCTGGGCGACTGAATCGGACTGGTCGACGGGCGAACGCCCGACATCGGCGTCTGTTGTGTGTATCGGGTCAGGCAAGACGGTAGACGTGACCTCTGGTGGCTGGCATGCTGGCATCGTGCAGGGTCTGGGGACGCTTGTGATCACGACAAGTGCGTCGTTGGAAGTCTCAAACACCATGGAAGCGTCGACGATCGCTTACCTGTCGCTCGCGGGAGGGGAGCTCCTTGGTCCGGCGGAAGTCGACGTGACGCACGCGTTTAGTGCCGCTGGCGGGACCCTGGCCGGCTCGGTCAAGGTCGTCATCGGCACCGGCGTAACCGGCGCCGTGACCGGGGGTCTCGATCTCGACGGGGGGACACTGAAGAACGCTGGAACTCTCTCGGTCGGGGCGGAAGGCGAAGAATCCGCGGATGCCGAGGGCGAAAACCATGGAATCCTGATGAACAGTGGCACGCTGGTCGTGAACACCAAAAACCAGGCCTTCGCCTTCTCGCCGGAAGCGACGCTGGTGAACACGGGCACTCTGACGAAGACCAAAGGCACCTGGACTACCGATGTTGGCATTCCGATCGACAACGAAGGCTCTGTGACCGCCGTCGCAGGCAAGCTTGCCTTCTTCGGTGGCGGATCTGCCCCAGAAACCACGGACGGCTCCTGGTCCGCAACCAGCGCGGGCACCGCGATCATCTTCGAAGAGACCCAAGCCTTTGCGTTCGGCAAAGTCGCGAAATGGGAAGGAAACATCGAAGTAGGGGCGAGGATCATCGACGCGGGGCGGATCGAAGCGGCAGCGGCGACCGTAACCCTGGATGACACAACCAGCTCCCACGCAACGATTGAAACGACTGAAAGCGGTACCTCGACCATCGCAAAACTTGCTCTGGGAGGCAGCAGCGAAGCAAAAAGCGACACCTTGAAACTCGGTGGCGTCCTGAACGTCACCGGTTCATTCAGCGGCGGAGGCTTCGCTACCGTGTCGGGTACGGGATCGCTCGTACTCGAGTCCGGCGTGACGGGAAGCGTCACGACGCCGATGTTTATCGATGGTGGGACCCTGAAGAACTCCGGAACGCTGACGATCGGCGGCGCCGGGCTGGCGTATATCGAGGGCAACGCTCACGGCGTGCTCGCGAATAGCGGTACACTCATCGCAAATACCGAAGGCACCGCATTTCCGTTCGAAACAGAATTCACGCTCATCAACACTGGTACCCTGAAGAAGACTGAAGGGTCCTGGACGACCGTCATCGGAGCGCCCTTCGAAAACCTGGGCACGATACGAGCTGAAGCGGGGAAATTCGCAATCCAACACCCAGTGAGTGCTCGATCGCGGGAAACACAGTACGGCGGCGCTAATAACCCCTCAATGGAAGGTCAGCCACACCCGGAATGTGGCGATCCCGTCACTTGCGCGACCGGCAACGACACCGAGACACAGACGGATCTCTCGGTAGGCGGTCGCGGGGTAGGCCTGGATCTGACGCGCACCTACAACTCGCAGGCTGCGGCAGCGGGGGTAGACGGAGCGTTCGGGTATGGCTGGTCGAGCAGCTTTAGCGATCATCTGGCAGTCGGGCTGGCAATCGAAAGCGAAGGGGAAAGATGGCGTGAACTAATGCTGTATCAGGCCAACGGGAGCACCGTAACCTTTAGAGAAAGCAGCGTTACGGGCATTACCGGACCGAACGGCGTTCAAGATGTGCTCTCGGGAAGCCCCACATCTGGCTATACGCTGACTCTTGCCAATCAGACGCAATACAAATTCTCTAAAGCGGGCGGCGGAGAAACCGGCCGGCTCGAAAGCGTGACGGACCGCTACGGCAACGCAACCACGATCGCGTACAACGGCGAAGGGCGGCTCGAAACGATTACCGACCCAGACGGCCGAAAACTCACGTTCGCGTACAATTCCGAACACCTCGTAGAAAGCGCGAAAGATCCGATGGGGCATGTAGTCAAATACACCTACGAAGACGGTAGTCTCGCCAGCGTCACGTTGCCGGGCGAATCGAGCCCTCGCTGGCAGTTCAAATACAACGGCTCGCACGAGCTCACGGAAATGACCGACGGTCGTGGCGGCAAGACGATCAACGAATATAACGAAGCTAAGCAGGTCGAAACGCAGACCGACCCAGCGAAACACACCCTGCGGTTTGTATACGAACCGTTCCAAACGAAGATCACAAACGAAGCGACGGGCAGCGTCACGCTGGAGGAGTTCACGAGCAACGACGAGCCCGTCGCGATCACGCACGGCTACGGGACGTCGCTCGCGACGACCGAGTCCTTCACCTACAACGAAGGCGGCTACGTCACGAGCGAAACCAACGGGGACAACCAGACTACGAAATACGGCTACGACAGCAAATACAACCGCACGAGCATGGTCGACCCTGACATGTACGAAACGAAATGGACCTACGACTCGGCCCACGATGTGCTTACGACGACGAGCCCGGATGGCGAGACGACCACGATCAAACGCGAAAGCGACGGCAACGCCGAAACGATCTCGCGGCCTACCCCGGGGGGCACACAGACGACGAGCTACAAATACGATTCCCACGGCGACCTCACGAGCGTGGAAAACCCGCTGAAAGAGGTCCGGAAATACGAATACGATGCTGCTGGGGATCGAACGACTGAAGTCGACCCCGAAAACAACAAGCGGACCTGGAAATACGACGAAGATTCGCGGGAAGAATCGACGGTGAGCCCGCGCGGTCACGCGAGTGGGGCGACGGAAAGCAGCTTCACAACGAAAATCGAACGCGACGCACAGGGCAGGTCGATCAAGATCACAAGCCCGCTCGGACACGAAACAAAATACACATACGATGGTAACGGGAACTTGGAAACGGTCACCGATCCGGAAGGCAAGACAACGACCTACAGCTACAACGCTGACAACGAGCCGATCAAGGTGCAGGAACCGACCGGCGCCGTCACCGAAGCCGAATACGACGGTGCGGGACAAGTCATTAGTAAAACCGACGGTAACAAACACACGACAAAATACGTCCGCAACGTTCTAGAGGAGATCACTGAAGTCGTCGACCCTCTCGGCCGCAAAACGAGTAAGAAATACGATCAGGCCGGTAATTTGACGAGCCTCACTGACGCGGCGAAACGAACGACGACCTATAAATACGATCCAGACAACCGACTGATCGAAGTCACGTACTCCGACGGGAAAACGGCTACGGTGAAATACGAATACAACGGTGACGGCTGCCGCACAAAGATGACGGACGGAACAGGCATTACGACGTACGAATACGACAAACTTGACCGCCTCCTCAAAGCGACGGCGGGTGAAGGCGGCGCCCACAAATACGTCGTCAGCTACGAATACGACCTTGCGAACGAGCAGACACATATCACCTATCCGAACGAAAAAGGTGTCACGCGCGCGTACGACAACGACGGGCGACTTAAGAGCGTCACGGATTGGGCCGAACACACGACCAAATTCGCCTACAACCCTGGCTCGGAGGTTGCGACTACCACCTTCCCGTCGGGGACGACGAACGAAGACATCTACGCCTACAATGACTCCGACGCCATGAGCGAAGACGTGATGAAGAAAGGCACCGAAACGCTCGCGTCGCTCGTCTACGCGCGCGACAAAGACGAACGGATCACAAAAATCACGACAAAAGGCCTTCCGGGCGAAGCAAAACCGGCGTTCACCTATGACGAAGACAGCCGGATGACCAAAGGTACAGGCACGAACTACGGGTACGACCCGGCGAACAACGTAACGAGCATCGAAAAAACGAGCTACGCCTACAACGGCGCCGACGAGCTAGAAAAAAGCACGCTCAAAAAAACGACTCCCGACACCTACAGCTACAACGAAGTAGGCGAGCGCATCCAGACGACCCCAGCGGCCGGCCCCGCCACCACCTACGGCTACGACCAGGCCGGGAATCTGACGACAGTGTCGCGCCCCAAAGAAGGCGAAATATCAGCCATCGAAGACAGCTATGCCTATAACGGCGAAGCACTTCGTACAGCCCAAACGATCTCCGGGATCACCAGCTACCTTGCGTGGGATACCGCCGAAGAGCTTCCGCTGATCCTCAACGACGGCAGCAACAGCTACATCTACGGACCCGGCGGGCTCCCGGTCGAGCAACTCTCGAGCAGTGGCACGGCCGTCTACCTCCACCACGACCAGCAGGGCTCCACCCGGCTCATCACGAGCTCGACCGGCGCGGTCGAAGGCAAATGCAGCTACGAAGCCTACGGCACACCGACGTGCGAAGGGGCCGCGACGACTCCTCTCGGCTACGACGCCCAATACACAAGTAGCGATACCGGCCTCATCTACCTTCGTAACCGCGTCTACGACCCCGCAACCGCCCAATTCCTCAGCGTGGACCCGTTCGACGCCATAACCGGCGAACCGTATAGCTACGCCTCTGATAACCCGGTGAACTCGGGCGATCCTTGGGGGCTCAGCGACTGGAACCCGTTTAGCGAAAGCTTTTGGACCGAAGGCAACGTCGTCTCCGAAAGCCCGTTGAATCCGATTAGAGATTACAAAGAAGAGATCAGTTCATACGAAGATGGCTGCGGATACTTTGCGTCCGTTTCACACGGGCTGGAGGGCGCACTCGCGGGAGTTGTCGACCTCAGCGGCGCGGGTGAGGAGACCGGACTGGGTGATCTAGCGGCTGGCTCGATCAGCAACGAGGACGTGGCGGGCGCTGCGGAGCGTTGGCTCGGAGATGGCTACGAGGAAATCGCACCGGGCGTTTACCGGTCGGCCGATGGTGCCCGCCAGTTCCGGATGACAG
Source organism: uncultured Solirubrobacteraceae bacterium (assembly GCA_963838405.1). GTDB lineage: Bacteria > Actinomycetota > Thermoleophilia > Solirubrobacterales > Solirubrobacteraceae > Palsa-744. The sequence continues at coordinate 1,378,642 of CAWIRA010000006.1, read as the reverse complement.
AAAGCGACCTCGGCGCCACAAATCCGCACGTCCATTTCGAGTCGGTCAGCCCAGATGGCCGAACAATTATCGAAAACGCTCACGTGTATCTCGATGAATGATAAGGGCATGACGGCGAGCGACAGATTGGTTGCGCTCGTAGGGCGCAAGGAGTCCGGTCCGGCATCACGCCACTATGCGGGGTTGCCGCCGCTTGGGTCGGGCGCGCCGGATACACGGCTTCGTATGGCGATTCCGCGAGTGCTGGTCCTATCCACTCGACCGGATGGCATTTTCCTCGATCGCTTCGACGAGTTGGGTGAGGAGGTCGGAGATACGTGGCACGAGTCGATCGAGGATGCGAAGGCCCAAGCTTTTGCCGAGTACGGCGAAACGATCGGAGGCTGGACTCCGGTCCCGGACGAGGAGACCGACCCCGTAACCTTTGCATTGCGCCTAGAGGACGAATGACGTCGTCGCGGGGGGTGCCGCGCCGACGACGCTAGCGATCTCGCGACGTTGCCCTCTCGCACGCGACCGAACGAGAGCACAAGACCGACCGACGTAGTCGGACAGGGACCGAACCGAGCCGGTCGGGAGATGTATCGGAGTCGGTCACATCATCCGGCGACTGTGTCGGCTCGTGCGTCTCAGGCCCCTCGCCGCACTTGCGCCCGCAGCGATGGGGCGGAGCGCCCCGCGCCTGGCGGCAGGGGTCGTTGGACGATCGCGTAGAGCGCGAGGCTCGGAACGTGTCACGGTGCGTGCGGCGGGAAACTCGCACCGCTCCTTCGCTGGCCAGAAGCGCGAGCTTGGCAAAGTGGGCCTCGAAACTCGTTGGCCGGTTTCGCGGACTTGGGGTCAGTACTCGACAGAAAGGGGCCAGAACGGCCCTCGATGTCGAAACTCGGAGGTTCCGCAATGAGCAGTCGAATCAAGATCACGCTTTCCGACGACATCGCCGCACGCTTGGATGAGCTGGCGGCAGCGTCCGGGCAGCCGGTCGCGCGTGTCGCGGGCCAGATGGTCCGCGACGGACTCGGGAAGCTCACGGCCGCAGCGCGCGGGAACGGAAGCGCACCAGCGGACGAGCTGACGATCACTCGGGCACCGTGGCTTGAGCCCTACGGCGGTGATCGTGAATGGCGACAGTTCAGGTGGGGCTCGATCGTCGCGCTGTGCGGGCGCTATCCCGACGAGCTGAAAGGGCTCAAACAGGGTTGGTGGACCGACGAATCACAGGTCGAGACGCTGTGTGCGCTCGCGCACTGGCGTCAGATGCTCGACGACGGAGGCCGCGATCCCCGTGACGAGTTGGACTTCCAGCTCAACGTCGCTGAGTTCGGGCGCAGGCTCAAGCAGGCAGGCGGCGGAGTGACCAAGGAGTGGACACCCGGCGTAGTCCCCGACGAGTGGCGCTGAGAACGCCTGCGGAGGGATGAACGGGCACCGAGGGGCACGCCCGTATCGCACGCAGAGGGCGCGCAGGGCATAGAGGCGACGCCGGCGTCGGGAGCGGTTGCGGCCGGGTGGCCGCCGCCACTGGCACCGGAGGCGTCGGCTTCGCCTCCTTGTCCACTTGCGACAGCGAGTTCGGCTGGCGCCGCAAACTCGCTGGCCGGTTGCCGGCCTTCAGGGTCTATACACGTGTGAGGCCAACCAGCTCACAAGCAAGAGAGGACCGGCTCGGACCACCGGACGGCGGCCTAGGGTCCAGGCTCGACGCTCAGCCACGCCCCAGACGGCTGACGGCCGACGACGTGTGCTGGCGCGCGAGGTCGCCGGCTTGCTGCACGCGCCAGTCTCGACCGTCGAGGACTGGGCACGCCGCGGCATCCTGCCGAGCGTCAAGATCGGCAGACGCAGGCTCTACATCCGCGAGCAAATCGAAACGGTCCTGACCAAACGCAGTTGACGGTCAGCCGATCACGGTCGCCGGCAAGCGCGGGAAGGTGCCCCACGCGACGTTCTCGCTGAGTGCTCCGGCTCGGAAGTTCGGCGACGTATTCGGCAGACGGACACCCTCTCTCTTGGCGGCCAGCAGGCGCCCGTCCCGTGCCGAGACACAGGGATGCTTATCGTCCAACCCAGCAGTCTCGGTGGGCCTCTCCCACGCTCGCTGTGGCTGACGAAGCTGCGGTCGGGGGGCTCCTTCTACGCACCCTCGCCATCGGCAAGGTAGCCGCCGCTCGTCTCCAGGGGGATACTTGCTACCGATGCCCGAGGACTCCACGACCCGCGACTTGGTGGAGCTTGCGCGCCGCGTGCAGGACGCTGGGAACCGCCGCGACATTGATGAGGTGTTGAGTTTCTTTGCTCCCAACGCCGTGTGGGACATATCGCCGATGGACTTGGGCATCTTCGAGGGTCGTGACGCGATTCGCCACTTCCTTGAAGATTGGCTGCGCGCGTACGATGACCTCGCGTCGGAGACCGAGGAGGTTCGCGATCTCGGCGGCGGAGTAGGCATTCAGGTGTTCACGCAGCGAGGCCGTCCTAGCGGCAGCACGGGTGAGGTTCACCAGCGGTCTGCGCGTGTCGTGCTGATGGTCGATGGCTTGATCGCGAGGCTTACGTCCTACGCCGACATCGACGCGGCCTGTGCCGCAGCCGAACGCCTCGCGCAGGAGCGGGGGTAGGCGATGTCGGAGAACCTGGACCTTGTGCGCTCGATCTTCGCCGCCTGGGAGCGCGGCGACTTCAGCTCGGTCGAGTGGGCGGACCCCGAGATCGAGTGGGTGATCGCCGCCGGGCCCACGCCGGGCCGCTGGACGGGGCTGCCCAAGATCGCAGAGGCCTGGCGCGGATTCCTCAGCACGTGGGAGGAAGCTCGGGTGGTGGTGGACGACTATCGCGAGTTCGACGACGAGCGCGTCCTTGTCTTCCTCCACTACAGCGGGCGCGGCAAGACAAGCGGACTCGAGCTCGGGCAAATCGGGTCGAAGGTCGCGTGCCTGTTTCACTTGCGCGGCGCCAAGGTGACGAAGCTCGTCCTCTACTGGGACCGTGAGCGCGCCCTCGCCGACCTCGGCCTCGAGGAGTACCCGATGTCGGAGCGGAATGTGGAGATCATGCGGGCACTCTTCGACGGGTGGAATGCCGGCGATCGCCCGGACCCAGCGCAGTATTGCGATCCTGCGGTCGAGTTGGAGTCGCCCTTCTCGTTGCTCAACGGTGAGCCATACCGGGGCTACGCAGGGATCGAACAGTGGATGCGCGATGTTGACGAACAGTTCTCTCAGTGGCAGGTCGAGGTCGACGATCTGCGCGCAGCCGGCGACGCGGTGGTCGTCATCGGCACCACGCATGCGCGAGGACGCGCCAGCGAGATCGACGTCGATCTGCCGTTGGCGTTTGTTGCGGACTTCGGAGCCGCCGGTCGCATTGCGCGTGCACGAATCTTTCCGGACGTGAACGCTGCCCTCAAGGCCGCAGGGCTCGCGGGGTAGGCGATGTCGCAAGCGAACCTGGAGATCGTCAAGCGTGCAATAGACGCCATGAACCAGCGCGTGGACACGAACCAGCGAGCCGAGCTCTTCGCTGAGCTGATGACCCCGGACTTCGAGTGGCTTCCGGCGATGCCAGGGGCCGTCGAGGGCGTCAGCTACCGGGGCCGGGAGGCCGTCGAAACGTACTTCGACGAGAGCGCCGAGATCTGGGAGGAGTTCCACACCGTCATTGACGAGTTTCGCGATCTCGGCGACCGCGTACTCACGCTTGGTCATATGGGAGGACGTGGAGCAGGCAGCGGACTCCAGATCGACACACCGTTGGGGCAGGTCATCGATTTTCGCGACGGCAAGATTTCGCGCGTTCGCAACTATCTCGATCACGGCAAGGCGTTGCGGACGGCGGGTCTTTCCGAGTAGGGGGCGAGGTGCCGGTGTCCGGCGACGCCTGGTTCAGTGCCAAAGCGGTCGCCGCAGCCGACGCGCTCAGTGCTGTCGGAAAGGACGACAAGCAGTGCTGTGTCTCGGCACCGCCCCAGGCGCCTGCTGGCCGTCAAGAGCCAGCGTGTCCGTCTGCCGAATACGTCGCCGAACTTCCGAGCCAGAGCACTAATCTAAGCGGGGAGCAGCTCGCTCATCAGGTTCGACTTGAAGTAGCTGGAGTGCGTCCGCTTGATCGTCTCCAGCGAGTCCGCGCTGAGAAGCACGACGTCGAGATCCCGCCGCACGGCGGCCTCTCGCTCGGCCGCGCCGTAGGCGACCTGTGCCGCCTCGTAGTCGCCGCCGAACGCCTTGACGGTCGTGCGACCAGATGCGACGTTGCGCGTGACTAGGAAGTGCTTGATTTCGTCGATGGGACTCATTTGGTCTCTCGCTCTCGCTGTTTGGCTAGCTCAATGATCGCAGCTCCGATCGCGCCTGCGGTCAAGAGTTCGGCGGCGGAAAGCTTGCCCTCCTCGACGGCTGCGATCAACGCCGCGGTGCTCACGAACGCGGCGTGCTCCATCTCGGACCCCTCACCGAACTTGAACTGGATACCGGTCTGCCGTCCCGCCTCCTCGATCGCGTTGGCCCAAAGATCCTGTCCGAGGGTCCGCAGCTGCACCTCGACCGGGAACCCGGCTCGACGCACGACCAGGTGCAAGGCGCGGTAGCCGTCGTCCTTCGGGCTGGCGATGTAGTCGCGCTCGCGGACGATCGTCCAAGACTTCAGCAGTCTCCGCCGCACGCGATACACGTGGGGTACGCTCGGCACCACCGCGCGCACGCCGCCGATGTCCTGCATCTGCGTGACGTTCCCGCGCTCACGGTCGAGCTTGCCGACGAGCGTGTCCTGTCGCTTGAGGCGTTGCGTGACCTCTATTCGACCGTCGACCTGAGCCTCGGCCTTCAAGACGTGGTAGCGCAGGTTCGCAGCCACCATCGACAACGGTCGCGCGTGCAGGCTTCGCCACCACTCCAACGCCTCACGGGCCGCCTCTATGGAAGCCTCATCGGTTGCGCGAAGCGCGCGCTCCGCGCCTTCGACGTCTACCCGTCGGCGCAGCTCCAGGAGGAACATCCCGGCACGGTTAACCTGCCCCTTGGAGAGCCGCGGAGCCGACACATCCCTCGCTCTCTGCTTCACCGAGCAACCCTATCGGCGGCTTCGGGCAAGGTCGACGTGAATGCCGCCGTGAACACCTGCGCCTGCTCAGACGCCGGGCGCGCGTGCAGGTAGCGGCTCGTTGTGGCAAGCGCGCTGTGCCCCATTGCCTTCTGGATCGTGACGACGTCAACTCCATTGGCGGCCAGCAGTGACCCGAACGTATGCCGCAGGTCGTGGAAGCGCAGCGGTCGAACGCCGGCCGCGATCTGCGCGCGCCGGTAGCGGCGGCGCAGCGCCGAGTCATCCAGTGTGCGCCCGTAGACGTTGCAGAACACGAGGTCATCCGGCGCCGTGTACCGCTCGCGCCGGCTCATGCGCTCGAGCGCGGCGGCAGCCTGGTCGGCCAGCGGCACGCGCCGCACTCGCCCCGACTTCGTGGAAGCCTCGACGCGTGCGCTCATCGCGCGAGCGATCGTCAACGCGGACCCCGCGAAATCCACGTCGCGCCAGCGCAACGCCAACAGCTCGCCGAGGCGCAGTCCGGCGTATGCAGCGACGCGCACAAGCTCGGCGTCCTGCTCGTCGTCGGCTCGCCGTGCGGCCGTCTCGCCGCCGGTCATCGCGGGACGCGACGGGTCGCGGTGCTCGCCGGCAGCAAGCGCGCGAGCGACGGCCTCGACCTCCTCCGGCGTGTAGAACACGAGCGCGTCCGGGTGACGTTCGCGCCGCCGGTCGGCGTCGCTGGCAGGGTTTGCCGGCAGCGCGAACGTGGAGGGCTTGCGGCCGTAGTTGAAGACGGCGGACGCCACGCAGCGGTACTTGTTCACCGTGCGAGGAGACGCACTCGACGCACTCACGCTCGCCAGCACATCCTCGACCTCCCGCGTGGTGATCTTGGATGCCGGCCGATCGCCAAGGCCCGCCATCACGTACCCCTTGGTCGTGCCGCTCCCCCGCCTGTAGGCCACGCCGGGCTCGGCCAGGATGCTTTCGTGGTCACGCAGCGTTGCCGGCTTCGCGCCGCGCACGTCCCTGAGCCAGCCGAGATAGGCATCGGCGACCTCACGGAACGTCACGCCGCGCGTCCTGCGTTCCTGCTCGATACGGTCGCGGTCAGCCGCTTCAGTCACGTATTCGCCTGCGATCTGGGCGGCGGCCACGATCGCCGCCCGCTCGCTGTAGGACCCGTCTGGCACGCGGCCACGGCGCGAACGCCAACCGCCGCTGTCGGGATCACGCTCAAGCCACGCGGGGCCGATGCGCCGCTTGACCTGGCGCCCGTAGTGGCGGAACTTCGCCTCGTAGAACGGCTGCCCGCCTTGCTCGCGGACGATGACGTTGGCGTTCGGTGTCGTCGCCATGCCACCATCGTACAAGACGTGGGTACCACTTGGGTACCACATTCTACGATGATGAGTGTGGGTACCGCTTTGGGTACCAAACTGGACCAAATCTCATGCAGCAGAACTAGATCCGGCCGGTCTAGATTGCCCCAATCTACGCGGCTCGGCGCTATTCGATCGGTCTACGGAACCGAAGGTCAGAGGTTCGAATCCTCTCGGGCGCGTCCGAAAGCTGGTCCTAAAACGAATCTCCGGAATCGTGTCCTTGGCCCTGCGGCGAAGCGAGCCGGGATCCCTCGGATCGGCCTGCACACCCTCCGCCACACCTGCGCCGGGCTGCTGATCGAGCAAGGCGCGAGCCCGCTCCGCCTCCCACGCTGGATGGGCCACCACTCCGCTGCCTACACGCTCGACGTACACGGGCACCTCGTCGACAACGACGTCGGAGTCCCGCTAAACAGCGCGGACATTGGCCTCGCTTCGGACGTGGTAAACGGTTGATGCCGGTGGGCCGACTCGTGGACTACGCTGACGCTATGGACAAGCGCATCGAGCAACGAGCTCTGACTCCCAGGTACACGATCAGCGAGGCTGCCGTGCTCATCGGCCGACGCCCTGAGACGGTGAGTCGCTGGAGCTTTGGGCACGAGCGGCTCTACAAAGGCGAGCCTCGACGTGACGAGCCACTCATCCCGGCTGATGGCGAGCGCGGGGGGCTTGCGTTGTCCTTCCTGAACCTCCTTGAACTCAGAACCCTCTCGCTCTACCGTGGCGACGCTGCGCTCCAAGCGATCCGACGCGCGCTCGAGTACGTGGGCAACGAGCTCAAAGAGCAGAGGCCGCTGATGACGAGGCAGTTCCACGTCTACGGAGGCGATCTTCTTACGCGGTTCGCGGAGACAGATGACGGCGTCATGCTGCTCAACGCCTCCCGCGGAGGACAGCTGACGGCAGAGAAGCTCGTCGAAAGCGCTCTCTGGACGAAGGACATCGACTACGACGAGCACGAACACGCCCGACGCTGGTGGTTCAAGACCCGGGCGGTCCCACTCGTTGTCGACATGAGGGTCGCCGGCGGTCACCCCATCACAGCCGAGACCGGTGTTCGCCTAGACGCGATCACCGGCAGGAATCGCGAGGGCTACTCAAACGACGAGATCGAACGCGACACCGGCGCCCGCGAAGTCGAGGTGGTCGCCGCGATCCTGCTCGCCGCGTGATCCGAGACCTCTACGTCGAGAACTCCGTCGGGCGGGCCGTGACCGAGACGATCAACCGCTTCACGCACAACCACGGGGTCACGGCCCACTTCCAGCACGACGTGCACCCCGAGATGCAGCGCCCGCAAGAAGGGGACGAGTGGTGGATCGCCGACATCGCCGCGCGCGGCATGGCGATCCTCACCCAAGACGGAGCGATCCTCGGGATACGCCAACAGACGCAAGGCATCATCACCGCTGAGCGCCAAGCCGTCACCGATCACCAGGCGCACGTATTCGCTCTCGGGGACGCCAAATACACCGTTTGGCAGAAGCTCCGATGCGTAACTACGCACTGGGACAGGCTTGACACGCTGCTCGGCGAAGCGGGGCCTCAGGCCGCGATATTGCTGCTGAGCACGTTTCGCGTCGAGCGCCTCTAGCTCTCCCGTCGGTGTGGGCTGGAGAAGTTCGCGGCTCCTGGGTCGTTCGGGTCGGCGCACGTGTGCAAACCGGGACCTGCGAACGTGACGACCGCCGCGGCCAGGCGCACGAGTGCACCACCCAACACGAGTCGCGCGAGCCGGCTCGGGGGAGCGGAGCGGGCGAGGGCGAAGCCCGTCAGCGGCAGCGAGCCCTTGATGACGAGACTCCACCTCTCGTGCGTGTATCGGTGCCAGGACAGCGCGTCCGCGTTTCGCATGATTTGTACGTCGCGCTCACCGTCGGGTGAGCAGTCCTTGTGTATCAGTCCGATGAGAATCGCGCAACACGCCGGTGAGTACAAAGAACAACGTCATCGCGAGGGGCCACGGCCGCGTGCACAGCGACGGTAGGACCGCGGCCGCCGGTGCGGTCCACCCCAATTCCCAGATCGTCATGAAAGTTATGGAGATCCAGGGGTGTGCGGCTCAGTGCCGGCCGATCTCGCTGATGTACTGGCGAACGGTCGAGTAGTGAGATCGAGAGCGTCGACGACCACCCACCCGCCGACGAACACGACCTTGCGAGGATCGCGGCCCATGTCAGCAGCCGTGTCCAGTACCTCGCCGCATCTGGGAGAAGCGGCCACCCTGCTCGTCTGCGCCAAAGTGTGACGCTGGTAGCACGGCGCCTAACGTCGTGTGAGCCTAGCGTTCTCGGCCCTGGCCCTGTACTTCTTGTGTGCGCTCGCGACACACCGAGCCCGTCGCTTCTTTGGCTGCTTCTGGCACTCGCGCAGCGCTCGTGCCAGCAACTCTGCGCGCGTGGGTGTGTGTGATTTAGCCATTTCAGTTTCTTCCCGTTTTTTCTTCGCTGCGGCTTCTTCTTCTTGATGTTTCGTGGCTGCCGCGGCGACCTGGGCACTTGCTTCTTCGCTGATCTGCTTGGTGTGTGCTTCGGCTTTTTTGAGGGCTTCTTCTTGCATCCTCAGGGCTGCATCTAGCTTCTTGGTTTCTTCTTCCTGCTGTTTGGCTTCGATTTCTTGCGTCGTGACGGCCTTTATCTCACCCGGCACGCTTGAGTAGATCGTCATCGACAGTTCCACGCCCGTCGGGACGAATGGGTTGCTTTCCCTTCTGCCTGTCGGGATCGCCTGGAGTTGTTCGCCTTTTTCGCCTTCGTATTCGTCGGGCGTCTGTACACTGTCGAACTGGCTTAGCGTTGCTGTGAACGCCGTGGCTTCTTGATTGATCGGACCGGCGGGTGCGAGGAAAGAACCCTGCCCTTCGGCGGGCTCGCCGCCGCACTCGAAGGACATATAAGTATGACCTTCCGGATTAAGGAGGATGCCCACTTGGGCTTTCGCCTGATCGATGTACACGAGATCGCCTGAGATCTGTCCTGTTGCGATTTCTTCTTCTCCTGCGCCCGCGGATTTGCACTTAGCGGAGCCACCCGCGGCTGTACACCCCGTGAACCGATATTCCGAAACGGTTGAGCGCGGCCCCGTGACTTCCCCTTTGCCCGAGGAGGCAGTGCAGTGCACGAGGGTTTCAAACCCGGCCATTTGCGCCGTCACCGCGCCGCTTGCGGTGGTGAAGGCAATCGGGAAGCCATGGCCGGGAACGACGAATTCGAGCACCGGCGAGGCGGCGCTCGCGCCGGCGGGCACAAGCAGCAGCGCCATGGCCGCGATAAACGCGACGGCGTAGAGATGACGAGCTCGAGCAACGTGGCCGCCCCTTGCCTCTCGTGGCACTTGTGACTTCACGTCAACACCCCCTGCTCGATTTCGACTTCAAAGACAACCTACGCCCTGGCGGTCGGAGTCTAGAGCATGCCAGGGGCTATGGGAATACAAGGCTTGTAGGTGTCCAGAATCGAAGTATTTGAGCTAATTGAATTAGATCGAGACCCGAGTTCTGGCGCCTCAGACGCCAGCGGCGGCGCCTTCTTGATCGTTCGCGCCACCGCGGTCTCCACATGTTCCAACCGGCTCTTTATGACCGCCGGCCGCCGGCGCAACGATCATGACGGTAGCGTCTACATTCGTCTCCCAGAGCGGCACAAGTTCCTCTACGCATCGAACAATACGCAGCCCAGGCATATCCAGTCACGGGGGGCGACCAACACGTGATCACCAGCGGAAGAAGCTCGCCGCAGCAGCTGTGCCGCGAGAACGAGGCGCTCGCCCCGCTCGCCGCCCACGGCGTCGTCCGTCTCTACGCCTCTCGCCCACTTGGCTGAAGCGCTCGAGGTGGCCAACAAGCCGCCCCTCAGTTATCAGGAGGTCAGACGTGTCCTGCACCTCTTGGTCCGCTGCTCGCCGAGCGGCGCATCATTCTCGTGGGAGGGCAGGCTGTCGCGTTCTGGGTCCGATATCTCGAGCCTCAGTCGCTCGGGCTGACCGCCGGCGTGCTCACGAGCAAAGGCATCGACTTCGGGGGAAGCGCCCAACCGTGCACGTGCCGCTCGGAGGCAAAAGGCAGCGCCAGGACCGGCCCGCCGCTAGCGACGCCGCCCACTCAATTCCGCGCAGGCGTCCCGCGACGTAGCGATACGGCGCGGGACGCCAGTCCTTGCCAGCGCCGGCGAGGACCATGAACGGAGGTTCCGTTGCGTTCGCCGCGCAGTGCCCGCGATCCGCCTGGTTATGCGTTCGTCACGTGAACTCGGAGATTCGCTGTCGCCTGGATGAGAGTGCCAGTCTCCCAGGTACCTCCCTTCTAATAGTGCTTTGGTAGTTTTGTTGTAGGGTTCATCGCTGGTTTGGCGAATCCTTCTTGCGTTTGGTTTTCGGCGTTGGGAGGGTGGGATGGCGGTGATGGCGGTGGATGTTCAGGGGCCAGCGGAGGTCAGGGAGCGTTTGGAGGCTTTCGGCGTGGAGGTGCTGGCTGGGGCGGTGAATCGGCCGGTGCAGCTGGTGAATGGCGGGGTGTATCTGCGGGGGTTGATCGAGCAGGGTCCGCGTAAGTCGCTCGAGCCGATGGTCGCGAGGCTGGGCGGCGTGGCTGACTATGAGAGCTTGCAGAACTTCTTGGCGGTGAGCCCATGGGATCCGGCGCTGGTGGTGCGCGCTGTGGCCGAGCGGGTCGCGTCGCAGGTCGATGTGCAGGCGTGGGTGTTGGATGACACGTGGTTCCCGAAGGACGGGAAGCACTCGCCGGGCGTCAAGCGCCAGTACTCCGGGACGCTGGGGAAGATCGGTAACTGCCAGATCGGTGTCTCCGTGCACGCGGTCGGTGAGCAGGGGACGGTGCCGTTGGGGTGGGCGCTGTATCTGCCCGAGGAGTGGTGTGAGGACCCCGAGCGCCGCCGGCAAGCGAAGATCCCCGCCGAGGTTGAGTTTCAGACCAAGCCCGAGCTGGGGGTCGATCTGATCGAGCGCGCCGCTGGCTGGGATGTGCCCAGGGCGCCGGTGCTCGGCGACCAGGCGTATGGCGATAACACCGTGCTGCGCGAACGCCTGCATGACGCTGAGCTCGAGTATGTGCTGTCCGTAGGTGCGGAGACGAAGGTATTCACGCCCGAGACGACTTTCACGGTCCCAGAGCATCAGGGCGGCGCGGGCCCTCCGTATAGCCGGCCGCGGCCCGATCGCGAGCCAGTCGCGATCGCCAAGCTGATAGCTGAACTCCCGCGGGAGCAGTTCCAGACCGTGACGTTCCGCGATGGGCCAGACGCGAAACCCGTCACCTCGCGCTTCTGCTTTCTGCGCGTCAGGGCTGCCAACCGCGCCAAGAAGCGCACGCCGTGGCCACCACGCGAGGAGTGGCTGATCGCCGAGTGGCCCGAGGATCACGATCAGCCGAACGACTACTGGATCTCAAACCTACCCGCCGAGGCCGAGCCCGAACAACTCGCGCGCCTCGCGCGGCTGCGCTGGAAGATCGAGCTCGACTACAAACAGCTCAAGGGCGAGCTCGGGCTCGACCACTACGAGGGACGCTCCTACCTCGGCTGGTACCACCACACCGCCCTGGTCACCGCCGCCCACGGGTTCCTCACCCTGGAGCGGCAGAACCCAAATCACCCGCGGTCGGCCTGAGCCTCCCACAGGCAATCCTCCTGCTCCAGCCAATCTTCAAATGCTGGACCGGCCGCTGCACCACCTGCCAGCAAACAATCAGCCTCGACAAACTACCCCTCCACCAGCCACCACAAAACGAGTAAACACAGCTACCAAAGCACTACTAAGGGCCTATCCCGGAAGGGTTATGTAGACCTGGGTCGAATCTTCTGATCGGCCGGCCTTGTGCCATTCGATCAGGAGGGCTGTATGGGCTATATGGTCAGTGAGGATGATGGTTGGCGTATCCCGGATTGGTTGTGGGAGCGGATCGAGCCATTGTTGCCTTCACCGCCGTTTCATCCGTTGGGCTGCCACCGCTCGCGGGTGCCCGATCGTGAGGCGATGAACGCGATCATGCTGGTGCTCAGGACCGGGATGCAGTGGAATGCGCTGAACGCGACCGGGGTGTGCTCCTCATCTTCTGCGCACAGGCGCTTTCAGGAGTGGGAGCAGGCCGGGGTTTTCCATGAGATCTGGCGTCAGGGGCTGTTGGAGTACGACGAGATAGTGGGTATCGACTGGTCATTCCTCTCAGCTGACGGGGCGATGACCAAAGCCCCGCTGGGAGGCGCGAAGACCGGCCCGAATCCCACTGATAGAGCCAAGGGGGGGCGAAGCGTTCGGTTCTCACCGAGGCCGCGGGCGTCCCGATCGGGCTCACGCATGACGGTGCCAACCGTCACGACAAGAAGCTTCTAGAGGACACACTCGCCTCGGTACCGATCGCGCGGCCGATCCCCACCAGCGAGCGGCCACAGGGGCTGTGCCTGGACCGCGGCTATGACTACCCCGACATCCGTGAGCTCGGGCTCGCTCAACGCTTCGTCCCGCACATCCGCACTCGCGGTGAGGAGATCGACCTCAAGGCCCACAACCCCGACTGGAAAGCCCGGCGATGGGTCGTTGAGGCCTGCCACTCCTGGCTGAACCGCAACCGCGGCATCCTCATCCGCTGGTCCAAGAAGGACGAGAACCACCTCGCCCTTCTACAACTCTCAAGCGGCCTCATCGCATTCAAGAAGGCCCACCGCGCGACCATCCCTACGACCCAACCGGGATAGGCCCTAAGGCCCGGACGACTGCTCGACATGTAAGGCCGCTAATTCCGCTCGTGGCGAAATTAAGGGCTTTTCAATATCAGGAAACCTGATAGCCTGAAGCCGATAGATCCATCCTCAGCCGAATTAATGGACTTCTGATGTCACAGCATGGCATATCCGGCTCGGGGCGCGCCGAGCTAGCTGCGGTCGCAGGGCGACGACGATTCATTGCGCCACGTGACGCTGCGGACGAGCTGGGGATAAGCGCACCGGCCGCCGCGCGCAAGCTCGCCAACTGGGCGGACCAAGGGTGGCTGCGCCGAGTCCGTCGCGGCCTCTACATACCCGTGCCCGTCGAGGCAGAACAACCACAACACTGGTCCCAAGACCCTCTGGTTGTCGCCGACGCAGTGTGGGCACCCTGCTACTTCACAGGATGGACCGCAGCGAACCACTGGGGCCTTACCGAGCAGGTGTTCCGAACGACCGTCCTGAAGACGACCCGCCGCGTCCGCGAGTCAAAGGTGCGCCTGCTCGACTCCGACTATCTGGTGGCCCACGTCGGCGAAGACGCGATGAGCTGGGGACTCTCCTCGGTCTGGCACGAAGAGATCCGGCTACGACTCGCCGACCAGGCACGCACCGTGATTGACATTCTCGACCGTCCGAGCATCGGCGGCGGCATTCGACACGCAGCCGAGATCCTAAGCGCCTACCTCGACGACAACGACCCGCAGAAGCTCGTCGAGTACGGCGACCTGGTCGGGAACCGCGCCGTCTTCAAGCGCCTCGGCTACTTGATCGAAGCGCTCAATCTCGACGCGCCAGCGGTCGTCGCCGAGAGCCACGCGCGGGTGTCGGCTGGCGTGTCTCTGCTCGACCCCGACGGGCCGAGCGCCGGCTCTCGCATCTCCCGGTGGGGCATACGCGCAAACGTCCGGATCGCCCCCGAGAGCCCGTCGTGATCTCCAAGCAGGAGCTAATGCAAGCCCGCGCCGAGTGGCAACTCGACATCGGCGTAATCGAAAAGGACTACGTGCTCGGATGGGTCCTTGCCGCGATCACCACCGAGCCAGCCCTAGCAGAGAGATGGATCTTCAAGGGCGGGACGTGCCTACGAAAGTGCTTCTACGAGACATATCGTTTCTCGGAGGATCTCGACTTCACCGTGATCGACGGAGGCACCCTCGATCCGGACGAACTACGGGCGATCTTCGAGCGCGTCGCCTCCTGGCTCGCTGAGGCATCCGGCATCGAGTTGCTGATCGACGACCGCACGTTCGTAGCGCGCCGCAACCTCCGTGGCAACCCAACGGTCCAAGCGCGCATCGCCTACCGCGGGCCCAACCCTCAGCCGACGCCCCCCAAGCTAAAGCTCGACCTCACAAGCGACGAGTTGCTCGTCGAGCAGCCGATCCTACGGTCGATCACCCATCCCTACGGCGACAGCCCGCTGCCGACCGCCGGCGTCCACTGTTACACGCTCCCCGAGTTGGCCGCCGAGAAGACTCGCGCGCTCGCCCAGCGCTGCAGACCCCGCGATCTCTACGACGTCGTACACATCCAGCGCCATCCAGACCTCCTTGGTCGCGCGGCGCATATTCGCGCAGTGCTCGCCAAGAAGTGCGAGCACGTCGGAATCCCCCTCCCTGACGCTGACGGGATCCGCTCATCGCCCTACGCCGGCGAGATCGAGCTTGAGTGGGAGAACATGCTCGGACACCAGCTCCCGAGACCACTACCGTCGTTCGCGGAGTTCTGGAACGAGCTCGATCCGTTCTTCGGATGGCTGAGCGGGGAGCGCCCACGTCGTGCAGCTCCGTCGAGCCGAAGCACGCAAAGACGTCGACAACTGGGTTCCACCGCGCGCGATCACGTCCTGGCGGCGAGGAATACCGATCGAGACGATCCGCTACGCAGGCGCAAACCGACTCAAGGTCGAGATCGACTATCGGGCAGCAGAAGGTCGATCAGGTCCGCGCATAGTCGAGCCCTACTCACTACGCCGGACGCAGGACGGCAACCTCGTGCTCTTTGTCGTAAACGATCGCGGCCAGCTGCGCAGCTACCGGGTAGACCGGATCGCCGGCGTTCGGCCCACATCCATGCCATTCAGGCCTCGGTTCGTGGTGGAGTTCTGAGAGGCCTTCGCCGGTCCTCGCGTTCGCTCAGGTCTCGCAGAAACGGCATGCGTTCCGTATGGCAGCGGAGGTGAACTCCAGTTTGTCAGGTGATGCTGAGTGCAGCCGATTCGCAAGCGCGTCTCAGCCACGCTCGAGGCCCGCGACCAGCGTCTGCAGCAGCAGCTCGAACGACTGATCGAGGCTCAGCGGCAGACCAAACCCGCCCTCTGCCTCGATTGAGATGAAACCGTGGAGCGCCGAGCGCACCACGCGGACGCGATGGAGGACTTGATCGCCGCTGAAGTCCCACGCGCCCAACACGGCAACGAGTACCTCGACCGCCCGCGCGCCGGCGCCGACGAGCTCCGTGTCCTCGGGCGCCGGCGCCCGAATTGTCGCTGCGTAGCGGCCTGGGTGTTCCTGGGCATAAGCGCGATAGGCGTACGCCACCGACCGCAGGGCGTCGGCGCCGGAGCGTCCGACGGCGGCGTTGCGCATCGCGTCGGTGAGCTCGCCGACGCTCAGCAGCGTCAGCAGGCGCAGCAGCCCCGGCAGCCCGTCCACGTGGTTGTACAGCGACGGCGCCCGTACTCCCAGGCTCTCCGCGACGCTCGCCAGCGTTAGCGCCGCGAGGCCCTCCTCGTCGGCGATCCGGGCTGCCTGCGCCACCACCCGCGTGGTGTCGAGTCCCGAGCGCGGCACCTCAGATGCCGCGCTCGATCGCCGCCGCCATCGCAGCCGTCGGTGAGTCGACGATCTTGCCGTGGCCGGGGGCGAGGCGATCTGGCTTCAGCGCGAGCAGCTTCTTGGCGCTCTCGAGCTCCGTGGGCTTGTGCCAGGTGGCGCCCGCCGGCAGCGGAAACTTCCAGCTGCTCTTCGCAGAGGTCGCGACGCCGCCGAGCGTGGCGAACGCGTCGCCGCAGATCAGCGTGTTGCTGCGAGGGTCGAGGAACGACACATGTCCGGGTGTGTGGCCGGGCGTGGCGATCACCTGCAGTGAGCCGACGAGCTCGCCATCCTCGAAGGTCCGCGTCGGCTTCGTCGCGGCGCCCGGAAGGCCGCCGCGCAGCTTCGTCTGTGGCTCGTCGGGATCGAGCGTCAGATCCTTCGCGAGCAGGCGCGCGTCGCGGCTCGAGATCAGGACCTCCGCGTCGGGCAGCAGCGCATGCAACGCGTCAAGTGAGCCGATGTGGTCGGTGTGTGCGTGGGTCAGGGCGATGCGCACGATCGGCGCCCCGAGCTTGGCCGCTGCGGCCTGGATCGGCTTGGCGGAGCGGGGGATCATCGCGTCGACGAGCGTCAGGCCGTCGTCCTCTTTGACGAGGTAGCAGTTGACGAAGCCGAAGCGCGAAACACGAGTGATGTCTGGCATGACGGAGCCTTTCTGGGAGGGAGTAACTAAGCTTCATAGTAGCAAACCTATGTGCAATAGTATTCTCAGCTCCGCCGCACCCGCCGCTGGCCTCGGCGTGCCGCTTGCGCGTCCCGCAGCTCGACTGCTCTCGGCCGTGTGCGGACGCTCCACCGGCGGCGGGGCAAAACCCCACATCTGCGGTATTCAGGAGGTCCGATCGCCGTGCAACGCTGGATGCATGACCATGTGTGCGCTACTCGGGCACCGCTGGCAGTGGCGACGGAACGCGTGCACGCGCTGGTGCGAGTGCAGCCGCTGCGGCGAGCGCCGCTAGACAGCAGAGCAGGCTAGGAGCATTTGAGCCCCGCGAACGCCTGTTTGAAGTCGGCTTTGAGCTGACTCTGGGCGGCCTTGATCTGGGGTTCGGCGGCCTTGACCGCGGCTTCGGTGTCGCCGGATTTGATTGCTGTGACGGCGAGGCTCGCCGTGATCGTGCCGATCTGCGTCAGGAACGCTTTCGTGCCCGCTTCGACTTCTTCCTTGCGCGCCGGATTGAGGTCAGGCACGGCGCTCTTCACTTCTTTGAGGCTCTTCCCGATCGCTTCGAGACTCGTGACCGCGGCGCTGGGGAAGCTCGTGTTGATCGGCAGCGATTCCAGCGTGGCGATCTGCTTGGAGATTTCGCTGCTCGCGGCGCACGCCTGCTTGGTCGCCTTTTCCTGGGAGGATTCGCCGCACGCGGCGAGCGCCAGTGGCGTGACCAGGACCAGCGGTACCGCGAGGAGCCTGCGGAGCCTCACGAGCGGTCTCCGTGCCGAGGTATCGGGGTGGCGGAACGCAAGCCGTACACAGCGCCAACGCTCTCACGTGGACGTGCCTCCGCCATCGCCCAAAACGGACGAAATGTCTGCGGCGGCGCTCGAGGGCGTGTTTGCGGTCAGCGCAGGTCGAAGCTGAAGCGCGCAAGCGTCTGCTCGTGGTCACTTAAGAGGCTCGGAGCCCCTGTCTGCGCTCCCAGCAGGACCCGGCCCTCCACGACGCCGTGGCAGCGCGGCGGTTGCGGGACGAATTCGCTGACGTGGAGCCGCTGACCGCGGGCGACGTCGCGTTCGATCGACTGTCCCCAGATGCCGCCGCGCCCGCAAGCCGCCGAGCTCGGTCGGCTGACCTGGACGCTGTAGGCGATGCTGGCGTTGCTCACGGCGGCTGGCGCCGCGAACGCGAGCTGCAGCTCATACCCTCCGGGCGCCTTACGCGCGCGCAGCGCGACCGACGTACGCAGGCCGTGCGGGATCCTCGCAGCGAGCAGCCGTTGGACGGCGCGCTGAGTCGTGCACTGCGGTGGCCCGTGCGCCAGGCGGTCGAACCCCGTCTGGCAGAGACGGCCGTCGAAGCGGAAGATCAGCCGCGAGACGACCTCCCCGCGCCCGGCTCCGATCGGAAAGCCGCCGAGCAGGCCGCCTTTGCCGCCGAGCGCGGGGACGTTTCGCGCCAGCTTCGCCGGTACCGGCAAGACGACGAGGTATGCGCCGAGCCTGCCGGCCGTCGCGACCGTATGTAGACGTCCACCGGCGATGTAGGAGACGCTCACCGCGTTGGGGCCGAGCACGCCGAATCCGACCAGCCGCTCATCGCGCGCGGCGCAGCGCGGCGGGCTTGAAGCACGGGCGTGCAGCCACGGGGCCAGGCAGGATGTCGCCGGGCTTTGGAGCGCCCCTGCAGCCGGCACGCCGACCTCGCTCAAGATGCTCCAGGCGCTGGGCGTCAGGCACGTATCCGGTTCGAGCGCGCTCGCCGGCAGTTCGTGGAACAGCCCGTCGTTGTCGAACTCGCCGTCCTCGCCGAGCACGCCCAGACGCCCGTCGAGCAGCCGGCCGATCTGCGGACACAGCAACCCACGGGTTGTGCGCACGACTCGCATTCCCCACGGCAGCCCGCCGCCGGGGTCAGGCACGGAGATCGCGAGCGGCTGCGCGAAGGCGGGGGTGCCTTCACCGTGCGCCAGCGGCAGACCGACGCCGCTGTTTCGCGTCGCGTGCTGGCGGCCCCGTGCGTGGGTGGGTGCGACGGGCGCGCCGAAGCCGATGATCTGGGTGGCGCCGAGCGCGGCGGCGGCGAGCAGCAGCGCTCCGAGCGCGACCATCGCCAGCAGCGGCATGCGGCGCGGACGACGGCGCTCGAGCTGCCGACGTGCGTTTGGCGTGTCGAACAGCGACCCGGCGGCCGTCACGAGCTGGCGTCTGTAGTTGTCGTGGAAGTCGCTCATGTAGTTGCCTGGATCCTTTGGCGCAGGGTTGCGATCGCGCGGCTGACGCGCTTGCGTATGACCGCCGGCGAGCAGGCGAGCTGACGCGCGATCTCGTCATAGCCACGTTCGTCGAGGACACGCGCGCGCAGCGCGTCGAACTGATCGGCGGGCAGCTCTTCGCAGAGCGCGACCAGCAGGTCGGTCTCCGCCGCCATTCGCAGCACCCGATCGACATCGCTGTCGTCGATCTGCAGCGGTTCGAGCGCCAGCCGCTCGCGCGCCGCGCTTTCAACTCGGCCCCGTCGGTAGCTGTCGATCATCGTGTTGCGCGCGATCGTCAACAGCCACGGCGCCGCCGAGCCGACGATTGCCGGTGGCCTGTCGAGCAGCGCGACGAGCGCCGCGGCAAAGGTCTCAGCCATCAGGTCCATCGCCACCTCCGGGTTGCGGGTGCGCTTGAGCAGAAACGCCAGCACCAGCTCGTGGCGGCGCTCGTAGAGCACGCCGAACGCCTCTCGGTCCCCGGCGCGGGTACGGTCCAGCAGCTCTCCGTCGGTCGATTCCTGCGCGCCTCGCGCCACAACCTTCATAACGAGCGAGCGGGTCGGTTTGTGACCGCTCGGACTGTCAGCAGGGTGACGTCAGGCGGGGAGCGATGCGGGACTGCGCTTGGCCCATCCCTCGCGCAGCAGCTCGAGCAGCGCGTCAGGCGGTTGTGCGCCGGCGGCTCCCAGCTGGCGGTCGAGCACGAACGTCGGCACCGCGCTGATGCCCAGCTCGCCCGCGGTGCGCTCGTCGTCACGAACGTCCCGCGCGTAGCGATCACCCGCAAGCACGTCACGAACCTCCTGCTCATCGAGACCGACGTCGGTCGCCAGGCGCACGAGCGTGTCGTGGTCGGACATCAGCTCACCTTCGGTGAAGTACGCGCGCAGCAGACGCTCCTTCATCGCGTCCTGGAGATCGTGCCCCTCGGCGAGGTGCACGACGCGGTGCGCGTCGAACGTGTTGCCGCTGCGCGCAAGATCGAAGCGGAACGCGAGGCCCTCGCCGGCCGCGACCTCCGTCAGCTGCTGCTCGGCCGCCCGCGCCTGCTCGAGCGTCATGCCGTACTTCCGCGCCAGGTTCTCCGCGCGGTCGCCCTCGCGCTCGTGCGGCGCCTCGGGGTCGAGCTCGAAGCTCCGCCACCTCACGTTGACGTCATCGCGATGCTCGAACTCCGCGAGCGCTGCTTCGAAGCGGCGCTTGCCGATGTAGCACCACGGACACGCCACGTCCGACCAGATCTCTACTTCCACAACGACCCTCCGTTGAGTGGGCAGCTGCGTCTCACTATAGGTCGCCGCTGATCTGTGACTACCACGCGACCTGAACGTCGTAGGCGCGAAGCCGCTCGTCACCCGAGACGACTACTGTGCCCTCGGACCTCGCCTGGGCGACCAACAGACGGTCGAATGGGTCGCGGTGGTGCCACGGCAGCGTGGCCACCGCACGTGCGTGCCCGATGCTGACCGGCAGCGCCGTGGCGCCTCCGTCGATCAAGATCGACGAGAACCCCTCGGGAGCGTCGAGCTTGCCAAGCGATTGCTTGATCGCGACCTCCCAAACGACCGCAGCGCTCAGCAGCACGTCGTTGGAGGGGTCCGTGAGCATCCGATCGGCGGTTGGGCTCAAGCGTGTGTCTTCGTCCAGCAGCCACAACGCCGCGTGTGTATCGATTAGCAGCTTCACCGAGCGCCGAAGGCAGCCGCGATGTCCTCGGGCAGCTCGTCAAAGTCATCCGCCATGCGCACACGGCCGCGCCAGGCGCCGCGCACCGAAGCGAGCGACCGCGGTTCCTCCACGACAGGAACGAGGCGCGCCACGACCTTGCCGTTGCGCTGGATGACGATGTCCTCACCGGCTTCGGCACGCTCGACGAGCTTCGACAGTTGAGTCTTCGCTTGGTGCATCCCGACGCGTGTCATATCCTTCAGGATACCACGCTTAGCTAGGTTAGCTAGACCGTGCCGTGCGCCGACCCCAGCGAAAGTACGCCACCGCGCCGATGGCGTTGAGGCAGAGCACTCGCCACAGCGTCTTGCTGCCACGCACATCCTCGGCGGGCCTTCGCTGCAGGTCGCGCTCCGCGCCGGCCACCAGCGACGCGGCGGCAAGGCTCAGCGCGAGGATCGCGAGCTGCTCCGCTCGCGAGCGTTCTTTGAACGGCTTCTTCGAGCGCGACACGGTGGCTCCATGGTAGGCCTCGCCGCCGTGCGAGGCGTGCATTGCTGCCGGTAACGTGAGCTGCCGTTCGACATGTCCGAGACTGCTCGCGCCAAGCCGCTCTACTACAGCCATCCGGCGTGCCTGGAGCATGACCCGCGCGCGCACATTCCCGGCCATCCGGACACGCCGGAGCGGCTGCTCGCGATCGAGCGCACGCTGGCCGAGGCCGGGTGGCTCGGCTGGGAGCGCCGATCAGCCCCGACGGCGGATGCGGCCCAGCTCGAGCTGATTCACAGCGCGCGGTTGGTGCGCATGGTCGAGCAGCTGTCACTCGCGGGCGGCGGCGCGATCGACGCCGACACGTCCGTCGGCGAGCCCTCATACCGGGCGGCGCTGCACGCCGTGGGCGGCGCGTGCGCGATGACCAGCGCGCTGCTCGCAGGCGAGTCGGGCGTTGGCTTCTGCGCGGTGCGTCCGTCGGGCCACCACGCCGAACCGGATCGCGCGATGGGCTTCTGCCTGTTCAACAACGTCGCGGTGGCGGCGGAGCTGGCGATCCGCGAGCTGGACCTCAGCCGCGTGTTCATCCTCGACTGGGACGTCCACCACGGCAACGGCACCGCCGAGGCGTTCCGCGGGCGCGCCGATGTCCTGTTCGCGAGCATTCACCAGGCCGGTATCTATCCCGGCACCGGGCCGCTGGCCGACGTCGGCTCGGGCGCCGGCGAGGGCTACACGATCAACCTCCCCGTCCCCGCCGGCGCTGAAGCGGACCTGTGGCTGTCGCTGATCGAGCACGTTGTGCTGCCCGCGGCGCGCGCGTTCGAGCCGCAGCTCGTGCTCGTCTCGGCGGGCTTCGACGCGCACCGCGCCGACCCGCTCGCCGGCTGCCGGCTCGAGAGCAGCTCCTTCGCCGAGATCGCTCGGCACGTGCGCGATCTCGCCGAGCGGTTGGCGGTCCCGCTCGGCGTGGTGCTGGAGGGCGGCTACGAACCGCGCGCCTTGGCTGAGTCGGTGCGCGAGACGCTCACCGCGCTCGCCGGCGAGGAGCCGCCGAGCGCAACGTCACGAGACGCGCCGTTGGTTGCGCACGCCGCTGAACAGCTCCGGCGCTACTGGCAAGTGTGAGGCTGTAGCGTCTGCGGGTATGAAGGCGGTGGTTGTCCACGAGCCCGGTGGACCGGAGGTGCTGCACGTCGAGGAGCGCCCGATCCCGCAGGTGCGCCCGGGCTGGATCGTGGTTCGAGTGCGCGCGGTGGCCGGCGCGATTCTCGCAACCGGCCTGTGCGCGCTGCTCACGACGCCGATCCAGGCCGCCGCGCTCGACGCGTCCGCGGCGCGCACGTCGCTGCACGCGGCACCCGGCTCCGGGCACCCACGCGCGGCGCACGCGAGCCCGGCCGCCACGATCTCGGTGAACCCGCAGGATGCGTTCGGCGCGGCCGTCCCCGCTGACTTCCTGGGGCTGTCGTTTGAGCTCAGCAGCGTGCCCGAGCTCGCGGGCTACTCGAGCCGCGGCGACCTCGTCAGCCTGTTGCGCTCACTCGGCGAAGGTGTGATCCGCCTCGGCGGCATCAGCGCCGACACCGAAACGGCGTGGCTGACGCAAGCAGCGCCGCCGACGTGGGTGCGCGCCGCGATCGGTCCCGAACAGCTCGCGGGGATCGCCAGCCTCGCCCGCGCCAGCGGCTGGCGCGTGCTGCTGACGGTGAACCTCGGTCACTACGAACCCGCCGCCGCCGCTCAGGAGGCACAGGCCGCGCAGTCGTTGCTGGGGACGAGCCTCGCGGGGATCGCGATCGGCAACGAGCCGGACCGCTACGTCGCCGACGGTCTGCGCAGCACGCCGTGGTCGTTCGCCGACTACCTCACCGAAGTCGAGGCGTACCGCGCGGCGATCGCCGCCGCGGCGCCCGGCGTCCCGATCGTCGGCCCCGACGCCTCGAGCGGCGGACTGAGCGTCGCCTGGGTGACCGAAGCGGCGACCGGTGAGCACCCGGCGCTGCTGACCGAGCACTACTACCCGCTGACGCGCTGCCAGGCATATGCGCCGACGCTCGGCGATCTGCTGAGCCCGCTGACGCGTGCGCACGAGAGCGCGTTTCTCACGCAGATGGCGGCCGTCGCGAACGCGAGCGGCATCCCACTGCGGATGGCTGAGACCAACAACGTGTCGTGCCGCGGCCAGCCCGGTGTCAGCAACGTCTTCGCCTCGGCGCTGTGGGCGACGGACTATCTCGCCCGTGCGATGAGCAGCGGCATCGTCGGCCTCAACTTCCACGACCTGATCGGCGAACCCGACAGCTACAGCCCGCTGGTGGCGCCCGCCCCCGCGCAGCTCGCGGCCGGCGCCTTGCACGCGAACCCCGAGTGGTACGCGCTGCTGCTCGCCCGCGACCTGCTCGGCGATCGGCCGATCCGCACGAGCGTCGCCGGCGCTGACAGCACGTTGACGGCCGCCGCGTTCGCCAGCCCCAATGGCAACGTGCACGTCGTGCTCGTCGACTTCCGACCGACCGGCGGCCCGCGCGTCCTCAGGCTGCGCCTGCCACGCGCATTCCGCGCCGGGCCGATCCTGCGGCTGAGCGCGCCGGGGCTGCGGGCGAGGAACGGTGTGACGCTGGGAGGACGCGCGGTCTCCTCCACCGGCACGTGGCAGCCCGCCGCGGCGCTTCCGCGTGTATCGGGTGCGCCCGGCGCGCTGCGGCTGAGCATGGCCGCTGGCAGCGCCGCCCTGGTCACGCTCTATCCCGTCCGGTGATCAGCGGATTGTTGACTACCCTTCTCGGAGCGCTACCTCGTCTGAAGGACTTCGCGTGAGACTCAACAGATTCGAATCCAGCCGGGAAAGCGGTGCGGAGGCCGTCAGCCCGCCGCCGCTGGTGCTGGGACGTCAGCACAGCTGGCGTCCCGTTCTGTTCGTCATCGGATTGTTGCTGTTGCTCGTGGTGTTGGCGTTCGCCGCGCTCGCGTTCGTGTTCTCGCGTCCGACGGTCGTCGCTGACGCGACCGCGCTCGCTCGCGTCGATCTGCCGGTGACGCAGGGCTCGATCGAAAGCGTCCGCGTGCTCGGCCCGCATGGAGGAACGATTCCTGTGAGCGTGAGCGACGGGCGCCTGTGGCCGCAGGTCAAGCTGGCGCCGGGGGAGCCTGTCTCGGTCGAAGTCGCCGTGCGCCGACCCGGCTGGATCGCGTGGCTCGCCGGCCGGCATGCGAACGAGCGCTTGCAGCTACATGCGCCCAGCGCGCTCGTGCGCTCGCGCTATGTGACGCTCGCGGCGGGCTCGCCGCTGCAGCTGGCGTTCACCACGCCCGTCAGCAGGGTCTCTTACGGGGCGCCCGAACATCTCCACCACCGCTCGCTCGCGCACCCGAGCAGCCAGATCGAGCTCGCGCGTGGCAGCGAAGCGGGCTCGATCGAAGTGGCTGCTGCGCCGCGCAGGTGGGAGCGGCTGCCGGCGCCCTCGCTGGTGACGTGGTTTCCGGCGGGCGCCGGCTCGAGCGCGGTGCTGAGCCCGACCCCCGGATCGAACATCGCCCCCGCGAGCCCGATCAACGTGACCTTCTCGCAGCCCCTCTCTACGACGCTGGGTGACGGGCACCCGCGGTTGGAACCCGCTGTGCCGGGCCACTGGCGAACGATCGACAGCCACACGATCGCGTTCGTCCCGAGCGGATACGGCTTCGGCTTGGACACGCCCGTCAAGCTCGTGCTGCCACACGGCGTGCGCGTGCTCGACGGCTCGGGCCGCAACACGAGCGTCGCCACCTGGACCGTGCCGCCGGGCTCGACCGTGCGCGCACAGCAGATCCTCGCGCAGCTCGGCTATCTGCCGCTGAGCTTCACCTCGGCCCACCATGTGGCGCTGACGCCGGCGGCGCAGGTGCGAGCGGCCGTCGATCCGCCGAGCGGCAACTTCACGTGGCGCTACGGCAACGTGCCAGCGCAGCTCAAAGCCCTGTGGAGCCCAGGCACCACCGACGAGATGATGCGCGGCGCGGTGATGTCATTCGAGAACGCGCACGAACTCACCGTCGACGGTCTGCTCGGCCCGGTCGTGTGGCGGGCGCTGCTGCATGCGGAGATCGCCGATCAGAAGACCACCGCCGGCTACACGTTCGTGATGGTGAGCGAGGGCTCGGAGACGCTGAGACTGTGGAACGACGGCTCGGTACCGATCACCACCCCGGTGAACACCGGCATCGCCTCCGCGCCGACCCAGCTGGGCACGTTCGCCGTCTACGAGCACCTCGCCTCGGGCACGATGAGCGGCTTCAACCCCGACGGCAGCCACTACGAAGACCCCGGCGTTCCGTGGATCAGCTACTTCAACGGCGGCGACGCGCTGCACGGCTTCGAACGGGCGCAGTACGGCTTCCCGCAGAGCCTTGGCTGCGTCGAGATGCTGCCCGCCACCGCCGGTCGCGTGTGGCCATACACGCCGATCGGCACGCTCGTCCAGATCGAATAACCGCCGCGGCCGCCAGCGTGGCGCGTCGCCGGGGCGCTAGAAGCCGGTGACGTGCACGACCACAGCGCCCGCGCGTGTCCGGCTGACGCCGCTGGAGTCACCCGGCGGGCGGACGCTGCCCGCTTCCTGCACGAACGTGGGTGCCTCGTCCGGAGCCTGCCAGACCTCGGGCTCGGCCTGCTCGGCCGCAGCGCTCGCCGCGGGCGCCGGCTGCGGACCGGACGCCGTGAACACGCCGCCGAGCTCGAGTTCGTCCGCGTACACTTCGTTGGCGAGCGCGTCGGCGGCGTAAGGGCCGACGGTCTCCTCCGCGACCGGCCACACCGGCGCAGGAGCAGGAGCATGAGCAGGAGCGGCGCCGTTCTGCCGCGGTGTCAACTCACTCGCCTGCTCGGCGGCGCCGAATTCCGTCCACACCAGCTCCTCGCCGCCGTTGTGCGTCCGTGGCTGTGAAGTCGCATCCCAGCTTGGTGCCGACGCTGCCACGATCGCCAGCTCGGCCGTATCGCCCTCGGCCCACGCGGGGGCGGGCGTCGGCTGCGCATTGGCCCACGCGGGGGCGGGCGTCGGCTGCGCATTGGCCCACGCGGTGGCGGGCGTCGGCTGTGCGTCCTGCTCCCACACGGGCGCGTCGAGTTCGTGCTCGGGGGTGGGCGCTGCCGCGCCGAGCATGAAGCGGAACTGTCCGCTCTCGTCGGCGACCCAGAAGGCGTGTCCCTGCTCGGTCTGCTCGTAGAGGATCGAACGGTCGTAGTGGTCGGCGATCCGCGCCAGCGCGTCCATGTCGGCGACGTCGATGACGGGCACGCCGGGCAGCGGCCAGACGCGGGCGACCGGGACGATCAGATCTCCGTAGCGCGCCAGGATGCTCGCCTTCTCGTCGCGCTGTCGCGGTGCAAAGCCCGCGACTTTTGCTCGCAGCAACAGGAGCGTCGTCAGCAGCAGACCGAGGATGATGGCGATCGCGCCGAGCGCCACCGCTCGCACCGTCGCGACCGACGGTCGCCAGATCCCGAACGACAAGGAGGTCGGTTCATTCTGATTGCCCGTCACCGAGCCGGAACTGGAGGGAGCGAACTGGTTTGGCGCGGGCGATCCCGAGCTCGAGGAGGACCCCGTAGCGGCTGAGACCGTCGCGCCGGACGCTTCACCGGGCGCGCCCGGCTTGATCTCACCTTCCACGATCGAGAACTTGACTTCCGGCGCGAACGTCGCTTTCAGCGGCGCGTGACCGACGCTGCCGTTCACGATCACGCGCGGGGTGATCGTGAACGCATCGGTGCCGCGCACCTTCGTCGTCGTTTCAACGCTCTTGATCAACGCGACGACAGATCCCAGGTCGAGCGTTCCGGTGACGAGCGCGTGATCGCCATGGAAACGAGTTGGTGCACCGAGCGCGAATGTCGTGTGCCAGCCACTGGTCGAGGTGATCCTCGCTGACAGCGAGGCCTTCCCGGCGAGAGCGTGCTTGGCCGCGCTTTCAAAGCGATAGTCGAACCGCACTCCGACCGCGTGCAGGACATTGGTGAAGAGTGGTTCGCCGGTGCTGGCACGGCCGCTGGGGTAGGCGGGCGCCGGTGCCTCGGCGGCTGAGTAGGAGAGCCTCCCGCTCTGCTTGTAGGGGATGTTGACCTGACGACTCGTCGTGAGTGGGTGCGTGAAGCCGATCACCGCCAGCGCGAGGAACGGCAGCAATGCGAGCAGCCCGATCGCGAGCACGGCGACGACAGGATCCCCCGGGCGCTGTGGCAGCTGCGGCGATGAACCCACGACGCTCCCGCTCGTGCGCTGCTGGCGGTGGCGGCGTCGACGGCGTTGCGTGAACGCCCCGCCGGTAAGCAGCAGTATCCCCACGAAGATCAGGCCGCCCATCAGCGCCGGGGAGCGGATCGACTGCAGGCGCACGCCGGCACCGGGGATGTGAATCCACAGCGCGCCCATGAGCTGGCTGGCGAGTGGATGTTCGGGGTCGACGAAGTTGTTGTTATCGCCCTTGAAGATGTACCTGTCGCCTTCGTGCCCGATGATCCGGTGCAGCACGATCGTGTGAAGCTGGTGGTTGTGGTAGGCGACGATTTCGCCGACGTGGTAGCTGCTCTGCCTGCGCACGATCGCCAGGTCGCCGGTGTGAAACCGCGGCTCCATGCTGATGCCGTGGGTGACGACGTAGGTCGCCGAGCCGCCGAGCTGGGTCGGGGCGAGGTAGAACCACGCGGTCCCCAGGATAACGAGTACCAGGGCGGTGGAGAGGACTGTTCTGATGCGTCGAGGTCGCATGCCGGCTAGTCGTTTGTGAGTGTGGCCGTGGAGGGCCGGCAGGGCCGGCCCTCCACGTTTGCCACTCGGTCGTTACACCGCACCTACGAGGTGACGATCGTTTCCTGTACGACGTCTTCTTCGATTTCCGTGTTCGTGAGCGGGGTTCCAAACGTGCACGTGAACAGAGCTGTCGCGCCTGGAGTGGTCAGTGCGCAATGCGTCCAAACCGGCGTTCCGGCGGTCGGCATCACATTGATTTCGGCTTCTTTTGCTTCTGCCTCTCCCGCTACTGTTTCTGCCGTGAACGTGGCCTTCGTGGCGGTTCCGTTTACGAGCGTGAATTTCAGGTTCGTCGTCTTGTAGCCGGACACTTCTGCGACGTTCGCACCTGCGCCGGATTTTTCCGCCTGGGTGTTGCTTGCCGTGAACGCGTACGCGCCCACAGCCAATACGCCTGCGAGCGCAAACGCGCACAGGCCCGCTATCTTCCGCTTGCGGCTAGCGAAGGTTCGCTTGCCTTTACGCATAAACACTTAGGGCCCCCTTTTCGGGATCGTGGACACCTCCTTGGTGTCCTTGCCGCCCACATCGGCGCGTACTTAAAGACGCTTTATCGATGCAGTTGCGGTTGCACGTTTGTTCCGGCCTTGCAGGCATTTTGCCGGCGTAGCGCGCACACGAGGCGTGGTTGGCAGGTCAGCTGGGTGCGTGGCGCGCGGCGCTCAGCCCGGCAGACGCGAGGATCCATAGACCTCGCCGGTCAGCCTCGCGCGGAGCTGCGCGAGCCGCGCGTGCTGAGTTGCCGGGGAGACCTGCTTCGCGCGCGCGCCTGCGGTGATCTGCTGCTCTCTGGCGCTGACCAGCAGATCGAGGAGCGCCGTCGCCGAGCGGTGCGAGGTCGCGTCGGCGATCTGTGCGAGCGTGCGCCCGGATTGCAGCTCGCTGCGCAGCCGCGGCCGCGCCACGTCGAGATAGGCGGCCGCCACCGCGAGCACCCGCGGCCCGCGCCGCGGCGCAGCATCGCCCCCCGCGCGCGCGCGCGACCGGTGCTCGTGGCCGTCCGTGCCGTTGTGGTCGATCCGCAGCGCGGCCACGGTGGCGCCGGCGGCGACCGCGGCGATCGCGATCGCGAGCATCACATTTCGTTTACGAATCGATCGCATCGAGGCTGGCGGCACCGTACATCGCGAAGCGCCGCCGCTGTCGCCGCGTTAGACTGGCTCGACAGCCAGTCAGTGTTTGCGTCCTGTCAGTGCGCGTTCGCGTTGTCAACACTCCGGCCTTCGTGATAAGCTCCCGCCCTCTATCACGGAGGGGTGGCGGAGGGGGGAACCCACGCAGCCCACGTGCAGCTAACCGGCCACCGGATGGATGGCCGCCAGCTCAATGAAGCCCTCAGGGCGAAAGCGAGGACTCAGGAGAATGAGACGCGTCAGGGTTCTAATCGGTTGTGCAGTATCGGTGCTCGCGCTCGCCGCGATGGCCGGTACGGCACTGGCGAAACCGCCGAAAATGCAGTTTGGAAAATTCATCGCGAGCATCCCGGGGAGCACCATCTCCGAAGCGACGCCGGCGAGCGACACAGGTCACGGCGAAGTGCTCGAAGGGCCAAAGGGTCCAGGGATCGAACTCGCCGGTGGGGCGTTGACGATCTCGCAGTGCACGAGGGAACTTGCCTCGAGCGGGAAAGTCATCTCCGAATCCTCAGAAACGTTCCTGCAGAACGTGACGTTCAAGAACTGCTATGCGCAGTCATTCACCGGTACGAACAGGGAACTCATCTCGGAAACGAAGCTGCCCAAGTTCACGATCGCGCTTGAATTCCACTCGAATGGAGCGGCGGTTGCCGGCGAAGCTGAAGCAGGCGACGTGAGCATCAAGGAAAACAGCACGATCACGATTCCTGTTCCGAGCAAAAAGTCTCCCTGCAAGGTTACGATCCCGGCGCAGACGATTCCGGTCAGGGCCCTCACCAAACCCGAAAAGGAATACGAAGCGGCGTTCTACCTGACCGAAAAAGAAACCGTTGAAGGCAAAAAAAAGCTCGAAAGATTCCCGCGCGGATTCTATGAAGAGCTCGATGTCGAAACGGAATTCTCGAAAGTCGAAGCGTGGGTCAAGCCGGGCGAACACTGCATCTACACGAAGGGTGAAGAAGGGGCGTTTGACAAAGAAGAAGGAACGCCTGCCTTCGGCTACGTCGTGTACGCGAAGGGCTACTTCGACATCGAACTCGAAGAAATCACGATCAAGAACGGCAACCTCGGCTTCGAGGAAAAATCGGAAGTTGAAGCCGAATAGCCAGCTCTGATCCTGAGTAGTCAGCTGGTTTAGCCGCCGTGCAAGGGCGGGGGAGGGCGCAAGCGGCGCTCCTCTCCCGCCCTTTGGCTATCCGTGAGCGCTTGCGACGCGCGCGTGTCGGTCGGGGATCTGTTTCAGGCGGCTGGCGCGAGCACGGGCAGGCTCTGGCCGTGCTGCTTTGACTGGTACATCGCGGTGTCGGCGCGCCTGACGAGCTCCTCGGGGCTGATCGGTCCGCCTTCGGAGCAGGCCACGCCGACGCTGGCGCTGAGCTCGGCGATGCCGCAGGAGAGCTCGAAGCGTCCACACAGGGCCTCGCAGATCCGGTCGGCGGCGCGCATCGCCATCTCGGGCCCGGGGATGTCGCGCAGCACGACGAGGAACTCGTCGCCGCCGAGCCGCCCGACGAGGTCGCTGTCGCGACTGGCGAGTTTGAGGCGCTCTGCGACGAGCACGAGCAGCTCGTCGCCGGCGGCGTGTCCGAGTTTGTCGTTGACGGGCTTGAACTTGTCGAGGTCGACGTAGACGACGCCGGTGCTGCTCGAGTCCTCACGCTCGAGCTCGTGCTCGAGCGTGCCGAGGACCGACGAGCGGTTGTGGCAGTGGGTGAGCGGGTCGAACGTCGCGCGTCGCTCGAGCTCCTGGCGGGCGCGGGCGCTGTCGGTGATGTCGAGCACGCACGTGATCGCGCCGCTGACCTCGCCGTTGGGCCGCAATAGCGCGCGCAGGCTCATCAGCGCGCGACGCCAGGTGCCGGATGGCAGCGTGATGTCGACCTCGACGTCGTGGTCGACGCCGTCGCTCAGCACCTCATCCAGCGTCGCGTCGAGCTGGGCGATGCTGTCGTCGGTGAGCGTGTGCAGGAGCGTCGTGACCGACGCGAGCGCCGCGCCGGGCTCCGGTGGGAAGGTCTGCGGCTCGCCTTGCCCGTCAGGCGACTCGGCGCCGAAGAGGATCTCGAGCAGCCGCGCGTTGTTGTAGACGACGTTGCGATCCGTGTCGATGTGCAGCAACCCGACGGGCATCGCTGCGGTCAGGCGGCGCAGCAGCTCCTCGCGTTCCTGCAGCGCTTCGTGGGCCTGCATCTCGGCGGAGATGTCGATGATTTCGACGAGCACGTAGTTGCGGCCGGGGCTGTTGAGCAGGTTGCGCAGCGTCGTGTCGACCCACATGTAGCTGCCGTTCTTGCGACGGCGACGCAGACGGGTCTGCTGATCGCGGCGCGTGGAGAGCACCGCAAGCCAGCCCTCGACGGCGCGTCCCTGGTCCTCGGGATGGATCTGGTCGAGCACAGAATTGCCGAGCAGCTCCTCCTCGGAGTAACCGAACATCTCGCTGAACGCCGCGTCGCAGCCGAGGACCTTGGCGCCCTCGTCCTCCATCAGCGAGCAGAAGCGCGGCGCTGCCGGCGCCTGCTCTTCCATGTCCTCGCGGCCGTCCGCCGCCTCGTCGCTGGGAATCACCACACCCAGCAGCACTCCGTGTAGTTCGCGCAGGTCGAGGAAGTGCAGCGTCGTCCACGTGGACGGCCTGCGCAGCAGACGGACTTTGTCGGCCGCGGCGCCCTCTTCCTGCGCGCGCAGCCACAGCTTGACGACGGTGCTGCGGTCGGCCGCGACGACGTTGTCGATCAAGGCTCTGCCCTCGATCAGCCCTTGTCCCCAGAGGCCGACAGATTGCGGCACTGGAACGATCAGCCCGTTGCCGGCGAGCCCGCACACGAGCGCATCGGGATGCTCGCGCAGCAGCGCTTCGGCCCCGATCGCGACGCCCTGGGCGTCCCGGGTCGTGAGGCTCTGCGTATCCCGTGTAGCGAACGTGTCCATGCCTGGGCGAGATCGGCCATATGGCGTACGGGCATGAGTGCGGAAACACTCGCTGGACACTGTGCCTAGGCCCGGCGGAGGCGGTTTTCGGGTCGGCCCTTGACGTTGTCGATAAATTTGGTAGACTTCATGAACATTGTCCGAAGGCCACGGCAGACGGCTGGATCGTCGATCGTGGAGCGGGCGATGTGGACCCATCTGACGTTTCTCTCCTCGCTGTGGGGTGGCTTGACGCCGCCCTACAGCCCCTCCACACGACTGGGCCGGCTCCCCCTCGCCGGCCCAGTCACGTGTTCGTAGCCCTGCCGGGTTCCGGGCGCCCGAGGCTGGCTCCGCCGCGAATCCTGGGAGGATGGCGCGATGCGGCGCGATTCCCTGGTCCACCTGCCGGCGGTGCTGAGCTCAGAGCAGCCGCGCACCGAAGCGCGCTACGTGATGGGGGTCGACGGCGGTGCGACCAAGACGCTCGCCGCGGTGCTCGACCTGGGCGCCGTCGAGGGTGCAGGCGAGCGGCTGCTGCACCTCGGGCACGGCGGCCCCAGCAACGAGGACGCCGTCGGCGCGCAGGCAGCCGTCGAGGCGCTGCTGGGAGCGGCCGACGAAGCGCTCGAGCGGGCGGGCATCGAGTCGGCCGACCTGGGCGCGGCGGTGCTGGGGATCGCCGGCACCGACACCGAGGATGTCGAGCGCAACGTGCTGGCGGCACGCACCGACGCGTGGATTGTGGTCAACGACGTGGTCGCAGCGTGGGCGACCGCCACGGGTGTCGGTCCGGGTGTCGCGGCGATCGCGGGCACCGGCTCGAACGTGTTCGGCGTCAACCTCGACGGCGGCGAGACGCGCGCGTGGCGCGCCGGCGGCTGGGGCCATGCGCTGGGCGATGAGGGCTCGGGCTACTGGCTGGGCGTGCAGTCGATCAAGGCTGCGCTGCGCGACCGTGAGGCGTCGGGGCCGCGCACGGCGATCACGGACGTCGCACCCGCGTTCTTCGGGTTCGCGAGCATCGAGGCGGTGGCGGCAGCGGTCTACTCCAAGCCGCTGAGCAAGGGCGAGATCGCGGCGTTCGGAATCGAAACGGCGCGCCTGGCGGAGCAGGGCGACGTGGTTGCGTGCCGCCTGTACGAGCGCGGCGCGCGTGAGCTCGGCGAGCAGGTCACGGCGGTGATCGAGCAGACGGGACTCGGCGAGCCTGACGCGAGCGGGCGCCCGCGCGAGTTTCCGGTTGGCCTGATCGGCAGTGCGTACAAGGCCGGGCCGGTGTTCCTCGAGCCACTGACGCGCGCGATCCACGAGCGCGCGCCGGGCGCACGGGTGAGCGCCGTTGAGATGGCCCCTGTCGGCGGCAGCCTGCTGCTCGCCGCACGCGCGGTCGGCCGCAGCGACGCGGTCTCCTCGCCCGAGCTGACACGCCTACTCGACGAGGCCTTGCGCGCCCCGTCGGTATAGCAATAGCGATACAGCAGGCTGACGGAGTTCGGATTGAGAGCCGGCGCCGCGATGCGTCCGGCGGGCAGTATCGACTAGCGGAACATCGTAGGCTTTGCCGGTGGCCGATCCGTCAACGCTCAGGAGCCGGAGCCTGACGAAGTCGCGGTGCTTATTACCCGCGCCGTCGAGTATGTGAAAGCAGGCCGTCTACTGCCTCGCGCGACGACTTGGAACGAGTTGGTCGCAGGGATCATTGTGTGGCTCGGTCAGCACTGGGGCGACGAGAGCGGCGAACGTCCACCGTGCCGCTACTGCGGCGGCAACGATTGGGAGTATGGACCAGTCGTCTCGTTCGACGCCGATCCCCGCTGGCCGCCTCCGGAGGGTGGATCGCATGGCTCATATCCATACTTCCAGGTCGGTTGCCGCATCTGCGGAAACACGATCTTCGTCAACGTGTTGTCGGTTTTCGAGCCTCAAGTCCCTCCTAAGACATGAGCGGCGAGCTATCACGGCAGCTCCCCGCTGGGGGCCTGCCGAGCGAAGCCCCGCTCGTCGAGCGGCCGGTTGAGGTGACCGCTGAGCTAAAGATCCGGCACAGCGAGCTCAAGTCGATCAGCGAACGACTCGATCACGTAGCAGCGCTGTCGCGCGCGCGGAGGTGGGAACTGGGCTCGCAGGTGACGTTGGGTGCGCTTGGAGGTGGCTTCATCGGCCTCGTTCCGTTCGTCGCCCTTGGTCCGCCGCGTATTGCGGCTGCTGCCTACGTCGCCGTTCTCCTAGTGGTACTCGTGTTGAGCAGAACCTATTCAGGTGCCGCGAATGACGTATCAGCAGAACGGGCTGACTCGATCCTCGCGATCAAAGAACACATCGACAAAACAAT
This sequence comes from uncultured Solirubrobacteraceae bacterium, assembly GCA_963838405.1. Lineage (GTDB taxonomy): Bacteria > Actinomycetota > Thermoleophilia > Solirubrobacterales > Solirubrobacteraceae > Palsa-744. The sequence goes on along the minus strand of CAWIRA010000006.1, from coordinate 1,344,444 downwards.
GCTCACGACGGAGACGCCTCGACTGCAGGCACCGTCTGGTGCTAGGCGTGTTGCGCCTGGGGCGCCTGCGCAGCAGGTCTAGGGTCAGTCGCCTCAACAACGTTGACGCGCTGCGGGTTGATGCCGAGCACTTGCCCGTCGGGCCCTTCGATCTGGATCATCGTGTTGCCCTCAAGTGCTCGCCGGAAGGCGCTGTCCCAGTCGGCCAATGTGATCTCGGCCTCGATTACTTCGTTGTTGTCGAGCGTGATGCGGACAGGCATAGCTACTTGCCGCGGAAAAACTCTTTGAGATGACGAACGGCCGCGCTTGTTGAGGGCGCGGCCGTTCGTGAATGAGTGGTGCTCTGGTCAGGAGCATGTGGAGTGTTTCATCGAGCTCGGACGGCGAGGGTGTCGGCGTCATAGGCGAGGATTCCCCATTCGGTCCAGATCTGCTGGCCTTCGTGGCCCTTCAGGCGGCTGCGGCCCATCCCGTAGCGGCGCTTGAGGTGGCTGATGCGGCCCTCCGCACCGGTTCGGTAGCGCTGCAGCCTGCGGTTGGTGCGTCTGGAGCCGGGTTCTTGGCGGCCGGAGATGAACACTTTTTCTGGCTGGAGCTCTGCCAGCGCCTGGCTGGTCGGGCCGGCCTGGAAACCGCCGTCGAGGGCCACCTCGCGTGGGGATATCCCGAGTCGTTTCAGCTCCGCGACTGTGTCGGGCAGCAGCGTGTTCTCGACAGGGTTGCCCGGCGCGGTAGCCGCGGGCAGGATCAGCCCGCGCGCCCCGCGCTTGGTGTTCTCGGTCACCTCCGCCAGCTGGGTGACATACCCGAACTCGTTCGGCTTGCCCAGCTTGCCCTTGCGGATCGGCCTGGCGTCCGGGTCTGCGAGCGAGATGATCCGATCCGTGATCGGCTGGCCCTTGACGCGCTGCTTGATCTGCGAGGCGACCTTCTCGCAACGATCCGCGATCTCCTCCAGCTTGGCGGCGGCCTTCAGCTTCGCCCTCGCGCCACGCCCACGCGCCTTGCGCCTGGCGATGGCAGCGAGCTTGCGCGCCTCCTTGACTGAGCACTCCAACAGATCGCCGGTCTGGCCGGTCAACCGCAGAACCTGCGCCTTCGCCTCCCCCGAGCGAGCCCGGATCGTGCGTGTGATCCCCCGCAGCCGGCGACCCATCGCCCGCGAGCGATCCCGCACCCGCCGCTTCTGCTCGCCGATGAGCTTGGCGAGCTTGCGGGCCTCCCGCGCGAGCGCCCGCACCCCGTGCGCAGCAAGGCCCGCGTCCGTCGGGTACTTCACATCCGCCTCGACGACAGTCGAGTCGATCCGCACCGCTCGCGCACGAAACCGCTTCTCCCGCGTCGCGCTCGCGATCAACGTGCGCGTCAACTCCGACACCGTCTCTGAGCCCAGCCGCCTGGTCAGCTTGCGGACCGTCGACTCGTCCGGTACCCGCTCGCTCAACGAGATCCGACAAAACCGCCGCAAGTGAATCGAATCCGAAACCTCCGCCACAAGCGTCCGATACCCCCACCGGTAGCGCGCCTTGAGCACCATCAAACGAACGAACGTCTCCATCGCGATCGTCGGACGACCATCCGTCAACACCGCCCGAGAGGACTCCAACACCTCCCGGCGAAAACGCTCCACGATCGGCCCAAGCAACCCAGGATCCGACAGCAACAAATCCAGCGCCGCCAAATCCCGCGGCAGCTCCCTCACCTCGACCGGCAACGCCTCTTCCCACAAGCACTCCGCCTGCCCCGCAGACAACCTCAACATACCCGCCCCTTTCGACCAGAAACCCGCTCATTTACAGGGAATACTGGCGATCAGACCGGACGGAACAAGCCCCCCAACACCCCTACTTTTTCCTCAGGAAGTAGCTAACCAGTCGCCTTAGGTTGTGGATGCCTCAACGCAAGCGCCTCCGAGCGGACATGTTGGCGATCATACGCTTCACCGCCGCTCCGCGTGTAGCCACTTACGCAGCTTCCATGTGTTGATTGACTATCCTGCATCAAGATTCCTTCACTTTGTGAAGTATAGCCATTTCTCGGGGCATCAGGCTCGACGTAGGACGTGCTGATCTTCGCCGGGTCAGGGTTGCCGCGCCTCACGCTGATGTCCATGCCGGGCTGTGGCGGCGTTCCCCGGCGGGGTCTTTGCCGTAGTGCTTCTGAGGACCGCCCAGTCGATTTACCGCCGGCCCCGGGCCGGCGGTTCTTCCTCGTGAGGGACCCGGCACGATGCCCGAGGGGTCGCCGCGATTCGGCCTCACTCACCTGCCAGTCGTCGTTCGATCGCGCTTCGATCGCCGATCGCGCCGGCGCCGGTGCCGCTCATGCGCACGGCTGCTGCGGCGTTGGCGAAGCGCGCGGCCTCGAGCGGCGAGCGCGCTTCGCTGAGGGCGACGAACAACGCCGCCGCGAACACGTCCCCGGCGCCGAGGTCGTCGACGGAGGCGGCCAGCGCAGGTACGGGCACAACGTAGGCTTGAGCCGCGGGCGCGAGGACCGTGACCGGCGCGTCACCGTCCGTCACCGCCACCAGCGCGCCGGCGCCGGCGGCGGCGGCGATCAGCTCGGTGCAGTACGCGCGCTCGGCCTCGTTGACGACGAACGCGTGGCAGCGCTCGGCGAGCGCGCCCGCGGCTGCGTCGGGTTCGACGTCGGTGATCAGTCCGGTGCTCGGGTCCCACTGACGCGCGAGTCCCTGCGCGGTCAGGCCGACGAACGCCGCTTGCCCGCGCCAGCTGCCGGGGCTCTCGCGCGCGACAGGCGCGAGATGCAGGATCGCGGTGTCGAGCACCAGCGGCTGCTCGATCGGACCCGCCCAGGCGAGCAGCTGCTGGCTTCGCTCGGCGCCGCGGCCGGCTGTGCGCAGGGTCGTCGTCGCGGCGGCGGGCAGCACGGTCAGCTCGAGCTCGTCGCGATGGGGCTCGAGCAGCGCGTCGATCTCGCCGGCCACGCCCTGTGTGATGATCAGCGTGCGCAGGCCGAGTCGCGCGGCCTGCAGGGCGCTGTAGAAGGCTGTGCCGCCGGCGCGGCGCGAGCCGTCCTCGAGCACGTCGATCGTGACGTGGCCCACCGTGGTGTAGTCGAAATGCAAGACGTCGTTCACCCTCTCTGTGGGGCCTGTGGGAACATGGCGAGACATGAGCGGCCGGCGGGCGGAGCGCTGACTCGCCGGCGAGGTGCACTGCGTATACCAAATCGAACGTGCGTCTCGCTTGTTGTGCTTGGTTGGAGTCGATGATCTTGATGAACCTCGTTCACCGCGGCGCCACGACGCGCCTCAGACGCCTTCTTGCGCTGGCGCTGCTCCTGGCAACGCTGCTCGTGGGGGCGGCGCAGGCAGCCCCGGCGCGCGTGTCCGCCTATCCGGCGGGCGCGACCCGGGCGGCCCACGTCGCGAACGCCAGTGGCGGCTCGCAGGCGCCGGGTGGCGCCGTCACGCAGCCCCCGAAGTCGACGCCGGCGACGCCGAAGAAGCCAGCCAAGCCCAAGAAGCCGGTGCTGCACGGCAACCCGGCGCGGGCGCTGGTCGCGTTTGAAGCGATGCAGAAGGAGTACTACATCGCCGGCTCACGCCTGTACGCAGGCGAACCGTACTCGTATCTGTGGCCATTCTCGCAGGCGTTCGCGGCGACGGTGAGCATGGCGTTCGTCCCACACCTGGGCGTGTCGCTGTCGCGCGAACTGGAGTCGCGCCTGACGGGGCTGAACTCGTATCTGGATACAGACAACTCGGGTGCTTCAGAAGGCACGTACACGAGCACGCTGGCGGCATTCGACGGCACGGTCGTACCGCCGGTGGGACCCGGTGGCACGAAGTACTACGACGACAACGACTGGGTCGGGATCGAGATGGTGCGGCTGTACCAGCTGACGCGCAACGCGGCCTTGCTCGGCAGCGCCGAGGGGATCATGGCGTTTGAGATGGCCGGCTGGCAGGAACGCCCAGGGCTCGCGTGTGAGGGCGGGATCCCGTTCTCGAATGACGCGTCAAACGGCGAACGCAACACGGTGACGACGGCGCCGGCGGCACAGCTTGGCGCGCTCCTGTACCGCTATACGCACAACGTCGCCTATCTGCAGTTCGCGGAAAAAGCGTACGCGTGGGTGCGTACCTGCCTGCAGCAGCCGGCGAACCTGTACGCCGATCACATCGGCCGCCGCGGCGTCGTCGAACCGGCGCTGTGGAGCTACAACCAGGGCTCGATGATCGGCGCGGGGACGCTGCTCTACCAGTTCACCGGCAACTCCGCCTACCTCTACCAGGCGCGCCAGACCGCGCAGGCGTCGCTGGCGTACTTCACGAACGAACGGCTCGGCTCGGAACTCCCGTTCTTCGTGTCGGTGTACCTCCGCAATCTCCTGTATCTGGACTCGGTCACGCACGATCCGCCGGGTCAGTCGATCGCCCAGAACTACGTCAACTACGCGTGGCAGCACCTGCGCCTGAGCAACAACCAGTTCGTGTTCGGTTTGCCGCCGTCGGCGCAGCTGCTGGTGCAGGCGGCGATCGTGCAGATCTACGCGCTGCTGTCGACGCCGCCGAGCACGTATTTCTGAGCAGGCGTGCGCGGCGGACGCTCGCGTGCCTGCGGCGGACGCCTGCGCGGCGAGTCAGCGAGGCCGGTTGGAGTAGGCTCTGGACAGTGAGCGACGGATCGAACCTGACGACGGCCGCGGGCCTGCTCGAGCTCGAAGCCGAACTGGCGGTTCTCGAGGGCGACGGGCGTCGAGAGATCGCCGAGCGCATCAAGACGGCGCGCGAATGGGGCGATCTGAAGGAGAACAGCGAGTACCACGACGCCAAGAACGACCAGGCGCACCTGGAGACGAAGATCGCACGGCTGCGCGAGAAGATCTCCGACGCGGTGGTCGTGGAGGAGGCGCCGCAGGGTGCCAGCGGCGTCGTCGGCTTCGGCTCGACCGTGGTCGTTCGCGACCAGGATGGCGTCGAGCAGACGTGGCGCATCGTCAGCTCCCACGACGCCTCGCCGCGTGAGGGGCGCCTGTCGGCGGAATCACCGGTCGCGGTGGCGCTGCTGGGCCGCGCGCCCGGCGAGCAGACGGCGGTGTCGCTGCCGAAGGGCAGGCGCACGCTGACGGTCCTGAGCGTCAGCTGACAATGTAGCTGCTACGATCACGAGCATGACGCTACCTGCCCAGGGATATGAGGTTGGGGTGCGTGAGCTTCACGACCGCTTGAGCGAACATCTTGAGCGCGTCGAGCGCGGCGCCGAGGTCGTGGTAACCCGTCGCGGCCAGCCGATCGCTCGGCTCTCTGCAGTGGATGGTGCGGATCCGCTTGAGGATCTCCTCCGCCGAGGTCTCGTCACTCTGCCGGCACGTGCGCGCAGCTCGCGCCAGGCACGTGTGAACGCGCGTGGCTCGGTTTCCGACCTCGTCGCCGAGCAGCGCCGCTGATCCTGTATTTCGACACCTCTGCGCTTATCAAGCTAGTCATTGTCGAGCCCGGCTCTGAGCTGGTGGCGGAGCTGTGGGGCACGCGGCTTCGGGCGGCCTCCAGCATCCTGTGCTATCCCGAGGGTCGGGCAGCGCTCGCTGCCGCACATCGTGGCCGTCGGCTGAGCACCACGGGGTACGGTCGGGCGCGCGAGGAGTTCGAGTCGTTGCAGAGCGAGCTGGCCCTGGTCGGGATCGACGGCCAGTTCGCGCGGGGGGCGGGCGAGCTTGCCGAGGAGCACAAATTGCGCGGATATGATGCCGTCCACCTCGCAAGCGCGCTCGCGCTCGGCACCGACATCACGCTTGTCAGCTGGGATGAGGATCTCAAGCGTGCCGCGGCGCAGCGTGGATGCGCCGTCGCTCCGACGGACTGACGCCGCCCCGCGTACATCCCCGTCTGGCTCAATGCCCACTGGCGCCCCTGACGTGCGCGGCGCTTACGCGTCGCACGAGCTGCTTTGGCCTGGGTCCGAACAGCCGCCGGCCCTGGCGCAACGCGCGCTTTCGCAGCACCCGCCGGCGCGCGTTGATCGACTTGGTGAGCAGCTTGCGCGTGCGCCGGCTGCAGCGCCACGTCTGATCATGACGATGGCGCTTGCCGCCGGCGCGCAGGCGCTGGGCGAAAACCGCAAGGTCGTGGTCCTCGCCGAGCAGTTCGCCGAGCTCGTCGGCGCGGCGGCTGAGCTTGCGCAGGCGCTGCTCGGAGCCGGGACGGTCGAGAATTTCGATCGCATAGCGCAGGTCCTTGACGCGTTTTCGCCACCGGTGCATCGTGATCGTGCGCTCGCCGCGACCGCGCGCGGCGCGCCGGTAGCGCTTGCGTCCTTGCTCGTAGAGGCGCGCGAGGTCATCGCTGACGAGCTCCAGTCGCTGGCCGTCCGGCAGCGACCAGGCGGCGACACGCGAGCGAAACGCGTGCAGTTCGCCGAGCAGCTCGGCGCGGACAGCGTCGTCTGCAAGCGTCTGGCGGCGCTGGCGCTCGTGCTCGGCGGCGAGGCGCAGGCGCAGCTTCCGCACGCCGCGGCGGCGCCCGAGTTGGCGCGGGTGGCGCGCGATCAGCGCGTCGAGCGTGGCGAGCATCACAGCGGCGTCGCGCGCCTCGGAGAGCCGGCGGGCGATCTCGCGCAGCGTTGCGTTCTCGCGCGCGAAGGCGCGCTCGCCGAGCTCGCGGCGCAACAGCCGCAGCAGCGCCCGCAGCCGCTTCAGCGCCTTGCGCGCCTCGTGCACGCCCTTCTCGCTGGGCCCCCTGCCGTCGCGGTCGGCAAGCGCCTCGAGCGCGAGGTCGATCTGGCCGAGCGCCATACGCCGCAGCGCGGGGCTGAGCGGCTCGCCCCACGCGCGCCCGAGCCGGCGCTCCTTACGACGCTGGCGTGTGCGCCGACGCTCGCGCTCGGAGCGCGCCATGACGAGGCCCACGCCGAACGCGACGGTCGCGGCGATGCCGGCGCCGAGCGGCGCAACAATGGAGCCGTGCCCAGCCTTCCTCGCGCCCCATGGTGGACGGTTCGTCCGGCCGCGAATCGCAAGCCGGCGACGTATCGCTGTCCGATTTGTGGTCATTCGCTACCCGCTCTGAGCGAGCATATGCTGATCGCACCTGAAGGCGATACCCGCCGGCGCCGGCACGCGCACGCGAACTGCGTGTTCGCGGCGCGCGCCAGCGGTGAGTTGCCCCTGCGCGAGGACTGGCTGCGCACACAGCCGCGCCGTCCGTCGCTGTGGGCGCGGCTGCTGCGCCGCCGCTGAGCGGGCGCGGCCTTCAGTTGCCGTGCACGCGTACGTGCTGGGGCTCGACGCGCACGATCACGCGCTGTTCGCCGGGCTGGCGGTAGGGATACTCCTCAGCGCCGAGGTACTTGTTGGCGAGCGCATTGATGTGCTCGTCGGCACCGTCGCGCGTGTGCTCGGCGATGCGTCCGCGCACCTCGAGGTACTCATAGGGGTTCTCGAGGTTGGGGACGGTCAGCGTCACGCGCGGGTCGCGTTCGAGGTTCACCAGCCAGGCGCGACCCTCGGCGGTGTTGAGCACGGGGCGCCCGTCCTCGACGTCGACCCACACGGGCACGCCGTGCACGGAGCCGTCGGCGCGCAACGTGGCGACGTTGCAGAAGTTCTTGGCCTGGAGCAGCTCCTCGGCCCGGCCTTCGATCTTTACGCTCATCGGTGCAGTCCCTTCTCGCTGGATGATGGTCTCCAAGAAAGGTAGTGCGCGTCGTCGCCGCGACGCGTTGCGCGAGTGCGCGGCGACGCCGTTGCGCAGGTCAGCGAGCGGGAGCGAGGTGCGCGGTTCTGGAGCCGCGGCGGCTGTGCGCCTTGTCCTCGTACATCGCAGCGTCGGCGTGGCGGACGAGCTCGGAGACGGTCTGTCCATCATCAGGCCAGATGCCGCCGCCGACGCTCGCACCGACCGAGACGGTGAGGGCGCCCACGTCGAAGGGCGCTGTGAACGCCTCCCTGACGCGCCGCTCGGCGGCCCGCACCTGCTCCTCGAGGTGCACCTCGGAGAGGATGATCGCGAACTCGTCGCCGCCGAGTCGGGCGACGTCGTCGTCTTCGCGGCACAGCGAGCTCAGGCGCGCGCCGGCCTGGCGGATCAGCTCGTCGCCGGCCTCGTGTCCGTGCAGATCGTTGATCCGCTTGAACTCGTTGAGGTCCACGAACAGCAGCCCGATGCGTCCCTCGTCGGCGCCGACGCGTGCTAGCGCGGCGTCGATTCGCTGCCTGAAGCCGACGCGGTTGAGCAGCCCGGTGAGGCCGTCGTGGCTGGCCTTGTGGCGCAGCTGATCGACGAGTTGGCCATTCTGGATCGCGGGCGCGGCGAGCGCGGCGACGCCGGTGAGACGCTTGAGCATGTCGCTGTCGGGTCGCAGCCGCTCCGCTGCGTCGGTGACGGACACCGCGAGCACACCGAGGAACACGTCGCGCGCGACGATCGGCACGACCGTCATCGCTACCACCTGGAGCCTTGACATCACCTGCGCGATGAACGGATCGTCGCTGGCGGCGTCGAAGAAGTGGGGACGTGGCTCGGCGAGCATGCTCTGCAGGTGCGGCGTGTTCTCCGGCGCGATGCTGAGGTCGTCCAGTGGGCTCATGCGCTCAGGAACGCGGCTCCAGCTCGCGAGCGTCCTCAGGCACTGTTCGTGCCCGTTCCAGATCCACACCGCCATGCGGTCGCAGTCGACGACATCGGGGACAGCGGCAGCGAGGCGCTCGGCGACCTCGAGGCTGGTGCCCGCCTTGGCGAGGGCCTGGGAGAGCGCGAGCAGCGCGCTGACCTGTTCGTTGCGCTGGGCGGACTCGCGCAGGGCGAGCGCCATGTCGAGCACCGCCGCGGCGTGCTTGGCGTACAGGCTGAGCATCTCGCGTTCCTGCGGCAGGAAGTCGACCGCGTGGGGGTAGCTGGCGATCAGCTGTCCGTACGCGCGCCGGCTGGAGACGACGTCGACGACGAGATTCGAGCTGGCGATGGCGGCAGCGTCGCCGGCTTGCTGGGACGCGAGCGTCGCGTTCGCGAGCGCCTGGGCCTCGCGCTCGCCGATGCCGTGGCCGTAGACCTGCAGCTCCGCGTCGGGGTCGGGGCGCACGGCGAGGATGTGGCTGGGCGCGCGCACGGCGTCGGAGGCGCGATCGACGATCCGGCGCAGCACGGTCTCGACGTCCTCGGTCGAGACGAGGTCGCTGGCGATCGAATACACGCCCTGCAGCCGCTCGGAGGTCGCGAGCAGCTGCGCCTCCAGCGCGGTGACCCGCTGCTGGGGGTCGGCTGCCGTGGCCGCCTCCTGGGCGTCCCAGGTGACGGTGTACAGACACTGGGCGTCGCCGCGCGCTTGGCATTCGCTCTCCTCGATGCGCGCCGCTGGAAGCCCGAACAGGATCGGGATGCTGGCGAGCAGCCCGGTCGTCCAGTCGCAGTTCAGGGAGTGGCGCGTGAACCCAGGTCGAGCGGCTGCCCTGACGACGGCGCGGCCGGGGCCCACCTCGACCGCTTCGAGCTCGGTCGCGGCGCTGAGCTTGGCCGTCGTCTGCGCGACGGCAGCGAGCACGGCCTCCACCGAGCCGAGCGAGCGCAGCAGCGTGGCGACCTGCTTGCCGGCGTGCTGGCCGACCATTTCTTCGCCGACGCGCCGCGCAAAGGCGGGGTCGCCCGTGACCTGGACGCCGGCGGCCTGCAGCGCGCTGGCTTCATCCTGTGAGATCCAGTTGTCGAGGTTCTCGAGGTAAGCTGCGTCGCGCTTGCTGTCCGCTTGGCGCAGGAGCTCGGCGACGGCGTCCTCGCCACCGTGGGCGCGCACGAGCTTCAACAGCACGCACGTCATCGAGCAGCCGATGTGGCGATCGGCGTCCTCGGACGCCTCTGCGGGGCGTGCTTCAGAGTCCATGTGGACGCGATCGGCGCAAAGCGCCTCGCGCTTGAGCCTTCCGCCCCGTGCTTGCGCGCTTGAGCCTTCTAGCGGCGGGCCGCGCCGGCGGTGGAGCTGGCGGGCGGAATCGGGTCCAGCGGGACCAGTTTGCCGTTGTTCAGCTGGAAGTGGACGGTCGCCACGCCGCCGCTTGGGCTCGTGAGCGGGTCGCCTGGCCGATACAGCGGATAGCCGAGCGTGACTTCGGTGTCGCTCTGTGAGAGCACCCTGACGCTCGCGCTCGGTTCTTTGGCATCGGTGCCGATGTAGCGGCCGCCGACGAAGAAGAACGCCTGCTGGTCATAGCCGTCGCTGGAGCCCGGCTTTGTGCCCACCAGCACCCGCAGCGTCTGGTTGGGGTGGTACTGCGAGGCTTCGGCGGGCGTGTAGCCGGCTGCTTTCAACACCGCGGCGGCTCCGCTGACGCCTTCGGCATGGCTTTCCTGCTGGGTGAATTCGGGCTCGGGCGCGGTGTGCGCGGGGCCGGGCGCGGCCGTGCCGCCGGCGGTGGAGGTCGCTACGGGCGTGCTGGCGGTGGTGGTCGTCGCAGGCGCGGTATTGCTCGTCGCCGTGCTCTGTGTAGCGGTGCTCGTGGCTGTGCTGCCGGTGGTGATCGCCGGCGCGCCGGCGACGGAGACCGTTTTCGTCTGCGAGGAGCCGCAGCCGGCGAGCACGATGCCGCAGGCCGCGAGCGCGAGCACAGAGAGAGCTGCGGTCGGCTGTCGCGTCATCACAGCCATGGTATTCGCCTTTGGCGCGCTCTCCCCTCGCAGCGCAGACGAGGACTAACATCGAAATGCGATGTCCGCACCCTCCGCCGAGAAGCCGCCGCCGGACCCCTCCAAGCGCCGACTCGGCCGCGGGCGCGGCGAGGATCGCCGCGAGCTAGTGCGCGCGAGCGCGCTGTTCATCCTCGCGGCGCTCGCGATCGTCTTCGCGGTCACGAACCTGGACGAGGTCGAGGTTCACTGGGTGGTCGGCTCGGGCAAGGCGCCGCTGATCGTCGTGATCGTGATCTCAGTGCTGGTCGGGATCGTGTTCACGTACTTTGGCGAACGGGTAAAACGCAATCGCGGACGCCAGTAGCGCTGGGCGGTCGCTGCTCGGTGACCGTCGCGATCGCAGCCTCGGCGCCGATGAACGGCGCCAGCACCACGCAGCTGAGGTGATCTGAGACTGCGGCGAGCAGCTCGAGGCGCCCGCTGGCGACCTGGCAGCCGATCGTGTGCCAGATCGCGCCCGCGACGGCCTCCGTGACCAGCGCGCCGTGCGCCTCGGTGGGTGCTCCCTCGGTGAGCAGCGTCGCGATCGCGCGCACGAGATCGACGATCCGATCGAACGCATCACCGCCGGCGTACAGCGCCTCCTGTGCGAGCACGCGCGTGTGCAGCGGATGGTTTGCGAGGTAGCGCATCAGCTCGGCGAGCACGCGCCGCACCGCTGGCGCCCAGTCTTCCGACACGAGCTCGGGGTCGGCGGCGATCGCGAGCAGCTCGTCGCCGATCATGTCGATCGCGGCGTGCAGGCATTGCTGCTTGTCGGCGAACAGCGCGCAGAAGGCCTCAATCGAGACGTTGGCCTCGTCGGCGACCTGCGGCGCCGTCAGCGCGCGATAGTCCTCGCGCGCGAGCAGGCGCAGCATGCTCTGGAGCAGGCGTGTGCCCTCGTCGCGGCCGCGTGCTTCGGCCCCGTGATGCCCGCCGCCGTGGCTGGCTGAGATTTCGCGCATGCGCGCGGCGAGCCCCGCCGCCATGCGCTCGGCAAGGTCCTCCGCGGCGGGCGTCTGCAACAGCAGCGTCCAGCGCAGCATCTCCTCGGTCAGGTCGAGGTCCTGGGCGGCGCCCGGGTCGCGTAGCGCGCTCGCGGCGATGCCATGCAGGCCGCCGACGATCGCCCTCACGATCGGCACCGGCAGGGCGACCGCGTCTGCAGATTCGGCGAAACCTCGCCCGAGCATCTGCTCGCACGCGCGGGCGGTTGCACGCAGCCGCCGCAGGCCCGCGGAGTTCGCCTGCGGCGCCGCGAGCACCACCAGGGTGCCGGCCTTGGGGTCGCTCTCGATCGTCGCCGCGACCCGCTCGAACGCGGCGCGGGCGCGCTGCTCGAACGGCCCCTCGGCGGTGAGATAAGCCGTCCGGATCTGCTGGAGGTCGCGCCTGACGATCAGGTCGAAGGTGACGAGGAAGCAGTCCTCCTTGTTAGCGAACTGTTCGTAGAACGAGCGACGCGAGACGCCTGCCAACTCGATCACGCGCTTGACGCTGGTGTCTTCGTAACCGTTGTGCGCGACAGCCTCGATCAGCGCTCCATGAATCCGCGCGCGCTGGTTCAGCACGACCTCGTCGGGCTGCATACGGTGCGGCCCGTGCGGCAGGCGTTTGTACAGCGGCCCGGCGCGCGAAGCCCCTTTCCCTGCCTTGCGCTGCGCCGCGGTCGCGCGCCGCTCCCCCACCGTCGACGACGGTCTGCGTCGGGATCCCATGCTGCCCTCTCCTTCTACGTTGTTCTAAAAAACCGACTAGTGTCAATATTGGGCAGCACGATCATTCCATGTCAGCAATCTTTTGTCTACATCGAACTGTGCACACCCGCCTCACGACCGCGGTCGAGCCCTCGAAACGATTAGTGCAGGACGATTTTCAGCGCGATGATCGCGACGCCCATGGCGGCGCCGACGCAGCCCTCGAGCACGAGCTCGCGGGCGCTCGCGTGCACGCGTAGTCCGGCGATGAGCTCGAACAGGATCAAGCTCGCGACCGCGATCCACAGCGCTGCCGTGACAGCCGTCTGCTGCGGGGCGCCGACGATCCAGCAGACGACGAGCGCGGCCAGCGGCACCATCGCGCCGCGCAGGATCGCCGATTCGTGCGCAAGCGAACGCCAGATCGCGCCGAGGCTGAGGCGCTCTTCTAGCTCGAGGCGGCGGGCGAGCAGCTCGGCGTAGGCGTGTGCGAACCAGAACAGGGCGGCGGCGATCGCCGCCGAGGCGATCGTGTCGAGGTATGTCTCGTGCAGGCCGCTCTCGGCGGCGAGCAGCGCCGCGATCGCGATGATCCCGTAGATGACTCGTGCCGGATTCTCGCCAGGCACGAATCGCTCAGCCGCGCGCACAACCCACGAGCGTGACGGCTGCTGAGGTTGCGGCGGCTGGCTGGGGGCGGCCGGCTCTGCGATCGGCCGATTATCCGTCGCGGCTCAGCGGATCAGCACCGGGGGGCTGCAGGTAGTCTGATGCCGGGCGGCCCGATCAGCCGTCACGCGTGTTCCAGAGGCGTTCTACGGGGAGCGAGGACAGTGGCCGAGGGTCTCTCAGCAGCGGAGGTGGGCAAGGAGATAGGCGAGCACGGAACGGAGCACGCCCACGTCCACGCCCACGCCCACGGCGAGGAGCGGCTCGATCGTCTGCTGTCGATCACCGAGGCGCTGCTGCTGTCGTTGGTCGCCGTGCTGGCCGCGTACTCGGGCTTCGCGGCCGCCAAGTGGAGCACCGACTCCTCGGTCTCGCTGGCGAGCGCGTCCGCGGCGCGTACCAAGGCCAACCGCGCCGACCTCGAGGCACTGCAGATCCGCACGCTCGATTCGGTCTCGTTCAACGCTTGGTTCACGGCGTTCACCGCCGGCAACGTCAACGCCGAGCGGCTCGCCGAAAGGCGACTTCGCCCTGGTTATCGTCCCGCGTTCCACGCCTGGCGGGCAACCGACCCCGAGCACAACCCCAACGCGCCTCCGGGGCCTTCCTACATGCCCCAATACGTGATCCCCCAGGAAACCGTCGCTACGACCGAGGACCACAAGGCCGACGTCGAGTTCGCAAAGGGCTCGGAAGCGGGCGCGACCTCGGACAAGTACGTGCGCGACACGGTGTTCCTGGCGACGGTCCTGTTCCTGGTGGGGATCAGCAGCCACTTCCCCGTGCGCCAGGCGCGCTACGGCCTGATCGGCGTCGGCGCCCTGATCCTGGTGTTCGCCGTCGTGCAGCTGCTCGGTCTGCCGGGACCCCCGGGCGGTCTGTGAGACGGGCGGCGCATCGCGGCGGGATCCGCCTGCATGGCGCTGCCCGCAGCGCAGGGGGATGACGCGTGATCGTCGATTTCGCCGGGGCACGAGCGCGTTTCGAGCGGTCGCTCGGTGGCGAGATCCTGGACGAGATGGTGCGCATCGAGGTGATCGACCGCGCGCTCGCGCTCGCGTCGAAGCTGTTCGTCGCGCTGATCCCGCTGAGCATCATCCTCAAGGCGATTGTGCCCGGCTCGGGGAGCTTCGGCGAGGATCTGGTGGTGCGCTTCGGGCTCTCAGGCCTCGGCGCCGGCGCGACGCGGACGCTGTTCGCGAGCGGCAGCGAAGTACGCGGCGCCGTCAGCGTGATCGGCATCGTGATCGTGCTGTACTCGGCGCTGAGCTTTACGCGCGCGCTGCAGCGCGTGTACCTGAACGTGTGGCGGCTGCACCCGCAGCCGTTCGACGCGCTCAAGCGTCAGCTCGCGTGGATCGTCGGCTTTGTCATCTACACGGCGGCGATGTCGCCGCTGCACGACCTCGAGCACGGACGCAGCTCCGGGATTCTGTACGGCGCGACGGTGATCGTGATCGGGGCGGCGTTCTGGCTGTGGACGCCGTACATCCTGCTCGGCGGCAGGATCCGCTGGCGCCGGCTGCTCCCCACGGGACTGCTCACCGCGCTCGCGGTCAGCGTGTTCTCGATCGGCACCGGCCTGTTCATACCCGCGATCTTCACGCGCAACGCCGAACGCTACGGGTTGATCGGGATCGCCTTCGGGCTCGTCACATGGCTGTTCGCGTTCGCCGGCGTGGTGATCGTCTCGGCGGTGCTCGCCGGCATCTGGGACCGGCATCGGCAAGCAACCGAGCTCGCGACGGGCTCGTGAGAACCTCTTCGCCGATGTAGACGAGTGTCACGCGCTGGAGGGATACGTCGCAGAGGGTCTCACGAGCCCTGGAACGCCGGCCGCGATCCCAATGTCTTGTGTCGTGTCCGATCCTGGCGCCGGCGAGAGAGGAGCGAGGGGCCGCCCACAGCACGAGCCTGCGGATGAGCCCGCCACTGCTGGTCGGCACGCTCAAAATGCCGTGGAGAGGGATCCGGGCGCGCCAGGACAGCGCTGCGGAACACGCTGAGTAATCGGCGGTAGGCCCCCTCATGCGAACGTCAGGAACCGCCGCCCGACCTCGGCCTCCGGCACCGCGAGCTTCTCCGCGCCGGGCATCCGCTCCCCAACGACCTGGTTGTGGTACTCGGCGGCCCAGCGGTACTTCTCCCAGGTGTCGCGTTCACCGCGATGCTCGCGCAGCCGTTCGAGGATCTTGTCGCGGTGGGCGCGTAGTACCTCAGTCGGGTCTTCGGGGCTCTCAAGCGCGAGGGCGAGGTAGTCGACGAAGGCGTGGCCGTCGTAGTCGCGCAGTAGCGGCTGGCCGAGGCGCTCGGAGCGACGCAGCCGCGAGACGGTCGCACGCAGGCACTCCTCGGCCTTCTCTCCAAGCACAACGCGCGGCTGCACGGCCCTCTGCTCAAGCTCGTAGGCCTCGACGAGGGCCGGCCCGAAGATCAGCCCACCGTAAATGTGGAAGCCGCCGAGGGTTAGCGCGCCGCGCACGAAGAAGCCGCGTCTGACAAGTTCGAGCTGGAGCCAGCCGGCCTGTGCCGCCAAGCCGGTGACGGCGGCCTCCGCGCTCTCGCCTCGCTTTACGGGGTCGGCGAGCACGAGCGTGTCGGAGAAGAACGCCGCCGGCCACGGCGAGTCCTCGCGCAGCACGTGGCGCCAGACCGTTACGGCACTCGAAAGTTCGCGCAGGTTCTGTGTCGCGGCGCGCCCGCGTGTCATGTGTCGCACGCCGAGCACGTCCATGAACAGCACCGCGCAGTTCGCCAAGCGGGGTCGCGCGCTGCGGTCGAGGAAGATCCGGCGGTGCTGCTCGGCGCGCGACGGCGCTGTGCTACTAGGCAACGCGCTCGGTGCGGCCGGCAGCCGCGGGTCCCGGTCCGTAACTGCGGGTCTGAAGGCCCTCACTGTCGCGGCGCTCGATCAATCCCCTCCACTCGGCCGAGGCCAGCCAGCGCGGCAGCGCTGCCCGGGCGTGGGGGTCGGCGACGCGAAGGCTGAGGTCATCGAAGGTCGCGGGGACCAGCGCTTCGACCAGGGGCAGCATGACTTTGTCGTAGCGCTCGTACGGGCGCAGGTGAGCGGGGTACTTGCGGCCGTCGAATGCGCGGGGTGTGCGGGTGCCGAACGTCGCGGGATCAACCGGACTCATTGCTGCAGTATGCCACCGCGGCCGGCCGGCATGTCGGTCGCAAGCTGGCAGCCAGATCGTAACTCCCGGAACTTGCGCAGTGTTCGAGATAGCGGATCCGGTAGGCTCTTGCGCGGGGATGGAGGACATGGCGAGGGGGTCGCGCAAATACGTCTCTGACAACCGGCTCCCTTTGCTCGTCGTGTTGACGGTAGGAGACGAGCGTTACTTCTCACGGCAAGCATGGGAGGGCGTTGTTGCACAGGCCGCCGACGCGCGCGAGGAGGAGCCGCTGCCGCGCGGCCCGCGCCCGGTTGCGCCAAAACGCGGCAATCGCGAGCACAAGACCTCCGAGCGCCGCGCCGCGCGCGGGCCCGATCAGCTGGGAGCAGCTCGAGCCGCTTCTCGAGGAACCTCACGAGCGCAGCGCCGTGCTCTTGCGACGTCGCAACTGGGGCCGTTGCCGCCGCCCGACCACCCGCCTCCCCGTGCCGCTGCAGCTCACGCACGAGAACGTCGTCGACCCCGAGCGCCTGCGCGTGCAGGTGCGCCGCATCCTTGACCTCTTCGACGTGTGGGGCATCGTGGCCTCGGCCAGCGCGGGGCAGGTCAAGCCGCTCCGCGACGTCCTGCACGGGGTGGACGTGCCGCTGCTCGTGATGACGGACAGCACCACTGTTTTTGGTGCGGTCCAGCCGGCCAGCGAGCTGCGGTTGATGCCGAGTAACCGCGCACAGGCGCGCGCGATGCTGTTTGCAGCCGCGATGGGCGAAGCCGACGAACGCGCGGAGCGCCCCGGTGTCGAAGCGACAGTGCTGATCGGACCGCCACTGATCGCCTACTCGTGGGACCGGGACCCGGACGCCCACGAGTATGTCAACGACCTGCGCCGAGAAGCTCGAACAGGAGGCGAGGAGTCTTGGCGTGCCCCTCGGCGACTATGAGGATCTGCAGCAGGACCATCCGGGCCCGGTGATCGTGATCGGTTACCAGTCGCACGCCAAAGCGCTGATCGAGCGCCGCTCCAAAGAGCACGCGACTATCCTCTCGGATGGCTGCGCGACCGACACGATGCGAGTAGCCGTCGAACAGCACCTCAAGGGCGATGCCCGCTTCTGGTTCATCACGAGTCCGGATCTGCCCCCGCACGAGCTTGGCCGCAAAGCGTACTCGGCGATTGCGGGCGCCGGGAGGCGCACGCTGACCTGGGACGCTGCGAGCGAGGGGGAGCGTGAACTTCCCGGCACCTCCCGGCGCGACGTCATCAAGGACACCCTGAACCGCACGGATCCGAACCACTTCAAGTTTGCCGGGATGGAGAATGTCGCGCTCGCTTACCGCGTGCACCCGATCCTGCCTGCGCGCGGCCGCCGCGGTGGGACGCCGCCCGTAGAGGGAGAGGACGCGGCACGGGACAACCTCGTCGAGCTCGCGGCGCGGAGGGCGGGATGAGGAGCGCGATCCACGATCAGGATGCGCGCTCTTCGACTCCGCGTTTCTCGCACGCGTCGCACGCGACCTGATCCAAGCGGCGACGCTCGGTGAGCCGCAGCCGTGGTCGAACATCATCGAGGGCGCGCGCGAGGCGATCGCGAGCACGCTCGCGCCAGGTCACGACATCGCCACGCGCGATGACAAGGACAGCCACGTATCGCTGTTCGCGAACACAACGAGTGCGTTCACGCGGCTGCTCGCGCAGATCGAACGCGGCTATGCCGGCAGCCGTCCGACACTGCTGAGCACCGACCTCGAGTACCCGGGCTGCATCGCTGCAGTCGACGACGCCTGGGGCGCCCCGCTCGTAATGGTCCAATTGGCGGCCGGCCTGACTGCGGACCCGGAGGGCGCCGACGCGTTCCTGCACGACTCCCTTGTGCGCGCGTTCAACGTAGTCAAGCCGCGTGTGGTGCTCATTAGCCATGTGATCCGCACGACCGGTCAGGTGCTCTCCAAGCGCACGTTGCGCTACTTCCGCGAGGCAAATCCGTGCGTGCTGGTGATCGTCGACGGCAGCCAGGCTACGGGCAACGTGCTGGTCGACGCGGATCTGCTCGAACTGTGCGACTTCTACATCAGCTCGGGCCACAAGTGGCTCGGGGGAATGGCCACCTCGGGGTTCGTCTGGCAGCGCGATGCGGGTCGCTGGCAGGTTGCCGACCCCGCGCAGTCGGTCGCCTTCCGCGGCCAACGCCAGCCAGGCGGCAGCGGCAACGCTGCCGCCTGGATCAGCCTCGCCGAGAGCGTCGCCGACATGGTCGAAGGTCGCCCACTGCCCCGCTTGGCGAGGATCGCCTACATGAACCGGCGGCGGGCGCGGCTGTTTCGCGAGCTTCTTGGAGCCGGTGGCCGGGAAGCTCCAGTTTCTGACACCGCTCCAGCGCGGCATGCCGCCCAGTGGACTCCTCAGTGTGGCGGTCGCCAAACCCGCTGCCGACACGCTGGGAGGGGTGCTCACCAAGCGCGGCTTCCGCTTCTCGGTGCTCGAGCGTGAGCAGATCCGCTGGCGGGGCTGGCTCGAGGACCGCTACCTGCTGAACTGGTGGGGGGCGTACCCGTCGATCGAACGGGCGAGCGAGTACACCGACACGTGGCCGCGTCGAGCGTTCCGTTTCTGCTTTCACTACTGGCATCGCGAGCAAGACGTCGTCGCGCTCGCGGACGCGATCGCCGAGCATCTCGCCTGAAGGCGGCCGTCGCTCTGCGCGTCGCCCAGCGTCGCTCCTACCCGCCAGGACGGCGCGCCGAGCGCGTCCTGCGGCGGAGTCAACTGGCGCGGACCGCGCCGCGTTTGGCAGCTCGATCTGCCGGTGGGGTTCGACACCTCGCTCGCTGCTGTGAGGTCACTCGACGGAAGCGGGGATTTGCGGTTACGCCCTCGCTCTCGACGGGGTCCGCTGCCTCGGGCCTACCAGAAGCTTCGGACTCGCACAAGAGCCAAGCCACGATCAGCGGTCGGCTTCGAGCGTCGCGTTGCGGCGGAGTCGACCCTGCCGTCCAATCCGGCCTGGTTCGGGGCCTGCGATCGGACTCGTCGGCGGCGATTCGCGTTGCACGGAGGCGACCGGGATACTTGGACGGTGTCCTCGGCCAACTTGGAGTTCGTGCGCTCGATTTCCGCCGCCTGGGAGCGCGGCGATTTTGGTTCAGTGGAATGGGCGCACCCCGATATTGAGCTTGTCTTCGCCGACGGGCCAGACCCCAGCAACTGGACCGGCCTGGGCGAGATGTCAGACGGCTTCCGCGACTTTCTGAGCGCCCTCGTTGACCTCGGCCTCATCCAGCAGGACGGTGGCTCGTGATGGCCATCCCGCCCTCTGGGACGAAAGGCACATAGATGGGTGATGACGTGGTGGGCATCAGTGTCCTCGGGGCTTTCTCGATCACTGTGGGCAGCTCTCTCGTCCCGGAGGACGCTTGGCGGTTGCGCAAGGCGAAGACTCTGATCAAGCTGCTCGCGCTCGCGCCCGAGCGTCGCTTGCACGCGGACTGGGTAACCGAGCTACTTTGGGCCGGGTGCAATGATGCCTCCGGACGGAATAATTTGCACCAGGCGATTTTTGCGGCGCGACGGGCGCTTGACTCGGCCGGGCTCGAGGGCCGCGAGTGTCTGGAGTTGCACGAGGACGTGATCTCTCTTTGTCCCGATGATCCGGTGCGGATCGACGTGCTCGCTTTCGAGGAGGCCGCAGCGACAGCGCGAGCGGGCCGCGATCCGGTCTCCTACCGGGACGCCCTTGACTCCTACGACGGCGAGCTGTTGCCTGAGGACCGTTACGAAGAGTGGACGGCATCGCGGCGCGAAGCCGTCCGCGAGCTTCGCCTCGTTCTGGGGGTCGAGCTGGCCGACTCGAGGCGCCAGACGATCCCGCTGCGGCGATCGACCGTCTGCGATCGGTGTTGGTCGAAGCGCCGTTGCACGAGCCCGCGCATCGGGCGCTGATGAATCTCTACGTGGGGGCCGGGCGGCGGCAGGAGGCGCTGGCGCAGTTCCAGGAGCTGAAGCTCGGTCTGCGGCGCGAGTTCGACGACGAGCCCGACGAGAAGACCCGCCGCCTCTACCGGGAGATACTCGCGCGCGGCGCGCGCGAGGGGCAGTCGGCGCGCCCAGGCGCCGCGGGCGCGGAACGATGGCTGGCCGAGAGCCCGAACAACCTCCCGCGGCAGCTCAGTAGCTTCATCGGCCGCGAGCGTGAGCTGGCCGAGGCCGCCGCGCTGCTGGGTCAGTCGCGGCTGTTGACGCTGACGGGGACAGGTGGCTGCGGCAAGACGAGGCTCGCGCTGGAGCTGGCGGGCCAGCGGTCCGGCGATTTCTCCGCCGGCGTGTGGCCGGTGGAGCTGGCCGCGCTCGGGGAGCCCGAGTTGATCGGCCCGGCGATCGCCCAAGCCTTGGAGACGCGGCTTGCCTCTGATCGCGCCCCGGAGGTCGCGATCGCCGGACACATCGGCGATCGCCAGCAGTTGCTTCTGCTCGACAACTGTGAGCACCTGGTGGCGCCGGTCGCGCATCTCGTCGAGGCGCTGCTGAGACACTGCCCGCGCCTGACAGTGTTGGCGACCAGTCGCGAGCCGCTTCGCGTCCCTGGCGAGGTCACCTGGCGGGTTCCGTCGCTCTCCCTTCCAGGGCTGGACGATCACCCACCCTCGAGGGGATCGCTCGAGGCGGAGTCGGTACGGCTATTCATGGTTAGGGCGGGCCAGGGCGTTACCGGCTTCAAGCTGGACGACGAGAACGCGATTGCGATCGCGACCCTCTGCCACCGGCTCGACGGAATGCCGCTGGCTATCGAGCTGGCCGCGGCCCGGGTCGGCGCCTTGACCCCCGCACAGATTGTCGAGCGGCTCGACGACTCTCTCGACCTGCTCTCGGGGGGAAGCCGCACGGCGATGACCCGGCAGCAGACACTGCGGGCGACGCTCGCCTGGAGCTTCGATCTGCTTGAGTTCGACGAGCAGATCCTGCTGCGCCGCCTCGCGGTGTTTGCCGGGAGTTTTGGCTTGGAGGCGGCCGAGGACATCTGCGCGGAGGATCCGCTGCAGCGCCAAGAGGCGGCCGCTCTTCTCGGCCGCTTGATCGACAAGTCGCTCGTTCACGTCCATGAGGGCCCGGGCGATCGCCGCTCCGCTTGCTGGAGACCGTGCGGCAGTACGCAGCAGAGCGGCTCCATGAGGCCGATGAGCGAGCGGCCTTTGGGCGCCGCCATCGCGATTGGTACATCGAGCTCGCCGAGAGCGACCCGACACCGGCCGGAGACCTCCCGGCGAGGGATCGGCTCCAGCGGCTCGATCTGGAGCGGGACAATCTCCGCGCTGCTCTCGCCTCGGCCCTCGCGGTCGATCCTCAGGTCGCCCTGCGCCTGACCGTCGCGCTGTGGCGTTTTTGGCTGATGCGTGGCTACCTCGCCGAGGGCTACCGCTGGCTCGAGGCGTCCCTGGCGGCGGCGCCGGAGCGCACCGCAGATCGCGCCCGTGCCCTGCTCGCGGCCTGCCTCGTGGGCCTACGCCGCGGCGTCCATGGGCGCCTGCATGAGTTCATCGCAGAAAGCGTCGCGATCTTCGGTGAGCTGGGCGACCACGCGGCGATGTTCGACGCGGTCGAGGTATCGACGGCCTATCGCGCGATCGTCAGCGGCCCAGCGGACATCGAGGCGCTGCTCGGCGAACACGAGACGCTCCTCGTGGACGGGCTCCCCGCTGCCCGGCCGTCGACATGGGCGGCGCACACGCGCGCCATCGCAGCCTGGTTCCGGCTGGAATATCCGCAGGCGCGCCAACAGTTCGAGCTTGCGCTGAAGCGGGCCGCAGAGCTGGTCACCGAGGAGCGCCCGGCACTCTGGCCGATGAGCTATGCGCTGATCACGGTCGCACCGGAGGCCGGCTACCCGTTGCTTCTACAGGAGGACACAGCGATTGTCTGTCGTCGGGTGGGTGGCGACGCGGCGGTTGCCTACATCCTTGGCAATCTCGCCGCCGTCGATCGGGTCGAGGGTGACTTCGATCGGGCGGGTGAACTGATCGAAGAGAGCCTCGCGCGCTTCCAGCGACTCGCCGACCTGCAGGGGGAAGCCTTCGCGCTGGGCGCGCTCGGCAACCTCGCACGCTCCAGCGGCGACTTCGACCGCGGTCGGGAGCTGCTCGGCCGCAGCCTCGCAATCCGCCAAGAGGTCGGCGACCGGCGCGGCACTGGGATCACGCTCGGGTGCATGGCAGTGCTGCTCGCTCGCTCCGGCGACCTGGCAGGCGCCCGGACTGCCGCCGAGCAAAGCCGGGACTGGTTTGCGGAGAACGACGACATGATTGGTCTGAGTGCCGCCGAGCTGAGCCTGGTGAACGTGGCGCTGTCCGCCGAGGATCGGACCGGGGCCCGCGCGCATCTGGAGGCCGCGGCTTCGGTGTTCGGAGATATCGAGCCCACCCCCCAGGAGGGATGGGTACTGGCCGTGCTGGCCGCGATGTCCGCCGAGGACGCCGAACACGCGACGGCACGCCGCTGGCTCGACCGGGCGATCCGGCATTTCGAGCTGCTCGGCGGCGACGCCGGCATGGCCTACTGCCGTGCGGTCGAGCGCGGCCCAGGAGTCGCCGCGGGGAGCGTGATAGCGGAGTGAACGGGAGTTCGAGGAGCCTTAAGACACTGCAAAGTCGTCGCTAAGAGGCGGATCGTAGGCTCGCTGAGGATCGTCAAACGACACGTCGAACAACCGAACCGAGAAGGGGGCCGGCATGGCTACGCAAGGGGTGCTTGGAGCGGCAACGCTGAAGGAGTTTGAGGACGGGCTGCACGGAGAACTGATCCGGCCCGGCGACGGCGCTTATGACGAAGCTCGTGCGATCTGGAACGGCGCCCATGACGCCTGGCCGGCGGTGATCGCCCGCTGCGCCGACTCCTCCGACGTGCGCCACGCGATCGGCTTCGCGCGCAGCGAGGGACTCGACATCGCTGTGCGCGGTGGCAGCCACAGCATTCCCGGCTTCTCCACCTGCGACGACGGCATCGTCATCGACCTCGCCCCGATGAGGGGCATCACGGTGGATGCGAGTGCCCGCATCGCCAGCGCCGAGGGCGGCCTCACCTGGGCGGAGCTCGACGCCGCCACCCAAGAGCATGGCCTTGCCACCACCGGGGGCCTGATCTCGACCACCGGCGTCGCCGGCTTCACGCTGGGCGGCGGGATCGGCTGGCTGATGCGCAAGTACGGCTTGGCCTGCGACAACCTGCGCTCGGCCGAGGTAGTCACGGCCGACGGCCAGATCCTCACCGCGAGCGCGACCGAGAACCCCGACCTCTTCTGGGGCTTGCGCGGGGGAGGAGGCAACTTCGGCATCGTCACCTGCTTCGAGTTCGATCTGCACCCGGTCGGCCCGACCGTGGCCGCCGGCCCGGTCTTCTATCCGGGCGAGCGCGCCGAGGAGATCATGCGCTTCTACCGCGATTTCGCGCGCGAGGTGCCGGATGAGCTTGAGCACCCTGGTCAATCTCATCACCGCGCCACCCGCCCCCTTCCTGCCCGAGGATTGGCACGGCAAGAAGCTGATCGCCCTCGTCGGCTGCTATTCCGGCGAGCCCGAGGAGGGGATGAAGGTGCTGCAGCCGATCCGCGACCTGGGCGATCCCGTCGCCGACCTGGTCGGCCCGATGCCCTACGTGCAGATGCAGAGCCTGCTCGACGCGCTCTGGCCGAAGGGCACCCAGGCCTACATGAAGGCGGGCTACTTCCGCGAGCTCGACGACCATGCGATCGAGACGATGGCCCGCTTCCATCAGAACGCGACCTCCCCCTCATCGGAGATCCACATCCAGCAGTTCGGCGGTGCGATCGCCCGTGTTGGTGAGGATGAGACCGCCCAAGGTGAGCGCCAGGCGCCCTTCGTGCTCAACGCGATCGCCACCACGCACGAGCCGGGCGGTGGTCTGGAGACCCACATCGACTGGGCGCAACAGTTCTATGCCGAGATCGAGCCGTCGCTGACCGGCGGCGCCTACATCAACTTCCTCTCCTCCGAGGGCGAGGATCGTGTGCAGGCGGCCTACGGGACCAAGAAGTTCGCCCGGCTTCGCGCGCTCAAGGATCGCTACGACCCGACCAACCTGTTCCATCTGAACCAGAACATCCCACCATCCTGAGAAACGGCCGCAACCGCATCTCACCATCAACTTCAACAGGAGGCATAACATGCGATCTATCCCACGTGAGGATGTCCCGGTCGTCATCGACGGTAACGGTGTCGAGGTGCGTTTGCGCGACGAGGACGGTCTCTCTATCGGGTTCGTGCGGCTCCCAGCCGGTGCCGATCTGCGCCCAGCCACCGTCGGTCTCCCTAACGACCTCTGCCCGTGTCCGCACTGGGGGTACATGATTAAAGGCTGCGTACGCATGCACACACTGGACGGGCATCAGGACTTCGCCGCCGGCGAAGCGTTCTACTGGGCCCCCGGCCACGCTCCTGAGGCGCTCGAGGACTCTGAGTACGTCGACTTCTCACCGACAGAGCAGTTCCGTCCGGTGATCGAGCACATCACCTCCGGGGCCGGCGCATCCGCGTGATAGCACGCGAGCGGCGCCGCAGGCGTGCATGAGTCTACCTCTCCTGTCGGGTGATCACTCCGCTGGCTCATGCCGACTTCCCACCGCGGCGAACGGGATGACGCCTCCCGATGTACCTGTCTTCAGGATTGCGCCTGCAGCTCCTCGACCGATGGCACGACGATTGGTCCCTCCGGTGGCTGGGTAAAGCGGATCGGGTTCCCGGACGGATCTCGCAGCGCGCAGTCGGTCCCGTAGAAGCGCTCCGTCGGCTCCTGCGTGAACTCAACGCCCGCAGCCCGTAGGCTCTCATAGGTGCCGCGACAGTCGTCGGTCTCGAAGATTACGCCACCGCCTGCCGCCCCCTTCGCCACGAGCTCGCGGATCTCCGCAGCGGTGGCGTCGTCGTAGGCGGGCGGTCCCGGGAGCATCAGGACCAGCTCGACGTTGGGCTGGTCGGGGAGGCTCACCGTCAGAAAGCGCATGACGCCCAGGTCTGCGTCGGTCTGTACGACCATCCCGAGCTTGCCGACGTAGAAGTCGCGCGCCTCGTCCTGGTCGAGAACGTGGATGAAGGTGTGGCTGATTCGCTTGAGCATGGGCGTCACGTTAGACGGCGGCGTCGCGGCTCGCTACTCCGAATCTGCTCTGTTACCCGGCCGGGCGCAGCCACGCCATCGCCCAGCAGGCCGGCACGCGCAGCGCGGCGCCGTCGCCGTCGAAACGCGCGCGGTATGCCGAGGGCGGCTCACCGACGATCTCGCGGAAGGTGCGAGTGAATGTGCCGAGGCTGTTGAATCCGACGTCGAGGCAGATCTCGGTTACGGGGCGGTCGGTTTCGCGCAGCAGCTCCATCGCACGCTCCACCCGGCGGCGCTGCAGGTAGCGGTGCGGCGTCTCGCCAAACGTCGCCCGAAACTGGCGGCTGAAGTGCGCCGACGAGATGTGAGCGACACGTGCAAGCGCCGGCACGTCGAGCGGCTGCGCGAACGCACGGTCCATCATGTCGCGAGTCCGCAACATGCGGCGGTTGCGATCTTCGACAGCGTGCGACATCTCTCAAGCCTATGACTCCTCGGTCGCAAGGTCACGTTGGAAGGCAACGAAGGGCTGGGGCGCCGGGCGCGAGCGGCGCGCGCTCGAAGGCCGAGTGATGAGCGGCACCCGCGCGCGCAATTCACGCCGTCGTCGTTCTTTACGCGCGGGAGCATCACCTGCGTCTGCGCATCCCCGTCCGAGCCGGAGTGCCGATGACTTGACTCGATACCCCCGAACTCGGCGAGCCCGAGGGCCTGCGCGCATCGGCCCGAATATTTCCACTTTGTAGACACTGTCATAGCGGGGGCGGGATTGATCGCTAAACCTGCGACCGTGTTGCGGGCTTGGGCGGTTTGGGATTTGGCGGGCCGGCGCTGGCTTGCCGAACGGATTCTATGAAATACGAACCGCGCGAACGGGTCCCCGTGACCTTCGGCACGATCGCTTATGCATTACGCAGCGGCTTGAGCTTTGCCCGACCGACGACAAGCCGAACTCAATCGCCTAGCGTCAGGTGCTCGCGCCGCGTAGCACGGCGAACCGCGTTCCCATCGCAGCGGTTACGCGAGCCTGAGCGTGCTCGTGCTCGCCAAGCGCGTCGCGCCACGAGAGGGACCCAAATCCGGAGTCGCTGGTCATGAACTCGTCGAACTCGTGGTCCATCGACGTTGCGTCCTCCCCGTCCTCGACACAGGCTTCGCGCCAGTCGGTCCATAGCTCGAGCTCTGTCAGAGGACCGCGGCAATGCTTGGCGATGACCCCCGCAGGTACTTTGACCCGCGATTGATTACCGATGAGCCGCTGCTGAAGTGCGACTATCCCAGCGCGGTTGAGCGATGCGCACCGCCGACAACCCTCAAGATCCCTGGACGGGACAGTAGTCACGAGCGTGAGCTGGATCACGCGGTTCTTGTCGGAGCCGGGCGGCAGGAGCTTCTTAACTGGAAGAGCGCTCGGCAATGTGGTGCCGGTCGCTTGGTATGCCAGGCTCTGTGATCGGGGCGACTGGGACGTCCTCCTGCAACTGCAAGCCGCGCCTGAGCGAACAGGGGTGTCCTACTACGATTACGGGCCCGCATACGGGGGTGGCGAGATGGTCGAGAGGCACATCGCAAAACACATCGCCAGGGCCAACAGGACGAACGATCGGCGGATCGCTGTTGACGTCTTCGGCCTTGAGCAATTCGTACGTCTCCGCCTCGCGGATGTCCGCGGCGTCGTCGTCAACGCTTGCCATCGAATCTAGCTCTCTACGAGCAGGATACGCTCTCCCGCGCCATTCGTGACGATCCGAAAGCGCTGCTCCTCCTGTGCATCATCGCGCCATCGCGCCCCTAGATACTGGTCAAGAAGATGTTCCGCATGCGTGGCATCCGGCTCTCCGAGCATCCAGTTGAGAAGCGGCTGTAGGGCCACGACGTCGGCTTCACGATTGAGAGCCAATAGCTGCATAGGAGTGGCAGAAAAGCGCGAGACGATGTTGCTGTCGAGCCACTCACCAAACGCTGTCGGACCTCCCGGCATAGCCCACTCGTCGTATATCTGCCCGAGTGCGGCGAGGCGGCCGAGGCTGTGGCGGTGCGTCGAGTCGATCGCGGCCCCTTTCCGCCACTTTCTTACGGCGGTTTCGGTCACTCCGATAATTTCGGCAACCTTGCTCCAGAGCAGGCCTCGCTGTCGTAGCTCAGCGAGGATCTCTGACGCAGACGTTTGATTGAGCTGGTCTACGAGGTCGTCGATGTACTCGGCGCGAACACTGTGGTGGCTGGCAACTGCGTCCTGGTGAGCCAGGTACGAACCCGCGCGATTGAAGGAATGCTCCCGCAGCCGTTCTACGACCGGCGTCTCCTGTAGCTGCTCGGCGGGCGGGCTAGTGGGGTTCGTGCTGTCCTTTGAGATGCGTGAGATGGTGGTGGCGTTCATAGTTTCCCCGGAACTAGGATCTCGTCGCGCAGCCGGTCTGTGAGACTCATCTCAAAGAACTCGTGCACAGGATCGTGAAGGCTGTCTACATGCTGCTTGAGCACTGGATCGCCGAGCGCGAGAATATCGGCACCCGGCACGAAGTTCCAATAGCTGTCGGTATCGATTGCGAAGTACGGGCCCGCCTCACTAGGGTTAGGGACGATCAGGGGTCCTTGTGGCTGCACAACATGCCCTGTGCCGGTGTGCCACGCGAAACGCACTCCAAAGCCGCGACCCCGGTCGTCGTCAATCACACCGGAGATCTCCCGATGACTAGCAGTCGCTTTGAGCGCCACTTGCGGGATAAGCTCGGGATTGATCCACTCACGCCATTGCTCCACGTTGCCCGGTTGCGCGTCGGGTATCCGTATTTCGTCTACGTAACGCAGTCCGAGTCGCTGGAACGCCCGGCCAGGCGCAACACTCGCGACTGCGTCAAACACGAGGCCGAGGAACGCTGAGAACTCACCAAACGTCGAGTAGCTGGTGGTGTCTACGGTCACCATAGACGGACCAACAGCAACTGCACGATGTTGAGCACCATCGACGAAGCGTGCGCCACCCGTCGGCGGGCGGAGCACGGGTGGCCCAGAGCTGTCCTCGCGGACTGGCAACGCGTCTTTCAGAGCCGCGTGAATCTCGTCTAGAGCAGCCGTTTCACCGAGCACCGCCGCCGAGCGCAGCTCAGCACCGAATAGTACATAACGTAGGGGAGCATTCGCGTAACGCGCCATGAGCTGAGGGTACCGAACCAATACCGAACCTAACATAAAGATCGGCTGGGTAGGAATAGATCTTGAGGTGTGTCCGTCCCCGGACCCGCGCATCCCCCTTTGTCGGTCCAGCCCACGAGTGAGATCGGGTCAGCACCGCGGTGCCGGGACACGGACGAATGCCGCACTACTATCCGCTGCCGCCACTCGCCTCTCGCTACTAACGAGCACCCAAAAAGTGCCTATTTGCAGGGAAAAATAGCGGGGGCGGGATTGAAACGGGATCCTGCGACCGCGATTCGGGCTTGGGCGCTTTGGGATTTGGCGGGCCGGCGGTGGATGTGCGAGCGAATGGCGAAGGTAGGCTGTGCCCCTGGACGGACGGGAGGCATACATTCGCCCATCGAGCCGACCCAGTCTGCTAGCGAGACTTCGGCCGCAACCCCCGGGCGAGCGCTGTATCAGCCCGCGACCTCCCAGCCGCGGTGGGCGGCTTGAATCTCCTCACGGAGGGATCCCGCCTGCAGATGAGCAGGCTAACCGGCCGCCGAGTGCGCCGAGCGGGGCGTTTCTCCCGCGCTGTCGCTCCCAGAGGAAAGCTGAGCTAGTCCGTAGGCGAGTGCCGATATGAGCGCCGTCCCTAGCCGCGCGGATGGGCGCCTCGCCGCCCGGACCACCCCCGCGGGTCGCCGGACACCGGCGTGGGCAAGGCGCGGCGCATCGAGAGCCCGCATACTGGTGTGATTGTGAATAGCACGACAGATTCGATCGTCGGGCGAGGGTCGGTGTGGCGACGCTGGGAGCCCCACATACACACGCCCGGGACGATCCTCAATAATCAGTTCGGCGGGGCGCAGGCATGGGGTGAATACCTCACCCGCATCGAGCAGGCCACCCCGGCGGTGCAGGCGCTCGGCGTGACCGACTACTGGACGATGGACCGCTACACCGACGTGATGGCCCACAAAGACGCCGGCAGCTCGCTGGCGTCGCTTGATCTTCGCGAACGTCGAGATCCGCCTGGCGATCGGAACCTCAGGTGGGACCCCGGTCAACGCCCACCTGCTGATCTCGCCGGAGGATGCCGACCACGTCGCACGAGCCCAGAGCTTCCTGGCCAAGCTGACCTTCGAGGTCTACGGCGAGCCTTTCTGCTGCACGCGCGAGGACCTGATCCGGCTCGGCCGCGCGCACGACTCGGGAGCGCAAACCGATGAGCAGGCCCTACGCGTCGGCGCGACCCAGTTCAAGGTCACGCCTTCCGATCTCAGCGAGGCGCTCAAGGACAGCGGGTGGGCGCGAGAGAACATTCTCGTGGCGATCGCCGGCGGAACCAACGACGGCACCTCGGGCCTGCAGAAGGACGGATCACTTACGGCACTACGAAGGGAGATCGAGCGGCTGGCAGACGCCGTCTTCTCGGCCAGTCCTGCCGACCGTGCATTCTGGCTCGGCCGGGGAACGCTGACCAGGGAGCAGATAGTCAAGACCTACGACAGTCTCAAGCCGTGCCTGCATGGAAGCGACGCACATGAGCTAGCCCGCGTGTGCGCGCCCGACGACGACCGTCTGATGTGGATCAAGGGAGACGCCACGTTCGAGTCGCTCAGGCAGGCATGCATCGAGCCAGAGCTGCGCGCGCACATCGGCGGCGAACACGGCGACGGGGCGCTCCCTTCATCCTGAGCGACACAATCGAGCTGACCGGCGCGCCATGGTGTACGTCCCCGCGGATCGAGCTGAACCCGGGCCTCGT
Source organism: uncultured Solirubrobacteraceae bacterium (assembly GCA_963838405.1). Taxonomy (GTDB): domain Bacteria; phylum Actinomycetota; class Thermoleophilia; order Solirubrobacterales; family Solirubrobacteraceae; genus Palsa-744. Next base: position 1,314,335 of record CAWIRA010000006.1, on the reverse strand, counting down.
CGGCATCATCGGCGCACGAGGATCAGGCAAGACCGCCCTCGCCGACCTGATTGCGACAGGCGCGCAATCTAAGGCCAGTCGCGAACACGACGCCGTGCCTCGGCGCGGCAGAGCATCTCGACGAACTCGAGACAAGCTCACTGGGGCGACGGCACCGTCACCACCAGCGGGCTCACACCGCCGCAGGCCGAGTCACGGACGGACGCGCGTGGAGTACCTCTCCCAGCAGTTCGTCGAGCGCCTGTGCTCTTCAGAGGGCGGGATCAACGACGAGCTGCTGGCGGAGATCGAGCGCGTTATCTTCGACGAGCACTCAGCCGAGGCTCGAGCCGGCGCCGTGACGTTCACTGAGCTCCGGGACATGCGAGCAACCAGAAGCCGACTTGCGCAGCGCCGCAGCCGGGAAGCACTGGGCGCGATCCTCGAGCAGATCTCAGAGCAACGGCGCAAGCAGGCCGAGCTGCCTGCGCTGAAAACGCGACGTGCAGCCGGCGCAAAGACGATCACGGACGATAAGAAGGCACGCCTTGCGCTGCTCGGCAGCGGCGTCGAGAGCTACACCAAACGTCTCGATGAGATCCTGCGAGCAATCGACGAGAGACTCAAGCAGCTAGACGCCGCCGCGCAGCGCAAGCAGGCGCTCGACCAACTGCGCGACCATGTTGCCGATGCTCGCGACCGGCGCGCCCAAGCCGAGCTCGTCGACCTGAACGGCGCCACAGCGACGCCGGCCTGCGCCCCGAGGAGTGGCCGGCTTTCAACCGGGTCTTCGCGGGCGACGTCGACGCGATCATCGGCCGGATAGAGACGGATACCCGCGCGCGCCTCTCGGAGCTAAAGGGCGAGCCGTTGGCCGAGCTCGCACCATCACAACCGTACGTCGCCGACGACGCCGACCTCTCGACAGTGCCCCAGACCGCGCTCACCAAAGAGGCCGAACGGCTACGCAAGCTGATCGGGATCGATAAGCGCAAGGCCGATCAGCTCACGGCATTGGACCGTAAAATCGCCCGAGCCGAGTCAGCGCTCACCTATCTGGACGAGCAGATCGGCGAGGCCGAAAAAGCGAAGGCTCAGATCGCAGAGCTCACGGCACTACGAAAGCAAGAGTACGGCAACGTCTTCGACGCCCTGCTCGAAGAGGAATCCCAGCTATCAGAGCTCTATGCGCCGCTGGCCGCGAAACTGACGGACGCAACTGGAACGCTTGGCAAGCTCACCTTCGTCATCCGCCGCGACGTGGACATCGAGCGGTGGGCCGGCATCGGCGAGGGCTGCTCGATCTCGCCCAGCCGACCTTCCGAGGCAGCGCCCTCGCGTCGCCCGCCACTGCTGGACGCGTGGAGCCCGGCTCCTCGACGGAAGTCGCCACAGCAATGGCGAAGTTCCGCAAACGCCACGACGAGCACTTCCTCGAACACGCGCCGGTCCGCCGCGAAGAGAGCGCACGCTTCTGGCAGTGGGCCGCGAATATCTCGCGATGGCTAGATGACACCAGCCACGTGAGCATCCGCTCGCACTCGCTATGCGGCGTCGACCTCCAGCAGCTCTCTTCCGGCAGCCGCGGCTCTTGCTGCTCGTCTACCTGTCGGTCGATCAAAGCGACGATCGGCCGCTGATCATCGACCAGCCCGAGGAGAACCTCGATCCCAAGTCGATCTTCGACGAGCTCGTGCAGAGATTCCGGGAAGTCGAGCTGCGCCGGCAGGTGCTCATCGTGACGCACTACGCGAACTCGGTCGTGAACACCGACGCGGACCAGATCATCCTCGCATCCGCTGATCGCCTCGTCGCGGCAAGCTGCCGAAGATCAGCTATGAGGCAGGAGGCCTCGAGGACCCACAGATCCGACGCAACGTATGCGAGATCCTCGAGGGCGGAGAGCAGGCATTTAGAGACCGCGCACGCAGATTGCGAGTTCAACTACCGCGCTAAGCCGCGCCGCGAGCAAGCCTCATCTTCCGCGGAACTGCATCTCAGCGGAGCGCGGGGCGATCAGCCTGGCCACCAGCGCCGCGCCCAGCGGCCTGAGAACGGAAGTGCCAAGACACAGACGTCCGGGGGCAGCGCGGATGGTGCCACGACGACGATCGGAGTAGGCGAGACGGTCTTCGGCGTGCACGAGCGCCACGTTAGCGTGGCTGATCACCTGGGCGCAGAGCCCGACGCGAAGAGACACGCGATAGTGAGCGCCGAGGATGTTCGTCGTGGTCGACACCAACTCGTTTCCGGAGACCCGATGCTGCCCGGCAGAAACTTCCGCCTGCTGCACGCCGAGCAGGAGCGAGGAGCGCTGCAGCTTGTCGTCCCCGAGGCAATTCGGGCAGAGCTACCCAAATGCTATCGGGAGCAGCTCGCACTACGCCGGCATGCGCCAGCGCTCGCTGGCCAGACTGGCCGCGCTGGACGTCAGTCACCCGAAGCTCCACCTGCCCGACGTTCAGGTTGCCAGCGCGACCTACACGCTGCTGCTGAAGACGCGCCTGAACGAGCTTGGGGTGCGTGTGCCGGCGCTACCCGACATCGGCGTGGGCCAGCTCTTCAAGCTGGCGATCGACGAGCGACGCCTGTGCGCCGGCGGACCGGGCCTACCAATTTCCCTATTGGAGACGTTCTCCTTCAGCGCCCGAACCTCATGCGCTTGATTACAGCGACGATCGCCTTCGCGAGAGCGAAAAGGATCCAGAGTGCTTCACCATCACCTGCTCGAAGACCTCGAGCTGGCCGGCCTGGCTGGCGACACGGTACGACTGGTCAGAGACCTGCAAAGCTTCATCAGCGAGTGCGTGCCGAGCAACTCACTGATTCTCGACCGCGCCGGGCAGTTGCTCGAGACCGACGCAGCATGGGCGAACGCGCTGACAGATGAGATACGTAAGGCACTGGCGAGGTTCGTCCCCGAACGGGGCGTCACGGTCATTGCATCGAGAGACGCGCAGATCGAGAACGTCACGCTGTCGGACAGCAGACCCGACGCGATCGTAATCGACGCGGCCTACGAGAGTGACGACCAGCTATGGCTCGACGTGACGGTGGAAGCGACGCTGGCGTTTGAGTTCGCGGCTACCCCGCTATCTGCGGAATGGCTCGCAGCCGAGAAGGCCGACATCGAAATCGACGCCGTCGGGGACAGCGTGGTTTACGGCCATACCGGAGAGCGAGCCGTGCTGGTCACCTACGCGGTCGACCTGGACCCCGACACGCTGACCCCAAGGACAGCAGAACAAGTCCATGCGAAGGACCTCGACGTGTCCGGCCATGGGCCGTGAGGACGCGAAGTGCCGTTTCAGGGCGTTGCGGCTGGCGCCAATCGACGACCCCTAGCCCTATGCACGACGCGAAAGGGCTCTGCTTGCGTCAGCCCAGGTGCGGATTATTCAGCGCCGCCAACATGCATGGTGAACTGCACCCACCTAATGAACTCGTCGCCCTTACACGGATCGCGAGGGTGGAAGCCACCCACCTGGCCGATTTCGATTCCGCCCTCGGTAATACCGTCCGGCAGCGCGCCGAGGTCTTCGATGTGGGTACATGTGTCACCGTGGTATCCCCGCAAACGGGTTGAGCCGGGCACTGGCGAAAGAGAGATCATGGATGTCCCAGCCGCACTTACAACCGCCGCGGCAAGCTTCTGGGGCGGTCCGTATGGGACCGAGGCGAACGCGGTCAGGCTCACCGAGTGCTGCGCGTCGTGGGGACTGACTGCAACCCGTAGCACCGGAGCAAGCGGGGTTCCGTCGGGAGTGTCCACCATGATCCGAAAAAGCAGTGTCTCGCCGGAAGATGCAGCTCCAAATTGGTGAAACTGCGACGTAGGCGATGTCCGGAAGCCAATCACACTGCCCCCTGCATAGGGGTCTGGAAGGATGTGTCCGTCGCTTCCGGACGACTGAGCGGTAAACGTCACGAGCTGGGTTTCATGCGGAGCGAGCGATCCGAGCACTGCCGCTGTAGAGGCACGTACCTGTCCTGTCGGGGACTGGAAATCCGAACGAGCCGAGGGGGCCGCGTATAGCTGAACTGAACCGGTCTGACCGAGTCGTTGCGCCCTGAACGATGAAGGGTCGAAGTTGATAAACCCAAGCCCGTTTTCCTGCGGCGTGATCTGAGCGTATGCGCCCGGTAGCGTGGTCTCCGAATCGGGTGGACCGATCGCAACCCACACGGTCCACGGTAGGCCGTCTGGATCTGAAGGTTCGACATAGAACGGCTCGACATCCAGTAGTGGGGTGGCCGTGGAGCTGTGGTTTCGTAGGGTTAGGTGGAAGCTCAACGGGTCAGTGAGAGCCGCCGTGATATCTGTTGCCCATCGCTTTTCGGCGACCCCGTCGTAGGCGAGCAGTGAGCCAGTGACGTCGAGCTCGGGCTGCTGGCCGGCCACCGCCGCATGGGTGCTTGGCGCATTGCTGGAGAACAGAGCGAGTGGTGCAGCAATCGCGACGGCGAGCGACAAGAGAGCGCCAATGAGCAGAAACCGGTCGGGACGGCGCACGCGACGCCGGCGGCTCCGTTCACCATCCGGGTGCCGGGGGCGCCCACCCTGCGCGGATGCTTCACCCGCTTGACGTTCACCGGCCTTATCCCCGGCCGTCTGGTTTGCGCCAGCGGTGAAACTCTGCTCACTGATCCCGCTCCGAGCCGTGGCCTCCGGGCTTTATCGCTCTTGCATCCCCACCGATCAGCACGCCGCTCATCGAGGCAGCGCCAAAGAGCAGACCCACCAGGATGCGATGGCTCGACAACTGGCTCGCGAGAGCGATCAAGCACGTGACGAGAACCGTTCCGGCCCAGTCACGCGTACGCATCGGCAGATCCTATCGGCGTGCTTTTCGGTGGGGAGGCGCGGAAGCACAAACGCGATCCTCCTCCGGCGCCGATCCGCGTGATCGACGCTCGTGACCATGCAAGTCACTCGCGGAATTGGACGGTGGGCAAGACGCAGCGACCTCTTCCGTCGTGCCTACAAGGATGCGTGCTCACGAGGTTCTCGCTGATCAGCAGAAAATCGCGCTCAACGAGAACGAGGCCGCGCGCTCCCTGAAAGTTCTGGCGCTCGCCGACCAAGACCACGGCCCTGTGCCTGCGCGAAACGTGATGTTCAGTTGCGCAGAGCCTCGCCGTGGCGGCGGCCTCCTCCGGAACTTCTGCGGATGGATCTGCTCCGGCGAGTATGCGCGCTACGGAGATCGTCATCATGGAGTTGTCGAAGTCCTGTGCGGTCTGGGCCAGAGCAGCAACTCGATCCTCGCCGTCAAGGTGGGCGCAATGCTGCTCGTTCCAGTGTTCGAGCAGCTCAAGCTCGGTGAGCGCGGGGCCCGTATGCTCGGACAACCTTCCTCGCCCACCATCGATGGGCACGTGTCAGAAATCTCTCACTAAGAGCCGGATCCCTCAGCGGGTCAGGCTCACGATGCGAGTGGCGCTCGCGAGTTGCTCGGGCGTCACAGGTCCCGTGTCGACCAGCCGGCCAGCGCGATGCTGGGTGCCCGTAAGCGCTGGAAGCGGCATCACTTCTTAAAGCCGTCCGACCACTTCGAGGGGTCGACGTACTGGTGTCCGTTTACGGCGAACGCTTGGACACGGGGCCGAAGGAGAGCACCGGCACGCATCGAGCAAGCGTGCGTGGCGAGGATGACGTGGTCGTGCTCGCCGTCGTAGGTCGGTAGGCAGATACCGGAATAGACATCGCCCTGGCAAACCGGGCGCAGGTCGTCGTCAGGGTCCCCAAAGGGGACCTCGTAGAGGTGCTCATCGTCGGGCGGACCGTCAAGGTCAGTTGGGCCGCGCTCGGCGGGATCGGCCGGCTCGTTGGCGTCTGTCATGGCCGTTAGGGTCGGCGCAACTCATCGCGGCACAATTGCACGCTCGCCTGCCTCGGTCTCGACGACGTGGAAGTTGGGGTCGCGGGCGTAACGCTCGCGCCACGATTCGTCGAAGCGGTCGAGCATCACGGTGGCGTCGACATAGCCCCGCATCCACTCGAGCAGCAACCAGCGCTGCTCGGGTCCGTGGGCGTAAATAAGGGCTGGGGTGAGCGTAGTGTCCTCGCGGACTGGCATCTCCATTCAGCGCCACTCGGCGATCGGATCTCGATCTCGTCGGTCTGCTCGAAGAACGCAACGAGCGCGGCGATTTGCTCGCGGTTCTCAGGAGCCACGTTCGTCCCGCGCCGCCATTTGCGCACGGCGCTTGAGCTGACGCCGAGCATTGTGCTGATCGTCTGCCACGAAAGTCCCCGCTCGTTGGCTAGAGATGTCAGCAGTCGAGCAGCTCCGCTTTCACCGAGCACCGCCGCCGTTGCGCAGCTCAGGCACCGAATAGTATTTCATAACGTGAGGGCCTCGCGAGCATCTCGCGTAACGCGCCACGTCCGAGGCTGCCGGCAGGATTTTGCGCCATGAGAATTTGCTCCTCGAAGGACTGCGCAACGAGCTGTTCGACGGATGCAAGCCAGGGCATATCGGGTTTTTTCAAACCCGTGTCGTAGCTAGCGACAAGTCCGTTGGAGAGATTCGGCCAGTGAACGGGGACGTGCGAGACAATCATCTCCGAAGCGCTCGGCTGGTCATCGACGATTTTGAACTGTTTGAGCGAGTTGACGACAGACGGCATCGCCGACAGCTCACGATCATGATCGGCTGACATCTTCGAGGTGGGTGCGATTTCCTGCTCGATCTCGTGCGTGCATTTGACGACCATTGGCCCGTAGATGGGCTCCTCGGCGTAGCTAGTCATCAAGCCGCTCAGCGCTGAGGAGCCGAGATGGTCGAAGCGGCCTCGCGGCCCCAGCATCTGCGAGCCAAAGTGGCCCATGTTGGGCATGATCCCGCGGTAGGAGATCTGCTTGTCGTGTGCCGCGTTCGCGACGAGCCGCCTCCACTATGGACGTGACCGATCGCGCTCTCCGCAGGAAGCAGATCAGGCGTCATCGTTGCCTCGGAAATATTCGCGCAGGCGGTCTTGGATCAGACGCTCGAAGGCCTCCCTGATCGGATTGTGCAGCTCGTCGGCGATCGCGAGCACCGACTCCACGTCGAAAGTCGGAACGGCGTCGTCGCCGGGGGCGCTCCATTGACTTTCGAGATCCAGCCGGAAGTGCGGACCGCCCTCGGAGGACGCGACGCGCAGCGGGCCATCCGGGTTGACGGCGAAGCCGTCGGCTGCCGCAGCTAGTTGACCCTCAGCTGCTGGTGAGGCGACAGCTCATATATCGCGATTCCTGCAGTCTGCTGAGCATCAGCATCGAGGAGGTTAGTCGGGCCCACAGCCGCCGGAGCAACTAGCGTTTGCCAGTCGCCAGGCGTGGTGGCACCCGGATAACGGATCTCATCGACGTACTGGAGGGAGACGTCGCGTATGCCACTGGGGCGACCAACCTCTGTAACGGCAATGAGAACCTGCTGCAACTGGTCGCGCAGCTGGTCAAACGATTCGTGGTCGGTGCATTCGTAGAGCATCATTCGCGGACCAAGGGTGACCGCTCGGGTGCGTTCGCGGTTGGTCATCCGGAGTTGCTGCGGGACGCCCGGCCCGGACGGAAGCTGTTGTGGCGGTCCACCAGGTCCGCCACCGAGCGGAACCTGAAAGCGAATCGCCGTCTCGACCACGTCGAGCAGAGGAAACGTGCCCTGAAGTCTTTCGTAGACCTGCTCCTTGCCGCCGGGCGCCTGGAGGATCGGCGAGAGCGGAAAGCCGGCGAGGAATGCGACGAACTGCACAGGGGCTCGCGGGTAGATCTCGCTGGACATCATGCTGCTTCCCTTCTACATCGACACCTTGAGCGGAACCTAAAGCGAACCGCTGCATTACGCAACTATATACACGAGCGGTCGGCCGATCGCATGTTTTCCGCGCGCGGCTGCAGAAGAGTCCCCTGCCGTTGATCTTTGCGAGACCCCCGACCCCGCCGCCTGCCTGCGGCAGCCGCTGCTTACGCCCATCGACAGAGAACTATTGCTGGGGTGTCTCTCGCTACTAACGAGTACCCAAAAAGTGCCTATTTGCAGGGAAAAAATAGCGGGGGCGGGATTCGAACCCGCGACCTTCGGGTTATGAGGTCGCCAAAGCGGGGTCGGGTACTGTGAGGTTGCCCGTGTTTGCTGGGGTTACGTCGGGTTCGATGGGGTCCGATTTGCTCAAAACGGAACCTCGAATGGAACCTTGGGGGGGTGCCGTGGGGGGGGTGCCGTGGCCACAGCGAGGGAGCGTGGACAATGCTCCAGCACGGTACTGGAGCATTTCGCCTATGCTCGATCGAAGGTCTTGCATACGGTTTGCGAAACCTCAGCGGCGGCGCGTCAGGTCCTACTTCCCGTCGAGTTCCAGCTCACGCCGTAGCGTCTCGACCGTCCAGGTCGGGCAGCCGCATCCGAGGAAGTCGTTGTCGCCGGTGAGGATGGCGGCGTCGAGGACGATCGCGAGCGCGACTGTTGGCCAGTCGCGTGGGTCGCGCGGCACTCGGCGCAGCGCTGTGGCCTCCAGAGCAGCGTAGGTATCTCTCGGCGCAACCTCGATGGCGCGCACATCGATCAGGCCGCGTACGGACTGCTCCAGAGCCTCGCGCTGCGCGGCTGTGAAGATCCCTCTTGCTACGAGGATCTCCAGCCGCCCAGATAGCTCGTGCGCGGTCTCCTCCCACTGATGCTCCGCAACGAGCACGCGAAGATTGGGATGCAGGAGAAGCTCTTGTCCTCGCTGGCGCAGAAGCTCGCCGACAAGGACACTGGCGTCTGCGACGACGATCATTCGGGAAGCGGCCGCCGCAGATCGAAGAGCCGCGACAGCGCCTCCTCGTTCATCCCCGTCTCTTGGAGCACCTGCTCAACCGCCTCGCCCAACTTGACGACAGCCCGCTGCACCTCGTCCTCGTTGCGCTCAAGCGGGATGTAGAAGCCGATGACCTGACCGTGCTTGCTCACGGCCACCGCATCCGCCCCCGAGAGATAAGTCGTTGCGTGATCCCGGAACTCCCTGACTCCGACGCTCTTCATGCTCGTCCCTCGGATTGTGGTCACCTTGTGGTCACCATGTGGTCATATTCTAGCTCGTCTCAGGGCGCTGATCAAGCGGCGCCCCAAACGCCCGTTCAACGAACGCCGCCCCGTTGGACGGATCGGGCGCGTAGTGCCGGTAGATCTCGGTGGTCTTGGCGTCAGCGTGGCCCATCCACTCCTGGATCGCGCGCAGCGGCGCGCCGGCCGCTGCCATCTGCGTGCCGAAGGTGTGGCGCAGCTCGTGGAACGTGATCGCTCGCACCTCCGCGCGGGCGAGGGCATCCTTGAAGCGCTTGCGCATCTTGGAGGGGTCGAGCACGTGCCCCGTCTCGGGATTGCAGAAGACGAGATCGCTGTCGGCGCGAAAGCGCGAGCGCTCGCGTAGGGCTTCGAGTTCCCTGGCGAGCCGTGCGGCCATCGGCACCGATCGACCTTTGTGGGGCTTCGGGGTATCCATACGGCCACGCGTGAAGTTGTCGGCCACTCGTACACGGCCGACCGACAAGCGGCAACGGTGGGAATTGGCTCTGCATGGCTACGCTTCGGCCCCCACGCACTGTGTACGCTACTACACGTTCAACGTGTAGTTACGCGCATCGCTTGAAAGATCTGGGCAAATGATGTACTCTAATACACGTAAAGTATGTACAGAGGAGCATCATGCGCCAAAACGTTCTCGATCTACTTGATGACCTCGCCGCACAGGAGCGTGGCGGAATAACGACTGCCGAGGTCCGGCAGCGCTTTGACATTTCGGAGCAGTCGGCGTCAAACCTGATGACGAGGCTGGTAGGCGCTGGGTTTCTCGACCGCGTCGCACGCGGGGTCTTCGCCCCAAGACCCTTGGGGCAGCTAGGGACGCGTGCGGCATCCGAGGACATCGTGTTGGCAGTCGCAGCCGCGTTCGCGGACGAGCCACATCGCATTGCGTTTCGCTCAGCCTTGGATCACCACGAGCTTCTTATGCACCCTGCGCGAACCGTCCAGGTTGCGCTGCCGCGACGCGTCAAACTCGAGCGGCTTAGCGGACGTCGGTTCCAGGCAATCCACGAGCCCACGCGAACGATCGCAACGGGTAACGAAGAGGTCGCGCTCGGGGCTGAGGTCTCGTGTGTCGAGCGCGCACTACTCGAGAGCGCAGCACGTCCCGCCCTCGTCGGCGGATGGACCGTCGTGGCTAGTGCTTTGACACGCGCCCGGATCGACCCGACTAAGTTGACAGAACTTGCGCATGAACTTGACGCTGGCCCGGCACTCCGACGTCTCGGATCGCTCGGCGAAGCGTTGGGTCGCAATCAATTTGCGGACGGGATTCCGCCGCCCGCTGGCGATGCGCGGGTGCTGCCTCTCGACCCACGAGCACCATCTGAAGATCCGTGGACAGATGAGCGGTGGCGTGTTATGTGGCCGACGTCCAGACGGGACGGCCGCGAACTCATCGCAACGTGATCACACGAAACCATTTCACGCGGATCGCCGACGAACACGACGTCGATGCCAAGACCGTGGAGCGCGACTACGTGCTCACGCATGCCGTGGCGGCGATTGGCCAGCACTCCGCAGAGTCCGGCTTGGTGTTCAAGGGCGGGACGGCTTTGCGTCTCTGCTATTTCGAGGACTACCGCTACTCGGCAGACTTGGACTTCAGCCTCGGGGATGGAGGCGACCTCAACGCGGCGTTGGGATGTATCCGGTCAGCACTTGCGCAGGCGCGTGACGAGATCGGCCTGCCGCATCTTGCCGTGTCAGACGACGGCAAGATGATTGAGTACGAGGGACCTCTAGGGAAGCGGCGCGACCTTAAACTCGACGTCGCGGTTGACGAGCGGATTGAGGACACGGCTACGCAAGCGCTACTTCCTCGCTACCCCGACCAGGTCGACGCGCAGATCAGCGTCTACACGCTGAGCGAGATAGCAGCTGAGAAGCTGCGCTGCGTGATCCAGCGTCTTCAGGCCCGAGATCCCCAGTGGCGATCGAACTGGGAGTCGGAGATGCGTGAGCATCTTCCGGGCGAGCCGGACCACTTTGATGCGGTCGAGCGCGCCGTCCGTCGAGCGCTTCGCTCCCATCTCGGTGATGGGTGACGGCAGCGCCCCAGTGGAGCTCGCGCCGGCCACCCCCGCCGGACGTGACTAGCTAATTGGCCGGGACGCACTCGCGAACCGCAACCGGTCGCACTCCGCATTGGGCACGATGGCCCCCGCCGCGGACGCCGCCTCCTGGGCGCCCGATAGTGACCGCGTGCGGCCGGGAGCGGCTCCAGCTCGGCCAACGGCCGGGCTCAGACGCCGGGCTCGGCGGCGACCTCGCCGGCGGCGACAGCTTCCACGAGTCGTCGGTGGTCGAGTTCGTTCTGGTCGGCGTAGGCGCTCGAGAAGTCGGCGATGGCGCGGTCGAAGCGCCGACCGCGCCCCAGATAGGCGGCGATCGCGAGCCGATCCCCGGAGCGCGCGTGCGCGCGCGCCAGCGACCAGCCGCACGCTCGCGTGTAGGCGTGCAGACCGGCCTCGTCCATCGTCGAGAGATCCGCCGAGGCCTTCCAATCCCAGAGCTGACGGACGTAGAAGTCGTACTGCTGACCGTCGAGGCCTTCGCTGTGCAGCCAGCCGAGGAAGATGTCGCTCGCCGCCTGCGAGATCCGTTGGCCGCGGACGACGCGCTCGCCCGCGCAGTCGAACTCGCTCGCGCCGATATGCGGCTCGAGCACCGACGGCTGCGCCTCCTTCGCCTGCAGCACGAGCGGGTCCTTGCCTTCGCGGCCGACCAGCAGGACCACCCAGGCGCGCGTGCCGACGCTGCCGACGCCGACGACCTTGCGCGCCATGTCGACGAAGCGGTAGGTCTCGAACAGGTGGCGATAGTTGACGGACAGGCTGGCGGCGTAGTCATCCATCAGCCGGCGAATGTAGGTGCTCTCATCGCCGACGTCGGCGGAGTCGAACAGCTCGCGCATCGGGATCAGCAACGGCGGCACGCTGCGGAAGCGCAGCTCGCCGTCGACCCGCTCTGTGAGTTTTTTGACCGCCCGCAGGCTCGTCTTCCGGCGCGCTTGCATGAACGGCTGCGCGAACTCGATCCGGCCGGTGCCGCCGAGCCGCCCGCCGAAGCGATCCACCAGCTCGCTCGCGTTCAGCCGCTCATACCAGACGTCCAGGTGGCTGCGCTCGGCGAAGGCGCTCATCGCCTCGCGGTACTCGCGCACGCAGGCCATCACGATCCAGCGCCGGCGGTTGGCGGGCAGCCCGACGTCGCGACCCGCGATCTCGACACTCGCCGCCATGCGCTTGACGTCCCACTCCCACGGGCCGGGCAGGGTCTCGTCGAAGTCGTTGGGGCTGAAGAGCAGCCGGCGATCCGGCGCCGCAAACGCCCCGAAGTTCGAGATGTGCGCGTCGCCACAGGCCTGCACGACGATGCCCGAGGTCGGCGTGCCGGCCAGGTCCGCGGCCATGATCGCGGCCGCGCCGCGGTAGAAGGTGAACGGCGAGACGAGCATCCGCCCGTAGCGGATCGGCACGAGCTCCTGCACACGCGTGGCCGCCTGCGCGGCGAGCAGGTCTACGGGGTCGGCACGGTCCGGCGCCGGCGTCCAGTCGCCGTGGCTCGCGCGCGGTGCTCGCTGCCGGGCCGCGCGGCCACGCTCCGCGGACTCCCCGGACTCGAGCGTTGCGTACGCCGCGCTCGCCACGCGCTAGCGCTCCGCGCCTACGCAGCGGGTACTGCGTTGACGGAATCGATCGAGCGGCATGGGCCAAACTGTACGCCGCTGCGAATCCAGGGGCACCGGATCGCAGTGGCTCAGCCCGCCCCGCCGTCGAGCTCACGCGCGACCTTGACGACCGCGGTGCGCTGGTAGAAGTCGACGGCCACGATCGCTCCCTTGGCGCCGTCCTGCGCCTGGCAGCGCTTGATGCGTTGGCGCAGGAACGCTTCGCGGCCGATTGCCGCGTTCAGCGATGTGCTGGGCGGGAACGGAGGGATCCAATGGTTGATGAGCAGCAGCGGGCTGTCCTGCTCCCCGCGGTAGCGCTTGCAGCTGAGCTGGTCTGGCCGCGTCGCGCCGAGCGGCGTGTCCTGGATGAACGAGAACGCGGGCATGTACCACGACGGCGTCCCGCCCTTCTCCTCAGCGAACACCAGCAGACGCTGTCCGCGTGCGATCAGCGCGCCGAGCGTCGGCGGTGGCTGGCCGCGATCGAGCGTCACGACGTAGCGCGTCAGCCCCGCGTGCGCGAACGCCTGCTCGATGCTCGCCGGCGGCACGTAGTCCTCGACGATCACGATCAGAACCTGATCGGGATGCCGATCGAGGAACTCTCTGATGACCCCGAGTTCTCGCTGCAGCGGCTCCGCTCCGAGCTCGCACAGGGTGTGGCAGAGGTAGAGCTCGGGCGTGCCGTTCAGCGTCCCCACGCCGACGCGCCCCGCGACGCGGTCGGCGACGCGCAGCGCCAGTGGCGGCACCTGCTTGGCGACCTTGTTGCGGTCGGAGCCCTCGGCGGTCAGGTCGGTCCGCACGCGCCCCGTAGCGGCGTCATACACGCCGACGTGAACGTCGATCAGCAGTGCGCGAATGCCGTCGTCGAGCTGGCGCGAGATGCCGTAGCGCTGGTTGGCGAAGTACCAGCCGGGCTCGGCGCTGGCGGCGAACGAGTTGTGCGTGCCCGCAAAGACGACTTCGTTGAGACGGCGCTCGCAGAGGCCGGCGGCGCCGTTGCAACTCCTCGGCGCCGCCCCGGCGCCCTCTTTCGAGGACGAGGAGCGGAGCAGGAGAAACACGACGAGCCCGGCGAGTAGGACCGCCAGCAGCCCGACGGCGGCGCGAGCCGTGTGTCGAGGCCAGCGCTGGGATGTCTGGCGGGTGGGCCTCATCGACTGCGAGAGGAGGCTAATCGCATCCGGCGCGAGGCGCCGGCCTTATCTGGTGTGAGTCACGAGTCCTGAGCGAGCTGTGTGGGCCACGCGGCGCACATCAGGTCGGTGAGCAGGGCGTCTCGTTCCTTGCGGTCGCGTTCGTCGATGTCGTCGATCACCTGCATCACGAGGCTGGCGGCGTACATCGGGTCAAGCGGCTGCTCGTTGGGTTCCATCACGCGGCCTCCCGTAGCGACAGTTGGCCGAGTTGTATAACGTTTAGATAAAGGGGATGGGAGGAGTTGGTTGCTGGCAAAATGCCCCCGCTGTCTGAGATGGCGTTGTTTTCAGGGTCAAAAACCCATGACCACCGCCATTAGTTCCGCTCGTCACGAGGTGCCTGCGTCCAAAATTCGCAATCTGAATTGGACGTTTTGTCCAATGAAGTTTTGTCCAACGAGGATATGCGCGGGTGCGCCGGCTCCGAGAGCCGTGGATCAGGCGCTCCGGTACGCGGCGCCAGGCCTCAGCGAATGAGCACTGGCGGGCTGTACGCGGAGACGTGCGCGCCGTCTGAGACCTCGACGAGCGCGCGGTAGAGGCCGCGTTGGACGCGCACGACGCGGCTGAACTTCGAGACCGTGGCGGTACCGGCCGTGACGACCGTGCCACCCCTGTTGACAGAGCGGCCGGGCTTCAGCAGCTGGAAGCCGACGAGCGCGCCGACCTCGGCGGGGGCGACGGTGCCGTACAGCCGCGCGTAGCCACGGCGGCGGGTGGCGTGGACGTGGAAGCTTACGTGCACGGCGACCTTCTCCACAAGCACCGGGCTCGCGACTTCGGGTTTGCCCACGGTCACGACGCGTATCTGCGCGTTCTCGAGCAGGCCGATGAACGGGAAGGAGAAGCCGCCGCTGGCGTTGGTCAACTCGGGGTTGCCGACGGTCTGAAAGCCACCGAGGTAGGGGAACGGGTTGGCCTGCAGGGCCACCGGATGGTTGGCGGCGCCGGTACCGGAGAGCGTGCCCTCGACGAGGAACGGCTCCCGAAGACGACAGGGTTGGGAGTACCGTCGATCGCGAGCGACAGCGGCACCGGCCCGGTCGTGAACTTTAGGTCAGCCCCCGTGCTCGCGCCTGCGGCACTGCTTGCGAGAATCCGGTAGTGGTACGTGGTCAGCGGCGTGAGGCCGGTGAGCGTCTGGCTCACCCGTAGCGAGCTGGTGCCGGCGCCGGCGGGCGCGAGCGGCGTCTGTGAGCCGTATTTCCTCGTGGTGCCGTACTGGAAGACGTAGTTGGTGTCCTCGCCGTGTGGGTTGATCGTGGCGAACACGATCGCCGAGGAGAACGTGACGCTGGCGCTGCGCCCGGTGGTCGCCGCGGGGGCGCTCGCGGCGCTGGCGCCTGGGGCGAGGCACGCGAGCGTGCCGACGATCGCCGCGAGCGCGAGCAGCGCACGACGCGCGGCGGAGAAGGGGAGGGGACGGCGAAGTGTGTTCATGTGGTCTTTATGTCCGGTGCGGCACGAAAGTTGCGGTTTCCGCAGGCTCATCGCAGGCACCAGCTATCCGGATCGTCGCTCGGCCAAACGTCGGCAACGGCTTTCTCAGGGAGCGTCGTCGAGCGATTCGAGCAGCTGCACGTCGGCGAGATCCTGCGGCCGGGCGGCGGCTCGCTTCATGCTCAGGAGATCGTCGCGGTGCGCGATCGGAACCGACAGCTCGCCCAGCGGCACATCGTGAGCGCGCGCCCGCATGTCGGCAAACGACCCAAGGTGGGCCGGAAGCGTGAGCACATCGAGCGCTCCGTGGGCAGTGATGAGATGCCATTGATCGCTCGAGGCGAGCAGCCCGGCGCTCGGCACCGAGCGTGAGCGCTGGCCATCGGGTCCGAGGACGCGGGCGTCGAGGTCGTTGAGTGCGCCCGACAGGCGCGCGACGTTCTCGGTGGACGCGGCGATCATGATGTCCAGGTCCTGGGTCAGGCGCTGTCCTCCGTGCGCCTGGATCGCGATGCCGCCGACGGTCACGTACTCGACGTCGTGGCGCGCGAGCGCTGCGAAGAGCTGACGCGCGTCAAAGGCGTCGGCCGCGGTCACGGCGCTGGAGTCGTGCGCGCGTTGATCGCAGCGAGACCAGCGCGCAGCTCGGCAGCGACGGCGTTCCAGCTCAACGCGAGCTCGAGGCGCTCCGACATCGGGCGTCGCCGCGCTGCGATCACCAGGGCCGCACCGCCGAGTGGATCGCGAACGGCCCCCGAAAGTCGCCGCTCGTCACTGTGCGCAGGCTCCGGCAATCGTGGCACGAGAAACAGCGTACCGTTGTGGTGTGCAGGCAGATGGGGTGTTCTCCGGCGGTGGCATCAAGGGGCTGGCGTTTGCCGGCGCGCTTGAGGTGGCCGAAGAAACGGGCTACACCGACTGGGTCCAGCTGGCGGGCACGTCGGCGGGGGCGATCACGGCGATGGCGCTCGCGGTCGGGTATAGCGCGAAGGAGCTGCGGGAACGCCTCGAGGCCTACGACTTCAAGAAGATCGCCGACTACGGCGCCCCGCTTGGCATCGGCGAGGCGGAGAACCTGCTGCTGCGCCGCGGGTTGACGCACGGCAAGGGACTGCACGAATGGATCGTCGAACTGCTCGCGCAGGCGCCGAGGCCGGCGAAGACGTTCGGCGAGCTCGAAGGGGAAGATCGGCTGCGCGTGATCGGCACCGACCTCGCGCACGAGCGCATGGTCGTGTTCCCCGAGGACGTCGTCCTGTACGCCGACGACGACGGCCGGCCGTTTACGCCCGACGCGTTCCCAATTGCGGATGCGGTGCGCATCAGCGCCGGATACCCGTACTTCTTCCCGCCGGTGACGCTGAAGGACGCGGCCACCGGCAAAGACGGCGCGCTCGTCGACGGCGGCGTGGTCAGCGCCTATCCGGTGTTCCTGTTCGACAAGGAGCAGCCGAAACACCCGACGTGGGGCTTTCGGTTGTTCGGCGGCGTGCCACCAGAAGCGGCCCCCTACCAGCCGATCCATGGGCCGGCGTGGCCGGTCGACATGCTCAAAGGCGTGCTCGACACCTCGATCAACGCGCTCGACAAGCTTGAAATGACGGCCTACGCGTCACGGACGATCGGGATCCCCACGGGCGACGTCTCGACGCTGAACTTCGAACTCAGCAAGCAGGAAAAGGAATTCCTGTACGACTCGGGGCGCAAGGCCGCGGAGACGTTCTTCGCCGCCAAGCCCACCGCGCGCAACATCTTCGGCGTGACGCCGCCGGCGAGCGCGCTGCCGAAGTAGGGCCAAACGGCGGCCTGGACGCCGGCCTGTGCTGAGCCGATGAACGGGTCAGCGACGGGTGAGGGTATCGCCTCCCAGGGCCTGGGCCACTAGAGCGAGGTCCTGCGTGTCGTGAAGGTGGCTGGCATGCTCGCGTAGATCGAACGCTGCGTTCAGCGCGGCGACGAGGTCTGCGGCGTGGGTGTCGACGTCTACCTTGGCCTTCTCGTGCTCGGCGAGCCAGTGGGCGACGTCGGGCCAGTGCCATAGGCGAGTCCTGTGGTCTGCATATGTGACGGGGGCGGGGAATCCGCCGGGACCGCGCTTGTTGGCGGACAGCAGTCGGATGTACTCGCGCGAGAGTCTGCTTCGCTCGGCGATGGCTGCCAGAGTGACAAGCTCGTCAGGCTCGACGCGCACGACCTGTAGGCCCGTCACCGCGGAGGTGACGTCGCCGATGGCGCTGGCGAGCGCCTCGCTGAAGCTGCCAGCCTTACGATCGAATGCTCCGTACTGCGCACCGTCACGCGTGCCGAACAGGGCGTCGTCGCAGCCGCCCTCGAACAAGGCGTTGAGCCGCGCGTCGTCCAGCACGTCAGTCCCGCTGAAGAACAGGGTGAAGCTATAGATGGCTGGTTTGGCGCTCGTGCTCATTCGCTTGGTTGCTGTCTCGCGGGATTGGGTGCGCCCAGACTGCGATCGCATTCCTTGACGGCCTCGCGGATGCGCTTTGCGATGTCGCTCGGCCGACGAGGTGTACTCCAGGTCGCGACTTCGCCGCGCATCGACAGTCTCGTGGAGCTACCGGAGGCCCCCTTTCGCGTTGATCGTTCTGTTGGTCATCCGGACGACGCGGTGGCGCGTCTCAGGCGCCGGCGAGCAGCTCTAGGAAAGCGCGCGGCGAGAACACGGGAATCTCCCGCTTGAGGGCGAGAAGGTCTTTGTCGCCGGACACGAGAGCCGCGCGATGCGTCGATGCTAGAACGATCAGATAGTCATCGTCCGGATCACGCGAGTGCACTGCGGGGCCGGTGTCGGGATCGACGACGATGCTGGCGCTGTCTGCGACCCAGCGCATCAGCTCAGCTGCGTCTGACTCACTGATATAAGGCCGCAGCTTGGGATAGGCAAGCGCTCGCTCGAGCTCATCCAGCAGCGCTCGGGAAGCGATGAGCTCAAACTCGCCGCTGGCAAGCGACCGCAGGACATCGGCCGGGGCGCCCTGTGGCGAGATCGCACCAGAGATGACCACGTTGGGGTCGAGGACCGCTTGCACCCCTCAGCGCCGACGGCGTCGTGTCTGGTGCTGCGCCTCGACGGCAATCGCGGTAGCGTCGCGCTCGGAGAGGCTGTTGCGCGCCCAAAGGCGCTCGAGCAGGTCGAGCCCTAGGTCGCGACGCAGTGAATCCTCGATCACCTGGCTATCGCCGCGGCCCGTACGGGCCGCACGCATCTTCACTGCCTTCATGACCGACTCGTCGATTGTGAGCGTGGTGCGAACCTTGGACATCCTTCGCTGCACTTTAGCATCTAGATGCAAGAGCATCAAGATGGCTAGATCGGCCGTCGACAGCTGTCGAGGGTGGCTATGGCGGTTCGAGCTTCTATCGAGATATATTGGCGATCATCAATAATTCTTGTTAGAGGTCATGAAGCGCAGCACGAACCCATATACGCCCGGCGCAGGCAAGCGACCTGCGAAGCTCGCTGGCCGCGATGCCGATCTCGAGAACTTCGAGCTGCTGCTCGAGCGGTTGAGCGACGGGCGCCACGAGCGGAGCATGATCTTCGCCGGCCTGAGGGGCATCGGAAAGACGGTGCTGCTGCTCGAATTCGAGATCCTCGCCGGGGAAGCGCAGTGGTTCTCGACTGGTGTGCAAGAGGTTGGCAGCAACGCCGACTTTCGTACGAGCATGGCGCGTCTCGCGCTGCGTCTGTTGCGCAGCATGAGCCTGCGCCAACGGATGAAGGACCGTGCCAAGGCGGCGCTGTCGGTCGTCAAGTCGTTCTCGCTCGCCGGACCCGCTGGCATCAGGCTGCAACTCGACGTAGACGTCGCGGCGGGGAGCGCCGACACCGGCGACATCGAGCAGGACCTGGCCGACCTGCTGGTCGAGATCGGCGAGGTGGCGCGCGCGGGCGGGACGGGGGCGCTGTTCTTGATCGATGAGATGCAGAATCTCGACAGGGCGTCGCTCGGGGCGATCTGTATGGCGTTGCATCGCGTCAGCCAACGCGATCTGCCGGTGGCGCTCGCCGCTGCCGGGTTGCCGACGCTGCCGACGATGCTGCGCGCCGCCAAGCCCTACGCCCCCCGACTGTTCTCCTACCACACGCTCGGGCAGCTGTCGGTCGCCGAGGCCAGGCTTGCGCTCGTGGGACCGGCGGGGCTGCAGGGAGTCGAGCTCCAGAAGCGGGCTGTCGATCTGGTTGTCGAGCAGTCCGGTGGCCACCCCTACTTCCTGCAGGAGTACGGACGTGTGCTGTGGGATGAGATCGACGATCCACCGATCACAGCCGAGCACGTCCGCACCGTCGAGCAGATCGTCGACGACAGCCTCGACCGGGGCTTCTTCGGGCCCGCGTTCGAGCTCGCCACCGACGCCGAGCAGCGCTATCTGATCGCCATCTCGAGCCTAGGCGACGGCCCTTACCGGAGCGCCGATGCTGCCCGCGCCGCCGGCTACGCCAACATCGGCGGAGCGTCCGTCGTGCGCGAAGAGCTGATCGAGAAGGAGCTGATCTGGAGTCCGCGCCGGGCGTACATCGACTTCACGGTCCCACGCTTCGCCCAATACCTGCGAGCGAACCACGGCCAGGAGGCGTGAGCCGTTCTATGGGCCTTTATTTATACGTGTAAATAAAGATCGAGAAGACGCCAAGCAGCTCACGCCAGATGTCGAAGTTTCGGGCTCGATCAGCTCGCAGTTGTGTCGCCCAGGCGCCTCGAGATCACGGCTTGCTTGGCCGCTGCAGATAGACGAGGCGGTCGGTGAGCTGCTGGTGGGCGATCCAATGGACTGCGGTAACCAGGGGGCCGATGCCCGCCACGCGGCGCGAGAACCGGGATGAGAGTGCGATCAGCACGCCAGCGTGATGCTGGCCCGCGGTCAGATGCTCCGCCGAGCTAGGCGCGAAGTCGGCGACGTTCTCGGTGAGCAGCGTACGCCTGTCGGCGATCGCCGATGCAAAGACCTCAGGGTCAGCTCCCGGCCATTCCGAGCTCAACGACGGTGCACTCAGTAGCGCCTTTTGCATGGATCGCCGGGCTCGCCTTCGGCCTATGGCCTTTTATTTGTACGTGTAAATAAAGGTCGAGAAGGCGCCGAACAGCGGGACTATTGGGTGCGGGAGCGATCCGTTGCAAGCGACGAAGCGCGGCACCGCGTGCGTGGAAGTCCACGCAGGCTCTGGCGTTGGTCAGTATGTTCATGGCCATCGGCAGGGCGCAGCGCACACTGATATGAGGGTTCTGACGTGCAGATGGAATGCGATTGCGCGAGCGGTTATGCTCGGGCTGCCGCTGGTGTTCGCTCTACTGGCATTGAGCCCTGCGCCAGCGGCTGATGCGGCGTCTGCGCCGACAGTAACGACGGGCGAAGCGGCCGAACTGACGACCTCGTCGGCGACGCTCAAGGGCTCTGTCTATCCGGGCAACCAGCCGACCAGCTACTACTTCCAGTACGGGTTGACCAGCGTCTACGCAGCACAGACGGCAATCACGCCCGGTGCCGGCACGCAGACGATCCACGTAACGGCGCCCGTCACGGGATTGTCTGTCGGCACCACATACCACTATCGCCTTGTCGCCGTCAACGCCACAGGCACTTCTGACGGTGCCGATCGTACGTTCACGACCAAGAAGATCCCACTGAAGTTCACGGTCGCCGCGAGCCCCAGTCGAGGTCTTTTCGACAGTCCGTTCACCGTCGACGGCACGCTCTCGGGTACTGGGAGCGCAGCCCACGCGGTCGTGCTCCAGGCCAATCCGTTTCCGTATCTCGCGGGCTTCAAGGCAATAGCCAACCCTGAGCTGACCAGCGCCAGCGGGAGCTTCTCGTTCGGTGTTCCGGGCCTCACGCAGAACACCCAGCTACGCGTCGCCACGCTCGAAACACCGCAGGTCAGCAGTCCGACGGTGGTCGAGCTTGTCGCCGTGCGGGTCACGCTTCATCTGCGTCCTGTCGGCCGTCGCGGGTATGCGCGCCTGTTTGGGACGGTCACACCGGCTGAGCCAGTCGCGTTGGTCGACTTCCAACTGCTGGCGCCTGGCCGTCGGGCGGTGACAGTGGGCAGTACGGTCATCACCGCTGCTGCTGGCAGCTTCTCGCGCTTCAGTCGCGTCGTGCGCATTCGCCGTCCAGGCCTGTATCGGGCGTACGTTCAGGTGGCAAGCGGAGCGCAGTTGTCAAATCACAGCCGGGCGATCCGGATCGGGTGACCGTGCGCTTGTCGTCTCGACTGGGGCTGCGGCTGCTGCTCGCGATTGTCGCGACCATGTTGTCGGTTGGTGTCGCCTCCGCGAGCGCCGCTTCGAGCATCGAAGGCATCTGGTCGTTTGGCGGTGGCCAGATCGCCGTCCACCCCGGACCGAACGGGACGCTCGTCGGCACGGTCGTCGTTGCGACCACGTTCGCCGAATGCCCGCACCGGGTCGAAGAAGAAATCTGGAAAGAAATGCGCGCACAGCCCGACGGCTCCTATTGGGGCTTTCACCAGTGGCTGTTCGAAGGAACGTGTGCGCCGAACCCGACGCTTGGGCCGACGGCGTGGCGCGTCTTGGAAGGTGCCGGCGGATCGAAGACGCTTCGCGTCTGCTTCAGCCACCCAGGCGACGTCCAGCCGATGATCCCGGCTGTCGGCCCGGAAGTCGATGTCACCTACGGCTGCGTCGACTCGGCGCTCACCGCCCCGCTGCCGAGCGTTCGCGCCGCCTCCTTCACCGTCGCGAAGCGATGCGTCAGCGGACGCCACTTCACCATCCACCTCGCCGAGCCCCGGTACGACCCGTTCAAGAGCGTTCGCGTATCGCTCAAAGGCCACCGCATCAAGACGAGGCGCGCCGGGCACTACGTCGTCGCCATGATCAGCCTCAAGGGGCTGCCGCCAGGTGGCTTCACGCTCAAGATCGCCGCCACCACGATCCTCGGGCTGCACCTGTCCGGAAGTCGGACCTATCACACGTGTGCGGCGCAACCAATCCGGCGCAAGCCGGCCAGGCTGAAGGAGCACGGCAAAGCGAAGCGGCGATGACGCTCGCGTGGAAGGAACCGGACGGCCTCGCCGTTGATGAGACCTTGCCGCACTTTCGCACCCATAGACCGCGTCGCACGCGGCGCCGCAGGATCTCGTCGCTGTTCGCGATCACGGCGGCGCTGGTGCTGCTCGTAGGCGTTGCATCGGCCGGCGCGACGTCGAGCATCGAAGGCGTCTGGGCGTTCGAAAGCGGGCAGATCGCCATTACGGCGCTGCCCAGCGGGGCATTCGTCGGGACGGTCGTCGACCAGACGAAGTTCGCAGAATGCGTGCATCCGGTCGGCGAAGAAATCTGGACCGACATACGTCTGCAGCCGGACGGGTCCTACTGGGGAGACCACCAGTGGCTGTTCGAAGGCACCTGCGCCAAGAACCCGACGCCGGGACCCACCGCGTGGCGGGTCAACGAAGCGACGGACGGCTCAAAAAGCTTGGAGGTGTGCTTCAGCAAGCCGGGCGCCACCCAGCCCACGATCGCCGCCAACGGTTTGACGGCCAGCGTCACATACGGCTGTATCAACTCCGCGTTGACCGCCCCACCCCCGCTCGCTGCGGCCGAGCACCTGGCGCTGCGCAGCGCCAAGCAGTGCGTGAGCGCGCGCCTCTTCAAGATCCACCTGGCCGACCCCAAGTACGACCCGTTCAAGTCGGTTCTGGTGACGGTCAAAGGCCGTCACGTCAAGACGTCGCGTCAGGGTCACTACATCGTCGCCACGATCAACCTCCGGGGCTTCCCGCGCGGCGCGTTCACTGTAAAGATCAGCGCGATGACGGTGCTTGGTCACCGCCTCAGAGAGCAGCGCACTTACCACACCTGCGCGCCGCATCCACTGCGCGGCAAGCTCACGAAGGGTCGCTGAAGCGCGCATACGCGCCGACGACTGCGCGGAAGAACCCGACCCGGGGTGGAGTTTATTTGGCGATGGAGGTGATCTACGCCGCCTACGGCCTGCGCCTGGTCTCATCGTTTCCGCTGCCGGGAATGCGCACGGCTTCGCCCGCGAGCGATGGCTTGCGCGTACTGAAGCTGACTCTCCTGGACGAGACACAGTTTGAACGTGCCTGGAGTGGAGCCGGTGGACCGCCTGAATGGCGTGGGCGCCAGGGCGATGGCCGCGAGCTGACGATCGAGCGCGGAAAGGCCGGCGACGCGCTTTTCAGCTACGGCGAGCTTGCGCGCTTCCGGCTCGATCCGCCGATGCGTCGGCTCCAATGCCTCCCCAACGACACAGGGCTTGACTGGCTGCGCGTGCTGATGAGCAAGGTGATCCCCAGCATCAGCGTGATGCTCGGCCATGAGGCTCTGCACGCTGCTGCGCTGGACTCGCCCGACGGCGTCGTCGCGATCATGGCACCCAGCGGAGCGGGCAAGTCAACGCTCGCGCTCGAGCTGTTGCGTCAGGGCTGGCCACTTTTCGCCGACGACGTGCTGACTTTCGACCGCTGTGAAGGGCGGGTCAGCGCTCATCCCGGCACGCCGCACATGAACCTCGCTCGAGGACGAACCGAGGGCGACACGCAGACGCTCGGCGAGACGCTCGGCGTGGTGGGCGGCGAGCGCTGGCTGGCGGTCACGAGCACCACGACCCACGAGCGCCCGGTGCGCATGCTGTGCCTGCTCGAGCGAGGTTCGAATCTTCCGCTCGAGATCGAGGCCTTGGAGTCGAGCCCTTTGTCGCTCGCCCCCTACATGCTCGGGCTCTCGAGCGATCCCGTTCGGCGGCGAGAGCGCTTCGAGCCTCTACGCCGACCTGATGGCGTCCGCGTCGCTCGTGCGGCTGACCGGTGGCGCTGAGCATCGACCGCGGCAGTTCGCCGACCTGCTCGTGCAATCGCTCGCGCGCGAGCCCGAGCTGACCACAGGAGGGCTTCGATGACGCCAGGCGCGCTCGAAGTCGCTGAACAGCAGGGCGTCGCCGCGAGGCCCGACGCGACGGCACCGACGTCCGCATCCGAGCCCGAGGCGGCGCCGCTGCGCCTGCGGGCACTCAGCAAGCGCTGGCGCGAGGACCTGCCGCTCGTGCTCGACGAGCTTGACCTCACGCTCGCTCCCGGGACGATTACCTGGGTCGGTGGGCGCAACGGTGTCGGCAAGACGACGATGCTGCGTGTGGCTGCCGGGCTGATCGAGTCCGACAGCGGCCGCGCCGAGGTCTGGGGTGTCTCGCCGCGCGAGAACCGCGTGCGCTACCAGCAACTCGTGTCGTTTCTGCCCGCCGGTGATCGCGGCCTCTACGCGCGGCTCACGGTCAGGCGCCAGCTCGAGTTCTGGGCGCGGATCGCGATGGTCCCCCGCGATCGCTTCCGCGAGACGGTCGAGCACGCGATCACGACGTTCGACCTCGCGGAGCTCGCAGAGCGTCGCGTGGACCGGATGTCGATGGGCCAGCGCCAGCGACTGCGTATCGCGATGACGTTCCTCCCGAACCCGGAGGTGGTGCTCCTCGACGAGCCGTTGACGAGCCTCGACGCCGAGGGAACCGTCTTGATCGCGACCGCCGTTGCCGAGGTGCTCGCGCGCGATGGCGCCGTACTCTGGTGCTCGCCCAGCGGCGAGCACCTCGACCTGAGCTTCGACGCGCGCTGGACGATCGAGCGCGGACGGTTGGTGGCTGCGTGAGCAAAACCATCACCGCCTGGTACGCGTTCGCGGCGGTGATACGTCGCGATCTGCACGTCTACCTGTCCTATCGCACGCGTCTGGTGAGCCAGGTGCTGACCGCGCTGTTCAGCCTCACGCTCTTCTACTACGTCTCCCGGCTCGTGCATGTCGACGGCTTCCGCTCCCACGACGCTTACTTCGGCTTCGTCGTCGTTGGCATCTCGCTGATCAGCGTCCTGTACTCGTCCTTCGCGATCCCCGAACTCGTTCGCCAGGAGCTGATCGCCGGCACGTTCGACCGCCTGCTGCTATCGCCGTTCGGTGGCATCCGCAGCGTGATCGCGATGTCGCTGTTCCCGATGGCCTATTCGTTCGTGCTGGCGACGCTCACGCTGACGCTCGGCTGCGTCATCTTCGGTTTGCAATTGCACTGGTCGACGGTCCCGCTCGCGATTCCCGTGATGTTCCTCGTACTACTGGCGTTCCTGCCTTTCGGCATCCTGTTTGCGTCGCTGACCGTTGTCGTCAAGCAGGGCAACGTCGGGACCACATGGGTGATTGCGCTGCTGTCGATCATCGGTGGCCTTTACTTTCCCGTGTCGCTCCTGCCCGGCTGGGTGCAGACCACGTCGAAACTTCAACCGTTCACCTCAGCGACCGATCTTCTGCGGCATCTGCTTGTGAACAGTTCAATCGGTGAGTCTCCGCAAACCTCGCTGCTCAAGCTCGTGGCATTCGCGGTCGTGCTGATGCCGGGGTCGATCCTGATCCTGGCGCGCGCGATTGGATTCGGTCAGCGGCGCGGAACGATAATCGAGTACTGACGAAAGAATGGAATCAGTATGATGCCCGATACAGTGGCCGACACCGCCGCGCTTCTGGCGTCGAAGGTGACGCTTCCCCAGAACGTCGTCTACAGGAGCTTCCCCTCGGAGACGGTCGTGCTGAACCTGCAGACCGGCAAGTATCACGGTCTCAACGCGACCGCCGGGCGGATGCTGGCGGAGCTCGAGCGGGCTGGATGCGTGCGGGATGCGGTCGTGGCGCTGGCGGCGAGCTACGAGCAGGATCAGGACATCGTCGAGCAGGACCTGTGCGCGCTCTGTCAGGCGCTGCTCGAGCGGGGGCTGATCGAAGCGGATGCCAGCCCCGAGCCCTGAGCGCCTGAGCCAGACGCAGCGCGCGCGCCTCGCCGTCGAGATCCTCGCCGCCTACGCACAGGCGCGACGTGAGCTGCGACGTGCTCCGATCGCCGAGGCCGTTGCCAGCCTGCGCGCCACGCAGCCTGACCCGCGCGGGCCTGCCGGTGGGGCTGCGCTGCTCGAGGCCCGCCGGCTCGGCCACGCGGTGACGCGACTGCTCGTGCACGTTCCCGGCGACACGCGCTGCCTGGCCCGTTCGCTTGTGCTCACCAGGCTGCTCGCCAGGCGCGGCATCCCGGCCAAGCTCGTGATCGGCGCGCGCGCGGCGCCGGACTTCCTCGCGCACGCGTGGGTCGAGTACGGCGGCGACCCCGTGCTCTCCGCCGGCGACGGATCGTTCGGGCGGCTCGTCGAGCTGTGAGATGGCCGTGACCGCGACCGCCTTCGGGCTGGACATCGAGTCAGAGATGCCGCTCGCGCTGCTCGCTGGAGCGAGCGCGCGACGCACAGGCCGCGCGCTCGGCATCTCGGTGAGCGAGGCAGCGAAGCGGCGATGGCCGGCGTCCTCGCAGCGCCTGTGCGACGATTTTCAGCCCGACGGCAGCCTCGTCTACAAGATCGAGGCTGATCCGGAGGCGGGATACCTGATCTCGGGGCCCGAGTACGGCACGCACCTGCTCTCACGCGACGGTGGGCTGCTGCAGTGCGATCCGGAAGGGCTCCCTGACGCGAGCTGGCAGCGGTTGCTGGTCGCGCAGGTCCTGCCCTTCGCGGCGCTGCTGCAGGGGCTCGAGGTCTTCCACGCCAGCGCCGTCGTCCGCGACGGGCAGGCGGTGGCCTTCCTCGGGCGCTCGCGCGCCGGCAAGACCTCGCTCGCGCTCGAGCTGTGTCGCCGCGGGGCGGGCTTCCTGGCCGACGACGTGCTCGCGGTGGAGTGCCGCGACGGCCGGCTGCTCGCTCATCCGGGCAGCCCGCTTGCGGGCGTCGAGCGGGTCGATGGAGATAGCGAGATCGAAATGGGGGAGGACATGGGCGCGCAGGTGGTGGCCGTCAACGCGCGAGAGCGTCTCGTGCGAGTCGTCGGAGCCGCCGAGCCGGTCGCGCTCGCGGCGATGTTCTTCCTGGATCGCCGCTCCGATGGCCTTCCGTCCCCGCGCTTCGAGCCGGTAGCGGACGCTCAGACGCTTCTGAGCGCGACGTTCAACTTCGTCCTCGCCACGCCGGCGCGGCTGCGGAGCCTGCTCGAGGTGTGCGCGCTGGCCGCGCGCGCACGTGTGGAGCGGATCGTCTGCGGCCCGGACACCGCTCTCGCTGAGATCGGTGCAGCCGTCGAGCTGCGCCTGGACGCCTGACGATGACTCGCTGGCTCGCCGGCAGCTTCGATGCCAGCGGACGCGCCGATCCGTCGTCCCTGACGAGCGCGCTCGTCGCGCACGCCTCGACGGTGCTCGCGCTGGGGCCGCTGTGCGTCGCCTTCAGCGGCGACGCGAGCGTCGTGCGCCGGCCGCTGTGCCTGCTCGACGGCTTCCTCGACAATGCCGCGGAGTTGAGCGCGGCGCTCGGGCTGCCGGGGGACCAACCGCCGGAGCAGCTCCTCGCCGCGGGCTGGCGTCGCTGGGGTCGTGAGCTGCCGGCGCGCATGCGCGGGGACTTCGCGCTGCTGCTCTGGGACGAGGAGCAGGGAGAGGGGATGCTCGCGCGCGACCAGCTGGGCGTGCGTTCGGTGTTCCTGCACGACGGCGACGGCGCGCTTCGCTTCGCGAGCGAGATCCGTGACCTGCTGGCGCTGCTGCCGCGCCGCCCCGCTCCCGACCGAGTGAGCCTCGCGCACTGGATAACGATGGGTCACCGGCCGGGCTCGGCGACGCTGTATGAGGACGTGCGCCGACTGAGCCCGGGCGCGATGCTGCTGCTCGACCGCGGCGGCGTGCGCGAAACGAGCTACTGGCAGCCTCGCTTCCAGCCGCCGCTCGAGGAGCCGGGTCCGCAGCTCACTGCTCGGATGCGCGCGGCGCTCGACGATGCGGTCGCGCGGCGGATCGCGGTGGGCGGCGGGACGGGCGTGCTGATGAGCGGCGGTCTCGACTCCTCGTCGGTCGCGGCGGTCGCCGCGAAGCAGGCGCCCGCGTCGGTGTCCGCGTATTCGGCCGTGTTCCCGGAGCACCCCGCGGTCGACGAGTCGGCGCTGATCGAGGAGCTGCGCAGCGTGCTTGACCTCGGCGGCCTCACCGCGGAGGTCCGAGCCGGCGGACTGCTGGCGAGCGCGGTCGAGTCGATCGAGCAGTGGCAGCTGCCGCTGCGCAGCTGGGGCGACTTCTGGGCGCTGCCGCTGCTGCGCGCCGCGGCATCCGCCGGCGTGCGCGTGACGCTCGGCGGCGACGGCGGCGACGAGCTGTTCGGCGCCCGCGCGCACCTGCTCGCCGACAGCTTGCGCGCCGGTCACCCGCTGCAGTCGGTCGCGCTCGCCCGTGAGCTCCCCGGCGCCGGCGACCGTCCGGCGCGGCGCGACGTGGCGAGGATGGTCGCCGAGGTCGCCGTCCTGGGGGCTCTGCCTTACAGGCTGCATCGCACGCTTCGGGCGCCGTTTGCGCGTCGCGACGTCCCCTCATGGCTACGTCCTGAGGTTGCGCACGAGCTGCTCGCCTCTGCGGACCCGCTGGCGTGGAAGCGCTTGGCCGGTCCGCGCTGGTGGGCCGAGGTCGCGCACGGCCTCACGCGTAGGGTCGAGGAGGTCGGCGTGTTCGAGCACCAGCGGCGGCGTGCGGCCTCAGCCGGGTTGGAGGCCCGCCATCCGCTGTTCGACCTCGACCTGGTGGAGCTCAGCCTGCGGCTGCCGCCGCTGGCGACGTTCGACCGCTACAGAAGCCGGCCGCTCCTGCGCGACGCCATGGCCGGCCTGCTGCCCGACGCGGTGCGCCTGCGCCCGCAGAAGGCCCTGTTCGACTCCGTGCTCCTCGACTGCCTCGACGGCGCCGACGGTGCGGCGGCGTTCAGGCTGCTGAGCGATCCGCGGGCGGAGCTGCGGGCGTATGTCGATCAGCAGCGCCTGGAGCAGGCGCTGTCGGTCCGCTCGCGCCAGCGGCGCGAACAGCCGTTCCGTTGGATGTGGCAGCTCTGGCGCCTGACGACCGCGGAGTGCTGGCTGCGGGCCCAGGGCGGCGGGGGAGGCGAGACGCTGCACGCGCGAATTGACGCAAGCCCCGCTCGCGTCTCGCTCAGACCCGCCGTCGCCAGAGCGACCGCGTCGGCTCGGAGGACTGAGGCTCGAGCAACAGGCCGGCCGGCAGCGTCCGTGCGCAGCCGGGCGTGAGGAATCTGCTCTATCTCGTCGTTGGTAGCACGTTCATGCGTGAAGGAGCGGGTTTCGCATCACCGGCTTGGCTCTCAATCAGTCGCTGGCCAGCCGGCGCCAGCGAGCGCCACGACCCGTGCCGAGCGGTTCGATACGGCCGGCGTTCTTGAGCTCGCCGAGAAGCTTGTTGATGTAGCCGTCGCTGACTCCCGGCGCCGCCTGGCGGACATCGGCGATCGTGAACTCCGAGACCATCAGCGAATCAATGAAGGTCGTGATCAGTGCCTTCTTGGAGCCACGACCGCCGAGCGCTCCGGTGCGACCCTCGAACTCCCTGTACGCAGCGATCAGGATGCCCAGGAAGTAGTCCGTCCACGGCCGAAGATCATGCTTGCTCTCGTGCCAACCCCCGGTGGACTGGTACAGGGCCTCGTAGTAGGTCTCCCTGCTCGCGTCGATCAGCTTCTCCAGGCTGATGTAGCGCCCTACATCGTGCCCGACGATGTAGAGCAGCCACAGAGTGACGAGCCGCGACATGCGGCCGTTGCCGTCACGGAAGGGATGGATCACCGTGAAGTCCAGGATGTACGCGGCGCAGAGAAGCAGCGGCTCGTAGACCGCGGCATCGAGCGCGCGGCGGAACTCTCGGTGGAGATCCTGCATCGCCTGCGGGGTCAGGGTGGCCGAGACGGGCGTGAAGCGCACGACTCTAGTGCCGTCCGGGAGTTTTTCTTCGACCTCGTTGTCAAGCCTCTTCCAATGACCCGCGTCGCGCGTGCCCACGTACTTGTAGAGCTCGCCGTGAAGCTGCTCGACGTAGCGGGGCTCGAATGGGATGTTGGCGCCGTCGGCGTGGATCGTCGCGAGCACGTCTCGGTAGCCGGCGATCTCCTGTTCGGAGCGATTCCTCGGCTTAGTCGTCTCCGCGACGAGCGCTTCGATGCGAGCCAGCGGCGCGTGGATGTTCTCGATGGCGTTCGATGCCTCGGTGCTTTGGATAAACGCGACTTGGCGTAGCGTCTCTAGGCCGGATGGGTTCTGCTCGCGGTAGAGCTCGGCCCGCCCGCGGGCCTCTGCGATTGTGGTCAGCGACGTCACGATCCCAGGCGGTATTCCGCCGAAATGGCGCGATAGATCGCGAAAGCTGGTCACTGCATAAACGTACTACTAACGGCTGATTGGTAGTACGTTTAGCCTGGAAAGGAGAGGTTTCCGGACGGGGAACCTCAGCCAAGCGGAGTGCTGGCTGCGATCTCAGGGGGGGCGCGGGAGGCGAGACGCTGCGCGCGCGAATCGACGCAAGCCTAGCTCGCGTGTCCCTCGCAGCTGCCCATGCCAACGCGGCGGAATTCGCCTAGTACGTTTTTCCGCCTTGACCGGGGGCGCAGGTTCCCTAAGCTGCTTCTAGTGGTTTGGCCGTTCCGTCAAAGCGGGGCGGGAGTCAATCGATAAGGAACCGCTCCCATGGATGACCAAATGACCATGCAAGCGTATGAAGCGCCTCGGGTTGTCGACTATGGCGACCTCCAGGAGCTGACTGCGGCTTGTCTGGGGGGCACGGGTGGAGACGCGTTCGATCCGGGGGGGACAGCTGGCGGCTACACCGTCGGCGCGAGCAATCCCGCGGCTGGATGCACATCGAACTCGAAGCCCTAACTCGCAGCAACTTCTCACAGAGATAGACATACTCGAGTAGCGTCTGCGGTCGCCCGATGGGCGGCCGTAGTGCGTATACACGCGGCGTGACCAGTATCAGCCGTGGCATTCGACTGCCACGTCGAGCGCCGCGCACACCTCCCGCATGCGGTTGTCGCTGAGCCGTCCGACGCGCTCCACCAGGACTGCGACAGACACGCTCTCGACAGAGTCGAGGTTGACCGAGGACCGTCGAGGGACTGGATCGTCGTCTGGCTCCAGGACGACCTCGCTGGCCAAGCCGCGGACGATGGTGGTGCACGGTGAGACAAGCGCGCGTCGCAATCGTGGGATCGCCGCATCACGGGAGAGCACAACGACAGGCCGCCGTCCGATCTTCGGCAACTCACACCACCACACCTCTCCCCTCGCGGGAAGAGGGCCGGCGCTCAAGATGCCGCGGCTGCCTCTCGGAACGACGCCAGATCGCCCCACTCATCGGCCTCCTCGAGAGGGTGCTCGTCGTAGGCCGCATATGCAGCATCGATCTCGGCTGCACGATGGCGGTCCAGGAGCGCCGCGAGCGCCTGGTCGAGGACCGCGGCATCGGTCAGTGGCGCAAGCGCCTGCCGGGCGCTCTCCAAGAGCTGCTCGTCAACCGTCGTGCTCACCCGCGTTCTCGCCATGCCAATATTATGCCACGTCTGTGCCACATCACTTGACGCTCCCTACACTTGTACGTAGCTAAGAAAGGAATACGTGGCGATCAAGGCGGAGCGCCTGGAGGCGCGACTCACATCGACGGAGCGCAAGCAGATCGAGCAAGCAGCAGCGCTCGCCGGCGAGTCAGTGTCGTCGTTCGTTGTCCTTGCTGCACTGGATCGCGCCGACGTTCTCGTGCGGGAGCGGGCATCGACGGTGGTTCCAGCCGCCTACTTCGACCAGCTCGTCGCATCTCTCGATGAGCCAGAGGACGCGCCCGGACTGGCAAGGGCGGCCGCTACGGTCGCGCGGCGCAGCCGAATCAAGTTAAACGTGAGCTACCGGGTCGAGCCGCTCGCCGCCGGCCACGACCTCGACACCTTCGATTTCGGGCACGACGCCCTCGCGGACTGGCTACAGCAACACGCCCGCAACGCGACCGGGCAAGGCACTCGTACATATCTGCTCGTCGAAGAAGCTACTGGGGCGACTTGTCGTAGTCGACGCGGTGGACGACAGCGCAGCGGGCTTGTACCGCGCCCACGACTTCCAGCCCTCGCGGACACACCCGTGTCGGCTGATCATGAAGCTCAGCACCGCGGCGCGGGCACTCGACCTACCCTGGCCGTGAGATGGCAACAGCGATCGCTCAGTCGGGGACCGTGACCGCCGTACCGTGAACGCCGCACGTCGTGCCTGTTTCCATCCACAGATGTAGCCAGGTCATCGACGTGGGCCCTTCGACGGTCACTGTCCAGACGCCGTACTGCTCGACGCTTTTTGCTGCGTTTTCGGCTGCGCTGGTCGTCGTGGCGATCGGGGTGGAGGCTTTTCCGAGCGTTTGAACCAGTGCTTCGCTCTGCTGGTCGTCGGGGACCGCGTCTTCGCCGCTGGGCCGCCCGAAGCTTGCCTGGCCGTAGGACTGCGCAGTCGCGCCGCCGGCATCGACGGCTCCGATGACCTGCGACGCGACAGTGTTACAACTGAGGGTGTACGCGAGGCCGTCTGCGGAGAACAGCGCGGCCGGCGCCTCTCCGGCAGTCAGGCTTGCGGCGAACTCGACCGCCTGTTGGGGCTGTCCCGGAGCGCCGGCGGCGCCGCCGGCGCCGGTTTTGCCGATGGCTCCCGTCTTACCGGCAGGGCCGGTCTTGCCACTGGCACCGTTCCTCCCGGTGGGCCCCGTTTTGTTCCAGGACAGGAGCATCGCCCCACGCCCGCACCTGGGCCTTCTCGTGGAGACGCGCAGAATCCTGTCCTTCTTCACGCAGGCGTAGATCGTCGACGCGTCAGCGTTCGTTGCTGCGGCGGAGGCCGCGATCAGCATCCCGCCTGTGGCGGCGAGCGCAGCAGTCGCGCGTAGGCTCGTGATGAAGGGCATCGAGACTCCTAACTGTCTTATGGTTGACAGCGCAGACGCACGGTAGCTGTGAGCCGTGTCACATCGCGACTGCCTCCCGTCATATGAAGAACAACTGTCGGCCGGCCCCAATGCTTCCGGCGCCCGGACATCGGCGGACTCGGACCGCCGCGCAAACGCGCAGGATCATAAGTTTGCTGATCGGCTCGACGTTGTTGACTGTGCCCAAGATTCGCGAGAAGGTGGCCTCCACCAAGGCGGACTCACGCGTGCTTCCTCGCCTGGCGCAGACCGAGCGGGTCGCGGTTGTCGGCGACCCGGCTCGCAGGACAGCGATCGACGAGATCTTGCGGGGCGACGGCTGGTCGCTCGAAGCGTTCGAGAGCATCGACGGTCTGATCGGACTATCTGAGGGGTCCCGTTTCGCGCTGATCGTGCTGTGGGTCGAGGACGCCACCTCCGGGCTGGCCGCTCATATCGAGGCGGTGAGACGGTCGATTCCAGGCCCGTCGCTGGTGGTTGCGTGCCCGAGCATCGAGCGTTGGGGTGTGCGGTCGGCGCTGGCAGCTGGAGTCGCCGGAATCGTTACGTCGGAGGACCTTCAGTCGGTCCTGGGACCGTGCGTGGAAGCGGTGCTGACAGGTCAGACGTGCGTGCCCCGTGAGTATGGGCGCCAGATCGATCCACCCGCCCTCTCCACACGCGAGAAGCAGATCCTCGGGCTGGTCGTGATGGGCTACATGAACAGCCAGATCGCCCGACAGCTGTTCCTCGCCGAGAGCACGGTCAAGAGCCATCTCTCCTCGGCGTTCGGCAAGCTCGGGGTGCGCTCGCGCAACGAGGCAGTGAGCCTGATCCTCGACCCGGAGCGCGGGCTCGGGATGGGCATCCTGGGGCTGGGTGGAGAGCCGGTCGAGCCAACCCCCGCTTCGGCTTGACGAGGTGTGGCAGAGCTTCGGCGCGGCTGGCTCAGGCGAGATGAAGCCGCTTCAAGAGCCACTTCGGCAGGATCGGCAGCCCCCCGGGCACGATCGCCTGCTTGTCGAAGCTCTCCGGCCCGAGCGTCTTGTTCTCGTTCGGCCCGACTGTTCCGTGGACCGTGGCCTGGGTGTGTGTTGCGCTCTTGCTCACGGTAACCCCACTGTAGCCTGGTCGCCGACGTTCAGCAGACCGATCAGTAGTGCGCTGAGCAGCAGGCAGCCGAATGTCGCGGCGGTGAGACGACGCTTGCTCTGTAGAGCCTGATCGTTCTCCAGGAAAGCGCGTTGGACGCTGGCGAGCACCGTCACGCCGACGTCTTGGGGATTGCGGGCGGCTATCTCGTATGCGGCGTATACATCCTCTTTGCCTACATGCTCAGCGCCGGAGGCAGCCGTGGCGAGCAGGCCGGTGACGGTGGCCGCGATCGACGGAAGCAGCGTCCACTGCCAGTGGGGCGCAATGGCGCCTTGCACCGTGAGGATTGTGCTCACGAGTGCGGTTGCGAGCGCGGCGAACCCAAGAGCGCTCGCTGTGAGGCTTGTCGAGAGCGTCACCTGGATCGAGGGCTGGGGGAGACCCAGTGAGAGCAGGTGGACGACCGTGCGCTCGGCGCTGGCGGCTGGAGCCGGGGGCATCGTCACGTCGGAGGACCTCGAGTCGGTCCTGGGGCCGTACGTGGAAGCGGTGCTGACAGGTC
This sequence comes from uncultured Solirubrobacteraceae bacterium, assembly GCA_963838405.1. Taxonomy (GTDB): domain Bacteria; phylum Actinomycetota; class Thermoleophilia; order Solirubrobacterales; family Solirubrobacteraceae; genus Palsa-744. Next base: position 1,279,550 of record CAWIRA010000006.1, on the reverse strand, counting down.
AGACGTGCGTGCCGCGTGAGTATGGGCGCCAGATCGATCCACCGGCGCTCTCGACGCGCGAGAAGCAGATCCTTGGGCTGGTCGTGATGGGCTACATGAGCAGCCAGATCGCCGGACAGCTGTTCCTCGCCGAGAGCACGGTCAAGAGCCACCTGTCCTCGGCGTTCGGCAAGCTCGGGGTGCGCTCGCGCAACGAGGTGGTGAGCCTGATCCTCGACCCGGAGCGCGGGCTGGTGTGGGCGTCCACTTCCAGCTCCTTGCCCATGCCCTGGAAGCTGGCCAGCGCCGCCGAACGGGCCGCGACGACGTGCAGCAGCCGGCGTGGAGGTGCTCGAAGCGCCCAGAGCTCGACTCGGCAAAGCCCTGCGGCGCACGTGGCGAGCGTCCCCACACGCCTGAGGGGCACTCGAGAAAGCGTGCGTCAGCGAACGCCCGATGCGGCAGGAGCAAAGACCGGATCACCGACCGGCATTCCATCATCGCCGTAGACGAACAAAGCGACATGCTCCGCCGCCTCGGGCTCGGCGTCAACGATGCGATCGAGAGCCTCGTGCCCCGACTGCTCGTCCTCAAACGACTCGATCAGGTTGCCGGTGCTGTCAAAGATCGCGTAGTGCATGGTTCACGCCTCCACATGAACGATATCGGCAATTGAGTCGAGCAGCTGCAGGGGACGACCCCACAGAGTCCAATGCCCCTGCTGCCCAGTGTCAGCGAGGCAAAAACCATGCTCGGGCTCCAGGTTCAACTCGGCGACGAATGTCCCGATCGCCGGCCACTTCACGGCCATCGCCCCCGCTGCCGCCGGTGCTGAGAAGACAGATAGGCCCATATGGATGACCGCCAAGCGCCGCTCGTAGCCGCGAGGCGGGGCTCCCCGCGCATAGTGGGAGCTCAAGGAGTCCAGAACCGCCGGAGCACTGCGATCAGCTCCCCGGACGATCCGATACATGATCGCGGTCTCGCGCACGGGGACCACAACAACATCGCCAGTCGCCATCAGCGCGACCTCCGCCCCCGCTTACGAGCGAGAGTGGACGAGCGAGCGTCGGGCTCGTCCCGGCGGCACGGAGCCCAGGACCGAGCGCCGAGTAACCGGGAACGACCTGGAGGCTTCGAGGAGATCATACGAACACATGTTCGCCCTTGCTCCGGACGGAATCGGCGTGGCTGCAACAGCAACGACCCAGCGTAAGTCTGAGGGTGTGCCCGCCGTTGATGGGGCATGTCAGGGAGCGGCATCCAGACGAGCCAGCCCGCGGCCCAGGGGCCTTTGCAAGATCACCGGCGATCCCCGCGCGACCCGCGTGGACAGGTTGACGCGCACCGCGCCGCACGTGCTCGCGCGGCGCGCGTCCTGCCGCAGCTAGACATCGTCCCGAGCAGCGAGCCTGTCCGCAGCGACGACGATCTCGTGCGGGAGATCAACGCGGAGCACGGCCACGTCGAAACGTACAAGCGCAACACGATCCAGCACGCGATCCGCTGCGGCGAGTTGCTCCTGGAGATGAAGCAGCGCGTCGGGCACGGCAACTGGCTGGCGTGGGTGCGGGAGCACTTTGACGCGAGCGAGCGCACAGCCCGCAACTACATGGAGATCGCCAAATCGGCAGCGGTTGCCGATTTGCACGACGACACCACCATGCGCTCGGCGCTGCGGGCACTCGCGTCACCGTCTCAACCCAAAGAGCCGAAGAGGGAACAGAGAAGCGAGACGGCCGCCAACGGCCACGTCCCGGTCGATGACAAAGCGCACGTCTCTGACGCCGAGGTGATCGAAGCGCCGAGAGCCGGTTTGAGCAAAACCTACCAGCGCACCTGGGCAAGCGTGCCCGTGCGCCTGATCACGATCAAACGAGTCTTCAGCGAAGCCGCCCGCGAGGTGCTTGACGACCGAGGCGCCAGCGACGTCCTCTACAGTGCAGCCCGAGAAGCACACCAGGCCGCGACCGACCTGGAACAACTCGCCGCGGCACTCCGGGAGTGCGCTGCGTGATCGAGGGTGTGCGGCGCTCTGATCATCTGTCGCGCGTCAACGCACGGACGGGCAGCGTGCGACGCAGTGAGTGCTGACACGAAGGGCCGCTAAAAGCGTGACTAGGTAAGCGGTTCGCTTATGGCTAGTTGCGTGGTCGCCGGCGGCGCCGGTGACCTAGGCTCGCATCTCTGTGATGAGTTGATCGCGCGCGGAAATAGGCTGATCTGCGTCGACAACCTGGAGACGGGGTCGCTGGCGAACATCGAGCACGTTCAGGACCCAGGTTTCACGTTCCTGCACTTCGACATCATTGAGCCCTACTTCGTCGACGTACGCCGCGTCGCGCTGTGACGAATGGCATGATCCGTCGCGAGCGCCTGGGCCGGCGGCGGAGCTGTTCTCAAATGACGCGGGCAGGTATGCCAACGGCCACAGCATCGCTCGGCACATCATTCAGCACAACCGCATTAGCGCCGATCACTACCCTATCGCCAATGGTTACCGGACCAATGATCTTCGCCCCAACACCGATCTCGACATCGCTGCCAATAATTGGCGCCGTATGTGTCGCGGGCTCCGCGATACCCTGCGCTCGATCTGTCTTACTATGACTCCCACTCCCGCCAATCACCACCTGAGCGCGGATCACGCATCGCTCACCGATCCGTGCCTGCTCGTGGATCACGACCGCAATTCCTCGATGTCCGCATTTACAATTGGGGCCGATCTTCGCCTCGAGCGGAATGCTGCTGTTGAAGCACACAAAGATCAGGCCCTCGCATATGCGAGGCAACACTGGCACATGCGCATCCCTGAGCCTTCGACCTATGTAGTAGAAGCTCAAGGCATTGATATACACAGGATCTCCTAGACGACAATTACGGACAGTGCGAACAGTACAAGATCAGTCTACCTACCACCACCGGATGGCACTACCGCAAGATTGGCTCGCGGGTTCGAGACGAGAGGCTCAGCGTCGAGCAGTTCTCATGCCTGGCCGCGGCGAAGGTCACCGGCGCTGAGCGCCAACGAACTGGGGATGATCTGGAGGCTTCTGGTAGGGCATGGACGAACGCACGTCCCAACCTCCGGACGGAACCCGAACCAGGCCCTCAAGGGCGCCCCACCCGTAATCCCCCGTAAGTCCACCGCCAGTCCCACCGTTGATGGAGCATGCCGGTAACCACCATCCAGGAGAGCCAGACCGCGGCCCGCGAGGTCTGCGGCGACCCGCGGGAGCACGCCAGCGCGAGTCATACTGGGAGCATGTCAATCCGATCGGCCCGCGCGGCGTCTGCAACGAGGCCAAGCACTACGCGCAGGCGTCCACGAACTCAAAATCGAAGATCGTGCACCGGGCGCTGCTAACCGACGACCCAAAGGTGCGCTTGTCGGACATCTCGCTCGACGAGCAAATGCGGGGCTCGCAGCGGCCCGACGTGGGGCTGCACGAAGGCCTAGGACTGACGCTCGAGCACGTCGGTAGCCAGCAACTACTCATCGGAATCCGCTAGCACCGCTCGCGACGATGCTCACGCAATCCGCGCCAACACATCTTGCTCGCCTGCGCGCCCACGCTGCGTCTGATCGCTCGGTGCCTATGTTGGCACTTCTCGCGACCGTCCTGGTCTCTGTATGCGTGGGCTATCTAGCCTCTCGTAACCTTGCGTTGCCGACGATCGGTCTTGTCGTCGTGATAGGTGTGGCGATCTGGGCGGTTTCAAAGCCCGCCGCGATCCTGCTAGTCGTAGCGGGCGTTGTGCTGATTCCGACGCCGGCGATGCAAACGGCAGCTGTGCACGGTATTCGCCTACAGACCGGCCTTGGTACTGTCACGGCATCGACGGCCTTTTGGCTTTGGTATCGCGAAAAAGCGCGAGGTGCAAACGTAGCGCTAAACCCGACCGTTACGGCTGCGCTAGTAATCATACTCGTGGCTGGCGTTTGCCAGTTGATGTTCTCTCAATACGCCGAACTACGCCCTCTTTATCAGTGCTCATTTTTTTGGTCGGCGGGGCTCTTGCTTGGCTCCGTAGTCGCCTGCAATCGCCGTATGCTGGGTTACCTGGCCTACCTTGGGCTGGGTCTCGCACTGTTTACGATTTTTGAGTTCGTAGTAGGGCAGCCAAATCTATGGGGAAGAGTTATTGGAGGCCAGAATTTCGAACTTATCGCGACCCTCGGCGGCATTAATCGAGCTACCGCAACCTTCGGACACCCGCTAGTTGCTGGTATCGTGTTGGTCACTCTGGCGTTCCTAGCACTATCGTCAGGTCACCGACGGAGTACCGTAATGTTTGGCCTGATAGTCGCGGGTGCCCTCGCGACAGGCTCGAGAAGCGCTTTTGTGGGATTCGGAGTTGGTTTGATACTCCTCATTCTCAGCGGACAGCGTAGGCCGTCTCAAAAGCTCGCGATCATAGGGACGACGATTGTCATCGGGTGGGTGCTGATCGCTTCGATACCAGCTCTCAATAGCGCGTTGAATTCGCGCGTCCTGCATGCCAGTTCAACAGAAGGTCGTGTTCGCCTCAACTCACTGCGAACTCTCAAGCAGAGCTTTGACGATGGCGACCCTACACTCATCACGGGCCGCGGCGTTCAAGGCTCCCAGGCTTACCTTAAACAAACTGGCGGAAACCTTGGTTTCCCCGTGTACGATAATCAGTATGTAACTTCGATCTACGATAATGGTTACTTCGTCTTTGGCGCAGCCGTGATCCTGATCGCGATAGGAGTGATAAAAGCACGACCGGGATGGCAGCTCGCTGCCCCGCTAGTGGTGATGGGCAGCACCTTGTTTTTCTTCGATGGGCTCTACTGGCCGATAATCGGTGTGCTTTTCTGGTTCACCGTCGGCCTAGCGTCCGCTCCGGCCACGCGTGCTTATGCTCAAGCCCAACGACTCGATAGAGCACTCCTTCGGCAGACCTCTCGTCGGGCAGCACTGCTCAACTCAGCATCATGAGCCGGTGGTCGCCGAGGACGACGCGGCTTTGCGAACATCGCTTCGGGAGCTCTCGCGTCAGCGTCCCAGGTGGGGTTGTGACCGTTCCCACGCTCAGCTGCTCAACGAAGGCTGGTAGATCCACCGCAAGCGGGTGCAGCGTATGTGGCGCGAGGAGGAATTGCGTGTCCTTCGCAGCGCCGCAAGCGCCGGCGGCTCGGAGATTCCACCATCCCCGCCGGGCGTCTGCGGGCTCAGCATCCCGATCATGTGTGGGTGATCGACTTTCAGTTCGACCGGACCGCCGACGACGTGCAGAAGCTTCAGCATCCTGCCCTTGCACATGGAGCGGTTCGTGGTCTACTATGGCGAGCTTGCGACGTCGCCGGACAGACCTCAAGCGGGCGGTTTCGTTTCTTATGCGCCCACGGATGTGGCGAGCAAGGCGATTGAATGGACACTGAGCAGACAAACCTAAGCATCGAGCGGGCTCTGGGCGTACTACGCCGTCGCGTAGGATGGATTCTGCTCTGCGTCGTGGTGGGCGCCGCTGCGGCCTACGGCTACTCCAAGCACGAGACAAAGAAGTACACGGCGACGGCCTCGCTTGTCTTCAACAACAACCAGCTCGACCAGCAGATCGTTGGACTCCCAACTACCAGCAGCAGCAGCAGCAGCATGCTGGCCCAGCAGGCGAGCAACCTCGAACACGTCAAGCTTGGCAACACGGCAGCAAAGACCGCGAGCTTGCTCGGTCACGGGCTGACCGAACAGAAGGTCGGCGCGAGCGTGAGCGTAACCGCGCGAGGAGAAACGAATGTAGTAGACATCTCGGCTACCGCAACCTCCCCGATACTTGCGGCCGAGATCGCGAACGGCTATACCAGCCAGTTCGTCGAAGAGCAGAAGCGCGCCAACCACCAGTTCTTCGAGTCTGCACTGGCGCTCGTGAAGAAGCAGCTGGCGACGCTCACTCGGGCGCAAAGGTTCGGCACGGACGGGTTGGATTTGGAGGACCGCGCGCAAGAGCTGGGCCTCCTTTCGGGGCTGGGCTATAACAACGTGGAAGTGGCTTCGGAAGCGGCAGTGCCTTCCAGCCCCTCATCGCCGAAAACCAAAAGAAACACAATCCTGGGCGCCGTCTTGGGCCTATTGCTCGGCCTCGGCGTTGCGTTCCTGCTCGAGCGCCTCGACCGCCGGATCAGGGAACCTGACGAACTGGAGGCGATCTATGGCCTGCCTATGCTCGGCGTCGTCCCAAAGAGTGCTGCATTTTCGCAATCCGCTCGGCGCGGAGGCGAGCGGGCGCCTTTGCCTCCCGCGGAGGCCGAGGCGTTCAGCTTGATTCGTGCTCACCTGCGCTTCTTCAATGTCGATCGTGACCTGCGCACAGTAGTCATCGCGTCATCCGCGCCGGGCGACGGCAAGACCACGGTCGCCCTTCATCTGGCTGAGGCAGCGGCGAGGCTGGGCTCGCGAGTGTTGCTCCTCGAGGTCGATCTACGGTACCCGACGCTCGCCGAGCAGCTCGGCATCCAGGTCGGGCCTGGGCTCGCCGACGTGCTGATCGGAGCCATCTCGATGGACGAGGCGGTTCGACCAGTAGGCGTGGATGCGCGTCTTGACCCAGCGGCAGAGGTGCGGACGCTCGACGTGCTAGTCGCCGGTGCTGTGCTACCCCCCAACCCGGGCGAGCTGATCGAGAGCCGGAGCATGGGCGTTGTCCTCGAGCAGGCGAAGTCCAAATATGACCTCGTTGTCATCGACACTTCGCCGCTTACCGTCGTCTCGGATGCGTTCTCGCTCCTCAGCAAGGTCGACGGCGTCGTTATCGTGGGCCGGATCGGGCACAGCCGACGCGACGCGGCCGAACGGCTCCATCAAGTCCTCGAGAACAGCGGCGCATTGCTGCTAGGGGTCGTCGCCAATGACTCGAAATCGGGTGGTCCCGTCCCCTATCGCAGGGACGACAAGTCGCCTCCTGGCGTCACCTCGGTCAACGGCACCTCCCCGTCTGAGCAGTTTGCTCCGACCGTCCAGGCTTAAATCAGGCTCCTACAACTGGCTGTTCATTTGGGGATTATCCCGTTGACGCAGGTGGGAGCGCTAAACTTTGTCCGTGCTGCGCGCTGTTGCCACGGCGGCCATTGGGTTGGGTAAGCACATTCGCCGGCTCGCTCGGGCTGTCTGTACATGAGGAACGCTGGCTGTTCGCGGTCGGCGTGTTCATGCTGGTTGTCGGTGTGGCGTGGTTGGTCTACGACCTCACAGTCGGATATCGGGCGCATAGAGACGCTCCCGAGATCGCTTCGCCACACACATCCACGATTCGTGGCGGAGGTCTGCACGGGGATGCGTTGCTGGAAAATCGACTCAACCGCCGATCACGTCACAGATGGCACTGATGTAGGCGACAAGGTAAGGCTACGCGTGCAGCACCGGCCGCACAGCGACCTACACTCGGGTGGTGGGAAAACGCCGCCAGAAGAAGAGGAGTAAGCGAGCTGGGGACTCCGAACCCGGAGCCTCGGGGGGTTTCGAGGTGGGGGTCCGGATTGGTTACGATCGCGAGCACCCAGAGCGTGTGTGTGGCATCGCACTACCGGCGGGGCGCGTACATATGGACGCGGTTGCGACGACATCGACTGCGGTTCACGTAGCCGAACCGACGCAATTGAGCGGGCGTATCACCCATCGCCCGACGAGCCATGGAGGATTTGTCGGCATAAGAAACGGGCGGGCGCAGGCTGCTGGTGCCGAGATGTCTCCACAGCCAAGTCAGGCGGCGCAGCACCGGGAGAGGAGTAATCGTGGCTCGGCGGTCGCGTTCTCCAGGGCTGCGGAACAACGCTGCCCTAGCTGCGACTTCGTGGCCTTCGCGTGGCAGACGCAATGCCCCCGCTGTAGCGCGCCGCTGACCGCTTAGCAGGGACGGCGTGCCTGTCGCTTTGCCTCACGACGAATGAGCGCGTCGTTCTCGCGCTGGCGCTCGCCGGGATCGTCGCGTTCGATCAGGACGTGGTAAGGCAACGCGTCGCCGTGCAGGAGCACGAGCAGCGTGTCCCGGAACAGGTAGGGGTTCTCGCGGCGGTTGAAACGCCATTCCATCTCGTAGGACTTCAACTCGTCCGTGTAGACCGCGTCGGCGGTCTCCTCGTTCAGGGTGACGTCGATGAAGCCTTCCAAGTCGTGCCTGCGCGTGTTCGGCACCAGCCGCAGGTGTATCTCGCCGCCGCGCTCTATGGCCCCCGCCACGATCACCTTGTTGCCCCGGTAGCCCGAGCCGTAGCCCTTGCGCTTGCCGCCGACGTAGGTCTCATCAACCTCGACGGTGCCCGTGAGCAACGGCTGTTCGTCTTCGCCCATCGCTGCGCGTACGCGGTGGCAGAGCTGCCAGCTCGTCTTGTAGGAGCCGCCGAGCATGCGGTGGAGTTGCTTGGCGCTGATGCCCTTCTTGCTCTCGCACATCAGGTAGACGGCGAGGAACCACTTCCAGAGCGGCAGGTGCGAATCGTTGAGGAGCGTGCCCGCCGTGACCGAGAACTGGTAGCGGCAGTCTTTGGCGTTGCACTCGTACTGGTTGCGCGAGGCGATCTTCGAGATCGACGTGCCCCTCGCAGCGCGGACACATGGGGCCGTTGGGCCAGCGGAGTTCTTCAAGGTAGGCGCGGCACTTCTCCTCGCTGCCGAACTGCTCGATCAGGCCAACTATCGTCGTAGACTCCATCAGGAGGCCCCAATGCCAAGAGCAAAGCCCAAAGCCCACGACCTCACGACCGAGCAGATCGTGAAGCGCGTGTTCCCGAAGCCGGCACGCGAAGCCGTCGTGCTAGAGGCGAAAAAAGCCCGGAAAACGGGGCCGAAAGCAGCAAAAGCGTCCATTGAGAAGAACTCTAGCTGATCCCTGACCCTGTGTTACGGGGATAATCCCCGTTCATGTAATCCCAAGAAGGTCCAAGGCTCCACGGGCGAGCACGACGCCGTGCGCAGGACGCCGTAACACACACACACACACACACACACACACACACACACACGCCAAGCGCCGGGCCCTCGACGAGATCGCGGCGGGCGAAAACAGTGTCCTCATCGGTTAGCTGGATCGGCCATAGCCGGGCGACGCCGCGGGGCAAATACGTGTCGTACAGCCCTCCGCATCGGCAAGAAGAGCTCAACGGGTGGCGAGAGGTCGCCCCCAAACGATCGATTTCGAAGGCGCAGCGATGATCTTTTCCTGTCCTACTTTAACCATTTGACCTGACGCCGCGTGAAGCGAGTCGCGCGAGACTGAGCACCGTCTCGCGCTGCAGTAGAAAAATCGGAATCGCGTACACACACAGCGATACGGTTCCGCCAATGATTGCCGCAACAAACCCATGACTGATAGTCCGAGACACAAGCCATCCGATTGCGCCAGCAGCCGTGGCGGCTATCCAGGGCGTAAAGAGGGGCTTCAAGTACTGAGCGCCCGTCCGGCGATGGGCTGGTATCGACATGATTGGAATCTCGATGAAGGAACTGACCGCCCACCCCACACCGACAGCGACCACTCCCAGCGACGGGAGGAGTGGCAGCGTCACGACGATCCACACGATAGATGTGACCGTTGCAGCACGAAGAATAGTAGAAGTATCTCCCACGGCATACAAATATCCAGCGCTAGCCACCGACACCGGACCACTGACCTGGAGGGCAAAGAACGCAATGGGGAGAACTTCCGCCACCGGGGCCCATTGCGGTCCAAACAAAGCGGGAATCAATGGGGAGATTGACCCAGTCGCGGGAGCCAAGATCGCGCCGGTTGCGACCGCTGCTAGCGCGAGCCCGCGCTCGATGATCCTCCGGCCGGATTCGCCCGCAGACAAGAGCTTTGCTGCGGCAGGAAAGGAAACCCGCCAAAGCGTGCCAAACAACAGGTATGGAAGCTGCGCAAGGCGCCAAGCCAAAGCCCAGAGCCCCAGGACGGCTAGGCCTCCGATCCCGGCGATGCCGAGGTTCAAGAGCTGGAGACCTCCAGAGTTGGCAAGCGTGACGGCCTGGAACTTAATGCCGAACCCGAGCATCGGCCTGAGACGCTGCCAAGAGTAGGCTGGCACAAGTCGAGCAACCGGCGAAACGCTGAGCAACACCAAGGTGCCGCTTATTGATTTTACGACCGCAGCAGTCGCAAGTCCCCAGACACCGGCCCCGAGGAGAATCGTCGTTATACCCCAGCCGTAAAATGCCGCTTCTTCCGCGATCTCGACCTTAACGAGAGGTGCGTAGTTGAGGCTGCGCTCAAAAATAATGGAACTCGGAGCACGAAAGGCCAAGAAAGGCAGCGCGGGCATCATCACTGCCGTGACAAGTCCCGCTCGTCCAAATGGACCGGCGACAGCTACAACGGCAAATACGATTCCGAGAATGGTCGTAAGGATTAGCTGATAGCCGAGTAGGACTCGCAAATCCTCAAGATGAGGCTCCTCCGGATGACGGATCAGACCCACTCCCAGACCACCGTCGGAAAGTAGGTTGACAGACGTGAGGATTGTCAGGCCAACGGCAACCATTCCGAAGTCCGTCGGAGAGAGCAGGCGAGCAAACCCAACGTAGCCGAGCAACCCAGCGATCTTGAGAATGATGTTCCTACCTGCAACAAGCGCTACTGCCGACAGCGCCTTGCTGCGAAGCTCTGAGACGGAGCCCTGGCGATCATCCGGCGACTCCTCAGCGCTATTCTGATCGCCGTCGATGCTGACCGCCGGGTCCGGAGAACCGAGGCTAGGGACGGGCGTACGCTCGCTCATTGGTGCTCGCGTATTTGACAGACGAGCTTCACGGATTAGCTACTAGACATCCCAGGTGGGGAAGGCCTTACCAGTGAAGTCACGTAGACACGCGACATCAGGCCCGCACAGGCGGCGGATGTCTCGCCGCTGGGCATCAGTCAGAACGGGGGTGTCAATCGCAGGCCACAGTGCTCGCTCGACCGCCTGCCGAAGTGGGCGTCGAACGCCGCTCGGGACGAACCTCAACGGTGAAGCTCCAGCCCGATTCCTGATCGTCCCGAGTCGCGGCGGAACACTACGCAGATCCCCGCGCTTTAGGCGCTCCGTGTCGAATGCCGGACTGTAGAATCGATCATCGACCCCTAGAAACCGAAAGATCTCCCTGAGCGTTGTCGGCCGGTCATGCAACAAATCCTCATGATCAACGACGAGAATCTGACTCTCGTCGAACACTTTGAGATACCGTTGCAACTGCATCCAATACAGAGAAGGAAATGTGTAGGTGTTGTTTACGCTGGACAGATCTCCCGCGTGCTCCGCAAAGCTTTTGCGATAGCCATTGTTGGCCACGTCATGAATATAGTGGGAGACGATTCGACCTGCCGGGTCCCTCACGAGATATATCAACTTGGCGTCGGGCACCAAAGCCGCGATGCGCTCTGGCACTCCGCGAAGAAGGGGATACAGAGTGTACGCGGGAGAGGCCTCACCGCGGACGGGCGCGTCAGAGCGGAAGAGTCTTTCATACTGATGTAAATCAGCGACACGTCTGAAAGCGAGCTCTGGTGTCGGCTCCAGAAAGAAGTTGGTCTCCTTGATACGGGACATATGAACCCCGGGCACGTGTTCGAGGTAGAAGTGGAGACTTGACGTTCCGGCCTTGAGTGCGCCGATCACGAAGAAGTTAGGGAGAGCTGCAGTACCGTCCCCTGCGTCGTCTTCGTCGGGTGCCGATCGAGTGGACTGGTTCCCAGGCATCGCGAAGTTATATCGTATCGGTGGTAGCGGCCGCAATAGATGCCACGACGGTCATAGCCGGACTACCTCCGCAGCTGTTCTCACGTTGTTTGGCTGGTTCGAAACGATACGGGTTGGTCGCAGTAGGGAGCGTCGTTGCTGAGCCCCCACACATCTTCTTGGTGTCGATACGGATCCATGTATCGTCACGGTGCAGATCGGCGCATACGCAGTTCATGGTGGTGCCTTACCGACTCGATGCGACGGAAGGGAGCTCTGGCCGTCCCAGGCCCGTATGCTTGCGCCTTACGGGTGAGTACACGATACCCCTTGTCTATCACCACGCAAGCTGAAAGAACACAGCGCGCAAAGTCTGCATATATGTGGGTATGATATTTGCGGTAGTACCAATAAAGGCTGTGAAATAGGAAAGGCCCCATAGCCTTTCCATCCGTGCCCTCGCTAGAAGTGCTCGTCTCATGCATCACTTTTGCGGTAGGCACCAGCAGTGTCCGCCATCCGATTTGACCCAGCCGACGGCAGAGGTCCTCCTCCTCGCAGTACAAGAAAAAACGCTCATCGAAGCCATCGATGAGCCGTAGAGCGGTCACTCTACACAGCATGAAGGCCCCCTCCACATAATCGACGACGACGTGCTCGCTCGTCGGGTCGATGGGCATATTGATGCCGAAGCGCCTCAGCGGCCACTGCAGCCACGCTGGGAGAAACATCCAGATATTTCCGGTCATCCGCGAAAAGCGTCGCGCCAGATTCGGCTTGGCGAATGCGACTCCCGCGACCGCGGCTGTCTGATTATCGACGAGTGCAGCCACAAGACATCCAAGCGCATCGGGCGAGGGACGTACATCCGGGTTGCAGAACAGCACGAACTCGGTAGAGGCCACGTGCAGACCGACGTTGCAAGCAGCTCCGAATCCGTCATTGGAGCCTGTCTCCAGTACCTCAAAGCCGGCCGACCTCGCGCGGACGACGGTGTCGTCGGTTGAAGCATTATCGACGGCGAGCACGCGTCTCGGAGAGGGACGGCTAGTCGCGAGGGCGCGCGCTAGCACCTCTAGGTGTCGTCCGCTGTTATAGGTTACGATCACAGCTGTCACGTCGGCCGCCCGGTTCGGGTCGTCCGCGGGGAGAGAGCTGTGTTGCGTAGCGCCGGACTTAGATTGGGTGACCGTTCTCATCGCCTACTTCTTCCGGTGCAGTTTCATCCTGAGGACCTGCAGGTGGCTCCAGGGGAAGAATTCGAGAGCCTGCTCTGGGCGGTTCCCTTCGAAGTAGCCCTGGGTCCCAGCGTAGGGTTCGGTCCCGGTGGGGGTTGGATCCTGCGCAAAGAATGTCACGTCCGCGGCTCCGTCTCTGATGACGATCCCGTAGCGCTGAGCCGCCTCGGCGATCATCAATGTCAACCGTGGAAGATGCAGCGCTGCGAGGTGAAGGCTGGGATCGAGGCGCAGGTGCGCGCCCTCGGGCAGCGACAGCAGGTCGGTGGACTTCCCGTCGCTCCGCTTGGCCGGCGAGGCATAGACGCCCGCACGGACGTTGGGAATCGCCATCGCCAGGGCATGGTTGATCCGGCCCTTTTCGAGATCTTCCAGCGTGATCAGGCCACCCGCGATCGACAGCGAGGTACCGCTCGCCCCCCAAAACGACGTTGCCCCCGGCCAAGCCTTGCGGGTGTAGACCCCCGGATCTGACGAGACATGCCTCATTGCTCCACCCCAACCCGCCTTCCATCCCGCCAGGGTCATTTCCAGGTGCCAGAACTCCCACAACCGATCGGTGCTCGGCTGCCAGACCACGAGATGTTTATCCTTCCCGGCGGCGGGCTGAGCATCCGCCGGCAAAGGAACTGCGTCCCACGACGACTGAAGTGCAGCTGCACCCCATGCTGATTGGAGTGCAGGGGACACGGATGTATTTTCAAGCGTCACCTTGACCACGGGCTGATCGGCCGGCACCGTGTAGATCGGGACACTGTAATCGGTGGTGTTGATCCACGGTCCGCCTTTGACAGACTCCTCCGCCGCGATCTCTTCGTCGAGGGCGCTCACCATCGCAGCCGAGTTCAAAGCCAACGGCGCACGCGAGGGCAACGCTTTATTCCAGAAACTCGTGGGTGAGAAGAAGAGAAACGGGGCCGCCACTCTGTGCTGGGCGGTAAGCCGCATCTGTGCGTTGGCCACGGCTATCGGCGCCCTTCCCTGACTATCGCCACCGCAGCCCGTCACGGTACTGCCTAGGAGGAAGAGTACAGCTGGAAGCGCTGATCGAGTTCCGATGTTTGGCGCTCTAAACATGGTCAAGATGTAGGGCACAGGATAGTCGGTGACTCAGCGAAGTCCTCGGGAGGTGCCACGTCGATTCCCAGGCGCTGCAGCTCAGAACGCAATTGCTGCGCCGCCACGGGCCAAGCGAAATGGACCGCGGCATAGTCATAGATCGCTCTTCGCAGGTCCTCGCCGTGGTCGACGTACTCGGCGATCGTGTCGGCCAGGCTGGCAGGGTCGTCCGGCGGCACGACCAGACCCGGTGCCAGGTCCTCCACAAGTTCTGGGAGGCCGCCCGCGCGAGATACAACGCAGGGGACCCCGCGAGCTACGGCCAGCAGACCGACTCCGCTCTGGGTGGCGTCCTTATACGGCAGCAGGACCAACCGAACTGCCTGAAGCAGCGCTTCGAGGTCAGACTCGACAATGTATTCCTCTCGCAGCTCGACGCCGGGACGATCGCGTGCGAGCTCTGCCAGTGGACCACGGCCCGCGACGATCAGCTTGACATCGGACATCCTCTCAGGCAGCAGACGAAACGCGTCCAGCGCCGTGTCCACGCCCTTATATGCAAAGAGACGGCCGAAAAGCAGCAGCCAGCGCTCCCGTGGAAGCACAGCGGGCATCGGCGCCATGTCTGCACCATGGGGAACCACGCCGAGTGGCACTCGCCGCAAAAGGGGTCGGATTTGGCTCGACAGCGTAGCTGAGTGAACGATCAGGCAGGCGGAAGTAAGCTCGGCAAACCGCGCGATCGACCGAATCGGCGCCGGGGATATCGAGAGCGTGTCGCCCGAGTGCGTCTGTGGGTCGTGAAGCATCAACGCTACGGGCAAGGCAAGCCCGAGGGTCGCGTAGCGTGGGTCGATATGCGAATGAACAACCGCCGTTGCGATCTTGCGGCGTCGCAGATCTCGATGTAGCCACATCGTATGTGTGAGCAACGACCGAAGGCGGCGCCGTGGGACTGGAACAAGCTCCACCCCGGCCGCCCGTGCTCGATCGAGGAAGCGCGCGCGATCCTCCGCACTGCCTGTGAATTCGCTGCCGCGGTCGACGTAGTACAGCGTTATTTTCAACCCTGTCTGCTGGAGTCCTATCGCCTGGGCAGACGCGTACTGCAGGAACGCTAGGCACACGACAGCCACATTAGCGACGTCCGGATCGGTGCCTCCACCAATGATACGGCGGATAATGCCGGCGACGCGATGGATCATCCAGCCGGTCCAACCGGCGACGATGGCATTGATTCGCGCGAAACCAGCGCCGTCAGTATCGTTATCTTGCATACTCAGTGCGGCGTCTGGGGATAGCAGACAGGTTCAGCACGGAACGGTCGGCCGCAGCCTCGTCTGAATGGCTGTTAGGGGGAACTGAATCAACGCCGTCGCATGCCGCCCCTTTCGTCGCGGGCCCGTATCCTCTTCGAGTGACAGCACCGGTGATCTCAGCAAGCGATTGCCTTGAAATGGAATACCAGTTTTGAGGGTAGTCCACTCCGGGAGAACACCCGGAGCTTCAATGCGCCCTAGGATCTCCCGCAGCGTGGTTTCTGGATCGGCGATAAAATCCTCATAGCGAATGAACATCCGGCTGTCTCTTGGATGACGAAGAAAGACATAAGCTGACAGAAGATGGGTAAGCCAAAGATAGGCATTGGTGCTCGCCGGTGATTTCCACTGCTGGTCGACGCCGCGCTTGCTAAAAGATGCGACTACATCTCGTGGATTACGCACCAGGTAAATAAGGTAGAGATCGATGCCGCTTATCGGCTGCAGCTCCCGTGCGCGCAGCGGATAATGCGAAGGATCGACGATGTGCGTAGCCCCGGAGGCGCGTTGAATCGCGAGATAGAGATCCTCGGCAATCTCGCGATAACGGTGCCGTAGCTGGCGCCGAGCGCGCCAACCGCTAGGTCGAAAGAGAGATAGTGAGTGCTCAAAGCGGTGCCAGACCCGCTCTCCATAGAGGTCGGCTCCTCCGACCTCCTCGCGCACGCCATCCCAAAACCGCGTCCGTTCCTCGCCGCCGAAGTTCGGAACACCTGACCTTCGCAGCCACGCCTCAAGCTCGCCCGCGTAGAAGACGTCTACACAATTGCCCAGCGCGACACTCAGGATTGTACTTCCGCTGCGACCTGCTCCTACGACGTAGATCACCCTGGGTCGGTCACGGCGCGTCGGCGCGGGAGGCTCAGCTTTGGCCTGTCCTGACATGAGCGCGATAGTCTTGCAGATGACGATGCGGTTCGTCGTAGGCATGAACCCGCTAATACGCTCGCGAGTCATTCGCCGCAAGCAGCGTAGTGGTTCTTGCAGCGAGGCTCATTGGATCTCGACGCTAACGAAAGGTTAGATGCGGACGTCAGATTTGTCACACAGCTCGTGGCAACGGCGCTCGGAGCGGGTACCTTCTCGCGCGAGAGAACGTGGCTTAGACGATGTCACCAAGCACGTTGGAGGTCGCCTTGGAAACCCGCAGGTCGCCGGTGGTCTGCTCGTCCTGCAGGAGCGTGAAGATCGGCGGGTTCGCTTAGAGTTCCGCGATCGCTCCGAACGTGCGCCCGGCGCCGTGCATGACCAGCAGGTAGTCGTGCGCAAGGGTGACGCGGCCGGGCCAGCGGTCTCTCAGCGAATCAGGATCGGCTCGCCGTGCACGTGTGCGCAGTCGTCTGACTTCGATCACGGCGCGATGCAGACCCCGGAGCATTGATCGAGGCGGACTGCCGAAGCTCTTCCGGCGACGTGAGAATCATCCTTTTTTAGTCCCTGCTCCCGTCAGTCGTGTGCGAGCTACGCGCCGGCCCACTCGTTGAATACCTATGGATCGGGCATATCGCATGGAGGTCTGAGGCGCGGTGAGCGTCGAGACGGGCAGCGGGCCCGAGGGAGCAGTCCGATTGCTGGCTGTCCTGCGAGGCCTCCTGGGAATGTCAACCCGCCGCGACGGTGGGGCGGCGTCCACCTCGGAGGCTCGTGGCCGGGCGGCGTGCGTGCAACGCGACGCGCTGTTCCGCCGCATGCTGCTGGCGGCCGATGCGGTGGGTTTCATCGGCGCGTTCGCGCTCACCGTCGCGCTGTCACGGCGCTCGCCGCAGCTGATAGCTGCCATCGCGGCCGTGCCGATCCTGGCGGTGTGCACGAAGTTCACGGGCTTGTACGACCCTGACGGGACGCCGCTCCGCAAGGCGCTACCACGGGGCGCCGGCCCTGTGGCTAGCGCTCGCAGTGGCAGGCGCCTCGAGCTCGCGTCCGGCGTGACCCGTGAGTGGCAGATCCGCGGCCCCGCGCGCGTTCCCCTAGCCGACATGGTCGCGCTGGATTACCTGTACGTGGCCACCCGATCGTTTTGGAACTACACAGATAAAGCTCGTAGTGGTCTGTGAGCGGCGATCGTGCTGTCTGACGCAAAACTGAGACGCCGGACGCGGTCCGTATCAGCCAAGACGCGCTACTTGGACAAGATCTCTGCGTACAAGTACTGGGGAACATGACCCGCCTCCTAGTAGCATCCACGGGAGGCCACCTCACAGAGCTTGTCCTGCTTGCCCCCCGGCTCTCACCCCGGGCGTCTGACGAGCTTTGGGTGACGTTCGACTCCGCGCAGAGCCGGGAGCTGCTGGCAGGCCGCAATGTACGGTTCATCCGTGACACCCCGCCCCGCGATTGGCACGGGGTGCTGATCAATGCCGTGGTCGCGCGGGAGATGCTCAGTAGCACTGACATTGACATGGTGGTCAGCAACGGTGCCGGGGTGGCGCTGTCCTTCCTGCCGCTCGCACGGATCAGGGGCATTCCGGCGCATTACATCGAGTGCTCTGCGCGCGCCAGAGGGCCTTCAGTCACTGGACGTATCTTGCAGCACCTTGGGGGCGTGCGCCTTTACACACAGCACGAAGAGCTCACGAACTCGAGATGGCAGTATGCAGGCTCAGTCTTCGATAGCTACGAGGCCGTATCGGTGGCCTCCCCGCCGCCCTTGCAAAAGGTCCTGATCACGATTGGAACGCTCGACTTTTCCTTTCAGCGACTCTTGGATCGCCTTAAGTCCGTCCTGCCCGCGCAGGTCGATGTCGTGGTGCAAGCTGGACCCGACAGTTCGCGGATCGACTGGCCCGGTGCGAGAGTGGAGGCATTGATAAGCCCCGACGAGCTCGGGCAGCTGACAGAGCAGGCCGACGTAGTAGTAACCCACGCCGGCATAGGCTCGGCTTTGATGGCGTTTGAGGTCGGTAAGAGTCCAATTTTGGTCCCACGAATGAAGAGCCACGGCGAGCATGTGGACGACCACCAGACGCAAATCGCCAGACAATTTGCAGCGCGAGGTCTCGCCGTGATGGCAGATGCATCAACCGTCGATCTCGACAGCTTTTCAGCAGCACGTAGCCGATGCGTGAAGCGAACGCCGGAACGAAGGGAGTTTTCGCTGCTATGAACAGCGGACAGACGTCGGAGGCTTGTGTGTATCACTTCGGGCCGAGCACCGCGTATGTGGGAGGGATGGCGTCAGTCATCGGGATGCTAGTCACCTACAACGTCGGCGCAGGGAAGGCAATCGCGGTGCCCACGTGGGTACCTGGGTCCCATCTCAAGTCTGGGTTGCTTGCCGCACGGGCCACGGCGATGGTCCTCCGTCTCGCCCGCCCAGCCACCGTCCACGTGCACATGTCCGAGGGAGGCTCCTTCCTCCGCGAGACCTTGATCGTCGCGGCCGCCCGGTGTCGTCGCCTGCCGCGCATCATCACCATCCACGGTCCTGGCTTCGCCGACTTCGCCGCTCGCCGGCCGCGCCTCGTCGGAGCGGTGCTGCGCATGGCGAGCGCGGTTACCGTTCTCAGCGACACTGATGTCGCCGCGGTCCGGCGTCTCGCCCCGAATGTCCACGTGGAGCTGCTTCCGAATCCGATGCCACTCGACCTCGCGGCCGACCCAGTGACTGCAACTTCCGAGATGGTGCTCTTCGCTGGCGAGGTGGGATTGCGCAAGGGCGCTGACGTCCTGCACAGGGCCTGGGAGGCCGTTGCGTTCAGTCGGCCCCATGCGAGGTGCGTGATAGTCGGTCCCGCCACCAAGCTTCGCCTCTCGCCCACCGTGCGACTCGCTGTTCACGGTCCGGTGAACTCCGATGGGGTCAGGCAACTGATTCGTGAAGCCCGCGTGATAGCTCTTCCATCGCGCGGTGAGGCGCTGCCGATGATCTTGACAGAGGCGATGGCCGCTGGGAGACCGTTTGTGAGCACGCCGACGGGTGGGATCGCTTCTCTAGCGGGATGTGGGCTCATTGTTCCCATCGAGGACCACGAGGCACTCGCTGATGCTCTGATCGCTCTGCTCGCCGATCCCGGGTATGCACAATCGCTCGGCGTCGCCGGACAGACGCGCTGTAGGGAGACAATGAGCCCACAGGCAATCGGTGTGCGTCTCCGACAACTGTACAGTCTGTCGCCTTGATTGATTCGTATCTGTACTATGGATGGAGTACACGCCCGCCGCCTCAGTTCTGTTATGAGTGTCAGCTCAGCAAAGCGGAGCGATCTCTTTCGATGGCCTCCGCGCCTAGACGCTGGGGGTCTCCGCACACTCGCGATTCGCGGCCTTGTGCCATGTCTTGGCGCAATACTCATCGTGCGTGTGCTCTTTGATGACCGGTCCTCGCCAGACAGTCACCAGTCCGGCAGCCTCAACTTGTCGGGAGGAATTGCGGTCCTGCTTACCGTGGCGGCGATCGTACTGCTTATTCGCCGACGCAACGGCCTGTGGGTCGCAATTCTGACTTCACTATGGCTGTGTGTCTGGACGGCTATCGCCGTGAGCACGCACGGCGCATCGACCGAGACACTCCGTGAGGGTGTGCGTGAGGAGTCCGTCGTCGCCCTGGCCGTAATCGTCTACAACGCATATGGGGCCGTGACGATTCCCGTTGCCACACGCCTGGTGCAGTGCATGGGCCTTATCCCGGCCGTACTTGCCCTCTACCAACTCGTCACAAACACTGGCGCTGATATTCACGGTGAGATGCGCTCGAACGGCACATTCGCCCACCCAGACAGCGCAGCTATGTTCTTTGCGATAGCCACGGTCGCCTCTATGTGGCGTTACCTGGATAACGGACGACATCGGTCCGATGCGCTGCTTGTGGCGGTCTTCGCGGCCGCGCTCGTCTCTACCCTCAGCATCGATGGCTTGGCGACGCTTGTTGCGATGCTGGTGGTGCTTGGCGCTCTGCGTCCGGGCTCTTTTCGCATCAAAGCCGCTCCGTATCTAGTCGCGGTGCTAGTTGTCTTGGCGTTCGTTGCTACGCCGCTCGGCGCACAGCGCGTTATCAATGAGTCGTCTACCAGCCTCGCGACCGCAGACCGTGGAGAAACAAACACTTCGCTTGACTGGCGCCTGCATAAGTGGAAAACGCTGCTACCAGAATGGGAAGCATCCCCGTTCTTGGGTCAAGGTCTGGGCACGACCATCACTGCCAACGCGATACCCGGGAACCGATTCGCAGGTAAGCCACCTCACAACGAGTACGTACGATATCTCGTTGAGACAGGCGTCATCGGTTTGACGATTCTGCTCGGTGCGGTCACGGTGCTGATCCGTAGCCTCGCTCGAAGACGACGTACCCCCGGTACGCTGGACACGGGCACCCTGAACGCGCCGACGCTTGGGATTGCCATCGTTGTCGGATGCCTCGTTAATTCGCTCGCTGACAACACACTTACCTACAGCCCTACCGGCTATGCGGCAGCTCTGATCGTGCTCGCGGTCCTCAGTATGACGAGATGCCGACAGGAATCAACAAGCACGAACCGTGCGACACATCTGGCACCGTGATGCGTGTCGAGTATCTCGGCGGTTCCCAGCTTAATAAGTAAAGTGGCTAGTGATCAAGCGTCTCGGGTTGGCGGGCCAGACGAGTCATCGTCAGCCCATATCGAGCCAGGATGCCCGTACCACGGCCAATCGGCGATCTCGGATGCCGCCTTGCTCTGTGCCGGGCCTGCACTTCCCGGACCTCGCGTGGAGGTAGCAACTGTCGGTGTACGAATGCGCCAAAGCCGCCGCGGGGTGCCAGCAGCCCGTCGATCAATCCCATGTCGGCATAGAGTTGGGACTGGCTCGAGTGCGGGTTGGGGTTGGCCAGCCGCACGGCGAGTCGCTCGCGCATCTCCAGCTTGCGCGAGCTCCCGAGGAGCCGCTGCGCCGGTAGGCCTACCACGCGCGCCGCCGCAGCGGACGCGGCCACGATCGCCCGCGCCAGCTCGGGGTATTCGCGCAGCAGTCTGCCGAGCGCACCGGGGACCAGATCATCGCCGTGGACATCCCACCACGCGCTCAGATCGCTGGCCAGTACGTAGACCGACGAAGCCATCCCGCGCGTAGAACAGCAGGAGCGCGGCCAGCTCGTCGGCTGGCGCCGGGCGCCATTCGCCCGACGGGACAACCGTCGCGGGGAGCAGCCGCTGGCGCGCGAAATTGCGCTCATACCAGTGCAAGCGCCAGTGCAACTCCACCGGAGGCAACTCGCCGCGCTCGTGGACAAGCACGAAGTGCAGCTGAGGAAGTCCACAAGCTTCCACGTAATCGGTAGGAGCTCCGTACCCCAGTCCGCGCACTACCCCTACGGCCGCCTGCAGCTCGTCCGGGGAGACAAGTAGATCGATGTCGCTGGACAGGCGCCGGCCGGGATCGCCGTAGATCGCCTCGCCCAGCAGCGGGCCCTTCAGCGGGGCGCACCGAATCCCGGCGCCGGCGAGCATCGCGACGATGCGCAGCGTGACCAGCTGCAGGAACGCGCCCCGGCGGCGCGTCGTCTCCAGCGCCTCCGCGACCGCGGCGGCGAAAGCATTGCTCGCTGACTCTCCTGCCAGCTCCAAGATCCGTGGACCCAGCGTGGGCAGCAGCTTGCGCAGGCGCAGTGTCTGGGCGAGTCGCGACCAGTCGACCTCTGCGATCAGTGGCCCGGTCTGCTCACGCATCGCCCGCCGACGGTCGGCGGTGCCAGCGCTGAGCAGAATGACGTGCCGTTCGGCTTCGGAACTGGACATCTGCGGTGAGCGCGGGATGGTAGTCGATGGAGCTCGGTTGCGAACGCCGCACGCGCTGTCATGGGGTGCTGTGCAGTTCCATTTTCAGCAGCCGCAGATGGCTCCAGGGGAAGGCCGCGAGGATCTGGCTCGAAGATTTTCCTTCGTAATAGCCATGCGGACCCCTGTACGGTTCGGTCCCAATTGGTATCGGGTCCTGCGCGTAGAAGGCGACGTTTGCGGCCGTGTCCCTGACGACGATCCCATACTTCTGCGCAGCTTCGGCCATCAGCAACGTCAATCGTGGAAGATGGAGCGACGCGAGGTTCAAGCTCGGTTCCAACCGCAGATGCGCGCCCTCGGGCAGCGAGGAGGCTTCGGTGTGTAGCCCATCGCTTCGCTGGGCCGGTGAAGCGTACATTTCCGCGCGCGTATTGGGCACGCCGATCGCCAGCGCATGGTTTATCCGGCCCGCTTCCAAGTCTTCCAGCGTGATCAGCCCGCCGGCGATCGACAGCGAAGTCCCGCTCGCTCCCCAGCCGGTCTTCGCGCCGGGCCACGCTTCGGGCCCGTAGGCGCCGGAGTCGGACGACGCATGTTCGATCGCTCCACCCCACGCCGCTTCCCAGCCCACTTCAGTTTTTTCCAGATGCCAAAACTCCCACAGCCTGTTCGTGCTCGGCTGCCATACCACCAGGTGTTTGTCACCCCCCGCCGCAGGCTGGGCATTTGACGGGAGAGGAACCGCGCTCCATGCTGAAGAGAGTGAAGCTTCTGGGGTGTGATCAACAAGCTGGACCGTCACAGTTGGCTGGTCCGTGGGTACGGTGTACATTGGAACGCTGTAGCTAGTGGTGTTAATCGCCGGGCCGTCTTCGATGTCCAGCTCTTCGGCGACCTCTGCGCCGAGGGCGCCGACCACTTCGGCCGAGCTCGGGTCCAGCGGCGCGTTCACAGGCAGTTCCTGGTTCCAGAAACTCGTAGGCGAGAAGAAGCGAGACGGGGCCGCAGATTCAGCCGGTGGTTCGACCGTCTGTGTAAGCACGGACGAGGCCGAAGCCAGATCGCTACCGTCTCCACCGTAAGTAGCGGTAATCCCATAGGAGGACCATTTGGGGTAGCCAGTGACAGTGCATGTAGCTGTGCCGGAGCTGATAGTCTCTGCTGCGCATCCGGCGATCGGGGTGCTTTCTTCCTCGAATTCAACCGTGCCAGTCGCCGCCGCGGGGCTGACGATCGCCGTGTAGGTCACAGCCTGCCCCACCCTCGAAGGATCCGACGAAGACGACACCGTCGTCGTGCTGGTGTTCTTGACGACCGCCTGCGTAAAGCCGGAAGACACCGAGCTTCCCATAGTCACTATCGCCGGAGTATACGGCTGTAACCCCATGCCCACCAGCGGCGAGATTGGTCACCGTACACGTCGCGGTCCCCAAGCTTACGGGCTGCGCTGTACACCCACCGATCGTCACCCCGGACTGCTTGAATTCAACCGTCCCCGTTGCCGTAGCAGCGCTGATCTTGGCCGTATAGTTCACAGTTTCACCGACCGTCGACGGATTCAACGAAGACGACGCCACCGTCGTAGTGGCTTTCTTCTTGGCCGTCTGAGGCAAACCGGGAGATGATGAGGGAGCATAGTTACCATCGCCAGAGTAAACCGCCGTGATCCCGTACCCACCGACGGCGAGATCGACCACGGTGCAGGTCGCGGTGCCCGAGCTGACGGCCTGCGCAGTACACCCAGCGATCGCCACCCCATCCTGCCTGAATTCAACCGTCCCCGTCGCCGCCGTGGGATCGAGCGTAGCCGTGAAAGTCACCGCGTGACCGACGATCGAAGGATCCGACGAAGACGACACTGTCGTCCGAGCGGTTTTCTCGTTGGCCGTCTGAGTGAAGCCAGAAGAAGTCGAGCTACCATAGCTATCGTCGCCGGAATAAGCAGCTGTAACCCAATGCCCACCAGCGACAAGATCGGCTACGGTACAGGTAGCGACGCCTGACCTCACGGCCTGCGCAGTACACCCACCGATCGTCACCCCGGACTGCTTGAATTCAACCGTCCCCGTTGCCGTAGCAGCGCTGATCTTGGCCGTATAGTTCACAGTTTCACCGACCGTCGACGGATTCAACGAAGACGACGCCACCGTCGTAGTGGCTTTCTTCTTGGCCGTCTGAGGCAAACCGGGAGATGATGAGGGAGCATAGTTACCATCGCCAGAGTAAACCGCCGTGATCCCGTACCCACCAACGGCGAGATCGACCACGGTGCAGGTCGCGGTCCCCGAGCTGACGGCCTGCGCAGTACACCCAGCGATCGCCACCCCATCCTGCCTGAACTCAACCGTCCCCGTCGCCGCCGTGGGATCGAGCGTAGCGGTGAAAGCCACAGCTTCGCCGACCGTCGAGGGATTCAACGAAGACGCCAGCGTCGTCGTAGCCATGCCCGTGCCAGTTTTGTCAACCACCTGCTTTGAGGAGGATGATGTCGAGGTGCGGTATTTGCCATCCCCACTGTAGGTCGCGGTGATGGCGTGTTCACCCGCGGCCGTGTAACCGGAGGTGGTGCATGTCGAGGTCCCGGAGATGACTGGCTGCGCAGTGCAACCCGCGATCGGCGCACCGGCTTCATCGAACGAAACGGTTCCAGTTGCCGCCCCGGGGCTCACCGTCGCTGTGTAGATCACGGGTTGCTCGACCATTGAGGGGTTCATCGAAGATGTCAACGTCGTGCTCGTGCTCGCGCGGCTGACTACTTGATTCAAGACAGACGATGTCGAGCCGACGTAGTTGCCGTCTCCGTTATAGGTCGCGGTAATCGCGTGGGCGCTCGCCGCGGCGTAGCCTGAGAGGGTACACGTCGCCGCGCCCGAGCTCACGATCTGGTCCCCGCAGTCCGGGATAGAAGTCCCGGTGTCCTCGAACGTGACGCTACCGGTGGCCGCTGTTGCGTTGACTGTCGCCGTGTAAGTCACCGCCTGGCCCACCGTCGATGGATCCAGAGAAGACGAAAGGGTTGTCGTAGTTGATTGCTTTTCGGTCACAGCAGCTTTGTCTGCCGCCTCGGCTGGTGAACCAGAGTCCGACCCGGGCAGATCGAGCGCTTCCGTGGGGAGAGCGCCGCCGATGACGGCTATCTGAGCACCGACAGATGCGGATGAGTCCGCGGCTGACCCATCGGTGCTCGTCTGCACGCTCGGCTTGGCGCCGGTCGCGCTCGGCTTCTTGATCGCACACGGCCTGACCACCCTGCGGCGCTTGCCGGCGCGAGTGACGATGACGACGCACCTTGCTCGCCGCGATGACGGGGACTTCCGACCTTGCGGGTGCGCCTCGGAGGCAGGCACAGCGTGGGACGTATTGTGCAGACGCGAAGTTGAGACGGTGGGAGACCGATAAGTGCTCGTGGCGAGCGCGGATGTCGCGCTCAGCAGCGCGAAGCCGACGATCAGCGACCATATCCTTACCGCCGCCAGGCGGTGAGCACGCAACATGAGCACGGCGTCCTTGTCGTTGGGAGCCCACCGCGGATCCTAGCCGCGGTCGGCCTGTGAGGTAGCTACCTGGGGTGCTGCACTGCGGTTATCGGACGGCGCCCCGCGGGCATGGCGCATCCCCCCGCGCTTTGGACGTTTGTCCGTTCTCTGGCCTCGGCCGCGCAGTCGGCGGCGGGGGGAGGTGGGCGAGCGCTCGCGGCGGAACGATCCACTCCTATCGGCGACCCCTCGGCGCCGATTGAACAGGCCGTTCCGTGGCCATGGAGCTAGCGTGAGTTCCGTCTCAACCCAACGGTATCGTTGTGCTATGATACCGGAGTTCGATGAGCACGGAAACCTCCCGCCGGGCATCCACTACGCCACCTGGAACGAGATCGTGACTCGCTACGCGACCAGTGTTCGGCGTCGAGACCTTCTCGACGGGCTTCTGGATGGGCTGCGATCGTTGAAGGGCGCCGGGTGCGCGACCGCCTATCTCGACGGTAGCCTCGTCACGAGCAAGGACCGCCCCGGCGACTTCGATGTCTGCTGGGAGTCTCGCTATGTGGTCCCCGGTCGTCTTGACCCGGAGATGCAGGACTTCAGCGACGGGTGCGCCGCGCAGAAGGCGGGCTATGGCGGCGAGCTCTATCCCGCTGAGTGGGCAGCAAATCCCGACGGCACGACCTACGTCGACTTCTTTCAGCAAGACCGCATCACCAAAGGGTCCAAGGGCATAATCGCCATCGATCTAACGGGGCTGCCATGATCATCCAGAACGAGCGTCAGTACCGCATCACCAAAGGCTGGGTCTCCAGGTTCGAAAAGAGCCTGATCGCCAACGATACGCAGGAGCCCCCGCCGGACGTCGACCCGGGCATGAAGAAGATCGTGCACGATGCGATAGCCAGCCAGATCGAAACTCTGCGCGACCAGCTCGACCACTACGAGAAGCTGCGCGACGGACGCATCACCAGCCGTGAGATCACCTCGTTGTATGAGCTTCCGGTTGCTCTGATCGAAGCTCGGATCGCCGCCAAACTCACCCAGCGCCAGCTGGCCAAGCGCCTCGGTGTCCCCGAGCAGCAGGTCCAGCGCTGGGAGGCCCACGAGTACAGCGGCGTGGGGGTTGGCCGGCTACAGGAGATCGCCGACGCACTGGGCGTCCAGATGCGCGAGCTGATCACGTACAGCAGCGCGGCGTAGGACCGACAACACCTTAGCTTCAAATGTGTGCGCCGCGAGAGATAAGCGGATCGACGGTGCGCTGCATCTCAATGGACGTCTGAGTTCCCTACCAGTGTTTGCCGCTTACTGGCCTGTGACCTTGACCCACGCTGCAACGGACGCGGCTCGTCCACGGGGCGCCTGTCCTCGCGCGCCTTTTTGCGCAGATCGAGATATGCGAGGCCGTCCTGCGTTGCGCGTGATGGCGTGCTCATAGCAGCACCTCAAGCGCTTTGCGCAGCGCGGGTTCGGCGCGGGAGAAGTTTGCAGAGAGAGTGATGAGCTGGGCAGGACTCCGGCCCGGCGTGCGCAGCCATCGGCGCAAGGCCTCCCACGCGACATCGCTGCCTTCCAGGTGTCGCAGCCGGACGATGTCGATGAGCGAGCGCTCGGGAGAGTAGATGCCGATGGGGCGTTTCGCGCCGACATCGAACGTTTCGCGGCCGAGGTCGAAGGTACCGGCGTCGAACTGGTGCAGGCGAGCTGGCGAGTGCAGGGTCGGTCGGCGGCTGCCTCGCGGGATCGCGATGTCGATCGCCGCCGGAATGGCGTCGATGAGGCCGTGGCGGGCGAGCGCGGTCTCCAGGCAGAGCGTGGCGAGTGGAACGCGTTCGGCGATCTCGATCAGGTCGGTATCCGCAGGGGCTGCGTCTGCCCAGCGGTAGACGCCGCCGCCGAGTGCGATGATCTCCCCGGCGTCGCGCAGCCCGTACAGGCGTTTGTCGCCGACATTGGCGTCTTTGGCCTCGCTGTACGTGAAGGTCTCGCCGAGCCGTCTTCTTAGGGCATCGGTTGTGGTGGGCCTCATGGGAGGAAATCATACCCAGTAGGGTGGTTAGTGGGTACGTTTTCCTCCCCGACGTCTCTCCACCCGTCTCCTGACCAAAACCGCAGTTGCTCCGCACGCACCGCCTGAGCTGGTCACCGCCGCGGTCTCGGCGATCGCGCTGCTGATCGCGACGCCGACGCTGCTGCTGCTACTGGTGGTGGTGGTCATGATGCCGCTGGTGGTGGTCGTGATGTCGCTGCTGATCGTCGGCGTGGTCGGCGTGGTCGGCGTCGTCTTGCTCGTCGCGCTGCCAAGATCCCGGAGCCAGGCACCCCTAATGAGGCTGACTCGCGAGCGGGCGCAGGAGCGCCTTACGCCAGGGATACGGGATGGAGATGATGTGGCGTGTAGCCTGGCCCGTGCCGAAGAAGACGAGCACCAAGCTCGCAGCGAAGCGCTTCATTGAAGACCGCAGACAGCCTCGCGAGCTATGCGGGCGCCATCGATACCTCCACTCTCTCGGAGCAGGAGAAGACTTGGGCATACGAGGCGGCACTCATCAAGCTCGCGGTTTCGTTTGAGCATCGACGAGAACGGCTATGCCCGACCATAGCCGAACAAGACGCTCCAGAGGTCGAACCGCTTGCCGATCACGCCGCTAGAAAGGCTGGCTCTGGACAAAGGTCAGACAACTGTCATAGCGGGGGCGGAACGCAGGCGGATATCCCCGATCGCCGCGGGCGCGATGGCTCCGAGAGTGGCGCGCCCGCCAGCCTTGCCTATCGGTTCGTGGAGCTTCGCCAGTTGCCCTGAGCCGTGGTCGGCGCAACTGCCCATGCATGTTTGCATCCAGACGGGTATGGCGTAGCATTGTGTCGCTATGTGCGCACAGCTGCAAACATCGCGGCCGGTGCCGGCACGCCTCGCACCCGTCGTCGAGGAGCTGGAGCTGCACCAGCCCGCGGTGGTCACCCGATCGCTTCTGACTGAGATCCTGACACGGACGCAGGTGCCTCTCCCGCCCGAGGCGGCAGCTGAGCGTTTGGTCCGCCTCGGCTGGCTTCTGCCCCTGCGCACCCGGGGCGCCTGGGAGTTCGCGCCGGCCGCCCGAGCCGGCCGCTACAGGGCCGGTGACCCGTGGATCGAGCTCCGCGCGCTGCTCGCGCACGACCCCGACGTTCCCGTCGCGGTCGCATTCGAGTCCGCGATCTGGGAGCTCGGCCACGCATCCCACCAACCGGACCGCCCGGTGCTCGCGCATAGGCGGGGCTGGCGCCCACCGCCGTCGCTAGGCGTCCGCGCGGTGACCTTCGACTGGCGCGTGCCTGCGAAGACCGTGCGGGGATTGCCCGTTTGGACAGAGGCAACGATCCTCGTCGCTGCCGCCGAGCGTCCTGCAGCGCAGGGCAATTGGGGCAACGCTGACGACTGGCTCCCGGACACGTTCCGTGCCGCCACCGCCGAGGACCTGCTGCGGGAGGCAAGCGGGCGGCGCGTCTCCACCCTGGCACGGCTCGGATATCTCGCCGAGTGGGCAGGCCGCAACGACATCGCCGAGGAGATCGAGACGCAACTGCCCTCGGAGCTCCCCGTTACGTTCCTGGGGCCCCGCGATCGCCGCGCCCAGTGGAGCACGCGCTGGCACGTCTATGACTCGCTGCTCCCACGGCGATGATCACTCAGGGATATCTCGCGCGCCACTTCCAGGGTCGCAGCGGCATGCGCGATCCCGCTCTGCTCGACGTCGCCCAAGACTACGCGCTCAAGTACCTCCACGACCAGGGCGCATTCGAGCTGGGCATCGTTCTCAAGGGCGGCACCTCGCTGCGCAAGCTGCGCGCCGGCAACGCGGGCCGCTTCTCCACGGACCTGGACTTCGCCACCCCGGACATAGAGACCGCGGAGTTCCTCCTCGACACGCTCGACGGCGCCGAGCTGTTCGACGTCCGGTTCAGTCTCGATGAGCGCGAGCCCACGCGCGCGAAGCTGATCGTCGACACACCGCTCGGCCGCCCGGCCATCCCCGCCCGCGTCGAGATCTCACCCCGGAAGCTGTGGCTACCCACCAAACCCTCCACGCCGATCGCTCTCCCCGTGCACGTGGGCTACGAGTTCACCCCGCCGGCGATCCCCGCGCCGGCGCTGGAGGAGTCGCTCGCCGAGAAGCTCGCCGCATGGCGCCGGCGGCGCAAGCTGAGGGACCTCTACGACCTCGACCTCTGCGGACGCGGTGCCCTGGAGGAGACACAGATCCGCAGGCTGCTCGTCCTGAAGATCTGGCACGACGTCGTCGACGACGGCCTCGGCCAGCGCCCGTTCGATCCCTCGGAGATCATCGCGGACGTGGACGCAAAGTCGCTGCCGCCGGAGGACATCGGACTCCTGACGCGACCCGTCGAACCCGAGGTATGGCTCAGCAACGTCCGCGCGCGCTACGCGTTCCTCACCGCGCTCGACGACACCGAGCAGCGCGTTGCCCGCTGTAATCCAGGTGACCGGTACGAGGTCTCCCAGCTCGTGCTCGCGCTCACGGGCGACGATTAAGCGCGATACCGCCGGACCGAGGTCAACGCGCGAAGCGACGGCGCAGCTCCTGGGCGTGCTCGTCGCCCGTGTCGGGCGTCTGGTGGCGCAGCCGGGCGGCTCGCGCATGCGCTGGCTGGAGGACCTGCAGGCGCTCTCGATGCCCGACGGCCCGTTCGGCGCGGTCGTTCAGCCGGCGCTTCTGATGGAGCTGATCGACCTGCTCGGTGAGCGCCTGGCAGAACTCGAGCGCCCGGTGTGCCTGATGATCGACGAGGTCCTGCCGGCCGTCGCGCATGGCGTGTTCGGCACGCTGCGCAACGAGCTGTGGGCGCTGCCGGGAGCAAGCTGGATCGTCGCGGGCGAGAGCGCTGCGGGACCGCTCTACCGCGAGCCGCCGGCAGACGCGTTCTTCGCGCACACCGCCGTGCTCGCGCCGTTCTCAGACGCAGAAGCGCGTAAGCTGCTGCACGCCCACATCCCCAACCTTGAAGAGCCGGACGTGGAGAAGTGCTCGCGGTGGGAGACGGCAACCCGCGCCGGCTGCTGCGCACCGCCGCCGACAGTCAAGCCGGCCTCCCACCCAACGAAGCCGCTACCCACGAGCTGCTGGAGAAGGCGACGAGCCTAGCCGGACCACTCGCCGGACGCCTCGTCGAATACCTCTCAGAACATGCGGCGACATCCGCCTCCGATGAGAGCATGCTGCGCCAGATCGGCGCGAGCCGCCAGCGCGCCAGCCAGCTGATGCACCAACTGTCTTCCGCCAGCCTGCTGCAAGCCGTCGAGCCGGCCAAGGAAGGACGACCCGGCCGCCCCGCACGCCGCTTCACGATCAAGACACCCACATGAGCAACACAACCCTCAACCAGCTGCTCGACAAGCACGCCTTCGACGGCAGCCCGCTGCACGTCGACATGCCCGCGTATCACGTTCCCTTCGACGATGAGCAGCGCAGAGGCACCGAGAGCGCCGTCGTCGGTGCCGCGGAGAGCAGCGAGCGGCTTGGTCTGCAAGGCCCGATCGGCTGTGGCAAAGACGATCGTCGGCGAGCGTCACGAGTATGTAGCCTCGAGCAGCGCCTGCAACCCGGGAACGCGTGCGCGTTCTGATTCGCGGGGAGACGCGTCGGCGATCCGCAGCAGGTCCCTGGGGTGGGCGACCAGCACTCTGGTCTTCGCATTCACGTCGGTCGGAGAGGCGCTTCGACGGAGGTCGCGGTAGTCGTCGGTGCCTGGAAGGTTTCGTGCCATGACCAGCATGCCTCCTCCAGGCAGTGTCCAGGGCTCACGGGTGTCTGACTCCGAGGCCGACGACGGCGCGCACGTTTCGAACTACGACGAGCCGATCCTGATCCGCTGAGGGGCCGCTCGGGTTGCATCCGATCGCCGATCGCCGATCGAGCATCCCGTCTCAAGCGCTGCTTAGGGTGGCTCCATGACCTTAATCGGCGTTGGTCTATGAGCACCGGAATGCCTTGGTCGCCGATTGCGGGCGAGCTGCTCCCGCGCGGCGCGGAGGCCGTCGGCGTGCGTCGCAAGCTCGCCACGTACGTACTGAACAGGGGCCACCAGGACGGTGGCCCCAAGGCACGGGGCTTGGAGCGTCTCCTCGGCATCACGATCGACGACGTCGACCATCTCGAGGCCCAGATCATGCGAGGCATCCTGCAAACGCCCACCAGCGCCGTCCGTTACAACCCGCCGTACGGCGTCAACTGCGTAGTCGAGGTTCCCGTCCGTGGAATCGGCTCCAAATGCCACCGCACCGCCAACGTGAGGACAGTATGGGAGTTCGCCGACGCAAATGCCGCGCCGCGACTTGTCTCCGCCTACATCAAGGTCTAACCTGGAGGAAGCATGGCAACCGTCAAGCAGGCGATCCGTGAGAACGATGTCGTCGAGTTGCTGTACCCGGCCGGTAAGTGGCGTGCTGGAACCAGCGGGACTGTCGTTAGCGAGCACGGCGAACACAGGCTCGTCGAGATCTCCGACGACCAGGGCCAGATGCTGGACCTCGTCTCGCAGACCGAGCCTCAGCTCAAGCTGATCGCCAAGTACCGCGAGTAGCCCTCGCGCGCAGGTGCTCAGCGGACCACGAGAGCCCGCTGCACCTCACGTCCTTGGTGGGAGTAGGCGCAGAGGATCTGCGCTGCGACGATCGCGCCGACGCCCATCTCCGCGAGCAGGCAGGGAGCCAGGCCGCGGGTGCCGCACGCTCCGCGTTTCCGTTGGCGGCGTCGCGCATCATCTCGATCGCTCGGGGTCCGCCCTCAACTTCTCCTGCGAGTTTTCGGCGCGGCTCCGCGGCGCATCAGGTCGGCCTTGAGTGCCCTGCGCCCGCGATGGTGGAGACCGTGGACGGATCCCTCCGAGCGTCCTGTCAGCGTCGCGATCTCGGTTGGAGAGAGCCCGGCGAAGTGTCTCAGCACCAGCACCTCGCGCTGGTCCACGGGCAGCCCCGACAGGGCCTCGCGAAACTCGGACATACGCTGACCGCCGCCACGATTGTCGCTGCGCTCCCCCGCTGCCCTGACCTCTTCGAACGGAATCGACCGTTGCCGGCGAAGGTGATCGACGGCCAGATTTCGCGCCACCCGCAGTATCCACGCCAAGAACGGCACCTCGCGCTCCTCGTATTTCCCGATCACGTTGATGAGCTTGGCGAACACCTGCTGCGTGACATCTTCCGCCTCGTGCGCGTCGTGGACGATGCTGCGCACGTATCCGCACACGTTGTCGGCATAGCGTGAGTACAGGAAGCCAAGCGCCTCGCGGTCGCCTTCCTGGGCCCGTCTGATCGCTTGCGAGACCAGCCGCGTCGTCAGCTGCTCGTCCGTCGCGGATGCTCCCAGTCCCGGCATTTCTATTTCCATACGGCCAGCGACAAGCGCCATTCCGCACCACCTCCAGTCGAGTTCATCCTTGTCCTCCGGACGCACGCAATCGCGCCGCCCGTCGAGGTCGTACGTGGGCTCAGTCGCCGCCGTATCGCATGCGCGTGCGCCGACGGGCACGCCGCGCCGATTGGCGCGAGCGATAGCCGTCCTCGAGCAACACTCGTGCAGCCCGCATCGCGAGGCGCGGATCTTTCTCGAGTAGACCCACCATTGCGACCCCGACGATTCCTTCCACTGCTTCGGATTCGGAGACTCTTCCGAACCTGCTGCGTGTGATGTTTTCGTGTCGGCTTGGAGGGATCAGATTGCTCGGATCCACCGGCAACGAACTGGCTGTGGTCATGCGTGTCGCTCCCATCTGCGGGTTTATATGCGACCCCTCCTCCTTGCTATGTGCCCCGTTTCTCTGATGCGAGAAGGTATACGTTTCCAGCGCCACTGCCATGAGAGGTTGTGGGAAATTTCGCGTCCGCTTCTAGACTCCTGTCCAAGCAGCGCGGATCTCGGCAAGACGGCCTGGGGGTGGTTTCTCAGCGTTTGGCGCACGCAGCGCAGATGGCGCTGCTCACAGACCACGGAAGCTGACCACGTAGGAGACGGTCCGCAGCAGGATCTTCATGTCGTTCCAGAGTGACCAGTTGGCGACGTACAGGTAGTCGATCGCGACCATCTCTTTGAGCGGCACGCGCGCGGGACCGAGGATCTGCCACGGTCCCGTCATTCCCGGCGTCAGCTCGAGGCGGCGCCGGTGCCACCCTTGGATGCGGGTGTCCTCCTCGACGATCAGCGGGCGCGGCCCTACGAGGCTCATCTCGCCTTTGAGGATGTTCAGCAGCTGCGGTACCTCGTCGAGCGCGGTCTTGCGCAGGAAACGGCCGACTCTGGTGACACGTGGGTCGCGTAAGAGCTTGAACAGACCCTCCTGAGCTTCATTGCGGTCGCGCAGCGCCTCCTTCATGGCCTCGGCGTCCGCGACCATCGTGCGGAACTTGAAGATGTAGAAGTGCTTGCCGTCGCGGCCCACGCGCAGCTGGCGGAAGAACACCGGACCACGGCTGTCGAGCTTGATCACGACGGCGGCGATCAGCATCGCAGGGGCCACCGCCACCAAGCCGACGCACGCCCAGGCGAGGTCGAAGGCGCGCTTGACCGCAGCCGAGGAGCGTGTCAACTCGAAGCGCCTCACACCCATGACCGTGATCCCATGCAGGTCGTCGAACTCGACCGAGGAGCCGACGACCTCGAGCAGCCGCGGCAACACGCTCACGCGCACCCCCACGGCCTTCAGCGTCCTTACGAGGTTGAGCATCTCGCCGGCGTCGACGCTGCGAGGCGCGACGATCGCGCGGTGCACGTCGAGCGTCTGTGCGAGGTCGCGGATCTCACCGAGGCGCGCCTCGGCATAGCTGTCCGTCGACCACGACGCCGCTGCGTCGAGGTCGAGATGCGCGACGACCTCGGCCCTGATGCCGCCGCGGCAGGCCAGCTTCGAGCGGATCGTCTCAGCGGACAGTTCGTCGCCGATGAACAGGCAGCGCTCCGGCGCGGCGGCGCGCAGCGCGGTCGCGCGCGCGATCGTGCGCGCGAGGATCAGCAGCGCCGCGAGCGCGAGCCACAAGAACAGTGCCTCGTGGCGGTCGAGCTGGCCATGGACGAGCAGGCCGCCGGCGAGCCATGCCACCAGTGCCGATACGGTCGCCAGTTGCAGTAGACGCGGCGCCTCGTCGAGCGTCGTCTTGCGTAGCAGCGTCTCGTCGCGGTCATACAGGCCCGTGAACTTCGCGCACAGCACCAGGATCGGCACGGCGGCCGCGGCGGCCCACGTCAGTTGCAGGGAGCGGCGTGACAACGCGACCGTGAGCGCAAACGCTCCCACCACCGCGACGACGTCGGCAGCGAGCAGCATGCGGCGAAACAGCGCGTCGCGGCGCATGCACGCCGCCGGGCCACGTACCTCCGAGATCGCCGACTGCCAGCCGCTGCGCCTGCTCGCCAGTCCGACCAACCCGCGCGGGACTGCCAGCGGCGGCACGGTCTCCTCGGTCGAGCTGCCAGTCTCGACGCTCATCGCCCCTCATGCCTCCTTGCGCTCTGCCTGCTCCATACGTCTTCAACGCGCCGGCACTGCAGTAGCTCGCACCGCGTCGACGCCGACAGGGACTAAAAACGGCTGGTCTTGGCAGAGCCAATCCCCAGGCGTTCACATCTGAACAGCGGCGGACACATAGTCTGTTCCCTACCGCAGCCGCCGCGCATATTCGAGCAGTAGGAGCAGTCAGAGCAGTGATTGACCGTCTATCTAGCACTCTTTCACCGTGGGCTGTGGACGCCAGCTTGGGCGCTGGCCCGTTCGGGACCGATTCGCCTCAGCGCCCGCACGCTCACAGCCCCGGAGCCGGCGAGCAGCCGTTGGCCGCCCGCTTCGCTGGGCGCGTCAGCTTGGCGCACGACTACCTGCTCGTCATGCGCGGCGCCGAGCGCACATTCGCGGCGATCGCCGACCTCTATGCCGAGGCACCGATCTTCGCGCTGCTGCACGACGCCCAGGGCACCAACGGACGCTTCGCGGATCGCTCGATCACGACTTCTCAGCTTCAGCGCTTTGGGGTTGATCAGTCGAGCTTCAGACGCCTGCTGCCGCTGTATCCGCTCGCCGTCGAGCAACTGCGACTTCCCGACTCAGACGTCGTGCTGAGCAGCAGCAGCGCCTTCGCACACGGCGTGCGGATCCCGGAGGGCGCGGTGCACGTGTCCTACTGCCACGCCCCGTTTCGCTATGCGTGGCACGCGGAAAGCTCAGCGCTCGACGAGGTCTGGCGGCCGCTGCGACCGCTGCTGCGCGGGCAGCTGCGACGTATACGCGGATGGGATCGCTCGGCGAGTCGGCGCGTGGACCACTACATCGCCAACTCGCGGCTGACGCGCGAGCGGATCAGGCGTTACTACGGCCGCGACGCCGCGATTATCCATCCGCCCGTCGAGACGCATCGCTTCGCCCCCGGGAAGCCAGGCGACTCGCTGCTGGTCGTCTCCGAGCTCGTCCGTCACAAGCGCTTGCATCTGGCGCTCGAGGCCGCACGCCGCGCTCGCGCGCCGATCCAGATCGTCGGCGCGGGCCCGCACCACGGCGCGCTCAAGGCCGCCTATCCCGAGGCCGAGTTCCTCGGCCGCGTCAGCGACGAGGATCTCGCGGAGCTCTACGCGGGTGCGCGCGCGCTGCTCGTGCCGAGCGTAGAGGAGTTCGGGATCACGGCTGTTGAGGCGCAAGCATCGGGCCGGCCTGTGATCGCGGCCGCTGCAGGCGGTGCGCTGGAGACGGTTCTGGATGGCCGCACGGGCAGCTTGGCGCGCACCGACGACGTCAACGCGTTCACACGCGCGATCGAACGCCTCGACACGCTCGACTTCGAGCCACGACGCGCCGTCGAAAACGCCGAGCGCTTTTCCGTCGCCGCGTTCGCGCGCCGTCTGTCGAATCAGGTCGCGGGATTCGTTCGCCGTCGAGGTTGATTACGCGAGCCGCGTCCGGCGCGGCCTGTGCGGCATACGGCGGGCGTCGGCGTTGGTCACCCAGCGGCGACGCTCAACTTCAGTTGAGTCGCGCCGAGCGACCGGCGCGCATGTCTCTTGCAATGAGCCGCTGAGACCCCCGACGGCGGTCTCGCCGAGCATCGGGCTGTCGTAGCTGCGTATCCACGCGCGTTCGCACTCGATTCCAAGTTGCCACAACGTCACGCCGGCGAGCAAGGCCGCGCCGCCTGCGATCGCAGTCAACTGCAGCTCCCGCGCTTCGACGCTCGCTGACACGCCACCGACGCTAGCGCATTCAGATCGTGCGCGCAAGCGAAAATGTGGAATCGCCTGTGGGCCAGCGTTATTTAGTACAGTTGCCCGACTATTTTCGTACCACTTGACACCGGAAATATGTGTGAATAAGTGAGTAGCAAGTTTACTGTTGCCATATGCAGCAGTGCTCGAAGACCGCGGACAATTAGTGTAAGAGCGAATCTATGGCGGCAGTTGCAGTGAGGCAGACGCAGAGCGCCGCGGGCCGCGCGCAGGGCAGGCGCGCGTCGCCGCAGGTCGAGGCCTTCGAGACGTTCCCGTACGGCTTGCTCGTGCTCGATCGCCGCGGGGGTGTCGTGTGCAGCAACCGCGAGGCGACTCGCCTGGTGGATCTGCTTGGCCTGGATACGGCGGGCCTCACGTGCTGCACGCTGCTCGGCTGCGGTCGGCCCGACACGGCGCTCGAGGGCGCCTGCATGACCGATCTCGCGCTCGATCGCGATGAGGCGCACGCAGAGATCCGCATCGAGCTCGGCTCGGGGTCAGGCGAGGCGATCTGGGTCACAGCTGCAGCGATCGGCGACACACGGCAGCGGCTGGTGTTGCAGCTGCGCCCGCACCTCGCCGGCGATCCGCGCGATCGCGCTCGCACGCTGCGAGGGTCGGGACGATCGGGCCCGCGATTGCATATCCACACGCTCGGTGGCACCAGCGTCGAGTCGCTCGGCGGGTCGCTCGACGGCCCATGGCTCGACCAGCGCGCCGGACAGCTGTTGAAGTTCCTCCTCGCGGAACGTCGGCGCGCGGTCGCCGTGGACGAGATCGGCGAGAGCATCTGGCCGGGTTCCGACTATGCCGTTGGCGCGAGCGTGCGCTACTACGTCCACACGCTGCGCCGCAGGCTCGAGCCCGGGCGCGGCTCGCGCGAGCCGTCCGCCTTCATCGCCTCGGGCGGCGGCACCTACAGGCTGCAGCTCGATCATGTCGAGATTGACGCTGATGACTTCGAAGCGCGTGTACGCGCAGGGTTGGCGGCGACCGACGCCGGTCTGCAAGCCGGTGTCGAGGATCTCGAGTGCGGGCTCGCGAGCTACCGTGGCGACTTCCTCGCCGAGTTGCCATATGCCGAATGGGCAATCCCCGAACGCCATCGTCTCCACGATCTCGCGTGTCTCGGGCTGCAACGTCTGGCCGAGATCCGTTTGGAGCTGGGGGCGGTGGACGGCGCTGTTGTGGCGCTCGAGCGCCTGGCGACGCTGCAGCCTTTTGACGACGATGTCCACCGGCAGCTGATGGAGCTGGACATCGCGCGCGGTCGTCGTAGCGACGCCGTGCGCCGCTACGCAGCGCTGCGGTCGAGGCTGCGCGGCACGTTCGCGCACGATCCCGACTTCACGCTCGCCGAGCTCGCGCGCAAGCGCTCGTAGGACGCGGCGCCACGCCGGCCCTCGCCGCTGGCGATTTTCCGATTGGTTGAATATTGGGTGGCGGCGATTGCGGTCAGCAACGTCAGTAGAGTCGTACTTATCATCGGTGAGATTGGGGGACCCAATGGCGGACGCCGTCGTCTATCGCAGGGGCCAGGGCAGGTCTGGCGCGCGTCCCATGGGCGACGATCAGCCTTTTTTGGTCCCCGCCGCGGGCGCATGCGCGTGAGTGATCGCGGCCGCGCGGCGTTGAGTGGGAGTGTGCTGTCATCAGATCGAGGCCGAGAATGAGCGGCGCGCCGTTCAGCGGACGCCAGCCCGCGGGGGCGGCTCACAGCGTGACCCTACGGGTGGGCGAGTTCGCTTGGGAGGCGATCGAGCAGGAGAGCGCCCGTCAGGGCGTGTCGGTCGAGGAGATGCTTGCGTTCGCGGTGATGTACTACTTGGCCGACGCGGACAGTGGCCGCATCGCGCGAGAGATCTCGCGCGGCCCCTACAGCGCAGATTCGCTCACCACGGACGACGTTGTGCGAGACGCCGACCCGTGCAAGCATGCCTCTCCCGGCGAGGATCCGGCCCCGACGGAGCCAGCCCCCTGAGCTGCGGAGGCCCGCGCGGTTGCGGGCGCCGCGCCGCGTCTGCTCAGCTCGGCTGTGAGCGCTCGCCGTCCGCGGTGGTGCAGCCCGTGCACCGAGCCTTCCGTGCGCCCGGTGCGTTGTGCAATCTCAGTCGGAGAGAGCCCGGCGAAGTGGCGCAGCACCAGCACCTCGCGTTGATCGGCCGGCAGCAGCGCGAGCGCTTCCCTGAGCTCGTGCATGCGCTCACGGTCCTCGGGGCCGCCGCCGACATCGTCGACGGCGCGAACCTCCTCGACCGGGATCGCGCGGTTGCGGCGGATGTGGTCGACGGCGACGTTGCGCGAGACGCGCAGGATCCAAGCGAAGAAGGGCACGTCGCGTTCCTCGTACTTGCCGATCACGTGGATCAGCTTCGCGAACACATGCTGGGTGATGTCTTCGGCCTCGTGCTGGTCGTGCACGATGCTACGCACGTAGCCGTACACATTGTCGGCGTAGCGCGCGTACAAGAAGCCCAGTGCCTCGCGATCCCCGGCCTGCGCCCGTTTGACCGCCTGCGCGACAAGCCCGGGTGTGGCGAGGCTCTCGCGGCTGGTGCGCCCATGCGGTGCGATCATGCCCGCGCGCAGCGCCGGCATCGCCTCGCAGCCCGGGTCTTCGTGTGCTGCGCTCTGCCTGACTCTCCCCATGTCCCCTCCGTGGTCCGTGGACAACACGTGCACCGGGCGGAAGCTAAGCGGACACCTGTTGCGTAGCTGTTTGCCTGACCGTTAGAAATCTGTTAGAAGTCCGCAAATCACGGATGTGCTGCGAATTGTCCGCACGATTTCAGCTGCCACAGCCCAAACGGCCTGCTGCGTTGGGGCCCGGCGGCCGCGACAGGCGCGGCGAGTAGCCTGTACACACCGTGAGCGCAGACAAACCGACAGTCAGGCTGCGCCAGGCGGTGCTGGCGGTGCAGGACCTGGAGCCGATCGCCGACGCGCTGCGCGCCGCGCTCGGCCTGCAGGAGCCCTTCCGCGACCCGGGGGTCGGCGAGTTCGGCCTCGAGAACGTCGTGTTCGCTTTGGGTGACTGCTTCCTGGAGCTCGTCTCGCCGACGCGTGCGGACACGGCGGCGGGGCGCTATCTCGCGCGCCGCGGCGGTGACGGCGGCTACATGGTGATCTTCGACCTGGAGGATCTCGAGGGAGCGCGCTCGCGCGCGCTCGAGCTGGGCGTGCGCACCGTCTGGCAGATCGATCTGCCAGACATCTCAGGCACGCACCTGCATCCGGCGGACATGCGCGGCGCGATCGTCTCGCTCGACCGTTCGCAGCCATACGGCACCTGGCGCTGGGGCGGTCCGGCGTGGACGGGCGCGACCGCAGCCGGTGCGCCGGGGCGTCTGGCCGGCATCACGATCGCGGTCGCAGATCCGCAGGCGGTCGCCGCGCGCTGGGGTGCTGTGCTCGGCGTGAGCTCCAGCGATGGACTGTCGAACGGCGGGGCGGCCGTGTTGCGTCTCGACGGCGGCGAGGTCCGCTTCGAGGCGGCCGCCGACGAGCGCGCCGAAGGGCTCGTCGAGATCGTGCTCGAGCTCCCTCACGAGCTACCCGGCGGTGCCGAGGCGATCGAACTCGGCGGCGTTTGGCTGCGGCGGATCGCGGCAGCGCGGGGAGCGCTTGCAGGCGAGCTGTCGCCACCTGATTTCGGCTCGTAGATGCGGGTGTCCCGCGTTTGCGCGTACCGTCGCAATCCGGCCGTAGGATCAACTCCGAGGCCTGATGGCTGTCTTTCGTATCGGTGCGCTGTTGTTGGTCGGTGAGGTCCTGGCGTGGGTCGTTGCCCTCGTCGCTCAGAGATAGACTGGTGACAATGCCCCGCAAGCCGACTCCGAAACCGCCGACTGTGCCACCCCGCCCTGAGCCGGTACGTCCGAGCCCGATGGTGGGCGAGACCCGCGGCGCTGGTCACGCCAGCCGCTAGCTAAGCGCCGCAAACCGCGGGTCGCGCCGCTCCACGAAGCTCGTGACTCCCTCGACGAAGTCGGGCGCGGTGAACGAAGCCAGCATCGCCTTGTCGGCGTCGGCGAGCGCGCCGGGAAGATCGCGCTGCAGGTCGGCATAGACCTGCTGCTTGATCGTCGCCATGCTCGCAGGCGAGCAGTTGACGACGAGCTCATGCGCGTAGTCGAGCGTCGCGTCGAGCAGCCTGTCGGGGGCGAGTACGCGGTTCACGAGGCCGAGCGTGGCGGCCTCTTCGGCGAACACGACGCGTCCTGACAACAGCAGGTCGAGGGCCCGCGCCGGCCCGATCAGTCGCGGCAGGATCCAAGAGATGCCGTGCTCGGCGATCAGTCCGCGACGCGCGAACGCGGTCGTCAGCTTGGCGCCCTCGGCGGCGAAGCGAATGTCGCACATCAGCGCCTGCACCAGTCCGATCCCCGCGCACGCGCCGTTGACGGCGGCGATGATCGGCTTGGGGATCGACAGCGGGAACGTCTGCGGCCGGCGCTCGTGCTCCTCGGCGGACGCGCTCAGCGTGCCGTCGCCGAGTGCCTGCAGCTGCTGCATGTCGGCGCCCGCGCAGAAGCCGCGACCGGCCCCCGTGACGACGATCACGCGGACATCCTCATCGTGTGCGCACTGCTCGAGCATCGCGAAGTACGCGTGCTCCATCTCCGCCGTCCACGCGTTCAGGCGGTCGGGGCGGTTGAGCGTCAACAGCGCCACGCCGTCCTCGGTTTGCATCTGCACGACTTCGCTCTGTGTCTGCACGGCCTCGCTCATCCCTGCTCCCTCCGCTCGCAGCTGTCCGCTTCGTTCGAGCCTAGCGCCGAACGCCGCGCATCGCATCCACCGTCGCCGCCGCGATCGCGACGCGTGCGTCCTGTCGGTGTATCTGCCCGGTTGCGCCTACGCCGGCACGGCGACCGTCGCGTCGGCGGACGCAAGCACCGCGTCCAGCAGGCCCGGGAAACGCTGATCGAGATCCTCGCGGCGCAGCGAGGTGAGCTTCGAGGTGCCGACCTCACGCTGCGTGATCACGCCCGCCTCTCGGAGCACGCGGAAGTGGTGGGTCTTGGTGGACTTGCTCACGTCGAGCAGGAAGCTGCCGCACGGACGCGGCTCGGGGTCCCGGCTCAGCTCACGCACGACGCTGAGGCGTTGCGGGTCGCTGAGTGCGTGCAGAACCGCCGGCAGAGCGAGGTCCTCGCGTGGGGGGTGATAGGTGCCCATGTCCCTCATTGTACGACGATCGTCAAACAACATGGTACGATGGTCGTCGTACTTACGGACGAAGGATAACGCAGATGGCAGCCACGTTGACCCAGAGACCGCCCGCCGACGCGCAGCACGGTGTGACCAAGCGGCAGGAGCACCCGACCGGCGAGCGCTCGACCGTGAGTCAGCGCAAGGGGCTGCTGCTGGTGCTCGTCTGCCTGGCGCAGCTGATGGTCATCCTCGACGTCTCGATCGTGAACGTCGCGCTGCCGTCGATCCGCGACGGCCTGCGCTTCTCGACGACCGGGTTGCAGTGGGTCGTCAACGCGTACACGCTGACGTTCGCGGGCTTCCTGCTGCTCGGCGGGCGCGCTGCGGACCTGCTTGGACGCCGGCGCGTGTTCCTCGCCGGCACGGCGCTGTTCGCGTTCGCGTCGCTGGCGTGCGCGCTCGCCGACTCGCGCTCGCTGCTGATCGGCGCGCGTGCGCTGCAGGGCATCGGCGGCGCCGTCATCTCACCGGCGA
Source organism: uncultured Solirubrobacteraceae bacterium (assembly GCA_963838405.1). Taxonomy (GTDB): domain Bacteria; phylum Actinomycetota; class Thermoleophilia; order Solirubrobacterales; family Solirubrobacteraceae; genus Palsa-744. Next base: position 1,237,176 of record CAWIRA010000006.1, on the reverse strand, counting down.
GCCTCGCGATCATCGCGACGTCGTTCGCGGAGGGCCGCGAGCGCAGCCGCGCGCTGGGCGTGTGGGGTGCGATGGGCGGCCTCGGCGGCTCGCTCGGCGTGCTGCTCGGCGGCATCCTCACGCAGGCCTTCAGCTGGCCGGCGATCTTCCTCGTCAACGTGCCGATCGCGATCGGCGTGATCGTCTGCTCGCGCGGCCTGATCCCCGAGGGGCGCAGAGAGTCCGCCGCACGCCACTTCGACGCGTCGGGTGCGCTGCTGGTCACGGGCGGCCTGACGGCGCTCGTGTACGGGATCGTGCGCACAGACACGCTCGGCTGGGGCTCGACAGGCGTGATCGTGCCGCTGCTGCTGGGCGCGGTGCTGCTGGCGACGTTCGTGTTCGTCGAGGGCAAGGTCGCGCAGGAGCCGCTGATGCCGCTGCGCGTGTTCACGATGGCGCGGCTGCGCGCGGCCAACCTGATCATGTTCCTGCTGTACGCGGCTGTCTTCGCGATCTGGTTCTTCCTGTCGCTGTACCTGCAGCAGGTGCTCCACTACGACCCGCTGCAGACCGGCGTGCGCTTCCTGCCGATGACGCTCGCGATCATGGCCACGAGCACGCTCGCGCCGCGCCTAGTCGCGCGCTTCGGCGAGCGCCTCGTGCTGACGGTCGGCATGCTGGTCGCAGCCACCGGCCTGTTCCTGCTGACGGGGGTGCACAGCGGCGGTAGCTACCTTGCGGATGTGCTCCCGGGCGGGCTGCTCGCCGGTTTGGGCCTCGGCCTGTCGCTGGTCCCCGCGACGATCGCCGCCGTGGCGGGAGTCCCCGCCAGGGAGAGCGGGCTCGCTTCGGGCATGCTCAACACCTCGCGTCTGATCGGCGGCGCGCTCGGCCTCGCCGTGCTCAGCACGATCGCCGCGTCACGCACGCGTGCGGATCTGCTGCTCGGTGCCTCCGGTCCGTCGGCGCTCAGCAGCGGCTTCCGTCTGGCATTCGCCGTGTCGGCCGTGCTCAGCCTGCTGGGCGCGCTCGTCGCGGTGGTGCTGCTGCGCGCGCGTCCGCCGGCGCCGGAGCGCGGTTTGGCTGCGCGGCTTTCCCGGCTACAGGCTGCGCACGCGGCGGCCTATCGCGTGGTCCTGCGGGTAGCCCGCGGACTCCCAGAACGATGACGCGACCTCGTCGTCATACGCGACCAGGGCCGTGACTCGCTGGGCGCCCTGCCGGCGCAGGTGCTCCTCGCCGGCGCGCACGAGCGCCAGGCCGACACCGCGGCGGCGGTGCTCGCGGAGCACAACGAGCCTGTACATGTTCCCCCGCCATCCGTCCCACGCGGCGATCAGCGTGCCGAGGAGTGCGCCGCCGCCGTCAGCGACGAGCAGGCTCCCCGGCGTCTCGGCGAGCAGCCGCTGGACGTGCTCGATCCGGTCGGGGGTGGTTGCGTGCGGGCTGCGAGCGCCCTGCCACAGCTCGAGGATCGTCGGCGCCTCGGTGGGCAGGGCTGTGGTGTATCAGTTTGAGGGGAGGCCGCGATGACGGCTGTTTCGCATGAGGCATGGCGCGCGCGGTGGCTTCCCGAGCTTGACCCCGGCATCGGTCCGTATGTGGATGTGCTCCGAGCGGCCGGAGTCGAGACGTTCGAGTCCTGCCAGGGCGGCGAGCGCCACCACTACCCCCAGCCGACGATCCGTTTCGGGGGAGGACCTAGCGAGGGCTTCCGTGCCCTCGCTGTGGCGCTTGACCAGGACTTGCCAGTTAGAGCGGTTCGTCGCTACTGGGTCGTGCGCGACGGCGAGCCGCACGGCCCAGACTGGGAAATGACGTTCTGGCGCTCAGCGCCAGCCGCTTAGCTTTTCGCCTCGCACACGTCGCACAGGCGTCGGCCAGTGCCTTTGCCCTCTACGTAGTGCTTTTTCTCGATCCGTTTACCGTCGGGACAGTCTTTGTACGTGTGGTAAACGTACGGTGCGCCTGTCTCGGATGTGTGGTAGGCCATGTTGCTTGTCCTTTCCCTACGTCGCTCCCGAACTCCCGCTGGCACGGGCCGAATAGTTCGAGAATGTGAAGCTTGGATTCTGCGCGGTGCTTCGGACGGACCGCTGACGGCTGACCATCCGGCGCGATTGCGAGGATGGCCGCGCCCCTTCCTGTGGGCTTGTCTCCTACGTCAGTAGTGGGCGGTCCGGGCTGGCACCCGGACCGCCATTTAGTCGAGCGGCGGATCGGCTAGCGTGACGGTCATGTACATGGCCTACGTAGATGAGTCGGGAGATGACGGAGAGCACGGCTCAAAAACCTACGCTCTCGGCTGCGTCATCGTCGAGAGTCACGACTGGGCGGCAACATTTGACGGACTGATCAAGTTCCGTCGATACGTCGCAGGTGCATTTGGGGTGCCCGTGCGCAGCGAGATCAAGGCAAACTACCTACTTCGCAACGGCGGCCCGTTGCGCAGTCGTCCGCTTAGCGAGCGAGCCCGTTTCAAGCTCTACCGGGCACACTTGCGCATCCAAGACAAGCTCGGCATGAAAGCCTTCGCCGTCGTGATCGACAAGGCAGCGGCGACTGCCAGCACCGACGCAAAGCGGGCCGCGTCGGACATTGCGTGGGAGTATTTGCTCCAACGCCTTGAGCGCTCATTTCGCCGCTCCGAGGTTCTGATCGTTCACGACGAGGGCGACGCGCTGACGGTTCGTAAGCGCTGCCGGAAGGCTCGGCGGGCGGGCTCCGCTGGAAGTGCCTTCGGTACCGGTTTGCTCAATGTGCCGTTTCGGAATCTACTGGACGATCCAGTGTCGCGTGTCTCCGGACAGTCCTACTTCCTTCAGCTCGCTGACCTCAACGCCTATGCGGCATTTCGACGGCTCTACCCGTTGCCCGGCGGCGCTGGCGTAGTAGTACCCGAGCGCATGTGGGATTTTCTTGAGGGCGCACACATGACCGTGGTGCGAAACACGGACAAATATCCAGGACCGCCGGCGATCGTCCCGTGGCCATGACGAGAAACCGCCGGCCCGGAGGCCGGCGGTAGGGGAAGGCCGGGGGTCCTCCGTAAAAGGGAGGGTCGGTCTTCGGTTGCTTAGGCTACCCGCGCTGGCGGCGGATCGGGCCGTTGCGCCGCAAACGTCAGTCGAGTAGCGCGGCGATCTCGTTCATGGTCCAGATGTGATCCTCGACGCCTGCGGCCATCGCCGGAGTGCGGGGGTACGGATTGGCGAGCGTCTTGTGGGGCCGCACAAGGTTGTAGTAGGCGAAGTGCAGGGCGATCGCGGCGACGTGGTTCTCGAGCTTCTTGGAGAAGCCGTTGGTCAGGCGCGTGAACCGGCGCATGCCCATGCGCATCGTGAGGTTCTGGCGCTCGACGTAGCTGGTGCTGATCTTCGTCGGGTCGGGGTTACCGCGCTTGACGGCGATGTCGATGCCGGTGCAGATTCCGGGGCTGTAGCGGCGTTCCGTTCTGTCTGAGCCGTAGTGCTTCTGCAAGACGGCCCAGTCGACATCGGTGCCGAACGAGAAGCCGATCGCAGCGGGGTACGCGCCGTGCCCGTCGGTGGTGATCTGCGCCCTGTTCGCCAGCCGGCTCTTGAGGTCCATCAGGAACCGCCAGCCATCTTCGGCGTTGCGCGAGCCGACGAACCAGCTGGGCACCAGCTTGGTATCGGCGCAGATCGCGGTCCACGTCCACACGTCGCCGACGCCGAACTCGCCCTTGCGGTCCTCGGGAACGTTCTTGGCCTTCGCGTATACGAAGGACCAGATCTCGTCGCATTGGATCGTCGTGCAGGGAAGGTCGTGGAACACCTGGTCTTGGTAGGCGGTGCATGCCTCGCCGATGTCGAGCAGGAGCTTCTGCACGGTGTTGATCGCCACCCCGGCCATGCGGCTGGTCGCGCGGACGCTGTTGCCCTCGACCAGCATCGAGAGCACTTGGGCGCGCTTCTCGGTGGACAACCTGTTCATACTGACTATTATGCCAGAGCGGTCACGCATTGTCAAGTGGTGTGGGAGGATTTCCGATACGAAGCTGGAAACCGGCGACGGGATTCGAACCCGCGTCCCTGGCTTGAAAGACCAGTATTCTTGGGTCCGCGCGCGCCTTGGGAGAGGGATTGCGTGGCCCGTGTGTCCACTGAACTACGCCGGCAGGATTGCCGACCGCCGCTGTTGCGACAGTTCTGGCTCGCTGCGGGAAATTGCTATGCAGCGGGCAGGGCAACCGCCTAAGATCGCCGTCCCGCGTTAGTGGGTGTTGCCCCCGACCCTGGTTCCTTCAAGACACTTGGGTCGGGGGCGCTTAGTTCATGGCATCGGGGTCATGGGCTCCTTACGCTGTCGCCCCCCCGGTGCCACCGAACTCCTCGACCCGGTTGCGAATCAAGCGCCGGATCTCGGCAGACATCGTGCGCTCCTCTTTGCGCGCAACCCGTTCAAGGGCAGCGACCAAAGTGGCCGGTATTCGTACCGTGACGCGCACCTGCTCTTGCTCAGTTGGCATCGTCGGCTCCTCCTCTGATGTCGGACATGGCACAGCCATGATGCGCGTCACGTCGGACACGATCGCTGCGCGAGTCAGTCCGGCTTGGACCAGCGCGCTTGCGCGGCGCGCTTGGCCGCTTCGCTGCGCTGCCCGGCCGTCATGCTCTCGGCACGCGCCTTCCCGCCCTTCAAACCTCCTTTGCGGCCAAGCTCGACCGCAGCGGCGTTCTTGCCGTCGTCCTCCGGCGTGTCCTCGACCTCGCCCGTTGTGATGTCGACAATCAGCTTGCCGAGCTGGTTGCTGTCACGGGGTCTGCGTGAGCGGTCGGGCATGCCTCAATCCTACCGCCGGGAGAACCGTGCTCAGAATCCAAACTGATACACCACCGGCAGGGCTGTGCGTACGGTGTAGTCCTGCTCGGTCAAGCGGGCACTGTAGCCGATGGCCCTGGCCAGCGCTGCGGCATTCAGGAGTGGCGCTGGCGCTGGTGTGGGCTCAGTGAGCTACCGGCGCGACGGCCCGAGAGAAGCGGGCTGAGGCGGCGGGGCGGGCGGCGCCGGGGGCCTAGCGCTCGACGCCGAGTCGCTCGGCGCAGGAGGCGGCTGCTGGGGACTCGGTGCGGCGTTTTGGGGCTGATAGCCACCTCGCTTTTCAACGGGAGGCAGGGCATCGGGTCAACGGCATAATGACTCATGCCAGTAGTTGAACGGGCGGCTCCTGCTCGTTCAACTGTCTCATCTGGTGGACCGCCGCGAATTAGGCTGAGAGGGGCGTCTGCGCCGCTCACGAAAGTGCCGTGCCTTGTGTCTCGCCGCGTCTCAGGGCGCCTTCGCACGATCGTCTACGTCGACGGCTTCAACCTCTACTACGGCTGCTTGAAGGACTCTGCCGAGCGGTGGCTCGACGTCGGTGCTCTGTGCGAGCGGATGCTCAGCAGCGACAGCGAGATCGTCGGCATCAAGTACTTCACCGCACGCGTGAAGGGCAGACCTGGAAACCCGCACGCCGGCCAGCGCCAGCAGACCTACTTCCGTGCGCTCGCGACCGTGCCCAACCTCACGATCCACTACGGGCGCTTCATGACGAGAACGGCGACCAGGCGGTGCGTCAAGGACCGCCGCGGCAAACCCGCGTTCATTGAGGTCTGGGAGACCGAGGAGAAGGGCTCGGACGTCAACCTCGCCAGCCACCTTCTGATCGACGCGTTCCGGGTTCGCTACGACCCTGCCATCGTGATCTCCAACGATGGCGACCTCAAGGACCCTGTGCAGTTTGTCCGCCACGAGCTGAAGCTGCCCGTCGGCGTGCTCAACCCCCACGGCAACCGGAGCTTCGCCCTCTCCCCGAAAACGCTACCGCGTGGCTCGTTCTACAAGCCCATCCGGCGCGCGGCGCTCAGGGCCAGCCAGTTCCCCACGCAGGTGCCCGATGCGAAGGGCATTGTCCATAAGCCGCCGAGCTGGTCCTGAAATCGCAAAGGCCGCCCGAAGGCGGCCTCGCATCCCTGCTGCCGAAGCAAACAGGGGGGGTGTGGATCATGGTAGCGGCGCGGGCCGACGGGCGTCAAGGATGCAATGCCCACCCGAGCTCGAGCGAGCGGCAGCTCGGCGTACTCGCGCTGCTCAGGAGCTTAAGCGAGCAAGAACCCGGCTCTCGCGCAGGGCCTGATGGACAACCGTCCCACAAACCTTGGCTCGCCGATCGCCAGCTCTTCGTCCATCACGATCACATCCACGGGCCGGCCGATCTGCCGTACCTCAGCGCTCGAGTACGACGCCGCCGCTTTCCTCGCGGCCGTCGATCCGGCAGGATGCAGGGGTGCCGATCGCCCTGATGCTGGCGACCCTCACCGACCGTCGCGACTTCGGTCAGGACTGGCTGCTCGAGCGCAAGCTCGACGGCGAGCGCTGCGTCGCGCGCAAGGACGCCGGCGAGGTGCGGCTCGAGTCGCGCAACGGCAAAGACCTGACCGGCACCTACCCGGAGGTACGTGACGCGATCGCGTCGCAGGCGACGCGGCAGATGCTGCTCGACGGTGAGCTCGTCGCATACGACGGCGAGCAGACGTCGTTCGGCCGGCTGCAGCAGCGGCTCGGTGTCGCCAGGCCGTCCGCGCAGCTGATCGCGCCCTACCCCGTTGTGTACTGCGTGTTCGATCTGCTCGAGCTCGACGGTGAGGGCCTGACCGCGCTGCCCTTGCTGCAGCGCCGCGCCCGGCTCGAGCGCGCGCTCCGGCCTGAGGCGGCGCTGGCGCTGACCGAGGCTTGGCGCGGGGACTCCGAGCGGCGCTTCGCCGACGCCTGCAGCGCAGGTTGGGAGGGCTTGATCGCCAAGCGTGCCGATGCGCCCTACCAACACGGTCGCTCGAAGGACTGGCTGAAGCTGAAGTGTGCGTGGGAGCAGGAGTTGGTTGTCGGTGGCTTCACCGAGCCGGCCGGCAGCCGCTCGGACTTCGGCGCGCTGCTGGTCGGCTACCAAGAGGACGGCGCGCTCCGCTATGCCGGCAGGGTCGGCACCGGCTACACCAGGGCGACGCTCAATCGGCTCGGCGCGAGACTGCGCGAGCTCGAGACGCCCGCGTCGCCGTTCGCCGAGGTGCGGCCCTCGCCGCGCGCGACGCACTGGGTGCGGCCCGAGCTCGTCGCGCAGATCGGCTTCGCCGAGTGGACGACCGACGGACGGCTGCGCCAGCCGCGGTTTCTGGGCCTGCGCGACGACAAGCGTCCATCAGAGGTCGTACGCGAGCGACCCCGGTGAGCGCGGCTGCCGGCAACGCGAGCGAACAGCGGCGCGCGGGCGCTTCGCACCGCTATGTGGTCGTGGACGTCTTCACCGACGTCCCCCTGCAGGGCAACCAGCTCGCGGTGTTCACCGACGCCAGCTCGTTGCCGGCCGAGACGCTGCAGCCGCTCGCGCGCGAGCTGAACGTCTCAGAGACCGTGTTCGTGCTCGCGCCCGAGCAGGTCGGCGACGCGCGCGTGCGCATCTTCACGCCCAGCGCCGAGCTGCCATTCGCGGGACACCCGGTGCTCGGCACGGCGATCGTGTTGGGAGTCGAGCGCGCCCTCCAGCAGGTGACGCTCGAGACAGGCGCCGGGCTCGTGCCGGTGGCGCTGCGGCGCGCGGAGGGGGATGGTGAGGAGCGCATCGGCTATGGGTCGATGCGCCAGCCGACGCCGACGTGGGAACCCTACGAACGCGAGGCAGAGCTGCTCGAAGCGCTCGGCGTCAGCCGCTCGGAGCTGCCCGTCGAGGTGTACTTGAACGGCCCGCGCCACGTGTACGTGGAACTCGACAGCGAACAGGCGGTCGCGGCGCTGCGCCCCGACCTGCGCGCGCTGGCGGCGCTCGGCGAGCTCGGCGTCAGCTGCTTCGCCGGCTCAGGCGTGCGCTGGAAGAGCCGCATGTTCGCGCCCGCGCTCGGTGTGCCCGAGGATCCGGCGACCGGCTCGGCGGCGGGCCCACTCGCCGTCCACCTGGCGCGCCACGGCAGGATCGCGTTCGGCGAGGAGATCGAGATCCGCCAGGGTGCCGAGGTCGCGCGCCCGTCGCTGTTGCGCGCGCGAGCAACCGGGTCTGCCGACGCGCTCGAGCGAGTCGAGGTGGCCGGCTCGGCGGTGATCGTCGCGCACGGCAAGTTCGTGCTCGACTGAGTGGGCGACTCTTGTCTGCGCGGGAAACCATGGTCGCCCTACGTCCTTTAGGGCCGTGGAAATATACGTATACTTGTCGGGCAACTCCCGGGAAGGCAAAGGGCACTTGATGAGCACGATCAGCATCCGTGATCTACAGCGCAACACGAGTGGCGTCGTCGCTGATGTCGCCACTTCCAAGCACGCCGCGCTCGTCACACGACACGGCGAGCCTATCGCTGCGCTTGTACCAATTGATGCCCAGGATCTCGAGGACTACCTCCTGTCGAAGGTTCCGGGCTTCGCCGAGGACATGGCTGCAGCCGATCAGGCTCATGCGGATGGCGAAGCGCGCTCGGCGGCTGAGGTGTTCGCGGAGCTTGACGCGCAAGACGTTGGGCAATAGCGCCTGCACGCAGGAGCCCGGTCGTCGTAGATGACTGACCCTCTGGACAACGTCAAGCTCGCTCCGCGGGCGATCCGAGACCTGAAGAACCTAGACCGCCAGACCCGCAAGCGTGTGCAGCAGGCATTCCAGGCGCTGGGAGCAGATGCCGCGAACCTCGACGTCAAGCCAGTGGCTGGACACGCCCCTTGGCGTCGCCTGCGAGTTGGTGCGCACCGCGTGCTCTATCGCGAGGTCACCGGCGAGGCCGACGTGGGCTACCTGGTCGCGCGAGTCATCGACCGTCGTGACCTCCACCGCGCGATCGACAAGCTCTGAACTCGTCAGTGCGAGTTGAGTCCGGGTTCAAGTCAAGTCACCCGCGGCGCCGCTGGGGTAGCCTCAATCGTGCTCTGCTCGCGAGGGAGGGACGGAGGGAGGGGCGCTTATGGACCGAATCGGCGGACAAGCTGCTTACCGGGCGCGCATCGTCCTGTGGCTGTGCGTGATCGCGGCGCTCGTCGTCCCTGCCGCCGCGTCGGCCGTGCCGGTGGTCAAGATCAAAGGCGAGGCCGTCAAAATTCCGGGCTTCCCGCACACGGGCAACATCCTCGGTGCGGGTGCCGCCGTGCACGCCGAAGTGACGATCTCCGGCACCGAATACTTCGGTGCGCCGCCACCGCTGATCGGCGTGACCGCGTGGCTGCCAACCGGGGTGAAGCTGCATCCGCAGGGATTTCCGACGTGCCCCGTCAAGGTGATCCTCGAAGAAGCCACCCCGGACAAGTGCCCGAAGGGCTCCTCGGCCGGACCCAACGGCACGGCCTACGGCGTTGTCACCTTCGGAACCGAACGCGTTCCCGAGACGGCGGAAATCTTCTCGTTCTTCATCCCCGGCGACCGCATCGGCTTCCTCACCGTCGGCCACTCGCCGGTGTCGCTGGAAGTCCCCACCAGCGGTCAGCTCGAGAACCTCGCCGGCGGCGAAGGCTTCGGCCCGAAGCTCGTGACGCCCGTACCGCTGGTCGCGACCGTCCCGGGCGCTCCGTATGCGTCGGTCGAAGCGATCGATATCACGCTCGGGGCGGCCCGGCACGAAGGCGGCAAGACCATCTACTACGGGCGTGTTCCAACGCGATGCCCGCGCGGGGGCTTTCCGGTACGCGCGCAGTTCACGTTCGCCGAAGACGGCGAAACGTCGCGACCCGAGGTCGTGACCGTCCCTTACGACGCGCCCTGTCCGCGCTCGTAGCGCTGGCATTCATTGCTCGACGAGTTCGGCGATGCGTGGGAAGTCCTCGCTACGTGGGCCTTCCACGTCGAGTTCTCCGATGCCGCTCAGGAAGGCGGTGTCCGAGGAAGTACGTCGCCTCGGCGACCACGAGCGCTGGCACGACGTGCCGCAGATCCTCTCGTTCGAGCGTCGCGACACACGCGCGGTGGTCCTGGTCGTCTGCGTCGGCAGCCGCGTACAGCGGTCCGGCGTCAACGATCGCGAGCGTGGTCATCGCACTCTTGCTTGAGCAGCTCCTCCATGTCCCGTGCGGTGTTGGCGTGGCCGCTGTGCCCGAGGGCGGCGAAGGCCAGCGCGCGCGGGCGCCCGGGCTGCAGGCCGAGATGGATCTGCAACGCCTCGCGCGTCAACTCCGATGCCGAAATGTCGCGTCGGCGGGCCTCTCGACCGAGGCTCTGCGCCAGGTCATCTGGCAGCGAGATGGTGGTGCGCTTCATACGTGCATCATGGCGTCACCAGCGACCGGCTCTCGCGGAGACCTCGAGCTAGTGGACGTGTCCGCAAGTCCTGCGGTGTATTGGGAGGGATAACGGGCGGCGCGGGGAATTGTGTGTCGTGCCGCGGACCAGCCAGCATGTGATCGAGCTCTCCGAGGAGGAGCGTGGTGAGTTGGAGCGGCGGGCAAGCGTGGTCACGCTGCCGTTCCGCACGGTGCAGCGGGCGAGGATGATCCTGTACGCGGCCGAGGGGATGCAGGACGTCGAGATCGCCGCCCGGCTGGATTGCTCGCCCGACAGTGTTGCCCGGCGAAGATCCCGATTTTGCTGTGAGCGTCTCGATGGGCTTGAGGACCAAGCGCGGTCAGGTCGCCCGCGCCGTTTTCCCCCCGGAACAGGTCGCCGAGGTCAAGGCGATCGCGTGCGAGTTGCCGCGCACCCACGGGCTGCCGCTTTCGCGCTTCTCCCGGGTTGAGCTGCACCGCTTGGTGATCGAGCGGGGCGTGACCGAGGCGTCGGCCTCGACGATCTGGCGTTGGCTGCACGAAGACGCGATCAAGCCGTGGCAAACGCGCTCCTGGATCTTCCCGCGCGATCCGGAGTTCGCCGTGAAGGCCGGCCGGGTGCTGGACCTCTACGCCCGCACCTTCGAGGGCAAGCGGCTACGCCCCGACGAGTACGTGATCTCGGCCGATGAGAAGACGCAGCTGCAGGCGCTCGGACGCGACCATGAGACCGTCGCGCCGGGGCCGGGACGTCGGGGGCTGCTCGAGTTCGAGTACCTGCGCGGCGGCACACTTGCCTATCTCGCCGCGTGGGACGTGCACCACGCCAACCTGTTTGACCGGGTCGAGCAGACGACCGGGATCGTCCCGTTCGGCCGGCTCGTTGACCAGGTCATGCAGGTCGAGCCTTACCGGTCGGCGCGCACCGTCTACTGGGTCGTGGACAACGGCTCAAGCCACGCCGGCAAAACCTCCGTCAACCGGATGGCCGAGGCATACCCAAACGCGAGGCTGATTCACCTCCCCGTCCACGCCTCCTGGCTGAACCAGATCGAGATCTACTTCTCGATCGTGCAGCGCAAGGCCCTGACACCGAACGACTACGCGACGCTACCCGAGCTCGCCGGGCACCTGATGGATTTCGGACAGCACTACCGCACGCTCGCGCGAGCATTCCAATGGACCCTCACCCGCACCAAGCTCGACAACGTGATCGAGAAGATCACCCGACACGAACCTCAACCACTCACCCTCGCCGCATGAGCCGCATCACTTCCGGACACGACCACTAGCCGCTGAACGAGCTCGCGCCTGTCGTTGCCGGCGCGACGCTCGCGCCGACGGCGCGATCGTGACGGCGCACCCAGTCGGTGCAGAGCTTCACGAGCCACAGCAGTGCCAGCGCGAGCGCCGCAGTGGACGCGATGTACCACGGCCAGCGCCCGAGCACGTTGAGCAGCGAGCTGTATTCGGGCTTTTCGCGCAGGAACATGTAGTTGCCGCCGCTGAGCACGTCGCCCAGCGCCGCGATAACCGCGACAGCAAGGGTCGCGCCATACACACGCCAAACCGCGCCCTGGCGCGGATAGAGCCGGCAACCGAGCACCAGGAAGCAGCCGCCCACGATCGCGCCCACGTGGTAGATGAAGTAGGTGAAGTAGTAGACGCTCGGAAAGCTCCACGACAGATCCGGCGTCAGCGTTGCCTGCAGCGATGCGGTCAACGCCCAGAAGTAGACGAGCTCGACGGCGAGCGGGCGCCTGGTCCAGAGGGCGAGGATCGCGGTCACCGAGATGACGTCGGTTAGCTGCAGCGGCAGGTCGTAGCGGACCGTCCACGTCCCCAGCACGACATCCGCGAGGTACTCACCGGCCCAGCCGGCGAAGATCAGCACCGCCAGCACCCGCCCGGCGGGCAGCGTCCAGCTCCCCGGGTAGCGGCGCGGCGCCCCCACCGCTAGCGCTACGGCCAGCACGAGCACCGCCAGCGCCGCCAGGTGAGCATCCGAGAACTGCCGCACGGTAAGCGCCAGCGTACGCTGCTGTCGCGTGCGGCGGACACGACCTTGTAGCCTTGCCGCCTTGCGATTCAGGATCACACATCATTCGGGCTTCGCGGCGCCAGCGGACGCGCTCGATCTCCTATCGGCCCGCGCCGGCGCGAGTCGCAACGGCGTTTCGTTCGCCAAAATCGGGCAGTACATCAGGGCGATGACGTCGGAAGACGCGCCCGTCTCGATGACGCGCGACGAACGCATCGAGATCGGCCGGCGCGCTGTCCTCGACGTGGTGCGCGAGGTCTGTGAGAGCTCGACGGAGTTGCAGTCGGATTGGTTCGCGGTCAGCCCTGAGCCCTGAGCGCGTCCCCCAAGTCCCTGCACACGCGCGCGCACGCGACGTGGCGCTCGCGACGCTGCTGGCGCTGGTGGTGCTGTTCGCGACGTGTGCCGGGCGGGCACGCGCCGCCGTCCCCGCGCCGCCGCTCAAACCCGTCGCCGCCCACGCCGCGATCCCGGTGTCCGTGTCGGTCGACGCGAGCGAACCGGGCCCCGTCGTCCCGCAGAACTTCCTCGGGCTTTCCTTCGAGGTCGGCAGCCTGCGCCAGCTGGCCAGCTACGCGACCAAGGGCGACCTGGTCACGATGCTGCGCTCGCTCGGTGTGGGCATGCTCCGCTTCGGCGGCGTCACCGCCGATGAACAGGTCGCGTGGACGGATGCGGTGACCGCGCGCCCGCCATGGGCCCTGAGCACGCTCGAAGGCGCAAGCCTCAGCCAGCTCGGCAAACTCGCCTCGGCGAGCGGCTGGGGTGTGATGCTCACGCTCGGCTTCGGCCACTACGACCCGCAGGCGGCGGCGCGCGAGGCGTCGGTGGCGCAGGCGGCGCTCGGGAGTCGTTGCAGGCAATCGAGATCGGCAACGAGCCCGAAGCGTATGCGCGTCACGGCCTGCGCCCGCTGCCGTGGGCGCCGGAACAGTACAACGAACAGGTCAGCGCATACCGCGCCGCGATCGAAGCGCTCGCGCCGGGAATCCCGCTCGCCGGTCCTGACTCCTCCGGCTCAGGCTCCTACCAGCGGTGGGGGCTCAGCGAGGCGATCTATCAGCGCCCGGCCCTGTTGACGGGACACCACTATCCGCTCGGTTGCGCCGAACAGCCCGCGCCGACGATCGCGCGCCTGCTGAGTGGGCACGTGCGCTCGCTCGAGGAACAGTCGCTGCGACGCTACGTGTTCATCGCCAACGAGACCGAAGTGCCCTTCCGTCTGGACGAGTCGGGGACCGTCTCGTGCGGCGGTGTGCCCGGCATTAGCAACACGTTCGCCTCGGCGCTGTGGGGCGTCAGCTACCTGACCGAGGCGATGCGCATCGGCGCCGCCGGCATCAACCTCGAGGGCAACCCGATGAACTGCTCGGGCTACACGCCGGTGTGCGCGCCGACGGCCGAAGCGGCGGCGACGGGCGCGCTCGAAGCGCGTCCGGAGTGGTACGCGCTGCTGCTCGCGCGCTCGCTGCTCGGGGAGAGCCCGCTGCACACGATCGTCGGGCCGGCGAACCGCCCGAACGTCGTCGCTAGCGCGTTTCGTGCCGCCGACGGAACGACGAAGTTCGTGCTGATCGACGACGACGCCCCGGGCGCGCGCAGCGTCGCGATGCGCCTGCACGTCGGAACCGGCTTTGCCGGCGGCTCGATCCTGTCGCTGACCGCGCCTTCGCCGTCAGCGCTGAGTGGCATCGAGCTGGGCGGCAGGGCGGTGGCGGCGAACGGCACCTGGAGTCAGCCGGCGGTGCTGCCTGGGGCGGCCAACAAGGACGGCGTGATCACGGTCGACGTGGCGCCGAGCAGCGCCGCGCTCGTCACCGTTGCGCCGAGGCAGTGACTGTGGACGCGGACCCCGAGCTGATCGACCTGATGCACCTCGGGCGCGCGCACGTGATCGGCGCCTGGCGCGTCGGAGACGTGATCGTCGACCCCGGACCGAGCAGTTGCCTAGCGACGCTGCTGCCCCAGCTCGAACGCGATCCACCGCGAGTGCTGGCGTTGACGCACATCCATCTCGACCACGCCGGCGCAACGGGGTCGCTGCTGCAGCGCTTTCCCGAGCTGGAAGTATGGGTGCACGAGCGCGGCGCGCCGCATCTGATCGACCCGGGGAAGCTGCTGAGCAGCGCAACGCGCCTGTATGGCGCAGACATGGAGCGCCGCTGGGGCGAGGTGCTGCCGGTGCCCGCCGCGCGCCTGCGCGTGCTGAGCGGTGGCGAGCGCGTGGGCGGCTTCCGCGTGGCCTACACACCCGGCCACGCTTCCCACCACGTCTCCTATCTACACGAGCCGAGCGGCTACGCGTTCACCGGCGACGTCACCGGCGTGCGGATCGAGGGCGCATGCATGCTGGCTCCAACGCCGCCGCCGGACATCGACCTGCAGGCGTGGCGCGCATCGCTCGAGTTGGTCGAGAGCTGGCGCGCGAGTCGCTTCGCGATCACGCATTTCGGCGCATACGCCGACGTCGAGGAGCACCTGCTGGCGCTGCGTGAGGAGCTCGCGCGAGTTGAGGAGCTCGCGGGCACGGAGGGGGAGGAGGCATTTGCGGCGGCGATACGGGCGCGCATCAGCGCCTCGACAGGCGCCGGCACCGCAGCCGCGTACGCGCAGGCGAGCTTCCCCGAGCAGAACTTCGCCGGCCTCGCCCGCCATCTGTCTGCTCAGGAGAGCGGCGTCAGGAAATAGATCCGCGCGGGCGGTACGGCTTCCCATGAGAAGACCGCCCACGAGCTGCCACCGTATTTCACGATCCCGTGGCTGGGGAGCCGCGCCGGCACGGAGCCGCCGGCGATCCGCGTCGAGCCGGCGCGTACGTAGGCCGGCGCTCCGGTCGTGTCATGCAGGACGTCGACCAGCGACTGATAGTGGGCGGGCAGCGGCTGCAGGCGTGCGGCGACGTGCGTCGCGACGCTGCCCCACGCAGCGAGTCGCACCGCGGCACAGCTCGCGCTGGATGTCGCACGCGAGGGCGCTGGGATGAACAGCGCGACGCCCAGCGGGCCACTGGGGAACGCGTGGGCGCTCAACAGTTGCACGACGTAGGACACGCCGTCGACGTGGACCGTCATGCCGTTGCTGGGCTTGGCGGGAGCGGGCTCGAGCGTGCCCATCAGGAACGACCCGTTGCGATAGAGGTTCACAGGCACACCGATGAAGCGGCTGACGAGCTTGACGTAGCCGACGTCGTCCTGAACCGACATCACGTAGGTTCCGAGTGTCTTGCCGTGCGCGCTCAGCGTTCCCGACACGGGCGCGATCACGTCCGGCCCGCCGACGTCTGCGACGACGTGCCCGGCCTGCAGGACGCGCAGTCGCACGATGTGCCAGTGCGGCGTGTAGACGATGGCGTGCACCGCTTCACGCACCGCCGCCGCGTTGTCGCTCGCGAGCGCGTTCAACAGCGCCGGGAAATGCGTCACGTGCGCGGCGTCTGCGCGGACCTCGCGGCTCTGCAGCTCGGCTGTGTAGATGCCCTGCGCGACGGTCGTGTCGACGCTCGCCAGCGTCGACACGGTCTGCGCGCCACAGCTCGGTCCGGTGACGTTCGCCGCCACGTCTGCTGTCGTCGCGCCGCCGGCGAGGGCGCTCGCTGCGCTCGTGTGTGGGTGCGCTCCATGCGTGGGGCTCGGATCGGCGTCGAGCGTGGCGACGAGCACGACGCCGACGGCGGCGGCGAGCGCGAGCACCAGCACGACACGCCAAACGACCGACTGCTTGCCACGCCCGGACATGAGGTCATTTTCCGCCACGACGTTAAATCCCCGCTCAGGTCCGCCGGCGTGGTATTTCAAGCAGGCATGTCCTTGAGCGAGGAGGCGGCGTTTGAGAACCCGGCGTACGCATCGCTGTGCGGCGCGCACGCGCAGCTTGCGCAGGTGCGTGGGCGTGCGCGCCGATATCCGGCTGACGTGGCCCCGTTCCTCGCTCTGCCGACGCCACCGTCAGCACAGGACTGGCGCGACGCCGCCGAGTTGGTCGAGCCTGGAAGCTTCGTCGCCGGCCGCTACGGCGACGCCGAGCTGCCGGAGGGCTGGCGCGCGGTGCGCGCGTTCGACCTCGCGCAGATGGTCGAGGAGCGGGTCACCGGGGTCGATTGCGCGGAGGCGATCGCGCTCGGCGCCGCTGATGTGCCGGAGATGCTCGAGCTCGTCGCCGCGACCGAGCCTGGGCCGTTTCTGACGCGGACGATCGAGCTGGGTGACTACCTCGGGATCCGTCGCGACGGGGTACTCGTCGCGATGGCCGGCGAGCGCTTTCATCTGGACGGTTGGACCGAGATCAGCGCCGTGTGCACCAACCCGGAGCACCGTGGTCAGGGGCTCGCCTCGCGGCTCGTGGGCGCTTTGATCGCGGGCATCCAGCGGCGCTCCGAGCGCGCGTTCCTGCATGTCATGGCCACCAACACGGGCGCGATACGGCTTTACGAGTCGCTCGGCTTTCGCCTTCGCCAGCACGCGCGGCTGACCGTCGTGACGCACGAGCCGTCGTGAACGCAACGTTTTCTCAGCCGTCGATGGGCGTTCTCACCCGCTACGGCGCGGCTACCGGGGGTGCCATTGTACGCAGCCCGGCGAGCCGCGCCGCTGCGCTCTGACCAACGTCGTAGCTCACGAACGCATCCAGCGGCGCCGCGACGATCGCACTGGCAACGTGGATCGCGTCGAGCGATCGCAGCGCCGGCTCTGCCAGCGTGCCTGCGGCGGCCAGTAGCGCCCGGTCCACGGGCAGCAGCGCAATTGCATCAAGCAGTTCCTCGGTACGTTCGATCAGCCGTCCGAGCGGCAGCGCCGGGTCAGCCGCGGCTGCGCGACGGATGGCCCTGGGGAGCTCCGTCAATACAAGCTCGCTCGAGATCAGATCGTCGGAGGCAACGAAAGTCCGCAGGCTCGCTGACTCGGGCTCGACACGTATGAGCTTCACCAGCGCGGAGGCGTCGAGGTAGTAGAGCGCCACGCCCTAGCGTTCGCCGCGGACTTCATCAAGCGCACGGCTGAGCGCGCGCGGATCGCCGCCAGGTTCCATGGCATCGGGAAGGCCCCGTCGCCGCGGCGGCGAAACCCGGCCCTGCGCGATCAGTCGATCAAGCGCCTCACCCGTGGTTGGCGGCGGGCCAAGCTCCGCGACGGGCCGGTTGCGATCGGTCACGACGAGTCGCTCGCCTTTATCGACAAGGCGCAGGTACTTGCTTAGATTCTGCCGCAGATCGGCTACACCAACCGTCGTCATGTACATGAAAGTAGCAGGTTGCGGTATCCCGTCGAGAGGTAGGCAGACCCCCTCCTTACCTGGACAGGCACAGGGGTCTCCTTGTCGTTTGAGTCCGGTCGTTGCTGGGGTTTTAGGTCCCGGGGAGACCGTGTGGGACAGGCGAGGGAACACTTTTCCCCCGAAAACGCCCCAAAACACCCCAAGAAAACGCCCCAGGAACGACCAGGCACTTCTGGTCATTTGGAGCGCCGAACATATCGCGATCGGCGGCGACCACGCTAGGATTCGGGCTCGCGCCGACGTAGCTCAGCTGGTAGAGCACCTCCATGGTAAGGAGGGGGTCCGGGGTTCGAGTCCCCGCGTCGGCTTGCCCAAAAACCGCGCAGGCAAGCGGTTTTCTTGCTGCCCTGGAGACTCGTGTTGCTCTGGGGCGTTATCGGGGCAAGTCACGCGGGTGTACTCACGACGCTACGGGGAGATGAGCTTGGCGCCGGGTATGTAGGTGGCTACGCGGCGTGGGTCGCGCGTGATTAGCGGCCGGCCCGTCACGGCCGCGTGGGCGCCGATCAGGAAGTCTGGGAGGACGGCGTCGCGGGTTCCTCCCGCGCGGCGGTAGTCGGCGTGGGCGTGACCGGCGAGGAACGCCGCCGCTGTCGGGATCTCCTCGATGGTCGCGGTCGAGGGCAGCGTCGAGCGCAGTTCCTCGATGCGTGGGAATCGTGGCGCGATCTCGGCGAGCACAACCGCGTTAAGGACGAGCGCGCCTCGCTGAGCTGCCTGCGTGAGTTGCTCCTGCGACCAGGACAGCCAGTGTGGGTCCTCGGTGAAGAGGTCGAGCAGAACGCTGCTGTCGACGAAGGTCTCCAACGCCGGCCGCTATGGGCGGGTGAGCGCCAAGATCTCCTCGGTGCTCATCTCGCCCTTGCCGGCACCACGCATGCGGCCGATCTCCTTGGCCGCCCGGTCGGAGTCGATCAGTAGCCGCGCGCCGCGCTCGTCGAGCTCGAACTCGACGTCGCTGCCCGGCTGGATGCCGAGTGTCCGCCGCACCTGCAGCGGAATCGTGACCTGTCCCTTCTGCGTGACCCGCACGCGGTAAGACTAGCAAGTAATACCTACGGTCCACAGCTGAGCTACGTCGGCGAAGCCCGAATCCTAGCGCTGGTCACCCGTCGACGAGGGCATCGGTGAGGCCGTCGATACCGGCCAGCCGTGCTGCCAGCTCCGCGCTGAGGCCATAGCGGGCGGCGAGCGCTCCCGGCGCGGTGTAGGCGATCCGCGTCTGTCCCTGCTCAGACCACACGAGCACCTTCAACGGCAGGTCGAGCGCAGCGAGCGGGACGGCCTGCATCACCGGCGTGCCCGCCTGTGGGCTGCCGAAGATCACGACTTTGGTGTCACGCAGCTCGAGCCCCGCCTTCTCGGCCTCGCCACTGTGGTCGATCACCGCGAACAGCTTCAGCCCCTTCCCTTGCGCGAGCGACTCGAGTCGGGCGACCGTCTCGGGGACCGAGCGCGGGCTCGTCTTCGTCACGACTTCTGTGGCGGCGTCGGCCTTCGCCGCAGCGCCGGCGGCCTCAGGCGAGGGCTGATCGGTCATGAGCGCTCGCTCCGCACAGCCGACCGTTTGTATCAGCCGATGCCGTCGAGCAGCTCGGCCGGCGAACCGAGGTTCAGACCTTGTGCGAGGATCACGATCGTCTCCAGGCGCGGGGAGCGCTTGCAGCGCTCGAGCAGGCTGATCTCCGTGCGGTGCAGCTTGCACAGATCCGCGAGCGCCTCCTGCGAGAGACCTGCCTGAGCGCGGTGCTCGCGCAGGTTGGCCGCAAATTGCGCGCGCACGGTCGCCACGCGTCCAACTGTGGCGCTACGCAGACGAAAGTTCCACAGACAGCTGTACCAGTAGCCGGCCAACGGCCGGGCGGTTTCGTCACGCTCTAGGGTGTCCGGCGTGGAGATCCGCCTCAGCGACGAGTACATCGAAGTACGGCTCTCCGCGTGGCAGAAGGTGCTGGGCTTGCTGCGCGACATACGCGTCGCGCGAACCGACGTGAGCGACGTGCGCGTCGTCGACGATCCGCTGCGCGACGCGATGAGCTCGGGCATCAAAGTTGGCTTGCGCCTGCCGTGGCTGTACTACGTGGCGCGCACGATCCACCTCGACGAAGCGTTCGTCGTGCGCCGCGGCGTGCCCGCGCTGTCGTTTGCAGTGAACGACGCCAGCACGTTGCGGCGCGTGCTCGTGAGCACGCCGATGGCGGACGCGCTCGTGCAGCAGTTGCAGCGCTCCTGACGCGGCGCTGATGCGAGCGCGACTCCACGCCGCGCCCGCCGCGGGCGTGCGCCTATGAGGTCCTCTCGGCCGCGCGCAGACCGGTCAGTACCCAGATGGCGAACAGCACGAGCAGCGCCAATGCGGCGAGGAACGCAAGCGCGGTGTGGTCCTGGACCCCGGAGATCAGGCCGCGCCCGGCGTCGAGGAACGCGGTCGCGGGGTTGACGCTCGCGACCGCGTGGATCCAGCCTTTGAGCAGGCTCAGCGGGACGTACACGGGCGCGAGGAACAACAGCAGGAAGACCGGTGTCTGCATCAGTGGACCCGCTTGGATCGAGCGGAAGCGGAACGCCACACCCGCCGCCCATCCGTAGCCGATCAGCGTCAGCAGCGCGGCGAGGCCGTACAGGCCGAAGACTTCGACGCCGTCCCCGGTGATGCGCATGCCCGCGACCACCGCCACCAGCGTGACCAGGGCGAGCGTCAACGCCGAACGCGTCAGCGCCACCAGCGCGTAGCCGAGGGCGATCCCGCGGCGGTCCTCGGCCGCGAGCATCAGCCGGCGTGCGAAGCCGCTTTCGAAGTCGAACGCCAGCGTGAAGCCGGTGAACAGGCCACCGAACATCGCCGACTGGCACAGCACGAACACGAACTGGAACGCCGTGTAGCCGGCCGGGAAGTGAAAGCCGGGCAGGCGACCGAGCGCCGACAGGCCGCCGCCGAACGCCGCCAGGAACACGAGCGGGAACAGCAGCGACGGCACGAACAGGTCGGGCCTGCGCACGTAGGTGTGGACGCTGCGCCACGCGATCGTGCGCGCAACCCGCCAGATGCTGGCATGAGGGTTCATGTGCGCTGGAGCCTCGTTCGCAGCGCGCCGCCGATCGCGAGCAGGGCAAGGATCGTCAGGCCGATCACCACCGCGAAGCCGCGCCACAGCGCGGTCGCGTCCCATCCATAGATGTAGAGGCTGCGGAACGCCTCGATCAGATAGGAGATCGGGTTGACGTTGGCGACCGCGTGAAACCAACCCGTCCGCAGCAGGTTGCGCGGCAGGCTGCTCGAGGACAGGAAGATGAACACGAAGAACAGCGGAAACAGGCTTTGGACCGCCTCGCCCGAGCCTGTGCGCAGCGCCGCCGCGCAGCCGAACGCGCCAA
Organism: uncultured Solirubrobacteraceae bacterium; assembly: GCA_963838405.1. Lineage (GTDB taxonomy): Bacteria > Actinomycetota > Thermoleophilia > Solirubrobacterales > Solirubrobacteraceae > Palsa-744. The sequence goes on along the minus strand of CAWIRA010000006.1, from coordinate 1,216,280 downwards.
ACGCCACCGCCGTCAGCGAGCCGAGTACCAGCACGACGAGCGCGCCGCCGAAGCCGGCGTCCAGGTGCGCGCCCGCGACCACGCCCATCAGCATGTACACCGCCGACTGCAGCACGCCGAGCGCGGCGACGCCGACCAGCAGGCCGCCGATCAACGACACGCGCCGTAGCGGCGTCAGCGCGAGGCGGTTGAAGAAGCCGCTCTCGATGTCCTCGGCGAGGTTCGTGCCGGTGTTGATCAGCGAGAACATCCCGCCCTGGATGAACGCGACGGCGATCGCGAACGAGATGTAGGAGTGCGTCGGGAAGCCAGGCAGCCGTGTCGCGGCCTTGAGCCCGCTGGCGTTCACGGCGAGCAGCACCAGCGGGAAGAAGATGATCGGAAACAGCTGAAACGGCTGGCGCAGGGTCTTTCGCATCGCGCGCCTGGCGAGCGAGCCGATCTGTGTGGCGAGCAGGTTCACGTGCTCGTGGTTGCCGAGGCGCTGCTCTGCTGTGCGTCCGCGTCTGGGCCGTCGCCGCCTGCGTCCCCGGGCGCGCCGCCGTCTGCGTCGTCATCGTCGTCCCCGGCGCCCTCGAGCGAACGTCCGGTCTTGGCCAGGAAGACGTCGTCGAGCGTGGGCGAGTGCAGCCGCAGGTCGGCGATCGCAACGCCGTCGGCGTCGAGCGTGCGCACGATCTCGGCGACGTCGCTGACGCCCTCGGGCAGACGCACGGCGACGCCGTTGCTGGAGGCAGCGGCCTCCTCCCCGAAGCGCGACAGCGCCACGGCGAGCCGCTCGCGATCGCCGGGGTCACGCGGGATCACCTCCACGCTCGGGCGCCCGATCGCCGCCTTCAGTTCGGCGGGCGTGCCCTCGGCGACGATCTTGCCGCGGTCGATGATCCCGACGCGGTCGGCCAGCACATCGGCCTCCTCGAGGTACTGCGTCGTCAGGAAGACCGTCACACCGTCGTTTGCCAGCCGCCGCACCTCATCCCACAGCGCGGCTCGGCTCTGCGGATCAAGGCCCGTCGTCGGCTCGTCCAGGAACAGCAGCCGCGGCGAGTGCACGAGCGCGAGCCCGAGGTCCAGCCGTCGCTTCATGCCGCCCGAGTAGCCGCCGACCTTGCGGTCGGCCGCGTCGGTGAGCCCGACCCGCTCGAGCAGTTCGGTGCCGCGCCGTTCGCGTTCGGCCTTGCCGAGCCCGTGCAGGGAGCTCTGCAGACGCATGTGCTCGCGACCGGTCAGAAACGGGTCGAGCGCGGACTCCTGCAGCGAGGCGCCGATCGCGCGACGCACCTCGGGCCCCTGATGCACGACGTCCAGTCCCGCGACGCGCGCGCTGCCGGCCGTCGGCGGCAGCAACGTTGTCAGCACCAGCACCGTCGTCGACTTGCCGGCGCCGTTGGGGCCGAGAAATCCGTAGATCTCGCCGGGAGCGACGCTCAGGTCGATCCCGTCGACCGCCCGCACGCCGCCCTTGAAGTCGCGCACCAGGCCGTCGACCTCGATGCCGTTGTCGCCCATGCTTGCCACGCGTTCGCCCGACTCTACCGCGCCTGGAAAGCGTCTAGAGCGCGCCACCACGAATCAAGTACCCCGGGGGGTGGGACCGATGCTGAGGTGCATGAGCATGTCGATTGCGATCCAGCCGCCCGTGCCGATCGAGCACGACGAGCACGTCGTGCGCTCGCGGCGGAGCGCTGCCAAGACCAGGATCGCGGTGGGTCTGATCGGCATCACGCTGATCGTCGCCCAGCCGCACCTGCTGCCCTATCCGGTGCTTGGCCTGCTGGGCTTCGCGACGATCGAGGTGACGGCGGTCGTGCAGATGTGGGCGCTGCGGCCGTCGTGGCTGAAAGTCGAGGAGGCCGCGGCGGGCTCAGCCGCGCTGCTGATCATCGGCATGGGCAACCAGCACGTGACCGCGCTCAGCATCCTGTGGCTGGCGGCGATCGCCAGCGGTGTGATGGCGCGTGGTGGCCGCGTGCACTGGCTGGGCAGCGCGATAGTGGTGCTGTCGCTGACGATGCCGGTGCTGCGCATGGAGCAGCTCGAAGGCCAGTACATCGCGCTCTGCGCAGCGGCGCTCGGGCTGCTGCTGACGTGCGGACGCTTGACACGGGAGCTCAACCACCTGCTGATGCAGGCGCGCCAGCAGGCCGAGAGCGCGGAGACGCTGCTGCTGGCAGGCGACATCGCGGCGCGCATGAGCGACCACAGCGAGCGCGCGGTCAGCGCGCCGGTGGCGCCCGCGCCCGCGGATGATGAGCCGCTCAGCTCCGAGGAGCTGGCGAGCGCGAGCGACGCGCTCGCGCGCTTGATCGCTGGCGAGGGGCTGACGATGGTCGTCCAGCCGATTTCTGACGTGCGCGGTGGAGCGGTGTCGGCGCATGCGTATGAGGCGCTGGCGCGCTTTGGCCAGCCGCGCGAGGGCATGAGCCCGCTGCACTGGTTCTCGCTGGCGCAGCAGCTGGGGCAGCGCGCCGCGCTCGAGCGCGCGTGCCTACGCGGCGCACTCGAGCTGCTCGCGGGCCGCCCGCACGGAACGAGCCTGTCGGTCAACCTTTCTGCGCCCGTGCTGCTCGAACCGGAGACGACGACGATGCTGGAAGCGGCCGGCGATGCGCTCGCGGACGACCTGCAGGGGCTGATCGTGGAGATCACCGAGGAGACGCTCGTGCAGAGCGACACGCAGCTCGCGAGCGCGATCGAGCCGCTGCGCGCGCGTGGAGCGCGCCTGGCCGTCGACGACATGGGCGCCGGCTACTCCGGACTGCGCCAGATCACGACTGTGCACCCCAGCTATCTGAAGCTCGACCGCTCGCTGGTGAGCGGCATCGACAGCGACGGCGAGCGCGCCGCGCTCGTGCAGGCGCTGGCCGGCTACTCGACTCAGGTCGGCAGCCTGCTGGTCGCCGAGGGCGTCGAGACCGAGGCAGAGCTGCGGACGATCCGTCGACTCGGCGTGCCGCTCGTGCAGGGCTTCTACCTCAGCCGCCCAGGCCGGCCGTGGCCGCAGGCGAGCGACCCGGGCGATGACGCCGGTGACAGAGAGCGGCGCACCAGCCCCGTTGCAGCGGCTTCCGGCTCGACGTCGCCGCTGATGCCGCTCGACGTGGCTGAGCACGAGTCGCAAAAGCGCGGCCGCTTGCAGCCGGTCGCGTGATTCAGCTCAGCCGCTGAACGGCAGTCGCTCGAGGATGCCGGTGACCTCGAACAGGCGCTGGATCTGCGCGGGCCCGGGGATCACGAGAAACTGGCAGCGGTGGCGTTCGCAGAGCTCTTTGGCGAGCAGCACCACACGCAGACCCGTGGAGTCCATGAACGTGAGCCCACTCAGGTCGACGGTCAGCGCCTCGGTGCTGTCCGTGCAGATCCCGCGCACGGCGTCCTCGAGCGCCGGCGAGGACGCCATGTCCAGTTCGCCGCCCAGCACGAGCACGTGTCGAGGCCCATCGGCGTCGTCGCGGAGCTCCAACTGCGGAGCGCCGTCAAACGCATCGCCGACGCTCACCACTCGCCCGTTCTCTGCCTGATCGCTGTCAAACGCCACTCGATGTCTCCACGTAGCTCAAAGGACACTGCGTAGAAGGTCCTGCTCGACACCTGGGTTGCCGCGCGTCCCTCCGCTCCAACGGTCATCTGCTCCCCTCAAGAGAGAGCCCAACAGGACTACCAATCATAGTCCCCTTGTGCGCACGAAGATTCGCAGCGGCAGGCTCGGGAGCGGGTAGAGTCTGTTCCACGTGAGTTCGCGACGCGCCGGCTGATGCGGCACTGAGGCGAAGCGCGGGCCGGGCGGACGGATTCCATTCCGTCTCCTTCCTTTCCTTCGCTCGGCCCGAAGGCTCAGGAGGGAGGCGAGAACGAGGACCTCCTGCCCGACGTGACGAACACCCAGAAGGGTTCGATCGCCGCTGCGATCTCCGGCGCGGTGGTCGGCCTGATGCGCGAGTACACCGGTCGCGGACCGACGCGCGCGCGGACCTACATCAACGAGGATCTGATCGCGGTCGTGCTGCAGGACACGCTCACGATGGGCGAGCGCAGCCTCGTGCGCGACGGCGAGGTGGAGCTCGTGCTGGCCAGCCGCAAAGCATTTCAGCGAACGATGAGCCGCGAGATGATCGCCGCCGTCGAAGCGCACTCGGGGCGCCGCGTGCTCGCGTTCCTGAGCTCCAACCACGTCGACCCGGACATAGCCATCGAGTCGTTCGTGCTCGCGCCGCTGTCGGCCGACCCGGCCACCACCGAGAACGGCGGCGAGCCGAGCTAGTCGCCGCTCGCGCCCCGCGGCGACGGCGACGACTCATACAGCAGCTCCGCCCACACGAGCTTTCCCTCGCTCGTGTCCTCGACACCCCAGCGCAGACACAGCACGTCGACGACGCTCAATCCATGCAGTGGCTGGGGGATTAGCCGCGCCTCGTGCACCGTCCCCGTCAGCGGGACGCCGTCGAGTACGGCGACGCGCAGCGTCGCGCCGTATACGCGCACGGTGACCGAGAAGCACGAGTCGGCGTGGCGTACGGCGTTGGTGGCCAGCTCGCTGACCAGCAGCGCGACGTCGTCGACGAGCCTGTCCCCGGCGCCCCATTGGCGCAGCGCCTCGACGACGAGGCGTCGTGCCTGCCCGGGCGCCTCCGGGTCGGCGCCGAACGGCGCAATGATGCCCATGTGTGCGCTGGCGGCTGCCGCGAGCTCGGCGTCGGTCTCATAGAGCTTGACGACGTGCGCGCCGTCAGCAGCATCGATCTGTCGTGCCTCAACGGCCATGCGTGACCCTCTGACGCGCGTCCAACGTTTCTCGCGAAACCTGTTACCCGCGTACGCTCCGTCTAGACATTCAAGCGGGCGCCCGTTTGTGGACATGCGCCGCGGGTAGGCGCCAGGTGTCGGCGCGGCCCCGCGCCGATCAGACCGCGACTGCAGGGACTGGAGGACTCAGATGCGCGAGGAGGAGCTCGAGTGGGAGCAGGACGAGACAGACGAAGCGGCAAGGGAAGCGGCTGGGATCGGCGGTGTGGCCGGCGACGAGGACCTCGATCCGGTTGAACGGGCGGTCATCGAGGCGGGCGGCGGCGAGAGCGAGGGCTTTGAGCAGGCGGAGAAGGCTCTGATCGAACACGCCTCGCACACCGACGAACAGTCCGCGCACTGGATTCTCCACCAGCAGGGCCGGCCCGAGGAGCCCGCCAGCGCCGACAACGAGCAGGCCGCCGATCACGAGTTCAGCAGCGAGGTGCCGGACGCCGACGATTGAGCACAGGCGCTCTGCCGGCGTCCGGCCACCGCCGTGCGCCGCACGCTGACGGGACCGATGGATTACGCCATGCCCGGCGTCAGTCCGCTCAGGCGGTCACGCCCTCGTTGAATTCCGGGCCAGCTGCATCGCGGCTGAGGGCGTGCATCGTCCAGCCGAGTGCACAGGTTGCGAGCCCGCTGGCGATGAACGAGATTCCCACGATCAGTGCGAGCGTCGTGAACGCGATCGGCGGGCTCGCCACGATCACGATTCCGGCCACGATCTCGATCAGCGCGACGATGATGTTCCAGGTGCGATGCTCGCGTTCGAAGGCTCCAACGAAGCGGACGATCCCGACCGCGATCAGCCAGATCCCGATCAGCAGCGCCACCGCCAGCACGCCGCCGACCGGATGGCGGATCAGCAGAACCCCGACGACGACGCTCAGCACCCCCATGATTGCCGCCAACCCGCGATTTTGCGTGTCGTGACTGATCGACACGCCGAGGTCGAACAGGCCATCGATCAGCACGAAGATGCCAGCGATCACCGCGAGTGTCGTGAGACTGTCGCTGGGCTTCGCGAGAATGATTATTCCTGCAGCGATGCTGATCAGACCGAGCACGATGAACAACCACGACGTCGTTCTCGACGCGTGTATCTCCTCGTCGGTCAAACTCGAAGCGGACATGCACAGCCTCCTCAGGTTGCGGATGTGGTGATCGGGCGCGACCGCCCTGTTCGAGCGACCGTCGCGCGCGTCGGTGATTGTTGCACTTGTCACATACGTATTCAAGCGTGCCGAGGCCTCGATGCTACGTTTAGAGCATGACGCGAGCCGAGCTGCATCGTCTTGTGGACGAGCTTCCGGAGGAGAGCGTGGACGCCGCCGGGGTTCTGTTGACGCGCGCCAAGGACCCGATGGTCGCGACCCTCGAGGCTGCGTCGTTCGAGACGAGCCCTACACCGGAGAGGACCGCGAGGCGTCCGATGAGGGCTGGGCTGCCTACCGGCGGGGCGAGGCGATCACCGTAGCTGAGTTGCGCGCGGAGTCTCAACCTGACGCCTGAACTGCCCTCGTGGGATCGTGGTCACGGCCGTCAAGCCGCGTGGTGGCGCGTACGACCGATGAGCGGCGAGTTGCAGTCGCTCGCGATCTAGCGGACACTGTGCCCCGATGCGTCTGCAGCGAATTGCGCTCAAAGCGTTCCAGAGCTACGCCGAGGAGCAGACGGTCGAGATCGACCGGCATCTGACGCTACTCGCTGGGCGTAACAACGTTGGCAAGAGTGCTCTGCTGCGAGCATTCCAGATCCCGGTCGAGAGGCAAGAAGGCGTCGGCACGGACTTCAGCATCACATACACCTGGTCTGTGTCTGCAGAGGACGTCATTCCACATGCGGCCGGGTCGCCCGAGATGACGGCCTGGATGCTCAGCGGCGAAGATCCACAGTCCTTGATCGTCACATGGCGGGGGAAGGATTCGAACCTTCGAAGGCAGAGCCAATGCGTTTACAGCGCATCCCCTTTGACCGCTCGGGAACCCCGCCGGAGCGTGTGGAGGATAGCGGTCAGCGGCTCTTGGGAGGACGCAGGGGGCGTCCGGGTTCGATCTCGAACGCCGCATACTTCGGGCCACCCAGGCGCACCGTCGAGCCTGCTGAGACCTGCTCCGAGGGGATGTACCAGCGGCGTCCATCCGCGACCAGCACGAAAAGTCGGTCGCAGCGCTCGGCGCTGAAGTACTTGACGAGCCCGTTCCAGCTGCGGTTGCCGCCGCGCGTGCACAGGGTCACGTCCCAGCGGTGGTTGCAGTACACCGTGGACGTCTTCACCTGCACCCGCACGGCGCGCTCGTCGTCGAGCGCGATCAGATCCACGTCGGGGCTGTGTCCCAGCGGCAGGTAGAGCGCGTAGCCCTGCTCGCCGAGCCAGTCGATCGCCGAGAGCTCGCCGAGGTCGCCCTGCTTGCGCGGTGACATTCGCTGCACCAACCAAACGTACGCGCGGCTTGGGACGAAACGCTGGAACGACGGACGCGCCCGACGAGCGCCGCGGCGCCGAGCCGGCCGCCCCGCGCGCTGCACGCGCGAGGCGGCACGGCACTGCCCCTAGGAGGCCTCTCGCAGCTGCTGCGCTTCGGGCAGCGTCTGCAGCTTTTTGAGCGTGCGGTTCTCGATCTGGCGAACGCGCTCGCGGGTGATGTTGAAGGCGCGGCCGACCTCCTCGAGCGTGCGCGAGCGCCCGCCGACGATGCCGTAGCGCATCTCGATCACCTCGCGCTCACGCCGCGGCAGCGATGCGAGCACGCGCGTGACGTTCTCGCGCCGGAGTGCCTCGGAGGCGAGCTCGAACGGGGATGCCGCGGAGGCGTCCTCGACGAAGTCGGCAAGCGCCGAGTCGTCCTCCTCGCCGACGGGCTTCTCCAGCGAGATCGGCTGCTGGGTGATGCGCATGATGTCGCGCACCTCGCGCGCCGTGCACTCGAGCTCGGCGGCGAGCTCGGTGGGGCTGGGCTCGCGCCCGAGCTGCTGGATCAGCCGCCGTTCGGCGTGAATCAGGCGATTGAGCCGCTCGACCATGTGCACGGGGATGCGAATCGTGCGTCCCTTGTCGGCCAGCGAGCGCGTAACGGCCTGGCGAATCCACCAGGTGGCGTAGGTCGAGAACTTGTAGCCGCGGCGGTAGTCGAACTTCTCGACCGCGCGGATCAGCCCGAGCGAGCCCTCCTGGATCAGGTCGAGCAGCGTCAGGCCGCGGCCGACGTAGCCCTTGGCGATCGAGACCACCAGGCGCAGGTTCGCCTCGACCATGTGCTGCTTGGCGGCGACGTCGCCACGCTCGATGCGCTTGGCGAGCGTGACCTCCTCTTCGGCGGTCAACAGCGGCACGCGCCCGATCGAGCGTAGGTACAGCCGCAGCGAGTCGAGGCTGGGCTCGACCGTCAGATCGACGTCGGGGCGCTTCAGCTCCTCAAGGCGAACGTGCAGCTCGCCGACGTGCTCGCCGTCGCCGTCGTGTTCACCGACACCGACACCGACACCGACACCTGCAGCCACGAGTGCGTGCTCGGGTGTCCGTTCGGCGAGCGCGTCCTCGACGTGCTCCGGCGCGCTGATCCCCGTGCCGTGAACCTGCAGCTCGGGCGCGGACTCGCCCGCGGCGAGCACCTCGATGCCGTGCTCCTCCAGATAGGCCAGCAGATCGTGCGTCTGCTGCACCGACAGCTCAGCGTCCTCGACCGCTGCAGCCAACGCGGCGGCCGTGATGTATCCCCGCTCCTGGGAGTCGGCGATCGTTCCCTGCAGCTCCTCCAACTCCACCACGGCTATAGCCGTGGCACCCATTAGACCCTCAAGCCTCTCGCTCAACTGGCCTCCCAAGCACTCATCCGTCTCCCCTCGGCGCGGCAGAACCGCTCCGACCTCCCCAGCCCGACGCTAAGCCTCCTGTTGCGTTGCGTTGCTCTGATGAGTTTGCGTGCCGATTGATACCAGAATCCGCGGCCGGGGGTTCCAGGGGTCCTCGGGCACGTGTTCGGGGGGGTGGGTGTGGCACGCTACGCTTGGCAGCGGTGCGGGCGACACGAGCGATCTCCACGCTGTCTCTGACCGGCAACCCGGTCGAGGATGTGCAGGCGCGCCAGCCGGGAGTACAGGTTGGGCTCTCGCGCGTCGGCGTCAGCGGCGTCGAGAAGGTCGTGCGCATTCGTGACGAGCTGTTCCTTGCGCGACTGGATTGCTTCGTTGATCTGAGTCGCAACCAGAAGGGCGCGCACATGTCGCGCTTCGAGGAGGTCGTCAACGACGCGATCGGCGAGGTCGTCTTCCGCGAGGCGCCGTTTCGCGCCGAGACGCTGGCGCGCCACATCGCAGAGCTCGTGCGTGAGCGCCAGGGCGCCGAGCGCGCCGAGGTGACGATCGCGGCACGCTATCCGGAGCACAAGCCGGCGCCGGTGTCGGGTATCCAGACGCAGGAGATCTACACGCTGCACGGCCGCGCGGTGGCATTCGAGCGCGGAACGCGCGGTACGGTCGGCGTGTCGGCGACGGGCATGACGGCATGTCCCTGCGCGCAGGAGCTCGTCGCGGCCCGTGCTCGCGAGCGCCTGGCCGCCCAGCAGTTTCCGGCTGAGCAGATCGACCGGATCCTCGAAAGCGTGCCGGTGGCCACGCACAACCAACGCGGGCTGGCGACGCTGCACATTGGCTGCACGGAGGAGTGCGCGGACGAGATCGACGCGCGGACGCTGCTTGCGATCGCGGAGGCGAGCATGTCGTCGGAGATCTACGAGCTGATGAAGCGCTCGGACGAGGTCGAGGTCGTGGAAAAGGCGCATCGCCGGCCACGCTTCGTCGAGGACTGCGTGCGCGAGATGATTGCCGGCGTGGTGCGCGAGTTCGGCGAGCTCGACGGCGCCAGCTTCGTGTCCGCGCGGCAGGAGAACCTCGAGACGATCCATCAGCACAACGTCGTCGCCGAACGCCACAGCCTGCTCTCGGAGCTGCGCGCGGAGATCGAGGAGGGCGCGCCGGCCGCCCACCAGACGACGCTCGAGCAGTGGCTCGACGCGGGCGCTGACGTATAGCGATCGTCATACACCCGGCGTTTGGCGAGTGGGCGCTCGCCGGCCGCCCACTCGCGGGCGCTCGACCGGGACGGTCAGACGTCGACGCCGGCGTTGGCCTGCTGCAAGCGCCGCCGCAGCCCGAAGCAGTAGTCGAGGCCTGACAGCACGGTGACGAGGACCGCGAGATAGAGCAGCGCGGACACCCAAACGGGGTGCCCGGGGACGGCGATGACGGCCAGGATGGCGGCGATTTGCAGGCAGGTCTTGACCTTGCCGAACATGCTCGCGGCGATGATCACGCCGGCTTGGGTGGCGCCGAGGCGCAGCACCGTGACGACGAGCTCGCGCGTGATGATCACCATCGCCACCCACGCGGCGAGGCGATGCAGCGAGACGAGCGAGATCAGCGCGGCGATGATCAGCAGCTTGTCGGCGAGCGGGTCCATGAGCTTGCCGAACGTGGTGATCGAATCACGCGCACGCGCGAGGTAGCCGTCGACGAAATCCGTCAACGACGCGAGCGCGAACACGATCGCGGCGATGACGTCGCCGTCGGCTGTGTTGCCGAGCAGCGCGACCACGAGCGCGGGCACGAGCATGATCCGCAGAACGGTCAGGACGTTGGGGAGATTCAGAGGGAACATCGGGCACTTGCCATTATGTCCGTAACCAACAACGCAGCGACGAGAGGAGCGCAACGATGCACACCCGCACGCTTGGGCCGGACGGCCCGGAGGTCTCGGCGATCGGCCTCGGCTGCATGGGCATGTCGGCGTTCTACGGCGAGGCCGACGAAGGTGAGGCCGTGGCGACGATCCACCGCGCTTTGGATCTCGGCTGCAACTTCCTGGACACGTCCGACATGTACGGGCCGCACACCAACGAGCGCTTGCTGGGTCGTGCGATCAAAGACCGCCGCGCGGACGCGTTCGTGGCGACGAAGTTCGGGATCAAGCTCGAGCCCGGCGAGGCGGGAGGGAAGGGTGGGGGGGCTCCAAAAAGATCGATCGACGGCAGCCCCGAGTACGTGCGCAGGGCGTGCGAAGCCTCGCTGCAGCGGCTGGGAATCGATCAGATCGACCTGTACTACCAGCACCGCGTCGACCCGAACACGCCGATCGAGGACACCGTGGCGGCGATGGCGGAGCTCGTGTCGGAGGGCAAGGTCCGCTACCTGGGCCTGTCGGAGGCGAGCGCGGAGACGATCCGCCGCGCGCACGCGGTGCACCCGATCACGGCGCTGCAGACGGAGTACTCGCTGTGGACGCGCGACGTCGAGGCGGAGATCCTGCCGACGCTGGAAGAGCTCGGCATCGGGCTCGTCGCTTACTCGCCGCTCGGACGCGGCTTCCTGTCGGGGCGCTTCAGCACTCCGGATGAGCTCGACGAGGGCGACTTCCGCCGCTACGGTCCGCGCTTCACGGGCGAGAACCTCAAGCACAACACCGAGCTCGTGGCGCGCGTGCGCGAGCTGGCGAGCGAGAAGGGCGTGACGCCAGGGCAGCTGGCGCTGGCGTGGGTGCTGCATCGCGGCGAGCACATCGTCCCGATCCCGGGGACCAAGCGGGTGGCCTACCTGGAAGAGAACGTCGCCGCGGCTGACATCCCGCTGAGTGAAGTCGAGGTCGAGCGGATCACCGAGGCGGTGCCGATGGCAGCGGGCGCGCGCTATGACGAGGCGGGGATGAGCTCGATCAACGGCTAGCGCGAGGCGCCTCAGTTGGCACCGGCGGCGGCCGCGCCGTTGGCCGCGTGGTGTCGAGCGCGTTTGACCTCGGCGCTGGCGCGGCTCGTCAGCTGGGGCAGGATTTCGTCGGCCTTCTTCTGCGTGAGCTCGCCGCTCCCGACGCGGGCCGCGAGCCGAGCCTTGCCCGCCGTCACGAGCGCTTCTACGAGGCCGGCTTCGGACTTGCCGTTGGTCGCGGCCACCTGCGCGAGCGTCATGCCGGAGCTCAGGTCGTGTCGCAGCTGCGCCGTGCTGACGTCGAGATAGCTGGCGGCGGCAGCCAGCGCGCGACCCTGCTTGCCGGCCCGGTGGCCACGCCGGCGGGCGTCGCCTGCGCGGCCGCCGTGCGGGCCGCCGACCACGTTGACCTCGGCGGCGACGACGCGCTCGAGCCTGGCGGAGGTTGCGGCGAGCCTCTGGCGGCCGGCCGCCTCGAGCGCCTGGATCAGCCCCGCTTCGGACTTGCCGGGTGTCGCGTCGGCGATCTGGGCGAGCGACTTTCCGCCTTGCAGCTCGCTGCGCAGCTGCGTCTCGCTGAGGCCGAGGTAGGTGGCAGCGGTGGCGAGCGTGCCGAGCCGCTGACGATCGCCGTGATGCCGATCGCCGTGATGCCCATGTGCGGGCGTGCTCGGCTGCGCGGCCATCACAACGGCGGCGGTCATACCGGCCAGCACTGCCGCCGCGGCGATGCCGATGAAGAGCTTTCGTCTGAGCCTGCGCGTCATCTTGTCCCTTCCTGCCGCTGGCGAGCCGCAAGGTAGAGCGTAGTGTGGTGAGCACCGATAAGTCGCACCACACGCAGGCGTAAAGGGTTCCTAAATCGCGCGATGTGCGGCGATCGTCGACAGGCTCGCGAATGTGAACGTTTCGTGTCCCGAGCGGCTATCGGCGATTGATCGACGCGCGCTTGGGTAAGATCACCGAACGCTGCGGTTGAAGCGCGACGCGATGTGCCTCCGCGATCGCTGCCTTCCGTAGATCACGAGCGTCGATGCCCGTGCGTAGGCGACGGAACGCCTGTTGTGTGCCCTTGGCGCACCTCCCGGCACGCCAGCCGGCTGACAGGCGCCCGAGGAATCGTCATACCGGGGAGGTCGAGAATGAAGCGTTTTGTAGTCGTCGCATCGATGCTCGTGTTCGCGTTCGCGGCTCCTGCCAGCGCGGATGTGGCCGCCCCTTACCAATATTGGTGGCACGACGGCTGTCCGTGGTTCTGCCAGGCTTACGAACAAGCGTCGCCAGCCGGGGAAGCGCAGGAAGAAGCCGCGTTCGAAGAACCAGCACCGAGCGAAGCTTCCAACGGGGTGGCGCCCGAAGGACCGACACAAGAAGTGCCGCCGGCCAGCGAAGAAGGGGCGGCGCTAACGGAAGAAGAAGAAGAACAGGAAGAAGCAGCGCAGCTGCCCGCTGAAGGGGCCGAAGCGGCACTGGCAGATGTCGAAGCCGCCAAACGGCCGAAAACGCACAAAAAACGCAAGCGTGAAAAAACCACGCAGGAAGCACCGAGCCCGGGCAGTCTGTGGGTGGGGGTGAACGGCGGCGGTTGGGGCCCGTCGGAACCGCTCGAAATGGCCCCGATGGTGAAATACGTGCGCCTCGAATCGGGGAACCCGACAGAATTCAAAGCCTTCCAGGCGTCCGGAATCAAAGTCGACTGGGACGACGCCGGTCCGTACTCGCAGCGAGGCGTCAGCTCGATCAACGCTGGCGAATACGCGGAACGGCTGGTGCGCGTGATCGAAGCGGACTCGAGCATCGTGTCGATTGAGATTCTGAACGAGCCCGACGGCAGCTGGTTCTGGGGTGAAGGCGCGAGCAGCAAAGCCAACGCCGAAGCGTACGCGCGGCTGCTCGAAGCGGTGTACAACAAGGTCACCGCCAGATTCGGGGGCGAACATCCGCTTCTGCTCGGCGCGTTCGAGGAAGGCTCGACGTGGGGCGACGCGTGGTGGAACGCGCTCAAGCAGAAGGAAGCGGTCGGCGGCGTGGTGGTGCATCCGTATGGCGGCACCGGGAACCGTGCGCAGTCCGCGGCGGGTGACCGCGCCCAGGTCGAACGCGCGCACTCATACACGGGCAAGCCGGTCTACGTGACAGAGGTCGGCTGGCCGACCGCCACGAGCTTCCCGCCGACCGGCGACTCGCTGCAGTGGCCGCAGCTCGAACAGGCGCAGAACATCTATAGCTTCGTCAACTGGGCGCGTTCGACCGGGTACGTCGGTGGCGTGTTCATCTACGAGTACCACGACGCCGAACTCAACGGCCCTGCGGAGTATGGGGTTGTGACCCACTCGGGCGTCAAGAAGGCCGGCTGGACCGCGTTGAAGCAGGCCGCCGAAGGCGTCACCTGCACGGTCTGCTCGTAGGCTCAGTAGCCGACGGAGTAGAAGCTGATGTGGCGGCAGCCGCGGAGCTTGTAGTGAGGTAGCGCGTGGTGGCTGGTGAAGACGACGATGTTGGGGTTTTCGCAGTGGATCACGCCCCCGTCCTCGTGCGCGTGCACGACGGTGTCGGGGTTGGTGCCGGTCCACACGTAGTTGACCGTGTCGTTGGCGTAGATGAAGTTGGGGCCGTCGCCGGCGTGGATGACCGCTGTCTGGAACGACGGCCAGCCCGAGGGGTGGTAGTCGCCCCAGATGACGTCGCCGGCGCTGCCGCCGTAGATGGTGTCGTTGCCGTAGCCGCCGAGCAGGTAGTTGTGCACGTGCTGACGACCGATCAGCGTGTTGTCGCGTCCGGCGGGACCCTTGTCCATCTCGAGGTGCTGGTCGGCGGGCCAGCCGGCGTGGCTGGTCATCGCCGATGCGACGGCGACGGCCGAGCCGAGGGCGGCGAGCACGACGGCGGCGACGAGCACAACGCGCCGGCACACACGCGCCGAACGACGCCGGACGGGGGGAGGTGTCATAGATCCTCCGTGGGCTCGAGGCATGTGCTGAGCATCGTCAGTGCGTCCTGTACCCAGACCGTGGAGCCGGCAACTCGGACATCCGGCCAGTCCCACCCGTCTCGATATCGTGATATCTTGATATCAGGCCAGCTGAGGAGGTGGCGCGATGGGTGAGAAGCAGGCAACGAGCGCGGGGCGCGCAGCGATGGCGCCGCTGTTCGTGCGCATCCCGACAGAGCAGGCGCGCCGGCTCGATCGTGCGTCGTTCGAGCGTGGCCGTTCCAAGCAGGCGCTGGTGGCGGAGCTGGTCGAGCAGTATCTGGACGCCCCGGCGCGGGCGGCCGGCGGGCGGCGCCGGCGCTACACGGTCGAAGCGCTCGAGCCCGAGCAGCTGCAGGTGGGGCATCACTCGTTCCGCCCGTATGAGCCCGAACGCGACGACCAAGCCGCGGTGCTCTCCAGCAAGGAGGCGGCGGAGCTGCTGAGGGTCGACGAGCCGCTCGTGGAGCAGTTGGCGCAGGCGGGCGAGCTGCCCGGGCGCCGGCTCGCGGGCGAGTGGCGCTTCGCGCGGGCGGCGTTGCTGGCGTGGCTGTCGCAGCCGCAGCCGCAGGCGCCGGCGACAGGGCTGCAGGACGAGCCCGCGGGCGCCACGCCGGGCAAGAGCGGCGCCAGTGGATAGGGTGGGGCCATGCCACTGATTCCGATGGTCATCGAGCGTACGGCGCGGGGCGAGCGCGAGTTCGACATCTACTCGAGGCTGCTGAACGAGCGCATCATCTTCCTGGGCACGCCGATCGACGACCAGGTGGCGAACCTGGTGGTGGCGCAGCTGCTGCACCTCGAGAGCGAGGACCCCGACAAGGACATCTCGATCTACATCAACTCGCCGGGCGGCTCGATCTACTCGGGCCTGGCGATCTACGACACGATGAACTTCGTCAAGCCTGACATCGCGACGATGTGCGTTGGCGTGGCGATGTCGATGGGGTCGCTGCTGCTCGCCGGCGGCACCAAGGGCAAGCGCGCGGCGCTGCCGAACTCGCGGATCCTGATCCATCAGCCCTCGGCGGGCTTCGAAGGGCAGTCGACGGAAATCGAGATCCATGCACGCGAGATCCTGAAGGTGCGCGAGCGGATCGATGAGATCTACGCGCAGCACACGGGCCTCACCCAGGAGCAGGTGCGCAAGGACATGGAGCGCGACCGCTTCTTCACTGCCGACCAGGCCGTCGAGTACGGCCTCGTCGACCGCGTGCTCGAGAGTCACTGAAGTCTTCGCGAGGGCGGGCTCGGGCCGGCCCGTCGCATTCGCCTGATACCACGGTTGCGCTATTCGGCGCCCGCGAGGGCAACCCTCGCCGGGTGTGTGCGTTGGTGCGGGTAGGGGTGAACAACCCCGGCACGGAGTTAGACCGTGTCGTAGCGTGAGCGGGGGCATGGACGCCTTCCGCTCCGCTCGCGTCGCTCAGCCGATCGCGTGCTCGATCGCGCCGAGGCCCTGGATCTCGATGCGCACCACATCGTCGCTGGCGAGGAACACCGGCGGTTTCTGGCCGACGCCGACGCCGGACGGGGTGCCTGTGAGGATCAGATCGCCGGTCTGCAGGGTGCAGGTCTCGGAGATGAACTCGATCAGCTCGGGGATCGAGAAGATCAGGTTGGAGGTGTTGGAGTCCTGGCGCAGCTCGCCGTTGACCCACGTGCGCAGCGTCAGCTGGTGCGGATCGGCGATCTCCTCGGCAGTGGTGATCCAGGGGCCATAGGGGCAGAAGCCGTCGGCGCCCTTGGCGCGCGTCCACTGCGGCTCCCGACCCTGCAGGTCGCGGGCGGTGACGTCGTCGGCGACGGCGTAGCCGGCGACCGAGCGCCCCGGTCCCATGACGACGGCGAGCTTCTCCCTCATAGTCGAGGCGGCGCACGACGTCGGGGCAGTGCACGGGAGCGCCCGGCGCGGCAGCCGAGGAGGGCAGCTTCATGAACACGAGCGGCTGGGCGGGCGGCTCGCCGCCGGTCTCGCGAATGTGATCGGCGTAGTTGAGGCCGATCCCGAAGATCGCCCTGGGGGTGGGCACGGGGGCGAGCAGCGTCACCTCCTCGAGGTTCCACGAGCGCCCCTCGACCGCGACCGCCTCGGGGTCGGCGAGGCGATCGAGCACGGTGAGCTGCTCCTGCGCGTAGCCGAACACGCGCAGCTCGCCGTCCTCGTCGCGCACCTCGCCCGCGCGCGGCGTGTCGGAGCCTGGTGGGAGGAAGGTCGCGAGACGCATCTGTACGGCAGGATATTGTCGCGGCGAGCCATGTCCGGCATGACTCCCCTTGAGCGCAGCGCTCTGCTGGCCGTCGCCGTGTTCACAGCGCTGGCGGGCGCCGCCAACTACGGAGCGTGGACGCCGGTGCTGCGCTTCGCGATCGCGACGGTCGCGCTGGCGGGTCTGGCGTGGGTAGTGTCGTTCGCGACCGAGCAGCTGGGCGAGCGCTTCGGGCCGGGCGTGACGGGGATGCTGCAGTCGACGCTCGGCAACCTGCCGGAGCTGTTCGTGGTGATCTTCGCGCTGCAGAAGGGCGAGCTGGTGGTGGCGCAGACGGCGATCGTCGGCTCGGTGCTGGCGAACGCGCTGCTGGTGCTCGGCCTGGTGATCGTCGTCGGCGCGCGACGCTCCTCGGACGGCCTGATGCGCTTCTCCAAGCGCCTGCCCAACGACACCGCGACGC
The DNA here is from genome assembly GCA_963838405.1 of uncultured Solirubrobacteraceae bacterium. Lineage (GTDB taxonomy): Bacteria > Actinomycetota > Thermoleophilia > Solirubrobacterales > Solirubrobacteraceae > Palsa-744. Next base: position 1,199,152 of record CAWIRA010000006.1, on the reverse strand, counting down.
TGCTGCAGGTGACGGTCTTCATCATCGTCCTGCTCGGGCTGTCGACGGCCTCGCACGACCCGGCGAGCCACCACGTGCAGGCGATCTCGATTGTCGGCGCGATCTGTCTGCTGGTCGTGTACATGACATGGGTCGTTCCGTATCTGCGCTCCGACGAGCTGCCCGGCCAGAGCGAGCCGGCCGGCGAGAACGAGCGGCCTGGCCCGAGCGAGCCGGCACACGAAGTGGGCCCGCGCGAGCCGCGACTGTCGCTCGGACTAACGGTGGGGCTGCTGGTGGTGGGCGGCGTGGCGTCGGCGTTCGTGTCTGATTGGTTCGTCAATGGTCTGGAGCCGGCGATCTCGATCCTGCACCTGTCGCAGGCGTTCGCCGGCTTGGTGATTGTGGCGATCGCTGGCAACGCGGTCGAGAACACGGCGGGGCTGGTGCTGGCGTACAAGCGCCGCTCGGACCTGGCGATCTCGGTGGTCAAAAACTCGGTCGCGCAGATCGCAGCGTTCCTGTTCCCGCTGCTCGTGCTGGTGTCGTTTGCGCTGAAGACGACGCTGACGTTCGCGCTCGCGCCGGTGTACATCGGCGCGCTGGCGCTGACAGCGCTGGCGCTGTGGCAGGTGACGGGCGACGGCGAGGCTGCCGAATTCGAGGGTTGGGCGCTGGTGGCGCTGTACGTGATCCTGGCGACGTTCACGCTGTACGAGTAGTGTCGCGTGTCGCGGCTGTGCGCTGCGGGCGGTGCCGTCGCAGGCGGGGGTTAGCCTGCATTCGCGATGTTGGAACCAGGCAAATCGAGCGGCGGCGCGGCGCGGGGCGCCGTCCGGCTTGCGATGGCACGCAACTGGGTCAACCGCCGAGTCGAGACGTTCTCGTTCCTCGACGCCGAGACGGTGCGATGTCGGATGAGCATCGATCTAACGCTCCCGGCCATGAGCTTCGTGACGGCGGGCGAGTTCGTCTTCGTGCCGTTGCTGGCGCTCGCCAAGCGCGATCTGCGCAACCTCGATGTCCGTGGCCCGGACGATCGGCCGTTGCCGGTCTTGACCACCGAGCAGAACGCCGAGGCGGTGGTCCGCGGCATCAAGGAGTACCTGTCGCCTCTGCTCCCTGCCGGGACCGTCCTCGACGCTAATCACGAAAAAAAGCTCCGCGAGATCGTCGAAGCGCGCGACGGAGACGGCTCGGCGGCGGCCTATCTGAGGTCAGACGCGCCGATGGGCTTCCTGCTCGATCGGGTTTCGGACGAGCTGGTGCGCAAGGAAATCGAGCGCCTGCTCGAAGAGCTCGAGTCAGCGTTTCTGCTGCTGGTGCCGCTCGAGTACCAGCCCGACAGGCGCATCGTGTGCAAGGTCTCCTACGACGTCGCGCGAGAGCTACGGACCGTTGAAACGAAGTCCGATCGTCGGTACACGACAGCCCTCGCAGTGCTTGCGTCGCTCGGCCTCCTGGGTCGCTCGGAAGTACTCGACTGCGTCGCGTTCGGCCTGTGCGAGAGCTACCACGCTGAGGTCATACCGCCCAAAGACGCGTATGTGGCTGAAACGTCGCTGACGGTGTGCAGGCAGAGCGATGGCAGCTCGGGGGGCAGGTTAGAAACCACGCGGACGGACGATCAGCGGTTTCGCTCGCACCTGCGCGCCGTCCCAGCAACGCGAGGCGACACCGCGACGCTCACGGTCGTTCTCCACGCGTATCGCCAGGAACTTCTGTTCCCGCTTGCGTTCTCCGGGTTGCTGATCTCGGTGGTGCTCGCCCTGCTGCCGGCGCGCGTGTACGCGATCGACGCGCAGACGGTGGCAGCTTTGCTGCTCGTCCCGTTCGCTCTGTCCGCCTACTACATCCGCGGCCAGGACAACAGCTACGTGACGCGCATGCTGCGCGGCGCACGATTGTTGGTGCTGTTTCCCCTGGCGGCGGCGATATACGTGCTCACGCTCGCGGGGATCGGCGAGATCCCGCCGGCGCAGGGCGAGTGCGTGGCTTCGCGCCGGGGCGCCGTCACCGCCGGCGGCTAAAGTCTCCTGCAGTGGCCTCTCTGATCAAACTTGTGTTCCCCCATCTGAGCCTTCCTGTCAATGTCGAGAAGGTCGGTGCCACGCTGACGCCGGCAGCAGGCGAGGGCGACGATCGCACGCGCGAAGAGAAGCTGCTTCGTGCGCTAGATGCGGACGCGCGGACTCCCGCACCTGGGGCTTCGGCTTAGCTACTCGCAGCGCCTTACGCAAGCCGCCTCACGCGTCCGCCCGTCGTTGCTGGCGAGGCCACCGATGAAACTACCCCCGCGTGAGCCCCCCGATGAGCGCACCGGCGAGGCCGCCGGCGGTCGCCGCCTGGACGTTGCCGCTCGTGTCCTGGCCCTCGATCGGCGCGATGAACATGGTTTGGATCGCCAGTCGCCCGGGCCCGGTGAAGCGATTCCAGGTGAGCTTGCCGCCGCCGCCCATGATCCCGCTCTTGAGCCCCATGGTGATCGCCTCGAGCTTCACCGACGGGTCCTTGTACAGCCACGCGCCGGGCTCCACGTCGAGCTGCTCGCCGTCGCCGAGGTTGACGAGGAACACGTTGCCGTGTCCGTGCAGCCACACGAGCGCGTCACCGTCCTTGGCGCGGAACTTGTCCATGAAGAACCCCGAGCCGCCGAGCAGCATGTTCTGCACGCCCTTGATGCGTTCGAAGCTGTAGTCGAGGTTGTCGGTGGCGGCGAGGAACTGGTGCTCGCGCACGTCGAGCCCTTCGCCCTGGCTCAGGTGCATCGGCACGCACTGGCCGGGCGAGTCGCGCGAGAAGGCGATGCGTCCGGAGCCGGAGGTGCGCGTGACGAAGAATTCGAGCCCGGCGATCTTGCGCTTGACGCCGCCGGGCAGCTTCTTCAGCTCGATGTTCAGCTGCGTCTCCTTCCACAGCAGCGTGTGGTGCTCGAACATCACCTGCTGAGAGCTGATGTCGATCTGCAGCTCGGGCACGAGTTCGCCACGGATGTGGTAGTTGGTACCCGCGAAGGACTCGTCGTGGGCGCTGGCTGGGATCGGCTCGGGTAGGGGCATCGCGCGTGTCTCCTTCTTTTATTTAGATGGGGAGGGCCGGCGGGTGGCGTGGCGAGGGACGTTGAGCGGCCCGAGCTTCGCGGTTTGTGCGGTGCGCGTCAAGGGCTGCTCGCCATCACGCGGGCACGGTCTGCGGTGCATGCTGGTTCCGAGCGCGCAAGCGCGCTAGACTGCTTGGACCTCGCGCCTGGGCGGGGTTTTTCTTCGCCCAGAGCCGCTGAAAACAACGACGCAGGGATTACTGATCATGGCCCGCGGAGACGTCCGAATCGCTGTCACCCTCGCCTGCGAGGAGTGCAAGCATCGCAACTACCAGACAAACAAGAGCAAGCGCAACAACCCTGACCGGATCAGCCTGCGCAAGTACTGCCGTTGGTGTCGCAAGCACACCAGCCACAGGGAGACCCGTTAGCGCGGGAGCGCTGCCGTGGCTCGTGACCGTAAACGTGCAAAGCAGCGCCGCGCACGCGGCGGCGGCGCGGCTGTTCGACGGCCTGCGGAGGCCGACGCGGACGTCGTGCCCAACGGTGCCCAGGGCGCCGCGGTCGACGCTGATGTCGACGCCGACTCGACGTCCGCGCACCCCGAGGCGCACGGCAGGGTCGAGCGCGCCGACCTGCCCGGCGCGCTCGAGCACGCGGGCGACGTCGACGAGTTCGACGCCGCGCTCATCCGCGGCGCGGGCGGCGTGCCCGTCACGGGCGACAAGCTCTCTGAAGGTGGCGTCCCGCTCTCCGAAACCGGCACCGAGCTCTCTGAAGACGAAGTCGAGGCGGAGAACGAGGCCGAGGCTGAGGACGAGCTGCAGGAGCACGGCGGCGGTCCTCCCGCGCCGGGCGGCGCCGGCGGCGGACATGGGGGCGGTCACGGCGGCGGCGGCGAGGTCGTGCCCCCGTCGGGCGCGCCGCTGCGCGGCGGCAACCGCGCGATCGGCTTCCTGCGAGCGAGCTGGGCTGAGCTCCAACGCGTACAGTGGCCCGACCGCCGACAGGTCACTCAGGCGACCGCGGTGGTGCTGGGGTTCGTCGCGATCGCCGGCCTGTATCTGGCCCTGGCCGACTACGTCGCCAAGGAAATCGTCGAATTCATACTCGGCTGAGTCGTAAGGAAGATCTGAATGTTTCGCTGGTACGTCGTCAACACATACTCAGGCCATGAGAACAAGGTCAAGCACAACCTCGAGCACCGCGTCGTGTCGCTCGGGCAGCAGCGCGCTGTGCGCAGCGTGGTGGTGCCGACCGAAACGGTCATGGAGATGAAGGACAACCAGAAGAACCCGGTTGAGAAGCGCACGATGCCCGGCTACGTGCTGGTCAACATGGAGCTCAACGAGGACTCCTGGGGCGTCGTCAAGGGCACCCCCGGCGTGACCGGCTTCGTCGGCGCCTCGCAGGAGCCCGTGCCGCTGACCCAGATCGAGGTCGACCGGTTGCTGCACAAGGAGGTCGCAACGGCGACGCGCACGCGCGCTCAGTTCACGATCGGCGAGTCCGTGAAGGTCGTCTCAGGCCCGCTGTCGGACTTCTCCGGCGAGATCTCCGAGATCAACGAGGACGCGGCGCGGCTCAAGGTGCTGGTATCTATCTTCGGCCGGGAGACGCCCGTCGAAGTACAGTTCGACCAAGTAAAGAAGCTCTGACCCGTCCGATGACCGGCGCGGAGCGGCGTCCTCGATCGCTCGTGTGCGAAGCACACTTCGCTCACTGCGTCCTTGCTCCACTTGGTCCTCGAACGGCTCACGCGCAATTCCCAATCAGTCCCGCTAAGAACTAGAACAGAAGACACAAATGGCTAAGAAGGTCCTCACAACGATCAAGTTGCAGGCGAACGCCGGGCAGGCCAGCCCGGCGCCGCCGGTCGGTCCCGCGCTGGGCCAGCACGGCATCAACATCATGGAGTTCTGCAAGGCGTTCAACGCGCAGACGCAGAGCGAAACCGGGACCGTGATCCCGGTGGTGATCACCGTCTACGAGGACCGCTCGTTCACGTTCATCACCAAGACGCCGCCCGCCGCGGTGCTGATCCGCCAGGCGATCAAAATCAACAAGGGCTCCGGCGAGCCCAACCGCGTGAAGGTCGGCACCATCACCCAGGAGCAGCTGCGCGAGATCGCCGAGCGCAAGCTCGCCGACCTCAACGCGCACGACGTCGACCAGGCCGCCAAGATCATCGCCGGCACAGCCCGCTCGATGGGCGTCGAGGTGGCGTCATGAGCAAACACGGCAAGCGCTACTCCGACTTGCTCGCCAAAGTCGACCGCGAGCACGAATATCAGCCCGCCGAGGCGATCGCGCTGGTGCGCGATCTCGGCAGCGCCAAGTTCGACGAGAGCGTCGAGGTGCACGTCCGCACCGGCCTCAACGTGCGCCACGCCGACGAGCAACTGCGCGGCACGATCGCGCTGCCAAACGGGCTCGGCAAGGACGTCAAGGTCGCCGTGTTCGCCCAGGGGCCGAAGGTCGCCGAGGCTGAAGCCGCCGGCGCAGACGTCGTCGGCGCCCAGGACCTCGCGAAACGCATCCAGGAGGGCTTCGACGACTTCGACGTCGCGATCGCGACGCCCGACATGATGTCCGTGGTCGGTCAGCTGGGGCGCATCCTCGGGCCGTCGGGCAAGATGCCGAACCCGAAAGTCGGCACCGTCACGATGGACGTCGCCAAAGCGGTCGAAGAATCCAAGTCCGGCAAGGTCGAGTACCGCACCGACCGCACCGCGATCGTGCATCTGGTCATCGGCAAGGTCAGCTTCGACCAACGTCAGCTGCTCGAGAACTACGCAGCCGTCGTCGAAGAGCTCGTTCGCGCCAAACCGTCGGCCGCCAAAGGCCGCTACCTACGCTCGATCACGCTCAGCTCGACGATGGGGCCGGGCATCAAGGTCGACTCTTCAAAGACACGTGAAATCCTCGAGGAGGCGCCCGCGGCTACCATCGCCGCCTAGCGTCATCCACAGCAGAGGCCACCAGAGACCCCCGGCAGCCGGCCAGCGGCGCAAGACCGGGACAGGAGCCCCATGAACCGAGACCAGAAGGCAGTGGCGATCGCCGAGATCGCCTCCAACATTGACGAGTCCGAGGCGATCTTCGCCGTCGACTACCGCGGCATCACCGTCGCGCAGGTCGCCGAGCTGCGCGCCAACCTGCGTGAGTCCGACGCGACGTTCAAGGTCGTCAAGAACTCGCTCACCGAGCGCGCCGCTGATCAGGTCGGCGCCGAGACACTGAAGGCGTTTCTCACCGGCCCCACCGCCCTGACGTTCGTCCGCGGCGACGTCGCCAGCGCCGCCAAAGCCGTCGCCGACTACGGGCGCGCAGCTCAGCTGCTGCCGTTCAAGGGCGGTCTCATGGGCGGCGCCGAGCTCGACGTTGACCAGATCCGCTCGCTCTCGCGCCTGCCCTCGCGCGAAGTGCTCTACGGGCAGCTCGTCGGCGTCGTCGCCTCGCCCGTCAGCGGCCTCGTGCGCACGCTCAACGCGCTGATCAGCGGCGTCGCCGTCGCACTCGGCCAGGTGCAGGCCAAGAAGGAGTCCGGCGAGATACCGGCGGCGGAGGCCGAGGCAGACCTCGCAGCCGAGCCCGAGCTCGAGCCCGCAGCCGAGGCGGAGGCCGCAGCCGCAGAGGAGCCCGCCGCCGAGGCGGCGCCACAGACTGAGCCGGAGGCGGATGCGCCGGCGCAAGCAGACGACAACCACGCGGACGTCTCGGCTGAGGACCAGCCACAGGACGCCGAGACGAATCCCCCCAAGGAGGACTGACTCACATGGCAACCAGCACACAGGATTGGATCGAGGAGCTCAAGGGCATCTCGGTGCTCGAGCTCGCCGAGCGCATCAAGGCGCTCGAGGAGGAGTTCGGCGTATCGGCTGCAGCGGTCGCCGCGCCCGTCGCGGCGCCCGCCGGTGGCGGAGGCGACGCAGGCGGTGCAGATGAAGAAGAAAGCAGCACCGTCGACGTGATCCTTTCCGGCGCCGGCGACAAGAAGATCCAGGTCATCAAGGTCGTGCGCGCCGCGACCGGTCTCGGCCTCAAAGAGGCCAAGGCGCTCGTGGACGAGGCCCCCAAGCCGGTCAAGGAGGGCATCGAACGCGAGGAGGCCGACAAACTCAAGCAGGAACTTGAGGAGGCCGGTGGGAGCGTCGAGCTGAAGTAGCGCTTCGCCGGTTCCGGCGGAAGCTCGCGACTTCGTGGCGAGCTTCCGGCGGAACGGCTTCGCTTTGCCTAGGGCCCACGGCGCTCGGCTCGACAGGGCGCTTTCCTCAACGCCGCGTAAGAATGCGCGTCCTTCGACGGCTTTGCGGCGTGTGCGTTTTGAAAACGGTGTACAACGGTTAGAGCGGCCTGAGCCGCCGGCCCGCTGCCCTCGGGGAGAGCATGCGGGCCGAACGATCATGCGATCGACGAATCGCAAAGATCCGTCGAATGACTGATTGACGACACCCAAAGAGAGCGGTTATGTATGAGTTGACGCGCTGAGCGTAGGTGCTGGCGCGGAGTCGGTGCGAGCCGGCTGTTCCGCCCAAGCAGGTTTGCTCGGTGCAGACGCAGAAGCTCCGTCAACCGCCGTTGCGCAGTAGCGCGGCCTTGAGCGGGCTATCGACAACTCCCCCCTAGCGGAGGGAGCGGCGCCCCCCTGCCCTGTCGATAGCCCGCTGAAGGCCGGGCTCGCGCGCAAGCTGCAGCGCCGGACGCGGCGCGTCGCCGAGCGCGCCTGCGACCCGTCTCAGCCACGACGCCGACCGATCTTTATTTTCCGCTCACATTCGCGCATTTTCCGGTAGAGTCTGCGGCGCTGGTCGATAGTCGCAGCCGTCCACAGCATGGACATCGCGCCACATACGCGAATGTCGGGGACGGGGTCCGTGAGCACCGGCAGCCCCACTTAAGGGCGTCGATAGTCTGTGCTATCTTTGCTGGTCGCGCTTCGGCGCCTTCCTCTGCCCGTGTATCGCCCTCCGAAGGAGTCATTTCTTGGCTGCTGCAGATGCTCTCCGGACGCGCCGGACTTTCGCGCGTCTCCAGAAGACCGTTGACGTACCCAACCTCATAGACATCCAGCGCCGCTCGTTCGCGTGGCTGACCGATCCCAAGACCGGTGGCCTGCGCGAGACGATCGACGACATCTCTCCGATCGAGGACTACACCGGCAACCTTGCGGTCCAGTTCGGCGAGTTCACGTTTGACGAGCCGGTCGCCTCGCTCGACCAGTGCCGCGAGAAGGACCTCACCTACGCGCGCCCGCTGACCGTGACCGTCGCGTTCATCAACCGCGAGACCGGCGAGATCCGCGAGCAGTCGGTATTCATGGGCGACTTCCCGTGGATGACCGAGCGCGGCACGTTCGTCATCAACGGCACCGAGCGCGTCGTCGTCACGCAGCTGGTGCGCTCCCCCGGCGCCTACCTGATGGAACCGAAGGACCGCGAGAAGCAGGTCTTCATCGCCAACCTGATGCCCGCGCGCGGATCATGGCTTGAGCTGGAGATCGACAAGAAGGGCAAGGTCTTCGTCCGCATCGACCGCAAGCGCAAGCTGCCCGTCACCGTGCTGCTGCGCGCGATGGGCTACGCCTCCGACGAGGAGATCCTGCGGCTGTTCGACAACTCGCTCTACATCCGCAACACGATCGAGTCCGACACCGAGGCCACGCGCACCGAAGAGGGCGCGCTGATCGAGCTGTTCAAGAAGCAGCGTCCCGGTGAGCCGCCGAGCGTCGACAACGCCAAGGCGCTGCTCAACCAGCTGTTCTTCGACCCCAAGCGCTACGACCTCACGCGCGTCGGTCGCTACAAGCTCAACGCGCGTCTCGGGCTGGACGTGGACATCGACACGCGCACGCTCACCCACGACGACATCCTCGCGCTGGTGCGCGAGCTCGTGTCGCTGCCCAAGCGCCTCGGGCTGCCTGAAGACGGCGAGGTCGAGATCAAGGACTACGCCGCCGAGGCGATGTCGATGCCGCGCGAGCCCGTCGCCGAGCACCTCGACGAGTACGAGCACTTCGGCAACCGTCGTCTGCGCACCGTCGGCGAGCTAATCCAGGAGGCCTTCCGCATCGGCCTCTACCGCATGGAGCGGGTCGTGCGCGAGCGCCTCACAACCGAGGACGCAGACACGATCACACCGCAGACGATCATCAATATCCGGCCCGTGGTGGCGGCGCTGAAGGAGTTCTTCGGCTCCTCGCAGCTGTCGCAGTTCATGGACCAGACCAACTCGCTGTCGGGGCTCACGCACCGCCGGCGCCTGTCCGCGCTGGGGGCCGGTGGGCTCACGCGTGAGCGCGCGCCGATCGAGGTTCGCGACGTGCACCCGACCCACTACGGGCGCATGTGCCCGATCGAGACGCCCGAGGGTCCGAACATCGGCCTGATGGGCTCGCTGTCCTCGTTCGCCGAGGTCTCCGAGTACGGCTTCGTGACCACGCCCTACCGCGTCGTCGCCGACGGCGTCGTCACCGAGGAGGTGCGCCACCTCGACGCCACCCAGGAAGAGGAGCTGCTGATCGCGCAGGCGAACACGCCCGTCGACGAGAAGACGCGCAAGCTCAAGGGCACCGAAATCCTGTGCCGCACGCAGGCCGGCCAGTACGTCACCGTCGGCCCCAAGGACGTCGACCTGATCGACGTCTCACCCGAGCAGATCTGGTCGGTCGCGACGGCCATGATCCCGTTCCTCGAGCACGACGACGCCAACCGCGCGCTGATGGGCTCGAACATGCAGCGCCAGGCAGTGCCGCTGCTGAAGTCCGACGCGCCGCTCGTCGGCACCGGCATGGAGCGCCGCGCCGCCCTCGACACGGGCGACGTGCTGCTCGCCAGCGCCGCCGGCACGATCGACTACATCGACGCCGACCAGATCGTGGTGCTCGGCAACGACGGCCAGAAGGAGGAGTACGAGCTACAGAAGTACATGCGCTCGAACCAGGGCACGCTGATCCACCAGAAGCCGCTGGTCAGGACCGGTGAGAAGGTCGCCAAGGGCGACGTGCTCGCGGACGGCTCCTCCACCGACAAGGGCGAAATGGCGCTCGGCAAGAACCTGATGGTCGCGTTCATGTCCTGGGAGGGCTACAACTTCGAGGACGCCATCATCCTGTCCAAGCGCCTCGTGCAGGACGACGAGCTCACCTCGATTCACATCGAGGAGTACGAGATCGACGCCCGCACGACCAAGCTCGGCGAGGAGGAGATCACCCGCGACATCCCCAACCGCTCCGAGGAGTCGCTGCGCAACCTCGACGACCGCGGCATCGTCCGCGTCGGCGCCGAGGTCATCTCCGGCGACCTGCTCGTCGGTAAGGTCACGCCCAAGGGCGAGACCGAGCTGACCGCCGAGGAGAAGCTGATCCGCGCGATCTTCAAGGAGAAGGCGCGCGAGGTGCGTGACACCTCGTTGAAGGTGCCGCACGGCGAGGGCGGCGTCGTGATCGACGTCAAGACCTTCAGCCGCGACGCCGGCGATGACCTGCCGCCCGGGGTCAACGACCTCGTGCGCGTGTTCGTCGCCAAGAAGCGCAAGATCTCCGAGGGCGACAAGCTCGCGGGCCGTCACGGCAACAAGGGCGTGATCTCGAAGATCGTCGACCAGCAGGACATGCCGTTCCTCGAGGACGGCACGCCCGTCGATGTGATCCTCAACCCGCTGGGCGTGCCCTCGCGCATGAACGTCGGGCAGATCCTCGAGACCCACCTCGGCTGGGCCGCCGCGCAGGGCTGGTATGACGACGGCACCGAGGCCTACAAGGAAGCCGACGCCGCCGACGGCAAGCGCCGGGTGTACGTGTCCACGCCCGTCTTCGACGGCGCGACCGTCGCCGACGTGGACAACGCCCTCGTCAAGTGGCAGGACGCCCACACCGGGCGCATCCGCATGGACGTCGACAAGTCCCGCCGTGTCGGCGAGCAGGCGTCCGGCAAGATGACGCTCTTCAACGGCCGCTCCGGTGAGCCGTTCGAGGAACAGGTGACCGTCGGGTATATGTACATCCTGAAGCTCCTGCACCTCGTCGACGACAAGATCCACGCGCGCTCCACCGGCCCCTACTCGCTCGTCACCCAGCAGCCGCTGGGCGGCAAGGCGCAGTTCGGCGGCCAGCGCTTCGGTGAGATGGAGGTCTGGGCGCTGGAGGCATTCGGCGCCGCGTACACGCTGCAGGAGATGCTCACGATCAAGTCCGACGACACGGTCGGGCGCGTCAAGGCATACGAGGCGATCGTCAAGGGCGAGAACATCGCCGAGCCGTCGATCCCCGAGTCGTTCAAGGTGCTGCTCAAGGAGATGCAGTCGCTGGCGCTCGACGTCAACGTCGTCTCCGAGGAGGGCCAGCGCACGGAGATGCGCGACGAGGACGACGACCTGCTGCGCGCCGCCGAGGAGCTCGGCATCGACCTCTCCGGGGTCAGAGCGCTCGCCACCGACGGCGCCGACGAGCAGACCCCCGGCGAGGAGAACAACACCGACGCGGCAGTCGAGGACGGCGCCGCAGCCCCCGCAGACACAACAGACGAGACCGACGACGACACAGACGACGACGCAGTCGAGGTCGAGCCGTTGCTCGAGGTCGACACCCCGGAGGACATCGACCTGGAGAGCCTGGTCAGCGACGAGTCCGCCGAGTAACAGCCAAAAGTCGGGCGCGCGCGACATGCGCGCCCGGCGCAGTCACAAGCCCGATTCACCCGCGAGCGAAAGCCACCTGAATGATTGACATAAACAACTTCGACGCCATCGAGATCAGCCTTGCCTCTTCGAAGCAGATCCGCAGTTGGAGCTCCGGCGAGGTAACCAAGCCGGAGACGATCAACTACCGGACGCTCAAGCCGGAGAAGGACGGTCTCTTCTGCGAGCGCATCTTCGGTCCCACCAAGGACTGGGAGTGCTACTGCGGTAAGTACAAGCGCGTCCGCTACAAGGGCATCGTGTGTGAGCGTTGCGGCGTGGAGGTCACGCGCTCGAAGGTTCGCCGCGAGCGCATGGGCCACGTCGACCTTGCCGCGCCCGTCAGCCACATCTGGTTCTTCAAGGGCGTTCCCAGCCGCATCGGCTACCTGCTTGACATGGCGCCGAAGGAACTGGAGAAGGTCCTGTACTTCGCCGCCTCGATCGTCACGTGGGTCGACGAGGAGGCTCGCGCGAAGGACGTCGACACGCTTGAGAAGGAGGTCAACAAGGTCCTCGATGCGTACGCCGCCGAGCGTGAGGAGCGCGTGCTCGAGCTGCGCGAGTCGCTGGCGCGCCGCGAGAAGTACCTGCAGAACGGCAAACAGACCAACTTCAACGACGAAGACCACCTGTGGGCGGACTCGCTCGACCTCAACCTCTCGAAACTCTCAGACGAGGAGCGCGAGAAGCAGGTCAAGGAGCTGACGAAGGCGTTCGACGCCGACATCGCCGACACCGAGGCCTACATCGAGGACGCCGCCGAGCGCATGCGCAACGTGTGGGAGCTGTTCAAGACGATGGAGCCCAAGCAGATCGAGCACGACGAGACCACCTTCCGTGAGCTCAAGGAGCGCTTCGGCTCTCCGTACGGCTTCGGCGAGTACTTCCGTGGCGGCATGGGCGCCGAAGCGATCCGCGACCTGCTGCAGCAGGTGGACCTCGAGGCCGAACGCATCGAGCTCGAGGACCAGGTCAAGACCGGCAAAGGCCAGAAGCAGGCTCGTGCGGTCAAGCGCCTGAAGGTCGTCTCCGCGTTCATCCAGTCGGGCAACAAGCCCGAGATGATGGTGCTGGACGCCGTGCCGGTGATCCCGCCGGAGCTGCGCCCGATGGTGCAGCTCGACGGTGGGCGCTTCGCCACCTCAGACCTCAACGACCTGTACCGCCGCGTCATCAACCGCAACAACCGCCTCAAGCGGCTGCTCGACCTCGGCGCGCCGGAGATCATCGTCAACAACGAGAAGCGCATGCTGCAGGAGGCCGTCGACGCGCTGTTCGACAACGGTCGCCGCGGGCGTCCGGTCACGGGACCGGGCAACCGTCCGCTGAAGAGCCTCTCCGACATGCTCAAGGGCAAGCAGGGGCGCTTCCGTCAGAACCTGCTCGGCAAGCGCGTCGACTACTCCGGACGCTCGGTGATCGTCGCCGGCCCGTACCTGAAGCTGCACCAGTGCGGCCTTCCGAAGATCATGGCGCTGGAGCTGTTCAAGCCGTTCATCATGGCGCGCCTCGTCGAGCGCAAGTCCGCGCAGAACATCAAGGCCGCCAAGAAGATGGTCGACTCGATGATCGGCGAGGTCTGGGACGTGCTCGAGGAGGTCATCCACGAGCACCCGGTGCTGCTCAACCGTGCGCCGACGCTCCACCGCCTGGGCATCCAGGCGTTCGAGCCGCTGCTCGTCGAGGGCAAGGCGATCCAGGTGCACCCGCTCGTCTGTCACGCGTTCAACGCGGACTTCGACGGCGACCAGATGGCCGTGCACCTGCCGCTGTCGGCGGAGGCGCAGGCGGAGGCGCGCATCCTGATGCTCTCCTCCAACAACATCCTGTCCCCCGCACACGGCGCGCCGCTGGCCACGCCCACACAGGACATGATCCTGGGTGCCTACTACCTCACCTACGGGCCCGAAGCCGAGGAGCTGTCGAAGATCGACCGCGCCACGTATGAGCCGCGTCCGCACGTGTTCCGCACGGCGCAGGAGGCGGAGCTCTCCTACGAGGGCAACGTCGTCAAGCTGCACGACATCGCCGAGTTCCGCCCTTACGGGCGCGAGGGCGGCCACGTCCTCACGACGATCGGGCGGATCATCTACAACGACCGCATCGAGCGCGCGCTCGCGGAGGCGCTGGGCGACGAGTTCGACGCGTCCAAGTACGTGTTCGTCAACCAGTCGATGAAGAAGCGTGACACCACGCGGCTGATCGACATGCTCGTGCAGGCCTACGGTGCAACCACGATCTCGCTGGTGCTCGACGCGTTCAAGGATCTCGGCTTCAAGTACGCCACGCAGGCCGGCATCACGATCTCCAAGAACGACGTCGTGATCCCGCCCGAGAAGCAGGAAATCCTCGACAAGTTCGACAAGATCGTGGGCGACATCACCGGCCAGTACGACGACGGCCTGATCACCCAGGAGGAGCGTCACGAGGCCGTGGTCGAGCAGTGGAACGCGGCCACCGACGAGGTCGCCGAGGCGATGGTCAAAAACCTCGACGTGCTCAACCCGATCTTCATGATGGCCAACTCGGGTGCGCGTGGCTCGTTCAAGCAGATCCGCCAGCTCGCCGGTATGCGCGGCCTGATGGCAAACCCGAAGGGTGAAATCATCGAGCGCCCGATCAAGGCCAACTTCATGGAGGGCCTGTCGGTGCTCGAGTACTTCATCTCCACGCACGGCGCGCGAAAGGGTCTCGCCGACACGGCCCTGCGCACCGCCGACTCCGGCTACCTGACGCGGCGTCTTGTCGACGTCGCCCAGGACGTGATCATCCGCGAGGCCGACTGTGGCACCGAGGAGTACATCGAGATGCCGGTCTTCAAGGCCGGCGACGAGCCCAACGACGTGCTCGTCGGGCGCATCGCCGCGCGTGACATCACCACCAAGCGCAACCGCATGCTCACCGAGCAGGGCGTCGAAATCGGCCGCGCCGAGATGGCCGAGATCGTCAGCGCCTTCGCCGACGACCACGAGAAGGGCGTCGAGGTGACCGTGCCCGTGCGCTCGGTGCTCAAGTGCGAGGCGCCCAGCGGCGTCTGTCAGGCCTGCTACGGCCGCGCCATGGCCACCGGCGCGCTCGCCCAGATCGGCGACGCGGTCGGCATCGTCGCCGCGCAGTCGATCGGCGAGCCCGGCACGCAGTTGACCATGCGTACGTTCCACACCGGCGGCGTCGCCGGCGCGGACATCACGCACGGTCTGCCGCGCGTGGTCGAGCTGTTCGAGGCGCGGCGCCCCAAGGGCCTCGCGAAAATCGCCGAGCAGGACGGGGTCGTGTCGATCGAAGAGACCGACAAAGCGGTCACCGTCGTGATCACCGATGACTCCGGCGAGGAGCACCGCCACGCCTTCCCGCGGCGCACGCGGCTGTTCGTCTCCAGCGGCGAGAAGATCAAAGCCGGCAGCCAGCTCAACGAGGGGTCGGTGTACCCGCATGAGCTGCTCGCCATCCGCGGTCGGACAGAGACCGAGGTGTACCTGGTGAAGGAGGTCCAGGAGGTCTACAAGTCACAGGGCGTGGACATCAACGACAAGCACATCGAGCTGATCGTGCGCCAGATGCTGAAGAAGGTGCGCGTCGATCAGAAGGGCGACACCGACTACCTGCCGGGGCAGTTCGTCGATCGCTTCGAGTTCGCCAAGGCCAACGACGCGGTTGCCAAGGCCGGTGGCGAGACGGCGCAGTTCGAGGACATCATCCTCGGCATCACCAAGGCGTCGCTCAACACCGACTCGTTCCTGTCGGCCGCCTCCTTCCAGGAGACCACCAAGGTGCTCACCGACGCCGCGCTCGAAGGCAAGATCGACCGCCTCAACGGCCTCAAGGAGAACGTCATCATCGGCAAGCTCATCCCCGCCGCCACCGGCCTCAAGCGCTACCGGCGGATTGAGATCGAGCCCTCCGAACCGCTGCCGCGTGCGATCGACGATGTCGGCCTGCTCGACCAGGACGAGATCGCAGCAGAGCTCGGCCTGGCCGGTGACGGCTTCAACGGCGGCTACGGCCAGGAGTTCGACGCCGACCTCGCCTCGCTCGAGAAGATCGGCGCCGGCGGCACCGACCCCGGCTTCGCCGAGGAGCTCGCCGAGCTCGAGCTCAGCGACGAGGGCGCCAAAGACGAGTAGCAAGCGCAGCGTCGGGTCGGGTCGGGTGGGGTCGGGTCGGGTCGCACATAAAGCGGCCCGGTCCGGCGTGGCCCGCGTTCCGTGGCTCGTGTCCGCTTGCGTAGGCCGTATAGCGATGGTTATACGGGCCGCGCAGATGATGGGTGCGGTCGGACTCTGTTGCCTCTCGCGGATCGATGCCGTATAGCGATGGTTATACGGCCTGCGGCGCGGCGCGAGGCGTCAGAGATCCCTCGCCCACGCCTCGAGCTCCTGAGCCTCGTGCGTGGTGAGCCCGCGCTCGGGCTGTGTCTGCACCAGCAACGTCGGCGCGGGGCGGGCGTCAGCCCACTCGTGGCAGGCGGCGCTGAGCGCGTCGTCTATCCATGCGAGCGGGCGCCCGCGGGCGTACGCTTCGATCGCTTCGAGCTTCCAGTGCGCGTTGGAGCGTCCAACCGCGCGCGCGAAGCGCAGGAATGGCAGCTCCGGCGGCAGCCCGAGCAGATGCGGCAGGTGCTCGTTGGCCCGCTCCTCCCAGCCGCTCGCCCAAACCAGCTCGAACACGTCCGCCAGTTCGAGCAGGTGAGCGGCCGCAGTGGACGAAAGGAAGTGTGGTGTGCCGTCGATCGAATGAAAGGAGCCGTCGAGCTGACCGCCGGCGCCGTCGCTGACCCCGCCTGACCACGCTCGCCAGTGGACGCCACCGAACAGCGAGATGACGCCGTCGATGTCGACCATCAGCAGCGGTTTCTCGTGCGTTTCGGCTCTAGCGCGCTCTTTAGCTTGCACAGAGGTCGAGGGGGGTAGTGTGCCGGACACGGTCGATGTGCCTAGGACGTCGGCGCGGAGTAAAGCAGCCGCCGACGCCAACCGATAGGCAACTCGTCCTTCCCTGACATGACCATGGATCTCGGCATATTCCTAGCGCTACTTTGCGCCTTCGTAGCTAACCTCGGCTTCTTCTACAAGTACCGGGGCGCCAACTCGGTTCCCAAGGTCGAGGTCAAGCACCCGCTGCGCTCCGCCAAGCAGCTGTACTCGTCTAAGTGGTTCACGCTGGGCATGATCATCGCGACGGCGAGCTGGGGCCTGCACGTCGCAGCGCTGTCGCTGGCGCCGATGTCGGTGGTGCAGGTCTCGCTTGCTGCGGGCGTGGTGTTCATCGCGGTGATGGCCGAGAAGATGTTCGGCTTCTCCGTCGGACGTCGTCAGTGGCTCGGCCTGTGTCTCACCGCCGGCGGCCTCGTGCTGCTCGGCCTGACGCTGCCGGCGATGCACGGCGCGCACTCGCACTTCTCAGACGTCGCGATGATCTCATTTGAGGCCGGACTGTTCGGCATCGGAGGCCTGCTGTTGATGGGCCCGCGCATGGGCGGCCCGACCGAGCACCACGGTGTGATGCTCGGCGCCAGCGCCGGCGTCCTGTTTGGCGTGTCCGACACGGCCATCAAGGCGCTGACCGGCATCACCGGCGCGCACGGGCTCCTCGGCCTGCTCCTCAGCCCCTGGCTCGCCGTCGCCATCCTCGCGTCGATCGTCGCCTTCTACGCCTCCGCACGCGGCCTGCAGGACGGCGAGGCGGTCCCCGTGATCGCCGTGACAGGAACGGCCGCCAACATCGCCGGCATCGCCGGCGGGATCATCGTGTTTGGCGATCCGGTGGCCGCGAGCCCCACCGGCGTCGCGCTGCAGGCGCTCGCTTTCGTGCTGGTGATCGTCGCCGGCGCGCTGATGCCTGCGCCGGTTCGCGCAGCCGGCGTGGCCCAGACGGCCTAGCGCTGCTAGCATCACGCAGCGAATGCCAACCACCTCGCAACTCGTGCGCAAGGGCCGCGTGACGCCCAAGAAGAAGGTCGCCACCCCGGGCCTCAAGTCCGGCAAAGGCCGCAAGAAGAAGGTCGCCGCGCCTCAGCGCCGCGGCGTCTGCACGCGCGTCTACACGACGACGCCGAAGAAGCCTAACTCCGCGCTGCGCAAGGTCGCGCGTGTGCGCATCTCCGGCTCGATCGAGGTGACGGCTTACATCCCCGGCGAGGGACACAACCTGCAGGAGCACTCAGTGGTGCTCGTTCGCGGTGGACGCGTCAAGGATCTGCCGGGTGTGCGCTACAAGGTCGTGCGCGGCACGCTCGACGCCGCCGGCGTGAGCGATCGCAAAAAGGCGCGCTCGCAGTACGGCGTCAAGAAAAAATAGCCGCCGCCCACCGCTTCCAGGAACGAGACTCAGATGCCCCGTCGTGCAGCAGCCCAGATCCGTCCGGTCGAGCCGGACCCGATTCACCGCTCGAAACTCGTCCAGCAGGTCATCAACAAGGTGATGCTCGACGGCAAGAAGTCAACCGCTGAGCGGATCGTCTACGACGCGCTCGCGCTGATCGGAGAGCGCAGCGACAAAGACCCGGTGGAGACGCTCGACGCGTCGATCAAAGCGCTCACGCCCACGCTCGAGGTCAAATCCCGCCGCGTCGGCGGCGCCACCTACCAGGTGCCCGTCGAGGTCGCCTCCAGACGCGCCCGCACGCTCGCCGTGCGCTGGCTCGTGGAGTTCGCCAGGCAGCGTCGCGAGAAGACCATGGCGCAGCGCCTCGCCAACGAACTGATGGACGCGCAGTCCCAGCAGGGCGGCGCGTACAAGCGCAAGGACGACATCTACCGCATGGCGCAGGCCAACAAGGCCTTCGCGCACTACCGCTGGTAGCGGCCCGATGACCGGCGCAAGCCGGTGTCCTCGGTCGCGCTGAGGTCAGTCGCCGGGGTCGTTGCGTTTTCTTCGCGTCCATGCGCGCACGACGGCGATGTCGCCCAGGACCAACAGGATGAGGACGGCGATCAGGATCGCTGCGGTGGACACGGTCTTGATTCTCCCACGGGTGGCGCGCCGAGCCACCAGCCGGGCTTTCGCCGGCGCTGGCTAGGCTGGCGGCGAGGAGTGACGCCAGAGGAGCGGCGCGCAGTCCCGGTGATAGACACGCCATGCGGACGGCTGCCTACCGTCGACCGCCGGCAGCGTCCAGCGCGCGTCGTGGTCACCGACGACGAGGGCTGTCGCGTAGGCGCCGATCGGCTGCCCGCAGCTGGCGCAGATCCAGTCTCCTTCCACAGAAGCTAGACATACCCGCTCGCGGTCAGGCCAAAAGCGCCTTCGTCCAAAGGCGGACAACCTTTGGTCGCCGCCGCGCCATGCGCGCTGGCCATGTCAGCGCCCCTGATGCCTATTAGACATCGACGCACGCATGCCTCAAAATCGGTGGCCCTCCCGTCTCCAGTCGGTGTGCAGGGGTAGGCGGTCGCTCGGTGGTCCGGCGAGCAGGGGGGCGTCGCCGGATCACCGCAACCGCGTCAGCCGGCCGCGCTCAGGCCTGCGCGGCGGAGCCGAGCTCGATGACGCTGGAAGCTCCTTCGAAGTGGCAGATTCGGGCTTGCCTGCGTGAAAGCCGGGCTCCTCTCCAGAACGCAGCAGAAACGGTGTGAGCCCGCCGCCAGCCGACGCAAACGCCGACGCGGCCATGACCAACACCGCAATCATCGTCCCCAGCGCAGCCCACTTCATTCCGCATCCCCCGGCTCATTCGTGTGCCTCGCCTGCGTCCTATTACGCCGGGTTCCGCCGCACAACATTCAGGCGCCGGCACTACCCTCTGACTGAATGGTCGACACAGAGGACGACGCTACGCCGCAGATCGTCGCGACGGCCGGCAGCGGCCCCGAGGCCGAGATGATCTGCCAAATCCTTGCTGGTGCCGGGATTCGCGCGATGCAGCAGCGGTTGATCGACAACCCCGAGTTCGGTGCGAGTGGTTCGCGCAGCGTGCTTGTCAAGGCAGCCGACCTGGCGCGTGCCCGCGAAGCGCTCGGGCTAGAGCCGAGCTAGCCGACGGCGTCCACGGCGATCGAGCCGAAGGCAGGCGAGCGCAGGGCGGGCGAGCGTCGCGAGGCTACTCCGCCAGCCCCGCGGCCTCGAGCGCCTCAGGCCAGCTCGGAAACGAGCGAACCGACCATGTCGACACACGCGACAACACGATCTGGCGCGTCGCGTATCTCGTGGACCTCAAAGCGGAAGTCGTCGAGATGCCCCGGAAGGGCCGCTGCGAGGCTGCGCATGCCGTCATAGCCACGGTACGCGGAGCCGTCGAGCCAGCGGTCGGTCGTGTACCAGACGACGTCGGGCGAGCAGAACGACAGCGCAGCGTCGATGTCTTCCGCGCTAAAGGACTGGAAGGCGCTGCGGACAAGGTCGATCGTTCTCCTGCGACATCTCCCTGTCAGTATCACGTCCGCTCCTGCGCTGGGCGTTCGACGGCGACGCGAGCGGACCGAGTCGGCGGCAAACAAGCTCATCAGTCCGTCGGCGGCCCGTCGCCGTGCGGGATACTGCCTGCGATGCCCGAGGAGTCAACGACCCCTGACCTGGTTGGGCGCGTGGGCAGGGCGTTTGAGGCTGTCAATCGCTTTGACGTCGACGAGGTAGTCAGCAACTTTGCCGAAGATGCGAGCTTCGACGGAAGGGCGGTGGGGGAGCGCTTCGAGGGGCGGGCGGCCATTCGCAGCTTTATTGAAGGCTGGTTTGGCACGTACGAGGGGTTGGTGTATGGGCTTGAGGAAGTCCGCGACCTCGGCAATGGAGTTGTGTTCGCAGTGGTCGTTCAGGACGGTCGTCCCGCTGGCAGCTCCGGTCACGTTCGACAGCGCGAGGGGTGGATCTTCGTCTGGGCGGGAGACCTGGTCGCGCGCCTCATAATCCTCGAGGTCGACGAGGCCCGTGCTGCCGCCGAACGCCTCGCCGGGGAACCAAGGCAGGCGTGAGGAGTTTCGCGAGACCCGGCTAGAGGTCCGCGCTACGCATGTGTGACCCAGATCACATATATACCATCCGTGTATAAGATCGATATCATCACAGCCACCACGGCAAGGCGACCCGCGCTAGCTGCACGGGCGGGTGGCGCATGCTCGGTCCTACCGGATGGAGGTTGGTAGGGCGGGCTAGATGCGCCGCCTATTCCGCGCCTGGGTTCGGAAGCTCGGTGTCTGGCGGAATGTCCATGAACAGAAACATCTCGTCGCCTTCAAGCGTATGCGTGGGCGGCCACGCAATCGCCCTCTGGTCGCCAGGCCAGATGTCCAGCGCAAACGTGCCGTTGTCGAGCGGCGTCGGCTCCCCGCCACCTACGGTCATCGGTCCGGCGATATCAAAGACGAGATGACCGAAGACCATGACCGAGTGGTGTATGTCGGTCGGTCCTGGTTCTGGGTTGCCGATGCGCCCGAGTCGAGCCGGAACAAAGAAGCTCCAGGGTAGGCGCGTGCCTGCGGCCTCATAGCGTGCGACCCGTACGCGGTACTTCGGTGGCGGCAGTTTGTGCTCGTAGAGCCATCGATAGTCCTGGGGTGGGATGAGACGTTCACCCGGCGGCACGGTCATCCACATCATGGCCGTCTTGATCCCCCAGACGGCGAGCGACGCCTGATCTTCCACCGATAGACCCTGCTGCTGGTTCTGGCGGACCATTGGGTCGATGGTCTGAGAGGCCCAGGTCTCTAGATCGCTCATCCATTCGCCGTTGCAGCCCTTACAGACGACAGGCGTCGTGATATCTGGGTCCTTGCAGCGATGCGGCGCGACTTCGGGGGCCGGATTCCTGGTCTTGCCGACCAGGACGAGGCTTGGACCCGTCTGGAACCAGCCGCCCTTTGGGCGGAAGCGGCGCATCCATTTGGGGATGACATGCTCTGGCGGGTCATCCTCAGCAATCTCGCCGTCGCAGAACACGCATCGACGCTCGCTAGGCTGAGTGGCAGTGTCCGACACCGATCAGCAGCCTACCCAGCAGACGAAACCCGCGAAGGGCAAGCCGATAGAGATTCCGGTGCCCAAGGAGGCCGACGTGATGGCGTTCCTTGAGAAGACCGCGCGCTTGCCCGATCCGGATCGCTCAGGCGACGCCGTAGACAGCTAGCTCGCCGCCGCCGAACGCGAAGCGGACACGGTCGAACACGACGGCCCTTCCAAGTACGTTTCTAACCGGCACTGCCTTGAACGGAAACAACGCAGGAATCTCAATCCAAGTACCGCATAGGTTTGCGAGCAGATCGACCTCGACGCAGAGCAGTTTCGGCGGCTCCGCATCCGGCCGATCGGCAGGAACGGCGCCCTCAAGGAAGGTGAGCGGGAACTGCCGTACATCGAGCCCAAGGGCCAGCGCAACCTCGTGTTCAAGAACGGTGATCTGGGCGCCCGAGTCGACCATAACGCCGGTCTCGTATGAGCCGAGCAACACCCCGACGCTGTCCGTGACAGCGAACTCAACGGTCACGATGGGACGGCCTGTCGGCTCGCCGCTGTACTCGCCCCGATGAGTAAACCCTATGGTCCGAGGGGCTGCTAGCTCGGCGAGACTCACCTGCCGAGCTGCATCGCACTGGGTCGCACAAATACGATGACCGCGCCCCCTGCGGAGTCAAGGTGGCGCCGTTCAAGCGCCTGGGGGGATAGGTCGGAATCGATAGGCTCCAAGACGCCATCGAGGAGGACCCACTGCCCGGCGAATCGACGGGCCTGCGGGGTCATGAGCCAAGCCGCGACCGGTGATTGCTGCGGAATGGTCGACGTTACTGGGGCCTCTGCCGGTCCCGTGGTCCCGCTCGGGTCCGTACCGCCTGCAGTTTTGAGGTCGATTGTCGCGGAGTAGTACGCCATCACGTGCCTGTATCGGATGGGGGCGTTGACGAACTTGACTCTCCTTGCCCCTCGGGCAACGACACGTCAATAGCCGGGATCTCGCCGAACTCGCTCTCGTAGAGGCTCAACGTTTTCCTGCAAGCGCGCAACCATCGACTTGGCGTGTTGCGGGGACATCACGATTCGTTGGACGATCTCGGCTTCCAACGGCCCTTGTCTCCGTCCCTCGATAAACTCAGTTCCCTCCGAGACCGACAGCGGCTGGGTCGGAAGCCCGCGCAGGAACAGAAGACAGAAGTCCCACGGAGAGACGGTGATCGCTACGCCGTTGACATAGCTCGTCGGCTCTGTAACCGGCGCTTGTGCCCAACCTTCAACCGGAAATCTCGCCATGTCCTCACTCTACTTGGCTTGTGCAGTCCGGTAAAGCAGCTGCTCGAACATCGCGTCCGGCTCAAGGCGCGAGTTGCGCCGCCAGACGAACTCGTTGAGGTAGCCCTGTAGCCACTTGTGGGACACCTTGCGGTAGGTGCCCTTACATCCCTGCCGAGTGATTGATCCGACTATGGTCGATGAAGTGGCGCTCCAAGCCTTTGTAGGCGCCCCAGTCGTCGGTGATGATGATCGACGTTGGCTCGACCCACTCGATGACCTGCTTCTTGAGTCCCGGCCCATGGCGTGAGGGCAGCACGGTTGCCTTGATCCGTCCCCCTCGCTCGACTGCGGCGAAGACGGTCGCTCTACTACGTTCGCGGAGTTTCGCGGCTTCGGAGCGACGGTTGGGGACGGTACCGCGTAGCTCGCGCTGACCCTGCTTCTTGCGGGGCTTGCCGTCCACCGATGCCTCGTCAACCTCAACGTCGCCCGAGAGCGGGCCGGAGTCATCGGCCATGGCGATCGTGCGGAGCTTGTTGAGCATCCTCCATGCGGTCTTGTAGGTGACGCCGATCTCGCGCTCAAGCCGCTTTGCCGAGATCCCGCAACGAGTGCTAGTGAGCAGGTAGCCCGCGTAGAACCACAAGTGCAGGGACGTGGCCGAGCCCTCGTAGATCGTTCCGGCCGTCGCGGACTTGTGCCGACCGCAGCCCGTGCAGGTCCATGAGAATCGGCGCTGGGCGGTTGGGTAGCGCTTGAACGGCCGGTCCTGCTTGCACTTCTCGCAGTAGGCGTGCTGGCCGTCCAGCGAGAACCGTGTCCGCCAGAGCCATTGCAGGCATGCCTCGTCGTCGGGGAACGCTTTGACGAACTCCATGAGCGAGTACGAAGACTCGGACGATTTGGACCTGACGGGGTTGGTGCGGTCAACCTTTGGCATGCCTCTATGTCTAGCACAGTTTATACACGGATGGTATATGTGTGACCCACATCACACACCAACCCCCTTGAAGCAGAAAGCTTTGGTACCTAAACTTTCGGTACCAAATGTCTTCCTCGACACAGACAGCAGACCCCGACTTCCACCCCGAGGCATCAGACCGTATCGAGCCGTACGTGTGGAAGATCGCCGTCGTGGTGATCCTCGGCATGATCATGTCGATCCTCGACACCACGATCGTGAATGTGGCGCTGAGGACGCTGGGGCACGACCTGCACAGCTCGCTCGCGCAGATCCAGTGGGTGATCACCGGTTACCTGCTGTCGCTCGCGGCCGTGATCCCGGTGACGGGTTGGGCCTCGCGCAGGTTCGGCGCAAAGAGCGTGTACCTGACCTCGTTGGTGCTGTTCACGGTCGGCTCGGCGCTGTGCGCCATTGCCACCTCCACCACCGAGCTGGTCCTCTTCCGTGTGCTCCAGGGCGCCGGCGGCGGCATGATCATGCCGGTCGCACAGCTGATCATGGCGCAGGTCGCCGGCCCGAAGCGCATGGGTCGCGTGATGGGCATCGTGGCGATGCCCGCGATGGTCGGACCGATCCTCGGGCCGGTCGTCGGCGGCACGATTCTCGAGAGCCTGCACTGGTCGTGGATCTTCCTCGTCAACGTGCCGATCGGCTTCATCGCCTTCTTCCTCGGCTGGCGGATCATCCCCCACACCGAATCGGGTAAGGCGGGACGCCTCGATGTGCTCGGTCTGGTGCTCCTCTCGACAGCGTCCAGCGCAGTCGTTTACGGCCTCGCGCAGCTCGGTACGCCCGGCACCAGCCTGACCGCTCCGATCGTCGTCGGCCCCGTGATCGCGGCGCTTGCGCTGACCGCGATCTTCTGCTGGCATGCGCTGCGCGTCGAGCGTCCGCTGCTCGACATCCGCCTGTACGCCAACCGCATCTTCGCCGCTGCCTCGTTCACGACGTTCGCGCTCGGCGCGGCGCTGTTCGGCGCGATGATCCTTGTGCCGCTCTACTACCAGGAAGTCCGCCACGAGAGCCTGATTGCGACCGGTCTGTTGGTCGGGCCGCAGGGCCTCGGAATGCTCGTCGCGATGCCGATCGCCGGTCGTCTGACCGATCGCTTCGGCGGCGGGCGCATCGCCCTCGGCGGCGTCTCGGTGCTGTGTCTGAGCACGATCCCGCTTGCCTTCATCGGCCCGACCTCGTCGATCGTCGGCATCTCGGCGGTGCTGCTGGTGCGCGGCGTCGGCATCGGCTTCTCGTTCATGCCGGCGATGACTACGGCCTTTGCCTCGCTGCGACCTGATCAGCTCTCCGACGCGACCCCGCAGCTCAACGTCTTGCAGCGGATCGGCGGCGCGATCGGGACGGCCGTGCTGGCGGTCGTGCTGCAGCGTGCCAGTGGGATCTCACCATCGAGCGTGCATCTCGCGCACGCCTTCAACATCGCCTACTGGTGGTCCTTCGGGATCGCCGCGATCGGGCTCGTCCCCTGCGTCGTGCTGCTGCGCTCCGAGGACCCGCGCGCACGACTTAGTCCAGCCGCGGCCAACGCCGAGGCGACGGCCGAGCCGTTGGGCGTATAGGGGCGCGAGATGAGCACACCGGCGGCCGTCGAGCCCAAGATCCAGTCCCCCGACGCGCGCGAGGAACAGCTGACAGAGCTGGGCCTGGCATTCCGTCGCGTGTTTCGCAGCTTCAACCGCCTGCGCGGGCGCGACACGCATCTCGGCGGCTCCGAGCTCAGCCACGCGCAGTTCGAGCTGCTGATCGAGCTGTTCGAGCGCGGAGCGCTGCCCGCCGGCGAGCTCGCTACCGCGGCGCGGCTGACGCCGGCGACGGTCACGCAGATGCTCGATCATCTCGCCGAGCAGGGCCACGTCGAGCGGGTGCGTTCGGAGACGGACCGGCGCGTGGTCGTCTCGCGCCTCACACCCCAGGGGAGGCGCAAGATCGAGGCCAAGCGCGAGGCTTGGCAGCAGCGCTGGGAGCGCGCCCTCACGGGCGTCGAGCTCGAGGAGCTGCGTGCAGCCACACGCGTGCTCGAGCGCCTCGGCGCGATGGTCGAGGACGCCCCTCCGCCGGCAGCATGCGAGACGCCAAAACCGGCCTGAAGCATGGGCCAAACGCGGCCTATGACCGGTTAGCGAGCAGGAATCGCTCTGCTATAGTCGAAAAGGCGTCGCGGTGGGCGCGGCAGGACGCGTGCGCCCCCCGATCCGGCAATGATGATGGTGATCTCGAGCAAATAACGAACGCGGAACGGTCCAACATGACCTGCAGCGTGCGTGGGCCCGGGGGGCCTATTTTTTTGCCCGCGCCACCACCTAGCTACAACCTTTCAAGCGATTGATGCCACAACTGAGCTATGCCACGTAAGTTCTCACTCCAAAACACCCGCAACATCGGGATCATGGCGCACATCGACGCCGGTAAGACGACGACGACCGAGCGCATCCTTTACTACACCGGCCGTACGTACAAGATCGGCGAGGTGCACGAGGGCGCTGCCGTGATGGACTGGATGGAGCAGGAGCAGGAGCGCGGCATCACGATCACCTCCGCTGCCACCACCGCGCAGTGGAAGGACCACCGCATCAACATCATCGACACGCCCGGCCACGTCGACTTCACGGTCGAGGTCGAGCGCTCGTTGCGCGTGCTCGACGGCGCGATCGCGCTGTTCGACTCGGTCGCCGGCGTCGAGCCGCAGTCCGAGACGGTCTGGCGCCAGGCGGACAAGTACCACGTGCCCCGCATCGCCTACATCAACAAGATGGACCGGATCGGCGCGGACTTCGAGAAGGGCGTGCAGACGATGATCGACCGCCTGGGCGCGCACCCGGTTCCGATCCAGCTGCCGATCGGCGCGGAGGGTGACTTCCTCGGCGTCGTCGACCTGGTCGCCATGAAGGCGATCGTCTACAAGGACGAGATGGGCAAGGAAGTCGACGAGATCGAGATCCCCGAGAACCTCGCTGAAGCGGCGCAGGCCGCGCGCGAGCACCTGCTCGAGGAGGTCTCTCACTACGACGACGCGCTGCTCGAGCTGCTGCTCGAGGAGGCCGACGTTCCCGAGGACGTGCTCAAGAGCGCGATCCGCGCGGCGACGCTGTCGACAAAACTGACGCCCGTGCTGTGTGGCTCGTCCTTCAAGAACAAGGGCGTACAGCCGCTGCTGGACGCGGTCATCGACTATCTGCCCTCGCCGCTGGACGTGCCGCCCGTTGTCGGCACCGAACTGATCAAGGGCGAGGAGCAGGAGCGCGAGGTCGTGCGCCACGCCGACGACGGCGAGCCCTTCTCTGCGCTTGCCTTCAAGATCGCCGCCGACCCCTACGTCGGCAAGCTCACCTACTTCCGCGTCTACTCTGGCCATCTTGAGGCCGGCGCCAAGGTCCTGAACGTCGGCAGCGGGCGCACCGAGCGCATCGGGCGAATCCTGATGATGCACGCCAACGAGCGCGAGGAGGTCACCGAGGTCTACGCCGGTGACATCGCCGCGGCGGTGGGCATCAAGCAGGTGATCACCGGCGACACGCTCGCCGAGCCGGCCCATCCGGTGCATCTCGAGAACATCATCTTCCCGGAGCCGGTGATCAAGGTCGCGGTCGAGCCCAAGACGAAGGTCGACCAGGAGAAGATGTCGGTTGCGCTGGGACGCCTGGCGGAGGAGGACCCCACGTTCCAGGTGCGCACCAACGAGGAGACCGGCCAGACCGAGATCTCGGGCATGGGCGAGCTGCACCTCGAGGTGCTGGTCGATCGCATGAAGCGCGAGTTCGGCGTCGAGGCGAATGTCGGTCGCCCGCAGGTGTCCTACCGCGAGACCGTGCGCGGCAGCGTCGAGAAGATCGAAGGCAAGTTCGTGCGCCAGACCGGTGGCTCCGGTCAGTTCGGCGTTGTCTTCATCAACCTCGAGCCTGCTCCGGGCGTCGGATTTGAGTTCATCAACAAGATCAAGGGTGGAAACATCCCCTCGGAATACATCCCCGCCGTCAAGAAGGGGATCGAAGAGGCGCTCGACAACGGCGTCAAGGCCGGCTACCCGATGGTCGACATGCGCGTGACGCTCGTCGATGGCAAGTATCACGACGTCGACTCCTCGGAAATCGCCTTCAAAGTCGCCGGCTCGCTCGCCTTCAAAGAGGCCGCCAAACGCGCCAAGCCCGTGCTGCTGGAGCCGATCTTCGCCGTGGAGGTGGTCGCCCCCGAGGAGTTCGTGGGCGACGTGATCGGCGATCTCAGCCGCCGGCGCGGACAGGTGGAAGGCCAGGAGCGCCGCGGCAACGCGCTGGTGGTGACCGGCAAGGTCCCGCTCAGCGAGATGTTCGGCTACGCGACCGACCTTCGTTCCAACACCCAGGGCAGGGCCACGTACACGATGCAGTTCGAGGCCTACGAGGAGGTTCCGCCCAACATCGCTGAGAAGATCGTCGAACAGCGAACAGGGGAACCGGTCCCAGCCTAGACGGCTCGGGCTAGGCTGGTTGGTAGCAGCTAGAGCGGACTGCAGAGCAGGCAGCAGTCAAGGAAGACTTCATTTAGATAGATTTCTGAGGTTCGCCTCCACAGGGGCGGGCAAACAAGCGATATAGGAGCGAACAAAAAGTGGCGAAGGAGAAGTTCGAGCGCGACAAGCCGCACGTCAACGTCGGAACGATTGGTCACATCGACCATGGCAAGACGACGCTGACCGCTGCCATAACGACGGTGCTGGCCGAGCACGGAGGCGCCGAGGCGCGCACCTTCGCGGAGATCGACAACGCGCCCGAGGAGAAGGAGCGCGGGATCACGATCGCGACTTCCCACGTCGAGTACCAGACCGACAGTCGGCACTATGCCCACGTCGACTGCCCCGGCCACGCGGACTACGTCAAGAACATGATCACCGGTGCCGCGCAGATGGACGGTGCGATCCTGGTGGTGTCCGCGGCCGACGGGCCGATGCCTCAGACGCGTGAGCACGTCCTGCTCGCCCGTGAGGTCGGCGTCAACTACATCGTCGTGTTCCTCAACAAGGCCGACATGGTCGACGACGAGGAGCTCCTGGAACTGGTCGAGGTCGAGGTGCGCGAGCTGCTCACCGAGTACGACTTCCCGGGTGACGACATCCCGTTCATCACCGGCTCGGCGCTGAAGGCGCTGGAAGGTGACGAGGCCTACAAGCAGAAGATTCTCGACCTCGCCGCCGCGCTGGACTCCTACATCCCGGACCCGGTGCGCGAGCTCGACAAGCCGTTCATGATGCCCGTCGAGGATGTCTTCTCGATCACCGGTCGTGGCACCGTGGCCACCGGCCGCGTCGAGCAGGGCATCGTCCACACTGGCGACACCGTCGAAATTGTCGGTGTCCACGACTCCACCTCGACGGTGGTGACGGGCGTGGAGATGTTCCGCAAGATCCTCGACGAGGGTCGCGCCGGCGACAACGTCGGCTGCCTGCTGCGAGGCACCAAGCGCGAGGAGATCGAGCGCGGACAGGTGCTGTGCAAGCCGGGGTCGATCACGCCGCACACCAAGTACAAGGCCGAGGTGTACGTCCTCAAGAAGGAGGAGGGCGGTCGTCACACCCCCTTCTTCACGGGCTACAGGCCTCAGTTCTATTTCCGCACGACCGACGTGACCGGGGTGGCAAAGCTGCCCGAGGGCGTCGAGATGGTCATGCCGGGCGACAACGTCCAGATGGAGATCGAGCTGATCCAGCCGATCGCCATGGACCAGGGCCTGCGCTTCGCCATCCGCGAGGGTGGCCGCACGGTCGGCTCCGGCGTGGTCAGCGAGATCATCGAGTAGCACACGCGCGTCGATCCGAAACACCGTCGGGGCGACGCGCATATTGGCAGTCCGATACGACTAATCGAGCCCCACCTCCATGGGTGTGGCGGCGATGGGGCGGGTTCCCAAGCAGAACCCGCCCTTCTCGCGCGTCAGGGAGGGGCCATCGGCGGAGCAGCTCAGCCGTCAGTGACGTACCGCAGCGAGCACAACCGAGCACCAGCAGCATCAACCGCAGCGTCCAGACGATCACCACACGAGACCAGCAAGGCGACACCTCATGGCAGCGACAAACCAAAACAAGATTCGCATCCGCCTCAAGGCGTATGACACCTCCGCCATCGAGTCGGCCGCTCGCGAGATCGTCGAGACGGCGACGCGCACCGGCGCGAGCGTGTCGGGCCCGGTGCCGCTGCCGACCGAGAAGAACGTCTACTGCGTCATCCGCTCGCCGTTCAAGGACAAGGACTCGCGCGAGCACTTCGAGATCCGCACGCACAAGCGCCTGATCGACATCCACCAGCCGACGCCGAAGACGGTCGACTCGCTCCAGCGTCTCGATCACCTGCCTGCGGGTGTCGACATCGAGATCCGCCTGGCAACCTGAGCGATGGCTGCGATCCTCGCGAAGAAGCTCGGCATGACGCAGGTCTTTCAGGAGGACGGCAGCGTCGCGCGCGTCACCGTACTGCTCGCAGGCCCGTGCCCGGTGACAGCGATTCGCACCTCCGAGCGCGATGGCTATGACGCCGTGCAGCTGGCCTTCGGCCTGGCCAAGGAGAAGCACATCTCCAAGCCCGAGCTCGGTCACCTGAAGAAGGCCGACGCGCCGCCGATGCGCACGCTCGCGGAGTTCCGCGATAGTTGGGATCCCGCCCACCCGCTGACACTCGGTGAGACCGTCAAGGTGGACTCCTTCGAGGTCGGCGCGCGCGTGAAGATCTCTGGTACCTCCAAGGGCAAGGGCTTCCAGGGCACGATCAAGCGCCACAACTTCGCCAGCGGCCCCAAGTCCCACGGCTCGCACAACGTTCGCGCGCCGGGCTCGATCGGCGCGTCGGCGACGCCCTCGCGCGTGTTCAAGGGCATCCGTGGACCTGGGCAGATGGGCAACAAGCGCGTCACGCAGAAGGGCCTTGAGGTCGTGCGCGTGGACGCCGCTGAGAACCTGCTGATGGTGCGCGGCTCCGTGCCCGGCCCCACCGGCGGGCTCGTGGAGGTGCGCACCGATGCCTGACGCACCCGTGCTCGGCGCAGCCGCCACCAAGAAGGTCAAGCTCGAGAGCGCCGCGTTCGGCTCGAGCTTCTCGGCGCCACTGGTTCACCAGAGCGTGCGCGCCGAGCAGGCAGCACGCCGGCGCGGCACCGCCGCCACCAAAACCCGCGGCAAGGTCTCCGGCGGTGGCGCCAAGCCATGGCGCCAGAAGGGCACCGGCCGCGCACGCGCGGGCTCGAGCCGCTCGCCCATCTGGACGGGCGGTGGCACCGTCTTCGGGCCACAGCCGCGCTCGTACACGTTCAAGGTCAACCGCAAGGAGCAGCGCGCCGCGCTGCGTAGCGCGCTGTCGCTGCACGCAGGACGCGGCTCGATTGCGATCCTTGACGCGAGCGCCTTCACGGCGCCCAAGACCAGTCAGGCGCTGGAGCTGCTCGAAGACTGGACGCCCGCCGCGGGCGACGGCGGGCGGCTCAGCTCGACGCTCGTCGTGCTCGTCCCAGAGGAGTCTGCGGCGGCGCTGTCGTTCCGCAACCTTGCACGCGTGGCGGTCCTCAGCGCCGAGAACGTCGGTGTCGCCGATCTGCTGGCAGCCGCCGCGCTGGTCATCTCTGAGCCGGCCCTGCAGGCGCTCACCGCGCGCACCGGCCCGCCGCGTAAAGGAGATTCCTGATGGAGCCTACGCAGGTGCTGATCCGCCCGGTTGTCTCCGAGAAGAGCTACGTGCTCTCCGCAGCCGACCGCTACACCTTTCGCGTGCACCGCGAAGCCCACAAGACGCAGATCCGCCAGGCCGTCGAGGAGCTGTTCGACGTGCACGTCGTCGAGGTGCGCACGATGAGCGTCAAGTCAAAGCCCAAGCGCCGCGGCAGCACCGCCAAGGGCGCCACGCGCGAGTGGAAGAAGGCGATCGTGCAGGTGCGCGCCGGCGAGTCAATCCCGATCTTCCAAGGGCTCGCCGCCCTCGAGGGCTGAGAACATGCCGATTCGCAAGCCACGCCCCACCAGCCCAGGCATGCGCTTCGTGTCCTATCCGGACTTCGCCGAGATCACGAAGTCAGAGCCGGAGAAGACGCTCATCGAAGGCCTCAAGAAGAGCGGCGGGCGCAACGCGCGTGGGCGCAAGACCGCTCGCCATCGTGGCGGCGGCGCCAAGCGCGCGTATCGCCGTGTGGACTTCAAGCGCCGCAAGGACGGCGTGCAGGCGCGCGTCGCGGCGATCGAGTACGACCCCAACCGCTCCGCGTACATCGCGCTGCTGCATTACGTCGATGGCGAGAAGCGCTACATCCTCGCGCCGCAGCGACTGACCGTCGGCATGATGGTGGCCTCCGGCGAGGGTGCGGACATCGCCGTCGGCAACTGCATGGAGCTCGCGCGCATGCCGGTCGGCACAGTCGTGCACAACATCGAGCTCGCGCCCGGCCGCGGCGGTCAGATGGCCCGCTCGGCGGGAGCCTCCGCGCAGCTGATGGCCAAGGACGGCGACATGGCGACGCTGCGTCTGCCCTCGGGTGAGATGCGCATGGTTCGCGCCGAGTGTCGCGCCACGGTCGGCACGATCGGCAACGCCGAGCACCAGAACGTCAAGATCGGCAAGGCCGGCCGCAAGCGCCACATGGGCGTGCGCCCGCAGACGCGTGGCGTGGCCATGAACCCCGTCGATCACCCGCACGGCGGCGGCGAGGGCTCGACCACCGCCGGTCGCCATCCGGTGACGCCGTGGGGCGTGCCCACGTTGGGCTACCGCACGCGCAAACAGAACAAGACCTCTGACCGTTACATCGTGCGCGGCCGCCGCCGCGGGAAGGGCAAGCAGCGATGAGTCGCTCGAGCAAGAAGGGCCCGTGGGTGGAAGAGCGCCTGATGCAGCGCATCGAAGCGCTGAACGCGGCCAACAACAAAAAAATGATCAGGACGTGGTCGCGCGCATCGACGATCTTCCCTGAGATGGTCGGCCACACGATCGCCGTGCACGACGGCAAGAAACACGTGCCTGTGTACGTGAGTGAGTCGATGGTCGGCCACAAGCTCGGCGAGTTTGCGCCGACGCGCGTGTTCCGCGGCCACGCCGGATCGGGGAAGGTGCGATGAGCGCCGACGACGAGACGACCGCGCCGGACGGCCAGACGGCCGACGAGCCCGACGCCGCGAAAGCGTCGGCGGCCAAAAAACCTGCGGCCGCGAAAAAAGCGCCGGCCGAGAAAAAACCGGCGGCTTCGGCCGAGAAAAAAGCCGCTGCCGAGAAAAAACCCGCGGCAGAGAAAAAGACCGCGGCTGAGAAAGCGCCGGCGGCTGAGAAAAAAGCCGCGGCCGAGAAGAAGCCGACCGCGGACGATCAGCCTGCTGCGGACAGCGATGCCGCTGCGGCTGAGCAGGGGAGCGGCAAACCGCAGGCCGCCGGAAGGTCCGCGACGAAGAAAAAAATCGCAAAGAAAGCCGCGAGCGCTGAGGCGGCGGCACCCGGTGATGCTGCTGAGGCGCAGGAGCTGGCAAAGGCCAAAGCCACAGCAAAACCAGCCGAAAAAGTTGCGCGTCGTGCGGCGGCGGGGGTCAAACAAACGCCGCGTCGCCGCGTCGTCGCCGCGCACGCCCGCTACGTGCGCACCTCGGCGCGCAAGGCGCGGATGGTTTGCGGGCACCTTCGCGGCAAGTCGGTCCAGGAGGCACGCGCTATCCTGGCATTCACCCCTCGTGAGGTCGCGCGCGATTGGGCGAAGCTGCTGGAGTCCGCGGTGGCAAACGCCGAGAGCAACCACGAACTGCTCGAGGATGACCTGATCGTCCGGGAGGCGTACGCCGACGAAGGACCAACGATCAAGCGCTTCCGGCCGCGCGCGATGGGACGCGCGACGCCGATCCGCAAGCGCACCAGCCACCTGACGATCACGCTGACCGCGCGCCCCGAGCCCGCAACCAACAAGAGAAACCGCTAGAGACGAGAGACATGGGACAGAAGGTTCATCCAGAGGCAATGCGCGTGGGCTACATCCACGACTGGAAGTCGAACTGGTTCAACGAGAAACACTTCGCTGAGTACCTCGCGGAGGACGTCCGCGTGCGCGAGCACATCACGCGCAAGCTCGCCCATGCCGGCCTCTCGGACATCACCATCCGCAAGGACGCCAACGAGCTCGAGGTCAACATTCACACGGCGCGCCCCGGCATCGTGATCGGCAAGTCCGGCACCGAAGTCGACGCGCTGCGCCGCGATCTGCACCGCATGACCAAAAAGCAGATCAAGGTCAACATCCTCGAGATCAAGCGCCCCGAGCTCGACGCCAAGCTCGTTGCGCAGTCGATCGCCGAGCAGCTGCAGAATCGCGTTGCTTTCCGCCGTGCGATGAAGCGCGCGCTAACCAGCGCCATGCGCTCTGGCGCCAAGGGCGTCAAGGTTCAGGTCGCCGGCCGGCTCGGAGGCGCAGAGATGGCGCGCACCGAAAGCTATTCCGACGGCCGCGTGCCGCTGCACACGATGCGTGCGGACATCGACTACGGCTTCTACGA
The DNA here is from genome assembly GCA_963838405.1 of uncultured Solirubrobacteraceae bacterium. GTDB lineage: Bacteria > Actinomycetota > Thermoleophilia > Solirubrobacterales > Solirubrobacteraceae > Palsa-744. The sequence goes on along the minus strand of CAWIRA010000006.1, from coordinate 1,164,847 downwards.
GGCGCGTACCACGTTCGGGCGCATCGGCGTCAAGTGCTGGGTCAACAAGGGCGAGATCATGCCCGAGGGCTACACCGGCGCAGATTTGACCGACATGACCGCGCCCGCGCCGCCGAGCTCAGAGCGCGACGGCCGCGGCGGTGGTCGTGACGGGCGTGAGGGACGCGGCCGAGGCCGAGGCCCAGGCGGCCCCGGAGGCCGCGGCGGCGGGCCCGGCGGCGGCGGTGGTGGTGGACGCGGACGTGGTCCGGGTGGATCCGGCGGCGGCGGGCGTGGAGGCGGTGGCGGTCGCGGTCCAGGTGGCCCAGGCGGCGGGCGTGGCGCCGGTGGGCCGCGTTCATCCGGCGGACCCGGTGGCGGTGGACGCTGATGCTCTCGCCCAAGCGCGTAAAGCACCGAAAGCAGCATCGCGGACGCCGTCGCGGCAACTCGCGCGGCCAGCTGCACGTCCAGTTCGGCGAGTACGGGCTGAAGTCGCTCGAGTGTGGCTGGCTCACCAACCGCCAGATCGAGGCGGCCCGTATCGCGATGACGCGCAAGATCAAGCGTGGCGGCAAGGTCTGGATCAACGTCTTCCCGGACAAGCCCGTCACCAAGAAGCCCGCCGAGACCCGCATGGGCTCGGGCAAGGGCTCGCCCGAAGGCTGGGTCGCGGTCGTCAAGCCCGGACGCATCATGTTCGAGTTGGCCGGCGTGTCCGAGCCGCTGGCGCGCGAAGCGATCCGCCTCGCCGCGCACAAGCTGCCCGTCAAGTCCAAGTTCGTGTTGCGGGAGGACTGAAGTGAAGGCAAGCGAGCTGCGTGACCTCGACGACAACGAACTGACCAAGCGCCTGGTCGAGCTGCGCAGAGAGGTCTTCGGCCTGCGCTTCTCCAACGCGACCGGCGAACTCGACGACACCGCAGGCCTCGGCCGCGCCCGGCGCGACCTCGCGCGCGCCCTCACCGTCGCCCGCGAGCGCCAGCTCCAGGCCACCATCTAGAACAAGACGAACGTGAACGGATCAAATGGCTGACGAACCAGACAACGACACAGCAGACACCGAGCCCGACCAGGCCGACACGACGCCCGCGCCCGACGCCGAGGCCACGCCCGCGCCCGACGCGGAGCCGACGCCCGAGCCTGACGCGCCGGACGCGACGCCTGAGCCCGAGGCTGAGGCGACCCCGGAGCCGGATGCGGCGCCCGCGCCCGACGAGGCCGCTGAGCCGGCTGCTGCGGCTGAGCCCGTGGAGCAGCTCGCGCCGAAGGAGCGCCGCCGCCGCGCCCGCTCGAAACACAGCGACGCGCGTCTGAGCCGCACGCCCGAGGAGCGCCACGCGGAGCGGGTGGCCGAGCGCAAGACGAAGGCCGCCCGTCGGCGCGCACGACGACTGCAGGAACGCGCCAAGAAAGCCACACGCCGGGCCACGGCACCCGCGCCGGAGGCACTGCCGCCGGTGCACGCTCCGGTCGAGGGCACGCGCAAGGTCCGCCAGGGCATCGTCGTCTCCAACAAGGCCGAGAAGACGATCACCGTGCGCATCGACGTCGCGCGCCGGCACCGACGCTACGAAAAGATCGTGCGCAGCTCGAGCACCGTGCATGCGCACGACGAGAACAACGACGCACACGAAGGCGACGTCGTGCGCGTGATCGAGAGCCGGCCGCTGTCGCGCACCAAGCGCTGGGCGCTGGTCGATGTGCTGGAGCGGGCGCGATGATCCAGAACGAGACTCGCCTCAGGGTCGCCGACAACTCCGGCGCCCGTGAAATCCTGTGTATCCGCGTCAAGGGCGGCTCCAAGCGGCGTTACGCGTTCGTCGGCGACGTGATCACCGCGACCGTCAAGCAGGCGAACCCGCACGGCGCCGTCAAAAAGGGCGACGTGGTCACCGCCGTGGTCGTTCGCACGAAGAAGCCGATCGGCCGCGACGACGGCACCTACATCGCCTTTGACGAGAACGCCGCGGTGATCATCGACGATCAGAACAACCCGCGTGGCACGCGCGTGTTCGGGCCGGTCGCGCGCGAACTGCGCGAGCGCAACTTCATGCGGATCGTCTCGCTGGCGCCCGAGGTGCTGTGATGGCGGGCCGTCACGCAGCGCGTCCCAAGCGCCGCTCACTGAAGATCCGCTCCGGCGACCGCGTGCAGGTGATCTCCGGCAAGGACCGCGGCAAGAGCGGTCGCGTGCTGCGCGTGGACCCCGCGAAGGAACGCGTGTACGTCGAGGGCCTGAACATGATCAAGCGCGCCACGCGCCCCCAGCAGGCCGCCGGCACGAGCTCGCAGACCGCCGCTCAGCTTGGCGGGATCATCGAGCGCGAAGGGCCGATCCACATCTCCAACGTGATGCTGCTCGACGCCAAAGACAAGCCCACGCGCGTCGGCATCGAGCGCGGCGAGAACGGCGAACGCGTGCGTGTCGCCAAGAGCTCCGGCGCGAGGCTCGACTGACGATGGCAACGATGACCGACAGTGCCCCCACGGCCCGTCTGAAGACGCGCTACCTCGAGGAGATCCGTCCCGCGCTGATCGAGCGCTTCGGCTACTCGTCGCTGATGCAGGCGCCGAAGATCGAGAAGGTCACGATCAATATGGGCGTCGGCCTCGCCAAGCAGGACTCCAAAATGCTCAAGGCGGCGACCGATCAGCTGGCGACGATCGCCGGCCAGCAGCCCAGCATCCGTCGCGCGCGCAAGTCGATCGCCGCGTTCAAACTGCGCGAGGGCATGCCGGTGGGCGTCGCCGTGACGCTGCGGGCGGAGCGCAGCTACGAGTTCCTCGACCGGCTGATCTCGGTTGCGATCCCGCGGATCCGCGACTTCCGCGGTCTCAACGCCCGATCCTTCGACGGCCGCGGCAACTACTCGCTTGGCGTCAAGGAGCAGATCATCTTCCCCGAGATCGACTACGACAAAATCGACATGGTGCGAGGGTTGGACATCACGATCACCACCTCCGCCGCCAGCGATCTCGAGGCCTACGCGCTGCTGGCCGCGCTCGGCATGCCCTTCTCCGCCCAGGGCCGGCCCAAGGGCTATGACCCCGAGGCGGACGCCGCCGCACAGCGCGCCCACGAGGAGGCCGAGGCCGCGAGCGCCGCCGCCGCGGCAGAACCCGCTCCGGCGCCCGCCAAAGCCAAACCCAAAGCCAAAGCGGCCGCTGCGCCAGAGCCGGCAGCGGAGCCTCAGGAGGTGCAGGAGGCCGACAAGGCTGTCGCCGAGGAGGCCGCAGCTGAAGCGGAGGTCGTCGCCGAGGCCGTGGCCGAGGAGGTCGAAGCCGAGGCCGTCGCGGACGTGCTCGCCGAGGAGACCGTCGCGGCCGAGGCGCTCGTCGAGGAGGTCGCCGAGGAGATTGAAGCCGAGGAGCAGGCCGAAGTGGCCGCCGAGGCGGACGCCGCCGCCGAGGAGGACATCGCCGAGGAGGCGCAAGCCGAAGCTGCGATCGTCGAGGAGGCCGAGCAGGGCGAGGCCCCGGCGGACGGCGACACGGACACAACTGAGAAAGAGAGCAACGACTAGATGGCCAAGACCTCACTGCGCGTCAAGCAGGCGCGCCCGCCGAAGTTCCCCACACGTGCTTATACTCGCTGCACCCGTTGCGGTCGCCCGCGAGCGGTGTACAAGAAGTTCGGGGTGTGTCGCATCTGCCTTCGCGACCTCGCCCACAACGGCCAGATCCCCGGGATGACCAAGTCCTCCTGGTAGGGATCTTCCTCCGAAGAAACGATTAGGCCCTCAACACATGTCGATGACAGATCCCATAGCCGACTTCCTCACGCGCGTGCGAAACGCAATCCACGCCGCGCATGAGACCGTCGACGTGCCCGCGTCAAAGCTCAAGGGCGAGCTCGCGCGCATCCTCGACGAGCAGGGCTACATCGAATCGTGGTCGATCGTGCCGGCGCCCGACGGCGCCGCCGGACAGCTGATCCAGATCCGCCTCAAGTACACCGAGGACCGCCGCTCGGCGATCTCGGGACTGCGGCGCGTGTCGCGACCGGGCCAGCGCACGTACGTCGACGCGAAGCACATTCCCAAGGTGCTGGGGGGGATGGGCACGTCGATCGTGTCGACCTCGCACGGGGTGATGACCGGTCATGACGCGCGCGCCGCCGGCGTCGGCGGCGAGGTCCTGGCGCAGGTCTGGTAGGTGAGCGATGTCGAGAATCGGTAGACAGCCAATCCCCGTGCCCGCAGGCGTGACCGTCGCGATTGAGCCTGAGTCGGTGCGCGTCAACGGCCCCAAAGGGGAACTGTCCGAGCGCATCCACCGCGACATCGAGGTCATCCAGGAAGGCGAGCAGCTGCTTGTCAAACGACCCACCGACCGCGGCGAACATCGGGCGCTGCACGGGCTCACGCGCACGCTCGTCGCGAACATGGTCGAGGGCGTCACCAGCGGCTACGAGAAGCGCCTGGAGATCCAGGGTGTCGGCTATCGCGCACAGCTCAAGGGCAAGAACCTCGAGCTCGCCGTCGGCTACTCACACCCCGTGCCGATCCCGGCGCCCCAAGGCATCGAATTCGAGGTGCCCCAGCCGACGCGCGTCGTCGTCAAGGGCATCTCCAAGCAGCTCGTCGGCGAGACCGCCGCGATCATCCGCAAGCAGCGCCCGCCCGAGCCGTACAAGGGCAAGGGCATCCGCTACGAGGGCGAGCACGTCCAGCGCAAGGTCGGCAAGCGCGCATGACGGTCCTCACCAAGGAGACGCGCCGGCTCAAACGCCGCCGCCGCGTGCGGGCGAAGATCTCCGGCACGGCGACGCGGCCGCGCATCTCGATGTTCCGCTCCAACCGCGGTGTGTCCGCGCAGATGGTGGACGACATCAGCGCGCACACGATCGCGGCTGTCAACTGGTTCGAGCCCGAGCTGCGCTCGCTGTCGAAATCCGAGCGCGCCAAACGTGCGGCCGAGCTGCTCGCCGAGCGGGCCAAGGCGGCAGGTATATCTGAAGCTGTGTTCGACCGCGGCGGCTACCAGTACCACGGTCATGTCCGCACCTTCGCCGAGGCGATCCGCGAGGCCGGCATAACCGTCTAGCCCGCCAAGGCGCACGCTCCCGCTACCCTCTCCCTCCTGCCATGTCCATATCCATAGATCGCTCAGTCAACCCCGCCGGCCTGGATCTCCAGGAGCGTGTCGTCGAGATCAACCGCGTCGCCAAGGTCGTCAAGGGCGGCCGGCGCTTCTCGTTCACGGCGCTCGTGGTCGTCGGCGACGAACGCGAAGTGGTGGGCGTCGGCTACGGCAAGGCCAACGAGGTGCCGCTCGCGATCCAGAAGGGTGTCGAGCGCGCCAAGAAGGACCTCTTCCGCGTGCCCAAGCACGGCAGCACCATCACCCACCAGACGACCGGCATCTTCGGATCCGGCCGCGTCCTGCTGAAGCCCGCCTCGCCCGGTACCGGCGTGATCGCCGGCGGCGGCGTTCGCGCGGTGCTCGAGCTCGCCGGCATCCACGACATCCTCTCCAAGAGCCTCGGCACGCAGAACCCGATCAACCTGGTGAAGGCGACAGTCGCAGGCCTGCGCGGGCTGCGCACGCCCGAGGAGGTCGGCCAGCTGCGCGGGCTGAGCATCAACAAGGTCCTCGGCCTCGGCGGCGAGCCCGTCAACGGCAGCGCGCAGGCTGCCAGCGCCGAGCTGGAGACAGCCGCGGTCAGCGAGGCGCCCGCGTCAGCGGCAAGCGCCGCCGACGGAGCCAGCGCCTGATGGGCGAGCTGAGCGTCACCCAGCGCCGCTCCAAGAACGGCGCCAACGCCAAACAGCTCGACACGCTGCGCTCGCTCGGCCTGCGCCGCATCGGCCAGACGGTCGAGGTCAAGGACTCCGTGCAGGCCCGCGGCATGCTGCACGCGGTGCGCCACCTCGTCGAGGTCACGGAGGGCAAGTGAGCACCACCAAAGACCCCGCAGAGGAGCGCATCGGCCTGCACAGCCTCGCGCCGGCGCCAGGAAGCCGGCGTCCCCGCAAGCGCGTCGGACGCGGCGAAGGCTCCGGTACGGGCAAGACGGCCGGCCGCGGCCAGAAGGGCGCGGGCTCGCGTTCGGGCTCAAAACGGCGCGCCAACTTCGAGGGCGGCCAGATGCCGATCCACATGCGCATGCGAAAGCTGCGCGGGCCGCACATGAAGAAGTCGATGCCGTTCGAGCCCTTCCGCACGCACACCCAGCCCGTCAACATCTCCGCGCTCGAGGCCCGCTTCGACGCCGGCACCGAGGTCACGCTCGAGTTGATGAAGGCCAACGGCCTGGCGACACGCAAGGCCATTCCGGTCAAGGTGCTTGCCAAGGGCGAGCTCAGCAAGGCGCTGACCGTCCACGCCCACGCGTTCAGCGCGAGTGCGCGCGAGCGCATCGAGGCGGCCGGCGGCACCTGCACGACGATCGACGGTTAGCCCGGCGAGCGCGCCCGCAAGCGGCGGCCCGCGACTGGCTATCCACTAGAATCCGCGACCAAGGCGTGCCTGCGAGGCTTGCGCGCTGAGGACCAAGCCCATGCTCTCGACGATCCTGAACGCCTTCAAAGTTGCGGACATCCGCAAGAAGATCGGCTTCACGGCGGCGATGCTGTTGATCTACCGGTTCGGCTCGCACGTGCCGGTGCCGGGCGTCAACCTGACGGCGGTCAACAACATCCAGAAGTCCTTCGGCGGCGGCGGCATCCTCAGCTACCTGAACCTGTTCTCCGGCGGCGGCCTGTCGAAACTCGCGATCTTCGCGCTGGGCATCATGCCCTACATCACCGCCTCGATCATCCTGCAGCTGCTGCAGGTGGCGGTGCCGTCACTGGAGAAGCTCTCCAAGGAAGGCGAAGTCGGACAGGCGCGCATCACCCAGTACACCCGCTACCTGACCGTCGGGCTCGCCTTCGCGCAGTCGATCGGCTACGTCTTCCTGTTCCACAGCCTGCAGGCCAAAGCCGGCGAAAACGTGATCACTCACTTCGACCTGGCGCACATCTTCCTGATCGTCATATGCCTGACGACCGGCTGCGTGATCCTGATGTGGGTCGGCGAGCTGATCACCCAGCGCGGCATCGGCAACGGCATCTCGCTGCTGATCTTCGCCTCGATCGTCTCGCGACTGCCGTCGGCCATCCAGCAGTGGTGGGACACGCAGGACCAGGTCTTCAAGGTGATGGCCCCGTTCCTCGTGCTCGTGGTCGTCGCCGCGATCGTGTTCGTCCAGGAAGGTCAGCGCCGGATTCCCGTGCAGTACGCCAAGCGCGTGATCGGCAGGCGCATGACCGAGGGCGGACAGACCTACCTGCCGCTGCGCGTGAACATGGCAGGCGTCATCCCCGTGATCTTCGCCGCGAGCCTGATGGCGTTCCCGCCGACCGTCGGGCAGCTCGTCAAAACCCACTGGGGCCAGTCGATCTCGGACTTCTTCACGCCCAACGGCTGGCATTACGTCGTCGGCGAGTCGATCCTGATCGTGATCTTCACGTACTTCTACACCGCGGTCACGTTCAACCCGGTCGATCAGGCCGAAAACCTGAAGAAGTACGGCGGCTTCATCCCTGGCGTGCGCCCAGGCCGGCCCACCGCCGAATTCCTCGACCGCATCCTCGCGCGACTGACGTTCCCAGGCGCGCTGTTCCTCGCCGCCGTCGCGGCGCTACCGGCACTGCTGTTCGCGCAGACCCACCAGCAGTTCCAGTTCGGCGGCACCTCGATCCTGATCGTCATCGGCGTCGCGCTCGAAACGATGAAGCAGCTCGAGGCGCAGCTGATGATGCGAAGTTACGAGGGCTTCCTTAAGTGACGCTTCGCTGATCGCTCTGATGGCCGCGACTTCGTGGCGGCCACCAGACCGACAGCTTCGCTTGGCCGAGGGGCCTGCGCGTGGTTGCCTTCGGCGCGTGTGCTCAGTACGACGTGACGCCGACGCTAGGAGCCGTCGGCGCCCGCGAACGTGCGCTCGCTGTTGGCGTCGTTGAACATCTCCGAGACGATCGGCCACGAGCCGTCTGCCTGTCTGCGCAGGACCCGCAAGGAGTAGTTGTCGCGCAGCTCGATCTCGCCGCCGTCGAGCAGTTTCTGGCCTTCCACCTGCAGGTGCGCGGACACGAGCACGACCTCTGCCGTCAACACGCGCATTGCTACCTCGGGCGGAGCCTTGAGCGTGCCGGCGTTGAAGTTCGCGTCGGCGAACAATCGCCGTAGGTAGGCCAGGATCTCCTCGCTGCCCTTCTTCACCGTGCCGAACGCGTTGACCCAGTCGGCGTCGGCGCTGTAGACGCCCACGAGCTTGCCGGCGTCGCGCTCTTGAAAGCCGGATCTGAGGGTGATCAGCGTCGTCGCGATCGCTTCCTGGTCGGCTTGCGGCAGCGACGTCAGCTCGGCGCTGGGATCCTGGGACGCGGCCATCTATTTCCTCCTCGCTGTCGTCCGGGACTGTCTCGTTTTGAGCTTACTCAACGAGCTGAACGGGCTTGCGGCGGGCTTTGGAGACGGCGTTGCTCTCAGACGGCGGCGAGAACTCGCATCGAGATGCCGTTAGCGGGTAGGCTGCCTCGGTCGTGTCTGAACTGAACCTGATCCTGCTCGGTCCGCCCGGCGCCGGAAAGGGCACACAGGCAGAGCGCCTGGTCGAGGACTTTGGGCTGCCGCACATCTCGACCGGCGACATCCTGCGTGCGCAGGTGTCCGAGGGGACGGAGCTGGGCCGCGAGGCCAAGCGCTACATGGACGCCGGCGAGCTGGTGCCCGACGACGTGATCATCGGCATGATCACGGACCGTCTCACGAGCGGCGACGCCCGCGACGGCTTCCTGCTCGACGGCTTTCCCCGCAACGAACAGCAGGCCGACGCGCTGAACGGCGCGTTGGAGGGGCTCGACCGGCGCTTGACGGCGGTGCTGCTGATCGAGGTGCCGGACGACGACGTCGTCCGCCGTCTCGCCGGGCGGCGGGTGTGCGTGAAGAACCCGAGCCACATCTACCACGTCGACTTCGATCCGCCCAAGCACGAGGGAGTGTGCGACCAGGACGGCGCGCGCCTGATGCAGCGCGACGATGACCGCGAGGAGGTGATCCGCCGGCGCCTGGAGGTCTACCACTCCCAGACCGAGCCGCTGATCGCCTACTACGACCGCGCCGGGCTGCTGCGGCGCTTCGACGGACGCCGCACTGCCGACGAGGTCCATGCGCACATCCGCGCGACCGTCGCCACGGTGCGCCTCGAGGAGGGCTTCTGACGCAGCCGCTGGGCCGGCCGGCGCTGCCCAGCTAAGCTCCGTGGGTGATCATCAAGAAGTCGCCGCAGGAGATCGAGAAGATGGCGCGCGCGGGGCTCCTGCTGGCCGCCGTCCACGATGAGATCGAGCGCAGCATCCGTGCTGGCGTGACCACCGGCGAGATCGACAAGCTCGCCGAGCGCTTCATCCGCGACCACGGCGCGACGCCGACATTCAAGGGTTATCGCGGCTTCCCCGGATCGATCTGCGCCTCGCCGAACGCGATGATCGTGCACGGCATCCCCGGCCCGTACAGGCTCGAGGACGGCGACGTCATCTCAATCGACGTCGGCGTCACGCTCGACGGATGGGTCGCCGACGCGGCCAGGACGTTCACCGTCGGGGAGGTCGAGGAGGACGCGAGGCGTCTATTGGCGGCAACCGAGGAGTCGCTGCATGCGGGGGTCGCGCAGTGCCGCGACGGCAACCGCATCGGCGACATCTCCGCCGCGATCCAGCTCGTCGTCGAGGAGGCCGGCCTGTCGGTCGTGCGCTCGCTCGTCGGCCACGGGGTCGGGCGCAGCATGCACGAGGACCCACAGGTGCCCAACTACGGCAAGCCCGGCAAGGGGCCGTTGCTGCAGGAGGGGATGGTCCTGGCGATCGAGCCGATGACCACCGCCGGGCGCCCGGGCGTGCGCGTTGGCGGCGACGGCTGGGCAATCTACTCGCAGGACGGCTCCGCCGCCGCGCACTTCGAGTTCACGGTCGCGGTCACCGCCGCGGGGCCGCTGATCCTCACCCCGTGGCATCTCGCTGCGGACGCGCGCGCCGAGGCGCTCCCCGGCGCGCGCTCGCCGCAAGGCGTCGCTACGGCGCGCTGATCACGCGGGCAGGCGGCGAGGGCAAACCTGGGTTGCTAATATTTGGAGTCCTGCCCAGGCGCGCGGCAAGTTGCGCGCGCGGGGCGTATCCTCGACCCGGTAGCGGCGGCCGCAACGGCAGCCAGAGCCGAGTCGCGGGAACCCAGCCGCCGAAAGGGATCATGAAGGTAAGACCGTCGGTCAAGCCGATGTGCGAGAAATGCAAGATCATCCGCCGCAACGGTGTTGTGTTGGTGATCTGCCAGAACAAGCGTCACAAGCAGCGCCAGGGGTGATCCGCTAGGTGGCACGCATCGCGGGAATCAACCTGCCTTTGAACAAGCGTTCGGAGATCGGGCTGACCTACATCTACGGCATCGGGCGCTCGACGTCGAACAAGGTGCTCTCCCAGGTCGGCGTCGACCCGGACACCTACATCCGCGACCTCACCGAGGACGAGGTCGCCAAGCTGCGCGACGCGATCGACGATGGGCTGACCGTCGAGGGCGATCTGCGCCGCGAGCGCTCCCAGGACATCAAACGTCTGCAGGAGATCGGCTCCTACCGCGGCCTGCGCCACCGTCGCGGCCTGCCAGTTCGCGGACAGAAGACCAAGACCAACGCGCGCACCCGCAAGGGCCCCAAGCGCATGCAGGTCGCCGGCAAGAAGCGGGCGGGCAAGAAGTAATGCCTCCCGCTCCCAAACGCGCCCGCGGGCGCCGCAAGCCGAAAAAGAACATTCCAATCGGGCAGGCGCATATCAAGACCTCGTTCAACAACACGATCGTGTCGCTGACGGACACCGCCGGTAACGTGATCGCGTGGGAGTCCGCCGGCGGCGCCGGCTTCAAGGGCTCGCGCAAGTCGACGCCGTTCGCCGCGCAGGTGACCGCCGACGCTGCCGCTCGCAAGGGCCTCGAGCAGGGGCTGCAGAAGGTGGAGGTCTACGTCAAGGGCCCGGGCTCCGGACGCGAGACGGCGATCCGCTCGCTGCAAGCCGCAGGACTTGAAGTGACCGGCGTCAAGGACGTCACGCCGCAGGCCCACAACGGTTGTCGCCCCCGCAAGCGACGGAGGGTCTAGGCATGGCGCGTGACACGAGCCCACAGTGCAAGCAGTGCCGCCGCGAGGGACAGAAGCTGTTCCTCAAGGGCGAGCGTTGCCTGACCGACAAGTGCGGCGTCGAGCGGCGCTCCTACCCGCCGGGCGAGCACGGCCGTGGACGTATGAAACAGAGCGAGTACCGCGTCCAGCTGCGTGAGAAGCAGAAGGCCAAGCGCTACTACGGCGTGCTCGAGAAACAGTTTGCCGGCTACTACGAGAAGGCGTCACGTCAGACCGGCATCACCGGCGAGAACCTGCTGACGCTCCTGGAGTGCCGCTTGGACAACGTGCTCGTGCGCCTCGGCTTCGGGGCTTCGCGCCGTCAGGCGCGCCAGCTCATCCGTCACGGCCACTGGACGGTCAACGGCCGTCGGGTGAACATCCCCAGCTACCAGGTGCGCCCGGGCGACGTGATCACGATCAAGGCTGACACGCCTGCCACGCAGGTCGTCAGAGACGCCACCGAGCTCACCGGACAGATACCCGCGTGGCTCCAGGCCGACCACGAGTCGCTCTCGGCCAAGGTGCTGCGCAAGCCGGAGCGGCGCGAGGTCGCCGCGCCGGTGCAGGAGCAGCTCATCGTCGAGCTGTACTCGAAGTAGACAGATCTTTTCCCTCGTCGCGGCCCATCCGGGCGGCGGCACTCAGAGCCGGCGCCCGCAATGGTGCCGGTGCGACACCAAAACGACGTTAGGACTCTCATGCTCGACTTCCAAATCCCCCGGATCACAAGCGAGTCCGTGGAGCAGAACCGTGGCACGTTCACGATCGAGCCGCTCGACCGCGGCTTCGGCTACACGTTCGGCAACTCGCTGCGCCGCGTACTGCTCTCCTCGCTCGCCGGCGCCGCCGTCACGAGCGTGCGCATCGAGGGCGTTGCACACGAGTTCTCCACGATTCAAGGTGTCAAGGAGGACGTCACCGACATCGTGCTCAACCTCAAGGGCGTCGTCTGCCGGATGCACTCCGACGCCAGCGAGGTCGAGGCTCCGCTGGTGGTGACAGGTCCCGGAGACATCACCGCCAAGGACATCGACCTGCCCGCCGGCGTCGAGATCCTCAACCCCGACCTGCACATCGCCACGCTCGAGAAGAAAACCAAGCTCGAGCTGTACATGACGATCGGACGCGGGCGCGGCTACCGGCCCGCCGAGGAGAACAAGTCTGCGGACCAGCCGATCGGCGTGATCCCGATCGACTCGATCTTCTCGCCCGTGCGCCGGGTCGCTTACGCGGTCGAGCAGGCGCGCGTCGGGCAGAAGACGGACTTCGACAAGCTCACGCTCGACATCGAGACCGACGGTTCGATCGACCCGCAGGCGGCGCTGCGCGAGGCGGCCGAGCTGTTGATCTCTCAGCTCGCGATCTTCACCGACGCCGACCGTATTCAGGAGCTGCGAGCGGCTCCGGGCGGACAGCTCGACGGCCACGGCCTCGCCGTCAGCGGCGGCGCCCAGCCGGCGCTACAGGGCGAGGAGTGGGGCATCCTGATCGAGGAGCTCGAGCTCGGTGTGCGTTCGTACAACTGCCTCAAGCGCGCCGGCATCCAGACGGTCGGCGACCTCATCTCCAAGTCCGAGGCTGAGCTCAACGCGATCCCCAACTTCGGCAAAAAGTCGATCGACGAGGTCATCGAAACGCTGCACGCACGAGGGCTGAACCTACGCCAAGACTGACCCACAGCGGCGGGGCGCGCGCTGGACTGCGCCTGCCCGAGACCTCGGCTCGATCATCTACACTCCCCGACTCATGCGACACCAAAAGACACGCAACAAGCTCAGCCGCGACTCAGCGCACCGCAAGGCGCTGCTGATGAACCTGAGCAAGGAGATCATCGAGCACGAGCGGATCGAAACGACCCTTGCCAAGGCGAAGGCGGTCAAGCCTGAGATCGAGAAGCTGATCACGCTCGCGAAGCGCGGCGACCTGCATGCGCGCCGCCAGGCGCTGTCGACGCTCTCGCAGGACAAGTTCGCGGTGCACAAGCTGTTCGTGGACGTCGCGCCGCGCTACGCCGAGCGGCCCGGTGGCTACACGCGCATCCTCAAGCTCGGGCCGCGCCGCAGCGACGCCACCGAGATGGTCTTCATCGAGCTCGTCTGAGGCCGCGCGCTCTGAGCTGCGCGCCGTGGCAGCGCTGAACCGCGACACCGAAGCGCCGCGCGGGGATGATCACCAAGCTGACGATCGAGTACGACGGCACCGACTTCGCCGGCTGGGCGCGCCAGCCGGACAAGCGCACCGTGCAGGCGGAGCTCGAGCGCGCGCTACGAACGGTGCTCGGGGACGCCGACCAAGACGAGCGTCCGCTGACGCTGACCGTGGCCGGCCGCACCGACGCCGGCGTGCACGCATGGGGCCAGGTCGCGAGCTACGCGCACGAGGCGGTTGACCCGCAGCGCCTCAACCGCCTGCTCGACCGCGACGTCGCCGTGCTCGCCGCCGAGCCCGCGCCCGCCGCCTTCAACGCGCGCCGCGACGCGACCAGCAGGACGTACTGCTACCGCGTGCTCGCGAGGCGCACGCGCTCCGTGTTCGAGCATAAGCGCGCATACTGGTGGACGGCGCCGGTGGACCGTGACGCGCTCGAGCGGTGCGCCGCCGCGCTGCTGGGAACGCACGACTTCACCGCGTTCACGCCCACCGAAACCGAGCACTCCTACTTCAACTGCCGCGTCATCGCCGCCGAATGGCGCGCGCTCGGCGAGCTGCTCGAGTTCTGGATCGAGGCCGACATGTTCCTGCGCCACATGAACCGCGTGCTCGTCGGCACGATGCTCGACGTCGCCGCCGGCCTGAGCACGTTCGATGAATTCGTGCAGCTGCTGGAGGGGCGGCCGCGGGCCGAGGCGGGACGGACAGCACCGGCGCACGGGCTGGCGCTGGCGCGGGTCAGCTATGACGATCACTGATCTTCACGCGCCGGGACCGAAGCGGCCCCTATGCTGGTCCGAGCAATGCTGAACGTGCTGCTCACCAACGACGACGGGATCGAGGCCGACGGCCTGCAGGCGATGCGCCGCGCGCTGGTCGAGCTCGACGACGTGCGCCTCGCGGTGATCGCACCGGACGGCAACCGCTCGGCGATGGCGCGTTCGATCACCACGCGCAGGCCACTGTGGGTCGAGGAGGTGCCGTTCGTCGACGGCAGCAGCGGCTACGCCACCGACGGTACGCCCGTCGACTGCGTGCGCCTGGCAAGCCTCGGGCTGGTCGAGGACTTCACAGTCGACCTGGTGGTGGCGGGGATCAATCACGGCGCGAACCTTGGCGACGACATCACCTACTCAGGTACCGTCGCGGCGGCGCTCGAGGGCGTCGTGCTGGGGCTACCCGCGATCGCCGTCTCGCAGCAATCCCGCGCCGGCGCGCTCGACTACCGCTTCGACGGCGGCTTTGGCTTCGAGACGGCGGCGGCGTTCGTGTCGCGCCTGATCGAGCGCATCGACGACGTGCCGCTGCCTGCGCGGACGCTGCTCAATGTCAACGTGCCCGCCGGCGAGCCGAGCGGCGTCGAGGTGACGAGCCTCGGCAAGCGCATCTACCGCGACGAGCTCAAACTCGAGCGCGAGGAGGAGCATCGACGCCGCTACTGGATCTACGGCTCGGATCCCGGCTTCCACGACGAGCCCGGCACCGATCTCGCGGCGATTGCCGCCGGACGGATCGCCGTGACGCCGATCCACTTCGACCTGACCGACCGCCCAAGCCTCGACGCGCTGCGGCGCTTCGACATGGAGGAGATGCTGGCGCCGGTCGCCCACGACCCGCTCCCGTGAGCGGGCATGCCGGCGCCGGCCGGCGTCCTCGGTCGCTCGCGCCCCGCGCGCAGGAGCTGCGCGCGCAGCTGGAGCATCACGCGTACCGCTACTACGTCCTCGACGACCCCGAGATCGGCGACGACGCCTACGACAGACTGCTCGACGAGCTGCGCACGATCGAGCGCGAGCACCCTGCGCTCGTCACGCCCGATTCGCCCACACAGCGGGTCGGTGGCGAGCCGGTGGGGCGCCTGGAAAAAGTGCAACACCTCGAGCCGATGCTGTCGCTGGGCAATGTGCGCTCCGAGCAGGAGCTGCGGGCGTGGGTCGAGCGGATGCGCAACCACCTCGCGCGCGAGGGCATCTCCGGTCCCGAGTTCACGTTCGTCGTGGAGCCGAAGATCGATGGCCTCGCGATCAGCCTCCTGTATCGCGACGGTGTGCTCGAGCGTGGCGCCACGCGCGGCAACGGCGAGGTCGGCGAGGACGTGACGCATAACCTGCGGACGATCGGCGCGATCCCGCTGCGCGTAGAGGGGGCGCCGGCGCTGCTGGAGGTGCGGGGCGAGGTGTACATGTCGCTGAAGGACTTCACGGCGCTCAACGAGCGACGCGCCGAAGCGGGTGAGTCGACCTTCATGAACCCCCGAAACTCCGCCGCTGGCACGATTCGCCAGCTCGACCCCGCGGACGCGGCGAAGCGTCCGCTCTCGATCTGGGCCTACCAGGTGGGGGTCACCGACGGACTGTCCTTCACCAAGCACTCGCAAGCGCTCGAGTGGCTGCGTGAGCACGGCTTTCGCGTCAACAGCGGCATCAAGGTGCTCGGCAACGAGGACGACGTGGTCGCGCAGTGCCTCGAGTGGGAGCGCCGCAGAGGCGAGCTCGATTTCGAGATAGACGGGGTCGTCGTCAAGGTCGACGACCTCGAGTTGCAGCGCCGGCTTGGCGCCGTCGGGCGCGACCCGCGCTGGGCGGTGGCGTGGAAGTTCGCGCCGACCACCGCGGTCACGCGCCTCGAGAAGGTCATGTGGAACGTCGGCAAGTTCGGCGACATGCGCCCGTACGCGATGCTCGAACCGGTGGAAGTGGGGGGCGTCACGATCAAGCTCGCGACGCTGCACAACGAGGAGGACATCGTCCGCAAGGACATCCGCGCGGGCGAGGAGGTGATCGTCGTGCGCGCAGGCGACGTGATCCCGCAGGTCGTATCACCGGCACCGCACGTCGCCGAGCGCAAGGACAGGCCGCCGCTGCCAGAGCCGCCGGCGCACTGCCCGTTCTGCAACACCAAGACGATCAAGTTGCCCGACAGCATCTTCACCAAGTGCCCCAACCCAGAGTGCCCGGCGCGCGCGTGGCAGCTGCTCAAGCACTTCGTCTCGCGCGGCGCGATGGACATCGATGGACTCGGCGAGAAGCAGGTCGCGCTGCTGCAGGAGCGCGGGCTCGTGAAGAACGCCGCCGACATCTATCGCCTGCGTGACGAGCAACTGCTCGAGCTCGACGGCTTCGGCGAGGTGTCCGTCAGGAACCTGCTCGCGGCGATCGAGGCATCCAAGCAGCGGCCGTTCGCCCGCGTCCTGTTCGCGCTCGGGATCGAGGAGGTCGGCGAGGTCACGGGCCGCAACCTCGCGCAGCGCTTTCGCAACATCGACGCGCTGATGGAAGCCTCGCCACAGGAATTGGCGGAGACACCCGGTGTGGGGGAGAAGATGGCTGGCTCGATCCGCGCGCAGCTTCACGACGAACGCATGCGCGCGCTGATTCGCGACCTGCGCGAGCTCGGCCTGTGCTTCCACGAGGAGGGACCGCCGCCGTCGGAGGGCCCACTCGCGGAGGCCACGCTCGTGCTCACCGGCTCGCTGCCGGAGCTCTCGCGTGAGGCCGCCACGCAGCGCATCCTCGCCGCCGGCGGACGCGTCACCGGCTCGGTATCGAAGAACACCGACTACGTCGTCGCCGGTGAGAGCCCGGGGTCGAAGCTCGAGAAGGCCGAGCGACTGGGCGTGGCCGTGCTGGACGAAGCTGGCCTGCTCGCGCTGCTCGACGAGTAGCGGCCCGCCCGAGGAGTCACACACTCAAGCATCGAGGCGCTCGCGCCGAAGTCATCCACATGACGCCGCGTCGCAGCAGTGTGTATGGCCTTGCAGCTGTTGCGTGCCTGCTCGCACTCGTGCTGTCAGGCTGCGCCGCGGGCGGCGAAGAAGCCGGCGCCGGCGCGTCTGGCGCAGCACCCACCGGAGTCGCGGCGCGACTCGCCAGCCAGTACACCGGTGCAGACAACGAGGCGGAACTCAAAGAATTCGTCGACAGCGAAACCGACAGCGAAGAACGTCAACAGCTGCGGGAAGAACTCCCGCCCGCTGAGCAGTCAGAACTGACACGCGAACAGGCTGAACAGAGCGCCGAAGCGGGCTCTGAAGCGGGCGAAGGCGAACAGCCGGAAACCGAATCCTCAGAAGAAGCCGAAGGGGAAACCTAGGGGGCAGCGGCGCTCGCGCGCGACGGAAGGGTAAAGTCCGCACATGCGCGCGCTGCTTGCAATCCCCGCCACCTCGCTGGCGCTTGCCGGTGCACCTGCCGGCGGCCACAGCAGCTTGTACCCGATCACCGGCGCCGAAGCGGCCGCCGCGATCACCGCCCAGATTCACAAACAGGTCGCATCCGAGCTGCACAGCGGCTTCCACGCGGCTACACAATGCAGCGCCCAAAACCCTGGTTCTGGGGTGATCAACGCGACCACACGACTTGCTGGCTGGCGCTGCTCATTGCAGCTCGGCGGCGTTCACTTCGCCATGCCGTGCAAGGCGCAAGCAGACGTGTTCGCGACCGACCAGCCCCACCACATCCGAATCGATTGGCTGTCGATGAGCCAGACCTGTCACACCCACGCCGGCTGAGCGCGCGGCGCCCCTCTCAGTAGTTGGCGACCGTGATCGCCATGTGGTCCTGGAACGTGTGCGCGCTTTCGGTCGGGATGTCGTCCGTGAAGATCGCGAACGCGAGCGTGTGCCCATCCGCCGCCTGGCAGTAGCCGACGAGGTTCGAAACGCCGGTCAGCGTGCCCGTCTTGCCCTGACAGCGACCCGCGGCGCCGGTGTTACGCATGCGCAGTTCGAGCGTCCCGGTGCGCCCGGCCACTGCCATGTGTTCGCGCAGGACCGCGCCGATCGGAGTACCCGCAAGGCCCACCAGTAGCTCGGCGACCTGGTACGGGGACGTCCTGTCTTCTTCTGACAGGCCTGAGCCGTCGACGACATGCGGATGGATGCCGAGCAGCGTGCCGATCGTGTTGCTCACGACAGCCGCCCCAGCCGCAGTCGTGCCGGCGCCGCCGTAGCGCGCGCCCAGGTCCTTGACGAGCGTCTCCGCGAAGAAGTTGTCAGACGGCGGCAGCATCAGGCCGAGCAGCTGCGCGATCGTCGGCGACTGCACCTGCGCGAGCGTCGCGGCGCCCGCGGGCGTGGTGGCGGCGCCGCTGCGGCCCTGGACGGTGACGCCCGCCGCCTTCAGCGCGTTCGCCAGCCCCCGCGCCGCGAATGCCGCCGGTGCGTGCGGGCCGTGTTCGGAGCCCGTTTCGCCGCGGTTGAATGCAAGCGCGCTGAGCGTGCCTTCGAGGAATGGATCCCAGGCGTAGCCGCTCGACGGCTCGCCGCGCAGCGAGTCGAAGTAGGACTCGTCCCCCTCGATCGAGCCGGTGACAAGGTGGATGTGGTCGGTCTGCACGAGCTGAGCAACGAGCGAGGAGACGCTCGCGCCAACGCCGTCGTAGTGACGGCGGATGAACGCGCTCGTGCCGAACGTCGGATCGCCGCCACCGCGCAGATACAGGCTGCCTTCCCACACGCCGCCCGGCGCCATCCGCCCAACGCCGTAGACGCTCGTCGCCAGGCGCGTCGAGGCGCCCATCTGCGCGAGCGCCGTCGTCGCGGTGTACAGCTTCTCGACAGAGGCCGGCGGGCGCATCGTCGCCGCCCGCTCGGAGAACAGCGCCTGTTTGGTCGTGAGGTCGTAAACGTAGGCGCCGTCCGCGGGGCCGGCAAGCGCGAGCTGGTGGGCAAAGTCGACCTGCAGCCCGGCCAGATCGCCGCCGGCACTGGCTGCAGCGGGCGTCAGCACGGCGGCCAGTAGAAGTCCGCATAGCAGAATGAGGACTTTCATTGCAGGTCTCGGCCGCACGCAGCCATAGAATGTCCGTCGATGGGCAAGGTTGTCAAGTTGGAGCAGGCCGGGAAGGCCAAGCCACGGACCAGGCGCATTGCGGCCCGCGGCGTCGGGCAGGCTGCATCGATTGACCGCCGGCGCCGTCCCAGGCGCGACAAGACCGCGCTCGTGCTCGGCGGCGGTGGTTTCACCGGCGGCGTCTACGAGATCGGGGCGCTGCGTGCGCTCGACCTGCTTGCGGTCAACAGCACGGTCAACAACTTCGACGTCTACATCGGCACCTCCGCCGGTTCGTTCATTGCTGCGCTGTGCGCCAACGGCGTCACCCCGGAGGAGATGATGCGCGTCGTCACGCGCCAGGGCAAGCCGCCGTTCAAAGACATCGACATCGGTGATCTGCTGCGTCCGAACCTGATGGAGTTCGCGCGCAAGGGCGTGTTGCTGCCGCTGCGCGCGGCGTCGCTGGCACGCCAGCTGATCTCACAGCCCGGTGGCGTCTCGCTGATGGATGTCGTCATGGGGCTCGCCGACGGGCTTCCGTCGGGCCTCTACACAGGCGAGGGGATCGAGCGCTATCTGCACGAGGTGCTCAGCGAGCCCGGCCGCACCGATGACTTCGGCGGGCTCGACTGTGAGCTGTACCTCACAGCGACAGACCTCGACAGCTGCGAGCGCGTCGTTCTCGGCGTCGACGGGTCGCGCGACGTGCCGATCTCGACCGCCGTGCGCGCCTCCGGGGCGCTGCCGATGGTCTACGCGCCGGTTCGCGTCCACGATCGCGACCTGATCGACGGGGGCATGATGTCGACGACCAACCTCGACCTCGCGATCCAGGCCGGCGCCAAGCTCGTCGTCGTGATCAACCCGATCGTGCCGTTCGTCAACGACTTCTCGCACAAGATCAACACGCTGCACGGACGCCGACCGCGGCGCGTCGCGGACATGGGCTTCGCGCAGATCGGCTACCAGGTGTTCAAGCTGCTCGCCCACCAGCGCCTGCACGAACTGGCGAAGGGCTGGGAGGAGCGCTACCCCGGCGTCGACATCGTGCTGATTGAGCCGGAGCCGACCGACGAACTGATGTTCCAGACGTCGATGATGAGCTTCGCCTCGCGCGTGGAGATCGCGCGTCACGGCTTCGAGTCGGTCACCAAGAAGCTCGCCGGCGAGTACTCGCACTACGCAGAGGTCGCCGAGCGCCACGGCCTCGAAATCTCGGCCAAGCGTGTGCGCAGGGTCGTACAGCACTTCGACGAGCGCAACGAGGAGGTCAGCGCCTGGCGCAAGATCCTCGAGGGCACCACCGGCGCTCTGCTGCGCCAGGCGGGTAGCGCCAGCTAGGGCCACGTGGGGCGGCACGCTACGTCGCCCAGTGCGTTGGGCCTACACAGCAGCCTTGTCGATCGCGTTCAGGAGGCGATTGGTGGCTGCAGCCGATTGGATCGCGATGCGAACGTGGCCGGGCTCGCCGAGGGCGTCGCCGGCGGCGACGAGCACACCGGAGCGCGCTAGGCGCGCCGCGAGCTCGCCTCCCGCCAGCGTCGGGCGCGCTGCCCATACGAAGTTGGCCTGGCTGTCTGTCACGTCGAAGCCGCTTGCGCGCAGCGCGGCGGTGACGCGCGGGCGCTCCTCGCAGATGACCTGCACGCGGCGTTCGACCAGCTCCGTGCAGCTGTGCAGCGCCTCGAACGCCCCTGCCTGTGAGATCTCAGACACGCCGAGGTCGGGTGCGAGCTCGGCGAGCAGCTCGCCCGAGCCGGGGGCGCCGATCGCGTAGCCGATCCGCAGGCCGGCGAGTCCCCAGGCCTTGGAGAAGCTGCGGAAGACGAGCAGTTGCGGGTGATGCTCGAGCAGCTCGAGCGCAGCGCTGGTGGGCTGCGCGTCGACGAACTCGACGAGCGACTCGTCGAGCAGCACCGCGACGCCCGGAGGCAGAGCCTCGAGCAGCCGCTGCAGCTCCGTTGCGCCCAGCAGCTCGCCGGTCGGGTCGTTGGGGCTCGCGATCGCGATCGCACGGACGTCGGGCTCGCGCGCGGTGGCCTCGAGCAGCTCATCGACGCCGCCGCTGACGGGCACCGCCACGCCGTGCGCGCGGCGCGCCATGATCGGGAACAACGGATATGACGGCCACGGCGTCAGTAGCTGTTGGCCGGGCTCGAGCAGCGCGCGCGTCGCGGCGCTGAGCAGCTCGCCGGCGCCGTTGCCGAGGATCAGGCGCTCGGGGTCGACGCCGTGGCGCTCGGCCAGCAGGCCACGCAGGTCAGCGCCGCCGAGGTGCGGATAGCGGTGCAGCCCGCGGCGCGCGACGAACGTGATCGCGTTGACGATGCGCGGGTGCGGCAGCTCGGGCCAGGTCGTGAGCGACAGGTCGAGCGTCTCGACGCGCGTCAGCGCTTTGCGCCGTCGCTCTGCGGCTTCCTCGCGCAGCCCCTGGTTGACCTCCTCCTCGGACATCCCCTCGAATTGGCGATAGTAGTCGAGCAGGCCCATGGTTACGGCGTCTTTCTAGCAGCGATCATCGAGTGGCGGCCGGCGCTGTGCGCGGCACGGCCTGGCCGCGCCCGCCTCAGGCTTCCCCGCCGCGCGCTACCAGGCCCGCTCCCGGTCCGTGGATTACCACGAACCACAGTACGAAGGCGAGCGCCATCACCACAGCGGTGGCGGCGAAGATGCGACCCAGTGCGCCTGTGCGCTGGTCGTGGCCCGCAGCGCGGCGCACCAGGATCCAGGCGGCGTCGATGCGTTTCATCACCGCGAGCGTGCCGAACAGCAGCGCGAACAGCGCTACGAACGACATCAGGATGCCGAGGCTGACGCTGCCTGTCACGTAGTTGGCCTCCGAGCCGAGCCACAGGCAAGCGAGCGGGATCGGTCCCCAGCACAGCAGGCACAGCAGCGTGATCGCGGCGAGCATCAAGCGCGCGATCCCGCCATCGACCCGCTGGCGCTTATCGCTGCCACGCTCAGGGATCGTGTGGAAATGCACCGGTGCGGTGCCCGGCCTGCGCCCGACGAACAGCCCGCCGTTATCTGAGGGGTCGGTGCGCATCGCCATCCATGTTCGCAGCTATCGGCGTCGTTGCACGTCAGCTGGCATACAGCGCGTCGAACAACTGCGCATAGCGCTCGTTGACGACGTTGCGCTTGACCTTCATCGTCGGCGTCAGCTCGCCTGTCGCCTGCGACAGGTCGTGGTCGAGAATCACGAACCTCTTGACCTGCTCGACCTGGGCGTATTTTCCGTTGGCGCGGTCGATCTCGAGCTGCACCAGCGCCTGCACCTCCGGCGCTTGAGTGAGCGACGGAATGTCCTCAGGCAGGCCGTGTTCGCGTGCGAAGATCGGGATCTCTTCCTCGTCGAGCGTGATCAGCACCACTGGGTAAGGGCGCTGGTCGCCGTGCATCACCGCTTGAGAGATCCAGCGGCTCTGCTTGAGGTCGTTCTCGATGTTCGCCGGCGTGAGGTTCTTGCCGCCCGCGGTGATGATGATGTCCTTCTTGCGTCCCGTGATCGACAGGTAGCCGTCCTCGTCGAGCGAGCCGAGGTCGCCTGTGTGCAGCCAGCCGTTCTCGATGGCGCCGAAGCTCGTGGACGCCTGGTTGTGGTAGCCGACGAAGATGTTCGGGCCTTTGATCAGGATCTCGCCGTCGTCGGCGATCTTGATCTCGACGTTGGGAAGCGCGCGCCCGACGGTGCCAAAGCGGTGGTTCTCGACGGTCGAGGTGGTTGCCGCGGTGGCCGTCTCGGTCATGCCGTACCCCTCCAGCACCGGCACGCCGCACGCCCAGAAGAACTCGAGGATCTCCCGTGCGATCGGCGCGGCGCCGCTGGTCGCGTGGCGGACGTTGCCGCCGAAGATCGCGCGCACGTTTTTGAACAGCTGCTCGTCTGCCTCGTCGAACTGAGCCTGCAGCTGCTCCGGCACCGTTTCGCCGCGGTTGAGCATGTCGCGCACCTTGACCCCCACCGCGATCGCAGCCCGCGCCCGCTCCTGCTCCTCCGGCGGCTGCGCCTCGATCGCGCCGTGGGCGAGCGTGTAGATCTTCTCGAACACGCGCGGCACCGACGGCAGGTATGTCGGTTTGACCTCGAGCAGCTCGGGGATCACCTGCTTGGTGTCGCCGCCGAAGTACGCGAGCGTGCCGCCGAGGTCGAACACCGCGAGCTGGATCAGCAGCGCGAACGAATGCGCGAGCGGCAAGTACAGATAGATGACCTCGTCACCCTGGATCTCACCCGCGTCGGAGATCATGTCGACGATCGCGCGGTAGTTGCCGTGTGTGAGCACACAGCCCTTGGGGGGACCGGTGGTGCCTGAGGTGTAGATAAACGTAAACGGGTCCTCTGGGCGCACGCTCGCGCGACGCGCCTCGAGCTCCTCCGTCGGGCGTTTGCTGCCGCGCTCGCGCACCTCCTCGAGCGTGAAATCCGCGGACGGCGTGCCATCTGGCGTGGAGCCGTTCGAGCCGTTTGTGTCGGCGGCGCTCGCCGGCGGGTCGATCACGATCACGGTGCGCAGGTTCGGGACCTGCTCGCGAATGGCGGCGATCTTCGCGAGCTGCTCGTCGTTCTCGCAGACGACCGCGCACGCGTCGGAATCCGAGATCACCCACAGGCACTCCTCGGGGGAGTTGGTCTGATAGATCGGCACCACGACGGCGCCCGCGGCGGTCGCGGCCATGTCGATGTAGGACCACTCGGGACGAGTGTTCGCGAGGATGCACAGCCGCTCACCCGGCTGAATGCCGATATCGATCAGGCCGAGGCCGATCTGCTGGACGATGTCCGCCAGCTGCGCGTAGGTGACGTCCTGCCACACGCCGTCGCGCTTGTGGCGCACCGCTATCTGCTCGGCGTACTCAACGGCCGAATTCGCGATAAGGTCGGCGATCGTGCGCGACCCAGTGGTCGTCGCGGCGGCCGTTGCCTCCATCAGGACTCCTTCCTCAAGGTTATTCAGGCGGGGGGAACTAGCGGTGATGTTAGACGCTGACGAGCCGTTTGGATAGGCAAACGGAATGGCACCTTACGGTAGTGTAGGGGGAGGCTTAGCGGCGGACCTCCACTTGGGTCCCAACCGCTCCAGAAGCCGCCTCGCGATCGTCAGTTCGAGCCCTCACACGGGGTTGTGAACGTCGAGGAAGACGTGGCGCAGCTGGAAGCTCTCGGCGAGCTGCTCGCCGACGCGGCGTACGCCAAACGTCTCCGTGGCGTAGTGGCCGGCCGCGATCAGGTGCACGCCCGACTCGCGCGCAAGCGCCATCGAGCGCTCCTCGGGCTCTCCCGTCAACAGCGCGTCGGCACCGGCAGCCGCCGCTTCGGCTGTGTAGTCGGCGCCCGCGCCGGAGACGATCGCCAGGCGGCGCACGCGCGCTGGCCCCGCGTCGAACACCAGCGGCTCGCGTTGCGTGACCTCGGCCACGCGCCCGAACAGCTCCTGCGCGAGCAGCCCGTCGCCTGGAAAGCTCGCCATGAAGCCGATCGCCTGGCCGCGGTGCAGCGCGAACGGCGTCAGCCCACTCGCGGCCTCTGCGCCGAGCGCCTCCGCGAGTAGCGCGTTGTTGCCCAGCTGTGGATGAGCGTCCAGCGGCAGGTGATACGCCGCCAGCGCGATGCCCGCGTCGAACAGGATCTGCAGGCGGCGCTTCAGCAGCGGGTCGATCGCCGCGACGCCCGAGCCCCAGAACAAACCGTGGTGGACCAGCAGCAGTTGCGCTTGCTCGCGCGCCGCCAGCTCGAACAACTCCGCGTTCGCCGACACGCCCGTCGCGATCGTCTGCACCGCGTCGGGGCCGGGCACCTGCAGGCCGTTGACGCAGTAGTCCTCGAAGCGCCCCGGTTCGAGGACCCGGTCGAGCTCGGCCAGGATGTCGATTGTCGTGCCGGGCACCAGCGCGACCATAGCGCCAGCGGCGGTGTGGGATACTGGTCGCTCATCGGGGCGTGGCGCAGCCTGGTAGCGCGCACCGTTCGGGTCGGTGAGGTCCCGAGTTCGAATCTCGGCGCCCCGATTAAAAAGCCCCGCAAATGCGGGGTTTTTTGTTGGTCTGAAGGGTCTGGTGATTTGGCAGTGAATTGGCAGTAGGCCCGAAGCCTCCTGAGCGTACGTGGCGGATCCTCCGTATTTACACGGCTTGGAAGTGGTCACCACCCCAGAACGTGCGGTGAGGTCCCTACTTAGAAGGTCTTTCAAAATGACTGTAGGCGCCGCCAGCAGAGGATTGAGCAGGCGAGTGTGAGGAAGGCTGTGTGCATGTCGGGGTCGCGCTCGTAGCGGATTCTGAGGCGACGGAAGTTGTGTAGGTGAGCGAAGCCGCGCTCGACGACCCAGCGCTCGCGTCCGAGGCCGGAGCCGTTGGCTGTTCCACGACGGGCGATCACCGGGGTGATCCCGAGCGCCCGTAGTAGCCGTCGGTGCTTGTCGAAGTCATAGCCGCGGTCAGCGAGGACACGATCGGGTTTCTGGCGTGGCCGGCCGCGCTTGCCGGCGACCGGCCTTGAGTGCAGATCCTCGATCAATGGCAGCAGCTGGGTGACGTCGTGGCGGTTGCCGCCAGTCAGCGCGACCGCGAGCGGGATGCCGCCCGCGTCAACGAGGAGATGGTGCTTTGAGCCCGTGCGGGCACGGTCTACCGGGGATGGCCCCGTCAGGAGCCCCCCAAAAGAGCGCGAATATGGCTGGCGTCAACCGCGGCGCGGGACCAGTCGATCTTCCCCGCAGCGTTCAGCTTCACCAGCAGCTTTTGGT
This sequence comes from uncultured Solirubrobacteraceae bacterium, assembly GCA_963838405.1. GTDB lineage: Bacteria > Actinomycetota > Thermoleophilia > Solirubrobacterales > Solirubrobacteraceae > Palsa-744. The sequence goes on along the minus strand of CAWIRA010000006.1, from coordinate 1,139,033 downwards.
GCAGCGCGTCCCACACGCCGGCCTTCTGCCACGTCCGCAATCTTCGCCAGCACGTCACCCCTGAGCCATAGCCGTACTCGCGCGGGAGATCCTCCCAGGCGATGCCCGTGTGCAGCACGTGCAGGATCCCATTGAGCACCAGCCGATCATCGATCGCCTTGCGGCCAGGGTTACGCCGACGACGAATCCGCGGCGGGATCAACGGCTCGACCTCCGCCCACAGCTCGTCAGTGATCTCGAACCTTGAGGGCACCTCCACCGCCTCCAATCCTCGGGGACACACCCCAAAGATTCAAGACCCAACCCCACAACCCTCCATTTTGAAAGACCTTCTTAGGCAACTCACCTGCAATCAGATCTTTCGGAGTGCGCCGTGCAGGCTCGGCCTGCAATGGTCAGGAGCGGACCATCATCCTGTTGCCTTCCGTGGCAAAGGAGACTTGAGACGCTCGCCTACGCGAGCCTGCTTATGCGCCGCTCGATGACGCGCTCACACAGCTCGGCGGGCAACGTGACCAGCGCCAGTAACTTCTCGTACGAGTCGGCTGAGCTCGCTACTCGGCGTTGGGTGTCGCTCAGCTCTTGCACAAGCATTCGAGTCGCTGCAATCAGCGCGCCGCGCAGCATTGTCGTGATCGGCGAGGCGGGCTGACGGGTCGGCACGGGCTGCACAACCCGTAGGGGTCCGTAGCGGCAACCGGGACGCAGCCCAAACAGCCGTTGGGAAGCCGACGGATACACGATCACGGTCCGCTGATCTCTATTCCGGCTGAGTCCCTACCAGTCGCCGCGCTGGACCGCCCGTAAGCCACTAGTAAGAGTTGCGGCGTCTCGACAAGACTTCGAGCAAAGCTCGAACGTTGAAAGCCTATCCCTCTTGGTCTCCAACGCGGTCGAGTACTTCGTACTTCGCGTCGCGGAGGTCGAAAGCGGGCTTGGTGCCCTCCAGCACGTCGACGATCAGCTGCGTGATGGTCGGATCCTCGATCGCCCCGGTCGTGTACGTCACGCGGTTGCCGTCGGCCTTGTCGATGCTCGCGTGGATCACCTGGTCGGCGTCGCATACGACGGCCAGGTTGGGGTTGTGGGTCACGAGGATGATCTGCCGCCGCTGCTTGGCATGCTTGATGGCCGGCACGAGCAACTCCGCGATGGTCTCGTTGTCCAAGTTCTCCTCCGGCTGGTCGATCACGAGCGGCATGTCCTCGCGGTCGATGAGCAGGTAAAAGATCAGCAGTAGCGTTCCGCGCTCGCCGGGAGAGAGCTGATCCAGGGGCTTTCCCCGCCACAGGAGCTTGAAACGCGGCTTCAAGTACTCCAAGCCGAACAGGAAGTCATACAGCTCCTCGAGGGTCGCGCTGCGCATCAGCTGATCGGCGATCTCCATGGGCGGGCGCGGGTCATTTCGCACGTCGTGAGCGAGGTGCTCGCCGAGGTCGTTTAGGAAGCCCGCGACCCCATTTGCGCTCGAGAAATCGTGCTTCTTGATCAACGCGCGCAGCCGCTCACGCCCATCATGCTCACCTTGAAAGCTGCCCCGGCGGCGCTGGTCGATCACGTTGAGCACCGCGTCCTCAAGTCCTTGGACGGCGATCACGGCGTCGAAGAGAGCTCGCTGGCTTCGTCGGCCACAGGATTCTCCGTCGCGAACGCTTGGACCGGTCGATACAGGTCACGGTAGGAATCGAGAAGCTTCGACTTGGCAGCGAAGATCTTGCGGACCAATTGGTCACGCTCCTGGCGCTTCGTCGACGCGCGATCGGGAAGAGTCTTGAACTCGGCCACCTTCGCTTCGAGGCCCTTGACGGACGTCGGCTCCTTCTCAGTGCCGACAATCACCGCCTCCTGAGCTTCCCAGCGAGCGGACGCGCGCAGGTATTCCTGGTGGAGTCGCTGAGGCTCGGCGAGCTTCTTGCGCAGCGCATCGGCGCGCGCTGACTCCTGCCTGCGCTTATGTGCGTCTGATCCCTCGCGCTCAACATCGAGGGCGGCACCGAGGGATGCGATCTCCTGGCTGAGTTGTCCGTGCCTCTCCTGGAGTTTGGCGGTCTCGGTGTTGAGGGTCACGAGCTTGCTGGGGTCGAGCTCGAGTAGCGCCGCGTCCTGCGCGCTCTGCACGTAAAACTCCTCCACCGTCGTCTGGAGGTTTCCGATGCGGGCGATGACGCGGTTGAGCGCAACAAGGCGCCGCTTTGCGAGCTCTTCCCTCTCACCGAGACCCTTGGTGCTCTGGTCGAGCCTCTCGATCTCTGCGACGGCCTTGGCTAGGTCCGTCCCCACCTGCTCGGCCTGCGGGTCGGCGACGTCCTGCTTGCTCGGATCCTTGACGATGGCGGGCTTGGCCTTGCGGTGAGCCTCGAGTTCGGCTCGGCGCTGGGCGAGCTAGCCTCGAGGCGCCGGCTCGCCTCCTGGGAGCTCACGCGGCGCAGCTCCACATATTCACGGTTCAGTTGTGCAAGTTTCTTGCGCAGCAGCTGGATGCTCGCTTCGGTCTCCTCGGTCGTATGACGGAACAGCTCTTCCAGGGATGTGTATCCGAGCCGATCTGCTCGCGGAACGTGGGAGAAGATGACGGCTTCCAGCTCACGGTCGAAGAGGGTCGGTGCCGATGACTCCTGAATCTCGGCGCAGATCTTCTCCAGGTAGTTCTGCGGGATATGCCTGACGCGTTCGGGGAGCGAGGGGTCGCTGCGAGCATCGAGCTTGCGCGTCTCAGATTCTCCGGACCTCCACCGAAGCGTGGCGTCGAACCGGCGGCCGAGGTTGCTTCTCGGGTTCAGGAATCGCTCTGGAGTGAGGAACGAGAAGTCACCGTCAGTGTGAGCGTCTCCGAGAAGACCAATCACATCGGCGAGGGCGCTCTTGCCGCTTCCCTTCTTGCCGATCACCGCGACCAAACCTGCGTTCAGAGGAACCGACCCGGAGAACCATTCGCCGTCCTGCCCAGCTGTGACATCTCGCTCGAAGGAGATCTCCTCGATCGACTTCGTTGCCGAGGCTCGGATCCGCTGCAGAGCTGGAGGCTCAGTCCCTATGTAGACGCGGTCGTCGGGCTCGTGGCAGAGCTGCACCAGACCGTCGAATGTGGGGTCCGCGCACACCCAGAGCTGTCGCCCCTCATCGAACATGAACAGCCGGTCGGCGCTGTGAGCATCGGATCCGTGGATGCAGGGCTTGCGACTTCTGAACTCGGCTTCAAAACTCGCCACCGATCCCGCCTTCTGACCGAGTGCGAAGGCACGGGTACCGGGATTGGCCGAGAACAGCATGTGCGACTTCTGAATGAGGACCTTCCGCGTGTTGTGGCCCTGCCCATCCCATGAGATGTCAGAAAGGTCCTCGTCGGCTACGGCCACGAACAGATAGCTCCGCTTAAAGGATTTGTTCTCGTTGAGAACTTTCGAAATTTCGACGTGTGACACGGTTGCCTGGCTCATGCCGACCTCGAGATTGGTGCTCCCTGCGAAAGGTGCATGCTCCGTCTTCAAGCGCTCACCGAACTCGGCAAGGTTGGCGAGCGTCAAGGGCTTCCGGGCGTCCGGGTTGGCTGGTTCAGACTCCGATGTGAAGAGGAGTCGATGCAGGAAGTTTTCCTCGATGTGGCGAGGATCCACATCGTCGGAGAAGATGACGTGGGCGTTGATGCGGGAGTCCTGTTTGCCGACTTGAACAAGGTCGTCGAGTCGGAACTCGACGTTCGCGAGCAGGCGGATCCGCTGCGCCTTCGCGGCAAGCTCCGCACCGAGCAGATCTGTGAGGCGCGTTGAGTCCTGCTGAAGTGATCGGAGCCGCTTGTAGCCGTCGATCGTGAAGTAGTCGGTGACGCCGATCACAGCGACCTCGTCGGCGACCGCACGCTCAAAGAGGATCTTGGCGTAGGCGTCGAAGTCCTGCCCAAAGCCGTTGTTGAGGGCAGACAGGGGCGTGTGGACCTGGAGGTCCCATCGTCGCCACTCAGACCCGCGGGGGAATTCGACTTGTTTGGCTTTCTGGCTCATTAGTCTGTGTGGGCTCGAGCCTAACGAGTTGCCCCACGGACGCTCTGCTCGGCAGACGCGGGCCTAGACCGCCCACCTCAAGCGGGGACGGTTTCGTGGGCGGTTCCGCTCGAAATCGATAGGGCTTAGAGGTGGTGACCACACCCAAACGTGCGGTGAGTCCCGGGCTCGGGACGCGACACAGGTCGAGTCTTCGGCTGGCGGCGACGTGCCGGCTGGTAGCAGCTCAGCTCAACGGCCTTCTCACGCTTTGCTCATCAACGATCGCCAGCACGAGCTCTGCCTGCTGTAGGTCCATCGGTGTCACGCCGCTTGGTCGATGGCAACGATCCGCCGGCCGTCGGGCAATCTGCCCTCCGGGTAGCGCTCAGAGAGCGCTTTCACGCGCGCCCGGTCCCTGACCTTGCCAAGCGCGCATAGTCCGCTGAAGAAGATGTCGTCGCTATGCAGGTTGGCGAGCGCCTGGGCCTTGTGGTTATAGACGGTGCTCGTAGCGATCTCGCGGCGTGCGGCGAGCTCGTCGGGCTGTCCGCCCTCGAAGAACAGGAAGTCGACAACCTCGCGTTGGCGGCATGGCAGCCGTCCGACCGCGGCATGGCAGATCCCGTGCACTGCAGACTGGGCGTAATAGCTCTCGGCGATCTCGAAAACGCTTCGCAGCTCGATACGCCGTCGCCACTGATCGCGGTTTGGTGCCTCGCGTAGCTCAGGAGTCCCGAGCTCTTCAAGGCCGCACAGCGCATCTTGTAGTGCCTGTGCCTCGGCCGCCGTGCGAGGAGTCGTCTGGATCTCTGATAGCTCGTTGCGTATGTGGTCGAGTGCACCGTGCGCGATCGTGGCGCGCAGCCAGCTGAAGAAGCGTTTGGGTGGGGGAGTGGGATAGCGGTACAGCGCATCTAGTAGTGCTTTGGTAGTTTTGTTGTAGGGTTCATCGCTGGTTTGGCGAATCCTTCTTGCGTTTGGTTTTCGGCGTTGGGAGGGTGGGATGGCGGTGATGGCGGTGGATGTTCAGGGGCCAGCGGAGGTCAGGGAGCGTTTGGAGGCTTTCGGCGTGGAGGTGCTGGCTGGGGCGGTGAATCGGCCGGTGCAGCTGGTGAATGGCGGGGTGTATCTGCGGGGGTTGATCGAGCAGGGTCCGCGTAAGTCGCTCGAGCCGATGGTCGCGAGGCTGGGCGGCGTGGCTGACTATGAGAGCTTGCAGAACTTCTTGGCGGTGAGCCCATGGGATCCGGCGCTGGTGGTGCGCGCTGTGGCCGAGCGGGTCGCGTCGCAGGTCGATGTGCAGGCGTGGGTGTTGGATGACACGGGGTTCCCGAAGGACGGGAAGCACTCGCCGGGCGTCAAGCGCCAGTACTCCGGGACGCTGGGGAAGATCGGTAACTGCCAGATCGGTGTCTCCGTGCACGCGGTCGGTGAGCAGGGGACGGTGCCGTTGGGGTGGGCGCTGTATCTGCCCGAGGAGTGGTGTGAGGACCCCGAGCGCCGCCGGCAAGCGAAGATCCCCGCCGAGGTTGAGTTTCAGACCAAGCCCGAGCTGGGGGTCGATCTGATCGAGCGCGCCGCTGGCTGGGATGTGCCCAGGGCGCCGGTGCTCGGCGACCAGGCGTATGGCGATAACACCGTGCTGCGCGAACGCCTGCATGACGCTGAGCTCGAGTATGTGCTGTCCGTAGGTGCGGAGACGAAGGTATTCACGCCCGAGACGACTTTCACGGTCCCAGAGCATCAGGGCGGCGCGGGCCCTCCGTATAGCCGGCCGCGGCCCGATCGCGAGCCAGTCGCGATCGCCAAGCTGATAGCTGAACTCCCGCGGGAGCAGTTCCAGACCGTGACGTTCCGCGATGGGCCAGACGCGAAACCCGTCACCTCGCGCTTCTGCTTTCTGCGCGTCAGGGCTGCCAACCGCGCCAAGAAGCGCACGCCGTGGCCACCACGCGAGGAGTGGCTGATCGCCGAGTGGCCCGAGGATCACGATCAGCCGAACGACTACTGGATCTCAAACCTACCCGCCGAGGCCGAGCCCGAACAACTCGCGCGCCTCGCGCGGCTGCGCTGGAAGATCGAGCTCGACTACAAACAGCTCAAGGGCGAGCTCGGGCTCGACCACTACGAGGGACGCTCCTACCTCGGCTGGTACCACCACACCGCCCTGGTCACCGCCGCCCACGGGTTCCTCACCCTGGAGCGGCAGAACCCAAATCACCCGCGGTCGGCCTGAGCCTCCCACAGGCAATCCTCCTGCTCCAGCCAATCTTCAAATGCTGGACCGGCCGCTGCACCACCTGCCAGCAAACAATCAGCCTCGACAAACTACCCCTCCACCAGCCACCACAAAACGAGTAAACACAGCTACCAAAGCACTACTAGCAGGGCTGCACGCGTCACGTCGAACAGGGTCTGGCGCTCGAGTTCGTGCAAGCGCCTGGTCTCCTCGCGACGATGCCAGCTGGCCGGGGACGCGTGCTCGTGTGCGCCCTCGAGCCCGCCGCGGACCTTGATGAACTCCTTACTGACGCCACGACGCACGGGCTCGCAGACGATCAGCAGGAACACGAGCTTGTCCTCGTGCTCGACGGGGTCGCGATGGATCGCCGCGATCAGGGGCTCAAGGTAGCTTTGCTTCTCATCCGCTCCTGACATCGCGTCCAGCCAGCGCCAGTGCTCGAGCCGCTCGATGATGGTCTCGCTGTGTGGAAAGCGCGAGAGTGCCTCGTACTGCTGGATCAGCGCCTTCGTCTGCCGATCGTGCTCCTCGAAGACACGCTTGTACGGGAGCCCGTCCCACTGTGTGTCAGTGAGGTACGGATCATCATCGGCCGGAACGCCCGACCGCATTGCCTGGATGTCGGCGTAGCTGAGGCGGCGAACAACTCTCATATCGGTCCTCCAGTGTGTCGTGGGACCCGGTCGGTCCCTTCACCAACACAGAGGTGGCGCGTCTCTAGTCCGACCTCAGTCGGGCTCTATGAGGCGCACCGCAAACGTGACCAGTGCCAATAAGGACTGGTACGAACGACATCCCATGGCACCGGCGGCGGCTGAAGGGCTTTCGCCCGGATTGCTCCGACTGTCTACGGCCGTTCAGTTTCCTCTTCGTCTGGATCCGTGCTGAGCGTCCAGTCGGGTCCTTCGACCAAGGCCTTGAGCTTCTCGCGCTCTTGGGGGCTGCGGCGCATGATGTGGCTGTAGACGCGCAGCGTGAATCCCGCGTCGGTGTGACCGAGCTGGTTCATCACGTAGTTGGGATCCTTCTTGATCGCGACGAGGATCGAGGCGAACGTGTGCCTGAGCTTGTGGGGCGTGATGCCGACCGGGAGCGGCTGGGCGCCGCGCTGAGCCTGGAGCTCGTCGGCGCGGCGCACCACCGCAGCGACGACGTCGGCGAGGTTGTAGCGGTCGCGGGCGCGGCCGGTGGCGGTGATTAGCACCGGGTCATCCGGCCCGGTCGGGGCGCCTTCTCTGAGCTTCTGCGCGCGGTGCTCGGTGAGGATCTCGCGCAGCAGCGGCAGCGTGTCGATCTCGCGCATGCCCGCGTCGGTCTTGTCGCGCCCGACGTTGATGCGGCCGTTGGCGAGGTCGAGGTCGCGTTCGAGTAGCGCGCCGCCTGCGGCGGCGCGCGGGCCGGCGAGCATCAGCACGGCGATCGCCGCCTTGCGCCCGGTGGACTGGTTGTGCCGGCGTTGTGTGTAGGTCCGCCCCCGCGGATCGTGGACAGTGACGAGCTGGCTGTAGCGCTCATCGAGGTCCGCTGCAGCTTCGAGCATCACCGCGATGTGCTCGGCACTGTCGAGGTAAACCGGGCGGGGCTTGACGACCTTCAGCCGGCGGCGCTTGCCGACGGCGGGGTTCGGGGCGGGCACGTGTCCGTACTCGACGGCGAGCTCGAGGATCTGTCCGAGCACGTCGATCTGCATGTTGATCGAGCGCGCCGAGAGCGGCTTCTTGACCCGCTGATAGCGGCGCCCGCGCTTGTCGACGATCTCGACCATCAGCGGACGGCCGGCGTCGATCGCGGCCTGGCAGACAGCGTTTTCTCTGACCTTGTGCTGGCGATAGCGGTCGACCTCGACGACCGTGATTTCGCAGAGCCGGTGCTCAGCGAAGAACGGCAGGAGGTGGTAGGTCAGGTCGTTGCGGTAGCTGCGGGCGGTGTTCGGCTCGATCTCGAAGCGCTTGAGCGCGAACCAGTCAGAGGCGAACTCGAGAAACCTTGGGTCCTGTCGGGGCTGTGGTGCATGGCGGCGTGGGAGCTTCCAGACCCCGAGTTCGACATCGCGCAGGATGGCGGCGAGCTCGCGTTCTGCTTTGAGCAGTGTCCATCCGTCCTCGGGGCGCCCGAGCGTGAGGTACTCACGATTGCCGTAGGCGGTGAACCGCAGCGCAAAGCACGGTTGCTTGTCGGTCGGCTTGAGAATGTTTCCGGTTGCTGGACGACCCCGACCCATTAGCTCCTCCTCAACGCCGGCGGAAGACCAGTGGCTCGCTCGTCCTCTCTGGTGAACGCGAGCAACTCGACGGGCGTGCGCGTAGAGCGGCGATGTCTGGGACGCGCGCGAGGGGGAGAGGGCACGGGCGCGCGGAGATCGGCGGCTGCCTTCAGGTAGGCCTCTGCGCGCGCGGGCGAGAACCCGAGCCGCGCTCGTGGGCCAGATCCGAGCCTGACCGCGCCAAGCTCGCCGGCGTGCTCGTAGACCCACCAGCGCGATCGGCCCATACGCCGCGCGATCTCGTGCGCGTCCACCAACCCTGCTGGCTGCACCGGAGCGCCGGAGCCGAGCAGCGGCGCTAGCCGCTCCGCCAACCGGCCGGCGAGAAGATCCACAAGCCGCTCAAGCCCCGGATCTTCCTCATTCCTTGTCGGCAGCCGCCCCGGACCCGGGAAGCTCGGTCGACGACATGGGCAGCTCGAATCTTCAAAGAGCCCGCGATTTCCAGCCATATCCGACTATTGGGGTGCGTCGCCCCGTTGCCTGCCTGACAGCACGCAATCCGCGACTTCTCCTCGGCTACCCATGATCGAGCTCAAGGAGAGTCGGGATGGGCTTCGCCCACGAGTTCACGGGCGGTCTGGCTGAGAGCGGGCGCTTTCCGCCGGCGCGGGGTTGCGTATTGCGGGGCCGGGCGCCGCTCGGGCTTGCCCACGTCGCGGGTCAGGTAGTCGCGCACGCGCTCGGGATGGAACCCGAGCCGTGGTCGCTCCCCGCCGCCGAGCGGCACCGCGCCTAGAACACCAGCGTGCTCATAGACCCATCGACGAGTCCGGCCCGCCATACGCGCGACCTCGCTCGCATCGACCAAACCCTCCGGCGGTGTGCCGCCAGCACCGAGGTAGGGCGCAAGACGCTCAACGACACGATCCGCGACAAGGTCAGCGACCCTGTCGACGAACTCCGCCTCAGCGAGCGCCTCCTCGAACCGCCCGCGCTCGGCACGTGCGCGTGCATCGCTCTGTCCAGACTGCTCCGCGCCCCCGGCCATATCCGCACCCTTCCAGACGGGTAGACAGTTTGTAAACAGACAAGGCATTACTTAGCAATCATGCGCCGGAGCACGACCGGCTCAAGCGCCTCGATGCCCGCACGAGCCACCGCCCTCAAGCCCGACGTCCCCGACGGCTACCTGCCGCTGAACGTCGCCGCCCGAAAGCTCGGCGTGTCCCGCCAGACAGTGCTCCACCAAGTCCGAGCTGGCAAACGCGACGCCGTCCAGGTCGTCGACGGCAAACCGTCCAGGCCTAGGCATCGACGCCAACTGCGCTCACGACACGCTGTGCTGAGTCGAGTCCGCGCGACATCCGAAATCGTCGGCGCGCTCTCGCCACCGATGAGTTCCGTAGTCGGCCGAGTCCATACTGGCATGTCACCCATCCCGGAAAGGAAGCCGCGCATGGCCTCGCTAGTTTTGAAGATGTCCGTCTCGCTCGACGGTTACGTCGCGCCAACAGACGGCAGCAGCGACTGGGTCACCGCGGGACGCTCCGAGGACGGCGCTGCCTGGACGCTCGAGACCGTGAGCAACGCGGACACGCACCTCATCGGCGCCGCGACGTACGCTCGCTGGGCCACGTTCTGGCCCGGCGCCTCCGGGCCGTTCGCCAAGCCGATGAACACGATCCCCAAGGTCGTGTTCTCGAACTCACTCGCGTCCGCGGACTGGCCCGAGACGACGATTGCCACCGGCGACCTGGCCGAAGCCGTCACGCGGCTCAAGCAGGAGCGCTCTGGCGGGTACCTGCTCGCCCAGGGCGGTGTGCGGTTCGCGCGGTCGCTGGTCGAGACCGGCTTGATCGACGAGTACCGGCTTATCGTGCATCCGGTCGTCCTGGGCGCGGGCGAGCGGCTCTTCGCCGCACCGTTGACCATCGAGCCCTTGAGCACCACCGCCTTCAGCCGTGGAGCTGTCGCCCACGTCTTCGCGGCGCACCTGTGATCGAGCGCGACCGTCAACCGGAGAGCGGATGCTGTCACCTCGCGCTGGTAGACAGGTCGTCAGCTCTTCTGTCTCTGGCCGCGGGCAGCGCTGGCGGTCGCCGAGACTGAGTCCGCCCAGGCCGGCTGGTCGCGTAGCGTTCGCTCAGTCGGTGGGCCGCGTGTCGAGCTCTGTCCGGAGCTCGAGGCCGGGGCAGCCGTCGAAGACCGCGTCGTGGGCTACGAGCGGGATGTGCCAGCGGATCGCTGTCGCTGCGATCCACAGGTCAGCGTTGTGGCCTCGCTGGTGCAGTCCGTGCCCGATCTGCCGGCATTTGCTCCGTAGCTGTGCGACGGCCTCGATCGTCTCGATGTCAACCGGCAGGACGCGTGCGCGTGCGATCAGACGGGAGAGGTGCTCCGTCCGGGCCGCGCCCCAGCCGGCGCTGAGCGCGCCATAACGGGCCTCGGCTACTGTCTGCGGGGCGAGCGCGATGCGCTGCCCGAACAGGTGCTTCGCATAGCTTGTGGCGAGCGGCGAGCGCTCCCGCAGACGCGCGGTGAAGACGTTCGTATCGACGAGGACGGTCGCGATCACTCGTCGAGCGCCGCTGCGAACAAAGCCCAGTCCTCGTCGCTCAAATTGGGGATGTCGAAGTGCTCGTCCGAGGCGAGTGGCACGACATCGGCCATCAGATCCTCCAGCGATGGAGGATTCCAGAACTCGGCGTTTGCCCGCTCGATATGGTCGTTGCTCGCGGCTGGCTCTGGCATCACGTGATCTCCAAGACCAAGTGTAGTGGGCGGTCCTGGTCAAACGAAACGTTGTCTCGTCTCTCCCGCTGTTGGTTAGGGATATCGCAGCGGTATCTGCCGAAGAGTCCTCTGACAGTGTCGGTCTTCTCACCTGCGGCGGCGTGGCTTGGCGTGGCGGCATCGGCAGCAGCGGCGGGGGGGTCAGCGACATTCTGGTCGAGGTACCTGAGAACTCGAGCGGGATGGGAGCTGAGCCGAGGCCTTAATCACGCGCGCGTGACACGGCGGTGCTGGCCTGAGACAGGAGTCGCAGATCCCATAGCAGTGCACCAGATCCGCCAGAGTGTCGTCGGGGCCAGCATGACTCACGCTTCTGGAACGCATCGGGTCGTGATACGCGTTTTGTCGGTTGGCGGGAACCTCTCGTGCTGCGCCCGCATATGTCCGGCAGGTGTGATTCGATGCCTCGATATGGGATCAAGAGGTGAGGTGGCTAGCGGGCAGGTCGCGATCACCATCTCCGTCGATCCAGCGGAGGCAGCGGGCATGACCTACGGTCAGCGTGAGCGATGGCTTGGGAAGCTCGCCGAGAGGAAGCTAGCTGAGGTCATCCCGCCGCGGACGTCAATAAACGGGGGCAGCAGGCAGAATCGTTGGAAGCCGTACACGAGAGGCCAGATCGAGCAAGCGTTCCGCGAGTGGGCCAAACGTCACGATGGGAAGGCCCCTTCGAAGGCTGACTGGTCAATTGTCCGCGATCCCGAGGGCTTGTGGCCGCGAGCGGCGAGCGACTCCTTCCTCAAGGCGATCAAGGCGCTCGCGGTGGAGGACGGGGTCAGCCTTGAGAGGACATCTCCATGTCGTGAGAACCCAGAGGAACAGGCGCGACGTGCCTGGCGTGCAGCACAACACGCAACTCGCTTGGCTGATGGGCGGTTGGAGGCGACAATTAACACCCATGGCTCGAGCGTGGAGTTGGCGGAACGCTGGGTGCCGAGCGACTTTGAGGTCGGTCTGGACCCTGGCCCCTACTGCAAGGAGTGCTTTCATGGCTCTGGCTGTAGGGGGCCGGAAATGTGGCCGTGGCAGTACGCCGTCGAGGTGATCGGCGGCCTCTCGCTGCGCTCGGGGGGAGACTTCCACGCGACCCGCAGTGAGCGGTCCCGCTTTGGGCGCAATCGGCAGATGGTGACCGGCGGCGTCTTCGCAGCGCCCGATGTTGTCTCTCTTGACGCCGCTTTGTCACGTTATGTGTCATGAGGGTCTAACGTCGCGATGTCACGCCTGGCAGGTTGACTTTTGTCGTGCAGCGCCTGTATGCGCCCTGTGACCTGGTGGTTCAATACCCTCCAGTGAGGCCGGTTTAGAAAGCGGCTATTGCAGGAATTGCGGTCCCGGGAGATGGTCGCGCGGCCTATCTGACTGCGCATCGAAAAGCACTAGGCATTAGTCGGACACAGGCGGGAGCTGCTCGGCAATGAAGCGCGCCACCGGGTGCGATCCCACTCCCAAAAACCATCGAAGCACGCGCCTTCAATGCGTGCCAGGCGCCCGCATCCTTCCAGATGTGTAGATAGTTAGTAAACGGATAATTGACTACCTATCAAGACATCACGGTCGAACGCTCATGGCAGTGGCGGGCGGCGTGGGCGGTGTGATCTGCACCCTGTTCTTGCCCTCCTGATCTTGAACCTGGCGATCTGGCTCGCGCTCATCGGGCTCGTGCTGGCTGCTCTTTGCGCGATGCTCGCCGCCGCGGGCAGCTAGGCTGCGGACTGGCCCGCCTGCATCCCGTCGCCCGGCACAGCCGCGATCAGTGAGGATTTGTTGATGTCTTCTGAGGCTCGCGGTGGTTCACAGGTACTCGTGCTGGGGGCCGGCGCGTCGCTGGCACGTCCAGCCGGGCGGCCATTGTTCGACGCGATCCGCCGTGCGCTGCTCGAGCCGCTGCAGGTCGGGCTTGACCCGACGCGTCTGAGCCAGCTCGCGCCCGAGGCGCTACTGAGCCGATTGCAGAGCGCCGGGCTGGATATCGACAGCGAGATTCGCCAGATGCTCAGCGGCGGGTACCCGAACGCCCTGCACGTGATGGCCGCCGAGCTGCTGCGCTCAGGCTCGGCGATCTGGACGACAAACCTGGACGAGTTGATCGAGACCGCTGCCGGACACGCGGGCATCGCCTTTCATCGGCTGCTGCCGGGCGATGATCCGGGCTGCCGGTGCTCGCTCGGTCATCTGGTCAAGGTGCACGGGACGCTCTCGGGAGAGCGAGTGCTCGCGCGCAGCGAGGACGTCCTGGTGCCGCTGGCGCAACCATGGCTTGATCGGCTCGCCCGCGACCTCGACGGTGCGCAGGTCGCGATCGTCGGGTACGCCGGTGCTGACATCGACTTGCGAACCGGGCTTCGCGACGCTCTCACCTGGACCGAGCAGGCGGTGTGGTTCGCCAGGGACTCAGACCGCGAGCCGCTCAACCGCCGCTTCGCCGGGCCACTCGCCGAGGCGCACCTGCAGCTTGATGTCTCAGAGCGCCCGGATCTTGCCGCTCTGGACTGGGGCGCCGCCAGAGCCCTCACCGACCGGATCCCCGCCGACCTGCTCACGCAGGCCCGGGAGCCGGCACCTCTGCCCGCCGTCACCGCGGCCTACAAACCGAATCATCTCCTGCGCGCCCGCGTGCTCGATGACTTCGGCGCCGGCGCAGATGCCCGCAGCCAGTACGCACGAGCGCTCGTGCAAGGGCCGCGGAGGCGCCTGGCGACACGAGCGCTTTACTCGAGCGGCATGATCCACGGCGCCCTCTGGCGACCGGTTGTAGTCGCTTCACTGAACGCGCTATGCGCGCTGCCAGTGCGCTGGCGTTGGGCGCACCGCCAGCGCCTGCCGTACCTGACCTGGAATGTTCCGCCGGATCGTCGCCTGCGAGCACTCGAGCGCTCGCTGGCAAGGCTCGGCCCGGAGCCGTCGATCGTGATTGCCGCCGCCAACGCCGCAAAGGAGGTCGACCCGCGGCGAGCCGTGGCGCTCGGACTCGAGGCCCAGCAGGAGGCGATGGCCCGGCAGGACCCGGCCGACACCGCATGGGCGACGTTCACCCTCTCACTCGCGTTGCGCTGGACCGGCGACATCACCGCGGCGGCAGAGCAGGCGGCACGCCTCGCCGACGGCTATGACGCGCTTGCCGGCCCCGGCTGGGTCGCCTGGGGGCACTTCGAGTCCGGCGCGACCAAGGCGCTGAAAGGCGAACTCGCCGACGCACACGAGCAGATGCAGCTCGCGATCGAAGTATTCACCGCCGCCGGCTCGATCTTCGCCTTCGATGCCTGGTGCGCGATGATCGCCATCCGCCGCGCGATCGGAGATCTCCAAGGCCAACGCGATGCCTACCGCAAGGCCCGCCAGCTTCTCGACGGCGACCCGCTGCGCCGCCGCTTCAAGCATGAGGTGCTGATAGTCGAGGACGCCGAGTACGCCCGCCAGCAAGGAAACCTCGACGAAGCGCACGCCCTCTACAGCGAGCTCTCAGACAGCCCAACTCTCGCGCAGGAGCTACTCGGCCGCCTCGGCCTCGGGGAGCTCCAGCGCCGCCGTGGCGAGCAGCCGCGAGATGCGTGGCGGGCGCTTGCCCGCAGCGATGAGCTCGGTTTCGGCTACGGCCAGGTGCACGCCGCCATCACCCTCGGGCTCGCAGGAGAGATCACGCTAGCCGAAGCCGAGCAGCGAATCTCAGACAGCGTGTATGACCCACCCGTCCGTCCCCGCGAGACCGGCCTGACTCGCTTCTGCCAGGGCACTGATCCATCAGCGCATGTGCTCTGCTTCCCCTGAGCATCGCTTTCCCGCGCGCGAGACGCTACCGTTTCATATGAGAGGACATGTGCCCGACTCAACCAGGCGGGTACACGAACCTTAGTTTTGGCAGTAGCTTCGCCTCACTGCCCAAACCCCCCCAAAAGACCCCAATATCTCAAGAGCTCAAGAGCAAACAGTCAGCACAATAAATAACCGATTTGCAGGAGTTTTCATGACGAATTTCGTGAGAAGGCGCGGGATTCGGGTCGGTGAGGTCCCCGGTTCGAATCCGGGCGCCCCGATATTCCGTAGGTCCGCGAATTGCCGCGAATACCAGCGAAGGGCCGCGAAAGCGCTGGGGTGGCGGGAGCGGTGTTCGCGGCGGTTCGGGGATGTTCGCGGGGATTGGGACCGCAGAGGGACCGCAACGCCACCCGAACCGGACCGCAGATGGACCGCAAGTCGGCGACTCAGAGACTGGGACTGCGGCTCAGTACTTCGGCAGGGCGAGCAGGTTGTCGTTCCACACGCCGTCGGCGTGAGTGCGCAGATAGGGCGCTCCGGGGCCTTGCGTGACCACGCCGACGTAGACCCAGGTGCCAGCATTGGCAACGACGGCCTGGTTGGTCTTGCTCTCCTGCAGCCAGTTAACGACCGCCTGGCGTGTGCTCTGGCCGGTCTCCGACGTCGAGGTCTGCCGCCACTTGACGTTCGCGATGTGCTGGTGGTCTTCGCCTCCCTGCAGGTGTATGGCGGTGATCTCGATCATCGGTGTCCTCTGGATTGCTCTGGGCTGGCGCTACATCGGCTGGCTGCCTGCCATCCTACGTGGGTCGGCGCCCCTTCGGATCGGGACTCGGTGCGCGTGTGCGCAGGGACGGCCGAGGCCGCCCCTAGCGGTTCGCCGGAGGCTGGGTTTCGGCGTGGCTCCGATCGCCCGGAGGCTGATCACCACGCACCGGCGGGTGCCCGGCGGAACCGTCCGACGGTGGCTGGGGTGGGTTGTACGGCTGGGCCCAGTTGGGCCAGTTGCGGATCTCTGCGCTCCTGCGCTCGATCTCTGCGCCGAGGCTTCCATCGCTCATGACGTCTCCGTCCTTTCGGGGTTGGAATCGTTGTCTGGTTTCTTGACTTGCGGACCGTGCTCATCTTGCACGCGTTTCAGCAGGTCCATGACCAAGTACTCGTGCACCCGGTAGGCCGGGCGACTTTGGCGAAGCTCGGGTGCCTCACTGTCGGCCAGTCGCGGCTTGCCCGTCTGTGCCGACCACTTAAGGAGGGTGCCGTCGGGGTGCTTTCGCCGCTCCCACGTAAACAATTCCTCATAACGGCGTGGGGCGACTCCGACGAACGGTTCGAATGCCACTTTGCGCTCGCTCGCTGCGCCTTTTGCGACCACCAGCGCGTCGCTATGGAGCATCGCCGCCTGGCTCTTTACGTACGGTGCGAGGAACACGCAGTTACGGATGCCCGCACCGATGATGTGCCGTGCGCAGTTGTGGCACGGGAACGTCGTCACGTACAGCGAGGCGCCGGCCACGGCCCGACCGTTGCGGGCCGCGTCGAGGATTGCCGACATCTCCGCGTGCATCGCCCGGCCAAACTCGGTCAGGTCACCCAGGCGTGTCGCGAGGATCACCGACAGCAGCTCGTCCGGGTCCACCTCGGCGCTGAGCCACTTGCGCTCCGCTTGATTCAGCGCGTCAGCGATCTCCTGGGCAATCTCCCGCTGCATCCGGTCGTTCGTGTCGATCGCGATCTCGTCCTCGTTCTCGCCAAAGCGGAACTCGCGCTGGTCGGGAACGCCCGGTACGTTTGAGCCCTCGCGGTAGACTCCGCCGCCGGGCTTCGGAACCTCGTTGGTCCCGAGTGCGATCACCTCGCCCTGATCATTGACGAGTGCTGCGCCAACCTGTCGGCCAGGCTCGGCGGACATCCGTGCCGCGCCATAGGCCTGGAACAGGGCATACTCGTCCTTCGTCGGAGACTGGAACGGGTTCGCGAGCACGACCTCCAGCAGACGCTCGAGGTGCGCGGTCGTGTTCGCGTCGCTGCCGGCGTCTACAAATAGGTCGGCGCGATGGAATGTGTCACGGACGTTCTGCCCATAAGGGCCGTCCTCGGACTGGTCGCGGCGCAGCAGCTCGGCTGTGGTGACCTGCCACTTGGAGGTGTCAGATGAGCGGCGGGATTTCTTGATCGCCTCGTGCAGCCAGGAGGCGCGCTCGTCATCGGGGGTGTAGGCGGCGATCAGGAAGAACCGTGAACCGTAGACGCGGCGAAGTGTCTGCACCTCGGCTGGGGTCTTCAGCTGGCGCAGCACCCAGGCGCACCGAGTGCGCGGCTCGCCCGCCGCCACGAGCGCCTCGCGTTGAGCGAGGATCTTCGCGCTCGCCAGCAGTGCCAGCGCGTCTGGACGCTCCCATTCGCGGCGCAGCCGGTCACCGGCGTCCATGTGCGTTGAGATGTAGACATCGAGCTTGGCTTTCTCGTCTAGCGGCTCATCCCATTCGATCTCCCGTAGTAGCGAGCTGAGAACGATCTCCCGGGTCGTATAGGCCATTTGCTCGAGGGCGAGGTGAAGCAGCTCGCTGACGCGCTCGATGTCGGTCCCGAGCGCGCCGACGAGGCCGAACACAAGCTCGGTCTCGGCGATCTCGTGGTCGCGGACGAACACCTCCAGCTCCTCGGCGCTCACGGCTGCTGCGGGCGGGGTGGGCGACGATGGTGGTCTGCGGCGGGCCCGCGAACTCATCGAGCGTGTCGACGATGAGCAGAAGCTGGCATCGGGAAAGACTATCCGGCGGCTAGGACACAGACGGGGCCGCACCCACAAAGGGGGTTTCGCGGCACGGTCACACTCGGCTGGTGCGCTTTGTCCTGAGATTCGGCGATAGCCGACAGATGTGCGGCCTGCAAGCTGATCGATCTCCGACGGTTACGGGGTCTTTGGGCCTGCCCTATCACCCGCGCCGCAGCTTTGGCTGCGTACGTGCGTTCACGATGGCATACACCGGAGCGACGCTAGTCGCGGGGTGGCTCCCCATTTACCGCGGCGGCGGGAGAAACCTCGCTTGCGCCGGAGGGATGGGCCGAGCGCACGATCTCCTCCCACGTGCGTCGTGGCTCATCAGCACGCTGCGGCTGCAGAGCCATCTGCCGTGCGAGCTCGCCGGCAACTGCCCAGCCCAGCGCCCGGTATGCCTCGAACACCTCGCCGGAGAAGAACTGGTCCGAGGTGGGATGGTTCGGGAATGCACGGTTGTGGTCGGCGAACAGGTGCAGATCCGGCGGTGCACCCGGCCACAGCACCAGCCGTGCGTAGAAGATGTAGCCGACCTCCCCACCCGGGTAGGTGAAGCGCCCGACGGCCACCGGTGTCCTCGCAAGGCCGTCCGCTCCCGGAGCCGTCTCACGCGGATCCAGCTCGATCTCGACGCCGAGCTCGGCCCTTGCAAGGGCCGCGGCGCGCCCGATGTCCCCCAAGCCCGAGTCCGCGGTCGCATCGATCACGACCACGTGCGTGCAGCCCCGCCGCAGCAGCTCCACCAAGCCGAGGTTCTCCCAGTACCACTGGCGGCCGTCGAGCGTACAGGCGGCGCCCGACCTGTGTCTCCCCCGGCCACTGCGCCCACCGAGACACTCAGTCGATCAGCGCCGCCCTGCCCTACGCGGCGACACGAGTTCCTTCGAGTTCTGGTTCGGGTTGCTCGAGCGTTACGTCCAAAGTAACGGAACGGCAGTGATGGCACAGAGCACTGTGATAGAGGAGTTCAGTCTAGGTAAGTGGTGTAGCAAACAGCGCAGCCTGCACAGTCGAGGCAAGCTGAGCGATGAACGCGTAGAGCGTCTGCAGGCGCTCCCGGGCTGGGCGTGGAATCATTACGACGCGAAATGGGAGCACATGGTCACGCTGCTGCAGAGGTTCGTAGAGCGCGAAAAGACCGCGCTAGTGCCACGTGAGCATTTGGAGGAGGGTGAACCGCTCGGCCGCTGGGTTAAGAAGCAGCGCGATGTGTACAAGGGTGTCCACGGCGGTGGACGGCTTACCAAGGAGCAGATCGACAGGTTGGTTGCACTGCCGGGGTGGACATGGGAGCGTGGGCCCGACAAGTGGGAGCGGGGCCATCGTGCGCTTGTGGCGTTCCAAAAGCGCGAAGGACACATCAAGGTTCCAGCGGGACACATCGAGAATGATGTGCGCCTCGATGCGTGGATCACTCGTCAGCGGCAGCACTTTCTTATGGGGCGAATCCAGCGGCAGGGAGATCACGCGGTCCGCCTCGAAGACGTTCCTGGCTGGAAGTGGTCGGAGTCGTATGCAGAGAGGTGGGACCGACACTACGCCGCACTGGTGAAGTTCGTCAAACGCGAAGGGCATGCGAGCGTGCCACCGAAACACGTCGAGGATGATGTGACGCTTGGCAGATGGGTCGGCAACCAACGCCAACGGTACCGTTCCGGATGGATGAAAGCTCATCACCCACTGCGGATTGCCCGCTTGGAGGAACTTCCTGGCTGGACTTGGTGATGCCTACGGGCTTCGGAAGACGATCATCCCACGACGCGACTTCACTCAAGTTAATTTATATCGGAATTACAGAGCCGCAGCCTCGTTCTCGCTGCCTTGAATGTCTATTTTTGCGCCAAGTGCTCGACGATCATCGCGTTGCGTGAAGCGCTGATGGCGCTCGTACGGTTCCACCAAGTGTTCGCTGCGTATCAAGCGCATCGCTCAGCCGAGACGTTCACTGAGACCCTGAGCGTCTTCGGGGGCCGATCTCCCGGTGCGCTTATCCGAGTGCCGCCGCCAACTCTCCCGCATCGACTTGGACTGCGTGTGGGAGCGTGATCGTCACGTACCCGTCGCGCCCAATGATACGTCGCGCGTTGATAATCGTCACGCCGATCACATCGCCATCGGCGTCGTAGCGGACGCCGTGTCCCTCCGGCGTAAGCGCAGCCTCGGATGCCACGCTGCTGTTTCCGCGAGCGAGGTAGAGCACGTCGCCGTCCGCGTCGTAGTTGGCGCGGTCGAAGATGAGGTCATCGATCTTGACGGTCATGGCATCCATCCGGCGGGCGATCTCCCGTGTCCGTAGCCGAGCGCGGTCACAATCCGGGCTGGCTCTTGCTCAGAGTCTACGACGACCATAAGCCAGCGGCTTGGTCCTACGTCCCGCTTGAAGAACCGCTCTCTGTGCGGCCAGGCGTCTGGTTCTCGGTGATCCGGCGAGTCGATCGCTTCGAGCACCGCTCCGAGATGCGGCTCAAGCTCGACATGGCCGCTGCGTGGATCGAGCACGTGCCGCAGCCACGTGCCACTCGTATGCCCTCAGGCGTCGCCGCCTCAGCGAGGATGGGTCGTTGGCGTATCTCTGGGCTGTCGGTCAAGGACGCTGGTTGTCGAGGAACTGCGCTTGCACCGGGAGCACGCATCCAGGCTATCCGCCTGACCGGACCCGCGATAGCCCGGAGAAAGCTTGGTCGTCGATCGTCCTCGCGATGCTCAGAACACGAGGGTCAACGGCTGCGGCGATATGGTCTCTACGGAGCCGCCAGAACGTTTGTTCACGATGGCATACAGCCGGCCCAGCTTCGCGGAACCCCCGGCATCGGCGCGGCGCGGCCGTCGCAAATCCGTAGCAGTGGCCCAGAAAACCGCATCAGAAAGCCAACTCTAACCGTTCGCCCCGATACCTTCATAAACCGCGAACAGAAGCGAATACGGGCGAAAATCCCCGGAAGTGGGGGCGTCTGAGGGGAGCGTGTTCGCTCGTGTTCGCGGCTGCTCGTTGGCTTGCAGACCGCAAAAGGACCGCAGCGGGAGCAAAAAGGGACCGCAAAAAGACCGCAGGCGCTCCCGCCGAAGCGGCCGAGGGCGGCGGTACGTTAAGTCATCATGGTCAGCGTGAAGCCCATTGATGCCCTACTGCCTGACGAGTTGCCCTGCCGCCGCCCTGTGCATGGGCATAAGGCGCCGCCAGCAGGACTCCGCTAGCAGTATCTCCAGGCCCTGGAAAACCACGTTTGTAGAGCGGCGGCTCCCAATGCTCCGATGCCCGGCAGCAACATACGTGCGTGCGGGACGCCATACGCCTGGTCTCGATGGGCGCGAAGTCCGGTACCTCAGATGCGCTGCCCGCGGGCAGGAGCGGGTCCGATGCGGTCGCCAGGGCTAGGGGAAGATCTTGACGTGCGGCCAAGAGGCGTACTCATGATCGGGTGATGTCGAGGTGCAAAGCGTGCCCGGCCAGCCCCCACAAGCCTTTACGCGACAGCCTCCCTAAAGCCAACTCTAACCGTTCGCCCCGATATTCCGCAGCTCCGCTGGCTTCAGCCGTGCTGCTACGCCGAGGGGAGGCGCTGAGTTCGTGGCCTCGGCGACGCGCAGCACCGGATAGCGGCCGCGAGCTGTGCGCTGGGACGGAGCTCAGGCGCGGATCTTCTCGGCGAACCGCTCGCGTGCCGCCTGGCGGGAGACGCCGAGCGCGATCCCAATTTCTCCCCACGACCGACCGTTGGCACGCGCGCGTGCAACCAGCTCGCGAACGCGAGCCTCGCCGGCGCGCACGGCATCCACAGCCTCTGTGAGCGTACGCAGATCCGTCGTGTCGTCCATCGCCGCGCTGGACGGCTCGAACTCCTCGGCGAGCTTCGCCGCTCGCTGGATCTCCTCTTCGGTGTGCATAGTCTTCGCTCCGCTCATAGTGAGACTTAACGCATGACGCCGATAGTGAGAGCCGCGCATAACCGTCCCCACCAACGGAGGAGCAGCACATGGAGCAGCGTTATCTACTTCCTGAGGAAAAAGTAGGGGTGTTGGGGGGCTTGTTCCGTCCGGTCTGATCGCCAGTATTCCCTGTAAATGAGCGGGTTTCTGGTCGAAAGGGGCGGGTATGTTGAGGTTGTCTGCGGGGCAGGCGGAGTGCTTGTGGGAAGAGGCGTTGCCGGTCGAGGTGAGGGAGCTGCCGCGGGATTTGGCGGCGCTGGATTTGTTGCTGTCGGATCCTGGGTTGCTTGGGCCGATCGTGGAGCGTTTTCGCCGGGAGGTGTTGGAGTCCTCTCGGGCGGTGTTGACGGATGGTCGTCCGACGATCGCGATGGAGACGTTCGTTCGTTTGATGGTGCTCAAGGCGCGCTACCGGTGGGGGTATCGGACGCTTGTGGCGGAGGTTTCGGATTCGATTCACTTGCGGCGGTTTTGTCGGATCTCGTTGAGCGAGCGGGTACCGGACGAGTCGACGGTCCGCAAGCTGACCAGGCGGCTGGGCTCAGAGACGGTGTCGGAGTTGACGCGCACGTTGATCGCGAGCGCGACGCGGGAGAAGCGGTTTCGTGCGCGAGCGGTGCGGATCGACTCGACTGTCGTCGAGGCGGATGTGAAGTACCCGACGGACGCGGGCCTTGCTGCGCACGGGGTGCGGGCGCTCGCGCGGGAGGCCCGCAAGCTCGCCAAGCTCATCGGCGAGCAGAAGCGGCGGGTGCGGGATCGCTCGCGGGCGATGGGTCGCCGGCTGCGGGGGATCACACGCACGATCCGGGCTCGCTCGGGGGAGGCGAAGGCGCAGGTTCTGCGGTTGACCGGCCAGACCGGCGATCTGTTGGAGTGCTCAGTCAAGGAGGCGCGCAAGCTCGCTGCCATCGCCAGGCGCAAGGCGCGTGGGCGTGGCGCGAGGGCGAAGCTGAAGGCCGCCGCCAAGCTGGAGGAGATCGCGGATCGTTGCGAGAAGGTCGCCTCGCAGATCAAGCAGCGCGTCAAGGGCCAGCCGATCACGGATCGGATCATCTCGCTCGCAGACCCGGACGCCAGGCCGATCCGCAAGGGCAAGCTGGGCAAGCCGAACGAGTTCGGGTATGTCACCCAGCTGGCGGAGGTGACCGAGAACACCAAGCGCGGGGCGCGCGGGCTGATCCTGCCCGCGGCTACCGCGCCGGGCAACCCTGTCGAGAACACGCTGCTGCCCGACACAGTCGCGGAGCTGAAACGACTCGGGATATCCCCACGCGAGGTGGCCCTCGACGGCGGTTTCCAGGCCGGCCCGACCAGCCAGGCGCTGGCAGAGCTCCAGCCAGAAAAAGTGTTCATCTCCGGCCGCCAAGAACCCGGCTCCAGACGCACCAACCGCAGGCTGCAGCGCTACCGAACCGGTGCGGAGGGCCGCATCAGCCACCTCAAGCGCCGCTACGGGATGGGCCGCAGCCGCCTGAAGGGCCACGAAGGCCAGCAGATCTGGACCGAATGGGGAATCCTCGCCTATGACGCCGACACCCTCGCCGTCCGAGCTCGATGAAACACTCCACATGCTCCTGACCAGAGCACCACTCATTCACGAACGGCCGCGCCCTCAACAAGCGCGGCCGTTCGTCATCTCAAAGAGTTTTTCCGCGGCAAGTATCTAGGTCAAGACCGGCGTGTCGGTCAGCTCACCGTGCCTCGGCGCGATGATGTTCGGCGCCTGGGGTAACACCGACCACGAGGACTCGATCCGAATCATCCACGCCGCGATCGACGGCGGGATCAACTTCATCGACACGGCCGACGTCTACTCCCAAGGCGAGTCTGATGAAATCGTCGGTAAGGCACTCGCCGGTGGCAAGCGCGACGGCGTCGTGCTCGCGACCAAGGTCGGTTTCCCGATGGGCGATGACCGCAGCCGCCGTGGCGCCTCACGACGGCGGATCATCGGCGGTGTTGAGGATTCGCTGCGGCGGCTCAAAACCGACTGGGTCGATCTGTACCAAATCCACCGCCCCAACCCGCATACCGATATTGATGAGACGCTGAGCGCGCTCTCAGACCTCATCCACGAGGGCAAGATTCGCTACTTCGGGCACTCTACGTTCCCGGCTTCGGAGATCGTCGAGGCGCACTGGACCGCCGACCGGCGCGGGCACGAGCGCTTCCGCTGCGAACAGCCGCCGCACTCGATCTTGACGCGCGCGATCGAGCACGATGTCCTCTGTCGGCCTGCCAGCGCTATGGCATGGGTGTGATCCCCTACAGCCCGCTCGCTGGCGGATGGCTCTCGGGCCGCTATCGCAAGGAGCACGAGGCGACCGGGCCAAGCTCGTCGGCTCGCCCGCCCGCGCGCTTCGACTTGACGGACCCCGCCAATCAGCGCAAGCTCGACGCTGCTGAGCAGCTCGCGCAGCTCGCCGAACACGCGGGCCTCACGCTGATCGATATGGCGCTCGCGTTCGTGCTCGCCATCCCGCGATCACGGCGGCGATCATCGGTCCCCGCACCATGGACCATCTGCAATCTCAGCTCTCCGCTGCGGACGTGCGGCTCTCCGATGAGGTCCTTGACCGCATCGATGAGATCAACCCGCCGGGCGTCACGATCAACCACGCCGACAACGGATGGACGCAGCCGGCACTCGAACCCACCCACCGTCGGCGCTAAGGAGGAGGAGCCCGTGAAGATCATCCGCAGCAGTATGGAGACAGGGAAGGGTCCGGCGGACTGGTTCACCGGCGACGTGTACGTCGACACCATCGCCGAGCCGTCTGAGCCATACCGCCTCGCCGCTGCCAACGTTCACTTCACCCCGAGTGCGCGTACTGCCTGGCACACCCACCCGCTCGGCCAGACGATCTTCGTGACCGAGGGCGTGGGCCGTTGCCAGCACGCGGGAGGGCCAGTCGAGGAGATCAGGCCAGGCGACCGGGTGTTCTTCGAGCCCGGCGAGAACCACTGGCACGGCGCGGCGCCCGACCGCTTCATGGCCCACATCGCGATGCAACAGGTCGATGACCAGGGAAGTGCGGTCACATGGGGCGAGCACGTCAGTGATCGCGACTACAACCTCAAACTCGGCGAGAGCGCATCGGCTCGTTAGGCTGCTTGCCATGGATGACCTCGGTGCTGCAGGCTTGGTCGACCGGTACCTGGCGGCCGCGCAGTCGAACGACATCGACGCCCTCCTCGAGACCCTGGCGGATGACCCGGAGCTGGTCTCGCCGTTGTCGGGGCGGATGGTGTTCCGTGGTCGGGAAGACTTGCGGGTGCTGCTACGGGTCGTGTACGGCAGCCTGCGCGACGCCCGCTGGCAGGCGCCGGTGAGCGATGGCAACCGCTGTGTCGTGCTCGGCGAGTCGCGAGTCGGACCGGCGCACCGCTATGACGTGACCGTCTTCGAGCTCGCCGACGACGGACGGATCCAGCGGATCAGGCCGTTCGTGCGTCCATGGCTCGCGCTGAGCGTCGACGCGCTCGTCGTCGGACCGAAGATGGCGCGACATCTCGGTGTTGTCTGGCGATCGCTGCGCAAGCCAGGCGCCAACCGTTGATCTGAGCGCGTGCGCCGATCGGTCTGCCGCCGTTCAGCGGAGCCACGCCGATAGCTCCTCGAGCGAGTCGGGGATCACGTAGTAGTAGGCCCACAGGCCGCGACGCTCGGAGTCCACGATCCCCGCGGCGCGCAGCTTGCCCAGGTGATGAGAGAGGGTGGACTGTGAGATGTCGAACAGCGGCACCAGCTCGCAGACGCACACCTTCCCGGCGTGCTTGCGCAGGACGTCTACGAGCTGCAGGCGGATCGGGTCACCGAGTGCCTTCGCCACCTCGGCCATGCGGATTGCCTGCTCGCGCTGCACGTCGGGGTAGACGACAGGCTCGCAGCACGGCGAGCCGGCCGCGCGCTTCTGCTTCGGGTGCAGCTCCAAATCGATCGGCATCAATCTACTTATATCAATAATACTCATATCTATCGATGTAATAGGATCCGGGGCATGAACGCCCCGCTCAGCCGCCGACTGTTCGCTGAGCTTCTCGGCTCGGCGTTGCTGGCAGCGCTGGTGATCGGCTCGGGGATCGCGGCGCAGACCCTCTCGCCAGGCGATGTCGGGCTACAGCTGTTCGAGAACGCGGCTGCCACCGCGGCCGGGCTGTTCACGATCATCCTCATCTTCGGGCCGGTGTCGGGCGGTCACTTCAACCCGGTCGTCTCGCTCGCCGATGCGAGCTTCGGCGGCATCCCCTGGCGCGATGCGCTCGACTACATACCCGCACAGATTGCCGGCTGCATCCTCGGTGCAGTGACGGCGAACGGCATGTTCTCCCTGGCGGCCGTGAGTATCTCTACGCACCATCGCGCCTCGATCGCGCACCTGTTCTCGGAGGTGATCGCCACCGGCGGCCTGCTGCTCGTGATCTTTTCGCTCCTGCGCACGAGGCGCGCGAGCACTGTGCCCGCGGCCGTCGGCGCCTACATCGGTGCCGCCTACTTCTTCACGAGCTCGGCCAGCTTCGCCAACCCGGCGATCACCGTCGGGCGGATGTTCTCCAACACGTTCGCCGGTATCGCACCGGCGTCCGTGCCCGGCTTCATCGCCGCGCAGCTCGTTGGCTGCGCCTGCGCGCTTCTCGTAATCAGAGTCCTCTATCCAGACGTGACCCTGGCCGCGGCGGCGGAGGTCATCGGCAGGCATCGCGCGGCGCCGCAGGAGGCGTGAATGGCGACTGTGCTGTTCGTCTGCGTGCACAACGCGGGACGCTCGCAGATGAGCGCCGCGCTGCTGGAACGCGAAGCCGCGGGACGGCACGTCGCTCTTTCCGCCGGCACGGCGCCGGGGCAGCGCGTCCATCCGGAGGTCGTCGAGGTCATGCGCGAGCTCGACGTCGAGCTATCCAAGCGTCGACCGCAACCACTCACCGCCGAGCTTGCCGAACGGGCGGATGTCGTCGTGACGATGGGCTGCGGCGACCAATGCCCCTACATACCGGGCAAGCGCTATCTCGATTGGGACCTACCGGATCCGACCGGCTGTCCGCTCGCGGAGGTCCGCGCGACCCGCGAGGAGATAGCGCGCCGGGTCCGCGCGCTCATAGCCGAGCTGGACGCCTCACCTCGAAGACCGTGACGCGAGCGTCGGCAGCGGGACACCGGTCAGCTGCGCGCATCGCTCCAGTAGCCCCTCTTGAACGGCGACCACGTGTGCCCCCGGATTCACCTCTCGCGGCCGCTGATGGAAGAAGTAGCTCCCGGTCACGGTGGCTGCGGGGTCGTCGCTGACAGCCAACCAGGCTTGCGTGACCGGCGCGAGGGACAGGTCGTCGGGTGCTCCCGGGCCGCCCATCTTGGTCGGAACCCAGCCCGGCTCCAGCGCGTTCGACAACACGCCCGGCCAGCGTCGAGCCACGGCGAACGCGAGCACGATGTCGAACAGCTTGCTGTCGGAGTACGCCTGCGCGCCGTTCCAAGCTCGGCGCGTCCACTGCAGGTCGTCGAGGTCGGCGTCCCCGCCTCGGTGCATGCCCGAACTCAGATAGACCAGCCGTTCGGGTCGCGTCATCAGCGCGGTCAGCAGGTAGGGGGCAAGCACGTTGACAGCGAACGCCTCGCCTCCCTGGCGTCAGCGCCACGCTGCTCGTTGCGTGCGTGCAGGGTGACGGCGTGGCCGTCGTCGATAAGCACGCGCGCGGCCATCAAGCCGAGCCCATCGCTTGAACCGGTGATCAGTACCCGTGCCATTGACAGCGCCTCCTCGTCACCTAGCGTACGAGGTGAGGCGGTTCGCCCCTCGTCGTTAGTAGGCAACTCACGACTCGCAGGAGGTTGCACGCCATGGCAAAGCCAATTCCTGACGACTATCCACGCGTCACGCCATACCTGTACATCGATGGGGCGGGCGCGGCGATCGACTTCTACTGCTCGGTGCTCGGCGCGACGGAGCGGATGCGCATGGCCGGTCCCGACGGCAGGGTTGGGCACGCCGAGCTCGACCTTGGCGATTCGATGATCATGCTGGCCGACGAGAACCCGGACATCGATGTGCGCGGGCCGCGGGCGGTCGGCGGCACGCCGATGTCGCTGCACGTATACGTCGAGGACGTCGACGGCGTGTTCGAGCGGGCAATTCAGGCCGGCGCCAAGGTTCTGCGCCCGATCGAGAACCAGTTCTACGGTGATCGCTCGGGCCAGTTCGAGGATCCGTTCGGCCACCGCTGGAACGTCGCCACCCACGTCGAGGATGTGTCGCCCGAGGAGATGGAGAAGCGCGTGACCGCGGCCATGGGCTCCGGCTGACGGGGCGCGTATCACCGCCGTCTACGACTTCGTGATGAGGCGTCCTCAATCTCGAGGATCACGTCGGTTGCCGACAGTTGGTCCTGTGGGCTAATTGAAATAGGGCGCGCGCTCCTTATCGTGCGGGGGGTGAGCGAGCGGGGCAGCTCTTTGTCGAGCGCTGAGCATCGGGCGGTCTCCGACGACGGTCTCGTTCCACTCGTTGGTCGGTTCTTTCCCGCTCCTGTGGCGGCGAAGGTGCCGGAGGTCATCTTCGTCTTTTGGGTGGTGAAGATCCTGACGACGGCCGGCGGTGAGGCCACGTCGGACTACCTGAAGACCTTCGGCAACTTCCTCGGCGGCGGCATCGAGGTGCTCGTGATCGTCGTCGGGCTGCTCGCGCAGTTCGAAACGCGCCGCTACCGAGCCTTCGCATACTGGTCGCTTGCGTTCGCGATCGCGATCACCGGCACCGGCGTCTCGGACTTCCTGCACCTCGACGTCCACATCCCCTACGCCGGCACGACCGCGCTGTGGGCGGTCATCCTCGCCGCGATCTTCTGGCTCTGGCAGCGCAGCGAGGGCACGTTGTCGATCCACAGCATCACGACCCAGCGACGCGAGGCCTACTACTGGGCGACGGTCTTCGCGACCTTTGCCCTCGGCACCGCGCTCGGCGACTTCACCGCGACCTCGCTCAACCTCGGTTACCTGGACTCGGGCATCCTGTTTGCGGTCGTCATCGTAATCCCCGCGCTGGCCCACTGGCGATTCGGCCTGAACGCCATCGCCGCGTTTTGGATGTCCTACATCGTCACGCGCCCGCTGGGCGCGTCCTTCGCCGACTACATCAGCAAGCCGAAGAACCTCGGCGGGCTCAACTTCGGCGACGGCGCCACCGCTCTCGTGTTCGCGGCCGCCGTCCTCGTCATGGTCACCTACCTCGCGCTCGCCCGACCGGACATCCAGAGCCCGCGCGACTAGCTCCCCGCTTCTGACATCGTGTGGCGCGCGATGTCATCACATCGGTACTTCGCGTCGCTGAGGCATCGTGACTTCGCGCTGCTGTGGTCTGGTCAGGCGGTCTCCCAACTCGGCGACGGCGTCTTCACGGTGACGCTCGCGATCGAGGCGCTGCGCCTCGATCACCGCGCGATCGGCCTCGCCTACGTGCTGGCCGCGCGCCTGCTGCCGGCGGTTCTGTTCACGCTCGCCGGCGGCGTGCTCGTGGACAGGGTGCCGCGCCGTCTGGCGATGCTCGCCTCCGATCTGGCGCGAGGCGGCGCGGTGGCGCTCGTAACCGTGTTGGTGGCCACCGGCAGCGTGCATCTGACCTGGTTGGTGGTGATGGCGTTCGTGTTCGGTCTCGGCGACGCGGTGTTCTTTCCCGCGGCGATGGCGATCACGCCCGAGCTGCTGCCATCCGAGCTGCTGGTCGGCGCCAGCGCTCTCAACGGCACAAGCCTGCAGGTGGCGGGAGTCCTGATCGGCCCCGCAATCGGTGGGCTGCTGGTCGGATTTCTCGGCACCGCCTGGGGCTTCGGGATCGACGCTGTGTCGTTTCTTCTCAGCGCGGCGGCGATCTTCGCGATGACCGCTCGCTCCAGCCCGATGCCAAGCGGTCATTCGCCGCTGGAGGACCTGCGCGAGGGCCTGCGCTTCTGCGTGTCGCGTCGCTGGCTGTGGGTCTCGATGCTCGGTGCGTCGATCGGCAACTTTGTTGCGTTCTCGCCACTCGGCGCGATGATCCCGTTGTTGGTCAAACACGTGTTGCACGGAGGCGGCGTCGCGCTCGGCCTCGTCCTCGCCGCCGGTGGGCTGGGTGGGACGACGGCGACGGTGATCGCCGGTCGACGAAGGCCGCCGCGTCGTCGGCTCGTGCACCTATGGGTCGGATGGGGGCTGTCGGGTGTCGGGGTGCTCGGCCTGGGGCTCGTTCCCGATCTGTGGCTCGCGGGCGGGGTCGCTTTCGTGACCTACGGACTGGATGCCTACGGCTCTGTCATGTTCAACCCGCTCATCCAGGAAGGCGTCCCCGAGGCACTGCTCGGACGCGTTGCGTCGGTGGATTACCTATTCGGCTTCGCGCTCAGCCCGCTCGGCCTGGTGGCCGCCGCCGCCGTGGCCGATGCAATCGGAGTGCGCCCCACTCTCGTCGTGGGCGGCGCCGTCACTGCTCTCACAGCCTGCATACCTCTTTTGCCAGGCGTTGAGGACCCGACCCTCCAAATTGCGAGGACTCCGAGGTAGCACCGCCGGCCCGCGCTCAGGTGTGCTCGTCGCCGGACAGCGCTACCACCAGACAACGGTCGCGCGCTAGAGTCGACATATCGGTTTTCACTCAACGAAACAACTATGTAACCTCGTCGTCTCACAGCGCGCTAGGGTGCCACGATGACCTACGGTCGGGAGACGTCGCTTTCGGCTGACGTATCCCGACCACTGCATGTGCTGCTGTGGAGTGGCGTGCGCATCTACCGCGAAGGCCTGCTCGCCGCACTGCAAGCCGACCCCCGCATCGACCGCGTCATCGCGGTCGCTGACGCGGCTGACTGCGAAAGGGCGCTGGCTCAGTTCGCCCCGCGGGTGCTGGTCCTCGAGGCCCTCGCCGAGGACGCCCTCGCTGTCGCTCGCGGGGTGCAAACCAGCGATACCGGGGTGGTAGCGCTGGGTGTCTCCGAGGCCGAGCCCCAGGTGCTCGCGTTCGCCGAGGCGGGGGTTTCCGCGTACGTCACCTGCGAGCAGCCGTTCGACGGCCTGGTCGCGTCGATCATCGCCGTCGCCGGGGGCGAGGCTCGCTGCCCTCCCCGAATCGCGGGCATCCTGCTTCGCCACGTGGCTTCGCTCGCCGGCGAGCGCGAGCTCGGGGAATGCCGCCGCGTACACCTCACCAAGCGTGAGGCCGAGATCCTCTCCCTGCTCAGCGCGGGCATGACGAACAAGCAGATCGCTCGCGAGCTGTCGATTGAGCTGGCGACGGTCAAGAACCACGTTCACAACATTCTCGACAAGCTCGAGGTGCACTCGCGGATGCAGGCTGTGGCGGTCACGAGCGGCGCCAGGCCGACCGTGGCGATCTTCTCCGTCTGAACCCAGGGACCGGACACCCTTCACCCGAGGGTGGGGTCCCTCGATGGATCCAAGACGGATCGATCGGACCATTCCCCCGGTGGCACGTTTGCTGGATGGTTCAGCACGAGGCCTGTGTGCCAACAACTCGCGTTCTGATCTTCCCCGTGCCCCGTCTCCTGCACGACATCCTGCGCAAGCTGCTCTCCGACGTCGAGAACGTCGAGGTCGTCGAGTGCCCCGCCGGCGTCGGCGGGATCGCGGAGGCGGCGGCACGGACGAACGCCGATCTCGTGATCGCGAGCGAGCAGCACGCGGAGCCCGGGGCGGCGCGGGCGCTGCTGGCCCGGATGCCGCGAGCACGGGCCCTCGCCGTGTCGCACGACGGTCGCTCCGCAGTTCTCTACGAGCTGCGACCCCACCGCCGCGCGATCGGCGAGCTGTCCGTGGAGACGGTGCGTGCGGCGGTCCGTCGTGCCGCGCCCCCGGTCGAGCACGTCGGTCCCGAATCCACCACCCCAACCGCGCCGTAGGCGCCTGGAGGCGAAGTGCCAGTCACCCCGACCTACCCCGGCGTATACATAGAAGAGCTGCCCAGCACGAACCACACGATCGTGGGGGTCGCGACCTCGATCACCGCCTTCGTCGGCTACACCAAGCGGGGGCCTGTCGACGAACCGACCGAAGTGAACAGCTTCGGCGAATTCGAACGCATCTTCGGTTCCCTGGACCCCGAATGCCCGCTCACTTATGCGGTGCAGCAGTTCTTCCTCAACGGCGGCAGCCAAGGGCTCGTGGTGAGGGTGGCGAAGGGCGCCGCGGCCGCCGTGATGGTGCTGCGCAACGAACTCGCGGGCGGAAAGACGGTGCTCGAACTGAAGGCGCGCAGCGCCGGGGTGTGGGGGAACGCCCTCCGGGTCACGATCGACCACGACACGATCAACCCTGAAAGCCTCTTCAACCTCGCGGTTACCGAATACGTCGCCAGCGGCGGCTCGATGGTCGCCGGTCGCTCTGAGTCGTTCCGCAACCTGACGATGAACTCGACCGCGCCCACGTACGCGGTGGACACGATCAACTTCAACTCGCAGCTGTTGAGCGCTACCCGCCCCGGCGCGTTGACGATGGCGCCGACGGCCCTAGCAGGGGCGAGCGCGGGCACCAGTGAAAGCGGGACCTTGAAAGCTCCCATAACGCTCGAACCGAGCGCAAACTCGCTCGCCCTCAGCGTCGACGGGGGGCCGCCGGCGGTGCTCACGCTGGCTGCCAAGAAATACACCACCCTCGCCGAAGTGGCCACCGAAATCGAAGCCCAGGCGGCCGCCGCCGGACTCAAGATCAAGGGCACCGCGACCGCCAACACGATCCTCTTCACCGATGAGCCTGCGGCGATCACAGAGGCATCGTCGGTTCACTTCACCCCGGCTCCGACACACGACGCGAGCACGCTGCTGAAGCTCGGGGTCGTAGCAGGCGGGATCGAGAAGGACGCGATCGCCGCCTTCCAGCCGGTGCCGACGGGCACCACGGGGAAAGACCTCGAAACCGCGCTCGGGGCCGGGGGCGCAGCCGGACTGTCAGGGGCCGCCAGGAAGGTGAGCGTGACCGTGACGATCGGGAAAACGGCTACGCCGGCGATCGAAGTCGAACTCACGACCGCGACCACGGCGCTCACCACCAATGAGGGCCTCAGGACCCAGTTGCAGGCTGTGCTCCAGGCCGCCTCGGTAGCCAACCCCACGATTGCCGCCGAGCTCGCAGGGGCGACTGTGGCGATCGTCGACGACGCGCTGGTCGTGAGCGCTGGAGGTCGGCCCGATGCCCAGATCGCGATCGCCAAAGCCGGCACGGACAAAACCGCGGAAAAAATCGGCTTCGAAGGCCAGGCAGGCAACGTCGCCGCGTACAGCCCCGCGATCAACGCGCCCTTGCTGGGCCAGGAAAGCTCCACCTCAGGCGACGACGGGACGGCGCCGGAAGCGGCTGAAGTGGAAGGCATGCAGGCTGAAAAGACGGGCATGTACGCGCTGGAGAAGGCGGAACTGTTCAACCTCCTCGTGATCCCCGAAGACTTCGGCAAAGACAACGCCGTGATCGCCGCGGCGGCGATCAGCTACTGCGAAGCGCGTCGGGCGATGCTACTGCTCGACACCCCTGAAGACGTGCTGTCGCTGACCGCCGCCCAGTCCTGGATCAAGGATCCGGGAACCCCGAAGAGCGCGAACGCGGCGGCCTACTTCCCGCGCGCGCTGTTCCCCGACCCGATGCAGGGCTATCGGCCACGTCCGATGCCGACGGCGGGGGCGATCGCGGGGCTGTACGCGCGCACCGACAGCGCCCGCGGCGTGTGGAAGGCCCCGGCGGGAACCGAAGCGACGCTGCGCGGGCCAGCATCGCTGCAGGTCTCGCTCACGGACATGGAGAACGGCAAGATCAACCCCCTTGGGCTGAACGCGAACCGCTCGCTGCCGGTGTACGGGTTCGTGACGTGGGGCGCCCGCACGCTCGACGGCGCCGACGTGATGACGAGCCAGTGGAAGTACGTCCCCGTGCGCCGCACCGCGCTGTACATCGAGGAGAGCCTGTACCGCGGTACGCAGTGGGTCGTCTTCGAACCCAACGACGAACCGCTATGGGCGCAGGTTCGTCTCAGCGTCGGCGGCTTCATGCAGAACCTCTTCCGCCAGCACGCCTTCCAGGGCTCCTCGCCGCGGGAAGCCTACCTCGTCAAGTGTGACAGCGAGACGACCACCCAGACGGACATCGACCAGGGCATCGTCAACATCCTCGTCGGGTTCGCCCCGTTGAAGCCGGCCGAGTTCGTCGTCATCCAAATCACCCAGCTCGCCGGCCAGGTCGAAACGAGCTAAGGAGAGCCCATGGAGTTCACCGTCAATCCCCAGCGCTTCGACCCGTACAAAAACTTCAAGTACCGGGTCAAGTGGGAAAACCAGTACGTCGCCGGCGTCAGCAAGATGAGCGCGCTGAAGCGAACCACCGAGCCCGTCAAGCATCGCGAGGGCGGCGACCCGTCCTCGAGCCGCAAGTCGCCCGGAAAGACCGAATACGAGGCGGTGACGCTCGAGCGCGGTGTCACCCATGACCTCGCCTTCGAGCAGTGGGCCAACAAGGTGTGGGACTACGGTGCCGGACTCGGGCTCGAGGTCTCGCTCGGCGACTTCCGCAAGGACATCACGGTCGAGCTCTACAACGAGGCCGGACAGCTTGTGATCAGCTACTTGATCTACCGCTGCTGGGTGTCCGAGTTCCAGGCCCTGCCCGAGCTCGACGCGAATGCGAACGCTGTCGCGATCCAGACGCTCAAGCTCGAGAACGAGGGTTGGGCGCGCGACCTCGGCGTCAGCGAGCCGAAGGAGCCGACCTACCTCGAACCGCCTGGCTAGGCGATGTCCCCAACCTGCGAGGAGACGCTGGCGAAAGGGCTGTGGCGTGAAGGCCGACGGCACCGGCACGCGTTGCTGCGGGAGCTGGAGCCCGAGGAGCGCCGCGAGCTGCTGGAGCGAACCGCCGCGGCCCTGCCGGCCGAGCGCGTGACCGCCCTGCTGTCGAGTTCCGTCGTCGCCGTCGGCGACGTCACTTCGCTCGACGCCGGCGACCTTCGCGAGCTGTCGATCGGCGATCGCGATCGGCTCGTGCTCGCGCTGCGCAGGCTCCTGCACGGCGAGCAGCTGGAGTGCGTGTTCGGCTGCCGCTGCGGCGAGCTGCTGGAGCTGACCCTCGACCTCGGCGAGCTGCTGCGCCCTCCGGGCGACAGCCCACCCGTGACGGAGCGGACCGTGAGGATCGGCGAGGACCTTGCCCTGTGCGTGCGGGTCGCGACCGGCGCCGACCACGAGCGGGCCGCGCGACGCGCCCAGCAGGATCCCGTGGCGGCACGGCGCGAGCTGGTCGCCGACTGCATCGTCTCCGCACAGGGCGGCTCGGGCGAGCCGGCCTCGATCGACGAACAGGCTCTCGCGCGCGCCGAGGAGATCCTCGGCGAGCTGGACCCAGGGGCCGAGATCGTGCTCGGAGGAGCGTGCCCCGCGTGCGGGAACCGGGTGGCGGCGACGTTCGACCCGATCACCCATCTATGGGCCGAGCTGGAGCACGAACGCGCGCTGCTCGAGCACGAGGTCCACGTGCTCGCACTCCACTATCACTGGAGCGAGCGTGAGATCGTGGGCCTCGACCCAGCCCGCCGGGCGCGCTACCTGGCGCGGCTCGATCGCGACCTCACGAGGCGATGAGCGGGTCGTTCGCCGATCGCCTCGTGGCCCGAGGCGCAGGGCTCGCGGCGGCGCCGCTGCCGCCGGCGACGCCGCCGTGGGCCGAGTCCAGCAACGAGGAGGTGGTCGAGGCCGACGTGACCGCCACAGCGGCGCCGGCGACGGCCTCGCGGGAGCGGCCGCGGGTCACCGTCGCACCCGGGAAGCTCGCCGTCGCTGCACGGCCTGGAGGCAAGCGCCGCCCCGGCACCGGTCGTACTGGAGGTGACGGCCGCCGCGCCCGCGCCCCCGCCCCCGCCTCCTGCTCCCGCCCCGATGACCTTGTCCGGCGCGCTCGTACGTCGTGCCCCCGCACAAGAGCCGGCCGCGGCGCCCGTGTCCACGAGCCCGCCGTTTAGCGCGCCGGCACCCGAGCCACCAAGCGCCGGCGCCCCCGAGCCTCGTGGGACGGCTGCGATCGCCCCGACGCCCGCTCCGGAGACGCGGCAGGCGGCCCAACCCGGCGAGGGCTCCGCGGAGCGCAGCGAGCTGCCAGCGGCGAGCCCCGGCACGTTCGAGCGGATGCTCGACAGCGTCGTCTCCAAAGCAGCGCGGACGCCAAACGCGATGGCCCTCGAGGAGGCTCTCCCGCCGAGCCCGCGGGTCGAGGACCGCGAGCGACGGCCCGATCCGCTTGCGCCGGTACAGCAAGCGAGCGAGAGCCCTCCCGAGCCCATGTCGTTCGCACAGCCACCCGGGGCAAGGCCGATTGCCGAGCCCGTGTCGGCGGCGCCGCGGCCGACCCCGCCAGAGCGCTCGGGGATGATCGGCGCCGGCGACCCCGTGCCGCCTCGCGCGGTGCGGATCGGGACGATCGAGGTTCGTGTCGAGAGCCCGGTGGTGAGCGCCGCGGCGGTCGCTCCGATGAGCCCCGTCGCCGCCGCGACGCCCGCCACGGTCGGCTTCGAGGACTACCTCGCCGTCCGGAGCTACGCTCGATGAGCACCTATGAAGCCGTCGGCTCGGTCAGCAGCACGCTCAAGCAGCTGCTCGCCGACCGCATCGATACGCCCCCGGGCGTGCTCGGCCCGATCCCGATCACCGTCGGTCTGCCGCCGGAAGAACCGGAAGTCGTCGCCGGCCCGCTGGTCAACCTGTTCCTCTACCGGGTGTGCGAGAACGCCGCACTGCAGAGCCAGGAGCTGCCCGGACGCGGCGAGCGGGGCAGCTTCGGGCATCCGCCGCTGGCGCTCGACCTGCACTACCTGCTGACGACCTATGGGATCACCAAGGACCCCGCGGGGGCCAAGCTGGACGATGAGATCGTCGCCCACTGGCTGCTCGGCAGCGCGATGAGGATCCTGCACGACTACGCGATCATCACGCCCGAACTCGAAACCGCCGGCGGCCAGCAGATCCTCGACCACGCCCTGATCGGGGCCAACGAACTGATCAAGCTGACGCTCCAGCCGATCTCGCTCGAGGATCTCTCGAAGGTCTGGACGGCGCTCAGCCGTCCATTTCGGGTGTCCGCCGCCTACGAGGTGACGGTCGTGCAGATCGAGGCGCGGTTGCAAGATCAATACGCGCCGCCGGTCGAACCCGGCCCGATCGCGGGCCCCCAGGTACGTACCCTGGCAGGCATCACTCCGGCGATCAGCGGGCTTCATGCAGCCGGACGCCACGACGCCTCGGTCCGCGCCGGCGACACGCTGGTGCTCGAAGGCGACGGTCTGCTCGGCGACGAGAGCGAGGTTCAGATCGCGGGCGTCGCGGGGGTCGGCCAGGTCACGAGCGCCCGTGAAGACCGGCTCACGCTGATCGTCCCCGACGATCCCCGTCTGCAACCGGGGATCCTCGAACTGCGCCTCAGCCATGGCGTCACGCTCGGGGAGCCTCCCGAACGCCGGCCCGCGTTCACCTCGAACACGGTCGCCTTCGCGCTCGTGCCGCGGGTCGAAGGAGTGACGCTGTCCTCGGGGGAAGTCACGATCGTGGGAAATCGGCTGTACGCCGAGAGCGTCGAGTGCCTGACGCTGATCCAGGGGGTGCCGGTGTACTCCGCGCACTACATCGTGGCCACGGCGACGCGGCTGACGATGAAGGTCGCGGAGGGGCTCGACACGAGTCAGCCGGCGCGGGTGTACGTGCGCGTCAACGGCGTCCAGAGCATCGATCAGGTGACGCTGTGAGCACAGCGCTGGCGGGCGAGACGATCGTGTCGGAGCTCGACCTCGAGCTGGTGCGGGCGCGCGCTCTGGCGCGTCGCAGGATCTCCTGGCTGCGCAGCCGCTGGCCCACCAGCGGGGCGTTCGCCGGTCTCGCCGTCGGCCACGAGGAGGCGGACCGGCTGGTTGCAGGAGACGCGGACCACCACATTGGGGAGTTCCTCGAACGCGATCCTGCCGCGATCCTCGCCGGCGAGGAGCTGGCCGCGGCCGATCGCGCCCTCGACGAGCTCGCCGCCGCCGGCGGTGCGCCGCTGGCCGAGCTGAGCGTCGGTCTCGGGCTGTCGGTGGGCGAGCACGACCTGCTCGCCCTGGCGCTGTGCGCCGAGGTCGACCCGGGCTTCGCGCGCCTGTGCGCCTATCTCGCCGACGACGCCACCCGCCCCTACCTGAGCCCGCGTCTGGCCTGCGACCTGCTCGCGCCCGGTGGCGGCGCCACGCCGCCGCTCGCCGCCGCGCTCGGTCCGCGGGCGCGGCTGCGCAGGCTCGACCTGCTCCGCCTCGACGGTGCGGGCGCCTGGGGCGGTCGGGCGCTGCGGGTCGACGAGCGCGTGCTCGCGGTGATCGCCGGCGACGTCGGCCCGGACCGTCGCCTGCTGCCCGCGCTCGAGCCGCTGCCGGCGAGCGAGCTCCCGGCCCGTCTGGCCGAGGCGGCCCTGCGAGCGGCCGAGCTGTCCGTCGCGGCGGCGGCGCGCGGGGCACCCCCGTTGCTGGCGCTGGCCGGCGAGCCCACCGTGCCGCTGCGGGCCGTCGCGGCCGCAGCCGCGGCGCATCTCGGGCTGACCGCCTGCATGCTGCGTCCCGAGCGCCTGTCCGAGCTCACGGTCGCCGAAGCGGTGTCGCTGCTCGAACGCGAGGCACGCCTCTGCCGACTGGCCTATGTGCTCGAGGAGCCGCTGCCCTCCAGCTGGCCGCAGCTCGGGGCACTGCAAATCGTGATCGCGGCCGAGCCGCCCGCGGGCGGGCTCGGCGCACGGGTGGACGTGCCGACGCCGACCCACGCGGAGCGCTGCGAGCTGCTGCGCACCGCGCTGGGCGAGGACGCGATCGACGCGGACGAGCTCGAGCGCATCGCCGGGCAGTTCCCGCTGGCGCCCGAGACCCTCGCCGAAGCCGTCGCCTCCGCTCGCGCCGAGTCCGTCCACGACGCAAGCCCGTTGCCCGAGGCGCTGTGGCGGGCGTGCCGGCTGCGTGCCCGGAGCCGCGCTCCCGGGCTCGCCACGGTGATCGAGCCGCGGCGCATCTGGGAGGAGCTGGTGCTCCCGGAGCAGCTCGTCGGGCGCCTGCGTGCGCTGGCGGCCCAGGTCGCGAGACGGCCGTTGGTGTACGAGCACTGGGGGTTCGGCGAGCGCCTCGGTCGTGCTCGGGGCATCACCGCGCTGTTCGCCGGCGCCAGCGGGACCGGCAAGACGCTCGCAGCGGAGGTGCTAGCGGGCGCGCTCGGGGTCGATCTGCAGCGAATCGACCTCGCGGGCGTGGTCGACAAGTACATCGGCGAGACCGAGAAGCACCTGCGCACCGTCTTCGACGCGGCCGAGCGCAGCGGCGCCCTGCTCTTCTTCGACGAGGCCGACGCCCTGTTCGGCAAGCGCACCGACGTTCGCGACAGCCACGACCGCTACGCCAACATCGAGGTCGACTACCTGCTCCAGCGCATGGAGGACTACCCGGGCCTCGCGGTGCTGGCGACCAACCGCAAGTCCGCGCTCGATGCCGCGTTCCTGCGCCGCCTGCGGTTCGTGCTGGACTTCCCCTTCCCGGACGTGGTCGCTCGCCGGCGGATGTGGGAGCGGGCATTCCCGACCGACACCCCGATCGAGCGGCTCGACTTCGACGCGATCGCCCGGCTCGAGCTCAGCGGCGGCAGCATCGCGACGGTCGCCGTCAACTCGGCGTTCGCGGCCGCGGCCGAGGAGGTTCCCGTCGGGATGGTCCACGTCGCCACCGCGGCGCGGGCGGAGTCGTCAAGCTCGAGCACCTGATCCGCGGCGGCGAGCTGGCGGGCTGGCTGGGGCAGGCGGCGTGAAAACCCGACCCCCACGCGCCCCATCGCCGGGAGTCGTCCTGCCGCCCGCTGCCACGGCTAGTCCACAAGCCCGGACAGCGCCCGCGGAGATCGACCGCCTCGTGATCCGTGTGATCGGGGCCGAGGCCGACGCGAAACGGCTCGCCGAGCGACTGCCCGGGACGCTCGAAGCGTTGCTGGGGAGGGCGTCGAGCGGCGCCGACGAGCAAACCCTGCGGACGCTCGTACGGCAAGCGGTGGGGCAGGCGTCACGGTGACCGAGCCCTCGAGCACGCACCAGCAGGCGCCCGCGAAGGGGGCCACGCTCGCACCCTCGCCCATGGCCAACGGGCACGATCGGGAGAGCCCCCATCCGCTCGCCGAGCTGCACCGGGCATTCGGGAACCTGGGCGCCCTCGGGCGGCTCACGAGCCACCCGATCCAGCCCAAGCTCGAGATCGGAGGACCCGACGACGCGCACGAGCGCGAGGCCGACGCGGTCGCCGCCTCGGTGATGCGCCAACCCGAGGGGGCGGACGCCCAGCTGTCGTCCTCGCCGTCGAGGTTGCAACGGGCGCCCGAGGATGACAAGCGACACGACCAGCCGGCCGCCACGTCGCCGCGCGGTGCAGCGGCCAAGGCGGCGCCCTCGCCAGCTCCCGCGGGCAGATCGGCCTCCGCAGCAGCAGCCGGCAAGAGCACTCCACCGCCGACGCCGGGGAAGGCCAAGGCCCCCCCGGCGCAACCGGCTGCGTCGACTCACCACGCAGGCACCAAGAAGTCGTCCGAGCACCCCGCCGCGAAGGGGTCAGGCGGCGGCGCGAAGACGTCCGCCGGCAAGGCCGGTAAGGGCACGTCCGCGCCGAGGTCTCCGCTCGCGGCGAAGGCGCCGGCGAAGGCGGACCCGAAAGCGAAGGCCGCCTATGAGGCGAAGGCCAAGCAGTCGGGAGGCCATCCCCACGTCCACCGGGACAAGAGCGGCAGGCCCGCTCAGGCGCACCGACCGAAGCCGACCACCACCACCCCGAAGACGGGCGCCACCGCCCGCGAGCACCCGCCCGGTCAGGCAAGTCCCGCCGCTCACCACTCCGGGGGGCCCCCGCAGCTCCTGCACACCCCGACCGGACAGGCGCCCAGCGGCGATCGCAAGCCCGACGACCCGCTCGTCGCGGCCAAGCCGGCCACCCCGGGCGTGGCCCCGCAGTTGACGCCTTCGGCTGCGCGGACGATCCGCTCGGCGCAGGGCGCCGGACATCCGCTCGCGGCGGGCGAGCGCAGCTTCTTCGAGTCCCGACTCGGTCGTGATCTCGGTGCCGTCCGCGTCCACGACGACGCCGCCGCCCACGCCGCCGCCCGCGACATACGTGCCCGAGCCTTCACCTACGGCCAGGACGTGTTCTTCGCCTCCGGACGCCGGCAGACCGACACCGGTGCGGGCAGGGAGCTGATGGCTCACGAGCTCGCCCACACCGTCCAGCAGCGCCCAGGCGCGAAGCTCGAGCGCAAGCTCCAACGTCAGCCCGACCCGCAACCGCAAGCCGGCGCAGCGCTCGCCGGCGTCAAGCGCGACCCGGGGACGTGGACGCTGACGTTCCCGGAGCTGGAAGTGCCCGGCTTTCGCCTCGCTCAGGGCGGCTACTCCGGGGCACTGACGCGGCCGAAGGGCTACGACCGCAAACAGTCGGCGCCCAAGCCCCAGCGGGACGTGTGGATCGAGGACGTCGAGGGCGAAGTCGCCAAGCAGGTCCCGAGGATGCTGACCGGCATCGGGGCGACCCTGCACGAAGGCAGGTACTTCGTCCACCAGCTCGCCACGGGCATGCCCGAGCGCTTCTACATCGGCGACGTCGCAGGGCTCGCCGGCGATCTGACGACACCCGAGTGGGACGCCGCCGGGCAGGGGCACGGCTTCCGCGGCTTCGAGGTCGACCACGTGCTCGAGCTGCAGCTCGGCGGCACCAACACCCCCGAGAACCTCGAACTGCTCGACCGCAGGATCAACGGCGCATCCGGCCTGTTCATCATGAAGAGCATCGAGGGGAAGGTGCAGGACTACCTCGCCGCCGTCCCCGACAGCGATCGCAACGACCCGGCGCTGAAGCTGGCCGATTGGCGCGCCAACTGGAACCTCACGTTCGAAAAGGCGGTGGCCCCGAAGAAGGACCCGCCGCCCGAGCCCGGCGGCAACGACCGCTGGACCCGCGAGCAGATCAAGCAGGGAAAGCACCTCGATCAGAAGGGCGTGCTGGCCGAGGCAGACCCGGACAAGCTCGGGAGCAAGAGCGAGGTGAAGCTGTTCCCGAGCGCCACCGGCGGTGTCGTGACGACACTCCGTCCCTCCGGAGGGGCCGACGGGGTCAAGTTCTTCAAGCCCTTCAAGGCGACCGCGGCCGAGTACTTCGTCGAGGACACCAGCGGACCGCAGCTCGCCACGTTCAGCTTCGCGCTCGACGGGACGAAGGGGCTGAAACTCGACGAGACGCCGACGGTCGACGCCAAGCGCCTGCCCGGGATGAAGTTCGCGGGCTCGGTCGATCGCACCGCCGCACGGCGCTCGCTGGCCAAGCTCGGAGCCGTCAAGCTCAGCCCCGTCGAACTCGACACGGTCGACCTCGGTCCGAACGGAATCTACGCCGAGGGGAGGATCGTCACCAGCCTGCCGATCGTCGCCGGTACGGCGATCGACCTCGTGCTGGACGGCCCCGAGCTGACGGTCTCGCACACCTTCCAGATGGGCGACTTCAAGCTGCCCCCGCCGTTGAAGGCGACCCAGAGCACGCTCGCGGTGTCGGCCTCGACCGACGGTGACATCACCGCCGCGGGTCGGGTGGACGCGCAGATCGACAAGCTCGGCAAGGGCTTCCTCGCGGTCGACGCCGGCACCACCGCCGGTCTCTCGCTCAGCGGCGGGTTCGACTTCACGAGCGAGATCTTCCAGCAGGCGCACGTCGGCCTCAGCTACCACGACGGCAAGTACTCAGGCGACGGCACGCTGGCGATCGCCGGCGGAAAGGTGGCCGGGATCAAGAGCGGCTCGCTGCACGCGAGCTACCTCGAAGATCACTTCGAGGCCACCGGCCAGGCCGTCTTCGACCTCCCCGGCATCGACTCCGCCGACGTCCACCTCGCCTACGACGAGGCGAGCGGGATGACGCTCACCGCCTCGCCGCAGCTGAAGCAGATGCCCGGGATCAAGAGCGGCTCGCTGACCGTCGCCGTCCAGCAGCCGCCCGGCGGCGGCGCGGTCAAGCTGAGCGGGCACGGTACGGCTGAGCCGGACATCGCCGGGATCGACGCGCAGTTGACCGTCGACTACGACGACGGGGCGTTCCTCGCCCAGGCGCAGGCCCCCTTCAAAGCCGGCCTGATCGACGGCACGCTCACCGCCGGGGCGACCAACCAGCCGCTCGGCGCGGACGGCCTGCCGGCACCGGCGCCCGG
The DNA here is from genome assembly GCA_963838405.1 of uncultured Solirubrobacteraceae bacterium. GTDB lineage: Bacteria > Actinomycetota > Thermoleophilia > Solirubrobacterales > Solirubrobacteraceae > Palsa-744. The sequence goes on along the minus strand of CAWIRA010000006.1, from coordinate 1,096,116 downwards.
GGGCGCTGGAGGCGAGCTGCGGATGTTCGGCGCGGGGTCCGCCACGGTCAAGCTGACGGACTCGCTCACCGGCACGGCCGCGATCCGGCTGCTCGCCAACGGTGAGGTCGAAGCGAGCGGTCAGCTGACCGTGCAGAGCAACCTGTGGGAGGGCAGGCACCTCGTCAACCGCGACCTCGTCCCGCGGATCGCCGCTGACGTACCGATCTTCCCGCCGGTGGTGCTCCATCTCGGCGCAGGACTGAAGCTCAGGGTCGGCTACGGCCCCGGGGTGCTGTCGGGGTCGGTCGGCATCACCTACAACCCGTCCCACGAGGACCAGGCCAAGCTCGACGGCGCACTGCACCTGCACGCGAGCGCCTACGCCGGCCTCGAGCTGTACACCGAGATCGGGCTCGGTCTCGGCGTCACGGGGGCGAGCATCAGCGGCAACATCGAGCTCGGTGGGGAACTGCATCTCCAGGCCAACCTCGATGTCGAACCGCACGTCAGCTGGACGCCGGCCGACGGTGTCGTGATCGACAACAACCTCGAAACGACGCTGCAGCCGGCGCTCGTCTTCGACCTCGACGCCAGCGTGGTCGCGACGCTCGGACCGCTCAGCGCCGAGCTGTGGCACGAACATCTCGGCAGCGCCTCTTGGAACTTGGGGCTGAACTTCGGTCTCGCCTGGCCGATCCACTACGAGTCGCACAAGCCGTTCGAGCCGAGCGTCGACGACATCAAAGCCAAAGCTCCCGATCTCGCGCCGGCGGACGTCGCCCGGCAGATCCTCCAGCAGAAGGGACGGGCATGACCGTGCAGCTCTCAGCCCGCGGTTCCCGAGCAGGTGCGCGCCCAGTGGCGGGCCGCGGCGGCAGCCGATCCACCCGACCCCAGCGCCCTCAGCAACCTTGGCATCCTCGCCGCGTCCGACGGCGACCTCGCGAAAGGACGGGAGCTGCTCGAACGGGCGCTCGCCGCCGACCCGGAGCATGGGCGCGCGTGGAGCAACCTCGCCGCCGTGCTCGGGGCGCAGAACGACCTCGCCGGGGCCCGCGCGGCATACGCTCGGGCGGCCGAGGCAGACCCCCACGACCCCGCGCCGCTGCACGCGCGCGGACGCCTCGCGCTGGCCCAGCACGACTTCCCGGCGGCGGAGACGGCGTTCCGCGGCGCGCTCTCCCGAGCGCCCGGTCATCCGGCGATGCTGACCGGCCTCGGAGCCGCGGTCGCGGCTCGCGGGCGCCTGGAGGAGGGGCTCGAGCTGCTCGAGCACGCTGCCCGCCTCGACCCTGGTCTCGCGGCGGCGTGGGAGCAGATCGGCGTGGTACGGATGCGACGGGGGGACCTCGGCCTCGCGCGCGACGCCCTGCGCAGGGCCCTCGCGGTCGAGCCCGAGCGCCTCAGCGCCCGCCGCGTGCTCGCCCTCGTCCACGTCGCTCGCGGCGAGCACGGGCAGGCCGCTCGCCAGCTCGACGCGATTCTCGCTCTCCACCCCGGCGAGCCGACGGCGGCGGTCGACCGAGCGGCACTCGAGCTCGCCGCCGACGAACGCGACGCCGCGCTCGGCCGCTTGGACGCCGTGCTCGCCGCTCACCCCGACGACGAGCGTGCCGCCGAGATGCGCGCGGTGGCGCTCGAGGGGGCGGGCGGGGATGAGTGAGTTCCCCGGCAGGCCCGCGATCCAGAAGGGGGCCCTGATCGTCTACGAAAGCCAGGCTCCCGGGACGCAGCCCACCAGCCAGATCGTCTTTCAGTACAACCCGGAGACGCTCAAGCGGAGCTTCGCCACGCGCACCCCGCAGCGTGACGCGAGCCAGTCCACCGCCGCGCGCGAGGACGTCCTCAGCGTTCCCGGACCGCCGGTCGAGTCGATCACGCTGAGCATCGAGCTCGACGCGGCCGACCAGCTCGAAGACCCGCAGCGGGCCGAAGCGGTCGCATCGGACGGCCTGTACGGGGCGCTCGCGGCACTCGAGCTGCTGCTGTATCCGACGACCGCCCAGCTCTCCCAGATCGAACAGCAGGCCGAAGCCGGCGCCGTGCAGGTGCACCCTGGCGACACGCCCCTGGTGATCCTGTCCTGGGGCGCCTCGCGGGTGGTGCCGGTGCAGCTCACCTCCCTGAGCGTCTCCGAGGAGCTGTTCGACCCGGCGCTGAAGCCGATCAGCGCCAAGGTGGACCTCGGGCTGAAGGTCCTCACGTACATGGAGTTCACCCAGGCGAGCGTCGGCCGGGACACGTTCATCGCGCACCAGAAGCGAATGGAAGAGCTGGCCCGCAGGTGGGTTGGGGCATGACGTTCTTCAAGGGCAGTCGCTACGCAACGGTCGGCGAGGTGGAAGCCACCGACGCGCAGGGCCGTCCGATCCGCCACAAGCGGACCCGTTTCATCGCCGATCCGCCGCTGCAGGGAACCCACGTCACGACCGACGGCGATCGCCTCGACCTGCTGGCCTTCAAAGCCTACGGAGACGTCGAGCGCTGGTGGCTGATCGCCGACGCGAACGTGGCGATGTGGCCCGAGGATCTCGTCGACGAACCGGGCCGCGTGATCGGGATGCCCAGGGGGCAGTCGTGACCGCCTCGCCGATCTCCTACACGCTCGAGGTCGCCGGGGCGCCGCTCGCCGCCGAGACGCTCGAAGCGATCAAGGCGGTCGAGGTCGAGGACCACGCCGAGCTCGCCGACGTGGCACGCCTGAAGTTGACCACCGCGGTGGGCGGCAAGGACCGCAACTGGACCGTGATCGACGATCCACTGTGCGAACGCCTCACGAACGTGAAGATCGGCGTGCGCATCGGCGGTGCAGCCTCGACACCGCTGATCGACGGCTACGTGATCGACGTGCGGGCGTCGCTGGGGGCCGAGCCCGGCCGCTCGAGCGTCGAGATCGTGGCGATGGACGCCACCGTCCTGATGGACCTCGAGGAGAAGGTGCGGGCGTGGCCGAACCAGTCCGACAGCACGGTGGCTGAAGCGATCTTCGCCGAATACGGCTTCGACACCGACGTGCAGGAGACGGACTTCGTTCGCCAGGAAAGCGACGTCACCTCGATGCAACGAGGCAGCGACATCCGCTTCCTGCAGCAACTCGCCCAGCGCAACGGCTTCGAGTGCTACGTGGCGGTCGGGGAAGGCGGGGCGAGCACCGGTCACTTCCACCCCCCGCGGCTGAACCTCAGCTCCCAGACCGTGCTGTCGGTGAACCTCGGCACGGAAACCACGATCGACGGCTTTAAGGCCCGCTACGACATGCTGTCCGCGACGACGGTGAAGGCGAGCGGGATCGACGCACACGACGCCGCCGTCCAGCCGGTGCAGGTATCGACGGTCTCTGAACGGACGCTCGGGGGCACCTCGACGATCCCCAGCGAGCGTCCTCGCATGCGGCTGCTCGCGGGCGCCGGGCTATCGCGGGCGGGCGAGCTGCAGACGCTGGCGCAGGCCGCGGTCGACCGCTCCGCCTACGCGATCACGGCGGAGGGCATCGTCAACGCCGCCGCCATCGGCCAGGTGCTGAAGGCCAAGCAGCCGGTGCTGGTTCGGGGCGCCGGCGTCCAGTTCAGCGGCCAGTACTACGTCCGTCGGGTCCTCCACCGCTTCGAGCACAACGGCTACAAGCAGCACGTGACGCTCAAGCGCAACGCCGCCGGACTGTCACACCGAGAGGACTTCCAGCAGGACGACTCGCTGCCCCCGCAGCCGGCGGTGCAGGTATGAGCGAGAAGCAATACGGAAAGTTCCGGGGGGTCGTGGTCGACAACGCCGACCCCGAAAACCAGGGTCGCATCAAGGCTCAGGTGCCCGACGTGCTGCATGACGTTCCGACCGGCTGGGCCTACCCCGCCGCACCATATGCCGGGCCGGGGGTGGGCGTCTGGACGATCCCGCCGCAGGGCGCCTCGGTCTGGATCGAGTTCGAGCGTGGAGAAGTCGCCTACCCGATCTGGAGCGGGTGCTGGTGGGGCGGAGAACAACGCCCGGCCGACAGCGACGGCGTCAAGGCGGTGCCGTCGCTGAAGATCATTCGCTCCGAGCAGGGCCTGATGGTGTCGCTCGACGACGAAGGTCAGACGATCTCCCTGAGCGACGCCGACGGCCAGAACTTCCTCGAGATCAAGGTCCAGGAGGGCACCGTCACGGTCACGGGGAGCGCCAAGGTGGTGGTGCAGGCGCCGCAGATAGAGCTCGTCGAAGACTCGACCCACCCGGTCGTGTTCGGCGACGAACTGCTCCAGTACCTCAACCAGATCGTCGAGCTCTACCAGACCCACATGCACCCCGGCGAGCTCGCTCTTGGGGTCCTGCCGGTGACGCCCGCGCCGCCGGTTCCACCCTTTCCACCGGCGCTGCCGACGCTGCTCTCGACACGGGTGACGACGGGATGAGCACGCTCGCGGCCGGGACCGTCGCCGACTTCGAAGGCTCGCTCGCGGAGCGGATCGAGGACGCCTTCGCCGGTGAGCTGTACGCCGTCAAGGGTACCCAGCTCCCCGAAACCGGCGTCCAGGAGCGTCGCATCCTGTTCTGCGCGATCGCTCAGGGGGTGCTCGCGTTCCTGGCTGCCAACCCAGCCGGGCTGCAGCTCGCGTTGACCCCGAGCGGCGGAACGGCGTCCGGCGGCACGGTGGAAGTGCAGGCTCCCACGATCTTCGCGAGCGACGGCGAGGTCAGTGGCAGCGGCTGGCCAGCGGGCACGGTGACGGTGACGGCGACCGCCGACGGGACCAGCGAGACCGTCAGCGTGGAACGCGACGGGACGATCACGGCGATCCTCCCGGCCGGCGCCAGCGGCGTGATCGACGCGCGCGACGGCGAGGGCAACGCTGCCCAGGTGGCGGTCTGAATGGCCATCCAGCCCCGCTACCCGACGCCGGAATACCTCGACTACCCGTTCGCGATCGACGGCAGCGGCAGGGCGGCGAGGACGCTCGAAGACGACCACGTCCGCGACATGATCGAGCAGGTCCTGTTCACCGCCCCCGGCGAGCGGGTGATGCTGCCCGAATTCGGCTGCGGGCTGTTGAAGCTCACGTTCGAGCCGAACGCGGCGCTGCTCGCCGCCGCCACCGAGCTGCTCGTCCGCGGCTCGCTACAGCGCTGGCTGAACTACGTGATCGACGTCTCCAGCGTGCGGGTGAGCGCCGAGGAAGAACAACTCGTGGTGGACGTGGAGTACGTGCGCCTCGTCGACGAAAGCGCTGTGAGCGTGCAGATCGTCGCCCCGGGAGCGCCCGGATGAGCCCGAACGCGCTACCCGATCTGCGCTGTGGCGACGAACGGCCGCGCCTCGCGCTGATCGAAGCCGCCACCAACGTACAGGGCATCGACTACCTGGAAGTGAGCCCGAGCCAGCTCGAGCTCGACGTGCACTTCGTGCAGAAGGAAACCGCAGCGGGGCGCGCGAGCCTGAAGACGATGCTCGAACAGATCGAAGAAACCCCTGCCGCCGCCGTACAGGTCCTCGGCGGCGAGCGCGTCCGCGACATCCGCGTCCGCAAGGTGCGAAGGGTCGGCGTGCGCTTGCGGGTGACGGTCGAACGTCCCGGGGACTTCTCGACCTACACGCTCGCGCTCCGCCACCCCGAGCTCGATCCCCCGTACGCCTCGGTGGCGTTCTCGTTCAAGGCCGGCTGCCCGAGCCGCTTCGACTGCCGGGGCGACTGCGACTGCGACACGCCCGCTGCGTCCTCGCCGCCGGTGGACTACATGGCGAAGGACTACGACAGCTTCCGCCAGGCGCTGCTGGACCGTCTGCCGACGATCGCCCCGCAGTGGCTCGAGCGCAACGAGGCAGATCTCGGGATCGCCCTGATCGAGCTGCTCGCCTACGCCGGCGATCAGCTCTCCTACCTACAGGACGCCGTCGCCAACGAGGCCTATCTCGACTCCGCCCGCCAGCGGATCTCCGTGCGCCGCCACGCTCGCCTGCTCGACTACATCCTCTCCGAGGGGGCGAGCGCACGCGCGTTCGTCGCCGCCGAAGTCAGCTCCGACTGCACGATCGCGGTGGGCACCCAGCTGCTGACCCGCCGCGAGATCCCCTTCCGCGGGCAGCTGCCTCCGCTGAAAGCCGTGCTCGAACCGGGCAGCGAGCAGATCGCCGAACGTACGCGCTCGGAAGCAGCCGCGGTATTCGAAACGATCGCCGACGGCCAGCTGCACCCCGCGCTCAACAAGATCTCGATCGAAACCTGGGACCTCGGCGAATGCTGTCTGCCCGTGGGCACCACCACGGTCGACCTGGAAGGCGATCTGTGGTTCGACGAGTCCGGCGCCACCCGCCAGGATCCCTGGCGACTGCGCGCGGGCAGCTTGCTCGTGATCGAGGAGACCCTCGGAGTCACGAGCGGCCTGGAAGCCGACGCCGACCCCACCCACCGCCAGGTGGTCCGCCTCACCGCCGCTGAAAACGTCGAAGAAAAACTCATCGGCCGCACGCTCACGCGCGTGCACTGGGCGCCGGCCGACGCCCTCGCCTTCCCGCTCTGTGTCAGCTGCAAAGTCGGCGAGAAATCGCTCACGATCGCGGTCGCGAGGGGCAACGTGCTCGTCGCGGACCACGGTGAAATGCGCGAACAGTGGTGGCCGGTGCAACCGACGTGGACGCCCGGCGCCCCGGCGCTCGGCGGCCTGACGGTGAGCTCGCGGCCGACCGGCTTCCTGCTCGAGGAAGGACCCCCGAGCGTCTGGCGCGGGCTCGAAGCGGGGCCCGTCGCGACGATGGACGCACAGCCGGCGCAGCTGTCGATCGGGCTCGAGGTCTACGGAGCGTCGGCGCCGAGCGACGCTCTGGAATACACGATCGCCGCCGACCTGATCGAAGCGGGCGAGTTCGAACCGCGCTTCGTCGCCGAGGTGGGCAACGACGGGCGAGCCAGGATCCGCTTCGGAGACGGCGTCCGCGGCCTCGCCCCGGCCCCGGGATCGTTCGTGGCCGCTCACTACCGCGTCGGTCGCGGGCTCACCGGCAACGTGGGGGCCGAGACGATCGCCCATCTCCTGCTCGACCCCTCGGCCCTCGCGCCACCGCCGCTGGAAGCGCTGCGCAACCCGCTGCCGGCGAGTGGCGGAGTCGATCCGGAGACGATCTCGCAGGTCAAGGTGGCGGCCCCCGTCGCGTTTCGCTCGCCCCAGCAGCGGGCGGTGACCGCGGCCGACTACGCCGAAGTGGCGATGCGACACGAAGGGGTCAAGGATGCCGTCGCCCGCTTTCGCTGGACCGGGAGCTGGCTGACGGTGTACCTGATCCTCGACGCGGTCGACCGCGAAGCGCTCGGAGGCAGTCTCCCCGCGGAAGTGAAGGAGTTCGTCCAGAGCTACACCCAGACCGGCTACGACCTCGAGGTCCAGCCCGCGACCTACGCGCCGCTGGACGTCGAGCTGTTCGTCTGCGTGGCTCCCGAGCGCTTTCGCAGCGACGTCGAAGAAGAACTGCTCGCGGCGCTGTCCAGTCGGCGGCTGGCCGGGGGTGGGAGCGGGTTCTTCGCCGCGCAACGGTTCGCGTTCGGCCAGCCGCTGTACCTGAGTGCCCTGTACGCCGCCGCCGCGGCCGTGCCGGGGGTCGAATCGGTGGCGGCCACGCGCTTCTCACGCTTCTACGACGACGATCCCCCGCCGGCACGGCCGATCACCCGCAAAAACATCGCAGCCGGGCTGATCACGGTCGGAGACCTCGAAGTGCTCGAGTTGATGGACGACTCGAGCCTGCCGGAACGGGGCGTGCTGACGATCACCAGTGGAGGCGGGCGATGATGCTCGACCCGTGCGGCTGCGGCTGCTGCGCAGCTCCCACCCCGGCGGCGCCGATCGCGACGAGCAACCCCCCTGGGCTGGCGAACGTGAGCTACCGGATCGGCACCTACCCCAGCTTCCGTGAGGCGCTGATCGAACAGCTCGGCGACAGCACAGCGCTGCGGGCGTTGAGCACGCGGGACCCCTCCGACTACGCGCTCACGCTGCTCGACAGCTGGGCCTACCTGGCGGACATCCTCACCTTCTACTCCGAGCGCACCATCAACGAGGCCTTCCTGCGCACCGCGCGGTTGCGGGAAAGCGTCGTCCGGCTCGCGGCGATGGTCGGCTACGACCCGAGCCCGGGGCTCGCGGCAACGGTCCCGCTGGCCTTCACCGCACAGGGGTCAGCGTCGTTCGCGCTCGCGGCGGGGGCGCGGGTGCAGAGCGCGCCGGCTGCCGGTGAAGCGGGCCCGCCGGTGAAGTTCGAGACGCTCGCTGCGGTGACGCTGTCGGCGGCCCTCAACGCGGTCCCGCTGCTGCCCGCGCCACAGCCAGCGACCCCGCTCACGGCCGGATCGAACGCGGGGCGCTTCGAACCCGGTGCGCCCCTCCCGGCAGATCTCACCCCCGGGACGATCCTGATCGCCTGGTCACCCGACCTCGGCGAGGTCGAGCGCAAGCGGCTGCTCAGCACCGACACCCAAGCGCCCGCCGGAGGTATCAGCTGGACGCCCGCGCTCGAGCGGGAAGCCACGCGGCTCAGCGTCGCGGGCAAGTCGCTGCGACTGTTCGGCTACGACGCGCCGCCGAGCTTCATCGGCTCGAGCTTCGACGCGGCGTCGGGAACCGTCGAACTGAAGCAGCTGCAGGCCGGGCCAACGGAAGGCGAACTCGGCGGGGAAAAGATCCCCTACGACTACGAACTGCCGTCGACCGACGAGCTCGACCTCGACGCTGTCTACAGCGACCTCGAGGTGGGCGACAGGATCCTGATTCCCATCGCGCAGGCGCCGACGCCCGCAACGGCGTGCGTGGCGATCACCGAGATCTCCACCAGCCACGTCCGCTTCGGCCCGCTGCAGGCGACCGTTTCCCGGATCAAGCTGGAAGCCCCCATCCCCGCGATCCCGGACAGGCGGGCGATCGAGCTGATCGTCCTCGGCGACGACGTGCAGCTGTGGTCGATGGAGCTGCCGGCGACGATCGACGGAACGACCGTGCTCGCACGGATGCCGCAAGCCGACGCACCGATGCGCGGGCAGGCGGTGGTGCTCGCCGACGCGACCGGCGTCGCCTACGAGGCGACGGTGGTGTCATCGGCGGCCGCCCACGAAATCCCCGAAACGGTCGCGATCTCGGTCTCACCCGCCCCCGCCGGGCCGCTGCTGGCGAACAGTGCGCAGCTGCTCGGAAACGTGGTGCGGGCCTCCCAGGGCGAAACGCTCGCCGACGAACTGCTCGGCAGCGGCGACGCGACGATCGCCGGCCAGCGCCTCGCGCTCGGCAAGCCGCCGATCACCTACACGCCGGCGCCGGGAGCTTCCCCACGGGGGGCAGAGCACCCTCGTCGTCCGTGTCGCGGGGGTGCAGTGGAGCGAACGGCAGAACCTCTACGGCGCCGGCCCCGGCGATCGGGTGTTCGTCGTCGAACGCGAAGACGACGGCGCCTGCTTCGTGCGTTTCGGCGACGGCGTGCTCGGCGCGCGGCTGCCCTCCGGCGCGCAGGTGACGGCCGAATACCGCACCGGGCTGGGGAGCGCCGGGAACGTCGCGGCGGGCGCCCTGCGCCTGCCGTTGACACGTCCCACGGGGCTGGTGTCCGTGTTCAACCCGATTGCGGCGGGTGGAGGCGCAGACCCCGAGACGCTCGAACAGGCCCGCGCCAACGCACCCAACACGATGCGGACGTTCGAACGGATCGTCTCGCTGCAGGACGTCGAAGACCAGGCCCGCGCGAACGCCCTGGTTGCGAAGGCGAGCGCCAGCTGGATCACGGTCGGCGCCGAACTCGGCGTCGGGCTGACGGTCGCGGGCCCCGACGGAGCGGTGCTCGGCCCCGAGCAGATGAGCGAGCTGCGGGCCGACCTCGACGCCCGGCGCGATCCCAACCGCACGCTTCAGATCGCCAGCTACGCCCCGCTCGCGCTGAGGGTCGGCGTACGCGTGATCGCGCTCGAAGCCGATCTGCGCAGCGAAGAAGTCGAGACCGGCGTGGCAGCGGCCCTGCTCGCGCACTTCGCCTTCGACGCGCGCCAGTTCGGCCAGCCGGTGCTCCTCAGCGAGGTGTTCGTGGCGGCCCAGAACACCCCCGGGGTGATCGGCGTGGACGTCGAGGAACTGACCCTCGCCGACCCCGCAGAACGACCCAGCCACCAGCTCTCCGCCGCTCCCGTTCAGGGCCGTATCGACCTTGCCCCGAACGAGCTGGCGACGCTCGCCGAAGTCGACCTGCGGGTGAGCGCACCATGAGCGATACGCCCCTGTACGAGCTGCTGCCGGTCGTCTACCGGCTCCGCGACGCCGAACGAGGGGGTCCGCTGGAAGCGCTCGTCGAGCTCGTCGCCGCCCAGGCCGATCTGCTCAAGGAAGACCTCGAAGGGATGTGGGACGACCTCTTCATCGAGACCTGCGAGGAGTGGGTCGTGCCCTACATAGGCGACCTCGTGGCGAACACGCCCCTGTACGAGATCCCCGGCCTCGGCCGGCGGGCGGACGTGGCCAACACGATCCGCTGGCGCCGCCGCAAGGGCACCCTGACGATGCTGGGAGAGCTCGCGCGGGCGGTCACCGGCTGGGGGGCGACCGCGGTCGCGATGTTCGAGCTGCTGGGCTGGAACCAGAACCTCAACCACATCCGCCTGCTCCTCGCGCCCGACGACCCCGGCGGGGAGCATCCGCTCGCGCTGGATCGGGTCGGCAGCGTGGACGTCCGCGACCGCGACTGTCTCGATCGCTGCAACACGGCCTTCGACCAGATCACCCACACTGTCGACCTGCGCTCGATCGCAGACGATCAGGGCTGGTACGGGCTGCGCAAGGTGTGCGTGTTCTGCTTCCGCCTGCAGAGCTTCCCGATGCGGGGCATGACGCCCGCGCCAAGCACCAGCGGCGGACCCCGCTGCTACCACCTCAGTCCCTTGGGGCAGGACGCCCCCGTGTTCCACCTGGGCGTCGCCGTCCCCGACGAGCAGTTGGCGATGGAGACGAACGTCGACGCCCCGATCCGGCCCTATCGCTTCTACGAGCAGCCCGACCTCGACTGGGGCAAGGACCGCGCCGACGGTCAGACGCTCGCGATCGAAACCGGCGCCGGGCTCGTGCCGCAGGCGTCGGTGATCTGCAAGGACCTGTCGAGCTGGGCCGCGGTCCCGCCGACGATGGTCGGCGTCGACGTGCGGAGCGGGCGGATTCGCTTCGGCAGCAAAGTCGAAATGCCGGGAACGCTGCGAGTCGACGCCTGCTACGGGTTCGCCGCCGCAATCGGAGGCGGGCCGTACGAGCGCCCGCCCTCGTCGTCGGCGTCCTCTCAGGCACCGCTCGAACTGTTGATCCCGAGCGCCTATCCGGACCTCGAAAAAGCGGTCGCACAGTGGCTCGCCGCGCCCCAGGACGTCCGCTTCGTGATCGAGGACAGTGCCACCTACACCCTCCCCGCTGGCCTGGAGCTGTCCGTCAGCGGGCTCCCCGAAGCGGTCGCGGTCACGATCGCGGCCGCCGACGAACAGCGCCCCCTGCTGGTGGGGGACATCAACGTGGCTGGAGCATCTGTCGGCGTGCTCGGCATCGAGGGGCTGCTCGTCTCCGGCGCGCTGAACGTGTCCGGGGCCGTGGAGGAAGTCCTCATCAGCGACTGCACGCTCGTCCCCGGGATCGCCCTCGAAGAGGACGGCTCCCCACAACAGCCCACGGCGGCGAGCCTCACCTGCGACAAGCCGGCAGATCGTCGCGACGTGGTGCTCGAACGGAGCATCACGGGCCCTCTGCGGCTCGTGGGCGAGGGAAACCGCCTGACGGTACGGGACGGCATCGTCGACGCTCCCGCGGGGCTGCCCACGAGGGTGGCGATCGCAGCCGACGAAGCCGGCAAAGTCGCGGGACCGGACAGCGACCTCGAACGGGTGACCGTGTTCGGCTCGGTGTTCGTGCGCGAACTGACCCTCGCGTCGGAGTGCATCTTCACGGACGGCACGCTTCGGGCCCAACGCCGCCAGGCCGGCTGCGTGCGCTTCAGCTCGCTGGTGCCGGTCGGATCGCGTACCCCGCGACGCTATCGCTGCCAGCCGGACCTCGCCCGCGAAGCCGACCCGGCCGACGCCGAACGGGAAGCGCTGCGGGTGCGGCCGACGTTCACCAGTGTCCGCTACGGGCAGCCCGGCTACGCCCAGCTCGGCACGGCGTGCGCGGCTGAGATCCGCGAAGGGGCGCAGGACGGCGCCGAGATGGGCGCCTTCCAGTCGCTGATGCAACCCCAGCGCGAAACCAACCTGCGGGTGCGCATGGAGGAGTACCTGCCCTTCGGCCTCGAATGGGGCCTCGTACACGTGACCTGAGGAGAGCTACCTTGCCCGGAGACTACACGCGCCTGACGTTCGACCCGCTCCGCGACCGGGCGATGGTGCTCGAGCAGCAGGGCCGGGTCCATCTCGACGCCGACTTCAACGAGCTCGTCGCGATCCTCGAGCGCCGGCTGCGGGTCGAGACCCGCGACTTCGCGGGGGCGGCCGTGATCCCCGCGACGCTGCCGGAAAGCTTCCAGATCGAGCTCAGCGGGACGGAAATCACGATCGCCCCGGGACGCATGTACGTCGACGGGCTGCTCGCCGAGAACCACGGGTCGGGGAGCACCGTGTACGACCCGGTCTGGGGGGAGCCGGGGTACGAAGGGCCGACCATGCTGAGCGAACAGCCCTATGGAACGCCGGACCTCGTGCCCGCGATCGAACAGGCCCTGCTCGAAGCGGGCGTGCTCGTCTACCTCGACGTGTGGCAGCGCGAAAGGACGGCCGCGGAGGAAGCCTCGATCGTCGAGAGCGCGCTCGGCGTCGACACGTGCACGCGCGTCCAGACGGTCTGGCAGGTGCGCCTGCTCGCGCTCGAACAGGCGGGGATGACGTGCGCGAGCGAATGGTCGACGTATGCGCCCTGGCAGGCAACGACGCGGCCCTCGATGGGTCGCCTGTCGAGCAAGGCCGTCGGGGTGGCGCAGCCGAGCGATCCCTGTGCGGTCGCCCCGGTGGGTGGCTACCGCGGGCTCGAGAACCGCCTCTACCGGGTAGAGGTCCACGACGGTGGTGGCGCCGGCACCGCCACGTTCAAGTGGTCGCGTGACAACGCAGCGGTGGCGTCGCCGATCACCGCGATCGAAGCCCCAGCCGCCAAGCCGGTGATCACGGTCGAACGTCTCGGCCGCGATGAAGTGCTCCGGTTCAACGCGAACGACTGGGTCGAGCTGCTCGACGACACCCACGAGCTCGATGGGCGCCCCGGAGTGATGGGTCAGGTGCTCGAAAACGACCCCACGGCGAACACCGTCACCCTGACCCAGAAACTCGCCGGGTCGATCGACCTGACGAAGAACCCGCGGCTGCGACGTTGGGACCAGCAGAACGGCGTGAACGCGAACGGGGTGATCGAAGTGCCGACGAGCCCGACCGCGCTCGAACTCGAGGACGGCGTCGAAGTCACACTCGAGCTCGCCCCCACCGACCCGGGTGAACCGGCGGGGGAGTTCAAGAGCGGCGACTGGTGGGTGTTCGCGGCGCGGGCGGCGACCGCGAGCATCGAAGAACTCGACAAGCAGCCACCCCGGGGGATACGCCATCACTACGCTCGCCTCGCGGTGATCGAGGGCGCCACGGTCAGCAGCTGCAGGGTGCCCTTCCCCGGGGAGTGCGAATGCGACGGGGACGGTTGCGAGTGCACTGCCTGCGTGACGCCGCAGACGCACGCCGACGGGCAGGGGCCCTTCACGCTGCAGGACGCGATCAACAAGGTGACGCCGATGGGGGGGCGGGTGTGCGTCGCACCCGGGCGCTATCAGATCGATGAACCGCTGTCGATCCGCCAGGCGAGATCGCTGACGCTCGTGGGCGCCGGCTCGGCCACCCTGATCACCTACAGCGGCGAAGGCGGCTGCGGCATCCTCGTCGAGGACAGCGTCGAGGTGTCGCTCGAACGCTTCGCCCTCGCGGTGGCCGCGGAGTCCTCCGGGGCGCCGGCGAAAGGCACCGCCGACGCCCCGATCGACGGCATGGTCGGGATCGCGCTGGCGAACACGATCGACTGCCTCGTCGAGCGCTGCTTCGTGCTCGTCGGGCTCGTCCCCGGCACGGGGCAGGATGCGAGCTTCGGGCTCGGCGACCTCGGCATCGGCCTGGCCGGCATCGCCCTGCGAACTCGACTGCGCGAGAACGTCGTGTTCGCCTCCACCGCGATCGGCGACATGACGACGGCACGCAGCGATCTGCTCGACCTCGAGACCGCCGGCGGCGGCACCCCGAGCGTCAACCCCGGAGCGTTCAGGACGACCGGCCTCGCAGTCTCCTACGAACCGGTGAAGGCCGTGGCCGGCTACCTACTGAGCGCGGATCTCGCGATCGAGGACAACCTGCTGCTGGCCCTGCGCGTCGGAATCGACCTCGGTAGCGCGATGTCCGCCGCCTCCAATCAGATACCCCTCGAGCGCAGCGTCACGCTGATGCTCGCCGCCACCCGCATCGCCGACAACCTGATCCTCGGCTCGGCGATCGCGGGGATCGTGCTGTTCGGGCTCGGCGGTCGCGAGCTGCCGCCGACCGAACCCCCGGCCGGCTCCCCGGGGGAACGGGTCAGGACGCAGACGCCCTCGCCGGATTGCGAAGAGGAAGCCGGGGCGCGCGCCACAATGAACGGGCTGGCGGCCGGATCGGCAACGCTGGTGAACGGCGGCCTCGGCGTCGCCGGAGGGGTCGGGGCGGATGAGGTCACCGTTGCGGGCAACGTCCTGATGACGACCGGAGACGGCATCAGGGCGACGACCGACGGGCTGACGGTGCGCGACAACCAGATCGCCGGGGCCGCGGCGGCGTCCTCGCGGATGACCACCGGCGTGCTGCTCGGCGCCGATCGGGGCTCCGCCGACGGTCGCGCGACGGTGGCGGGCAACTCGATCCGCGACTTCGGCCTGGGCGGCGTGATCGCCGCCGGCCAGCTCGGCTCGCTCACGGTCACGGGCAACCGCATCGCCGCGATTCGCTCCTACGGCCGGCGGTCGTTCGGCATCGCCACGCTCGGGATCGGGAACGCCACCCAGGTGAGCGTCAGCGCGAACACGCTGTCGGAAATCGGTCCCAGGAGCCCCGCGGACGGATTCGTGGTCGCCATCTACCTGGCCCGCACGCGCGTGGCGCGGGTGTCCGGCAACGACCTCTCCGAAATCGCCACCGTCGGATGGACCGGCGGGCTCTGCATCGGGGTGATGGTGCTCGGCTGCGAGACGGCCGAGGTGTCCGGCAACGTGCTCAGCGAAGTGGGCCCGGAAGCGGCCTACACGGGGCGCGTGATCGGAATCGGCGCGCTCGGCTTCGCCACGCTCGACGTGCGCGGCAACACCGTCGAAGTCGGCGAAGGCGAAGGCGAGTCGTTCTCTGTTCCGCTCTACATCGAGGGTCTCGAGGACCCGTGGATCGACCGCCAGGCGGTGATGTCCGGGGCGAGCGGGTACGTCGAGCTCGAAGGCCGGGCGTTCGGCGAGGAGGAAGGCGCGATGCCACTCGGCTTCCCCGATCTCGGCGTTCACGGCAACACCCTCTACGGGGCGGGCCGCGAATCCGCTGTCCGCATCGTGGCGCCTGTGAACGTCCTGCTCGCCGACAACCGCGCCCGCCGCGAATCCGCGCAGGAAAGCGTGCGGCCGGTCGTCTACGTCGAGACGCGCTGCGCCACGATCGTCTCGGCCAACCGCGTGGAGGACGGCTACCGCGGCGAAGACGCGGTGCTCG
This sequence comes from uncultured Solirubrobacteraceae bacterium, assembly GCA_963838405.1. Lineage (GTDB taxonomy): Bacteria > Actinomycetota > Thermoleophilia > Solirubrobacterales > Solirubrobacteraceae > Palsa-744. The sequence continues at coordinate 1,080,415 of CAWIRA010000006.1, read as the reverse complement.
ACATACACGTCCTGCCCGAACAGGCGAAGCGGCCGCCCTGCACGGTGCTCGGCAACATCGCCAACGGTCCGATCCATCTCAACGACCAGCCACTCGGCGTGCCGTGGGCGCCCCTGAACATCCAAACGTGAGGAGTGAACGATGAGCGACCAGCAGGGCGAGCCGATCGCGAGCACCACCGTCGAGCAGCTGTTCGAACGGCTTGCCGGCCAGCTGGGCGACCAGGCGAACAGCGAACGTCAGCTCCAGGCCGAGCTCAAGGGCATCGCGGCAAAGGTCGAGAAAGCCGACGAACGCGAAGCCCTGCAGGAAGCGATCGCCGAACACGCGCAGCTGGCGAAGGCCGCCACGGGACTCTCCAAGACGCTCGAAGCAACCAAGCGTGCCGTCCAGGGCGACCTCGACACCCTCGCTGCAGTGGCCTCGCTGCCCGGTCGAGGATGAACGAGCAAGCGAGCACATGGAAGCAGCCGTGAAAGACGATCGATCGCGCGGGCGGATCGCGCCCCGCACGCCCCCGAATCCAATCGAGGTGTCCGATGCCGCCTAGGAAGAGCAGCACGAGTAAGAGCCGGAAAGTGAGCGCCGGCCACCACGGCGCCGGCCGGCAAGCGCCGACGCCGTGGACGAGCAACCTCGTCGGACCGAGCGGACAGCTGTTCGCCGACCCGACCCCGTCTCCCGACGAGGAAGGCTTCCAGGTCGACAACACGAGCAGTAGCTATTACAACTCCCCGTACTACAAACAGCACGAAAAGGAAGTGCTCGCTGTGCCGATGGGTGCGCCGGCGAGCCCGCTCGAGCTGGAGACGATGGTGGGCGATGAATTCCTCGCGCCGATCCGTGCGGGCAACAAGATCTCCTTCCACGCGGCGGGGGACACCGGGGCCTCCGAAACCGCCAAGATCACAGTCGAGGGGTCGGTCGCGGACGCGATGGTGGCCGACCTCCAGGGCTCCGCCGCGGACGCGCCGGCGTTCCTCTTCCATCTCGGCGACGTGATCTACCAGTTCGGGGAGTGGAACTACTACTTCGACCAGTTCTACGATCCGTTCCGGGGCTATGACCGCCCGATCTTCGCGATCCCCGGCAACCACGACGGCGCCGTCACCTACTCGAAAGGTGGCCAGGTTCCCGACACGCCGACGCTCGAGGCGTTCATGACAAACTTCTGCGCCGCGACACCAGGCCCCCCGCGGGACGGCGGTGGGCTGGCGCGCACGACGATGACCCAGCCCGGGGTCTACTTCACGCTCGAAGCCCCCTTCGTGTCGATCATCGGGCTCTACAGCAACGTGCTCGAGGGTCCAGGGGTGATCTCCGACCAGGGCGGCGCCTACCCGAACTTGAGTGGAGACGGGCAGCGCGCCTGGCTCGTGAGCGAGCTCAAACGCCTGGCTCCGAGGCGCAAGAAACTCGAAATCGCGGTGATCCTGGCCTGCCATCACCCGCCGGCGTCAGCCGACAAGGTCCACGGAGGATCCACCGGGCTCTCTGAAGACCTCGACAAGGCCTTCGAAGAAGCCGAGCTGTGGCCCGACGCGATCCTGTCCGGCCACGCCCACCTCTATCAGCGCTTCGCGCGGGCCGTCAACGGCCTGAAGATGCCGTACGTGGTAGCGGGCAGCGGAGGGCACGCGAAGACGTTGCCGGAAGGTGAGGAAAAGGACGAGAAGGGAACGACCTGGAAAGAATTCACTCTGGAAAGCGGCCCGACGCTGGAGTACGGCTATCTGACGGTTACCGTCGACATGCGAGACGCGACGCAGCCGACGCTCACGATCGCCTTCAACGCACCCGCCAACCCGGCGGTCAACGATCAAATCACCGTGCCGCTCTCGTGAGCAGCGTCACAGTGCTCGATGGGCGGGAGGCGTAAGGTCGGACATGGTCGCCTCCTCGGAATTGGGGCTGACCTTGTCTCGGGCGGCAAACAACTAGGAGGAATGAGATGAATCCCGTCGCAGGTTCCGATCGCGCAACCATCCCCGGCAGCGAGCGAAGCCCGCTCGTCGGCGCCACGCCGGTGGGGGAGACCGACCCGAACGCGCAGCTCACCGTGACGATGGTGCTTCGTCGTGGCAAGCAAGCGCCGGACTTGACGAGTCCCACCTCGCGCGTGGAGCGAGAGCAGTTCGCGAGCAGCTACGGCGCGGACCCTCGGGACATCCAGAAGGCGGAGCACTTCGCCGCCGACAGCGGCCTGGAGGTGTCGCGGGCCGACCTCGCCACCAGGACAGTCACGCTCACGGGCAGCGCGGCGGCGTTCTCGCAGGCGTTCGAGGTCGAGCTGAAGCAGTATCAGCGCGGCGAGACCCACTACCGCGGCCGCGAGGGGGCGATCACGGTGCCGAAGGAGCTCGACGGCGTCGTGGTAGCGGTGCTTGGCCTCGACGATCGCGCCCAGGCTAAGCCCCACATTCACCGTCGTCGCCGGTCGGGATCCAACGGGGCGGGGGCGAACACGAGCTATACGCCCGTCGAAGTAGGCGAGCTCTATGGCTTTCCTGCCGAAGCATCAGCAGCGGGCGAGTGCATCGGCCTGATCGAGCTCGGCGGTGGCTATCAGGAGGCGGACCTCGAGCTGTTCTTCGGCGGCCTCGACGTGTCCGTCCCGGATGTGGTCGCGGTCGGAGTCGAAGGCGCCAGCAACGACTTCGCCGACGGCGGAGGAGCCAACGGTGAGGTCGCGCTCGACATCCAGGTGGCGGGGGCGATGGCTCCGGCAGCCACGCTCGCCGTGTACTTCGCCCCCAACACCGACCAGGGGTTCCTGGCCGCGATCAACGAAGCAATCCACGACACGACCAACAAGCCGTCGGTTGTCTCGATCAGCTGGGGAGGCCCGGAGGAAAGCTGGACGCCGCAGGCGATGGAAGCGATGGACGAAGCGTTCGCCGACGCCGCGGCACTCGGCATCAGCGTGTTCGTCGCCTCCGGCGACCAGGGCTCGGCCGACCGGCTGCAGTTCATCGAAAACGAACAGGGTCAGCTTGTCCCCAACCCCGAATACGACGGCAAAGCTCACGTCAACTTCCCCGCCTCGGCCCCGCACGCGATCGCATGCGGCGGGACTCGGCTAGAGGGGGAGGGCGCGGTGATCGACAGCGAGACCGTCTGGAACGATGGCAACGGCTGGGCAAGCGGTGGTGGCGTAAGCGCATTCTTCGAGCCGCCGGCGTGGCAGCAAGAAGCGCTCGCTGAGCTCAACCCCGTGACGCCCCCCGGCAAAAAGCCCGGCCGCGGCGTCCCCGACGTCGCCGGCGACGCCGACGCGGAGACCGGCTATCGGATGTACTGCGGCGGCAAGGCGGAAGTCGCCGGGGGCACGAGTGCGGTGGCGCCTCTGTGGGCGGGCATCACGGCGCGGCTGAACAAGGAAAAACAGCGTCAGCTCGGCTTTCTCAACACCGCCTTCTATTCCCCGGCAGGGCGGAGCTGCCTGCGCGACGTCACCGTCGGTACGAACGCGATAGCCGCCTCAGACGGAGTCAAGGGCACGCCCGGCTACGAGGCAAAGATCGGCTGGGACTGCTGCACCGGTCTCGGCACTCCTAACGGGTCGGCACTGCGCGCCCTCTGAGGGTGGTGCCACCGGCAAACCCGCTGGACGCGCTGCGAGCATGGCTGCAAGAGGTGCGCGCCAGCGGTGTGCCGGCGCCGTCCTCAGTCGCGTTCGTGACTGTCGGCGCGGATGGCCGCCCCTCGGCCCGCACCGTCTCCTTGAAGCGTCTCGATCACGACACGCTGACCTTCACGAGCGCCCTGTGGACGCGCAAAGCAGTTGAGCTGCAGAGCAACCCGAACGTCGCGCTGCTGTTCCACTGGCCATCGCTGGGTCGCCAGGTCCACATCACGGGACAGGCCGCTTTCGCCGAGCGTGACCTCGCACGCGAGCTGTTCGCCGAGCGCGACCTCGCGAACCAGCTGCAGACGCTCGTCTCGCGCCAGGGCACGCCGATCGCGGAGCTTCAGCCCCTGCGGGCGCGCCACGCTCACCTCAAAGCGACGATGGAGACGCCGCCTGACTGCCCCGCGGACTGGGGCGCGATTCGCGTGTGGCCCGATACCGTCGAGCTCTGGCGCGAAGCGGCGGACCGGCTTCACGACCGCTGGCTGTACGAGCGTCACGAGGGCGGCTGGGGGATCACGCGGATCGCGCCGTAGCTGAAGCTCTCGAAGAGCGTCCCGCGGCTACGCGCCGTCGAAGAAGCGCTCGAGAATCGCCTTCCCGACGCGTTCCACGCCTGCCACCTCGTCGGCGTCCAAGACGACGTCGCGCGGCAGCTGCGGTCGCATGCTGGCTGACAGGCCGGCGTCGAGCTCGACGTGGAACTGCAGGCCATACGCACGGCCCAGACGGAACGCCTGGTTGACGCACCGATCGCTGCTTGCGAGCAACTCTGCGCCCGGCGGGATCGTGAACGTGTCTCCGTGCCAATGCAGCACTGGCAGCACCGGTCCGGACGGTCCGAGAACACCGTCGCGCTCACCGGCGGCTGTCAACGCTACGCTGCCGATGCCGACCTCGGCGGTTCGTGCGCGGTCCACCGTGCCGCCGAGCGCGCACGCGAGCAGCTGCGCACCGAGGCACACACCAAGGACCGGTATGCCCGCCGCTGTGGCCGCGGCCAGCAGATCGATCTCGCCCGCCAGATAGGGATGCTGCTCGGTATCGCCGACGCCCATCGGCCCGCCCAGCACCACGAGGCCGGTCAGCTGATCGAGGCGCGGCAGGGCGTCGCCACGGTAGAGGTGACGGCGATCGAGCTGCAGGCCGTGGGCATCCGCCTGCGTCGCGATCAAGCCAGGACCCTCGAACGGAACGTGCTGAAGAATCCCCCACATGGAGTCGCCTTGCCGCGGTGTCCGGCCCTATGCCGCCGTCAACGGCAGGCGCACCTGGAAGACCGTGCGGCCCGGTTGGGTCTCGAGCGTCAGCGAGCCCTGATGGCGGTCGACGATGATCCGCCTAGCGGTCGCCAGGCCGAGCCCCGTGCCGCGTCCGACATCCTTGGTCGTGAAGAACGGATCGAACACCCGCTCGGCGATCTCGTCGGGCACACCGGGCCCGTCGTCGGCGATTTCGACGAGCACGCAATTCGTGCCCTCGCGCTGGGTTGTGATCGTGATCGTGCCGTGGTCTGCGAGCGCGTCGATCGCGTTGTCGAGTAGGTTCGTCCACACCTGGTTGAGCTCCGAGCCGCGCACCGTGAGCTTCGGCAACGTGCGGTCGTAGTCGCGCACCACGTCGATCGTCGTCTGCTTGAGCTTGAAGCCGAGCACCGTGAGCGTTGTCTCGATGCCCTCATGGATGTCGACCTCGACGAGCTCGCCGCGATCCATGTAGGAGTAGGTCTTGACAGCGCCCACGAGCATCGACATGCGCTCGGTGGACTCCTGCAGCTCGGCGGCGAGACGACCGGCCGTGAGCGTGGCGGCGACCCAACGCAGGGCGGCGGGCGTCGCTGGGCCGGCGAGCTCGGCGACGCGGCTCAACCACTGATCGTCAATGCCCGCGGCGGCGAGCGGCTCGGCAAGACTCCACGGTTCGGCGATGCCCATCTGCTCGAGGCGCGCCAGCAGCTCATCCTCGTCGTCGGCTGCGTCGAGCGTGTCGAGCGCGGTCGCCGACGCCACGTGTGCGACGGCCTGCTTCTGCAGCTCGAGCAGCTGCGCCGCCTGCTCGCGCTCGACGCCTGCCGCGACGAACCGCGCGAGCGCCGAGCCGATCGCGTCGAGTGCCTCGGCGAGTTGCGCGGCCGCGCTGCGTGCCGCCGCGGCCGGGTTGTTCAGCTCGTGCGCGAGCCCCGCCGCCATCGTCCCGAGCGAGGCCAAGCGCTCGCGGCTCTGCTCGATCTCGGTGACGCGGCTCATCACCGGCTGCACCTGCTGCATCACGCGCCGATGCACCGACGGCTGCGCGAGTGCGAGCCTGCGGAAGTCCTCGGCTGGGATCAGGGCGAGGCGGCAGTTGGTGACCGCCACCATCCTCACGCCGAGCGAGCCGCCGGTCAGCGCCGAGATCGCTCCCATCCAGGTCGGGGCGTGGTGCCTGTTGACGGGCTCGGTGCGCCCGCGGTCGACGATCAGCGCCTCCGATTCGCCCTCGAGCAGCAGCTGCGCTCCGCGTGACTGATCGGCGTGTTCGGCGATCACCTCGCCGGCGGCGACGCTCACGGGCACGGCGACCGCGACCCACTCGGCGAGCTGCTCGTCGCTGAGCTCGTCGAACAGGTCGATCCGCCGCAGCTCCTCGCCGGTGATGATGGCTGTGCTCACGCGTCCAACAGGTATTCGTGGACGAGCGACACCGCCATCGAGCCCTCGCCGACCGCGCTTGCGACGCGCTTGATAGAGCGTGAGCGCACGTCACCGGCGACGAACACTCCGGGCACCGTGCTCTCGAGCAGATACGGCTCACGCTGCAACGGCCAGCCGTTGTTCTGTGCGTCGCGCCCGGCGAGAATGAAGCCGCGTTCGTCGCGCGCGACGACGCCCTCGAGCCAGTCGGTGCGTGGCGAGGCGCCGATGAACACGAAGCAAGCGTCCGCTTCGAGCGTCTGCTCGCCGTCGGGGCCCTGCACTCGCAGCCGCCGCAGATGACCGTCCTCGCCCTCAGCGGCGATCGCGCTGCTGCCGGTGTGCACCTCGATGTTTGCGAGCGCCGCGATCTGCTCGATCAGGTAATGCGACATCGACTGTTCGAGCGACGCGCCGCGCACGAGCATCGTCACCTTGCTTGCGTAGCCGCTGAAATAGACGGCTGCCTGGCCGGCGGAGTTCGCGCCGCCGATCACGACCACCTGCTGGCGCTGGCACGCGCGCGCCTCGGTCATCGCCGCCCCGTAGTAGACGCCGGCTCCCGTCAGCTCGGCGAAACCAGGGGTGTCCAGCTGGCGGTAGGAGACGCCAGAGGCGACGATCACACAGCTCGCGCTCAGCGTCTCCGCGCCGCTCAGCTCCACGATCCGGGCGGCACCCTCGGTGCGCAGGGCAACGGCCTCGTGGACCGTCAGCAGCTCCGCCCCGAGCCGCCGCGCCTGGTCCGTCGCGCGACGCGCCAGATCCGAGCCGCTGAGGCCGGCGGGGAAGCCGAGGTAGTTCTCGATGCGGCTCGACTGACCAGCCTGGCCGCCCGGCGCCTCACGCTCGACCAGCACCGTCTTCAGCCCCTCCGACGCGCCGTACACGGCCGCCGCCAGCCCGGCCGGCCCACCGCCGACAACCACGAGGTCATAGTGGCTCTGCGCGGGCGCGCCGACGACGCCGAGACGCTCGGCCAGCTCCATGATCGTCGGGCGCTCGAGCACGGTGCCGTCCTCGAGCAGCGCGACGGGCAGTCGCTCGGCGTCGACGCCCGCGACCTGCAGCAGCTCGCGCGCCTCGCCGTCGCGCTCGATGTCGAGCCAGCGCGCCGGCACGCGGTTGCGCACGAGGAAGTCGCGCAGGTCGTGTGACTCCTTCGAGTAGCGGTGGCCGATCAGACGCACGCCGCCTGCTTCGAGCGCCGCGCCGGCCTCCCACGTCGTCAGCAGGTCCTCGACGACCGGAAACAGTTGTTCCTCTGGCGGATCCCAAGGCTTGAGCAGGTAGTAGTCGAGTGCCACCTCGTTGATCGCCGCGATCGCCGCCTCCGTGTCGGCGTAGGCCGTCAGCAGCACACGCTTGGCGTCAGGCGCGATCTTGCGCGCCTGCGCCAGATACTCGGTGCCCGACATGCCCGGCATGCGCTGGTCGGCAATCAGCATCGCCACCTGGTCGCCACGAACGCCCAGCTCGCGCAGCAGCTCGAGGGCCTGCGGCCCGGACCCCGCCCGCAGCACCCGAAAGCGCTCGCCGAAGCCGCGACGCAGGTCGCGGGACACCGCCGCGAGCACCGTCGGCTCGTCATCGACGACGACGATCGCGGGCCGCCGCTCGGATGCGAGCGGCTGTGCGCCGGTGGCGCTCGCGTCGGGCTCGGTCACCGCTGGCATCGTGCTCGCAGCATAGAAAGCAGGCGCTTCGCGTGCGTTCGCGAGCGACAGTCGCGCCGGAGCGCGACCGATCGCTCACACCTCCGCGGAAGGAAGACGCCGGCTCGGAGTCCTTTTCAGTAACAGCACGATCCCTGAGCGCCGCACGGTGCCCAACCTGTCCAGAGGAGTGAACACATTGCGTCATCTATTTAAGCTGTCCCTACCGGCACTCGCTGTTTCACTGTTGCTCGCCGCCTGCGGAAGCAGCTCATCGAGCAGCAATCCGACGACCTCGGCCGCCAGCGCACAGCCCGCAGCACAGACAAGCAGCAGTTCCTCGAGCGCGGTAGTGAAGACTGCCTCCAGCTCGCTCGGGACGATCCTCGTCAATAGCCAGGGCATGACGCTGTACCACCTGAGCGGAGAGCAGGGCGGCAAATTCATCTGCACCGGCTCCGCCTGCCTTGGTGTGTGGCATCCGTTGATCGCGCCATCCAGCGCCACTCCCAGCGGGGCGGTCAGCTCGCTCGGAACAGTGAAACGCCCCGAAGGGACTCTGCAGGTCACCTACAAGGGCACGCCGCTCTACACGTTTGCGCAGGATAAGCAGACTGGTGAAACCAATGGGCAGGGCATCAAAGACGTGGGTACCTGGACTGTCGTGACGACCGGCGCCGCCAGCAGTCCGGCGTCGAGCACGAAGGAATCAAGCGGCGGCGGCGCGTACGGCTATTGAGCCTTCCAGCAAATGCGAGGTGCGGTGCCGGTCGTGTGAGACACCGGCGCCGTGCGCTGGCCGCCGGTTGTGTCTGCGCGTTCGCGCTCGCCGGCTGCGCGGGCCAAACCGGGTCGCCGCCCGTTCCGCAAGCTGCGCAACGGGCGGCGATCAAGCGCTATCTGGGCGAAGTCGAGCCGATCAGGCTCGCCGTCAACAGGCTCCTCGGCCGGGCCGATCCGATCCTCGGCGGGTTTCACGACCGACGCATCACAGCCGCCCAGGCCGCGCGGGGGATGAGCGAGCTCGAGCGACGATTTGCGGCCTACGCGGTCGCTATCGCGGCGGTCGATCCGTCAACCGCCCAGCTGCGTGCTCTCAACGCCGGCTACGCCGGCACGTATGTGTTCGAGGACGCCTACCTGAGCGCGCTCGCGGCGGGCCTCGCCGACGGCGAGCTCACCGACCTACCCGACACACAGGCGGCCCAGCGTGCCGCGATCATCCGCTGGCGTATCGGCCTGACCGTCCTCGCCCGTCGAGTCGGCGCGCCCCTGCCGGCCGACCTGCAACAAGCTGGACGCGGCGAGATCGCGCCGTCACCCGATGGCAGCTGAGCCGCGAGAGGCGCATCTGTGAGTCCGCGCGAGCTGTCCCGGGGATTCAAGCGTCTGACCCAGCTCGGATGGCCAAGGAACTTCCCGATCGTGCAGTTCCCCAACGCGCCGTTGATCATCGCCTTCCTGTCCGGCGCCGCGGCTGCACGCACGCGGGACCCGGCCCACGCTTATCTCGCCGCGATCTCTTTCTTGGCAATCGGCATATGGGCCTACGAGGAGCTGCTGCACGGCGCCAACTGGTTTCGCCACCTGCTCGGTTTCGGGTACGCCCTCTCCACCGCTTTGCACCTCGCGCTGGCGCTCGGAAGCTAAACCGCCGCTGGAGCCGTCGTCGATCGCGACCGGCAAGGCGCTGGACGAGCCGCTCAGTCCGTGGTGCGACGCCGGTACAGCCTGCTGGCCAGCGGGGCAAAGACGACAACCAGCGCGACCGACCACAGCAGCGAGGCGAGCAGCGCGTGCTCGAGTGGCCACGAGTGAATGCTGGCCGACGGGTTGGGGTTGCCGAGCAGTTTGCGTGAGGCTGTGGTGACGGCGCTGACCGGGTTCCAATCGGCGATCGTGCGCAGCAGCGAGGGCATGTGCTCGGTGGGAACGAGCGCGCACGACACGATCGCCAACGGAAACAGGATCACGAGGCCGATCCCTTGCGCGGACTCCGGGCTCTTGCTCACCATTCCCAGGCAGGCGCAACCCCACGACAGCCCATAGCTGAACAGCAGGAAGATGGCGAAGCCGCCGGCGATCGACGCTGCCCCGGCGTCGGGGCGCCAGCCGATAGCGAGGCCGGTGGCGGCGACGAAGGTGGCGCAGATGGCCGCCGTCATCAGATCGGCCAGCGAGCGGCCGACGAGCACGGACGGTCGCCACATCGGCAATGTTCTGAAGCGATCGATGACGCCGCTGCCGAGGTCGGTGCTCAGCCCGACCGCGGTGCCCATTGCGGAGGTCGTCAGGTTCATCGCGAGCAGCCCCGCGATCGCGAAGTCCACATAGCTGCCACCGCCCGGGAGGACAACGCCCGAGCCGAACACGTACACGAACAGCAAGGTGAACAGGACGGGTTGGACGGTGACGTCCGAGAGCTGCAGAGGCTCGCGCGCGATGTGCACGAGGTTGCGTCCCGTCAGCACGGCGACGTCGCGCAGTCTCCGTCTCATGCCGCCACCTCCTCGGTTGCGTGGCCGGTGAGCGAGAAGAACACGTCGTCCAGCGACGGTGGATGCACCTCGACGTCGTCGACGGTGATGCCGGCCGCGTCGAGCGCACGTACGACCGTGCTCGCCAGTCCGGTGGTGCTGGCGACGGGTGCGCGCAGCCTGCGAGCGTCGTGGCTGACCTGCACCGGGCCGCTCACGTATGCCTCGAGCGCTGTCGCGGCCGCCGCGTCGGGCTGGCTGAGCGTTACCTCCAGGCGTGCGCCGCCGGTCTGGGTCTTCAGCTGGGCAGCCGTGCCCTCGGCGATCACGCGGCCATGGTCGATCACGACGATCCGGTCGGCGAGCTCGTCGGCCTCGTCCAGGTATTGGGTGCTCAGCAGCGACGTCACGCCGCCGGCGACAAGCCCTCTGATCACCTCCCACATGCGCACCCTGCTCGTCGGATCGAGTCCCGTCGTCGGCTCATCGAGGAACAGCACGCGCGGGCGCGTGATCAGACTGGCAGCGAGGTCCAGGCGCCTGCGCATTCCGCCCGAGTAGCCCTTGAGGACCCTGTCTGCCGCGTCGGTGAGGTCGAACTGCTCGAGCAGCTCGACGGCGCGCGCCTTCGCCTCGCTGCGCCGCAGGTCGCTGAGGCGGCCAATCATCACCAGGTTCTGGCGCCCCGTCAACACCTCGTCGAGCGTTGCGTCCTGGGCGGTCACGCCGATGTCGCGCTGCACGGCGCCGGCTTCGCTGACGACGTCGTGCCCGGCGACCCGTGCCGAGCCCGTGTCCGGAAGTGCGAGCGTGGTGAGGATGCGGACCGCCGTGGTCTTGCCCGCGCCGTTGGGTCCGAGGACGCCGAGGATCGTGCCGGCCGGCACCTCGAGATCGATCCCGTCGAGCGCCACCGTCGAGCCAAAGCGCTTGGTGAGCCCGTGGGCCTCGATCATCGTCTCGTCTGCCATAAAACATCTCCTTACCGGTCGGCAAGCTAGGAACGAGGCGGCACGATACACAGACGCTTGCCGGTCGTCAAGTAAGTGCTCGGAAATGGGCTAGACTGCTGCAATGCCGCAGAGCTCAACGCGCGAGCGCATCCTCGATATCGCGCTCGAGCTGTTCGTCGCACAGGGCTACGACAAGACGTCTCTACGCGACATCGCCGAGCGGCTCGGTACCACCAAGGCGGCGCTCTACTACCACTTCGAGCGCAAGCAGGACATCCTGCTGGAGCTGCACCTGCGCCTGCACGCGCTCGGACGCGAGACGCTCGAGCAGCTCGAGCTCCTGGAGGACGGAGAGGCCCGCGCCGACGCCTGGCCGGGGCTGGTCGACCGCTTCATCGACCAGGTGCTCGAGAACCGCGACCTCGTGCTGCTGCACCAGCGCAACATCAACGCGCTCGAGGAGCTCACGAACAACGCGCGCCACCAGGCCGAGAACGACGACATCGAGCAGCAGTTCCGGCACCTGCTCGAAAGTCCGGCGATACCGATCGCCACGCGTGTGCGCATGGCCTGCTCGATCGGCGCCGTGGTTGCCGCGCTGGTTGGTGGAGAGGCGTTGTTCGGCGACGTCCCGATCGAGGAGATCGCGGAGCTGGTCCGCGAGGCGGTGCGCGATCTATTCACGCCCAGCGCCTCGTTGCTCACCTAGCGACTGTCAGCGGCGAGCGAGCCGGCGTCCGCTCTCGGTGTCAGGCGGGGTGTAGTTGAGCTCGAAGTGGTGGTACAGAGCCGACTCGTCGGCTTGGGAGAGCTCCTCGCCGTGCTGCTCGATGTTCGGCGCGGACTCGACCTGCTCCTTGGTGACAGCGACCTGCAGTTCGTCCGGGCCGACCGTGATCCCGCCGAGCGGCACGAACGTCAGGTGCCGCCCGATGAAGCCTTCCTTGACGGTCGCAAATTGCGGCTCGTCGGTCTCGACGTCGACGTAGACGTCCTGCAACTTGCCGATCTTCGCGCCGGAGCTGTCGATCAGCATCTTCCCGTGCCACTCGGCCACATTGAACTCTGCGCTCGGCTGCTGATCGTCTGCGCTTGGCTGATCCCCTGCGCTCGGCTGATCGTTCATGCTCGAAGCCTCGTTTCAGTGGTGGCTTGATGGTCACACATTTTAGAACTGCGTTGGCTGGGCGTTGGGCGCTCTGGGAGGATCGGCTTTCGTGTCAACCGCGGGCGCGGCCAGGAATGCGTGCGCCGGCAGCACGAATCGTCGTGCGGGTTCGGCTTGTAGCGGGGCGGCGGCGCGCGAGCCGTGTAGCCCATGGCTGCGCGTGGACGCCGTGGTCGAGTCCGCGATGCCGTCGTGTGCGGAGATCCAGCGCAGGATCGCGGCCGAGTTGGCGCCCTCGGCGAGGATCACAGAGCGCTCGATCACCATGCCCCCGGAGGCATGCGGGCGGGCCAAGCGTCTCACCAGGGCTCCTGTTTCATCTGTTGGCGTCTGTGTCATCTGTCTCCTTTGCGGTCCGGCTCGTCGCTACCCGACCACCATAACATGAAATGCAAATCTAGAGTTGCTAATCTATTTTGATGGTCGCGTCGTCGGTGCCTCGCTGGACATTCCTGACCAACCACGCGCAGGTCCTGGTGTGCATAGCCGATGAGCCCGGGGTCCGCCTGCGTGACATCAGCGAGCGCGTCGGGATCACCGAACGAGCCGCCCACCGCATCGTCGCCGAGCTCGCCGACGCCGGCTACATCACCCGCAAGCGCACCGGTCGTCGCAACGCCTATCTCATCCACACGGATCTCCCGCTCCCGGACTTGCTCGCCCGCAAAAAGAACGTCGGCGATCTTCTCGCGATTCTCGCCCGCCCGAGCGAGCCAGCTCCAGCGGCACTCCAGAGCGCCGCTGACTGATCCCGACGAGACGCGGCGCGGTCAGCCAGGACAGTCGCAGGAACCTGCTCCGCCACGTCGAGAGATTCTAGGTATCGGCCCTGGACTCGTCCGTGCACCTACCGCGCCGCCCCGCTCGGCCCGTCACGCTGCTCAGGCGAGCGGGTTGCGGAAGTAGTGGCCCGCCTCGAGATCCGCGATCAAGCCGGGCTGCGTGGGGTTCCACCCGAGCAGTTCCCGGGTCAGCTCGCTCGAGGCCGGGCTGTCCGCCCCGAGGAAGCGCGCGAGCCAGGTGAAGTGCTCGCCTGCGTCATCGGGTGAGACCGACGCCACCGGCAGCTCGAGCTGCCGGCCGATGACCTCGGCGACGTCGCGGATCGGCACGCCCTCCTCAGCGACCGCGTGCAGCGTCGATGCTGCCGGTGCCTGCTCGAGCGCGAGGCGGAAGAGATGCGCCGAGTCGAGACGATGGACGGCGGGCCACAGGTTGGCGCCGTCGCCGATGTACCCGGAGACGCGCTTGTTGCGTGCGATCGCGACGAGCGTCGCCATGAAGCCGTTGTCTCCATCGCCGTGATTGGTCGGCGGCAGGCGGACCACCGACGAACGGACTCCGCGCGAGGCCATCGACAGCACCAGCTCGGCGGTTTCCCAGCGCGTCCGCGGCCCCTCGCCAAAGGCGGGCATCTCCGAGGCGGGACCGTGTCCATCGCGCTCCGTCACGAGGCGTCCGGGCGCGATCATCAGCGTCCCGGACGCGATCAGCAGCGGTCGATCGGACCCCGCGAGCGCCTCGCCAAACGTCTCCACGGCGCGGCGATCGGCGTCGGCGGCGCCTTGGAAGTCTCCGCCGAAGGCGAGCTCGTGCTTGAACGCAAGGTGGATCACGCCATCCGACGCCGCGGCCGCGCTGCGCAGGCCGTCGAGATCGTCGAGGCTGCCGCGTTGCACCTCGGCCCCGGCGGCAGTGAGCGATGCAGCCGATGCATCCGAGCGCGCGAGTCCGACGACCTCGTGGCCCGCGCCGATGAGCTCAGGGACGACCGCGGAGCCGATCCAGCCGCTGGCGCCTGTGACGAATACACGCATGAGAGAACCTCCAGGTTGTCGACTGCCTGCGTCCGCATCGTTCGCGCCTCGGCAGCCAATGTCAGTTACTGTCATCAGCCTAGCACGGATGTCAGTGACTGTCATCGGAGGGTGTCATCGGATACCATCAGGGCGTGACTCGATGGCAGCCAAACGCGCGTGGGCGGCTCGAGCTGGCGGCGCTCGAGCTCTACAGCGAGCGTGGGTTCGAGCAGACGACGGTGGCCGAGATCGCCGAGCGGGCGGGCCTCACGGAGCGGACGTTCTTCCGCCACTTCGCAGACAAGCGCGAGGTCCTGTTCGGCGGCGCGGGCGGCCTGCAGGAGCTGCTCGTCAACGCGGTCGCCGATGCGCCCGACTCGCTCGCTCCGCTCGATGCGGTGGCCGTCGGCCTCGACGCCGCCGGCGCCCTGCTGCAGGAGCGTCAGGAGTTCGCCTTCCGGCGCCAGAGCATCATCACCGCCAACGCCGAGCTGCAAGAGCGCGAGCTGATCAAGCTCGCATCGCTCGCCGCGGCGATCGCCGACGTGCTGCGCCGGCGAGGCGTCGGCGATCCGGCCGCGAGCCTGACCGCCGAGGCGGGGATCGCGGTCTTCAAGATCGCGTTCGAACGCTGGGTCGAGGACGCCGATCGGCAGAGTCTTCAAGCGTTCATGCGCGACTCGCTCGACGAGCTGCAGGCCGTGACCGCGGCACGGTGATCCACAGCCCGGCGAGCTCAGCGGGCGCCGAGCGACCGCTCGGGGTGAGCGCTCAGACGGCGACGGCGGCGTCCAGCTCGCCCCGGCGCGCCGCTTCGGCCTGCTCACGGCTGTCGCGCGAGGAGCACAGGACCGCGGCGAGGATCGCGCCGAGGAGCGCGAAGCCCGCGCCCACGAGGAAGGCTCGATCGAAGCCTTTCGTGAGCGCGACCGACTGGTTGTGCACGCCGTGACTCAGAAGGCTCTGGGTGCGGCTGTTGGCGACGGTCGCGAGGATCGCAAGCCCGAGCGCGCCACCGACCTGCTGGGAGGTGTTGATCAGCCCCGAAGCCAGCCCAGCCTCGTGTGGCTTCGTTCCCGTCACCGCGGCGATCGTCACCGGGACGAACGAGAAGCCCAGGCCGAACGCGGCGAGCAGCGACGGGCCGAGCACGTCGGCGCCGAAAGAGCCGCCGGGGGCGGGAACGCGCGAGAACCAAATCAGGCCGCTTGCGATCAGCAGCAGGCCTGTGATCAGCACCGGCTTGAAGCCCACGCGGGTCACGAGCTGTGAGGCCACGCCGGCCGAGATGATGATGCCGACCGCGAGCGGCAGGTAAGACAGCCCGGTCTTGATCGGCGAGAAGTGCAGGACGTCCTGGAGGTAGAGCGAGATGAAGAAGAACATCGAGAACAGCGACATGCCGACGAGCAGGCCGACGATGTCCGCGCCGCGCAGCGTGCGCAGGCGGAAGATCGAGAACGGCAGCAGCGGGTGACGCTGGCGCCGCTCGATCACAACGAACGCCGCGAGCAGCGCCGCCGAGCCGGCGAGCCGCAGCAGCGTGCCGGTCGAGCCCCAGCCGACGTTGACCGCATCGACGACCGCGTAGACGAGCAGCGCGAGGCCAGCCGTGACGGTCACCGCGCCGGGGATGTCGAAGCCTTCGGTGCCGTCTTCAGAGCGGCTCTCGAGCAGCAGCCGCGGCGCGAGCGCAGCGGCGATCAGGCCGATCGGGACGTTCACGAACAGCACCCAGCGCCAGTTCAGGCCGCTGGTGAGAATGCCCCCCAGCAGCACGCCCGCGGCGCCACCGGCGCCGGCTACGGCGCCCCAGATGCCCAGCGCGCGATTGCGCTCGGCGCCTTCGGCGAACGTCGTCGTGATGATCGACAGCGCCGCCGGCGAGACGATTGCCGCGCCAAGGCCCTGGACGGCCCTCGCCGTGATCAGCCAGGTCTCGGACTGGGCGAGTCCGCCGGCGAGCGACGCGAGCGAGAACACGACGAGGCCGATCATGAACATGCGCCTGCGTCCGAGCAGGTCGGACAGCCGTCCGCCCAGCAGCAGAAAGCCGCCAAACGTGAGCGTGTAGGCGTTGACCACCCACGAGAGGTCATCGCGCGAGAAGTGCAGGTGGCTGCCGATCGAGGGCAGCGCGACGTTGACGATCGACGCGTCGATCACGATCACGAACTGCGTCATCGCCAGCAGCATCAGCGCCAGGTTCTTGCCACGCTCGGTGCTCAGGTCGGGCGCCGAGCGGGGTGCGCTCGAGGCGACCGTCGCGGCACCGCTGGAGTTGGTCTTGGTGGTGGTCATGCCGGTCCTCTCGTATGGTTGGTGCGCGAAATCAGGCGAAGCAAACAGACGCGATTCGGAAGCGGAGCTACGGTTCCCCTTGCTTATAGCAGCATACGGAGCTAAGATTCCGTTTGTCAAGGTCATGTCTGTAGATCAGCGAACACTCCGAGCCGACGCGCGACGCAACCGCGAGCGGATCATGTCCTCAGCGCGCGAGCTGTTCGCGCGCCTCGGGCCGCAGGCGCAGATGGACGAGATCGCTGCGCACGCGGGCGTCGGGATCGGCACCGTCTACCGCCATTTCCCGACCAAGGAGGCGCTGCTGACGGCGATGGTGCGCGAGCGTTTCCGCGAGTTCGCGCAGATCGCTGAGCGCGCCGACAGCATCGAGGATCCGCTGGCGGCGCTCGAGAGCGTGATCCGCGGGTCCGCGCAGGCGGTCGAGGGCGACGCGGGCTTCCAGCTCGCGATGATGGGCTCGGATGAGCTCGAGTGGGAGGGCATCGAGCAGGAGAAGGCGGCGCTCGATGCGGCCGTCGGCCAGATCATCCGCCGCGCGGCCGACGCCGGCGTGATCCGCCCCGACTTCACGTTCGAGGACTTCGGAATGCTGATGTGCGGGATCACCTCGACGATGTACTTCAAACCGGGCAGCGCCGACTGGCGCCGCCATCTCGAGATCGTCCTCGACGGCATCTGCGCACCGGCGCGCGAGCGCGACCGACCAGCCGTCTGACCGCGCGGTGCCGACACCGCGATCGCGTGCCGAGGGCGCCGCCCGGCCGCGAGCGCTGCCCTACTGCTGGAGGTATGTGAGTACGGCCAGCACGCGCCGGTGATCGCTCGCGGATTGCAGCAGGTCGAGCTTGCCGAGGATGCTCTGCACATGCTTCTCCACCGCGCCGACGCTGAGCACGAGCGCGTCGGCGATGCCGGCGTTGGAACGTCCCTCGGCCATCAGGGCGAGCACCTCGCGCTCGCGCGGGGTGAGACGCTCGAGCGGCCCGTCCTCACGGCGGCGCGAGAAGAGCTGTGCGACGACCTCGGGGTCGAGGGCGGTGCCGCCGCCAGCGACTCTGCGCACGGCCTCGACGAACTCGGTCACGTGCATGATCCGGTCCTTCAGCAGGTAGCCGACGCCGCCGCCTGGGTCCGCGAGCAGCTCTGCTGCGTAGGCGTGCTCGACATACTGGGAGACCACCAGGATCGCCGTGCCCGGCACCTGCTCGCGCGCTCGCAGCGCGGCCCGCAGCCCCTCGTCGCGAAACTCCGGCGGCAGGCGGATGTCGACGACAGCGATGTCGGGCTCGTACTCGATGACCGCCTGCACGAGCGCGTCGCCGTCGCCAACCGCGGCCACCACATCGAAGTCGTTGTCGCGCAGGAGTCGCGCCAGCCCGTCGCGCAGCAGCGCGAGGTCCTCGGCGATCACTACACGCACGGCAGCTCGGCGCTGAGGACGGTCGGACCGCCGGGCGCGCTCAGCACGCAAAACGTGCCGTCGAGCGCTTCCACCCGGTTGCGTAGGCCGCGCAGCCCGCTGCCCTCGGGGTCGGCGCCGCCGGTGCCGTCGTCGACGATTTCGAGGTGCAGCACGGCGTCCCGGCGCACGATGCGAATCTCAACGCGCGTGGCAGAGGCGTGCTTGGCGGCGTTGGCGAGGCCCTCGGCGGAGACGAAATAGGCAGCGCTCTCGACCGCCGCGCTCGGCCGCTCGCCAAGATCTACGGACACGCTCACCTGCATCGTGCTGAGATCCGCGAGCGACCGCACCGCCGCCTCCAGGCCGCGGTCGGCCAGCACGGGCGGATGGATGCCGCGGGCGAGGTCGCGCAGCTCGCGCAGCGCGTGCTCGGCCCCGGAGCGCGCCTCGGCCAGCAGCTCGCGCGCCGCGCCCGGCTCTGCAGCGTCCAGCTTCTGCTCGGCCATCCCCAGACTCATCCCGAGCGCAACCAGGCGCGCTTGCGCACCGTCGTGTAGGTCACGCTCGATGCGCCGCAGCTTCTCCTCCTGTGCGTCCACCGCCCCGGCGCGTGTGCTGGTGAGCACGTCGATGCGCTCGCTCATACGCTGCTGGGTGGGGCCGGCGAAGACGACGGCGCTCGCCTGGATCGCAAACGCGATGGCGAACGCCAGGGCCGGCCACTCGGGCCAGAAGCTGCCGCCGCCGCTCGCCCCCCAGACGCCGACGTTGAACAGGGTCAGGCTCACCCAGATGCCGCCGGTCAGCGCCAGCGCGAACGTCATGTGCGATCGCCGCCAGATCGCAGGGCGGCGTCGCAGGAGCTGTGTCCATCCGTGTATCGCCAGGGCGAGCGCCAACGGCAGCAATACCCAGATCGGCCAGAAGCTGCCGGCGCCGGCGAACGCCCAGATCAACACGAGCCCGGTCACGGTCAGCGTCGAAGCCCATAGCTGGACCGCGAACGCGTGTCCCAGCTGCGTCGAGCCGGGCATCGGCACGCGCTCCTCAGCCGGGAGGCTCTGCGCTCGGGAGTCGGTCGGTGGGGCCATCGCGGTGAGGCATTCAGGGTCTCACGAGAAGGCCCGTCACGCCAGCTCGGCGACGCCGCCCGGTTGGCGGCGGCTTCGGTTGATCCGTGGCAGCCACCCGAGCCACTGCGGCAGGTACCAGTTCCACTCGCCGAGCAGCCTCATCGTCGCTGGTAGCAGCACGCTGCGAATCAGAGTCGCGTCGATCAGCACGGCCACGGCGAGCCCGACCCCGAGTTGCTTGATGTCAAGCGTCGGCAGCGACGCGAAGATCGCGAACACAGCGACCATCACGGCTGCCGCGGCCGTGACCGTACCCGCCGTCGCGCGGATCCCGCGCGACACCGCCTCGGAGGTACTGGCGCCGCGATCATGGAGCTCGGAGATGCGGCTCACGATGAACACGTGGTAGTCCATTGACAGCCCGAAAAGGACCGGGAACAGGAACAGCGGTAGCCAGGCCACGACCGCACCGTTTGAATGGAAGCCGAGCAGCTTCTGCAGGTGGCCGTCCTGGAACACCCACACGAGCACGCCGTAGGCGGCGCCCACAGACAGCAGGTTCAGCACGATCGACGTGAGGGGGATCACGATCGAGCGGAACGTGATCAGCAACAGCACGAACGCGAGTCCGAGCACGAACGCGAACACGAGCGGCGCGTGGTCGGAGAGCGTGTGGTTGAAGTCGCTCGTGCCGGCAGCCATGCCGCCGACCGAGTAGCTGACGCCGCTCAGCTGGCCGAGCGTCGCGGGCAGCAAATGCTGGCGCAGCGCTTGCAGCGCGCGCATCGACGCGGCGTCCTGCCCGTTCCCCGGCTGCGGGATGTCGATCTCGGCCACGGTGTGCGCTGCGTTGACGCGCTCGGTGATCGGCTCGCTGGCCTCGCCGCTCGCCAGCGCGCGGCGCTCCGCCTGCGCGAGCGCCGCGCGCACGGGCGCAGCATTGACATCCGCCGCGCTCACCACCACCTGGGCCGGCTGCGGCGCGCCGGGAAACGCGTGCTGGATCTGCGCGTACGTGCGCTCGATCGGCAGTCGATGCGGAATGTCGTTGCCGCTCAGAAAGCTCGTGTGCATCCCGAACAGCGGCAGCGCCAGCGTCACAAGTATGGCGCCCGACAGCGCGACGGCGAGCCGCGGGAAGCGCAGCACGGGCCGCAGCACGAGGTCCCAGACGCGCGAGCTCGCGCGTGCCCTGCTTGCGCGCCTGACAGCTCCCTTCTCGACTTTGTCGCCGAGCCTGCCGAGCAGCGCCGGGAGCACCGTCAGCGAGCCGACCATCGCCGTAAGCACGACGAGCATCGCGCCGACGCCGAGCGACGTGAAGACCTTCGAGCCGGTGAGCAGCATGCCCGCCATCGCGATGATCACGGTGAATCCGGACACGAGCACCGCTCGCCCAGAGGTCGCGGCGGCACGTTGCAGCGCGACCGCGCTGGAGTGGCCCGCCCGGCGCTCCTCGCGCTCGCGCCGCAGGTAGAAGAGCGAGTAGTCGACGCCCACCGCCATGCCTATCAGCAGCATCACCGAGCTCGTCGCTTCTGATTGGTGCACGACGTGACTCGCGAGGGCCGCGAGTCCACTGGAGGCGAGCACGGCAGAGAACGCGAGCAGCACGGGGATACCTGCGGCCACGAACGCGCCGAAGGCGACGAGCATGATCAGGAACGTGATCGGCACCGACAGCTTCTCCGCCCGCGCGAAGCCTTCACCGCTGAGCTTGCTGAGCGCGTGAGCCGCGCTCGCGTCGCCGAACTCGGACACGGTGAAACCGCTGCTCTGGCGTTGCACGGCAGCCACCGTGTCGATAATCGGCTGCACGCGGTCGGCGGCGGATTCCGAGCTGCCACGCATCGAGAACTGGACGAGCGCCGAATGGCGGTCCTTCGAGATCTGCCCGCCACCGCCCGGTGTGAACGGAGAACGCACGTCCTTTACTTGGGTCATCGTGCCGAGTCGCCCAACGACGCGCGCGACGACCTGACGGAACCTCGGTTCTGCCACCGTCAGCCCGGCGCTGTGCACGAGCACGGTCTCGTTGGCCGACTGGTCGAGATCGCCCTGCGCGAGCGTCGCCTGCGCACGTGCAGAGCCGCCGCTGCCCTGTTCACGTTCGGTGAGCTTGACCACGCCGACGGCCTGTCCGAGCGCCGCAGAGGTGACGACGAAGGCCAACCAACCGAAGGTCGCCTTCTTCCAGTTCGCCGCGCTCCAGCGCGCGGCTCGGGCTGCGATGTTCACCGGGTACTCCTCTCGTTGGAATGGCATCAGCGGAGCTTGTCGCTCGCGCGTCCGCTCGCCAATGAGGCGTTCTGGCGTTCGCCACCCCCAGCTACCTGGTCAACGGCTTCTGCGATGCTGGGCCGCGATGAGCCTGCGAGACGTGTTCGAGACACACCTGAAAGCCGGCCTTGCAACACGACGCTGACGCGATCGTCGTCGGCGCCGGCCTAGCAGGCCTGACCGCGGCGGCCGAGCTGCTCGACGCGGGTCGCAGGGTGATCCTGCTCGACCAGGAGCCCGAGCAGTCGCTCGGCGGCCAGGCATGGTGGTCCTTCGGCGGCCTGCTGTTCATCGACAGCCCCGAGCAGCGCCGCCTGCGTATCCGGGACTCGAAGGAGCTGGCGTGGCAGGACTGGCTCGGGACGGCCGGCTTCGATCGTCCCGAGGACGAGTGGCCGCGCCGCTGGGCGCAGGCCTATGTCGACTTCGCGGCCGGCGAGAAGCGGGCTTGGCTGCACGCGATGGGCCACCGTCTGTTCCCGATCGTCGGCTGGGCCGAGCGCGGCGGCTACGACGCCACCGGCCCGGGCAACTCGGTTCCGCGCTTTCACATCACGTGGGGCACGGGTCCCGGCATCGTCGAGCCGTTCGAGCGCCGCGTCCGGGCCGCCGCGGATGCGGGCCGCCTCGAGTTCCGCTTCCGCCACCAGGTCGACGAGCTGACGACGAGCGGCGGCGCGGTCGACGGCGTCAGCGGCAGCGTGCTGGAGCCCTCTTCGGTCGCGCGCGGGCGAGCCAGCTCGCGCACGGCGGTCGGCGCGTTCGAGCTGCACGCGCAGACGGTGATCGTCACCGCAGGTGGCATCGGCGGCAATCACGAGCTCGTGCGCAAGGCGTGGCCGGCACGCCTCGGCACGCCGCCGCAGCACATGATCTCCGGCGTCCCGGCGCACGTCGACGGGCGCATGATCGAGATCACCGAGCGCGCTGGCGCCAACGTGATCAACAGCGACCGCATGTGGCACTACGTCGAGGGCATTCACAACTGGGACCCGATCTGGCCCATGCACGGGATCCGGATCCTGCCCGGGCCGTCCTCGCTATGGCTCGACGCCACCGGCGCGCGTCTGCCGGTGCCGCTGTTCCCAGGCTTTGACACGCTCGGCACCCTCGCCCACCTGCAGCAGACCGGCTATGACCATTCGTGGTTCCTGTGCACGCGCAAGATCATCGAACGCGAGTTTGCGCTGTCGGGTTCAGAGCAGAACCCCGACCTCACCAACCGCTCGATCCGCGACCTGCTCGAGCGCGTGCGCGGCGGCGTCCCCGGACCGGTGCAGGCCTTCGTCGAGCGCGGCGAGGACTTCGCGACGGCGGCACGCCTCGGTGACCTCGTCGCGGCGATGAACGCGATCACCGGTGGCACGCCGCGACTCGAGCTCGAGCAGGTCGAGCGCGAAGTGATCTCTCGCGACCGCGAGATGGCGAACCCGTTCAGCAAGGACCTGCAGGTGACCGCGCTGCGCGGTTCGCGTAGCTACCTCGCCGACCGTTTCGTCCGCACGGCGGCGCCCCACCGGCTGCTCGATCCGAAGGCCGGACCGTTGATCGCTGTGCGCCTGTCGGTCCTGACGCGCAAGACCCTCGGCGGCCTGCAGACGGACCTCGACGCTCGCGTGTTGAACGAGGCCGGCGAGGTGATCCCGGGGCTGTATGCCGCCGGTGAGATCGCCGGCTTCGGCGGCGGCGGCATGCACGGCTACCGTGCGCTCGAGGGGACATTCCTCGGCGGCTGCATGTTCAGCGGTAGGACCGCCGGCCGTCACGCAGCCGGCGCGCTCGGCTAGCGTCAGTCGAGGTTCTCGATGATCTCGTTGGCACGCGACCACTGGCCGGGCGGGACCACGAGGTAGATGTCGCCGCGCCCGAATTTGTCGAGTGGGTGATCGGCGGCGCATGCGGCGTCGACGCCCATGTTGCGCAGCTGATCGCGCCACGCCAGCGCCGTCGACTGCTCCTCGAAGGTGCTGACCGTCTCCCAGCCGTCGAACCGCGGGTCCCCGATCGCGACCGCCGGCTCCCTGCTGCTGCTGCTGCGCTTGCCGAACCACCGGATCGCCATCCCAACAGCGTATGGCGCGCGGCGCATCGCAGGCCTCGCGGCGACGTCGACGCAGAACTGATTGGATGGCGCCAATGAGCTCGCCGCCGGCCCGGGACCAGACCGCGCTCGAGACGCTGCGCGCCTCGCGCGTGGGCGTCTGGACGACCGCGCTGGACACCGTCTCCCCGCTGGAGGCAGGCGAATACGCGGCGGAGCTCGAGCGGCTCGGCTACGGCTCGCTGTGGTTCGGCGAGGCGTACGGGCGCGAGGCGTTCACGAACGCGAGCGTGATGCTCAGTGCCAGCGATGGGCTCGTTGTCGCCACCGGGATCGCGAACATCTACGGTCGCGACGCCGTCACCGGCAACGCGGCCGGGCGCACGCTGCACGGCGCGTATCCCGGTCGGCTGGTTGTCGGTTGGGGCATCTCGCATGAGCCGCTCGTGCAACGGATGCGCGGGCACAGCTACGGCAAGCCGGTGAGCACGATGCGCGACTACCTCGAGGCGCTCGACGCCGCGCCGTTCTTCGCGGCAGGACCCGAGACCGCTCCTCCGCGCGTCCTTGCGGCCCTGCGTCCGAAGATGCTCGAGCTGTCGGCAACGCACGCCGACGGCGCACATCCCTACCTCGTCACCCCCGAGCACACGCGCCGTGCGCGCGAGCTACTCGGGCCCGAGCCAATCCTGTGCGTCGAGCAGGCCGTCGCGCTGACCACCGACCGCGACGAGTTCCTCAGGCGTGCGCACTGGCATCTGGAGATCTACACGGGGCTGCCCAACTATCGCGGCTCCTGGGAAACGCAAGGCTTTGACGAGACGGACTTCGCTCGCGGTGGATCGGAGCGTCTGAAGGAGGCGATGGTCGCGTGGGGGGACGCCGACGCGATCGCCGCGCGCGTGCGCGAGCATCATGCAGCGGGCGCCGATCACGTGATGATCCAGGCGCTCGGCGCGGAGGCCTTTGAGGTGCCCGCCGAGCAGTGGCGCGCGCTGGCGCCGGTGCTGACCAGCTGGTAGCGATGCCGCCGCTCGCCGTCGACTGGCCCACGATCGCCTCGTTGGCGACGGCGGCCGGCACGCTCGTGCTCGCGCTCGCCACCTTCTCCGCGGTGCGCTCCGGACAGCGCTCGACGCGCATCGCCGAGCGCTCGACGGCGATCGCCGAGCGCTCGCTGCTGCTCGGCATGCGTCCGGTGCTCGCGCCGGCCCGCGTGACGGATCCGCCGGAGGTGGTGCGCTTCGGCGAGGGGCGGATGGTGAGCGTCGAAGGCGGCATGGCCGCTGTCGAGCACGACGACGGCAACTATTACCTGGTGATCCCGCTGCGCAACGTCGGCAACGGCCTGGCGGTGCTGCAGGCCTGGCGGCTGCGGGCGGAGCGCCCGGATCTGCGCACGCCGCACGCGGCGCCCACGGAGCATCGCCTGCAGACGCGCGACCTGTACGTGCCGGCCGGCGACACCGGCTTCTGGCAGGGAGCGATCCGCGAGCCCGACGACCCGTTTCGCGACGGCCTCGACGAGGCCTTCCGCGACGCTGGCATGCTCACCGTCGACCTGCTCTACGGTGACCACGAGGGCGGCCAGCTGACGATCAGCCGCTTCATCCTCACGCGCGAGGAGGACGGCAACTGGCGCCCAGGCGTGGTCCGTCACTGGCCGCTCGAGGCCAACGACCCGCGCGAGCGCGAGCTGTGAGCGAGGCGCCCGACGATGGCTTGCTGACGGGCGCGGACGGCATCAGCCGCTGCTGGTGGGCGGGCGCGACTCCTGAGTATTTGTCCTATCACGACAGCGAATGGGGCTTTCCCGTCGGCGACGACGTGCGCCTGTTCGAGAAGCTGAGCCTCGAGGGCTTCCAGGCGGGCCTGTCGTGGCTGACGATCCTGCGCAAGCGCGCGGCGTTCAGAGCAGCCTTCGCGGGCTTCGATCTCGCGAGCGTGGCGGCCTTCGACGGGAGCGATGTCGAGCGCCTGCTCGCAGACGCGGGCATCGTGCGCCACCGCGGCAAGATCGAGGCGGTCATCAACAACGCGCAGCGTGCGCTCGAGCTGGCCTCCGAACAGGGCTCGCTCGCCGGCTACATCTGGAGCTTCGAGCCGCGTCCGCGGCGGGGAAAGCTCGATCGCGCGCGCTTCGCGCAGCTCGCCCTCCCACCTGAGTCTGCGGCGCTTGCGAAGGATCTCAAGCGGCGCGGCTGGCGCTTCGTCGGGCCGACCACCGTCTACGCGTTCATGCAGTCGATGGGCCTCGTCAACGACCATCTCGACGGCTGCCACGTGAGGGCGCCGGTCGATGCCGCGCGTCGATCGTTTCAGCGACCCTGATTCAGCGCAGCCGATGCAGCAGCGCCTTCGCGGCCTGCGCGCCGGTTTCGACCGCGCCGTCGAGGAAGCCGATGTTTTCGCTGGAGGTGTGCTCGCCTGCGAACAGGTACGGACCTTCTGGAGCTTGCGCGAGGGCGGCGTAGCTCGTGGCTTGGCCGACGCGATAGTAGGAGTAGGCGCCTTTGACCCACGGGTCGAGCGCCCAGTGGTCCTCGTACGAGCGCCCGGTGTAGGCGGCGGTGGTGCCCGGAAAGACGTTGTCGATTTCCGTGAGCGCCCACGTGGCATCGGCCGGCGGCGTCGGACCGTGGGCCGCGCCGGTGAGCTTCGAGCGCCCGACACGGCCGCCCGGGAACGCGACGTATAGCGCTGGTGCGGCGTCGGGCCCGAGCGGCACGCAATCGTCCCATCCGCATGCCAGGCGGTTCCATTCTCCGTAGGCGGCGCCGCTGAAGCCGAGCGCTGGCCAGGTCTTGTGGGTGAGTTCGAGATGGACCTTGGCGTTCGTACCCATGCCCATCGTGTCGATCACCGTCTGCTTCGTCGGCGACAGGCCCGAGAGCGTCAGCTCGACATCGCGCAGCGTGCTGAACGGGAGTGCGAAAACGACGAAATCGGTGACCACGGAGGTGAGCGACCGGCCGACTTCGAAGGTCAGCGTGACCGTCCCGTCGCTGTTGGCGCGCACCGCGACGAGCACATGGCCCTGCTGAACCGTTTCGGGTGGCAGCCGTTCGACCATGCCGCTGATCAGCTGGTCGTTGCCGCCGAGGATGTGGAAGCGCTCGTCGTCTCCCCCCATCGGCACGACCGAGGAGCGAGGGTTGCTGGTGAGAAGCACGATCAGGTCGAGCGCCGACTGATCGGCCGGGTCGCCGCCGTTTTCGGTCACGGTGTTGGCCTGCATCAGCTTGCCGAAGCGGCTGTGGGAGCCGATCTCGGTGCTGTCGAGCCATTCGGGTACCGACATCGCGTCGAGCCTCGCCGCCCCCGCCGGCGTTCGCATTTCATGGCCCGCGGCCTTGAAGCTGCGATATCCGACCTGTTCCCAGTCGGCGTTGGCTTCATCGAGCAGGTAGGGGGCACCGTCGATGTAAAAGACTTCTTCACCCTCGAACAGATTGCCGCCGTTGACTTCCTCTTCCTGCAGTCCGAGCAGCGCGGCGAGGTCGCGCACCGCCGTCTGGTCGGTGTTGATCAACTGACCGCCGTGCTCGGTGAGCAGCCCGTCGGCGAAGAAGTTCCTGAGCGTCCAGCAGCGCCCACCGCTGCGTTCGGCGTTGGCCTCGTAAACCGTTGACAGGATCGGCCGGTGCGGCCGCGCGGTGTACAGCAGGTGCGCGCAGCGCAGGCCCGCGAGGCCGGCGCCGACGATCGCGATGCGCGGTTGCGAGCGCGTGCGCAGCGCGCGCGCAAGGCCCGCCGCGGGATGCGCAGCCAGCGCCGCCGCCGCGGCCGCCGCTGCGCCGCCAGCGATCACCTCGCGGCGCGTCTTCAGCGCGCCGCCACTCGTGCGCGACTCCTGCAGGCGCCCGCGAAGCTCCTCGATCGGTACGCCCGTCCGCTCCGCCTCTCGGTGCAACGCGAACAGCCGCCGCGCCGCCGCCATCGCCGCCGTTCGTGGGCGGCG
This sequence comes from uncultured Solirubrobacteraceae bacterium, assembly GCA_963838405.1. Classification (GTDB taxonomy): domain Bacteria; phylum Actinomycetota; class Thermoleophilia; order Solirubrobacterales; family Solirubrobacteraceae; genus Palsa-744. Next base: position 1,052,999 of record CAWIRA010000006.1, on the reverse strand, counting down.
CCCACCGTTTCCCCCGTCAACCTCCACCTCTGGAGCGTAACCAACGGCGCCTGCGTCGTCGCCGCCTGTGTTCGCTCACGAAGTCATAGTGCGCGGCCTTCGAGGCCCGCGCTCATGCTGTGCGCTGCTCGCACGCAGCGTACGCAGCCACTGCACCACCTGTGCTTCGAGGTGGCGCGCCTGCGGCTTGGGGTCGGACGGGTCGGGGCGCGACAGGCTGTCCGTTCGCGCGCCGGGAGAGGGTGGCTTCGGGGAGGATCTGATCATGTTCGCGGCTTTCTGATCGTTCGTCGGGTAGGGGCGCAACCAGCGCAGCTCGCGCCCGCGTCGGTTGCGATGCTTCAAGTGCGCGGCGCAGCCGCCGGTAGGCGACCAGGCCGCCGAGGCTTGGGATCCAAAAGGCGATGGCGTGATAGATGAGCACGCCGGCGGCTGCCTGCGTGACCGGCGCCCCGTACAGAACCAGCGTCCCGGCGAGGCCTCCCTCGAGCACGCCGACGCCGCCGGGAACGGGGATCAGGTTGGCGAGGTAGCCGATGATGTAGCCGAGCAGCAGCACCGCGAGCGGGGGCGAGTAGCCGACCGCGCTGAGCGTCGTCCAGAGCACGGCGATGTCGAATCCGAGGTAGCCGAACGCGCCGAGCAGTCGCCAGCTCGGCCGGCGGACCGCGCCTTGCGCGTCGCTGATGCCGTTGGCGAGCGCTCTGATCCAGGGGGCGGCCTGGAGTGCGCGCCGGGGCGGCTGGCGCGAACTCGCGATCGTCATCGCCGCGGCGATGACGCCGACCCCGAGCACGATCGGGGCGCCTGCCAGCACCAGCTTGTCGTTGCCGTTGGAGAGGCCGCTCGCGAGCAGCGAGCCGCCCGCGATCAGCGCCAGGACATTGACGGCGCTCGTGAAGAAGAACAGGCTGCTCGAGTTGCGAACGATCTCGCGAGTCGGCATGCCGCCGAGGTGCAGCAGCCAGCCACCCACGGCGAGCGAGCCGACGCCGCCACCGGGCAGCAGCGCTCCGGAGCCCATCTCCGTCCACGCCAGCTCGCGCGCCGCCGGTACCGGAACGGCCCCGAAGAAATGGCGGAAGACGACGACGAAGCTGGCGCACGAAGCGAGCTCCAAGGCGCCCGCGAGCGCCAGCCACAGGGGGCCGATGTGCGCAATCTCGTGCGCCACGCCACGCAGCGCCGGAAGCGCGACAACGAGCGAGACGGTCATCGCCACGAGCAGCAACATCGTCAGCACGCGGGCGCGAACCGATATCCGTACGACCTCTGGCTCGGCTCGCGAGCTGGGCTTCGTGGACATCGATACCGCGGATACAGCCAAGAGAACCTCGCTCCATGGATGGTCGATAAGCCGTGGGTCGCAGTAGTCTAGCAATCATTGGTCTTTACCAATGACCCGTCGTGCGGTACGATCTCTCGATGAAGACCGATGTCACGGACAAGCCGATCGCAGCGCTCGGTGAGGGCGTCACCCAGCACACCGGCTTTCTGCTCGCGCGGCTCGGGCGCGCGGTCACGCGTCAGTACCGCTCGGCGCTGACGCCGACCGGGCTCAAGCCCAGGCAGACCAATGCGCTGCTGGCACTGCGCGACGAGGGCGCGATGAGCCAGCAGACGCTCGGGGCGACGCTCGACATCGACGCGAGCAACCTCGTCGTGCTGCTCAACGACCTCGAAGCCGGTGGACTGATTGTGCGCCGCCGCGACCCGCAGGACAGACGTCGACATCTCGTCGAGATCTCCAAGCGAGGCAGCAAGTTGATCTGTGAAGTGGAGCGCGCGTCGATGCAGATCGAGGACGCGTTCTTCGCCGAGCTGGACGCCGACGAGCGCCTGACCCTCCATGACCTACTCGCGCGTGTCGCACAGAGCACGGGTATCTCGATCAAGGACGCCGCCGCCGACGACGACGAGCAGGCTTGTGGCGGCACGCCGGTCGAGATCGACTAGGCGGGCGCTCGCGCGGAGCGGTAGCCCGGCCCGCGTTCAGGAGTGACGTTGTGTGCATCGATCTCCTCGCCACACGCGTCGCATGTGACGCGCGGATGCGTGCGCCGGCCGCAGGTGTCGTGACGCAGCACGATCGGAGGTCCGTCGGGGCCAGCGAAATAGCGATCGCCCCATCGCATCAACGCGATCACGGCGGGAAACAGGTCTCTGCCCGACTGTGTCAGGCGGTACTCGTAGCGGTCCGGGTCTCGCGAGTAGGGCACGCGCTCGAGCAGCCCGGCGTCGACGAGCTTGCGCAGCCGCAGCGACAGCGTCGGACGCGGGATGCCGAGGTTGCGCGCGAACTCTCCGTAGCGGCGCACGCCGAAGAACGTTTCGCGGAGGATCAGCATCGTCCAGCGCTCGCTGACGAGACTCAGGGCACGACCGACGGAGTCCGCCTGAAGGCGATGGCTGAGATCAAAGCTGTCCTCGCTCGCTGGCTCGCTCATCAGGCGCGGACCTCGGTGCGTGATCCCAGGGCGCCCAGCACGCGGCGGCCGGCTGGATCCTCGGCGGTCGCGGGTACGATGCCGACGCGCGAAGCGCCCGCCGCGAGATAGCTCGCCAGGCGCTCCCGGAGGTCGTTCTGGGAGCCGATCGCGCAGACCGCGTCGAGCAGCTCGGGGGGGATCTGCGCGGCGAGCTCGCCGCGCCTCGCACCAGCGCGGGCGCGCTCCACGAGCGCGCCGTGCCCGAGCTCGGCGAACATCTCGCCGTAGCCAGGGGGACGTAGGTAGACGGCGATCTGCGTTGCCATCTGCGCGAGCGTCGCCGCTCCTGGATCGAGGGCGACGGTCACCCAAACCGCGATCTCCGGAGCCGGGCGCCCACCAGTCCGGGCCAGGGCATCGACGCTTGCGCGCACCTTTGCGACGTGTGCGGGCGTGACGAGGTTGAGCACGAGCTCGTCGGCGCTGCTCGCGGCCGCGCGCGTCATCTCCGGTCCGAACGCCGCGAGCGAGATGCTGGCATCGGGCTGTGGGTTTTTGAGGCGGAATCCTCGCGTGCGGACATACCGGCCCGCGTAGGACGCTCGCTCGCCGGCGAGGATCGCGCGGAGCGCCTCGATCGTCTCGCGCGCACGCGGTGCGAGCGCTGCCCACGGACGGTCGTGCCAGCCGCTGACGATGTCAGGGCTCGAGGCGCCGAGCGCGAGATCGACGCGCGCGCCGGTGAGCGTGGCGACCGACGCGAGCCCCAGCGCGAGCGCGACCGGGCTGCGCACGCCGAGCGCGAGCGGCCCGATCTTCATCGCTAGCCCCGGGGCGCGCAGGCCGACGGCGGTCGCCAACGCGAACGCGTCGAATGTCGCCATCTCGCCGAGCCACATCCGCTCGAAGCCGTTGCGCTGCGCCGCGAGCGCGATATCGAGCACCTCCTCGTCGGGGCGATCGAGCCAATAGGGCGCGACGACCTCAAGCCCGCCGTGCGCGCGGGGCGGCTCTTGCATCACAGCTGCTCCGTGCGCGCTGGCACCCCGAGCAGCACCCGCCCGGTCAGCTCCCAGATCGCGGGGTTGACCTGGAAGTGCGCGGTCGCGGTGTAGGCGTCGCGGAAGCGCCGTTGCAGCGGCGAGTCCTCGTAGATCGCGGTGCCCCCGCCGAGGTCGTACATCGAGCGGGCGACCTCGGCGGCGGTCCTGACGGCGTGTGTTCCCGCGAGTCGCAGGCCCACGCGCAGCGACACGTCGACCGTTCCGGGTTGCTGTGCAGCCTCCCAGGCATCTGCGATGGCGCCGTAGTAGAAGGCCCTTGCTGCCCGTAGCGCAGCCTCCGCCTCGCCGACCGCCGCCTGTGTGGCGGGACGTGAGGCGAGCACGCGGCTCGAACCCTGTGCCGTCTTTGCGCCGGCAAGCGCGGTGAGCTCGTCGATTGCCCCGCGCGCGTTGCCCAGAGCAGCGGCCGCGATCGACAGCGCGAAGAAACCGAAGATCGGGAAGCGGTACAGAGGCGCATCGATCCGCGGCGGCGCGTCCACCAGCGACAACACGTGGTGATCTGGGACGAACAGCTCATCGGCGACGGCGTCGTGGCTGCCGGTACCGCGCAGGCCGCTGGTATGCCAGGTGTCGAGGATCTCGAGCTCGTCGGTGGGCAGCGCCGTCACCAGCAGCGTCGGTCCGTCCTCGGCGCCGGCCTGCGGGTCCTCGAGCACGCAGCCCGCGAACAGCCACTGCGAGTGCGAGATGCCGCTACAGAACGACCAGCGCCCTGACACGCACAGCCCGCCCTCGACGCTCCTCGCGCGTCCGCGCGGAGCCCATACGCCGGCGGCGACCATGTGCGGATCGCTGAAGATCTCGGCGGCGCCCTCCTCCGGCAGGTAGGCCGAAAGCAGGCTGCTGGTGGCTGCGATCGACACGCACCAGCCGGCTGAAGCGTCTCCCCGCGCGATCCTCTCGGCGCCCGCCAGCGTGACGGCCGGCGGTGCTTCGAGCGCGTCGAGTGAGGCCGGCGCGCCGGCGCGCATCAACCCCGTGGCGCGCAACGCGTCGAGCAGCTCGAGTCCTAGCGCGCGCTCGCGCTCGGTTGTGGCGGCGAGCTCGCGCGCGAGCGTCGAGGCCCGCTCGGTGAGCGCGTCGAGCTCGGGTCTCGCCGGCGTGGGCGTGGGGGCAGGGGCGGGTGACGGGCTCGGCATCGCGGCCTCTCTCTCCGTAGGTACAAAAAACTTACCGGCGCAGTAGTCTAGCCACGCGGGACCTGCTGGGTGATGCAGTGGATGTTGCCGCCGCCGAGGAGGATCTCATGCGCTCGGACGCCCACCACCTCGCGCTCAGGGAAACAATCGCGCAGGACCGCCGCGGCTGCGTCGTCGTGGCGCTCGTCGAGCAGCGGGAAGACGATGCGTCCGTTGGCGGGATAGAAGTTGACGTAGGAAGCGGCGAGGCGGTGGCCCGCGCGGCGGGGAGCGCTGCCGGGCACCGCGTCGACGCCCCGCGCCTCATCCGCGGTAATCGTGATCGGCCCTGGCGAGGGCATCCGCAGCACCTCGATCGAGCGACCGCGCGCGTCGGTCGCCGCTTGCAGTCGCTCGTGCGCGTCGCGTGAGATCGCGTGCTGGGGGTCCGACTGATCCTCGCTCCAGGTGAGCAGCACGACGCCGGGCCGGACGAAGCATGCGAGGTTGTCGATGTGCCCGTCGGTCTCGTCGTTGTAGACACCGCGGCCGAGCCAGATCAGCTTCTCGGCGCCGAGGTGCTCGAACAGCACGCGCTCGATCTGCTCGCGGGTCAGCTCGGGGTTGCGATTCGCGTTCAGCAGGCACTCTTCGGTCGCCATCACGGTGCCCTCGCCATCGACGTGGATCGAGCCGCCCTCGAGCACGATCGGTGCGCGGTAGCGCTCCGCGCCTTCGATCTCGAGGACCTTCGCCGCGACTCGCTCGTCGCGGTCCCACGGGAAGTAAAGGCCACCGTCGAGCCCGCCCCAGGCGTTGAAGCGCCAGTCGACGGCGCGACGCTGACCGTCTGCGGCGAGCACGAACGTCGGCCCCGTGTCGCGCATCCAGGCATCGTCGCTCGAGAGCTCGACCACTCGAATCGACGGTGACAGCAGCGCGCGACAGTGATCGAACTGCGCGTGTGAGACGCCCATCGTCACCGGCTCGCAGGCGTTGATCGCCTCGGCGACGGTCGCGAACGCATGTTGTGCCGGCTTCGCTCCCAAGCGCCAGTTGTCCGGTCGCTCGGGCCACATCATCCAGCAGCCTGCATGTGCCTCGAACTCACCGGGCATGCGGTAGCCGTCGGCGCGCGGGGTGGAGGTGAGGGTGGCGCTCATCGCTCGTAATAGTGGCGTAGCCGAGGAGCTCCCGGACTTCTCGATCGCGACACTACAGTCATCGACATGGAGGACATACGCCTGATCGTCGCGCCGGGAATGCAGCCCTCGCCCGCCCGCAAGCGCCCGCCGCGTCGAGCACCGCTGCGCGTGGCGCTCGTGCAGCAGCGCTGGCATCCCGACGCCGACGAGCATCAGGCCGCGCTTGCGAGCGCGATCACGCTCGCCGCGGGCGAGGGCGCGCGGCTGGTGTGTCTGCAGGAGCTGACGCTGAGCCGTTACTTCGCCGTCGAACCCGCCGGGCCGCAGGCGGCCGGCGTCGAGCCCGAGGCGCTGCCCGGCGGCGCCACGCATCGCTTTGCGACGCGGATGGCGCGCGAGACCGGTATCTACGTCCATGCCTCGCTGTACGAGCATGCGCCTGCCGCCGGCGACGGTCTTGGCTACAACACCGCGATCCTGGTGAGTCCGGCCGGGGAGCTCGTCGCGCGCACCCGCAAGCTGCACATTCCGATCACCGCCGGATACCACGAGGACCGCTACTTTCGGCCCGGGCCCGCCGGACGCGAGGCCTTCCCGTTGATCAACGTCGACGACGCGCATCTCGGCCTGCCGACGTGCTGGGATCAGTGGTTCGGAGAGCTCGCCCGCGCGTACAGCCTCGAGGGCGCAGACGTGCTCGTTTATCCCACCGCGATCGGTTCCGAGCCGGAGCATCCGGACTTCGACACCGAGCCCCTGTGGGAGCAGGTCATCATCGGCAACGCGATCGCCAACGGCGTGTTCATGGTCGCGATCAATCGCATCGGTGAGGAGCCGCCGCTGAGCTTCTACGGCTCGTCCTTCATCTGCGATCCCTACGGACGCAAGCTGGTCCAGGCCCCCAGGCGCGAGCCGGCTGTGCTGGTGGCGGACCTCGACCTCGACCAGCGCCGCGACTGGCTCGAGCTGTTCCCGTTTCTGACGACACGTCGCCCGGACGCATACGCGCGGCTGCTCGAGCAGCCGTAGAGCTACTCGCTCGCCTCGCGAGGATCGGCCCGGCGCCGCTCAGGCGCCAGGGCCTCGATCGCGGCCGGCGTCAGCTGTTCGACGCGCTCCGAGTCGATCAGGACACCGTCCAGATCGAAGACCACGGCCTCCACGGCAGCGCTGCAGCGTCGTGTTCGGCGACTACCGGGAAGCGCGCCCGAGCGCCTCGAAGTGGGCGTCGGCGACGATCCAGCGAGGCTCGGTTGCGTGTACGCGGCGAGCCACGATCTCGGCGGCCAGCTGATCCTCTTCGCCGGGGGTGCCGTTCAGGCGACCGCGGGCGCCCTCGAGCAGTTTCGCGATCACCGGAGGCTCGACACCGAAGCGTTGAGCGAGCACCGCCGGTCCGAGACTCGCCGCGAGGTCGAGAATCAGGTGGTCGCGCTCGCGTCGCAACTGGTCCTTCTCGCGCTCCAGGGCGAGGTAGCGGGCGACGCGCGTCTGCTCCGCGCCGTCGACCAACAGGTCTCGTTCTTGGTGTCCCGACGAACGCTCCAGATCCATGGGCGCAAGTATCACCGAATCGTCGGACAGCTGAATCAGGCTTTTGCCGCAGAATGCGGGCTGGCGGTGTCCGTGTCACCTGCCGGCGCGCTGCTGCAACTCGTCTACGAACGCGCTCACGGTCTTCGCCGCGGTGGTGAGATCGCCGAGCTGCTGGTCGCTCAGATCGCGCAGGTCGCTACGCAGCGCCGAGAGAAACCGCGAACGGAACCGCCGTTGTGCGATGCCTCCTGCGGGGGTGATGCCGATCATCACAACGCGGCCGTCATCGGGTAGTCGCGTGCGGTGAACCCAGCCCTTCTGCTCCAGGCGCTTGACGAGCAGGGTCATCGTCGGTTGTGCGACGCCCTCGAGCTCGGCGAGCTCTGTGATTCGCCGAGGCCCCTCGGTGAGGATGCTCAGGACCTCTACTTCGGTTCGCGAGATCTCGGGGTCGTGGACCTGCTTGACCAGCAGCCGCACGAGCAGCGCGCTCCGCGAGAGCAGGTGCTCGGCGACAAACTCGACACGATCCGCCCTGGACTCGATCCGCGCAGGCATATTGCGAACTATATAGTTCTGTGCTATATCCATCAAGAGGGACTTCGTGGCTCCACCCGCAGAAAGGAGCAGATCATGTTCAGGAACATCCTCGTGGCCGTCGACGGATCGGCGGACGCCCAGCAGGCACTCGTGCAGGCGATCGACCTCGCCGGCTCACAGAACGCACGCCTGACGCTCTTCAGCGCCGTCGCCGCACCTCCGTCGGTCGCCTACGTCGGCGTCAGCGGCGATGTCACGGCCAATCTCATCCGCGAAGCCGAAGCCGAGGCCGAAGCGATCTTGCGGACAGCTGTCGAGCGCGTTCCCGACGACGTCTCGGTCGCCACCGTCCTCAGTGGCGAGCCGGTCAGGCTCGCGCTCGTTTCGCAGATACACGCGGGAGGGCACGATCTCGTCGTGATGGGATCACGCGGGCGCGGCGCTCTGCGCTCGGTGCTGCTCGGGAGCGTCAGCCACTACGTGCTGAACCACAGCCCCGTCCCGGTACTGATCGTGCACGCCGAGCCCGACGGGACACTCGACGGCGCCGAGGGCGCCAGCGACGAGCGGTCCGCCGAGGATCCGGCGCGGCGCCTCGACGCTCTGACACGAGAGGGGTAGGATCGGTGCATGTCCCACGCCGCGCTTGTCGACGAGCTCGCCAACGAGCTCGACACGTGGCCCGGCGTGCATATCGAGCGCGTCACTGAGGCTGTCGCGGTGGTGCACTACGAGCAGCTCGAGCTCGGCGTGCTGGACGCAGACAGCGGCACGGCCGAGCTGCGGTTCTCCGTTCCCGAGCACGACGCGCTCGTCGAGCATGGCGATGCCGAGCCGCAGGACGTGCCGCCGGAGCCCGACGTCGTCCGCCATGCCGTGCACGGTCCGTCGGATGTGACGGCGGTGCTCGAGCTGTTCGACCGCCGCTATCGCGACGTGCGCGGCGAAGCGGACCCGTACAGCTCGCAGGATCCAGCCTGAGCCGCGCACCGCAGCCGTTGCGAACGCGCTGCGCGCGGATTCATCGAGTCGATCGCGCCGGCTCCTCAGCGCCGGCGCGGTGTACTAGCGCGGCGAGGTGACGGTCGGCGTGAGCCGCTGGTGGACGAAGCCCACGACGGTCGCGCCCTCCCCAACAGCGGTGGCGCAGCGCTTGGTCGACCCTGCGCGAACGTCGCCGGCGGCGTACACGCCGGGTACGCTCGTTTCCAGCATGCCATCGGCCCCGGCGTCGCGGCCGGTGCGGATGAACCCGTCCGCGTCTCGCGCGACCACCTCGCCGAGCCAATCGGTGCACGGGGAGGCGCCGAGGAACAGGAACAGGAACGACAGGGTCAAGGACGAGCCGTCGGTGAGCGTGACCGACTCGAGCTGTCCCTGCGCTCCATGCAGGGCACGAACCTCACTGCGGTCACGGACCGCGACACCGAAGCGATCGAGCTCGTCGATCAGGTAGCTCGACATCGTCTCGCTGAGGTCGGCCCGGCGGTGTAGCAAGGTCACGAGCGCACCGCCCCGTGCCAGCCACACCGCGGCCTGTGCGGCCGAGTTGCCGCCACCGACGACGCCGACCCGCTGCGCGGCGCAGAGTTGACCCTCCGGCGGGCCCGCCGCGTAGAAGACGCTGATGCCCTCGTAGTCCTCGAGCCCGGCGACCGGCAGACGCCGGTATTCCGCACCAGTTGAGAGGAGCACCGCCCGTGCGCTGACCGTGTTTCCCTCGTCGAGTGTCACGAGATGGCGCTCGTCGCCTGGCTCGAGCGACCTCGCGCGGTAGGGCGTGGCGGTGCGCGCGCCGAACTTGCGCGCCTGCGTGATCGCGCGGCTGGATAGTTCGGTGCCGCTGATGCCGGCCGGAAAGCCGAGGTAGTTCTCGATCCGCCGTGAGGTGCCCGCCTGCCCGCCGAGCACCGTGCTCTCGATCAGGAGCGTGTCGAGGCCCTCTGACGCTCCGTATACGGCCGCGCCGAGGCCGGCGGGGCCACCGCCGATGACGAGCAGGTCGACCTCCTCGTGCTGCTCGAGCTCCGCCCGATGCCGAGCGCCCGGGACAGCTCACCGTTGCTCGGCCGTCGCAGCTCGCCGCCGCCGGGTAGCCGCACGAGCGGGACCTCGTCAGCGTCGAGCCCGGCGAGCAGTGTCGCCGCCTGCGGATCCTCCTCTGGTACGAGCCACGAGTGCGGCAGCCGCATGCGCCTGGCGAAGTCCTCCAGCCTGCGCGTATCGGGCGAGTCGCGCGGGCCGACGATCTCAAAGCCGATCCCAGCGCGGCGCTGGAGCATCTCGCGCCGCTCGACGAATGCCGACAGCAGCAGGTCCGAGAGCGAGCCGTCGTCGAACATCAGCCGTCGCAGTTCCTCGCGATCGACGGCGATGTAGCGCATCGGCTGGGTCACGACCGCGGTCAGGAACACCGTCTGCCCAGAGAGCAGGTTGATCTCGCCGAGGAAACCCGCGACGCCGTGGCGGATGACCTCCTGGCCGGCGGCGTCGAGTACGGCGACCTCGCCGCTGAGGATCGCGACGAACGGATAGCTCGTGTCGCCGATCTGGAACAGCGTCTCGCCGACCTCGGCGGTTCGCTCCTCGCCGTGTTCAGCCAGCATCGCGAGCTGTGAGCTCGAGAGCACACGGGTCATCGGGGCGGCCATCGATCCATCCTAGTGTCGTCGGTCACTACGTCTCAGCTCGAGCCGGCGCCAGGACCAGCGCCTGCATCCGGCGCGCCGCATCGAGATGGTCGCCGGTCCAGATGATCCGCACCGCGTGCTCGCTCGCACCGTCCTCGCCGTCGCGCACATCGTCGCGGACGGCATTCAGCAGGCGCTGTTCGGCGCCATCGTCATGTGCCAGCGGCGATCGCGGCTGCTCCGCGCTGACGAGGCTGTGCGCGAAGCTCTCATACCAACTCCTGACGAGCTCGCTCGATCTCAGAAGCTCCTCACACGCGACGGTCGGCTCGCCCCGACGCGAGCCGTCGTCCCGCTCCCAGATATCGAGCACAGCGTCGGCGGTGAGACGAAGGCCGGCCACGCCCGTGACGAGGTTCGTGACCTCTGCCAGCGGGATCCGCTTCGTGCCGCGCTCGGCAAGGAAGCTGCGAAAGGCGTCGTCGAGCCGGTGCGCTGATGCGCTGGCGCGAGCCGCGGCCGCGGCCGATCGCGTGGAGCCTGCATCGCGACCAAGCGCCCCGAAGCCGACGGCATCGCCGAGGTAGTCGATGCTCTGGAGGTAAGCGTCGGCCAGCGCGCGCCGCAGCGCGGCGCCCGCACCACGCGGCCAGAACAGGAGGCCCACGGCGAGGCTGACGGCGCAGCCGAGGGCGACGTCCTCGACGCGCAGCAGACCCACCCGCCATCCCGTCGGCTGGATGATGTTGAACAGGAACACCACCGTCAGCGTGAACGCCGCCTGACCGGCGGCAAAGGAGACCACCGCCGGCGCCACCCCGGCGAGTAGAACCACCGGCGGCAGCAGTAGCCACAGCAGGGTCTCGTCCGTCCCGATCACGCTCAGGATCGCCGCGCCGACGATGAAACCGACCACGGTTCCCGCCAGTGCCTGGACGATGTCCTGCCCCGTGCTCAGCGCGTTCGAGCGCAGCACCGACAGCGTTCCGAGCACGACCCAGAAGGCGTGCTGAACGCCGGTCTGGTTTGCCACGAACACGGCCAGCGCTAGCGCCGCCGCTCCGCGCAGGCTGTTGTGCAGCCATACGGAATTGCGATCGACGTACGCGCTCGCGCGCTGCTCGACCGCGGTCAGCGGGCCCGCGAGGCCCTGCGGCTGGCGGCCCAGCAGTCGCGCCAGCCAGTCCCGCCGCTCGGCCGCCGCCGTCAGATCGACGCTCTGCCCGATCAACGACACGGTGAAGCCGAGCTCCTGCGCTCGAAAGCTGGGATCGAGCGACGTGACGAAGGCGCTGAGGGGATTCCCGGCAGTCTGTCCCAGCGCCCCGTCGCCGGGTTGCGGGAGCCCACCGAGGGCGCTCGCCTCGACGTTCTCCATGGCGCCGGCCAGCTCGGCGAGCGCCGCGTGCAACTGCGAGCAGTCGCCTCCGGTGACTTCGAGCAACCGCGCTGCCTGTTCGAGCACGGTGGCCGCCGTCGTCCTGACGCGGCAGGCCGCGTGGTTGACCGTGTGGCGATCCATCGCGCGCGCCGACTCGACGACGATCGCGTCGACGCGATTGATCTCGTCGACGAGACGCACCGTCGCCCGATCGGCGGTGCTGAGGCTGGCCGGGCGATACGGCGTCGCGAGAAACGCGCCGCGCAGGGCCGCGACGGCATCATCCGCCGCGAGCATCGCGGACTGTCGCTCGCTCGCGAGCGACTGGTCCCGGCCACCGAGCATGTACGCGACCTCGGCGCGCAGCCGCGTCGCGAGCGCCGTGCACGCGGTTGCCGCGGCCGCGCGCAGCGGATCGTGTGCGGGCGCCGGCCAGAGCACGGCGATCGCGACCAGCGCCGCGCCTGCAGCCAGTCCCCAGCCCGCGACTCGATCTCCCAGCGCCGAGGCGGGCGCTGCCAGCGAGATCGGCAAGATCAGTGCCAGCAGTAGCGCGGTCGTGGCGCGGGCGAGGACCGAGCTGAGCACGCCGGCGAAGATCACGAGGAAGCCGATCAGCGCCATCGTCGCGGTCGCCAGCCAGACGCTGCGCGAGGCGAGCGTGCCGATGCAGACGAACGCGCAGCCGACAACGGCGAGCGCCGCCTCGGCCTGCAGGCGCGCTCGCATGGGGCCGCCGAAATCGACGAGCAGCAGCATTGCGAACGAGCCAAACGCCGCGAACGTGGCGAGGGCGGGGTTGCCTATCACCTCCTCGCCGAGGGCGAACATCGCGGGCATCACGATCGCCGCGCGTCCCGCCCGGCGCAGCGCCACGAGATCGTGGTCGCGTCGCGCCAGCCACCGCAGCGCCCGACTCACGCGACCCTGGCCGCCAGTTGTTTCGTGCGCCGGCCGGCGGCCTGCACGGCCGCGCTCAGCGTGTCGATGTCGTAGGCCCCGTAGTGGCGGCGTCCGTTGACGAAGAACGTCGGCGTGCCGGAGACGCCGCTCTCGTCGGCGCTCGCGACGTCTTCGCTGACCCGCGCTGCGTACTCATGGCGGTGCAGCTCGTCGCTCATGCGCTCGCTGTCGAGTCCGATCTCCGTCGCGTAGCCGATCAGGTCGGCGGGTCGCAGCTCGCCCTGGTGCGCCAGCAGGGCGTCGTGCATCTCCCAGAAGTGGCCCTGCGCCGAAGCCGCCTCCGAGGCCTCGGCGGCGAGCTGGGCGTACGGGTGCACGTCGTTCAGCGGGAGCTGACGCCAGACGTAGCGAACGTCCTCGCCGAAGGATCCGAGCAGTTCACGGACGACCTGCTCGGCCTGCCCGCAATAGGGACACTCGAAGTCGCCGTACTCGACGAGCGTCACGGGCGCGTCCTCAGCGCCGCGCACGTGATCTCGCTCGGGGTCGACGTCCTCGGAGAGGTCGAGGATGTCTTCGGCTGTGCCGGCGATCTGGCGCGCGCGGACGTTCGCGGGCAGCCGTTTGACAACCTGCAGGATGGCCCAGGCGACGAGCGGCGCGAGCACCACCGTCGCCAGCGCACCGAGCTTGGCCTCCTCGAGTCGCTCTCCGGAGAACGCGAGGCTCGCGATCAAGACCGAGACCGTGAAGCCGATTCCCGCGAAGGCGCCCGCTGCGAGGAGCAGTGGCGGGCTGAGGGGCGAGCGCGGGCCGTGAATCGCCGGTCGCGACGCCAGCCATGACGCCGCCGTGATCCCGATCGGCTTGCCGAGGATGTAGCCGAAGACGATGCCGAGCGTGATCGGCGAGCTGACCGCGTCACTGAGCAGGCCTCCCGTCAGATGGACGCCGAGATTGGCGAGTGCGAACAGCGGCACGATCACGTAGCTGGTCCACGGGTGCAGGCGATACTGCAGACGCTCGTTCGGCGAGATCGCAAAGAGCACACTCCGCTGCGCCGAGCGCGCCAGCTCCGGCGTCGGCTGCTCGCGGAAGGAGCGAGCGACCTCGGTAGCGCGCTCGAGGTCCTGACGGGCGGGCTCGTACGCGCTCGTCGCGAGGCCGACCGCGAGCCCCGCGATCACGGGGTCGACGCCCGACTTGAACATCGCGATCCACAGTCCCAGGGCGACAGCCCAGAACAGCGGGCGCCGTCGTTCCGGAGGGAGGTAGCGTAGTGCCAGCAGCACGCCGAACAGCGCCGCGGCGATCACCAGCGCCGGCACCGACACGTGCGCTGTGTAGACGGTCGCGATCACGACCAGACCGAAGAGATCGTCGACCACCGCGAGCGTCAGCAGAAACACCCGCGTGCGTGTTGCCGCGCGCGGCGTCAGCACCGCGACGGCGCCGAGCGCAAAGGCGGTGTCCGTCGACATCGCCGCGCCCCAGCCGTGGGCGCCGGCGCCGCCGGCGTTGAACGCGAGATAGATCAAAACCGGGACGGTCATGCCGCCGAGTGCCGCCGCTGCCGGAATCGTGAGTCTTCGACGTTCACGCAACTCGCCGAGGTCGAGCTCGCGCTTGGCCTCGAGCCCGACGACCAGGAAGAACAGCGTCATCAGCCCCTCGTTGACCCAGTGGCGCAGGTCGAGCGAGACGCCGTGGCTGCCGAGCCGCACCGACAGCTCCGTCGTCCACACCGTTTCATAGGAATGCCACCAGGGCGAGTTCGCCCAGATCAGGGCGAGCACGGTGCCCGCGAGCAGCACGCTGGCGCCGCCGGTTTCCGTGCCGAGAAAGTTGCGCACTGGCGCCGTCAGGCTTCGCGCCCAGGCGGTGCGGCCGGCGTAGCTTGCGGCGTTCGTCTGCGGCTCTGTCGTCAAGCGACCCCTAGGATGCCTGACCGAGCGCCGCCACGACCTGACCACGACGCGATTATCGCGTGCGATGCGCTTCAGGTCCGATCGTCACACTCGAGGCGGCGGTCGATTTCGCGGCCGCTCGTTTGTCTGAGGGAGGACCATCTCTCGAGAAGGAGGACGCGATGAAGTTCATGCTGTTGATTCACCAGGGCACGACACCAACACCCAACGACCCCGAGGCGTGGGCACAGCTGTCGCCCGAGCAGCAGAAGGCGGTGTATGCCGACTACATGGCAATCAACGAAACCGCCGGGGTCACGCCTGCGGACGCGCAGATGCAGCCGCCGGAGATGGCGAGCACCGTGCGTGTTCAGGACGGCAGGACGCTGACAACGGACGGTCCGTTCGTCGAGATGAAGGAGGCGCTCGGCGGCTACCTGTTCTACGAGGCTGAGGACCTCGACGCGGCGATTGAGCTCGCCGCACGAATCCCGGCGGCTCGCATGGGTGGTGCGATCGAGGTGCGCCCGATGGTGGAGCGCTAGCGGCGGTGGACGGAAGCCCGGACAAGCGCCTGGATCGAGCCCTGGAGCTGGCCTTTCGTGAGGAGTGGGGGCGCGTGCTCGCTGCGCTGATCGGCTTTCTTGGCGACTTCGACCGCGCCGAGGAGGCGACGCAGGAAGCGTTCGCGATCGCCGCCCAGCGTTGGGCACGCGACGGCGAGCCGACTCACCGCGGCGCCTGGCTCGTGACGACCGCGCGTAACCGCGCGATCAACCGGCTTCGCCGCGAGCGCACGCTCGCGGCGAAGACACAGCTGCTCGAGGTGACGCAGACGACCGAGGACGACCTCGAGCGGTCGGCGTTTCCCGACGAACGGCTCGAGTTGATCTTCACGTGTTGTCATCCGGCGCTGGCGACGGAGGCGCAGGTCGCGTTGACGTTGCGCACGCTAGGCGGCCTGGGCACCGACGCGATCGCACGCGCGTTCCTCGTCTCGGAGTCGACGATGGCGCAACGGCTCGTGCGAGCAAAGCGCAAGATCAAGGCGGCCGGGATCCCGTTTCGGGTACCCGCCGAGCACCTGCTCGCCGACCGCCTCGCGGCGGTGCTCGCGGTCGTGTACCTGATCTTCAACCAGGGGTATTCGGTGCGTTCCAGCGGTCGCGCGCTGGTCGCCGAGGCACTCTTGCTCGGCCGCGCGCTGGTCGAGCTGATGCCCGAGCAGCCCGAGGTGCACGGCCTGCTGGCGCTGATGCTGTTGCACGACTCGCGCCGCGCCGCGCGCGAGCACGAAGGTGAGCTCGTGCTGCTCGGAGACCAGGATCGCACGCTTTGGGACTGGGCGCAGGTCGCCGAAGGGCAGATCGTCCTCGAGTGCGCCCTGGCCTTGGCGCAGGGTGGCGCGGCCGGTGTCTACGTCCTGCAGGCGGCGATCTCGTCGTTGCACGTCGAGCAGACGCCGGACTGGCATCAGATCGCGGCGCTCTACGGCGAGCTCTCGCGCCTGACGGGCTCACCGGTCGTCGAGCTGAACAGGGCGATCGCGGTCGCTGAGGAGCGCGGCGCGCAGGAGGGGCTCGCGATCCTCGAGCGCCTCGCGCTCGAGGACTTCCACTACCTGCACGCGACACGCGGCGAGCTGTTGGGGCGCCTCGGTCGCAACGCCGAGGCGCGAGCAGCCTACGAGCGCGCGTTGGCGCTCGTGCAGGACGGGGCCGAGCGGCGACTGCTGATGCGACGGCTCGGCACCGCCGAACAAGCGCAGGCGTCCTAGCCCTCTGCTCGACGCGGTCACGGAGGTGGAGACCCACCCCCATGACCCGAGCACTGCTAGATCGCCGCCTCCACCAGCTTGGTGAACTCTTCCTGGCCTTTGACGTTCGGGTGATAGCTTTCCGACAGCGGGTCGGACTGGCCGTTGAGCCATTCTTCGGACGCACACACCTCGTGCGATTCAAACGCGCTCGTCGGGTTGACGAACGTGAATTTCAGCGCTTCCGCACGAGCTTTGACGACGGAGTCCAGTTTTTCCGCCGCTTCGTTGATTTTCTTCTCGTTGCCCGAGGTGAGAAAGTTGACGTTACAAGTGGTGCCGGTTTTGGTGAACAGCTTCGGGTAGCCGAGTACGATCACCTGGGCGGTGGTCGCCTTCGCGCGGATGTCTTTGTAGGTCGTTTCGAGAAGGCCCGGCAGCTTGTTCTTGGCGAATTCCTCGGCTTCGCTGATCGCGCTGCCGCAAGTGAAGTAATAGAGCGCGCAGTTGAGCATCACGTTGCTGAAGCCTGCGTCGTTCCCGCCGATCGTGATCGTTACGAGGCTTGTGGTCGCGCTCAATGTCCCGAGCTGTTTTTCGTTCACTTCCGGTGTCTTGGCGCCGCTGCAGGCCTGGAAGCTGAGCGTGTATCCCTTGGCTGCGGCGATCCTTGGCCCGAATGCGTCCGGGCTGCGATCGCATTCGCCCGATTCTTCATAGAAGACGCGAGTGCCGACACCAGCTGAGTATGAATCCCCAAGCGCGACGTACTGTGGCGCCGCGGCGGCCGATGCTGCCGGCACGAGCACGCCAACGCACAGCAAAGCCAAGCGGTCGTATGAGTGCGCGCCAGGCCCCGCCCTACGTGTTGACTCGGAGATACGGCTCAGCGCGCTGTCGGGCGAACCTATCCGCACGCGCGGGGCCACGTCAACCGTCACTTCGTGCATCCGCCGCGAGCGGGGCGTAAGCTTGCGGCGGGTATGACTCTGGAGAGGCCGTCGCGGGCCGGTGTGATCGCGTTGATCGTGGGACTGGCCGTGACAGCGGCGCTGACGCTGACGGCCCTGGCCCTGTACGAGCGCAATGAGGCGCGCCTGCTGAAGCTGAGCGCGCTCGAGCTGAGCTCGCTGTTGAGTGCCGCCGTGCCGACGGTCCAGACGCCGCTGGTCGCAGCCGCCGAGCTCGCCGACACAACGGGCGGCAACGCTCAGAAGTTCCGCGCGTTCATGGCGCCCGAGGTCGGCGCGGGTCGCCAGTTCCAGTCGGCCTCGTTGTGGCGGCTGGGCGTCGCTCACCCGACGCCGACGGCGGTCGTCGGCGTCGCCCCGGTGCTCGCGTCGCTGCCGCAACAGGCGCAGCGGTTCTTCACGCGTGCGAAGGGAAGCTCGCTGCTGAGCGTCACGGGAATCCTCCACTCCAAGACACCGGCGCTGGGATACCTCTACGCGATCCCCGGCGTCGGGAACGGCTTCGCCGCGTATGCCGAAGGTCAGTTGCCAAAGGACCGGCGCTCGCGAATCGCGAGTGGCTCGGGCTTCTCCGATCTGAACTACGCGCTCTATCTCGGTCGCTCGCGCAGGCACGCGGACCTGCTGCTGACGAGCGTGCGGCACTTCCCGATCACTGGCCGTCAGGTCTCCGACGTTGTGCCGTTCGGCGACAGCGCCTTCACGCTGGTCGTAACGCCGAGGGAATCTCTCGGTGGCGCGTTCTTCCACAGCCTGCCGTGGATCATCGCCGGCGTCGGCGTGCTGTTGACATTGGCTGCGGCGCTGATCACTGACCGCTTGGCGCGCCGCCGAGCGCACGCCGAGCAACTCGCCGTCGACCTCGACCGCGTCGCCAGCGAGAACGAGCGCATGTACACAGAGCAGCGTGGCATTGCGCAGACGCTTCAGCACGCCCTGCTGCCCGATGCGCTACCGGAAGCTCGAGGGCCTGCGGGTGAGCGCACGCTACGTCCCGGCCGCGTCGGAAATCGACGTCGGCGGCGATTGGTACGACGTTGTCGAGGTCGATGACGACGGTGTGCTGCTGATGATCGGCGACGTTTCCGGGCACGGGCTTCGCGCCGCCACCACGATGGCGTCGCTGCGGCACGCGGCGCTGGCTTACGCGGTCCAGGACAGCGCGCCGGCGACCGTGCTCACGAAGCTCTCCGCGTTCGTCAACAGCGGTGACCACGACTACTTCGCCACCGTGCTTTGCGCGCTGATAAATGTGCGACGTCACACCGTGACGATTGCCAGCGCCGGCCACATGGCGCCGTTGCTAATTGACGGCGATAAAGGGCGTTACGTCGAGTTTGATGTCGACGTCCCGATCGGCGTCGCGAGCAAATCTCGCTATCGCGAGGCGCTCGTCACCGTTCCCGCAAATTCCACGCTGGTGGCCTTCACCGACGGCTTGGTGGAGCGTCGGGGCGAGGTCCTCGACGTGGGCTTGGAGCGACTGCGGGAAGCGGCCACCGGGACAGACCTCCAACTCGACGAGCTGTTGAGCAGCCTCGCGCGCGAGCTCGCGAGCGCAGAGCACCGCGACGACACGGCGATCGTGGGGATCCAGTGGCAGAACTAGAGGGTCCTCTCAGACGTCCTGCGCATCGAGTCGTGACTCGCGTACGCCGATTCTCCTGTCGCGAGATTCGCGTGGAGGTGAGTGACGCGGGACGCGGGCGCCCGACGCTGCGCTCGCCTACCGTGCTGGAGCCCTCGGGACGCGGCCTGCGGATCGTGCAGGCGTTATCGCAGGCCTGGGGAGTCGTTCCAGGCGAGGACGGCACGCGCGTGTGGTTCACGCTCGCCCGCGGAGACGGTGCGCGCACACTCGCTGAGCCGCTGCGCTGGTCGCGATGAACGAGCGTGTCCAGCTCCGTGTAGCCGCGAACGAGAGCGCTTTTCGCGAGGTCAACGAGGCGATCGAGCGCGGCGTCTGGCCGGGGGAGGAAGACTCGCTGGTGGCGTTTCGCTGCGAGTGCGCCAGCCTCGCCTGCGATCAGCTGCTCGAGCTGACGCCGAACGAGTACGAGTGCGTCCGCGCCGAGTCGCGCCGCTTCCTGCTCGTCCGCGGACACGAGCTCCCGGACGTCGAGACGGTCGTGGAGACGCACGAGCGCTACGTCGTCGTCGAGAAGCGCGCTGTCGCCGGAGAGCAGGCCGAAGCTAACGACCCGCGCGGCTAGCGCCGTCGCCGAGATCGAAGCGCATGCGCACCTCGACGCCGCCGCTGGCGCGTGCGAGGATCGTCAGCGCGTCGCTCAGCTGAGCCATCAGCCCGAGACCGAGGCCCAGCCCGCGGGCCTCGCTAGGCCGCGCGTGCATGCCGTTGCCGTCGTCGGCGATCACGAGCCACAACTCGTCTCCTACGACGGCGGCGATCACCTGAATCTCACCCGGTGCGCCGTCGTACGCGTATGCGACCGCGTTGGTGACAGCCTCGGAGATCGCGAGGCGGACGTCCTCCAGCCGTTGTCCCGCGAGACCGGCCGCGGCGGCGAAGTCGCCCAGCAGCTGACGCGCCCAGGAGACCGAGGCCGGAGCGGCGGGGGCAGACTCGCTCAGGTAGGCGCTCGCCTGAAGAGACCACGTCGCCATCGTGTCGTTCATCGGTCGCTGATCGTATCGGCCGGAGCGGTCCGCTCAGTGCCCTGCGTCGCCGCGAGCACGACGATCGCGGCGAGCGCCCGCGCTTGCGTGCCGGCGCTGCTCAGAAGATGCCGATGCGATCGGGCGGCCAGTAGGTCACGATCGCCTGGCCGATGATCCAGCCGGTCGGAACGGGCCCCCAGAAGCGACTGTCGTCGGAGTCGCCACGGTTGTCGCCCATCATGAACCAGTGACCCGCCGGGATCGTGATCGGTGTGGGGAAGTTGCACTCCGAGCTGCCGCCGCACGCTTTGATGTAGGGGTCCTTCTCGCGCACGAAGTGCGTCGTGCCGGCTGCCTTGCGATAAACGTGACCTTCGCTTATGTAGATCTCGTCACCCGGTCCGGCGACGATCCGCTTGACGAAGTTGACGCTCGACTCCGGCAGAAGCGGATGCGCGCATGCCGCACCTCCGGGTTGGACCGCGTGCGGCGTCGGCCCGCACTCCTGTTCTTCGGCGCCGGCGGGCGGGTGGAAGACGGCCACCTCGCCGATGTGCGGTCCGGAGAAGTCCGTGCCGATGCGGTTGACGAGCACGCGCTGTCCGACGGTGAGCGTCGGTTCCATCGAGCCGCTCGGGATGCGGTAGGGCTTGACCACGAATGCCTGCACGGCAAACGCCAAGCCCACGGCGATGGCGACGATTACGAGCAGCTCGGCGACCGCGGCGTGGCGGAGCTTTTTCCAGGTCACGCGAGCAGTGCCTCCGCCAGCGCGAGCGCCAGCTCGCAGCGCTCGCGCAGCGACGGTCCGTAGACGTACTCCTCGGGCGAGTGCGCGTGACCGCCACGAGGTCCGAGGCCGTCGATCGTGAGCCCGATCGTGCTCGCGAAGTGGCTTGCATCGCTGGCGCCGCCGCGGGCGACGCCGGCGATCTCGCGGCCGAGGCGTACGCTGGCCGCCTCGAGCAGAGGATCGCTCGCGGTGCGCGTGTCCATCCCGGGCCAGCTGCGGACCAGCTCGACCTCCAGGCGAACGTCGGTTGCGCTCTCGCAAACGGCGTCGCTGACCCGCGCGAACGACGTCTCGCTGTCGGCGCGCACGTCGATCATCAACTCGCCTTGCGCCGGCACGACGTTGATCGCGCCACCGGCGCGGATGCGGCTCGGCACGACGCTCAGCGCTTCGCCGCCGGCGGGGTCGTGCAGGGCGGCCGCTGCCGTCGCGGCGGCGGCCAGCGCGAGCAGCGCGTTGGCGCCTGCGTCCGGGTTCGATCCGGCGTGCGCGGCGCGTCCGTGCGCGTTCACACGCAGCGTGCCGGCGGCCTTGCGTTTGACGACGACGCCCTCCGCCCCCGTCGCTGTGCGCTCGCCCGCCTCGAAGCACAGACACGCGTCGTAGTCGCTGAATCGCTGCACATGGGCGAACGGCTCTGAGCGCCACTCCTCGTCGACAACCAGCAGCACGCCCAGCTCGGCGAACGCGTCGGGTCGCTGCGCGAGCGAGCGGGCGAGCGCGAGCGCGAGCGCCACGCCCCCCTTCATGTCCACCGCACCTGAGCCGCGCCAGATCTCGCCTTCGCGGCTCAGGGGGCGGTGCGCGGAGTCGGCGACGACGGTGTCGACGTGGCCGAGCAGCAGCACGCGACCGGAGCCATCGCCGGGAATCCGCGCGACGAGGTCGCGCGTGTGGCCGGGAGACGAGCACGGGACACGTTCGAGCCTCGCCGATGGGGGCAGCCGTTGCGCGCACAGGGCGAGCGCCGCGTCGGCGCCGCTGGCATCACCCGACGGGCTCGAGATGGCGACGAGTACCTCGAGGTCGGCCTCGACGGCGGCCACCATCGTCTCGGTGGCCGCCGGCGCCGATGAGCTCATGGGCCGAGGGTAGCGACAAGCCGCCGGCGGCGCGCGGGCTGCGATAGACCAGCACGCGAGTTCGACACGCGTGGGCAGACCAGCGAATAGGGTCGCGTGGCAACCGAGGAGGAGTCGCAGATGCCTAAGTACGTCGGGGCGATCGATCAGGGTACGACCAGCAGCCGCTTCATCCTGTTCGACAGGGACGGTGCGATCGTCGCGGTGGATCAGCGTGAGCACGAGCAGATCACGCCGAAGGCGGGTTGGGTCGAGCACGACGCAAGCGAAATCTGGCGCCGCACGGCCGAGGTGATCGGCGGCGCGCTCGCACGGTCCGGTGCCGCGCCGGGGGACCTCGAGGCGATCGGCATCACCAACCAACGCGAGACGACGGTCGTGTGGGACCGCGAGAGCGGCAAGCCGATCCACAACGCGATCGTCTGGCAGGACACGCGCACGGATCAGCTCGTGCGTGAGCTCGCCGGCGAGCACGGCGTCGACCGCCTGCGCGCGCGCGTGGGTTTGCCCCTGTCGACGTACTTCTCCGGTCCAAAGGTGACGTGGCTGCTCGACAACGTGGCCGGCGCCCGCGAGCGCGCCGCCAACGGCGAGCTCGCGTTTGGAACGATCGACACCTGGGTGCTGTGGAATCTCACGGGGGGCCCAAACGGCGGCGTGCACGTCACCGACGTGACCAACGCCAGCCGCACGCTGCTGATGGATCTCGAGACGCTCGACTGGCATCAGCCGAGCCTCGAGCTGATGGGCGTTCCGCGTTCGATGCTGCCGGAGATCCGCTCCTCCAGCGAGCTCTACGCGCCGGCGTCGGGAACCGCTGTCGACGGGCGTCCGATCGCGGGGATCCTCGGCGACCAGCAGGCTGCGCTGTTCGGGCAGACGTGCTTTGCTCGCGGCGAGGCGAAGAACACCTACGGCACGGGCTCGTTCCTGTTGGTGAACACAGGCGAGGAGCTCGTGCGCTCGGACAAGCTGCTGACGAGCCTCGCCTACAAGCTCGGCGAGGGCGAGCCGCGGTATGTGCTGGAGGGCTCGATCGCCGTCACCGGCGCGCTCGTTCAGTGGCTGCGCGACCGGCTGAAGCTGATCGACAGCGCCCCCGCGGTGGAGCAGTTGGCGCGCACGGTCGCGGACAACGGCGGCGTCTACTTCGTGCCGGCGTTCTCTGGCTTGTTCGCGCCGTACTGGCGCGATGACGCACGCGGTGTGATCGTCGGGCTGACCGCGTACGCAAACGGTGGGCACATCGCGCGCGCGGCTCTGGAGGCGACCGCGTGGCAGAGTCGCGAGGTGGTGGACGAGGCCAACGCCGTCGCCGGCGTTCGCTTCAGCGAGCTGAAGGTCGACGGCGGCATGACCGCCAACGAGTTGCTGATGCAGTTCCAGGCCGACGTGCTGGGCGTGCCGGTGATCCGCCCGGTGGTGACGGAGACGACGGCGCTGGGCGCCGCGTTCGCCGCGGGCCTCGCCGTCGGGTTCTGGGCTGACCAGGACGAGCTGCGCGAGCGTTGGTCGGAGGACAAGCGCTGGGAGCCGGCGATGGCCGCGTCACAGCGCGAGCGCGAGTACGCGCAGTGGAAGCGGGCCGTGCAGCGCTCGCTCGGTTGGGTCGAGTCGGAGTAGTTTTGGGGAGGAAGCTCGAAACCGTGTAATCGATCACCGCAGGAGGTTCGTCATGAGTACCGCAACGAGCGCTGTCCGTCAGATCGGCCTGATCTGCGTGCCCACGGCCGATCAGGACGGGGCGATCGAGTTCTACGAGTCGATCGGATTCGAGAAGCGAACTGACATCGCGATGGGCGCCGGTTACCGCTGGGTGGAGGTCTATCCGCCCGAGGGAAGCGCCGGTATCGCGCTCGCGCCGCCGGCGCCGGGCGCCGGCGCGATCGTGCCGGCACAGACAGGCATCACGCTCAACACCCAGGACGTCGACGCAGCGCACGCGCAGTTCAAGGCGCTTGGCGTGGATGTGGACGAGGAGGTCTCGCGGATGGGTGACCCTGTGCCGCCGATGTTCTGGTTTCGCGACCCGAGCGGTCACAGCCTGATGGTCGTGGAGCAGGGCTGAGCCCAGCCGCCACCGGCTCGCGGGTTCAGCCGAGCGTGTCGATCAGGTCGGCAATCGAGTCGACGATCCGCGACGGGCGGAACGGGTAGCGCTCGGCCGCCTCGCGCGTGGTCACGCCCGTCAGCACCAGCACGGTCTCCATCCCGGCCTCGAGCCCTGAGATCACGTCGGTGTCCATGCGGTCGCCGACCATCGCGGCTGTCTCGGAGTGGGCGTCGATGGCGTTCAGCGCCGAGCGCATCATCAGCGGGTTGGGCTTGCCGACGAAGTACGGCTCAACGCCGGTCGCGCGACTGATCAATGCCGCGACCGACCCGGTTGCCGGCAGCGGGCCCTCGGCCGCCGGACCGGTGGCGTCGGGGTTGGTCGCGATAAAGCGTGCGCCCGCCGCGATCAGCCGGATCGCTGCTGTGATGCGCTCGAAGGAGTAGGTGCGGGTCTCGCCGAGCACGACGTAGTCCGGGCCGCGCTCGCTCAGCGTGTAGCCCGCGTCGTGTAGCGCCGTCGTCAGACCAGCCTCGCCGATCACGAAGGCCGAGCCCCCGGGGCGCTGGTCGCTGAGGAAGCGAGCGGTCGCCAGCGCGGAGGTCCAGATCGCCTCCTCGGGTACGTGCAGGCCGTTGGCGGCAAGCCGCGCCGACAGATCACGCCGCGTGTAGATCGAGTTGTTCGTCAAGACCAGAAACGGCAGCGCGAGCTCACGCAGGCGCCCCAGAAAGCGATCCGCGCCCGGGATCGCCACTTCCTCGCGCACCAGCACGCCGTCCATGTCCATCAGCCAAGAGCGGATCTCACGGTCGGACATCAGCCCGGCAAGCTTGACAGGCGCTGCTAGGCGGCTCGCCTGCGGCGGCTCGCCAAGAGCGCGGCGACGCCGGCGATCAGTCCGAGCGCGCCGAGGATCAGTGCGGCAACTGCGAGGCCTTTGCTCGCACCACCGCTGGTTGACGTCGCTGCGGCCGGAGTCGTGGCCGCCGGTTGCCCTGCGGCTGTCTGTCCCGCTTCGGGGCCCGCCTCATCGCCCGCGATTTCTTGGACGACGCCGCCTTTGGCCGTGACGTTGATCCTCGGCGAGGGGTGTTCTGCGGTCAGCGACGGTGAGATCCAATGGATCACCTGGCCGTTGCTGTAGCTCTGAACCGTCCTGAATTCGAGCGCCTTCCCCGTCGCGTCGGCCGGGATCGCGAGCGACAGCGGGAAGTTGATGAACTGGCCGTTGTCGACCTTGCCGAGCGGACCCGTCCATGCCCAGACGATCTGGGAGACCTCCGTGTCGATCGTTTCCCCGTCTTCTTTGAGCGGCGTCGCGAGCTTTGCTTCGATGATCTTGGTGTTCCAGCCGGCCACGTTTTCGTAGTCGACGCCGGTGAAGCCCTGCGGGAAAAGGACATCGACCTTCGTCACGTGGGCGCCTTCCTGCTCACCCGGGACTCGCACATCGAGCGTTGCGAAGGCGCCCGCAGGGATCGTGTTCGGGTGCAGGCTGATGTGCGCCTGTGCGGCCGCCGGGACGAGCAGCGATACCGTCGCAACCAGCGCGCCGATCGACTTTGATTTCATGTTTGTCTCGCTCCTGAGTGAGGGTGAATGGGGGGTTGCGACTGTCGGGGACTGCTCACCGGATGGGCACCTTCACCGTGCGCGTGAACTGTTCGAATTCGGACACGCGGTCGGTGATTTCTATTTCCCAGGTGCCACCCGGGCTGAGGATCGCGGCGTTCAGCACGTAATGCCCCGGCCCGGCGACGTTCGCCTTTAGCGGCAGCGGCCCGATGTGCTTCGCGGGCAGCCGCGCTGTCGCGGTCAGTTCCTTGGTCTCGGTGAACTGAGCGCCTGTCTTGGCGTCGATCAGGTACAGATGGACCGTGTTGAGGCCCACGCTCGCGGGTTCGACGGTCATCTCGAGCTCGGCCGGGCCGATCGTGGTGTTTGTCGAGAACGGGCCCGTCGCGGCGTCGATCGGCGGCGCGTAGCTGATCAGGGCGGCGGTCACTGCGAACACGCACAGCATCAGCGCGAGCTCGCCGCGCAGGGTGCGCCGTGCCAGCGCGCCGACCCCGCCCGGTGAGCGGCCGTCCCCGACGAGGCGTTCGAGCGCGGGGATCACCCGTTGACGGTTGACCCAGCCGATGCCGATCAGCAACGCGAGCAGTACCGTCTTGACGATGATCAGCGCGCCGTACGTCGAGTGCAGCAGTCCGTGGATGCTGCGCACGTCGATATACGCCTGGATCACTCCTGTGATCGCGATCACGACCACGCAGGCGAGCGCGATCGGCGAGAAGCGCGCGAGCGCGGCGATCAGCAGGCGACTGCGCTCGGGGCCGTCAAGTCGGCGCGTGGCCGCCGGCAGCGCCAGCAGCAGACAGGCGATCCCACCAACCCAGACGCTCGCGGCGCTGACGTGCAGCACGTCGGAGGGGAAGAACACGCCACGCGGGCTCTCGACGCTTGCGTGACCCGCCAGCGCCGGCGTACACACCAGATACGCGCTGCCGAGCCCGAGCAGCGCCAGCAGCGGCGCCGGCGGAGCAGCGCTGAGCTTCGCGTTGCCCGGCCGCGTCGGGTCGGCCCGCAGCAACGGGATCGCGTCGCGACGCATCGCCCTTGCCGCCAGCAGCACGGCGCCGAGCGCGATCCAAACGACGGCGCGCAGGCCCCAAACAGTGCCGAAGCGACTGTCGAGCGTGTCGTTGATGATCGAGTCTTTCAGGGAGGACCACAGCGACACGCCGGCGGCACTCGCCCCTTGCAACAGCACGCCGAGCACGCTCACGAGCGCGCCCAGCACGATCGCGACGGCGAACAGGCGCGCGAGGCGCCCGGCGAATGCCTGGGAGGCGAGCTCCCAGCGCTGCTCACCCTCCGCGACGCTCGCCAGCGCTCCTCTCCACACGAACAACACGAAGAGCAGGCCACCGACCATCAGCGCGAGCGTGAGGTAGTCAAGGCCGCGCACGACGCCGAACGCAACCTCGGTGACCCTGCCGCTCTTGTTCCTGCCGATCAGCCCGGCCACCGTGAACTTCGGCGCCGCGCCCGCGTGGCCGATGTTGAACACGAGGCCGCCGTAGACGATGTGCGTGTCGGCCGAGATCACGCGGTAGGTGCCCGTGTACGTCCCGTCCGGCAGGTGCGGCTTCAGGCCGACGCCCATCCAGTGCTCGTTGCCGTCGGGGTGGGTGACGTCGAGGTTGTCGACCTCGTTGCCCTGCGCGTCATAGACGCGCACGGCGCCCAGCGTGCCGCCGACGTTCTGGTTGAACTCGAAGATCACCTCCTGCGGCTGCGACTGCACCGTCGAGCCCGAGGTCGGTGAGGTGCCGAGCAGTTGCGCGTGCGCCGATGCGGACGGAGTGCTGTCCAGCATGCCGAACACAGCCAGCGCGAGCACGGCCACGAACGGGACGGCTTTAGGGCGGAACATTGCAAGGCTCCTCAGGTGAGTGCGTGTACGACCGACCGGCTGCGGGCACGCGCGGACGCCCGTGCCCGGGCAGGCGCTTCAGGTCCGTGCTGGACGAGCTGGGAGCGCCCGCGACGGGACGCGAAGGGACTAGCTCGCCGCGTTCGCCACGGGCGGCGGGCGCACCGCAAGCGAGCGGCCGATCAGCAGCCCGCCGCGCACCGTGAGCAGCACTACGGGCCGGCGCGGGGGCGCGCAACGGCGCGGGCGCGGCCAGTGAGGCGGCTCGGCTCTGCGCAGAGCCAGCAGTGCACGCTCGCCCGGAAACCGCCGCGCGAGCAGCGGTATCGCGACTACGAGGGCCGGCAGAAGACACAGCAGCGCATGCAGCACGAGAACCAGAGATTACTCCCCGGTGCGCGAACCAGCGAGCGCTCCGGACGTGAGCGCGGTCAGCTCGCGCAACAGCCCGTCCATCCCCGTGATCGCGTATGCCGCGCGCTGTCGTCCGGCGCCACCACCGCGCGCGAGCAGTGAGTTGAGCCGGCCGAGCTCGTGCTCACAGCCGAGCTCGGCCGCATGCGCGCGCGCGAGCACGAGCGCATCGTCGAGCAGCTCCCGTACCGGCCGCAGCCGGCCGTCGGCGTCGGGCAGTCGCGCGCTGACGCCGAAGCGCGCCGCGCGAAATGCGCCCTCCTCGAGAACCTCAGCCGGCGGGTCGGGCTCGGGGTCGGCTTCGGCAGCGTGCCGCGCAAGGCAATGCGCGAGCGCGACGAGCGCAGCCGTGTCGGCGACCGTGCTCTGCGCGTCCAGCGCGCGGATCTCGACAGTGCCGAGGCGCGGATGTGGCCGCAGCTTCCACCAGAACCAGGTGTAGTCGGGAACGTCGGCCGCGCGCGCCAGGACGCGCGCCATCGCGCGGAAGTCAGCGAAGTCGCGCATCGCGCGCGGCACGCCCGAGCGCGGCCAGCCGCGGACCGTCACCTCACGTGCCGAGCCGAGGCCGGTGTCACGGCCGTGGCGGTACGGCGAGTTTGCCGCGAGCGCCTGCAGCAGCGGCAGGTGGCGGCGCAGGCCGTTGAACGTCTTGATCGCGGTCTCGGCGTCAGGCATACCGACGTGTATGTGCAGCCCGCCGACAGGTGTCGCGACGGCGTCGCCGAGCAGATCGCGGATCTGCTCGTAGCGCTCCTTGTCGGTGATCTCGGCCTCGCCCTCGAGAGCCGCGGGGTGTGTCCCGGCGCCGAGCAGGCCGGTTCCGGTGTCCACGACCGCTCGCCTCAGGCCGGCGAGCTGCGCACCAGCGGAGCCGGCGTTGTCGCATACATCGCTGATCAGCTCCACCTGGCAGGCGTGCAGCTCGCGCTCGACCGTTCCGCTGACGGGGCCGAGACGCTCGAGCACCGCCGTCGACGCGTTCGTCTGGCGCCCGCTCACCGGGTCGACCAGGAACAGCTCCTCCTCGACGCCGACCGTAAACGGCGTCCCGCTCCCGAACGCGTGCTCGACGGGGTCGCTCGCGCCTGAGGTGTGCATCGCCCATCCTGACCTTACCCCACGCCGGGTAAGGAGAATGTCACCCATGTGCTTCTCGCCGGAAGCCGATTTCACCGCCTCGGCTAATCTCAGCGGTGATGTCTGCGCCTCCGGAGAACCAGTCGCCGCGGGAGCGCGACAGCCCGCTGATCTGCGTCGTGGAGATCCCGAAGGGCGGGCGCAACAAGTACGAGTACGACCCAGAGCTGGGCGGCATCAAGTTCGACAGGCTGCTGATCAGCGCGGCGACCTACCCGACCGACTACGGCTACCTCCGCGACACGCTCGGGCAGGATGGGGATCCGCTCGATGCGCTGGTTTGCCTTACCGAGCCGACCTTCCCCGGGTGCATCATCCCGGTGAAGCCGGTGGCGATGTTCAAGATGCGCGACGACAAGGGCATCGACGACAAGATCATCTGCGTGCCGCTGCACGACACCTACTGGAACGAGTACGACGAGCTCGAGGATCTGCCGCTGCCGTTGCGCCAGGAGATCGAGCAGTTCTTCTCGATCTACAAGGAGCTGGAACACAAGGACGTGAGCATCGGCGGGTGGCGTTCGCGCGCCGAGGCCTTGCAGGAGATCGCCGCGGCGAGGCAACGCGCGCGCTGAGGCGCTACGCCGTTGCCAGCGGCTTGCAGAGCTCCGATGGGTCGATGAAGAATTCGCGCGCGAGCGTCGCGATCAGTCGTGCCAGCTCTTCGTGCTCCTCGGGGCGCCAGTCCTCGAGCAGATCCGCGAGGCGCTGCTCACCTGTGCTCGTCAAGCGGGCGAGCGTTGCGCGACCGTCGGCGGTGAGCCTCGCTCCGGATGGTGTCCCGTCGGCGCTCGCGATCAAGCCCGCGTTGCGCAGCTCATCCTCCGCGTCGCTCAACGTCGCCAGTTTGATATCGGCTGTGTGGGCGAGCGTTGCCAACGGCGGCGCATCGTCGTGGCTGAGGCGCGCGAGCAGCCAGCACGCGGCCGGGCCGAGCTCGACGCCGGCGCGTGCAGCCACGCGCGTCAAGATCTCCCTCGCGCCCTCGCGCCGGTCCAGGCGCCCGATCATGTTGGCGACTTCGGCGAGCGAGTCCGAATCACGCGGCGCCGCGTAGGTGTCGACGAGGTCGCCGGTGCCGATCGTCTCGCGCAGTGGCAGCTGGCGGATGAACCACGACGCCGCGAAGGCGGCGACGGTGATGCAGGCGGCGACCAGGAAGACGGTGCTGAGCGAGTTCGTGAACGCGTGCAGGTAGTCCACGCGCAGCGCAGTCGGCAGGTGCGCGACCTGTTGCGGGTTGACATTCGCGCCGTTGCCGGCATGTGCGGCGACGCTCGCGGGCAGATAGGTGTGCAGCTCGTCGCTGAGTCGGTTGGCGAAGATCGCGCCAAGTGTCGCCGTGCCGAGCGAGCCGCCGATCGAGCGAAACAGGGTGGCGCCCGATGTCGCGACGCCGAGGTCCGAGTAGTCGACGGCGTTCTGGACGGCGAGCACGAGCACCTGCATCACCATGCCGAGGCCGAGGCCGAGCACGAACATGAACAGGTAGATGAGCGCCTGGTCGGTGGATGCTTCGATCGTCGAGAGCAGGTACAGGCCGACGACCATCACGCCCGTGCCGGCGATCGGGAACGGCTTGTAGCGACCGGTGCGGGTGATGATCTGCCCCGACGCGATCGAGGTGACGAGCAGTCCGCCCATCAGCGGCACCAGCTGTAGCCCCGAGCCGGTGGGGGTCGCGCCCTTGACGACCTGCAGGAACAGCGGCAGGTAGGTGATCGCGCCGAACAGCGCAAAGCCGATGATCAGGCCGACGAGGCTTGTGACCGCGAAGACCCGGTTCTTGAACAGCCGCGGCGGCAGCACCGGCTCGGGTGCGCGGCGCTCGACCAGCGCGAACGCCACCAGCAGCACGACGCCTCCGACCGCGAGGCCGACGACCGTCGCCGAGCCCCATGCGTAGGAAGTGCCACCGAGCGATGTCGCCAGCACGATCCCCGCCAGCCCGCCGGCGAGCAGCGTCGTGCCGAGATAGTCGATCGAGTGGTGCACCCGCTCGCCGGCCGAGGGCAGCGTCGCCGCCAGCACGAACAGACCGATCACGCCGAGTGGCAGGTTCACGTAGAAGATCCAGCGCCAGCTGAGGTTGGTGGTGAGAAAGCCGCCGAGCAGCGGCCCGGCGATGCTCGCGAGGCCGAAGACGGCGCCGAACAGGCCCGTATAGCGGCCGCGTTCGCGCGGAGGAACGACGTCGCCGATCGCCGCCTGCGCGCTGACGATCAGCCCACCCCCGCCGAGGCCCTGGAGCGCGCGGAAGGCGATCAGCTCGTCGAGGTTCTGGCTCAAACCACACAGCGCCGAGCCGATCAGGAATACGATCAACGCCGTCTGCAGGACGATCTTGCGTCCATACATGTCGCCGAGCTTCCCGTAGAGCGGCGTGACCACGGTCTGCGCGAGCAGGTACGCGGTCACGACCCACGAGATGTGATTCAGGCCGCCGAGGTCGGTGACGATCGTCGGCAGTGCCGTGGCGACGATCGTCTGGTCCAGCGCGGCCAAGAACATCACCAGCATCAGGCCGCCGAACACCAGGTGCAGCGGCCGACCACGCAGTCCCGTCACAACGGGCGGCGCAGCCGCGGCACCGTCTCGGTCAACTCGCTGGCTGATGTGCGCCACCTTACTCGCGGTTGGCCCGGCTGCTCCCAAGAGGAGCAGCTACGCTCACGCCATGAACGCGGCCAGCGCGCGGGATCCCGCGGTGGATCCCACGCTCAACCCAGTGCTCAGCCCGTCGCAGCTGCGCGAAATCGGCGAGTTCGGGAGCGAGCGCCCCGTCGTCGCCGGCGAGCTCCTGTTCGAGGCGGGCGAGGCGTCCTCCGACCTGTTCGTCGTGCTCGAGGGCGAAGCCGAGATCGTGCAGGGTGCGGGCGCCGACGAGGCCGTCGTGCTCGTTTACAAACCGGGCAACTTCATCGGCGAGATGAACCTCTTGACCGGTCAGCGCCGCTTTCTAACCGCGCGCATGATGGGCGCGGGGCGCGTGTTGAAGGTCGGCCAGCGCGAGTTTCGACAGCTGCTCAGCGTGCGCCCGACGATCGCCGACGTGATCTTCGGAGCGCTGGTCGCGCGGCGCGAGTTCCTGCGCACGGGTCCGGGGAAGAAGACGATCAAGATCATCGGCTCGCGCTACTCGCCCGAGGCGATGAGCCTGCGCAGCTTCGCCGAGCACTCGCGGCTCGCGCACACGTGGATCGACCTCGAGGACGCCGCCGACGTGGACACGCTGCTGCAGAGCATGGATGTGGGCCCGCAGGACACGCCCGTGGTGATCACTCCCACGGGGATCCTGCGCCGAGCGACCGCGCCGGCGCTCGCCGAACAGCTCGGCCTGACGTTCCAGCCGAAGCCGGGCTACATCTTCGACCTGGTGGTCGTCGGCAGCGGCCCCGCCGGCCTGTCCGCGGCTGTGTACGGCGCCTCTGAGGGGCTGGGCACCGTGTGCCTCGACGCCGTCGAGATCGGCGGTCAGGCCGGCTCGAGCTCGAGGATTGAGAACTACGCCGGCTTCCCCAACGGCATCTCCGGTGGTGATCTCACCGCCAGAGCGGCCGTACAGGCGTTGCGGCTCGGTGCGCGCATGAACTCCCCGTGCGAGGTCGTCGGGCTGCGCGTCGAGGCCAGCTTCAACGTGATCGTGCTTCGCGACGGCAGCGAGATCCCGACGCGTGCGGTGATCGTGGCCTCCGGCGCGCGCTACCGACGGCTGCCCGTGGAGGACCTCGACCGCTTCGAGGGCGCCGGCGTCTACTACGCGGCCACCGACCTCGAGGCGCGCGTCTGCGCCGGCGCCCCCGTGCTCGTGATCGGCGGCGGCAACTCGGCGGGCCAGGCGGCGATCTACCTCGCGCAGAACAGTTGCGCGGTGACGATCGCGATCCGTCGCCCCGACCTGGCGCAGACGATGTCGCACTATCTGATCGAGCGGATCGAGGCCGACCCGAAGATCAACCTGATTACCGACGTCGAAGTCCAGGCGCTGGCCGGCGGCGAGCATCTCGAACACGTCACGCTCGTCAGCGTCGCCGGCGGCGAGCAGCAGACGATGCCCTGCTCGGGCCTGTTCTGTTTCATCGGCGCGACACCGGCGACGTCATGGCTCGCGGACACGGTCGTGCTCGACCGCGACGGCTTCATCCTCACCGATCGCCAGCTGCCCGTGCCGGAGCCGGGCGCCACCACGCCGCTGCCGTTCGAGACCTCGACGCCGGGGGTGTTCGCGGCGGGCGACGTGCGTCTCGGCTCGATGAAGCGCGTGGCCGCCGCCGTCGGCGAGGGCTCGAGCGCGGTGCGCTCGGTGCACGAGCGCCTCGCCACCCAGGTGTGACAGCCCGCACGCCGCCCATCTATATGTTTTAGATCCTCGAAGATCCATTGGCCGAAGGAGTGAACAGGCATGGCGAGCACCGCAGCGACGCCCCACGCGATCAACCCCAAGGACTTCCTCGCCATCGACATGCTCCTCTCCGACGAGGAGCGCGACATCCGGGACACGGTGCGCGCGTTCGTGCGCGACCGCGTGCTGCCGTTCGTCGGGGACTGGTTCGAGGAGGCGCGGTTCCCGACGAACGAGCTCGCGCCCGAGCTCGGCAAGCTCGGCGTGCTCGGCATGCACCTCGAGGGCTACGGCTGCGCCGGCGCGAGCGCGACCGCCTACGGCCTCACCTGCCTCGAGCTCGAGGCCGGCGACAGCGGGCTGCGCTCGCTCGTGTCGGTGCAGGGATCGCTCGCGATGTACGCGATCTGGCGCTGGGGCAGTGAGGAGCAGAAGCTGCAGTGGCTGCCGCCGATGGCAGCCGGCGAGACGATCGGCTGCTTCGGGTTGACCGAGCCGGACGCCGGCTCGGACCCGGCCGCGATGCGCACGCGTGCGCGCCGTGACGGCAGCGACTGGATCCTGCACGGCCAGAAGATGTGGATCACGAACGGCTCGGTCGCCGATGTCGCCGTCGTGTGGGCCGCCACCGACGAGGGCACACGCGGCTTTCTCGTGCCGGCAGGCACCCCCGGCTTCACCACGCAGGACATCCACCGCAAGCTCTCGCTGCGCGCTTCGGTCACCTCCGAGCTGTTGCTCGACGACGTGCGTCTCCCTGCTGACGCTGTGCTGCCGGAGGTCTCCTCGCTACGCGGGCCGCTCTCGTGCCTGAACGAGGCGCGCTACGGCATCGTCTGGGGTGCGGTTGGCGCCGCGCGTGCCTGCCTCGAGGCCGCGCTCGACTACAGCAAGGAGCGGATCGCGTTCGGGCGTCCGATCGCCGCGACCCAGATCCAGCAGCACAAGCTCGCGCACATGGCGCTCGAGGTCAACCGGGCGACGCTGCTGGCGCTGCACCTCGGGCGCATGAAGGACGAGCATCGGCTCGCGCCCGAGCACGTCTCGATGGGCAAGCTCGGAAACGTCAACGCAGCCCTCGACGTCGCCCGCACAGCACGCCAGGTGCTCGGCGCCAACGGCATCACGCTCGAGTACCCCGTCATCCGCCATATGAACAACCTCGAGTCGGTCGTCACCTACGAGGGCACCGCCGACGTGCACGAGCTCGTCGTCGGCGGTGCGCTCACCGGTATCCAGGCGTTTCGCTGACGCCGCGGCCCAGGAGGCGCATACTGCAGCTGGTGCCCGTCGACATCACGGTTCGACTCAAACCACGTGCGAAGCGCAACGCGCTCGTTCGAGAGCACGACGGCGTGCTTCACGCGAGCGTCGCGGCGGCCCCGGTCGACGGCAAGGCCAATGCGGCACTGTGCAAGCTGATCGCCAAGCGGGCCGGCGTCGCTCGCAGCCAGGTCAACGTCATCCGCGGCGAGCGCTCACGCGAGAAGGTCGTGCGTGTCGAAGGACTGACCCCGCACGAGCTGCACCGCGCCCTCGAGCACGCTGCGCTTGGCGGCGGTCGTCGCGGGCAATAGTGAGGCGTGATCGTGAGTCACGACGGCGTGATACAGCCCCGCGACCAGCTACAGGCTCAGGTGGTCGAGCGCCTACGGGCGGCCGACGGTGCCCCCGTCGGTTTCTCAGAGCTGCGTGCGATGGGGATCGAAAACCCGGCGCTGCTCGGATACGAGCTTGCGGCGGTGGGCCTGCCGATAGAACAGGTGCACGAGTGGGGGAGTCGCGCGCTGGTGTTGGATCCGCTCGCAGAGCGCCAACCGGTGTCCACGGAGCGCAACGGCGAGACGCCTGAACTTACCCACGCCGAGGAAGGACGCGTGCCGCGTGTCCTGGTTGGCCGCGTTCGCCTGCTGTCTGCGCATTCGCGCTGGGCGCGCCGGCCCGGTCGCGCCGGCGTGGCCGCGAGCGCCGCGATGGTCGTGGTGCTCGCCGTGGTGCTCGTGATCACGCTCGGCGCCCAGCCGACCAGGCAGCCACGGCTCAGTGCCGATCACCCGCGAGACGGTCTCAGCCACGCTCGCAGCGCGAGCGCCGGGCAGCGCGCCGCTCCGGCTCCGTCGGTGGATGCGAGCCCGGACGCGCGCCCCATGCCGGCGGCGTCGGCCGGCCGCCAGCGATCGGTCGCGGTCTCGCCGGCCGCTGCCGCCGCGCTCGAGGCCGCCGGGCATCAGCTACTCGCCGAGGGACGTTATGCGCAGGCGATCGGCGAGCTCCGCCAAGCGGTGCGGGCGAGTGGCGGCTCGGTGGCGCGCTGCGAGGAACCGACCAGCGAAGCCTGTCTGACGTTTGCCTACGCCCTGTACGACCTCGGCAGCGCGCTGCGTTTGGATGGCGACCCGCACGCCGCGATCGCCGTCCTCAGCGAACGGCTGCAGATCGACAACCAGCGCACGGCCGTTGAACAGCAGCTCGACCTCGCCCGCGCCGGGGTCGTCTGAGCGGTTGCGCTCAGCTCGCGCGCACGCGGGCGCGGCCCAGCGCCCGCCGGCGTCGTAGCGGCATCGCGAACCACAGCACCGCGAACGGGACGGCTACAGCGATCGTCGTCAGCGCGCCCGCGGTCACGCCGAACAGCTTCGTGGCCACCAGCAGCAGGCTGCCGCACATCGCCACGGCGAGACAGCCGAGGCCGACGATCACCACGCGGTTTGAGACGCGCACAAGGCGTGGCTTGTCGTCGTGGCGGAAGAGGAAGCGATGCTGCGCTGACGGTGCGATGGTGCACGCTGCCGCGAGCGCGGCGAAGATCAGCGTCACGAAGTAAACGGCGCGCTCGAAATCGCCAATGCCGGAGAAGCCGGTGTCGAACGGCACGATGAGCAGGAAGGCAAATAGCACCTGTACTCCTGTGACGACCACGCGCAGCTCGCCGTTGAGCTCCTCCAAGTTGCGGTCAACGCGCTCCAAGGGCGTCTCGTCGCGGCCGCTCGTCCCCGCTTGCAGCGAAATCCCGCCATCATCGCGATCCTCGTCCGCGGCGATGTTCTCCGCCCGCGTCGAGCAACCGCGGCGCGGGCAATCAAATGAATTTGTCTCGGTCATCCGCACTGGAACCAACCTGCATGAGTGACGCTACCCCGCGCGTCGCCCTCGAAACGGCTGCGGTTGATCGACGCGTCCCTGGGTAGCTTCACAGCGGTAACCATCACGCGAAAGGGAAGAGGTGATCGCCGTGCCACCCACGGGCGTCAAGAAAGGCAGCAAGCGCGACCGTCAGTACAAAGACATCGTCAAGTCAGAGCGCAAGCGCGGCGTCGGCGAGGGGCGTGCGGAGGAGATCGCCGCGCGGACAGTCAACAAGGAACGTGCGCGCAGCGGCGAAACGCGTACGGCCTCGCGATCCTCGACGACGGACGTATCGGCGAGTCGCCGCGGCGGCTTGCGCTCGGGTCGTCCCGGCCCACGCGGGCGGACCCGTGAACAGCTCTACGCGGAGGCCCGAAAGCTGGGCGTCGAAGGACGCTCACGCATGAACAAGAGTCAGCTGCAGGCCGCCGTCGCTGGTAAGAAGCGCTGAGCGTGGACCACTGACGCGTCCCGTCCCGATCAGGGACGCGTCATCGGGTCTTCATAGGGGTCGCGTTCGATCACGCGATCGCGGACGACGCCAGTACGGCGAGGCCCCCAGGCGACCGTGTAGAACAGCGAAAGCACCAAGCCACGGCAATCAGGAATATTGCAGCTCCTGCGGGCATGAGGAAGTACTACCCGAGCCCTACCGGTTTCTAAACGCTTTTGCGCTCAGCTGGTCTCAACCAGCGACTCCCGCGAGAGGAAGTCGCTCAGCATCGCCCGGCCGCCATTGAGCACGGGCTCGGCGTGTGCGAAAAGCAGCGCGTTGAAGTCCTCGTCGAACATGCGTCGCAGGTTTCTGCTGAGTCCCGCGCGAACGCGCTCTGGGTTCTCGCCCAAGAGCTCGTCTGGCATGAACGCGAGCGCGCCGTCCTCGTCACGGGTGACACCGTCGCCGAAGCACAGCACGCATTCCTGCGCTTCGAGCAGCAGCGTCGTCTCCTCCGGGCAGATCGAGCCCAGCTCGAGTGCGCGCACGTCGCTCGTGAGCTGCTCGTCGAACATGAACCCGCGAACAGGACGCTCGCCGCCAAAGTGGTAAATGCCCGCTTCGTGGCAGAGCACCGGGCAGCCGAAGCGCTCGACGTAACGATCGCTGTCACGGAAGTGATGACGGTTCGTGAGCACGATCTGCTGCGGCGCAGCCAGCTCCGCCACAGCTTCGAGTCCGTCCTCGGGCACCATCGGGTCGATC
This sequence comes from uncultured Solirubrobacteraceae bacterium, assembly GCA_963838405.1. GTDB lineage: Bacteria > Actinomycetota > Thermoleophilia > Solirubrobacterales > Solirubrobacteraceae > Palsa-744. The sequence continues at coordinate 1,015,404 of CAWIRA010000006.1, read as the reverse complement.
AGTGTGCCCGAGCCGAGCTGGAAGTGGCTGTAGACGGTTTGCCCGATGCCCTCGTGGAAGGCGGTCCACTGTGCGAACCCAGGGAGAACCTCTGCGATCATCGCCTTCTCGTGTTCCCCGGTTTGAGGGCGGCTAATCAGCGCGTGCGCCGACGGGCGCGCGTAGCAGCCGCCACGCGCCTTGCCTGGCCGCATAATGCTGCGTCCGATGTCGAGACTGCGGAGGTCCAACTGCGCTGTGCCAGGAATCGCCCGCCGGCGTCGTGGCCGGGGCTTTGAATTTCGCGATCCCTGCGGAGAGCGCATCGAAGACGCCGAGGTGCTGGAACGCGTGTCCGAGCTCGCGATTCCGCCGGCCTGGCGCGAGGTCTGGATCTGCATGGACCCGCTTGGGCACCTGCAGGCGACCGGGCTCGACGCAGCCGGCCGCAAGCAGTACCTCTACCACGAGCGCTGGCGTGCCCATCGCGACAGACGCAAGTTCGAGTCGATGATCAACTTCGGGCACGCTCTGCCGCGCCTGCGTCGGCGTGTCGCACGCGACCTCCGACGCCCGGGTCGCGGCGCCGCAACGCGGCCGCCGGCGAGCGCGCTGACGCGCGAGCAGATCCTCGCGTGCGCGGTGAGACTGCTCGATGTCGGCTTCTTCCGCATCGGCTCGGAGGATTACGCCGAGCGCAACGAGTCCTACGGGTTGACGACGATGCTGCGCGAGCACGTGAGCGTTGGTGAGCGCGAGCTGCTGTTCGACTTTCCGGCGAAGTCCGGACAGCGGCGCGTGCAGGAGATCACGGACAGCGACGCGCTGGCGATCGTCGCCGCGCTGAAGCGCCGGCGCGGCGACCCGCACCTGTTCGCCTACAGGGCCGGCGCTGAATGGGTAGCCCTGCACGCCGAGGACGTCAACGCGTACATCAAGCACAACGCCGGCGGCGCTTTCACCGCGAAGGACTTTCGCACGTGGAACGCGAGCGTCCTCGCTGCGGTTGCGCTGGGAGCAGAGAGCGCGCGGCGGCCGAGCCGCGCGGCACGTGAGCGCGTCGTGAGGGATGCGATCAAGACCGTCGCGGCGTATCTCGGCAACACCCCGGCGGTTTGTCGCGCGTCATACGTCGACCCGCGCGTGATCGACCGCTACCACGCCGGCGTGACGATCGCCCCGACGCTCGAGCGGCTCGACGGGCCTAATCTGGCTGACCGACGCGTTCGCGCCCGCATCGAGACGGCGGTGCTCGAGCTCTTGGAAGACCGTTAGCGCGCCGACGCGAGGGTGATGTCGGGCAAGCTAGCGCGCCTCGCTCGCGCCGCTGAAGGGCAGGGCGTCGATCAGCCCCGTCAGCTCGAACAGACGTTGAACGCCGCGCGACCCGGGAGTCAGGGTGAGCTCGACAGCGTCCCTTTCGCATATGCGGCTCGTCAGGATGATCTCCGCGAGGCCGGTCGAGTCGATGAAGAGCAGTCGGCTCAGGTCGAGCGTCAGCAGTCGTGCGCTGCCGGCCTCGCAGATGCGGGCGACCGCCGCGTGCAGAATCGGCACCGAGCCAATGTCGAGTTCGCCGCCGAGCGTCAGCGTGTGGCGGTCCCCGTCGGTGCTTTCGTCGATCTCGAGGCCAGAGAAACGTTTGCTCATTGACGCACCGGTGCTCCCTTCCTACCCGCGGGCGGCCTCAAGCGAAACGAGGCTCGCCGCGCGATTGAACGTCGTCGATCACCAAGTTTGAACCTGGCGGCGCTCGGGCAAACGAACAGAGATGGCAGATCTCAGCCCGCCCGACGCCGTGATCTCGTTGCACCCGGACACCTACGCTCCACGCGCGGCGCGCTATTGCGTCGCGACGGTCGATCGCCCTTCCCCGGATCTACGCGATGTCGTCGTGCTGCTTACCAGCGAACTTGTTACGCGTGCGGTGATGCTTTGTGAGGACGCGGCGGACGAGTTCGTGCAGCTGCGTGTCTGGATGCCGCCTGATCTGGTGCGGGTTGAGCTGCGAGGTTCGCGTCGACTCCTGTGCGCGCCGGCCGGGGCAGATCATCCCCACGATGACCTGCTGCTCGTTGACGGGCTCGCCGATCGCTGGGCGATCGATACCGATGATCACGACGGATGCATCTGGTTCGAGATCGACCGTCATCCCGACGAGTCTCGAGATGAGCTGCGACGGGATGGCGCTTTCGCCTCGACGCGGCGCCCTTGAGCGACGAGTCGTGTCAGGGGACGCTGAGCGGGTAGCTACATCGCATGGCAGACCCCGTACGACGGCAGATCGACTGGGGCACCGCCGATGTGCACGACGGAAGCCTCACGATCGCGCTCACGGGACGCTCGTCGAAGGTCTGGCGGACGCGCTTTGAGCAAGTGCATGGGCTGCTCGAACACAGCGAGCGCGACTGGGGTGCGGTTGGCGTCACGCGCACGGCGATCGAGGTCGACGGTGTCCGCGAAGGCGCCGAGGAATCACTGCGTCACTTCCTCGAGAGCCTGGTTCTGCAGGTCAACGCAGAGATCGAGCCGGGCGACGCGCAAGCGGACGAGGCCGGCGCTGAGAACGAACAACTGGCGAGTGATCGCAAGATGGCGGCGACCTTTCGCGCCTTCGCGGAGGCCTAGCGGCTGCGAGCTGCGTGAGCGCGTGGCCTTTACGCGCCTCGCGCGGTGGGAGATAATCAGCGTGGTGCCCCAGGATCTCGCGGAGCTCATCCTCGATCGCGCTCACAACGCCGCAGTCCTGATGGACGAGCACGGTGTCGTGACGTACTGGAATCCGAGCGCAGAGCGCATTTTCGGCTATCGCCGCGAGGGAGCGGTCGGTCGCCGCGTCGTCGATTTGATCGTCCCGGAGCACCTTCGCGCGGCCCACCGTGCGGGGCTCGAGCGGTTCCTCGCGGATGGCACTGGGCCCGTGCTCGACAAGCGGATCGAGATCACGGCGCTGCGCGCGGACGGCGGTGAGCTGCCCGTCGAGATCACGATTTCTGCCCACCGTGACGGCGATCGCTGGTTCTTTCACGCTTTCATCCAGGACATCAGTGAGCGTGTGAACGGCGAACGCGACCGGGAGCGCCTGGTGGAGCAGCTCCAGGGGGCGTTGCGCGGTAGCGAGCGCCGCTTCGACGCGATCGTGGGCTCACTCACCGACCCGGTGACGATCCGCGACCGCGACCATCGCTTCCTGTACGCCAACCGCGCCGCCCTCGTGCACCTCGGCTTCGAGTCATGGGAACAGCTGCGCGACACGGCGCCGGCGACGATCATGAGCGACTACCTCGTCCGCGACGAACGCGGTGAGGAGCTCGCCATGGATGACATCCCGTCGGTGCGGCTACTGCGCGGCGAAGCAGCCGAGCCGCTGCTGATCCAGACGATCCACCGCGAGACCGGCGCGCAGCGCTGGAACCTGCTGAAGGCGGCGCCGCTGCTGGATGAGCAGGGCGAGGTCGATGCGACGATCATGATCATCGAGGACGTCACCGAGCGGCGACGCACCGAGCTGCGCAACGCCTTCCTGGCGGATGCGAGCGCGGCGCTGGCCTCGTCGCTCGACTACGAGCAGACGCTGCGGAACGTCGCCGAGCTGGCCGTCCCGGGGATCGCCGACTGGTGCGCTGTGGACCTCGTCGATGACGACGGGGACCGCAGGACCGTGGCCGTCGCGCACGTCGATCGCGAGCGGCTCGCGCTAGCGGAAGCGCTGCGCCGGTATGTCCCCGATCGAGTCGACCCCGACGAGGGCCTTGGCAGGGTCCTGCGTACGGGCGAAGCCGCTGTCTACCCCCACGTAACCGACGAGATGGTGGCAGCGGCCGCAGTCGATGACAGGCATCTGGAGCTGTTGCGCGCCGTCGGATTTCGCTCGTTGCTGATCGTTCCGATGCGCCTCGGCGAGCGCATCCTCGGGGCGATGACGCTCGTCAGCGCAGAGTCGATACGGACGCTCGATCGCGTCGACCAGGAGCTCGCCGAACAGGTTGCCACGCGTGCCGCGGCGGCGATCGAGAACTCCCGCCTGTACAGCGAGCGCTCGAAGATCGCACGCACGCTGCAGCAGAACCTGCTGCCGGAGCAGTTGCCCGCGATACCGGGATACGACCTGGGCAGCATCTATCTACCGGCGGTTGAGACGAGCATGGTGGGCGGCGACTTCTACGACATCTGGGAGGTGCGGGGGCGATGGTGGATCGTCATCGGGGACGTCACCGGCAAGGGCATCGAGGCGGCCGCTCTCACCTCGCTCGTGCGCCACACGCTGCGAGCCGCGGCCGAGTTCCGACAGAGTCCGGCCGAGCTGCTGTCGTTTGTCGACGCGACGCTGAAGAAGCGGCCGAGCCTGTCGGTCTGCACGGCACTTTGTGTCGCGCTCACTGGAGTGCAGGCAACGATCGCCGCTGGCGGGCATCCGCTGCCCCTGTACCTGACGGGTGACGGCGTGGGGGAGCTGGGCGCGCATGGCCCGCTGCTGGGAGCGTTCCCGGATGCGCGCTGGCGGGACTCGACCACGACGCTCGCGCCCGGCAGCACGCTGCTGGCCTACACCGACGGCATCACAGAGGCCCGCAACGGCCAGCAGCAGCGCTTCGGGATCGGACGGCTGCGCGGAACGCTCGAGCCGCTCGCGGAGCGCCCGGCAGCCGAGGTGATCGACGAGCTGGTGCGCAGTCTCGAGCAGTTCCAGACCGCCATGCACACCGACGACACCGCAGCTATCGCCCTGCACCGCAGCGGGGACGGCGCGACGCTCGGCGGCCGCGAGACGCACGCGGTCCTGCGGACAGGCACAATCACGACACCCGTATAGAGGAGCGCGATGGTACGACCAGTCAGACTCGAGGTCAGGGTGCAGCCGGACGGGCCGCGGCCCACCGTCGCGGTGGACGGCGAGCTCGACCTGAGCAGCGTGCCGCTGCTCGCCCAGCACATCGACAGCCAGCTAGAAAGCAAGCACGGGACGTTGACGCTCGACCTCAGCGGCATCACCTTCATGGACTCCTCGGGGCTACGCCTGCTGATCGAACTCAACGAACGTGCCGAGCGTGACGGTTGGAGGCTGTCGCTGATCGCGCCGCAACACGACTCCGCGACGCTCGTGCTGCGCATGACAGGAGCTGATCAGGCGCTGCCGTTCGAGGGCCCATCGCTGTCGTGAGCTTGATGTCCGAGCCCGTCGCAGATTCGCAGGATCCGCGCACGATGCGCATCGGCCTCCAGCGCGACCCACAGGCGCCATCGCTTGCGCGCGCGGCGCTCGCGCGCTTCGTCGAGCAGAGCGAGCTCGCCGCTGCCGAGCGCGGCACGCTGACGCTGCTGGTCTCCGAGCTCGTCTCCAACGCGGTGCTGCACTCGGATGCGCCGCCGGCGAGCAGCATCGTGCTCCGTGCACACCTGTTGCAGGAGGATGCGGTTCGCGTTGAGGTGATCGATGGCGGCAGCGGCTTCACCGCGACGCCGCGGGACCCCGCGCGTCCGCATGGTGGCTATGGGCTGTACCTACTCGAGCAGCAGGCGACCCGCTGGGGCGTCGATCGCGAGGGCGGCACGCGCGTCTGGTTCGAGCTGATGAGCGCGCCGCAGGCTGAGAGCCGGTGAATCAGCGCACGCCGCCCGCGCGCGACGTCGCCGTCGAGTTGCTGGTCGAGGCCGGCGCCGTGCTCGCGACCTCGCTCGATCTGACGACGACGATGCAGCAGGTTGCGCATCTGACGGTGCCGCGGCTGGCGGACCTCTGCGTGATCGATCTCCGCGAGGAGGCCGGCGAGATCAGGGAGGTGGCGGTCGCGGCGCAGGACGCGTCGCTCGCGTCGGCGCTCGAGGATCTGCGCGCACGTCACCCACTCGATCCCGAAGGCGCGCATCCGGTTGCTCGCGTCATCCGCAGCGGCGAGCCCGTGCTGCTCGAAGAGATGTCCGGGATTCTGCTGCGCTCGTTCGCGCAAGGTGACGAGCACGCTCGTTTCATGATCGAGCACAGCTATCGCTCGGCTGTGGTCGCGCCGTTGCTCGCGCGCGGACGCACGCTGGGTACGCTTTCGCTGTTGCGGCTCGGCGACAGCCCGCGCTACGAGGGCGCCGACACCGAGCTCGCGTGCGAGCTGGGTCGCCGCGCTGCGATGGCGATCGACAACGCGCGGCTGTTCTCCCAGGTTCAGCGCGTCGAGCGACGCTTGGAGGCGGTGCTGGAGAACGTCGCGGAGGCGATCACGCTGACCAACGATCGCGGGCTGACGGTCTTCGCCAACCAGGCCGCCGCCGATCTGCTCGGCGTGGCTACGCCAGAGGACCTCACGGGCGCCCGTCCGGGGAGAATCATGGAGCGCTTCCTCGTGTTCGACGAGCAAGGTCGCGAGCTGGGGCTCGACAGCATGCCCGGCAGACGGCTGTTCGCCGGCGAGGATCCTGAGCCGCTGCTGGTGCGCAACGTGGTGCGCGCGACAGGCGAGGAGCGCTGGCTGATCGTGCGCTCCTCGCCGGTTCGCGACCCGCAGAGCGCGCGCATCTCCTACGTGGTGAACGTGTTCGAGAACATCACCGAGGTCAAGCGCGCGCAGCTGGCCGAGAGCTTCATGGCGGAGGCCAGCCGCGTGCTCGCTTCGTCGCTTGACTATGCGGAGACGTTGCAGCGAATTGCGCGCCTGGCTGTGCCGCAGATCGCCGACTGGTGCGCCGTGGACGTTCTCGGTGAGCGTGGCCAGATCGAGCGCGTCGCCGTCCATCACGCCGACCCGAGCAGGATGTCGCTCGCCGAGCAGCTCGACCGCGGCTATCGCCCGGCGCTGAGCGACCCGCTGGGAGTGCCCGACGTGATCCGCACGGGCGAAGCGCGGCTGTACGCGGACATCGACCCAGATGCGCTGGCCGCCTATGCGCGCGATGACGCGCATCTCGCGCTGCTGCAGACGATTGGGGCGAGAGCGGTGCTGATCGTGCCGCTCGCGGCCCCGGCGACGACGCTCGGCGCGATCACGCTCGTCTCGGCCGAGTCGATGCGCCGGCTCACAGACGCGGATCTCGATCTCGCTGTGAGACTCGGCCGCCGCGCCGGCACCGCGGTCGAAAGCGCACGGCTGTTCACGGAGCGGACACGGATCTCGAAGATGCTCGAGGCGGCACTGCTGCCCGACTCGCTCCCGCAGATCCCGGGTGTCGAGCTCGCGTCGCTGTACCACGCGGCGGGCGAGCTGAACGATGTCGGCGGCGACTTCTACGACGTGCTCGCCTACGGCGAAGATCGCTGGCTGCTGGTGATCGGCGACGTCTGCGGAAAGGGCGCGCGAGCCGCGGGCGTGACGGCGCTGGCGCGCCACACGCTGCGCACGGCTGCGATGCTGGGGCTGCGACCGACGGCCATGCTCGAAACGCTGCACCGCGCGTTGCGCGAGCAGCCGGCGGGCAGTGATCTATGCACGGTCTGCCTCGTGACCGTCGAGCGCCTCGCCGCGCATGCGGCGCTCACGGTCACGCTCGCCGGTCATCCACCGCCGCTGCTGATCGATGCCGCCGGTGGCCATGGGTCAGTGGGCAGGCCGGGCACGCTGCTCGGCGTGCTCGATCCGATCGAGGTCAGCGAAGTCGCAGTCGAGCTTCATTCCGGCGAGACGCTGTTGCTCTACACCGACGGTCTGCCGGAGGCCGGCCGCTCCGCCGCGCACGATCAGCGGAGCCCGTTCGAGCTGTCCGCAGAGCCGGGCCGCTCGAGCCTTGACGAGCTGCTGGAGCAACTGGAGCAGGGCGCGCTGCGTCGCGCCAACGGCAGCCTGCGTGACGACATTGCCCTGCTGGCGATTCGTCTGAGCGGCAGCGAGGTCACGCCGGGGCGCGCCTCGGAGCGCGTTCCCGTCCAACGGTGACGTGGAAACAGACCGTAATTGGTCCATTCCGGCCGGCTGTTGAGTAAAATCGCAGCGATGGGGGTGCCCGACCAGCTCCAGATCGACGTTCGCCACGGGGACAACCGCGTGGTGCTGACGCTGACGGGTGAACTGGACATGGCCAGCGCGGAGCGCCTGCAGCAAGCGATCGATGAGGAGGGGCTGCGCGCGGAGACGAGCGTCGTGCTCAACCTCGAGGGACTGCAGTTCATCGACTCGACCGGCCTGCGCGTGATGCTGAAGGCGCTCGAGCGTTGTCGCGCACGCGGGCAGGACTTTGCGATCACGCCCGGCTCTCAACAGGTGCAGCGACTGTTGAGCATCACGGGTGTCGCCACGCACCTGCCGACCATCTCGTCAACTGACGAGATGGTCGCCTAGCGCGCCGCCGCTTACCAGCGTCCGTACCAGCGTCTGCTGTCGCCGTCGACGCCGCCTACGAAGAAGCCGATCAGCCACAGCAGCACGGCGAAGATCAGCACGATCCACAGCACGTGGGCTGCGAACCCGAGCCCTCCGAAGATGGCCAGGATCAGTACAAGGGCTAGCAGCGCGACCATACTTTTCAACCTCGATTCGTCGTTTCCCAGCACCACCTCCGAGCTGAGCTCGCGGGCCGCTCGAGGTGTGCCGGTCTGTTAGGTATCTGCCCTGCGAGCCGGAAATTCAAACGGAGCTGTCGGGGCTGCGGGTGGGCGCGGGCCGGCGCGAAACGAGCAGGTTTAGAGCCGGCGGATGGGGGCAACTAGTTCGGTGCAGTGCCACCCCCGGCGGGCGTAAGCCGAGCCCCCCGGCTGTCACCCAGGATCGAGAGTGGGGTGGCACGGCGGTATGCCGGCATGGCTTCGCCCCCGACGCTTGCCTGCCGGCGTACCGCCTCTTTTTGACGCGTGCGTGTTGATCGAGGTGCGAGTGGGTAACCAGGAGGAAGCACGCCTGACGCACAGCCGGGCGCGGGAACAAGTCGATCGAGAGCAAAGGAGGTGGGGAAGTTGAGGCTCAGAAAGCGAACGGAACTTGCTGAAGAAGCTCCGCGCGAGGAAGCCGTCGCAGGAGAACCCTTGGGAGGTCCGCCCCGTTCGCACGCGTCGGGTGCCCCGGTCGTCCCGCGACGGCGTCGCGTTGGGTCGAGAACGCGCGACGTCGGTGCCGCAGCCGTTGGCACGGTCGGCGCCAGCGTGCTTTTGATCGCGCGCCTCGTGATGCTCGTGGCGACGCTCATCGCCGTGCTGATCGCGCTCGCAATCGTGCTGCGCGACGTCGACGCCAACCCGTCGAACACGATCGTCAAAGGGATTCACGAAGGCGCCAACTTCTTCGCGGGCGCGTTCACCGGATTGATTCGTTTCAACGGTCATCCGAAGCGCGCGATCACGGTTGACTGGGGCATCGCGCTGCTCGTCTTCCTGATCGCCGGCGAGGCCGTTTCCCGCGCGATCGCAGGCGTCGGGCGTGGCGGCGTGCTGTTCGAGCGCAGCCATCGCGCCGCTGCCCCGACGGCCTGATCGATGTTTAGAACGGAGGAGGGAAGCGTGTCGATGTCGAGCTTTGATGGACGTGTGCGGGTGTTGTTGTCGGTGCTTGCGAGCACCGTGATCGCGGGCCTCTGCTGCGTCGCAGGGGCAAGCGCGATCGAAGTGACCAAGTGGGAAGCCGGCACCTGCGCAAACACCGAATGCAAGGACTCCGACGTCAGCGAAGGCAAAGCCAATTACTTCTACACGCAGGCCGCGGGGCACCCGAACTTCGGCATCACCGACTTCGCATTCAAGACTCACGAAGAAGGTTTGCTCAAAGCGCAGGTGCCGAACGAACACGTCGAAGACGTCCGCGTCGACCTCCCTCCGGGGCTTGCCGTCAACCCCGAAGCGACTGAAGCCAAGTGCACGCCCGCAGAGCTCGAATCCGACAAAAAAGAGTGCCCAGCCGCGAGCCAGGTCGGTATCGACGAAGCAACCGGCACGGCGACTGTCCTCGCGAAACTCACGATCAAAGAAAAATTCCCCGTCTACAACATGGTGCGTAAGCCCGGCCAGCCGGCGCGCTTCGGGGTCGAAGTCAACGGTCCGGGGCTCGACCTCGCCCCTGCCCTCAAGGGTCATATCTATCTCGAAGCAGGGTTCAGCTGGCACAAGGAACCGGCGACCGCCGAAAACAGCGGCGTGGAATCGGGCGACTATCACGAGTACTTCGAGATCAGGGACATACCCGAAGAACCTGAAGTCGTTGAGTCGCGGCTGGTTTTCTGGGGTGTGCCCCAGGACGAACAGGAAGCTCCCACCGAAGCGCCGAAGGCATTCATCACGCTGCCCAGCACCTGCGCAGAAAAGCCGATCACCTACCTTCATGCGAACTCGCATGAGAACCCTGGTGAATGGGCCGCGATCCCGAATCCGACGCCGGTCACGCCGACCGGCTGCGGCTCGCTGGCTTTCGACCCGACGCTCTCCCTGGCGCCCGAAACCACGCAATCAGACCAGCCCGATGGCGTCACGACCAGCCTGCACGTGCCGCAGCTCACCAACGAACCGTCCAAGCCCAACTCGGCGGACGTTCAAACCGCGGTCGTCACGCTGCCCGAAGGGATGACCTTGAACCCGGCGGCTGCCCACGGTCTCGTCGGCTGCAGCAGCGGCGAATTCGCCGCCGGCGGGTGTCCCGCCGCATCAAAGGTCGGCACGTTCCTCGTCAACGCGCCGGGCATCCCGCCGGGAGCGCTGACCGGCGGCATCTACGTCGGCTCGCCAGAAGCCGGACAGGGCCCCGAATCAGGCCGCATGTACCGCATCTTCCTGGTCGGCGAATCTGCCACTTACGGCGTCGGCCTGCTCCTCGAAGGCCACGTCAGCGCCAACACCTCCACCGGACGCCTGACCGCCACCTTCAGCGACGCGCCGCAGGTGCCCGTCGAAGACCTGAAGCTCCACTTCAACGGCGGCGCTCGCGCACCACTCGCCAACCCGCTGAGCTGCGGCGCGATCGCGCCGGCGGCCGCGATCACGCCATACGGCGGCGAGCCGGCCAGGGCCGCATCCACAACGGGCTTCACGGTCGACGGCAACGGCGCCGGCGGGCCGTGTCCGCTGCCGTTCGCGCTCGTCCAGAGTCTCACGCCGCAGAGCCCCGCCAACGCCGGTGCCTATGACGCGGCGAGCTTCGGCCTGGCGCGCGCGAACGGGCAGCAGTACCTCTCGAAGATCAGCACCACGCTGCCCCCCGGACTCGTCGGTGCGATTCCTTCGGTGCCGCTCTGCCCCGAAGAACAGGCCAACCTCGGCACGTGCGCGGCGACGAGCCAGATCGGCACGGTCACCGTCGCCGCCGGCGCAGGCAGCGAACCGTATACGTTCACCGGGCGCGCCTACCTGACCGGCGCCTACGCCGGCGCTCCGTACGGGCTGTCGGTCGTCGTGCCGGCGGTCGCGGGGCCGTACGACCTCGGCGAAGTCGTCACGCGCGCCGGCATCACGGTCGGGCTCTACAGCGGGCGGATCACCGTGACGACGACGCTGCCGAGCATCGTCGGCGGCGTGCCGCTGCGCCTGCAGAGTCTGAACGTCTCTGTCAATCGACCCAACTTCCTGTTCAACCCAACGAGCTGCGCGCCGCTTTCGACAGAATCGGTGCTGACCTCAACGTTCGGCGCCGGCCAGAGCCTGTCCAGCCCATTCCAGGTCGGCGACTGCGGGGCGCTCGCGTTCAAGCCGACGGTCTCCGCCAGCAGCTCGGCGCACACCTCGAAACTGGGCGGCGCGAGCCTCGAAATCAAGGTCGGCGAGGTGGCGCACCAGGCAGACATCCAAGAGATGCAGGTGCAGCTGCCAGCACAGCTGGTGGCGCGTCTGACAACACTCCAGAAAGCGTGCCTCGCCGCTGAATTCGAAACGGGCCCGCCTCCGGGCACCTGCAAATCAACGGCGCGCGTGGGCACGGCGACGGTCAAGACGCCGGTGCTGCCCGACCCCCTCAAAGGCGACGCGTATTTCGTCTCGCACGGCGCCGCATCGTTCCCGGATCTCGATCTCGTCCTACAGGGCGACGGCGTCGAGGTGGTGCTCGTCGGACACACCCACATCGCCCGTTCGAGCATCACCACGTCGACCTTCGAAAGCCTCCCCGACGTCCCGATCTCGAGCGCGATCGTGAGCCTGCCGACTGGCTCGAACTCGGCCGTCACAGCCAACGGCGCGCTGTGCGGGGCGCACCTGCTCGCGCCGACGACGATCATCGCTCAGAGCGGCGCCAAGATCACGCAGAACACGCGGATCGCCGTCTCCGGTTGCCCGATCGAGCTGATCTCCCACAAGCGCCATGGCCGACGCCTGACGTTGAAGGTGTGGGTGCCCGAAGCCGGCCGCCTCAGCGTGACGGGTAAGGCAGTCAAACGGGTGAACGTGCGCGTCAAGAAAGCCGGCACGATCGTTACCTTCAGCGTGCCGCTGACCTCGAGCGCGATCGCCGCGCTGCACGGCCACGGCAAGAAACCCAAGCTCAGGATCGGCTTTTCGCCCAAATCCGGCCACAACTTCTCTGCGCGGACGCTGCTGCTAAAGCGCTGACTAGCGGTTATCGGCGAGGTGCAGCTCGAGCGTCTCGGCGGAGTCGAAACGCGCGACGCGCTGGGCGTCGGTGAGGCGTTCGATCACCGGCGCGCTGCCGTCGGCGGCCGCGGTCATGAGGCTTTCGCCGCGACCGCTCAGCAGCGGACCGATCAGCAGCTCCAGCTTCCGCGGCGCAACCGTCACGCCTACGTCCAGGTGCGTTCCCCTGATCGATTCGCCGGCGTTCGCCGCAAGGATATCGGCGACGATCTGGACGTCGGAAATGCGGTCGGTCGTGAAGTATGCGCGCGCCGCGAGCGCGCTCAGCACCCGCGGTAGCACCGCACGCGCCATCGCGTTCGGGGCGAGTCGCAGCTCGACCGCGCCGTCCGGCGCGCCACGCCCGGCGGCGAAAGTCTCGAGGACCTCGCCGGCGATCGGCTCGAGCACGCTCGCGTGCGGGATGTCGAACTCCATGCGCAGCTCCGTGCCGCCGGCCGGCGTGCGCGCGAACTCGATCTGTCGGGCGAGCGCGTCGATCACCGCCAGGCCGATGCCCTCCTGACGCTGCTCCTCGCCGTCCGCCGGCATGCCGCTGCCTTGATCGCGGACGACGACCGCGACGCCGTCCGCGAGCGCGTACACGTCGACTTCGAGCGCTCCCTCCCGCTCGCCGTAGGCGTGCATCACGACGTTGTTGCACGCCTCGGTGACGGCTGTATTCAGGTCGTTGCTCGTGATCGCGTCGAGCGCGAGGCAGGTGGCTACCCCGGTCAACGCCTGGCGTACGATCAGGACGTTCTCAGGCAGGCTGGGAAGGCTCAGGTGGACGTTGGGAATCTCGGCCATCGAGCGCCAGCGATCGACCGGATCCCCGAAGACGAGCGTCGCGCCGCCCCGCAAGGGCGCGGCGTCGGTTGTGCCGTCCAGCTTTCCTCAGCCCGCATCCGTCAGCGTCCGCAGCTGCTCGAGTGAGCGGCGCAGCAGGCGCGAAACCTGCATCTGCGAGATCCCGACACGCTCCGCGATCTCGGTCTGCGTGAGGTCTTCGACGAAGCGCATACGCAGGATCAGACGCTCGCGTGCGGGAATGTGCCCGAGCACCGCCGTCACGGTGGCGTCCAACTCGACGAGCTCGTAGCGCTCGTCGTCCTCGCCGACCGTGTCGCCGTAGGCGATCGCTTCGCCGTCGGCGCGCGGACGCGGCGCATCGAGCGACAGCGTGTCGTACGCCTGGATCGCCTGCAGTGCGTCGATCACGTCCTCGGTGTCGATCTCGAGAAACTGGGCAAGCTGGTTGACCGTGGGCGCACGTCCGTGCTGGTTGGCCAGGCGCTCCTGCGCGTCGCGCACCTTCAGCGCACGCTCCTGCGCGCCGCGCGGGACGTGCACCGCCCAGCCCGAGTCGCGGAAGTACCGGCGCATCTCACCGAGGATCGTAGGCACGGCGAACGACGCAAAGGGATATCCGCGGTCGCTGTCGTAGCGGTCGATGGCCTTCAGCAGGCCCAGGGACGCGACCTGCAGTAGGTCCTCGAACGGCTCGGATGAGCGTCCGTAGCGGCGCGCGAGGCCGCGCGTGAGCGGCAGGTACTGGCGCACGAGCGCTTCCCGCGCGTGCGGATCCCTGTCGCGCTGCCAGCGTACGAACAGCTCCACCGAATCATTGGCTGTGCCCGGAGTGGTGAGCGATCCGGACGATGGCTCTGTTGCCATTGCAGGCATCTCGACTCCTCTCTAGCTCGCGTACACGTACGGCCCCGAATTTGCTCAGGCGCCAATCAAGCAAATAATACCCCGTGCAGGGTTCGCCTAAACACAAAATTCGGCCGTCTGCCCGCTAGGCTCAAACGCGTGTCGATGCCAGGCGAGCCGGTGCCGAGCGTTGCGCAGATCCTCGCGACGCGCAGCGGCGAGGAGATGGCGCTCAACGATCGCTACGTGAACCCGCAGATGGGGCGCATCCTGCGCACGCTGGGGTTCGACAAGGTGTGGAGCGGCGGCGAGGGCGCGCACCTGATCGACGCCGACGGCGAGCGCTACCTCGATCTGTTCGGCGGCTATGGGGTGTTTGCGATCGGCCGCAACCACCCGGAGGCGATCGCGGCGATCGAGCAGGTGCTCGCGGCGCGCACCGGCAACCTCCCGCAGCTCGGGGTCACGCTTTTGAGCGGGGTGCTCGCCGAGCAGCTGCTGGCTCGCGCTCCAAGCAGCGTCGGCGCGATGGTTCCGGCCAACAGCGGCACCGAGGCGGTTGAGGCGTCGATCAAGATCTCGCGCGCTGCCACCGGACGCCCGCGCGTGCTGTACGCCGAGCACGCCTTTCACGGGCTCACGCTCGGCTCGCTGTCGCTCAATGGCGGCGTCGAGTTCCGCGACGGATTCGGGCCGCTGCTGCCTGGCTGTGACGCCGTTGGCTTCGGCGATCTGGATGCCCTCGCGCGCGAGCTCGCGCGCGGCGACGTGGCGGCGTTGATCGTCGAGCCGATCCAGGGCAAGGGCGTGAACCTGCCCGCGCCGGACTACCTGCCGTCGGCCCAGCGGCTGTGCCGCGAAGCCGGCGCGTTGTTCGTGTGCGACGAGGTCCAGACCGGCATCGGGCGCACCGGGCGCTTCCTCGCGCTTGAGCACTGGGACCTCGAGCCGGACCTGATCTGCGTCGCCAAGGCGCTGTCGGGAGGGTTCGTCCCGATCGGCGCCGTGTTGGTGTCGCGCGCGGCGTTTGAGCGCGTCTTCGACGGCATGGAGCGCGCCGTGCGGCACGGCTCGACGTTCGGCGGCAACGATCTCGCGGCGGCGGTCGCGCTGTCGACACTGCGCGTGCTGGACAACGAGCAGCTCGTTGCGCGTGCCGAGCGCATGGGCACGCTGCTGCTCGAGCTGACGCGGCCGCTGGTCGAGCGCTTCGAGGTCGTCGCCGACGTCCGCGGCATGGGGCTGATGTGGGCGATCGAATTCGGGCCGCCGGCTGGGGCGCGCGCGCGGCGGCTGTGGGAGGGCGTCGAGCGCCGCCAGCCCGGCCTGTTCTCGCAGCTGATCACCGTGCCGTTGTTCCACGAGCACAAGATCTTCTGTCAGGTGGCGGGCCATCACATGAACGTCATCAAGGCGCTGCCGGCGCTCACGATCGAGGAGTCTGAGGTGCGCCGCTTCGCCGCCGCGCTCGAGCAGACGATCGCCGCGGCGGAGCGCTATCCGGCGGCGCTCGCGCGCTTCGGGTTGCGGACCGGGCTGCGGGCCGCGCGCGTCGGCCGCTAGCTCCTCGCCACCGACGCGTGGCGGGTCTTGCGCGCGATCTTCCCGGGACGGGCCACGTACGCCGCTAGCCTGTCGGGCCGTGCTCGTAACCAGAGATGACATCCGAAACGTAGCGATCGTCGCGCACGTCGACCACGGCAAGACGACGCTGGTGGACGCGATGCTGTGGCAGTCGGGCGCCTTTCGCGTCGGCCAGGACGTCGCCACGCGCGTGCTCGACTCGATGGACCTCGAGCGCGAGAAGGGCATCACGATCCTCGCCAAGAACACCTCGCTGCGCTACCGGGACGTCAAGCTCAACATCATCGACACCCCGGGGCACGCCGATTTCGGCGGCGAGGTCGAGCGCGGCCTGACGATGGTCGACGGCGTGCTGCTGCTCGTCGACGCGTCCGAGGGGCCACTGCCGCAGACGCGTTTCGTGTTGCGCAAGGCGCTCGAGGCGAGGCTGCCGGTGATCCTCGTCGTCAACAAGGTCGACCGGCCCGACGCGCGCGTCGCGGAGGTCGTCGACGAGGTCTATGAGCTGTTCTTGGATCTCGATGCCGACGAGCACCAGATCGAGTTCCCGATCGTCTACTGCAACGCGAAGGCCGGCGTTGCCTCGTTGCACTACGAGCCCGGCGAGCCGATCAAGGAGCAGAACCTGGCGCCGCTGCTTGACCTGCTGCTCGAGCGCATCCCGGCGCCCACCTACGATCCGGAGCACCCGCTGCAGGCGCTCGTCACCAACCTCGACGCGTCTCCGTACGTCGGTCGACTGGCGATCTGCCGTGTGCGCCACGGCACGATCCGCAAGGGCCAGCAGATCGCGTGGTGTCGTGCGGACGGCTCGATCCAGCGTGCGACGGTCGCCGAGCTGTACGTGACCGACGCGCTCGACCGCGTCGACGCGCCCGACGCCGGACCGGGTGAGGTGATCGCCGTGGCGGGCATCGCCGAGGTCACGATCGGCGAGACGCTCGCCGACCTCGGCGACCCGCGCCCGCTGCCGGTGATCAGCGTCGATGAGCCCGCGATGTCGATCACGCTCGGCGTCAACACCTCGCCGCTCGCGGGCAAGGATGGCGACAAGCTCACGGCGAGGCAGATCGAGGCGCGATTGCAGTCCGAGCTCGTGGGAAACGTGTCGCTGCGGGTTCGAGAGACCGATCGGCCGGACACATTCGAGGTGCAGGGCCGCGGCGAGCTGCAGCTGGCGGTGCTCGTCGAGATCATGCGCAGGGAGGGCTTCGAGCTGACGGTCGGGCAGCCGCACGTGCTCGAGCGCGAGATCGAAGGCAAGCGCCACGAGCCGGTCGAGCGGCTGTCCGTGGACGTGCCCGAGGAGCACGTCGGCACGGTCACGCAGCTGCTCGCCGCGCGCAAGGGCAGGATGGAGCACATGACCAACCACGGCACCGGCTGGGTGCGGATGGACTACCTCGTCCCGGCCCGCGGGCTGATCGGCTTTCGCACCCAGTTTCTGACCGAGACGCGCGGCACCGGGATCATGCACCACGTGTTCGACCGCTGGGAGCCGTGGGCCGGGGACATCCTGACGCGCACGAGTGGCGTGCTCGTCGCTGACCGCCGCGGCGAGACGGTGACGTTCTCGCTGTTCACGCTGCAGGAGCGCGGCTCGCTGTTCGTCGGCCCGGGCGAGGAGGTCTACGAAGGGATGGTGATCGGCGAGAACGCCCGCTCGGAGGATCTCGACGTCAACCCGGTCAAAGAAAAGCACCTGACGAACATGCGCTCGTCGACCTCCGACGTGCTGGTGCGCCTCGACGCACACCGCAAACTGACGCTCGACGAGGCCCTCGAGTTCGTGCGCGAGGACGAGGCCGTCGAGGTGACGCCGGTATCGATCCGGATGCGCAAGGTGAACTTGTCGAAGCTGGAACGTCAGAAGGCGATGAAAATGGCGCGCAAATGAGGTATGAGCACGCGCACGAGTGAGTCCCCGCCGGCGCTGGCCGGCATCAAGCTCAGCGGCCTGATGAAGACGTTTCGTGGCCCTGACGGTCCGATCAGGGCGGTGCGGGGGATCGACGTGGAGATCGCGGCGGGTGAGACCGTCGCGCTGCTCGGCCCCAACGGCGCCGGCAAGTCGACGACGATCGACATGCTGCTCGGGCTGCTCGCCCCCGACGAGGGCAGCGTCTCCGTTTTCGGCCACGCCCCCGCCGCGGCGGTCGCCCGCGGCGCGATCGGCGGCATGCTGCAGACAGGAGAGTTGATCAGGGATCTGTCGGTCGCCGAGCTCGTGGCGATGATGGCCTCGCTGTACCCCTCGCCGCTGCGCGTCGAGGACGCGCTCGAGCTCTCGGGCGCACGCGAGTTCGCCGCGCAACGGACGCAGAAGCTCTCAGGCGGACAGACCCAGCGTGTGCGACTCGCGATCGCACTCGTCAGCGACCCGCAGCTGCTTGTGCTCGACGAGCCGACCGTCGCGCTCGACGTCGAGGGACGCCAGGCCTTCTGGACGACGATGCGCGCCTTTGCCGCGCGCGGCAAGACCGTCGTGTTCGCGACCCATTACCTCGAGGAGGCCGACGCCTACGCGGATCGTGCCGTGCTGATGGCGCATGGCGCGGTCGTCGCCGACGGGCCGCCGACCGAGATCCGGGCGCGGGTCGGCACGCGCACGATCCGCGCGACACTGCCCGACGTCGACACGGGCGAACTGCTCGTGCTGCCGGGCGTCAGCGGCGCCGAGCGTCGTGGCGAAGCCGTCGTCCTGCGCTGCAGCGACTCCGACGTCGCGGTCAGGGCGCTACTGAGCGCCTACCCGCAGGCGCGCGACATCGAGATCACAGCCGCCGGGCTCGAGGAGGCGTTCCTCGAGCTGACCGGACGCGAGGCCTGATGCCGCTGCTCTACACCCGCTATGAGCTGCTGCGCACCTTGCGCAACCGCCGCTTCTTCCTGCTGTCGCTCGGCTTTCCATTGATCCTTTACTTCGTGATCGTGAGCCCCAATCGACACGTGCAGGACTTCGACGGCAGCGGCGTCTCGTTCGCTCTCTACTACATGGTCGGGCTCGCCGCCTTCGGCACGATGAGCGCGATGCTCTCCTGCGGGGCGCGCATTGCTTCCGAGCGCGCCGTTGGCTGGAATCGTCAGCTGCGGATCACACCCCTTACGCCGCGCGCCTACTTCCGCGTGAAGGTCCTGACCGGATACATGATGGCGCTGATCAGCCTGCTGGCGCTGTATGCGGCCGGCGCGTCGCTCGGCGTCAGCCTGCCCGCCGACGAGTGGCTGAAGATGACCGCGCTGATCCTCGTCGGCCTGATCCCGTTCGCGGCGCTTGGCATCCTGCTCGGCCACATGCTCACGCCGGACTCGATCGGTCCCGCGATGGGCGGCGGCATCTCGCTGCTGGCGCTGCTTGGAGGCGTGTGGTTCCCGCTCCCCAGCCACGGCTTCCTGCACGACCTCGGCCAGTACATCCCGTCCTACTGGCTCGCTCGCGCCAGCCACGTCGCGCTGGGCGGGGCCGCCTGGAGCACCATGGGCTGGGTCGTGATGATCGCCTGGACCGTCGTGCTCGGCGTGCTCGCCGCCCGCGCGTACCGGCGCGATACCGGGCGGATATAACCGCTTGGCAACGACGCGCGCCGCGTCTGCAGCCAGCATGCGCCCGGCTGCGCACCGCTCGACGCTCGACGCTAGGGTACCGTCGATGATCACAACGACAAGAGCCGCACTCACTGCCAGGATCGCCGTGCTCGTCGCAGCGCTGGCCTGCGCATCGCTGCTTGCTGGCCCTGTGGTAGCGGGTGCAGCCACGATCGTTTACACCCCCGAGAGCTTCTCCGTATATGAACAGCAGCTCAACAGCGGCAAGATCAGAGCCGTCACGATCAACAAGCATGTTCGCTCCCTGCGCGTGACGCTGGACGACGGCACCTATGTGCTCGCGCGCTACAAGCCCAAACAGGAGAAAGCGGCGGCTGCGGCGCTCGAAGCCAAGCACGTGCCGGTCGTCGTGCTGAGCTCGAGCGAAGCCAGCAAAGAAGTCAAATCCTCCACCACCAAAAAACCCGCCAAACACAAAATCCGTTACATCGCCGCAGGCGTCTTGATCATCGTGATCATCGTCGTCGCTGCCGTGCTCCTGATCAGGCGCAGGCGCTACAGGGACGACTACTGAACCTCATCGCCGGAGCTCGGCCGGCGCCCTGATTCGAGCAAGACTGAGAATAAGACTCAGTCTTGATATGGTGGTCGCGCCAGCACCGACCACCCGCGTCCATCAGGGAGCCGGCCGCCATGAAGCTGAGCCGCATCGGCGCGTCAGCGCGCCTGACCGTCGTCATCGCGCTCGCCGCGCTGCCCGTTTCGCTGAGCGGCTGCGCCGGCGCCATCCAGAGCACCGCGCCCGCCGGCGCGATCGTCGCGGTCGGCGCCGAGAACCAGTACGCCAACGTGATCGAACAGGTCGGCGGTCGCTACGTGAAGGCGACCGCGATCGAGAGCAACCCGAACACCGATCCGCACAGCTTCGAGGCGAGCCCGAGCGTCGCGGAGGCCGTCAGCGCGGCGCGGCTGGTCGTGCAGAACGGCCTCGGTTATGACACCTACATGGAAAAGATCGAGTCGGCGTCCGGTGGGGTGGGATCCAATTCCTCACGCAAGGTGATCGACGTCCAGAAGCTGCTCGGTCTGCCGGACTCCACGCCCAACCCACACCTCTGGTACAAGCCCGGCACGATGGAGGCGGTCGCGAAGGCGGTCGCCGCCTCGCTGTCGGCGCTGCAGCCGGCGCATGCCGCCTACTTCAAAGCGAACGCGACCGCGTTTGAACGATCACTGTCGCCGTGGTACCGGGCGCTCAAGGCCTTCGCCGCCGAATATTCGAGCACGCCGGTCGCGACCACCGAGCCGGTCGGCGACTACATGCTCGAAGCGGCGGGCACCGTCAACCTGACGCCGTTTGGCCTGCAGGCGGACATCATGAACGGCGTCGACCCCGCGCCGCAGGACGTGACCCTGCAGAACGGCCTGTTCGCCGACCACAGGGTCAAGGTGTTCGTCTACAACCAGCAGGTGACCGACTCGCTCACCGAGTCGTTTCTGCAGGCCGCCAAACAGGCAGGCGTGCCCGTCGTCGGTGTATACGAGACGATGCCAGTGCCCGGATACGACTACCAGTCGTGGATGCTCGCCGAGGTGCGGGCGCTGCATCGGGCGCTCGCCGAAAACGTCTCGACGCAGGAGCTGTGATGGACGCCGCCGGAGAGATCCTCACGATCGAGCGGGTCAGCGTGCGACTGTCCGGGCACGAGGTTCTGCGCGACGTCAGCTTCGCGATCCGCCCGGGGGAGTTCACCGGCCTGATCGGCTCCAACGGCGCCGGCAAGACGACGCTGTTGCGGGTGATCCTCGGGCTGCAGCCGGCGAACTCTGGCCGCGTGCTGCTGGATGGACGCCCGCGCTCGCGCCACAACCAGCTGATCGGCTACGTCCCGCAGAAGTTCCTGCTCGACCCCGACATGCCGCTGCGCGCCCGCGATCTCGTGGGTCTGGGCATCGACGCCCAGAGGTTCGGCATCCCGCTGCCATCCCGCGCGCGCAGGGCGCGCGTCGAGGAGATGTTGCAGGCGGTCGACGCCGAGCGCTTCGGCGATGCGCGTGTCGGACAGCTTTCGGGCGGTGAGCAGCAACGCGTGCTGATCGCGCACGCCCTGATCGCGCGTCCGCGGCTGCTGCTGCTCGACGAGCCGCTCGCCAACCTCGACCTGCGCGCCGCCCAGGAGGTCGTCGCGCTGCTCGCGCGGATCGCCGCCGAGCAGCATGTCGCGGTGCTGATCAGTGCACACGAGATGAACCCGCTGCTGCCCGTCATGGATCGCATCGTCTACCTCGCCGGCGGTCGCGCCGCCAGCGGCACGACCAAGGAGGTCGTGCGCGCCGACGTGCTCAGCGAGCTCTACGGCAGCCACGTCGACGTGCTCAACGTCCACGGACGCGTGCTCGTAGTGGCCGGCGCCGGCGACGAGTCCGACCTGCATGGGCACGATGCCGCGCTGCCGGGTCTGGAGATCCACACGTGAACGTCGGGGCGCTCGGGGCGCTGCTCGCGCCGGTGATCGAACCCGGGTTCTTCGCGAGCGAATCGGTGCGCGTGGCGATCCTCGTCGGCGCGCTCGTCGCGGTCGCCGCGGGCACAGTCGGCGTGTTCACGGTGATTCGCGGCCAGTCGTTTGCGGGTGAGGCGCTAGGGGACATCGACACCGCCGGCGGCTCTGCGGCGTTCCTGGCCGGGATCGGACCACTGTGGGGCTTCATGGCCGTCAGCGTCGCCGCCGCCGCGGCGATGGAGCTGATCGGCATACAGCGTCCGCGCGGCCGTGACCTCGCGACCGGCATCGTCCTCGGGACGGCACTCGGCGTGGCCGCGCTGCTGCTGTATCTGGTGGCGACACAGCAGAACACCACCGGCGCCGCCCAGACGATCCTTTTCGGCTCCGTGTTCACGGTCGCCAGCTCAACGATCCCGCTCGTCGCGCTGCTCAGCGTGATCGTGCTGGTGAGCATCGCGACGCTCTACCGCCCGCTGCTGCTGAGCTCGTTGAGCGCGGAGATGGCCGCCGCGCGTGGCCTGCACGTACGGGCGCTCGGGGCGGCGTACCTGCTCGCGCTCGCGCTCGCGGTCGCGCTGGCGGCGATCACGATCGGCTCGATCCTCTCGACTGCGCTGCTCGTCGGCCCGGCCGCGACAGCGCTACGACTCACCCGGCGTCCCGGTTTCGCGATCGCGCTCGCCGCCGGGCTGGGAGTGGCGGCGATGTGGCTCGGGATCCTGCTCGCTTACGACAGCTTCTCCTGGCCTCCACTCGAACGCGGCTGGCCGGTGAGCTTCTTTGTCGTGACGCTGATCTTCCTCGGCTATCTGCTCTCGGGTATCCCCGCGCAGCTGCGCAGGCGAGGAGCGGCGTAGATGTTCTCGGGCTTCATGGTCAACGCCTGGGAGGTCGCGACGATCGTCGCCGTGGTGGCAGGCATCGTCGGTTTCTTCGTCGTGCTGCGCGGGTCGGCGTTCGTCGCGCACGCGATCCCCAACGGCTCGTTCGCCGGCGCCGCGGGGGCAAGCCTGATCGGCGCCAGCACGCTCGTCGGATTGGGCGTCTTCTCATTGCTCGGGGCGCTCGGCATCGGCGTGCTCGGCAGGCGCGGGCGCCACGACGTCGTGACGGCGCTCGCGCTGGTGATGATGCTCGGGCTCGGCTCGCTGTTCGTGAGCTTGAACGTGGAGTACGCGCCGGAGATCGAGTCGCTGCTGTTCGGCGAGGTGCTCGGGATCTCGAGCAACGCGGTTGCGCCGACGGCGGCGCTGGCGCTCGTGTGCGTGGGCGCGATCGCCGCGCTCTACCGTCCGTTGATGCTCTCATCGGTGCTCGTCGAGGTGGGTGAGGCGCGCGGCGTGCGGGCGTTCCGGATGGAGCTGTGCTTCCTGGTGGTCGTCGCGCTCGCGACGACGATGACGGTGCCCGTCGTCGGCACGCTGCTGATCTTCAGCCTGATGATCGGCCCGCCGGCCGCCGCGCGCTCGTTCGTCGACAGACCGCTGGCCGCGATCGCCCTGTCCGTGGCGATCGCGTTGATCACCGTGTGGGGCGCGATCGCAGCCTCCTACACCACCGACTACCCGATCGGCTTCTACGTCGGCACGATCAGCGCCGGCGCGTACGCGCTCGGCCGCGCGTGGGCTGCGTGGCACGCGCGCAGGGGCAGCGGGCGCGACGCGCCCCTGGACTACGCCGTCAGCGGCGCCTCTAACATCGTCGCATGAGCTCTGAAGCGATCACCGACGGTTGGGTTGAGCAGGCCGAGGCGGCACTCGCTGCCGCGGGCCGAAAGCGCGGGGGCGCCCGGCGCGCGCTGCTCGAGCTGCTCGCGACGCAGGAGTGCGCGCTGACTGCGCTCGAGATCGAGGACGCGCTGCGAGCACGCTCGGCGCGCCCGGTCAGCCGCGCGAGCGTCTACCGGATCCTCGACGAGCTCGAGGCGCTCGCGCTCGTCCAGCGCGTCGAGACCGGCCAGGCGATGGTGCGCTACGAGCGCGTATGCGAGCACGAGCAGCACCATCATCATCTCGTCTGCGACGAGTGCGGTCTGGTGATGCCGTTCTCCGACCCCGGGCTCGAGCGTGCGATCGACTCGCTCAGCGCGCGCGTCCCGCTCGCGGTCTCCGAGCACGAGATCGTGCTGCACGGGGCCTGCCGCGACTGCGCCGCTTAGGTGCAGCACGGTGTTACACTACGCCAGTGCCGACCTCGCGCGCGCGTCACACCATCACAGAGACACCGCCAGTACGCGAAGCACTGGATGAGTTGCGCGCCCGCATGGGCAGCGAGCGAATCGATTACGCCGAACTGGTCGTGCTCGGTGCGCGGACGAAGGCACGTCAACTACCCGACGACGCCAAGGCCGCCCGCCTGGCGGCGCAGCGACTCGGCGAGCTGGTCCGGCGCCGCTCGATCCCAGTGGATGTCGATGCCGCCGACGACGTCAAGCGTCGCGGGCTGATCGCTGACTGAACGAAGCGGCGTGCTGCTGCTCGACAACTCGGCTTGGGCGCGCCTGTCCTCCGGTCGCTTGGAGGACGCTCGCGCTGAGAACGTCGCCGCGTGGATGCAGGAGCTGCAGCTCGCGACGTGCTTGCCGTTTCTGCTCGAGGCCGGTTACTCGGCACGCTCAGCCACAGACCACGCGACGATGATGGCCGACCTCGCGCTGCTTCCGCGAGTGGAGCTCGATCGGGAGATCGAACGGACGGCAATGGCGGCGCAGCGCGAGCTGGCTGAGATCGGCCATCACCGACTCGCGCCCGCTGACGTCGTGATCGCCGCCTGCGCGCACACAGCCGGCATCGGCGTACTTCACTACGACAGCGACTACGACTTGCTTGCCGAGCACACGAGCCTCAGGTTCGAGAGCGAGTGGCTCGCTCCGCCGGGCGCGCTGTGATCGGCGCGGGCGTATCACCTCGTCCTGCTGCGTGGGAGGTTCCCGAACGAAGCCCCGTGGTCGTCTGCGCTGGCTCGGACACGGCGCGCGGCTTGCCACAAATGTAGGACAGCACGCAGCCGAGCGTGAACACTGCCACGACGAACAGCACCGGCCCGGAGTCCTCGACGAGCGCACCGACGAAGCCCGCGGCGAGGCCGCCGGCGAGCGCCGCGGTCCACGCGGGGTCACTCGCCACCGGCGCCAGCACACGTGCGCGCCGGCGCACGCCGAGCGCCGCGGCGGCGAGCGCGACGGCGCACGCGACGGGCATCGCATGGTTGCGCAGCTCGTTCCAGGCGCCTGTGTAGCGGCGGACGATCACGTCGCGCAGGTCATCCGCCGAGCGCGCGTCGAGGACGCTGCCGGTGAAGTGGCCCGTGCCGTGCGCGAACGCGAGGTCTAGTGCCGCCAGCGCGACGAGCCCCGCGACCGGGCTCAGCAACACGACCAGGGCGCGTTTGCGCGTCAATGCGCCTGGGAGCAGCATGATCGTGGCGAGCGCGAATCCGAAGCTGACGAGGATCACACCACCGACGCCGGCGCCGATCCGCGCCGAGCCCTCGACCAACGCCAGCACTACGCCGCTCAGCGCCATCGTCAGCGCTGCGCGTCGACCGCGCGTGGCGGGGTACAGCGCGCTGGCGACCGCCGCCAGCGCCAGCACGGCCAGCGCCGACTTGAGATCGTTGCCAATGCCGTAGAAGCGCGCGCCCAGGATCGGGTCGGGTCCGAGCAGCGAGCGCATCAACAGCTGCGTGCCCGCGAGCGCGTCGGCGCTGATCGCGACGATCGCGGCGAGCGCCGGCACGAGCAGCGCGCGCGGCCAGCGAACGAGCGCGTCGGTGAGCGCGCCGAGCACCAGGCAGAGGAGCGCGATCGTCGCGTACTCGACCGCGGCGCTCGGCTCGAGCGCCGCCGGCAGCAGCGTCGCGACGGGCGTCCAAAGCACGCCGAGCGCGCCGACGCGCAGCGACCACGTCCGCCCCCGCGTCGACGGCGAGGCCAGCGTCGCCAGCAGCGCCCACGCGGCCAAGAGCCAAGCCAGCGCGGGCAGGCGGCGCGGGCCGATCACGCGCAGGCGTGCCATCAGCGCCCGCAGGCTCGCTGAGTGCAACGCGCCGTCGGTGACCACCGGCTCGCCGCGCACGTCCGCCGGCAGCGGCCTCACCCCGAGGTGCTCGAGGATCGTGGGCGTGAGATCGAAGCTCGCGATCAGCCCACGCTGCCTGGTGCTATTGGAGCTCAGCTCGTGCCCGCCGCCGCCGGCGAGGCCTGCGGCCGCTGTCCACAGAAGCTGACCGGCCGGCTCGCGCGGGACACGCTGCACGACGATCAGCAGCTCGCGCGGCGCCCGTTGACGAGCGAGCAGGCCGAGGTCAGCGAGGCCTTCGGCACCGGCGGGGAGATCGGTGATCACGAGACGCCTGCTGCGCATCAGCGCGTCGATGCGCCGCACGAGCGTCGTCGCCGAGCCGAGCGTGACAGCGGCGAGCGTGCCGGCGCGTCCCGCTGCCAGCGGCGCGTCGGTGCTCGCCGCGACGTCGATGCCGGCATAGCCGGCGCCGCCCGGGATCGCGCTCGCGAGCAGCCCCGGTCGCAGCAGCTGCGGCGCGGCCCGCGCTCGTCGCAACGCCCGCTGCCAGCCGGCGATGCTCGGGCGCGCCGCGGAGTTTCCCAGCGAGACCGAGAGCGAGAGCGGGGGCGGTCGCCGGGTCGCGTAAGCCGAGCTCGCGATGCGCGCACCCTGGCTGATATCGAGCAGCAGCTGCGTGCTCGAGTAGGGACCCTGGCTGGCAGACATGATGCCGACCGATGCCCCGCTGAGGCCGGCGAGCTGCGACTCACCGGCGGCAGCGAACACCACCAGCGCCGACGGCCTGGCGCTCGCGTCGGCGGCGCTCGCGCAGAGGCCGAGCGCCGCGAAGCAGAGCAGCGTCAGCGCCGCGCCGTGCTGGACCCGGCTCAGAGTCCCGCTCCGTGTCTCGCGCGCGCCTGCACCGCGTGCAAGCGTAACCGTGCGCTCAGTTGACGCTCGGGTCCGGCGGCATCCGTGCGAGCAGCGCATAGCTGCCGCCCATGCGCGTGAGCACGATGCTCCACAGCTCCTCCGGGGTGTCGGTGAACACATCGCGGGGCTCGGCCGGGTGGGCGATCCAGGCGCCTTCGGCGATCTCCGCGTCGAGCTGTCCGCGGCCCCAGCCGGCGTGACCGGCGAAGACCCTTCGCCGCTCGGTCGTCTCGGCGAGCTCCTCGACGCCCGCGTCCGGCGCCGGGAAGCCGATGCGACCGAGCACCATCACGCCGGCGAGCGCCGGCTCGAGAAACTCGGCGAGGAACACGACCGAGCTCGGCTGCACCGGGCCGCCGACGTAAACCGTCTCGAGCGCGTCGACGACATCGAGCAGCTGCGGCACGGCCTCGCCGACGGTGAGGTTCGACGGGCGGTTGAGGACGACGCCCATCGCGCCGTCCTCGCTGTGGATGCCGATCAGCACGACCGTGCGCGCGAAGTTCGGATCGAGCAGCGACGGCGAGGCGAGCAGCAGCTGCCCGGCGAGCGATTGCTCCATGATCTCCAGGCTAGCGTTCGCCGGACGCGCTGATGCACCATGCGAGAATGCGCGGATCGAGATGGACGCGCAAGAGATCAAGCGGCGCCTCGCTGAGCTGCCCGGGTGGCACTACGAGTTCGAGTTCGACGGCGGCGTGCGCACGCACGTTGCCAATCCCGTGTTGATCAACCGCCAGCGCGAGCGCTACCGCTACTTCTTCGCTGCGCTGCTCGAGCTGACGGGCGGCTCGCTCGCGGGCCGTCGCGTGCTCGACCTCGGCTGCAACGCCGGCTTCTGGTCGCTCGCGGCGGCCGAGGCCGGCGCTGAGTTCGTGCTCGGCGTGGACGCCCGCCAGAGCTACCTCGACCAGGCCGCGCTGGTGTTCGAGGCCAAGGGGATCGACCCGTCGCGCTACCGCTTCGAACACGCGAACGTGCTCGCGCTCGCGCTCGCCGAAAGCTTCGACGTGGTCCTGTGCCTCGGCTTGATGAGCGCCCTGTGCAAGCCGTTCGAGTTGTTCGAGCTGATGGCGGGCGCGGGCGCCGAGCTGATCGTGATCGACACCGAGCTCTCGCGTGCACGTCTCAGCATCTTCGAGCTGGCACGTCCGTACAACACGACCGACGCGGTCGAATACCCGCTCGGTCTGGTTCCAAGCAGGGCGGCCGTCGAAGAGCTCGCGAGCCAGTTCGAGTTCGACACCGTCGCGCTGGCGCCTCACATCTCCGACTACACCGGCATGAGCGACTATCGACGCCAGCGCAGGCTCGCCTTCATCTGCTCAAAGGATCTGCCGGCGTACGGCCTCGGCGAGGCGGCGACGCCCTCGCTGGTGCCCTGGTGGGTGCGCGATCCCGGTGCGCTGCTGAGCGCGCCGCATTGATCGCGCTAGGGTGACGAGCATGGCGAAGAGCCCCAAGGTTGGCGAGCTGGCCCCGGACTTCGAGCTGCCGGGCACCGACGGGCCGTTCAAGCTCTCCGACCACCGTGGCGAGCGCGTGGTGCTGCTGTTCTACCCCGGCGACAACACGATGGTCTGCACGAAACAGTTCTGCTCCTACCGCGATCGCGCCGAGGACTTCTCGGCGCTGGACGCGACCGTCGTCGGGATCTCCTCGCAGGACCTTGACTCTCACCGCGGCTTCAGCGACAAGTACGACCTGACGGTGCCGCTGCTGGCGGACGTCGACAAGGACGTGGCGCGCAAATACGATGCGTTCTCCCCGCGGTTGGGCGTCAAGCGCGCGGTGATCGTGATCGACGAGCAGGGGATCGTGCGCCACCGCCACGATCATCTGCTCGGGCTCGACTACCAGTCGGTGGACGCGCTGAAGTCGGCGCTCGACGCGCTGCCGGCGTCTGGGTGACGTGCCTTAGCCTGCGGTCGCGTTCGCGATCGGATGCTTGGGCGCCTCTGCCATCTCCATCGCGGCGAGCCGCCCAAGCATTCGCAGGCTGGCGCTATCCGATCACTTCGTATTCTTTGCTAGCCGTCTTTTCTTTGCCGCCGTAGACAGCGGACCACTCACCTTCGGCGAGGTTTTTGTAACCGCCCAGAACCGAGGCGTATTCGCCGCTGGATTTGTTTTCGGAGCCGCCGCTGACCGACGCGACCCGGCCGCTGGCAGTGTTGCCGTGACCACCGCTGACAGACGCCTCTTCCCGGCTTGCTGCGTTGTTGGAGCCGCCGCTGATCGACGTGTAGAAGCCACTGGCGGTGTTGTCCGCGCCGCCGCTGACCGACGGCGCCTCTTCGCCGCTGGCGGTGTTACCCCAGCCGCCGCTGACGGTCGCGTATTTTCCGGTGATGCTGTTTGCATAGCCGGCGACGAGGCCACTGAAGCTCGTATAACTCTGGTGACCTCCCAGCATGAGATCGTGCGAGCCGGTCTGGGTGCCCGGTTCTTCGTCGTAGCCGATGATGAGGTTGCCCTCACCGTTGGTCGTTGTTGTTTTTCCTTCGCCGTTGATGATCTGCACGTTGATCCCGGAGAACTGGACGGTTGGCTTTTTGTCGATTCCTTCGGCAACGTATTTCGTGTGCGGCAGGATCTCGTTCAGCACCGTCATCTCGGCCGTTGGCGGCAGTTCGACCTTGGTGTAGGCAGCTTTGCATTCGCCGCTGCTGCCCCCAGAGGTGACGTCTCCTCCGGCGGTTTCGGGTACGCATATCCAGGTTGCTGCTCTGGCCAGGTTGGCCTCCGCGCTCGCTGCAATGAAGACTGCGACCATCATGCCGAGCATGCTGGCGCGTCGTACGGCGTGTGAGGATTGCATCAAGGACCTCCTTATGTGGTTTGACGCGAGCGCAGGCGCCACTTGCTCAGCGCAAGCGTCCGCCGGCCCGCACCGACGTCGTCAATAGGCGACGCAAAAAGTCTAAAGAATCGAACTGATCGGATAGTGCGACGTACGCGCTGCGGCTGCCGCCGCCAGTGAGCCGCGGCCCTGCCTCGCGCTACAGACGGCCGACGCCCAGCGAGCCGGCGTCGCGCTCGGCGGTGTGCCGTGCGCTGCGGGCGCGCGCGCCGTAGAGCTCGGCGAGCTCGAGCTGCAGGCTGCGCGGGCGTTCATCGGGCTGCGGCGAGTTGCGCTGCCACTGACCCTCGGCGTCGAGATCCCACGAGTTCTGGTTGTCGGCGAAGGCACGTTCGAGCACGTCCAACAGCTCCTCGCGCAGTGCCGGCGCTTCGATCGGCACGGCCAGCTCGACGCGGTGGTCGAGGTTGCGAGGCATCAGGTCCGCGGAGGCGATGTAGATCGCGGGGTCGCCCTCGCGTTCGAAGGAGTAGACGCGCGAGTGCTCGAGCAGGCGCCCGACGATCGAGACGACCCTGATGTTCTCCGAGACGCCGGGCACGCCGGGACGCAGGCAGCAGATGCCGCGGACGTTCAGCTGAACGCTGACCCCGGCCTGGGATGCCGCATACAGCGCGCGGATACAGCGGCCGTCGACGAGCGAGTTCATCTTCATCGAGATCCGTGCCGGATGCTCGGCGGAGTGCGCCGCGACCGTGCGTTCGATCTGCTCGATGATGCCCTCGCGCAGGTGTTCGGGTGCGGTCAGCACCTTGCGGTAGTGCAGCGGGCGTCCGTAGCCGGTCAGGTAGTTGAACATGTCAGCGACGTCGGCGCCGATCTGCTCGTCGGTCGTGAACAGCCCGAAGTCCGTGTACAGCCGCGCGGTCGTGGAGTGGTAGTTACCGGTGCCGATGTGCACGTAGTTGCGAACGCCGTCGCCCTCGCGGCGCACCACCAGCACGCACTTGGCGTGCGTCTTCAGCGCCGGCTGGCCGTAGACGACATGCACGCCCGCCTCCTCCAGCGCCTTGGCCCAGTGGATGTTCATGCGCTCGTCGAAACGCGCCTGCAACTCGACGAGCGCCACCGCTTGCTTGCCGCGTTCGGTGGCGTCGATCAGCGCCGGCACGAGTGGTGAGTCGTCGCTCGTGCGGTACACGGTCTGCTTGATCGCGAGCACGTTCGGGTCTGCGACGGCCTGCTCGACGAAGCGCTCGACGGAGGTCGCGAACGACTCATACGGGTGGTGCACGAGCAGGTCGCCTTCGCGCATCGCCCCGAGCACGTCCGGACGCTCGCCCTCGCGGCGCACCAGGCGCGGATGCGTGACGCCGACGATCGGCTCCTCGCGCAGCTCGTTGTGGCCGGGAAGCCTCACGATCTGCCACAGCGCGCCCATGTCGAGCAGGCCGTCGACGGGGTAGACCTCGTCGTCCTGCACACCCAGCAGGCCCTGTAGCGCCTCGCGCAGCTGCTCGGAGCCCTGGGCGCCGATCTCAACGCGCACGATCTCGCCGAAGCGTCGCCGACGCAGCTCGTCCTCGACCGCCTGCAGCAGGTCGGCAGCGTCGTCGGAGACCTCGAGGTCGGCGTCGCGCGTGACGCGGAAGACGTCGTAGTCGACGATTTCCATCCCCGGGAACAGCGCGTCGAGGTGGTTGGCAATCACGTCCTCGAGCGGCACCAGCAGCGGCGGCTCGCCCGCGTCCTGCTTGAGCGTCACGAAGCGCGGCAGGATCTCGGTCGGGACCTTCACGCGCGCGAACACCGTCTGCTCGTTGGTCGGGTCGCGCACGAGCACCGCGAGGCTCAGCGACAGGTTGGAGATGTACGGGAATGGGCGTCCCGGCGCGACCGCCAGCGGTGTGAGCGCGGGGAAGATCGCCTTCTGGAAGTGCCGTGCGAGATCGGCGCGTCGCTCGTCGTCGAGCTCGCGCACGCCGACCACGCGGATGTCGTGCTCGGCGAGCGCAGGCCGTAGCTGACCTTCGAAGCAGTCGGTCAGCCGCCGGCTCTGACCGAGCACGCGCTCACGGATCAACGCGATCGTCTCGGATGGGGTCCGTCCGTCCTGGCCCGGGTTCTCCACGCCCGCGTCGATCTGGTCGCGCAGCCCAGCGACGCGCACCATGTAGTACTCGTCCAGGTTGGTGGTGTAGATCGCGCAGAACTTGACCCGCTCGAGCAGCGGCACGCGCACATCCTCGGCGAGCTGCAGCACGCGGTCGTTGAAGTCGAGCCACGACAGCTCGCGATTCAGGTAAAGGGATGGGTCCAGCAGCGACTGATCGGTCGGCGCCTGCTCGGCGTCGACGGTCGGCCGCGCAGCCGTGATCGTGCTCGCGCGCTGCCCCCGCTGTTGCTCGCGATCGCGGTCCATGTCTCCAAGCTACACCGTGACGCGCAGAAGGCGAAGCCCCGCACGGTCGACGAGCGCCTGCGGCGGGCGACGCGCTAGGGTTACCGGCGAGATTGAATGGCGCGCCAGCTCTGGCTACTTCGTCACGCAGAGGCAGAGCCTCATGGCGCGCGCGCCGACGCTGAGCGGCGGTTGACCGAGCGCGGCGAGCAACAGGCGCGCGCGGCGGGGGTGGCATTGCAGCGGCTCGGGGCCTCATTCGAGGCGGTCCTGTTCAGCCCGCGGGTGCGTGCCCGACAGACCGCGGAGTTGGCGGCGCAGGCGTGGAGCGAGGAGCAACGAGCGCGCGTGCAGGAGTACGCGCCGCTCTCGGGTGGGTTCGACGCCGAGCAGGCGCTCGACGCGCTCGCCGGGTCCTCGGCCGACGCGCGGGTGCTGCTGGTCGGGCACGAGCCGGACCTCTCGCGTGTGGCCGGCGAACTGACCGGCGCGCGCGCCGATGTCAAGAAGGGTGGCCTGGCGGTGGTGCGTCTAGAGGGCGCCGGCGGTGAGCTCGTCGTCCTCATGCGGCCCCGCGAGCTGGCGCTTATCGCGGGTGTCCCACTCGACGGGGAGTGACGACGGCACGGCGCTTGCGTCGACGACCTCGACCGATTCCGCCGCGAATCGGTAGCCGATACCGAAGTGCGTGTGGATGTAGCGCCAGCTGGGCGAGGCCTTCTCGAGCTTCTGGCGCAGCTTGCGCACGAACACGTCGACAGAGCGGTCGCCGCGCACCATCGTGTAACCCCACAGCCGCGAGTAGATCTCCTCGCGCTCGAGCACGCGACCCTCGGCCGCGGCGAGCAGCTCGATCAGCTCGAACTCGCGTCTGGTCAGGTCGATGCTCTGCTTGCCGACGAACGCCTGGAAGCGGTCGGAGCGGATCTCAACCTCGCCGGCTGTGATCGGCTCGGTCTCGGCGCGGCTGGCGCTGCGCCGGCGCCGGCGTACGACGCTCTGGACACGCGCGATCACTTCCTCGGGGTGGCAGGGCTTGGTGATCCAGTCGTCGGCGCCGAGTCGCAGGCCGCGCACCCGCTGTGCGACGGTCGATGGGCCGGTGCACACGACGATCCCGAGCTCGGGCAGCGCCTCGCAGAGTCGCTCGAGCCAGCCCCACGCCTGCGGTCCCAGCACCGCGAGGTCGACGACCAGCGCGCTCAGGCGCATCGAGACGACCGCTTCCGCCGGCACGGGGCTCGCGAGCACCCGGTGCTCCCAGCCGAGCCGGTCCAGACGCTTGCTCAGTACCTGGATGAAACCGCTGTCGCGATCCAGGACGGCAATACGAAGGGCTGCCCCCGAGGCGCTGGCGGCGTCCTGTGCGGCTGACGCGCCCCCCGCCTCTCCGGCGCTCACGCTTGCGCTCATCGGCGCGAGTGTATGCGATGAGGGTGGCGCACAACAGTTCTGCAAGGCGACGTAACAGGATCTTCACAGGAGGCCGAGGCCCCTCGGCGGCCCTTCTGGTGAGAGGCTGGGAGCCGCTGCACGCCGCGGCAGACTAGCCCGCCCGCGAAGAATCCGAGAACTCTCGGAACAGCCCGGTCACCACGAAGGCGACCTGCTCGCCGATGTCGACGGCGTTGTCGCCGATGCGCTCGAGCGCACGCGCGACGAGCGTCATGTGCATCGCCCACTCACGCGTGTCGGGATCGTCGCCGATCTCGATCGCCAGCCGGAAGATCTCACGGTTCAGACGATTGATCTCGCGGTCCTGGCGCACGAGGTCTTCGGCGAGGGCGACGTCGCGTGCGGCGAACGCGGCCTTCGACTGGACGACCTCCGAACGCGCGAACGCGCCCATCTTGGCGAGCGCGTCGAGCATTTCGCGGTGCACAGGTGGCTCGTAGCCCGACAGCGGGATCAGCTTGGCGATGTTGACGCACTGGTCGCCCATGCGCTCGATGTGCTTGATCATGTGCAACAACGCCGCGACGAGCCGCAGATCGCCGGCGACCGGTGCCTGCAGCGCGAGCAGCGAGAGGATGCCCTGGTGCACCTCCAGATAGCGGCCGTCGACGCGGTCGTCGTCGGCGATCACCATCTGCGCGAGCTCGACATCCTGGTGGTGGAGCGCCTCGAGCACGCGGTCGAGCTGCTCGACGATCAGATCGAGCCCGCCGAGCGCGTTGGTCTCGAGCTCGCGCAGCTGTGCCTGGAAGTGGACGCGTCCCTGCGCGTGCGCGTCGTCGCCAGTTCCCGGGCGCGCAGTCGCGGTGCCGGCAGCGAACGCCGCCGACGGGCGTTCCTCGTCAGCCGAACTTCCCGGTGACATATTCCTCGGTTCGCGAATCGGTTGGTTTGGTGAAGATCTCCTGCGTCGGCCCGACCTCGACGAGCCTGCCGTCGAGCATGAACGCCGTGCGATCGGCGACGCGCGCCGCCTGCTGCATGTTGTGCGTGACGATGACGATCGTCACGCGCTGCTTGAGCTCCTCGATCAGCTCCTCGATCTTGAGCGTGGCGATGGGGTCGAGCGCCGAGCACGGCTCGTCCATCAGGATCACCTCGGGTTCGACGGCGAGTGAGCGCGCGATGCACAGGCGCTGCTGTTGGCCCCCGGACAGACCGGAGCCCGCCTCGTCGAGGCGATCGGACACCTCGTCCCAGAGTCCGGCGCCACGCAGCGCTGTCTCGACGGTCTCGCGTAGGTCCCCGCGCCGGCGCCCACTGAGG
This sequence comes from uncultured Solirubrobacteraceae bacterium, assembly GCA_963838405.1. Lineage (GTDB taxonomy): Bacteria > Actinomycetota > Thermoleophilia > Solirubrobacterales > Solirubrobacteraceae > Palsa-744. The sequence continues at coordinate 980,810 of CAWIRA010000006.1, read as the reverse complement.
CGCGGCCCGGCGGCGACGTTGTCGAAGATCGACATCGTCGGGAACGGGTTGGGCTTCTGGAAGACCATGCCGACCGCCCGTCGCACGGCCACGACGTCCACCGACGGGTCGTACACGTCGAGGTCCTCGAGCAGCACCCGGCCCTCGGCGCGTGCGCCGGGGATCTCCTCGTGCATGCGGTTGATGCAACGCACCATCGTCGACTTGCCGCAACCGGACGGCCCGATGATTGCGGTCACCTCGTTGGCGCGAAACTCGAGGTCGATGCCCTTGACCTGTTCGGCGGCGCCGTAGAACGCGCGTAGCCCTTCGAGCTTGACCTCGATCCCGGGCTTGCCGTCGGCAGCTGTCGCGCCATTCGTCGCCGCGGCGCTCGTCGCGGGACTGGTGATCCGCGGCGAGACCTGCTCTCTGCCCGCCGGGCCCGCGTCCTGTTCCTGGCGCTCGAGATCCGGCTGGCTCTCGGGGTCCACGTCAGTCACCTCTGTGGTGCGACCGTCGGGTGTCATGCAAGGCGGCTCCTTCGCGAGATCAGGCGGGCGATGAGGTTGAGCAGCAGGATCATCACGACCAGGGTGAGCGCCGCTCCCCAAGCACGATTGACGACGGCGGTCGTGGGAGATGTTACGTCCTTGTAGATTTGCACAGGCAGCGAGTTCATGAAACCGCTGAGGTCGAATGTCGTCTTCAGCGTGGCGGCCGCGGTGAACAGCAGCGGCGCGGTCTCCCCGGCCGCACGGGCCACGGCGAGCAGCACGCCCGTGAGCATGCCCGGCAGCGCTGTCGGCAGCACGACGCTGAAGATCACTCGCCAGCGTGGCGCACCGAGCGCGAGCGCCGACTCGCGCAGCGCCGAGGGCACCAGCAGCAGGACGACCTCGGCGGAACGAATGACAATCGGCAGCATCAGCAGCGAGAGCGCGATCGAGCCCTTCCAGCCGGCGTAGGTGCTGCCGGTGCCGATGATCAGCACGATGTAGACGAACAGGCCGAAGAGGATCGACGGCACGCCGGTGAGGACGTCGACGAAGAAGCGGATGAGGTTCGCGAACCAGCTGTTGCGGCCGTACTCGACGAGCCAGATCGCGACGCCGACGCCGATCGGGATCGAGATCGCCGATGCCAGCGCGACGATCTCGATCGTGCCGAGGATCGCGCTCTTGATGCCGCCGATGTTCGAGCCCCCGAAGAACGTGTTGCCGGTCGGGTCCGTCGTGAAGAAGCTCCAGCTCCAGGCACCCAGGCCCTTGCGCAGCAGGTAGTAGACGATCAGCACGAGCGGGATCAGCGCGATCACCGTGCCGGTGAGAACCATCCCGCGAGCGAAGCGGTCCTTGCGCCTGCGTGAGGCGCTGACGGAGAAGCGCGCGAGCCGCTCCGGAGATGCGCCGTGGGCGCTCATGCGCCTGCCGCCGCGTCGGCGAGGTCGACGCCGCCCCTTGACGTGCCGGAGGGCGGCCCCGAGCTTCGCGTGCGCGACGCCCTCATCACGATCAGACGCGCGATCGCGTTGACAATCAGCGTGAACACGAACAGCACGAGGCCGGCCGCAAACAACGCCGAGCGGTGCAGTCCCTGCGCTTCGCCGAACTCGTTGGCGATCACAGCCGCGAGGCTGTAGCCCTGCTCGAACAGGTGGTGGCCGAGCCGCGGCGCGTCGCCGATCAGGATCGTCACTGCGATCGTCTCGCCGATCGCGCGGCCAAGGCCGAGCATCGCGCCGCCGACGATGCCCGAGCGGCAATACGGCAGCACCGCGAGACGGATCATCTCCCAGCGCGTCGCGCCGAGTCCGAGCGCCGCCTCCTTGTGGTCGGGCGGGACTGTCGCCATCACCTCGCGGCTGATCGCGCTGACGATCGGCAGGATCATGATCGCGAGCACGAGCCCGGTGATGAAGTAGTTGGGAATCGTCACGAGGCCGCCGCCGATGAACGGGATGAACGACAGCCGGTCGGCGATCCACTGCTCGGCGGGCTGCAGTTTGGGCGCGAGGAAGAAGATTCCCCACAGGCCATACACGACCGAAGGCACCGCGGCGAGTAGCTCGACGAGCATCGTCAGGGGCGCCCGCATGCGCAGCGGACACAGCTCGGTCGCGTACACGGCCGCGGCGACCGCGACCGGCACACCGATCAACAGCGCGATCGCAGATGTGACCAGCGTTCCAACGAGCAGCGGCAGCGCGCCGAAGTGTTCGGCGTTGACATTCCAGTCGTTGCCGAAGACGAAGCCGAGAACGCCTTCCTTGGCGAACGCGGGCTGAGCCTGACCGACGAGGCGGATGAAGAAGTAGACGATCAGCGCCAGGATCAGCGCCGCGAGCGTCGTCAGCCCGTACTTGAGCGCCCGGTCCGGTAGGCGCGCCAACGGCGAGCGCTCGAGAATTGAGCGCTCGCCGCCGGGGATCGTTGCTGCCTCCACGGCCGGGTCGCCTATCGGATGTACGGCCGCGGCATCGCGATCAGGCGCCCAGTGAGACGCCGTTGCAGCTCAGGCTCGCGAGCGCTTCCTTGGACTTCTCCAAAATCGCGTGAGGCAGCGCGGCGTAGTCGGCCTTCGCGAGGATCAGCTGCCCTTCGCCGAGTCCGTAGCCGATGAACTTGACGACGCCCTTGGCGGCCGCTTCGCCGCCGGGAGTGCCTGCCTTGCAGAGGTCCTTGTTGACGACGATGAACGTCTGCGAGGTGATCGGGTAGGCGCTGGGCGCCGGCGAGTTGATGACTTTGATGCCGAGGTTTGCCGGCACCGTCACGCCTTCGCCGGCCGCGCTCGTAGACGCGAGCGTCGGTTCGACGAACGTCCCGGCTTTGTTCTTCACCGACGCGACCGTGAAGTTGTGCGCGAGCGCGTACGCCTGCTCGACGTAGCCGACCGCGCCGGTCGTCTGCTGGACGCCACCGGCGACACCGGCGTTGCCCTTCTCGCCTGTGCCCGTCGGCCACTGCACGGTCTTGCCTTCGCCGACCTTGCTCTTCCATTCGGGGTCGACTTCAGACAGGAAGCTGGTGAAGCCGGACGTCGTGCCCGAGGAATCCGAACGGTGGATCACGGTGATCGCCGTGCTCGGCAGGGTCAGTCCCGGGTTCAGGGCCGTGATTTCCGGGTCGTTCCAGGTTTTGATCTTCCCGAGGAAGATGTTGGCGATCGTCTTGCCTTCGAGCTTCATGCCGGCCTTCACGCCCGGGAGGTTGTAGGAGATGGTGATCGCGCCCAAGAACATCGGGATCTGCACCGCGGGGCTGCCGTTCTTGGCGATCGCGGCTTCGTCGGCGGGCTTCAGCGGCGGGTCGCTGGCGCCGAAGTCGACTGTCTTGGTCTCGAGCGCGGTGATCCCGGCACCCGATCCGACGGCCTGGTAGTTGACGGTCAGGCCCGAGCTCGAGAGCGAGGATCCCCACTGTTCGTAGACCGGCGCGGCGAACGTCGAGCCAGCCCCGGAGATCGTCGCCGAGGCCGTCGGGGTGGAGGTGCTGGAATTGCTCGAGCTTCCGCACGCTGCGAGACCCAGAGCTAGCACCGCGACACCCGCGAATGCGCCCATCTTGTTCTTGATCACAAGTTCTCCTTGGCTGGTTGGTCGATTGACGGCGGGTCGCGCCACGCGCCTTTCCGCCGGAACGGCTTACCCACGACCAGTCTCTTCAACTGCTGGCAGCCTCCGTGTAAACATTTCGTGAAGGCTGCGGTTGAAACCTGTAGCCGAAGCCGGGATGGGTGTGGATGAAGCGGCGGTCGGGAAGCGCCTCCTCGAGCTTGCTGCGCAGCTTGCTCACGTAGACGTCGACCGAGCGGTCGCCGGGTCGCTGCTCGCCGCCCCACACGGTCCTGTAGAGATCATCGCGCGTGATGATCGTGCCGAGCCTGCGGGCCATTGCAACCAGGACCTCGAACTCGCGCACGGACAGCACCAACGGCTGGCCGGTTGCCAGCACGAGCCCTTCGTCGAGCCTGATCTCCAGCTCGCCGGCATACAGGACCTCCGGCGTCTCCGGCAAGGACTGCGGACTCTCGGGAAGGGCCGCCACGACGGGAAAGCGTCGCAACCCCCAGACGTGGAGGAGTTGCAAAGTCGTGATTTACTCGTGAAAAATCCGTGAAAGGCGCGGTGCGACGGGGCGGTTGGCGGCGGCGGCGAATATCCTCGCGCCGATGAGCATTCTGGGTCGCAGCTTCGACAGCACGCTGATGGCGCTGGTCGAAGAGTCCGGGCGCAACGTGCAGCGTTGCGGTCTGCTGCTCCACGACCTGCTGAGGGATTATCCGGAGCGAGCGACGCTGGCCCAGGATCTGAAGGTGTGCGAGCAGGAAGGCGATCGCATCACGCACGACATCATCCACCGGCTGGCCGGCCGCGGACGCGTGCGCGCGCCGTTCGACGCTGGCGACGGCTATGCGCTGGCGACGGCGCTCGATGACATCGTCGATCACTCCGAGCAGGTCGCCGCGCAGCTCGGGCTCTACGGCGTGGAGGCGCCGATGGAGCAGGCGGTCGAGTTCACCGAGGTGCTGGTCGGCGCCGGCGAGCAGATCGCCCAGGCGCTGCGCAGCCTACGCACGGGCACCGAGCTCGGCCCGCACCTGGTGGAGATCCACCGGCTCGAGAACGAGGGCGATCGGCTCCAGCGCGATGGCGTCGCGTCGCTGTTCGCGGGCGGCATCGACCCGATGGTGGTGATTCGCTGGAAGGACATCTTCGAGTCGCTCGAGGCGGCGGTCGACGCGTGCGAGACCGTCGCGCACGTGCTCGAGGGAATCACGCTGAAGCAGCGCCGCCGCTCGCGTTGACTCAGCCGGCGCTCGTCGCCGGCGCGCTGTAGTCGATCCGGGCGCCGGCAGGGTTGCCGACGAAGTACACCTGGAAAGGCGTGGAGGTCCCGGCGGGAGCTTCCGGCAGCACGGCCCGACCAGCGGCGACGACCGTCGTGCCCTTGCGTGCGACCGCGTAGACAACGAGTTCCTGCTGGTTCACATGCGAGTGGTTGGCGACGGCGCCTTCAGCCTCGCCGGCTTCCGCCAGATGCGCGCCCTGAACCCGCAGCTCCGGCACCGCACCCGAAGCCGGTGTGCCTTCGCCGACCGTGGCGGCGACGCTCGCCGGCACACCTCCACTCGCGTCGACCTGGTCGTCGATCCAGCTGATCGCGCTGTGTGCCGGCACGAGCGCGGCCGACACGAGCGTCGCGGAGGTGCCGGCGCTGTCGTTCTTGAACACGGAGGTACCGTGGGCGTCGAGGACGTTGATCTGAATCGGGACATGGCGCAGCGCGACGCCCGAGGTGTTGCGCAGCGTCAGCAGCGCGGCGGCGCCCTGTGTGGTGTGCACGACGGCGGTGCTCGTCACCTTGATCTTGTTGCTCACCCGCGTGATCTCGAGCGCGCGCTGCGCCAGCGCCTGCTGTCGGCCGACTTCGTGCTCGTGGCGCTTGGCCGCCTGTTCGAGCTTGGCGCTTCGTTCCTGGTTTGACTCGCATGCGGTGAGCGCCAGCGCGGCGAGCACGAGCGCCGCCAGCTTCACCCGAAGGCCCCGCTGATGTAGTCGCGCGTGCGCTGCATCGCCGGCCGGTCGAAGACCTGTTCGCTGGTCCCGTACTCGACCAGCTCTCCCAGGTGCATGAACGCGACGTGGTCGGCGACGCGGAACGCCTGCTGGAGGTTGTGCGTGACGATCACGATCGCGACGCTGTCGCGCAGCGACACGATCAGCTCCTCGATCGTCGCCGTCGAGATCGGGTCGAGCGCCGAGCACGGCTCGTCGAGCAGCAGCACCTCGGGTTCGGCGGCGAGCGCACGCGCGATGCACAGCCGCTGCTGCTGTCCGCCTGACAGCCGCATCGCCGAGCGATCGAGATCGCCGGCGACCTCGTCGTAGAGGCCCGCGCGGTGCAATGCGTCGGACACCGCGCGCTCGATCGCGGGCGATCGCCGACGCCGGCGCCCGCCGCGGCCGGGACGCTCGGCCAGCGCGTACGCGACGTTGTCGAAGATGCTCATCGGGAACGGGTTGGGCTGCTGGAAGACCATCGTCACGTGCCGGCGCAGCTGGTTGACCTCGAGCTCGTGGATGTCGGTGCCGTCGAGCGTGATGCGTCCGCTGCGGGCGGCGCCGTCGGTGATCTCGGTGAGCCGGTTGAGCGAACGCAGCAGCGTCGTCTTGCCCGAGCCGGACGCGCCGATCATCGCGAGCACCTCGCCCTGGCGAACCGTCAGGCTGACGTCCCGCACGACCCAGTTCTCGCCGTAGGCCAGCCACACCGACTCCACTCGCATGCGCTCGCGCACGAGCGCCACCGGCGCACTGGTGGCGCGCAGGCGCGTCGCCGGCGCGGCTGCCGGTGTGTGGCCGTTGCCCGCCGGGCGCTCCGGCGCGACGTAGGGCTCGCGCTCGACCGTGATCCGCCGTACCGGCGGCGGCATCAGCGGGTCCATCGCGGACCCCGATTCGTCATCCACGTCACGAGCCCGTTGAGAGCCAGCACGATCGCGAGCAGCACGAACGCCGCAGCGTAGGCCTTCTGTGGCGAGAGGCCTTCGCCGGCGGGCGAGTTTTCATAGATGTAGCTCGTGAGCGTCGAGCCGGTGCCGCGCAGCAGCCCAATGATCGGCACCTGTCCGACCGGCTGCGTCGTCAGCGTCAGCCCGAGCAGGATCCTGATGATCGCCGTGTCGCCGATGATCCGTCCGATCCCGAGCACGGTGCCCGTCGAGATGTCAGGGCGGATCGCCGGCAGCAGCACGCGGCGGATCGTAGTAGCGCGTGTCCGGCCGAGCGCGTAGGAGGCCTCGCGCAGGTGGTTGGGCAGCTGGGCGAGCCCCTCGCGCGTGGAGCTGACTATCAGTGGCAGTGCGAGACCTGCCATGACCACGCCCGCCGCGATGAACGAGCGCCCATAGACGGATCCCGTCGCGGCACGTTGTGAGAGGAAGCCGAGGAAGCCCTGGGCGAAGATCAGCAGCCCGAACAGCGCCAGCACCACGCTCGGCGCGCCGGCGGTGATCTCGATCGCCGACTCGATCAATCGCGCGAGTCCCGCCGGGCGACGATACTCAGAGAGCCACGTCGCGATCGCGACGCCCACGGGAACGGCGATGACGGTGCCGATCAGCGCGACGATCAAGGTGCCCTCGATCGGGTCGAGGAAGCCGCCGCTCTGGCTCTGAATCTGAGACGGGGCGGGGGAGTGCACCAGCAGGCTGGGGCGCAGGTAGGAGATCCCCTTGACGAGCATGAACAGGACGATCGCCAGCGCGATCAGGCACAGGCCGATGCCGACGGTCCAGCAGAGCCAGTAACCGAATCGGTCGACGAGCGGCCACGACGTGGTGCCTTCGCGCGGGGCTTGCGCGATCGCCGTGCCGCTCGGCGGCGACGGTGCGAGCTCGGCGGCACCCATCAGGCGCCCACGCCGTAGCGCTGGAAGCGCTGCTTGGCATACCAGCCGGCGAAGGACAGCATTGCCGCCGAGACCAGCAGCACCGCCGCCACCGCGTACATCGTGTGCGCGAGCACGGGAATCGTCAGCCCTTCGGAGTTCTGCAGGATCGTCGCGGCGAGCGGTCGCACCGGCTCGAACAGCGCTGTGAACCCGTCGAGCAGGTTCGGCGCGAAGCCGCGGCCGCCAGCGACCATCGCGAGCATCACCGCCTCGCCGAGCGCGCGCGCGGTCGCGAGCACGGTCGCGGCGGCGATCGCCGGGCGCGCCGTCCGCAGCGACACGCGCCAGATCGTGCGCCAGCGGTTGACCCCCAATGCGAGCGAGCCTTCACGCCACGATGCCGGCACCGATGTGAGCGCGCTGGCGCTGATCGCGACCATGATCGGCAGGATCATCAGCGTCAGGATCAGGATCGCGGTCGTGACGTTGTTGCCGTTGAGCTGCACCACGTAGCCGACCGACGCCCTGCGACTGTTGCTGATCAGGTGTTTGTCGATGTACGGCGCGATCACGAGAATCCCGATCAGCCCGTAGATCACCGACGGGACGCCGGCGAGCAGCCGGATCACCGGGTCGAGCACGCGCCGGACCGACGGCGGCGCGAACTCGGTCAGGAATACGGCCGCCAGCATCGACACGACGAGCGCGATCAGCACCGCGCAGACGGTCGTCAATAGCGTTCCCCAGATCAGTGGCCAGGCGCGGAAATAATAGATCGAGCGTCCCGGCAGCGGCTTGCTTTCGGCCATCGCCCGCAACTGCGCATCGACGTCACCTCCAGGTCCGAACCAGCGCAAGCCGTTGTGCGAGAACGACGGCCACGCTTTGATCAGGACGGTGGCGAGCATCGCCACGATCACAACCAGTACCCCGGTCGCCAGCGCGCCGAGCGCCCACTCGACGCGCCGGTCCGTCTTTGCCGTCGCCCACCTGTGCGTCCCGCCCATGGCTCAGTCGCGCACGCTTCCCGTCGCGAAAGCGCGCGCGCGGCTGAGACGCAGGGGAGAGGCGAGCCTCACTTCAGCGAGATCCACTCGGAGGTGATGATCGACTGGACCGTCTTGTTACCGGACTCGACCCAGTTGATGAACTTGGCGGCTTCGCCTTTCTTGGGGCCCTTGGTGAGCATCCAGAAGTTACGCACACCGCCATATACGCCGGACTTGGCGTTGGGCAGCGTGCACTGGATGCCTCCGTAGGGGACCGCGTGGACGCCGCCGCCGATCGTCGCGGCGAGCGAGACGAAGCCGATCGCGTTCTTTTCGGCGCCGACGGCGTTGACCTCGAGTCCCGTCGAGGACTCGGTCGTCGCACTCGGTGTGATCTTGGTGGCTTCGCCCAGGAAGATGTTCTGGAACGCAGCCTGGGTACCGGAGGTCGCTTCACGGTCGAACAGGCTGATCGTGCCTGAGACCTTCGCGCCCGGGACTTCGCTCCAGTCGCGGATCGTGCCCGTGAAAATGCCGACGATCGTTTCCGTGGAGAGATTCGCCAGCGGGTTCGCGTTGTTGGTGATCACGCAGATCCCGTCGCGTGCGATCTTGTAGCCGCGCAGGCCTTCGGGGTCCTGTGCTTCGTGTTCGCGCGAGACGTCGCCGATGTCGACGCGGCCGGCGGCCACGTCACTGATGCCGATGTCGGACTCTCCGCCGCCGACTTTCGGCGCCGGCAGTTTGGGGAACGCCTTGTGATAGGCGGTCGCAAGTTTCTGGACGAGTGGCAGCATCGACGTCGAGCCGTCTATCAGCAGACGCTTTGGGGCGGCGCTCGCCGTGCCGGCGAGCGTGAGGCCAACGATCAGCGAAACGATGAGGGTGCGGTGCGCGCGCAAGTCGTTGCTCCTTTTCGTGTGGAAGTTAGGTGGGACTTCAGCGTCTTCGACGCTCGGCGCCGAAACAGCCCGAGGAAGAGTTCGATGCGGTGCGCCGATCCGTTGCGCGACTGCTCGCCACCTCGCGGTTAGAGTGGCGGCCGCCGGCCGTGGGTGTGTTTCGTTTTTGTGAACGCGGAGCGCTGCGAGGCTCCGTCACGTTTACCCAGTGCGGAAACCTCCGGCCCTTGTGAATACTTTGTAAACGATCTGATGTGTCGTTTTTGTGAAGGTCTTGAATTTCTGGCCGAGTGATGTGAGGCTGCCGTCGATCGGCGCTGCGTGTGACCGCTGTCCCGTGCGCGCCGCGGCGATCGCGCTCGCCGCGACCAGGTTGCGCCCCCGAGAACCGACTGTTGAGTGCTGACATGACAGACGAACCGACGCCTCCAACCGACTCCCAATCCAGCAACGGCACGGGCTCTGCCCCGCAAAAAGCGGCCGTGCGCTCCGGTTTGGCGCATCGCCGTAACCCGGTGCTGGCGACGCTGGGGGATTTCTTCACTGGTTCGCGGCGGGTGTTGTTGCGTGATCCGTTGGCGTTGTTCTTGTTCTTGTCCTCGATCGGGCTGGCGCTTGCGTTTGCCCTGCTTTTGGGCGCGATCGGGCCGAGTAGCTATGGCAGTCAGGTCCCGATCAGCACCGTACAGACGCTGGCGGCGCGCCACGAGATCGGCGCGGCGCTGTTGCTGGATCACGACAATCGCGTAGAGCTGCACACGACGGTCGCGGCGCCGCGTTTGTCGCTTAACGGTGGGTTGCCGGCGCCGACCACGACGACGACGTTGGTCAAAGGCCGGCATGGCAAGCCGGGGCATACGGTCACCAACGTCGTGCAGCCTCCGGCCGCCGGGGTGGCGCAGCCCTTGTGGGCGTCGTATCCGGGGTCGGGTGCGCTGACGCAGCAGTTGTTGCGGGAATTGACAGGCAGCGGCGCGGTGGTCGCGGTTGATCAACAGTCGAGCAAGCCGACGAAGGAGATCATTGTCCAGTTCTTGATCCCGATCCTGCTGCTCGTGTGCCTGTTCTCGCTGTTCATGCGGCTTGGTGGTGATGGTGGCGCGGGTGGGCTGGCGGCGTTCTCGGAGTTCACGGGGAAAGGCCGCAAGAAAGGCAAGGGCACGCGCGACAAGATCACTTTCGCCGATGTCGCCGGTGCGGGCGAGGCGCTCGCTGAGCTTCGCGAGATCCGCGACTACCTGCAAGATCCCAGCAAGTATCTAGCGGTCGGCGCGGCCGCGCCGAAGGGTGTGTTGCTGGTCGGGCCTCCGGGTACGGGCAAGACGCTGCTGGCGAAGGCCGTGGCGGGGGAAGCGGACGCGGCGTTCTTCTCGGTGTCGGGCTCGGATTTCGTGGAGTCGCTGGTCGGTGTCGGCGCGGCGCGCGTGCGTGACCTCTTCCGCAAGGCGCGCAAGGCCTCGCCGGCGATCATCTTCATCGACGAGCTCGACGCCGCGGGCCGCAAGCGTGGCGCCGGGATCGGGCAGGGCAACGACGAGCGCGAGCAGACGCTGAACCAGATCCTGGTGGAGATGGACGGCTTCGCGGGCGATGGCGGCCTGGTCGTGATGGGCGCGACGAACCGCCCTGACATTCTCGACCCCGCGTTGCTGCGTCCGGGACGTTTTGACCGGCAGGTCGTGGTCGATGTGCCTGATGTGCATGGTCGCCTGGAGATCCTGCGCCTGCACGGCAACAAGCGCCCGCTGGCACCCGACGCCTCGTTGGAGGAGGTCGCCCGCCAGACGCCGGGGTTCAGCGGCGCGGAGTTGGCGAACGTGATCAACGAGGCGGCGCTGTTGAGCGTGCGTGACGGGCGCGCCCAGATCGATCAGGCGACACTCGACGAGGCGATCGACCGCGTCGTCGCGGGTCCCGCGAAGCGTCACATCTTGAGCGAGCACGAGCGCTGGCTGATCGCGATCCACGAGTCCTCGCACGCGGTCGTGACAGAGGCGCTGGGGCACACCACCTCGACGCGCAAGCTCTCGATCGTCGCGCGCGGCCGCCAGCTGGGGACCGCGGCGCACATGCTCTCCGACCGCGACCAGACGATCATGACCAAGCCCGATCTCGAGAGCCAGCTGATCGTGATCACCTCGGGTCTGGCGGGCGAGCGGATCGCTTTCGGGCACTCCTCGACGAGCGTCCATGACGATCTGCACGCGGCGACGGCGCTGGCGCGCAGCATGGTCACGTCGTTCGGGATGTCCGAGGCGCTGGGGCTCGTGACGATCGGCGAGAAGAGCGGCGAGGTCTTCCTCGGCGCCTCGCTGCAGGATCTCGGCTCGGTCGGGCCGGAGACGCTGAACGTGATCGACAACGAGGTGGAGCGGCTCGTGGGCGACGCCGAGGCGCGCGCGCAGGTCGTGCTTGACCGTAACTGGTCGACCGTCGAGGAGACCGCCGCTGCTTTGCTCGAGCAGGAGACGCTCTCAGGGGTCGCCCTCGACGCGGTGCTCTCCACGGTTCAGGAGGTGACACTCGAGGAGCTCGCACAGGTGCGCCGCGCCGCGCCGCCGCGCTTCACCACCCGCGACCCCGGCAAGACCCCGTGACACGCAAGCCGCGCCGGATCCCGCGGCCGCGCCTGCCCTCACCGGCGATGATCATCGCGCTGGTCGCGCTGCTGCTTTCCACGACCGGGCTCGCCGACGCCGCCCGCCGAGCCGTGATCAGCGCTGTCAACGGGCACCCGATCAGCACCAAGCCACACGCCGGCGGCATCCTGCTCCTCGGCAAGAACAGGAAATTCCCCGCCGCCGCGATCCCCACCGTCACAAACGCCTCGCGCGTCGGCGGCAAGACCGCCGCGGAACTGGCTGGGACGTGTCCGCCGGACACGGTTGACCTCGGCACCTGGTGTCTCGACACGGGTCCGTATCCGCTGACGAAGGCCGACGCGGGCAAGAACAACTACGTCTGGGCCGCCAAAGCGTGCCAGGCCGAAGGCGGCTGGCTACCCACCGCCGCCGAACTGCTCGGCGCGGCTGCGCGCGTGAAGCTCGAGTCCACGATTCACGACAATCCCGACACCGCGACGATCGACCTGGACCCGACCCGTGGCCTGAAAGACGAACGTGAGATGAGCTCGACGCTCGTGACCACGGAAGCCGGGTCGGCGGCGGCCGGGTTCGAGGGGGTCACCGAAGGCGCCACCGGCGACCCCCGCCAGGGCCAGGCCAACCCGATCCCGCTCCCGGCCAACCCGCTGCCTGGCTCGCTGCAGTACGTCACGGTCTACGACAACGGCCAGCAGGGCGGCTTTGCCGGTTCGCAGCCGGTCTACGAAGCGCAGAACTTCCGCTGCGCCTTCGACAAGTCGCCGGGTGCCGTGAACAAGCTTGAAGAATGAGGCTCGCGTGTCAGCCGGGGGATCGGTTGCGGCGCGCGCTGGTGCTGAGCTTGCTGGTGACTGTCGCCTTCGGGATCCTCGCTCGCAGTGCACACGCCGTGATCCTTCCGGCTGTCACGATCGACGGCCCCAGCCCGGAAATCGTCGGCTTCGGCGGCGTCGCGATGGCCGAAGACGGGACCGGTGGACTGGTGTACCTCAAGCGCGTCGGCGGCGTCACGCACGTGTTCGTCTCGCGCTATCTCGACGGCCACTGGCAGGCGCCGATCCGGGTCGATACCGAACAGCCTTTCGCTGCCAGCTGGCCGCGCCTCGGCGCCGCCGACGGCGGTGAGCTGATGGTCGTGTGGGTGACGCCGTTCGCAACCGAGGAAGAGCACCCTGTCGACGAGCTGCTGAGCGCCACGCTCGGACCCGGCTCGACCGGCTTCAGCCCGGCGACGATCGTCGACCCCGACGTCGGCGAAGGCACCGGCACGAGCCCCGACCTGGCGATGAGCACGACCGGACAGGCCGACGTCGTGTATCGGGTAGTCGAGCGCAACGGCGCCGCGACATCGGTGCACGCGGGCGATGTCAGCGAGAGCGTGCGCGTGGCACATTTCGAAGGCGAGCGCTGGGCCGACGTCGGCGCGATCAACCGCGACCCCGGCATCGCGATGAATCCGCCGAACGAAGCCAACGCGCCGGTGATCGCGATCGGGCCCACCGGCAACGGCGTGGTCGTGTGGCAGGAGCCGGAAATCACCGGCGTCGCGCGGATCTTCGCGAGGCGGCTGTTCGGAGCGAGCGTCGACTATGTGATGCCAGTCAGCGCGACGAGCTTCAACGGCGCGCCGATCGAAGAAGAAGCCGAAGCGCCGAGCGTCGCGTTCTCGCGCCTGGGACAGGCCGAGGTCGCCTACCGCCAGCCGGCCGGAGTGGGCTCGCCGCTGCCGGGACCGCGGATCTTCCTGAACATCCTGCCCGACGGGGAATCGGCGAATGGCGGCGAATTCCAGGGCGCGTTCGTCGCGGATCCGAACGTCTCCGGCGGCAAGGAAGCGAAAATCGGTCGCCCCAGCATCGACATCGACGAAGACCGCGACGTGCGGCTGCTGTACGACGCCGGCGGCAAAGCGCGTGTGGTCGAAGGCACCGACGTGGGCCTCACGGGCACGCTGACGCTGGGCTCGCCGTTTGCGGCGCCGAAGCCCTACCAAGCCTGGGAATTGCCCGCCGCAAGCGTGATGAACCCGGAAGGCGGCGGCGTCTCGGCGTGGCCGAGCGAAGAGCCTCGCGGCGCGCCCGCGGTCGGCGTGCGCGAGGACTTTCCCGGCGGCGGCGTGCAGACGGGGCTGCTCAGCGGCGCCGGCGGCGGCCCGATCGTGGCGCTGGGTGTCGGCCGCTCGGGCCTCGGCGACGGGCTCGTGGCCTTCCAGCAGGGCGCGCTCGGTGGCGCGGCGATCGCCGGAGCGACGATCAGCGCACCACCGGAGAAGTTCATCGTCAACGTGCCGAAGGGTTGGCTGAAGCCGGCCCAGGCGCAGATCTCATGGGAGCCGGCAAACAGCGCCGACGGGCCGCTGCGCTACGCGGTGGTGCTGGATGGCCACGAACTGCCAACGCCGGCAGGCGCGCTCGCCTACACGTTCAAGCCCGAAGATCTCGGCAGCGGCGTGCACGAAGTGCAGTTGCTCGCGACCGATCAGGACGGCGCGCAGACGCTGACACCGCCCACGCAGATGCGAATCGACGCACAGCCGCCAGCCGTGAAGATCGCGCGCGCAGAAGGCGGTCGGAGCGTGATCGTACGTGTCAGCGACACGCTGTCGGGTCTCGACACGCAGGCGGTCACGGTCACGTTCGGCGACGGCAAGCGCGGACACGGCAAGAAGATGTTCCGCCACCGTTACGCCCACCCCGGGATCTACACGATCGTCGTCCACGTGCGCGACAACCTTGGCAACGCGGGCGTCGTACGGCGACTGGTGAGCGTGCGATGAGGCGCCCGGTCCTCCTGATCGCCTCGATCGCATCGGTAGCGACGCTGATCCTCGGCTGCGCACCGGCCGGCGCGGACGTGTTCGGTACGACCTCGTTGGTGTCGGTCACCCCGCTCGAACAGGCCGACTACGCGCATGACGCCGCGATCTCGGGCAACGGTCGCTTCGTCGTCTTCGACGGCTCGATCGGGGGCGTCACCGGCGTGTGGCGACGCGAACTGCGCCCCGGCGAAGCGGCACTGAGTCACGAAGGCAACGTCGAAGAGGTCGCGGGCGGCGACGCGGAGCTTCCATCGATCAGCGCGAACGGCCAGTACGTCAGCTTCACGACCAACGAAGGCAAGGAACTGCCCAACATCACCGACTGGCAGCCGGATCCGGCACACCACATCGGTGAAGGCCCGGTGATCGAATCGCCCAATGTCTATGTCCGCGACATGGCTGTGGCGCCAACCGAACCCGGCGCCTTCCAAGCGGTCTCGGCAGTCAACGGCTCGACCGAACCGCTGACATACGAATACGCGGCGCAAGGAGAAGGAGCTATAGAAAAAAGCCAGCGCGAGATCGAAACGGAAGACTACGGCGCAGAGGCCGCGGGTCGTTCAGCGATCAGCGCCGACGGCGAGAAGGTCGCGTTCGTCACGACCGCCGTGTCGAACCTCGACGGCTCCGCAACGCCGGCGGACGAGGTCGCAGTCAGAGACCTCGAAACCGAAAGGACGGAACTCGTGAGCGTCGAGTACGACCCCGCCACCGGCACGCCGGCGATCGACGAGCAAACCGGGCTCCCCGAGCCGGTGCCCGCGGCGACCGAAGCGCAGCTCAGCTATGGCGCGGCATACAGCGAAGGGGCACCGCCGAGGTTCGCGCCCGTCAAACCTTATGGAGTGATGTCGACGGTGGGCGCCTCGATCAGCGGTGACGGCACTACGGTGGCGTGGCTCGGCCAGGACGTCGGCGAGCAGGCGGCGACGCTGCCGGCGGAAACGCTCGCGCCCAAGTACGGCGAGCCGCTGTGGAGGCGCATCGCCGACGGGCCGCTCACCCCCACGCGGCGAGTCAGCGGCGGCTCGGACCCGACAAGCCCAGCGTGTATGGCGAGCGGGGAGACAGCGTTGCCGCGCAACGACCCGCTGACCGACCCGTGTCAGGGGCCGTTCAGGACCGAATTTCAATTCGGCGTGTGGGCCAGCGAACTCGCCGTGGGGGGCGCTGACGCTCTACCCCGCCTCAGCGAAGACGGCTACAAAGTCGCCTTCATCGCGACCGCCCCGCTGGTCTCGCAGGGTAGCGATTTCGGTAACGGCAGCCCCGGCGAGCACAAAGGCGACGATCTATATGTGGCAAACATGCACGAAGGTCTCACCCGCCAGCAGGCGTTGCGTCAGCTGACCGAGCTCGCGAGTGGGAACGAAAGCGTTGTCGGTCAGACTGCCCCGATTGTCGAATTTGGCATCTCCTCCGGCGGCGACCAGGTCGCGTTCGCGACCAAGCGCATCGTGTTCCCGCTCAGCTCGCCCGCGTACGTGACCGCACCGTTGACGGTGCCGGGGATGCTCGAACTCTACGACGTGGACCTCGAAGACGAAACGCTTACGCGCGTCACCCACAGCTACGAAGGCGGCCCGAGCGAACACCCGCATAAGTCGGTTACCTCCGTCGAAGAAGATCCGTACTCTCAACCAGGCGACGGCGCCCAGTCCCCGTCATTCTCGAGCACCGGCAACATCCTCGCGTTCTCCTCGACCGCGTCGAACCTCGTCTTCGGCGACGGCAACACCCCTCCGCTCGGGGACGAACGGCTCGACGGGAGCGACGCGTTCGTGATCCCGCGGATCGTGTTCGAACCGATCGCGACGCCGCAGATCATCTCTGGCGCGCCGCCCAATCCTTTTCCGAACCCAAGCTGGACGCTGGGGGTGACAGCGAGTTCGCTTGCGAACGGCGAGGTGCGGCTGTACGTCGAGGTGCCGGGTAACGGCACGGTGGGCGCAGGTGCGAGCGCGGTCATGAAGGTCGTGACGGCCAGTCGGTCCTCCACTAGCAAGAAGCGTCGCGTCCGCTCGAGGATCGTCACGCGCACTGTCGCAAGCGCGAAAAAGCCTGTCGCGACGACCACTGGTGGCTTGACGACGCTCGTCCTGGCGACGCCCTCGCGGTATACCTCGCTGACGAAGCGTCCTGACGGGCTGTCCGCGATGGTGGAAGTCAGCTTCTCCGCGCCGGGGCACCCGACGCTGCGCAAGCGCGTCGCAGTGAGGTTCCTGCGCAGGACGACGCGTCATAGCAAGAAGCCGGTGGCCAAGTGACCGGCTCGTCCCGGACGGCGCGGCTGCTGATCCTGCTGCTTGTGGTTGCCGGCGCGGCGAGTTTGCTTGCGCCGAGCGCTGGCGCTGAAGCCCTGCCCGACGGCTCGGAATGGCGGCTCGAACAGCCTCCGCCACCAGCGCCAGGAGTCAACGTCGAAGAAAACGTCGGCGTCCCGGTTGGGCTTGGGACGATCGGCGCGGTCGCGTTCTGGTCGCCGAACCGGGGCGCGCTCGTCACCTCCGGCAACGGGAGCACGGTCAAGCCCGGCGTGTGGGTCTATAACGGCGAAGCATGGCATGCGCTGACTGCACAAACGCCCGAAGAAGGGATCTGCGGCGCCGCCAACGGACGCATCGCGTGGGCCGGCCCAGACGAATTCTGGACCGTCTCCAACGGGCGCCCTGGGCAGGCTCCGGGGCCGGAGAACGTCCTCCCTCCGCTCGAAGACAACACGCTGTGCCATTTCGCCGTCAACAGCGTGGGCGAGTTTGAAATCGTCAAGTCGTACGCGTCGCTCGCTTTCGAATCGACCTCTTATCAGGCAATGAACGCCGCCGCATGCGCCAACGCGAACGACTGTTGGTTCGGCGGCGAAGTGCTGCCGAGACCCGCGATCGGCTCATTCCAACTGCACTGGAATGGCAGCTCGGTGAGTGAGGAACCGTATCTGCCCGAAGGCCATGTCGTCGGCGATATGCAGGCATTCGAAGGGAAGGTGTTCGAGAGCCTTCGCCTTTCCGAAAAAGATCTCAAGATCAGGCACTCGCTGGAAGTCCCCGCGCTACACGTGCTCGGCGCGGAAGGGTCCGGCGAAGCCGTCACCGGACTGGCTGAATGCCTATACGGCAACGACGAGAACCTCTACGCGCTCGACTATCTGCGCCTCAGCGCCGACGAAAACGCGCTTTGGGCCGCTGCTGGGAGCAAGCCGGAACCCCCTACCTCTAAAGGCACAGTGGGGCCAGGCCTGACGATCCTGCACTATGGCTCCACGCTGCTCGCCCCGACGATTGGACGATGCGAAGAAGAAGAAGTTCCCGGCTGGAGGCAGGTGATCGGACCGGGCACGTCGCCGAGCGGCAGCGAACTGTTCCCAGAAGAGGTCGCGAGCTCGATCGCGGCGGAACCGGAGACAGACGATGCCTGGATAGGACTCGAGACCCAGGCAGAAGCCAAGGAAGCGGAATCGCTACATCCGAGTCCGATCGCCACCGGACAGCTCGTGCTCGTCTCCGCCGCCGGCGAAGTACTCGACGCGGTGCAACTGCCCGTCGCGAAGGGCGCTGTCACCCATATCGCCTGTCCGGCAAGTCACGATTGCTGGGTGACGACAAGCGCGGGTTGGCTGTTCCACCTCGCCACGGACGGGGAACGCGGCGACCCTCAGCCAGACGGCGACCCCGCGTTCTCTGCTGGGTACGTGATCACCTATCGACCACCTGACGAAGGCGTCCCGCCGCAGACACCGACGACGCTCCCTGTCGATGACTCCGGCCTGAACGAATCGAGATCCGGACTCGAAGGCGTGCGTGTGGAGCCTGTTGCCGAAGAACCGTTCGCGCGCGTCGCGCTGCCGCTGCTCTCAAACGAGCGCACGCGACTGCGACATCGGACCGAGCTCGAACTGAGCTTCCATCTCGCGGTCAAGGCGCGCGTGCGCCTGATCGCGAAGCGCCACAACAAGGTCGTGGCGAGCACTCCAACGCGAACGCTGCAGGCGGGCAACCGCAGCTTGATCCTGCGCCTGAGCGTGAAGCGCTGGCCAACGAAGCTTGACCTGCAAACGCACGCTCTCGGGCCGCTTCCGACCGCGTCCACACGTGAAAACTCGGCCGCCACCAACACGGTCGGCTTCCCGCTGGCGTTTCCGCGCGCACGCGCTCTGCTTGGTCCGGGCCTACTTGGATTCGGGCCGCAGCTTTGAGCTCGGGCGAGATGGGGCGTGGTCGCATATATCGGCCGTTGGCTTGCGTGCTCGCCTTGCTCGGCGCGCTCGCGCTGACGGCTCTCGCCCTGACGGGGTCGCCGGCGAGCTCGCACGCTGCCGCTCCAAGCGCGACTAGCGAACCGACGCCTCAGACGGACGACTCGATGCCAGTGCCACGAGTCACGATGCTTGGATCCTCCCCAGAAGAGGCGAGCGATGAGACCTGGGGACTCGGTTCGAAGGACGGCGTGTCGGCCCTCGTGCGCTACACGCCCGAAACGGGCTGGACACTCGGGCCAGCGCTCGAGAACGCGGCGGGCGAAGCGCTCTCGGGCTTCAGGCTCGATCAGCCGGAAGCTGGCATTTTCGGCTACCCCAGCCCGCTCGCCGGCGAGATCGCGGCAAACGGCGCCGGCGCGCTGCTCGGAAGCGTCAACTCGACGAAGCAGGTTCTGCTCGTGCGCAACCCCGGAGGCGCATTTCAAGAAACGCCTTCCCCGGAAGGATCCGAAGCTCTCGCGGAAGGCGAAACGCTGTTCGGCACCGATCGCGCGCCGATGCTGGCGGTGCTCGAAGAACCCGCTGGCTCGAGCGGTGCGCGGGGGCACGCTGGGGCGCTGGTGGCGCCGGTTGACGAAGCGAAAGGCGGTGAAGCCCGCGTCCTGCACTGGAACGGCGCGAGCTGGAGCAGCGAGCCGATCGAAATACCTTCCGGCGCCGAAGAATTTCAGACGCTCGCGATCAGCGCAAGCTCGCCCGCCAACGCCTGGATGCTCGCCCGGATCTCATCTCAGGGATCGATTGGACTGTTTCACCGTGTGCTCGGCAAAGGGGGAGAAAGCGCGACGTGGCAGCCCGTCGCAATCAAGCCAGGCGGCGAACCAGGGGAAGCGCTTTCCGTGCCGACGGCGAAAGGCGAAGAGAAGAGCTTCTCGGTGGCTGCACGAACGCAGTCGCAGCTGCTGACGGCCGTCGGGGAAGGGGTTTGGATCGACGGCACGCGCGCCGACGTGGAAGCGTCGACGACGATGTACTACAAGCCCGAAGGCGCGAGTTACCTGACTTCCTGGTGCCGCGTGCCTGGGGGTGCCCCCGCCGCAACTCCGGCTTGTGAAAACGAACTGCCCGAAGACCTCCCCGCGGAAGGCGTTCGCAGCTTCGCTTGGGCATCGGGTGGCAGGTTCGGCGAGCGCGTGATGACCGGCTTTCGCGACGGCGTCAGCCTGCGCCTGGAAGGCACAAGCTTCAAGCGCGTGCTCGCGTTGGGAGCCTCGGCCGGCCACAAGGGACAGGAAGACGTTGGCGGTGCCTTCGGGTCGGCCTTCTCCGAACCGAAGGAGGGCTGGCTCGGACAGGAACAGTTGCCCGTACATCTGACGCTCGATCCGATACCAAGCAGACTTGCGTCCTGGCCGGTCTCCTTCAAGCGCGCCCTGCTCGCCGTAGCGCCGGCGCCCGAAGCGGCCGCCGGCTCACTCTCCAGTGAAGCCGTCGCGGTCGGCGATCGCGGCGAGGTCGCGCGCTATAAGCCAGGCGAGGGCTGGCTGCCAGAAAGTCTGCTCGGGCCCGGCGGCGCGCGGGGCACACCGCGGCTGCGGGCCGTTGCCTGGCCGACCCCCGAGCGTGTGTACGCCGTGGGCGACCTCGGCGAAATGTGGCTATGGCGCGGCGAAACCGGGCTATGGGAAAAAGACCCAGCGACGCCACTCAACTTCCGCGGGAACCTGCTCGGAATCGCGTTTGACCCCGAAGAAGCCTCACGTGGCTACGCCGTCGGCCAGAGCGGAGTGTTGTTGCGCTATGGCAAGACCTGGACGCAGGAACCGACGTGCGGCGCCGAAACGCCACAGCCCTGCATCCCCGCCGCCGCGGCGCAGGCGAGTTTCTCCTCGATCGCGTTCTCCGGCTCTGAGGCGATTGTCGCCTACCGCAAACTTGTTGCCAGCGGCGCCGAGGAATACGAAGGCGGGCTGCTGGTCAACAATGGCACCGGCTGGAGTGTCGACGCCGGCGCGACTGCAGCGATCGGGAAAGGCGCGCCGTGGGCGGTCGCCGGGCTACCCGACGGTGGTGCGGCGTTCACGACCGAAGCGGGCCAGATATTCGAGCGCGAATCCGTCGCCGGCCTTTGGCAGGCGACGGCGATTCCCTATCCGGGCGGCGGCTCGCCGGGCTCCATCGCTCTGTTCCGCGAAGGCGGCGCGCTACGCGTGATCGCCTCCGGCGTGATGCCGGACACGTTCGCCTCCGAACGCGAACCGCCGCCGCCGCCCGGGTTCCCACCCACATTGTTCCCGCCGTTCCCGATCGCCGCAGATCAGGAACGCGGCGTGCTGCGCCAGACGGCGAGCGGCTGGAGCGACGAGGAGCATGAACTCAACAATGTCAAGGAACCACCCGGGCTCTACGTGACGTATGACACGGTGTACGAGCCCGACCCGGTGCAGTCCCTGTTCGTCAACTCGAACGGCACGCAAGGCTGGGCGGTCGGCGGAATCGTCAACAACGGCAACGAACAGATGGACACCTCCGATGTGTGGCGCTACCCGGCCGAAGCGGGCACATCAGCCCCCGGCGTCGGAGCGGCGCCGATCCCAAGCTCGTCGTCGGTCACGACACTTGCGGTCGGCGGCGGCGCCGGATGCGCAGCGCCCTGCTCCGACCTCGCCAACGCTGGGATCGGGCCAGACGTGTGGCTGCACAACGCGCTGCACGAGGCGCGCGAGGCCGGGGCGCAGGCTTTCTTCTACACCGGCCCGCGCGTAACGAACGGCAAGACGAGCGGGCCGGCGACGCTCGAAGTTCCGTACGCCCGCGAGCTCGCCCGCTACCGCCAACTCCTCTCCGAAGGCGAAGTGGCGGGATATCCCGCCGTGTCTCCCACCGAGCTCGACGCGGCGAAAAGCGAGGCCACGCTTGCGTCGGTATTCGCCGGCTTCCCGTCTGGGCCGGGTGGGATGTTCGAAGGAAGCCCCGAATGCAGCCCGAGCTCTGCGGGGTGCGAGGCCGCGTACTACGCCCGGACCGTCGAAGGCGCTGGATCCCCTGTGCGCGTGATCGTACTCGACGAGAGCGGTCCGGTCGAGGCGACACAGCTGCGCTGGCTCGCGTCCGAACTCACAGCAGCCGCCGGCAAAGAGGCCGCGGTCGTCATCGGTAACGCCAACCTGGCGGCCGCGATCGCAGCTCACGAAGCATGGGCTAGTGAGGTTGCGAACACGCTGATCGAAGACCGCGCCTCCGCCTACTTCTACGATTCGCCCGAACAGAATGTGCGACTGCCGCTCACCACCGAAAAAGGCTCGCTCGCAACCTTCGGATCCGGGACGCTCGGCTACGTTCAATTCGCCAACCAGGAGCAGCCGGATTTCATCGGCGCGAGTGGCTTCCTGCTCGCTGAAGTGGGTCCGCTGAACGCAAAGACCGGCGTCTTCGAAGTGAACGCGAAGCTGATCCCGAACGTCGGCGAGCTCGCGCTCGAAGCCATCGCGGGCACGCTGCTGCGCAGGAGTCAACCGGCGCTGTTCCAAGGTCTCGCCCGGCGCCCGCTGTCGGGCAACCTTGCGGAGAGCGGCACGACTTCGCCACAGACCGACCCGTACACACCGATCCCCGACGAATGCGTCGGCGTCGCCTGCTCACACGGGCTGCAGCCTGAATACAAGTTCAGCTCCTCCGACACGGAAATCGGTCAGTTCGTCAGGCGCAACACGCACTCACTGGATCCCGAAGCGGTGCTACCCGGCCCCAACGGGGAGCCGATTCCCGACGAAGAAACGTCGGGACCCGGCCTCTTCTGTGCCTACAACCCAGGGACGACCACGGTGAAGATCGAAGCTGGCGGCGAGTCGGCGTCGCTGCCCGTGACGGTCGAGCCGGGCAGTGTCCGACAGCCGTGCGGCACCGTCCACCTCAAGGCAACGCCCGCCGCCGCCGCGGCTCTGACCGCCGCACCGCCGGCGCCCGCACCAGCACAGGCACCGCCGGCCTCGGCGCCGGCCAGTGCGCCTCCGCCGGTGCCGCCGCCTCCTGCTGCGGTCGCACCGACGCCAACTGTGCGTCCTCCGAACCCGCGACCGTTCACCCCGACGTTCTTCATCCAACCGACGCCGGCCGTCTTCCTGCCGGCCTTCGTCCCCGTGCCGGTACCGACACCCGCGCGGCCGACGCCCCCGTCCGGCACCTCCGCAGTCACGTCTCCGGTGGAGGCGCCGCAGCGCGAAGAAGAGGACGAGGTCGCCCCCGAGTCGGTGAGCAACGAGGCGGTCGCTTACAGCGCTCACGAACACGAGCCCTCCCCGGCATACCTGCTCGGCTTGATCGTCCTCGCGGCCTTCGCGGGAGTCTCGGTCCGCAGGCGCCCGCGTCGCCGGCGTGGGGGGGCGCAGATCGCGCCCGCGACGATATCGAGCATGCGCTCGCAGCGCCAGAACGACCCGCGTCGCGGCCCTCGACCCTGACGCGGTCATCACGTGCTCTTCACAGATTTAACACGACGGGCAGACCTCGGGCTGAGATCCTGCTTCCGGATCCAGCGGCGCCTACGAGGCACCCCGAATTGGCGCTCCTGCGTGGCAGGGCTCGCCGAGCGGCATGCTGAGCAGCCAAAACCAAGCGACAAGATCGGAGCCTGATGCCTGAACTCGCGTGTTTCCGTAGCCGGTTGTGCGCGGCGTTCACACTTGCGGCGTTTGCGGCCGCCGGGCTCGCCGCTACGGCACACGCGGAATACGGCGAAATCGCACGCTTTGGTGCCGCGGGCGTCGGCGAAGGACAATTCGCGACGAGCGAAGAAGAGGCCGGGTTCGGTGTCAACACTAAAAACAACGACATCTACGTGGCTGACCTACCGGACGCGAAGAGCGAATTCCGCATTCAGCGCTTCGATCCCAACGCAAAAGGCGAATACGGCAAACCCGTGGCGACGGTGAAATTCAAGCCAAGGGACTCCGCGAAAAACGAAGACGAAGAAGACGACGAAATCACGAACATCGCCGTCGATCCGGTGCACAACCGCATCTACGTGGTGGCGTCAGAGGAGCGCCCAGCTACGGCTACGCTCGACCCCTCGCGGTTCGCTGCCGTCGAACTCTGGGCGTTCAACATCGAAGGCGAAGGTCTGATCTCCCTCGGAGGGATCGCAAAGGGCACCTTCTTCAGTCCCCTGAGTGAAGTGGAAGGCGAACCGCTGCTATCGCCGAGCGGTATCGCTGTGGACCCGACGACCGGCGACGTGATCGTCGCGGGTGAACAGGAACGCGCTAAAGGGACGCCGATCGATTCGCTCGAGCGCATCACACCAGCCGGAGTACTTGCGGAAAAACGCTGGTCGGACCCCACGAGCACGGAACTGCCCGAAGGCCTCCTCGAAGACGAAGCGACCTCGCCCGTCGTCAACAAACACGGCGAAGTGTTCATGACGCGCGAAGAAGACGGAGGCGAGATCGACAAGATCCCGTCGGCCTTCGCCTCCGAGGGTCAACCCCTGGCGATCTACGACGTCAACCCCGAAATCAACGAAGAACCGCCCCTTATCAAAGACGAACTGATCGCCTTTCCAGGCTCCTCCGACCTGGAAACGGCCGGAGAGCTCTCGCTGGGCGAAGAAGGGACCCTTTACACCCGGGCGAGCATCACCGAACAGAAGAACGACGGGAAACTCACCGGCAACAAATATCCGGGCATCCTTGAGTTCACAGCCAAGCCGTCGGAAAGCGAATGGACCGAGGAAGGCTGGACTGGAGGCCAAAGCATCGCCAGCGTCGGCGCGAGCGGCCCGTGCAAAATCAGCGCCAGCGTCTACTCGGAGGTCGCGGCAGGGACCGAACACCACGCCTTCGTGTTCGACATGAGCACGATCCACCCTGCCGTGATCGAGTTTGGGCCCGGAGGGAGCGGCTGCCGTAAGGGCTCAGTGCTCTCGACCTCAGCCTCAACCATATCCTCGGGTGGCGAACCGATCCCGGAAACGGAACCGATCCCCATCAAGGACAAGGTGACACTCTCCTCAAAGCTGCTCGAGTCGAACGCGCTCAGCGTCGAATGGGAATTCGGCGACGGCGCAAAGCAGCTCGTCAGCGAAGACCAGCACCAAAAAACCGAAGTCGAACACCTATTCACGACTGCGGGCAGCAAACTCGAAATCACCGAGAAGATCCGCACGGACGACCTCGCCGAACCCGAACTGGTCACGCACAGTAAAATCGACATCCTTGGTGCGATTGAGGCGACACAGGCGCCGACCGGAGTGACCGAAACCGGTGCGACGCTAAAGGGCACCGTCAACCCCGAAGGCGCGAGCGTGACCAAATGCACGTTCGAATACGGGACGAGCCTGCCCTCAGGAAAAACCGTCTCCTGTGCGTCGCTGCCGGGCGCCGGGAAAGCGCCCGTGGGTGCCGAATCGCCTCCGGTGACGGGACTCAGCGCGGGAACGAAATACACCTTCAAGCTGCGGGCGACCAACACCGACGGCACCAGTGAATCGCCGACGGCCACATTCGAAACGACGGCTGGTGGCACGGCCAAGCCGAAAGTCGGCGTGGAAGCACCCGGCAGCGTTACAGAAACGGGCGCGACGCTGAAAGGCACGGTCAATCCGGAAGGCACGGAAGTGAAATCGTGCTCGTTTGAATACGGGACGAGCCTGCCGTCGGGTAAAACGGCGGCCTGCAGTCCCGCGACGATTCCGGCGGGCGCAAGCCCGGTGGCGGTTTCTGCGGCGGTGGCCGGGCTCACGGCTGGAACGAACTACACGTTCAAGCTGACCGCAACGAACTCCGGCGGCACCGAATCGGCGACGTGTACGTTTGAAACGACGAAGCCGGCGCCGCCGAAGTCGACGGTCCTTGTCGAATCGCCGGGAAGCGTCACGGAAACAACCGCGACGCTGAAAGGGGCCGTCAATCCAGAAGGCTCGGAAGTGAAATCGTGCTCGTTTGAATACGGGACGAGCCTGCCGTCGGGTAAAACGGTGGCGTGCAGTCCCGCGACGATTCCGGCCGGCACGAGCCCCGTGGCGGTCTCCGCCGCGGTGACGGGGCTCACGGCGGGGACGAAATACACATTCAAGCTGACCGCCATCAACAGCGGCGGAACGAGCGAATCCTCAACGCTGACCTTCGAAACCGCGAAAGCGGCCGCGCCAAAGCCGAAAGTCGTGGTCGAAGCGCCCGTGAGCGTCACGGAAACGGGCGCGACGCTGAAGGGCACAGTCAACCCGGAAGGCTCGGAAGTCAAATCGTGCTCGTTTGAATACGGAACGAGCCTGCCGGGTAAAACGGCCGCGTGCACGCCGACGACGATCCCGGCCGGAACCAGCGCCGTGCCCGTGTCGGCCGCGATCACCGGACTTTTGCCGAACACGACCTACACCGTTAAGCTTACGGCCACCAACGGGAACGGTACGACCGAAGCGACGGGCACCACGTTCACGACGCCCGGGCCGAAGCCGGCAGTACTCGTCGAAGCGCCTGGAAGCGTCACGGAAACAGGTGCGACGGTGAAGGGGACCGTGAACCCAGAAGGCTCGGAAGTCAAATCGTGTTCGTTTGAATATGGGACGAGCCTACCGTCAGGTAAAACGGCGCCGTGTGTTCCGGCGACTATCACGGCCGGCTCAAGCCCCGTGGCGGTCTCCGCGGCGGTGACCGGCCTCAGCGCCGCCACGAAATACACGTTCAAGCTGATCGCGGCGAACACCGACGGCACCGGCGAATCCGCGACAGCGACTTTTGAAACCTCGAAAGCGGTTGCGAAGCCGAAAGTCGTCGTCGAAGCGCCCGCGAGCGTCACGCAAACGAGCGCGACGTTGAAGGGGACCGTGAACCCGGAAGGCTCGAAGTCAAATCGTGTTCGTTTGAATATGGGACGAGCCTGCCGTCGGTCAAAACGGCGGCGTGCAGTCCGTCGACGATTCCGGCCGGCACGGGCCCGGTTGCCGTCAGCGCGGCGGTGACCGGCCTTAGCGCGGGCACGAAATACAGCTTCAAGCTGACCGCGACGAACGCTGGCGGCGCCGAATCGACGACGAGCGTGTTCGAAACCACTCCGGCCCGCCAAACGCGAAAGTCGTGGTCGAAGGGCCCGGGAACCTCACCGAAACGAGTGCGACGCTGAAAGGCACCGTGAATCCGGAAGGCTCGGAAGTCAAAGCCTGTTCGTTTGAATACGGGACGAGCCTGCCGTCGGGTAAAACGGCGACGTGTAGCCCGTCGACGATCGCAGCCGGCACGAGCCCGGTCTCTGTGACGGCGGCGGTCGGCGGCCTTTCGGCCGGCACGACCTACAGCGTGAAGCTGACCGCGACGAACGGCACCGGCATACCGGTCGAATCGAAAACTGCCTTCACAACCGCGGGAACAGCGCCGGTTCCGGCGCCAGCCCCGCCGAGTGCGGGCACCGGCGAACCATCTATGATCTCGCCCGCTCCGGGCGGCGGTGGCGTGCTCGGCAACAAGGCGGTCAGCCCTGTGGTCACGCTCTCCGGTAGCCCGACCACGGTCAGCAAGGTCGGCGTGTTCGCGCTGAAGCTGCACTGCGCTGCCGGCGCCACCAGCTGCGCGGGCACGATCACGCTGAAGACGAGCAAGGCGATCGCGGCGGCAAAGGGGAGGAAGCCTGCGATCCTGACGCTCGCGACGGCGTCCTTCTCGCTCGCCGGCGGGCAGCTGAAGTCGCTGTCGCTGCACCTCTCCTCGACGGCGCGCACGGTGCTCGCCCGGATTCACGTGCTCAGCGCCCTCGCGACGATCGTCGCGCGCGACGCGGAGGCCGAAACGGCAACGACGAAGGCGAGCGTCTCGCTGCATCCCGCGAAGCCGGTCAAGAAGCACTAGCAAGCGCCTTCGCGGTGGTCTGGATGGCGCGTGGCGCCCTCGAGGTCTGCGTCGCGCCGAGCACGGGCGCTAGGAGCAACGACGCTGCGGGACAGTTGTGAACAGCGTGTAAAGATCTGGCGGCGTCACCGCTTCGCAACGTTGTCAACGCCTCGATCGAGCAGTCTGTCTCTCGGAGGCAAGAGGCCTCCAAGTGTCTCGGCGCAGGGGGAGCGAACGTTGCCCCCGGCCGGTTGCCAACCTGCATAATCAGGAGGTCGTGACGTAATGCATTCTCTCTCCGCGCGCCGTGTGCTTTCGGCGTGCGCAATCTCGGCGGCGTCAGTCGCCACCATGCTCGCGCCAAGCGCCGCGAGCGCCAAATGGGAACGCCGCCGGCGTGCACCAACGGCGCGAACGTGACGGGACAGGGGTCGTCCTTCCAGGCACCTGAGCAGATCAACGTGTGGACCAAAGAGTTCAACGTCGTCTCGACGAAGGACTTCGGTTGCCCGGGCACGCCCGGTACGCCCGGCGCCCCGGAAATCAAATACACTTCCACTGGTAGCGGCACGGCGCTCAAGTCGTGGGGCGCGGAAGCTCCGACGGAAACGGAACCGTTCGTGGGTTTTGGTCTCACGAACGCCTTCATCGCAACCGACGAACCGCCGAACGAAGCGCAGCTGAGCAGCCTTGACGCTCAGGAGACTGTCGAATCAGAAGGCGCGGAAAGCGTCGAGTCGATCCCGGTCGCGCAGCGCGGCCGAGGCGCTGATCATCCATCTCCCCGAAGGCTGCAAAGCAGAAAGCGTCGCGAAAGGCCGACTGGTCCTGAGCGACGAAGATCTCAAGAAGATCTTCGAGGGCGAAGACACGACCTGGGGTCAGCTCACGGATGGCGGCGACACCGTAACCGGTACGGCCACAAACCTGCTGGCGAGGAATGCTCCAAAGTCGCCATCAAACCGGTCGTTCGTCTGGACGGATCTGGTACGACGCACGTCTTCAAGCGTTTCATCGGGCAAATCGACCCGTCGACAGAGCTCACGATCCCGCGAAACCGACGGTAAAACGACAGCGACTTGGGGTGAACTCTCCGAGGGCGGTCTGAACAAGACCTGGCCGACGGCGGCCCACGTCGTGGTCGCGAAAACGAAAGGCTCCGGCGGGCTGATCGAAGAAGTCAGCGCGCAGGAAGGCGCGATCGGCTACACCAACCTGGCCGAAGGCCGCGCAAAAGGCTACGCGCCCGCGACGACAACGAAGTTCTGGGCCGAGCTTCAGAACTACGAAAAGAAGGGCAAACCGACGTACTCAGACCCGTCGACAAACGGAGACATCGCAGGAGAGGCGAGCTCCAACTGCGCCAAGGAGGACTACGTGGTGGCCGGAAGCGACACCACGTTCCCGCCCGAAAGCACGCTCGTGCCGTGGGACAAGGTGGCCACCAACCTCAGCGAGAAGAAGTCCTACGCGCTGTGTGGTCTCACGTACGACATTGCGTTCAAAAACTACCACTCGGTGCCTGGCACGACGCAGCCCGAGGAGGAAACGGTCAAGCAGTACTACCAGTTCATGACCAGCAAGAAGAGCGGCCAGGCGGAGCTCGCAGGTAAGGACTACCTGGCGCTCCCGGGCAACGTTCTCGCGCTCGCCGATTCAGGCGCGGCTGAAGTCGAATTCAACTAGCACCGAATACACATCTTCGGGCGTCCCGCAACAGCGGCATCGCCTGAAGACCGGATGGGCAGCACCGACCGGGCCGTCGCAGGGATGCGGCGGCCCGGTTGTCTATCGGGTGCCGAGGTTCGGACTGTCCCGTAACTCGCGCGCCGCGCGCCTACCACGCCTCTCTCGCCGTATTTGCTCCCCGGTCACGAAATCTCGACATGCGCAGCTAGCCTGAGCGCGACAATGCGGCGTCATGGCGGCTAGCAAGGAGGCGCTCGAGGCGGTCGACGGTCAACCGCGGCTCGGAGCGGATGTGGAGTTCGGGGCGCTGGCCCGTTCGTCGCGGGCGTCGGGGCTCTCGCGTGGTTTTTTGGGGTTGGGTGGGCGTCGGCGTGTGGTTGTGGGGGGGATTGCTGAGGTTCGGGGTCCGGCGGCGTGTTTGCGTCGGGATGCGTTGTTCAGGCGGTTGTTGTTGGTTGCTGATGTGGTGGCGATTGTGGGGGCGTTTGTGTTGACGGTGGCGTTGGCGCAGCGGTCGTTGGAGTTGACGTGGGCGGCTGCTGCTGGGGTGCCGATTTTGGTGGTGTGCGCGAAGTTGACTGGGTTGTATGACCGGGATGAGACGTTGTTGCGTAAGACGACGTTGGATGAGGCGCCGAAGTTGTTTCAGTTGGCGACGTTGTGTGCTTTGGTGGCGTGGTTGACGGGGGGTTTGTTCACGCATCGGCCGCTTGATCGGCATGAGGCGTTGTTCTTGTGGTTGGCGTTGGCGGGTGGCTTGTTGTTGGCGCGTGCTGTGTCGCGGGCGTTGGCGTTGTGGTTGGCGCCGGCGGAGCGGTGTTTGTTCATCGGGGATGAGCTCTCGGCGGAGACGATCCGTGGGAAGCTGGGGCATGGTGGGGTGAAGGCGGAGGTTGTCGCGCATTTGGATTTGGACAAGGTCGCTTCGTGGTCGACGGATAGTTTTTCTGAGACGCGTTTGGCGGAGATCCGGGATTTGGCGCAGACGTTGGATGTGCACCGGGCGATCATCGCGCCGCGGAGTGTCGATGGGGGCGAGATGTTGAACCTCGTGCGTACGTTGAAGGCGGTCGGGGTGCGGGTCAGTGTGTTGCCGCGGCTGTTGGAGGTCGTGGGTTCTTCGGTTGAGTTCGATGATCTGCACGGGGTCACGGTGATGGGGGTCAGGCGGTTTGATTTGACGCGGTCTTCGGCGGCGTTCAAGCGTGCGTTTGATCTGTTTGGCGCGTCGCTTGGGTTGTTGGCGGTCTCGCCGTTGTTGGTGGTGATCGCGGCCGCGATCAAGCTCGATGGGCGCGGGCCGGTGTTCTTTCGCCAGCAGCGGGTGGGGCGCCATGGCAAACGTTTTGAGATGTTGAAGTTCCGCACGATGGTGCCGGGGGCGGACGCGTTGAAGGCGGGGTTGCGTCATCGCAACGAGGCGCAGGAGGGTTTGTTCAAGATCGCTGAGGATCCGCGTGTGACGCGGGTCGGGCGGTTGTTGCGGCGTAGCGCGCTGGACGAGTTGCCGCAGTTGTGGAACATCGTGCGCGGCGAGATGAGCCTTGTCGGGCCGCGGCCGCTGGTGCTGGATGAGGACCAGCGGATCGAGGGCTGGCACCGGCGCAGGCTCGAGTTGACGCCAGGGATGACAGGGCCGTGGCAGATCCTCGGGCCCGCCCGGGTGCCGCTACGCGAGATGGTCGCGATCGACTATCTCTACGTCGCCAACTGGTCGCTCTGGACCGACGTCAAGATCCTCCTACGCACCATCCCCCACGTCCTCCAACGCCGCGGACTCTAACGCGGCCCCTCACGCCACGGGCGATAGCGGCTCGTCTCGGTGGTGCGGCATGACTGCCTCAGCTGCCTCGCTCGCTGTGAGGTCTGGGTAGAGGACCCTGACGATGAAGATCGCACAGACACCGCCGACAAGCTGTGCGACGACGTAGCCGGGCACTGAGGCTGGTGCGATGCCGGCGAACGTATTGGAGAACATGCGCCCGACCGTGATCGCAGGATTGGCGAAGCTGGCGGAGCTTGTGAAGAAGTAGGCGGCACCGATGTACGCGCCGACGGCGGCGGGCGCGACGTGCGCGCGTTTGGTACGGACGAGCGAGAAGATCACGAGCAGCAGGCCCGCGGTGGCGATCACCTCGGAGAACAGATGTGCCGGCGTGGCGCGGTGGTGTGTTGAGATGCTGACGGCCGCGAGCGAGAACATGCCGTTCGCGACGACGGCGCCGAGCACGCAACCGGCTACCTGCGCGGGCAAGTAGGCGAGCGCGTCGCGCCAGCGGATGCCGCCGAAGCTCGCATCCGCGAGCGAGACGACGGGGTTGAAGTGCCCGCCGGACACGGGGCCGAACATGAGGATGATCGTGAACAAGCCCGCTGCCGTGGCAGCGGCGTTCTCGAACAGCTGAAGGCCGACGTCGTTCGGCGACAGCGTCTGCGCCGCGATGCCCGACCCGATCACCAAGGCGGCGAGGAAGGCCGAGCCCAGCAGCTCAGCAAGCAGGCGGCGGCTGAGCGGAGGCGTATCGGTCATGCCGCGATGCGTAGCCTGTCGGCGAACTCGCCCGGTAGCCCGGCCGCACGGACGTCGGCGGCGACGGCATCGGCGTCGTAGGCGACGCGCTCGATGCTGACGGTGACACTGCCGTCGCTCGGTGTCAGGATGGCGAAGGCGCCGCGTGGGTCGCCATCCTTGGGCTTGCCGACTGAGCCACAGTTGACGAATAGCACGCCGCCGTACTTGCGGACCCAAGGCTTATGCGTATGGCCGAACACGAGCACCGGATCGCTCTCGGCGGCGGCCAGGCGTTCGTACAGCCGCGCGGGCTTGTCCTCGAACAGGTACTCGTTTACTTTCCTCGGCGACCCGTGGACAAGGTGAACGTCGACGCTGCCGACCGGGAAGTGCAGATCGAACGGCAAGCCGCGCATGAAGTCCCTGGATTCCCGGCTGGTGTGCTCGAGCGTCCAGTCCACTGAGCGTTGCCCAAGCTCGCGGTCGTGCGGCGTGACGTACGCGCAGCCGCAGTCCTCTTCCTCGCGGGCGACGGCGTAGTCGTAGTTGCCATAGATCGTCGGAATCTCGCGCTCGGAGATCAACGCACAGACCTCGTTGGGGTGCGGTCCGTAGCCGACCAGGTCGCCGCCGCAGAACACGCTGTCGATGCCAAGCTCCTCGATTCGCGCCAGCGCGGCTCGCAGCGCCGGCAGATTGGCGTGGATGTCGGTTATGACGGCAACGATGTCCTGTTGGGTGCTCACGACCGCTGACCTGCTGATATCAGGTCGCAGGTCTCGCGACGTAGGCGGGGGGGGGGGGGATGGTGAGGCGAACCGGTAGTCACGGACATGCGCTGGATGCCGTCACGGATCGCCCGAACGTCGTCGGTCGGCCTGCCCGCCGGGTCAGGTATGTCCCACTCCTCGACCATTGTCGGCACGTAGGGGCAGGCATCGCCGCAGCCCATCGTGATCGCCCACGAGGGGGGTGGGGGGAAGAATGGAGTCCGGTTTTTAAAGAATCTCCTTCCTTCTTCGGACTGTGTTCATGGCCTGATCGTATTACATTGATTGACGTGAGTGTTATTGATATAAGTAGATAGATGCCTGTCGATTTGGAGCTATCGCCCAAGCAGAAGCGCGCGGCTGGAGAGCGCTGCTGCGAGCCGGTGGTGTATCCGGACGTTCAACGCGAGCACGCGCTGCGCATGGCCGAGGTCGCCAAGGCGCTCGGCGACCCGGTTCGTCTGCAGCTCGTGGACGTGCTGCGCAAGCACGCCGGCAAGGTCTGCGTCTGCGAGCTCGTGCCGCTGTTCGACATCTCACAGCCAACGCTTTCCCACCATCTCAAGAAGCTTCGCGACGCCGGGATCGTGGACTCTGAGCGCAAGGGCCTGTGGGCCTACTACTACGTGATCCCCGGGGCGCTAAAGGAGCTATCCACATGGCTGAACTGACGACTCCCGCTGAGACGACCACGAGCGCCTGCTGCGCGCCCGATGCGCAGGCGACGTGTTGTGAGTCGAGCGCGAAGGCCGGGTGCTGCGACCCGAGCCACGGCGAGGGATGCGGCTGTGGCCGTGGGCGTCACCACGACGCAAGCAAGCGAGATACGCGAGCAGGTGCGCGAGCGCTACGCTGCCGCCGCCGCGCAGGTCACGACGAGCGACCCCGGTACCGGGTGCTGTGCCCCGAGCGAGACATTCGACGGCGGCAGCGAGGTTTTCGGCGCCGCGCTCTACGCGCTGGGCGACCACGAGCAGCTGCCGGACACCGCAAAGCTCGCATCGCTCGGCGGGGGGTGGGGGGGGGCGGGGGGGGGGGGGAGGGCGAGAGAGGGAGAGGGTTGCGCCGCCCGGAGGAGACCGGAAGGAGGGGGGCGAGAAGGTCGAGCATAAGGGTATGAGGCCATCCCGCTTCGACGCGAGGTTGACGAGTGATCTCGAATTGTGTAATCAACCTCTCCTCCGACAAGTCGAAGCTGCTGCGCGAGGTAGCACGGGTCCTACGGCCAGGCGGACGTTTCGCCGTCTCCGACGTGATCGCCGACGAGGACATGGACGACGCGACGCGCGCCGACATGCAGGCATACACCGGCTGCATCGCAGGAGCCCTTACCCGCGGCGAGTTCAGCCAGGCCTTGGTTGACGCGGGGCTGGTCGAAGTGGAGATCCGCGAAACCCATCGCGTCCATGCGCAGGCGGGCTCGGCGATCGTCCGTGCGCGTAAGCCGGCCGATCTCGGCATGAGTCAAACGACGCAGGCAGTTCATCTGCAGGATCCGCAGCGCTTTACCGCGTTGGGAGGACAGCCAGTGGAGTCCGTGGCGGTCGACCTTGCCACCGACAGCGAGCAGTGGAAAGCGCTGAAGGATCGCTCGCGCGTGTCGTTCGTCCTCGGCGCACTGATGGCGCCGAGGAGCGGAGCACGACGAAGTGATCGGGACTGGTCGAGCGCAGAGGCCAGCGAGGAGGAGGTCACATTCCTTGCGACACAGCAGGTCGACGAGGCACGGCACATGCAGTTCTACGCACGTGTTCAGAACGAGGTTGTCGCACAGCCGGCGTTGATCGCTGCGCATGTCGAGCGCGCGCGCGAGCGTGTCTCGCCGGCTTTCCAGACGATCTTTGACGACAAGCTCGTGGCAGCTCACGACCGCCTGCTCGCCGATCCCGGCGATCGCGGCGCGAAGGTCGCGTTCGTGACGATCTACCACCTGATCCTCGAGGCCACACTTGGCTTGACGACTTTTGAGTTCTCGACGCGATTCATGGCGCGCGAGGCCCTGCTGCCAGGGTTCGTGGAGGGCTACACGAAGATTCACCATGACGAGCATCGCCACATCGGCTACGGCATCTGGTTCCTCCGTCAGGCAGTCACCGAGGACAACGCTGTGAGCGATGTCGTGCGAGGGGCTCTGCGGGAGCTACTGCCCGCGGTCGCCGATGCGCTGACGCCGCCGTCTGGGGCCGACGCCTCTGTGCTCGGCGCCTCGGCGGACGAGCTGCGCGCCTTCGCCCTCGACGGCCTGACGCGCAGGTTGAACATCATCGGCGTGCCCCTCGACAGCCTTTGAACCGATCCGCTGCTGCGCACCGAGGTCTGCCGGAGCGTTGGCAGCCGCGCCCTCGTCGCCTTGTTACTTGACTCCTCTATGGAGCGTCAGGTCGCGATCCCGACCCGGGCGAAGATGTGTGTTGACGCCGCCCGCGCGGTCTGCCGAGCGTCCGCCCAGACGTCGCCAGGTCGCGCGACTCCTCGCGGCGGTCCGCGGACCGTGAGCCGGGCCGGCCGATGCGCGTTCGGCGCGCGCGAGCAGCGCTCTGTCGCCGTCCGCCGCCGTGCGACATAGGAGTACGACCAACGTCGCGATCGCAAGCCAGGTGAGGAGAATTGCGAAAAGGAGCATTTGATCCCAGTCGGTTCGAGGTGATCGCGCCCATCGAGGGCAGACGCTAACTTGGTGGTCGTATCGGATTGCAACCGCTCGCACTTTAATTGTCCCGATCCGCTCCCGATCAAACGTCCAGCAACGCCAGCCTCGGGTGGCTCCTGCGTTTGGACGATGTCGTTCCAGGGCAGTACGCCGGCGTGGAGAGCGGCGTCAGGGGAGCGGTGGGAGGCTTGGGTTGGCCGGAACGCCGACGACGGTGGCTGGTGACGCTGTCGCTGGCACTCACACTTGCACTGACAGCCCTGGTGGCCCTGGCGCCTGCGCGTGCGGGCGCGATCTCGCAGGCGCGTCGGCTCGCCGATAGCCAGCCGGGTTTGCCTGGCCTGCCGACGGGCGTGCCGGCTGCCGCGACAGCGCCCGAACCAGCGCTGCCAGAGCCCGCGGCCGGCGAATGGCCGTTTCCGAGCGACTTCTCCCACACGTCCGGCACGGGACTGCTGGCGGGCGGCGCGAGCCTGTGGACCGACTTCGTCTATGACGATCACGGCCCGCTCGGGAGCCCGATCGGAATCGCCGACAGCGCGAAAGTGTCGTCGCTCGCCGAGGTCCACGGCGGCTTCGTGTACCCCGAAGGGCCAGCCGACAAAGACGGTGCGGACATCTTCGCCGCCGCGGTGGGCTACACGCCGCAGGCCACCTACTGGCGCGTCGACTGGAACACGCTGGCGAACGCCGACGTGCCGATTGCCGAGTGGACGTTCGCGACCGGATCCGCGGCACCCGCCGCAGGGGTTGAATGGCCGGCGAACGCGAAGCTCCGGTCGGCCGGCATCCAGTACGCGCTGGTCGTCTCCGCACAGCAAGCGCAGCTGCTTGAAGTCGCCTCGGGCAAGCCGGTGCCAGGCGCCGAACTGAAAACAGAAGTGAACATACAGGCGCGCTCGTTCATCGTCCGCATCCCGACGAGCGTGCTGCCGGTCAGCGCCATCTGGCAGGTGCGACTCGCGGCAGGGCTCGCCAACTCCGCCGGCAACGAATTCGCGACGGTACCGCCGCAGGACGGCGGCATACCCGGCGCTACGAACGTCTACAACGTCACGTTCCGCACCTACAAGCAGGAGGCGCCGCTCGTATGTCCCACAGAAGCGCTCGCCGATTCCTCGATCGCGCCGGCGCTGGAAGGCGAACTCGGTGGCGGCGGCGGCGAAGCCGGCCACATCCCGGTGGTCGAGTGCGGCAACTTCTGGATGGAGAACGACCAGGCGAACACGCTCGCTACGGGCGACGTCTCCAAGTACTCGCTCGCCGTCAACTGGGCGCAGCTCGCCGCCGGCCAGCAGACGCCGGAACCCGAGCCTACGGGCTACTCCAACCGCTGGTACGTGACGCCGTTGAGCCTCGGCGAAGGTGTCGTCGAAGCAGAAGCGGCGAATACGTATACAGGGCCGACATATCTCGGCCGCATACAGCCGTACGCCGTCTACGTCCCCACCTCCTACAAGCCCTCCAAGCCGAAGCCCGCGCCGCTGACGTGGATCCTGCACTCGCTCGGCTCCAACCTCAACCAGTACGGCGGCCTCGCTCCGAGTCAGCTGGAAGAGGAGTGCCAGGACCGCGCCAGCATCTGCGCGACCACCGAGGGCTTCAGCGATGGCCAGTGGTACTTCGAAGCCGCGCAGGTTGACTTCTGGGATGTGTGGCACCAGCTCGCCGCCGACTACGACCTCAATCCCGACGCGACGGTCATCTCCGGGTACTCGATGGGTGGCTTCGCCTCCTACAAGCTCGCGCTGGAATACCCGGACCTGTTCGCCCAGGCGATGCCGCTCGAGGGGCCCGTCGTATGCGGCGAGCGGATCGTCGAAGGCGTTGAAACGGCTGCCGGCAGCGGCGGTGAGTGCGAAAAGGACGGCAATACGACGCCGCTGGTCGCCAACGCCAAGTGGGTTCCCTACGTGATGACCTACGGCGCCCTCGACGAGCTCGTCCCGTTCACCGGCGGCCTCGAGCAGGTGGAAGCCTTCGAGAAGCTCGGCTATCGCTACTACGCGGTCCTCTATCCGGCGGAGGACCACCTCGTGTTCGCCACGCAGAACGACTTCGCCCCGGCGACGTCGCAGCTCGGGCAGCTCGAACGCGTCCAGGATCCCGCTGCGTTCGCGTTCAGCTGGTATCCCGATCTCGACTCCGGCACGCTCGGCATCGGGCCGACGCGCGACTACTGGCTCAGCGGCCTGCGTGCCCGCAGCGCCACGCCCGGCCAGCTCGCGACGGTCAGCGCGGCTTCGGCAGCGATTCGCGAACCGGCGGAGGCGATCGAACACCACACCGGCACCGTCAACGGTCCGACGCCGGCGGTCACCGACTCGCTCACGTGGACGCCCGGCGCCCGCCCCAAGGCGCGCCAGGCGGTCGCCCTCGACCTCACGAACGTCGCCGCGTTGACGCTCGAAACCCTTGCCACGAAGCTCAAGTGCGGCACCGTCACGGTCACCAGCGACGGCGCCAGCACGCTGACGCTGGAGCAGCTGCAGCCCGAAAGCGCCGTCACCGAGAACGGCAGCCCGCTCGCGACGGCGTCAGCGGCGGGCGTTGCCACGGTAAGCCTCGCGACCGGTACCAGCACGCTACAGCTCTGCACCTAGGGCGAGCGGACGAATCGGCCGCGCGCAAACCCCGGCGGGGCGCTAGCTGCGGTACTCGAGGTCGGGCTGTGGCCCGAGATCGGGCGCCCCGGTGCCCGGCGCCGCCGTCGCCTCGACGCCCGCGACATCGGCCTCGCTGGAGGTCTGCCACGGGCGCTTGTAGAGAGCCCACGTCAACCCTGCCGCGAACAGCGTCGCGCACAGAATCCAGCCGAGGGCTTGCGTGGACACGCCCACGTACTTGAGGCCCGATGCGAAGATCACGAACGTGATCGCCGGGCGGATGTAGCGGTCGGGCGCGCTCGAGGACAGCAGCGAGCCGAGCAGCACGGCCGGCACGCTACCGATGATCAGCGACGCGGTCACACCGAAGTCGACGTGTCCGAAGGCGAGCGCGCCGAGCGCCGCCGCGAGCGTCAGCGGCACCGCCTGGCTGAGGTCGGTCCCGACGAGCTGGTTGGCTCCAAGCATCGGATACAGGAACAGCAACAGCACGATCATCAGCGAGCCGGAGCCGACCGACGTGAGCCCGACGATCAGGCCACCGATCATCCCGATCGCCACCGTCCGCGCCGGCCTGACCTCGACCTCGTGGACCAGGGCCGTCCGGCCCTGTCCGCCACGGCGGTCGAGCCCGTAGCGCAGCACCATCGCGGCCGCGCCAACGAGCAGCGCGATGCCGAGGATCATCTCAATTTTTTCCTGGGCCGCCGTGCCGCTGCCGATCAGATGCAGCAGATATGCGCCGAGGAAGGCCGTTGGCACCGAGCCGAGCACCATCCAGCCCACGATCCGATGGTTGACCGTGCCTTTGCGCAGGTGCACGGCCGCCCCGAACGGCCGCATCACGACCGCCGCGACGAGGTCGCTCGAGATCGCCTTCGACGGCGTCACGCCGAACAGCAGGATCAACATCGGCGTCATCAACGCGCCTCCGCCGGCGCCCGTGAGGCCGACCAGGAACCCCACAACAGCGCTACCGAGGACGATGTAGGGGTCGATGTGCATTGCTCGGCGCGAGCGATGGGCCTATGCGACCGGCGCCTCTCACGCCTGATCGCTCCTCCGCCCTCGGCAGGGCATCATAGGGCATTGCTCACGTTGTGGGTGGTGTTGACCCGAATTGTGGGCCCGCGTTTTCCCAAAGAGGCCTTGCTTTAGCTACCGATGATGTTTATGATGCGCCACCTGAGTAGGGGTCACGGAATCTCGACAGCTGTTGGGGTTGGTGGACTTCCCGTGCGGGGTCCGTTCGTGGCGAGCAAGGAGGCGGGAGACGCTATGAGTGTGGATACGGGGAGTGGGCCTGAAGCTGGGGTGGCCTGGGGAGCGTCGCCGCTCGGTGATCCCGTGGGCCCATTGGCGGGCGCGCGGCCGCTCCCTGGTTCGTCGCGGTCGCGTGGTTTTTTGGGGTTGGGTGGGCGTCGGCGTGTGGTTGTGGGGGGGATTGCTGAGGTTCGGGGTCCGGCGGCGTGTTTGCGTCGGGATGCGTTGTTCAGGCGGTTGTTGTTGGTTGCTGATGTGGTGGCGATTGTGGGGGCGTTTGTGTTGACGGTGGCGTTGGCGCAGCGGTCGTTGGAGTTGACGTGGGCGGCTGCTGCTGGGGTGCCGATTTTGGTGGTGTGCGCGAAGTTGACTGGGTTGTATGACCGGGATGAGACGTTGTTGCGTAAGACGACGTTGGATGAGGCGCCGAAGTTGTTTCAGTTGGCGACGTTGTGTGCTTTGGTGGCGTGGTTGACGGGGGGTTTGTTCACGCATCGGCCGCTTGATCGGCATGAGGCGTTGTTCTTGTGGTTGGCGTTGGCGGGTGGCTTGTTGTTGGCGCGTGCTGTGTCGCGGGCGTTGGCGTTGTGGTTGGCGCCGGCGGAGCGGTGTTTGTTCATCGGGGATGAGCTCTCGGCGGAGACGATCCGTGGGAAGCTGGGGCATGGTGGGGTGAAGGCGGAGGTTGTCGCGCATTTGGATTTGGACAAGGTCGCTTCGTGGTCGACGGATAGTTTTTCTGAGACGCGTTTGGCGGAGATCCGGGATTTGGCGCAGACGTTGGATGTGCACCGGGCGATCATCGCGCCGCGGAGTGTCGATGGGGGCGAGATGTTGAACCTCGTGCGTACGTTGAAGGCGGTCGGGGTGCGGGTCAGTGTGTTGCCGCGGCTGTTGGAGGTCGTGGGTTCTTCGGTTGAGTTCGATGATCTGCACGGGGTCACGGTGATGGGGGTCAGGCGGTTTGATTTGACGCGGTCTTCGGCGGCGTTCAAGCGTGCGTTTGATCTGTTTGGCGCGTCGCTTGGGTTGTTGGCGGTCTCGCCGTTGTTGGTGGTGATCGCGGCCGCGATCAAGCTCGATGGGCGCGGGCCGGTGTTCTTTCGCCAGCAGCGGGTGGGGCGCCATGGCAAACGTTTTGAGATGTTGAAGTTCCGCACGATGGTGCCGGGGGCGGACGCGTTGAAGGCGGGGTTGCGTCATCGCAACGAGGCGCAGGAGGGTTTGTTCAAGATCGCTGAGGATCCGCGTGTGACGCGGGTCGGGCGGTTGTTGCGGCGTAGCGCGCTGGACGAGTTGCCGCAGTTGTGGAACATCGTGCGCGGCGAGATGAGCCTTGTCGGGCCGCGGCCGCTGGTGCTGGATGAGGACCAGCGGATCGAGGGCTGGCACCGGCGCAGGCTCGAGTTGACGCCAGGGATGACAGGGCCGTGGCAGATCCTCGGGCCCGCCCGGGTGCCGCTACGCGAGATGGTCGCGATCGACTATCTCTACGTCGCCAACTGGTCGCTCTGGACCGACGTCAAGATCCTCCTACGCACCATCCCCCACGTCCTCCAACGCCGCGGACTCTAACCAGCACCGAGCCGCTAGCAGAGGACGGTCTGCAGCTGCCCCGCGATCAGCCGGCTGTAAGCCTCGTCGGCGAGATGGTGATTGCGAGGATTCCGATGCAGGTAGTCCGAGCGAATCAGCCCAGAGCTTGCGTCGAGCTGAGCTGAGGTGACGTCGAGAAATGTGACGCCGACCAGCGCGCATCTTTCCCTCAGCTCGGACGTGAACCTCAAGGTGAGCTGGGTGCGCTCGCGCTGTGTCGCGGCGATGCTGATACGTTCGCGCGCAACTTTGCCGACCTTTTTGGCGTCGTCGTCGATCGTCGGCAGCGGCGGGCTCAGGACGATGACTTCCTTGAAACCGGCTTGAACCAGGTTCGTGATGAACGCCTGGTAGGAGTCGAGCGTTTGGGTCAGCTGCTCATCGACCGAGAGCCCGTGTCGCTCGGCGCGTTGCCAGATCAGAAAGCCGCAGTCAACCTCGCCCAGCAGCAGCAGGACCCTTTGCCAGCGGCCTGTTCGCCCCAGCCGCTTCTCGAAGCTCGCGGCCGCCCTGCTCTTGCTGTTCAGGTTCAAGAGGCCGGACGCCGTGGCGCCGCCGACGCCGCAGGCGCTGAACGAGACGTTCGGCAGTTGGACCTCGCGCATCACTTTGACGTGGCTGTCGCCGAGACACAGAACGTGCTCTCGTCCGAACAGGCGCGCGAGACTCCGGCGATTGAACCACCAGTTGCCCAACCGCCGACCGAGCCAGCGGTTCGCCCTTCGGATTCGAGTCTCCGTCGCCTGCATGCGCGTGTCTCCGTCTGTTTGGCTGCTTCGCGGCGGCGAAAAGCTCCGTCGACGGAATCGAATCCCACAATAGAGGCGCCAAAAAGCCGTGTCAAGCGTCGCCAGCAGGTGCCGCTACGCGAGGTAGTCGCGATCGACAAGGGCCAGCAGCGCCTCAGATACCTGCCGGCAGACGACCTCCGGCGCGAACCGACGCTCGGCCTCGGCGCGCGCCTTGGTGCGCAGTTGCGGCGCGTCGCGCGCGAGCCGGTCGAGCATCTCGATGACGGCCGCGGCGAGGCCCTCGGCGTCACCCGGCGTCACCTCGCTGACGACGGTTCGGTCGACCTCCTCGATCGCCCCGACCTCGCTGCTCGCCACGACGAGCACTCCGGCAGCCAGCGCCTCGCCCACGGTCAGCCCGAACGGCTCATACTTGCTCGCCTGTACCAGCACGTCTGCCCGCGCCAGCTCTGCTGGGATCTGTGCAGGGGCGATGCGACCCACGAACTCTGAGTTCCCGGGCGGCAGGTCGACGAGAAGCTTGCTGTAGTCGGACCACAGGCTGGGCCCGCCGACGACGCGGATGCGGGCATCGACTCCGCGTTCTTGCAACAGCCATGCCATCGCAACCACGTCCTCGATGCCCTTGCGCGCGGAGATGCGGCCAAGCACGAGCACCGTCGGCGGCTCACCTACGGCGCGCGTCAGCTCGGCGCTGACGAAACGTTCGAGCCGCACCGGATTGGGGATGACGACGGTGTTCGCGAGCGGAAAGCGATAGTCGCGCACGAGGTAGTCGCGAAACACGCTGCTGATGCACACGAGCAGTCGCGCGGCGCGGATCCGGCGCCGTTGGACAAGCACGCGCAGCCACATCACCGCCGCCGTCAGCGCGAAGACGTGTCGCGGGTGGCAGCGCAACGCCAGCGAGCGCTCAGCGAGCAGGTGATGGAGCTCACCCTGGATGTGCGTCTCGGGATGTATGACGAGCGGCACCGAACGCCTCAGTGACGCCGGCATGCCAAGTGCCTCGATATTCGAGAATTGGTAGACGACGTCATAGGGGGCAAGCGCGTGTCCGCGCTCGAGGCTGCGACGAAGTCGTATCGCGCCGAGCCCGCGTGTCAAAAGGCCCGAAACGAAGCTCCCGATGACCGTGCGGTTGTACCAGCGGTTCCAACGCCACTCGCTGGTGCCCCAGTGAAACGTCACACGCTCAGCTTTGGCGAGCCG
This sequence comes from uncultured Solirubrobacteraceae bacterium, assembly GCA_963838405.1. Lineage (GTDB taxonomy): Bacteria > Actinomycetota > Thermoleophilia > Solirubrobacterales > Solirubrobacteraceae > Palsa-744. Next base: position 938,058 of record CAWIRA010000006.1, on the reverse strand, counting down.
CTCAGGAATGTCTCGCTCGCGACCTGATAGGTAACAATCTATCTGGTGGCCGAGCTCCGCAAGGCCGAGCATCAACTCGGTTGCCACACCGGGCACGCCGCCGGACTCCTGCGGACCCGGTCCGGTGCCGATCCATGCGATGCGCAGCGCTCTCGTAGGCATGACTTCGATCACCCTACCTGTCCGCATCCACCGGTCCGGCGGCGTCGCGGCGCGGCGCGGCGCGGCGCTCAGCGTGCAACGCCGGTCGCGCGCTGCTCGAGTGCAGAACTAACGTAGTTGGAAAGCTGGCGTTGAAAGCTCGCCACGGAGAATTGCTGTGCGTGCGCGACGGCATCGGCCGCAACGAAGTCGAACTGGTCGATCGCGCGGATCGCCTCGGCAAACGCCTCGGGGTCATCGGGCCTAGCCAGCAGGCCGGTTTCGCCGTCGAGCACGGTCTCCAGCGCGCCGCCGGCGGCGGCCGCGATCACCGGCCGTCCTGCCGCCTGCGCCTCGACCGCGGTTATCCCGAACTCCTCAATGCCAGGCACGATCACGGCGCGCGCGCCCGCGTACAGGTCCGCGAGCTCTGCGTCGCTGGCACGACCTAGAAACGTCGCCTCCGGATAGGCCGCCGTCAACGCCGCGTGGTCAGGACCCGAGCCAACCACCTGGATCGGCGCCCGAGCCCGTCGGGCGGCCTCGAGCGCGATGTGTACGCGCTTGTGCGAGACGAGCTCGGAGACGACCAGCAGTGAGTCGCCTGGCGTGCCGACGCTGAAACGATCGGTTTCGACGGGCGGGTAGATGATCGTTGCCGTACGCCCGTAGAGACGCTCGATGCGCTCCTGCGTGACCCGCGAGTTGGCGATGTAGTGGTCAACACGGCGACTCGCAGCGAGGTCCGACTTGCGCATTCGGTTCAGCAGCACGCCGAGCGGCCGCCGCAATGGCCCACGCACTTCTCTCAGTCCGCGCTCGCGCTCCGTCCAGAGGTAGCGGAACGGCGCGTGACAGTAACAGACGTGGATCGCGCCTGGTGGTGCGTGTACACCATGAGCGAAGGCGCTGCTGCTACTGAGCACGACGTCAGCGGCGGGGAGCGAAAGCCGCTCGACGGCGAGTGGATAAAGTGGAAGCAGTCGCCTGAAATTGCTCTGGCTCGCCCCGAGCTTCTGAAGCATGGAACCCGTGACGGGATGCCCCGCGAAGCGTCTATTCGTGATTTTACTGTCGTATAGGAGCGTGAAGACCGGCGCGCCGGGATAGAGCTCGGCGATTGTCGCAAATGTCCGCTCTGCGCCCCGCATAACGAGCAGATAGTCGTGAACCAGTATGACACGGCCCGCACCCGTCGCGATGTTCGTGGTCGAAGCCAAGTCGATGACAAGCGTACAGCGTCGCGATGTTTGCCGGAGACAAGCGGTCGCGTCTCGGAGGTGCGGGCGTGTTTAGGCTACGATCTCGCGCGTGGGGCAATTCGCGCTAGGTGTTCTCCGCTGGCTGTCAGTGCCAGTTGAAAGTGATTCGACGGTGCGCGAGCGCGAGATCCGCGGGACCCCCGCGCTCCCGTTCACCGGAATACCCGGTCGTCCATATGTGTGTATGGCGCCGCGCTCGGTCACGCGACGCAGTCGTTAGCGGGTGCGCATCCTGGTGACAGTGCCCTGGCGAGAGCGCCTCGGAGGCGCTGAGGCGATGTTGCAGACGATCGTCAACGGCGTTGGCGAGAGCGGGCACGAGCTGGAGCTCGTGTTCTTCGAGGACGGACCATGGCCGGCTGAACTGCGCGCCGCAGGCATGCGCGTCGAGATCTTCGAGGCGGGTCGCGTGCGCCAGCTCCATCGCTGGCTCGCGACGGTGCTGCGTCTGGCGAGGCTGTTCCGCGAGCGCCAGCCGGACGTGATCCTCAACTGGGCGACGAAGACCCAGGTGTATGGCTCCCCCGCAGCTGTGCTCGTCGGCATGAGCGACCGTGTCGTGTGGTGGCAGCACTCGATCGCGACGCAGAATTGGCTCGACCGCGCCGCCAACGCGCTTCCCGCGCGTGCGATCGCGTGCTATTCGACGGCGGCGGCAGAGGCGCAGGCGAAGATGTTCCCCGCGCGTCCGACGGTTGTCATCCCGGCAGGAGCTGCGCCGGCGTCCGACGGCGCGATGCAGCCAGCGCCGCTCGAACTGCCGGAGGGGGACGTCGTGGTCGGCATCGTCGGGCGCCTGCAGCCATGGAAGGGGCAGGACCGTCTACTCGCCGCGCAGGCGATCCTGCGCGCGCGCGGGTACGCCGTGCACCTGGTGATCATCGGCGGTGACTCCTACGAACTCTCGCCAGATTATGCGGCCTCGCTGCCTCGGCTGATCAGCCGTCTCGGCCTCACTGACCACGTCACGATGACCGGCGAGGTTGCGGACGCGCGCCCGTTCATCGAGCGGCTCGACGTGCTCGTCAACGCGTCAGATCCAGAGCCTTTCGGAATCGTCTTGCTGGAGGGCATGGCCTCGGCGGTCCCGGTCCTTGCCGTCAACGCCGGCGGCCCCGCGGAGATCGTGCAGCACGAGCAGACCGGCATGCTCGCGCGCTCGGGAGAACCCGACGCGCTGGCCGACGCGCTCGAGCCGCTGCTAGCTCGCCCGAGCTTCGGCGCACGCTCGGCGAGGCCGGCCGGGATCGCTTCTTGCGCGAGTATTCCGACGTGGCGATGCGCAAACGCTTCTTCGGCGCGCTCGAACAGCTCGTCCGCAATCGCGGGAGTCTCCGGTGTCAGACAACGCTGAGAGCGACGACACACGCCGTGCGGAGCCTTATGCGGGAGACGTCACGTTGGTCGCTCACCACATCGGCAGCGTCGGTGGCATGGAGCGCGTTCTCACGCAGCTCGCGTTGGGCCTGCGACGCCGGGGTTATCGAGTGACGGTGATCGCCTACGCGTGCGAGCTGCCCGCCGGCTCGGGCGTCACCTTCCGGCGCGTGCGTGGGCCCAGCAGACCCTTCGTGCTGAGTTACCCGTGGTTCATGCTCGCCGGCACGCTCGCGGTACGACGATGGCGGCGGGGGCTCGTGCTGGCAACCGGAGCGATCATCCTCAATCGCACCGATCTGGTGGCGATCCACTACTGCCACCAGGTCGGCCCGGCGACCCCCAGTCGTGCGAGCTGGCCGTTCCGCGTGAACGCGGGGGTCTCCGCGTGGCTCGGCCATATCGCGGAACGGGTGTGCTTCCCGCTCAACCGGCCGCGCCGGTTCGTGTGTGTGTCGGAGGGCGTGGCGGAGGAGATCCGCGAGCACTTTCCCAGCTATGCCGATCGCACGATCACGATCCCGAACGGCGTCGACATCGATGCCTTCGCGCCGGGTTCACGCCCCGACGAGGTCGCGGCGCTGCGCGCCGCGCTCGCCATCGGTGGCGAGCAGAGGGTTGCGATCTTCGTCGGCAGCGAGTGGCAGCGCAAGGGTCTCGAGCCGGTGATCCGGGCGCTCGCCCTCGCCCCTGAATGGCTCTTGCTCGTCGTCGGCAGCGGCGATCGCGAGCGCTACGCGGCGCTCGCCCAGCAACTGGGCGTGGCGGACGCGGTCCGCTGGATCGGAGTCTCGCGCGACGTGGCGCCGCTCTATCAGCTGGCAGATGCGTTTGTGTTCCCGACGAGCTACGAGGCGTTCCCGCTGGTCGCGCTCGAGGCGGCTGCGAGCGGGGTGCCGATCCTCGCAACGCCGGTAAACGGCGTGCGTGAGCTGGTCCTCGACGGCGTCGACGGCTTCCTGATCGCGCCCGATCCGGATGACATCGCGGGACGCCTGCGGATGCTCGCCGACGATCCACAGTTGCTCCGGCGACTCGGACAGGCAGCGCGCAGCGCGGCGCTCGAGTACAGCTGGGAGAAGATGCTCGAGCGCCATCACCAGCTCTACTCGCGCTTGGGCGCGGCGCCGGGCCCTGAGAGCGTCGATCAGCCGGCCTGAGCCGGCGCGGCGAGGATGTCCTGCACGAACGCGCGCATGCGGCGCTGCTGCAGCGTGCGGTCGAAGACGGCAGCGCTGGCGGCGATCGCCGCGTCGCGGCGGCCCTCGATATCTGCATGGCCGAGCCCGCGGAGCAGCTCAGTCAAGGCGTCGATGTAGGTGGAGCTCCAGGGAGCGCGTCCGGGGAGCCGCCAGAAGTAGCCTTCGTCGAGGTCATATGCGGCGGGGACCTCACCGGTTATCACCGGCAGCCCGACGGCGAGGTACTCGCTCAATTTGGTCGTGTAACGAAACGCGCCAACCTGGTCGACGCTCTGCGACAGGCTGCCGGCGTCGAACGCGGCGAGGTAGTCAGGGACCTGCTCCGCGGGCACGCGACCAGGGAGCAGAACACGCTTGCCGAGATCGTCACCCGCCAACTCTTCCAGGCGCGCGCGACCGTCACCGTCCCCGACTATGCAAGCGACGACGTCATCGCGCGCGGCGCGCCGCACGGCCTTCACGATCTCGGCGCCGTACACGTATTCAACCGTGCCATTCCAGTGAAGCGAGCCGACGAGCCCGATCACGATCGCCTGATCGCTGATGCCCAGCGCGCCCCGTATCTGCTCGCGCGCGCCAGGCGTCGGGTTGCTCCTTGTCCAGCCGGGCGCGGTCATTCCCCGCGGTGCTCCGAACGTGAGCGCCCGTCCCACGAGGTAAGGGGTCCAGCCGACGAATCCGGCGCAGTAACGACAGAGCATCCGCTCGTAGACCGCGCCGAGCAGGCCGGCCGCGCGAGAGTGCAGCCGCAGGAACGGAGCGACCGCGTCACCGCTGGAGACGACGAACCGCACGCCCAGCAGTGCTCGCAGCGCCAGCAACGGCACGCCGCCGCCGAGGCCGGTCCCCTCCATCACGATCACCTCGGGGCGCCGCGCCCGCGCGGTTTTCAGCAGCCCCACCGCCGAGCGCAGCTTGTGAGCGCCGTCGAAGCGGTACTCCTCGGCCCCGAGCGGCTCGAGCAGAACCCTGATCCGCTCTCCCTCGATGTGCTCGTGTCCCTGCGTCGCGAAGCACAGCACACGCGGCCCGCCGCGGGCACTCATCTCGACCGCGAATGCCACCGTATCGGGCACGCAGGTCCGCTGCCGCTCATCCGCGATCGCAGCGCGCCGGCCGGTGCTTCTGTCCGCAGCGCGTGCATGGCTCGGCATGTTACGGGATCCCTGTATCCTGCTCGTGCTCGAGCGCCGGTGCAGCGCGCCGGATGTCGCCGTGCACGGCGGCTTGCTCGGGTATCGCGCGACCGTTCACGCGCTATCTTTAGCTTCGGGTAAGGCTCGCGCTTATGATACGAGTCACACACCGCGGACGGATCCCAAGCCCATGAACCAGCCCACCGACGCCCGCTCCATCTTTGCTCCGATCTGGCGCTGGAAGTGGCTTATTCTCGGCGTCGCGGTGGTCGTGGCCGTGGCAAGCTATGCGTACTATAAACGCGAGCGACGCACGTACCAGGTGTCGACCGAGGTCTACCTCGGAGCGAGCTCCCGAAGAACAGGCGCCCACCGCCAAGTCATCGGGTAAGTCCAAGGGTGTCGGTGACCAGGCGGCGCTGATCAACACGCTGATCGTCGAAGAGGTGCACCAGCAGTTCGCGAAGGAGCACAAAGCTGGGGTGTTGCGAGGGGCGAAGGTACACGCCAAGCTCCCCGAAAAAAGCGAATTTCTGACGATCACGACCGAAGCTCGCAGCGGCAAAAACGCTGCGTTGCTCGCCAACGCCGTCGCACGGACGTACATAAAGCGCAAGGCTGCCAAGCGCGAACACGGAATCCAGCAGGCGATTTCGCTGAGCCGCCGCCAACTGCGGACGATCGAAGCCGCGGCCGCGGCCAAGGAAGCCGCCGCTGCTGCCGCCAAGCCGAAGGGCAAGGGCGCAGCGGCGACCGCCCCGAGCGCAAAAGGCGGGTCGACTTCGAGCGTGCTGCAAACTGCCACGCTCAGTTCCAAAATCAACGAACTCGAATCCAGTCTCGGCGAGGTCACAGCGGTACAGCTGAAGCCCGCAAAGGCGACTCGAGCGACGTTGCTGTCACCCAAGCCCAGGAAGGACGCCGAGTTCGGCTTCGTGCTCGGTCTCGTGCTCGCCGCGCTCGCCGTGTTCGCGGTCAGCCGCTTCGATCGCCGGCTGCGCTCGCTCGACGGGATCGAAGCGGCGATCGACGCGCCGCTGCTGTCGGCGCTGCCGAAGGTGCCGCGCCCGATCGTCCGCCGTGACGGCATCTCGCGCCCGTCGAACGTTCTGTTGGAGCCACTTCGCCGGCTGCACACCGCCCTACAGCTGAGCCGTGCGCCAGGCTCGATCGATGCGCTGAGCTCGAACGGCGCCTCGCTGCAAAGCGGCCGCGTGATCCTCTTCACGAGCGCGGATCCCGGAGACGGCAAGTCGACGCTGGTGGCGGATCTCGCGCTGACTCAGCGCGACGCGGGTGAACGTGTCGTGGTGGTTGAGGCAAACTTCCGCCGACCGATCCAGGCGCGCATGCTCAGCATCGAAGCGAGCAGCTCACTGTCGGACGTGCTCACGAGCAGGTTGGACGTCGATGACGCGCTGCAGCCGGTGTATGCGGCGGATGCGGTGGCAGCCGGCGAAGCCGGCGGCGGAGCGCTCACGGCGACGGAGGCCAAGGTTGGCTCTCTGTTCCTGCTCGCGGGCGACGCGGCCGTCCCGAATCCGCCGGCGATGCTGGCGCAGCCGGCCGTTGGCGAGCTGCTGCAGTCATTGGCGGAAAGGTTCGACTACGTCCTGGTCGATGGCCCCTCGCCGTTGGAGGTGAGCGACGTGGAGCCGCTGATGGGTCTCGTCGACGGGATCGTGCTCGTCGCCCGCATCGGCCACTCCCGTGAAGTCTCCGTGCGCCGCGTACTGCAGATGCTCGGGCGTCTGACCAGCGCGCCGGTCGTTGGCGTCGTCGCGAACTTCGCCGCGCCGCGTGAACTCAAGCGCTCGGGGTTCACCTCGTTCAGGGGGCGGCCCCGGTCGGGCGCTGGGCGCACGCGGGGATGAACATCCCAGGCCGGCGCGCGACCGTGCCTGGGCTGGCGCATCCGCTGGTACGCGAGCGGCGCGCCGGCGACATCCTGAAGCTGTCGCTGACGGCGCTGGTGCCGGCGGTCGCCGCGACTGCCATCACGATCGCGCTACCGCAGACGAGCATCCTGATCGTGCTCGCGGCGATCGCGGGCCTGCTGGCAATCGTCGTGCTGATGGCGAGCAGCCGCCTCGAGGTCACCGTCGCGATTCTCGTCATATACCTGGGCCTCATCAACGGCCCCGTCAAGATGCTGCTGGGCGGTCGCGAACTGACGGCGTCGTTCCAGGACATCATCGTCCTCGCCGTGTTCACCGGCGCCATGATCCGCATCATCTCGCGAAGAGAGCAGGTCCGTCTGCCGGCGCTCTCGGGCTGGGTGATCGCGTGGGTGCTGCTGGTCATCGTGAACGCGTTCAACCCGCGAACCGAAAGCCTTCTGCACATCGCCGGCGGTTTCCGCCAGCAGCTGCAGTACGTGCCGTTCTTCTATTTCGGATACGTGCTGATGCGCTCGAAGCGACGCTTCCGCCAGCTGTTCGCGATCGTCGGGGTGATCGCGTTCGCAAACGGAGTCGTGGCCGCCTATCAAACCGAGCTGTCACCCACCCAGCTCTCGAGTTGGGGGCCGGGCTACGCGTCGCTGATTCACCCCACGGGCGTTGGCTCCGGTAGGACCTACGTCAGCGAAGGCGAAGCGCGGGTGCGGCCGCCGGCGCTCGGCAGCGACGCCGGCTTCAGCGGCGCCGTCGGTCACATCGCGCTGCCGATGTGCCTCGCTCTGCTGGTGATCACGCGCCGCCGAAAGTGGATCCCCACGCTCCTTTGTCTGGGAGCGATTGTCGGGGTGATGGTCGGCCTCGGACGGCTGTCGCTGATCGGAGCCGGGCTCGGCGTGATCAGCTTCATCGTGCTCGCGGCGCTCTCGGGGCGCTCGCTTACGCGCAGCCTGGCGGCGTTGCTGGCGATTACCGTGCTGATCATCCCCGTCGGCGTGCTCGTGGTCTCGACGCTGCGCCCCGGCACGTTCAAGCGGTTTGAAAAAATCAACGCGAGCCCAGAAACCACCTTGCACAAGGAAAACTCATGGGATAAAATTCCGAAATATGCTGCGGCGGCGCCATTTGGGTTCGGACTCGGCAACAGCGGGCCCGTCGGCGGGCTCGGCGGACGTGCCAACAATCTGATCGAAGGCCACGGCCTCACTTCCGAGACCCAATACAACGTCCTGGTCAAGGAACTTGGCGTCCCAGGACTGATCCTATGGCCCGCGATAATCATCTATGTCGGCATGCTGATGGCGACCCGGCTGAGACGCATCAGAGACCCCGATCTCGCGGTCTGCTTGGCTGGAACGCTCGCAGCGTTGGTGCCGCTGCTGATCGAGGGTTCCTCGGGATTCCTCAGCGGCAGCACTGCGGACGGGCCTTACTACTGGTTCGCCGTCGGCGTCGCCGGATACTGGTTCGTCCGGCGCCGACGGGAGTCCTCGCCGTCCGAGATACAGAGGCGTAGCAGTGCCCCGCTCGCGATCGCCTGAGCCGGTATCGACGCTGCCGCGCCTGTCGATGGGCGAGCGGCTCAGCCGTCTGCTGGGCAACCGCAAGTGGATGGTCGGCGGTGTCGCTTTCTGCGCGGTGATCGGGGGGCTCACGGAAGCGGCGACGCTGACGCTGGTGGCCGACCTCGCGGCGACGCTCGTCGGTCACGGGAAAAAGGCAGACGCCCACAGAACGCTCTCGGTGCTCAACTTTCACGAGTCGCCCGCCACGCTCATCTACATCGGATTTGGCCTGTGCGCGATACGCCTGCTGTTCCAGATTCCTCAGGCGATCCTGGCCGCGCGGATCACCTCCGATGTGCAGGCAAGGCTCAGAACCGAATTGTTCCTGGCGTTCAACCGCTCTTCCTGGACCGTGCAATCGCGCGACAGGGAGGGCCAGCTGCAGGAGGTGATCACCGGCCAGGTGCTGCAGGCCGTGAGCGGCGCTTCGGGGACGATCGCGCTGATCACCTCAGCGATTCAGTTTGTGGTGCTGATGACCGTTGCGCTGCTTCTGAACGCGCTCGCCGCGGTGATCGTGGGTGCGATGTCGCTCATCATGTTCGCGCTGCTGCGTCCGTTGCGCGCTCGGGGTGGGCGCTACGCGCGTGAACTGTCTCGCGCTCAGGTCGCATACGCGGGCGGCATCGCCGAGAGCAACCGTCTCGCGGAGGAGAGCCACGTGTTCGGCGCGGGTCATGCCCAACGCGAAAAAATCGGACGGCTGGTGAACCGCTCTCAGCATTACTTCTTCCGCGCGCAGCTGCTAAGTCGACTGATCACCAACGGCTACCAGAGCCTTATCTACGTGCTGCTCGTCGCCGGCATCGGCATTCTCTTTCTCGTGGGCGCGAACCACGCGGGCTCCCTCGGTGGCGTCGTGCTGCTGCTGCTGCGCGCCGGCACGACCGGACAGGCGCTGCAGGGCGCCTACACGAGTCTCATCCAGGCGATGCCGTTCATCGACCGCATCCAGCAGGCTCTGGATCGGTATCGCGAACACGCTGAGAGCTTCGGTGACACGCCGCTGCCGCTCGTCGAAGAGATCGCGTTCGACGGCGTCTCCTTCGGATACACAGCCGACACCCCGGTGCTCACCGACGTCAGCTTTTCGATCAACAACGGTGAAGCGATCGGCGTGGTGGGTCCGTCGGGTGCCGGCAAGTCGACGCTCGTACAGCTTCTGTTGCGGCTGCGGCTTCCCGTCGAGGGCAGCTATCTGATCAACGGCGATTCCGCAGAGACGTTCGCGAGCGGGGACTGGCACAACCAGATCTCCTACGTACCGCAGGAACCGCGGCTGCTGCACGCTTCCGTGGCTGACAACATCCGCTTCTTCCGCGAGATAGACGACGAGCACATAGAAAGCGCTGCGCGTCTCGCCCGCATCCACGACGACATCATGAGCTGGCCGGGGGGGTACGAGGCTGTGGTGGGACCGCGCGCGGACGCTGTCTCCGGCGGTCAGCAGCAAAGGATCTGCCTTGCGCGTGCGCTCGCCGCGCAGCCGGAGGTGTTGATCCTCGACGAGCCGACGAGCGCGCTCGACCCGCAGTCGGAGGCGTTCATCGGGGCATCGTTGCTGGCCATGCGCAGCAGCCTGACGTTGATAATCGTCGCGCACCGGATGTCGACGCTCGAGATGTGCGACCGCGTGATGGTGATCCTCGACGGACGGCTCGTCGCCTTCGACACGAAAGACGCCCTGCAGGAGAACAACGAGTACTACCGGCATGCCACCGAGCTGTCGATGGTCGGAAATTCGGGCTAGGGACGCGCTCGCGCGGGCGTCTACGGGCTCCGATGCGTCTCCCGGACTTCTTCATCGTCGGTCACTCGAAGAGCGGCACGACCGCGCTCTACGAGATGCTCAGACAGCATCCAGAGATCTTCATGCCCGCCGCCAAGGAGCCATGGTTCTTTGCGGAGGAGCTGCACGAGCGCACGCCGCCGCGTCCCGAAGGCATACCCGAGAGCGTCGCCGAATATGCCGAGTGGTTCGCCGATGCCCGCAGCGGCCAGCGCGTCGGCGAGGCGAGCCCGCAGTACCTTCGTTCACAGTCGGCAGCCGCCAATATCGCCGAGGTGAACCCCGACGCGCGCATCGTCGCGATCTTTCGCGAGCCCGCGAGCTTCCTGCGCTCGCTGCACCTGCAGTTCGTCCAGACCAACGTCGAGACGGAGAGCGATCTCGCGCGGGCGCTGGCGCTCGAGCCGCGTAGGCGCGAAGGCCATGACGTGCCCGCCCACACGTACTGGCCAACGTCGTTGATGTATTCCGAGCACACCCGCTATGCGGCGCAGCTGAGACGTTTTCACGACGTCTTCCCGCCCGACCACGTTCACGTCGTCATATACGAGGACTTTCGTGCCGACAACGAGGGGACCGTTCGAGACATATTGCGGTTCCTCGGAGTCGACGAGTCAGTCGCGCTCGCCGCCGTCGAGGCAAATCCGACAGTCCAGGTCCGCTCGCAGCTGCTCAACGAAGCGGTTCATGCGATCGGGGTCGGACGCGGGCCACTTTCACGTGCAATCAAGGCAGGGATCAAGAGTGTCACGCCCGATTCACTGCGACGTGACGCCTTTCATGCCGTGCGCGAGCGCGTCGTCTTCTCCGAACCGCGGACGCCCGACCTGCAGCTCACGGCAGAGCTGCGGAAACGGTTGAAGCCGGAGGTGGTCGCCTTCGGCGAGTACCTGCAGCGGGACCTTGTTACGCTGTGGGGCTATGACTCCGTCGATTGACCTGTCTTATTCACCTGCAACGGTCGGGCGGCTTCCCGACTTCTTGATTGTCGGACATCCGAAGTGCGGCACGACCGCGCTTTTCGAGTTGCTCAGGACCCATCCCGAAATCTATATGCCGCCGCGCAAGGAGCCTTGGTTCTTCGCCGAGGAGCTGCACGAGTTCACCCCGCCTCGTCCGGAAGGCGTGCCCTCAAGCGTTGCCGAGTATGCAACATGGTTCACCGAGGCGCGCAGCGGTGAGAAGATCGGCGAGGCTTCACCTTTTTACCTGTGGTCGACGTCCGCGGCGGCCAACATCGCCACGGTGCTTCCCGATGCGCGCATCATCGCCATATTGCGCGAGCCGGCGAGCTTCCTTTACTCGTTGCATCTGCAGCTGCTCGAACTTTACATAGAGGCGGAGCCCGATCTGGGGCGGGCGATGGAGCTCGAGGAGGAACGTCGGCAGGGCCGGCTACCGCGGTACACGTATTTCCCACAGTTGCTGATGTACTCCGAGTACATTCGCTATGTCGAGCAGCTGCAGCGGTTTCACGCGGTCTTCCCTCCCGAGCAGGTGAAGATTCTCATATATGAGGACTTTCGCGCCGACAACGAGACGGTCGTGCGCGACGTCCGCCGTTTCCTGGGCGTGGAGGACTCCGGACCCGTCGAGCAGGTGCAAGCCAACCCGACCGTCGCCCCGCGCTCGCAGCGAATCAACGAGCTCGTACACGCGGTCGGCGTTGGGCGCGGGCCGGTCTCGCACACCGTCAAGGGGTTGATCAAGGCGGTCACGCCTGCTGGGCCGCGGCGACGCGCGCTCTACGCCCTGAAGCGTCAGGTCGTGTTCGGCCCGCCGCCCGCTCCCGACGAGGAGGTGCTTCACGAGCTGCGCTTGCGCTACCGCGCCCAGGTCGTGGCATTGAGCGAGTACCTGGACCGAGACCTGGTGGCACTTTGGGGCTATGACCGGCTCTGATCGGGCGGCGCCGACCGGCGCCGTGAGCCTGCTGGCGGCGGCCGCAGGCGCCGACGCGGGCAGCGAGGCTGGCCGCGTGCCCGACTTCTTCATCGTCGGCCATCCCAAGTGCGGCACCACGGCGCTGTATGAGATGCTGCGCCGGCACCCTCAGATCTATATGCCCGAGCTCAAGGAGACGCGGTACTTCGCGCGCGAGCTGCATCCCCGCTCGCCGCCGGCCTATCCCGCCTCCCTCGCTGAGTATCTCGCGCTGTTCGCCGCGGCAGAGCCGCAGCAGCGCGTCGGCGAGGCGTCCCCGTCGTATCTGCGGTCGCACAGCGCCGCCGCGCGGATCGCCGAGTTGCGCCCCGACGCGCGGATCATCGCCGTGTTCCGTGAGCCTGCGAGCTTCCTGCGCTCGCTGCATCTCGAGCTGCTGAGAGACCATGTGGAGACCGAGAAGGACTTGGCTGCTGCGCTGATGCTCGAGGGCGTCAGGAGCCAGGAGCACGAGCTCGAGCGTCATCCGGGGCTCGTGTACTCGCAGTACGTACGCTATGACGAACAGCTGCGCCGGTACGCGGCAATGTTCAGAGCGGAGCAGATGATGGTGCTGATCTACGACGATTTCAGAAACGACAACGACGCCACAGTTCGCGCAGTGCTTCGCTTTCTCGGCGTCGACGAGACGATTCCGTTCGAGGCGATCGAGGCCAATCCGACCGTGCGGGTGCGCTCGGTTCGCCTGTACGAGATGTTCCAGTCCCTGTACCTCGGCAGCGGCCCGACCGCGGCGGCGTTCAAGCGCGCGATCAAGGTGCTGACGCCGCAGCGCCTGCGGCGCTCGCTCCTCGATGCGTTTCGCCGCGAGGTCGTCTACGGCAAGCCAGACGCGCCCGACGAGCACATGCGCCAGGAGCTGAAGCGCCGCTTCAAAAATGAGGTCGTGGCGCTCGGCAACTATCTGAACCGCGACCTGGTGAAGCTGTGGGGCTATGACGGCCTCGACTGAGGGCTCCACCGCCGGGCGCACGCGTCAGACGCGGGCGCCTGACTTCTTCATCGTCGGGCATCCCAAGTGCGGTACGACCGCGCTGTACGAGATGCTGCGCGTGCACCCGCAGATTTACATGCCCGATTTGAAGGAGCCGTGGTTCCTGGCGAGCGACATGCGGCCACGCTTCCAGCCGCCGCGCTCCGCGCCGCCGCTGCAGACGCTCGAGGAGTACTTCGCGCTGTTCAGGGACGCCGAGCCGCAGCAACGCGCGGGCGAGGCCTCCTCCTCCTACCTGCTCTCGCATACCGCCGCCGGCGAGATCGCAGAGCTGTGTCCCGATGCGCGGATCATCGCGATCCTGCGTGAGCCGGCGAGCTTCCTGGCCTCTCTGCACAACCAGCTGCTGCGGACGCACGTCGAGACCGAGAAGGACCTCAAGCGCGCAATCGAGCTCGACGTTCCGCGCAGAGAAGGCAAGAAGGTGCCGCGGCGCTCTCACCGTCCACAACTGCTCCGCTACGCAGACCATGTGCGCTACGTCGAGCAGTTGCAGCGCTATCGCGCGGCACTGCCGGCTGAGCAGATGCTGGTGTTGATCTATGACGACTTCCGCCGCGACAACGAGGGGACGGTGCGATCGGTCCTGCGCTTCCTCGAGGTGAACGACGCAATCGCGATCTCGCCACTGGACGCGAACCCCACGCGTCAACGCATGCGCTCGCAGCTGATCGACGAAGTAGTGAACATGGTGTCGGTCGGAAGAGGCTTGCCGGCGCGAGCGGCCAAGGCCGGGATCAAGACGCTCACGACCGACCAGCTTCGAAGCAACGCGCTGCGCGTGACCCGACGCCGCGTCATCCACGGCGAGCCTGAGCCGGCGGACGAGAAGCTGGCGCGCGAGCTGCGTGCTCGCTTCAAAGACGAGGTCGTCGCGTTGAGCGAGTATCTGGATCGGGACCTCGTCGAGCTCTGGGGTTATGGCTTCGGTGGCTGACGCGCCCGCGTCGGATCGCCGGCCTCCGAGCGCGTGCCTGGCGCAGTGGCGTGAGACGATGGCCGAGCGGCAGATGGCCGCCCTGCCCGATGGAAGCGTCACGGTGTCCTGCTCCGCGGCGCCTGGCAAAGGCGGGCTGGGCCGCCATCTGGACGAGCTTGTCGCGGCGGTCGAGCGGGGAGGCCGTCAGAGCTTCCGCATCTCCGGCTCAGACCGAGCGCAGGGCCTGCACCCCCCCGGATCGGCGCTCGCCGGCATCGCTCCCCTGCGCCTGGCAGGGCCGCTGGCGCGGACGGCGCTGCCGTTGCCGCAAGGGATCCGCGCGCTTGCCCACAGCGTCGACTTCGATCGCGACGCCGCTGCTCGCCTGCCGCCCGCCCAGCACCTCGTCGCGTTCAACGGCCAGGCGTTGATTCAGTTGCGCGCGGCGCGTCACGCCGGCTATCGCACGCTGGGGCTCGTCTCGGCGAACTCGCACATGCGCAACGTCATCCGCCAGCACGAGCGTGCGCGACGTCGTTACCCGCTGGAGGGCTCGTGGACGCGATGGCTGTTGCCGCGCAACCTGAAGGAGTACGAACAGGCTGATCGGATCTACTTCGCCTCGGGCTACATCCGTGACTCTTTTCTCGAACAAGGCTTCTCCGATCAGCGGATGGTCGACTTCCCTCTGATGCCGCACCCTCGCTTCGACAGCGCGCGCGCCGGCGGCGAGTCCGACGCGTTCGAGGTCGTCTACAGCGGCAGCCTCGCCGTGCACAAGGGTGTGCCGCTACTGGTCGAGGCGTTCCGCCGACTCGACTTCGCGGACATGCGGCTGAAGCTCGTGGGAGGCTGGGGCACGCGCGGCATGCGGCGCTTCGTCGAAGGTGCATGCGCTGAGGACCCCCGGATCACGGCCGGCCCGGGGGATCCGCTCGACCATCTCCGCACGGCGTCGCTGTGCGTCCACCCGGCATACGAGGACGGCTTCGGGTACGCGCCGGCCGAGGCACTCGCGTCTGGCGTCCCGGTGATCGTCAGCGAGGACACCGGCATGAAGGAGCTGATCAGCTCACACCGCGCCGGGCTGATTCTGCCGACCGGCGATCTGGACGCGCTCACGCAGGCGCTCGAGGCCGCCTACCGCGCTGAGCTGTTCGGCGCCTGACACAGGTCGACGGAGGTGAGCGAGGCGACCAGCGAACCCCTGTCGGTCGAGCCGTCGCCGCGCGTCGCTGAGAGGCGAGCCGTGAGTGCAGCCGTGGTGGGGGTCTCTGCCGGCACCCCGTGCGGCGTACACGAGCACGCGACGTTGCTCGCGCGGTCGCTCGAGCGCGACGACATCGCGTGCTCGCTGCACTGGTTGTGGCGTAGCGACGCGCCTTTCGCCGCCAGCCGCTCGCAGGTGCATGCGTGGATCACGAGGCTCACGCAGGAACTGCAGGACGAGCGACCCGACGCGGTGCTGCTTCATTACTCCGTGTTCGCATACTCCTATCGCGGCGTTCCCGCGTTCGTCCATCCCGTGCTGTCGGCCCTGCGGCGGCTGCGAATCCCGGTGGTCTCGCTGCTCCACGAGTACGCGTATCCGTGGGGGCGGGGCGGCGTGCGCGGCAGGGCGTGGGCGATCAGCCAGCGGGCGCTGCTGTTCGACGTGATCCGCGTCAGCTCGGCGGTCGTCGTCACCACCGACTTTCGTGCCGACTGGCTCACCACCCGTGCATGGCTGCCGCGCAGGCCGACGGCGCTCGCGCCCGTCTTCTCGCCGCTACCCGCCGCCCAGCTCGCGAGCGCGCAGGCGCACGAGCGGCTGACGATCGGACTCTTCGGGTACGCCCATGAGGGGGTCGATATGGCGCTCGTGCTGGACGCGTTGCACCTGCTCCAGGATCGCGGAGTGCCGGCACAGCTCGCGCTCATCGGTGCGCCCGGGCGCGACTCCGCCGCTGGCGAGACGTGGCTGGCTGGCGCACGCGCGCGCGGGATCGTGCAGCCGCCCGTCTTCTCCGGCCTGCTCGCAGCCCAGGAGCTCGCCGACAGGCTCGCGAGCTGTGATGTCCTGCTGTCCGCCGACCGCATCGGACCCACCTCGCGCAGAACCACGCTGGCATCCTCACTCGCGGCCGGGCGACCGGTGGTGGCGCTCGACGGTCGCCGCTCCTGGCGCGAGTTGCGCGAGGCCGAGGCTGCCCTGTTCGTTGCGCCGGCAGCCGACGCGCTGGCGGACGCGCTCGCTGAGCTGCGCGGTGACGAGGATGCACGAGCGAAGCTCGCAAGCCGGGGCCGCGAGTTCGCGCTCGGCCCGATGGGCGTCGAGCGCAGCACCGATGTGGTGGGGCGATTGCTGCATCGGCTCGCCGCTGGCGTTCCCCTCGCCGACCCGCCGCGCCTGCCCACCTAGTGTCGTCGGCTCAGGCCGACGGCGCTCCCATGCTTCGGCGCGGGCGCGGCTGTTGGGTGCCCGCGCGTCGTTGCTCCCAGGCGGCGCGCGCGTCGTCGAAAGCGGCGAGCAGCGCGGCGACGTGGCGCTTGGCGGTGAAGTCGGCCGTGACGCGCTCGCGACCGGCGGCACCCATCGTGCGCTGGCGCTCGGGATCGGCGAGCAGCTCGTTCAGCGCCGCCGCGAGCGCCCGCACGTCACCTGCGGGGACGCCGAGGCCGCTGACGCCGTGCTCGAGCCAATCGCCGACGCCGCCGGTCGTGCTCGCGACGACCGGCCTGCCGAGCGCGAAGGTCTCGATGCCGACGAGGCCGAACGGCTCCGGCCACAGCGATGGGATCGCCACGATCGACGCCTGCGCGAGCTCTGTGGCGAGCGCCTCAGCGGTGAGCCAGCCCTTGAACGTGGTTCGATCGCTGACGCCCAGCCGCGCCGCGAGCGTACGCATCGACCCGAGGTCACGGCCGTCTCCACAGATCACGAGCTCAGCTTCCACTGCCTGCGCCGCGCGCAGCAGCGTCTGGACTCCCTTCGGTCGCACGACGCGCCCCGCGAAGACCACGCGCCGGCGGCGCTCGTGCCCGGCGGCGTGTGTATCGGGGAGCGTGCTGAACAGCGGCGCCATCGCCCGCCGCGTGATCCCGTTGACGCTCAGATGCCGGTCGATCACAGAGGAATAGGAGATCGCGAGATCGGCCTGACCGAGGAGCCGCACCGCCCGCGTGGCACGCTGGAAGGATCCCGGCAGCCAGCTCGGGTTGCGCGTATGGGCACACCCGCGGGCGAGCAGGTTGGGTATGCATCCAGCGCCGTGTGGACGGTCACATTCGTGCCCTGGCCGGAAGTAGTGGACCGCGGAGGTGCACGCCGAATATCCGTGGACACTGACCACCAGCGGCGCGCGCCGCTGAATATAGGTTGCGACGTCTGGGTCCTCGAATTGATGGAAGTGGGCGATATGTGGTCCGCTCTCGAGCGCGTCGCCGATGCGCTGCTGAGGCGTCGCGTCGCGGTTGAAAAGGTCGACGCTCTGATGGAAGCTGATGCCGGGCGTGCGCTCGTCAGCGTCGATCTTCGCCGCCAGCACATGCACCTCGATCCCGTGCCGGGCGAGCGCCGCGGCGCTGGTCATGACGTGCGTCGCCACGCCTCCATCTCGCGTCCAGCGTGGGGTCACGATCAGGACCGAGGCCGTCATCAGCCGGGTTGGGGCTCGCGCTGTCGCTGCGGACGGCGACGCTCGATTGCCGCATTGATGACCTCCGCGAATTCGTGGGCGCGCGTCTCGTAGGAGAGCTCGGCGCGGAGCGCTTCGCGCTCGACAGCGAGCGGCCGGTCACTCAGCTTGGCGTTCGCGAGCTCGGCGACGACCTCCTTCATGCGCTGCTCGTCGTTGGGGTCGACCAGCCAGACGCCAGGCCTGTCCGCGAGGTAGTCCCAGTTCTCTCCCTGCGGCACCGCCGCGAGGATCGGGCGGTCGGTCATCAGGTACTCGTAGGTCTTTGCTGAGATGCGACCCCCGCGCGAGCCGTCGACGCGCCGTGGCAGCGTCAGGAACAGAAGATCGGCCTTGCCCATCAGCGCGGCGACCTCGGCGTGCGGCACGGGGCCGAGCACTGTCACGACATCGTCGATCCCCGCGCTGGCGAGCGCGCGCGCAACGACCTCGGGGGCGTAGGGGTTGCCATAGATCATCAAACGCAGGCGCCCCGCCAACCCCGGTTGCTCCGCGCTCAGCTGTTGCAGGGCAGCGCCGATCGCGGCCGGCGAGGACGTGCGCTGATCGAGTGTCAGACGCTCGTAGCGGCCGAGATGGGTCCACGCGTCGAACACGCGCTTCGCGCGGCCCGGTCGCGCGCGCTGCTCGATCAACGCCCACCAGCCCGACATCGCGCCGACGTAGGCGATTTGAAACTCAGAGTCGCTCTGTTGCTGGGTGTGAAAATCGGCCGCGTCGGCGCCGTAGCGCACGAGATGCATCCTCTTGCGAACACGCTCCGGCTGTCTGCTCTTGACGCTCTCGAGATTCGTTTGTGACACATATACGACCGCGTCCGCTTGTCTGACATAGAGGTTCTCGAGCGCACGGGCCAGCCAGAAGTGCAGGCGCGTCGGGAAATATGGGTGCATATCGGTGCACGTCGGCGAGTCGTCGAGGTTCAAAAGCAACGGCAGGCCTGTCAGCCGTTTAAGGGTGATGCCGACGAGTCCCGCCGAGTAGGGCATCATGAACACGATGATTGCGTCGTAAGCGCCGCCGCGGGCTGCGCGGCGGGCGGCGGCGATCGCTGGAAACACCCAGAAGATCGAGTCGTCGGGCCAGACGCCGAGCTCGAGCAGCTTGCTGAGCCGCAGTCGCCGGATCGTCGCCAGCAGTCGCCGTGGGCGCCGGCTGCGAACGGTCTCGACGGCGATCGGGCCGTCCCCCTGGACACCGGTCTCGCTCACCACGGTCACGTCCCACGCGCGGCTGAGCTCGTTGAGCAGCTTGCTCGCGCGGATTGCCGTCGGCGTCGTCTCGGGGGCGAACGACTGTGAGATACACAAAAGCGCCGGGCGGCGCGCGTGGGGCTGCCCTGCATCGTCGCTGCGCTCACGCGTTGTTTGGCTACCCACGATGACTCCCCGGCAGCTTAGCCAGCCTCGAATAGACTGCGCGGCGATGGAGCGGGCGGCGACGACGGCAAGCTCACGGACGAAGGTCGTCTACGTGATGGGCGCAGGCCACAGCGGCAGCACGATTCTCGGCGTCGCGCTGGGCAACTGCTCGGACTTCTTTTACGCCGGGGAGGTCGAGGAGTGGGTGGTGAAGGATGGAAAGCCTCCCTGGGCGAACGCCGAGCGGGCCAGCTTCTGGCAGGCGGTCGCCGAACAGACCGACGGCGCCGGCGTGCTCGGTAGCGCCGCGGTCCGCAGCATCGAGCGCTCCTCAGCGTTGCTGCGCGTCGATCGATGGCGCACTCGCCGCCGCTTGCTGGACCGCTATCGCCGAGTTACCCAGGAACTGTTCGCGGCGATCTCTCACACGGCTGGTGCGGGTCATGTGATCGACACCTCACACTTTCCGCTGCGCGCGCGGGAGCTGAAAAAGCTGGGCGCGATTGATCTCTTCCTCGTCTTCCTGGTTCGCGACGCGCACGCCGTCGTCGACTCGAACCTCCACCAATTCAAGCCACACGAAGTGGCCGAGCGGCGGCTGCGGACATTCGCGCTGAACATCGACCTGTGGTTCACACTGCTCGTGTCCACCGCCGTGTTCCTCGGTCAGCGACGCGATCGCCGCCTGTTCCTTCGCCACGAGGCGTTCGTCGAGGATCCTGAAGCGGTTCTGCGCGAGATCCTCGATCGGCTCGGCTCCGACGCGCCGACGCCGGATCTGCAACAGCTGCACGTCGGCTCCCCATTCGAGGGCAACAGGCTGATCCGCAGGCAGGTGATCTCGCTCAAACGCCAGCCCCAGCGCGCAGAGCGCTCGTCCTGGCTCACGACCGTGATGCAGCTGCCGTGGCAGATGATCCTCGGCTGCCTGCGTCCGGCGGCATCCCCGCGCCGTCCTCACGCGTCGGCGCACGCACCGCTCGAGCGGGTTCGCTGAACATGCCCCGAGGGCCCGCCGGGAGGCTCACGAGGCGCACGCTTGGCTGGCTCTCACGGCGACTGGATCGCCCTGAGCTGCTGGCCGCGTTCTACCCCGGCGCCCGCCAGGCGTGGCGCGAGGAGATCGCGATCGCCGCGATCCTGGCGAGTGCCTTGCGCGGCGACTCCACATACGTGGACGTGGGGACCAACCGCGGCCAGGTTCTGCGCGAGGCGGCGCGCGTGGCACCACGCGGCCATCACATCGCCTTCGAGCCGATCCCCGATCTCGCCACCGAGCTGAGCGCGTCCTTTCCTGAGGTCGACGTGCGACGTCTGGCGCTCGCTGCCGCGGTCGGATCTGCCGAGTTCTGCTATTTCCGCAAGCTCGACGGATGGAGCGGGCTGCGACGAAGCCCAGAGATCAGCGATGCGCGCGGCGAACCCGAACAGCTCACCGTGCAGGTCTCGACGCTTGATGTCGAGCTCGCCGGCCTGCGGCCCGACGTCATCAAGATCGACGTCGAGGGCGCAGAGCTGGACGTGCTGTCCGGCGCCCGGACGGTGCTCCTCGAGGGACGGCCGCTGGTCGTGTTCGAGCACGTGGCCACCGCGGCCGCGCTGTACGGATCCTCTTCGGAGGCGCTCTGGGACCTGTTCTGCGAGCTTGACTATGAGATCTTCACGGCCACGGGTGCCGGTCCTGTCGACCGCGCGGCGTTCGCCGCTAGCGCCGGTGTCGTCAACTGGCTCGCCCGGCCCGGCTCCGCTGCAATGTCGTAGGCGAGCGATTCGCTCGCCGCGACGAGCTCGCCCCGCACGTGTGAGAGGACCCGCACCTCGACCTCGCCGGGGTTGCGAAAGCTGCGGCTGATCGAGAAGTGGCCTTCGTCGTCGAGACGGGCACGGCCGATCGTGTGCCAGCTTTCGCCGGCCCCGAGGTCCTCGCTCTGCAGCGCGACGTGGCCACCTTCGCCGGTCGGACTGACCGTGCCGCTGAACGTAAAGCGGTTCGGCCCGCGCACGCGACTGCCGCGCGAGGCCAGCACGGCACCGCTCGCAGCAGGGCCGGCGAGCGTCACCGTCGGCGTGACCCTGATCGTCGTACGGGCTCTGCCACCGAGCGCAGATTCGGCGAGGAACACGCTCTTGCGCGTCAGGGCGTGCGTGGTCAGCTGGTAGGACCCCTGTTCTCCGGTGGTCACGGTCGAGAGCGCGGCCATCGCCGTGGGCGAGGCGCCCTCGCGCTGGTAGATGGCTACCTGTTCACCGCCGGCAGCTGTCGCGTCCGGGCAACTCACGTGGCCGAGCAGCGTGACCGTTTCACCGGCATCGACGACGTACGCGGACGCTTCCAGGCTGACGCGGCATCTGCCGTGACGGCGGACCCGTTCCGGAGGTGCGTCCAATGCCGGTGCCGCGGGCGGCGGGGTCGTGAGGCTCGGTTCGCTCGGCGAGGGCGCGGAGCCCGATTCGGCTGGCGGGGTCGACGCCGGTGCTTCGTTCGTGCTCTGTTCGACGGCGGCGCGACGGTGCCCGCGGGCAGCCGCGGGAGCGGCGGAAACGAGTGCGATGCCGAGCAGCGCGATCGGCACGGCGGAGCGGGCTCGCCGAACGAGCGACGTTCGGCCAAGGTGCTTGGGCATGTGGTCGTCCTCCGAGCGATAAGACTTGGACAGCGCGGCTGAGGCCCTATCGACCGCCACTTCGCTGGACTTGAGGATGCGCGCTGAGGGGCGGCGGATTCCTCCACGAGCGTCACTCGCGCGACTTCGAGGCCACCCGAAGATCACTATGTTTGGGCAGGTGTGCGGAATCGCCGGGAGCACGGATGACCCTGGCGCACGCGCCGTGCGCGCGATGTGCGCGACGATGCTTCACCGCGGACCGGACGACGAAGGCGTCCACACCGACGCCTCCTCCGGGGTCAGCATCGGCATGCGGCGCCTCGCGATCATGGACGTCGCCGGCGGTCACCAGCCGCTGTGCAATGAGGACAGCTCCGTGTGGGTCGTCTGCAACGGCGAGATCTACAACCATCCCGAGCTGCGCGCGCAGCTGCGCGCGGGCGGGCACACGTTTGCGAGCGGCTCGGACTCCGAGGTGCTCGTGCACCTGTACGAGGAGTACGGCGACGAGCTGGTGCAGGCACTCGACGGCATGTTCGCGTTCGCGCTGTGGGACGAACGGCGTGCGCGTCTGCTGCTCGCGCGCGATCGCTTTGGCGAGAAGCCGCTGTTCCTGCGCGAGCGCGGCCGCGAGCTCAGCTTCGCCTCCGAGTTGAGCGCGCTGGTGGCGGTCGAGCCGGAGCTGCGCCGGCTCGACCCCGCGGCGGTCGACGCGTTCTTCGTGTTCGCCTACGTCCCTGGCCCGGGCACGATCGTGCCGGGGATCCGGCAGCTCCCCCCCGGACACCTGCTGAGTTGGGAGCGCGATGCTGCGGCCGGTCGCGAGCGGCGCTGGTGGACGCCGGGCGACGAGGCACTCGCGCCGCGGGAGCGCCTGGAGTCGGTGCTCGCCGAGACGCAACGGTTGTTCGATGAGTCGGTGCGCCGGCGCATGATCTCCGACGTGCCGCTCGGCGTCTTCCTGAGCGGCGGCGTCGACTCGACGCTCGTCGCGATCGCTGCGGCGAAGGCGTCCTCCGAGCATCTGCAGACCTTCACCGTCGGCTATGACGTCGGCGCGGTCAGCGAGACGGCGCAGGCGCGCGCGACGGCGGACTATCTGCACAGCGAGCACCACGAGGTAACGCTGACCGAGGAGCAGGTCGCCACGCGCGCGCCCGCGCTGCTGGCCGAGATCGACCAGCCGCTGGCCGACCCGGCGCTGCTGCCGCTGCACACCCTTTCGGAGTTCGCGCGACCGCGCGTGACCGTCGCGCTCGGCGGTGAGGGGGCCGATGAGCTCTTTGGCGGCTACCCGCGTTACCGCTGGCTCGCGCGTTCGCGGCAAATTGAGTCGGCGCTGCCGCGCTCCGCCGCCGCGCCGCTGGGTTCCGCGCTGCGCGCAGGCGCGCGGACGGTGGGCCGCGGCGAGCGCGCGACCCGGCGGCTGACTCCCTCGCCGCTGCTCGAGCGCAACCTCGACTGGGTCACAGTCGAGCGACGCCATCGCCGCGACGAGCTCTACGGGCCATCGCTGGCGGGTGTCGGCGCTGAACGGGTGCTCGGCGACCTCGGCGCGCGCGCCGGCGAGCTCGACGGCAAGCCGACGGCACGCTGGCTGATGCGCCTGGACCAGCTCGACTACCTGCCCGATGACGTGCTGTTCAAGACCGACCGCGCGGGCATGCTCGCGTCGCTGGAGATCAGGACGGTGTTCCTGAATCGGGAGCTGGCTGACTTCGCGGCTTCGCTGAACAGCGCGACGCACCTCGCCGGCGGCGGCAAGGCGCTGTTGCGGGCGATGTTGCCGCCAGGCGTGATCGACAGCTCACGCGTGCGCCGCTACCGCAAGACCGCCTTCAGGGTCCCGGTTGCGCACTGGCTGCGGGGACCGCTCGCCGAGCCGCTCAGACACCAGCTCGAGCACGGCGCGATCTACGAGCAAGGCTACTTCGACCGCGCTGCCGTCGCCCGCCTCGCCGATGCGCACCTCGCCGGCGCGGCCGACCACAGTCAGGAGCTGTGGCCGCTGCTGTCGCTCGGGCTGTGGGCGGATCGCTTCTGTGGTCACGATCGCGCATACCTTCGTGAGTAGCAAGCACACGAGACCGCGGCTGCTGCTGCTGACGCCGGACTACCCGCCCGCGCCCGGGGGCATCCAGGTCGTCGCGGAGCGCCTCGTCGAGGGGCTCGAGCGCTTCGACACGCGCACGGTCGCGCTCGGTGGCGCCGGCGCGCACGAGTACGACGCGACGCGTGCCGCACAGGTACGGCGTGTGGGCGCGGGGCCCGTCCCGCACAGCGGCCGGGTCGCGTTGCTGAACGCGGTCGCGCTCGGTGAGGCGCTGCGATTTCGACCGGACGTGGTGTTGAGCATGCACCTCGTCGCGAGCCCCGCCGCAGCCGCTGTCAAGCGTACGTTCGGCACCCCCGTAGCGCAGTACTTTCACGCTGAAGAGATCGGCGCCCGGCCACGGCTCGCCGCGTTCGCCGCCGAGCAGGCCGACGCGGTGATCGCCGTCAGCGCCTACACCGCCGAGCTCGTCGCGGCGCGCACCGCGGCGCCCGTGGCGATCACGGTCATTCCCAACGGGGTCGATCTTGTGCCCGCGGTGCCCGCCGAACTGTGCGAGCGCCCGACATTCGTGACGGTCGCTCGGATGCAGGAGCGCTACAAGGGGCACGACGTGCTGGTGCGCGCGCTGGCGCTCGTGCGGGCGAAGGTCCCGCAGGTCCAGTGGGTGGTCATCGGTGACGGCTCGCTGCGTGCTGGCGTCGAACAGCTCACCGACGCCTACGGCGTCGCCGACGCGGCGCGTTTCCTCGGAGCGGTCTCCGACGAGGAGCGTGACTCCTGGCTGGCGCGCAGCCAGCTGCTGGCGATGCCGAGTCGACTCCCGGCCGGAGGGTTCGCGGGGGAGGGCTTTGGCATTGCGTTTCTCGAGGCGGCGGCGCACGGGCGCCCGGTCGTCGCCGGCAGCGTCGGCGGCGCGACCGACGCCGTGATCGACGGCGTGACAGGGCTGTTGGTCGATCCGTGCGACCAGCTCGCCGTCGCCGAGGCGATCACGCGGCTGCTGCTCGACCCAGGCCTGGCCGAGCGGCTCGGGCGCGCGGGACGCGAGCGTGCGGAGTCGTTGGCCTGGCCGCTGATCGCCGCGCGCGTGCAGGCGCTGCTGCTCGAGCTGCTCGAGGTTGCGCTCAGATGAGGGTGCTGTACGTGAGTCACACCGCCGAGATCAGCGGCGGCGAGCGCTCGCTGCTTGGCCTCCTGGAGGCGCTGCCCGCGAGCGTGCAGCCGCATCTGGCCGCGCCGGCGGGCCCGCTGCAGCACGCGGTGCAGGCTCTCGGCGTGCCCGTCACGAGGATCACCGGCACCGCCGGCAGCCTGCGGCTGCATCCGCTGCACACGCCGCGGGCGCTCGCGGAGATCGAGCTCGCGGCGCTGCAGGTGCGCCGCGCGGCGCAACGCGCGCAGGCGGCGATCGTCCACGCCAACTCGATCCGCGCGGGCCTCGAGCTCGGGCTCGCACCGGCGCCGCGCACGGGGCAGGGCAAGCGGGCGGCACGGATCGTGCACGTCCGCGACTGTCTGCCCGCCGGGGTCCTGACGAGCGCCACGATGCGCCTGATCGGCGCCACCGCGGGCACGGTCGTCGCCAACTCGCACTACACGGCGCGCTCGGTCCGCGCGGCGGCGCCCGGCGCGCGCGTCGAGGTCGTCTACAACGCGGTGGATCTCGCGCGCTTCGATCCCGCCCGGATCGACCGTGCGGCCGCGCGGGCCGCCGTCGATGGGTTGGGAGAGCGCCAGCTGTTGCTCGGCGTGGTCGCGCAGCTGAGCCCATGGAAGGGCCAGGACACCGCGATCGAAGCATTGGCGCGGCTACGCGCCGAGGGCATCGATGCGCGGCTGCTGCTGATCGGCTCGGCGAAGTTCGTCGCACGCTCGACCCGGTATGACAACGAGGCGTACCTGCGCCGCTTGCAGGCGCTCGCGGCCTCCGCGGGCGTGGCGGACCGCGTGGACTTCCTCGGCGAGCGCGAGGACGTGCCCGCGCTGATCCGCGCGCTGGACATCCTGTTGCTGCCCTCCTGGGAGGAGCCGTTCGGGCGCGCGCTGATCGAGGCGATGGCCCTCGAAGTGCCCGTGATCGCAACCAGCGTCGGCGGTCCGGCGGAGATCCTCGACGACGGTCGTGAGGGCCTCTTGCGCCCGCCCCGTGATGCGCGCGCGTGGACACAGGCGATCGCTGCCCTGGCCGGTGACGCCGAGGCGCGCGCGCGGATGGGCCGCGCTGGCCACGAACGCGTCGAGCAGCGCTTCACGCTCACCGGCCACGTTGCGGCGATGCTCGCCGTTTACGAGGCCGCGCTGGCGCGCGTCGGCGCATAAGCGCGGCAGGTCTACCGCAAGCTTGTGACGGACCTGTGCGTTCCTTGCAATATGAGCCTGAACGCCCTAACGTTGACCGCGCGTGCACATGAGGGCGCGCCCTGTCAAACGGTCAACGCGCGCACTTCGGATTTTCAAGGGAAGCCAGCAAGGATGCCAGCCACCTACCATCTCTCGCACCTGCGCGCGCTCGAGGCCGAGGCCGTTCATGTGATGCGCGAGGTGGCCGCCGAATTCGAGCACCCAGTGCTGCTGTTCAGCGGCGGCAAGGACTCGATCGTGCTGCTGCGCCTGGCCGAGAAGGCGTTCAGGCCGGCGCCGTTTCCGTTCCCGCTGATGCACGTCGACACCGCGCACAACTTCCCCGAGGCGATCGAGTTCCGCGACCGCCGCGCGCGGGAAGCTCGGGGAGCGGCTGATCGTGGCGTCCGTTGAGGACTCGATCCGCAGCGGACGCGTCGTCGAGCAGCAGGGTCCCTACGCCTCGCGCAACGCGCTGCAGACGGTCACGCTGCTCGACGCGATCGCCGAGCACGGCTTCGACGCGGCCTTCGGTGGTGCCCGACGTGATGAGGAGCGCGCCCGGGCCAAGGAGCGCATCCTCTCCTTCCGCGACGAGTTCGGACAGTGGGAGCCGCACAAACAGCGTCCAGAGCTTTGGAGCCTCTACAATGGCCGCGTTCGCAAGGGAGAGCACGCGCGTGTCTTTCCGATCTCCAACTGGACCGAGCTCGACGTGTGGCAGTACATAGCGGAGGAGGAGTTGGAGGTGCCGTCGATCTACTTCGCACACGAACGTGACGTGTTCGAGCGCGACGGAATGCTCTACGCGGTGAGTCCGTTCATGCCGCTGGTCGATGGCGAGCACCCGTTCGCCGCCCGCGTGCGCTACCGCACCGTTGGCGACATGAGCTGCACCGGCGCAGTCGAATCCGACGCCGCCACGCTGGCGGAGGTCGTCGCCGAGATCGCCGCCACACAGATCACCGAGCGTGGTGAGACGCGCGCGGATGATCGCGTCACAGAGGCCGCGATGGAGGATCGCAAGCGGCAGGGGTACTTCTGATGGCGCAGACACCGGACTCCGGCTCGACACGCGCCACGGCGCTCAACGGCAATGGCGCCGCCGGCACGAGCGTCGCAAGTACGCAGGCTCCGGCTGCGGAGAGCGCGGCTGACGTGTTCCGTCGCTTGGCCGATCGACCGACGGACCTACTGCGCTTCGCGACGGCTGGGTCCGTGGACGACGGTAAGAGCACGCTGATCGGCCGCCTCCTGTACGACTCCAAGCAGGTGCTCGCCGACCAGCTCGAACATGTCGAGCTGGCCAGCCAGCGCAAGGGCCAGGTGCTCGACCTGTCGCTGCTGACCGACGGCTTGCGTGCCGAGCGCGAGCAGGGCATCACGATCGACGTCGCCTATCGCTACTTCGCCACCGCGCAACGCCGCTTCATCATCGCCGACACGCCGGGGCACGAGCAGTACACGCGCAACATGGTCACCGGTGCCTCGACGGCGGACCTCGCGATCGTGCTGGTGGACGCTCGCAAGGGGGTGCTCGCCCAATCCAAGCGCCACGCCTTCATCAGCTCGCTTCTGGGGATCCCGCATGTGGTCGTGTGCGTCAACAAGATGGACCTCGTCGACTTCGACGAGGGCGTGTTCGACACGATCGTCGAGGAGTTCGACGCGTTCGCCGCGCGCCTGGAGCTGCCCGACGTGACGTTCATCCCGATCTCGGCTTTGCTGGGGGACAACGTCGTCGGTCGCTCGGAGGCGATGCCTTGGTATCAGGGCCCGCCGCTGCTCTATCACCTCGAGCACGTCCACATCGCCTCTGACCGCAACCTGATCGACGTGCGCTTCCCGGTGCAGTGGGTGATTCGCCCGGGCGGACGCGATGGCACCTCAGAGCTCGTCGACTACCGTGCCTACGCGGGGCAGCTGGCCGGCGGGATCATTCGCGAGGGCGACGAGGTGGTCGTGTTGCCTGGCGGCCAGCGCACGACGGTCGCCGGCATCGACACCTACGACGGGAGCGTTCGCGAGGCGTTCGCGCCGATGTCGGTGGCGCTGCGGCTGCGCGACGACATCGACGTCGGACGCGGCAGCACGATCGTTCGCACGCAGAACCAGCCGACCGTCTCCAGCCGCTTCGAGTGCCAGTTGTGTTGGATGTCCGAGCAGCCGCTGAGCACAGACCGGCGCTACCTCGTCAAGCACACGACGCGCACGGCGATGGTCGGAAAGGTCGACGTCCGTTACAGGATCGACGTCGAGACGCTGCGCCGGGATGAGAGCGCGACGACGCTCGAGCTGAACGACCTCGCGCGCGTGCACATGGAGCTGAGCACGCCGCTCGTGTTCGATTCCTACAGGCGCAACCGCGTGACCGGCAGCCTGATCGTGATCGACGAGGCGACCAACGACACCGTCGCGGCAGGCGTGATCCTCGACACCGAGGTCGAGGAGGCTGCGTCGGAAGAGCCCAAGAGCGAGCGCAGCCCGAACGTGCGCTGGCAGGGGACCCGCACGACTCGCGAGCGGCGCTGGGAGTCGCTCGGGCATGGTGGCGCGACGCTGTGGTTCACCGGACTCCCCGGCGCCGGCAAGTCGACCGTCGCGGCCGCCGTCGAGGAGCGCCTGCTGGCGGCTGGTCAGCCGGCTTTCCTGCTGGACGGCGACAACCTCCGCCATGGCCTCAACGGCGACCTCGGCTTCGACGAGGATGCCCGCCGCGAGAACGTGCGCCGCACCGCGCACGTGGCGCGACTGCTGGCGGAGTCGGGGACCGTCGCGCTGGTGAGCCTCGTCAGCCCCTACGCGGCCGATCGCGATGCCGCCTCTGCGCTGCACGCGGCGGACGCGCTGGGCTTCCTCGAGATCTTCGTCGACGCCCCGCTCGAGCTCTGCGAGCAGCGCGACCCGAAGGGCCTGTACGCGCGCGCGCGTTCG
This sequence comes from uncultured Solirubrobacteraceae bacterium, assembly GCA_963838405.1. GTDB lineage: Bacteria > Actinomycetota > Thermoleophilia > Solirubrobacterales > Solirubrobacteraceae > Palsa-744. The sequence goes on along the minus strand of CAWIRA010000006.1, from coordinate 908,857 downwards.
GGAGAGCTCGCTGGACTGACCGGCGTCGGCGCTCCGTACGAGGCGCCCGCCGCACCGGACCTCGTCCTCGGCAGCCGCGAGGAAACCGTCGAGGAAGAGGTCGAGCGCGTGATGGACCTGTTGCTCGCCCGCGGCCTGATCGCGCGCGAGCGCTAGCGACCCGCGGTCGCGGTGCGAGCGCCTGGAGCGCTCGGCCGCTCAGCCCTTCTTCTTGTTCTTCTTCTTGCCCTTGGTCGTCGCGGGGGCGTGCAGCAGCACCGTCGTGCTGTGTCCCGAAACCAGTGGCCCAGGCGGGATCTCGACGATCACTCTGTAGTGGCCCGTGGTGGCGACATTGACGACGACGCTGAAGCGCGAGAGCGCCTTTGTGCCCGGCTTCACGACCGTCTTGAACTTGGTCGCGAACGTGGCGCCCTTTTCCGCCTTTTCCGAGTCGCGCTTGCCGGGCTTTTCCAGCTTGCTGGGCTTTTCGTTGTGTTCGAGGTCTTCTTCCGCGGGCGGCTTTTCGAGCTGCACGAACACGTGCGCCCCCACCTCGGCGGGCGTGACGGTGCCGTACAGGCGGAACAGGCCCTTGTGGCTGCTCGAGCGCACTTTCAGCACGACGCGCAGCTGCACCTGCGCGGGCACGATCAAGCTCGTCAGCACAGGAACGCTGCCGACGGTCGCGACACGGAACTTTGTGTTGGTGCGCATATCTGCGATGTGGAAGGAGAAGGCGCCCGTGGCGGTCGTCAGCAGCGGCGCCCCGACGGCCACGTACGCTGCCGTGTACGGGTAGGGACTCGCCTCCAAGACGATCTCGCGCCCGCCGTTTTTGGGTCCCGTGAGCGTGCCGCTCAGCACGAAGTCGCCGCCGAGCGGGACCGCGGGGAAGGTCTTGGGGAGCACGAAGCCGGGCTTCTTGGACTTGGTCTTCGACTTGCTCGTGTACACGAGGTCGTGGCCTTCGCTGCTGCCGAGCGAGTTGCGGGCCACGAGCCGGTAGTGAAAGCCCACCAGGATCCCGGGAGCGGGCTCGCTGACCTTGGTAGAGGTGGTCGCTGTCGCCGACGCCGGCAGCGTGCCGACGGCGGTTTCGTGACCGTATGCGGTCGTGGCGCCGTACTGGAAGGAGTAGGTGGTGGCGAGCGTGTGCGGGTCGACGGTGCCCTGCAGCAGGACCGCCGTGCCGCTCACCCGCGCGGGCCGCGTCGATACGCTCGGCGGCGCCGGTCCGCTAGCCGGAGAGGCCGCTGCCCACGGCGCCAGCGCCAGCGTCAGCGCGAGGCCGGTGAGCACCAGAGCCGGGAGGCCCCACGCCTGCTTGGTCTTGTAGCGCCTCATGCTCGATTCCCTCCTGGTCTCCGGTTTCGCCGTTTTCGGCCACGGTCCACCCTTGCCTGCACGTGGTGGCCCACCGTGAGAACCCGGCTGAGGCGCGATCGATGCGCCGGTGCGTGCAGCGATTGTCGCGTAGTCGGGTCGCCGTCGCGATCCGAGCGGACGTCCGGCGATGTTGCTGAGTAATCTGATATATATGGTGAGGAATTGCACACTCCGATCCCGGGAGCTCGCATGATCTTGGTGTTCGTCGTCTTCGTGTGGATGGTCGTCCTGTCGGTGGTCGTCGGCCTGTGCGTGGTGGCGCGCGGCGGCGACCGGGCCGAGCTCGTGAGCGTGGGGCGCTCAGGCGAAGAGCGCCCGCAGATCTATGCTCGCCCGAGTCGGCGTACGGCCGAGCAGCACGACTCGCTCCGCGACCGCGACGGCGTCGCCGCGTAGGCACGCGCTGGCGCCGGATCACCGCGGGGCGCCGGCCGGTGCGGCCTCGCAGCATTCACAAAATCGTCACGCCGTGGACGACCGGCGGCTCGACCATGTGTGAGCAGCAACGAGAGCGGCGCAACCGGCGGTCCGGTGTAGCCTTTCGTCTCCAGCGACGCAGACACGAAGGTCCCAGCTCTGTCCACCGAATCGATCGCAAGCTCAACTCCGTCGCAGACACACGCGCCCGCACAGTGCGCGAGCTGCGGTGCGCCGCTCGCGCCGGATCAGCGCTACTGCCTGGAGTGTGGCGAGCGCCTGGTGCCGATGAGCAGCGTGTTGAGCGGGGAGCCGCCGCCGGGTCAAGCCGCTGCCGCCACGCCGCCGACGCCGCCATCGCCTCCCGGGGTCGTGCCGCCGGCATCCGGCGCATCCCAGCGAAACAACACGCTGACCGTGCTCGCCGGCGTCGGCGTGCTCCTGCTGGCGATGGGCGTCGGCGTGCTGATCGGACGCTCGGGGTCACCGAAGCAGAGCGCCGCGCCGGCGCAGGTGATCAGCGTCTCTTCCCCGACGTCATCGTCCGGCGGCGCCACCGGGGGCGAAGCGGCGTTCAGCGGTGACTGGCCGGCGGGCACCAGCGGTTACACGGTGCAGCTGCAGACGCTGCCGGAAGCGGGCACAAGTGCCAGTGCTGTGGAAGCTGCCAAGTCAGCGGCGAGCGCCAAGGGCGCGAAGTCGGTAGGCGCGCTGAAGTCAGAAGAATTCGCGAGCCTGACCGCCGGCAGCTACGTGATCTACTCGGGCGTCTACCACAAGAAGGGTGAAGCCGAAAAGGCGCTGTCTGCACTGAAGAAGAGCTTCCCCGCGGCGAAGGTGATCGAAGTGTCAAACAGCGGCTCCACCGGCGCCGGCTCCTCCGGCTCCTCCAAAGGCTCCGGCTCGAGCTCAGGCACCGCGAAACCCGCGAAAGTGGCGCCGGGCCTGAAGGGCGTGAAGGGCAAGACGTATGAGGAAAAATCCAAGAACGTCCCCAACGAAGTCGAATTCTAGGCTGGCGCGCGGCATGGGCATCCTCGAGGACCGGCCGGGCGTGGATCGGCAGGCGAGCACCGCGGATTCGCTGCTCTCGCCAGCGAGCGCGCCGCCGTCGGCGATGCCGCCAGCGTCGGCCGCGTCCTCACCCGCGGTCGCTGCGGAGGCCCGGTCGGCGCTGCAGCGCCGGCGCGACGCACTGGCGCAGCAGGTCACCGAGCTGCACTGGGATCTGGGAGGTCTTGCCTATGAGATGGCGATCCGCGACCACTTCCGCCTCGACGTGCTGGTTCGCCGCGCGGCGGTGCTACAGGAACGCGATGCCGAGCTCGCCGAGCTCGAGCGCCTGCTGCGCATGGAGCACGACGGGGTCGCCGGCGACTGCCCCAGCTGCGGCGCGCCGCACAGTCGCGGTGCGCTCTACTGCTGGCAATGCGGGATCACGCTGATGGAGCGCCGCGACGCCGGTACCGCTGTCGCGCAGGACGAGGACACATCCGTGATGGACGCGCTGCTTGCTCACCGGGGCGGCTCGGCGAGCGGGCCGGCTGCTGAGCCGGACGCCTAGCGGGGCCCGCCATCGGCGTCGAGCGCCCCCAGCTGTGTGAGGACTGTGGCTCGCCGCTGGCCGATGGCCAGCGCTATTGCCTGAGCTGCGGCGCGCGCGCGGGGTCGCGCAGCCCGCAGCTGGAGGTGTTGATGGCACGTGCCGGTGGGCAGTCCCGCAGTGAGGGCGTGGCAGCCGGGGGGACGCCGCGGCGGCTCCCGCAGGCTCCGCTACGACAGCGTCTGCCACCGCGGCGGCCAGCGCTGGCGCCACCGGTCCCGACGCGCGCGCGGCGGTGGCGAGTGCTACGGGCCTGCGGCTGCCCGCGCCGCGGATCTCGGCGCTCCTCGTGCTTGTGTTCCTCGGCTTCGGCGCGCTGCTTGGGAAGGCGGCGAGCTCACCGGTCGGCGGCGCGCTCGCCTCGGCGCGTTCGCCGCTGAAGGTCATCATTCCCCCGACGAACGCGAGTGCCGGCTCCGCCCCCACAGCTGAATCCGGCTCCGAAGCGGCGAGCTCCGCGACCGCCGAAGCCTCGACGCCGCCGCCGGAAGCCGAACCGGCGGCGACGCCCACGCCTGCGGCGACGCCCAGCAAAACGACCGCGGCCGCGACCACGAAGGCGCCGGCCAACGCCAACGCCGGCAACGGCGAATCCGGCAAGCCGGCCGCCGGATCACCGGCGACGAAGCTGCCGCCGATCAAGCATGTGTTCGTGGTAATGCTCTCCGACGAGTCCTACGCGTCGGTATTCGGCCCGAGCTCGGCGGCGCCGTACGTGGCGCAGACGCTCGAGCACCAGGGAGAGCTTTTGACGCGCTACGACGGGGTCGCGCACGAGGAGCTCGCCAACGAGATCGCGCTGCTGAGCGGTCAGGGGCCGACCGTCGAAACGGTCGCCAACTGCCCGAACTACGCCGCGATCGCGCCGACCGGCACCGGCCCCGACGAACAGGTGCTCGGCGCTGGCTGCGTATACCCGGCCTCGACGCAGACGCTCCCCGGACAGCTGCAGGCCAAGCATCTGAGTTGGCGCGCGTATGTGCAAGGCATCGATGAAGCCGGCACGCAACAGGGCGCGTGCGCGCATCCGACGCTCGCGCAGGCCGATCCTACGGCCACGCAGACCGCGAGCACGGGACCGTATGCGACGTTTCGCAACCCGTTCGTGTACTTCGAATCGATCGTGGGCTCGCCCGCGTGTGCGACCGACGATGTCGGCCTCGAAGCTCTGAAGGCCGACCTGGCGGCTCCGAAGCAGACGCCGAATCTCTCCTACATCGTCCCCGACCGCTGCGACGACGGCAACCCGACGCCGTGCACCGCCGGCGCGCCGGCCGGCCTCGCGCCGGCGGGCACGCTGCTGGCGCAGGTGGTGCCGGAGATCCTCGCGTCGAAGGCCTACAAGGAAAACGGACTGCTCGTGATCACCGTCGACGAGGCGCAGTCGACAGGGGAATTCGCCGACTCGAGCTCGTGCTGCGGCGAGCCGCTGTTTCCCAACGATCCCCTCAAATCGATCACCGGCGCACCGCGCGGGGGCGGCGCCGTCGGTGCGCTCCTGATCTCGCCATACGTGAAGGGTGGAACGACCAGCGAGGAACCGTTCAACCACTTCTCGCTGCTGCGCACGATCGAGGACCTGTTCGGCCTGCAGCACCTCGGCTACGCGCAGCTCGCGGCGGTCAAGCCATTCGAACCTTCGATGTTCATCACCGCGCGCAAGCGCTGAGCGCGATCGCGCCGGCGCTACGTTCGGGGTGCTCAGGCGCGCGCGACGCGCGGGCGAGGGTCGCTCTCGAGCCGCCAGGCGGAGATCATTTCCTCGAACGTGATCGCCTCGCGCCGACGCGCCGACCGCGACAGGGCCCACTCGAGCGCGAGCATGTGGCGCGGATGCTGGAGGTGCGATGGGTGCAAGTCCAAGCGCAGCGTGTCGCCGCAGAGCAGGCTCCCCGCACGGATCAGCGACGGCGAGAGCGCGCGGCGCAGGCGGCTGTCGGTGCCCATGCCCCAGGCGGGGGCGAGGCATTGCCTGCGGCTGCCGTCATCGACGGCAAGCGCGCGATGCAAATGCAGCAGGCTCGCCCACCAGCGGAACTTGCGCGGAAGCGCGCGGCGCAGCGCGGGCGTGTACGCGTACGCCGGCGCGACAAAGCCGTCGGGCTCGATCCCCGCGAGCTTCAGCACCCGCCAGCCCGCGTCCACGGCACGGCGCGTCTCGACCTCGTCCAGCCCCACGAACTCCGCCGAGCGCCCGCCGCGGGCGGGTTTCAGACCCTGGCGCGTGAGGGCGCCGCGGCGCAGCTGCTCGTGCTGGAAGCCGTGCTGGGCGATCGAGTCACCCGCGCGGCGACGCTGGCTCAGCCAGTCGATCATCTCCGGGCAGCGCTCGCCGAGCGGATGCAGATCGCGGGCGGGGATCACGAGCAGCGTGATGCGATCGACGCCGTGGTCGTCGAGCCAGTCGCGGATCAGCGCACAGCGCTCGAACGTCGCCGGCTCGATGTCGTGCAGTGCCACGGCGATGCGCGCCGGTCGGACGCGCTCAGAGCTATGCAGCACGCGCGAGCTCCGGCGTCTGGCCTGCACGCAGCACGTGTCGATAGCCGGCCGCAAGGCGCTCGAGCGTCTGCTCCCAGGTGCGCCGGCCGGCCGCCGCTTGACCTCCCCGCGCGAGCTCCGCACGCAACAGCGGCGAGGCCACCAGCTCGAGCAGCGCGCCCGCGATCATGTGCGGGTCGGGCTCGCACAGCAGCCCGCTGATGCGGTTCTCGATCAACGACAGTGGCCCCCCGCGGGCGAGCGCGACCGTCGGCACGCCGCTCGCCTGCGCCTCGAGGATCACCTGTCCAAAGGTGTCGGTGGCGCTCGGGAACACGAACATGTCGGCGCTCGCATACACGCGCGCGAGCTCGTCGCCCTCGAGCCACCCGAGGAAGCTGGCGTGCTCGCCGAGGCGTCCGCGCACGTGCTCCTCCTCGGGACCGCCGCCCGCCAGCACGAGGTGCAGGCGCGGCTCGCGCTCGCGGGCGAGCAGGAACGCGTCGGCGAGCAGCTCGGCGCCCTTCTCGCGCGTGATCCGGCCCGCGTAGAGCACGTTGATCGGGCCGGGTAGCAGTCCCTCGTCGCGCAGCGCCGGGTCGAAGCGCCCGGTGTCAACGCCGCGATCCCAGCGCAACACGCGCTCGGACGGCATCCCGAGCGCCGCCAGCGCATCATCGGAGGCGGCGCTCGGGGAGAGCACGACCTCGCAGGCGTTGTAGAAGCCGCTGACGGCGAGGCCCATCACGTCGGTCACGCGCCGTTCGCCCGAGCGCAGCTCTGCATACGCGGTCAGCTCGGTGTGGTAGCTGCCTACCAGCGGCAAGCCGAGCGCGCGCGCAACCAGCGCGCCGCAGATGCCGGCCGGGCCGGGTGAACAGACGTGGATCACGTCGTAGCCGCCGCCACCGAGGCCGGCGAGCGCCTCCACGGCGGCGGTCAGGCTGGGGACGCCGATGTGCAGGCCCGGGTAGAACGGCACGTCGATCTCGGCCGCCGCCGACAGGCGCCGGTCGACCTTGGGATCGGTGCCGACCACCTCGATCTCGAAGCCGGGGACGCCGCGGTCGCGAATCTCCTCGATCGTGCGCGTTACGCCGTGCGTTGAGCCGATGCCGTCGGCGAGGATCGCGACGCGTGGACGCTCGCCGTCGTCCCGGCGGCGCTCGCCCGAGCACTGGCCGGGCGTGCGCGGCGCCGAGGAGGGGATCGCCGCGAGCTTGTGCTGCTCGTTGGCGAGGAACGCGGTCGCCGGCGCGTAGGGAATCGCGGCGATGCACGCTTCGAACAGCCCCTCTGCCGCGCTGAGCACGTCGCTTCTGCCAGAGGCGGCGTTGACCGCGTCCTCGACGGCGCGACGCAAGTCGCGCTCGTGCAGGCGGCATGCGCGGCGGTAGAGGTCGGCGTGGTTGAAGCTGTCCTCCTGCATGTGGGCGATCAGCCGGTGCTCGCCGGTCGCCGTCACGCCATCGAGTTGGTCGAGCTCGACCGCGCGCAGCCAGGCACGCAGCAGGCAACGGGCGTCCTCGGGGATGACGTCGCTGCCGAGCGCGCCGCGGCGGGCGTCCCCCTCGCGCAGCAATCGACTGACCATCGTCATCACGCGCGCCGGGTTCGGCCGTTCGTGGCGGCGCTCGTCCTCACGCTCGCTGGCGAAGGAGCGCGCAGCGAGCGCGATCGCCGCGTGGGCCCACTTGGCGGCGCTGCCCTGCGCGCCGTGAGCGAGCACCTCGCCGCGACGCACGTGCTCGAGAAAGTCGCGCGGCGTGCGAGCGGGCGGGGTCTCACTGTAGGTGCGCCCGATGTCCACCCCGGCGTGATCGTCGCTGCCGCCGATGCCGATCCCCTCGCGTGTGGCGACATATGTGGCCGCGGGCCGGTTGAGCTCGCGAGCGCGAGCGCCATTGCGGATCTCCCAGATATCGAACAGCTCGGCCAGACGACGGCGGTGACGCGCGGCCAGCGGGGCCGCGACCGTGTAGTACGGATGAGCGAGCGCGCACACGATCTCCTGTTCCTCCATGTAGCCGGCGCACAGCTCGACGTCGCCGCTGTGCGCCTGCAGCCACTCGTGGTCATCGCACGTGATCCAGTAGCAGAGCACGTGCACAGCCTGGGGCTCGCCGCGGAAGTGAGCCGTCAACTCCTCGGAGATGAAGACGTCTGACCGGTCGGCGATCTGCAGCACCCCCGCGATCGTGTCGTGGTCGGTGATCGTCACCAGATCCATGCCGCGACGCTTGGCCAGCTCGTACACCTCCTGCGGCGGGGTCGCGCACTCCGGCAGCCCAACCGCGCGCTGCACGCCAAGCTTGGACTCCTGCGACGCGGTCGAGTGGCAGTGCATGTCAACCTTGCACGTCGCGCGCGGCGCCGGCGCGCCGCCGGAGACGGGATCGTGGGGGGTCATTCCGTGACCGTTCATAACACACAGCTTTCCCCGCAAACAGCGGCTTTTTGTGACCAAGCCGCAATGATCGTGTGAAGCGGTGGTGAAGAGTGCCCCGCGGGTTCCACGCCCGCCCGGATCGCGGGCGTACCGGCGCAAGCAGGCGCCGGCACGCTCGCTCCCCCGTATCGCTCAGCAGACGACCTGCAGATCAAAGGCGCCGGCGAAGCCGGCTGGTGCTGTGACGACCACAGCGCTCGCGTTGCTCGTGCTCGCCGCGACGCCGAGCTGGCCGCCCGTCAGCGCGGCTCCCTGCGGCGAGGCGGTGTAGGAGCATTTGCTGACGTTGCTCGTCCCGAAAGTCACCGTGTAGGTGGTTTCCACCTGGGTGACGGTGCTCGCGCCGCGGGTGTTCTGGATGACCTGCCCGGGGCCGATGTCGGCGAACAGCAGCTGCCCGGTGCTGATGTAGGCGCTGGGCGGCTGGCCTCCGAGCTCGCTGGCGTTGGCGGCGGCCTGGTTGACGAGCTGGAATTCGCTTGCCTGCTTGCCCTGCAGGTAGTTGGCGTTCAGGCCCGTGGCGACGCCGTGGCCATTGGTCGTGAACGGCGCCGCGCTGGAGTTCGCGACGAGGATCGACCCGCCAATCGCGCCGGTGGTGATGAACTCGAACGCGGGGCCGCCTTTGAGGTTGTCAGAATCGAGGCACGGCAGACCACCCTTGAGGCTGCGGCAGCCGTAGATCGCCGAGCCGCCGCTGCCGAGATTCGATTGGCGTGTGCCCCACGTTGAGTTGTTCGCCCAGATCTGCGTGGTCCCGAAGAATCCGCCAAACGTGGGGTTCTTGACGCCGCCGCGCACCGGTTGGCCGTTGGCGTAGGCGAAGGTTCCGCCGAACGCCGCTGTCGCGACGCAGAGCAGCGCGACAGTGCCGAGGAGCAGCCTGGCGCGCCGGGGGCGGCGTCGTCGCGCGGCACCGGCGGATCGTGATGCGACGGGGTATGAGCGATGTCTGGTCAACTGCATTGGGCCTCCTTGGTCCGGGGTGAGATGCCTCCGAGAGCCCGCGCCGGCGCCGGTGCGCCGTCGAGCGCGTGGCATGCTCGGCGCGGTCGGGTTTGCCCGCATCAACGCGTGCCGGCGATGGAAGTCGCGGCGAGCCACTAAGCTCCCGCGCCGATGTCCGCCCATCTGGCGATTCCGCTCGCGTCAGCGCTGACGTACTTCCAGGCAGTGGTACTCGGCTTCCTACAGGGCGTGACCGAGCTGTTCCCGGTCTCGAGTCTCGGCCACACGGTGCTGTTCCCGACCCTCTTCGGCTGGAACGCGCTTGTGAAGGCGCAATCGGAATCGGAATCGTTCTGGCTTGCGTTCGTCGTGATGCTGCACGTCGGCAGCGCGCTGGGGCTGCTGTTCTACTACCGGCGCGACTGGGTTCAGATCGTCCGTGCCTTCTTTCGGACGCTGCGCACCAGGCGCGCCGAGACCTCGACCGAGCGGCTCGCCTGGCTGATCATCATCGCGAGCATCCCCGCCGGCGTCCTCGCCCTGGCGCTCGAGAATCAGCTGCGCACGATCACCGCGAAGCCGGAGCTGGCGGCGATCTTCCTGATGGTCAACGGCTGTCTGCTGCTGGGGTTCGAGCGCTTCCGTCGCCGCGCCGAGGTGCGCGAACTGGCGATCCGCGAGGGCGCCAAGCCAGACGGTGCGCGCAAGCTGGACACGCTCGAGTACCGCGAGGCGCTGGTCATCGGCGCAGCCCAGTCGACGGCGCTTGTCGCCGGGATCAGCCGCGACGGTGTGACGATGGGCGCGGGCCTCGTGCGCGGGCTCGACCACAGCGACTCGGCGCACTTCGCCTTCCTGCTGGCCACACCGGTGATCCTCGCCGCCGGCCTGTTCAAGCTGCCCGAGCTGCTCGGCCATCTCGGCGACGGCATTCGCGGCCAGGCGATCGTGGGCTGCGCGACGGCCGCTGTGACGGCCGTCTTCGCGGTCGCGTTCCTGGTGCGCTGGTTCAAGACCCGCACGCTGATCCCGTTCGCCGTGTACTGCCTGGTGTTCGGGGGCGCGATGGTCATCTACACGCAGACATAGCTCGCGCACGCCGGCTCCCGGGCCGGCGACGGCGCATCCACCATCATTGACCCGATGCCGGCTCCAAGGACACCGCAGAAGATGTTCGAGACCCGCAGCCAAGCCTGGAAGGAAGTCGGGCTGCTGCGCCAGATCAGCCCACGCGTGGTCAAGCGCGCGCGCCTGGAGGCGCTCGTGCTGGTGCCGCTGTTCGTGGGCATCGTGATCGTCTACGACAACCGCGTCAGCCTGTTCGGCAGCCGCACCTCGCCACACGCGCCGCTGCGACTGGAACCGGGAATCGAGACGCCGCTGCGCGTGGTCACCGTCGTCGCGCTGGTGATCCTCGGCTGGGCGATCGCGCGTGACGTCGGGCGCGGCCTCGGGCCGCCGCTGTTTCGCCGCCTGGACCCGGCGACCGCCGGCACCGTCGGGTTTCTGATCCGCCTCGTCGCGATCGGGCTGGCGCTGCTCGTGGCGCTGCGCGTCGCGGGCTTCGAAGCACGCGAACTGGCGCTGGGGACGGCGTTCACCGCGGTCATCTTCGGCCTCGCCGCGCAGCAGACGCTCGGCAACCTGATCGCGGGACTGGTGCTGCTGAGCGCGCGTCCCTTTCGGGTCGGCGATCGCGTGCGTCTGCAGGGCGGTCCGCTCGCGGGCCAGCTCGAGGGCACGGTCAGCGCGCTCGGGCTGCTCTACACGACGTTCGCTTCCGGCGAGGACGCGATCATGGTGCCCAACAGCGTCGTGCTGAACGTCGCTGTGATGCCGCTGCGCGAACCGGACGCGGTCAACCTGCGCGCGCGCCTGCGCGCCGGCATGACGCCGGGAGATCTGCAGGAGATCCTGGAGGGTGCGCTGCAGACGCCGCTGCGCGGTCCGCCACGGATCACCCTCGAGGAGCTCGACGGCGACGAAGTCGTGGTGCAGATCTCGGCGACGCCATTGGTTGGCACGCAGGGCCGTCACCTGGCGAGTGAACTGCTCGCGATCGTCTCTCGCGAGACGCACTCTCAAGCGGCGAGCACGCCGTAGCGCAGGAACAGCTCGGAGCCGCCGCTGAGGGCGCTCAGCAGCTCGAGCTGACGCGGCGGCACCAGCTCGCCGCCGGCGAGGATCCGCAGCGCCTCGCCGCTGGCCGGCTCTCCGCCGGCGAGCATTGGCGCGATCGTCAGGAACAGCTCGTCGAGTAGCCCGGCGGCGAGCAGCTGCCACGCCAGGTGCGGACCACCCTCGCACAGCACGCGCTGCACGCCGTAGCGTTGGCCCAGCTCGGCGATGGCGTCCCCCAGCTCGCAGCGGCCGGCGTGCCCGGTCCGTATGTACTCGACATCAGCGGCGCCGGCGGGCAGGCTCGCCTGCGAGCCGGTCAGGATCACGACCCGCGCCGAGGGCTCGCCCAGCAGCGGGATGTCCGGCCCGAGCTTCCACGCGGCCCGAGACGATGCACGCGAGCGGCTCGTCGCTGAGGCCCCGCCGCCGCCGCAGCGCCCTCGTCGCGGCATCCGGGATGATCCGGCCGTAGCGCTCCGCGCGGACCGTGCCGGCGCCCACGAGCACGGCGTCGACGGCGGCGCGCAGACCGTGGAAGAGCGCACGATCGCCGCTGCTGCTCGAGCTCTCCGGAACGCCCATCGAGCGTCGCGCGGCCGTCGGCGGTGCTGATCATGTTGAGCAGCACCTGCGGGCGCCCGTGGGCTTCGGCGCTCCTCTCCCACATCCCAAGATCCTCGATGACCTCGCTCACCGAGGCGGCAGCGCCGCCGGGCAGCAGCCGGTTCAAGCGCGGCGACACGGGCTCCGCGGCACCGGAAACCTCGCCCGCGTGGACCTCCATCGCCTCAGACTACCCATGAGGCGGGCGAGCGGGCGGCGTCACGCCGTTGCAGGCTCGCAACAAGTCGACAACACGAGGCGCCTGTGACGTGCTACGGTCGTGCTGTATGGCCGGCGCTAAAGACCGGCGAAAGTAGTGCAAGCGCTCGCAGGTCGAAGCTTTGAGAAGCATCCTCCGCGTGCAGCACGCACATACCGTGGAGGAAATTCACACCATGCCTACTGGCACAGTCAAGTGGTTCAGCGACGACAAGGGGTTCGGCTTCATCACCCCGGATGACGGTGACAAGGACCTGTTCGTCCATCACACCGGCATCAACGGCGAGGGCTACCGCTCTCTGCAGGAGGGGGCGAAGGTCTCCTACGACCCTGAGCAGGGCGAGAAGGGTCCCAAGGCCGTAAACGTCCAGGCGATCTAGTCGCAGGCCCGGCGATTGCGCCGGGTTCTCTGGAACCACCGTTCGAGGGCCCGCTCACGCGGGCCCTCTGCGTGTCCGGAGCAGATATCGTGCCGACGGCTGAGCATGCCGGGCGACGCGACAACCATTCCCCTCGGCCGCGCTGCCGGCGATCCGCCCTCAGCGCGCACGTCCAGATGGCCGTGGCGCCGGCGCGACGCGACGTCAGGAGCCATCGACGTCGGGGCGCTCACCGGCGCACTGTCGCTGGCGGCGATTCTCGCGATCAGCGTGTTCGTGGTGCTCGTCGCGGCGAACCGGCCGAGTGTCATCGCGCCGACGACCCACACGGGTTTCTTCCCCGGCTGGATGGCCGGGCCGCTCGGCGGGGCGCTGCCCGGCTTCACCAACAGCGCCACGACCCTCAAGTACCTGTTTACGGGCGCGATCGTCGCCATGTACGTCAGTTATCTGCTCGTGCTCAAGTACGTGCCGCGACTGCCGGCGCGATGGGTGCTCGCCACGATCATCGCCGCCCACGCGATCTACCTGCTCTCGCCGCCGCTGGCGCTGACCGACCTCTTCAACTACATCAACTACGGGCGCATGGAGGTCGTGCACAACCTCAACCCGTACACGACGATCCCGATCGTCGAGCCGCACAACGACCCCAGCTTCTTGCTGAGCAACTGGCACGAGCTGTTGAGCCCGTACGGACCGCTGTTCACGCTCGTGACGTTCGCGGTGGTGCCGCTCGGCGTCGGCGGCTCGTTCTGGGCGCTCAAGGCGCTGCTGATGTTGACGAGCCTCGCGACGATCCTGCTCGTGTGGAAGTCAGCGCTGCTGCTGAAGCGCGATCCGCGCGCCGCGGTGGCGCTCGTCGGCCTCAACCCGATCGTGCTGGTCTGGGGACTCGGCGGCGATCACAACGACTTCCTGATGCTGTTCTTCATCATGCTCGGCTTCTACCTGTTGTTGCTTGCGCGCGCTCGCGTGCAGGCCAAGAGCGGCACGAGCGAGGCGAGCGACACGGCCAGCGCCGCGCGGGCGAGCACCGCCGACACGGCCGCGGTTGCCCAGATCGGCGGTCCGGGCGCGAATCCGCTGGCCGGTTCTGGCCCAATACGCAGTCTCAGTGGATGGCTGCTGCCTCTGTCGGGGCTCGACGCCGGCGCCGGTGGTGCGTTCGTGATCGCAATCGGGCTGAAGGCCTCTGCGGCCGTGCTGATCCCGGTCGTGCTCGCGGCGCTGCTGCGGGTGCCGCGGGCGCTCGTGCAGTTCGTGCTCGGGATACTCGTTACGGGTGTCCTCGTGGCGGCGGCAAGCCTGCTCGCTTTCGGCCTGCACATTCCCGATCTCAGTACCCAGAGCGAGCTGGTGACCAGCGAGAGCATTCCGAACCTGATCGGGCTGGCGTTCGGCGCGGGTGGCGAGACCGAATTCGTGCGTGGCATCGTGTCAGCCGCGCTGCTGGCATCGGTCGCGTGGTGCAGCTGGTTTGCCTGGCGCCGGCGCGACGCGATCACAGCATCGGGATGGGCGAGCGTCGCGCTGCTCGTGACGCTGAGCTGGGTATTGCCGTGGTACGTGCTGTGGACGCTGCCGCTGGCGGCGCTCTCGCGCTCGCGCCGCTTGCGCGCCGTCGTGCTGGTGCTCGGCGCGTACATGATCATCACCTGGTCACCCGCCTCGGCGGTCTTGTGGGACGCCCTCGATTTCCATCCCGAAAACACCGCGCTCGGCCGCTTGCACCACCGTTACGTCAAGGAGCTGCTGAACCCTTGAGCTAGGGCGACTGCTGAGCAGCGTGCGCGCCGGCGACGGGGCGCAGGCGCGAGAAGACGATCTGCCATGGCATCTGCAGCACGGCGGTGACAAGTGAGCGGTGCGGCGGTCGCGGCGCAGAGCTTTTGAGTGAAACGACCTCGGATCTCGCAACCCGGTTGCCTTGGAAGGGAATCCCGGTCTTCAGCGCCGTGAAGTCAGGCATCGTCGCGGCCGATCCTGTGCAGTCGAAGATGTCCTGCAGGACGCCCTGCGGGTTGGCGACGAAGTCCTCGTGGCGCACGAGCAGCCGCCGCTCGCGGGGGTGGCGCAGGAAGGCGTAGAGCGCCAGCAGGTAGGTCAACCACAGATATGCGTTGGTGGTGCGCGTGTCGAACCTCGGCTCGACCACGTCGTCGCGATTCCAGGAAGCGACGACGCTCTGCGGATCACGCACGACGAACAGCAGATACAGCTCGATCCCGTCGAGGCTCTGCAGCTCGCGCGCACGTCGCGGAAAGTGTGAAGTGTCAACTATGTGACTGGCCCCGGCCGTTCGCGCGATCGCGCCGTAGAGTTCCTCTGAGAACCGCCGGTAGGGCTTGCGCAGACGGCGCTGCGCCCGCCAAGTTCCGACCCGGAACGGCGCAGACGATTGCTCGAGGCAGCGGGCGTCTTTGCCCAGCAGGCTCTCGGGAACGTCCATACGCTCGCGCACTTCGCTCCAGAACTTCTCGCGCTCCTCGCCGCCGAGCGGGGGGTGCCCTGACCGGCGCAGCCACTTGTCCAGCTCTCCTCCGTAGAAGATGCCGTCGCAGTTACCGAGGGTGATACCGAGGATCGTGCTGCCGCTGCGTCCGGCGCCGATCACATACAGGACCTTGGGCACAGTCTCCCCGTGCGAGGAGGTCGGCTCCGTCACGCTCACAGTCGCATCTCAGCTGAAGCCGTCGCATCCACCCGACGGCATTCTTGCATGATACGGTCCCGGCAGTGGCGCGCAAACCGCTTCACATAGCGTGGATCGGGGGCGCGCCCAGGGAAACCGGCGGCGTTCCCGGTGTCGCCGTGGACCTCCTGCACGGGCTCGCATCGCTCGGGCACCGCATCGACTGCTACTTCCCCGGCGACGGGCACGATCTGCCCGAGCGACTCGGGCATGACAACATAACCGTCATCTGGGGCAGGTTGGGTTGGCGCTGGGGCCGGTGGTACAGCAAGACCCGATTCACCGCCACGGCAAGTCATCTCGTGCTGCGGATCTTCGCGTCGCTGCGCCTGCGGCGCGAGGTCGCTCGCAGACACTCACAATCACCCTACGACCTGAGTTACGAGTTTGCGATGGTCGAAAACCTCGCGGTTCCCGCGAGCCTGCGACGCTCGGTTCCAATGGTGGTCCACCCCGAGACTCACAGCGCGGGCGAGCTGAAATCGCTGCTCGCAGAGCGTGAGCTGAGCCTTCGCTGTCAGCCGCTTCACACATTTATTGTCGCCGTTCTCGTGCTCTGCCTGAGGACGCTCGTGCAGCGCCAGCGGGTCCGCGGCGCCGGCCTGCTTGTCTGCATCAGCAGCGTCTTTCGCGATCACATGGTCCGTGACTATGGCTTTCCGCCGGCGCACACGGTGGTCGTCCCGAACCCCGTGCGACTCGACCGCTTCACCGAGCTGGAGCCGGCGGCTGAGCATCCGCCCACGGTGCTGGTGCTCGGCAGGATCGCCGCCCGCAAGGGCATCGACGATGTCGTCAGAATCGCGAAGCTCCTGTTCGCGCGTGGAGTGGACGCTCGCTTTCGCATCGTCGGTGGCACGAGCCTGTGGTCGAATTATCTGAAGCTGCTCGACGACCTGCCCGAGGAGAACTCGGAATACGTTGGGCGCATCGAGTCCTCGCTCGTCCCAGCTGAGCTCGCCGCCAGCGACGTGCTGCTGCAGGCGAGCAAGTACGAGCCGTTCGCGCTCACGGTCGGCGAGGCGCTGGCGGCGGGCGTCCCGGTCGTCGCCACGACCGAGGTCGGCGCGATCGAGGGCGTCGACCCCCAGGTCGCGAGCGTCGCGCGGCCGGGGGATGTCGAGGCGATGGCCGCGGCACTGACCTCGACGCTCGCGCGGATGAAGCAGAACCGCGCCGAGATCGCCGCGTTGGCGCGAGCGGAGGCCGCGCGGCTGTTCGCGCCCGAGGTTGTCTGCGAGCAGATCTCCGACGCTCTCGAACAGCTCGTCGACGCGCGTTCGGAGAACTAGTTGTCCTCAGCGTCGGGGCGGGGCCTGCGCCGCGACAGCTTGCGGGCGCCGGCCCGGCGCTTGCGCTCCAGCCGGCGTGCGCGTGATGCGGCAGAAGGGCGCGTCGCGTGCCTGGCGCGGGGCGCCGCAAGCGCCGCCGACAGGCGCGCGGCGAGGCGTCGTAGCGCGAGCTCGCGGTTGCGAGTCTGTGAGCGCTCGTCTTGTGCAACCGCCACCAGCCGCGGACCGGCGCGGGCGAGCACGCGCGCGCGTTGCGCCTCGCTAAGACTGCTCGAGGCGAGTACGTCGAAGCTCGCTTCCACGCGTGAGGAGGTGACGTTCGCGTGTTGGCCGCCGGGCCCGGAGGAGCGGCTCGTTCGCAGCGTGATCTCGGCGAGCGGGATCGCGAGCCCGTCGCCGATCGCCAGGGTCCGCTGGGGCCCCTCAGCCTCGCTCATCCGCTGAGCGGATCGGGCTGACACGACTCTCCTCGCCGGGGCGCACGCGACCGTCGCGCCCGACATATCCGCCGTCGCCGCCCGCGCAAAGGTAGATCGCGTCGACCTCACCGACGTTGCGCACACGGCGTACGGTCGCAGCGTCCACGCGCGCGAAGCCGCCCTCGTGCAGCTGCGCGACGCTGCCGTCCCCGAATTCCATCTCGAGCGAGCCGCGATGGACGAAGTACAGCTCCTCCTGGCGATCGTGGTAGTGAAAGCCGGATTCGATACCGGGCGGAATCACCACGGCGTTGACGCCGAACGCCGTGACGTCCAGCCCCTTGCGAACCTTGCGGAAGCCCGGGCCGTCGCCGAGGTCATCCAGGTGCGCAATCGCGTAGCCGTTGCCGAAGCTGACGTTCGGGTACTCGCTCGAAGCCTCCATATGTTGTGATCCCTCCTGTCGTGAGTCTCGATGTCGTTGCCGAGGAAGCCTGTCTAACGATGGTTATACAGGCATCGAAAAAGGGAACACGGCAGGCCGGCGCTAGTGGTCGGCGACGACGCCGCCCGCGGGCGCAAGCGGGCGTTGCTCGTGCGCCCAGCGCAGCAGACCGCCGCTCAGCGAGTACGCCTCGAAGCCGGCGGCGCGGAACGCCTGGGCCGCCATCTCCGAGCGCGCTCCGACGCGACAGTAGAACACGACAGGTCGCTCCCGGTCGACGGTGTCCGCGGCGCCCGACAGCTGCACGAGCTCGATGTGGCGCGTGCCCTCGATGTGCCCGGCCTCGCGCTCGTAGGGCTCGCGCACGTCGATCACCTGCACAGCGTCGTCCTGCTCGCGCCACGCCGCTAGTCGTTCGGGCTCGATCCCGATCGCGCCCGAAGCATCTGATGCGCTCATGCGACTGAGCGTAGCGGCGACGCGACTCGCCGACGCGATCGCCGCGCCGAGCGCGCCGAGCGCGCCGAGCGGCTCGATTACGGATGCGGGGGTGCGCGCCGCTTGACCAGCCGCCACTAGTATGGGGGCATGGAGGCGGTCAGCGAGGTCTATACGGTGCCCCAGGAGCACCTCGACTTCTGCGAGACGATCGGTCAGATCGCACGCGAGCGGATCGCGCCGCGCTCGGCTGAGATCGACGAGCGCGCCGAATATCCGTGGGACGTACGCAAGCTACTCGGCGAACAGGACATCCTCGGGTTGCCGTTCCCCACGGAGTACGGGGGCACGGGCACGGGCACGCTGATGCTGAACATGGCGGTCGAGGAGATCGCCAAGGTCGATGCGTCGTGCGCGCTGATCCTGATGGTGCAGGAGCTCGGCACGCTGCCGATCCAGCTGTTCGGCTCCGAGGAGCTCAAGGAGCGCTTCCTGCCCAGATGCGCGACGGGCGAGTCCTCGCCGGCGTTCGCTCTGTCCGAGCCGGAGGCCGGCTCAGATCCAGCGGGCATGAAGACAACCGCCGTCGCCGACGGCGATGAGTGGGTGATCAACGGGACCAAGAACTGGATCTCGAACCTGGGCGTGGCGGACTTCTACATCACCTTCGCGGTCACGGACCGCGACAGCCGCCGGTTGACGGCGTTCGTCGTCGAGGCCGACAGGCCGGGGTTCAGCGTTGGCAAGCTCGAGCACAAGCTCGGCATCCGCGCCTCACCGACCGGCCAGCCGATCTTCGAGGACGTGCGCGTCCCGCAGGCCAACGTCATCGGCACAGTCGGCAAGGGCCTGTCGGTGGCGCTGGGGACGCTCGAGCGTACGCGCCTCGGAGCCGCGGCGCAGGCGGTCGGCATCGCACAGGGGGCGACCGACTACGCGGTCGCCTACGCGCGCGAGCGACGCCAGTTCGGCAAGGCGATCAACGAGTTCCAGGCGATCCAGTTCAAGCTCGCCGACATGGAAACGCGCACGGCGGCGGCGCGCGAGCTGCTGTACAAGGCCTGCGCGATGGCCGACCAGGGTCATTCGCAGCGAGCGAAGTACTCATCGATGGCGAAGGTCTTCTGCTCGGATACCGCGATGGCCGTGACGATCGAGGCGGTGCAGGTGCTCGGCGGCTACGGCTACGTCAAGGAGTATCCGGTCGAGCGGATGATGCGCGATGCCAAGATCACGCAGATATACGAGGGCACCAACGAGATTCAGCGTCTCGTGATCGCCCGCACGCTGAAATAGGAAGAGCGTCAGACGATGCGCGCGTCAATACCTCCCGAAGATCCGCGATCTCTTCGGCGCGCCGGTGTCGCAGCGCTGGTGGCGATGTCGATCGGCCTCGTGGTGCTGGTGATCGGTCAGGGCTTCAGCTCGATCGGGGCTGTGCGTGCGCTCGAGGACGTCGCCCTGGGTGTGATCGTGGCGGTTGTGTTGATGTGCGCGATCGCGTTCGTCGCCGTGCGGCTGGCCGGCTGGCGCAACCCCGAGTCCGAGAGCGAGTTCGAAGAGATCGTGCGCTACTCCGAACGGCTCGCCCGCGAAGGTCTGGCGGTGACGCCTGAAGAAGCCGAGTTCATGGAGCTCGACCCGCTCAACGACACGGACTTCGAGGAGCTCGTGCGCGACGCGCTGGACGATCTCCCGGATCTGCTCAGAAACGCGCTCGCGCACGTCGCGGTGGTGATCTCCGACGGCGGTCGTCGTCGCGGTGCGTATGGGCTCTATCAGGGCGACGGCGCGACCCGTGACAACACCCATGACCGCATCGTCATCTTCCGCGACACGCTGCGCCGCGACTTCGGCCACGACCCGGATCTGCTGCGCGACCAGGTGACGCGCACCGTGCGCCACGAGCTCGCGCACCACGTCGGCTTCGACGAGCTGGGCGTGAGCCGGCTGGACCTTTAGCCCAAAGCGCCGTCGTTAAACTCTCGACGTGATGACAGCGCCAGACGAGCCGTCGCCCGCGGGCGTCGAGGTCCGCGGCTCGGGTAGCCCGGCTGCGACCGACGCGCGGGCGCCCGACTTCTTCATCGTCGGACACCAGAAGTGCGGGACGACCGCGCTGTTCATGATGCTCAGCGAGCATCCGCAGATCTTCATGTCCGATGTCAAGGAGCCGTGGTACTTCGGGCGGGAGCTGCGCTCGCGGTTCGCCAAAGCGAGCACGCGCAACCGTCCAAACACGCTCGAGGAGTACCTGTCGTTGTTCGCCGATGCGGCTCCCGGGCAGATCGTCGGTGAGGCCTCGCCGCAGTACATCCGCTCGGAGAACGCGGCACGCGAAATCGCCGAGCTCTCGCCGGATGCGCGCATCGTGGTGTTGCTGCGCGAGCCGGCCGCATTCCTGCGCTCGCTGCACCTGCAGTTGGTCGCGACTCACATCGAGGACGAGATCGACTTCGGCCGCGCAGTTGAGCTCGAGCAGGCCCGGCGCGAGGGCAAGCAGATTCCGCGCCACTCCGTTTCACCCCAGTCGCTCCTGTATTCAGAGCACGTGCGCTACACCACGCAGCTTCGGCGACTGCACGCGGCGTTCCCGCGCGAGCAGGTACTCGTCCTGGTGTATGAGGATTTCAGGCGCGACAACGAGGCCGTCGTGCGCGAGGTCCTCGGCTTCCTGGGCGTCGATGCGACGCTGCCGATCGCTCCTGTGGAGACGACGCCGCTGAAGGCCGTGCGCTCGCGCCGTCTACACCAGCTGCGGCGCGCGATCCGCAAGGCGCGTTTGCATCCCGGCGCGAAAGGCCCGCTCGTGAGGACACTCGACGCGATCGGGCTCAGCGGTGACTCGATCTCGGCGGCCTTTCGCCGGCTTGCCTACCGGCCTCAGCGACCGGCCGACGAGGCGCTGATGCAACGGTTGCGCGTCAGCTTCAAGCCGGAGGTGGTGGCGGTTAGCGAGTATTTGGGGCGGGATCTCGTCAGCGAGTGGGGCTACGAGCGCATAGACTGAGGGCGTCGCAGCCGTCCGCCGCTTGGCCGTCAACAGATCAAGGAGAGTCACGCATGCCCGAAGCTGTCATCGTCGACGCCGTTCGCACACCGATCGGACGCGCCGCCAAGGGGTCACTCAAGTCCGTTCGCGCGGATGACCTCGCGGCGCTGCCGCTGAAGGCGTTGATCGAGCGCAACCCGCAGCTCGATCAGCGCTGGATCGGCGACGTGATGATGGGCTGCGGCTACGGTGAGCGCGAGTCGGGCTACAACATCGGGCGCATGGCGACGCTGCTCGCGGGCATCGACTATCACGTCCCGGGTTGCACCGTCAACCGCTTCTGCGCGTCCTCGCTGCAGACGACGCGCATGGCGTTCCACGCGATCAAGGCGGGCGAGGGTGACACCTACATCGCGGCCGGAGTGGAGGCGGTCTCGCGCACGGCACCGGGCGCGCCGTTCGAGTTTCACCCGAAGCTGGACGGCTCCGCGGGTTCGCTTTACAACGCATACATCACGATGGGCATGACGGCCGAGAACGTCGCGGAGGAACGCAAAGTCAGTCGCGAGTCTCAGGACGCCTGGGCGCTGATCTCGCAGACCCGCGCCGTGGCGGCGCAGGAATCCGGGCACTTCGACAAGGAGATCATTCCGGTGACGGTGGCGGCGCACAAGGACGTAGACAAGGAGGGCAACGAGATCGACGTGCCCGAGACGGTCGTCACCAAGGATGACGGGCCGCGCCCCGGGACGACGTTGGAGGCATTGGCGTCGCTGCGACCCGTGTTCAAAGAGGACGGCACCGTCACTGCGGGCAACGCATGCCCGCTCAACGATGGCGCCGCGGCGCTGCTGATCATGAGTGACGAGAAGGCGCGCGCCGAGGGATTCACACCGCGCGCGCGGATCATCGCCTCGACGGTCGCGGCGATCCGGCCCGAGGTGATGGGTCTGGGCCCGATCCCGGCGATCCAGCAGCTGCTGCAGAACACCGGCATGTCGATCGACGACATCGACGTGGTCGAGATCAACGAGGCCTTTGCGGCGCAGATCGTGCCGTGCAAAGACGAGCTTGGCATTCCCGACGAGAAGCTCAACCCGTTCGGTGGCGCGATCGCACTCGGCCATCCGTTCGGCATGACCGGCGCGCGCATCATGACCACGCTGCTCAACGACCTGGAGACGCTCGACGGGACCTACGGGATCGAGTCGATGTGCGTCGCCGGCGGCATGGGCATGGCGATGCTGGTGGAACGGGTGTCGTGACGGCCGCTCGCTCACAAGCGCGGACGCCAGGTGCCTGACGCCTCGACGTCCCCCGCCACGTCCGCCGAAGGCATCATCTACTCGTGCTCCGGAGACTTCTATGTAGGTGAGGCACTGCGCTCGGCGCGCTCGTCGCTGCGCCACAACCCGGTGCCTCACCTGATGTTCACCTCAGGCGAGGGTGACAGCGCCGACGGTGTGTCGTTCGCGCATTTCGAGCCGTCGCAAAACCCGTACGCCGACAAGATCGCCAACATCCGCCGCTCGCCGTTCGAGCGGACCATCTACCTCGACAGCGACACGTATGTCGTCGATCGCATCGTCGAGGTGCTGCAGCTTCTCGATAACTACGACCTCGCGGTCGCGTATGCCCCGGCCTACCGCGGGCTCGACGATCCAGCGGTGCCGCCCGCGTTCTACGAGTTCAACACGGGCGTGCTCGCTTGGCGAGCTAGCGACCGCGTCGCCGCCTTCCTGCGCAGCTGGGAAGAGACATACCTCGCATGGCTAACCGAGGAGCCGTTTCCCGGTGCGAGCAAAGCGAGCAACAGCCGCCGCGCCGATCAGCCAGCCTTTCGCCGCTGCGCCTGGGAGCACGAGATGCGCGTGTTCGTGCTCGCGCCGGAGTACAACTTTCGCCTCGGCTTTCCGACGACGGTGGTGGACCGTGTGCACGTCATTCATGGTGAGCACGCGGACTACGACGCGCTCTCCGCGCGCGTCAACGACCGCGAGCAGCCGCGCTCGTGGCCGCCGCCGCTGGCGCTGCGCGCGAAAGTCGCTCGCAGAATGCGCAAAGCGGCACGGGTCCCGTCGGAGCGGTCGCGTGTGAAACGCCCAGAGTGGCACGCGGACGCTCGCCCGGACTGACATGGCAGACGGCGAGGAGCAGCTCTCGAGCGAGCTGCGCGCGGTGCGCGCCTCGGGCAAGCGCGTGCCGGATTTCTTCATCGTCGGTCACGCCAAGAGCGGCACGACGGCGCTCTACCAGATGCTGCAGCCGCACCCCCAGATCTATATGCCGGTGATCAAGGAGACACAGTTCCTGTCACGGGCGTTGCACTACCGACAGCAGCCCCAGGACGGCCCACCGACGGTGCGTCCGCAAACGCTCGATGCATATCTGTCGTTGTTCGCCGCGGCCGCGCCGGAGCAGCGGGCCGGGGAGGCATCGACCGATTATCTGCGCACGCTCGCCACGGCGCGACGCATCGCTGCGCTGCAACCGGACGCTCGCATCGTCGCGATCTTCCGCGAGCCGGTCGCCTTTCTGAGCTCGCTTCACCTGCAGTTGCTGCAGGTCGGGATCGAGACCGAGTCGGACTTCGCGACCGCTATCGGCCTCGAGCGGGACCGGCGCCAGGGACGCAACGTGCCACGCCGTTCGGGCTGGCCGCCCGCGCTGATGTACTCACAGCACGTCCGCTACGTCGAGCAGCTGCGCAGCTATCACGAGTGCTTCCCGCGCGAGCAGGTGCTGGTGTTGATATACGACGACTTTCGTCGCGAGAACGAGCAGACGGTTCGTCTGCTGATGCGCTTTCTCGAGGTCGATGACACGCTCGCGATTCACGCCGCCGAGGCGAACCCGACAGTGCGTGTGCGCTCCCGTCGGGCGGAGCGGATGTTGGACTCCGTGTCAGTTGGGCGTGGTCCGATCTCGCTCGCGACGAAGTCCGCGCTGAAGACCCTGACCCCCGAGCGGCTGCGCCGTGGGGCGCTACGCGCGATGAAAGGGATCGTCGTGGAGAAACAGCCCGAGCCCCCCGATGAGCGCTTCGTGCTGGAGCTGCGCCGGCGCTTGGAGGGAGAGGTGGTCGCGATGAGCGAGTATCTTGGACGCGATCTGGTGAGCCTGTGGGAGTACGACGCGATTTGAGTCCTCGCCGGCGACCGGCTGAAGCGGCAGGCGCTACACGCTCACGGTCTCACCGGTGACGCTCTTGAGCCATTCGGGATCGCCGTTGGCGATCCGCTGGTAGACGCGCTCGGAGAAGCTCGGCGTTCGCGGCTTCGCGCTCGTGCCGCCAGCGCCGCCAGCGCCTGCGGTTGATGCTGCGCACCAATTGCGCGACGCCTGGCACTGAGGGCACCTGCCGCAGCTGGGGCGGCGCCTGGCGGTCGGATCTGAGCAGCACTCCGTGGTCGCGAAACGAAGCGCCGTGGTGGTAGACGACGCCGCCGTATACGGAGAACAGCGACGGGTGCAGCTCGTTCGCGTTGGAGCGGTGCAGCTCGACCCACGGCGTGTCGCTCAGCTCGAGCGCGCGCAGCAGGTTCGCGCCAGGTCCATTTGAGACCGTGCCGTCTTCGTCGATCCAGGTGTACCCCTGTGACCAGTCACCCGGAAGCTCGCGCCAGAAGCCGACAGTCGTCAGACAGAAGCACGGGTGCGGATGCGGCTCGTTCGCCTGCTCGATCCGGCGCACGGCCAGCAGCGGCGCCTCTGAGAGCCCGCTCATCAGCAGCGGACCGAGGTCGGCGATCGGGAAGGCATCGCCGTCAAGGAAGATCAACAGGTCGTCGGCGGCCGCCTCACTCGAGATCTCGAGCGCGAGGTGATTCAGCTTTTCAGGGTGGGTGACACGGCCTCGATGCTCGATCGCGCGGTCAAATTGCCCGTAGTGCTGCTCGTCGACGCCTTGCAAGCCACCCCAGATCATCAGCGGCGCGGGGATGTGGCGACGGAGGTGTGAAACCTGAATGTCGATCCACCGCGGCGAACGAAAGTGCACCGTCGCGACGTGAACCGTCATCTCGCGGACAACATACCACAGGGCTCTCGTTCGATGACAACTGTAGACAGTCGCCGGCGCTTTGGTTGGCCCGATCCGTGCGATCTTCACCCGATATACTGGCGGCATGACGTCCGCGGTAGCAGCGCCGCCGGGGTACGGCCAGCCGCTCGTCATTGGTGGAATCGGCGGCAGTGGCACGCGCGTCGCGGCTCAACTGCTGATCGAGCTGGGCTTCTATCTTGGCGACGATCTCAACGAAGCGCTCGACAATCTCACCTCGACGTTCCTGTTCAAGCGTCCGCGCTGGTACGGTCGTGCGGCGCCACGCCAGCGCCGGATCGACGCGGCCGCGCGAGTGTTCGCAAGGAGCATGACGGCCGGCGGGAAACCGCCGCTGCGCGAGCGCCTGACGATCCTCGGAGCGATGCTCGGCACGATGCCCAGGGGGATCGACCGCCTCGGTCGCAGGCGTGGCATGCGCTGGGCCCCCGAGCGCGCGCGTCGTCTGCGGGCGAGCGCAGGGCACGACCCCGCCGGTATGGCCGGCTGGGGCTGGAAGGAGCCGAGCGCGATGCTGCTGCTGGACGAGCTCGCCACGGCGTTTCCGGGGATGCGTTTCATTCACGTGCTGCGCGATCCTGAGCAGATCGCCCGCGGACACAACCACACGATGCTCTACAACTGGAGCCCGCACCTGCGCGTCAAGCCACCGCGACGCAACCACAGACGCATCGATCGGTGGTGCCTGCGGCTCGGCCTGAAAGCGGCTCGCACGCAGAGCGAACTGATCGAACGATCGCTCGAGTTCAGCCGCGTGGTGACGGCGCGAACCGAAGCGATCGGGGCAAGGCGTCTTCCCGGTCGCTACCACCAGCTCGACGTGAATCGGCTCTGCGACGAACCCGAGCGCGAGATCGACTCGCTGTTGAGCTTCCTCAACCTGACGCCGGACGCGGCTACGCGCGAGCGGCTGCGCCTGATCCCGGACGCGAAGCGGCTCACACGAAGCGGCTGAGGCGACGTTGCCCGCGAGCGAGCACAGCGAACACCCGCTCGACACGAGCGTGGAGGGCCGTACGCAGTCGGAGCGTTCGCCGGCGCCGGGGCGGCTCCCCGACTTCTTCGTGATCGGGCACCCCAAGTGCGGCACCACCGCGCTGTACGCGATGTTGAAGCGCCATCCACAGATCTACATGTCTGACGTGAAGGAGCCACAGTTCTTCGCGGGTGACCTACGGATCGGCGGCGACGACGAGCGCTCATCCGCTGGCACGCGAACGCTGTCGGAGTACATGGCTCTGTTCCAGCAGGCGCGCGCGAACCAGCTCGTGGGGGACGCCTCCACACGCCACGTCTGGTCTCCCGGGGCGCCGGCGCGGATCGCCGCGGCGCAGCCGCAGGCGCGCATCATCGTCGTGTTGCGCGAGCCGACGAGCTTCCTGCGCTCGCTGCACCTGCAGTTGCTCCAAAATCGCGCGGAGGACGAGCCTGACCTCGGCCGGGCGATCGCGCTCGAAGCTGACAGGCGCGCGGGGCGCGCGCTCACCGAGCTCGCCGCGTCACAGCCGCGACTGCTCCTCTACTGCGAGCGTGCCGGCTACCTCGAGCAGCTGCGTCGCTACCACGCGGTCTTTCCCCGCGAGCAGGTTCTGGTGCTGATCTATGAGGACTTCCGCGCCGACAACGAGCGGACGCTGCGCCAGGTGCAGCGATTCCTCGGCGTCGACGACAGCGTGCCGGTGGAGGTGGTCGAGGCCAACCCGAGCGTGCGCCGGCGCGTCGGCTTGGACGACACCGTGTTCGCGGTGACCTATGGCCGCAACCGTGGTGCGCGCATGGTCCGCAAGACGATCATGCGGGTGACGCCAAGGGGGCTGCGTCACGCGGCCTACGGGACGCTCCAGCGCAGCGTCGTGCTCGGCAGCCCGCGCCCGCCCGACGAACAACTGATGCTCGAGTTGCGGCGCCGCTTCAAGCCTGACGTGCAGGCGCTGAGCGAGTACCTCGACCGCGACCTCGTCAGCCTGTGGGGCTACGAGGCAATCGACTGAGGCCTCAGCGCGGCGGCATCCGCAAGGCGCCGTCGAGGCGGATCGTCTCTCCGTTGAGCATGCGGTTCTCGACGATCTGACAGGCCAGTTGCGCGTACTCGGCTGGCTCGCCCAGACGCTGAGGGAAGGGGACGCCGGCGCCGAGCTTGGCGCGTGCCTCCTCGGGCAGCGCCGCCAGCAGCGGCGTGTCGAATAGTCCAGGCGCGATCGTGTTGACGCGGATCCCGTACTGGGCGAGGTCGCGTGCGGCCGGTAGCGTCATCGCGACGACGCCGCCCTTCGAGGCCGAGTACGCGATCTGGCCGACCTGGCCATCGAAGGCGGCGATCGAGGCGGTGTGCACGCAGACGCCGCGTTCGCCGTCCTCGCCGGGCTCGTTCGCGATCATCGCGGTGGCCGCCAGACGCAGCAGGTTGAACGTGCCGATCAGGTTGATCGAGATGATCGTCTCGAATGGCATCAGCGGGTGTGGACCCTTCGAGCCGGCCACCTTCTGTGCCCAGCCGGTGCCCGCGCAGCTGACGGCGATGCGCAGGCCGCCGTCGGCGCTTGCCGCCCGCTCAACCGCGGCTTGCACCTGCGCCTCCTCGCGCACGTCGCAGGCGACGAACTCGAGACCGAGCTCGGCGCCGAGCGCTTGGCCCTTGTCCGCGTTGACGTCGGCGATCGTCACGCGCGCACCGCGCGCGTGCAGCGCGCGAACCGTCGCCTCGCCAAGACCGGAGGCGCCGCCGGAGACGAGCGCTGCGCTGCCGTCGATGTTCATTCCCGAGAGCCTATTGATCCGCGCGCACGCGTGACAGCGACAGCGCGAACAGCGCTGCGGGGTCGGTCAGCCAGCGCACAAGCTCGAGGCCCGCCGCGGACAGGTCGCCCTCGAGACGTCCGGGGGTGAACTTCGCGCTGATCTCCGTGCGCAGCTCCTCGCCGGCGTCGAAGTGCACCGGCAGGTCGAGGTCGCGCACCAGCGTGGTGTGCTCGCGACGCGCGCGCAGGCGCATCTCGATCCACTCGTTTTCGGGGTCGAACAGCGCCACGTGCTCGAAGTCCTCGGGGTCGAAATCCGCCTGCAGCTCGCGGTTGAGCACGTGCAGTACGTTGCGGTTGAACGCCGCGGTCACCCCTTCGGCGTCGTCGTAGGCCGCTTCGAGCACGCGCGGGTCCTTGACGAGGTCGGTGCCCATCAGCAGATAGTCGGAGGGCCCGAGCAGGCGCGCGATCTGGCGCAGGAAGCGGCGTCGGCTGCCCGGCGGGAAGTTGCCGATCGTGCCCCCGAGGAACGCCACGATGCGCGGGCCCGCAGCGGGCGGGACGCGGTCCAGGTGACGCTCGAAGTCGCCGATCACGCCGTGGACGCGCAGCCCGGGATACTCGCTGGTGAGCTCATGGGCGCAGTCGCGCACCATGCTCTCGGTGACGTCGACCGGCACGTAGCGCTCGAGCGTGCCCGCGGCGAACAGCGCGTCGAGCAGCACGCGCGTCTTGGCCGCGGTGCCGGAACCGAGCTCGACGAGCTCGACCGCGCCGGTCAGCTCCGCCAACAGCTCCGCCTGCTCCTCGAGGATTGCCCGCTCGGTGCGCGTCGGGTAGTACTCGGGCTGCTCGCAGATCTGATCGAACAGCTCGGCGCCGCGCGCGTCGTAGAAGTGCTTCGGGGGCAGCTCCTTGAATGGGCGCGTCAGCCCGTCGAGGACATCGTCGGCGAGCGAGCGCTCGTTGCCGGCGTCGAGGTGCGAGTCGATCTGGATCGCCTCGGCGAGGTCCTCCGCGAGCGGCTGCTGTGGCGTCGAGGGCTCCATCACAGCTCCCTCGCAAGGCGCACGCCGGCAAAGATCTGACGTCGCTGTGGCAGGTCCCAGTTGCGGAAGGTCAGGGTCGCGACACGCGGATCGCTGGCCCACGAGCCGCCGCGCAGCACGCGGTAGTCCTGCCCAAAGAACACCTGCGAGTACTCGCGGTACGGGTAGGGCGCGAAGCCCGGGTAGCCGACGAACGGCGAGCCGGTCCACTCCCACACGCGGCCGACACCCGCGAGACCCGGTGCGGAGCGCTGCTGGGTCCAGGTCGCTGCCTTCTCCCACTCGGCCTCCGTGGGCAGACGCGCGCCGTGAGCACGCGCGAAGGCGTCGGCCTCGAACCAGGAGACGTGGCACACGGGCGCCTCCGGGCGGCCTTTCGCCACCGCCGGGTGATGCGTGATGTCGTGCTCCTCCTTCCACGCCCAGCCCTCGCGCGACCACCACTCGCGGCGCTCGTAGCCGCCGCCTTGGCTGAAGCCCATCCAGCTCTGGTTGCTCACCGGGCGCCGCGCGATCGCGAACGCGGGCAGCTCGACGCTGTGTCGCGGACGCTCGTTGTCGTAGGCGAAGCCATCGGCGCCGGCGCCCATCGCAAACGCGCCCGCCGGAATCGCGAGCCACCCCGCGGGAGGATCGTCGCCGGTGAGCGGCGCGTTCGCAGCAGCCGCCTCGGCGGCGGGCAGCAGCTCGGCGATCGCCATCGTCTGACGCATCGTCTCGGCGTGCTGCAGCTCGTGGCGCAGAACCATCTCGCAGAGCACGCCGTCGCCGACGCCGCGCTCGGCGATCACCTCCGTCGTTCGCGCCCTGACGGCGTCCATGTACGCCCGCGCGTCCTCCGGGCCGAGCGCCTCGATCTGCCCGCGAACCGCGCGCGGCGTCTCGAAGGCGTCGTAAAGCGCCGCGAGCTCGCCTCGCAGCAGCTCGAGGCCCCCGTAGCGATGCCCCAGCCACAGATCCTCGTAGGCGGCGATGTGAGCGAGATCCCACACGAGCGGGCTCATGATCGGCGAGTGCACGCGCTCGAGCTGCTCGTCGTCGAGCTCGGACACCAGCGCCAGCGTGCGCTCGCGCGCAACGCCCAGCGCGCGCAGCGCCTGCGTGGCGTCGCGGGGAAGAGGGGAGTTCTTGAGCGCGGGAGTTGCCATGGCCGGCGATGCTGCATCACTCCGAAGCGACCGTGCTGGGTCACTCTAGAACGAAAGTCCGCCGAGCCGCGAGAGTGTTACGGACCGGTGTCGTTCCAGCGCGCGATCACAGCCGTGTCGCGCTCGTGCCCGAGCACGCAGATCGCGGCGGTGGAAAGGCCCAGGCGCCCGCCGCCGCCGGGCGGAAGCTCGATCCAGCGGGCGCCGATCACGCGCAGCATGTGCCCGTGCGAGAACAGGGCGACGTCTCCGTCGCTGCCGGCGACCTCGGCGATCACACGGTCGCCGCGTGCGCCCACCTCGGCGGGGCTCTCGCCGCCGGGGCAGCCATCGCGCCACAGCACCCAGCCCGGGCGACGCTCCCAGATTTCCGCCGTCGTCAGGCCCTCATAGTCGCCGTAGTCCCACTCGTGCAGATCGTCGCGCACCTGCGCCTCGGCGCCCAACCCGCACAGCTCGCACGTTTCGCGCGCGCGGCGCGAGGGGCTGACGAGCACCAGCGCGAACTGCCATGCCTGCAGCGGCTCGCGCAGCGCCGCGGCGACCTCGCGGCCGCGGTCGGTGAGGGGCAGGTCGGTGCGCCCAGTGTGGCGGCCGTTGAGGCTCCACTCGGTCTCGGCGTGGCGCACCAGCACCGCCGAGGGCGCGGCGGCGCTGCTCATCTCGCAGAGCCCGCGGGCGCCGCCGCGTCATCGACGATGACGGTCAAACGCTGGCGGCGCAGCAGGCTCGCCGGTACGTGCCGGCTGGGCTCGCCGAGCATCGCGCTGATCGCGTCGGCCTTGCTCGTGTCGGTCGCGAGCACCAGGCACTCGCGCGCGGCGCGCAGCATCGCGAGGCTCAGCGTGATCCGCTCCGGCGGCGGCTTCGGTGAGTCCTCGACACCCAGGCAGATCGCCTCGTCGCCGGCATCCAGCTGCGAGGAGCCGGGGAACAGCGACGCGACGTGACCGTCGGGGCCGATGCCGAGCACGACCAGGTCGAGCACCGGCAGCGACCCCGGGCTCGCGTCGGCGCCCGGCACCTGCTCGACCAGCGCCTCGGCGTAGCGGCGGGCGCCCTCCTGCGGGCCGGCCTCGCCTTCCATGCGGTGCACGCGCGCAGGTGCGATCTTGCCGCCGGCGAGTAGCGTCTCGGCGACGAGCAGGTAGTTGCTCTCGGCGTCCTCGGGTGCCACGCAGCGTTCGTCGGCGAACCACACCTCGACGTCGCTCAGCGCGTCCGGCTCGGCGGCGCCGAGCAGCTCGTACGTGCGCCCCGGTGTCGTGCCACCGCTCAGCACCAGGTGCGCGACGCCACGCTGCTGCTTGGCTTGGCGCAGCTGGCGCAGGATGTGCGCGGCGGCGCGTTGCGCGACGGTGTCAGCGTCGGGGCACGTCGTCAGGCGCGTCACGACGGGGTCGGCGCGCGATCGAGGAGCGCAGGCACGGTAGCGTCCGACGCGTGCCGCTCGCCCGCGGGCTCGAGCATCGCGCGCGCGGCCTCGAGCGCGGGCAGGTAAGTCGGGTCGCGCAGCAGCGCCTGGCGGATGCCCTCCCCGAGCACGCCGGCCTCTCCTCGCGATCCGCCGGGGAGCGTCCATTCCCGCTCGGCGCCACTGCTGTCGCGGCTATGCGCGCGCAGCCCACCGCTGCCGCGGCTGAGGCGCAGGTGCATACCCGAGGTCGTGTCCAGCTCGAGCGACTCCAGTCCCGGCACCTGCAGCTCGGGAGCCGCCTCCAGGCGCACAGCGACCTCGTTGTCCTGCGCCTGCGCGGCTCCGACGAGCGCGCCGCCGTCGCCGACGAGCGCCCCGCTGTGCCACTGCAGTCGCGAGGCGAGCCAGCCCACGAGCAGCATCGCGGCCGCGGTCGAGGCGGGGTGGTGGCGCACCGTCACGCCGCTGATCATGTACAGCTCAGGGCGCAGCCACGGCGGGTCGAAGGTGGCGGCGAGACGCTCGCGCCACGGCGTCGAGCGCAGCCAGGCCAGGTCGACGACGTAGGCGTGTTCGCTAAGCTCGCATGCGCGCGTCAGCGCCTCCTTGGCGACCGGCTCCTCGACCGAGTCCACGAGCACCGCCTGCGCCAGCGCCAGCAGCTCGGCGACGATCTGGTGGTGCCCGTGGGGTGACCACAGCAGCGTCGGCAGGTCCGTCACGACCAACGGGTCGGCGATCGTCAGCAGGTCATCGAGGTGGCGGTCGCCGAGTTCGACGACGACCGTCTCGCGCAGCAGCGCCAGGCCGTCGGGTGCGGCGGCGCCTTCGGAGACGATCGAAACGCGCGCGTCGAGGCGCTCGCGCCGCGGCTCGTAGGCGAGCACCAGCAGGCGCGAGGCGTGGTAGCGCCCGACGCCACGCAGCCGGTTCGCGATCTCGCCGCTCCACTCACGGTCGACGAACGCGATCATGTTGAGGACCCGCGCCGGCACGTACTCGCGGTGTTCGGCGTGGACCTGCACGAGCAGTTCGCGCAGCGCCGCTTCGATCGCGTCCGGGGTCGTGCCCTGCTCGCTCCAGACCGCGTCGCTGCGAGTGGACAGAGCGTCGCCGGCGGCCATCAGATCGCGCGCCAGTGATCGGCCTCCCGCAGCAGCTGCTCGGCCTCGTTCGGGCCCTGCGAGCCGGCGGGATATTGCGGCAGCGGCCCGGGTGTCTGACCCCAGGCTTTCACGATCGGGTCGCATATCCGCCATTGCGCCTCGACCTCGTCGTTACGCGTGAACAGCGTCGGGTCGCCGCGCATCGCGTCGGTGATCAGGCGCTCGTAGGCCTCCGGTGACTGCGACAGGAAGGCGGTGCCGTAGAGGAACTCCATGTTGACCGGGCGGATGCTCATGCGCGTACCCGGGATCTTGGCGCCCAGGCGCAGCGAGACGCCCTCGTTGGGCTGCAGCGTCAGCACCAGCTGGTTGGGCTGCACGCCGAGCGAACCGGCCTGGCTGAAGGCGAGGTGGGGGACCGGCTTGAGCGTGACCGCGATCTCGGTGACCTTGCGCGCCAGGCGCTTGCCGGTACGCAGGTAGAACGGCACGCCGGCCCAGCGCCAATTGTCGACTTCCAGCCGCAACGCGGCGTAGGTCTCGGTGATCGAGTCCGGCGGCACGCCGCTCTCATCGAGGTAGCCGGGGACGTCTTCGCCGCCGGCGTGCCCGGGGCCGTACTGGGCGCGCACCGAGATTTCGGGAACCTGAACTGCCGTTGGCTCGGGGATCGCCTCGAGCACCTTGACCTTCTCGTTGCGTACCTCTTCCGCCGCGAAGTGCACCGGCGGCTCCATCGCGATGTGGCAGAGCAGCTGCATCATGTGGTTCTGGATCAGATCGCGCAGCGCGCCCGCCTCGTCGTAGTACTCGGCGCGCGAGCCAATGCCGATGTCCTCCGCGGCGGTGATCTGCACGCTCTCGATGTAGTTGCGGTTCCACAGCGGCTCGAACATGCCGTTGGCGAAGCGGAACGCCAGCATGTTCTGGACGGTCTCCTTGCCGAGGTAGTGGTCGATGCGGTAGACCTGACTCTCTTCGAAGATCGACAGCACGCGGCGGTTGAGCTCGCGTGCCTCCTCGAGCGTCGTGCCGAACGGCTTCTCGATGATCACGCGCACTTCGCGGTGCTTCTCGTGATCGCCACGTGCGAGCCCTGAGCTGCCGAGCCGTTCGACGATCACAGGGAAGAAGTTCGGCGCGGTCGACAGGTAGAACGCGCGGTTCAGCGCCTCGCCGGCTTCCTGTTCGAACTGCTCGAGCACTGTGCACAGCTCGCTGTACACCCGCTCCTCGTCGAAGGTCCCCGCCACGTAACGGAGGTTCTCGAGCAGGCTTTTGAGGACCTGCTCGTCGGGCTTGCGCCGCGAGAAGCGCTGGATCGCCTCCTCGCACTCACTGCGGAAGTCGTCGAGCCCGATGTCTTTGCGCGCGACACCCACCAGGTGAAAGTGCGCCGGCAGCGCGCCCTCGTAGGCGAGGTTGTAGAGCGCGGGCAGCAGTTTGCGCTTGGCCAGGTCGCCGGTGGCGCCGAAGATCACCAGCGATGTGGGGGGGACGGGCAGCCGCTCGAGGCCGGCGGTCAGCGGGTTCTCCGGCGCAGGGGCGTCCGTCGGACGACCGGCCGCGACAGCCATCCTCAGCGCCTCGGCGCTTTCGGTGCGCTCTTGACTGCGTGGCCACCAAACTGGTTGCGCAGCGCCGCCAGCACGCGGTCGGCGAAATCGCCGTTGCCGCGCGAGCGAAAGCGCGCGTACAGCGATGCGGTGATCACGGGCGTCGGCACGTCGTGCGCGGTCGCGTCTTCGATCGTCCAGCGGCCCTCGCCGGAGTCCGCGGTGTAGCCCTCGATCGCTTCGAGCTTGTTGCCGTCCGCTTCGAAGGCGCGGGCAGCCAGTTCGCACAGCCACGAACGCACCACCGAGCCCTGGCCCCAGAGGTGCGCGATCTTGGCGTTGTCGAGTTCGTACTCACTCTTGTCAAACACGTCGAAGCCCTCCGCGTAGGCCTGCATCAGGCCGTACTCGACACCGTTGTGGACCATCTTCACGTAGTGCCCGGCGCCGGACGGACCGAACCGCAGCCAGCCGCGGTCGCCGATCGCCACCCGGCTCTGCTCGTTGGTCTCGGGGGCGAGCACGTCGAGGATCGGCTCGAGCCGTTTGACCGCTTTCGGCGGGCCGCCGACCATCATGCAGTAGCCCACTTCCAACCCCCAAATGCCGCCGGAGACGCCGACGTCGACGTAGTCGATGCCGCTCGCCTTGAGCTGCTGGGAGCGGCGCTTGTCGTCCGTCCACTTCGAGTTGCCGCCGTCGATGATCAGGTCGCCGCGGTCGAGCAGCTTGGCGAGCTTGTCCACCGTTTCCTGCGTGGGCTTGCCCGCGGGCACCATGATCCACACCATCCGCGGGGCCTGCAGCTGCTTGACGAGATCTTTCAGCGAGCCGGCGCCCGCGGCGCCGTTCTTGACCGCCTGCTTGACCGCCTTCTCGTCGAAGTCGAAGGCGACGACCTCGTGCTCTGAGTCGCGGCGGATGCGGTGCACCATGTTGCCGCCCATCTTGCCCAGCCCGACGAAACCGATCTGCGTCATCTGGTCACCTCGACTCCTTGATCTTCGCGGTCAGGGCGCGCAGCGCGCCCACGGGGTCATCGCCCTGCAGGCGCACGCGCTCGGCCGGCAGACCGAGCTCGCGCAGCGTGTTCAGGTCGCCGATCGCCTGGGCGTTCTCGAGCGTGGTGAACGTGTACGGCGCGCCGGGGATCGCGACATCGTTCGGGCCGTCGTGGATCAGCTGCAGGAAGCGGCCCGTCTTCGGGCCGCCCTTGTGGAACTGCCCGGTCGAGTGCAGGAAGCGGGGCCCGTAGCCGAACGTGGTCGTCGCCAGCGTCGGCTGGCGCACCGCCACGCGCAGCTCGGCGGCCGCCTCGTCCAGCTCAGGTGAGGGCTTCGCGTAGGCCATGATCGCGACGTAATCCGGCGGCGCGGCCGCCAGCAGCAGCTCGCGCAGGGCGGCCTCGTCGGCGTCGGGCACCGCGGGCAGCCGGTGGTCGGCTTCGTAGCCCGCGAGCACGTGCTTGGTCGCGTCCTTTGCCTGCTGCACGTTGGGCTGGTCGAAGGGGTTGATCTCCAGCCCCCAGCCGGCGACCGCCACGGCGAGCTCGGCGAGCATGAACACGCGGCCAAGATCGGCGGGTCCGCGGGTCGGGATCGTGATCACCGGGTGTCCCGCATGCGCCAGCGCCTGCATGCGCTGCTCGAGGTCGCCCTTGTGCTCGGTGATGTCCGGGAGATACGCGAAGACGCGGTCCTCGCCGTAGCTCGCGTCGTCGCCGAGCGGCTCGTCGGCGACGGGCAGGATGCCGGTGCCGTGCTTGCCGGTCGACTCGGCCACGAGTTGCTCGAGCCACAGGCCCAAGCCCGGCAGCGAGGGCGCGATCACGAACGTCAGCTTGTCGCGGCCGGCCTGCGCGAGCGCGCTGAGCGCGGCTCCGAGCCAGACCGGTGAGGACTTCAGCGCGGACGGGTTGGAGTCCACCACCGGGGTCTCCCAAGCGGCGCCCGCGCCCGACAGCAGCGCGCGCACGTCGACGCCCATCAGCGCCGCCGGGACGATCCCGAACGGCGACAGCGCGCTGTAGCGCCCGCCGATGTTCGGGTCGCCGAGGAACGTCTTGCGGAATTCGTGTTCCTGTGCCAGGGTCGCCAGGCCCGAACCCGGGTCGGTGATCGCGACGAAGCTGCGGCCCTCGGGGACGAGCGAGAAGAAGTGGGCGAACAGGGACAGCGGCTCGATCGTGCCGCCGGACTTCGAGGAGACGATGAACAGCGTGCGATCCAGATCGACAGCCTCCTGCACGGCGAGGATCGCGGCTGCGTTCGTCGAGTCGAGCACGTGCAGAGCCGGGCGGCCAGGCTCGTGGTGGAAGCAGCGACGCAGAACCTCCGGCGCGAGCGAGGAGCCGCCCATGCCGAGCAGCACAACGTCGGTGTAGCGCTCGTGGCCGATCTGCTCCGCGAACTGCTCCAGCTCGTCGAGCGTCTCGAGCATCCGCTCCGCGATCGTCAGCCAGCCCAGGCGGTTGGCGACCTCGGGTGTGCCCGCCGGCCCCCACAGCGTCGCGTCCGCCGCGCGCAGCCGTCGCGCGACGTCGTCGTGTCCCGCCAGTGCCACCTTCTGCTCGACGCGGGGCCTGACGGCCTCCGGTATGTGCTGATCGACGGCGAGGGCTTGGTCGCTCACGCCACGATCGTAGTGACCGCGGCGCTGGTATAGGTTTCCGACGCGCGTTGAGCCCGAACACCTCCCATCAGCTGCCTGATCGCAACCTTGCCCTCGAGCTTGTGCGCGTCACCGAGGCCGCGGCGCTCGCGGCGGCCCCGCTCGTCGGCATGGGTGACAAGGAGGCCGCCGACCAGGCAGCCGTCGACGGCATGCGCTACATGCTCCAGTCCGTGCAGATGGATGGTGTGGTCGTGATCGGCGAGGGCGAGAAGGACGAGGCGCCGATGCTCTACAACGGCGAGCAGATCGGCGACGGTTCGCCGCCGCGCGTGGACATCGCCGTCGATCCGCTCGAGGGGACGACGCTCGCGGCGAACGGAATGCCGAGCGCGCTGGCGGTGATTGCTCTGTCGGCGCGCGGCACGATGTTCGATCCGGGTCCGTGCGTGTACATGGAGAAGATGGCCGGCGCCCCCGACATCGCCGACCTGCTGGACCTCGACCGCCCGCTCGGCGAGACCGTCGCGCTCGTGGCGGAGCGCCGCGGCTGCCCGATCGGCGACGTGATCGTCGTCGTGCTGGACCGTCCTCGACACGAGCAGGGGATCGCAGCGATTCGCGCCGCCGGCGCACGCGTCCGCCTGATCGCTCACGGCGACGTGTCAGCCGCGCTGCTCGCGGTCACGGAGCGCTCGCCGGTGGCGCTGCTGTGGGGTATCGGCGGCACACCCGAGGGGGTGATCTCGGCCGCTGCCGTCAAGTGCCTTGGGGGGCAGCTGCTCGGGCGCCTGTGGCCACGCGACGAGGCCGAGCGTGCCGCCGCGGAGGCTGCCGGGTATGACCTGGGACGGGTGCTCGACCGCGACGACCTGGTCGCGGGCGAGGACGTGTTCTTCTCGGCCACCGGCATCACCGACGGCGACGTGCTGCAGGGAGTGCGCTACCCCAGCGCCGGCGGCGCCACCACCGAATCGCTCGTCACGCGCGCGCGCACGGGCACGATCAGGCGCATCACAGCCACGCACGACCGCGCGAAGCTGCGCGCCGTGGCAGGTGAGCGGCCATGAGCGCGGGCCCGTCAAGATGAGTCCCGAACGACTCTGGCTGCTGTCGATCGCGCTGCGGGATCGCGGTCATCACCGCCTCGCGCTGTGGGTCAAGAAACTCAACTCCGTCATCTACCACAACTCACTCGCGCCCGGCGCGAAGGTGAGCCCCGACGTCAAGTTCGGGCATCACGGCTTCGGCACGATGATCCACAGCAACGTCGTCATCGGTCGCCGCGTGAGGATCTGGCACCACGTGACGATTGCCGTTCGCTCGCAATCGGGATGGAGCACGCCGCACGGAATCACGATTGAGGACGACGTCCACATCGGCGCCAAATCGGTGATCATCAGCCCATACCGAGGCAGCCTGCGGATCGGCCGTGGCGCGCGGATCGGCGCCGGCACGGTCGTGACGAGCGATGTGCCACCGGGGGCCACCGTCGTTTCGGCGCCCGCGCGGGTGTTGCTTCGTGACGCGGACGACGCCGGCGAGCCGCCGGTCGAGGACTTTCTGGACGACGGTCGGGAATCCTCGCGATAGCAGCGCAGATCGCTGGCTTGACGTCGGGCGGCGACGCGTGTAAGCGCTTGAGCGCCACTGCGCCGACTGCTAGCTTGACGCGGTGAGAGGTCGTCGAGTACTCAGAGCAGCGCTCCTCTGCCTGTTCGTGGTTGGCCTGTCCGGCCTACTCCTCGGTTGCGGAGCGACCGCGTCGAAGAAGGGCTCGGAAGCCAACGGCGCGGAAGTCGAACATAGTGAAGAAGTCTCGCAGCACAAACAGGAAGCCGCTGAAACAACCGAAGATCAAGAACTGCTTCTGCGTATAGAAGCAAGGAAGCGCGAAGAAGCCGCGGAAGAAAACGCGCAACGGACTGAAGCGCTCGCGGCGGCGAAGGCGAAGAAGCGGGAACAGGCCGCCGCCAAGCAGGCAAAGCACAAAGAACAGGTGGCGGAAGCGAACATCAAGAAGCGTGAAGCGGCTTCGAGGGCTGCGGCCAAGAAAGCGCAGGCGGCAGCCAAGCAGGCGAAAGAAGAAGCGGCAGCCAAGAAGGTGAAAGAAGAAGCACAGAGGAAGCTCTCGGACGAACAGGCGAAGCAGTCGGGAGCAGTGCAAACGTCGAGCACAGGGCAAGTGCAGGAATGAGCAGGTGAGGCGCAATGAAAAACCGTGAGACGCAGCGCCGCGACGCAGAGCCAACGGTCGCCGCCGGGCATGCTCGAGTCCGACGTCGCTCGCTGTTCGGATGTCTGCTCGCGGTGGCGATCGCCGTAGCGCTCGCCGGCTGCGGAGGATCCAAGTCTGGCGAACCCGCAGCCGAAAAGGAATCAAGCGCTGAAGTTGCGCCCAGCAGCGAAGCCCAACACGAGGCCGAATTCAAGAAGCGCGAAGCCGAGGCTGAAGCTGCCTCCAAGGCCAATGCCGAGAAGGTCATAGAAGAAGCGAGGAAGCGCGCGGCAGCCGCCGCCGCCGCGCCGGCAGCGACCAAGAGCGGGAAATCCGCCAACGCTCACAAAGGCTCGAAGGGGAACTCCGGCAAAGGCTCAGCTCACACCAAGAACAGCAAGAAGACGACGCGCACAAAAGGGTCCAAGAAAACCACCAAGCCGACGACCGCCAAACCCGGCAGTGCCGCCGAAGAAGCCGCCCGCAAGAAATTTGCGGCCGAAGAAGCCGCCGAAGCCAAGGCCTTCCACCAGCTCCAGCAGAAGGAAGGCAAATGACCGCGTCTCGCCCGCCCGGCCTCGCCGCCGACCGCCGCTAGTCACGTACGCAGGCGCGCTGGTCACCGCGGTAGTGTCCGACGCGGGACTCTGCGAGATCCAAGCGCGCGAGCGAGCGCAGGAACCCGTAGGTGACGATCACGTGGATGCGTGACTGGGTCGCGTTGTAAAGCGCCAGCCCCAGTCGCGAGGCGATCGACGGATAGAAGTGGGCGACCGCGACCTCGACGTGCAGGCGGGCGACGCGCGGCTCGGCGCCGGGGTACCTGCGCACTTCGATCTGCAGGTAGCCGCGGCCGTCGTGTCCCCGCCTGGACACGAGCAGCCCTCGCGCTATGCGCCAACGCACGAGGCCGCGCGTGGCGCTCATCTCGTATTCGGGGGCGTGGAAGCTGAGCAGCTCCAGCGGCCGCGCTAGCAGCACCAGCGATCGTTCGGAGTGCGTGTAGCGCACACGGATCAGCCCCAGCGTCACGCGTGAGAGGAAGCGCCAGTAGGTGCGCGCGAGCCGCTCGAGATGCGCCGGCGTCCAGATCGTCTCGAGCGTGCTCTGCTCGATCATCAGCTCGGCCTCCTGCACCGAGCGCACGGCGCCGGTCTCGTGGTCAAACGTCGTCGAGCTCGCGAGCTCGACGATCTGCGCCTGCGTCGAGTGGCGGGCGCGCGCGCGTGCGCGGCGGCGGGTCCTGATGAGGCCGGCGCTCAACGTCGCGCCCGACGCGAGCGCGATCCACAGGGCCGGTGATGTCGGCTTCGGGCGCTCCATGGCTCTCAGGCTATCCTCGCGTCGTTTCTGCACTGGACGCCTCGAGCTCTCCGCCGGCGCGGCGCCTCACGTCCCCGGCTGCTGATATTCAATGGCTGTGACCGACGATTCGCGTTCGCGCGTTACCGCCCGCGCGCGCCCCGTGGTCGACCTGCCGGGCGAGCGTCTGCTCGCCGAGGCGGGTGAGCTCGCGCGGCGCTGGGCGGTCGCGCTGATCCTGATGCGCCCGCTCGAAGGCGTCGCGGCGGTACCGCTCGAGACGCTCGTGGACGAGGGTCCCGGGCTGTGCGCGCAGGTGATCCGGGCGCTGGCATCCGATCTCGAGCTCGACCGGCTGACGGCGGCAGCCGCGCCGGCCGGCGGTGCGGACACGGCGGCGGCGCGACGGCTGGCCGTGATCTGTGGAGCGCTGGACGAGCTCGAGGCGGTCGAGGCGGTCGAGGCGCTGCGCGGAGTCCTCTGGGAAGCGCTGCGCGAGGAGCTGCGCGATCCTTCCGCGCGCCTCGTAGGCGACGCGTGCGATCGGCTCGCGTATGTCTGTGCCGAGGCGCTCGCGGCGGCGCTGGAGGCGATGCCTGCGCTCGGCGCGGCGCACGTGCGCGAGGGAGAGCGCGAGCGCGCCGGCGTCGATGCGGCGCTGCGCGATCTCCGCACGCCCGCGGCGCGCGCGCGATCCGGCGCGCGACGAGCAGGCGGCGAGGCGGTGATCGTGGACGAGCGCGCGCAGCCGGGGGCCGCTTCGTTGGTGAGCGAGCCCGCGCGCTCGCGCGGGTTGGCTTCGTCGCTCGCCGCGGACCTGCAGCCTGTCGAGATCGCGATTCGCGACGAACGGCGTGACGAGGGCCCGGCTGCGTGGATCGGCCTGATCGGCGCCCAGCTCGAGCGCTTCGAGCATGACCGGGTGCCGTTCGCGGTGTTGCTGGTCGAGCTTGTGGACATCGAGCCGGCGGCGCGGCGCGACGCCGACGTCGCCGAGCGCGCGCGCATGGCCGACGAAATGGAGCGCGCGTTGACGCACGCGATGGGCGCGTGGAAGGGCTCGTTGACGCGCGAGCGACCTGGCCGTTGTTGGCTCGTGGCGCCCGAAACGGACGTGCTTGGCGCCGAGCTGCTGGCCGAGCGCCTCGCAGGCGCGGTCGCCGGGCGCACAGGCCACCATGGCGTGCCGCTGCACGTCGCGATCGGCACGGCTGTGTGCCCAGAGCAGGGACGCGAGGCTTCCGCGCTCGCGGCGCACGCGGATGTCGGCTCCTACGCAGCTCGCGCGCGCGCCCACGCGTCGCACGCGCCGGTCGGGCCGTCGCCTGGCGGGCGCGGCGAGCCGCGCTGAAGGCACCCAGCTCGACGGCGTCGAGGAAGCCGCCGTCAGCCGGCGAGTGAGCCGCCGGCGAGGGCCGTGCTCGAAGACGCCGGCGGCAGGCCGAGCGTCGGCGTGTTGGCGGTCTTGCCGACGACCTGCGTGCCGATGCGCACGGTCTCGGTGATGCCGAGCGCGCCGGCGGCGCCGGCGGTCAGGTCCCAGCTGGCGTGGTGCGCGTACGGGCCGCGATCGAGCACCGGCACCGTCAGCGAGTGGCCCCTATAGGTGATCTGCACGAGCGTGCCGCACGGCAACGTGCGGTTCGCGACGCCGATCACGCCGGGGGTCAACGTCTGACCACACGCCGTCTGCTTGCCGTAGAAGCCGGGCCCGAACCAGGTTGCGACCGTTCCGCTGGGTGCCTGCCCGGCCGGCGTCGCGGCGAGCGGCGCCGGCGCTGCCGAGCCGCCCGCGTCGGCGAGCGCGCCAGCCGGCGCGGTCGCGGCCAGCGCGGCGCCCGTGAGCAGGGCGAGCAGGACCATGTATGTGTTGAGCGCGACTCGCATTGTCATCTACGCCTA
This sequence comes from uncultured Solirubrobacteraceae bacterium, assembly GCA_963838405.1. Classification (GTDB taxonomy): domain Bacteria; phylum Actinomycetota; class Thermoleophilia; order Solirubrobacterales; family Solirubrobacteraceae; genus Palsa-744. The sequence continues at coordinate 866,878 of CAWIRA010000006.1, read as the reverse complement.
CGGGGTGAGCTGACGGGCTCGCGCGGCAACTTCGCGGCGCTACGGCCCTGCCGGGCCGATTCGCCCCAGCGGATCAACTTCGGTCCGCGTTGGGTCCCCCGCCCACCGCGACCTGAGTCGCAGTGGCTCGGCGTTGCGGGGCAGTATACAAATCGCCTCGCAGGTACCGTGTCCGCGTCGCGGCGGGCGCGCGCTCGGCTCGGACGGGCTCAGAGCGGCAGGCGCGAGAATACGTCTTTGAGCAGGCGATCTCCCGTTGAGAGCCCCGCTTTGGCGAGCTCGCCGACGATCTCAGCGGCCGACGCCACCAGCTCGGCGCCGCCCGGCGGATGCACCGTCCCGCTCGCTCGCTCGCCCTCGCACTCGAAGCCCTGGCGCGGCGCTGTTGGCAGCGCGGCCGACCCGCGAGCAGCGCTGCTGGCGCGTCGAGCGTCCCCGCCGGCGCCGCGTGCGGCCGCTTTCTTCGCGGCACGCGCATCCGCGCTCGCCGAGCCGCCCGCGCCGCTCTTGGCCGGTGTCCGCTTGGCCGATGTCCCGCCGGCCTTCGAGCGGGTCGCCGCCGCCTTCTTGGGGGCGCGTGTGCTTGGCTTCGAAGCAGCCGGCGGGTGTCCGTTCGCGGCGCTCGCGGCCGCTGTGCCGGGGTCCTCCGCGGCGCTGCCATTGCGCGACGCCGCGCGGTGGCGGCTCGAGCGTTGCGGGCGGGTCCGTGGCAGCTGCGAGAGGATGCCTGGATCGTCGTTGCCTGCACGTCCCCGCCCGTTGCGCGTCGTGCCTGCTCCGCGCTCGCCGTCTTTGGGAGGGCTCATGCGCACATCATTGCTTAACACGGCCTGCGAGCCACCGACAAATGGTCCACAACCTCGGCGCAACGCGTTAGCATGAGCGACTGGAGAACGCAGTTGGCATGTAACGTCGGCACGGCTGCGGCCGTATGTGCGACGGGGTAGCTGCTCTCAGGCATAGCGTGGCGCAGGGCTCTCGCCCTCCGGTGTCGATTGACGGAAGAAATGGAAACACGAATGTCAGTAGTCGAGCTGCAGGAGTTGGATGAGGTCAAGGGCCTGCTCGCCAAGGGGCAGCAGGTGGGCGTGCTCTCCTACGCGGAGATCACGAAGGCGATGTCGGAGCTCGACCTGGACGAGTCCGACGTCGAAGAGCTGCACGGTTTCTTCGAGCGCGCCGAGATCGAGCTGGTCGAGGACATCGACCCGGCTATCGCGGCCTCCGCACAGCTCGAGCGCGCACCGGACAAACGCGGTCGGCGCAAAGCGAAAGCAGCGCTTGACCTCAAGCCGGACATGACGACCGACTCGCTGCAGCTGTTCCTGAAGGACATCGGCAAGGTCCGTCTGCTGACCGCCCAGGAGGAGGTCGATCTCGCCAAGCGCATCGAGCGGGGCGACCTCGACGCCAAGCAGAAGATGGTCGAGTCGAACCTGCGTTTGGTCGTGTCGATCGCGAAGAACTACCGCAACCAGGGCCTGCCGTTCCTCGACCTGATTCAGGAGGGCACGCTCGGCCTCGTGCGCGCGGCCGAGAAGTTCGACTACCGCAAGGGCTTCAAGTTCTCGACCTACGCCACCTGGTGGATCCGTCAGGCGATCGCCCGCGCGCTCGCAGACAAGGCGCGCACGATCCGCATCCCCGTGCACGTGGTCGAGAAGCTCAACAAGATCGGTCGCGCCGAGCGCAAGCTCGTGACCGAGCTCGGACGCGAGCCGACCGCGCAGGAGATCGCCGATGTGACCGGCATCGACCCCGAGGAGGTCGACTCGATCAAGCGCTCCGCGCAGGCGCCGGTGTCGCTCGAGAAGCCCGTCGGTGATGAGGAGGAGTCGGAGTTCGGCCAGTTCATCGCTGACGAGCGCGCCGAGTCGCCGTATGAGCGCGCCGCCGAGATCCTCACCAAGGAGGCGCTGCGTGAGGCGCTCGAGAACCTCTCCTACCGCGAACGTCGCGTGCTGGAGCTGCGCTACGGGCTCGGCGGTGAGCACCCGCGCACGCTCGACGAGGTCGGGCGCACGTTCAACGTCACGCGTGAGCGCATCCGCCAGATCGAGAACCAGTCGCTGAAGAAGCTGCAGAGCCTTGCGGAGGCACAGAAGCTGAGGGACGTAGCCTAGGTTCGTCCATCCCGTCCGTCGGCACTCAAGAGCTGCGGACAGGCTGCCGATCAGAAGGGCATGTTCGACGTCGAAGCTGCGCTGCGTGAGCTGGTCCAGAGAGAGGGCTCGGATCTGCACCTGAAGGTCGGCTCGGCGCCGCTCTACCGTGTCCACGGCGAGCTGACGCTCGACCAGAGCGTCGAGGCACTGAGCGCCGAGGACACCGAGAGCGCGCTGAGGACGCTGCTCAGCGACGAGATCAAGCTCTCCGAATTCGCGCAGGAGCACGAGGTCGACTTCTCCTTCGAAATCCCCGGCACCGCGCGCTACCGCATCAATGCCTTCCAGCAGCGCGGCGTGATCTCGATGGCGTGTCGCGCGATCCCGCACCACATCAGCACGATCGAGGAGCTCGCGCTGCCACCCGTCGTGAGCGAACTGGCCGAGGAGGAGCGCGGGATCGTGCTGCTCACCGGGACCACCGGTTCGGGAAAGTCGACCACGCTCGCGGCGATGATCGACCACATGAATCAGACGATGAGCAAGCACATCGTCACGATCGAGGATCCGATCGAGTTCGTGCATACAGACGTGCGCTCGGTGATCAACCAGCGCGAGATCGGCATGGACACGGCGTCGTTCAAGCGCGCCCTGCGCCGAGTATTGCGCCAGGATCCGGACGTGATCCTCGTCGGCGAGATGCGCGACGAGGAGACCGTCCAGACGGCGCTGTCAGCGGCCGAGACCGGGCACCTCGTGCTCTCGACGATCCACACGGTCGACGCGACCGAGTCGATCAACCGCATGCTCGACTTCTTCCCGCCACACCAGCACGGCCAGGCGCGCAGCATGATCGCCGGCACGGTCAAGGGCGTGATCTCGCAGCGTCTGGTGCCCGGCGCCGACGGCGGGCGCGTCGCCGTGTGCGAGATCCTGCGCATGACCGGGCGCGTGCGGGACATGATCGTCGACCCCTCGCAGACCGGAAAGCTCGTCGAGGTGATCACCTCAGGCGGCTACTACGGCATGCAGACCTTCGACCAGGCACTTTACGGCCACGTCAAGGCCGGTCGCGTGACCTTCGAGGACGCGATGCGCGTCGCGTCCAGCCCGCACGACTTCAAGCTGCTGATGCAGGCCGAAGGGCGCCAGGGCACGACCATGGAGGACGTCGCGGTCGCCGAGCAGAAGCGCGAGTCGGAGACCAAGCCGTCGCTGACGACTGCCTGACCCGCGGCGCAGCGGCCGCCCGCAACACTTCAGTTGGTAAAGTAACGGCTGAGATGGCCGTCGACGAGACCTGTCCAGTGTGCATGACCGCCGAGATCGTGTGCGGCAAGTGGACGCTGCTGCTGGTGCGAGACCTCGCCGAGGGGTGCTCGCGTTTCTGCGAGCTGGAACGCTCGCTCGCGGGGATCAGCCCGCGGACGCTTTCGTTGCGGCTGCGGGCGCTCGAGGAGCAGGGCATCGTCGAGCGCCACACCTTTGCGGAGGTCCCGCCGCGTGTCGAGTACGCGCTCACCGCCAAGGGCCGCGCGCTGCTGCCGATCATCGACGACATGCGCGCCTATGGAGAAGACTGGCTGGGTGACGAGTGCGCCGAGCGCTCGCCGGCCGCACCAGACGTCCTCGCTGTCGCCTGACGGGGCGCGCGGTCGTTGCAAGACGGGGTGCGCTCGGCAGGAGGCTGCGCATGCGGGGCGAACTCAGCGCACCATGCGCTCAAGCCAGCTTCAGCCCGCACTCACAGAGCTGATCGAGGCCGCCGCGGGCCACTTCGCGGCTGCGCTCGCGTCGGGAGCGGAGGTCGCGTTCGAGCTCGAGCCGCACAAGACGCGCGGCGGCTCCGCACCGGCGCTGTACTGCTACCGGGCGCTCACCGGTGAGTTCATCGCCGAGCACCAGCCCGAGCTCGAACGGCTGCAGGCTTACTCGCAGGCGCTGAGCCTGCTCGCCGGCTTCGACGGCCTCGACCGCTACCTGGCGAACGTCGGCGCCGAACCTGCACGCCGCGATGCACGCTCGCGTGCCGGCGCCGCGATCCTGGCGTTGCTGCGAGAGGTATTCGATGAGCAGACCGATTTCGAGTTGCGCCCCGAGCGCATGCACGCGGCGCTCGCGCGCGTCGACTGCGCGGCGCTAGCGGGAGCGACACAGACGACCTTGATCGCGACGCTGCACGGCCTCACGATCAGCACGAGCGAGATCGCGTTGACGAGCGGCCTCACGATCGCGCAGCCGCACGTGCTCGAGGGGCTGCCCGAACGAGCTCTCGCGCCGGAGGGGTCCGACGGCCAGGATCACCTGATCGTCGCGCTTGCCGTCGGCGACGACGACGACGCGGCCGAGGCGATCACCAACGGACGCGAGATCTTGAAGGATCTGCTGCGGGCGCTGCGGCTGTTCGGGGACGGACGCGTGACGCTGGGCGCGCTCGGCTGGGCGCGTGTCGCAGGCGGCAGCTGGCGCGCCGTTGCGCTCGGGGCCGGCGGGCGTCCCCACGGCATGCTCGTGGTCAGCGCCGAGCAGGAGGATGAGTTGCGCGCCTTCTGCAACCTCGTCTCACGTCGCGCGCCCCATGGGAATGTGCTCGCGTGGGCGCTCAGACGCTTCGAGCTCGGCTGCGAGCGCGAGCGATCGCTCGAGGCGCTGAGCGACCACCTGCTCGCGCTGCGCGCGCTGCTCGAGCCGGAGGGACCGGAAAGCGGGCTGCTCCCGGGTCGACTGGCGGCGCTGTGCGCCACACCGGAGCGTCGCCTGGAGCTGACCGAGCGCACGCTCGCCGCGCTGGAGCTCGAGCGCGAAGTCGTGACCGGCGTCGGCGCCCCGCCCGTGGGCCGATCGCGCAACGCCAGGCAGGCGCTCGCGACGGACATGGCGGACCATCTGCGTGCGCTGCTGCGGGACGTGGTGTGCGGGCATCTCGACCCGGACCTCGTGACGCTCGCCGACCGGCTGCTGCTGGAGCCGGCGGCCGGGACCGATGGCGCACCCGCTGAGGATCGATCACTCGAAGAGATACTCGGCGACGCGAGCCAGTCCCAGGAGATCCTGGACGTCTTCATCTAGCTGCGGGACGACGATCGCCTCGCCCGCACCCCACGCGTCCGTCACGCGCGCGATCGTGGCGCGGTCGCGCTGGGCGAGCAGGTCGAAGTCGGCGAGGTTGGCGGAAACACGCGTCGCCAGCTGCTCCCCGAGCTTCGCTGCGAGCATGCCGGCCAGCTCGTGCGTGGGCAGCCCGTGCAGGCCATAGGTGTTCACGCGATTCACGATCAGCTCGCCGACCGGCATCTCGCTCGCCGCCAGCCGCTCGAGCAGGAACTCCGCCTCGCGCGCAGGCTCGGCCTCGGGCGAGGTCACGATCATGAACGTCGTCGAAGGCGCTCGCAGCAACGCTGACACGTTGCGTGTGCGCTCGCCGAAGCCGTCGAGCACGCCTGACAGCGAACGGAAGAAGGTGGACAGGTCGCCGAGCATGTCGACGCCGGTGACGCGCGCGAAGATCGAGAACACCAGCGCGGTGCCGCGGCCGAACACGCGCGCCGTCAGGCCGCTCGGGCTGAGGAACACCTGCAGCGCCCTGCCTTCGAGGAAACCGAGCAGCCGTCCGGGGGCGTCCAGGAAGTCCAGCGCGTTTCGCGATGGTGGCGTGTCGAGCACGATCACGTCGAAGTCGTGCTCCTCGTACAGCTCGTACAGCTTGGCGATCGCGCTCAGCTCGTGTGAGCCGGCGACCGCGGTCGAAAGCTCGGCATAGACGCCGTTCGCGAGAATCTCCTCGCGCGTGCGCGCGTCGGGCGATAGGCGCATGATCAGCTCGTCGAACGTGCGCTTGGCGTCCAGCATCATCGCCCACAGCTCGCCATCGACCGCGAGGTCCTGTGCGGCGAACAGCGCCGGCTCGATGCGCTGCGGCTCCGACGGCAGCTCCGCCAGGCCGAGCGCGGACGCGAGGCGCCGCGCCGGGTCGATCGTGACGACCACCACCTTCTGGCCGCGCAACGCCAGTCCGAGCGCGAGCGCCGCCGAGGTCGTCGTCTTGCCGACGCCGCCGGCACCTACGCACACCAGCACACGCTTGCCGCGCAAGCGCGCCTCGAGCGTTGCGCGGCGCGACGGCTGCGAACGGCTGCTCGTCTGGGCCATCTCCGGATCGTAGTTCCGATGCAGGAATCGCCGCGTGCTATGCGAATACCGAGCGGACGGCTTACCAGCAATCGAGTATCGGAGCCACCGTGGAAGGCAAGGCCAAGGTCATCGCGTTCGCCAACCAGAAGGGCGGCGTGGCCAAGACGACGACGACGCTCAACCTGGCAGCCGCATTTGCGGAGGAGGGTCACAGGGTGCTGTGCGTGGACATGGATCCGCAGGGCAACCTGACGATGTCGCAGGGGATCGACCCGGACACGCTCGAGAAATCGATGTACGACGTGCTCGTGCACAAAGTCTCGATCCGTGAGGTCATCCGTAAGCGTGAGATCGACATCGCGTGCGCGTCGATCGACCTCGCCGGGGCGGAGATCGCGATGTCGACGATGATCGGGCGCGAGCGCTCGTTGCAGAAGGCGTTCGAACCGATCCTGGAGGACTACGACTTCATCTGCATCGACACGCCGCCGAGCCTCGGGCTGCTGACGATCAACGCCCTCACAGCCTCCGACAAGGTGATCGTCCCCGTGCAGTGCGAGTATCTGTCGATGCGCGGGCTCATCCAGCTGCAGAACACACTTGCGATGATCCGAGAGAACCTCAATCCCGGCGTCGACATCGAGGGTATCCTCCCGACCTTGGTGGATTCGCGCACGATCCACGCGAAGGAGGCGATCGAGATCCTCGAGGAAAACTTCGGCGATCGCGTGTTCGCCTCGCGCATCCGCAAGACCGTGCGCTTCGCCGAGGCTCCCGTGAAGGGGATGTCGGTGCTCAAGTACGAGCCCGATGGCGTCGCCGCGCAGTCCTACAGACAACTCGCGCAGGAGGTTCTAACCAATGGCCAACGCTAAACGCGCGAGCATGCGTGAAGGGCCGCTGGCGGCGCTCTTCCGCAAGACCGAAGAGGACGGTGAGACCTCGCCGCAGAGCGCGACCTCTTCGTCGCGGCCCGGCGCCGACTCCGAGCAGCCCGTCCACCCCCGCGAGAGCGGCTTGCCGCACCCGGCCCTGAGCGCCTCGACGCTGGCCCCGTCCGAGGACGAGGAGGCCTACGTGCCATCTCCGCAGGAGCGTCTGCGCCACGCCTTCTCCTCGGAGATACCCGAGAACGTCAGGGACCGGCCCATCGCCGGACGCCCCCTGATCGACGACTACACACGCGCGCAGCCGCTCGCCGCGAGCTCGTCGGGGACGGTGGGGCAGCCGGTGATCCGCGTCGTCGGCGTCGGCGGTGCCGGCGTCAACGCGGTCAACCGCATGGTCGAGGCGGAGGTCGAGGGGATCGAGTTCGTCGCCGTCAACACCGACGTGCAGTCGCTGCAGCAGTCGACCGCCGACATCACGCTGCACATCGGCGCCGAGCTCACGCGCGGTCTCGGCTCCGGGTCCGACGCGAACGTCGGCCGCCAGGCGGCGATGGAGGACTACGACCGCGTCAAGGCATTGCTCAAGGGCTCAGACATGATCTTCATCGCAGCCGGCGCCGGTGGCGGCACCGGCACAGGCGCAGCCCCGGTCGTCGCGCGCATCTCGCGTGAAATCGGCGCGCTCACGGTCGCGATCGTCACCAAGCCGTTCGGCTTCGAGGGCACCCGCCGCGGTGAGCAGGCCGAGCGCGGCGTCGCCGCGCTCGCCGAGGAGGTGGACACGCTGATCGTGGTGCCCAACGACCGTCTGCTGGGCGTGCTGGACAAGCAGACCGCGATGGTGGAGGCGTTCCGGGTTGCCGACGACGTGCTGCGCCAGGGCGTTCAGGGAATCTCCGATCTCGTCACCTTGCCCGGCCTCATCAACCTCGACTTCGCAGACGTGCGCACGATCATGAGCGAGGCCGGCAACGCGCTCCTGGGCATCGGCATGGGCGTCGGCGAGAGCCGCGCGACCGAAGCCGCGATGCAGGCCGTCTCCTCACCGCTGCTGGAAACCTCGATGGAGGGTGCGCGCTCGATCCTGCTTTCGATCACCGGCGGCACGAACCTGTCGCTGTGGGAGGTCAACGAGGCCGCCAAGTCCGTGTCGGAGGCCGCTCACCCCGACGCCAACATCATCTTTGGCGCGATGGTCGACGAGAAGCTCGACGACCAGGTGTGGGTGACGGTCGTCGCGACCGGCTACGGCGACGAGGGCAGGCGCAAGAGCGTCAGTCGCTTCAAGGAGCCGGCGACCACGGGCGAGGTCAGGGCCCAGCGCGGCGCGCCGGCACGCCCGAGCCGAGAGCCACGGCGCGGTGGCTTCTCCTCCGACGAGCTAGAGATACCCGAGTTCCTCCCCCACCGCTGATCTGACGCGCGTCAGCACTTCGTCAGGCTGCGCTGTGCTATCGCTCTGCAATGGGCGAAGCTGAGCGCGGGGTTGTCGCGGCGGGGCACCCGCTGACGGCGCAGGTCGGTGCGAGCGTGTTGCGCGAAGGTGGTAATGCGGTCGATGCGACGGTCGCGGCGATGCTCACGTCGTTCGTGACCGAGTCGCTGCTGACAGGGCTTGGCGCCGGTGGCTACATGCTCGTCGCCGGTGGGGGGCTCGAGCCGACGCTGCTGGACTTCTTCGTGGCGGCGCCGACGCGCCTCGATGACGGCTCGGAGGTCGAGCTGCTCGGCGTTGGCGTGTCCTTTGGCGACGCCGAGCAGGTGTTCCACATCGGGCCGGCCTCGTGCGGCGTCTACGGGGTTCCGGCGGGCGTGTGCGAGGCGGTTCGCCGATGGGGCACCGTCCCGCTCGAGGATCTCGCTGCGCCTGCCGCGGAGCTCGCGCGCGCGGGCGTCGTGCTCAATGCCGGGCAGGCGTACGTGGCCGAGATCCTCGTCGAGCTGTTGACCTCGACGCCCGAGTCTGCGGCGCTGTGGGCGCCGGACGGTCAGCTGCTGCGCGAGGGCGGACTGCTGCGCAACCCCGACCTGGGGGACGCGTTGATGCGCCTGTCGCGCGACGGCGCCGAGCCGTTCTACCGTGGCGAGATCGCGACGTTGGTGTGCGACTGGCTGAGCGAGCGGGGTGGCTCGCTGCGCCCGGCGGACCTCGCGCGCTATACCGCGATCGAGCGTCAGCCGATCGAGATCGCCTACCGCGACCGGCAGCTGCTCACCAACCCGCCGCCATCGGCCGGCGGCACGCTGCTTGCCTACTCGCTCGCGCTGCTCGACCGCGGGCTCTCGCCGCCGACGCTGCGATCGGTGATCGACGCGATGGCCGCGGCGCAGTCCGAGCGCACTCCCGAGTTCGTCGAGGGGCTCGACCAGGACGGCTTCCTCGAGCGCTTCCTCGCCGCCCGTCTCGGCTCCACCACGCACATCGCGGTGATCGACGCCGACGGGCGTGCATGCAGCGCCACGTGCACTAATGGCGAGGGGTCGGGTGTGGTGGTGCCCGGCACCGGCATCCACCTCAACAACGTCATGGGCGAGGAGGATCTCAACCCGCTCGGCTTTCACCTGCATCCCGCCGGGCGGCGCATGCCGAGCATGATGGCCCCGTCTGTGGTTATGCGTGACGGCGAGGTCGAGCTCGTGCTCGGCAGCGCCGGGTCCAACCGCATCCGCTCGGCGATCCTGCAGACGATCGTGGGCGTCGTCGATCACGGCATGTCGGTGCGCGCAGCCGTGGCGGCGCCGCGGGTGCACTTCGAGGACGGCGTCCTGTTCGCCGAGCCCGGGATCGAGCTGGACGAACTCGACAGCGCGGCACGGGTCGTTCGCTTCGGCTCGCCCAACCTGTTCTTCGGCGGTGTGCAGGCCGCGCTGAGGATGGGCTCGAACATCACCGGCGCGGGGGACCCGCGGCGCGGCGGCGTCGCGGTACGCGGATGAGAGCCGCGCTCGTGCTGTGTGCGCTAGCTGCGGCGATGCTCCTGCTCGGCGGCTGCGGTGTCACACCGGCGGACCTGTTTCTGGTGAGCCGCACCGGCACGACGCCCGGCGCCCAGCTGACGTTGCTCATCGACGAAGAAGGTGGCGTCACCTGCAACGGTCACCTCGCTCACCAGAAACTCGAAGATACGCAGATCGTGAAGGCGCGAGAAATCCAGGAAGAACTCCTGAAGCCATCCGCTGCGCACCTGTCGCTGCCACCGAGACCGGGCTCGACACTGAGCTATGGCGTGCGCGACGAAAGCGGCAGCGTGAGCTTCGCTGACAACTCCGCGGCGCAGCCCGCGGTCCTGCACAAGCTGCAGCTGTTCGTGCTCCAAACCGCTCAGCAAATCTGCCACCTCTCGGAGTAGCGCCTGCGGCTTCACGCTATGATGCCGCCCCCGTGGTGCGCTTCTGGGACTCCGCCGTGCAGCCGTTGCTCGAGGCACGCACGCCGAAGGTTCTGATCGAGATCGGTTCACGCGACGGTGGCCACACGCGCCTGATTGCACAGTGGGCGGCGGCGCACGGAGCGATCCTGCACGTCATCGACCCGCAGCCCAACTTCGACGTCGATGCCTACACGAGTGAGTGGCCCGGCCATCTGACGATCCATCGCGATCTCAGTCTCAACGCGCTGGCGGCGATCGGACCGGCTGACATGATCCTGCTCGACGGCGATCACAACTGGTACACGGTGATCAACGAGCTGCGGGAAATCGACCGGATCAATTCCGGCTGGCCGCTCGTGCTGATGCACGACGTCGGTTGGCCGTACGGCCGTCGTGACATGTACTACCAGCCCGACACGATCCCAGCCGAGCATCGTCACGCTTACCGAAAAGGAGGTGTGCGGCCGTTTCACTCCGCGCTCACGCAGGCCGGCAGCAACAGTCCGATCCTGAGGGCTGAGCGCGAGGGCGGTCCCCACAACGGCGTCCTCACCGCCGTCGAGGAGTTTTTCTCTGAAAGCGACACGGAGCTGATGCTGTTTGCGCGGCCCGGCCCCGGCGGCCTCGGGATCATCGCCAGCGCGGCCGCGCTGGACGGCGACGCGAAGCTCGCTGACGCTCTGGCGGAGGTCCACGACCCGCAGTACACGGTGACGATCTCACCCGTGTACGGCACACGTGAGTTCGGTCACCCCAGCGCCGGCAGCGGCGCCGGGTCGGGCAGCGGAGCCCCGGGCCGTCGCGGCCGGCTGCAGCGCGCGCGACGGCGCCTCAGGCGTGGACTGCGCGCCGCTTCGCGGTAGCACGGTGCTACACATCGCCACAGTGCACTACGGGTCGCCGGACTGGATCGAGATCCAGGCCAGGCATCTGCGTGAACACATCTCCGTTCCGTATGAAACCTGGTCCTCGCTCGAGCGGATCGACCCGTCATACGCGACTTACTTCGATCACGTGATCGAGCAGGGCGGTCGTCACTCCGACAAGCTCAATCACCTGGCGATCGAGATCTCCCACGTCGCCTCTGACGAGGATCTGCTGATGTTCCTGGACGGCGACGCGTTTCCGATTGCCGATCCGATGCCGCTGATCGCCGATGCGCTTGCAAAGGCGCCGCTGCTTGCGGTCAGGCGTGCCGAGAATGCTGGCGACCCGCAGCCGCACCCATGCTTCTGCGTGACGACCGTCGGGAGCTGGCGCAGCTTGCCCGGTGATTGGTCGAAGGGCCACACGTGGATCAACAGCGACGGCGAGAAGGTGAGCGACGTCGGCGCGAACCTGCTGCGCCAACTCGAGCTCACGAACACGCCTTGGGTGCAGCTGCTGCGCTCCAACCGCGTCGATCTGGACCCTGTCTTCTACGCGATCTACGGCGACATCGTCTACCACCACGGCGCCGCATTTCGAGCAGGGCAACTGAGCCGCGTGACGCGGGCGCTCAGACCTCAGCCCCGAGCGCTGCCTCGGATACCCGTGCTGCGTCAGCTCGTCGGCCGTCGCAACTCGAACGAGCGACGCGCCTGGGAGCGTTCTATCAACGAGCAGCGCGAACGCGAGTCTGAGCGCATCCGCCAGAAGATCGCGGCGGGCGGCTCGGAATGGCTGGCCGATCTGATGTAGCTCGGCCGGTCGGGTTGGCTTGACAGCGAGCTTTTGTCGTTGCCGATAGGGTCCATCGGTTGCGCATGCGGCCCGCGATAGCTACCTTAAAGCTCTAAACTGCGCCCGGACGGATGTTGTAGAGCGTGTGCTTCGCTCAAGGCCATCGCCGGCGACTATGGAGGGTTGCGTGTGGGTCAGGCCGACTGAGTTTGGTAGCGACAGTGCTGGGGGTACCTCGATGACAGGGCGTGTCGCGCTCCCGATCGGAGCGTACGTCTCGTTGCGTGCGCTTGCGCTGGCCGTGTCGGTGGCGCTGCTCGTCGGCGTCGGGTGCTACGAGGGTCTTCTCGCCGGCGCAGGACGGCTGGCGACACCGGCCGTGAGCGCCCCCGTGACAGCCGGGCGCGGCGGCGAGAACGCCACGTCTGAGATGCGCGCATCGATCTCGGCAGCGCTCGGCGCGGACATTCCGGGCTACCACCTGACGGCGAACGCCGGCGCGTTCAGCGCTGAGAACGCCGCGCAGCACCTGCGCATCGGCTTCACTCGTGCGGGCGTGGCGCTGAGCACCGCCGGCGGGCAGCTCGGCCTGCGCCTGCGTGGCGAGGGCGCCGGCGGCGCGCTGCGGCCAGTCGGCGATGTCCAGCCCGAGCGCGAACGTTCGAACCGCGTTGCCTACGCCTACGGCGGAACGACGGAGTGGTTCGTCAATGGTCCGCTCGGGCTCGAGCAGGGGTTCTCGATCGCGCGAGCACCGGCTTCTACCGAAGCGCTGACGTTGGCGATCGGCGTCTCCGGCGCGACTCGCATTGCGCTCGCGACCGACGGGCAGAGCGCACTGCTGCGCGGCGCCGGCGGCCACGAGCTGCGGTACGGGGGCTTGAGCGCCCGGGATGCGAGCGGGCGTGCGTTGCACACGTGGATGACGAGCGCCGGCCAGCGGCTGCTGCTGCACGTCGACGCGTACGGCGCGCGCTTTCCGCTCGTCGTAGATCCAATGGTGGAAACGGAACCGGAACAGAAGCTCAACGCGGGGTCGGAAAGGCTCTCCGATGGCAGCTCCAGAGAATCGGAACGCTCTCGCTTCGGGTGGAGCGTGGCGCTCTCGGCCGACGGCAACACTGCGCTCGTGGGTGCGCCCAGCGAAGACGGCGGAGCCGGTGCCGCGTGGACGTTCACTCGTGAACCGAACGGCTGGAAACAGGCGGGTGCCAGGTTGATGATTCCTGAAGAAACGCTCGAGCAGGAACCGTGTAACAACATTGAAGAAGACGAGGAAGAAGGCGAAGAACCGGCCGAAGGCGAATCGCGCCCGTGCCATTTCGGGCGAACCGTCGCGTTGTCGGCTGACGGTGAAACGGCGGTCGTGGGCGCTCCGCGCGAGAACGGGAACGCGGGCTCGGTGTGGACCTTTACGCGTACGAGCCCGGGCGCTGGCTGGTCGCCAGGCACCGAGCTGAGCAGTCCCGAAGCTCTCGGCCCGCAGCGCTTCGGCGTGGGCCTGGCGCTTTCGGCCGACGGCAGCACGCTCGTGGTAGGCGCCCCCCGCGTCGGTGGCGGCCGTGTGTGGACCTTCACCCGTTCAGGGTCGAGCTGGTCCTCGTCCGGCGGCCCGATCACAGGATCGGGCGAGCAGGGCGCGGGCCTCTTCGGTCAGAGCGTCGCGTTGTCCGATGATGGCCAGACGCTGCTCGTCGGCGCGCCCGGCGACAGCGCTCAGCAGGGGTCGGCGTCGGCCTTCGAGCGCTCGGGGTCGGGCTGGGAAGCCGAGGGCACGAAGCTGACCGGCAGTGGCCTCGGCCCGGAAGCGCACTTCGGCGCGAGCGTGGCGCTGTCGGGAGACGGCAGCACAGCGCTCGTCGGCGCGCGCGGCGCCAACGGCGGCAACGGTGCCGCGTCGGTTTTTTCCGACACGAGCACGGGCTGGGTCGAACAGAGCCCACCGCTCGTGGGCGGAGCTGAAGGCGGCGAAGGATTCGGCGGCAGCGTTGCGTTGTCATTCAACGGGAGCGTCGCAGTGATTGGCGCCCCCGACGCCGCCAATCACCGCGGGAACACATGGCTATTCGAGCGCGAAGCGCCCCCCGGCGGCGGCTGGGGCGTCGCCCAGGAGAAGCTCGGCGCGGGCCTGCCGGGACGCGGCGGGGTTCAGTTTGGCTCGGGCGTCGCGCTCTCCGCGGACGCTGAAACGGTGCTCGTCGGCGCCCATTCCGACGAACGGTCGGGAGCCGCATGGGTGTTCGGCCCGAGCCCGTCCGTTGCTGCCGTGGCCCCTAACAGCGGGTCCTCGGCAGGCGGAACGCACGTCACGATCACCGGCGAACACCTCACCGGCGCCACCGCTGTGCGCTTCGGCTCAACTCCTGCTCGCAGCTTCGAAGTCCAATCGTCGAAATCGATCACCGCGGAATCTCCAACCGGGGCAGGCACGGTCGATGTCACCGTGGAAACGTCGGTCGCCGACAGCGCAACCAACGCAGGCGATCGCTTCACCTACACCGGCGGCAAAGGCGGTGGCGGTGGCGGCGGTGGCGGCGGCGGTGGCGGTGGCGGCGGTAACAACCCGCCGAGCGATCTGCCAACGACGGAAGCGCCGATCGGCGCGGGCACGCTTTCCGGGCTCGCGACGGGCGGTGAGACGGTCGTGCTCGCGTTCGGCGCGAGCACGCATTCGACGTGCAGGGTGTCACTGCTCAGCGCCAAGATTGACGTGCAGGCGCATGCGCGTGCGCTTGTGAGGTTGAAGGCGCTCGGTGCGGGCACCTGTCGCGGCAGGTTGACGCTCAAAGTCAAGCCCAAGTCGGTCAAGCGGGGGTCGCGCTCGAAGAGCATTGCCGCGGTCTCGTTCTCGCTCGCCGCCGGCAGGGTGGCTTCCGTCAAGCTCGCGCTGAACGCATTTGGGCGCGGGCTGCTGCGCGCCGGCCACGGACATCTGACGGCGAGCCTCGTCGTGCTGAAGTCGACGCCGACGCCGACGCAGGCGCGCATCGCCAAGGTTCGACTGACGCGGCGAGCGCCGAAAGCGCCGGTCGACCGTTAGCGAGCTGCGGGCTTGCGCGCTGCGAGCATCAGGTTGTAGAAGATCGCCGGCGGCAGGCGCGACTCGAGCAGTCGTCTGTCGAACTCCTGCAGCACGAGATAGCCGTGGTAGGCGTACAGGCGCCATGCCCACGGCACCTCCTCGGGCTCAGCGGTCGACTCGAGCGTGCGGTTGGCCCACCCGAACCAGTTCGCCAAGAGCTCCTCGCCGCTGACGCGGACTTGCTCGAAGCCGCTCGAGCGCGCGAGCTTGGAGAGTTCGGCAGGCGCAAACGCGTGCACGTCGACAACACCCTCGAGCGCCGCGTCGGGCGCGCCGCCGTCGGCTGCCCGCGCCGGTGCCGCGCCGATTGCGCGGCGCCACAACGGCGCGACCGTGCTCGCTGCGCGCTTTGGCACGGCCGCGAGGCGATCGCCGTACAGCGACGGCTCACCCGCGAACAGAATCGTGCCGCCCGGCGCGAGCACGCGCTCGAACTCGGCGAACGCGCGCTGCAGATCCGGAATGTGGTGCAGCACCGCGTGCCCGAGCACGAGGTCGAAGCTCTCGTCGGCGAACGGCAGCCGCTCGGCGTCGGCTGTCTCGGTGCGAACGTCGAGTCCGAGCTGCGCGGCGTTCTGCTGCAGCGTCTCCAGCATGCCGGCCGAGATGTCGCTGCAGGTGGCGGCGCCGATGATCCCGGCTGCCAGCAGGTTGAGCGTGAAATAGCCCGTACCTGAGCCGATCTCGAGCGAGCGCTCGTAGTGGC
The DNA here is from genome assembly GCA_963838405.1 of uncultured Solirubrobacteraceae bacterium. Lineage (GTDB taxonomy): Bacteria > Actinomycetota > Thermoleophilia > Solirubrobacterales > Solirubrobacteraceae > Palsa-744. Next base: position 850,931 of record CAWIRA010000006.1, on the reverse strand, counting down.
CGGGCTCGCCGCGCAGTGCCTTGCGTACCTTCGCCGCGACCTGCCTGCGTCCGATCTCGCCGAAGTCGATGCCCCACTTCGAGTCGTAGTGGTCGGCGGCGACGTCGTGATAGCGGGTGTTCGCGTCGCGGATCTCCTCGGCGCTGAGAACGGTGGGCATGAGGCGGACCATATACTCGCGCGCCGTGCTCGCGTCTCGCACCCGCGGCCTGATCTCACGATAAAAGGCGTCTCTTGACATCAACTTCTCAAATGGGTTCCGCCGCCGCGCCCTACCGTCAGCGCGACCAGCCCGACGGCGTCCCACCGCTGGCGCTGACGGGTGAGCGCACGCTCCCGGACGTTCCCGAGGAGAACTACTGGTACCGCCGCCACCTCGTCGTGTACGAGTGGATCGCGCAGCAGGTACGTGGCAAGAGCGTGATCGACATGGCCTGCGGCGAGGGCTATGGCGCGGACGTGCTCGCTCGCACCGCATCGAACGTGGTCGGCGTCGACGCTAATCCCGAGGCACACGAGCATGCCCGCCTGCGCTACACCCGCGCGAACCTCCGCTACGCGCGCGATCTCGTCGACAGGTTCGCCGAGCCGGCAGACGCGATCGTGTTCCTGCAGACGATCGAGCACCTGGAGGACCCTGGTGCGGTGCTCGACCATTTCCGTTCGCTCGTCGGCGAGCAGGGGGCGGTGTTCGTCTCGACGCCGAACGTGCTGACGCTCGCACCACGCGGCGCGACCCGCTCGGACAACCCCTGGCACGTACACGAGTACCGCCGCGCGGAGTTCGAGCAACTCTGTCGTGCGCACTTCAAGACCGTCGAGCTGTACGGGCTCTTCCACGCGCACAAGCTGCGCGTACACGAGCTCGCGCTGCGCGCGGGGTGGGACACGCTTCACGCTCGGCTCGGCCTAACACGTCGCTTCTATGACTGGTTCACGCCCGCGATCGCCGCCTCTGACTTCCGCCTGCGCGCGGCCGGCAGCGCCGACATGGACCGCGCCCTCGACTTCATCGCGGTGTGCCGGCCGTGAAGGCGAGCCGCGCCGACGGCGCGCTGGCGATCGTCCTGCACACGCACATGCCCTACGTCGAGGGCTTCGGCACGTGGCCGTTCGGCGAGGAGTGGCTCTGGGAGGCGATCGCCGGCTGTTACCTGCCGCTGCTCGACCTGCTCGACGAGGGCGCTCCGTTGACGCTGTCGCTGACGCCGGTGTTGTGCGATCAGCTAGAAGCCGGCGGTGTTGGCGAGCGCTTTGCCGCGTTCGTCGAAGGCGTGCGCCGCGATACTCACGAGGAGGACGCCGCCGGGCTGCGTGCCGGCGGCCACGACGCGCTTGCACGCGAGCTCGAGCGCTCGTGGGGCGACTACGAGCGCGCGCTCGCGAGCCTGCGGATGCGCGGCGGCGATCTGCTGGGCTCGCTGGCGCCGCACGCGCAGTGGACGTCATCGTCAACCCACGCGATCCTGCCGCAGATCGCGACCGACGCCGGCGTGCGCCTGCAGGTCCGAACCGGCGTCGCGGCTCATCGCCGCCGTTTCGGCGAGATCTGGCGTGGCGGCTTCTGGCTGCCCGAGTGCGCATACGCTCCCTGGCTCGGCGACGCGCTCGACGCCGCCGGCGTCAGCGCCGTTTGCGTGGAGCTGACCGATCGCTTCGGCCTGGGCGCCGCCGAGCATCTGAGCCCGGTCGTGACCGAGTCGGGGGTACTGCTCGTGCCGATCGACCGCAGCACGATCTCGCTGGTCTGGAGCGAGCACGGCTATCCGGCGGGCGGCAGCTACCGCGACTACCACCATCACACCGTCCACCACCACACCCCGTGGAACAACGACGGCGCCGCCTACGAGCACGAGGCGGCGTGCTCGTTGGCGCGCGAGCACGCGGCTGACTTCGTGCGGCGCGCGCGCACGCGGCTGCGCGAGGCCGACGCGTCGGCGGCTGACGGGTCGCTGCCCGGCGGCGGGCTGCTCGTCTGCGCGCTCGATACCGAGTTGCTCGGGCACTGGTGGTACGAGGGTGTCGTCTGGCTGCGGGCAGTGCTCGAAGAGTGCGCGAGCCAGGGACTCGAGCTGGTGCGGCTCGACGATGCGCTCGAGCGCCACCAATGGCCGCCCGCCTCGAGGACGGCGGAGGCCTGGCCGCCGAGCAGCTGGGGGGCGGGCGGTGACCTGTCGACATGGTCGGGGCCGGCTGTCGCGGAGATGGCGTTCGCCGGTCGCGCAGCGGAGCTCGAGGTGCTCGCCGCCGGCGAGCGCGCCGGCGCAGCTGCAGTCCGCGAGCTGCTCGCGCTGCAGGCGAGCGACTGGCCCTTCATGATCTCGCGTGAGATCGCCGCGCCGTACGCGCACCAGCGCTTCGACGCTCACCGCGACGCGCTCGCTGGCGCGCTCGCCGCCGGCGCCGACGCCGACGCGAGCGACCTGCGTAACCTTGCCGCCGACGCCGACCCTGCGTATTTGCGGGTGCCGTCATAGGGCTCGGCGATGATTCCCGCACGTCAGTTCCTGCGAGAGGAGTCAAGATGGCAGCGAGCGAGGTTGAGCAGCAGGCTCACCGAAGAGGTTCACGCGGCGACATGCCGCGGCGGCGCGTCCGCTGCCTGATTCAGACCGTCACTCCCAGCGCATCGAGCGAGGAGCCTCGCGCATGCGGATCACGCGCGCAGGTGAGCCAGCGACGACGGCGTTCGCCGGCATCGCCTTGGTCAGCACCGAGCTGGTGCCGATGATGGCGTTGTCGCCGACGGTGACACCGCGCAGGATGCACGCGCCGTAGCCGATCCAGACGTTGTGCCCGACGCGCACGTCGCGCTTGTAGATGCCCTGCAGGCGGACGGGGCGCTCGACCTCGGATGCTCCGTGGTCGAAGTCGATCAACATGACGCGATCGGCGACGATGCACTCGCGTCCGATCGACACGTGCTGGAAGGCCGAGATCGTGCACTCCTGGCCGATAACGGTCTTCGCGCCGATGCTCACCTCGCCCTCGTGCACGCGGATCTTGCAGGCGTGCCCGATCCACGCCCAGCGGCCGATGCGCAGCGTCGCGTTGCGCCCGATCTCGAGCTTCACGCCGGGACAGATGAAGCAGATGCCGTCGGTTTGCAGACGCCGCCCGAAGCGCAGCTTCAAGAACACGTAGCGGGCGAGCAGGATCGCGTAGTTGGGGCTGAGCATGTGATTGGAGCGCATGAAGCGCAGCAGCGCCAGCGGGCCGCCGCGAAGGGGCGTCGGCGCTCGGCGGACCGCACCCCCAGCATCGCCGCTGGGGGTCGCGGCTGCCTGCTCTTCATCGTGATCGGCCACCAGCTCCATCGCAACGCGAATCGTATGGGACCGCCCCGTGCGTGGGCGCCCGCGCCGGCCCCTGCGATGATTCCCGCTCGATGGCCGACGCAACGCTTGCCCAGCGCCTGCTCGACGGCGACCGCCGCGCGCTGGCGCGCGCGATCACGCTCGTGGAGGACAACCGCCCGGAGGGCTGGGAGCTCGTGCGGGAGGTCTATCCGCATACGGGCCACGCCGAGGTGGTCGGCTTCACCGGGCCGCCGGGTGTCGGCAAGTCGACGCTGATCGGCGCGCTGACGCGGGCGCGACGCGAGGCCGGACGCACGGTGGGCGTGCTGTCGGTGGACCCATCCTCGCCGTTCACGCACGGCGCCCTGTTGGGGGATCGGATCCGGCTGTCCGAGCACTTTCTCGACCCCGGCGTGTTCATTCGCTCGATGGCCAACCGCGGCGCGCTCGGCGGCCTGTCTGAGGCGGCGCTGCAGGCGGCGTTGCTGCTCGACGCGGCCGGGCGCCAAGATGTGTTCGTCGAGACCGTCGGCGTCGGACAGGCCGAGATCGACATCATCGACCACGCGGACACGATCGTGCTCGTGCTGATGCCGGGCTCCGGCGACTCGATCCAGGCGTTGAAGGCCGGCGTGATGGAGATCCCCGACGTGATCGTGATCAACAAGGCGGACCACCCGCTCACCGACACGATGATTCGCGAGATCCGCGGCGTCCTGTCGCTCGCGAACCTCGATCGCACGCCCGCGGAAGCACGCACGCGCTGGCGGGTGCCGATCGTCAAGACCGAGGCCGCGCGCGGCGAGGGCGTCGAGGCGCTCGTGCAGAGCCTGCAGGAGCACCGCGAGCACATCCTCGCCGCGGGCCAGCTCGACGAGCGGCGCGCACGCAACCTGCGCAGCGAGGTGCTTGCGATCGCGACCGCGCGCATGCGCCGGCGCCTGGAGGAGGACCTGCACGAGGACGCCGAGTTCCAGCGGCTGCTCGAGGAGGTCGTGCAGCGACGGCTGGATCCTGCGAGTGCGGCGGCGACGCTGCTGGAGCGCGAGTCAGGCGCCGAGCGCCTGATCGGATGAGCCCAGGCGGCTGGTACGGTTCACGCGATGACGGCACGGTGGAGGCGGCTGCCCGACAGGCTGAGGCGTGCCCTGAGATCGCGCAGCGGTGCCAGCATCGGCTCGCGGCCGCAGGGACAGGTGGCGCTGCCGCCGATCGAGGAGCGCCTGCAGCAGCCGCTGCGCAAATATTGGATCGATCGCGGCGGCAATCGCATCGAGGACAACTACGCCGGCGTGATGATGCGCAAGCTGCCGGAGGACCTACGCGTATACGAGCACCTGCTTTGGGATGACCGCGCGAACGTGGTCATCGAGATCGGCACGCTCTGCGGCGCGAGCGCGTTGTGGTTTCGCGATCGCCTGCGCACGATGGCCGCGTACGGAGTGATCGACGACTATCACGTGGTCTCGATCGACGTCGACGCGGAGCGCGCGCGCCCGCACCTGGACGGAGCCGACCCGCGCTGGGAGGAGCACATCACGCTGGTGTCCTCGGACATCTGCGACGCAGAGCTACCGGCGCGCGTGGCCGAGCTGCTGCCACGTGACGCGCGCTGCTTCGTGATTGAGGACTCCGCCCACATCTACGACACGACGATGGCGGCGCTCGAGGGCTTCGCGCCGTTCGTGCCGCCCGGCGGCTTCTTCATCGTCGAGGACAGCTACGTCGACATCGAGCAGATGCGCCGCCATGCCAACCAGCCGCGCGGTGTGCTGCCGGCTGTCGCCGACTGGCTTGCGGCTCCCGCGGGCCAGCAGTTCACGACGCGTCGCGACCTCGAGCTCTACGGGCTGACCTGCTTTCCCAAGGGTGTGCTGCAGCGCCGCGACGGCGGCGATCGGACCGCCGTGGCCGGGGCAGCCGCCGGCGTCGAGGGCTAGCGCAAGCGGCTAGGCGCCGAGCGCGCGCGCGATCACCATCTGCTGCACCTCGTCGGTGCCCTCGCCGATGGTGAGGATCTTGGCGTCGCGATAGAAGCGACACACGGGGTACTCCTCGATGAAGCCGTAGCCGCCGTGTATCTGCACGGCCTCCTCGGCGCAGCGCACCGCCAGGCGGCCCGTCTTGAGCTTGGCCTGGGCGGCGGTCAGCGTGAAGTTGCGCTTCGCGTCCTTCTCGCGCGCGGCCTTGTAAACGAGCAGCCGCGCGGCGGCGATCTCGGTCGACATGTCCGCGAGCTTGCCCTGAATCGCCTGGAACTTGGAGATCGGCGAGCCGAACGCCCTGCGCTCCTTGGCGTACTTCAGGGCCTCATCGAGCGCTCCCTGCGCGAGCCCGACGCCCATCGCGGCGACGCCGATGCGTCCGATGTCGAGGATGTGCAGGAACTGCTTGAAACCCGCGCCGCGCGGCCCCAGCAGGTTCGCCTCGGGCACGCGGCAGTCGGTGAACGTCAGCGGCCGCGTGTCCGACGCGTTCCAACCCATCTTGCGGTACGGCTCGCCCTGCTCGTAGCCGGCGGTGCCGTTCGCGACGATCACGTTGGAGATCTCCTTGGGGCGGGTCGGGTCCGCATCGAGCTCGCCGGTGACGGCCGTGATGCACACGATCCCGGATATCGATGTGCCGGCGTTCGTGATGAACTGCTTGGCGCCATCGATCACCCATTCGCCGTCCTCTAGACGTGCGCGCGTGCGCGTGTTGCCCGCGTCCGAGCCCGCCTCCGGCTCGGTCAGCCCGAACGCGCCGAGGCGCTCGCCGGAGCACAGCAGCGGCATCCACTCGCGCTTCTGCTGCTCTGAGCCGAACACGTAGATCGGTTGGGTGCCCAGGGAGGTGTGCGCGCACAGCGTGATCGCCACCGATGAGTCCACACGCGTGAGCTCCTCGACGGCCAACGCATACGCGAGCGTGTCGCCGCCACCGCCGCCGTACTTCTCCGGGAAGGGAATGCCCATCAGGTTCAGCGCGCCGAGCTTGGCGACGATCTCATACGGGAACGACTTCGTGCGGTCGAGCTCCTCGGCGACCGGCGCCACCTCGCCCTCGGCGAATTCCCTAACCGTCCGCCGGATCAGCTCGTGCTCGGGCGACAGGTCGAAGTCCACGTCCGCGATTCTCCCAGACTTGGGCGTGGGCCCCAGTATCCCTGAACAGAATGCTGTAGTACTATAGTTATACAGGGTTTGTGTTTGGACATGGCGCGTGACCGGCTCGCACGGCGTGTGGTCCCCCTCGACACGAGACTCAAAAGACGATCGTGCGGCCCTCGTGCACGAGCACGCGGTCGTCGAGCTCGCTGCGCACGGCGCGCGCCAGGACCATGCGCTCGAGGTCGCGTCCCACGCGCTCGAGGTCCGCGACGGTGTAGCGGTGCCCGACGCGCTGGACGTCCTGCTCGATGATCGGGCCCTCGTCGAGCTGCTCGGTGACGTAGTGCGCGGTCGCGCCGATCAGCTTGACGCCGTGCTTGTAGGCGTGGTGGTAGGGCTGCGCGCCGGCGAACGCCGGCAGGAACGAATGGTGGATGTTGATGACCGGGCAGCCGATCTGTGCGAGGAAGTCGCCGGAGAGGATCTGCATGTAACGCGCGAGCACGAGCAGCTCGGCGCGCCCAGCGAGCTCGTCCAGCGCCCGCCGCTCGGCCTGCGGCTTGGCGTCCTTGGTGACGGGGATGTGCACAAACGGCACGCCCAGCGCTTCGACCTCGCGGCGGACGTCGTCGTGATTTGAGATCACGCAGATCACGTCCATGTCGAGCTCGCCACGGCGATGACGCCACAGCAGGTCAAGCAGGCAGTGATCCTCGCGCGAGGCCATCAGCGCGACGCGGCGACGGTCGCGCGCGTAGGCGATTCGCCAGCGCATCGCGAACTGCTCGGCGAGGGCGCCGAACGCCGCCTCAAAGGACGCGCGGTCCTGATCGATCGCCGGCAGGAAGAAGGCCGAGCGCATGAAGAAGCTCCCGTTCTCCGGGTCGGTCGAGTACTGATCGGAGGTGACGATGTTGGCTCCGTGCTCGAACAGGAAGCGCGAGACGGCGGCCACGATCCCGGGGCCGTCGGGGCAGGAGATCAGCAGCCGCGCCGTGTGGTCGGCGCCGTGCCCGGTATGTGAGCCGAGGTCGGCGATGGCGCGAGCCTATAGGCCTGGTCTGTCACGATTGGCCGGCAGTGGCCCGCGCGCGTCTGATCCTCGACCTGCTCAGGCGGGGACGCACCTTCAGCTACGGCCCCGATCGCTCGCAGCGCGCCGACCTGCACCTGCCGCCCGGTCCCGGGCCGTACCGGCTGATCGTCCTCATCCACGGCGGCTCGTGGAGGGCACGCTACGGACGGATCGTGATGCGTGGCCTCGCCAGAGACCTCGTCAGCCGCGGCTGGGCGGTGTGGAACATCGAGTATCGGCGCGTCGGCGGTGGCGGCGGCTGGCCTGCCACGTTCGCCGACGTCGCTGCCGCGATCGACCACCTCGCGGAGCTCGCGGCGCCACTGGCGCTCGACACGGTGACGATCATCGGGCACTCGGCCGGCGGCCAGCTCGCGCTTTGGGCCGGCGCGCGCGACAAACTCCCGCAAGGCGCCCCCGGCGCGATCGTTGGCGCTGCGCCTGTCACGGTCACGCGGGTCGTCGCTATGGCCGGCGTGTGCGACCTCGCCGGTGCGTACCGGCGCTGGCATGGCGGTCCCGTGCGGGCGCTGATGGGGGGCTCGCCCGAGGAGCTCCCCGAGCGCTACGCCGTCGCTGACCCGATGTGTCTGCTGGCGCTCGCCATGCCCGCGCTGCTGGTGCACGGGACGCGCGATGAGACCGTCTCGATCGAGCTCGCCCGCAACTACGAGCGTGCGGCGCGTGCAGCGGGCGGCGAGGTCGAGCTCGTCGAGATTCCCGGCGCGGCCGGGCGCCACCGTGCGCACATCGACCCCCGCGGCGCGGCCTGGGCGGCGGTCATCTCGCGCTTGAGCGTTGTCAGCGGGGGCGCGCGCGCAGAGCGCTAGGCGCAGTAGGAGCGGGCGAGCTCGACCAGCAGCCGCACCGCGTAGCCCGACGCGCCCTTGCCGACGTACGGACGATCCAGATCCCACGCCGACCCGGCGATATCCAGGTGCGCCCAAGGCGTGTCGCCGACGAAGTTGGACAGGAACGCGCCGCCCACGATCGTGCCGGCCTTGCGCGCTTCCGGCGCGTTGTCGAGGTCGCCGTAGGTGCCTTTGACCAGCTCGTCGTACTCCTCGTGCAGCGGCAGCCGCCACACGATCTCGCCGCTGCGCGCGCCAGCCGCGATGATCTGCGCCGCGAGCTCGTCGTCGTTGCTCATCAGTCCTGCATACGTCGAGCCGAGCGCGACGATCACCGCTCCGGTCAGCGTCGCCAGGTCGAGGAGCCGCTCTGCGCCCTGCTCGGTCGCGTGCCACAGGCAGTCGGCCAGCACGAGCCTGCCCTCGGCGTCGGTGTTGTTGATCTCGATCGTCTTGCCGTTGGCCGCCGTCACGATGTCCCCCGGCTTGATCGCGTGACCGCTCGGCAGGTTCTCGGTGGCGCCGACGACCGCCACGAGGCGCACCGGCAGTCGCAGGCGCGCAATCGCCGAGACCGCCTCGATCACCGCGGCGCCGCCCGACATGTCGAACTTCATCTCCGCCATTTTCGCTCCGGGCTTCAGCGAGATGCCGCCGCTGTCGAACGTCACCGCCTTGCCGACGAAGCCGAGTGTCGGGCCGCCGGCAGGGGTGGCCGGGCCCTCATATCTCAGCGTGATCAGCGCCGGCTCCTGGTCTGAGCCCTGCGCGACCGCTGCGAACGCGCCCATGCCTCGCCTGAGGATTCCGTCGCGTCCCTCGACCTCGACCGACAGTCCCTCGAGATCCTGCGCCAGCGCTGTCGCGTACTCGCCCAGTGCCGTCGGCGTCAGGTCGTTGCCGGGTCGGTTCTGCAGGTCGCGCGCGCGATTGACCGCCTCGACGACGATCGCGGCCTGCGCGACCGTGTCCTCGAGTCCGTCTGCGCCGGCGATGATCAGACGCTCGAGGTGCTTGGGTGGCGTGTCCTCAACGGTGCTGTCGCCGCTCGGCTTGGACTTGTAGGACTCGAAGCGGTAGTCGCCCAGGATCGTGCCCTCCACGAGCGCCGCTGCGATCGCCGCGAGCGACTGTGCATCGCCGTCGCCTCCGGGCACCTCCCACGCGAGCGCCCGAGCCGAGACCTCGCGCGCGCGTGCCCCGACCACCGATGCCGCCACGCGCGCGCGCTCGGGCGTGAACTCAGCCCGTGAACCGAGGCCAATGAGCAGCCAGCGCTTGCCGTTGGCGTGCGTCAGCGCCAGCGACTTGAAGGAGCGGCGCGCCTCGCCCGAGTCGAGCAGCTCCACGACCGCTGCCGGCGCCTTGTCCGGGCCGTTGGCACCCTCGAACACGCCGACCGCGACCGTGTCGGCGTCGACCGCGTCCCCCGTCTGGGCGATTGACGATACCTGCATGGGCGCGCACGATATCCACGTTCGGAACGATTCGTCGCCGTGGGCACGGTCGTGCTTTCGAGTGTCAACCTGCGCGTTCGGGCGCCGCGTCCACGCCACGCGTGCCGCGAGGACCTCGGCGCACGGCGGGCGGTCCACTACCATTCTCGCTCTCGCGTCTCTAATTCACGACCTACAGGAGCAGAGCCACTTCCATGTCCAAGACCGTGATTCTCGGCAGCGCGCGCACCCCAATCGCCAAGATGGGCGGCGGCCTGGCCTCGCTTGACGCCACGGAGCTCGGCGGACGCGCCATCAGCGCAGCGCTCGAGCGCGCCGGCGTCGAGCCCGAGCAGGTCGAGCACGTGGTCATGGGCCAGGTGCTGCAGGCGGGTCAGGGGCAGATCCCCTCGCGCCAGGCCCAGATCAAGGCCGGCGTACCCAAGGAGGTCTCCTCCGAGACCGTCAACAAGGTCTGCGCATCGGGACTGCGCGCCTCGGTGATCCTCGATCAGGCGATCCGCGCAGGCGACCTGCAGGTCGGGGTCGGCGGCGGCATGGAGTCGATGTCGCAAGCTCCCTACCTGCTGCCGCAAGCGCGCTTCGGCTATCGCATGGGCGACGCCACGATGCTCGATGCGATGGTCCACGACGGGCTCACCAACCCTTTCTCCGGCAAGCAGATGTTCATCGAGGCGACCGAGGTCGGCGACGAGCTCGAGATGACACGCGCCGACATGGACCGCTGGGCCTTGCGCTCGCACGAACGCGCGCTGGCGGCGATCGACGATGGGCGGCTGGCCGAGGAGATCGTGCCCGTGACGGTCAACGGCCGCAAGCAGAGCACCGTCGTCGAGATCGACGAGGGCCCGCGTCGCGATACCTCGCTCGAGAAGCTCGCCTCGCTGCCCGGTCTGGTGGGCAAGGAGGGCTCGCACACCGCCGGCAACTCGCCCGGCGTCAACGACGGCGCTGGCGCCCTCGTGCTGTCCTCCGAGGAGTGGGCAGCCGCCAACGGCAAGGAGGTGCTCGCCGAGATCGTCACGCACGCGCAGAGCGCCAACGACTTCGCCTACCTCGCCACCACGCCCGCCTCCGCCGCCAAGAAGGCGCTCGAGAAGGCCGGCTTGCAGCCCGGAGACATCGACCTGTGGGAGATCAACGAGGCATTCGCTTCGGTCACGCTCAACTCGATTCGCATGCTCGGCATCGACGAGGAGCGCGTCAACGTCAACGGCGGCGCGGTCGCGCTCGGCCACCCGATCGGCGCCTCGGGCGCTCGCATCCTCGGCAGCCTCGTGCTCGAGCTGCGCAGGCGCGGCGGCGGTCTCGGCTGTGCCGCGATCTGCTCGGGCGGTGGTCAGGGTGACGCTCTGATCCTCAGGGTCTGAGATCGCCGTGAGCGCTTCGCCATACGGCGTCCTCGTTCGCTTGCGTGCTGGACGATCGGCGATCCCATCGATCGACGATCGGTACGCGGCGCTCACTGCGTCCTTGTCTGGCTCGACTCACGGCCATCTCAGCTTGCGGTGAGCGCCGAGGAGACCGGCGCCGTCGCATCGTCGAACGGTCAACCGCGCGGCGCGGCGTTCTTCGACCTCGACAAGACCCTGATGGCGGGCTCCTCTGGCGTGTTCTTCGCACGCGCCGCCTACGAGACCGGGATGATCTCGCGCGGGCGGCTCGTGCGCGACGTGTACGAGAACCTGCGTTTCCGCCTGCTCGGCTCCACCGACGACCGCGCCGACGACGTGCGCCGACGCGTCGGCGAGATGATCGCCGGCGTGCGCGTGCGCGATCTCGAGCGCCTCACCCCGCGCGTGCTCTCCGGCGTGCTGCCGCGCCTGTATCCGCAGATGCTCGCGCGCGCCTACGCCCATCAGGACGCGGGCGTGCCGGTGTACATCCTCACCGCGGCTTCGCAGGAGATGGCCGACCTGCTCGCGCGTGTGCTCGCATTCGACGGTGGCATCGGCTCGCGCTCTGAGATCGTCGACGGCCGCTACACCGGCAGGCCCGCCGGGCCGTTCAACTATCGCGAGGGCAAGGTGCTGTCGATGCAGGAGGTCGCCGAGCGCGACGGCATTGACCTGGCCAGCTCCTACGCGTACTCGGACTCGGAGTCTGACCTGCCGATGCTGCGCGCCGTGCGCCATGCCGTCGTCGTCAATCCCGATGCGGCGCTCCGGAGGATCGCGCTCGAGGAGCGCTGGGAGGTGATCGAGCTCGACCGGCTCGGCAGGCGTCTGAAGGTACTCGCAGCGCTCGGCGTGGGTACCGCGCTCGCCTCGCTGGGGCGCGTCGTGCTCGAGCGGGGCGCGCCGGCGGCGGGCGAGCGGCGTACCGGCGGGGCGTTTCGCCTGCCCGCGGGCGGCTCGCGCTCTGCGCGATCGCGTCGCGCGTCGCATAAGCTTCGCCGATGACGCCCGCCGGACCCGCCACTCAGAGCAAGATCCGCGTGGTCGTCGCCAAGCCTGGGCTCGACGGTCACGATCGCGGCGCCAAGATCATCGCGCGCGCATTGCGCGACGCGGGCATGGAGGTGATCTACACGGGTCTGCACCAGACGCCGGAACAGATCGTCGAGACCGTGATCCAGGAGGACGCCGACGCCGTCGGCCTGTCGATCCTGTCGGGCGCACACATGACGCTCGTGCCGCGCGTCGTCGAGCTGCTGCGCGAGCAGGGGGTCGAGGATGTGGTGATCACGGTCGGCGGCACGATCCCGGCGGACGACATCCCCGAGCTGAAGCGCCTGGGCGTCTCCGAGGTGTTCACGCCCGGTGCGCCCACGCAGGCGATCGTCGATTTCATCCGCGGCGCGGTGGTCAGTCGCTAGCGCGCTGGTCCCAGACCGATTGACTCGTCAGTCAACCGCTCGAACAGATAAGATTGGCGTCACTCATACCCCAAGGAGTTGCCTGAGAATGAAGATATGCGTCCTCGTGAAGGAGGTCCCGGACGCCGCCGTCGAGAAGCGAATCGATCCCTCGACGGGGCGCATGGACCGCAGCGGCGAGAAGAACCTGAATCCGTATGACACGCACGCCATCGAGGCGGCGATGCAGATCAAAGAGGGCGGTGCGGTGCCGGTCGAGGAGATCATCGCCGTGACGATGGGCCCCGACAGCGCCGTGCGCGCCCTGCACAAGGCGGTTTCGCTCGGTGCCGATCGGTCGGTCCACCTCTCGGACCCGGCCGTTGCGGGCTCTGACGTGGCGGCCACCGGTTACGCGCTCGCCAAGACGCTGCAGCGCGAGAGCCCCGATCTGGTGCTGCTCGGCCAGCAGTCCGACGACGGCGAGTGCTACACGATCGGCGCAGTCGTCGCCGAGCACCTGGGCATGCCGTCGTTGACGCAGGTGATCAAGATGGACGTCGAGGCGGACGGGGGTGGGGGGGTCGGATCCGGATCCCTGCGCTGCGAGCGCCAGGCGGAGTACGGCTACGACACGGTCCAGATCAAGCTGCCCGCGGTGATCTCCGTCGGGGATGCCATTAACGAGCCGCGCTACCCGTCGCTGAAGGCGATCATGGGCGCCAAGAAGAAGCCGCTGGACACGGTCACGGCCGGCGATGTCGAGATCGACGCTTCGAAAGTCGGGGGCGATAACTCCGCCGCGCAGTGGGTCGCCGCGAAGGCGCCGCCGGCGAAGGCCGCAGGCGAGATCATCGAGGACGAGGACACCGGCGAGACCGTCGAGAAAATCGTCGCATGGCTCGACGAGAGGAAGCTGATCTGAAATGGCAAACATCCTGGTCTACGCGCTGCACTACGACGGCGCGATCAACAAGAACTCGCTCGGCGCGGTGTCCGAGGGCGCCAAGCTCGCGGCGGAGCTGGGCGGCGAGGCGCACGCGCTGCTGCTCGGTGAGAACGTGCCGCAGGAGCTGGCGGCGTCGCTCGGCAAATATGGAGCCAAGAAGGTGCTCGTGGCTGAGGGCCCTGAGGGCCTCGCGCAGCCGCTCGTCGACGCGATGGCGGCAGCCATCACGGCAGGCGGCTACTCATACGCGCTGTTCGGCGGCGGACTGCTCGGCTTCGAGATCGGCGCCGGTCTGGCGGCGCGGCTCGGTGCCGGCGTGGTCATGGAGGTCACGAACGTGCGGGCCGAGAACGGCGAGCTGATCGCCGAGCGTCCGATCCTCGGCGACTCCTCGATCTCCGAAGTCAAATACCGCTCTGACGTCGGCATCGTGATCGGGCGCCTGAACGCGTTCGAGATCAGAGACGTCGGCGGCGCCGACGCGCCGGTCGAGAAGCTCGACTTCGAGCTCTCGGCGCAGGCGCAGCAGGCGACGATGCTCGTGCGCGGCGAACAGCGTGGAGCAGATGTCGACATCGAGGGTGCCGACATCCTCGTGGCCGGCGGTCGCGGTCTCGGCAAGGCCGAGGGCTTCCAGCTCGCCGAGGATCTCGCGGCGGCATTCGGCGGCAACGCGGCCGTCGCCGCCACCCGCGCCGTCGTCGACGCAGGTTGGTACCCCTACGCGGCGCAGATCGGGCAGACGGGCAAGACGGTCTCGCCGAAGCTGTACCTCGCGGCGGGTATCTCCGGCGCGATCCAGCACAAGGTCGGTATGCAGAGCTCGGAGAACATCGTCGCGATCAACAAGGACGCCAACGCGCCGATCTTCGAATTCTCGGACCTGGGCATCGTCGGTGACCTCAACAAGATCCTGCCGAAGCTCACAGAGGCTGTGAAGGCCAAGAAGGGGTCCTGAGGTGTCCGGCCACAATGGCTCGAGCAACGGGAGGGTCGCACCCGCGGCCTTCCCGCCGCCAGTCGACTCGCGCAAGGAGTTCATCAAGCGCGGCCTCGACGCCGAGGACGAGCTGATCGAGGTCGGTGTCGCGATCGTCGGTGGCGGCACCGCCGGCTTGGCGTGCGCCAATCGCCTGCTGCAGCTGCTGGCAGATGATCCGGAGACGATGGAGCGCCTCGGCGAAGTGCCGGTCGCGGTGATCGAGAAGGCAAAGACCTGTGGCGGACACAACCTGTCCGGCGCGGTCATGCGTCCAGGACCTCTGCAGGAGCTGTTCCCGGACGTCTCACGCGAGGACTGGCGCAAGGAGGGCTTTGCCTACGGCGAAGTCACCAAGGAGGCCGTCTACATGATGCCCAGCGCCAAGACCAAGCTGCGCATCCCGACACCGCCCAACTTCAAGAACCACGGCAACGAGGTCATCTCCGTCTCCGCCATGGCGCGCTTCCAGCAGCGCCTGGCGGAGGAGGGCGGCGCGTATGTCCTGACCGAGACCTCGGCCACGCAGCTAATCGTCGACGACGGCAGCGTCGTCGGCGTGCGCTCAGGCGACAAGGGCCGCGGCAAGGACGGTGAGCCGCTGGGCAACTTCGAGCCGGGCACCGACATCAAGGCGCACGCGACCGTCCTGGCGGAGGGCTGCTGGGGGCACATCACCGGCGCTGCCATCAAGGAGTTCGACCTCGGCGACGGCCGCGAACCGCAGGTGTGGGAGCTCGGCGTCAAGGAGGTCTGGAAGGTCCCAAAGCCGCTGAACCGCGTGATCCACACGATCGGCCCGTGGCCGCTGAAGCTGTCCGCCAAGTACGGGCAGATCGGCGGCACGTGGCTTTACCCGATGAAGGACGAGAAGACAGGCGAGGACCTCGTCAGCATCGGCTTCGTGATCGACCTCGAGTACGCGGACGCCACCACCTCCGCCCACGACCTGCTGCAGCTGTTCAAGATGCACCCGCTCGTCAAAGGCATCCTCGAGGGCGGCGAGCGCGTCGCCTGGGGCGCCAAGGCGCTGCCGGGTGGTGGCTTCTGGTCGATGCCAAAGCTGTCGATGCCGGGCGCGGTGATCGTCGGCGACGCCGCCGGCATGGTCGACACGGTCGCGTTGAAGGGGGTGCACCACAGCGTCATGTCGGGCAAGCTCGCCGCGGAGTCGATCTACGCCGCGCTCGTACGCGGCGAGAGGTCGTTCGACTCCTACGAACAGGCGATCGAAGATTCCTCGGTCGGCAAGGAGCTCTACCAAGAGCGCAACACGCGCCAGCCGTTCCAGAAAGGCTTCGTGCTCGGCGCGCCGCTCGTGAATCTCGCGATCGCCACGAAAGGCAAGCTGCCCCCCGGGCGCCTGTCGTGGCACCGCAACGACGAGCAGCGGATGTTCATCGGCAAGACCAAGGACAGCTACCCCAAGCCCGACGGCAAATACACCTTCGACAAGCTCTCCTCGGTGTTCATCACCGGTAACGCCACCCGCGACGACGCCCCCAATCACATCCGTGTGCGCAAACACGTGCCTCGCGAGGTCGCGGAGACGTGGCGCTGGATGTGTCCGGCGGGCGTCTATGAGATTCCCGACGACGCTCCCGAGCATGGTGAGGTCGACGTGATCGTCAACTACACCAACTGTGTGCAGTGCGGCGCGATCACCGCCAAGGGCGGTCGTTTGACGGCGCCCGAGGGCGGCGACGGGCCGCTCTACCAGATCACCTGAGTGGCTCGCACACGCGAGTAGGAGACATTCGCGCAGTGCATATAGGGCGCGCGGCGAAACGAGCGCTCGCTTGAGGTGTTAGGAAAGAGGCAATGAGAGCGATGCCTGCGAGCCGGTTCGATATGCGCGCGCCGCGCCGGCGCTCGGTCGTCGGGCTCGCGCTCGTCGCCGCGACGGTATCGCTGGCCGTGTCCTCGTCGGCGCTGGCAGCGACGCCGGTGCTCGCGCCGGCGGCCACGCTCGCACCGACCGTCGCCCCTGGCAGCGGTGGCGTCGACGCCGAGAGCGGCACAACGACCCCCAAGCCGATCGCGTCCGCGACGCTCACCCAGTGCGCCACCGCGACGACGCCGCAGACCGAACGATCCGCGACTTTTGCGGGTGAAATGACAGCGATTGCCGGGACGGCGCGGATGCAGATGCGCGTGGAACTGCAGGAGCGGATCCCGGGAGAACTGCAATACCGGACGGTGACCAATCCAGCTCTCGGCGTGTGGCGCGGCTCCACTGCCGGCGTCAAGGTGTTCACGCACATCCAGCAGGTCTCGAACCTGTCGGCGCCCGCCGTCTACCGCGGCGTCGTGCATTTCCGCTGGGTCAACGCCAAGGGTCGCACGATCAAGTCCGAGGGGCTCTCGACGGCACCCTGCGAACAGTCGGCCGCCCCGTCCAGCACCTCGGCTCCTACGAGCACCACCGCCACCGGCGCCGCCGACCCAGGAGCGCCCGACGGCGCGTCGTGATCGCGGCGTCGGCGCGCGGCCCGCTAGAATCGAGCGACGATGAAGGCAGACATTCACCCCAACTACGGCCGCGCACACGTGCGTTGCACGTGCGGCAATGAGTTCATCACGCGCGCGACTCAGGACGAGTTGCACGTCGAGGTGTGCTCGAACTGCCACCCCTTTTACACGGGTAGGCAGAAGCTGATGGACACCGGTGGCCGCGTCGAGCGCTTCCAGCGCCGCGTCGCCAAGGGTCGTCTGCACTCGGCGCAAACTCGGTCCGCGCAGTAGTCCGATGGCGGGCGCCGTGGCTGACCCCGCGGCGCCGTCAGCGCTGCTCGAGGCCGACGGCGAGCTGAGCGCTCAGCGCGACGCGCCGGTCGGCGGGCAGGCTGTCATCGAGGGCGTGATGATGCGCGGCGTCCGCAACTGGGCCGTGGCTGTGCGCAAGCCCACCGCCGAGCAGCTCGACGACGACGAGCGCTCCGTCGAGGAAGGCGCCAAGGGCGAGATTCAGGTCAGCACCTATCCGCTCGAGTCGGCGCTGCGCCGCCACCGCGTGCTGCGGCTGCCGATCGTGCGCGGCATCGTCGCGCTCGGAGGCTCGTTGGTGATCGGCTTCCGCGCGCTCGAGATCGCGGCCAACGCCCAACTGCCGCCGGAGGAGCAGAAGGGCGAGGGCGGCACGGGCGAGAGCGAGGCCGACGGTGGCAGCGCCGACGCCACGGCGAAGGACGCGCAAGAGATCCCGCGCGTGGTGTGGGTCGGAACGATCGTGTTCGCTGTGGTGCTTGCAATCGGGCTGTTCTTTCTGTTGCCCGTCGGCTTGACGAGCCTGATCAAGGGCCAGCTGAGCGACTCCTCGGTGCTGTTCTGGGTGGTCGAGGGTTTGATCCGTACCGCCCTGTTCCTCGGCTACCTATACGCGCTCTCGCGCGTGCGCGACCTGCGCCGCGTGTTCGAGTACCACGGCGCCGAGCACAAGACGATCTCCTGCTACGAGGCCGGTCTGCCGCTGACGCCACCAAACGCCCAGCGCTTCTCGCGCCTGCACCCGCGGTGCGGCACGAGCTTTTTGCTCGTCGTGATGGTGGTCGCGATCTTCGTGTTCGCGCCGATCGGGCTGCCCGCGTGGTACTGGCTCGTGGCGACGCGCATCTTGGGCGTGCCGGTGATCGCGGGAATCTCCTTCGAGCTGATCAAGTTCGCCGGGCGCCACCGCAGCAAGAAGTGGGTGCGGGCGGTGATGTGGCCGGGTCTGAAGCTGCAACTGCTGACCACGCGCGAGCCAGATTTCGAGCAGCTCGAGGTCGCGATCGCTGCGCTGCAGGCGGTGCTGGAGCGCGAGACGCCCGGCGAGCTCACCGCCGCCGACCTGCTCGGCGTCGAGGTCGTCGCCTAGCGCGAAGCGGATGCTCCGCCGGCGCTCGCCGCGACGGCGACGGTCCCGCGCACGAGCGTCTCCCAGCCGGCCTTCAGCCGCGTCAGCGGCATCTCGCGCACGTCGCGCATGTATAGGAAGAAGTCCGCGCCGAGGGTGGCGAGCAGCGACTCGGCGAGAAACTCGGCGTCGCAGCTCGGGTCGACCTGATCCAGCAGCAGCGCCATGTGCAGCCGGTACACGGCGTAGGGCGGCGCGCCGAAGCGCGCGCCGCCGCCCTCTGCCGCGAACAGCAGTTCCGCGTGGGCGTCGAGTCGGTCGAGCACCGCGTGGCCGAATGCGATCAGGCGCTCGAGTGCCGGGGCGCCGGGACCGAGCGGCGGCGCGCCGCGGATGAGCTCTTCCTGAAACGCGCGCTCGTGCTCGCTGAGCAGCGCAAGCGCGAGCGCGGCGCGCGAGCCGAAGCGCCGGAACAGCGTGCCCTTGCCGACACCGGCCGCCTCGGCGACCTCATCCATCGATACGCACCCCGCGCCGCGCTCCGCGAACAGGCGCTCGGCGGCGCACAGGATTCGTGTGCGGTTACGCGCGGCGTCAGCACGCTCGACCGGGCTCGCCTCGATCAGCGGCAGTTCGAGCCCTGCTGCGTGCTGATCGCTATCTGGTGCCGCTCGAAGTGTCTCGCTCATGTGCATAAGGATACTAAATGGACCGCGGTCCGATTCTGTGCTAGCCTCTTCGCATAAATGGACTGCGGTCCGCAACGCTACGAAGGAGCAGACATGAGCACCACCGCCACGCAGCCACTCGCAACAGGCACCTGGAGCATCGACAAGGTCCACTCGCACGTGGGCTTCGCCGTCAAACACATGGTCGTCGCAACGTTCCGCGCGCAGTTCGAGGACTACGACGGCGCTCTCAGCGTCGACGAGAACGGACGGCCGGAGTTGCGCGGCAGCGTCCGCGCCGACTCGATCGTCGTCAAGGACGAGAACCTCGCGGCGCACCTGCGTGCCCCCGACTTCTTCGACACCGACCGCTACCCGGAGATCGGGTTCGTATCGAGCGCGATCAACGTCAGCGAGCAGGGCGAGCTCGAGGTCGAGGGCGAGTTGACGATCAAGGGCAACACCCATCGGGTGACCGCTCGCGGCAGCATCTCCGGGCCGCACACGGATCTCGCCGGCAACGACAAGCTCGGAGTCGAGCTCGAGGCGATCATCGATCGCCGTGACTACGGCCTCGAGTTCAATGCCCAGCTTCCCAAAGGCGGCTACGCCGTCGCCGATGACGTCAAGCTGGACGTCTCGCTCGAGCTCGTACGGGAGGCCTAGCGTCATGAGAATTCTCGGCCTGTCGGGCAGCCTGCGCCGCGACTCCTACAACACGCGCCTGCTGGAAGGTGCGCGCTCACTGCTGCCCTCGGGCGTCGAGCTGGTGCTGTTCGACCAGCTCGGCGCGATCCCCCCCTACAGCGAGGACGATGAGCAGCAGAGCGTCGGCGCCGTCGCCGCCCTGTCGGCGGCGATCGCCGATGCCGACGCCCTGCTGATCGCCACGCCGGAGTACAACGGGTCGATCCCCGGAACGCTCAAGAACGCGCTCGACTGGGTCTCCCGCCCGATCGCCACGACGCCGCTGCGGGGGAAGCCGGCAGCCGTCGTCGGCGCCAGCACCGGCCTGTTCGGCGCGGTGTGGGCACAGGCAGAGCTGCGCAAGGTGCTCACGACGATCGGAGCACGTGTGGTCGACCGCGAGTTGCCCGTGCCGCAGGCCGATGAGTCGTTGCGAGCCGACGGCCTGCCGCTCGAGCCGGAGGCGGTCGAGGCGCTGTCCGCGACGCTCGACGAGCTGCTCGAGCTGGCCGCCCCGACTCGGGCGGCCGCCTGAGCGGCCCGATTGATCACGACATTCCAAGTGCGGGTACGATCCTGCGGTGCGGATCCGGCTGAGGGTGGGCTTGGTGGCGGCGGTGGTCGCCTTGTGGACGTTCGCCGGGCCGGTCGTGTCCAGCGGGGCCTGGACTCTGGGACTGGAATCGGGAGGGACCGCCGCCGTCGGTACCGGCGAAGGAGAACATCTCCCTGGCGGAGGTGGCGTGGTGCCGGGAGCGACCGAACCGGCGCCAGTCAACAAGCAGGCCGAAGAAGAATTCTGGGCGGATCCTCCGTGGCAGCAAGCTAGGGAACAGAATGAACGGGAAGCCGCGGAACGCGCAGCTGGCCAGCGGGCCGCGGTTGAAAGTAAAACCGCACAGCGCGTGGCCGCCGAACGCGGCGCCGCCGAAGCTGCGGCCGCGCGGTGCGTGGTGCCATCCCTCGTGGATCAGTCGCTCTCCGCTGCGCGCCGCTCGCTACACGTAGCGCACTGTACGCTTGGCAAGGTGAGCCGCTCGCGTGGGCGGCGCGGCACGCTCGTGGTCAACATTCAGAGCCCCGGGAAGGACAAGGTGCTCCCAAGCGAAGCCGCGGTCCAAGTCAGGCTCGGCCCCGCCAGACGGCGACGCGGCTGACGCTGACCTCCGGGGGCGGCTGGGTCAGCGCGACGCCCGCGCACCTACACTCAGCCGCGATGATCGAAGAGCTCGTCAAGCAGATCGAGTCGCGCTTCGCTGAGCTCGGCGCGCAGATGACCGACGCTGAGGTGATCTCCGACAGGGAGCGCTACGCCGAGGTCGGCCGGGCGTACAGTCAGCTCGAGCCCGCTGCGAAGCTGGCCGCGCAGTGGCGCCTGGCGCAGGACGACGCTGCCGGCGCGGAGGAGCTGCTTTCGGAGATGGGCGAGGACGCCGAGATGCGCGAGGAGCTCGGCGCGGCGCGCCGGCGAATCGAGGAGCTCGAGGAGCAGATCCGCCTGGCGATGGTCGAGCGTGATCCCAACGACGACAAGAGCGTGATCGTCGAAATCCAGGGCGGCGCCGGCGGCGAGGAGGCAGGATTGTGGGCCGGCGACCTGTATCGGATGCTCGTGCGCTATGCCGAGCGGCTGGGGTTCCAGACGGAAGCGCTGGACATCGGCGACGGCAAGTACACATTCGAGATCAAGTCGCGCCCGCCTGACGGTGCGTACTCGGTGTTCAAGTACGAGGGCGGCACGCACCGCGTCCAGCGTGTGCCCCAAACCGAGTCCCAGGGCCGGATTCACACCTCGACCGCGACCGTCGCCGTACTGCCGGAGGCCGAGGACGTAGACGTGCAGATCGATCCCAACGATCTGCAGATCGACGTCTATCGCTCTTCCGGACCAGGCGGCCAGTCGGTCAACACCACCGACTCGGCTGTGCGCGTGACGCACAAGCCGTCCGGGATCGTGGTCTCGATGCAGGACGAGAAGTCGCAACTGCAGAACCGCGAGAAGGCCCTGCGCGTGCTGCGTGCGCGGCTGTACGAGCGGGCGCTGGCGGAGCAGCAGGCCGAGCTGGCTGCAGACCGGCGCTCGCAGGTGGGGACGGGCGACCGCGCGGAGAAGATCCGTACCTACAACTACGGCGAGCGACGCGTGACCGACCATCGCATCAAGCTGACCGTGCACAATCTCGACCAGGTGCTCGAAGGCGAGCTCGACGAGCTGACGGACGCGCTCGAGTCCGACGAGAAGCGCCGGCGCCTGGAGCAGCAGGCGCGAGAATAACGCCGTCATGCTCCCGCTCACAAGCTTCGCCTGACCTGCCGATGGACGCGTCTCAGGACACAGGCACATCGGTGCGCGGCACGCCCCCGCGTGGCACGCCTTTGCGCGATGCGCTCGACGGGGCGGTCACCGCGATCGCCGCCGCGGGCTGCGAAACGCCGCGCCTGGATGCCGAACTGCTGCTGGCGCACGTCCTCGGCGTCGGGCGTGCGCAACTGCTGCTCGACCCCGAGGCGCCGGTCGAAGGCCCGGCCGTGCGGGGCTTCCAGGACGCGGTGCGTCGACGCGCGGTGGAGCGCGAGCCGGTCGCCTACATCGTCGGCCATCGTGGCTTTCGCCGTCTGGAGCTGATCGTGGACCGGCGCGTGCTGGTGCCGCGTCCCGAGACGGAGCTACTCGTGGAGGTCGGTCTCGGGCTGCCGGCCGGGGCGCGCGTGCTCGACGTCGGCACCGGCAGCGGCGCGGTGGCGCTGGCGCTGAAGGACGAGCGGCCCGACCTGCAGGTGAGCGGCAGCGACGTCAGCAGCGCCGCGCTGGAAGTCGCCGAGGCCAATGCGCACGCGCTCGGGCTCGACGTGCAGTGGCTGCACGCGGACCTGCTGAGCGACGTGAGCGAAAGCTTCGATGCGATCCTTTCGAACCCGCCATACGTGGCCGAGTCTGACCGCGCGGCGCTCGCGCCGGAGATCATTCGACACGAGCCAGCGGGGGCGCTGTTCGCCGGCCCCGACGGGCTCAGTGTGATCCGCGCGCTGCTGGATCAGCTGGCCGCGCTGCCCGACGTGCGCTTCCTGGGGCTCGAGGTCGGCGCCGGCCAAGCTCAACCAGTTGCCGAGTTGACCAGCGCCGCAGGCTTCGACGCGATACGGTTCGAACGTGACCTTGCGCGCATCCAGCGCGTGGTCTTCGCGGAGCGTCACAGGGAATGACTGCGAACACCGACGAGCAGCAGCAGCTCACCGAGCTAGACGCGCGGCGCCTGGAGGAGTGCATGTCCGGCGGCGGCGTCGCGGTCTTTCCCACCGACACCGTTTACGGGGTCTGCTGCGACCCCGCCAACGAGCAGGCGGCGAGACGCCTGTACGCGCTCAAGGGCCGCCCGGCGGCACGCCCGGCGGCGGTCATGTTCTTCGCGATCGAGCCCGCGCTGGAGACGCTCAGCGAGCTGCACCACGACGAGCGCGCCGCGCTGGCGGCGCTGCTGCCGGGTCCCGTGACGCTGCTGCTGTCCAACCCCGTGCGTCGCTTCGCGCCCGCGTGCAGGATCGACCCGGCGACGCTCGGCCTGCGCGTGCCGCAGCTGCCCGAGCGCCTGCGCGCGCTCGCCGCGAGCACCAGGCCGGTGATGCAGTCGAGCGCAAACCTCAGCGGCCAGCCGGACGCGCGCTCGCTCGAACAGGTCCCCAAGAGCATCCGCGACGGCGCCGATCTCGTGCTCGACGGCGGCGAGCTCCCGGGCACACCGTCGACTGTGATCGATCTGCGCGACTACAGCGCCCACCGGCGCTGGCATGTCCTGCGCGAGGGTGCGCTGGCGCGCAGCTCCGTGCGCCAGTCGCTCACTTCGCTGGCCTGAGTGCTAGCCTCGAGGCTGCTGCCGCGACTGGCGCCTGAGGTGGAATCGACCACCGGGAAACGGCCAGCAATTCCGCCGCGCGCCTGGGCAACAACGTCCTCACGTCGTCCAAGGAGAGCGCCGTGTCCGAGCTGAGCCCTGACTACTTCAACCGTCCTCTTGCCGAGGTCGATCCCGAGATCGCCGAGGTGCTGCGCGGCGAGCTCGAGCGCGAGCAGAGCACGCTCGAGATGATCGCCTCGGAGAACTTCGTCCCGCGCGCGGTGCTCGAGTGCCAGGGGTCGGTGCTCACCAACAAGTACGCCGAGGGCTACCCCGGTCGACGCTACTACGGTGGCTGCGAGTGGGTGGACGTCGGCGAGCAGCTGGCGATCGACCGCGCCAAGGAGCTATTCGGAGCAGAGCACGCCAACGTGCAGCCGCACTCTGGCTCGCAGGCCAACGCCGCCGTCTACCACG
Organism: uncultured Solirubrobacteraceae bacterium; assembly: GCA_963838405.1. Lineage (GTDB taxonomy): Bacteria > Actinomycetota > Thermoleophilia > Solirubrobacterales > Solirubrobacteraceae > Palsa-744. The sequence goes on along the minus strand of CAWIRA010000006.1, from coordinate 826,932 downwards.
CGCTGCTGACTCCGGGCGACACGATCATGGGCATGTCGCTCGCGCACGGCGGGCATCTCAGCCACGGCATGAAGATCAACGTGTCCGGACGCCTGTACGACATCGCCGCCTACGAGGTGGATCGCGAGACCAGCGCGATCGACATGGACGCGGTCGCGCGCATCGCACGCGAGCGCCGGCCGAAGCTGCTGCTCGCGGGCTGGTCCGCGTATCCGCGCCAGCTCGACTTCGCACGCTTCAGGGAGATCGCCGACGAGGTCGGCGCGCTGCTGATGGTCGATATGGCGCACTTCGCCGGTCTTGTCGCAGCCGGCCTGCATCCCAATCCGATCGAGTACGGCGCCGACGTCGTCACGACGACCACGCACAAGACCCTCGGCGGACCACGCGCGGGGGTGATCCTGTGCAAGCAGGAGCTCGCCAAGAAGATCGACTCCGCCGTGTTCCCCGGCCAGCAGGGCGGCCCACTCGAGCACGTGATCGCCGCCAAGGCCGTGGCCTTCAAGATCGCGGCGAGCGAGCTGTTCGCGGAGCGCCAGCGCCGCACCGTCGAGGGCGCTCGCGCGCTCGCGCGAGAGCTGTTGGAGTCGGGCCCGGCGAGCCACGGCGTCGACGTGCTCACCGGTGGCACCGACGTGCACCTGATCCTCGTGGATCTGCGCGACAGTCAGCCGGCGTTGACGGGCAGGCAGGCAGAGGACCGCCTGCACGAGATCCAGATCACCGTCAACCGCAACGCCGTGCCGTTCGACCCGCGTCCGCCGATGGAGGCGTCGGGCCTGCGGATCGGCACGCCGGCGTTGGCCACGCGCGGCCTGCAACAGGACGATTTCGAGGAGGTCGGGCGCATTCTCGCGGTCGCGCTGACCCCGGAATACGAGTCGCGGGCCGCCGAGCTGGCAGAACGCGTGGCCGCGATCGTGGAGCGCTACCCGCTCTACGAGCAGCTCGCCGCCACCGCGCAGGTGTAGGGCGCGAACTGCACGGATCCGCTCGGCTACGCTCCCCGACCTCCCGGCCTGCGATGCTGTGCACGAGCCGATGGTGCATCCAACCGAGCTCGACGCGCTTTACGCACTCCTGGCCGCCGCGGTCGTCACCGCGCTGCTGACGCCCCTCACGATGCGGTTCGCGAGGTTCGTCGGCGCGATCGATGAACCGCGCGAGCGTGGCCTGTCCGAGCGCCCGACACCGCTGCTCGGAGGGCTGGCGATCTTTGCCGGCGTATTGCTCGCCGGGCTGATCTGGTTGCCGGCGGGCTATTCGCGCGAACACGAGCCGCAGCTGTGGCACGGCGTGCTGCTGGCGGCTGGCGTGATCACGCTGGTCGGCGCGCTCGACGACCGCTTCGATCTGCACCCGGCGCTGAAGTTGCTCGGTCAGGTACTGGCCGCCGTGATCGTCGTGCACTTCGGCGTCGCGGTGAAGGCGATCACGCTGCCGTTCATCGGGCACCTCAACTTCCCCAACACGGGCCCAGCGAACGCCGGCCCGATCCTCACCGTGATCGGCCTGGTCGTGATGATGAACGTCGTCAACTTCTCCGACGGCGTCGACGGTCTCGCCGCTGGGGTGTGCGCGATCATCGCCGCGGCGATGGCGGTGATCGCGTTCGACTTCCCCGGGCGCCAGCAGCCGGGCGTCCTGGCAGCGGTGACCGCCGGCGCCGCACTCGGCTTCCTGCTGTACAACTTCCCGCCCGCATCGAGCTTCATGGGCGACTGCGGCGCGAACCTGCTGGGCCTGCTGATGGGCGTGATCACCGTCGAGGCCGCGGTCAAGACGGCAGCCGTCGTGTCGTTCGTGCTGCCGCTGATCCTGCTGGCGGTGCCGTTTCTCGACACGACCTTCGTGGTACTCAAGCGCCTGAAGTACCGCCAGCCGATCTACCGGCCCGACAGCGAGCACTTCCACCACCGCATGGCACGCATCGGCTTTTCCAGCCGCCGCACGATCGCCTACCTGTATGCGTGGACGCTGCTGCTGGCGGGCACGGCGCTGGCGCTGCGCTTCGTCCCCTACAGCGACCACAAAGGTCATTACAACACCGGTTGGACGCTCGTGATGGTGGGCATCGGCCTGGTCGTGGTCGCCGCCAGCGTGTACCTCGTGTACGTGCTCGAGATCCTCAAGTTCAGGCGCCTGGACGCGATTCGCCTGCGGCGCCTGCGCCCAGAGGCTTCACCAGCGGAGATTGACCTGGATGTGGTGAAGCACCTGGAAACCGGCGAGTTCCAAGCGGTGTCCGAAGTGGGGGACGCCGACGTGCACGCCGCTGGCGAGGTGGGCGGTGGGGGGGCTGAGCAGCGGCTCGGCAAGCGGCAGATGGATGAGGATGGCGTAAGCGCAAAGCAGGAGCGTGGCGGCGCGCAGGCGCCGATCGCCGCTGACGGCCGCTAGCGGCAGCACCCAGATCGCATACCACGGCAGCAGCCACGCAGTCGACACCAGCAGCGCGATCGTGCTCCAGCCCGCGGCCACGCGCCAGTCGGCGCCTCGCGCAGTGCGCCACAAGGCGTACGCGAGCACCAGCAGGAAGCCACCAAGGAACAGGTGGCGCCACCAGCTCGGCGTCCCGCTGAGGCCCACCAGGCGGGCCGTCTCGGCGGGGATGCTGTGCGAGGCGACGAGCTGCTGCTGCTCGCCGACGGCGTCCACGAAGTCGAAGGTGTGAACGCCGAAGCCGAGCAGTCCCACGAGCGCGACCGCCAGCAGCGCAGCGCCGGCGGCGAGCGCCAGCTGCAGGCGCTCGCGCGGCCGCCGCGGCGCGAGCACGAGGAACGGCAGCACCAGGCCGGCGGTGACCTTGATGCCGACGCCGGCGGCCAGCGCCGCTGCGCCGGCGCGCATCTGCGAGCTCGTCGCACCGACGCCCGCCGTCAGCGCCAGCGCTGCTGCCAAGGCGAGCATCACCAGCGTGTCGTTGTGCGCGCCCGCGACCGCGAGCAGCACCAGCACAGGGTTCAGGCCGACAAACGCCGCCGCCCACCCAGGCGATTGCCCGAGCCGGCTCGCAGCGCGAGCGACCAGTGCCACCGCGCCGAGGCTCGAGAGCACCGCGATCACCTTGAATGCCCACATTGCTCCGGCCGGGCCGAGCGGTACCAGCGCGTAGCTGAGGAGCGTGAACACCGGCCCGTAAGGCGAGTTTTGAAAAGGCCAGCCGATGAAGTGGAAGACCGCGTCGGCTGGCGCTTCGGCAGCGATGTGCGTGTACGGGTCAAGCCCGTGCAGGACACCCAAGCGCGCGAACGCGAGATAGCCGAACACGTCCTGTGAGATCAGCGGCGGCCCGAGCGCGACGACCACGTCCGCCAGCACGATCGCCGTGGCGAGCGCCGCGAGCGGCAGGCGCCGAGCGACCAGCAGCACGAGCAGATAGCTCGCGCACATGATCAACACGAGCGTTTGAAAGCCCCCGCTCGAGAGTCCGATTCCCAGGCCTCGCAGCGGTCCCGCCAGCCATGCCGGCCAGCCGCCGCTGCGGGCGGGCACGTACTGCCCCGGCTGTGAGGCGGCTCCCGCGCTCACCAGGAACGCGCACACCACGATCGCGATCAGCCCGAGCCCGCCGAGCCCGCGCGCAACCGCCGCGGACGTGCCGCGGCCCGCGCTTGCGCCGGTTTCCGGGCGCGTCGTCCCGTCGACCAGCACGGGGGGTATGGGGCTCGCCGTCGGAATCTGTCCATTTTTACCTCTCATCCATGCAGGTGTCCCCCGCGGCCGTTACCCTGTGCTCAGGTCCGGGGCGCGCCGAAGCATTGTCTGTGTGCGCGTTGTCGGGCCTCAGCCACCCGACGGGGCGGCACCTTCTATGCGCAGTCGCTATCGCACACGCAACCGGCGCCGGGGTTCGCAGCCCGCGCGCGCCCGTCGCATCCTGATCCTGTCCGCCGACGTGGGCGAGGGCCACGCAGCGGCGGCGCGCGCCCTGGCGGAGCAGGTCGAAGCGTCGCCGGAGCACGTCGAAGTCCGCGTGATCGACGGGCTCGCCGCGATGGGTCCGCTCGTGCGCCCCGTCGTCGAGGACGGCTACCGCGTGCAGCTGCGCTTCTTCCCGTGGACGTACACCGTCGTCTACTGGCTGCTGGAGCACGTGATGCCCGTCAGGGCGGCGACGCGGCGGCTGCTGTGCCTGCTCGGCTCGCGACCGCTGGCGCGCGTCATCGCACAGCACGACCCGGACGTCGTCGTCTCGACCTACCCCGCCGTCACGGTCGTCCTGGCCCGGCTACGGCGCACCGGGGCGGTGCGCTGTTCGACAGTCGCCACGATCACCGACCTGACAGGGCTGTTCTTCTGGGCTCAACCGGGCATCGACGCCCACCTCGTGATGTACGGCGAGTCGATGCGGTCGGTCGAGCGCATCGCCGGCCGCGGCAGCGTGCAGCTGGTGCGCCCACTGATCTCTGCCGACTTCCTCGAGCCTCGCTGCCCGGTCGAGGCGCGACGCGCGCTGGGATTGCCCGAGAGCGGCCGTGCAGTGGTCGTCTCCGGCGGCGGCTGGGGCGTCGGCGACATCGCCGGCGCGGTGCACGAGTTCACCAAGGTTCCAGAGGTCAGCAGCATCGTCTGTCTCGCCGGTCGCAACGAGCCGCTCGCGGCGCGCCTGAGGCTCGCGTTCGCGGACGAACCGCGGGTGCGGGTCTACGGCTTCACAGACAAGATGCCCGAGATCCTCGCCGCCGCCGACGTGCTCGTGCACTCGACCGGCGGCGTCACCTGCCTGGAGGCACGGGCGGCGGGGACGCCGGTGGTCTCCTACGGCCTGCCGGTCGGACACGCGCGGCTGAACACGCGCGCGATGGCCGCGCTCGACCTGTTGCGCTTGGCCAATGACACCGACGAGTTGCGCACCCACGTCCAAGCCAGCTTCGCCGACGAGTCCGATGCCGGCACAGGCGCAACGAACGGCGGGCCCTCGCCGGCGGCGTATCTCGAGCACCCAGCTGCGGTCGACGTGGTGCTGCAGGCGCCGCGACGGGTGCGACCGATCCCGCGCTGGCGACTGCGACTGGTGGCGTTCGCGACGCAGCTGACGCTGCTGGTGCTGGTCGGCGGCTGGATGGCCTCGACCGACGACGTCAACGCGCTGGCGGACAAGCTGCTGCACGTGCACCCACTGGTGCGCGTCACCACGACCCAGCGTGAGGTCGGCCTGATCGTACATGCGCCCGCCGGGGACGTCGCGCGCGTCGCGGCGGCGCTCGCGGCGAAGGGCATCCACGTCTCCTTCGCCGACGACGCCAGCGTGCCCCACGTCGCGAGAATCGCGACGCTTCGCGCTCTGCACGACGAGTTCGTGGCGGAAGTACCGGGCTCGGCGCCGCTGCGCTGGGAGCGCACGCGCGGCCTGCTGCACGCACAGGCGCACGCGCTCGGGCTGCACCACTCGTTCTTCTACCTGCAGCCCGACGGGGGCGTGTCGCTCGGGCAGCTGGTGCTCGCGCGGACCGACGGGGCGACACCGGTTGTCGGCGCCCTGCGCCTGAACGCGACAGGTCGGCTGCCTCAACGACGCATGCGCGCCGGCGACGTGGTGGTGGTCGAAGTCGACGGATCCTCAGCGTCGGTCAACGGACTCGAGCGAATCGTCACCTGGCTCGGCGCCAAGGGACTCGGCAGCGAGCCGCTGACCTCGTTGACGAACTCCGCTTCCATCAGCGGGGCACCGCCGCTGAAAGCGGTGGTCAGCAGCGGCGAGCGCGCCAGCATCGCCGCGCCGCCGATCACGACCGCCAGCGAGACGCTCAGCGGTAGGCCGGAGAGCGGCGTCGCACTGAAGCGCTCGCCGAACAGGAACGGCGCCACGGCGACCGGCACGATCGTCTGAGTCACGAACACGACCGGCGCCACCTGGATCGCGGGGCGCGACTGCAGTGCGCTCATCTCGCTGAGCACGCCGACACCGCCGGCAGCGGCGGTCGACAGGCCCCACAGGGCTGCGATCCCCAGATGATGGTGTGAGAGGTCGTCCGAGGCGAGCTTCGTCGCGATGCCGCTCCAGCCGCCCGCGAGACCGGCGCAGACCATCGTCACCACGGGGATCGACCGCCCCAGCGCGCGCAGCAGATACGGCAACATGCACAGGAGCGCGAGCCCCAGCAGCACGAGCGTGATCGTCAGCTGCTTGCCGGTCGGGCTCGCGCTGCGGGCAGGCGCGAACGCCGCCGTTCCGACCATGCCGATCACGATCGCGAGCATCGCCAGGTGCTCGTAGCGCCCAGCGTGCTCGCCCAGCATGCGCTCGCCGAAGAACAACAGCACGAGCAGGCCGACGGCGAGCGTCGGTTGCACCACTACCAGCGGCGCCAGCAGCAGCGCTAGTACCTGCAGCGGCCACCCCAGCATCGATAGTCCGGTGCCGAACAGCCAGCGGGTACGCTGGAACAGGCCGATCACGAGCGCCGGTCGCAGGTGATGCTCGCCGGGCGCCTCCTTGGCGTCCATCGCCTGCAGGGCGATCCCTAGGCTATAAAGCGCTGACGCGCCCGCCGCCGCCAGGATTCCCAGGATCAGCATGAGCATCTCTGACCCCGATCATCGCAGCCGCGGCACGCGTTTCGCGGGCGCGGTCGGCGGCGCGGCGCTCGCCGCATACCTGCTGCCGGCGCTCGCCGGGGCGTGGCCGGCGTTGCGCGCGCCGCTGGGGATCGAGGACGAAACGGCGAGCGGGCGCGGCTACGCGCTCACGTTCGACGACGGCCCCCACGCGCAGGGAACCCCCGCCGTGCTCGAGATCCTCCGCGAGGAGCGCGTGCGGGCGACGTTCTTCCTCGTCGGCGAGCAGGTCGCGCGTAATCCCGCACTGGCACGCGAGATCGCCGATGCGGGCCACCAGATCGCGCTGCACTGCCAGCGCCATCGCAACCTGCTGCGCCTGACGCCGCGGCAGGTGCGGGTCGACATCGCGCGCGCCGGCGAGAACATCGCCGAGCAGACCGGCTGCGTGCCCAGCCTCTACCGGCCCCCGTACGGGATCGCCAACGCGGCCGCGCTGCACATCGCCCGCGCGAACGGCTGGCGCACGCTGCTGTGGAGCCACTGGGGTCGTGACTGGGACGCACACGCGACACCCGCGTCGATCGCAGCTCGCGTGACAGACGGCGCCGGCGAGGGCGCCGTGCTGCTGTTGCACGACGCCGATGACTACTCCGCCGCGAACTCCTGGCGGCGGACAGCGGCTGCGCTTCCGCGCGTGCTCGACACGCTCGCGCGGCGAGGTCTCGAGCCGGTCATGCCCTGAGGCGCCGCGCCGGCGCCGGCTGAGCCGGCGGCTAAGATCGGCGACTTGGCAACTGTCGTAGGAGCACCGATCGATGCCGGCGAGGCTGCTTCGGCGGCGCGACGATCCGCGCCGCGCGCCGCACAGGCACAAAAGCGCTCGCCCTGGTGGCTCGAGGTGCTCACGATCGTGTGGCTGTGCTGGGTGTACGACGCGGTCACCAACCTGGCGCCGCTGCGCGTGCACGCGGCGCTGGCCCACGGCGCGGAGATCCTGCGCCTTGAGCGCTCGCTGGGGATCGACCCCGAGCACACGCTCGATCGCTGGCTGGCCGCGCACCACGCGCTCGGGCTGGCGGTGTCCGACTATTACGACAACGCGCACTTCATCGTCACGCTCGGTCTGCTCGGCTTTCTGTGGTGGCGCCGCGCCGACATCTACCGGCCGCTGCGCAGTGCGCTCGTGCTCGCCAACGTGCTCGCGTTCGTCGTCTTCTGGCTGTATCCCGTGGCGCCACCGCGCATGCTGCCCGGCTTCACCGACGTCGTCGCGGCGACGCACGCGATCGGCTCGTGGCACACCGGCGCGCTGGCGTCGGCGGCGAACGAGTTCGCGGCGATGCCGTCTCTGCACATCGCGTGGGCGGTGTGGTGCACGGTCGTCGTGTGGCAGATCAGCACGCGTCGATGGCTGCGCGCGCTCGCCGTTCTCTACCCGTGCGTGACCGCGTTCGCGGTGCTCTCGACCGGCAATCACTACGTGCTCGACGTGCTCGGCGGGCTCGTCACGATCACGCTGTCGCTGCTGCTGGTCCGGCTAGTGAGCGGTCGCTCGCGCGGCGTTCGGGCCTGGCTGCAGACGCGTCGCGGGGTACGCCAGGCGCCGCGTGTCGTGGGCTCCGATCCCGCGTACCCGTTGTCACAAAGTTGTTACGAAGTTCAAGAACCGTTAGACTAGGACCTACCGTTGCTGACCGTTGAGGGACGCGGCCACGGCGCCGTCGCTTTTCCGCGTCGGGACCTTCTTTTCTATAGGGTGGCCAGTCACCGCGACATGCCAGCACAACGACTTACAAACAGCGCCAGCGGCGTGGCTCGGTCGAGCCGCCGGCAGTCCAACGGGTAACACGGCCACGTTCCCCTCCGAGTGCCTCGACGACCCCCAGCCGGCCTGCGCCCGGCCATCACCCAATCGCCGCTAGAGCTCTCCGCCCACGGCGCTCAGCCGGGGTCGCGGGGCTTTGAGAAGTATGCGCTCGCGCTTGTTCGCTCGCTGGACGTCGTGCTGGTCGTCGTCGGCGCGCCTGTGGCGATCGCGCTCGGTGCGCCCGCCGTCGGCTGCGTGATCGGCGCCGTCGCTTGGCTCGTGCAGCGCGTGCTCGCACAACTCGACAGACGCTGGATTCGCAGCTCCGTCCAGCCGCGTACGCAACTCGGCCTGAACCTGTTCGAGGCCTTCGGCCGGATCTGGCTGCTGGCGGGTGCGATCGTGCTGGCCGCGGTCATCGGCGGACGCAAGGACGGGCTTGCGGCGGCGGTGCTGATCTTCTGTGCCTACTCCGTCGCGTTCGCCACCCGGGTCCTGTGCGGACCTCAGGGTTCGCCCCGAAGCGAGGCCGAGCGATGAACCGCGTGCGACGTTGGAGCAAAGCCAAGAAAATCCTCTACGGCGTGCTGCTGGTGTACGTGCTCGGCCTGATCGGCTTCGTCGTCGCCTTCGGCATCAAGGGGCACAAAAACGAAAGCTTCAAGGTGATCGATGCCTTTCACCTCGAAACCTGGTTTCACATCGCCGGCCCGCTCGACTTCAACAAGGGTGTCCTGTATCTGCTGATCGCCACGCTGCTGACGCTGGCAATCATGCTGTACGTCGCCAGGCACATGAGCAAGCGTCCCGGTCGCCTGCAGGTCGCGGTTGAGATGGGCTATGGCCTGATGGATCAGGTGACGCGCGAGAACATGGACGAAAAGCTCGCCAAGCGCTGGTTCCCTGTGATCTTCACCCTGTTCGTGTTCATCCTCGTCTCGAACCTGATCGGCTACATCCCGCTGCCGGTGGACTCGCAGAACACGTTCAAGGTGTTCGGCGCCCACATCCCGTCGTTCCAGATCTATGCCGCGGTCACGAACGTCGCCGTCCCGCTCGTGCTCGCGCTCGGCGTGTTCGTCGCGTACAACGTCGAAGGCATCCGCGTGCACGGGCCGATCGGCTACATCAAGAGCCTGATCCCGGCGGGCGTCGGCGGCTTCATGGCCGTGTTGATCTTCCCGCTGGAGATGCTCTCGAACTTCGTGCTGAGGCCGCTGTCGCTGACCATCAGGCTCTGGGCAAATCTGCTCGCCGGACATCTGCTGATCGACTTCATGGCCGGCAACCTGGCAGTGCTCCTGGGACTGCAGCTCCTCGGCTGGTTGACCCTGCCGCTCGGCGTGATCATCTACCTGTTCGAGGCCGTCCTGATCGCCGGCCTGCAAGCCTTCATCTTCGCAATTCTGACCGCCATCTATCTCGGCGGAGCGACCGCCGCAAGCCACTAAGCACTCGACAAGGAGAACGATGCTGACTCACCTGATCCCTTTCATGTCCATCCACCTGGGCACGCCGCTGCTGGCAGCGGCAGAAGCCTCGAAGGAAGTCGGTGCGAACGCGGGTAAAGCGATCGCGCTCGGCGTTGGTGCCGGTGGTGGTGCCGCGGGCGCCGGCGCGGGCATCGGCATGCTGTTCGGCAAGGTGATCGAGTCGGTCACCCGCCAGCCCGAGATGCGCGACGAGATCACCTCGATCCAGTGGCTCGGCTTCGCGCTCACCGAGGCGACCTTCTTCTACGGTCTGGTCGGCGGCTTCATCGCCTTCTTCCTCTAGGCCCATGGATCCACTCAGCGTCACAACCAGCACACCGATCGCCTCGAGTGACTCTTGGCTGATCACGCCGAACGTCGGCCTGATGATCTGGACGATCGTCGTCTTCGCGATCTCCCTGTACATCCTCGCGAAGGCCGTCTTTCCGCGCATCCGTGAGGCGCTGGACGAACGCGCCGCCACGATCAACCAGGCGACCGAAGACGCGGAACGCAGCCGCACCGAAGCCGACAAGCTGCTGGAGGAATACCGCGAGCGCCTCAAGGAGGCGCGCGCCCAGTCCGAGGAGATCCTCCAGCGCGCACGTCAGACCGCTGAGGCGCACGAGCACGAGGCGCGCGAGCGCGTGCCGGAGATTCTCGCGGAAGCATCCAAGCGCGCCGAACGCGAGATCGACGCCGCCACGAAACGCGCCCTCGACGACATTCGCCGCGAGGTCGCGGACCTCACGATCATGGCGACCGAGAAGGTCGTGCGCAAGACGCTCGACGACGCCGACCAGCGGCGCCTCGTGGAGGAGGCCCTCGGCGAGCTCGATCTCTCCTCGCTGTCCGCCGGAGCTGCAGAACTAGTGGAGGAGCTCGCTCGGGTATACGGTCGCTCGCTGTTTGAGGTGGGCCGCGAGAACGGCACGCTCGACGAGCTGCGCGAGCAGCTCAGCCAGTTCGCGGACGCCCTCGGCGAGAACCGCGACCTTGCGGTGTTCTTCTTCTCGCCTTACTTCTCGATCACGGAGAAGCAGGACGCGCTCGCGGGCATGCTCGACGGCGCCGACCCGCTGTTCGTGAACTTCCTCAAGGTGCTGATCGAAAACCACCGCATGCCGGTGATCTTCCGCATCCGCGAGGAGTACGAGCGCCTGTGGGAGCAGGAGAATCGGATACTGCCGGTCGAGATCACCAGCGCCATCGCGCTCGACCCGGAGACCACGCAGCGACTCGGCGAGAAAATCGGCGAGCGCGCCGGCGGCCGCAAGATAACGTTGGCTGCGCGCGTAGACCCGGACATCCTCGGCGGCATCATCATCAGGGTCGGAAACTCGATCCTCGACGCCTCTATTCGAAACCGACTGGAGCAGCTGCGCAGGCAAGTTGCCCAAGGAGCTTCTTAAGCCATGCAGATCAACCCTGACGAGATCACCAGCATCCTGAAGAGCCGCATCGAGGGACTCGACAGCGGTAGCGCCGAGCTGACCGAGGTGGGCACCGTGCTTTCCGTCGCCGACGGCATCGCGCGTGTGCATGGCGTCGAGAACTGCATGTCCTTCGAGATGCTCGAGCTTCCGCACGGCGTCACCGGCCTGGCGTTGAACCTCGAGTCCGACAACGTCGGCGCGGTGCTGTTCGGCGAGTGGGAGCAGATCTCCGAGGGCGACACCGTCAAGCGCACGGGCACGCTGCTCGAGATCCCCGTCGGCGAGCAGCTGCTCGGTCGCATGGTCGACCCGCTTGGGCGCCCATTGGACGGCAAGGGGCCGATCTCGCTCGAGCAGACGCGCCCGGCTGAGTTCAAGGCGCCCGGCGTCGTGCAGCGCCAGCCCGTCACGCAACCGATGCAGACCGGCCTGAAGGCGATCGACGCGATGATCCCGATCGGCCGCGGCCAGCGAGAGCTGATCATCGGCGACCGCCAGACGGGTAAGACCGCGATCGCGATCGACACGATCATCAACAACAAGGAAACCGGCGTCGTCTCGGTGTACGTCGCGATCGGCCAGCGCATGGCAACCGTCGTAGCGCTGGCGCAGACGCTCGAGGAGTACGGCGCGCTCGACAACACGATCATCGTCGCGGCCGGCGCCGACGAGGCGGCGCCGATCAAGTTCATCGCGCCCTACGCCGGCTGCGCGATGGCCGAGCACTTCCTCTACAACGGCGGCCACGCGCTGTGCGTGTACGACGACCTCACCAAGCACGCATACGCCTACCGCCAGATGTCGCTGCTGCTGCGCCGCCCGCCCGGTCGCGAGGCCTACCCGGGAGACGTCTTCTACCTGCACTCTCGCCTGCTCGAGCGCGCCGTCAAGCTCAACGACGACCTCGGCGGCGGCTCGCTGACGGCGCTGCCGATCATCGAGACGCAGGCCGGCGACGTCTCGGCCTACATCCCCACGAACGTGATCTCGATCACCGACGGACAGATCTTCCTCGAGTCGAAACTCTTCAACTCTGGCGTGCGTCCGGCGATCAACGTCGGCATCTCGGTCTCGCGCGTCGGCGGCAACGCGCAGATCGGCCCGATGAAGAAAGTCGCCGGGCGGATCAAGCTCGAGCTCTCGCAGTACCGCGACCTCGAGGCCTTCGCGCAGTTCGGCTCCGACCTCGACGCTGACACCCAGCGCACGCTGGCACGCGGTGAGCGGCTCGTGACGACGCTCAACCAGCACGAGCGCGAGCCGCTGCCGGTGCAGGATCAGGTCGTCCAGATCTACGCGGCCACCAACGGCTTCCTCGATCGCATCAACGTCGAGCGCGTCAGCGAGTTCCTGCTCGAGCTGACCGAACGCATGCACGCCCAGCACAGCGACGTGCTCGAGCGCATCGCCGGCAGCGACTGGTCGGAGGACACCCAGAAGGCCGTGCATGACGCCGTCGATGCGTTCGCGCAGGACTTCGGCTACGACCTCGACGAGGAGGGCCAGCCGCTCGACGCCGACAGTCCTCTCGCCGCCAACGATCCGCAGCCGTCGGCCGACGCCGACTCCGGCGAGCGCTCCCAGCCGGCCGAGGAGGCGACGGCGGCGGCCTAGGCCGCACGCCGGGGACAGCCCATGCCTTCTCAGCGCGACGTCAAGAACAAGATCGCGTCGGTCAAGAACATCCAGAAGATCACGCGCGCGATGGAGATGGTCGCCGCGGCGCGCCTCCGGCGCGCCGAGCAGCGGATCGCTGCGCTGCGCCCGTACGCCGACGCGCTCGGGCGCATGACGCGCCAGGCGGCGCAGGCGGCCGGCAGCGAGGCGGCGCGGGTGCCGCTGCTACGCGAGCACGAGAGCCAGACCAACGCCGGGCTGCTGCTCGTCACCGGCGACCGTGGGCTCGCCGGCGCCTTCAACTCCCAGATCATCCGCGCCGGGGTGCGGCTCTCGGCGGAGCTGGGCGAGGACGGGCTGCGCACGAGTTGGTATGCGACCGGGCGCCGCGGCGTCTCCTCGCTGACTTTCCGCGGCCATGAGCTCAGCGGCGCATACACCGGATTCGCCGACCGGCCGGCCTACGCGGACGCGCGCACGATCGCCGACGACGTGGTCCAGGCGTACGTCGACGGGCACGTCGATCGCGTCGAGATGATCTTCAACTCCTACGTCTCGCCGCTGACGCAGCACGTCACGCGCCAGACCCTGCTCCCGCTAACGCACGCCGCGATCGACGGCGAGCACCCTGAAGGGCACAGGCAGGACGACGGCGAGCCGGACACGCCTGCCAAACGCGGCTCCGTCGAGTACGAGCCGGACCCCGAAAAGATCCTCAGGCGACTCGTGCCTGACTACATCGAGATCTCGATCTATCGCGCGCTGGTGGAGTCCGCGGCGGGCTTCTTTGGGGCGCAGATGACGGCGATGCGCAGTGCCTCCGACAACGCCGGCGAAATCATCACCGAGTACACGCTGCAGATGAACCGTGCCCGCCAGGCCGAGATCACGCAGGAGATCATGGAGGTAGTAGCCGGCGCCGAGGGTCTGGCGTGATCGCTGAGCGGCGCCATACTGCGTCCTCGGTCGCTCGTGTGCGAAGCACACTTCGCTTCCTGCGTCCTTGTCTGGCTTGCTCATCGACACCCCAGACCAGCGTTCCTTCCACGAACTTGAACAGATAGACAGGAGAGTCAGAGAACCATGGAGGCCAGCATCGCTACAGACCAAACAGCCAGCGCCAACGGCGCGCCCGAGCGCAACGTCGGGCGCATCGAGGAGATTCAGGGCGTCGTGATCGAGGCCGTGTTCGACAAACGCCTGCCGGAGATCAACCACGCGATCACGATCGTGCGCACTGCCAGCAACAAGGAGGAGGAGGCACCCGGCATCAGCGCCGGCTCCGAGGAGGAACTGCTCGTGTGCGAGGTCCAGCAGCACCTCGGGGACGATCGCGTGCGCGCCGTGGCGATGGACACGACCGACGGTCTCGCGCGAGGGCTCGAGGTGGTTGACACCGGCGCGCCGATCACCGTGCCCGTAGGCGAGGCGACGCTGGGGCGCATCTTCAACCTGCTCGGCGACCCGATCGACCTGGGTGAGCCGATGCCCGCCGATGTCGAGCGTCGCGGCATCCACCAGGAGGCACCGGCCCCGACGGATCTGACGCCCACGACCGAAATGTTCGAGACCGGCATCAAGGTCATCGACCTGCTCGCCCCGTACGCGAAGGGCGGCAAGGTCGGGCTGTTCGGTGGCGCCGGCGTCGGCAAGACGGTGCTGATCCAGGAGCTCATCCACAACCTCGCCACGGAGCACGGCGGCCTGTCTGCCTTCTGCGGTGTCGGCGAGCGCTCGCGCGAGGGCAACGACCTGTGGCTGGAGATGAAGGAGTCGGGCGTGCTCGACAAGACGATGCTCGTGTTCGGCCAGATGAACGAGCCGCCCGGGGCGCGCATGCGCGTCGCGCTGTCGGGCCTGACGATGGCCGAATACTTCCGCGACCAGGGCCAGGACGTGCTGCTGTTCATCGACAACATCTTCCGTTTTGTCCAGGCCGGCTCCGAGGTCTCGGCGCTGCTCGGGCGCATGCCCTCGCAGGTCGGCTACCAGCCGACGCTCGAGACGGAGATGGGTCAGCTGCAGGAGCGCATCACCTCGACAAAGCGCGGCTCGGTGACCTCGATCCAGGCGATCTACGTGCCGGCGGACGACTACACCGACCCGGCGCCGGCGTCCGTGTTCGCGCACCTCAACGCGACCACCGCGTTGTCACGCGCGATCTCCGAAAAAGGCATCTATCCGGCCGTCGATCCGCTCGACTCGACCTCGACGATCCTCAAGGCTGACATCCTCGGCGAGGACCACTTCCGCGTCGCCAACAGCGTCAAGGAGATCCTGCAGCGCTACAAGGAGCTCCAGGACATCATCGCGATCCTCGGGATCGACGAGCTCTCCGACGAGGACAAGCTGACGGTCGCACGCGCGCGCCGGATCGAGCGCTTCCTCTCGCAGCCGTTCTTCGTGGCTGAGCAGTTCACGGGGACGCCGGGCGCGTACGTGCCGATCGCAGAGACGATCAGGGGCTTCGAGGAGATCATCGAAGGCAAGCACGACGAGGTCCCCGAGAGCGCGTTCTTCCTCAAGGGAACGATCGAGGAAGTAGTAGAGGCAGCCAAGAAATAATGGCCCACTCAAAGTTCCCAGTCGAAGTGCTCACTCCCGAGGGGGAGGTGTTCTCCGACGAGGTCGAAATGGTCTCGACCGTCACGGTCGTGGGCTCGATCGGGATCCTCGCGCACCACGAGCCGGTGCTCGCGACGCTCGAACCGACCGAGCTGCGGCTGTACCGCGCAGAAGACGACATCGTGCGCTTCGCGCAGGCCGAGGGCTACCTGCAGTTCGTCGAGAATCGCGCGCTGGTGCTCGTCGAGGAGGCGATTCGACCTGAGCAGATCGATCGCGCCACCTTCGAGACCAAGCTCGCAGAAGCACGCACGGCGGCGGAGCGGGCCCAGCCCGACAGCGAGGAACACGCGCGAGTACAGCGCGACATCCGCCGTTACGAGGCCTTTCTCGCGGTTGAGCAGTAGGAGTCCGCGCGGCGAGGGTCACCAGTCGCGCCTGTGCGCGCCGCGCCCGCACCACCGCCTCCAACGCCCGCACCGGCTAGCCTTCCCCGCCTCATGAGTGAGACACGTGAGCCAATCGGAGTGATCGGCACCGGCTATGTGGGCCTGGTGACGGCTGCCGGCTTCGCGGAGCTGGGCAGCGACGTCTGGTGCGTCGACATCGACGCCGCCAAGGTCGAGCGCCTGCGCCGCGGCGAGGTGCCGATCTACGAGCCCGGGCTCGAGGAGCTGCTGGCGCGCAACGCCGAGCGCCTGCACTTCTCGACAGACATCGGCGACGCGCTCGAGCACTGTCGACTGTTGTTCGTCGCCGTCGGCACCCCGCCGACGTACTCCGGAGACGCCGACCTGAGCGCGGTACACGCCGTCGTCGACGCCGTTCCGGCAGCCAGCGGACGGGCATTGGTCATGAAGTCGACCGTGCCCTGCGGCACCGGCGCGTCCTTGCAGCGCGTCTTCGGCGAGCAGGGCAAGCAGGGCCTCGCCTACGTCTCCTGCCCCGAGTTCCTCAAGGAGGGCTCGGCCGTCCAGGACTTCCTGCATCCCGACCGTGTCGTCGTCGGAGACGACGGCGGCTGGGCCGGCGACGCCGTGGTCGCGCTGTACGAGCCGCTGGAGGCGCCGCTCGTGCGTACCGACGTGGCCAGCGCGGAGATGGTCAAGCTCGCCTCCAACGCGTTCCTGGCGACGAAGATCTCGTTCATCAACGAGATCGCAAACGTTTGCGAGGAGACCGGCGCGGATGTGGTCGAGGTCGCGCGCGGCATGGGCCTCGACGATCGCATCGGCTCCAAGTTTCTGCAGGCGGGTATTGGCTTCGGCGGCTCGTGCTTCGTCCCCGAGGAGACCGTGCTCGCACGCTGGAACGGCCGTGTCACGCTGCTCAGCTTCGAACGCATGTGGGGGCTGCTCGAGCCGGAGAGTTCGCGCCTCGAGTCCGACGAGGCTCTGCGCGCCTTCGGAGCGGGCTCCGCCACGGAAGTGCTCGAGCCGGACAATCTCGAAGTGCTCTCCTGGGCGCGCGGCGAGATCGAGCCCAGGTTCCTGCCCGTGATGGCGCTGACACGGCGCCCCTACGACGGCGACGTCGTCGCGGTCCACACGAAGATGGGCCGCAGCGTACGCACGACACCCGACCACCCGTGGATCGTGGGCGATGGCGAGGACGGCGAGCGCTCGGTCAAGTTGGCGTTCGAGCTCACCGACGAGGATTGGGTGCCCCTCGCCGGAGTCCGTACGGAGGACGCGAGCTCCCCGGAGGTGCGCTATCCGCTGCTGGGCGCGCTCGAACACGCCGGGCTGAGCATCGGCGAGGTGATCGCACGACCGCCACGAGCGGCCGTGGAAGACGTCGTCAGCCGGCCGCTCGCGGCGCGTCGCGAGGTCTTTATCCACGCTCGTGGCGTCGCGGCCCGCACGGGCGATGTCAAGCGCAGCGGCGCGCTACGACTCGACGAGGCTGCGCGCGCCAATCTGGCGCTGGACGAGTGCGCGCTCGGCACCGCTCGCAACGGCGCGTACGTGCCCGGCGCGATTCGCTTGGACCCGGCGCTCTGGCGAGTCGTGGGCCTGTACCTCGCCGAGGGTTGCATGACCGAGGAGGACACCGGTCGGCGCCGGATCAAATGGTCCTTCCACCCTACGCGGGAGCAACACCTCGTCGACGAGGTCCGCGGCTTCTGGTCCTCGCTGGGCGTCCGTGCCAGCGCGCACAGGACACCAACCAGCCACGTCGTGGGGGTCAGCTCGCGCGTCCTGCACGGCTTCTGGCGCGGCATCCTCGGCCTGGGTCGCAACAGCTATGAGCAGCGGCTTCCCGATCTCATCTGGGAGCGCAGCGACAGCGAGAAGTGGGCGCTGCTTTCAGGCCTGTGGGAGGGCGACGGCTCGTGGTCGCTAGTCAACGGTGGCCCCAGCGTGATACTCGAGTTCGGCACCGTCTCCGACGAGCTCGCCGACGGCGTCCTGCGTCTGCTGGGCGACCTCGGCATCACGGCCTCGCATCGCGAAGGTCGGACCGCGCTCTCGACGAAGCAGACGCACTGGTTGCGGATCAGTGGAGCCAACCAGATTGAGCGCGCGCTGCTGCTTGTCCCGGAGCGTGACCGTCAAGGCGTGCTCTCGGCGATCGCCGCGCAGCGCAAGCGAATCGCTCCGACCGGTTTCAGGGCCGGCGGCGATGGGGCGCGCTGGGTTCGAATCAGCGGGCTGCGGCGCGAACGCTACGACGGCCACGTCTACTCGCTCGAGGTGCCGCACTCGCACACGGTCGTCACGAGCGGTGGCGTGACCACGTCGAACTGCTTTCCAAAGGATGTCGACGCGCTCAAGCAGCTCGCGGGAAACTCGGGCTATCACTTCCAGCTGCTGACAGCAGTGATCGAGGTAAACGAGCTGCAGAAGCGCCGCGTGATCGGCAAGCTGCAGAAGCACCTCGGCGGGCTGGCCGGCAAGCGCGTGTCGCTGTTGGGCCTTGCGTTCAAGCCGAACACCGACGACATGCGTGAGGCCTCCTCGCTGGTGCTCTCGGCGCGGCTGCTGGCGGACGGGGCGATCGTCACGGCGTGTGACCCCGTGGCCGAGGAGCAGGCGCGGGCGTTGGTCTCACAGGTCACCTTCGCCGACTCGCCGCTGGAGGCGGTCGCGGGCGCCGACGCGGTGGTGTTGGTGACCGAGTGGCCGGAATTCCTGGAGCTCGACTGGCAGCAGGTCGCTGGGGCGATGGCGGGCGGGCTCGTCGTCGACGGGCGCAACGCCCTGGACGCCGACGCGATACGTGCCGCTGGACTCCTTTACGAGGGCATAGGACGGCGGTGAGAGCATTCAGGCGGTGATCCTGGTGGGGGGGCAGGGCACGCGCCTGCGCCCGCTCACCTCGACGGTGCCGAAGCCGGTCGTACAGCTCGTCGACAGGCCGTTCATAGCGTTCATGCTCGAGTGGCTGAAGACGCACGGCATCGACGATGTGATCATGTCCTGCGGTTTCCTCGCCGACGGCATGCGCAGCGTGCTCGGCGACGGCTCGCAGCTCGGCATACGCCTGCGCTTCGTCGAGGAGCCGGAGCCGCTTGGCACGGCCGGCGCCCTGAAGCTCGCCGAGCCGATGCTCGAGGAGCGCTTCCTGATGCTCAACGGCGACGTTCTCACAGATATCGATCTCACCGCCCAGATCGCGCAGCACCGCGCCACCGGCGCACGGGCGACGCTCGCGCTCGTGCCAGTGCCCGACCCCAGCGCCTACGGCCTCGTGATCCTCGCGCCGGACCGCTCGGTGGAGGACTTCATCGAGAAGCCGAGCGCGGACGTCGCCGGGGAGAAGCTGATCAGCGCCGGCGCCTACGTGCTCGAGCGCGACATCCTGAAGCTGGTGGCGCCCGATCGAAACGTCTCGATCGAGCGTGAGGTGTGGCCCGTGCTCGTGGGCAACGGGCTGTATGGCTTTCCCTCCGAGAGCTACTGGCTGGATATCGGCACACCGGCGCGTTACCTGCGGGGAACCTTCGACATCATCGAGGGCAACGTCGACACCGCCGTGTCCGCGCGCCTGGGGAGTGACTGGCTGGTGGTCGAGGACTCCGCCGAGGTGCGCGGCCGGGTGATCCCACCGGCGGTGCTCGAGCGCGGCGTGCGGGTGGGCGAGGGCGCCCGCGTCGGCAGCCTGGTCGTGCTCGCCGAGGACGTTTCCGTCGGCCCCGGCGCGACGATCGAGCGTGCCGTCGTCCTCCAAGGGGCCGAAATCGGCGAGGGCTGCGAGCTGCGCGACTGCATCGTCGCCCCGGGCTGCCGGGTCGGCGCAGGCTCGAAGATCACAGGCGGAGCGGTGCTCGGGGAGGGCGTGCGAATCGGGGCTGACAACGTGATCACACGCGGGGCGCGTATCTTCCCTGGTGTCGAGCTGCCCGATCACGCGATCGAGTTCTAGGCGCTCGAGCCCCCGAAGACCATGACGAGCCCCTCATGTCAACGATCGACGGCCATCAGCATCCAAGCCCAACAGGAGGAGAGCAGCAGATGAGTGACGCCGGCGCGACCGCGACAGGAACCGCGGAGGAGCTCTCGCGCGAGAGCATCGCCCGGATCGACCCCTCGGATCAGCTCGGCGACGTGCTGGCGCTGCCCGAGCACCTGCGCGACGCGCTGTGGCGCGTGGAGTCGGCGATCATGCAGGACTGGGACACGGCCGCGGGGCTCGTCGTCGCAGGCATGGGCGGCTCGGCGATCGGTGGCGCGCTGGCGCGAGCCGCGATGGGCGATCACGCTTCGCGCCCGATCTTCATCACGCGCGCTTACGGGCTGCCGCCGTGGACGACGCCCGACACGATGGTGCTGTGCGCGAGCTACTCCGGCGAGACGGAGGAGACGCTCGCCTGCTACGAGTCGGCCGGCGCGCTGGGCGCCAAGCGCACGGTGGTCACCACCGGAGGACGCCTCGCCGAGATGGCGCGAGCGGATGGGGTGCCCGTGATTCCCCTACCCGGCGGCTTTCAGCCGCGCGCCGCCGTCGCGTACATGATCGTCGCCTCGCTCGAGGTCGCGGCGCTGTGCGGCGCAGGACCGCGGCTGACATCGGAGATCGACGTCGCGGCATCACACATCGAGCACCTCGTCGCCGAGTGGGGCCCCGACGCCGCCGAGGACTCGCTCGCGAAGACCGTCGCGCGTGGGCTGGCCGGCACGACGCCGGTGATCGCCGGGGCTGGCCTGACCAACCCGATCGCCTACCGATGGAAGACGCAGATCAACGAGAACGCAAAGCAGCCCGCCTTCTCGAACGAACTGCCCGAGCTCGACCACAACGAGATCGTCGGCTGGGCCGGGGCGCCTGAGCTCGGGCGCTTCTCCGCGGTGTTCCTCGACGACTCCGACGCGCACCCGCGCGTCAAGGAGCGCATGGCGCTGACCGAGCAGCTGATCGCCGGCAGCGCCGCCGCGAGCTTCCGTCTGGAGACGCGCGGCGAGACGGCGATCGAGCGCGTGATCTCACTGGTGCTGCTCGGCGACCTCGTCTCGATCTATCTGGCGGCGCTGCGCGGCGTCGACCCTGGGCCGGTGAAGATCCTCGACGAGCTGAAGGCCGCGCTCGCTGAGCGCTAGGACGCTTGACGGCAGGGAGCGTGTGCTACCTTGCGGGGCGGCCGAGGAGCGCTGCGACGGGCTGTAATCCGCCACGCTCGGCCCGTTCTCTCTGCAGCAAGGGCGCTCACCTGACCCGACAGGAGGCTTCGTCATGTCAGCAATGACGCCCACAGCAGCACCCGCCACCGGCACCGACTTCAGAGTGGCCGACCTATCCCTCGCCGAGTTCGGCCGTAAGGAGATCACGCTCGCCGAGCACGAGATGCCCGGCCTGATGGCGATCCGGGCCGAGTACGCCGACGCGCAGCCGCTGCGCGGCGCGCGCATCACCGGCTCGCTGCACATGACGATCCAGACCGCCGTGCTGATCGAGACGCTGACGGCGCTCGGCGCCGAGGTCCGCTGGTGCAGCTGCAACATCTTCTCCACGCAGGACCACGCCGCGGCCGCGGTCGCGGTCGGCCCGGACGGCACGGTCGAGGAGCCGCGTGGCGTGCCCGTGTACGCATGGAAGGGTGAGACGCTCGAGGAGTACTGGTGGTGCACCGAGCAGGTGCTCAACTGGCCGAACGCCGGTGAGGACGGCTCGGTCGGGCCGAACATGATCCTCGACGACGGCGGCGATGCGACGCTGCTCGTGCACAAGGGCACCGAGTACGAGAAGGCGGGCGCTGTGCCCGACCCGGCGAGCGCGGAATCTGAGGAGCACGAGGTGATCCTCAACACGCTCACGCGCACACTGGGCGAGGACCCGCAGCGCTGGACGCGCATCGGCGAGGGCATCAAAGGCGTCACCGAGGAGACCACCACGGGCGTGCATCGGCTCTACCAGATGGTGCAGGACGGCGAACTGCTGTTCCCGGCGATCAACGTCAACGACTCCGTCACCAAGTCCAAGTTCGACAACCTCTACGGCTGCAGGCACTCGCTGATCGACGGCATCAACCGCGCCACCGACGTCATGATCGGCGGCAAGGTGGCCGTCGTGTGCGGCTTCGGCGACGTCGGCAAGGGCTGCGCGGAATCGCTGCGCGGCCAGGGCGCCCGCGTCGTGATCACCGAGATCGACCCGATCTGCGCGCTGCAGGCGGCGATGCAGGGCTATGAGGTCAAGACGCTCGAGGACGTCGTCGACAGCGGCGACATCTTCATCACCACGACCGGCAACAAGGACATCATCAGCGCGCGGGACATGGCACGCATGAAGCATCAGGCGATCGTCGGCAACATCGGCCATTTCGACAACGAGATCGACATCGCGGGCCTCACCACGGTCCCGGGGATCGAGCGTGTGAACATCAAGCCGCAGGTCGACAAGTGGGTGTTCCCCGACGGCCACGCGATCCTGATGCTCTCCGAGGGGCGCCTGCTGAACCTCGGCAACGCGACCGGTCACCCGAGCTTCGTGATGAGCAACTCGTTCTCCAACCAGACGATCGCCCAGATCGAGCTGTTCACGAAGAACGACGAGTACGAGAAGCGCGTGTACGTGCTGCCGAAGCACCTCGACGAGAAGGTCGCGCGCCTGCATCTCGGCGCTCTCGGCGTGAAGCTCACGCGTCTCAGCGACGAGCAGGCCGCGTACATCGGCGTGCCCGTCGAGGGCCCCTACAAGCCAGACCACTACAGGTACTGATCAGCGCATGAAGGCGATGGTCCTCGCCGCTGGGCTCGGCACGCGCCTGCGGCCGCTGACGTACGAGATCACCAAGCCGATGGTGCCGGTGCTCGACCGGCCGGTGATGGAGCACATCGTCGAGCTGCTCGAACGCCACGGGTTCGACGAGGTGATCGCCAACCTGCACTACTTCCCGGACTCGATCCGTGAGTACTTCGGCGAGCGGCTGAGCTATCGCTTCGAGCCGGAGCTGCTGGGAACCGCCGGCGGCGTGAGGGGGTGCGCGGACTTCTTCGGCGACGAGCCGTTCCTGGTGATCTCGGGCGACGCGCTGACGGACATCGACCTCGGCGCGTTCCTCGCGAGGCACCGCCAGAGCGGCGGGATCGCGACGCTCGCGGTCAAGCAGGTGGCGGACACGCGCGAGTACGGCGTCGTGCTGCACGACCGCGATGGGCGTATCACCGGCTTTCAGGAGAAGCCGGCGCCGGAGGAGGCGTTGTCCGACCTCGGCAACTGCGGCATCTACATGTTCGAGCCGCGGATCTTCGACTACTTCCCTGCGCGGCCGTTCGTGGACTGGGCACAGGACGTGTTTCCCGTGCTGCTCGAGAACGACGTTCCGTTCTACATCCACGAGCTGGGGGAGTACTGGAACGATGTCGGTTCGCTGAGCGAGCTGCGCCAGGGCACGGTCGACGCGTTGCGCGGTGAGCTGCACCTGCAGATCGAGGGCGAGGAGGTGAGCCCGGGCGTGCTCGTCGCGGGCGGCGTCTCGCCGCTGCGAGCAGACACCGAGCTCGACGGTCACGCGTGGATCGGGCGTGACGTGCAGATCGGCGAGGGGGTGCGGCTGATGGGTCCGATCGTGCTCGGCGACGGCGCCCGTGTCGGCGACCGCGCGCAGCTGCGCGGGTGCATCGTGTTCCCCGGAACCAAGATCGCGCCGGAGTCGATCCTGATCGACGCGATCGCCGGCCACAGCGGCATCCTGCAGAGCCTGCGCCGACGCGGCTGAAGGTTCACGGGCTCGGCGGGCTCGCCTGGCGACGCGCGGGTGAGCGCCTTAACGCGAAAGGGCCCGCCGCAGCGAGCCCCTTCACGGAAAGTGAGACTATGACAAGAGTCATCATAGCACGTCGAGATGGCATGGTGGACTACCGACTGCTCGCTACTTGCGGAGAAGTGCAGGCGCTCGGCGTCGTGCGCTCGCCGATGCGGCGCCGTTGACGGCGCTTGGAAGTGGCCGAAGCGGCCGCAAGATGCCCCCGTGCACGGACAGCCACATTCCGTCCAGTCCATTTACATCCGCCGTCAACGGGCGTAGCATCGGGAACACGAAAAGGAGTTCCCGACCGAAGGAGCCTGTGATGCAGATCGACATCAAGGGTCGCAACGTCCCGGTCACCGACGAGCTTCGCATGCATGCTGAGCGTCGTCTGATGAAGGTCGCGCGACAGGTCTCGGACCTCGCCCGCCTCGAGATCGAGATCTTTAGGGAGCGCAACCCGCGGGTCAGCGACAAGGATGTGGCCGAGTGCACGCTGTATTTGAAGGGCGTGACGCTCCGCGCGCGCGATGCCTCGCCCGAGATGCTGCACTCGCTGAACCTCGTCGTCGACGAGCTCGCCCGCCAGGTCAAGCGTCACCGCGACAAACTGCGCCACCGTCGCGAGGCCCACGCCGCGTCGGCGCGCGTCGCCACGACGGCGCCGCGCGGGCTGTCGCTGCCTTCGGTCTAGCGTTCCCTCGTCTGGGGCTATCCTTGGCGCATGCCATCCCTGCTGGATCGTGCGCTGAATGTCGGCGAGGCGAAGAAGCGCAAGGAATATGAGAAGCGCGTCGCGCTGATCGGCGCGTTCGAGGCCGAGCTCGAACACGACAGCGACGCGGAGCTGCGCGAGCGGATCGACGAGCTGCGCGCGCGCGCGGCCGACGACGAGTCGCTCGACGCGCTGCTGCCCGAGTGCTTCGCGATCGTGCGCGAGACCGGCAAGCGCACCATGGGCATGCGCCATTTCGACGTGCAGATGATCGGCGGCATGGCGCTGCACGAGGGACAGATCGCAGAGATGAAGACGGGCGAGGGCAAGACGCTGACGGCGACGCTCGCGGTCGTGCTGAACTCGCTTGCCGTGCGCGACGCCGCTGCCGACGCGGCGGATGACGCGCCGCGTGAGCGCAAGGGCGTGCACGTGGTCACCGTCAACGACTACCTGGCACGTCGCGACGCGGAATGGATGAGTCCGATCTACGACGCGCTGGGCGTGTCGGTCGGTGTGCTGCAGAACATGCAGGACTACGAGGACAAGCATCGCGCCTACGCGTGCGATGTCGTCTACGGCACGAACTCGGAGTTCGGCTTCGACTACCTGCGCGACAACATGGCCAAGGATCTCGGCGAAAAGGTCCAGCGCGGGCACTACTTCGCGATCGTGGATGAGGTCGACAACATCCTCATCGACGAGGCGCGCACGCCGCTGATCATCTCCGGTGCGCCCGAACAGGCCGCCGATCTGTACGTCAAGTTCGCACGCCTGGCACCGCAGATGAAGGCGGGGGAGACGCCCCTGGGCATGGACCCGCGCACCAAGAAGCAGTTCGTGGCGGATTTCGACTTCGAGATCGACGAGAAGCAGAAGACGGTTGCAATCACCGAGCAGGGCGTCGCTAAGGCGGAGCGCTTTCTCGCGATCGATCACCTCTACCGTGCCGAGAACGGCCATCTCGTCAACCACCTGATCCAGGCGCTGCGCGCGCAGGCGCTCTACAAGAAGGACGTCGACTACGCGGTGATCGACGGCGAGGTCAAGATCATCGATGAGTTCACCGGGCGCATCCTCGACGGCCGGCGCTGGTCGGAGGGCCTGCACCAGGCGGTCGAGGCGAAGGAGGGCGTGTCGGTCCAGGAGGAGAACCAGACGCTCGCGACGATCACCTACCAGAACTACTTCCGCCTGTACGACAAGCTCGCGGGCATGACCGGCACGGCGCTGACCGAGGCGACCGAGTTCATGAAGATCTACGAGCTGCCGGTCGTACAGATCCCGACGAACATGGCGATGGTACGTGCGGACCGCAACGATCAGGTCTACAAGACCAAGGAGGGCAAGTGGAACGCGGTCGTCAAAGAGATCGCCGCGCGCCACGAGAACGGCCAGCCGGTGCTGGTTGGGACGATCTCGGTCGAGGTCTCGGAACTTCTCGGCGATCGGCTGGCCAAGCGCGGGATCACGCACACCGTCCTGAACGCCAAGCCCGAGCACGCGGCGCGTGAGGCAGAGATCGTCGCCGAGGCGGGGCACCCCGGCGCCGTGACGATCGCCACGAACATGGCCGGGCGCGGCGTCGACATCAAGCTCGGCGGCAACCCCGAGCACATGGCGGCGCTGCAACTCGCGCGTGAGGGCGTCGATCCGGCCGACACGGAGAGCTACGAGCGACGGATGAAGGAGATCCTGCCGGAGGTCGAGCGCAAGCTCGCGGAGGCCCGGGCCGACGTGATGGCCGCCGGCGGTCTTTTCATCTGCGGTACCGAGCGCCACGAGTCCAGGCGTATCGACAACCAGCTGCGAGGCCGTTCCGGGCGCCAGGGCGACCCTGGCGAATCGCGCTTCTTCCTGTCCGCCGAGGACGATCTCGTGAGGTTGTTCGCCGGTGATCGCATCTACCGGATCCTCGACAAACTCGGCGGCGTCGACGAGGAGGGCAACGAGGAGCCGATCGAGGCGGGCATGCTCTCCAAACAGATCGAGAAAGCCCAGAAGAAGGTCGAGGAGCAGAACTTCCTGATCCGCAAACGCGTGCTCGAGTACGACGACGTGATGAACGAGCAGCGACGCGTGATCTACAAATACCGCGACGAGGTGCTCGACGGCAAGAGCATCGGCGAGGAGGCTCGCGAGGAGGTCGCAAAGGTCGTCGAACGCACGATCGACCAGTACACGCCTGGCGACTTCTACGAGGACTGGGACGTCGACGGCCTGTTCACGGCTCTCGGTCAGCTGTTCCCGCTGGACCTGGACGACCAGACGCTCGACCGTGAGTCGATCGATCGCAACTCGCTGACAGAACGCATCATCGACGAGGCGCTCGAGCGTTACAACGCGCGTGAGGAGTCGCTCGGGCAGGAGCTGATGGAAGCGCTCGAGCGCTTCCTGCTGCTGCAGATCATCGACGAACGTTGGCGTGAGCACCTGTTCGACATGGACTACCTGCGCGAGGGCATCCATCTGCGAGGCTTCGCGCAGATCGACCCGCTGGTGGCCTACAAGAACGAGGCGTTTTCGTTGTTTGGCGACCTCATGAACAGCGTCTGGTCGGACTACGCGCGCATGATCTTCAACGTCCAGGTCAACGTCGAGGGCGAGAACGGCGGCGCCGGTGCCGCGCCGATCGCGCCGTTCTCCGCCGCCGGCAACTCAACGCGCGCCGGGCGCGTGTCCTACTCCGGCGGCCACAGCGCCGTCGGCTCAGGCGCGCTCGCTGCCGCCGCTGCCGCTGCCGGGCTCGGCACGGGAGCCGGCGCCGAGGCCGCCTACGGTGAGAACGGCCAGGAGCTGGAAGCGTTGCCGGTCGTCGAGCAGCGCGTGCTCGACGACGAGCACCAGGTCGGGCGCAACGACCCCTGCTGGTGCGGGTCGGGCAAGAAGTTCAAGAAGTGCCACGGCGCCTAAGCGCCCGGCGGGCAGTGCCGCTGGTCCTGGCGGCGTTGGTGCTCGTGCTGTTCGCGAACGCAGGCTCGAGCGCGGCCGCAGACCTACTGTGCGGCCCAGTACGCCGTCGCGGACTGCGGGCGCGTGCAGGAATCGGTGTAGCGGGGGGCTGACGCGACGTGGGTGCCACGCCCTGGGACGCCCGCACCTATGACCGCTCGAGCGAGCCGCAGCAGGCGTGGGCGGCGGACGTGCTCGCACGCCTGCACGGAATCGCGCCGGATGCGACGATTCTCGATGTCGGCTGCGGTACCGGGCGCGTCACGGAGGCGCTGCTGGCGTTCGTGCCGCAAGGCCGCGTGCTCGCGATGGACGCCTCGGCGGACATGGTCCAGCTCGCGCGCGGGCGGCTGGGCGAGCGCGCGCACGTCTGGTGCCAGGACGCGCTCGAGCTGAACCTCGACGAGCCTGTCGACGCGGTCGTGTCAACGGCCGCCTTGCACTGGATACCCGACCACGATCGTCTGTGGATGCGGCTGGCGGACGCGCTGCGACCGGGCGGCGTGCTCGAGATCCAGTGCGGGGGAGAGGGCAACATCGACGGGGTGCGAGCGGTCATCGATGCGGTCGCGCGCGAGGAGGCTCCCGAGCTGCTCGGCTGGTCGCCCTGGGTGTTCGCCGGTCCTCTGGAGACTGAGCGACGCCTGCGCGACTCCGGCTTCACCGCGATCGAGAGCTGGCTACAGGAGCGTCCGACGTATCCGCAGGACGTGGATGCGTTCGTGCGTACGTCGATCCTCGCGGCACACCTCGAGCGCCTGCCCGCGGAGCGCCGCGAGGCGTTCGCCGCGGCAGTGGTCGCGGGTGTGCGACTGCCGTTGGACTACGTGCGCCTGAACGTCTCGGCCGTACGCGGACCGCTTTGAGGGGCCGTGTTCCGAAGAGCGGACCGGACCAGGTCTGACCAGGTCTGATAGGCTCCTCGTCATGGCAGAGGCGCATACGCCAGCGGCCGCCGTGACGGTCACCGAGGCAAAAGCACAGCTTTCGAGTCTTGTTGAGCGCGTGAGTCGCGGTGAGGAGATCGTGATCCGCCGCGGCCGCGAGCCGGTTGCGAAGCTCATCGCCTACGTCCCAGCTCGCAAACGGCGGGTTCCCGGCGACCTCGCGGGACAGATCTGGATGAGCGATGACTTCGAGGAGCCCGACGAGGAGCTCGAGCGACTGTTCGGCACGCGCGAGTGACGGGCCTGCTGCTCGACACGCACGTCTTGTTGTGGTGGCGGGGCGACTACCGGCGGATCGGAGCGACCGCGCTGGAGAAGATCGCCGATCCAGAGATCGGGGTGTTCTTCAGCTCCGCATCAATCTGGGAGATGGCGATCAGGCACGCATCGGGCAAGCTGAGCATGCCGGCCAACCTGCTCGAAACGATGGCCGATCGCGGGTTCGCGGAGCTGCCGGTGCGCTCGAGCGACGGGCTGCGCGCGGGCACGCTGCCGCCGCACCACGCTGATCCCTTCGACCGCATGCTGGTCGCCCAGGCGCAGAGCGAGCGCCTGACGCTGGTCACGAGCGACACCCGGATCGCCGCCTATGACGTGCCGATCCTGTGGTGAGGCGAGCACGCTGATAGCGTGAGCACATGGCCACAGCCGCACCCAGCGAGTCGACCCCTCAGCGCTTGGCTGCAATCCGTGAGCAGATGAAACTGCTCTCGGATTATCTTTGACCCGGCTGGGCTGGCCGAGCGCGTGGCGGCGCTCGAGGGCGAGATGGGAGCCGCGGGCTTCTGGGATGACTCCGAGCGAGCGGCGACGGTATCGGCCGAGCACGCGCGCGCAGCGCGGCGGCTGGAGATGTTCACCTCGCTACAGGCAGACGTAGAGGACCTGGACGGGTTGGCCGAGATGGCGGCGGAGGACGCGTCGCTGGAGGGCGAGGTCGATGAGCAGATCGCGTCTGTCGAGGAGCGCCTGGCCGAGCTCGAGGAGCAGCGCCTGTTCGCCGGGCGGTATGACTCCGGCGACGCGCTGGTAACGGTGAACGCCGGCGCCGGTGGGACCGACGCGCAGGACTGGGCGGAGATGGTGCTGCGGATGCTGATGCGCTGGGCTGAGCGCCGCGGCTTCGAGGTCGAGCTGCTGGAGGCAAGCGCCGGCGAGGAAGCTGGGATCAAGTCGGCGACGTTCAGGGCCTCCGGCGAGAACGCATACGGTCTGTTCGGCGCCGAGAGCGGCGTGCACCGGCTCGTGCGCCTGTCGCCGTTCGACTCCGCCCATCGTCGACAGACGAGCTTCGCTGGCGTCGAGGTCGCGCCCGTGGTCAAGGACACCGGCGAGATCGAGATCAACGACGACGATCTGCAGGTCGACACCTACCGCGCGTCAGGCGCCGGCGGCCAGCACGTCAACAAGACCGACTCCGCCGTGCGCATCACCCACCGTCCGAGCGGCATCGTCGTGCAATGCCAGAACGAGCGCTCGCAATCCTCCAACCGCGCCACCGCGATGGCGATGCTGCGGGCGAAGCTGCTCGAGCGCAAGGAGCGCGAACGTCAGGAAGAGATCGCGCGCGAGAAGGGCGATGCGCAGGACGTCAACTTCGGCTCGCAGATCCGCTCCTACGTGCTGCATCCATACACGATGGTCAAGGACCACCGCACCGGATACGAGATGGGCGACGTTCAGCGTGCGCTCGACGGCGATCTCGATGGATTCGTGCGTGCGTACCTGCTTTCGAGCGCGGCCGCGAAGAACTAGGCGCGCGGCTCAGCGAGCGGCCTGGATTTGCTCGCGCTCGGCAAGCCGGTTGCGGCGGCGAAGCTGCGCCTCGCTCTCGCGACGAAGCTCCTGCTCGGTGCTCGTCAGCAGCGGCGGCACCGCAACGGGGTTGCCGAGCTCGTCGACCGCCACCATCGTCATGTAGGCGCTGTTGCTGTGCCGGCTGACGCCGGTGCGGGGGTTTTCAGTATCGACGCGCACTCCGACCTCGATCGAGGTGTGCCAAACGGCGTTGACGCTCGCCTGGAAGGTGACGAGTTCGCCGACGTGGATCGGGACCAGGAAGGTCATGCGATCCATGCTTGCCGTGACGACCCTGCATCGCGAGTGCTTCACGGCGGCGAGGCCGCCCGCCTCGTCACAGAGCTTCATGACGGTGCCGCCGTGCACGAAGCCGGCACCATTGGCGTCCAGCGGCCCCATCCAGTGGGCGAGCGTGGCGTGCGAGTCGGCGGCGGGGCGCGCGTCCATCTCCATGATCCTATGCTGATGCGCAGTGAGTTCCGCCTTGGATGCCGACACGGCCGCGCTGGTGCACGCAGCGCTCGAGGAGGACGTGGGCGCGGGCGACGTGACGACGCTTGCGACGGTGGATGCCGAGGCGGACGCGCACGCATTGATCACCCAGAAGGCGCCCGGCGTGATCTACGGCCTGCAGGCCGCCGAAGCGGTGTTCTTGCAGCTGGACCCCGACGTGGGTTTCAAGCGGCTCGTCGAGGAGGGCGTGTGGCGTGAGCAGGGTGGAGCGGTCCTGTCGATCTCGGGTAGCGCGCAGGCACTGCTCACGGGCGAGCGGACCGCGCTGAACTTCCTCGCACACCTCTCAGGCGTCGCCACGCTCGCCGCGCGCGCCGCGCGCGAGGTGCAGGGCACCGGCGCGAAGGTGCTCGACACGCGCAAGACCACGCCGGGGCTGCGTGCGCTCGAGAAGGCCGCCGTCGCGGCCGGCGGCGCGAGCAATCACCGTGCCGGCCTATACGACGCGATCCTGATCAAGGAGAACCACATCGCCGCCGCGGGCGGTATCGCCGAGGCGATCGAGCGTGCACGTGCGTTGGCGCCGGAGCTGGCCGGCACACTCGAGGTCGAGGTACGCGACGAGCACGAGATCGAGCAGGCGCTCGCGGCCGGCGCGCCGCGTCTGCTGCTGGACAACATGGACGAGTCCCAGCTGCGCGCAGCCGTCGAGCAGGTGGCGGGCAGGGCCGAGCTCGAGGCGAGCGGCGGTGTGACGCTGCAGACACTGGGGGCGCTCGCGCGCACGGGGATAGAATGGATCTCGATGGGGGCGTTGACCCATTCGGCGCCGGCCCTCGATCTCTCGCTGATCATCGACACACAGCCATGAACCTGCCGATGGCCCCAACCGCCCTGCCGATGGCTCCCAGCCAGCAATCCCTCGGCGC
Source organism: uncultured Solirubrobacteraceae bacterium (assembly GCA_963838405.1). Lineage (GTDB taxonomy): Bacteria > Actinomycetota > Thermoleophilia > Solirubrobacterales > Solirubrobacteraceae > Palsa-744. The sequence goes on along the minus strand of CAWIRA010000006.1, from coordinate 795,547 downwards.
GCTCTCGGAGGCCGAGGTCGCCGAGCTGCAGGCGGAGGTGCGCGCGCTCGCCGGCGAGCGCCGCGCCGTGATCCTCGCGCACAACTACCAGGTCCCGGAGGTCCAGGACGTCGCCGACTACGTCGGCGACTCGCTCGGGCTCTCGCGCCGCGCCGCCGCTGCCGTGGACGCGGAGACGATCGTCTTCTGTGGTGTGCATTTCATGGCCGAGACCGCGTCGATCTTGTGCCCCGAGAAGACGGTGCTGATCCCCGACCTCGACGCCGGCTGCTCGCTGGCCGAGTCGATCGACTTCGACCAGCTGGCGGCATGGAAGGCCGAGTACCCCGACGGCGTCGTGGTGATGTACGTCAACACCACCGCCGAGGTCAAGGCGCTGACCGACTACTGCTGCACCTCGGCCAATGCCGTCGACGTCGTGCGCCACATCTACGACACCCACGGGCCCGACACCGAGGTCCTGTTTGGTCCCGACATGTGGCTGGGGGCATACGTCGAGAAGCAACTCGGCAAGCGCATGCACGTGTGGGACGGTGAGTGCCACGTGCACGCCGGCATCCGCCCCGCGGACATCGAGGCTACCCGCGCAGCGCACCCCGGCGCGGACTTCCTGATCCACCCCGAGTGCGGCTGCACGACCAGCGTCATGGAGTACGTGGCCGCGGGTGACGTGTCGGCGGAGGGCGTGCACATGCTCTCGACGGGCGGGATGCTCGAGTACGCGGCGCACGCCGAGCACGAAGCGCGCGAGCACCTCGCCAGCGATGGGGTCACGACGGGCGCGCGCCGCGAGGTGGTCGTCGCCACCGAGACCGGCATGCTCCACCCGCTGCGCATGGCGGCCCCGGACGTCGATTTCATTCCCGGTAACGCCGAGGCGTCGTGCGTATACATGAAGATGATCACGCTGCCGAAGCTGCGTGACGCGCTCCGCGACATGCAGTTCGAGGTGCGCGTGCCGGAGGCCGTCGCGGTGCGGGCGCGCGTGCCGATCGACCGGATGGTCGCGATCGGATGAGCCGCATCGCCCCGGCGCCCGCTGCGCGCCATCCGGGCTCGGAGACCTGCAGCTGATGGGAGTGGCGGTCATCACGGGCTCGGGCGGGCTCATCGGCTCGGAGTCTGTCCGCTTCTTTGCCGAGCAGGGGTTTGACGTGATCGGCGTGGAGAACGACATGCGCTCGCACTTCTTCGGCGCCGAGGCATCGACCGCGCCGACGTCTGAGCGCCTCGCGGAGGAGGTCGAGGGCTTCCGCTCAGAACAGCTCGACGTCCGCGACGCCGATGGCCTCGACAGGCTGTTCCGCCGGCACGCGCGTGACATCGAGCTGGTCGTACACGCCGCGGCGCAGCCCTCGCACGACTGGGCGGCATCGGATCCTCAGACCGACTTCACGGTCAACGCAAACGGCACCCTGAACCTGCTGCAGGCAACGCGAGCGCACGCCCCCGACGCCACGTTCATCTTCACCTCGACGAACAAGGTGTACGGCGATCGCCCCAACTTCCTGCCGCTGCAGGAGCTCGCCACGCGCCTGGAGCTTCCCGAGTCTCACCGCTGGTACGGCGGTATCGACACGGACATGTCGATCGACCTCACGACCCACTCGCTGTTCGGGGTCTCCAAGGCGGCCGCTGACCTGCTGGTGCAGGAGTACGGTCGCTATTTCGACATGCCCACGGTGTGCTTTCGGGGCGGCTGCCTGACCGGTCCCCAGCACGCCGGGACGCAGTTGCACGGCTTTCTCGCGTACCTGATGAAGTGCACGGTCACCGGCGAGCCGTACACGATCTTCGGCTACGGCGGCAAGCAGGTGCGCGACAACATCCACTCACACGACGTCGTGCGCGCGTTCGCGGCGTTTCACGCCGCTCCTCGGGCGGCCGCCGTCTACAACCTGGGCGGCGGGCGCGAGTCGAACGTGTCGATGCTCGAGGCGATCGAGCTGTGCCAAAGGATCACAGGCCGCGAGCTCGACTACACGCTCTCCGACACGGCCCGGATCGGCGACCATCGCTGGTGGATCAGCGACATCGATGCCTTCATCGAGGATTACGGCGAGTGGCGTCTGACCTACAGCATCGAGGGCGTCCTGCGTGACATCTACGAGTCCAACGTCGAGCGCTGGACGCTCGCGGCGCAGCGCTGACCGCGCTCTCGCTGACGGCGGCGGGATCGGGTACCGTGACCGTCAGCGACCATTGCCGCCGAGGGCGACGGCAGAACAGCGAAAGGGGGATGCAGCCATGGCATCAGCCGAAAACGATCTGACCGGGGTTCGTGTCGCTGACCTGGAGAACTTCCAAGCCGGCCCGCCTCACGAGCTGTTCCGGCGCCTGCGCTCGGAGTGCCCGGTTCACTGGTCGGATGGGATCACCGACTTCCCCGACGAAGACGGCTTCTGGTCGGTGACCACGGCCGACGACGTGCACGAGGTCAGCCGCGACTGGCAGACGTTCTCCTCGGAAATCGGTGGCTTCACGGCGCTGAAGGACGCCGGCCTGTCGCTGGAGATGCAGCAGGCGATGTTCATCGGCATGGATCCACCGAAGCACGACCGCCTGAAGGCGCTCTTCCAGCGGGGCTTCACCCCCAAGCGAATCGCCGAGCACGAGGATGCGATCCGTGCGATCACCGTCGGTGTGCTCGATCGTTTGCAGGGCCCGCCCGCCCGGGACACCTGCGACCTCGTCAACGACGTCGCGCAGCCGGTGGTGGCGCGCGTGATCGGTAGCTTCATGGGTCTCTCACCCGAGGACGACGCGGTGTGGGCGCGGCTGATGAACGCGATCGTGGGGGCGGAGGACCCGGACGCCACGGCGAGCGTGATGGAGAAGGAGGTGCCGGAAGTGTTCGCGCGCTGTGGCGCGCTGATCGCCGAACGGCGCGAGACGCCGAGCGATGACCTCACGAGCGTGCTTGTGCACGCCGAGCTGGACGGCGAGCGCCTCGAGGACCACGAGATCGTGATGGGCTTCCTGCTGCTGATGGCTGCCGGCAACGACAGCACGAAGGCGACCTATTGCAGCGGCATGCGCGCGCTGATGGAAGACCGCGAGCAGCTGCGCGAGGTCGTGGAGGACCCGTCGCTGGTTCCGGGCGTCGTCGAGGAGTCGTTGCGCATGTTCCCCGCGTTCGCCCACTTCGCCCGCACGGCGACCCGCGACACGGAGCTCGGCGGCAAGCCGATCCGCGCGGGCGAGCGGCTCGTCATGTGGTACCCGTCCGCCAACCGTGACGAGTCCCGCTTCGAGGACCCGGATCGCTTTGACATCAAGCGCGACGCCGAGCATCAGGCGTTCGGCGCGGGAGGCCGGCACTTCTGTCTCGGCACGGCGCTCGCGCGCTTGGAGCTGCACATCCTGATCGAGGAGACGCTCGCGCGCTTCCCCTCGATCGCGATCGCCGGCACGCCGCGGTACGTCGAGTCGCCGTTCGCCAACCAGCTCAAGACGTTGCCGGTGCGGCTCGCGTCCTGAGCACCCGCGCGAGAGCCTCCAGCGCACGGTCCCGCCCTTCCGGGCGGTGGCGCGCCTGCGCGTGCGACGCACCGAGCAAGGCGATGACGGCCTGCCGGTACCATCTGTGCAATAGTTAAGTCTATGCTTAAGCATTATCAGCCGGTGGAGGGCGAGGTGGACCTTCTGTTCCATGCGCTCGCCGACTCCAGCCGTCGCGCGATGGTCGACCGACTGATCCACGGGCCGGCGTCGGTCAGCGAGCTCGCTCGCCCGCTGGAGATGTCGCTGCCGGCTGTGGTCCAGCACCTGCACGTGCTCGAGGCCAGCGGTCTGGTGCGCTCGCAGAAGCTCGGGCGGGTGCGCACCTGCACCGTCGAGCCGGCCGCGCTGCGAGCTGCGGAGCGCTGGATCGCCGAGCGGCGCACCTTCTGGGAGCAGAGCCTCGACCGTCTCGGCGAGTACCTCGCCGCTGACCATGAACCAGCACAAAAAAGGAGCGAGCAGTGAGCGACACCGACCAGGCCGCCGTCGAGCGGTCAACCACACAGTCCACGTTCGTGATCGAGCGGACCTACAAAGCATCGCCGCAGCGCGTGTTCGACGCGTGGGCCGACGCGGTCGCCAAGGCACAGTGGTTCGGGCCGCCCGACAAGCCCGACTACTCGCTCGACTTCCGCGTCGGTGGGCGCGAGCACCTCGCCGTCGCCATGCCCGACGGGTCGCTCTTCACCCTTGACGCCGTCTACCAGGACATCGTGCCGGGGCGGCGCATCATCCATGCCTATGACATGCACAAGGACGATGTACGCATCTCCGTGTCGCTGGCGACGGTCGAGGTCGAGCCGCACGACGACGGCGCGCGCCTGACGCTGACCGAGCACGGCGTGTACCTCGACGGGCACGACACCCCGCAGCAGCGCGAGCACGGCACGAACGAGATGATCGACGCGCTCGGCGCGTTCGTTGAGAGTCGGGACGGCGGCCTGTGAGCACGACCACGGACGCCTCCCGCGTCGATACGCAGGTGGCTCTCAGCGCCGCCGACGAGCAGGCCGCCGGCACGGCTCGCGACGAGCGCTGGATCGCTTTGTACGTCCTGTGCGTCGGCATGCTGATGATCGTGCTTGACGTGACCGTCGTCAACGTCGCGCTGCCCTCGATTCAAGATCAGCTGCATTTCACGACGTCGAGCCTCGCCTGGGTGGTGAACGCCTACCTGATCGCCTTCGGCGGCCTGTTGCTGCTCGCGGGTCGCATCGGCGATCTGATCGGACGCCGGCGCGTGTTCCTCGCTGGCGTCTGCCTGTTCACGCTCGCCTCGCTGCTCTGTGGGCTCGCCGACAGTCAGACGCTTCTGATTGCCGCCCGTTTCATCCAGGGCGTGGGCGGTGCGATGACCTCGGCGGTGATTCTCGGCATGATCATCACGATGTTTCCCGCCGACTCCGACGGTGGGCGCCGTGAGCAGGCCAAGGCGATCGGGGTGTACGCGTTCGTCGCCTCCGCCGGCGGCGCGGTCGGCCTGCTCGCGGGCGGTGTGATCACGCAGTCGATCGACTGGCACTGGATCTTCTTCATCAACATCCCGATCGGGATCGCGACCGTGGTGCTGGCGAGGCGCGTGCTCAGACACGAAGCCGGCGCCGGCTTCGGCGGCGGCGCGGACGTCCCCGGCGCGCTGCTGATCACCGCCGCGCTGATGCTGAGCGTCTACACGATCGTCAAGCCCGCCGCCGACCACGGCTGGGGGTCGGCGGAAACGCTCGCCTTCGCCGGCGCCTCGCTCGCGCTGCTGCTCGCGTTCGTCGTGCGCGAGGCGACCGCGCGCAACCCGCTGGTGCCGTTGCGGATCTTCCGTTCGCGCAACCTCGCCGCAGCCAACGTCATCCAGGCGCTGTCGGTCGCCGGCATGTTCGGGGTGTTCTTCCTCGGCGCCCTGTACCTGCGCAGGGTCGTCGGCTATGACGCGCTGCAGATCGGGCTCGCGTTCCTACCCGTGACGCTGACGATGGGAACGCTCTCGATCCGCTACGCCGAGCGGCTCGCGACGCGCTTTGGCGCGCGCAACCTGCTCGCGCCGGGACTCGCGTTGATCATGCTCGCCCTGATCTTGCTGACGCAGGCGCCGGTGCAGGGCGGGTACGTGGTGCACGTGCTGCCGTCGATGCTGCTGCTCGGGACCGGCGCCGGCGTCTGCTTCCCGGCGCTCATGGGTGTTGCGATGGAGGGTGTCGCTCCGCAGGATGCCGGCCTCGCGTCGGGGCTCGTCAACACCACCGCCCAGGTCGGCGGTGCGCTCGGCCTCGCGCTGCTCGCCACGCTGTCGGCGTCGCGCACCACACATCTGAGCGCGCAGGGCTACTCCAATGCGGCCGCGCTGACCGGCGGCTATCACCTCGCCTTCTGGATCGCAGCGGCACTGACCGCGGCCGCGATCGCCGTCGTCCCGGTCGTGCTCCGTGCGCCGCCCGCGCCGATCGACGTCCCCGCGCCGGCCGCCGTCTAGTTACTGGCGCTCAGAATTCCTCGGCGTTGTGGGGACCGACGACGGCGACCGCGAGGTTGTCGGCGACGCCGGCCGCGACCTCTCTGACCTCGTCGAAGGTGACAGCGTCGAGCGCCGCGATCGCAGCGTCGGGGTCGATGTCCTCGCCGAAGACGATCTGCTGATTGGCCGAGTAGCGCGCGACCGCGTTGGTGTTCTCGAACGCCAGCACCAGGCGGCCTGCGGCGTACGCGCGCGCCCGCGCCACCTCCTCCTCGGTGGGCCCATCGTTGCGCAGCTCGTCGACGATCTCGCGCATACGCGTGTACGCCTCGATCGCCTTCGCCGACTCGAGGCCCGAGCCGAGCTGCAGGATCGGCACGTCCGCGAAGGCGTGGTTGAGCGCGTACACCGAGTAGCAGAGGCCCCGCTTCTCGCGAATCTCCTCGAACAGCCGCGAGCCCATCGAGCCACCCAGCAGCGTCGCGTAGATCGACAACGCTGCGCGTTCACGCACGTCGGAGACGGTGATCTCGGGCCGGTAGATCATGCGCAGATGCGACTGGTTGGTGTCGCGCTCGTCGGCCAGCTTCTCCGGGGCGAACTCAGCGGGCAGATACGGCCCGGGCTCGGGCAGCGAGGGAAAGCGCCCGAAGCGCTCGTGCAGCTGCGCGTCGTCGGGCACGTGCTCGAGATTGCCGACCAGGAAGGCGCCGCCGTGCGTGCCCGACCAGCGGCGCTCGCGAAACGCCACGATTCCATCGCGCGTGAAGCTGCGCAGGTTCTCCTCGGGCCCGAGGACCGTACGTCCCAGCGGGTGATTGCCAAAGGCCGCGCGGTCGATCAGGTACTCGGCGACGGTCGATGGCTGATCGTAGGCACGGTTGATCTCCTGGATCACGACGCCGCGCTCACGGTCGAGCTCCTCCGCGTCCAGGCGCGGACGGCCGACGAAGTCGGTCAGGAGGTCGATCGCCGCTGCGGCGCTCTCGGCGCGCACGGTGATGTGGAACGCCACCAGATCGTGGCTGGTGTACGCGTTCAGCGCGCCGCCCAGCCGCTCAGCGGTCTCGTTGACGTCCTTGTAGGTGGGGTAGCTCTCGCCGCCCTTGAACACGAGGTGCTCGAGGAAGTGAGCCATGCCGTTCTCCTGCGGAGACTCGTTGCGCGCGCCGGCGTCGAAGGCCACCAGCACCGTCAGCGCCCGCGTGCCGGGGAGCTCGATGCGGTGGATTGGAAGCCCGTTCTCGGGCACCGTGGTCGTGCTCACGTTCGTCATGTCTGCACCCTAGAACGTTCTACGCTAGCGCGAGCCCATGTCCCCGAAGCGCCGTCCGCCACTGACCCTCGCGCTCGCGCTGCTGCTGCCAGTGCTGCTCGTCGTCGGCCTGTGGCTCGGTGGGCACCCCGAAGATCTGCCCGCTTTCCTGCGCAGCGCGTTCGTCTCCGGCTCGCAGGGAAGCGTTGTCGACGAAGCGGTCGAGCGGATCGCGCACGAGTACTACCGGCCGATCCCTGTGAGCAAGCTCAACGACGCCTCGCTCTCCGGCCTCGTCGCCAGCCTCGGCGACCGCTTTTCGCACTACCTCAGCCCGAGTGAATTCCGCGAATTCGCTTCGCCGCCTCACTTCACGGGCATCGGCGTTGCTGTTGCCGCACAGCCGTCCGCCACGCACGGGTTGCTGATCGTACGAGTCTTCAACTCCTCGCCCGCTTCGCGCGCGGGGCTGAAGGTGGGGGACGTGATCGTCGCGGTCAACGGTCGCTCGCTCGATCAGCTTTCCGCCGAAACTGCCACCGGGCTGATCCGAGGCCTACCGGGCACCAACGTCCAGCTCGGCATCCAGGCGCCGCCTGCGGGCAGCGTCCACACGAAACCCCGCAGCGTCAAGCTCACCCGCGCCGTCGTCTCCGAGCCGGTCGTCGAATCCACCATCAAGACTGTCCATGGCGTCAAGCTCGGCGTCGTCGCGCTCGCCAGCTTCAGCCCCGGCTCGCACGTCGAAGTGCGCGAAGCGGTCGAACACGTGCTCCACGCCGGCGCTCGCGGCATCGTCTTCGACCTGCGTGGCAACGGCGGCGGGCTCGTCGAGGAAGCGCAGCTGATCGCGAGCATCTTCATCCCCAAAGGCGTGATCGTGACGACGCGCGGGCGCACGCAGCCGACGCAGGTGCTGCTCGCCGCCGGCCACGCCATCTCCCCGTCGATCCCGATGGTCGTGCTGGTCGACTCCAACACCGCCTCATCGTCGGAGATCGTCACCGCCGCGCTGCAGGACCACCAGCGCGCGACGGTCGTCGGCACGCACACGTTCGGCAAGGGCGTCTTCCAGGAGGAGCAGCCGCTGTCCAACGGCGGCGCGCTCGACATCACGGTGGGCGAGTACTTCACGCCCAACGGGCGCAACCTCGGCGGCGGCGGCGTCAAACAGGGCGCCGGCGTCGTGCCCGAAGTGGCCGTGCCCAAGAACGTCGTCGACACGGCCCGCGGGCTGGATGTCGCGCTGGGCGTGCTGGCCGCCAAGGTGAAGTGAGCCCTTCCGGGTCGCGCGGGCGCAGCTCGAAGCGCGCGGCGACGGGCTCACCGGCCGATGTCAGCGCCGGTGTCGGCGGACCTGCCCCCGCCGGCGCGCTAGTCGCGGTTGTCGAGCGTCACGGTCGCTTCCTGACCGCGGAGCCGCTGTTCCCGCCGCGTGAGCGCGACCGCGAACGTCAGACGTCCCGTCGCGACGCCTCCAGCCGCCTGACGCTCGGACCCGCGCGCGGCGGACGCGCAGGTGCAATCGAGGTCTCAGACGGCCAGCTCGTGCTCGTGTACAGCGCCGCACGCGGCCGTGGTTCCGGCGTGCGCGTGTTGCGCGTGCTCGGTCGGCCGGACGTCGCCCGCGACGTGATCGAGGCGTTGATGCTCGACCGCGGTCTCGCGCGCGGCTTCGAGCCCTCGCTCGAACGCGAAGCGCGCGCGGCCGGCGAAGCCGTCTCCCGCGCGCCCGGTGAACGGCGCGACCTGCGCCACCTGGCGACGCTCACGATCGACCCGATCAGCGCAAGGGACTTCGACGATGCCATCTCGGCGGAGCCGCTCGCGGGCGCCGACGCCGGAACGCGTGTATGGGTACACATCGCGGACGTCGCCGCGCACGTGCCAGCCGGCTCGCCGTTGGATCGTGAGGCGCGCAGGCGCTCTACGAGCGTTTACGTCCCCGGAGCGGTCGAGCCGATGCTCCCCGAAGCGCTCTCGAGCGACGCCTGCTCACTCGTCGCCGGCGCCGACCGTGCCGCCGTCACCGTCGAGCTCGAGCTGCGCGAGGGGGTCGTCACGCGCGCCGCGTTCTACCGGTCGCTGATCAACTCCGACGCGCGGCTGGACTACGAGCAGGTGGACCGCATCTTCGCCGGCGCAGAGCCCGCCGTCGAACCATGGGGGGCGCCTCTGCGCGCGGCGCGCGACGCGGCCGCGGGGTTGCAACGCCGGCGGGAGCGCAGCGGCGCGCTCGTCGTGGACTCAGAGGAGCCAGAGTTCGAGTTCGACGAGCACGGCAATGTCGTGGCGATCCGCGGTCGCGTGCAGACCGAGTCCCACCGCCTGATCGAGCACCTGATGATCGCCGCCAACGAGGCGGTCGCCGGGCTGCTGTCGAAGCGGGGCGTTCCGTGCCTCTACCGCGTACACAAGACGCCCGCCCCGGAGCGTGTCGAGCGTCTCGCCGACCAGCTCGCGACGCTCGAAGTGCCGACGCCGGCGCTGCCCGAGCACATGTCCTCGACGCAAGCCGCGCAGCTCCTCGCCGATATGTCGCGGCGCGTCGAGCAGCACGTGCGCCGTGTCGGTCACGGACGCCAGGCGCTCGGCTCGCTCGTGTTGCGCTCGCTCAAGCAGGCCTACTACTCGCCCAAGAACCTCGGACACGCCGGCCTGCGCTCTGCGAGCTACTGCCACTTCACCTCGCCCATCCGCCGCTATCCGGATCTCGTCTGCCACCGTGCGCTGCTGTCCGCCGTCGGCGCCGGCGAGTCCGCGCCGCGCGCCGGCGAACTCGTCGAGCTCGGGGCATGGACCTCCGAACGCGAGCGCGAGGCGATGATCATCGAGCGCGACGCCGACGACGTCGCACGTTGCTTCGCGCTCGAGCGGCTGATCCACGAGCGCGGCCTCGAGCAGCCGTTCGCCGGTGAGGTCACGGGGCTGATCTCGGCCGGAGCGTTCATCGCCTTCGATCAGCGCGCAGGCGCCGTCCGGCGCTTCGAGGGCATGCTGCCCGTGCGCTTGCTGCGTGCGCCGTCCGTCAGCCGCGAGCATCCGCGTCAGGCCGACAGCCGCGGTCGCGGCGGCGCTCGTCGGCCCCCTGCGCGCGGGCGGCCTGGGGAGGTCGAGCGCGAGTGGTGGGAGCTGAACGAACAGGGCACGATCCTGCACGGCGAGCGGACCGGCGCCGCGCTGCGTCTCGGCGAGGAGATAGAGGTGCGCGTGGTCCGCGTCGACTCGATACGCGGGCGCGTGGACCTCGAGCCGCCTCCGTCACGCTCACAGCGAACGCCGCCGCGGAGCCCGTCAGGGCCGAGCCGCTCGAACCCTAAACGCTAGTCTCGGGCGGTGGCAAAGGGCAAAGGCAAGCGCAAGGTCGGCGCCGGAGACGTCGCATCGAACCGCTACGCGTCGTATCGCTACGAGCTGATCGAGCGGCTCGAGGCTGGCATCGTGCTCGAGGGAACCGAGGTCAAGGCGCTGCGCACCTCCGGTGCCCAGCTCAAGGACGGCTACGCCGCGATCCGCGACGGCGAGCTGTGGCTGCACTCGGTGCACATCCCGCCCTACGGGCCCGCGTCGCGCGAAAACCACGAGCCGGAGCGCGCGCGCAAGCTGCTGCTGCATCGGCGTGAGCTCGACCGCATCGCCGCGCGCGCATCCGAGCGCGGGCTCACGCTCGTACCGACCCGCATCTACTTCTCCGGCGCCCACGCCAAGGTCGAGATCGCCCTGGCGCGCGGCAAGGACCTCTACGACAAGCGCCAGACGCTGCGCGAGCGCGAGACCAAGCGCGACATGGAACGCGGGCTGCGCGAAGCGCGGCGCTGAGGCGCGCGTTCGCCGGACGCCTCAGCGCGCGGTTCTAGACGTTGCCGAAGTAGTGCCCGCCGGTGCTGTAGAGGATGTGCGTTTCGCTCATCCCGAACACCAGCAGCGCGATCAGGCCGACGTACACAGCGAACACGAGCAGCCGGTAGCGGGGCGCCACCCGGTAATAGGCCGCCTGCTGCAGCGAGCGCGTTTTGCGCTGCTGCCAGCGGTGGTATGTCTGCAGCGCCGCGAACAGAACGATGATCAGCAGGATCGGGTTGCCGGGCTCGAGGAACACAAGCGCAACCAACAGACCGAGACCCACGAACCACATCCACGGGCTCATCGCCGCCGCCGCGCGGCCGCCGTCCAGCGGCACCACCGGCAACAGGTTGAAGAGGTTGATCAAGAAGCCGAAGTACGCAAGCGCGATCAGCAGATCGCTGCCCGTCAGCTTGCCGACCACCGCCACCGCCGCGGCGCCGATGCTGCCGAGAATCGGACCAGCAAGCCCGACGCGCGCCTCCGCCAGCGCGTTGTCGCCGAGCGAGCGCGTGAAGATCGCCGCTCCCATGAACGGGATGAACATCGGCGCGCTCGCCCTGATGCCCTCGCGCCGCAACGCGATCACGTGACCCATCTCGTGCACGAACAGCAGCACCACGAAGCCCGCCGCGAACTCCCAGCCGAAGAACAGGCTGTAGGCCGCCACGGACACGAGCGCCGTTCCCGCGGTGACGAGCAGTTTCAGGTTCGGCAGCGCAAGGAACAGCGCCTTGATCGCGACGCCGAACTTCGCCACCAGCGCGATGAGCGCCGCCAGCGCGCTGCCGATCCGCTTGCGCACGTTGTGCACCGCGGTCGTCCTGCGCGGTGGCCCGCCGAACGGATTCTCGCTTGGGTGTGCGGGCGCCGGCTCGGTCGCCGTCACGCGACTTGGGTAGGTGGCCGGCGCGCCCGGAGCCACTGGCACCGGCGATGCGGCTGGCAAGGACACGTCGAGGTTCTCCATACCTACATTCTGGCAGCAGTTCTAAGCGCTTCCTAACAGCGATATCCGGCGGCGGCTGCGCCCCCGCAGATGCGGTCGCCGCCGTTACGCGCTGTCCGCTATCGCCGGTCGGCGAGATTTTCTCGGAAGGTGCGAAATCGTTCGTCGAGCGGGCTTGCAATCCGCGTGGCCGCGAGCTACTTTGAATCCGGACGCGGAACCAAGCCGCAAAGAGCGAGGCCACCGAGGTGTGAGGCCGCGCCACCCGAAAGGAAGGGCCCTCGGGCCCGGCCAGGACGGTTCCTCAAAGGTGGCTTGGGACCGCGTCTCTTTTCGTCCTGAGCGCTCGCCCGTCCGGCGCTTCGCAGCGCGGACGCTGCCGGTGCAATGTCCGCCCGGCGGTACACTGCCAGCAGTAGATCTGTAGTGCATCCAAAGGGGACGACAGGCTTCGACGTGGTCGGCTCGTGCGGGTGGTTGCGAGTCGAGGTCCCGGGCGGCCTCGTAAAACACCCGGGAAAACCATAAGTGCGGACTCTCACGAGTACGCCCTCGCCGCTTAGTCAATAGCTAAGCCGTGAGGTCTCGGGCCCCGCTTGCCTGCGGCGGGGAAGGCCGGGATCAGAAAGCAGGCTCACCCGGTGCGGTCCGCCTTCGCCAACCCGGGGAATCTCAAGGAGGCTGGTCCCCCACAACCCAGCCGGCGAGGCGAGCGGGGGACGAGATCAGAGCGCCGGCTACGCTCGTAGAAGCCATTCGGACGCGATTGCGGACGTGGGTTCGATTCCCACCGTCTCCATTTTAGGCTCATTTGCAGGGATTTTCCGATGGCTGCCGGGAATCTCTCGCTACTGGGGCTCATCGTCGCTCGCCAGCACGTCGGCCATCGTGGCGGCGAGTTGGTCGATGTCCCAGTCGGCGTAGATGTCGCCCGTCGTCTGGATCGAGGCATGGCCGAGCAGCTTCTGGACGGCCTTGAGGTTGCCGGTGGCGTCGAGCACGCGCTGACCGGCGGTGTGCCGCGCCTTGTGCATTCGCTCGCCGCTGGTGGTGCCCTCTGGAACGATGCCCGCGTCTGCGAGCCGCCTGTACCACCACGAGTGCATGCCGTGGATACCCATCGGCTTTGACGGGTCGCTGGTCACCTTCGCGCCGTTGCCCTTCATGCGGGGCATCAAGTAGTGGTCGGGCTTCGCCTCGACTTCGATGATGTGCCGTTCAAGATCCAGCCAGAACGGGGCGTGGGGGATGGGCAGCTCGCGGACCTTCTGGCCCTTCGTGAAGATCGTCAGCCGTCGGCGCTGGTGGTCGAAGTGCTTGAACTGAACGGCTTTGAGCGCGCCCTTGCGCAGCCCGTAGTCGAGCAGTAGGCGCAGTGCGATCCGGTCGCATAGCTCGGACTGCTCGGAGATGATCGCGCGGCGCTGTTCGGTCGAGAAGGTCGTGCGGTAGACCTGCCGGCTGCGGGCGCGCTCGATCAGCAGCGTTGGATCGCCGTGCAGGCGGCCGCGCACGAACTGGAAGCGGAAGAAGTCTTTGATGATGGGGAGGTTCTTGTTGTACGTGCGTGGCGCCCCGGAGCCCCAGAACACGTCGAGGAACTCTTCGATGCGCTCGGTGCCGGTGGGCGGCTCGAAGTCCTCGATTTGGAGGTCGAGGAAGTGGTGGGCGAGCTTGTCCAGGCACGACTCGTAGTCGCGGTAGCTGGAGTCGGTCAGGCGCTTGCGCTTGGCGCGCAGGTAGCCGGCAGCGTCAGCCCCAATCGGAGTTAGCTGGTAGCTCTTGTCGCGCACGGCTTCACGGATCAGCCGCGCAGCTTCGGCGAGGGTCGGCGAGGCTCTAGGCGTGGGGTTTGATGTGTCCGGCGCGCGTGGCGCATGGCTGCTCGCGTCGAGCAGACCAGACCGGTGCTTCGATCTCAAGGGTCTGACAGCGGGACGTGAGGGCATGCGGAGATGGCAGGACAGCGACGCAGCGCGGGCAGCCCCATGGCTATGCCGGGCGATCCATGGCGGGTGCCAGACGCCGTGCGGCGATTTGCTCGGCGGCGTTGGTGACGATCGCGAGCGGAGAGTGCGTGCTGGCCTTGCTCCACTCGGCGACCACGATCGGCGCGCCGGTCCCGGCCACGGCCTCGCGTGCGAGCCTTGGCGCGCCTGGCGGTGGGCACGGTGAGCACCACGAATGCGTCGCGCTCGCCGAGCTGGCTTCGCGGTATCTGTCGGGCGTAGAGCACCGCCTTGTCGTGTAGCCGTCGCGCGGGCTCGGTCCCGCGGTCGAGCTCGAGCAGCAGGTGCACGGGCGGACGGTGGGGGAGGTTGATGACGCCGTACCCGTCGGGCACCACGCCCTTGAACAGCGTGCTCGTGACGCGTTCGCCGTACCACTCGTGCAGGGCACCGTGCTGGAGCTGGGCTTCCAGCGAGCAGCGAGAAGAACTCGTTGATTTCGATGTGGTGGCGGAGCTTGCTGGACTGCGCGATGTCGACCGCGTCCGAGTGCTGTCAGCGCAGGCGACGACGCTCCATGTCGCGCTGGGCGGCGACGACATGCGCGCCAGCCTCATCGAGTATCCAGTGATACGGGTTGGTGCCCGTCCCGGGCCGGCGGCGTGGCGGGCGGAAGCGATTGAGTACCCGTAGCTGGTAGAGCGTGCCGAGGCGAAGAGTCGTAGTGCGTAGCCCGCCGAAGTGCAGCCGCATGAGCTGCTCGGTCGTCAGGACGCGGTGGTCGTAGCAGTCGAGCGCGATCTGTCGGTCGCGGTCGGTCAGCCGCGAGCCGAGGGTCGTGAGGTGGGTGGCGGTGATCTTGCCCGGCCGTGTGGCGGTGGTTCGTTCTTGTGTGTTCATATGCGTTCCCGTTCCGGTTGGAGGGCCATTGCAATGAACAAAGGGTCGATCGAGGGTGTTCGCGGTACACGCATCGAACGCTGAAATCGTGAGCTTCCCGGCTGATGCTGGAAAATCATCTGACAACGCACCGTTGTCGGCGGCACGCAAGCACGCGATTTGCAGCGGTTTTCAGGGCGACAGGGTCTCGCCTTAAACGGGAGGGCAGATCGGAGGCGATACCCGAGAGCGGAAGTGCGGACGAAACGGCGGTGGCTGTTGCCGTTGGCGGCGTGACCCACGCTCGTGATGCATCGAGCCGCACTCAGCTCGGGATGTGTGGCCTGCCACAGGCAGCGAGGGCATCGATCAATGCTGCCGCGCGTCGCGATGCCGGTGGCGACAAGCGGCTGCTCGCGCCGTCGGTCGAGGATCGGGCGGTGTCGGCTCCATCAGCGTGCTCGTTCCGCAAGGCACTGACGAAGCACTGACACGCTGCTGACATGGCACGATCAAGGGCGCGATCCTGAGTCGGGTCGCGCCCTTGTCGTGCGCGCGAGTCGATTACGAGCCGATCGATTCCCGCGCGCCTTCCGCGCTGTCCGGTTCCTCGTCGGTGTCCATGAACTCGTCGGCGAGCCGGGCAAGCATCTCCGGGCACGCTACGACGGCTTTCGTTGAGGTTGGCAAGCGCCTCCTCGACCAACTGATCCGGTTCGTAGCTGAGCGACGCGACAGCCGACCAATAGACACGTTCGATGATCGGCCGCAACTCACGCGCCGCCATCGTCAACTCGAACTGCTCAGCCTCGGGCTCGCGCTCCCAGCCGAGATCATCGAGCAACCGAAGCTCGCCCTTGAAGCGGTGGTGCAGCCGCTTCGCCTCCGTTATTTCGTCGTTGCGCAGGAGCGAGAAGAGATCGCTGCGCGCGGAGATGTCCATCATCAGACCGTCGTACAGCGCATCCCGATACCGGCGATTGATCGTCATGCCCAATTTGGGACACTTCCTTTCGGTTCGACACCGAGAGCAATTGTCAAGAGTTGTGGATGAGGGGTGAAGCGTCAGGCGGCGATCTTCTCGTCTGTTGTCGTGGTTTTGTCGTCGGTGACCTTGATGCCGTCCTTGAACTTCATGTCGTCGAGCACGTCGGTGACGAGCTCGTGGCTGTTGAATCGTCGCCGGCGTTCTTGGGCGGCGTCCAAGAGCTTGTAGGCCGTCGCGAGCGCGGCCTTCTTCGAGCCGGCGCCCTTGGTGACCTTGGTGCGCAGCTTCACGGTCGCGCAAGCCGGGGCTCGTGAGGATATGCGGCCGGCGGACATCTCCGGCGGCGAGGCGGCACCACTCTCCGGCGTGGGAGGAGACGTGCCACCAGCCGAGATGGTCAGGCAAGAATGAGCGCCGGACAGCGCGCGTTCTGGCGGGCTGCAGGTCGAGAGGCGCAGGCGAACGCGCGCGCGGCGGCGCGGCTGAGCTGGAGCTGGTCATGGGTGGAGGGGACTGGTAACTACCTGGTCAGGACCGTTTTCTGCGCGGCGCACCGGCCTCCTGCAAGTAGGTCGGCGGTGGTGCTTTCCTGTTCGCTGGGATCTCGAGGAGCGGCGCCTGGACGTCGGCGCAGGGTGTCCGGTCGCGCTGGCATCATCAAGCGGTGTCTGAGCTGCCCTCCTCAGGACGGATCCGCGACCCCGTCCATGGCTACATCGCGTTCACCGGGATCGAGCGTGCCGTGCTCGATCATCCCATCGCTCAGCGCCTTCGCTACATCGGCTAGTCGGCGGCTGCGCATCTCGTCTTTCCTGACATGCGTGTGTCGCGCATGGCCCACAGCCTCGGTGCCATGCATCTAGCGTCGCGCTTCTTTCAGGCAGCGATTGGAAACGCGCAAGCATCCGAGCGGGCGGCGATCCTCAGCGGCTGTCGTGCGCTGGTCGACCGACATGCCGCGCTCGGTCTGGGTGTGAGTGCCGAGGCTGCACTGGTCGGCCAGGGACTCCTGACTGGTCGCGACGGCGACAAGAATGACCAAATGGCGACACTACTCGTCGAGCAGGGCTTGCGCCTGGCCTCACTCGTGCACGATCTCGGGCACCTTCCCTTTAGCCACGATTTCGAGCAAGCGCTTGAGGATCATTGGCGCGTCCGCCCGGAGGAGCGCGAGCGCGCGGGCAGTCTTGTGGCCCAGGGCCCCGGCGGAGATCAAGTGCACGAGCGAATCGGCTACGCGCTCGCTCATGTCGTCCAGCAAGAGGTATTCGAGGAGCGGCTCTCGGGCGGCCCGTTCGGGAAGCCTGCGGAGGTTGCTCTGCTCATAGCCAGAGATATCCTCGATGCTCCAGCGGCCCCCGAGCTCGATGCAGACGAGCACGCTCCGGTTCTCTCGTGGCTTCACTCGCTCGTCGCCGGAGAGGTTGATGTTGATCGCGCCGACTATGTACTGAGGGACGGGCTTCATTACGGGCTGGCGGCTGCCGGCTACGATCGATCGCCTCGTCGATCACCTCATTCCCGTGTCCCTTGAGGACGGACGCCTCGAGACCGCCGTCATGGCCCAGGGCGTGAGCGCCGCCGAGGCTTTCCTCGTCGCTCGTTTCCGCATGTACACCTGGGCCGTCTATCACCACAAGATCCAACAGGCCGCCGCCGGACTGCGTGTCGCGATTGTCGATCTCCTTGGCGCGGGCGCGGAGCCTCTTCCGACCTTCCTCAATGATCTTGAGAGGATCGCGGGCGGCACAGCAGATGGCGAGACGGTCGATCGCTTCGTTGACTACGACGACGGTTGGTTCACGGGCCTGATGCGCAGCCGGCTGCGCGAAGGCGTTGCTCCCTCCATCGAACCGTGGTTGGCGCTCTTTGTGCGCCGCCGCCCCGGTCCAGTCAGCCTGTGGAAGCGCGTCGCAGACTTTCCAGCGCAGGACCGTGCCGCATGGAACGCAAGCCTCCCGACCGACGAGGACTTCTTGCTGCTGGCCGAATGGCAAAAGATACGCGCGGAGCTTCGAGGAGACGGAATCCTCATCGAGCGCTTGCCGTTTCGGCCGTGGCGCGCGGACCAAGACGGCGAATCTGTGCTGCAGATCCAGACCCCGGGGGGACTCGTGCCACTCACGCGTCTCAGTCCGCTGGTACGGGCGCTTGGCACCGCCTGGGGCGAGGAGCTCCAAGTGCTCGCGTTCGCCGATACAGCAGACCGGACTACACCAGTTGATGTCCTTGCACGACTACGACCAGCCCTGCGACCATAGGAGGAACCCAATGACCACTGCTGTCTTCACGCCCGCACGACTCTTTGCCGAGTTGCCGGATCGCTTCGAGAACTACGGTTCATTCGAGCATGCGTTTGTAGAGAGCTTCAACGTCCACCGCTTCGACTTTCCGACCGGGTATGGCTGGCGCGATGCGTTGAGCTGGGGTTTGCGTCGTCACGTCGTCCGCCGAGATGGCGACCAAGTTGTGATCCAACTGGAGGACATGCACTCATAGTCTCACCGCTTGGACGGTCACCGGCGCTCGCGTCCGCAGATGCATAAGATCGAGGATCGTTCAGGCGAGAATCAGTCCCAGTAAGCTCCGCAAAGCCCTTCGAGTTCTTGCCAGTCGAGGCGGCGGAGGGGCGGATCCTCCGGCCCATCTCCCGATCTGCGCTCCTGTATGCGCAACATGGGCGATGGGGCAGTCGATGCGTACCGACAGGCTCGTTGGAGAGCGGATTCATCGGCTGCACCATGGAAGCGCCGCACGCCCTCGCTCTGGGTTTCGATCAGCCAATACGTGGGCTCGGGTGACATGGCTACACGATAATGCGACGGTAAGGGACACGCTCGGTTGGGGTACGCTGACACGGTGGCTACACCGCTCGACAAGGACGAGATGAACAACGTGCTTGAGCAGGCGGTGATCGTAATTGACGAGCGGGATTTGGAACGTTCGCGGCGCGATCCTCGCGTACACGCGCTCTTCAAGAGCGGCGCCAAGCTGCACGCCGAATTGGAGGCGGAAGGCGCTGACTACTGCTGAACGCGAGCCACTCTCAGCGTAGTCGGCGGTCGCCTGGACGTGGGTCCACCGTCAATCCTCCGCGCTGCCACGATGGGCGACCAGCCCACCCGACCGACCTTCATGGCAGTCCAGTCGAGCTCCGCGAGGTCGCGCAGCGCGTCCTCAGGCACGTCCTCGTGAAGTTCCACGTCTGGTCCAGTGGGATCACGAATCGTGATGCGGCCCCTGGGATCTCTATGCCTTGCGTGGGCTACGCGATCGCGCGCGCCAACGAAAACGACGGTGGGGCGACGGCGTCGGTTCGATTCCCACCGTCTCCACTTTTTCGGACGTTGCGCAAACCCCTGGCGTGACGACGCGGTAGGTCGGCTGGATGTCGGTCTTGCTGTTGACGCGAAGCTCGGCGATGAGGATGCGCAGGAGCGCCTTGGTTTGCTCGGGCTCGCCTTGCGCGAGCACCTTCTCAAGCTGTTCGGCGACGGCTGCGAGATCGGCCGCTGTGGGGGTGTCTGCTGCCCCGTCGTCGTTGTCGGTTAGCTCGGCTTGTTGGGCGCGGAGGTCCTCGAGGCGGGTGGTCAGGTCGGCGAGGCGTTGCTCGCAGCGCTCGGGAGAGAGGCGGCCTTCCTCGAAGGCGTCGAAGTAGCGGGCGGTTGAGTGTTCGGCGCGGGTGATCTCGGCGGCGATTGCTTGGCGGCGTTCGTCGAGCGCTGGCCGCTCGCGCTCCGCTTGTTGTTGGGCGGTGGCGAGGGCGTCTTGGATGAGGGGTCCGTCGCGGTAGATGCCGGTGAGTTGGTGCAGGACGGCGGTCTCGAGCTTCTCGCGCGAGATGCGCTCGCCTTGGCAGGCTTTGGGGCCGTACTTTTGGCGGGCGGTGCAGGCGTAGTAGTGATAGAGGCCGCCTTTGCCGCGTGCTGACATGCCGATGTAAGCGCGGCCGCAGTGTCCGCATCGGATCACGCCGGAGAGCAGGAAGTCCGAGCGATTCCCGCGTCGGCGCGAGGCGTTATCGCCGCGCTCGGTGAGGATCGCTTGCGCCTGGTCGAAGGTGCTCTGGTCGATCAGCGGCGCGTGTGTGGAGAGGAAGTCCTGATCGCGCCAGCGGATGCGCCCGAGATATGTCGGGTTCGTGAGGACGCGGTGGACGGCCGGGTGTCCCCAGCCTGCGGAGGGTGCGGGTGCGTGCTCGGCGCGGAGCTGGTGGGCGATGGCGATTGTGCCGAGCCGGTCTGCGATGTAGAGCTGGTAGATGCGCCGGACTGTTGGTGCGGTGATCGGGTCAGGTGCGAGCTGGCCGTCTTGGAGGGTGTAGCCGAAGGGTGGGCGTCCGCTGTACCAGCGGCCTTCGCGGGCGCGGCGCTCGATCCCCGCGGTGATCCGGTCAACGATGGTCGCGTGCTCGAACTCAGCGAACACCCCGAGCATCTGCAGCATCATCCGTCCTGCCGGTGAGCCCGTGTCGAAGGGCTCTGTCGCCGAGCGCAGCACGACGTTGAGTGTGTCCAGCTCCTCGGCGATGCTCGCGAGCTGGCGCACCTTGCGGCTGAGCCGATCGATCCGGTAGACGAGAAGCTGGTCGATCCTGCCTTGGCGTGCGAGGTCGAGCGCGGCTTGGAGACCTGGCCGGTCGAGCTTCGTGCCGGTGGCGCGGTCTTCGTGGTGGGCGATGATCCGCCAGTCCTCCTGCACCTTGCAGAATGCCTCCAGCCGTTCCTCCTGGGAAGCGAGCGAGGTCGGCTGGTTCTCCTCATCGGTCGAGATGCGGGTGTACACGCACACGCGGGTCATGGCCCATGCCTCCTATCGCTCGCCGTGATGGTCCTTTGGACGGTCGAGGAGATCAGAACTGGCGCCGGATCTCAAGCCCTCACGGATGGGCGCTGGCTGGCTCTGCCGTGGGTGTTCGCGGGCGTTGATCACGGTCATGAGCACCGAGCTTGTGCTGTTCTTGCTCCACACCGCCACGGTGATCGGTACGGCGCTGTACGCGAGCGCCGCCCTGGCGGTTTCCGCGCGCCTCGCGGTCGGGACGAGGAGCAGCACGAACGGATCGAGCTTGCCTAGGGAACTGATAGGCAGGATGGAGGCGTATGCCTTGGCCTTCTCCCGTAGCCGTCCGGTTGTCTCGGTGCCTCGGTCCAGCTCGACCAGGAAGTGCAGCGGCGCGCGGCCCGGGAGATCGAGGACGCCGTAGCCGTCGGCCACGAGGTAGCCGGAGAAGAGGTGGTGGCAGGTTCGCTCGCCATACCACTCCGACAGCGCGCCACCGGCAACGTTCGCCTCCACGGCCAGGCGGACGAAGAACTCATTGACCTCGACGTGGTGGGGGAGCTTCTGGCTATGGGCGATGCTCGCGGCGATCGAATGCTGCCAGCCGAGCTTCGCGCGCTCGATGTCCAGGTGGTCAGCGACGATCAGCGCGCCTGCCTCATCGAGAATCCAGTGATACGGAGCGGTGCCCTGGCCCATCGGCAGTGATGGGCGGAAGCGGTCGAGCACACGCAGGCGATACAGGACATCCAGGCGAGCGGCTGCTGTTCTCGTGCCGGTGAAATACAGGCGTGTGATCTGGCTCGTCGTCATCACACGAAACTCGAAGCAGTCCCTGGCGATCCACCGGTCACGCTCGGTGAGATGCGATGCGAGCCGCAGCACGTCCTGCTGACCGAGCCGTCTGGGACGAACTATCTCCTTCATTTTCTTACTACCTCCTCTATTGTCGGGGTTGCTTGCAAGCCGTCTTTCTGGCTTGTTTGCTAGGGATTTCCACGCTGGACGGTCCTCTCGTCCAACCGGAGGAGCGAACGGAGGTGGGACCGGAGAACGGAAGGGAGCACCGATCGGCACGCCGCTCCTGCTCGGCTGCACGCCCCTCGCGCTCTGCGGCATCGGCGAACAGCGCTGCGAGCAGGCTGGTGGCCTCATGCTGCTGCTCGGCGGAGAGTCGTTGGATGCGGGGTGCGGCGAGGCGCACCCGATCACGAGGCACACGGTCTTGCATTGCCTTCCTTCGGCCGGTTGAGGACCAGACACACACAAAGGTCTGGTCCGAGGGCCGCGCGGTACAGCCACCCCATGTGGGCGGCCATCGCGACTCTCACCTAACGAAGGCCGATTCGAGCCCGTGCAGTTACACGCCGGGGCCGACTTTTCTGCCGGCTCGCGTGATCTGTCAGCGACTTGTCAGCCGTGTGTCAGCGGCAACACGGCCGCAAGCGGTGCTCAGTCCTGGGGGTCAGGCTTCGGCCAGCGCCATACACCGCGCCGTCCAGTACGGCGATAGCGCACATGGCCCAACTCCTCGGAGTCGAGCAGGTCGTCGCCGGTGTCGCAGCGGTCATCGACATCTGGGCGGCCGTCATCGGGCTCGTGCCACTCTCGAAGACAGTGCGTGGCCGAACCGACGCGCCAACAAGCCGTCTGTAGGCGCTCAGCGACGCCGAACCACGCATCCGAGTGTGGGTCCTCTGCGTCGAGCAGCATCGCGGCATCCTCCACTGCCTCCCGCGCCTCTGTACGGAAGCCGTCGATCCGATCGCCGGCCGTGGCGCGGGCATGGCGCCACGTACGATGCTGCGGAGCCTCGGGCAGCTCCTCGACTTCGCTAGCCCGACGCGTCCGCTCCAGCCCTCCACGCCCCACGGCTGTCAGTTCCCACACCACGACCCCGTGACGGCGCGACCGCGCCAGCGAGCCTTCGGCAATGAGCGCGTCTAGCTGCGGACGCAGTCGGCGCGTAGTCCACGAGCCGTGAACGAACCCCAGGTGCTCGGCGATGTCGCTCATTATCACGCCTTCGCCCTCCCGCTCACGATGACGTTCGGCACGCTCCACGGCCGCGAGTACGAGGGCATCGACACGGGCTCAAACCGACCCAGCTCGATATCCAGGCGTCGCTGATTTCGCGCGGGCGTGGCGCCGCCGCTTGATTCGCCATCGCTCCTGCTCTGCTGCTTGTGTGCATCGCTGGTCATCTCGCCGGCTCCTCTCGAATAGACCGAGGAGCGCACAGACGAGCACGACCAGATGACCGCAGAGAGCTACGGTTTCCAGGGCATCGAAGGCACGCTCCTGTCGGGTAGGCCGAGCGCATTGCTGCGCTCGGCCCCCCTCAGAACCGGACGAGCGGCTTTCATCGCATCCGGCTCAAGCAAGCCCGGTGGGGTCGCGTGCGGGCAGAAGTGCCGGGTGGCTGCGGTCGCCGGTGTGCTGGCGGTGGCAGTAGGTGTGTAGGAGACGGGGTTTGGGTTCGTCCAGCGTGCCGTCCCTCCGCGTGGCGATGTGAATGATCGTCTTGCGGGTGGTGGCCTGCCAGTGCTCCCACTCGCGTGGGGTTTGTGGCGTGTCCTCGACGGGCAAAAGCCAGTCCCCGCAGAGCGGGCAGCATCCGTGTTGGGCCTCATAGAGGCGCCAGCCGGCTCTGCCGATCGTTGGGGGTGGCGTCTTTGCTCGCCGTTCGGCCCAGTAATCGGTAAGGGCGGGGTCGTCCGGGGACGCGGCGCCCTTGACCATCTGGTGTCGGACGATCCTCGTCCAGGCGAACTTCGGTAGGTAGCGGCCGCTGTTGCGGTCGCCGAACACCCACCGGTCACGCCTGGAGGGGTTGAACATGCCGAAGTGCCGGGTGATGACCCAGCGCTTGGGCTTGTTCGCGTGGCTGTAGATGGCCCACTTGTAGGTGAGTCTCCACATGTAGTTATCCAGCGCCTTGAACGTCTCGCTGGAGACCACGCTCCGGTAGTAGGCGGCCCAGCCCCTGATGATGGGGTTGAGCCGTTTGAGCACCGCTGCTGCGTTAGCTCCACGCAGCGATTGCATCTCGGTGCGCAACCGTTCCCGGATTCGTCTCACGGCCGCTTCGCTCGGTTTGATCAGGAGCTTGCCGTGGTAGCGGCGGGCGTTCACCCCAAGGAAGTCGAAGCCCTCATCGAGGGTGACGATACGCGTCTTGTCCTCGTTGAACGCCAGGCCCCTGGGTGCCAGCCACTCGGCGAGCCGTGCCTTGACCTGAAGCGCCTGTTCCTGTGAGTGGCACAGGGCGATCAGATCATCTGCGTACCTAATCAAAACCGGGGAGTCACGCACCGTCTTGCCGGCTTCAACGCCGGTCATGTAGTAGCGGACCCCGGCGGCCTTTTCCATCCCGTGCAGCGCGATGTTCAACAACAACGGGCTGGCCACACCGCCCTGAGGGGCTCCCTCCTTGGTCGGGGTGAACCTGCCGTGCTCGACCACGCCCGCCCTCAACCATTGCTTGACCATCCCCCGGGCGGGGAACGTGCCGAGCTGGCGAAGGATGTGGGAATGGTCGAGGCGGTCGAACGCCGCCGCCAAGTCTGCGTCGAGCACCCACCGTCGCCGCGGGCTTTTACCGTTGGCGACATGGTAGATGGCCTCGATCGCGTCATGGCAGCCACGGCCGGGCCGAAACCCGTAGGACTTCGGCTCAAACCGCGCCTCCCACTCGGGCTCCAGTGCGTTGACGACGCGCGCTTGATGCACGCGATCAACGATCACGGGGATACCGAGCGGCCGGAGCTTTGCGCTGCCCTGCTTCTTCGGGATGTACACCCGCTTGACCGGACGAGCGAGGGACGGCTTGTGGTCGCGGCGCACTCGTTCGGCCAGGTTCATCTTGGCCGTCGGGGTCAGTGCGACCTCGCCGTCGATGCCCGCGGTCTCGCGGCCGGCATTACGCTCGCTCACCCGCCGCACGCTCAAAAGCGTGTTCGCGCGTGAGCGGAGCATCAACTTCTGCAGGTTACGGACCCTTTTCAGGTCCCCCGCCTGCGACGCCGTGAAGATCCGTTGACGCAGCCGCCGTACGCGCTCCTCGCAGGCACGCCAATCAACAGCGTCCCAGCCAAGGCTCGCGCCCTCCGGTCCGTTCGCCACAGGCTTCCCTGCGGCGCCCAACTTACCCTTCGGTTCTGGTGCCATCGTCCTCTTCTTCTCCACAGGCTCACCTGACCGCGTCAGCACCCTTTCGAGTCCGGGCACAACACCCGGTATCCGGCCGGTTATCCAAGACGGCGAGCTGGAGGCGCCAACCATCATGTCTTGGTTTCCCGCTGCCTTTCGGCCGCCGGCATTTGCTTCTCGGTCATCCGATTCCCGCTAGGGGATTGGGCCTTCCTTACGGTCGGCTTACCGGGCAAACTGCCCGGACCCAGACGGGGTTATCACGTTCCGCACGCACGAGCTGCGACCGGGGAGGGTGGCTCCTATACCCCGAGGACCAGGTGGTGCTCTCCCGGCCGGACACCGATCACCGGCCGGCACCCGCCGCCACTTCCAGCGGCCAGTCCCTACCACCCCGCAACCACCTCCCATCCATACGGGGCTCCTTATGACGAGGCATCAACGGAGCTTCAAGCAATTCACCCGTCCGGTCTTCTCCTCGCCTACGGCCCCCGGATGGGACGGGCGCGGCTTCGGCTTTCCCCCGAGCTTCGCACCCCGCCATTACTGGCGACACACGTCAGGGGTGGAGACAGGCCACTGAGCACGGGCCTGGAACTATGCGCTCGACATCAGCCGACCCTCCAATCCGCATCATCCTCTCGTCAACGTGCGACCTCGTGTCGCACTCGGTGCTCAGGCCGGGCGGGCGCTACCAACGTCCGTCCGGCCACTTGATTGTCGAATCGTGCGATCAGAGCAGAACCCGCGCGAGATCTCAAGAGGCAGCGTGCCGGGCGGCACCGATGGCCCCGAGTCTCGACTGACGCAGAAGCCAGACGGCTGGGGAGGCGGCCGCCTCAGGTGTTCGCGCTTGCGACGACGTCGTGACTGCGGGGACGCCCGAAGCGCACGCCAACCGTCGCCCCTGCCACGACGTGACGGCCGCCGCGATCCAGGCCCCTGACGCTCGCCCCGTCGGTACCCGTATGCAATGATCGCGCCACATAGCGGGTCAGCTCCAGAGAGGACAGCGCAGGTTGCGACTCATCCCGTCAGACCCTGACATCCAAACGATCATTGGGCGTATCCGCGACGGCTCGCTCGACCTGCAGCCGGAGTTCCAGCGCGGCTCGGTCTGGAGTAAGCCCAAGCAGCGGCTTCTTGTCGACTCAGTACTACGCGACTGGTACGTCCCTCCTGTACACCTCGTGCGCACCGAGGACGACAATCAGGTCGTCCTGGATGGCCAGCAGCGGCTCCGCGCAATCGACGACTTTGTCCGGGGCCTTTTTCGCGTAGACGGCGCGACCGATCCGAGCGATCCCGACATCGAACAACTCGCCGACCTCCGTTACGACGAACTACCTGACCGCCGCCGGCGGCATTTCGATCGCTTCACATTGCGAGTGTTTGAGCTAATCGATTATCTCCCAGAAGAGCCGTACGAGCTGTTCTTTCGACTTAACCAACCCACTACGCTCACGGCCGCTGAGAAGCGGAACGCCTTCTTCGGAGACACCCGCCGGCAAGTCAATGCGCTGACGGAAGTTGCCGAGAACGCTGGCATGGTTCAGCAACGTATCGGATTCTCTAACCGCCGTTTTGCCTACGAGGATGTGATTGCCCGCTTCGTAGCGACAATCGAACTTGGCACGCTCAACGAGAAGGTTACTGCCGGGCAGGTCACCGCTCGTTATCGAGCCGCCGAGCCGCTATCTGCCGCAACGATGGACCTGGCGGAGGCCGCTTTGGAATCGGTGTTCGGCACACCCGCCCTTGATGATCCCAACATACGGCTCAACAAGGCCACGGCGTACTCATGGCTCCTCTACGCCGGCCGCGCGATCGCCCGTAACATCAAACTCGACCGCTTGGACGACTACCTCGGGTGGTTCGAGCGAACCCGAGTGATAGCGCGCTCGAGCGACACGCAACTACCCGCGACTGATCTCGTTGGTCTTGCAGTTTTCAACGATCGCGCTACTGCTCGCGTGAACGATGTCTCGTCGGTCGTGCTTCGCGACGCCGTGCTCTGGGCCTTGGCAAGGGAACCCTGGCCTGGTTCAACTGAGGCAGAGAGCCAGGCCTTTCGTGCCGCCCTCCACGGCAAGGAGTCCACGCGCGCTGCAGAGGCAGCTCTGACGGAGACGGCTGACGATCTCGAGTGGCCTGATCTCTGGTGAAGCGCGCCGAAGCAGAAGACGCTTGGCGACACGCAGGGAAGAAGGAGCGCAGGTTTCGAGCCCGCACTCTCCGGACACGAGGTGCGAGCCCACTGGGCGACTTTGAGTGCACGCTTCCCAACGGCCTCGCGATCGTATGCGGCCTGAACGGCGTCGGTAAGACCACCCTTCTGCGGCTTATCGAGGCGAGCATGACGAGACAGCGTGAGCCTCTGCGTCGTTCAGTGGCACAGGGTGGCTTTTTCGCGATCGAGTTCGAATATGACGACAAAGTATATGTTCACGATCTCGCGCCGGGGTCGCCTCAGCTCGAGGTTGCCTCTCTCGACGCCTCGCGTGATTGCGCCCGCATGCTGACGCTTGGCAATGAGCCAAACTTTGACGACTTGCTCAACGGCGTCGAGGCATACGAGTGGTCCGGCGACGAGCTCCGAAACGCCAACTATGTGGTTGGCAAGCAGTACACCAGCGTGAGTACGGTCGAGATCGAAGACCCGTCTCGAGAGGATGAGGTTCTACCCGTCATTGTTGTTAGCGACGGGGACGCAGCCTACGACTTTCGCACGATGGGGCTCGGCGAGTTCGCAGCGCTAGTAACCCTCTGGCGCCTGAGGCAGGTCAAAGCTGGCACCGTGATCCTTCTCGAGGAGCCGGAGACGTACCTATCGGCTCGCGCGAGCATCGCGCTTCTCGACGTGCTAGCGGCACGGATCGACACCACACGGCTCTACGCGGTCGTCACAACTCACTCGCCGGGTGTCATGAGTCACTCTCCGCTTGAGCAGCTCGTGCTTCTGGCGCCGGGCCCGGATGGCGCCATTGCTTTGCGGACGCCCGAGAGTCGCCATGAACTCGACCAAATGCTCGGGGTCCCGGCTGGCAACGTACGTCTCGTCCTCGTAGAGGATGAGACCGCGCGAACGATGGTCGAGGAGCTGTTGGGTCGCTATACGGGTATGTCGTCAAGATCGGTGCGGGTCGTGATCACTAAAGGCGCATCAGCCCTAGAGGCGACCTGCCGCGGTTTTCCGGCATCCGAGGCGCTCTCGCTCGTTGGGATTCTTGATGGGGATCGAGCGCTTCCTGGCGATGCACGATGGCCGGTGCTTGGGCTACCCGGGCCCGAGAACCCAGACGCCCTTCTGCGTCGCGCCGCTAGCGCGGATCTCGATGCCTTCGCGGCTGTGCTCGGGCGGGGGGCAACACTCGTGCGGACTGCTGTCTCGAGCCTGACAGGCATCGACGAGCACGATTGGTTCGTCGAGCTGGCGACCGCCCTGAGCATCCGTTCGCGCGACGTCGTGCGTGCCGCCTTTTCTGTCCTGCTCGAGGACCCGCAGCTGGACAGTCAATGTCGCGACCTCGCCGAGGCAATCACAGCTTCTTTGGAGGCAGGACCGGCAACGTAGTTGGTGGCTGTAATGTCCTATGTCGGGTAGGCGCATAGTTCGCGCCTCGACACGGGACTCCTATGCGGTAGGTCGGCTGGATGTCGGTCTTGAAGCATGGTCTCATCGCGCCCTGCATGTCGGCGATCCCGAGATCTACTCCCGCGCGTTGCCATCCACGACGTGCCTTCCCGACGCGGGCGCTTCTCGCCGGGAGCGCATGCGAGCGTGGGCACCATCGGCTCGCTGGCGTAGTGTCTAGCCGTGCAGGAACGCAACCGTGACCAACGAGGCACCAGGCGAGGGCGGATGAGCGTCGATGGCTAACGCTGACCAGCTCAAGGCACTCGTGAAGAGTCACGCCGAGGGTGACGACACACGCTTCTACTCCATCGCGCTGCAGGTAGCCGCCCGCGCAGCGCGCGGTGGCCAAGCCCACTTCGCTCAGGACCTGCGAGACCTTGTCGACGAACTGAGGCAGACCGGCCCACAGCAGAAGCCCAAACCGGCCGGTCCCGTCCCCGTCGCAAAACCCCGCGGCGATCTTGCGGGGCTCCTGTCGGTCTCCTATCCGACGGCCCGCATGTCCGATCTCGTACTAGCGGAGCAGGTCAGCACGCAGCTTCAGCGCGTCGTGCTCGAGCAACGCCAGCACGACCGCCTTCACGCTCAGGGGTTCCACGCGCTTCGCCGCGTCCTCTTGATCGGACCGCCCGGGACCGGCAAGACACTCTCGGCCGCCGCTCTTGCGGGCGAGCTTCGCCTGCCCCTGTTCGTGATCCGCCTTGACGGGCTTATCACGAAGTTCATGGGGGAGACCGCTGCGAAGCTACGGCTGATCTTCGACGCTCTCGCCGAGACCCGTGGGGTCTACCTCTTCGATGAGGTGGACGCGCTCGGTGGCGAGCGAGGTCGCGACAACGACGTCGGCGAGATCCGCCGCGTGCTTAACTCATTCCTCCAGTTCCTCGAGCAAGACCAGTCGCAGAGCCTGCTTGTGGCCGCGACGAACCACCCGCAATTGCTCGACCGTGCCATGTTCCGGCGCTTTGACGCGGTCATCGAGTACCCGCTTCCGAGTGCTCCGATTGCACGCGAGGTGATCAGAAACCGACTTGCGGCGATCCGTCTTGGGCGTATCCCGTGGAGGAGCGTCGATGCCGCAGCCGCAGGGCTCAGCCACGCTGAGATAACGCTCGCAGCCGAGCGCGCAGCAAAGGACGCGATCCTCGCAGGCGATCAGACTGTCGGCAGCGCACGGTTGATCTCTGCGCTAAGAGAGCGCCATTCGCGCACTGGCGCCTGAGTCATGGCACAGCGCGACCGGCGCCACATCGTCATTGATTCCGGTGCGCAGGTCGAGCCCTACACGCGCCCGCCTCGTGCGATGGCTGGCAAAACGTTGCCACATCCCGAGAGTCGCGCCACCCACGCCGCAGCGCTGATCCAAGAGTTGCGCGACGCCGACGCGGCTGCGCGTGGTCAGCGCGAGAGTCTCGGCGAGGAGTTCCCGCGCGCGGCCGCAATCTTCATCACGTTTGAGTCCTTCCCGGGCGTTGAGCTCGCGTTGGAATCCCTCGACCCACGACGCGGCAAACGGCACCCTGAGCTGCTGTCGGTGCGGAGCGTCCAGGCCACCGAGGGCATCCGCGAGTTGGCCACCGTTTACGTCCCAGACGGCAAGCTCGGCTACTTCCTGAAACGCGTCTCGGATTACGCCGAGACGGCTGAGCACGAGAGGCCGAGGAACCGCAACATGGTTGACCGCATCGCCTCGATCGGCCTTGCGTCCTTGGAGCAGCTGTGGACCGACCCGCCCGAGTCGTTTCCCGATCCGCAGCTCTCGACATGGTGGGAGCTCTGGCTTCGTCGCGAGGATGGACACGCAGAGCGCGAGCGGGTCACGCAATTCGCCCAGGCAATCGGAGCGGAACTCGGCTCGCTTACTCTTGGCTTCCCCGACCGGACGGTCATGCTGATCCAGGCCTCAGCCGAGCAGCTCGCGCAGGCCCTTGGTGTCCTTGACGACCTCGCTGAGCTGCGAGCCCCGCGCTCACCGGCGGCACCGATCGCCCTGGAGCCCCCAGCCGAGCAGGCTGAATGGATCGCCGACCTCGCCGAGCGAACCCAGGCCGCCGATCCGGACGCCCCCGCCGCGTGCCTGCTCGACACGGGCGTGTACCGAGATCACCCACTGCTCGCCGCGTCACTCTCCCCAGAGGACTGCCACTCCTGCGACCCAGCCTGGCAAACGGCCGACCACCACGGGCACGGGACCGAGATGGCGGGCCTTGCGCTCTTCGAACGACTCGACGCCGCAGTTCTCGGCAGCGGCCCCGTCGACCTCTCTCATCGCCTCGAGTCCGTCAAGCTGTTGCCTCCAGCCCCGGCGGTCAACCCGCACCGTCTCTACGGGGCGCTCACGGCGAGTGCGGCGAGCCTCGTAGAGATCGAGCGCCCCGACCGTCTGCGCGTTTTCTCTCTCGCGGTCACCGCCGGATGGGAGGCTGACCCGACGGAGAGCTCCCGCGCGCTCGGTGAGCCTACCTCCTGGTCAGCCGCGCTCGACGCGCTCGCCGCGGGGCTTCAGATTGACATCGAAGACTCTAGCCTCCTGTTCCTGGATGAGTCAGACCTCGCCGCGCGACGCTTGTTCATCGTCGCCACTGGAAATGTTGGTGTGTATGAAGACGACCACTTGGCCCGCAGCGACGTAGAACCGGCCGAGGACCCCGCTCAGGCCTGGAACGCACTCACCGTTGGCGCGTACACCGATCTCACCGATCCCACGAGCACGCCGGGCTTCGATGGGTGGACGGCGCTCGCGCCCGCTGGCGAGCTGTCGCCGTTTAGCCGCACAGGCGTCGCCTTCGAGCGAGGCTGGCCGCACAAGCCCGACGTCGTGGTCGAGGGCGGTAACGCCGCCCGCTCGCCCGCGGGGCACACGTTCGACACCCCCGAGGGCCTGCAGCTTCTCACCACGAAGGCACCGATCAACGATCAGCGCCTTCTGACGGTGACTCGCGAGACGAGCGCCGCTACGGCACAGGCGGCGTCCATTGGGGCCTCGATCCTCGCCGACCAGCCGGACTTGTGGCCTGAGACCGTACGGGGGCTGATCGTCCACTCGGCCGAGTGGACTCGAGCGATGAAGCAGCGCTTTGATGGCGCCAACTCTCGGGTTAGTCGCATGGCGTTGCTCCGCCGCTACGGAATGGGCGTCCCCGATCTCGTCCGGGCGACGAGGAGCGCCACAGACGCGCTCACGCTCGTTGCTCAGGACACGATCCACCCATTCGACGGCGAGGGCAAAACCCGCGAGATGCATCTCCACGCCCTCCCGTGGCCGACGGAGGAGCTCGGCAGAGCTCGGCGCGATCCCGGTACGTATGCGAATCACGCTCTCCTACTTCATCGAGCCGAACCCTGCCCGCCGCGGGTGGGCGCGCCGGTACAGTTATGCCTCGCACGGGTTGCGCTTCAGCGTTCGCCGGCCTACCGAAACCACCGAGGAATTCCGCAAGCGCGTGAATCTCCGCGCACGCGCCGAAGACGAGCGCGCGCCCACTACGGAAAGCGACGCGAACCAATGGCTATTTGGACCAGATATGCGCACTGCGGGTTCGTTGCACAGTGACATCTGGACAGGTACGGCATCCGACCTCGCCGCTCGCGGGATGGTCGCGGTGTTCCCCGTCAGCGGATGGTGGAAGGAGCGAAAGGAACGCGATCACAGCGACCGTGGCGCCCGGTACGCCCTAGTTGTCTCGATCGAGACGCCAGCTCAAGACGTGGACATCTGGACACCGGTCGCTCAGCAGGTTGGCATCAAGGTTCCGATCGACATCTGAGTGCCGAGGCGCGAGTGCTCAGGCTCCTCCAACGCACCCTCCGCCATCTAGCTACTTCCTGAGGAAAAAGTAGGGGTGTTGGGGGGCTTGTTCCGTCCGGTCTGATCGCCAGTATTCCCTGTAAATGAGCGGGTTTCTGGTCGAAAGGGGCGGGTATGTTGAGGTTGTCTGCGGGGCAGGCGGAGTGCTTGTGGGAAGAGGCGTTGCCGGTCGAGGTGAGGGAGCTGCCGCGGGATTTGGCGGCGCTGGATTTGTTGCTGTCGGATCCTGGGTTGCTTGGGCCGATCGTGGAGCGTTTTCGCCGGGAGGTGTTGGAGTCCTCTCGGGCGGTGTTGACGGATGGTCGTCCGACGATCGCGATGGAGACGTTCGTTCGTTTGATGGTGCTCAAGGCGCGCTACCGGTGGGGGTATCGGACGCTTGTGGCGGAGGTTTCGGATTCGATTCACTTGCGGCGGTTTTGTCGGATCTCGTTGAGCGAGCGGGTACCGGACGAGTCGACGGTCCGCAAGCTGACCAGGCGGCTGGGCTCAGAGACGGTGTCGGAGTTGACGCGCACGTTGATCGCGAGCGCGACGCGGGAGAAGCGGTTTCGTGCGCGAGCGGTGCGGATCGACTCGACTGTCGTCGAGGCGGATGTGAAGTACCCGACGGACGCGGGCCTTGCTGCGCACGGGGTGCGGGCGCTCGCGCGGGAGGCCCGCAAGCTCGCCAAGCTCATCGGCGAGCAGAAGCGGCGGGTGCGGGATCGCTCGCGGGCGATGGGTCGCCGGCTGCGGGGGATCACACGCACGATCCGGGCTCGCTCGGGGGAGGCGAAGGCGCAGGTTCTGCGGTTGACCGGCCAGACCGGCGATCTGTTGGAGTGCTCAGTCAAGGAGGCGCGCAAGCTCGCTGCCATCGCCAGGCGCAAGGCGCGTGGGCGTGGCGCGAGGGCGAAGCTGAAGGCCGCCGCCAAGCTGGAGGAGATCGCGGATCGTTGCGAGAAGGTCGCCTCGCAGATCAAGCAGCGCGTCAAGGGCCAGCCGATCACGGATCGGATCATCTCGCTCGCAGACCCGGACGCCAGGCCGATCCGCAAGGGCAAGCTGGGCAAGCCGAACGAGTTCGGGTATGTCACCCAGCTGGCGGAGGTGACCGAGAACACCAAGCGCGGGGCGCGCGGGCTGATCCTGCCCGCGGCTACCGCGCCGGGCAACCCTGTCGAGAACACGCTGCTGCCCGACACAGTCGCGGAGCTGAAACGACTCGGGATATCCCCACGCGAGGTGGCCCTCGACGGCGGTTTCCAGGCCGGCCCGACCAGCCAGGCGCTGGCAGAGCTCCAGCCAGAAAAAGTGTTCATCTCCGGCCGCCAAGAACCCGGCTCCAGACGCACCAACCGCAGGCTGCAGCGCTACCGAACCGGTGCGGAGGGCCGCATCAGCCACCTCAAGCGCCGCTACGGGATGGGCCGCAGCCGCCTGAAGGGCCACGAAGGCCAGCAGATCTGGACCGAATGGGGAATCCTCGCCTATGACGCCGACACCCTCGCCGTCCGAGCTCGATGAAACACTCCACATGCTCCTGACCAGAGCACCACTCATTCACGAACGGCCGCGCCCTCAACAAGCGCGGCCGTTCGTCATCTCAAAGAGTTTTTCCGCGGCAAGTAGCTAGGCGAGGTTTCCACTACGACGCAGCCTTGGAGTCCCGGCTACGTCGCGCTGAGCGTCCGCGCCCGCACGACCGCGGGGTTTGCGCAACGTACGGTCCTCTCCACTGAAAACCAAGGAAGCGTGTGGACCAGTAAGATGCTATCTTACACCTATGCGTACGACGATCTCGACAAAGGGCCAGATCGTTCTCCCGGCTGAGCTTCGTGCTGCGGACGACATCAAGGCGGGGGAGGAGTTCGAGGTCGATCGAGTCGGCCCTGATGAGTACCGGCTCACCCGACTGACGCCGCCGCCGAACCGTGGCTTGGTCGATTGGCTGCGGTCGTGCCCGGAGGACGGTTGGTTCGTAGAGATTGAGTCGGAGTCAACCGACTCGCTCTAGCTGATCGTATGGCGCGCTTTCTGGTCGACGCGAACGTCCTCTCGGAGGCGACCAAGCCCGCCCCGGACGAGCGTGTCCTCGAGTGGCTTGGTCACAATCAGCCCGAGGTCGCCGTCGATCCGATCATCCTGGGTGAGATCCGTTTCGGCATCCTGCTACTCCCGCGCGGTCGGCGCCGAAGCCGGTTGGAGCGGTGGTTCGAGGACGGCGTGCAGAGGCTGCAGTGCATCCCATGGGAGGCCTCGACGGGTATGCGGTGGGCCCAGCTACTCGCGACACTCCGCGCGGAAGGGTGCGCGATGCCGATCAAGGACAGCCTCATCGCCGGAACCGCGCTGGCCTACGATCTGGCAATCGTCACCCTCAACAGACGCGACTTCGACGCCGCAGGTGTGGTTATCGTCGATCCGACGGCAGAGCCGGGCCACTGATGGCGTTGCCCAGAGACGATTCTTCCCCAGTCTTGAACGCCAGAGGCCGCTATATGCGGTCGAAGCGTCCGCGCGAGGTCAGTGGTGTCTGGCGCGCGACCTCGGGGAGGTACTCGTCCAGGAAGACGCGGGCGACGAGCTCCTGTCGCGAGGTGACGCCGAGCTTTGCGTAGAGGTTCTCGACGTGGTCGTCGACCGTGTACGGGGAGACGACGAGCGTCTCGGCCATTTCGGCACGGGAGAGGCCGCGGGCCAGGAGGGTCGCGACCTCGCGCTCGCGGGCAGTTGCGCCGAACGCCTCGAGGCGGACCGTTGCCGAACGCCCCGCGGTCGCCCGCTCGAGGACGACCGCGACGCGGCCGTCGCCCGGGGGTCCGGGCAGCGACGCGTGGAGCGTCACCCAGCCGTCCCTGCCGGGTACCGTGACGACGTTGCCGCCGTCTTGAGCGCCCGCCGGCACGGAGCGGATGAACGATGCGAGCGCAAGTATCGGCGTGGCGATTGTCTCGTCGGTATAGCCAGACTCGGCGGGATGAAGCGACGTGAGCAGCTCCCGTGCCGGAGGGGTGATCAGCTCGACCTCGTCGTGCGGGCCGAGCACGACCATCCCCGGCGCCTCGACGCCGTCCATGCGGCGGGCCGCGTCGAATCGCAGCGACGCGCGGATGCCACGGGCGATCGCCCCGGTGAGGGCGGCGAGCGCGTCGGCGTCGCGCTGCTGGAATGCGCCGCTGCCAGCACGACGGGCAATATGCACGGCGCCCCACACGCGACCGCGGATCACGAACGCGCCGCGAAGCTCGTGGGGGATGTCCGCGGGGAGGAGCAGGTCGCGGTAGCGTGCGCTGCGTTGGGGATCGCCGCGGGTGACGTGGTCGAGGATGCCGACGGGCGCCCGCCGCGCGGCGAGGCCGGCGAAGGTGTTGACGTCGTCGACCATGTACTCGCTACGGACGATCAGCTCCCCGGCGGCCGGGGTCTCCTCAAGCGAGAACACACCGCGTTCGACGAGCTCTCTGGGGGCGTCGCTGGTAAGCAGCCGGGTGTTGGGGTCCAGCGTGTGCCAGCAGCTAGCGTCGTTGTCGATGGCCTTGCGCAGCCGTGGCGACAGCTCGGCGAAGAACTCCTCGCGCGGCAGTCCCCGTGAGCCGAGCAGATCGATCTCGTCGATCAGGCGCTCGACCTTCCCTCCCATGCCGCTCATGTTCGCACGTCATGCAAGAAAGATCCCCGGGCGCCGGGGGTGGTTTACCCCGGTCGCAGAGATCAGGCTGTACGCATGCACTCAATCAATGCAGCAGACAACTCCACGACTGCGCCGAACGGCGCCCTCGCCCCTATAGCTCTCGGTCCCCTTGAGGGAGAGCACTTCTGGTTCTTCGGTGGGCTGACGACGATCAAGGCCGACGGCGCCGGCACCGGCGGTCGCATGATGCTGACCGAGCAGACGTCGCCGCGCGGTAGCGGCTCGCCGCTTCACGTTCACCACAACGAGGACGAGTGGTTCTATGTCCTCGAGGGCGAGCTCACGATCTGGGTCGCGGGCCAGACGGTAGTCGCGCCGGCAGGTTCCTTCGTGTTCGGCCCGCGTGACGTGCCGCACACGTTCATCGTCAGCTCCGACGAGGCGCGCTTCCTGCTGGTCACGCAGGCGGCCGGGTTCGAGGGCTTCATTCGCACGCTCGGGACACCCGCTCCCGTCGCGGAGATCCCGCCCGCGCCGGCCGCACCGCCCGACATGACGCCGGTCCTGCAAGCCGCCGCGGACCACGGGCTCGAGATCCTCGGCCCTCCCGGCATCCCGGCCTGAGCTGCGCGGGGCGAACGCACGATGAGCATCAAGACCAACCAGCTGAGGACGTCGCGTCCGCCGGCCGAGCCCGGTTGGCTTCGCCGAACGCTAGCCGACCTCCGGCCTGCGGCGTGTCCCGCGGATGCGGCTGCGGGCCGCCTCGAGGGATTCGACATCGATCTGGTCCTGAGGGCGTCCCGCGGCGCGCTTCATTTCGATGAGGTCCTCTAGCGACGCGATCCGCACGGACACGCCATCCAGATCCACGATGTCAGCGTGGCGGCGTAGAGCGGCGTAGCCGCGCGAGCCCGGTGGATCCACGAGCAGGTCGAGGTCTCCGCTGCGGGTCGTGAGCGTGAGCATCTGCGTGTGCCGCAGCGCTCTTGCGTCGGGCATGAACGGCACGTCGTCCTCGACGCCACGAAGTCTCGCTTCTAGGGCAACCAGCAATGCGCCAAGCCGCTCGATGTTCGCCGTGTCGGTGGCGTAGCTGATGTCGAGGTCGCGTGTGAAGCGTGGGCTGGCCTGGACCACGACAGCGACACCGCCGATGACGACGAAGTCGACGCCAGCTCGTGCAAGCGCTCCTATCAACTCGGTGGGGCGGAAGTCAGGCCAGCTCGCCACGGTGCAGCTCGCCAGCGGTTGTGAGCTTGCGAGCCTGCTCGTACATCGCTTCCAGGCCGCGCAGGCGTTGTGCCGGTCCTAGTTCGAGCTGCTGGCGGATCAGGCTGTCATCTACGGTGGGTCGCCGCGGGCGTGTCGTTAGCACGAGCTCCACGCCCGTCGCCCGCAGAGCGCGATCCAACGTCGCCAGCCGTGGGTTCGAGCCGGCCCGCTCGAGCTGAGCGACGGCTGCCTGGCTGATCGCGAGCCGCTTTGCGAGACCCGCCTGTGTCAATCCCGCATGCCGTCGAGCATCCGCGAGCAGCTTGCCTGGGAGCGGCGGCGCCGAGCTTCGAGTCGAGATCTGGTTTGACGCAGCAGCATCCATGGGAAGGGCGATTATAGCTAAAAACTTATGTCCGGTTTCCAGCGAACTTCGGTCTTCTGGACTCACAGAACGCCTCACCGGCAGTAGGGTTCCTCGCGCGAGGCTGGCGTCGGGGCCGGCGATGCTCGATCGAGGAGGGGACCGCAGTGAGCGACCGTATTGTTGTGCTCGGCGCCGGTTTTGGCGGGCTCGAGCTATGCGCGACGCTGTCAGAGCTGCTCGGCGAGGACGCGGACGTGACGCTCATCGACAAGTCCGATGCCTTCGTGTTCGGCTTCTCCAAGCTCGACATCATGTTCCGTCGCACGCCACCGGACTCGGTGCGCATGCACTACAGCGACATCGTCATGCCGGGCGTGCGGATCCTGCGCGAGACGATCACGGCGATCGACCCCGACGCGCGGCTCGTGAGCACGGACGCGGGGACCCACGCGGCGGATGTGCTCGTGATCGCGCTGGGAGCCGACTACGACATGGACGCGACGCCCGGTCTCGCCGAGGCCGGCAACGAGTTCTATTCCGTGGCGGGCGCCGAACGGCTCGCCGGCGTCATTCCTTCGTTCTCGCACGGCCACGCCGTGATCGGGATATGCGGCGCGCCGTTCAAGTGTCCGCCGGCGCCCAGCGAGTGTGCGCTGATGCTCGATGACGAGCTGAGGACGCGCGGCGTTCGCGACGCCTGCCAGATCTCGATCGTGATGCCGCTCGGGACACCGGTCCCGCCCTCGCCGGAGACGTCAGCTGCCCTGGAACAGGAGTTCACCGCACGTGACATCACGCTCCTCAGCGGACGTCGCGTCGCCGCCCTCGATCCGGCGCGGCGAGTTGTCGTGCTCGACGACGGCAGTGAGCTGCCGTACGACCTGTTCCTCGGCGTCCCGAAGCACCGCGCCGCTGACGTCGTGATCGCCAGTGGCATCACTGAGGACGGCTACATACCGGTGGACTCCGCCACGCTGAAGACGCGATATCCAGGCGTGTACGCGATCGGTGACGTCGCGACGGCGGGCGTGCCGAAGGCCGGCGTCTTTGCCGAGGGCGCCGCCCGCGTCGTCGCGCAGGCGATCGTCGCCCGGCGCAGCGGCGGCGAGCCTCCAGAACGCCACCTCGGACGGGGCACCTGCTACATCGAGTTCGGCCAGGGGCGTATCGGCAGCGTCGATATCGACTTCCTCTCCGGTACGACCAAAACTGGCACGTTCAACGCACCGTCCGCAGAGAAGATGGCAGAGAAGGACCGGTTCGGCTCGAGCCGCCGCGCTCGCTGGTTCGGCGCGTGAAGAACTGGCACCTAATGACTTCAGATAGCCGCCTCTGAAGTTGGCATCGTCGCGTATTCGTCATGGCGGCGCCACCATGCGCCGGCCTCGTTGCGTCCCAGCGGCGCGCGGCAAGCCATTCCTCACGAGTTCCCGTCGTGTGCTCGGTCATCGCCCTCTCCTCGTTGGTGTTGGGTATCGATTCTGGCTTCGGCCTGTGTGGACTCGGCGAGCCGCTTGATCCGGACCAGGCGACCGTCCCATTGCGCGGCCACGCGAGCCATCGCGGCTGCGGCATCGTCGAGCCGCTGTGGCCGCAGCGTGTAGCGCACCTCGCGCCCGCGTCGCCGCCCCGCCACCAGGCCGACACGACTCAGCACAACGAGGTGCTTGGCGACAGCCTGGCGGGTCACCGGCAGCCCATCCGCGAGCGTTGTCGTGTTGGCGTCGCCGTGCTCGAGCAGCGCGTCGAGCACCCGCCGGCGCGTCGGGTCGGCCACCGCCGCCCACAGGGCGTCGTCCTCGGCTAGCGCGGTGGGCATCAACCCGTCGCTGCGCGCGACTGGGCGGCGAGGTGGTCGTGCAGTTCGCCGAGGTGCTTCCCCCAGCCGTGTCCGTGGTCTTTGAGGTATCGGGCCGCGCCCTCGTCGTCGTCTGTCACGGCGTCGATGCCGCTCTCGAGCACCCGCAACCGCGTCCCACCGGCCTCCTCGATCAGGCTGAACTCGACCAGCGCCGAGTTCCGCTCGTCCGGTGCTGTGCCCTCAGGGTGGTTCCAGCGGAAGCAGAAGCGTCGGAACGGCTCCGCCTCCACGACTCGAATCGGCACGATCGCGTCGAACTCTTTGTTTCCGCCGCGACCACCGCGCCGCCAGGTGAGCGTGCCGTCCTTCCCGAGCCGCCGTTGTGTCGTAGGCTCTCCGCATGACCAACAAGCGCGACCGCCAGATCGACGATGCGCTGCTCGCAGCAGCGGCGTCGGCGAGCTTCCTCTACGCGCGCCGCCGCGTGCGGCGCATCGGGCGCGGGCTCGTGCTCGGCGCGGTCGTCCTCGGCGCAGGCGCAGCCGGTGTCGGTGCGCTGGGCTTGGCCGGCGCGGTGACCTGGCAGCGACGGTGTTCCAGAGTTTGAGCGGTCGGCCCTTCCGCGTGGCGCTGGCGCGCTCGCGCAGCTGAGCTACGCGTACACCGCGTCGAGCCAGGCCCGTAGCGCCGCTTCGCTCGCCGCGGCGTCGACCGCGTCCGTGAACAGGTGCCCGCTCATGCCGACCACGCCGCCGAAGTGGTTGCGCCCGAAGAAGCGGTAAAGGCCATCGGCGGTGCGTACACCGAGGAACTCGGGGGTCGAGTAGTCGATCACGCCGTCGAGCGTGCCGGCTTCGCCGAGCGAGGCGTGAATCTCGTCACCGACACCCGCATCCTGCGCAAGACCGAGAGCGGCGCGGAGCCTGTCCATCGCCTCGGGCGCACCTGCCGCCGCTGGTCCCTCGATCCCGGATGACGGCTGGCCGATGTATGTGACCGCGCGGCCGTTGAAGTGCCTCAGGTATTCGGCGAGGGTGTGAAGGTAGAAATCGGTATGCGCGCCGATCGCGTCGTACTGGTCCTCCCAGCCGTCGGCGAGGATGCCGCTGTGGACGTAGCGTAGGTGCGCCGTGCCGCCGGCGCGAGCCTCGAGCGTGTAGTCGAGCGCGTTGAACGTCCCATCCGGTGCCTGCATGCGGATGACGAGTCGGTGCGGAGGGTCCCAGGTCGTGACCGGCCCACCCTCGGGCGGCGTCGTGCCGGCGGGAATCTCCATCCCCGTCGGGAACTGCCACGCCGCGGTGTCAGCGGTGATCGCGGTCCACACGTCGCGCGGGCCGACGGGTAGGTCGAGCTCGCGGGTGATCTCGAAGGCGCGGCTCATGGCTGGGGCTCCTTGTCGTTCGTGATGGTGGGGTGCAGGGCAACGACGAACCGGTGCGCGCGGGCGCCGGCGGCGTACTCGTCGTGGTAGCGCGCGACGAGACCATTGACGGCATCCGCCAGCTCGACGGCGAACGCAGCGCGGTCCCTGGCGGAGGAGAAACGCACCTCGCTGTCGATCCCGAGCGTTGCGAGCGGCTTGCCGGCGGCGCTCGCGCCGGTGATCAGCTCACCGACTTCGCTGACGAGCCGCCCCGCAAGCGCCAGCAACCAGCGCGCCGAGCGCTGGTCGGGCGCGCGCTCGGGATTGGGCGCGAGCGTCGACAGGGCGACGGGCGAGATCACATAGGACGCGGCCGTCGCCCGCAGCACACGCTCGGTGCAGTTGCCCCGGCGACGCTCCTCGACGAGCTCGACGAGACCGTGATGCTCGAGCGCGCGCAGGTGATAGTTCGCCTTCTGGCGCGTCAGCCCGACGCGCGCGGCGAGCGTGCTCGCTGACGCCGGTTGGGCGAGCTCGGCCAGCAGGCGTGCGCGGATCGGGTCCAAAGACGCCTCCGCGGCGGCGGCGTTCTCGATGACCGCGACCTCGTGCATCTGTGCACCCTCTCACGGACAACTATTTTTGTCAAGCAAACTAATATTGTCGGCTCATGCGCCCAGGCGCGCCCGGTGACAGCAGGAACGCGGCCATGCGGCCGAACTCCGCCGGCTCGCCATATCTGCGCAACGGGATGTCCTGCGACTTGCGCGCGCGCACCGCCGCGGGGTCGCCGCTGAGGGCATCGAGCTGGCGCACCCGGTCGGTCGCGATCCTCACGGGGAGGATCGCGTTGACGCGTGTGCCGGAGGGGCCGAGTTCCTCGGCGAGCATCTTGACGACGCCGGCGAGCCCGGGAAACAGCCCGTTGAAACTGCGAGTTCCGCGAGCGGCACCCGCACCGACGACGCCAGCACGAAGACCAGCGAGCCGCTCGTGCCGGCGACCCGCTCGCTCGCGCCGCCGGCGCCTCGTTCCTCAGCGAGGTAGTCGCCGAGGACGCGCGCGATGCGCACGGCGCCCAGGAACACCTCCTCGAACGCGCTCCGCCACGCCGCATCCGGAGTTGTGGCGACGCTGCCGATCGGGGTGCCGCCGACGCTCACCAGCGCGCCGTCGAGGCGACCATATCGATCCTCGGCGGCGGCGAAGCCGAGCCCGCGGGCGCCGCCTGTGACGATGTACACCCTGTCGCGCAGATTCAGATCCATGGCTCGTCGCGCTTGATTCTGCACCAGCGCCTCGCCAGGCAGTCTCGTCGATCCCCTGCTCAGCGCGCCGTTAGCAAAACACCAGCCCCCGCGGCGTCCTTCACGTCCGCGGGGGCTGGCGTGTGTACTCCACGGCCCCGCCCCAATAGGGGGCCGCGCTTGTCTCCCCCAAGTCGGTTACCAGCTCGAGTTTTCCGCTCCCGAGCATCCTTTCGTCGCGCTGTGGCAGTTACGGGTGATCGTCCCGTCGGCGGCGCGCGTGATCGTCAGTTCGTCGTTGTTGGTGGACGTCGCGGTGAGCGTGTATTCACTTGCGCTGCCGCTCGCGGCACTGAGCCAGGCGTGTTGGGTGCTGGCGGTGGTCGCGAGCGTCGGGTCCTCAGCCGCGAGCCCTTCGGTCGTGATTTCGGCATAGCTGCCGGCGTGATCGACGGCGAAGGTCTCCGCCGCGGTTTGGGCGTTGCGCACGACTTCCTTGGCCTGCACGTTGGTCGCCTTCGTCGTGTTGCTCAAGAACGTGGGGATCGCGATCGCGGCGAGCACGCCGATGATCAGGATCACGACGAGCAGTTCCGGCAACGAGAAGCCGCCGCTCGCACGAAGGCGCGCTTCGAGACGGCGCCAACTGGAAGTGACGGCCCACTCTCCGCCGATGGCGGTGCGGTGCGGTGGGTTCGACTGCAACAGCATCACAGAGCCTCCTTGCTTGCTGGCAGTCGGGCTGTCTCGGCGAGACCCCTTACTTTGCGAGCCCGCCTCACGACGGGTTTGCCTCTTCAGACTTGTTGAACGGGGGCTGAGTGTGCGGATCGCAGGCGCGAGATGGAAGCGAATCGCGCTTCGCGGCATTTTTTTGGACGGATGTACGAGGGGCGGCCTGTCAACCGCGGCGGCGCGTGGCCCCGCTCAGGGCGCCGTATAGGTGAAAAGCGCCTTCGTCGGCGCGTCGCCGCTACCCGTGAAGTAGCTCTCGGCCGTGGTCACCGTCACCGGCACCTTTGCTCCCGCTTCGCCGGGCGGCGAGCGCACTTCGAGCTCGCTTGTGGCGCTGCACGCGAGCAGCGCCTGCGCGGGGGTGAAGCTCGCCGCCGTGTTGGCGCCGAACGCCACGGCGAGTGGGCAGCCGAGGTTCTCGCCGCGGACCAGCACGTTCGTGGCGCCGGCGGCACTGCCGGAGTGTGGCGCCAGCGATTCGATGTCTGGCTGGCCGGGTGGGTAGAGGAACAGCAGGTCGGCGTGCGAGGTTGCGCTGCAGCCGGTGACCGTGCATACCTGGACGTTCGCGAGCGCTGGGTTCTGCGACACCGTCTGCGTGGTCAGTCTTGTGCCGCTGGCGGCGTCGTATGCGTAGTTGGTGCCTTCGGACTGCGGGCTCAGGCTGTCTTCGAACCGGATGTCGGTGACCTGCTCGAGCATGCCCTTACCGGTGACCACGATCGGCGTGCCGCCCGTGTCGAGCGCGCCGCTGATGCCTTTCAGCCTGATCGAGCTCGCGGCGCTTTCGACGCTCGACACCGTCGGCACGCCTGCGTACTGCACGGGCACCTGTTGGGAATCGCCGGCGAGCGTACGCACCGAGAAGGGGAGGCTCGTCGCGGCGACGGTCGCCGTTTGCGCCGATTCGGCCAGTGCCGGCGCCGCGATCTGCAGCTCGGTGCCGCTCGCGAACGCGATCCCGTAGTCAACCGAGGATTCCAGACCTGGTTCGCCGAAGAAGGCGTAGTCGAAGCTGAAGCGGTTCAGTCCCGTTCCGTGAACGGTGACGAGCGTTTCGCCGGTCTCGCTGGCGAGGCTTGCCGGGCCGGCGGCGCTCGACACGGACGTGATTGTCGGGGTGGGCGCGTAGTCGAACTCGGTCGTGGCCGGGTAGACCTCGCAGCCGCAGCCCGGGGGCGCCTGCAACGCTCCGTCCTGTTCGAAGCTCTCAGCGCCCTCGAACGGCGCCAGGATCGTCGCTGTGGCGCTGGCGCCGTCGGCGCCGTGGACGACGACCTGCGCCTGGCAGATGTCATTGCCGGCGTTCTCGCCGGCGTACACGCCGGTGCTGGGCAGCGGCGCGCAGGCGGTGTGCGAGGAGTAGGGGGGAGGCGTGACGCGAATCTGTGAGTCGCTGAGCAGCTTGAACGTCGCCGCGTCGACGCCGCCGAAGCTGACGCTCTTCGTGCCGGTGAAGTCCGCGCCGAGAATCGTCACCGGCGCCGGGGCGCTGTCGTTGCCCCCTGAGGGGCTGAGGCCCGTCACGCTGGGGGCCGCGCCGGCGGAGCTCGCGTGCTGGTAGTCAAACGTCGCGGCCGGCCCGGGTGCGCTGGACTGCCCGTTGGTGAGCGTCAC
This sequence comes from uncultured Solirubrobacteraceae bacterium, assembly GCA_963838405.1. Lineage (GTDB taxonomy): Bacteria > Actinomycetota > Thermoleophilia > Solirubrobacterales > Solirubrobacteraceae > Palsa-744. The sequence goes on along the minus strand of CAWIRA010000006.1, from coordinate 751,391 downwards.
GATCACCTCGACGGGCCCCGCGCCGTCCTGGGAGGCCGGCGCGCCCGCCGGCAGCGTGTCCCTTGCCGGCGGCATCGTGACCGTCAGCTCGCCCGGGCCGAGGACCTGGATCGCGCTCGCCGCGGCGTGCCAGGCGCCAACCTGCACCGTCGCCACCTGGCTCGTGGCGCGGCGGGCGAAGCCCGTGCCGGTTACCTCCACGCTCTCTCCGCCGGCGGTCGTGCCGAAGCCGGGCGTCAGTCCCGTGACCACGGGACCGCCGGTCGGTTGGGCGGCGCTGCATAGGTAGTAGGCGAGGCCTGCCGAGCCGTCGGGGCCTGTCAGCCGCGGCGATCCGAGGCCTGTGGCCAGGTCATAGCCCGGCGTGGCGGGGAACACCTTGCCGCCGTCCAGACCGTAGACGTCGTTGTTGCCTTCGGCGATGTCGTTGAACGACGCCGCGTAGGCGCTCGGTTCGGAGGCGATCGCGTAAAGCAGCGGGCTCACGAAGCCTACGCCGGAGGCCGTTGCCGGGTTCGCCTTGCACGTCGGCGAGGCGTCGGCGAGCGCCAGCGTGGCCGCCCAGATCGGGCTGGCCGAGGAGGTGCCGCCCGTCGTCGTCCATCCATTGGCTGACTGTTCTTCACCTGTTCCCTTCGAGGCTTCGCTGTAGACGGTCGGCGCTCCGGTGTACTCGTCCGCCTGGGCGGCGACATCGGGCACGAGCCGGCACGGCGTCGTCGCTTCGGCTGCCGGCAGCGTGGAGTCGCAGAAGCCGCCTGAGTAGCCGAAGCGCTGCTGCACGGCTGCGGCGTTCGTGTAGTCGGCGCTGCCCGGTAGCGCGATCCCTGGAATGGTCGCGTCACGTTGCCAGCTGGGCATCGCCCACGACTGTGAGATGCCACCGCCACCGCCGCCGCCTTCGGGCCCGTCGTTCCACACGTGCTCGCGCGCGGGTTGCGTCGCGGCGTCTGTGATCGTCGTGCCGCCGACGGCCAGCACGTAGGGCTGACTGGCCAGTTCGGTCGTGGAGACGGGGTTCTGCCCGGGCTGCGGGACGAGTTCGCGTTGCACTTCTTCGCAGGCGTCGCTACCGGTGTCACCGGCGGCGTTCAGGAAGGTCTGGCCCTGCGCTGCGGCCTGTTGAAAGAGATAGTTCTCGGCCTGCTGGACGCCGGGCTGACCGGCCTGCGCCTCCTGCTCGCACGGCTCACCCCAACTCGAGGTGATGATCTGGTCGCGGTCTTCGTCGACCATCGCGGTTATCTCTGAGAGTTCGCCGGCGAGCGATTCTGGAGCGTCGTACACGTCGATGTTGGCGCCCGGCGCGATCGCGGAGGTGTCCTCGACGTCCAGTGACGCCTCGCCTTCGCCGGGACCGCTGGTCGAGCCCCCTTCGACGGGGATCACGCTGAGCCGGGCGATCATGCTCGCCGCCGCGGCGGCGCCGAAGTAGCACGTGTCGAAATGCTGGATGTCCGAGGTGACGAACGGTTCCTGCTCGAAGATGCCGACGTGCACGCCTGACCCCACATCGCCCAGCGCGTACAGACCGAACGCGCCATAGGCGTTGGCGATCTGATCGTCGGTCAGGCCGCCTTCTTCGCGCGCATCGCGCTTGGCTGCCGAGCATGGGCGCGGCGAACCTTGCGGATGCGGGAAGCGCCCGGCCTTTGCGCTGCCGTGGAGTCGCCGCTGCGAACGTTTCGCCTGTATCCGCAGCGGATGCGGGCGACCGAGCGCGTCGAGCCCGACGACCGTCGCGACGGCGCCGGCGATCGACGCCGGCAGCGCCGGCGCCGATGTGGTGGCCTGCGCGAGCCGGCCATTCGCGAGGCGGTAGCGCTCGAGGCCGGTGGCGAAAGCCTGGGCTACGCGTGCAGCCCGGCCGGCGAATCGCACGAGCAGCCCATCGCTCGCGACGCCGAGCACGCGCACGCCATCGCCGGTCAGTCGTGTCCTGAGCTTTGCGATCGTGTCCGGCGCGGGCCCGAAGCGTGCGGCGAACTGGCCCTTTGACAGCCGCTGCCCGTACAGCGGTGAGCCCTTGCTGGCCAGCTCGCCGATGAAGCTTTCGAGCGCTTTGCCATCGCGAGGGCGCAGCACGACCGCGCCTGAGATCGTCGATCCGGACGGCGCCGAGCCGAGGTCCACGGCGCCGCGCGGCAGCCGCGGCACAGCCCCGATCCGCACGAGTCCGTCCTGACCGGCGGCCGTCGCGGCGTCGATCACGACAGGCGCTGCAACGGCCAATGCGAGCGCCGCGAGCGCCGCCGCTGTACAAAGCATCCTGCGTCCATCCATGACGGCCTCCAGTGCGTAAGCCGCTGCCCGTCAGCGGCAGGACCGAAGGGATAACAGACCCGGAAGCGGGCCGCCGCCGGCGCACTTATGCGAACATATGTTCGTATGAGTTCGGCTGGGTCGGTATTGGTAGGCGCTCCGACTCCATCTGTCCGCGGCGCTGCAGACAAACGTCCGGCAGTCAGCCAAGTGGCACAGCATCAACCGACACTCGATCGAGTGGCGGTTGGACGTCGGTCGCATTCGTCTCTGGCGGCAGGAAGAGTGGAGCAATGACCGCGATGGAGGCCTACAAGGAAGAGCTCGCCAGGTTCCTGGAAGCTTTCGGCGGCAACGTTCGCCGCGTACGTGTCGGACGGCGGCCCCCGATTTCGCAGGAACGTCTTTCGCATGCCGCCAGGCTGCACCGCACCGAGATCGGCAAAATCGAGCAGGGACTCGTCGAGCCGCGCCTGACAACGCTGTACATCCTCGCTGACGCGCTGAGCGTCACGGTCGACGAGCTTCTGGCGGGGCTGGCGGTGCCGGTCGAGCGCCGGCCCTCACCGCGCGGTGAGCATTGGTCGTAGGAGCCTCCACACCGGAAGTTGCACTCGCGGTGACCCTGCGACGGATACGCGAAGAACGCGGCATTACCCAGGAAGTACTGGCATTCCATGCCGGGCTCACTGCGGGCGCGATCGGACACATCGAGTTGGCCCGAGCCGCACCGCGCTGGAACACGGTGCGCCGGATAGCCGCGGCGCTGGGCGTCGACATGGTCGAGCTGAGCGCTGCCGTGGAACGGGCGACCGCCGGCTCGGTTCCTCTATCCTCCGCCATCAGCAGCGGGAGGTCGGGGACGGCCGAGCAGGACCGCGCCGACGCCCCGCCGGCGTGCAACCGTCCGTCGCGAGGCGACGGAACGTCACCATGACGGGGTGCGGCTTCCGGCATCGATGCTCGCGACGCTGGTCGGCGCTGCCGTCCTGCGCCACCACGTACACGATCCGGCGGTCGACTACGTGGGTGTGTTTCTCGCCGCCGGCGCCAGCTGGATCGCGATCCCGGGCCCAGGCGAGGCGGCGCTGATCGCTGCCGGCATCTCGGCCGCGCACGGACGCCTCGACCTGGCCGCGGTGCTGGCGGTCGCCTGGGCCGGCGCCACGGCGGGCGGCGCGGGCGGGTGGGTGCTCGGCATCCTGGCCGGTCGCGGTGTGCTGACGGCGACGGGGCCGCTGCACCAGTGGCGGCTTGCGATGATCGCGCGCGGCGAGCGCTTCTACGAGCGCTACGGGCCGCTTGCGGTGCTGTTCACGCCGTCCTGGGCCGCCGGCATCCATGCGATGCGCCCGTCACGGTTTCTGGCGTTCAACACGCTCTCAGCGCTGGCGTGGGCGTTGTCGATCGGCCTTGGCGCCTACTTCGTCGGTCCGTCGATCACAGACATCGTCGCCGACGCGGGCACCGCCGGCTCGATCGTGCTCGGCGTGCTGATCGCGCTCGCGGTCGTGCTCGTGCTCAAACGGCGTGCGCGCGTGTAGGTGCCGGCTCAACTCTGACCGAGCCCGTGCTGTGTCGCGTAGTTGATCGCAGCGGCGCGGTCGCGCGCCCCGATCTTGGCGAACAGATGGTTGATGTGCGTCTTGACGGTTGCCTCCGAGACGAACAGCCGGCCGGCGATCTCGCGATTGGTGAAGCCGCCGGCGATCAGGGCGAGCACGTCGGCCTCGCGCGCGGTGAGACCGTCCGGCAGCTCGACGCGCACGGCCTGCGGTGGCGGCGAGGCCGCCGCGAGCAGCCGCGCCTGCAGCGGCGCGGCGAGCGTCATGTGCCCGGCGGCGGCCTGGTGGAGTGCCCGCGAGATCTCCTCGTGTCCGGCGTCCTTCGTCAGCACGCCTCGGGCGCCAGCGCGCAGCGCCTCCAGCGCGTCGTCGTCCTCGCCGAAGGTCGTGAGGATGAGCACGGCAGTCGCGGGGTGCTCGGCGACGATACGCCGCGTCGTCGCGACGCCGTCGAGCACCGGCATGTGCAGGTCCAGCAGCACGACGTCGGGTCGGCGTCGCGCGACGAGCTCGAGCGCCTGCGCTCCGTCGCCGGCGCTACCGACGACGCTCACGTCGGCGAGCATGTCGAGGATCGTCGCGAGACCCTCCCGCACGATCTGCTGATCGTCGACGACGAGCACCCGTAGCGCCGAGCTCACGCGGGTACCTGCGCGCTGACCGTCCAGCCCTCGGCGCTCGGGCCGGCGGCGAGGCGCCCGCCGGCGAGCTCGAGACGCTCGCGCATCCCCGCAAGGCCGTAGCCGCCGCTGGGCTTCGCGCCGACCGCGACCGGCATGCGCGCGACGGCGTCGTTGGTGACCGTCACGCTGGTGCTGTGCGCTGCATAGATCAGGCGCACGTGCACGGTTGACCCCGGTGCGTGGCGGCGCGCGTTCGTGAGCGCCTCCTGAGCGGTGCGCATCAACGCGAGCGAGGCCTCCGGAGGGAGCTCGCGCGCGCTGCCCTCGACCACCAGCTCACCGCTGTCGCCCTGATCGCGGTGCGACTCGAGCAGGGCGGCAAGGCTGTCTCGCAGCGGCGGCGCGTCGGTGCGTAGCGCCGCGACCGCGCGGCGCGCCTCCTCGAGCCCCTCGCGCGCCGTCAGCTGGCATCCACGGATGCGCTCGAGCGCGCCATCGACGTCGCCGCGCTGGGCGAGCAGCAGCTCAGCCGCGTTGAGCTGGACCGTCAGGCCGCCGAGGGCGTGAGCGAGCACGTCGTGGATCTCGCGGGCGATCCGCGTGCGCTCGTCGAGTGCCGCCGCGCGACGGCTCTCCGCCTCGGTGCGTTTGGTCTGCGCGACGAGCGCTTCAGCGGCGCGGCTGCGCGCGACGTATTGGCGACGGGTGAGCCCGACGAGCGCGCTGACGAGCAGGATCGCGGGATAGCCGAGCGCCTGCGTGACACCGCGGTTCGCCCAGATGACTCCTGCCTCGAGCCCCAAGAGCGCGAGCGCGCTGATCGCCAGCGCCTCGAGCGGCGAGCCGTCGGAAACGGTCTGGACGACAGCCACGGCCGGGAAGGCGAGCGCGGCGCTACCGTGCTGGAGCGCCGCGAGCAGGCCACCGGCGAACGCCATCAGCGCGAGCGCGCCGGCCTGCGCGGCGGCGCTCTTTGGGCGCCCGAGCGTCGAGATCAGCGCGCCGACGTTGGCGAGCACCGTGAGCACCACCAGCAGCGCGACGGGGCCTGTGCGATGCGGACTCTGCGCGATCAGGACGTCGACCACGGCCAGCCCCGCCAGGCGCGCGAGCATCAGCTGCCGTCCGGGCGCGGGTGCGGCGCGCAGGTGGAGATCCAGGTGGAGGCGTCCGCGAGGATCCACCCACAGATCCTCCCACGCGCCGACGACGCGGACACGCCCCGCTGCGAGCGTGTGCTCCACAAGCGAACGAACGAACAAGGAGCCACGAAATGCCCACCAGCGCCATCATCCTCACCGCCGTCATCATCGCCGGGGTATTCCTGTCGGACCTCGGCCGCCGTGCCGTCAGTCGCCGCCGCCTGCACCGCCCGCTGATCATCGCGGGGATCGTCGGCTTGACATATCTGAGCGCGCTCGCCACGAGCGGAGCGGGTTTTGCCCTCGAGCTGTCAGCCGCCGCTACGGGCGCCGTCCTCGGCCTTCTCGCCGCGAGCTTCATGCGTGTCGAGCATGAGCCCGACAGCGGCGAGGTGTTCACCCGCGCCGGGATCGCCTACGTATCCATCTGGATCGCAGCGGCGACGCTACGGCTTGCCTTCATCTACGGCTCACAGCACTGGTTCGCAGGCAGCCTCGACAGCTGGATGCTCGCCCACCACATCACCGCCGCCGTGCTCACCGACGCGCTCGTGCTCGAGGCGCTCGCCATGACAATTGCCCGCACGATCAGCCTCTACGTCCGCAGCCGACCCGCACGCAGCGGCCTCTTCGGCGTTGGCGCATAGGAAGGGCGCGCTACAGTCAGGGTGATGATTGGCCTGCGAAGAATCGAGGAGCTGCAGGCGGAGGCACGCTACCACCGCGAGCGCTATGAGCTCTACAAAGCAAAGTCGTATGGCCCTCGCCTGACGAACCCGGGGCGGCTGAGGGAACTCGAGCGCCGCCATCAGGGCGCGAACTCTCGCCTGCGCGCGGCCGAACACGAGAACGCGCACCCCGAGACGCTCGACTCCGCCGACTCAGAGTAGGTTCGTCAGCCGCCAGCCGAAGGATGGGGCGCCGATGCCCCGCACGGAGACGGCGGCGGTTGACGCGGGCGCGATGCCGGCGACGGACACGGTGGCGATTGGCTCACCCGCGCGCGGCCCGGTCGACGGGACGTGCACGGTCAACCCGACCGGGACCCTCAGCCCGCCCCAGCCGATCTCACGTAGGGCCGTCGCTGTCACCGCCGTCGTGTGGCGACCGTCAGCCGAGCTGGCGCTCAGCACGTGCGTTCCGGCGGGCACCACCACCGCGAGGTGCACCGCGGAGGCGAGCGAGTCTCCCAGTCGCCGAGCAGCGGCGAGCGCTGCTTCGACCGGCAGCCCCTGGTGCTGCCCGAGCACCGCGCCGAGCACGGTCAGGTGTCGCCCTGCGACGGTGATCTGCTTGGCGAACACGAGACAGCCTCCGGCGGCGCTGTCGGAGCCGGTCTTGACGCCGACGTAGCCGTCGGTGCCGACGAGCGCGTTGATGTTGGCGATGCGCCCGGCGACCGGAAGCACGGCGGCTGGCTCCGCGACGATCGTCGCGAAGGTCGGGTCGCGCATGGCGACTCGCGCAAGGCGCAGCTGGTCGCTGGCGGTGGACGTCGTTTCCGGGTTGAAGCCGCTCGGGTCGGTGTAGGTGGTGGAGCGCATGCGCAGCAGGCGCGCGGTGGTGTTCATGCGCGCGACGAACGCCGCGAGCGTGCCCGCGTCGTGGATCGCGAGCAGCACGGCGATGTTGTTCGCCGACGGCAGCAGCACCGCCTGCAGGGCTTGGCGCTCGGTGATGCGCTCGCCGCTGCGCACGGGCAGCGTCGACTCGCCGAGCGCGACGCGCCGCTGCTGTTCGGCGACGTCGGCGGCGGTGACCGTGATCGTGAACCCCGGCTGTCCGGGCGTCAGCGGGTGTTCGCGCAGGACGAGGTAGGCAGTCATGATCTTGGCGACGCTCGCGATCGGGACCGCCGGCGGCCGCCGCGTGCTGGCCACGCCACCGATGCCCTCGACCTCGACGGCCGCCTGACCTTCATCTGGCCAGGCGAGCGCCGGCGGGCCGCCGGGCACGCGCACGTACGCGGCCAGCGTGCGCTGCGCGATCAGCGGCGGCGTGGTCTCCGTCACGAGCCGCACGATGGCGAGCGCCAGCACGAGCGCTACGAGCGCCGCGATGAGTCCTCGTCGCAAACGCCAGGGGGGCCTGTTCGTCGGCGCCGGCCGTTCGCTCGTGACCACGGCTCGGAGACGCTAGCGCAGCGCGAGGCGGGCGAGCGCCGGCAGGCTGTGCGGTCAGGCCTGTCGGGCGGCTTCGGGCGCGCCGGCGCGCGCACGCACGCGAATCACCTCGGCGACGGCGGCGGGATCGTCGTAGAACGGCACGTGTCCGGCGCCGAGCGTGACGTGCGTCGCCCACGGCATCAGCGCGCGCGCTCGCGGTGCCTGCAAGCGGTAGGGGAGCAGCCTGTCGCGCTTGCCCCAGGCGATCGTCACGGGCGTGCTGCGCAGCTGCTCGGGTGCGCCGAAGCGATAGTGCTCGAAGGCGTCGAGCGCACCGCTGAGCGCCGGCGCGGCCCAGGCATCGCGCAGCGTCGCGACGGCCTCATCGGCTGGCAGGCGGGTGGGATAGCCGTAGGTCTGTGAGAACAGCGCGACGCGCCCAGCGCGGGTGCGTGCGAGCGCTTCGGTCGCCGGACGCGCGGCCGCGGGAAGGGCACCGATGGCGCCGAGTGAGAGCTGGCAGAAGCGCAGCTCCGGCGCGTTCCAGAAGCCGGCGGGCGAGAACGCCGTGGCCGAGCGCACGGCGCGACCGCGCGCGAGCTCGAGTGCGATGGCGCCGCCCATCGAGTTGCCGGCGACGTGTGGGCGCTCGAGGCCGAGCTCGGCGAAGAACCACTCGAACGCGTCGGCGTAGGCGGGGATCGTCGGCTCGATGCCCGCGCTGAGCGGCGCGGAGTGACCGAAGCCGGGCGAGTCGCAGGCGATCACGTCGAACTGGTCGACGAGCCGCTCGATCACGGGCTGCCACGCCTGCCAGTGATGGCCGACGCCGTGCAGCAGCACGAGCGGGGGCCCGTCGCCTTCGCGGTGGTAGTTGATCGAGAGGCTCACGCGACGCGTCCGTCCGCAGCTCTAGACGCCGGCGGTGGCTGGGCGGGACCGGATCAGATCAGCGCCGCGCTCGGCGATCATGATCGTCGGAGCGTTGGTGTTGCCGCCGGTGATCGTCGGCATGATCGAGGCGTCGATCACGCGCAGCCCCTGCAGCCCGTGTACGCGCAGCTGCGAGTCGACGACGGCTTCGTCGTCGGTATCGCTCATCCTGGCGGTGCCGACGGGGTGGTAGATGAGCATCAGCCGCCTGCGCAGATCGGCTTCGAGCTCGGTGTCCTCGACGCTGTCGAGGCCGGGCTTGAGCTCGCTGACGATGATCTCGCGCAGCGGCGACTGCGCTGCGATCTCGCGCGCCAGGCGCATGCCGGCGAGCAGCGAGCGCACGTCGTCGGGCGCGGACAGCGTGTTGGTGATGATGCGTGGCTTGGCGGTCGGGTCCGACGAGCGCAGCCATACGCGCCCGCGCGCCTGCGGCGAGACGAGCGTGGGCGCGATCACGATGCAGTCGCCGTCGTAGGTCTCGGCGCCGTGGTCTTCGTAGTAGGCGGCGCCCATGTGGAATTGGATGTCGGGCGCCGGCAGGCCGCCACGGGTGCGAGTGAACGCGACGACCTCGGCGACGGTCGAGGTGAGCTTGCCGGATCTGCGCAGCAGCCACTCGGCGAGCGGCTTGGGCTTGTCGGCGCCGTACAGCGTGTTCCTGTCGGAGACTTCCCAGATGACGGTTACGAAGGGGTGGTCCTGGAGGTTGCGACCGACGCCCGGCAGCTCGTGGCGGACCTCGACGCCGGCCGCGCGCAGCTCATCGCCGGCGCCGATGCCCGACAGCGCCAGCAGCTGCGGTGAACCGATCGCGCCGGCGCTGAGCAGCACCTCGCGCTCGGCGCGCAGTACCTCGACGCCGCCACGGCGTCCGCGCCCGATGCGCACGCCGACGGCGCGTTTGCCGTCGAGCTCGACGGCGAGCACGGTGACGTTCTTGCGGATCTCGAGGTTGGGTCGGGTGAGCGCCGGGCGCAGGTAGGCGTCGGCCGCGCTGAAGCGCCGCCCGTTCTTCTGCGTCACCTGGAACATCGAGGCGCCGTCCTGCTCGGGGCCGTTGTAGTCGGCGATGCGCGGGATTCCGGCGGCCTCGCTGGCGGCGAGCAGGCGCGCGCTCATCGGTCGCGGCGAGCGTTGCTCGGCTACGTGCAGCGGGCCGCCGGCGCCGTGGTAGGACGAGGCGCCGCGTACGTTGTCCTCGGCCTTCTTGAAGTAGGGCAGCACGTCGGCGTAGCCCCAGCCGGGCGCGCCCTGCGCCTCCCAGCCGTCGTAGTCGAGCGGCCGCCCGCGGACGTAGAGCATCGCGTTCATCGAGCTCGAGCCGCCGAGCGTCTTGCCACGCGGGATGTAGAGCTGGCGGCCATCGACGTGCGGCTCCGGCTCGGTCGCGAAGTCCCAGTCGAGCTTGGTGTGGAACTGTTCCGGGAACGCGGCGGGGATCTTGATCTTCAGTGAACGGTCGGCGCCACCGGCCTCGAGCAGCAGCACCCGCACCGACGGGTCCTCGGAGAGCCGGTTGGCGAGCACGCAGCCGGCGGAGCCGGCTCCCACGATTATGTAGTCGTGCATCGGCTCGCCGTCCCCCGCGGCACCCTAAGCACTCACGACGGTGGCTGGCTTTGGCAGCGGCGCAAAGCGGTACTCGGCTGCGTCCAGGCGGGCGGTCCGCGCGAGGTACTCGCGCATGTATCCGGGCCAGTTGGTGACGATGCGGCCGTTCTCGTCGCGGTACCAGGAGTCACACTGCAGCCACGCTGTACCCGCGAAGCGCGCCTGCAGCTGACGGTCGCTCGCGGCCTCCACCTCGGCGCGCACCTCGATCGCGCCGGCGCGACGCGCGCGCAGCTGCTCCACGGCCTGGCGGATGTAGCGCGCCTGCGCCTCCAGGTAGACGATGATCGAGCCACCCGAGGTGTTCGTGTTGGGTCCATACATGACGAACATGTTGGGAAAGCCCGGCACGCAGATGCCGAGGTGCGCGTGCGCGCCGCGCGACCAGTGCTCGTGCAGCTCGACGCCGCCTGAGCCGGTGACGCGCATCGGGAACATGAAGTCGGTGGTCTTGAAGCCGGTCGCCCAGATCAGACAGTCGAGCTCGTGCTGCACGCCGTCGGCGGTCTCGATCCCGGCGGGCGTGATCCGCGTGATCGCATCGGTGACGAGCTCGACGTTCGCGCGTTCGAGCGCGGGCAGGTAGTGCGAGCTGAAGAGGATGCGCTTGCAGCCGAACGTGTAGTCCGGCCACGCCTTCTCGCGCAGCTGAGAGTCCTTGAGCTGCGAGCGCATGAAGCCGGTCGAGCGCGCAGCGGCGAGGCGCCCGACGCTGGTGGGGTGGCGGATCGCGAGCGTCAGCGACTCGGTGTACTCGAACACGAATCGCCTGCGCAGCGCCTGCAGGCCGGGGATGCGTTCGATCGCGGCTCTGATCGCTGAGTTGTAGCGGCGGTTACGCCGCGGCAGAAACCAGTTGCCGGTGCGCTGGAAGACGCTCAGGCGCTCCACCACGGGCGCGATCTCCGGCACGAACTGGACGGCGCTCGCACCCGTGCCGATGACCGCCACGCGCTTGCCCTCGAGCGGATAGTCGTGATCCCATTCGGCTGAGTGGAAGCTGTGCCCGGCAAAGCTCTGCGCGCCCTCGAGATCCGGCCGCGCGGGCTGCCCGAGCTGCCCCGTGGCGATGATCAGCGCGTCGGCCTCGTGGCTCGGACCGTCGGCTGTGTGCACGCTCCAGCGGCAGCGCTTCGCGTCCCACGCACAGGCGGTCACGGTCGTGCCGGTCTGGATCAGGCGCTCGATTCCGTTTGCGCGCGCGACGCCGTCGAGGTACGCACGGATCTCCGCCTGCGGCGAGCACAGCCGCGACCAGTCGCGCCGCTGCGCAAAGGAGAACGAGTACAGGTGGCTGGGCACGTCGCACGCGGCGCCGGGATAGCTGTTGTAGAACCACGTGCCGCCGAGCGCGGGAGCCTTCTCGAGGATCTTGACGTTCGTGATCCCGTGCCTGCGCAGCTCGATCGCGGCGGCGATTCCGCCGAAGCCCGCGCCCACGATCAGCACCTCGAGCGTGCGGCTCGCGGGCTGCTGTGGACCGACCGCTACGGCGGACATGCGACTCCTCCTGCTGGGGCGCGAATCTTCTGGGTCAACCTTAGGCCGGGTGCGCCGCGAATGTCGCGCGCAGCCACGTGGCCGCGTTCGGGATCTCCCTGGGATCGATGTGGTGTCCGGCCTGTGACTGGTCGTAGTCGACCTGCAGGCCGGCGTCGCGCAGCCTGCTCGCGGCCTCGCGCGCGAACTCGACAGGGATCACCTGGTCCTGTGTCCCGTGCGCGATGAACACGCGCACGCCGGTGCGCTGCGCGAGCTGCGCCTCCCAGCCCGCGACCGTGGGGATGAAGCCGGAGAAGGCGAGGATCCCGCGCGGTGCCGGGCGCTCGGCGTCGAAGCCGAGCACGTAGCTCATGACCGTGCCCATCGAGAAGCCGCCGAGCACCGTCTGCTGCGGCGTCAGGCCGGTCCGCTGCCACAGCTCGTCGTGCAACTCGGCGAGCGCGCGCCTGGCGGCGTCGAACGTCTCAGGGTCGGGGTAGCCGACACGCGGCACCAGATACCAGTGATACCCGGGCGAGCTCGGCAACGTCAGCGGCGCGCGCGGCGTGACGACGTGCAGCCGGCGCTCGGGGTCGAGCACGTCGGCGAGCGTCAGCAGGTCGCCCTCGTCCGCGCCGCGCCCGTGGTGCAGGATCAGCAGTCCCTGCGGCTCACCGTCGGCCGGGCGCTCGCGGTAGACCAGTGCGCTCATGCCTGCGCGCGGCGTGTCTGTGGACTCGGCATGCCGGCGCTACGCCGTGACCTTGGCGGGCTCCTGGCGCGGCAGATACGGCGCGAGCTCGCGGCGGGCGATCGAGAGCTTGTGCACCTCGTCGGGGCCGTCGGCGAGCCGCAGCGTGCGCAGGTGCGCGTAGGCCGAGGCGAGCCCGAAGTCTTCGGTCACGCCGCCGCCGCCGTGGACCTGGATCGCGCGGTCGAGCACCTTCAACGCCATGCTTGGCGCCGCGACCTTGATCGCCGCGATCTCGGTGCGCGCGTGGCGGTTGCCGACCGTGTCCATCATCCACGCTGCCTTCAGCGTCAACAGGCGTGTCATCTCGATCTCGATGCGCGACTCCGCGATCCAGTCGAGGATGTTGCCGCGCGTCGCCAGCGGCTTGCCGAACGTGACGCGCGAGACCGCGCGCTGGCACATCTTTTCGAGCGCGCGCTCGGCCGCGCCGATCGCGCGCATGCAGTGGTGGATGCGGCCGGGCCCGAGGCGCGCCTGGGCGATCATGAAGCCGTCGCCCTCCTTGGAGATCATGTTGCTCACTGGGACGCGCACGTCCTCGAACAGGATTTCCCCGTGGCCGTCCTGGTCGACGTAGCCGAACACCGGCAGGTTGCGCTCAACGGTCACCCCCGGCGTGTCCAACGGCACGAGGATCTGGCTCTGCTGCGTGTATGTCGGCGCGTCCGGCTGCGTCTTGCCCATCACGATCATGATCCGGCAGTTGGGATGGAAGACGTTCGTGATCCACCACTTGCGGCCGTTGAGCACGTACTCGTCACCGTCGCGTTCGATGCGAAGCGCGACGTTGGTCGCGTCTGAGCTCGCTACGTCGGGCTCAGTCATCGCGAACGCAGATCTAATCTCTCCATCCAAAAGCGGCGTCAGCCAGCGGTCCTTCTGCTCATCTGTGCCGAACTGGTGCAGCACCTCCATGTTGCCGGTGTCGGGCGCCGAGCAGTTGCACGCCTCGGAGGCGATGCGCGCACGCCCGAGGATCTCCGCCAGCGGCGCGTAGTCGCTGTTGGACAGGCCGGCGCCGTGTTCCTCGTCGGGCAGGAACATGTTCCACAGCCCGGCGTCGCGGGCGAGGCGCTTCAGCTCCTCCATGATCGGCGGCTGGAAGTGCGGGTCGCCGGACTCGTGCAGCTGGCGCTCGTAGACGTCCTCAGCGGGATAGACGTGCTCGTCCATGAACGCCGTCAGGCGCTCCTTGAATTCGGAACAGCGCGGGCTCGGCTCGAAGTCCATTGGATCCTCTCCCTCGGTGACGGGCGACGTGTGGGCAGTCACCTAGGATCATCGCGGATGAGCAAAGACGACGCCTACCGCGCGGCCGGGGTCGACTACGACGCGCTCGACGCCGGCAAGCGCCTGGCGATGGCCAAGGCGCTGTCGACGTCCTCGCTGCTGGCGGCGCGCGGCGGGCGCGCGCTCGACGCCTCGCGTGGCGAGCCCGCGTTCGTGTTCGAGCTCGGCGCGCAGACGCTGGCGTTCGTCGTCGAGGGGCTCGGCACGAAGTCGATCATCGCCCGCCACGTGCTCGAACAACAGGGGATCGATCGCTTCGCGGACGTCGCCTACGACACCGTCGCGGCGATCGTCAACGACCTCTGCTGCGTCGGCGCGCTGCCGCTCGTCGTGAACGCGTACTTCGCGACCGGCGCCTCGGAGTGGTATCTGCAGCGCGAGCGCTCGGAGTCGCTGCTCGAGGGCTGGCGCGGCGCGTGCGCGGACGCGGGCTGCGTGTGGGGCGGGGGCGAGTCGCCGTCGCTGCCGGGGATGCTCGCCGAGCACGACATCGAGCTGGCGGGCGCCGCCGTCGGCGCGGTTCCCGACGGGCACAGCGCGATCATGGGCGAGCACCTCGCGGCGGGCGATGAGATCGTGCTCGTCGCCTCCAGCGGGCTGCACGCCAACGGCGCCTCGCTGGCGCGCAGCGTCGCCTCCGGCCTCGACGACGGTTACGCGACGAAGCTCGGCGGCGCGACGCTCGGCGAGGCGTTGCTCGAGCCATCGGTGATGTACGTCCCGCTCGTGGCGGCGCTACTCGAGCAGGAGCTGCCGCTCAGCTACCTCAGCCACATAACCGGGCATGGCCTGCTGAAGCTGATGCGCCCCGACAAGCCGCTGCGCTATCGCATCGAGCGCCTGCCCGAAGTGCCACCGGTGTTGAGCTACCTCGTCGCGCAGGCGGGCATGGATCCGCAGTCGGCGTACTCGACCTTCAACATGGGCGCGGGCTTTGCCGTGTACTGCGCCGCCGGCGCGGGCACACGGGTCGTCGAGATCGCCGACGGCCTCGGGCTCGACGCGCTGCTCGCGGGCAGCGTCGAGGCGGGGCCGAGGGAGGTCGTGCTGGAGCCGATCGGCGTGCGCTTCGGCGGAGACCGGCTCGAGCTCTCGATTGCTCAACAGTAATGCTCAGGTTCAGGGTTAGTATTCGGACAGCGCGGAGCCGCGTCGCAACGTGGTGCGCTCAGCGCGTGCGGGACCCTGGAAACCCTCCGCGATCCAACGGTCACAACTTGAACGCAACGACCGCTACATATAAGGTTTGTGCCAGAAACTCGCCAATGTTCCACTGCGAGCCCGCAGGGGATCTCGATGTCGCCGGACCGGCATGGCTCCGGATCTACCCGGATCGAGGCGGACCTGTCCATCAAAAGAGGGAGAGAAACCTGATGCGCAGAGCATCGACCTGTCTTGCCGTCCTCGGCTTGGCGCTGCTGGCCCTACCTGGAGTCGCCTCGGCGTTGCCGACCGTCAAGTTCAAAGCTGAAGCGGTGCCGATTCCCGGCTTCCCGGGCACCGGCAATATCCTCGGCGCCGGCACCGCATTGAAGGCCGAATACGAAATCGCGGGCACCGAATACCTCGGCTCGCCGCCGCCGGTCATCGGCGTCAACTTCTACCTGCCCAGCGGATCGAAACTGCATCCCACCGGCTTTCCGACCTGCACCAAGGCTACGCTCGAACAGTTCGGCCCGATCAAGTGCCCCAAAGGCTCGGCGGCCGGTCCGATCGGGACGGTGCTCGGCTTCGTGACCTTCGGCGGTGAACGCGTCGAAGAGACCGCGGAACTGTCCTCGTTCTACGCGCCGGGCGGCGGCTTCCTGTTCTTCACCGACGGCCATTCGCCGGTGTCGCTCGAAATCATCGCTCCCGGCCACTACAAGAACTTCACCGGTGGCGGCGGCTTCGGCCCCGAGCTGATCACGACGGTGCCGCTTGTGGCGAGTGTGCCGGGCGCGCCGTACGCGTCGGTCAAGACGATCAACGTCAAGGCTGGCTCGGCATACAAGTCAGGCGGGAAAACGATCTACTACGGACGTGTCCCGACGAAGTGCCCGAAAGGCGGCTTCCCGCTGAAGACGGAAGTGATCTTCGCGGAAAACGGCGAAGAATCGAAACCCGAGACCGCGACGGCTTTCTACAAGGCGCCGTGCCCGCGCAAGTAGGGCAAGCGGGAGGGTTTGCGCCATTGAGGGCGTAAGCTCGACTACAGGCAAGGCTCGAGGGGCGACCCCGTCGAAGACGGTGGGGTCGCCCGCTCGTTGTAAACGCAAGGAAGGATTGGGGTTGAGGACGGAGATCGTGGGGTGGAGGAGATGGGCCGCCGGCCTTGCAGGCGCGGCCTGCGTCGCCGCGCTCATCGCCGCGGTGCTGCTCGCCACCGCCGCCGGCGGCTCCAACGGCTCCTACTCGGTGCGCGCGATCTTCGACGACGCCGGCAACCTGATCTCGGGCGAGAACGTCAAGATCGGCGGCGTCAAGGTCGGGACCGTGGGCTCGGTGACACCGACGCCGACGGGCAAGGCGGCGATCGTGCTCAACATCGAAAACCCCGGCTTCAAGGACTTCCGCTCGGACGCCAGCTGCACGATCCGTCCGCAGTCGCTGATCGGCGAGAAGTACGTCGACTGCCTGCCGACGCAGCCGCGCGTGGAAGGCACGCCGCTGCCGCCGCCGCTCCACCAGATCCGCCACGGCGAAGGCACCGGCCAGTACCTGCTGCCGGTGCACAACACCTCGAGCCCGGTGGACGTCGACCTGCTCGGCGACATCAACCGCCTGCCCGAACAGCAGCGCTTCACGATCATCCTCAACGAACTCGGCGCCGGCCTCGCCGGACGCGGCAGCGACCTCAGCGAAGTCATCAAGCGCGCGAGCCCGGCGCTTCAAGAACTCGACAAGGTGCTGGCGATCCTCGCCAACGAGAACCACGTGCTCGCGAAACTGGCGGTCGACTCCGACAAGGCGTTGCAGCCGCTTGCGAAAGTGAGCTCCCGCGTCGCCGACTTCATCGTGCAGAGCAACACGGTGGCGCAGGCGGGAGCCGCCACGCGCGGCGCCCTGGCGCGCAACCTCGAACTGTTCCCGCCGGCCCTCGAACAGCTCGGGCCCGCGCTCGAACGCGTCGGCAAGTTCGCTGAACAGACGACGCCGACGTTCGCCGCCCTGAAAGTCGCGGCGCCCGGTCTTGACAAGGCCTTCACGAGCCTGCCGGCGTTCGCCAAGAGCAACGAAAAGTTCTTCGAAAACCTGGGCCAGACCGCGAAGGTCTCCGGCCCGGCGCTCGTCGGCGTGAGACCGCTACTCAAACAGCTCGAATCGCTCGGCAAGTCCGCGGTGCCGTTCACGACCAACTTCTCGGGGCTGTTCGAAAGCCTGCGCAACACCGGCGGACTCGAGCGGATCATGGACTTCGTCTTCCTCGGCACGAGCTCCGCCAACGGTTACGACGCGCTGGGCCACTTCCTGCGCGCCGAGGGTGTCGGCAACGCGTGCCTCGGCTACGCGGTCACGCCGTCGACAGACTCGGGCTGCCGGCGCAAGCTGTTCAGCAACGCCGGCACCACGGCGAGTGCCGGCAACGCCCCGAACGCTTCGGCGGCGAGCGTTGGAAGCGGGACGAGCGTGCTGATGGCGCGCACGCTCGCGGTGCTCAAAGGCGCGACACCGGCGCAGGCACTCGCGAAATACCCGGGCGCGACGACGGTCAGCGCGGGCGAAGCGCTCGCACCGAGCCAGACGAGCGGCGCGACGACACCGGGCGCGGCGCCGGTCGGCGGCTCGACCGCGGGCACCACCTACTACACGCCCGCGAGCGAAGGCTCCGAAGCGGATGGCCTGTTGCTCAAATACCTGCTCGGCAGCGAATGACACGATGACCAGACGCCCCGCCCTCCTATATCTACTGCCCGCGCTGACCGCGGGCGCACTCGCGCTGGGCACGCCGGCGGCCGTACAGGCGGACGAAACGAGCAGCGCGACGACGCCTGCGACGTCGAGCGCGCCGCCGGCGCCGCCGGCCGCGACGGAAACGCAGACAGCTGCGCCGGCGGCCGAAGCGCCGGCGCCGGCGGGCAGCACGTCGGGATCGCCCGAAGCGGCTGCGACGGAAGCGCCGCCGCAGGTCCAGGCCGAGCACCCGCAGGGCGCGAGCGCGAGCGGCTCACGGGCGGTCCACGCAAAGCACACGCGGTCGAGTGGGGCGCCGGGCGCGAGTGCGGAAACAGCCCCGGAAGGCACGGCGGGCGTCCGCGCCAAGAAGCCCGCCCCGGCGCCCTCGACGCTGACGCCGTCGCTGCCGCTGAACCTGCGCTCGTCGATCTTCGGGGTGCCTTCGTTCTTCATCGAAAGCTTCCAGATCCCGCCGTTCCTGCTGCCGATCTTCCAGGCCGCCGGCACCGCGTACGGGATCCCGTGGCAGGTGTTGGCGGCGATCAACGAGGTCGAGACCGACTACGGGCGCGATCTCAGCGTGTCGAGCGCCGGCGCCGAGGGCTGGATGCAGTTCCTGCCGTCGGAGTGGGCGCAGTACGGTGTCGACGCCAACGGCGACGGTTTCAAGGACCCGTACAACCCGGCGGACGCGATCTTCGCTGCGGCGAGGTACCTGCGCGCAGCCGGGGGCGAGCAGAACGTCAAGGCGGCGGTCTTCTCCTACAACCACTCGCAGGCGTACGTCGAATCGGTGATGCTGCGGGCACAGCTGCTCGGGGGCACACCTTCGGAACTGCTCGGCGCGATCACCGGTCTGACCGAGGCGCGCTTCCCGGTGCACGCAGCCTCCCACTACAGCGACGGCTTCCCGACGGTGTCGAGCGGTGGGTCCGCGAAGCCGACGACGCTCGTCGGCACGACGATCTACTCGCAGGCGGGAGCGCCGGTGATCGCGGTCCAGGACGGCGAAGTCGTGCAGGTGGGCGACTCGCCTTCGCTCGGTCGCTTCGTGACCTTGCGCGACGCGTACGGAAACACGTATGTGTACGCGGAGCTGGGCGACGTGGCGTCGGTGTACCCGGTGCTCGAGCCACACGTTCACACCGCCCCGAGTCCGCGTGTCGCCCCGCGCCCAAGCGAACAGGCGCCCAGCGGGCCGGCGACGGCGGGCGCGCAGCCGCGCTCGCCGCTGAGCGAGGGCGCCGCGATCTCCGGGCTGGCACTCGGCGCCGCCGCCGGCCTGGAAGCCAGCCCTGCGCCGACGGCGGCTCTCACGCCCCCGACCCAGGTGCCCTCACCCCGGAAGCCGACTGCCAATCTGCGTGTCTTCAGCGAAGGCGCCAACGAGGTCTATCTGCATCCACTGGTGCCCGGCGTGCAGGTGATCGCCGGCACCGTCCTCGGCCACGTCGGCGCCAGCTCAGCCTCGGGCGGGCAGGCCGGCGCGCCTGTTGGTGAAGCCGCCCCGCACATCGTCTTCCAGATGCGTCCCGCCGGCAGCGGCGCGCCGCTGATCGATCCGAAGCCGATCCTCGACGGCTGGGTGGCGCTCGAAGACACGTCGATCTTCCGCGCGAAGGGTGAGAACCCGTTCCTCGCGACCTCGCCGACGGTCGGGCAGGTACTGCTCGAGTCAAAGCAGCAGCTCGAGCCGCAGGTGCTCCACGGCGGCGGCATCAGGCTGGGCGGCTGCGCGCGCCAGGACGTGCAGGAGGGCCGGGTGGACAAGCGCGTGCTCGCGATGCTCGAGTACCTATCGGTCTCGGGCCTGCGACCGACGGTCTCAGGCCTGCCGTGCGCGGCGAGGACGCCGGCGGCGCTCGCCGCGAACGCTCCTGCGAGCGCGAGCGCGGTAGCCGTCGACATCACCGCCATCAACGGCGTGCCGGTCGCCGGGCACCAGGGGGCGGGCTCGACCGCGGACACGACCGTGCGCAAGCTGCTGATGCTTCAGGGCTTGGCGAGGCCGAAGCGGATCGTGAGCACGATGAGCTACCCGGGCGCGGCGGCGGCGCAGACGAGCCCGAACGCCCGCGACGCGATTCACGTGAGCTTTGGCGCGCTCGGCGCCGGTGGCGCGCGCGCGGCCGCGCGGTCCGTGTCGGGGCTGACCCCGAGCGAGTGGATCGAGCTGCTCGACCGCCTCGGCGAGATTCCGGACCCGACGGTCGGCGCCGGGCACTCGAGTGCAGCGATCCCGGACGGCGCCGGAGCGCCCTCTGGGGCGTACCCTGAAGGACACAGTCAGGCGGGGGAAGAAGGACAGGCCCATGGCAACGACTAGCCCCCCGACCCCTCCCGCGGCACCGCCGCCACCGCCGCCGAGCGGGCCACCGGCTCCGGAGGCGCCGCTGCGAGCACCGCGCACCGGACCGGTGCGGATCATTGCGCTCGGAGCCTTGGGCCTGGTCGTGCTGATCGTCGCCTACCTCGTGTTCGGCGGCTCCAGCGGCGCGAACTACAAGCTGATCTTCGCCGAAGCCGACCAGCTCGTCAGGGGCGACCAGGTGGAGGTCGCCGGTACGCCGGTGGGCAGCGTCAAGGACATCGTCCTGACCCCCGGCTTCAAGGCCGAAGTGACGATTCACGTGAACGGCTCGCTGGTGCCGCTGCACGTGGGGACCGTCGCGCAGGTGCGGGTCCCGTCGTTGACGACGGTCGCCGACCGCTACATCGAACTGACCCCTGGCCCGAACAGCAACCCCGCCTACCGTGAGGGCGCGACGCTGCCGGCGAGCGCCACCAAGGAAGTGACCGATCTCGACGCGCTGTTCAACACGCTGAACCCGAAGACGCGCAAGGGCCTGCAGGGATTCATCCAGGGAACCGCCGAACAGTTCGCCGGACAGGGGCGCAACCTGCGCGCCTCGACCGAATACTTCGCGCCGGCGCTGACCTCAACCGACCACTTCATCTCACAGCTGGTACGCGACCAGCCGGTGTTCACGCACTTCCTGATTGAAACCGCGAAGGCTGTGACGACGATCGGCGCTCGCCAGGAATCGGTGGCGGACCTGGTCGAAAACCAGAACAAGACCTTCCAGGCGGTCGGCTCCGAGCAGGCGGCGCTCGCGCAGGGCCTGAAAAAGCTGCCCGTGACGCTCAACCAGGGCAACAAGACGTTCGCCGAACTGCCGGCGACGTTCGCCGCGTTGACCGAGCTGGTGAACGCGGCGAGGCCGACGACGCCTTCGTTGAACGTGCTGTTCGAACGGTTGCGCCCGCTGCTGAGCACGGCGACCCCGGTCGTGCACAACTTCAGCGAAGTCTTCAGCAAGCCGGGACCGAACAACGACCTGACCGACCTCGCGAACGATCTGCCGGCGCTCGCGAAGCAACTGACGACGACGTCGCCGATCAGCGTCACGGCGCTGAAGGAAACGGTGCCGATCAGCGCCGTGTTCGGGCCCTATTCGCCGGATCTCGCGGGCACGCTGCGCACCTTCGGCGCGGGCGCGGGCTACTACGACGCCGACGGCCACTACGTCCACGTCAACGGTGTCTTCCCCGATTTCAAGGTCGGCGAAAAAGAAGCGCTGACGCCGGCGGCGAGCGCGCCGCAGGCGCTGGAAGGCCTCGTAACCGGACAACTGCGTCGCTGCCCGGGGTCGGCGACCCAGCCGACAGCGGACGGCTCCTCGCCGTTTGCCGACGGTGAAATGCTCAGCTGCGACCCCTCGGAGCTCCCGTGAACCGGCGTCGCAGCTCACTGGCGGCAAGCCCCCTGCTGATCGGAGCGATCACAACGCTGATCGTCGTGGTCGCGGTGTTCCTCTCCTACAACGCCAACAATGGCCTGCCGTTTGTGCCGACCTACAACGTCAAGGTCGAACTGCCCGAGGCCGCCGGGCTGCAGCAGTCCAACCAGGTGCGGATCGCGGGCACGCGTGTGGGGCTCGTCAGCTCGATGAAACCGCATCAGAACCCACGCACGGGCCGCGTCACGGCGATCGCCGAACTCCACCTTGAAAAGAAAGTCGAGCCGTTGCCGGCCGACACGAAGGCGATCGTGCAGTCGGTCTCGACCGTCGGCCTGAAGTACCTGGAACTGATCAAGGGCAACTCGAGCCAGACGCTGAAGCCGGGTCACACGATTCCGATCTCGCAGACGCGCGAACCGGTGAACATCGAAGAACTCTTCAACATGTTCAACAAGCCGACGCGGACCGCGATCAAGATCAACAGCAACAACTTCGGCGACGGTCTCGCGGGCCGCGGCCTCGGCCTCAACAACACGATCGCGGAACTGCGCCCGCTCGTGATTCACGCGGTCCCAGCCCTGCACAACCTCGCGCTGCCGGCGACGGGGCTGCACGAGCTGTGGGTCGCACTCGACCGCGTCGCCTCGCAGACGGCGCCCGTCGCGCAGCAGAACGCCGAATATTTCACCAACCTCGACATCTTCTTCAAAGAATGGGCGAGCGTGGCACCGTCGATCGAAGCCGCCAACAAGGGCGGGCCGGCGTCGCTCGAACAGGCGATCTACTCGCTTCCCCACGAGGCGCCATTCTACGAGAACGCCGCTGAGTTCATGCACCTGCTACGGCCGAGCGCGGAATCGCTGAAGACGGTCGCGCCGGAACTGGGACACGCGTTCAGCGTCGGCGCGACGAACCTCGCGGCGGCGACCGCACTGAACACCCAGCTCGCCGAAGCTTCAAAGGCGCTCAACGAATTCGCGCACAACCCCGTGGTCACGCTCGCCTTCGAAGACTTCACCGAAACGCTCGAAATTGGCAACCCGCTGCTCGCGGGAATCGCGCCAGAGCAGGAGAACTGCAACTACTGGACGCTGGCGTTCCGCAACCTCGCGAGCCTCGAGTCCGAGAGCGTCGGTGTGGGCACGCTCGCGCGCGCCAGCACGTTGCTCTCTCCGATCGGGCCTAACAACGAGGGCTTTCCTTCGGCGGTGCCCGCAAACGGGCCCGACATCGAAAAAGAATCGGTGACCAGCTCCAAGATTCTCGCCAACAACCACCTTCACTACAACCCCAATCCCAACACGACTGCACCCGGCCAGCCGGACGTATGCGAAGCGGCCAACGAGACCTACGTGCCGGGGAAGCTGACCGTTGGCAACCTGCCCGCGAGCGACGTGACGAACAACCGCGAAATCACGAACCGAGAAGACAACCTGCTCGGCGAAAAGTACCCTGCCGCAACGCTCAAGGCGCTCGGTCTCGCCAAGGCGCCGACGAAGACGAAGTCCAAGGGGAAGGGCGCATGAAACGCCCGCGCTTCTTCGGCCGGCGCAGTCGCGTCGCGGTCGTGGACCTGCAGCGCGCGCACCCCGTGCGCGCGGGGATCGTGCTGCTCGTGCTGATCGCGATCGCCGTGTACTTCGGCTTCACCAAGCACGTCCCGTTCAAACACGGCTTCCGTCTGAAGGCGCAGTTCGCGACCGCAGTCGACATCCAACCGAAGTCGCCGGTGCGCATCGCCGGCGTCACGATCGGTCAGGTCACGACGATCCAGCGTGACGCCAGCACGGGCCTCGTGAACATGGAAATCGAACCCCGCGGGCTGCCGATCCACAGCGACGCGACCGTGAAGGTCCGTCCGCGCCTGTTCCTCGAAGGAAACTGGTTCGTCGAACTGCAGCCGGGCTCGCCGTCGGCGCCGACGGTCTCCTCCGGGTACACGATCCCCACCACCCAGACCTCGGATCCTGTGCAGCTCGACCAGGTGCTCGACGCGCTCAACACCGACACTCGCGCCAACCTGCAGAGCTTCCTGATCAATTACGGGGAAGCGCTGACGGCCTATCCGACCGCGAAGGAGGACGCCGAACAGGAACCGGAAGTGCGCGGCGTGAACGCGGCGCAGGCGTTGAACAAAGTCTACGCCCGCGGCGCGGCGCCGCTGCGCGGCGGCGCGATCGACGCTCAGGCGGTCACGGGTACCGAACCGAATGACCTCTCGGAACTGATCGCGAGCATCGGCAAGGTCACCGCCGCGCTGAACGTCCACGAACAGGACCTCAGCGAACTGTTCCCGAACTTCAACACGTTCTTCGCAGCGCTCGCGTCGCAGTCCGCTGGCCTGAAGACGCTCGTCGCGGAGCTGCCCGCAACGCTGACGAACGTAGACCAGGGTCTCGCGGGCCTCGATGAATCGTTCCCGCCGACGCGTGCCTTCGCGCACGACATCCTCCCGGGCGTCAAAAACACCAACGAGACGGTCGCGGCGACGCTGCCGTGGATCGAACAGGTCCAAGCCTCGCTGGCACCGACCGAGCTCGGCGGCGTGGCGACGGGGCTACAGGCCTCGATCCCGACGATCGCGAAGCTGACGGCCGAACAGACGCCGCTCTACAAGCAGACCGAATCGTTCAACGAATGCATGACCAAGGTGATCTACCCGGCCGGCAACACCAAGATCCAGGACGGCAGCAGCACGACCGGCGTCGAAAACTACAAGGAATTCTGGTACAGCCTCGTTGGCCTCGACAGCATCGGCCAGGGCTTCACCGGCAACGGGCCGGGGGTCAGGTTCCTCGTCGGTAACAGCGGACAGACGCTCAAGTCGTCGCCGGTCTCGATCGCTGGCACCGACGTCAAAGGCGAACCGCTGCTCGCGCATTCACCATTGCCGCCGCTAGGCACGCGGCCGGCGTATCCCACCGAAGAGCCGCCGTATGAGCCGCTCGTACCGTGCGCCAAGCAGGCGTTGCCGAACTTCAACGGGCCGCTCTCGCAGGGCCCTGCCGACGGGAGCGGACAGGGATGAACCCGACCGACGGTCACGAAGGCGGCCTCAGCGTCCGTGACCAGATCGAGCGCTACCGCGCGTCGTTCATCGCCGTGCTGACGATGGTCGCGCTGGCGGCGGTCGTGGGCGGCTACATCCTTGCGCACGAGAACCTCAAGCTCCCGGGCTGGGTGCCGGTGCTCGGGCACAACTACTTCACGCTCGAGGGCGAATTCCAGACGGCTCAGGCGGTGACTCCGGGCCAGGGGCAGGCGGTCACGATCGCGGGCGCCAAGATCGGCGAAATCGCGAGCGTCGAGCTGCACAACGGGGCCGCGCTGGTGACGATGAAAGTCAGCCCCAAATACGCGAAATACATTTACCGCAACGCGACGATGCTGCTGCGGCCGAAGACGCAGCTGCAGGACATCACGGTAGAGGTCAGCCCCGGGACACCGTCGGCCGGCAAACTGCACAGCGGGGAAGTGATCCCGCAGTCACAGACCGCCCCGAACATCGACTTCGACCAGTTCCTGGCGGGACTCGACGCCGAAACGCGTGCCTATCTCCAGGAGCTGCTCGCCGGCCTGGGCATTGGCTTGAAGGACAACGGACCCGAGCTGTCGGCGGCGCTGAAGCGCTTTGACCCAACCGCCCGCTACACCGAAGAGATCGCCCAGCAGCTCGAAATCCGCCACGCGAACGTGGCGCGCGCGATCCACAACTTCCGGGTGTTGGTGCAGGCGCTCGGCGGCAAGGATCAGCAGCTGTCGCAGTTCGTAGATGCCTCAAACGCGGTGTTCGCGACGTTCGCCAAAGAGGACGCCAACTTCAAGAAGACGCTCGCGCTGCTGCCCGGCGCCCTGCACAAGACCGGCGTCGGGCTTGGCAAGCTGGCAACCGCGACGCACGTGCTGACGCCGACGCTGAAGGACCTTGAGCCGTTCGCGCGCGCGCTCGGCCCCGCCAACGAAGCGACGCGCAAGCTGGCGTTGAAGACGACGCCGATCATCAAGAACGAGGTGCGTCCGTTCGCGAAGGAAATCTTGCCGGTTGTCAACGAACTGGGGCCCTCGACGCAGAACCTGGCGCAGGCGCTGCCGAAACTCGCGGCCGCGTTCTCCGTGCTCAACGAATTCTTCAACGAGGTCGCCTACAACCCCGGTCCCAGCAAGGGCGGCTTCCTGTTCTTCCTCGACTGGGGCAACCACAACCTCAACAGCGTGCTCAGTACCGCCGATGCGCACGGCGTGCTTGGTCGCACCGTCGTCTACTTCAACTGCGCCATCCTGAAAATCTTCAAGTCGGTCCAGGCGGTCAACCCGAACGTCAACCTGTTGCTCAGCCTGCTCAAGCCGCCGAGCAAGCAGGAGTGCGTGAGCCAGGGAATCCTGAAAGAAAGCGCGAGCGCAGCGGCGAGCGCCCACGGTCACACGAAGGTGCCGGCAAGCAGCCCCTTCTCGAGCCTCGGCCAGAGCACGTTTGGAGGCAAGGGCTGAGATGCAAAAGCGCGCCCCAACCCTTGGCAACCTGCTCGTGATCATCCTGTTCGTGCTCAGCTGCTTCGCGCTGCTGATGTTCCTTTGGGAGTCCTTCGGCGGGCCGCTGCCGCTGAAACCGAAGGGCTATCGCTTCAACGTGGCGTTCCCGCGATCGTTCTCCCTGGCGGAAGAGTCCGACGTGCGCATCAGCGGCGTCGAAGTCGGGCACGTCGTCTCGCTGAAGCTGAACGACGAAGGGCGCACCGAAGCGACCGTCGAACTCAACGGCCGCTACGCGCCGATCCGCGAGAACATGCACGCGATCCTGCGCACGAAGACGATTCTGGGCGAGACCTACATACAGCTGATCCCGGAGGCCAACAGCGGACCGCATCTCGAGGACGGCGAACGCCTCCCGAACAGCCAGGTCGAACCGTCGGTCACGCTCGATGACATCCTCTCGGCGCTCAATGCGAAGACCAGAGACGACTTCCGGCTGTGGCAGCGGGAAGTCGCGATCGGGATCGCCAACCGTGGAGAAGACATCAACGCGTCCTTCGCGCAGCTCGAACCGTTCGTCGAACACGCCAACCAGCTAGTGACGCTGCTCGACGAGCAGGAAGGGGCGGTGAAAGCGCTCGTGCACAACACGGGTGTCGTCTTCAACGCGCTCGCGAGCCGTGACCACCAGCTCGAAGGCTCGATCGAAAGCGGCGAGCGCACCTTCCACGCCGCCGCCGAAGCCAGCCAGGCCTTCGCCGAAGCCTTCAAGGCGTTGCCGGCGTTTGAGCACAACTCAACTGTGGCGCTCAAGGAAACCGACCGTTTTGCCGCGATCGCCAACCCGTACTTCGAAGAATTCCAGCCGACCGAGCGCAAGCTGTCCGCGCTGCTCGAGACGGCGAAGCCATTCGCACCGCAGTTCAACAGCTTCCTTACGGCGCTCGGGCCGCTGACGAAGGCCGCCAAGACAGGACTGCCGGATCAGAAGAAGGCGCTCGAACTGACGGTCCCCGTGCTCGAAAACTTCCGGCCGGTGCTGCACAACCTCGATCCGTTCCTGCAATATCTCGGCGAGTATCTGCCGGAGGTGCAGGCGTTCTTCGCCAACGTCACGGCCGCTGCCGAGGGAACGGAAGAAAGCAGCGACTTCCCCGCCGCTGGGCATGCGCCCAAGGTACACGTGCTGACGGCGATGCAGGTGCTGAGCCCCGAAAGTCTCGCGATCTATCCGAAACGGATCGGCACCAACCGCGCCAACGCCTACCCGCACTCCGGGGTCTACGGATCGCTCGTCAGCGGGCTGCCCGTGTTCAACTCGAGCACCTGCGCGAACTCCGCACCATCGGTCAGCGGACCGCCCAACGAAATCGTCTCCGAAGAACTCCTCCAACAGCTCACCCATCCTTCGAACGCCGGAGAATCGCCGCTGGCGAACGAACCAGAAACGGGCAACAAAGTGGCGGCGCCCGGGTGCACCCAGCAGGCACCGTTCACATTCAATGGCGAAACGAGCCAGTTCCCGCACGTCGTGTATAAAGCTCCCCCTGGCAAATGATGTCTGAGGACGATCGCCACCAGTACCACGCGAGCGACGTCGACCTCGTCGGCGATCCCGACGACGGCGACTGGTCGATCCGCTGCCTGGATGTGCACAAGCGCCTCGGCGGGGTGCCGGTGCTTGACGGGCTGAACGTCGCCTTCCCCGAGGACAAGATCACCGTCGTGTTGGGGCCGTCCGGCACCGGCAAGAGCGTGCTGATCAAGCACATCATCGGTCTGATGTTCCCCGACTCCGGCGACGTCGTGGTGAAAGGAAAAGTCGTCAAAGAGCTGACGATGCCCCAACTGCTCGAGATGCGGCGCAAGATCGGCGTGCTGTTCCAGGACGGCGCGCTGTTCGGGTCGATGTCGGTGTTCGACAACGTCGCCTTCCCGCTGCGCCAGCACACGGACTTCAAGGAGGGCGCGATCGCGCAGCGCGTGCGTGAGCGGCTGAGCGATGTCGGGCTTGCGGACGCGATGGACGATGCGCCCTCGCAGCTCTCCGGCGGTATGCGCAAGCGCGCGGGCTTCGCGCGCGCGCTCGTGATGGAGCCGGACATCGTGATCTTCGACGAGCCCGACTCTGGCCTGGACCCGGTGCGCACCGCGCTGCTGTGCGACCTGATCCAGGAGATGCACGAGATCCACAAAGGCACCTACATCGTGGTCACGCACAACATCGCCTCGGCGCGCCAGATCGGCGAATACATCGCCGTGCTGTGGCGCGGGCGGATCGTCGAATCGGGCGACGCCGCGAAGATGTTCTCCTCGGAGAACCCGTTCGTGCGCCAGTTCCTCAGCGGCTCCGCCGAGGGGCCGTTGACGATGGATTGAGGGCTCTGCGGTGCAACACGGCGTCGCACATCAATGCTACAGTCGTGCACATGGCCCGCAACGTATCGGTACGAGATCTACGCAACAGCACGGCCGATGTCGTCGCGGCCGTCCGCGCCGGCGAGCGGTTGACGCTGACCGTCAACCACGATCCGGTGGCCGACATCGTGCCGCACGTGGAGCAACGCGATCCCTGGGTGCCCTCGTCCGTGCTGCGCGACATCGTTCGTGAAGCGCCCGCCGATGAGGGTCTGCTGACGGATCTCGCGGATGTGCGTGGCGCTCTCCTAGAGGACGTGTGAGTCGCGCCATCGCCGACACGTCGGTCTTTGTCGCTCAGGAGACTGGGCGTGACCTGGGCGAGCTGCCGGAGAAGATTGCCGTGTCGGTGATCACGGCTGCAGAGCTCGAGCTCGGCGTGCTTCGTGCCCAGGACACCGACACGCGTGCCCGTCGCATAGCCACTCTCTCGCGCGTCCGCAGCGCGTACACGTTGCTATCGGTCGATGCGCAGACCGCCTCATGCTTCGCGCGCATCGCTGCGCACGAGCTGGATGCGGGCCGGAAGCTACGCAGGCACGATGCCTGGATCGCCGCGACAGCCGTTCGTCATGGTGCCACTGTGGTGACGCAGGACGCGGACTTCTCGGCGTTCTCCGCGGTTGACGTGCTACGTGTCTGAAGCGTGCCCGCTGCAGATACCTAGCTGGTAGACGCCTAACTGTTGCCATCGAGCGACGACAACACGAACATATGTTCGCATGGTGGTCTGCTTCTACATCCCCCGCTTCGAGCTGGTTGTGGCGGCCGGCGAGGGCCCTCAGATCGCTCACGAGACGCTGGCGGGGCGCGCGCTGGCGGTGGCGCCGCTGGTCGGTGGCGAACAGCGCGTGGGCGAGGTCTCGGGAGCGGCTGAGGCGCAGGGTGTGGCACGGGGGATGGTCCTCGGAGAGGCGCTTGCCCGCTGCCCCGAGCTGGTGCTTGTGCCGGGCGACCCCGTGCAGGTGGCGGAGGTGTGGGAGAGGACGACGCGTGCACTGGAGTCGATCGGCGCGGCCGTCGAGCCGGCCGGTCCCGGGCTCGCGTACTTCGACAGCGACCCACTGCGCGGGATCCACGGTACGCAGGAGCAGACGCTCGCAGCAGCCGCGCGCGCCGGCCGATTGGTGATCGGCAAGCGCCCGGTGCACATTGGCGTCGGGCCGACGCGTTTCTGTGCGCTGGCTGCGGCACTGGCGGTGCGCTCACGCCGCCCGCTTGTGCTCGACACCCGCGAGGCCGGGCGCTGGCTCGCCGGGCGTCCGCTCGAGCTGCTCGGCTTCCGCCAGGACACGGCGGCGCTCGTGCAGCCGCTGTCGCGCCTGGGGGTGCGCACGCTGGGCGAGCTGAAGCGGCTCGGGCGCTCTGAGCTGAGCGATCGCTTCGGGGCGCCGGGCGCGCTCGCGCACAGACTGGCCTGCGGCGAGGACAGCCGGCTGCGCCCACGCCGTGTGGAAGAGCGCCTTGAGGTGTCGATGGGGGTCGGCGATGCGAGCTCAGGCGAGGCGCTGAAACGTGTGCTGGGCGTGCTCGTGGACCGGCTGCTGGCCCGCCCCGAGCGCCGCGGGCGCACGCTGCGCGCCGCGATGCTCTCGGCGCTGCTGGTCGCGGGCGGCGGCTGGCGCGAACGTGTGGTCTTCCGTCAGGCGCTGTGCGATCGCGAGCGCATCTGGCTGGCGCTGTCGACGCGTCTGCTTGCGCTCCCCGCCCCGGCCGCCGTGCTGCGGCTGAGCGTCGAGGGCTTCGGGCCGCCTGTCAGCGAGCAGGGAGGGCTGTTCGAGCAGGAGAAGCCAGGTGGGCGGCCTGCCGCCGATCCCGCGCGCGCCGCACGCCTGCGCGAGGCCGTCGCCCAGGTGCGCGCTGTGGCAGGCCAGGATGCGGCGCTGCGCGCCGTGTGCGTCGATCCAGACTCGCGCGTGCCCGAGCGCCGGGTGGTGCTGGCCCCGATACCGGATTGATGGCTCGTGCATGGCTCGTGTCCTGAACAAGCCCCGCCCGGCGCGCGTGCGATTGGACCCCGCCCGCCCTGAGGGCATGCCGGCGGAGGTGGACGGCGAACGGGTCGAGTCGCTGCGGGAGTCCTGGCTGGTGGAGGACCGCTGGTGGACCGCCGAGCCGCTGCGACGCCGCTACTGGGAGCTGGTGGGGGAGCGGGGACGCAACGTGGTCGTCTTTCACGATCTGGGCTCATCAGGCCGCTGGTTCGTGCAGTGAGCACTCCGCCATACGTCGAGCTGCACTGCCACTCGGCGTACTCGTTCCTGGACGGCGTGTCGCTGCCGCACGAGTTGGTGCAGCGCGCTGGCGAGCTGGGTCACACG
Source organism: uncultured Solirubrobacteraceae bacterium (assembly GCA_963838405.1). GTDB lineage: Bacteria > Actinomycetota > Thermoleophilia > Solirubrobacterales > Solirubrobacteraceae > Palsa-744. The sequence goes on along the minus strand of CAWIRA010000006.1, from coordinate 720,793 downwards.
GCGCTTGCGCTGACCGACCACAACTCGCTCTCCGGATCGATGGAGCTGGCGCAGGCCGCGGCGGACAGCAGCGTGAGGGCGATCCACGGCGCGGAGATCGACGTGGCTGTCGGCGCGCCGCGCGCCGACGCGGACGCTGACGCCGGCCCTGTGGCGGGCGGCGCGCACGGGGAGGGCGGGACTCGCCATCTGACGCTGCTCGTGCGCGACGCGCGCGGCTGGAGCAACCTCTGCCGGATCATCACGCTCGCCCATGCGCACACCCGTGAGGGCACGGCGCGACGCGAGCGCAGCGAGCCGTGGGTTGACCTGCAGGCGGTGATCGACCACGCCGAGGGCCTGGTCTGCCTGACGGGCTGCGCGGAGCGCTCCGTGATCGGCCGCGGCAGCGGCGACGAGCCCGCTGCGCGGCGGCTGCTGGACGCGTTCGGGAGGGAGGGTCTGTACGTGGAGCTGCAGCGCCCGTATGCCCGTCACGATCGTGCGCGCAATCGTGCGCTGGCGGCGCAGGCGCGGCGGCTGGGAGTCAGGTGTGTGGCCACCGGCGACGTCCATGCGCACACACGCGCCAGGGCCGAGCTGCAGGACGCGTTTGTGGCGCTCGCCCACCACGCCACGCTTGACGCATCCGAGCCGCTGCGACGCGGCAACCACAGCCACGTGATGAGCAAGCCTCGGGCGATGGCCAGCCGCTTCGACGATCATCCCGAGGCGGTCCGTGAGACGCTGGCGCTGGCCGAGCAGCTGAGGTTCGATCTGACCACAGACCTCGGTTACCGCTATCCGGGGGCAGAGGACGAGGGCTCGACGCGCCGCCTGGCAGAGCTGTGTCGAGCCCGTCTGGACGAGCGCTACGGGTCGGCTTGCGTGCCCGCGCCGGGCGGCGCGCGAGGCGCCTATGCGGAGGCGTATGCGCGCCTGGAAGAGGAGTTGCGCGTGATCGAGCAGCTCGGTCTGGCGGGCTTCTTCCTGCTCCACCACGACATGCTCGAGCTGGCGCGCGAGGTCGCCGTGGAGGTCCGGCCCGGCGGCGACTCGCCGCGCGCACTGCTGGCCCCCGGACGCGGGCGCGGCTCATCGGTCTCCTCGATCGTGTGCTACCTGACGGGTCTCTCGCACATCGATCCGATCGCGAGCAGGCTGGAGCTGGGGCGCTTCCTGCACGAGGATCTGCACGGGCTGCCCGACATCGACCTGGACTTCCCCCGCGATATCCGTGAGCGGCTGATCCCGCGCGTGCACGAGCGCTACGGGCGCGATCACGCCGCGCTGGTGGCGGCCTTTCCGACGTTCCGCTCGCGCGGGGGAATCCGCGAGCTGGGCAAGGTCCTCGGGCTGCCCGCCGGCGAGATCGAGCGCGCAGCTCGGGGAGCCGAGCCATGGGGCCGAGACGCGGAGAGCATCGCCCCCGCCCGACCGGCCTCGACACGCTGGCGCTGGCTGGCGCAGCTGGTCGAGCAGGCATACGGGCTGCCACGTCATCTCTCCCAGCACTCGGGCGGGATGGTGATCGCGACGAGGCCGCTGATCGATTGCTGCCCGGTGGTGCCCGCGGCGATGGAGGGCAGGCAGATGGTCCAGTGGGACAAGGACTCGTGCGCCGATGCTGGCTTCCTGAAGATCGACCTGCTCGGCCTGGGGATGCTCTCTGCGGTTGAGCGCTGCGTGGAGGAAATCGCGCGCGTGCGCGGTGAACGCATCGACCTCTCTCGCATCCCGTTCAACGACGCACAGACCTTCAAGGCGATCCGTGCGGCCGACACCGTCGGCGTCTTTCAGATCGAGAGCCGCGCGCAGATGCAGTCGATTCGCCGTACGCAGCCGGAGAACCTCGATGACCTCGTCGTCCAGGTCGCGATCGTGCGCCCAGGGCCGATCCAGGGTGGAGCGATCAACCCGTACATCGAGCGGCGACGGCGCCTGCGAGAGGACCCCGAGTTCGTGATCCCCTACGATCACCCGTCGCTCGAGCCGGTCCTGCGCGAGACGCTCGGCACGATCATCTTCCAGGATCAGGTGATGCAGGTGGCCGAAGTGTTCGCCGGCTTCACCCCAGGTGAAGCGGACGGGCTGCGCCGGGCGATGAGCCGCAAGCGCTCGCACGAGATGCTGCGTGGTCATCGCGAGCGCTTCATCGAGGGGGCACTGCGCCATCGCGCGCCGATAGGAGACCCGTCCATCGCGGCGAACCCGCTCGCGCCGCCCGACCGCCAGACGGCCGAACGCGTGTGGACGATGATCGAGGGCTTCGCGGGCTTTGGCTTTCCCAAGGCGCACAGCGCCGCCTTCGGGCTGCTCGCCTACCAGTCGACCTGGCTGCGGGTGCACTACGGCGCGGAGTTCCTGTGTGCGCTTCTGAACGAGCAGCCGATGGGCTTCTACGCTCCAGACAGCCTCGTCCACGAGGCCGAAATCCGCGGCATCGCGATGCTGGGGCTCGACGTGAACGCCTCCCAGGTGCAATGCGTGGTCGAGCGTGGGGGTGTGCGCCTGGGGCTGGGCTACATCAAGGACGTGCCCGAGGTGGAGATGCACAGGCTGGTCCGCGAGCGCGAGCGCAGCGGGCCCTTCACCAGCCTCGGAGAGCTCGCCGGGCGCGTCGACTGCAGACGCGGCTCGCTCGAACAGCTCGCGTGGTCAGGCGCCTGCGATCGCCTGCTCGAGACACGCGTGCAGGGCTCGCTGGGGTTCAGCGAGCGCGACCGCCGCACGGCCCTGTGGCAGCTGGGGATGGCCGCGCCAGCCGCGACGGTCGGACACTCCAGGGCCCGCGACGGCGCTTGCGCAGCGGCGCAGGAGAGCACGCAGCTGGCGCTGCCCCTGGAGTTGCCGGCGCCGCCACCGCTGCGAGCGCTTGGACGCTGGCAGCGATTGATCGCCGACTACGCCACCAGCGGTGTGACGCTCGGCGAGCACGCGCTGGCGATCCTGCGCGGGCGGCTGACCGTGCCGATGCTGGCCACCAGCGCGCAGCTACCGCGGCTGCCGTCGGGCTGCCAGGTGGCGATCGCGGGGCTGGTGATCGCCAGGCAGAAACCGGGAACGGCGAAGGGCACGATGTTCCTGCTGTTCGAGGACGAGTTCGGCACCGTCAACCTGATCGTGCCGAAGGCGGTCTACGAGCGCCATCGCCAGCTTGCGCGGGCCGAGCCGCTGCTGCTCGCCCGGGGCAGCCTCGAGCGCACGCAGGGGGTCATCAACGTGATCGTGCGCGAGCTGGCGACCCTCGAGCGCTTCCTGCCGGGCGGCATCGAGGAGGACGAGGGCAGGGCCGCACAGGCGCGTGTCCACCAGCTGCACCCGCGAGGATTCACGGCGCGCGAGCGGCGAGGACCAGGCCGACGGCGATGAGGTCGGTTCCAGCATGCGCGCGGTCGCGCCGCCGATACAGAGCTTCGCGATGGGGCGGCGGCGGTAGCGGCGCACCCGGACTTGTTCTGAGAGACGAAATGCGAGGCCGCCGAGAAGGGCCGTGCGATCGGCCGCCGCGGATAGGCTGCGACCGGTGCAGGGCCGAGCCACGACGGGCGCTCAACACTCGCCGCTTCGCGCAGACCCGAACACGGCTGCGGACGGTGACTCGCAGCCCCGATGGCGCGAGGCGGCGCTCGTCGGCGTCGCCGGCGCCGTCGCGCTGGGCCTGCTGAGCGCGCCGATTCGCAAGGAGCCGACGCCGCGCGGGGACGACCTGATCTACGAAGACATCGCGCGCCATCCCTTCGGCGTGCACACGTTTCCGTTCGGCTTTCGGCTGGGCTTGCCGCTGCTGGTGAACTGGCTGCCGTTCGGCCACACCTTCTCGTTCACCGCGCTGGCGCTGCTGGCTGCCGGTGCAGCGGCCGCGTTCGCGTACCTGTTGATGTGCCGGCTCGGCAGCGACCGGCGCGTGGCGGCTGCGCTGGCGTTGCTGATGAGCGTCTCGCCGCCGTTCCTGATCGTGATGCTCCGACACGGGCGCAATCCGGACATCGCGACGGTGTTCCTGTTGATGGCCGCCAGCTACTTCGCGGTGGGGCGCGAGCGCTGGCGGCTGGCCGTGACGCTGGCGCTGGGGGTGGTCGTGCGCGAAGCGGTGCTGTTCGTGGTCCCGTTCGCATATGCGCTGTGGGCGGTGCGCCCGCTCGACCGCCGCGCCGCGCTCGACACGGTCGCGGTGGCGGCGCCCGCGGTCGCTGTGTACGCGGCGATCAGGCTCGGCATCCGCACCGTCGGCGAAACGCAGGTCCCGGGCTACGCGGGATCGCTCGTGGGAGAGCGCTTCACGGTCATCAAGCAGGGGCTGCAGAGCGCCTTTCTCCAGGCACGGCGGATGTTCACCGTGTACGGGCCGCTGTGGCTCGTCGCGCCGCTGGCGCTGCGTGACATGCGCTTTGCACGTCGTGGCCTCGTGCTGGTGGCGTTGAGCGTGGTCGCGATGAGCTTCGCGCTCGACTGGGGGCGGATGATCCTACTCGCGGCGCCCGTGTTCTACCCCGCCGCGGCGCACGTACTGAGCCGGCGTCCGACGTGGCGCGCCCCTGTGTTCGCCACGTTCCTGCTGCTCGCGATCGGCTACGCGGTCTACATGGACGTCTCGGGCGTTCAGCACGGCATCATCGACAACGGGCCGCCGCCGTACCCCGTGCGGTAGCGGACGATCGCACCCTCGCTACTCTGAGCGCATCGCCCGCCTGGCCGACACCGAGCTCGACGTCTTTCAACTGTGCCTCGGCGGCAACGTGTTCGGCTGGACGATCGACGAACAGCGCTCGTTCGAGGTGCTCGACGCCTACGTCGCCGCGGGCGGCAACTTCATCGATACAGCCGACGCCTACGGTCGGCGCGGACCCGGCGGCTCAGGCGAGTCCGAGCGCATCATCGGCCGCTGGATGGCGGCGCGTGGAAACCGAGAGCAGCTCGTGATCGCCACCAAGGTCGGCATCTCCGCGGAGCTGCCTGGGCTGTCGCGGGCGACGATCAGGCGCGGCATCGAGGGCTCGCTCGAGCGGTTGGGCATCGAGACCGTCGATCTGTACTACGCCCACCGCGACGATCCCGAGACGCCGCTGCAGGAGACGCTGGGCGCGTTCTCGCAGCTGATCGAGGAGGGAAGGGTCCGCTATGCGGCAGCCTCCAACTACAGCGCCGAGCGCCTGGAAGAGGCGCTGCGTGTCAGCCGCGAGGCGGGCATCGCCTCCTACGTGGCGCTGCAGCCGCAGTACAACCTCGTTGAGCGCCGCGAATACGAGGGCGAGCTGCGACCGGTGTGTGAACGTCACGGGCTCGCGTGCGTCCCGTACTACGGCCTCGCGCGGGGCTTCCTGACGGGGAAGTACCGGCGGGACGGGCCGGAGATCGACAGCCAGCGAGCGGCGGGCGTGCGCGAGGCGTACTTCAACGAGCGCGGCTTCGGTGTGCTGGACGTACTGCACGAGCTCGCCGACGCGCACGACACCGCGGTCGCGGCGGTCGCGCTGGCGTGGCTGCTCGCGCAGCCGACCGTGCTCGCGCCGATCGCGAGCGCGACCTCGACCGCGCAACTCGCCGAGCTGGTTGCTTGCGTCGATCTGCAGCTGACGGCGGCGGAGCTCGAGCGCTTGGACGCCGCCAGCAGCGGGCGGCTCTCACGGGATAGCCAGCCTCGAGGGGTCGTGATCCCAGAGCCCACCAGTCTCAGCGCCGAGGACGACGAAAGCGACGATTAGGGCGCGTGCGCGCCCTGTCTAAGGGCTCCTGCGCGTGAACGTCAGCAGTTGCCCGTCGGGGTCGCGCACCGCCAACTCGTCGTCGGCTTCGCGCTCGATCGGCGCTGGCGCGTCGGCACCGGCCGCGGCGTCGGCCCTGGCGTCGGCGAGCGTGCGTTCCAGCGCTTCCAGCGCTGAGGAGTCGCCGAGCTCGAACTCGATCTGACGCAGGCCCGGCGCGCTATCGGGGGCACTCGCCGCGCCCCTGCTCTGCCACGAGTTCAGGCCGACGTGATGGTGGTAGCCGCCGGCAGCGAAGAACGCCGCCGAGGGCAGCTGCGCCTGTTCTTCCATGCCGAGCGCGTCGCGGTAGAACGCGGTGGCGCTGGCGACGTCGGCGACCTTCAAATGCACGTGCCCGACGAACGTGTCGGCGGGGACAGCGCCAGGTGGATCGTCAAGCGACTGCGCGAGCAGATCCTCGAGGTTGAGTGGCAGCGTGACCATGTTCACGCCGTGACCGTCGCGGGCGCGTTCCCAGCGCTCGCGTGGCCGGTCGGCATACAGCTCGATCCCGAGGCCGTCGGGGTCGCTCAGGTACAGCGCCTCGGAGACGCCGTGGTCGGAGGCGCCCTCGAACGGCCAGCGCTCGCCGGCGACGCGCCGCACGCTGTCGGCGAGCGCCGCGCGGCTGGGGTGAAGCCACGCGACGTGGTAGAGACCGGTGGCGCTCGGCGGCAGCGGCGTCGGCGCTTCGATGTCGCTGAGCATCAGCGCGGGACGCTCGGCGTCGGGGCCCAGCTGTGCGACGTGCGCGTCGCTTGAGATCAGCGGCAGGCCGAGAACCCGCTCGTAGAAGTCGGTGCTGCGCCCGAGGTCGCTGACGGCGAGGTTCACCGAGCGGACGCGCAAGCTTGGGTCGATGACGGTCATTTGCTCGACTGTTGACGTTAGGCCGTAACGTGTTTCAGGGTAGCCTCTCGGCGATGAATTTCCGCAAGCTCGGCTGGAGTGGGATCGAGGTGTCGGAGATCAGCCTCGGCTCGTGGCTGACGTACTCGGGCGGCGTCGAGCGCGAACAGGCGCGTGCGTGCGTGGAGGCGGCGTTCGAGGAGGGCATCAACTTCATCGACACCGCCAACGTCTACGGCCGCGGCGCCGCCGAGACGCTGCTGGGCGAGGTGCTCGCCGGGCACGAGCGCTCCTCCTACGTGCTCGCGACCAAGGTCTACTTCCCGATGTCCGACACCGATCGCGGTCTCTCGGCGGCGCAGATCCAAAAGCAGATCAACGCCTCGCTGGAGCGCCTGCAGACCGACTACGTGGACCTGTATCAGTGTCACCGCTACGACGCGCAGACACCGCTGGAGGAGACGATGGGCGCGCTCACGGAAGTTGTGCAGGCGGGCAAGGCGCGTCACATCGGCTTCAGCGAGTGGCCGGTGGAGAAGGTCGCGGAGTCGCTCGCGCTGCCGGACGCCGCGCGCTGGGTGTCGAGTCAGCCGCAGTACTCGATGCTGTGGCGAGCCCCAGAGCAGGAGTTGATCCCGCTGTGCGAAGCGGAGGGCATCTCGCAGATCGTGTGGTCACCGCTGGCGCAGGGTGTGCTGACCGGAAAGTACCGCTCCGGTGAGCCGCCGCCGCCGGACTCGCGCGCCGCCAGCGAGAGCATGGGCGGCTTCATCGATCGCCTGATCGAGCCGCGCGTGCTCGATGCGGTGGAGCTTCTGCAGCCGATCGCCGAGCAGGCGGGTCTGACGATGGTCCAGCTGGCGCTCGGGTGGGTGCTGCGTCAGCAGAACGTCGCCTCGGCGATCGTCGGCGCGAGCCGTCCCGAGCAGGTGCGCGCCAACGCGTCGGCGTCGGGCGTGAAGCTCAGCGCCGACACGCTCGAGGCGATCGACGACGCGCTCGCCGAGGTGGTCGTGCGCTGAGCTTGCGCCGGACGGCTCAGGCGGCCTTGACGGCTGAGATGTCGACGAGGATCTTGACCTTGTCGCCGACGACGACGTTGCCCGAGCCGAGCGCCATGTTGAACTTCATGCCGTAGTCGGAGCGATTGATCGACGCGGTGGCCGACAGCCCGACGCGCTCGTTGCCCTGGGGGTCGGTCTCGGTGCCCTCGAGCACGCCGACGAGCTTCAGCGAGTTGGTGACGCCGTGGATCGTGAAGTCGCCCTCGACCTCGAACTCGTCGTCGTCGAGCGCACGCACGGACGTTGATTTGAACGTGATCTGCGGGTGGTTCTCGACGTCGAAGAAGTCAGGCGAACGCAGGTGCGCGTCGCGCTGGTCCTCGCGCGTGTCGACGCTCGCGACGTCGACCGTGCCGTAGGCGTTGAGGCCGTCCGGCGTCACCTCGAGCGTGCCCTCGAAGTCGGTGAACTGGCCCTTGACGGTTGCGATGCCCAGGTGTTTGACCTGGAACTCGATGCTCGAGTGGACCGGGTCGATCTTCCAGGTGCCCGCCGGCAGCGGCGTCTGGGTGGTGGCGCTATCTGGTGTTGACATCGGCTCTCCTGTGTCGCAGGTGGTGTCTGTCTCGACTGGGACAGGTTGCCCCGACAGTAGCAACGTTGCTTGCAGACGCAACTATTCTCTGGCCGCTCAGCGCGGCTCGACGACGAGCGTCTGAAATGCGCGGCCGATCGGTCCGTCGACGTCGTGCAGCACGCTCTCGGCGAGACCGGCGCCGCCGTTCTCCAGCAGCGTCCGCGCGTCGATGCCGATCCATTCACCGCGCGGGTGGCGCTGCAGGTGGATCGTGAGGTCGGCGTTGATGAACAGGAAGCCCTCGAACGGCAGCGCGGCGCCGACGCCGTTGCCGAAGTCGGCGGTCGCGGCCACTCGCGCGAGCGGCGTCAGCTGCTCGTCGGGCAGGAGCTCGTGGCGCAGGCGCATCCACACGCGCGACGGGCCCGGCGCGCGCGGGTCATCGAGCCAGCGCATCTCCATCGCGGTGGCGGCGAAGCTCGACTCCTCGGAGCTGTTCAGCGAGAAGCGCACGGCGGTGCCGTCCTCGGGCGGCGGCAGCGCTCGTCCGCCCGCGTGCCCGGCGCCGTCAGCCGCCGCAACGGGCGCGGCTGCGGCGACCGTGGCGCCGATCGGCTGCACGCGCAGTGCGCTCGCGCGACACACGAGCTGCTCCGCGCCCGAGGTTGGGTCGATCGCGGTGAGCTCGCCGGCGAGCTCCTGTACGCGCCTGCCGGGTCGCACGATGCGCGTCGACAGCCGCAGCGGCGCGAGCGGGATCGGGCGCAGGAACTCAAAGCCGAGGCGCGCGATGCGCAGCTCGGAGCCCGGCTCGGCGCGCTCGAAGGCGGCCGCGAACAACGCCGCGGGCGCGCCGCCGTGCAGCGCGCGCGGGTCCCACGGGCCACGCGCCTGCTCGGTCGGCTGTATAGCCATGGTGATACAGCCATCTGCAGCGGACATAGGTGGCGCTCCCTCGGCGCCGGTGCCGCCGCCAGCGCCGCCGCCACCGCGAACGCCACCATCGCCGCCGGCGATGCCAACACCGGCGCCTGCGCCGGCGAGAAAGATCGTCTCGGCCATCGCGCCGCTCAGCTCGCGAGGCCGGCGACGAAGTCGCTGAGCTTGCCGGGGTCTCGTAGCGGGGCGCCGTGCCCGAAGAGCGTCAACTGAGGTCGTAGCGCGGCGAGCCGGCGTGCGGACTCGCGGTTGCGGGCGGGGTCGGGGGAGACCATCGAAGGCGGCTCGTGCAGGCCCGGGATGCCGGTGCGAATGTCGATGTTGTTGAGCACGTCGCCGAGGATGAGGACACGGTCTGACTCGCGCCAGTAGGCGATGTGACCGCGTGAGTGCCCAGGCGTCTCGAGCACGGTGAAGCCCGCTACGACGTCGCCCTCGACGAGCGCGCGTGCGACCGGGTGCGGCGGTCCGGTCCAGAACCGCGAGTACAGCCCGTCGAGCCAGGCGGGCGCCTTTGGGTTGTGGATGCCGCCGGGAGTCTCCATCGCCGGCACGTCGCCCTGCCCGCACCACAGCGGAATCTGCAGGCGTTCGCAGATCGCGTGGCTCGACCCCTGGTGGTCGGGGTGCGCGTGGGTGAGCGCGTGCGCGCTGAGCGTGCGCCCGCCGAGCTCGCGCATGATGCGGCGCTCGCCCTGACGCGTGGCGGCGTCGAGCAGCACGTCGCCGATGACATACACGTTGATCGCGTTGTGCGGCCGGCCGCGCAGCTGGTAGACGTCGTCGGCGAGCTGCCTCACGTGCGCGCGGCCTCCCACGAGAAACCACGCACGGCGAGATACACGCCGAACACACCCCACACGGCGATCACGGCGAGTTCGTCGAGGTGGCCGCCGAGACCGGAGCCGCCGACCATTGCGGCAGAGAGCCCGTCGATCAGCGGCTTCAGCGGCAGCGCTTCGGCGATCGTGCGCAGGAACCGGGGAGCGTTGTTCGAGTCGAACACGTAGAAGGAGATCGCGACGACGGGCAGGAACACGGCGTTGACGTAGGCGGCGGTCGACTCGAAGTTGGGGATGACGTGCGCGAAGGCGACGCCGAGCGCGGCGAAGCAGACGACACCGGCAAGCACGAACACGATCAGCGAATCCCAGTGCGCCGGCCAGCCGATGCCGAAGAATGCGCGGCCGGCGAGGATGATGATCGCGATCTGAAACGCGGTGTTGGTGACGGCGTTGGCGGCGACGCCGCCGAAGTAGGAGACGGTCGGCAGCGGCGTGCCGTGGATGCGCTTCAGCACGCCGCGCTCGCGCAGGAACACGATGTTGTAGGCGAGCGCGGTGAAGGTCGTCGACATGACGGCCATGCCGGCGATCATCGGCACGAGCCGATCGAGCTGGTGCTGGTTGCCGCTGAGCGCGGCGCCGGCGCCGGCGAGGAACAGCAGCGGCAGCACGAAGTTGAAGAACGCGGCGCTCGGATTGCGCCAGAACATGCGACGCTCGAGGCGGTACTGGCGCCAGGTGAGGGCGAACGCGTTGGCGCCGCTGAGCGTGTCAGGCACGGCTGGCCTCTCGCTGCGGCTCGGCCGTGTGCGCGGGCGGGCCGCCCTCGACGTCGACGGCGCCCGCTGGCGCTGGCGCGGTGGTGAGCTCCATATAGACGTCCTCGAGTGTCGGCCTGCCCACCGAGAGCTCCTGCAGCTGCTCGCCGCGCGCGAGCGCGGCGGCCGTGAGCTCGTGCAGCAGCGCGGTGGGGTCGTCGGTCTGGTGCTCGACGAGCTCGCCGTCGGCGCCGCGGTAGGCGACGCGGTAGTGCGCGCCGCCGGCCGGGTGGGTTCCGAGTTCCAGCGGCGGGCCGATCGCGAGCACGCGGCCGTCCTTGACGATCGCGACGCGGTCGGCGAGCGCCTGCGCCTCGTCGAGGTAGTGCGTGGTCAGCAGGATCGTCTTGCCGAGGTCGCGTAGCGAGCGCACGGTCTCCCAGGCGGCGCGGCGGGCCTCGGGGTCAAAGCCGGTGGTGGGCTCGTCGAGGAACATCAGCTCCGGGTCGCCGACGAGCGCCAGCGCGAAGTCCAGACGCCGCAGCTGCCCGCCGGAGAGCTTGCGGCTGCGCTCATCGGCCTTCTCCTGCAGGCCGGCGAGCGCGATCACCTCATCGACGTCGCGCGGATGCGGATAGAAGCTGGCCCAGTGCGTGAGCGCCTCGCGCGGCGTGATGTGGCTGTAGACGCCGCCTGACTGCAGGACGATGCCGATGCGTCGGCGCAGCTCGAGCGAGCGTGCCGCCGGGTCGTAGCCGAGCACCGAGACCTCGCCGCTGGTGCGCGTGCGATAGCCCTCGAGGATCTCGACTGTGGTGGTCTTGCCGGCGCCGTTGGGGCCGAGCAGCCCGAACACCTCACCGCGGCGCACCGTGATGTCGAGGTCGCGCACCGCCTCGTAGTCGCCGTAGCGCTTGCACAGGGCGCGCACCTCGATTGCGTTGCCGCGGTCGTCGCTCACTCCTGCGATCTTCTCAGGATCGCGCTCAGCGCTGGCTCACCAGTGCACGCCCCTGGTGAGCGTCGCCATCGCGATCTGCTCGAACGACACGTGCTCCTCGAGGTCGGTCTGGCCCTTTGAGGCAGCGGAGTCGGGGAACACGCGGTAGGCGAGATGCAGGAGTCGGTCGACAGCGCTCGGCGACAGCGTGTAGGCGACCTCGCCGAACTTGCCCATCCAGGTGCCCATCTCCTTGGGGCGCGCGCGCAGCGCCTCGCAGATCATGTCGGCGGCCTCCTCAGGGCTGATCGCGGGGAACGCGTCGTACATCTTCGTGGGGGCGATCATCGGCGTGCGCACGAGCGGCATGTGGATCGTGGTGAAGGTGACGCCGTCGCCGATCACCTCTGAGGCGACGACGCGAGTGAACGCGTCGAGCGCCGCCTTCGAGGCGACGTACGCGGAGAAGCGCGGCGGGTTCGTCTGCACGCCGATCGAGGAGACGTTGACGATGTGCCCGGAGCCGCGCTCGCGCATCCCCGGCAGCAGGCCGATGATCAGCTTCACGGCGCCGAAGTAGTTGAGCTGGATCGTGCGTTCGAAGTCGTGGAAGCGGTCGTAGCTGAGCGCGATCGAGCGGCGGATCGAGCGCCCAGCGTTGTTGACGAGCATGTCGATGTTGCGGTGGTCCGCGAGCACGCGCTCGAGCAGCCGCTCGACGGACTCGATGTCGGAGATGTCAGCGGCGTAGACGTACGCGGTGCCGCCGCCGGCGACGATCTCGGCGCGCACCTCCTCGAGCTTGTCGACGTTGCGCGCCACCAGCAGCGGCACGCCGCCGGCCTCGGCGACCTTGAGCGCGGCGGAGCGCCCGATGCCCGAGGAAGCGCCCGTGATCAGCACATGCTTGCCGTCGAGCGCCTGCTTGAGCGTGGCGCCGCGACGCAGCTGCGTGTCCATGTCGCGCTCCCAGTAGTCCCACAGGCGACCGATGTAGTCGTTCAGCGCGGGCGGCTGCTCGAGCGGCGAGCCGGCCAGCGCCCGGCTGGCTTCGCGCGTGTCGAAGCGCGGCACCAGCTCCATGTGGGCGAGCACCTCCTGCGGGATGCCGAGATCGCGCAGCGCGAGCGTGCGTGCCTGGCGCAGCGGCGGCAGCGCGAGGGCGAGCTTCAGCGGCCACTTTGGCAGCGGGTCGGTGATGCGTTTGTCGATGCTGACGGCGAAGCGCGGCGCGTGCGCGTTCGTGGCCAGCTCGTTGATCACATCCTCGACGCGCTGCCCGCGCGGGTCGGTGAGGTGGAATGCCCTGCCGTCGAGGTCGGGCTCGTGGGCGATGTGCTCGAGCGCGCCCGCGACCCAGTCGACGGGCACGATGTTCGTGTAGCCAAGATCGAGCCCGACGAGCGGCACCCACTCGGGCAGCAGCTGGCGCAGCCGCTGGATCGCCTTGAAAAAGTAGTACGGGCCGTCGATCTTGTCCATCTCGCCGGTCTGCGAGTCGCCGACGACGACGCCCGGCCGGTACACGCGCCAGGGCACGTAGGGCTGCTCGCGCACGATCCGCTCAGACTCGTACTTGGTGCGGTGATACGGCGAGGGCAGGCGCTGACCCTCGTCGAACATGTCCTCGTCGAACACGCCTCGGTAGTTGCCCGCGACGGCGATCGAAGAGACGTGGTGCAGGCGCTTGGCGTCGATCGCGCGCGCGAGCTCGACGGCGTGCGTGGTCCCGCCGACGTTGACCGCCGTGTTGCGCTCGGCGGGCGCGGTCATGTCATAGACGGCGGCCAGATGGAAGAAATGGTCGATCTCGCCGCGCAGCTCCTCGACGCGCTCTTTCTCGACCCCCAGCAGCGGCCGGCGCAGGTCGCCGATCACCGGCTCGACACGCTCCTTCACCGAGGGGCCGGCGACGACGCTCCAGCGTGCGATCAGGTCGTCGAGCCGCGCGGACGAGCTCTCGCGCACGAGCACGTACACCTTGCCCTGGCGCAGCTCCAGCAGCTGTTCCACCAGACGACGACCGATGAAGCCGGTCGCTCCTGTCACGAAGTACGCCATCCTCGGGAGGAGCCTACTCCTACGCTCCCGCGCCGGCTCCCCCGCGGCCCTCGCCCGCGGCGAACCGTTGCGCGCCACGCGCGCCGTCCTCGAACACCTCGGGTCCGGCCTGCGCCTCCAGCGCCAGCGCGTCGGCGAGCGGCAGACCGAAGCCCTCGATCGCGGCGCGCCGGTCGGCCAGCATCGTGCGCTGAGGGAAGGACGCCAGGCCGTCGGCGAGCGCGAGCGCGCGCTCGAGGTGAGCGCCGGCGGTGACCACCTCCGTGAGCAGTCCCATCGACAGCGCCTCGGGGGCGTCGATCATGCGGCCGGTGAGGATCAGATCCAGCGCGCGCCCGAGGCCAACGATCCGCGGCAGCCGTTGCGTGCCGCCGTCGATCAACGGCACCCCCCAGCGCCGCTCGGGATACCCCAGCACGGAGTCCTCGGTGGCGATGCGCAGGTCGCACCACAGCGCGATCTCGAGCCCGCCGGCGAGACAGAATCCGGAGATCGCGGCGATCGTCGGCTTCGACGCCGTCAGCCGCGTGAAGCCCATCGGACCCTCCTCGCTCATCAGCCGCGACGCCATCGTCTCGGTGGCCTTCAGGTCGGCGCCCGCGCAGAACGACACACCGCCGGCTCCGGTCACGATGAGCACGCGCGCTTCGTCGTCGGCCTCGAAGTGCAGATAGGCGTCGTGCAGCGCCGCCGCCGTCGGGCCGTCGACCGCGTTGCGCCGGTGCTGGCGGTCGATCGTGATCACAGCGGCGGCGCCGTCGCGCTCGTAGTCGACGGCGTCGCGCCCGCTGGGACCCTCGCCGCCGGTCATCGGGTCAGGTCGGAAGCGACTGGCGCCATCGGGCCGCCAGTTACCAGCCGCCGCGCCACTGGCCGTTCGCCAGCGATGCCTTGTGCGCTGCTTTGCGCGCTTCCTTGCGCTTCTCGAGGTGTTTCTGCAGCATGCTCATGAGGAACACGAACAGCGGGAAGAAAATGATCAGCGCGAAGCCCGTGGTCGTGACGGCTTCTTCCAGAAGATCGCCGTACAGGCCGCGGCCGTCGTTGTAGGCGCCGGCCACGGGGGCTAGCACGAGCGACGCGAGCAGCGCGGACGTGATCAGCGCTATGAAGAGCCTGGTGCGCATCGACCGGGGATCCTACCGAAGCTCACGGAAGCCGGGCCTCGGAAAACGCCGACCGTATAGCGATGGTTATACAGCGTTTGCAGAAGGACACTGACCGACCGCTCAGAGTGGGGCGCCGCACGCACCCGATTCCGATCGTCCGTATAACAATCGTTATACAGGCTTTGCAGAAGGACACTGACCAAGGGCGCCAGCGACGGCGTTCGCAGCGGAAGCGCAAATTCAGCGCCTACCATCAGCAGCCGATGGCGCTACTGATTGCATCTGACATGCACAAGGACATGGCCGGCAAGCCGCTGCTGCGCGGTGTGTCGTTCAAACTCGAGCGTCGCGAACGGATGACGATTGCGGGGCGCAACGGTGCGGGCAAGACGACGCTGCTGCGGATGCTTGCAGGCGAGACGTCGATCGACCGTGGTGAGCTGAGCGTTGCGAAGGGCGTGCGGATCGCGCTGCACGATCAGCGCCCGCCGCGTGAGCGCGACGTCGCGCTGCGCGACTATCTGCTGTCGGGCTGCGCGGAGGAGCTGCAGATCGAGGCCGAGCTGGCGGCGCTCGAGACGAAGATGGCGGCGGGGGCGAGCGACGAGGCGACGTTCGCGCGATACGCGCGCGCGCAGGCCAGCCTGGAGTCGCGCGGCGGCTACCTGTGGCGCAACCGCGCGACTGCGATGGCGCACGGACTCGGCTTCCGCGACGCCGACCTCGACCGCAACCTCGACACCTTCTCGGGCGGTCAGCTTACGCGCGCGTCGCTGGCGCGCGCGCTGGCGACCGGCGCGGACGTGCTGCTGCTGGACGAGCCCACCAACCACCTGGACATCGAGTCGCTGGAGTGGCTCGAGCAGACGCTCGTCGATCTCGACGCGGCGGTCGTGCTCGTCGCGCACGACCGCTGGTTCCTGGAGGCGGTGGGCACGGCAGTGTTGGAGCTCGAGGCTGGCCGCTCGCGCTTCTTCGCGGGCACGTGGCATCAGTGGCGGCGCGAGCAGGCCGCGCGCGAGATGGCGCTGGGCAAGGCGATCGACAAGCAGGCGGCTGAGATCGAGCGCATGGAGCGCTTCATCGAGCGCTTCCGCTACAAGGCGACGAAGGCCAAACAGGCGCAGTCGCGCGTCAAGAAGCTGAACAAGATCGAGCGCATCGAGCGCGACCCGCGCGACGGCAAGGGCCTGGAGTTCGAGTTTGCGGCGCCGGAGCGCACCGGGCGCGTTATCTATGAGCTGCTCGACGGGCGCATCGAGATCGGCGAAGGCCACGACGGCCGGCCGGTGGTGCTGCTCGATCACGTCGAGCTGTGGCTCGAACGCGGCGAGCACGTGTCGCTGGTTGGGCCCAACGGCACCGGCAAGACGACGCTGATCGAGACGCTCGCCGGGCGCCGGGAGCTGGCGGCGGGGAAGCTGAGCACGGGGCACAACGTGCAGGTCGGCTACCTGTCCCAGCACGCGGACGAGCTCGGCGCGGGCGGCCCGCCCGAGCAGAGCGTCGCGGAGGCGGCGCAGCGCGCGACGGCCCTCAGCCCTGGCAAGGCGCGGGCGCTGCTGGGACGCTTCCTGTTCTCGGGCGAGGACGCGGACAAGCCGCTCAGCGGGCTGTCCGGCGGCGAGCGCCGGCGGCTGTCGCTGGCGGTGCTGGTGCAGTCCGGCGCCAACGTGCTGATCCTCGACGAGCCCACCAACCACCTCGACCTCGAGAGCCGCGAGGCGCTGGAGGACGCGCTGCGCTCTTTCGGAGGCGCGATCCTGCTCGTCTCGCACGATCGCGCGCTGCTCGACGCGGTCGGCACGCGCACGGTCGCGGTCGAGGAGCGCTCGCTGCGCAGCTACGTCGGCGGCTGGCCTGAGTACGTGCGCGTGCGAGATGAGCGGAAGTCCGGAGGTGACGCTGGAACGACGGTCGGCCGCGCGGGGCCGCCACCGCGCGCGGTCGACCACTCGAGCCCGAACGGTGCCACACAGCCGAGCCGCCTGGATGTGACGGTGGCGGGGAAGCCGGAGAAACCGAAGCGCAAGGCGAAGGCCAAGGGCGCGTCGAAGAACCGCGTCAGCGCGACGCAGAAGGCGGAGCGTGAGGTCGAAGCGGCGGAGGCGGCGCTGCGCGAGCTGGAAGCGGAGCTGACCGATCCGGCGGCGTGGGCGAGTCGCTACGAGTCGGCCAAGTCCGAAGCGCGTCACACCGCTGCCACGCGCGCGGTCGAGGACGCTTACGCGCGCCTGGAGACGCTCGTCGATTAGGAACCTGCGGCGGCTAACCTCTCGCTGTGAGCGAATCTCTGAAGAACACGCGCAACGTCGCGATCATCCTCGTGGTTGCCGCGGCGGTGTACCTGATCCCCGGCGGCGGCCGTGTCGCGAGCACCTTTGAAGCCGCCCTGTGGGCCGCGTTCGCCTTCGCGATCGGCTTTCTCGGGCTGCGCATGTACCGCGAACACCACATGACCCTGTACGGCCTCGGCGATCGCTACCGCGGGCTGCTCTATGGCGCGGTCGCGATGGCGGTGTTCCTGTACGCCGTGCGGACCCGCATGTGGTACACGCTGCAGGTGCGCGGCAGCGAACTCGTGCAGGTGCACAGGTGGGGCGGCGTGGGCGAGTTCGTGTGGTTCGTGCTGGCCGCGCTGGTGGTGTATTCGCTGGTTGCGGTCTACCGGCACGCCCGCAGCTACTGACCGCTTCAGGCGGCGCCTAACCTCTGAGTGATGGCCGCGACGCGAGCACTCACCGACAAGGACGACGCAGCCGACGCGAACGGCGAGGAGCCGAGCCCGGCGGAGAGCGCGCGCGCGAGCCTCGCGCAGCAGCGTCGCGCGCTGCCTGATCAGCCGGGTGTGTACCTGTTCAGGGACGCGCGCGGGCGCGTGATCTACGTGGGCAAGGCGAAGTCGGTGCGCAAGCGGGTCGCTTCGCACTTCTCCAAGGCGCAGGTGCGAAGCAGCCCGGGCCACGCCGAGATGGTCGCGAGCGTCGAGCAGATCGAGTGCGTGGTCGTCGCCACCGAGGCCGACGCGCTGCTGGCTGAGCAGAGCTTCATCAAGCAGTATCGGCCGCGCTTCAACATCCGCCTGCGCGACGACAAGTCCTATCCGTTCATCGCGATCTCGCTCGACGAGCAGTATCCGCGCGTGTACTTCACGCGCGAGCGCCACCGACCGGGACGCGCGTACTTCGGCCCGTACTCGAACGCCAAGCGCGTGCGCGCGACGCTCGAGGTGCTCGCGAAGGTGTTCATGTTCCGCTCGTGCACCGGTCCCGAGCCCGGCCGTCGCAGCGGCAGCCCCTGCCTGGACTACTACATAAAGCGCTGCGGGGCGCCGTGCGTCGACTACGTCTCCAAAGACGGCTACCGCGAGAGCATCGACGGCGTGATCGACTTCCTCAGCGGACGCTTCTCCGCGATCGAGCGCGATCTCGAGGCGCGCATGCTGGCGGCGGCGGCGGAAGAGGAGTTCGAGCAGGCGACGCTCGAGCGCAACCGGCTGCAGGCGGTGCGCTCGCTGTTGGAGCGCCGCCGCGTGACGAGCGAGTCGGTCGGCACGTTCGACGCGGTCGCCGTCGCGGTGGACGGTCGCGACGCGAACGCGCAGGTGTTCCAGGTGCGCGACGGCGTGCTCTCGGACCGTCAGTCGTTCTATCTCGCCAACGAGGCCGAGCGCGACGAGGCCGAGGTGGGGGAGGAGTTCATGCTCCAGTACTACGGCGGCTACACGTCGATCCCGGCGCTGCTGGTGGTCCAGCGCGGCCTGGATCGGCGCCCGGCGTTGGCGGACGCGCTCTCTGCCCGGCGCGACGGGCCGGTGGAGCTGCGCGCGGCGGAGCGCGGCGAGAAGCGCCGCATCCTCGAGCTGGCAGAGCGCAACGCGCTGCTCGCGCTCGACCAGGAGCGCCTGCGCTCCGAGCGCCGGCGCCAGAGCCGCGTCGAGGCGCTCGACGGCCTGCAGGCGGTGCTGGGGCTGGACGTGCCTCCGATCCGGATCGAGTGCTTCGACATCTCCAACCTCGGCGGCACGCACACCGTCGCGTCGATGGTCGTGTTCGAGGGCGGCGCGCCGAAGAAGTCCGACTACCGTCGCTTCACGATCCGTACGACCGAGGGCGCGCCTGATGACTTCGCCTCGATGGCCGAGGTCCTCAGCCGTCGCTTTGCGCAGTGGGAGCGCCAGGCGGACATCTCGCCACACGACACGGCCTACGACCAGAGCTTCGCGGCGCTGCCCAACCTCGTCGTGATCGACGGCGGCAAGGGGCAGCTGTCGGCCGGGCTCGGCCCGTTGCGGGGCTTTCGCGAACGCGGCGTGGCGGTCGTGTCGCTCGCCAAGCGAATCGAGGAGATCTTCGTGCCGGGCAAAGCTGCGCCAATCGTGCTCGAGCACTCCACGCCCGAGCTGCAGTTGCTGCAGCGCGTCCGCGATGAGGCGCACCGCTTCGCGATCACCCATCACCGCGGCCGTCGCGACAAGGCGATGAAGAGCTCGCTGCTTGACGATCTGCCGGGCATCGGCGCTGCCCGCAAGCGCGCGTTGCTCACCCATTTCGGCTCGCCCGACGCGGTCGTCTCGGCGTCGAGCGAGGAACTGCAGTCGGTGCCGGGCCTGCCGGCGAAGGTCGGCCGCGACATCCACGCATACCTACACCGCGCTGGGTGACTCGCGCGTCCGCTCGGCGCGCCACAATCTCTGCTGATGGCCGCGATCAGGCCCCTGCGCCCGCAGCGCGACGGCGGCGAGGAGACCGGCAAGCCGGTGATCGAGTCGCGCCTTGAGGACCTCGTGGTGATCACGGGTTTCTCGGGTGCGGGCAAGTCGACGGCGATGAACGTGTTCGAGGACGCGGGCTATTTCTGCGTCGACAACCTGCCGCCGGAGATGATCCGCTCGCTGGTGGAGCTGTTCGTGCACAAGGGCTCGAAGGTCGAGCGCGCGGCCGTCGTCTCGGATGTTCGCGGCGGCGTGTACTTCGAGGCGCTGCGTGCGGTCGTGGATGACCTCCACGCGCTCGGGCTGTCGCACCACGTGCTGTTCCTCGAGGCTTCCGAGCAGACGCTGGTGACGCGCTACAAGGAGACGCGTCGGCGCCACCCGCTCGCGCCGGAGGGCAGCGTCGCGGCCGGCGTGGCAGCGGAGCGCGCGTTGCTCGAGCCGCTGCGCGGACGCGCCGACCTCGTGATCGACACGACCGCGATGTCGGCGGCGATGCTGCGCGAGAAGATCGCCGATGAGTTCCTGCCGCGCCAGACGGTCGGACAGCTGTCGGTGACGTTCATGAGCTTCGGCTTCAAGCACGGCACGCCGCGCGAGGAGGACCTCGCGTTCGACGTGCGCTTCCTCGCTAATCCCCACTACGAGCCCGAGCTGCAGCACCTGACGGGACTGGACGACGCGGTGGTCGACTACATCGCCGCCGACGGGCGCCTGGACGAGCTGTATCAGCGTCTCGATGCGCTGCTGGACTTCCTGCTGCCGCAGTACGTAGCCGAGGGCAAGGCGCATCTCGTGATCGCGATCGGCTGCACCGGCGGTCGTCACCGCTCGGTGGCGATCGCCGAGCACCTCGCTGCGCGCTACCGCGATCACGACGACCTCGACGTGGCGGTGGCGCATCGGGATCTCGAGAAGTCGCCCCGCGGCTCCTGAGCCTGCTCGAAACTGTGGCCACAAAGCACCTGCTACGAGCGCTTTTCTGCTACAGCATTAGCGTTAGCTGCCGACAGATGGGACACAGCTCTCCTTGCCCGGAGGCCAGAGCAGCAGATGAGCTTTTTCTACCTGATAGAGGACGCGCCGGATCAGGGCGTCGATCACGACGACGATGTGGTGATCCTGGTCGCGGGCGGCGAGCTCGACTACGCCGCCGGTCCCCAGTTCAGAGAGCGCATCGCTGACGCGATCGCCGCGGGCGCGCGTCTGATCGTCGATCTCTCGCCGACGACGTTCATCGACTCGACGGCGATCGGCGCGCTCGTCGGCGCGGTGATGCGCCTGCGCGAGCACGGTGGCGCCTCGCTGACGGTAGTGTGCAGCGAGGCGAACGAGCAGGTGTGGCGAACCTTCGACATAGCTGGGGTGACTGGCTTGATCGAGCTGTATCCGTCGTGCGAGGCGGCGCTGCTGGCGCTCGCGGCGACTGGTTGACGTGCGTCCGGCGCCCACACATCGGGTTGCGGCTGGCGGTGACTGAGATGACGCCGCGACGGTCCAGGCGCATGGTGCTTGCGCTGGCTGCGTCGCTGTTGGGCGTCGGCGGCGCGCTGCTCACGAGCGGCGCTGCCGAGGCGCAGCCGGGACTGTTGCAGGCGTCGAGCGCGGCCGCTCCGAGTGTCGGCGTGTCGCTGCCCGACGGCGGTGTGTCGCTGACCAGCGCCGGCGTGTCGCTGCCGAGCCTCAGTGTCTCGCTGCCCGGGGTGACCGTGTCGACGCCGGCCGTCACGGTCTCCACCCCCGCGCTCGGCGCGACGGTGCCGTCGGCCACCGTGTCGACGCCGGCGCTCACCGTTTCGACGCCGGAAGTCAAGGTTTCCACCGCGCCGATCAGCGTGTCGAGCACGCCGGTGACGGTTTCGACCCCGAGCACGCCCGTCGTCGAAACACCGACGGAAAGTCCCCACAAAGGCAAGCCGACGGGTCCCGGCTCAGGGGACTCGGGGTCATCCTCGGGCGGCTCGTCCTCCTCGCCGGACTCCGGCCACAGCACCACGACCGCGACGGCGGCGGCGGTCGGCGCGAGCACGCGAGCGGCGTCCGCATCGGCGACGGCACCCGCCGGCGCGTCGAGCGATCGCCGATCGGTTCAGGGCGGCGCCCTGCCGGGATCATCGCGTTCGCGCGGCGCCAATCGCGCAGCCGGAGTCGGCGCTCCCGGCGGCTCTGCCGAAGGCGGCGTTGCGGTGGCGAGCGCTCGGGGCGCCACGGACGGGAGCACGCTCGCGGGCGCACGCTCGGACGCGAACCGCCACCGTGCGAGCGACCCGCTCGACTCGATCGGCAGGCATATTCCGCTGCCGCTCCCGGTTCCGGACTGGAGCAAGCCGATCATCCTCGTGCTGTTCCTGCTGGCCGTGTGGTTCGCTGTCCGCTCGCGCGTCGCCGCGCGTCGCGCGCGGCGACTGGAGGGGCAGCGGACGACGTTGCTGCACGACGTGGACGTGATGCAGGCGGCGCTCGTGCCGGAGATTCCCGCTCGCGTCGGCGGCGCCGCGGTGTCGGTCGCCTACAGGCCGGCTGACGGGCCGGCCGCGGGCGGCGACTTCTACGACGTGTTCGTGGCGGCACCCGGGAGGGTCGCACTGATCCTCGGCGACGTCGCCGGCCATGGGCATGAAGCGCTGACGCAGGCGGCGTTGATGCGCTACACGCTGCGTGCATACCTGCAGGCCGGGCTCGAGCCGCGTGCTGCGCTGGCGCTGGCCGGTCGCGTGCTGGCGGACCACACGATGGAGCACTTCGCGACGGTGGTGGTCGGCGTCTTCGATAGCGGCGACGGGCGCCTGCAGTATGCGAGCGCGGGCCATCCCGCCCCGATCCTGCTGGGCCTGCAGACGCGTGAGCCGCTCGACGTGTGCGCTTCGCCGCCGATCGGCTGGACGGTGCCGACGGGGCGCCGGCAGACGACCGTGTCGCTGCCGCGGGGCACGGTTGCGTGCTTCTTCACTGACGGTCTGATCGAGGCTCGCTGTGAGGATGATCTGCTCGGGCAGGAGCGCCTCAGAGAGATCGTCGCGGAGCTCGGCTCGCGTCCCGATGCAGCAAAGCTGCTCGCGCGCGTGCGCGCGGTCGCGCGCGCCACACCGGATGACATGGCGGCGTGCATCCTCGTCCCGCAGGCTGCCGCCGTGGCACCGCGCATGCACGTCGAGGAACTCGAGGCCGATACGCAAACGCTCGAGAGCGGCCAACTGCGGCGCTTCCTCGAGGCGTGTCCGCTGCCGGCGCCCGCCGTCGAGCGCGCGTTCGAGGAGGCGTGCGAGATCGCTGCGGCTTGCGGCACGGCGCTGGCGCGCGTCGAGCTCTCGTCGAGTGGCGCCGCCGTCACGATCAGCGCGCCGCCGCCGTCCGCGCAGGCCGAGATCGCGGTCGGGGACTCGCAGCCGGCGGGCCAGGCCTTCGGAGCCGGCTGACACCCGCAGCGAAGTCGCCGGTATACGACGCGCTGATAGCCTCCCTCACGCACGCCGGGCGACGGAGCGATCGGTGGCCGCAGTAGCTCCGGTCGGCCACTGGCTCCTGAGGCCCGGCATCGTTCATTTCGGTTTCAGGAGGCAGTGAATGGCGGTACGCGTCGGGATCAACGGCTTCGGGCGCATCGGGCGAAACGTGTTCCGCGCCGCGAAGGCGCGCGGCGACGAGCTGTCACAGGAGATCGAGTGGGTGGCGGTCAACGACCTGACGGACTCCAAGACGCTGGCGCACCTGCTGAAGTACGACTCGATCCTCGGGCCCTACCCAGGAGACGTGCGTGTCAGTGGCGAGGGCTCGCTCGAAGTGGACGGCCAACAGCTGCAGGTGCTGGCCGAGCGCGACCCGGCGGCGCTGCCGTGGGGCGAGCTTGGCGTCGACGTGGTGATCGAGTCGACCGGGCTGTTCACCGACCGCGCCAGCGCCGCGAAGCACCTCGCGCAGGGAGCGAAGAAGGTCATCATCTCGGCTCCAGCGAGCGACCCGGACGCGACCGTCGTGCTCGGCGTCAACTTCGACGAGGTGTATGACCGCGAGCGTCACGACGTGATCTCCAACGCGTCGTGCACCACCAACTGCCTGGCGCCCATCGCGAAGGTCGTCAACGACACCGTCGGCATCAAGCACGGCCTGATGACGACGATTCACGCATACACCGCGGATCAGCGCCTGCAGGACATGCCGCACAAGGACCTCCGCCGCGCGCGGGCGGCGGCGATCAACCTGATCCCCGCGTCGACGGGGGCGGCGAAGGCGATCGGCCTGGTGATCCCGGAGCTGCAGGGCAAGCTCGGCGGCTTCGCGGTGCGCGCACCGGTTCCCACCGGCTCGGTCGTCGACCTGACTGTCGAGTGCGCGCGTGAGACGAGCGTCGATGAGGTCAACGCGGCGCTGAAGGCGGCCGCGGACAGCGGCCCGCTCGCGGGGATCCTGCAGTACACCGAGGACCCGATCGTCTCGACCGACATCATCTCGTCGCAGTACTCCTCGATCGTGGACTCGCTGCTGACGGCGGTGATGGACGGCACGATGCTGAAGGTCGTCGCGTGGTACGACAACGAGTGGGGGTACTCCAACCGCGTGGTGGACCTGGTGCAGAGGGTTCTGTGAGCGACGGCGGCCCGGCCCCACTCAGCGAGGCCGGTAGCGCCGGCAGACAGGAGGTCTGCGGGGTGGATATCGTGATGGAGCGCGACAGATGGGAGGGTCGATGAGGAGCATTGACGACTTGGACGTGCATGGACGGCGCGTGCTCGTCAGGGTCGATTTCAACGTGCCGCTGGGCACTGAAGGCGACGCCGCCACGGGTGGCGTGCCGCTCGTGAGCGACGACACGCGCATCGCTGCCGCGCTCGCGACGATCGAAGACCTGCGCGCCCGCGGGGCGCGGCTGGTGCTGGTCTCGCATCTGGGCAGGCCGGAAGGGCAGGCAGTGCCCGAGTTGTCGCTGGCGCCGGTCGCGGACCGTCTGCGCGAGCTGACCGGCGCGAAGGTGACGCTCGCGCCGGCGGTCGTGGGCGATGAGGTGACAGCGCTCGCGCAGGAGCTCGGCGACGGCGAGATCCTGGTGCTGGAGAACGTTCGCTTCGACCCGGGCGAGACGAGCAACGATGCGGAGTTCGCACGCGAGCTGGCGACGCTGGCGGACCTCTACGTGGACGACGCGTTCGGCGTCGCTCACCGCGCGCATGCGAGCAACGAGGGCATCACGCACCTGCTGCCGAGCGCCGCGGGCCGCCTGCTGGAACGTGAGGTCAAGACGCTCAGCGGAATCCTCGAGCACCCGGATCACCCGCTCGTTGCGATCGTCGGCGGCTCGAAGGTGGCCGACAAGATCAAGGTGATCGATCGCTTCTTGAAGGTGGCGGACGTGGTGATGATCGGCGGCGCGATGTGCTTTCCGTTCCTGTGCGCGCAGGGACACACGGTCGGCGACTCGTTGTGCGACGACGACGACGTGGAGCACGCGCGCAGCGCGCTGCTGCGGGCGAGCGACACGCACACGCCGCAGCTCGGGCGGGCGCGTCTGCTGGTGCCGAATGACCTCGTGATCGGCAAGCGCCTGGCAGCGGACGCGGAGCACCGTGTGCTGGACGGGGTCGAGGTGCCGCGAGGCTGGATGGGCCTGGACATCGGCCCGAAGACCGCGGCCCGCTACGCGAGCGTGATCGAGAGCGCCGGCACGGTCTTCTGGAACGGACCGATGGGCGCATTCGAGGTGGAGCCGTTCGCGGCGGGCACGCGCGCGGTGGCGCAGGCGGTTGCGAACACGAAGGCGATGACGGTGGTGGGCGGCGGCGACTCCGCTGCGGCGCTCGCGGATTTCGGGCTCGAGCGCGAGGTCGACCACCTCTCGACGGGCGGCGGCGTGACGCTGCAGCTGCTCGAGGGCGCGACGCTGCCGGGCGTGCAGGCGCTGGAAGGCGTCGGAGTGGCGCTCGGATGAGCGCTGCGCGCACCCCGCTGATCGCGGGCAACTGGAAGATGCACAAGACGCAGGAGCAGGCCGAGGAGTACATCCAGGCGCTGCTTCCGCGCGTGTCTGCGCTCGACGGCGTCGACGTCGCTATCTGCGTTCCGTTCACAGATCTGGGGGCGATGGTCGACAGCGCGCGCGGCTCGCGCGTTGAGGTATACGCGCAGAACATGCACCAGGACCGCGAGGGCGCGTTTACGGGCGAGATCTCGGCGTCGATGCTGAGCGAGCTGGACGTGCGCGGCGTGGTGCTCGGTCATTCCGAGCGCAGAGCCCTGTTCGGCGAGACCGACCGCGCGCTGGCCCTGAAGCTCCCCGCAGCGCTGAGCGCCGGCCTCACGCCGATCCTGTGCGTGGGCGAGACCGAGGAGGAGCGCGACAACGATGAAACCGACCGCAAGCTGCGCCAGCAGCTGCGGGAGGACCTCGCGAATGTGGACGGCGAACGCCTCGCGGAGGTGGTGATCGCGTACGAGCCGATCTGGGCGATCGGCACGGGCAGGGTGGCGACCCCCGAGCAGGCGCAGGAGGCGATCGCGTTCATCCGCGCGCTCGTCGCAGACCGCGACCCGCAGGCGGCCCAGTCGGTGCGGATCCTTTACGGAGGCTCGGTCAAGCCCGAGAACGCGGCGGAGCTGCTGGCGCTGGCGGATGTCGACGGGGCGCTGGTCGGCGGCGCCTCGCTCGACGCGCAGTCGTTCGCGCAGATCGCCGCCGCCGCGACCGCCACGGGGCGCTCCGGCAACGGCTCGGTCGCGCGCATGCGATGAGCCCGACGGCCGGGGCGCACGGGGCGGGCGCGGAGGATGGGATCGGCGGGCCTCCCGAGCTGCCGGTCTCGAGTGCGTGCCTGATCGTGCTCGACGGCTGGGGGCTGGCTCCGTCTGGCCCGGGCAACGCGGTGTCGCTGGCGCGCACGCCGGTGTTCGACGCCCTGTGGGACTCCTACCCGCACACGACGCTGACAGCGTGGGGGCTGGCGGTGGGACTGCCGGAAGGGCAGATGGGCAACAGCGAGGTCGGGCATCTGAACCTCGGTGCCGGCGCGGTCGTGCGCCAGGACCTCGTGCGGATCGACGACGCGGCCGCTGACGGCTCGTTCGCGCAGAACGAGATGCTGCGAGCGGCGTTCGCGGACGCCGAGCGTGTCCACCTGGTGGGGCTCGTCTCCGACGGCGGCGTGCACTCCTCGCTCGATCACGTGCGCGCGCTGATCGAGCTCGGGCGTGCGCTGGCGGTGAAGGACCTGATCGTGCACGCGTTCACCGACGGGCGCGACACGCTGCCGCACGCGGGCGCGGCCTACCTGCGCGAGCTCGACGGCATGCCGGGTGCACGCGTCGGCTCGGTGATGGGCCGCTACTGGGCGATGGATCGCGACCGCCGCTGGGAGCGCACGCAGCGGGCCTACGATCTGCTGGTCCACGGCGAGGCGTCCTATAGCGCGGGCAGCGGCGAGCAGGCCGTCCAAGATGCCTATCGACGAGCTGAGACCGACGAGTTCATCGAGCCGACGCTCGTCGGCGAGGAGGCGCGCATCCGTCCCGGCGACAGCGTCATCGCCTTCAACTTCAGGCCTGACAGGATGCGCGAGCTGACGCGCGCGCTGGCGGAGCCGGGCTTCGGCGCGGCCGGGGCGGCGCCGGCCGCCGGCGACGGCGCGGAGGAGCTGCCCGGATGGGCCGGCCGCGGTGGCGTCGCGGCGATCGCGCGCTACACGACGTTGACGAGCTACGAGGAGGGCTGGCCGTATCCGGTGGTGTTCTCGCCCGAGCGCCCGCAGACGACGCTGTCGCGGGTGCTGGAGCGCGCCGGCGTATCCCAGCTGCACGTGGCCGAGACGGAGAAGTATCCGCACGTGACGTACTTCTTCAACGGCGGCGAGGAGTCGCCGCTGCAGGGGGAGCGCCGCGAGCTGGTGCCCTCGCCGCGAGATGTTCCGACCTATGACCACAAGCCGCAGATGAGCGCGCGCGAGGCGGCGGCCGCGTTCGTCGACGCGTGGCGCCCGGGCGCCAACGGCGACGCTCCACGATTCGGGATCATCAACTTCGCCAACGCCGACATGGTCGGGCACACCGGCGTGATCGAGGCGGCCGTGACGGCGATCGAAACGGTGGATGAGTGTCTGGGCGAGGTCGTCGCGGCGGTGCACGCGCGCGGCGGCGTCTGTGTGGTGACGGCCGATCACGGCAACGCCGATCACATGCTCGAGCCGGACGGCTCACCCAACACGGCACATTCGTTGAACCCGGTGCCGCTGATCCTCACGAGCCGAGGTGTGCGACTGCGCCAGCAGGGCGGCATCCTGGCGGACGTCGCGCCGACGGTGCTCGAGGCGCTGGGGATCGAGCAGCCGCCGCAGATGACCGGGCGCTCGCTGACCGAGGGCCGCTAGATTTGCTGAGACGCCCCGCCGGCTGTGGGGTGTGAGAACCAACAAAGCGAGGCGCAATGGACGCAGATGAGCAGCAGGGTTCGAAGCGATCGCTGGCGCGGCTTGCGCTTGCGAACCTCTTCATCGCGGCAGGTGTCAACCACTTTCTGATGCCGCGCGCCTACGAACGCACGGTGCCGCCGGCGCTGCGCCCGAACGCGAAGCGCATCGTGCAGGTCAGCGGTGTGGCGGAGATCGCCGGCGGCGTCGGCGTGCTGCTGCCGTTCACGCGGCGCCTGTCAGGCCTCAGCCTGATCGCGCTGCTCGCCGCCGTGTTTCCAGCCAACCTGCACATGGCACGCGCGCCCGAGCGCTTCCGCGGGATCCCGCCGTGGGCGCTGTACGCGCGGCTGCCCTTGCAGCCGCTGATGATGCTGTGGGCGTGGCGGGCAACGAGGCGATGACACCGATTTGCCGAGCAATCGGGACTCGCGCTGCTATGTTCGACTAAGGAAAGGGCCTGCAAGGACCGCAATGTCGACCGTCACCGCCGTCAAGATCGCCACCTCCGAGCAAGATGGGCTCACGCTCGGCGAGCTACGAGCGTGGCGCGGCCTGCTGAGAGCCCACGCGTGCCTGGCAAAGCGCTTGGACGCCGAGCTGGAGCAGGCGCACGGGCTGCCGATGACCTCCTACGAGGTGCTGTACCACCTCGAGGAGGCGACCGCTGGGCGCATGCGCATGTGCGACCTGGCGCAGCAGGCGCAGCTGTCGCGCAGCGGCCTGACGCGTCTGGTCGACCGGCTCGAGCGCGACGGCCTGCTCGAGCGCTGCTCGTGCGATCACGACGCGCGCGGCTCCTATGCGTGCCTCACCGGCGCTGGGCGCGATCGTTTGGAGGCCGCGCGCGGCACCCATCGGGCGGTCGTCAGGGAGCACTTCTTCTCGCGCTTCTCCGAGAGCGAGCTGAGCCTGCTGGCCGACATGTGGGAGCGGATCGCTCCCTGCAGCGCCTGCTGAGCCGCGCGCCCTACTCGCTGGGTGTGCGTGGACCGCGGCCGGCGTGGCGTCGGTGCAGCAGCAGGCCGCCGACGATCGCGATCAGAACCGCGACGAGGCCGAAGATGCCGAAGGCTTCGAGCGCGTTACCGGCCGAGCTGCCGAGCAGGTAGGCGATCAGCCCGACGCCGACCGCCCACGTGATGCCGCCGAGCGCGTTCCAGAGCGCGAACGAGCGCCAGTGCATGCGCGTGGCGCCGGCGAGCCACGAAGCCCACACGCGCAACCCCAGGATGAAGCGCCCGAAGAACACCGCCTTGGGACCGTGGCGTTCGAAGAACGGCTCGCCGATCCGGAGAACCTCCTGGCGCTGGCGGAAGAACCTGCCCGGGCGTTCGAGCAGCCAGCGTCCGCCCTGGCGGCCGATCACGTAGCCGATGTTGTCGCCGACGATCGCACCGGCGGCCGCCAGCCCGATGACGACGCCGATCTGTAGCTTCCCCTGGCTCGCAAGCACGGCCGCGGCGATCAAGGCCGTCTCGCCGGGGATCGGGAGGCCGCTGGACTCGCTCATCACGAGCACGAACACCAGCGGGTAGCCGGCGGTCTTGACTAGCTCGTTGACATCGACGATTGCCGCGAGCACTACTGGGTGTTTTCGGAGACGAGCTTCTGCAGCGCGGCGGCGGTGTGCTGCACGTCTGAGTAGACGACGTTGCGAAGCGTCACCTTCGTCGGCGCAGGAGCCGTCAGGATCACCGCCGCCACGACGGCGACCGCCAGCACCAGGATCGCGAACATCGCCACCACCAGCCGCGAGCGCCGCCGGGTCGAGGCCGGCGCGCGGCCGCTCGGCTGCGCGTGCGCGGCGGCGGCCCTGCTGGGGCCCTGACGCGGCCGGCGCGCCGCGACGGTGGGGGCGAGCGCTCCCGTCCGTCCGGCGCCGGCGAGCACGCTCGTCGCCTCGGTGGCCTGCGCCGCGCGGCGCCCGCCCGAACGACGGCCGCGGCCGGCGCCGGGCTGCACGCCGGGCGCGATACCCCTGGCTCCGTCGCTCAGCGCGTGGCGCATCTCCAGAGCGGTCTTGTAGCGGTCGCGCGGATCGAGCGCCAGCGCCCCGGCGACCGCTTCGGCGAGCTCGGGGTTGACGGCGGCCACGAGCGTGTCCAGCATCGCCGGCTCCTCCTGCTGCTGCTTGAGCGCGAGCTCGGTCAGCGAGTTCGCCTCATACGGCAGGCGTCCGGAGATCAGCTGGTAGGTGACCACGCCGAGCGCATACAGGTCCGCGCTGGGTCCCGCCTCCTCGCCGCGCGCCTGCTCGGGAGCGAGATACGCGGCGGTGCCGAGCACCGAGCCGACTTGGGTGATGCTCGACTGCTCGGTGGCCTTGGCGATGCCGAAGTCCGCGAGCTTGACCTCGCCTTCGCGCGCGCGCAACAGGTTGCCGGGCTTGACGTCGCGGTGCACGACGCCGTGGCGGTGCGCGTAGTGCAGGCCCTCGCACGCCTGTTCGATGATCGACAGCCCCTCATCGACCTCGACCCAGCCCTCGTCGCGCAGGATCTCCGCGCCGGAGGAGCCCTCGATGTACTCCATCACGATGAAGTACTGGCCCGTGCGCTGATCGCGGCCGGAGTCGAACACCTGGACGATGTTGGGGTGCACGAGGCGAGCCGCGGCCTGCGCCTCGCGCTGGAAGCGCGACACGAACGCCGGGTCATCGGCGAGGTGCTCGGCGAGCAGCTTGACCGCGACCGGACGTTCGAGGCGTATGTCCTGGGCGAGGTGCACCGTGGACATCCCGCCGAAGCCCAGCCGGCCCTCGAGCCGGTAGCGGGCCGCGATCTCGCGCTCGCTCATTTGCCGACTTCCTGGCCGCCGGCGCCGGCGCCGATGCCGCCCGCGCCTGCGCCTTCGGGGACTTCGCCATTGCCTTCGCCGGCGCCGGTGCCGCCCTGTTCGCTGCCGATGCCCGGCGTCGCTTCGCCCGGCCCGGCGGGGGTGCCGCCCCCTGGGGTCGCGGGTGTCGTTGGGGTGGTGTTAGGCGGGACGGTGCTGGTCGAGGTCGTGGTACTGGGCGTGGTCGGCGGCGTCGTGGCAGTGCTGGTGTTCGTCGTCGTGCTCTGCTTGGCCGTCGTGCTCGTGCCTGTGTTCTGCGCGAGCGGCTGCGCGCACAGCGCAAGGGCGCGTTTGCGCAGGTTCTCGATGCCCTGGCGCAGCGTGTCGAGGAGCCCCGAATCGATCGATCCGGGCAGGCCGTTGAAGTCCTGTTCGGTCTTGGCGAGCGCTGTTTCGGTCGCCGAGCAGTCGCCGTTGCCGCTTTCGGCCGCCTGCGCGACGGTTTCGAAGTCGCCCTGCAGCGGTCCGGAGTCGGCGACAGGGATCAGCTTGCCGTTGGAGCTGCCGCAGGCCACCAGCAGCGCCGCCGCGACACCGAGCATCGCCGCCAGCTGGACGCGCAGCATCCGTGAGCGCCGCAGCCGCGAGCTCACTGGCCGTACTCCAGGCGCTCGGCCAGCGAGTCCGGCAGTCGCGCCGCACGGATCGCGGCGGCGGCGCCGGCGATGTCGTAGTCGGCACGGTGAAAGGACGCTGCCATCTCGTCGAGGTCGAGCAGCAGCCACGAGGCGCGCGGGTCGCCGTCGCGGGGCTGGCCGACGCTGCCCGGGTTGAGCAGCCATTCGCCGTCGGCGACGTCGAGTTGCGCGCGGTCGCGTTGCGGCTCGCCGGTTGCAAGCTCACCGTCGTGGCGGGCGAACGACAGTGCGACGTGCGAGTGCCCGATCAGGCAGACGCGTTGGCGTTGGACGTCCAGGCACAGCTCGGCGAGCAGTACCGAGAGCACGTACTCCCAGACCGGGTCGCGCGGGCTGGCGTGGTAAAGGCCGACGGGCCCCTCCTCGCCCTTGGGGCTCAGGCCTTCGAGGAACGCGAGGTTCTCCGGCGCGATCACCTCACGCGTCCATTGCGCCGCGAGGCTCGCGCCCTTGGAGAACTCGTCGAGTGGGATCTCGCCGGTGACGGCAAGATCGTGGTTGCCGGCGAGACACACGGCTGCGTGGCGCCGCGCGAGCTCGACGCACGCATCGGGCTCGGCTCCATAGCCGACGAGATCGCCCAGGCACCACAGCTCGGACGCGTCGCTCGCGGCGACCGCCTCGAGCGTCGCCTCGAAGGCGTGACGGTTGGCGTGGATATCGGAGATGACGGCGACCTTCATCCTTGCAGGGTACGAACACCGCTGAGCGTCGCGTGTTCCACGCCCGCCGCGACTGCAAGGACACGGCCAGCACGTGCGGCGCGAGCAAGCGCGGCACGGCGTACTACTCGCCCGTGGGACCGCCCTCGCTGCCGCCGTACTCGGGCAGGTTCTTGATGCCCTCACGTGTGCGCCACTTCGAGTAGTTGTCCTCCATCGCGTCGATCAGCTCACGCATGAAGCGCGGGGAGAGGTTGACCCGCGAAACCACGACCCCTGGGACCTCCTCCGACTCGACCTCGTGGTCGACCCGCGCGAACGTGACGGTGAACTCGTAATCGGAGTGGCTGACGTTGGCGAAGTTGGCGTACACGCCCCCCATGATCTCGGGGGACAGATGGATGTTTATGTGGCGCTCGGCGCCTGAGTCTTGGTCGTTCACGCAGCTAGTATCGCAAGCCCCGAGTACGAACCCGATGACCGAGCCTCCCAGCAACGACGATCTCGCCTCTCCGGAGCGCCTGCGCCAGACGGTGCTCGCGACGGTGGACGATCTCACCGGCACCAGCGCGGCGAACGGCAGCCGCGCCTCGATCACGCTGGAGCGCCCGCGACGGGCGGAGTTCGGCGACTACTCGACGAACGCGGCGCTGCTGATGGCGCCCGGCATCGGCGTACCGCCGCGCGAGCTGGCCGAGCGCCTGGGCAATGCGTTGCAGGAGCGGTTGGGGGCGAGCCTCGAGCGCTTCGAGGTGGCGGGTCCTGGCTTCGTCAACCTGTTCATGTCGGATGCGTGGCTGACGGCGGCGCTGGCACAGGCGCTCGCCGCGGGCGACGCGTTCGGAGCGCGACTCGCAGAGCACCCGCAGCGGATCCTCGTCGAATTCGTATCGGCCAACCCGACCGGGCCGATGCACGTCGGGCATGCGCGCAACGCAGCCTACGGCGATGCGCTGGCGCGAATGCTCGCGCTGCAGGGCAATTGCGTCGAGCGGGAGTTCTACGTCAACGACGCCGGCTCGCAGGTGCGCAAGCTCGGCGAATCGCTACAGGCGATCGCGCGCGGCGAGCCGGTCCCTGACGACGGCTACAAGGGCGAGTACATGGTCGAGCTGGCGGAGCGGCTGCCGGACGCGGCGAGCATCGATGCCGCGGACACCGGCCGCGCGGCGGTGGCGCTCGTGATCGAGAGCATTCGCGGGTCGCTGGCGGCGTTCGGAGTCGGCGAGTTCGACGTGTGGAGCTACGAGAGCGCACTGCATGAGGGCGACCCGAGCCCGGTGGCGCACACGCTCGCGATCCTCGAGCGCGAAGGCCACACCTACCACAGCGAGGGGGCGCTGTGGCTGCGCACGACAGACTTCGGCGACGACAAGGACCGCGTGCTCGTGCGCTCGGGCGGCGAGCACACGTATTTCGCGTCGGACATCGCCTACCACCAGGACAAGCGCGAGCGCGGTTTCGAACGCCAGATCGACGTGTGGGGCGCCGACCATCACGGCTATGTGCTGCGCATGAAGGCGGCGTATGAGGCGCTCGGCGGCGACCCCGGAGAAGCTCGAGCTGCTGATCATGCAGCTGGTGCACCTGATGAGCTCGGGCGAGCGCGCGCAGATGTCCAAGCGCGCCGGCGAGTTCGTGACGCTCGACGACCTCGTCGCCGAGATCGGCGTGGACGCGGCGCGCTGGTATCTGCTGGCGCGCTCGCACGACACGACCGTCGACCTCGACCTCGACCTGGCGCGCGAACAGTCCAACGAGAACGACGTGTACTACGTGCAATACGCCCACGCCCGCATCGCCTCGATGCTCGCGAAGGCGGGCCCGGCGCGCGTCAAGGGGGCGAGCGCGGCGGTGGCGGAGCTCGAACGCGAACCTCTGCACGTCACCGAGCGGGCGTTGATCGAGCAGCTGCTGGCATTCCCCGCGGAACTCGCGGAGGCCGCGGCCCGCCGTGCTCCGCACCGCATCGCTGCCTACGCGCTGACGCTGGCACAGACCTTCACCGCTTTCTACCGCGACTGTCACGTCGTCGGTGCTGAACCGATCGAGGTGGAGTCCTTTCGCATCCTGCTGTGCGTCTTGAGCATGCGCACGATCGCGCGCTCGCTGGAGTTGCTGGGCGTCAGCGCGCCGACGAAGATGTAGAGCGCTGGAACGTTGGCTCGCGGGGCCAGGCGAGCTCGACGCGTCAGTCGAAGCGGGCGAGATCGGCCTCGAGCTTGGCCGCGTCCTCAGCGCCGAGCGCCGCCGTCGAGCCGGTTGCGCCTGCTTGCGCGCGTGCGCGTCGTCGCCAGCTCGGGATCAGCAGCAGCACCGTCATGACCAGGCCGAGCACGACGAGCGCCGGCACGAGATATACGGCCAGGTCGAAGCCGTGCGCGCTCGGCAGCCCGAGCACGGTCGGCCCGTACTGGGCGACCAGCGCGCGCTTGATTTCGGTTTCGTCCTCGCCACGGTTGATCAGGCTCTGGATGTATTCGCGCTCGGTATTGGCCTGCGGGGCCTCTGACTCGTCGAGCGCGACTTTGCACGTGACGCACATCGCCTGGCGCTCGATCGCCAGCAGCGACGCCCGTGGCGCGACGTCCGCAGCCGCCTGCAAGGGGCTCGCGGCCAGCGCGGCCGCGATTAGCAGCGCCGCGAGCAGCGTTGCGAGCAGGCCACGGCTCGCGAGGCCGATGATCCGCGCGGTCGGGTTCGCCGCCGTGTGCGAGCGCGCGCTCACGAGCTGCCTGCGTCCGCGAGCGCCTGGTTCACAAAGCCCTGTTCGATCTCTCCGCGCGAGATGGCCACGACCCGTCCTTGGCGGTTGATGATGAAGCTCTCGGGCACCTGGTGCGTGCCGTATGAACCCGCGAATTCGCTGTTGACGTCGCGAACCACAGGATAGGTGAGGTGGTAGCGGCGCACGAAGCTTTCGGAGTCGGGGGCGTTGTCCTGGTAGGTGACACCGAGCACCGTCGCACCGTGCCGTTCGAGCTCGCCCTGCGCGTGCTCGAGCAGCGGCGCCTCGGTCTGGCACGGTTCGCACCACGACGCCCAGAAGTTCAGCACCACCACCTTGCCGCGCAGCGACGCCAACGTCCGGCTTGTGCTCGCCCCGAGCACAGGCAGCTCACGTGTCGCGTCGGGTGCCACCGGGTAGATGTGGCGGGCGACCTGTTCATCGAGCGTGCGGTTGGCCGACTGCGTCGAGACGCCGTACAGCAGCAGCGCGATCAGTGCGGCGCCGGCGAGCGAGGCGAGGATCGGCACGAGGCGGCGTCTCACGAGCGAGAAGATTAGAGCGGCGGCGCGGGACCGGTGCCGCCTGCGGCCGCCACCGGCGCCGCTCCGGAACCGCGAAGCTCCTGGTCAGCCGGGCGAGACGGTGCGTGCGCAGTCGCTGATTCCCAGCGCTTTTGCTTCTTCCTTGGCGCCGTTGGCGCTCAGCGCTTCGAGCGCCTTACGAGCGCGCGCAGCGTCGTGGGCGCGCAGGCCGGCCACCGCCTCTTCGAGCAGCTGCGCTTCGTGCGCGACGCTCTTGACGAAGCGGCTGTAGTCGGCGCGGGCGTTCGCCGGAGCCTGCACCGCGCTCAGTTCGTGCGCAAGCCTGGAGACGATCGCGCTGGTCTGTTCGGAGAACGACAGCAGTTCCGCCGTCGACTTCGGTGCCTGCAGGCGCGCGGCGCTGCGCAGCCCGGCCACGCAGATCGCGTTCGCGTGGGCGGCGAACTCGGCCTGTGTCGGCGCGTTGCTGCTGGAGCTGCCGCAGCCGGCGAGCAGCGCGCAGGCCGCGAGCGTCGCGAGGCAAGTCGCGGTGCGGCCGCGCCGACGGCCATGGTTGGTTCGGAGGTTGCTGATAGGCGCCATTCGCGGGAAGAGTAGTCGGACGGGCCGTCAGCGCCCAGCTGCGCCGAGAGGCTGGGCTCAAGGACGACGCAACTTGAGTCGATCCGTATCATGGAGCTATGAGCGCGACTAAGCAGCTACACGTGAATGTGCGCCATGAGGACGGTTCCCTCTGGGCAACCGTCGAGGAGTTCCCAGGGGTCCTTGCTACTGGCGACAACCTAGAGGAGCTCCGTGAGAGCCTTGAGGAGGGCATCTCCCTTGTGCTCGAGCAGTCCAACGGGGAAGTTCCGAGTGTGACCATCCAGCCCTTGGATCTGGCGCCGACGGAGGCTACTGCCAGCGCCGAGCTGGTCTTCGCCTGAATCGGAAGCCGCTGAAAGGCAGCTGCGGAAGCCGAAAAATAGCCAGTTAGCAGGCAGTTTGTAGCATCATGCGGCGGTAGCTCAGTTGGTAGAGCGCAAGCTTCCCAAGCTTGAGGTCGCGGGTTCGACCCCCGTCCGCCGCTTGCAGGAAACACCTGCTAATCGCGGGTTTCTGCAGTAGCAAGGACACGCTCGGAGGGGTGAGGGGGACCCTCGTTCTCGGCTCGTCTGCCACCGTCTGCCACAACTCCGCCCTCCACGAGGGCCTGTAGCGCCGCCTTCTCGCCGGCATCACGGCGCATCGCCTGCCTGTAGACACGCAGCGCGAGGCCAGGGTCCGTGTGGCCCATTTCGTCCATCACGACGCCCGGATCCTCGCCAAGCGCGTACAGCAGCGAGCAAAACGTCCGCCTGAGCGAGTGCGGCGTCAACTTCGCCGGCAGCGGCGGGAGGCCGTCCGCCTCGAGCTGCTGGTTCGCGCTCGCGATCGCCCCGGTGCCGTTCTTCTCGACGCCGTCCTTCACTGTCTTCGGGCGCCCGAGCACCCGAGAGCGGAAGTTGTCCGCGCTCTGCGCGCCACCCGTCGCCGTGCCGAACACGTAGGCGCCCTGCGCGGCCTCCTGGTGGCGTCCGCGCAGCTCGAGCAGCTCATCCCTCAACGCGCCCCTGATCTTGACTCTGCGGCGCCCAGCGTCCGTCTTGGCGTCGCCGACGCTGATCCAGCCGCCGGCGAGGTCCACGTCGCGCCAGCGCAGCGCGCATAGCTCGCTGATGCGTAGCCCCGCGAACAGCAGCACCGCGAGAGACGCCCGACGCTCGACGTGGCGACGATTCTTCGCGGCCCTCCGGTCCAGCTGCCCGGCCGCGTCGAGCAGCGCGACGATCTGCCCGGCCGCGTCCAGGTATGACCTCACGGGGGCCCGTTCACGGACCCTGCGTGGCTTTCCCTTCGCCGGGTTGCGGTGGATCAGCTCCCGCTCGACCGCGCGCTCGAGGATCGCCCCAAGCAACGTCACCGTCATGTTGATCGACCTGGCCGACAGCGGATCGTCTTCGGCGAGCTTCGCCGCGATGTAACGCTCGACGGTGTCGAACGTGATCGCGGTCAGCTGCAGCTCGCCGAACCACGGGACCAGGTGGACCTGCAGCCGCCAGCGGTAGTCGGCCTGCGTGCCCGCGGTGATCTGGCCCTCGTGGAGCGTCCACCATTCCTCGGCGAACACATGAAACGTCGGGATCTCCGTCGGCTCAGAGGGTGTCTCGACCTGCGTGGGCGGCTTCCACCGCCCACGCTGCACATCCGCGATCACATGCGACAGCTCACGCTCCGCTTCCTCCGCGGTCACCGGGCCGAGTGAGATGTGCCGGCGCTTCCCGTACGCCACAAACCGCAGCGCACGGTAGGTGAGCCCATCGCGCCCCTTGTGCTCGATCACACTGCCCTTCGTTGGCCGCGGCATCAGCTCGTCTCCCTTCTCGCAAGGCGCTGTTCGAACCGAGCTTTCAGGAGGCAAACCTCGTAGCGGAGATCCCCGCTCTCGTCGAGACGCACCGCAAGCGCGTCGAGCTGCTCGAGAAGCCAGTCTTCGCCGAGGCTGTCGCTCAGCGGAAGCGTGACGCGCCGCGCTCCGCCGCGACGACTCGGTCCGACAGCCCGCAGACACGGTCTAGTCGGCTTCATGGTGTCAATGCTCATCGTTTCTCCTCTGGACGGGAGAGCGCGCGGCTCTGACGAGGAAGACACCGCTTCGCTGTTGGCTAGGGTGTCTGGCGCGCCGGGAGCTTCTAACTCTCGGTGCCATGGGGCCGGGCGCTAATTCCGTCGCGGCCCCACTTTTGTGTTGCGTGCAGCATACATCGCTACGCGGCGCTCCGCAGTGGTGGTTTTGCACGCCTCTGCCGCCGCTCGTTGAGGTCCTGGAGCGTGGCGTAGGGTCCGTCGGGTTTTCCGGCGAGAACGGCCCGTACGCGTGCCGCCTCCCGACGACACGACGGCGAGCACGTCACGGCGTCTCTGCGTCGTCCGGCGAGCGACGCGCCGCAGACCGGGCAGCTGCCGGTCACGCTGCTGAGATCGCTCCGACGACGTCGCCTCGCTCGCCGGCGAGTTCTGTCTGGGCATCGTCGGCCCAGCTGTCAAGGCTCCCGCGAAGCTCGAGCAACGACGGGGCGTCGTCGCCGCTTACAGATGCGCCGAAATGCTCGACTGCGAGCTTCAGTGCGGCGTGTGCCTCCTCGAAGAATGAGATCAGCGACAGCTTCGTGTCGTGGAATCCGCCGCCCCGGCGATCGAACGCCTTCGGGTCGGCTGCTTGCGTCGACTTCTCATCCCAGCCGATCGCGTTGAGGAAGTTCCGAGCACGATCGAGACGAGCGGCCGCGGCCCACTCGCTCTGCACGAGCCGTGAGTCTGTCACGCTGTCGCGAGCCGTCTCCCCAGCGCGCTCGGCGAGATCCTTGCAGGCCGCTTGGAGCGCTAGGTGCGCGCCTCTTTGGACGTCCTGCACGAGCTTCTCCGGGATCCCGAGCGCCGGGTTGCCAGCGCGAATGAGGTTCCTCTTGACGCGGTCATTCACTTCGTGTGCTGCGATGGTCGGTGTGCTCATCGTCTTCTCCTTGGGTGGTTGGTTTACGTGCCCGGCCAGTGCCGAGCGGTGAAATGCGTTCCCTCTGGCGCCGGGAACGTGGTGCGGAGCCGCGGGCCCAGTTCTTCGCCTGCTGACGGCACGGTGTCCATCCGGGAGTGAGGCTTGCCCGGGATCGTGAACTCGATCCAGACGTGATCTCTGTTGGCCCAGACGGTCATTTCCTTTCCTCTCCCGGGTTCGCCAAACGTCTCGGCGAGCTGCCCTGACACCTCGGCGGTGGTCGAGTTGAACATGCCGGCCCGGTAGAGCACGTAGCAGGTGGATGCTGAGCAGTCGAGGAACGCGGGGCGCTCCTTGGCGATCTCGCCCGGCGCGTGGCCGGTGTCGCCTGCATCCCCGGGCGGGTAGGGGATCTTGAGCGCCGAGAGTGCCTGTGCGACTTCGTAGGCGTCGAGCGCGGTGCCCTTCTGGCCTTCTTTGGGCGCTTCGCCGCTGCGCTGCAACAGTTCGTGCGGTGGCTCCTTTTTCTTGCGCTTCGGACGGGCGAGTACGACTTTCGTCACGGCCGAACGCATGTTTTCGCGTGTGATCGTCTTGACGATCCACCGGCCATCGAACGGCCCGTAGCCCTCGACCTCGGCGACGCTTCCAGGGGGTGCCTGCCACACGCCTGCCTCGCAGGTCACCGTCAGGTTCTCTTCGTACTGCGGGGTATTCCAGTAGGCGCCCGTCGGAAGCAGGGTCATGCCGTCGGCGCCGGGCGCCACTAGCATCTGCGGCGCGCTCGCGAGCAGCCGTTCGCCAGAGAACAGGAAGCCGACACCCGCCTCGATGAACAGGTACCAGTTGACTTCTTCGGCGAGCCGGCGTGCGCAGGTCCACGAGTCTTCGAGTTCTCCGTTCGGACCGCCGCGTTTGAACGTGTACTCCTTCGGATAGGTCGCGGTCGGCTGGAGCGATTCGGCATTTGGGCCACCGAATTCTTTGAGCATTTCGCGCGCTTCGGCCGCCCATACCTGGTAGGGCGCCGGGTCCTTCGACGCGGGCGCCTGGACGGCCACGGCGATTTCGCCGGGCGTCCACGTTGGGTGTGCCTTCGCGAGCGCGATCGCGCCGCCCTGGCTGCCGTAGCCCTTCGTCAGGAACAGCGCGCAGACCGCAGCCACATCGCTCGGATTGACGGCGTCGCCGGCGGCTGTCGAGGCTTCGAGCTGCAGGATGTTGGGCCCGCGTGCGACGTTCTCCTGGATGATCGCGCAGATCAACGCGAGCGCTGCACGTTCGCCGGAGCTGTGGGAGGCGGCTACGTCGAAGGCGAGTTCGAGGTTCTGACGCTGTTCGGTGTCGGCAGGCTTCTGCTTGACGGTCAGTTTGGCCTTTGGCGAGAACCCGGGCTTGCGTTTGCGTCCCTTCTGGGCGAGCGTTTCCGCTTCCTGCGTTGATTCGATCGGCTGCTTGACGTCCAGCTCCGGGCACACGATCGGCACGCCGGATTCGTTGAACATCGCCACGATGAACTGTGCGCGCGTCCACTGCCCGCGGCTGATGGTGAGCGGCTTGAAGTTCTGGCGCAGCTTCCAGACGGCTTCTTCTTCGAGGACGGCTGTGATCAGGTGCTGCGCGCCGGGTTCGATCCCGGCGAGTCTCCACACGAGGTTGTCGATCGCGACGACGCTGTCGAGAACGCCGACGAGCGGAGGTTCGCCCACAGTCATAGGTTCGGGTTCGTAGTACTGGGCGGGCGCGCGCACTGCGATCGCCGGGCTGTTCAGGAACTCGTACTTCGGGTCGTGGACGATCGGCGTCAGGGAGGATGCGCCTTCGATCGTGCGTTCGAGCTGACAAGAGGCGACCGGGACGGTGATCTCGGCGGTCTTGTTGACGAATGTCAGGCTCGTCGTGTCCGCGTCCACGAGCGCTGGGTTGCTCGGCAGCGGCGGGTACTTCACGGCAGCCAAATCAGCTGGCCTGCTTTCACGTTGTCGGGCTGCAGCCTGTGGTTGAGCGCACTGATCTGCTGCCACTGCGAGGGGTCGCCGAGTTCGCGTGCGGCGATCGAGACGAGCGTGTCGCCGGCGCGCGCACGGATACGACGTCTTGCTTTCTCGCCAGCAGCGCTGCGCTGCGCCTGCTTGAGCGGGCTCTCTGCGGTGACCCCGAAGCTCGGGGCGATCAGGCCGAGCGTGAACGCTGCACGTCGTCGCTCGTTGTCGGTCCGGCTGATGAGAATCTGCGGTTCGGGCGTGACCTTCTCGACGAGATAGGGATGGGCTCTGAGCCCGTGAGGTACCCAGCCCCAGAACCACACGGGCTCTGGCTGCTCCCCGTCGCGTTCTTCCGCCATTTCGAGTACGTAGTCGTATTCCGCCTCGATGTCGCGATCTTCGCTCCAGCCGTCGATGAGGATCGGCAGCGTCCACCGCTTCGGTTCGGGGCCCGTGTACTCAACAAGCCCAGTGTCGCCTTCTCGCGGGATGACGCTCCAGCCGCCGTAGCCGGTTTCGCCGGGCAGCACGGGGCCGTTCACCCATGCGTCGACGGCGATCCTCGAGTTGACGGCCTGCATGCGTACGACCCCAGGCGGCACCACCCCTCCGGTCGTTGGCGCCACGCCCGCCGCGGCGGGCGTCTGCGCACTTTTGCGTTTGGAGCGAGTTCGATGGTGTTGGGGCGCCCCTGGCATTACGCCACCTCCTCCGCTGCGCCGTCGCAGGGCCCCCCGGCGGCGCTCCGGTAGTCCCGGGCGCAGTCGTAGCAGCCCAACACGATCTTTTCTGAACCGAGACGCGCGTGTTGTTGTGCCGCACGGCGAAATCCATTGCGAGCAAATCGCCAGGCTCGAGAAGAACGGCGTGCCGGTTCAAGGGCGACGATCATGGCGGCCGCCGCCGCCGTTAGCTCCGGTCCCGGGAGGGCCGACTCGAGGAGGGGGGCGGCGAGCGCCGCGGCCTGCTCCTCGCTGAGATCCCAGGTACGAGCGATGTACCACCTGTGCTCTGCCATGGCCTACACCACCCCCAGCGCTGAGCTTGGCGGTAGGCCCTCTCTGAGGGCGGCGCGGGCCTCATTCGTGCCGACTCGCTGGACGACGGCGATGCTGATAGCCGAGTCTTTCGGCTCCAGTTTCATGCGCTCGAACTCGTCGACGTCGACCCAGCCGTTTGCGTAGAACACCTGCCTCGTCCCACGGTCGGAGATCTTCGTTGGCACACCTCCGTAGCCGACGGTGCCGTTCTTCGTCGTTGTGAGCTCGGCCTTCGGCTTTGCTGGCGCGGCCGCCGCGACCGTCGCCGGCGCTGCGTTGCTCAGCAGCGGGTGCCTCCCGGACGGCTCCAGGCCGAGTGCGACGCGGGTGCGCTGATGCAGGTCAGGCTTCGTCGCATCGTCGAGCCGCTGGGACGCCTTGACCGCGGCGCGCTGCGCTGGGGAGAGCCCTGTCGCCAACCTAGAGAGCAGCTTGCGCGTCCCAGCGGGATCACGTTCGTACTTCTCCACGTAGACCGGAATGCGCGACTCCGGGAGCTTGCCCTCGGCTGCTGCCGCCGCGACGAGCTTCGTCGCCTCTTTCTTGCGCTCCTCGGTCGTCTGGACGCGGAAGCCCGCTGCCCGCGCCTTGGCTATGACCTGCTCTCCCGTGGCGCTCTCGGGAAGCCCGAGCGCCTGCCGCAGGAGCTTTGGATTCACTTTGCCCACTGTGCTCACCTCTCGTTCGTCGGTTGGGAGCACGACGGTCACGTCGCGCCCGTCGTTGTCGGCGCCGGCGGCAACAAGCGCCGGGCCCTCGTCTGAAACCAGCTGTTTGAGGTCCTCGAGCGTGTGGATGCCCGGCATCTTCGTTCCGAGCATCTTCACCGCCGTGATCGTCAGGCCCCCGTTCTTGATGGACCCCTCGAGCGACCGGCGCGGGAACAGCGTGGGGAGCGCGTCGGCAAACCAGTCGGGCATATCCACGAAGTCGCCGACGAGCAGGTCGCCGTCGTCGGCCAGCTCGAGGTTTTCGACACGGCCGAGGGCCGGCTCTCCGTCCGTGCTCGCGTCGACGTCCGTCCACCGTGGGTCGAGGTGGCCGATCCCGATCACTGGCGCGGTGCCCGTCAGAGCGTTTTGCACGGCGCTCGCCAGGTGCTCCTTTGTGAACGTGTGCTCGCCGGTCGACAGCGGGAACGTCCCGACACGCCCGATCTCTACTCGTCTACGTGACTTCATACCGCTCGCCTCCGATTCGGTCGGTGAAAACCTCGCTCACGATCCACAGCGCGGCGCGCCTCGTGCTCGAGCTTGTGCGCCTTCTGGCGTGTGCGCCGGAAGCGGTCCGCTCCGGCCGTTGCAGGCGTCTCGGGGACACTCGGTAGTGCAGGACCCGCGTCCCCCGTCATGACGAACCGCTGGAGCCGCTTCATGGTTGCCACCTTCTGCGGCTCGGTGAACCCGAGCGGCTTGCGGGCAGGCATGTGGCGCGTGCCGGTCTGCAGGAACTTGGCGTAGGACACATTGGTGCCGAACTCCATGAAGTTGGTGTGCACACGGCTGTAGGAGCCGGGTGCGCGTTTTGCGGTCAGCGAGTTGCGGAGCGCGAGCGTGGCGTGCAGAACCCGCGGGTCCTGATGTTTCTGCGCCTTCTCGCGGACCGTGTTCGGGTTCAGCGGCCGCCAGGTCCCCTCACCACGGCTGTCGAAGCGCGCAGCCTCGAACACCCGGAAGTCGTCGGTGATCAGCCGGAACGCGGGGCGCACGTCGACTGCGCGGGCGCTGATATCGAGCAGCTTGCGGCTGATCAGCTTGTCGCCGTCGCTGGAGAAGCTGAACTTCAGACCGGCGCTCATGACGCTTTCCGGCTGCTGCTCGTGTTTGGAGCGAGCTCGATGGTGTACACGTCGGCCGTAGGCTCGCTGCTGCTGACGTCCACATCGCCCAATTTGACGCCCATCAGCATGCAGGTGAAGAGTTGCGGCGCCCCAACTGTGTGGCTATCGATATCGAGCTTCTGTCTGTTGGCGAGAAAGAAGTCCCGTCCGCAGCTTTCTTCCAGCTCTTCGAGCTTCCCCGCCATCGGTTTCCGGGTAAAAGACGCGACTGCACTTGATCGGGTTCCTCGTCGTCGGTCCTCCGAGTTGTTGGACGGGAAGGCCCAAGTCGCCTCCGACAGACTCTCCTTGTGCTTGGAGGTCACCCCCGGAGAACGTCTGCCACTCGCCGAAGTCCTTTTGGTCCCGTTCGCGGGTGAGGGTGATCGTGTACTGGTCAGATCTAGACATTTCTTACCTGTCTGCGCCCTACAGCGGCGCGTGTAGTAGCTCGTCGTCGGTCAATTCCGGTCCGAACGCGTCACGCATCCGACCCTCCGGGGAGTTGGCGAACGCCTGCGCCGCTTCGACACGTCGCACCAGGTCCTCGAGCTCGCTGCGAGACGTCGGCACCGTCCGCGGTCGCCACGCGTTCCCGAGAGCAAAGGTCATAGAGACGGAGTCGGACCTGTCGGGAGACGGCAACCCGCGCTTCCTCATGTCGTCCTTGCTTTCGATCCGGATGGCGCCCCTCGAGTTGTGGTCAAATCGCAGCGAGGACAACTGCGCCTCGAGCTCGCGGTCCGACGGGTCGAGGTCGATCAGCCCACGCACGAACGCGTCCTGCATCGCGCAGTGCGTTTCAGCGCGAGCGTTCAGGTAAAGCTCCGAGCTCGCGACAGCACTCACGGGGCGATTCCGGCCCGACGCCCTCAATGCGCCGTTGAATGGGAAGTGCGGCACGTTCTGCTCCTGCAATCTGTCGATGACACCAGCCCCCAGCCCCCCGATGTCGATCACCATCGGCGCCCCGAACGGGTCTGCCCGTTTGATCGCGATCAGATCCCCAGTCGTCCTCATGAGATCCTGGTGGGGCAGCTCGCGAACGAGCCTCACGCGACCGCCAGCGTTCTTGTAGACGACCGAGCGGTCCCCCGACCGGGCGATGTCAGCCCCATACACCTTCGGGCCCGGCTCCAACGCCCGGTTTTGCGCGGCGAGGATCAGGGCGTATGGGATGAGGTCGTGGTCGCTCTCGCTGGCGAACTCACCGCGCACACGCGTCTGGTAGCTCGGGCTCGGCTCCCCCCAGGCCTGCTCGGCTTCCTCGACCCACGC
Organism: uncultured Solirubrobacteraceae bacterium; assembly: GCA_963838405.1. Taxonomy (GTDB): domain Bacteria; phylum Actinomycetota; class Thermoleophilia; order Solirubrobacterales; family Solirubrobacteraceae; genus Palsa-744. Next base: position 675,897 of record CAWIRA010000006.1, on the reverse strand, counting down.
TTTCGTGACGAGCGCGCGCGCGACCTCTGGCGGCACCTTCTCGCCAGTCAGGTTCGGTGAGTCGAACGCGCTGATGTGGATCTGCGACCACCGTGCCCGCTCCTTGGTGAAGGCGCGATGGAACTGGCCACCAATCCTGGTCGGATTCCCGATCAGCAGCGCCTTCGCGCCCTCCGCAGTCAGGAACCCCTCCGCCGCCTCGAAGATCTTCTCGTCCACACCCGACGCCTCGTCGACGATCAGCAGCAGATCGTCAGCGTGGTGGCCTTGGAAGCGCTCCGGCTCGTTCGTCGAGAGCCCGAGCGCGAACCAATCTGGAGCAAGCTCCAGGGACGTGCGATTCGGCGTCGGGAACTGGGCCGCCGCCCCGCGAGCGTGCGCGCTGGCGATAGCGCCTCGGATCTCCCGCCACAACAGCTGCTCGACCTGCGTGAACGTCGGCGCCGTCGTGATGACACGGCTGTTCGGGTGCGTCGCGAGGAACCACAGCGCAATGCGCGCGGCGACCGCAGTCTTCCCTACACCGTGGCAAGCCCGGACCGCGGTGCGCGGGTGATCACGGACCGACAGCATCGTCTCGATCTGCTTCGACCACGGCTCGAAGCCCAGGACCTCGCGAACGAAGGCGACCGGGTCGCTCACATAGCGCTCGCCGGAGAGCCAATCGCTGAGACTGCTGACCACCGCCGGGGAGCCCCACCGCGGTCCATCGGCAGACGGCGGGATCAGATGGCTCACCGCGCGCCCTCCAGCGGCCAGAAGTCGACGACCGCTCGCGCGCCGTGCTCATCGACCGAGAGCTTGTGGCAGCCCGACAGGCACACGAGCTGCTTGTCATCGGTGAACGCGAGGCCGTTAAGCGCATCGAGGATCGCCTTCACGAGGTTGTCGAGGTCAGCTGCGGCGTTCGCGCCGTAGAAGCGCATCGACGCCGTGAACGGCGCATCGCCGACCGACTGACGGCCTGCAGCCATCCACTCGGCCTGCACGAGCTCGCGGAACACGCGGCTGCGCTTCGGCAGGTAATGGCGCCCGCGACTCGTGCGACTGCGCTGCAGCGGGATCGGCACGCCAGCGACCGTCAGGCTGACCGCGATCACTGGGTCACGCTCCCGTCGATCGTCAGCGGCCCGGCGATAAGCGCCTTGACGCCCTCAGCGAACAGAGCGGGTACTCGCGCGCAGTCCTCCTTGCTCACGCTGCCGAGCTGGCCGACCACCGCGAAGATCACGCCGGCGAAGGCGTCGGCCTCGCGTTCGCTGAGCTGGACGGCTCGTGCGGCGACGCCGGCGTCGAGCGCCATCTTCGAGAATCGCGCCAGCCGATCCACCGCGCCCTGACGAGTCGTGATCCAGATGTGCAGCTGCGCGGTTGACTCGGTCGTGCGGTCCTGCAGCTCGTGCACGTCGCCGTCCCGGTCGAGCTTCCTCGTGCACGCGCTCGCTGGCGATCGGCGCAGCGGCTTCCCTCTCCTCGAGCCGGGCGATCCGCGTGTCGCAGTAGGCGACTTCGCCGCGCGTCACGTCGATGCAGAACTGCAGAGCGTCGTCGGGCTCAATGTGCGTCGGCACACCCATCAGCCGCAGCGCTTTCGCTTCGGCCTCCAGCTTCGCGCTGTGCAGGACCTGGTTGCGGGTGTTGCCGAGATGGAGCTTGCAGCGGCCATAGCCAACGTGGTCCGTTCCCCAGCCAGCGTTCTGTTTGCAGAGCGTGCCGCGCTTCGTCTTGCCTCCGCAGTGCGGCGTCTCAGGCTGCATGCGTTGCCGCCTCCTGGCCGTTGGAGCGGGGCCGAATCGGCAGAACGGAGCCTGGTTGTGGCCGATGAGATGGCAGACGACGCCCGCGCTTCGGCTGTACCCGCTCAGATTCGGCTTGAGCACTGGCATCCTGAGCCTGCGACTGCTTGCTTGACGAGCAAGTCCTCGCGCTGAGCACCGCCTCCAAGTCGAAGCGCCAGCGCGACCGCGCGCTCTCGCTGAGCCGCTCGCCGCCGAGTTCCTCGGCATGCTCGTAGACCCACTGGCGAGTGACGCCGAGGGCCTCGGCTACGCGCGCCGCATCCACGCGCTTGCCTGTGGGTCGCGAAGGCTCGCGGAGCAGCTCGGCTGTGCGCTGAGCGATCGCCTCAACCGTCGTCGCGTCCAGAACGAGCAGTGAGTGTGGGGGAGAGGGCACCGTCAACGCAGCGTCATGGCCTTGCGCAGCGTCATGGCCTGCAGCCGAATCGGGCTGCGTGGACGCGAAAGGGGCCGGTCTGCAAGCGCTCATTTGCTGCCCCCTTGGTCGTCGTGGGTGACAGCGGTGACAGCTGTGACATCACCTGTGGAAAAGTCCCCATGTACGCGCGCATGTGGGGACTTTCCGGTTTGGTCTGTCACTGGTGTCACTGGTGTCACCGTGACCCCGGTCCAGGCCGTTCCGTGCTTGGTGTGCTTGTCTCGGAGGCCGTGCGATCTGAGCGCTGTGACGAAGTCGCGCTGGCTGCAGGGGTCCTCCCCTGAGAGGCTGCAGTGGCGCTCGTAGTCGGCGCGGAGCTGTTTGCTGGGGGTGCTGCTGGCGCTGTCGAGCATGCATCGTGTGGTGAGCCAGCTGGCGATGGGGTCGTTCTCGGCCTGGTAGCCGGCTGTGGCCTTCTCGACGGCGGCGCAGCTGCCGAGCCCGTCGCGGTGCCAGTTGACTGCGCCTCGCACGGTCCACGCCAGCACGGCGGCTTGGGCGTCGGGGTCGCTGGTCAGCGCGCGCTTGAGCTCGGGATCGCGCTCGCTGGCGGGGATGGTGTTCTCGAACGGCACCATCCGGATGCGCCGCCACGCTGCGTCGTCACTGGAGGGGATCGCTGGGCGCTCGTTGGCCGCAAGCCAGAGGGTGAACACCGGGGTGAACTCGAACGGGGAGCCGTACATCTGGCGCGCCGAGATGCGCTCGCCGCCGGTGAGCTTCTTGAGCCGCTCGGGGTTGAACTTCTGCCCGGCGCTCGTCTCGGACGCGGTGACTAGCCGTGCGCCCATCAGCCGGGCTACGCCGGGTGTGGGACCATCGCCGTCGCTACGCCCGGCCAGGAACGTCGAGAAGTCAGCGACGCGGCCGTAGTCGCCGAGTGCACCGCGCAGGGCCTCGAGCAGGGTCGTCTTGCCGCTCTGGCCGGGCCCGTGGGCGAACAGCAGGACTTCCTCGGCAACGGACGCGAAGGCCGAGTAGCCGGCGCAGCGCTGCAGGAACGCCATGAAGTCGAGGTCGCCGCCGGTCGCGCGGCCGAGGAACCGCGACCAGCGGTCTGACGTCGCCTCGGGGTTGTAGTCGGCGCCGGCGAGCTTCGTGAGCAGGAGCGCGGGGTCGTGCGGCGCGATCGACCCGTCGCGCAGGTCGATGACGCCATTCGGGGCGTTCAGCAGGTGCGCTTGGGCGTCGAGCTCATCCGCCGACACCGTCAGGCGCACGTCCGTCTCGGCGAGCGTGAGCGCAGCGCGGATCCGCGGCTCGCTGCATCGTCCGGTCGCGGCTTTCGTGCGCTTGTCGTCGCCCTCGTCGACCGCCTGCAGGAGACCGTTCTTCGCGATCTCCTTAGCGGCGCGCGAGGCCTCATCGTCGCCGGGCGCCCAGCGGCGCCCGTCCCAGGAGAGCCAGCCGAGGCCGCGCACATAGCGAAGGCGCTCCGCGTGCGTCTCGGCGAGCAGTTCCGAGTAGGCGAGATCGTGGTAGCCGTCGATGGCCGTCACGCTCGTCGTCCACAGTCGCCGGCGTCGGCTGTCGCAGCCGCGTCGCAAGCGCGGCGCTGTTGCTCGAGCAAGCGCATTCACGCCGCCTGCTTTCTGCCGGTGCGCTGCGCGGAGCTGATGGTGGCCCGCGCCTCGCTGTCGGTGAGCCCTGCGTCGATCGCCGCGAGGCGCAGCTCCTCGAGCGCCTGGTACTCGTCCAGCTCACCCTCCCCTGCGTGTTCGACGACGCGGCAGCTGCCCCAGTAGAGGAGGTGATTTCTTTGGCCGACCTCCGCCTGTCGGACGGTCCGCGCGAGGCCTTCGAGGATGCGTCCGGGGTCGCCGATCAACCGCGTGGAAGACGCCTGCGCCGTCCGCGGAGCGCGTACAAGCTCGATGAGCCATGACGGCACGGGCGGCAGCTCCGCAGCGGGCGGCAACTGTCCCACGTACTCGACGCCGCACGGGTGGACGCTCGGAGGCGCGACGACGTAGCCGCCGGCGCCCTTGATCTCGCAGCCCGCGATCGTCAGCCGCGACGCGCTGCGCATCTCGCCGCGGAAATACACCTGTATGCCACGGCGACCCGGCAGGCTGCGGGGATACCGCGCCGACCGCTGCGGCGCGAGGCCGGTCGCGACCACGGGGGCGCCTCCGCGGTCGAGCTCGGCGAGGATCTCCCTTGGATCTGCGCCGGCCTTGGTGTCGATGTCGAAAACGACGACGCCGGACGCGCCGCAGGCGAGCCCGATGTTCGCGTTCGGCCAGCGACCCCACCAGCCCGCGATCACGTCGTGGTCGCGCGTGGCGTTCTTGAACCCGTGCGGTGTCGACGGGGCCTTGGAGCCGGGCTTCAGCGGGAAGACCGAATAGCGACGCTCGGCGAGAGCGACGGCAGCGGCCTGGAGCGGCCTCGTCACGCGATCACCCGGCCGCGGGCAGCTTCGCGTCGCATCAGGCGCCTACTGAACGCCCGCCGGTTCCGTTCGGAGCGTCGTTTGCGCTCGCACAGGGGGCACCATTTGCGCGTGAGCTGGATCTCGCGACCGCACACGCACCGACCCATGGGCGCGGGCGCGTGGTCAGTCATGCGGGAACAGCACCTCGACGCGCGTGTCGAACGCGGCGGCGAGCACCACCTTCGTCGCCCTCCGTGGTCGGCAGCGGAACGTTTCGATCTCCCACTGTGTGGTGGGAGCGACGCCACTAAGCTCGTGCACAGCGCGCCTTGAGAGCCCGCGCGTGAGGCGAAGTACCTCGAGCGGATGCAGCACCGTCCGCTCGTCGGGAGAAACTTCGCTTCCGTGATCCGCTGCGCTTCCGGCCAAATCCATCGTGCTCGGTAGCCAACCACGGGCCCGGGCGGTCGTGGGGGAGGAAATGGGCAGCGTCGAGCCCCTATTTCCTCCTCCGCTAGGTGATCTCAGGGCACAGGGCGCGGGCCACACCTATGCGTGGCTTCCGGCCGACGCCGGAGCCGCATATCAGACGATCGACCTACCCATTCCGGCGGTCGGGCGCTTCCCACGCCTCCGTTGCCAGCCGATTAAGATCAGCTCGGCAAGCAGGGGTAGAAAACGCCTCGAGCACAGCCATCCCCACCGCGTTGCGATGACGGCGGCGCTCCTCGACGGGGCTCGGCTTACGCGCCGGCAGGTTGAGCAGCTCCTGTACCCGCATCATGACGACGAGAAGGACTGGAGCGGCGTGGGCCTGGGCAGGCGCGAGCGCTGGGAGAACGCACGAAAGGCAGCCAAGAAGAAAGTGCAGGAAGACTTGCGCGCCGGGCGCCGCCTGCTGCAGGCGCGCCGCGTGCTGCCGTGGGCACTATGGGACGACGGCAACGTGCCGAAGGCGTGGTGGCTGACAGATCGCTTCGAGGAGGCGATCGGGTGGTGGCGCGAAGACAGCGCGCGCGCGGCGGCTCGGGATCGAGTGGAAAGGTGGGCTCGACTGCGCGCGGAACACCGAGCAGCAGGAGCGATGCCTCACGTGGGGACGGCCTCGTCCAACATCTTCACGATGGTTCTCCGGCCGTCATGGCTGTCGCTTGCCGCCGAGTACGACGACCTCACGGAGGTGCGCTTGGAGACGCTACGAGAGCAGCCGTGGACCTTTCCGGCCTAGGATCCCTGTCGATGCGCTTCTTCCATCCAGTCAAGCGCGCGCGCCGAGCCGTGACGCCGGCGCCTGTCAAGCGCGCACGCCGCGCGGCCTTCCGCGTCGAGCACCCGGTGAAGGGCGCGACGCCGCGGCTGTTCCGGCGCTGGCGGTGAGCCCGGGGCAAGCGTGTGCACGGCCGGCGCGGTTGTGGCAGCTCTGCCACTATCGCCCGTCATCGCCCGATATCCGCCACTATTGCGAGACGTGCACGCAGGTGAGCAAAAGGCCGCAATCCCACTGTTTATGCGTGATTGCGGCCTTTCGGAGCTTGCAGCTAGGGCGCTTCCCAAGCTTGAGGTCGCGGGTTCGACCCCCGTCCGCCGCTTGCGAGTGCTGGAGCGATATTTGGCTCTGGCAGCCGTCTCCGGCCTCAGGCTGTGCCGGGAAGCGCACGGCCAGACACGGACAGTAGCGGGTCAGGCGGACACCGATTTGCAGTACCACCGCAGTATCGGCCGCCGCTTCGATTTGCAACGGAGGCCGTCCGCCTGCACATCAACGACTGCGGCGGTGCGCTTCGTGTGTACGGGCATCTCGCTCGTCTTTCCATCCTCACCATCAGCTACAAACTGTCCTGCGTGATGTCGTTGCCGATCGCGCGGGTAGGGTCTTGCTGTCCGCGGCTCGTGCTTTGCTGCTCGCTGGACCCGTGGGCGATAGTCGCCACCCCGACCGGCACCGCAGGAGGCGGACCGTGCGATGGAATGGCTCAGTCTCAGCGGCGACCTGACTCGCGAAAACGCGGTCGAGCAGCTGCTCGCGCCGAGCACGTCCGCAGATGTGGACAGCGAGCTCTGCGTGCACGCTGGCTCCGTTCAGCGCCTGGACACGGTCACCGCAGCCGCCGTCAGGCTGCGCATCGCCAGGCACCATCGCGAGCACGAACAGGGGACGGTCACGCTCGTGCTGCCGAGCGCGCCCGACCTGGCAGCGCGACTGTCGGCGCTCCTCGACCCACTGCCCGATCGCGTGAAACTCACCGGGCAGGTCGATGAGCGGCCGCCGGCGAACTACGCACTGGTGCCGGCGACAACCGTCGAGGATTCCCACGCCGCGGTCGCGCTCGGCGGCTGGACGTTGGATGCGTGCGAACGGGCGAGGATCTCCCGCAGGCGCAGCGCATTCATAACGGCGGCCGCGATGGAGCTCGCCGACAACGCCGTGGTTCACGCCCAGGCACCGAGCGATCCGCCGGTAGTGGCGCTGACGAGCACTGCTCGAGGCCGGTTCGTCGAGCTCGCCGTCCTCGACACTGGACGCGGCATCGCCGAGAGCGAGGACCCGCGAGATTTCCTGCGGGCGATTCCTCGGCGTGCTCTGGACGCCGAGCCTGGATTTCTCGGGTACATCCTTCAACGAGCGCGCGCCGCGCGCGTGCAGGCCCAGGTGCAGATTCTCGCCGGCACCGGAAGGCTGCTGTGGACCTCGATGCAACACCGCACCGTCGTGGGCCGCTATCTGCCGGGCACGACGGTCATCGTGCGCATCGCGGGCGAGCGGTCGGTCGATCGTCCGTCCGGTTCAGGCCAGGACGGGTAGCAAGAGAGGTATTGTTTCAGCGATGTCAGTGAAACGGGATGCGCTGGCGTTCAAGGTGCCTGGAAAGGTCCTTGGTACGCGTGCGCTCGGTCGTGAGGTCGCCGAGCAACTGCGCGAGCGTGCAGGCGACGGCGCACAGGACCTGTTCGTTGAGTTCACCGGCGTGCAGGTCGCCTCCTCGCCGTTTCTCGACGAGCTTGCCCTTGCGCTGCGCGCGTGGAACGCCGACCATCCCGATCGCTTCGTGGTCCTGACCAACCTGAACGAGGACGTGCAGGACACGCTCGGGCTGGTGCTCGAGCGTCGCGACATGATGCTGGTTGCGGTGGAGAAAGGAACGCTGCGGCTGATCGGCGGGCGTGCGCATCTCGACGAGACACTTAAGGCGGCGCAAGAGCTAGAGGTATTCACGGCCTCTGAGCTCGCTGAGCAGCTGGAACTCAAGCTTCCAAACCTTCATCAGCGTCTCGTCGCGCTGCAGGCCACCGGCGCGGTCGTGCGCGTGCGCCCTGACGGAGCCCCGCAGCGTCCCGTCGTGTTCGCCACACCGCAGTCCGACGAGCTCGCTGCCTGCTCCTAGCTGCCGAGGCGGCCCGTGACGAGTCCGGAGATCGGCCGTGCTACATTAGTTCAATGAGTTCACTGAACTAAGGAGCCGCGCATGACCGACAGCACCCTCAGCCCAGAGCCGAACGCCAGACAGGCCGTCACGATCCTCGTCAACGACCAGCCGGTGACGCTCCAGAAAGACCACGCGACCGGCCATCAGATCAAGGTCGCTGCCGGACTGCCCGAGGGCCTGCAGCTGCATGGCCCCGGCGGTGAGCTCATCGCAAACGACGAGCGAGTGGCGCTTCAGGAGAACGAGCAGTTCACGACCGCACCGAAGGCCGTCAAGATCTTCGTCAACAACAGGGCCGTCGAGGTGCCCGGCCACGAGGTCAGCGGCGCCCAGATCAAGCACGCCGCGGAAGTCCCTGCCGACTTCAAGCTCTATGGGCCCGACGGCACCGAAATCACCGACGGACAGACCGTCAAGGTCAAACACGACGAGCGCTTCACGGCTATCTCGGGACAGGACGTCTCGTGAGCGTCGCGACGATGCCCGCCGAGATCGCCGGTGCCGTCGCAGAGCTGCAAGCCGCGTTCCCCGATCGCGTCCAAGTTCACGAGGACTCCGCCGGTGTGATCGTCGCGATCACCGACGTGACACTCTCAGAGCGCTGGAGCCCCCGTCCCGGGGCGCTGTGGTTCCTGATCCCCTACCACTACCCGGACGCAGCGATCTACCCCTTCTACCTCACCGGCGCACGCCCGACCGGCGGCATGATCGGCGGTCTTCAAGACGTCGCGTGGCGCGGCGAAGCGGCAATTCAGGTCTCGCTGCGCCACACCGCTTGGAACCCCAAGCTCGACACCGCGCTCGGCTCGGCGCTGCAGGCACAGGCATGGCTCGCGGCGAACTGAGCGAGATGCGCATCTCTGCAGGCGACTACAAACGCCTGCACGCGCACCTGTTCCCCGGCGACCACGACGAGCACGGCGCGATCCTGCTCGCCGGCGAGCACCACTCCGCCGGCCAAAGCACCCTCGCGGTCCGCGAGACCCATCTGCTCGAGCCGGACGAGTTCCCGCCCGGGACCCACGGCTACCGACAGTTCGCCGCAGGAGCGCTCGCGCGACTCGGCAACCGCGCCGCGCAGGAGCGTCTGGCGCTGGTCACCGTGCACAGCCACCCCGGCGCGCACGAGCGCAACGCTCTGTCTGGCGACGACTTGGCCGCACACGAGCGCGTCTTCCCGCATCTGCTCGACATCACCGGCGCCACCAGCGTGACCGGCGTCGCGCTCGGCGAGGCCAGCGCCGCCGGAGAGAGCTGGTACGCCAACGGCAACCGCCGAGAGCTCACCCGCGTGCAGGTGATCGGCGCCAGCATGCGGACCCTGCGCCCGCGCCCGCCCGAGGACCGCAGTGGCGATCTCGAGCGCTTCGATCGTCAGGTGCTGCTGTTCGGCGCCACCGGACAGGCCCGGTTGCGCAGCCTTCACGTCGGCGTGCTCGGTGCCGGCGGCGGCGGCTCGATCCTGATCGAGCAGCTCGCGCACCTCGGGGTCGGGCAGATAACGGCCGTCGACCCCGACATCGTCAAGCGCCACAACCTCTCACGGATCATGGGCGCCTCAGAGCGCGACGCGCGCGAGAAGCGCAAGAAGGTGCACGTCGCACGCGATCATGCGCAGCGGATCGACCCGAGCATTCACTTCAACGCGATCGACGGCGACATCAGCCACTCCCACGTCGCCCGGCGGCTGCTCGACTGCGACTACCTGCTGCTCGCGACCGACACCGCGACCGCACGCTTGGTCGCAAACGCGATCGCGCAGAGCTTCCTGATCCCGCTGATCCAGATCGGCGCGAAGGTCGAGCTCCGCGCCGGGGGTGAGATCGAGCAGATCTACACCGCCGTGCGTCCCGTCCTGCCTCGTCACGGATGCCTCTCCTGCGCCGGGCTGATCGACCCCGTCCTGCTTCAACAGGAGACCGCGACGCCCGAGCAGCGCGCTGAGCAGAACTACCTCGGCCAGGAGGACGTCGCCGACCCGTCCGTCACCACCCTGAACGCCGCCGCCGCGGCGGGCGCCCTGAACGCGCTGCTGATGTCCGTGATCGGCCAGGCCGACCCATATCTCGCCGAGCACCGGATCACGCTCATGCGCGAGGGTCGGGTGCTGACCACCACCCCCAAGCCCGACCCCGACTGCCGCTGGTGTGGGGAGGGCAGCGGCTCTCGCTACGCCCGTGCCGATGTGAGCCTGCTGCCGTTGCGCCCGACTGTCGAGCCGAGCAGCACGAAGCGCTCCCTCGCCCGGCGGCTGTTCGCGGCGATCCTTCGCCGCTGAGCTGGCCTCCGGCTCGGACGCCACACCACACGTCAGCGGCCCAGAAGCTACCGCTACGGGCTGCGCTCGTCTGGACGCTTGCTCGCGCCTTCAGCTCGCTTCCGTTCCGACGCTATGCGTCGGACTGCGGCCTGCGGCACCCCGCTGGCGGCTCGACGACGCTCCCCGACTCACGCAGCCGGCCCACAGGCATCAAGCTCAAACAGATGGTCTGTACCCGTTGTGATGACCGCAGCCAGCATCGGTGCCGCCAAGGGCGGCGGGTACGCGCGCTACCTCGAGTCAAAGACCGTGGAGCCAGAGCGCGGGGACTACTACTTGAGCCCTGACGGGGAGCCGACCCAGGCTCCCGGCCGATGGCTTGCCAGCCCCGACACGCTTGCGCGGTTGGGGATCGAGGGCAGCTCGATCGAGGGCCCGGACTTCATCGCGCTGATGGAAGGCCGCCACCCTCGAAGCGGTGGGTTCCTCCGCCGGGCAGGCGCCACCGGCGGTCGTGGCGGCGGGATCGACCTGACGTTCAGCGCGCCGAAGTCTGTGTCTGCGGTGTGGGCGCTCGGGGACCCGGCGCAGCGTCGTGAGATGGAGGCCGCGCACGCAGCGGCCGTGAGCGAAGCGATGGCGCATCTCACCGAGACGGTGCCGACGGTGCGCCGCCGCTACGGCGGGCAGCCCGTCGAGGAGCACGCCAGGGAGCTGGTGGCCGCCGAGTACCGACACACCACTTCGTGGGGTGTCCTCGAGGGCGACGCACCGGACCCGCAGCTGCACAGCCACGTTGTCATCACGAACGCGATCCGCGAGGACGGGAAGATCGTCGCGGTCGCCTCCAGGCCGATTTTCCGCTCCGCGCGGGAGGTCGGCGCGTACTACCGCTCGGCGCTCGCGCACCAGCTTCAGCAGCGGGGTTATGCGATCGAGCGGGGCACCGGCAAACACGGCCGCTACTTCGAGATAGCCGGGGTGCCGCGCGGTCTGCTAGACGCCTTCTCGGCTCGTACCCGCGAGGTCGCCAGGGCCGCCGAGCGGTTCCGTGCGAAGTGGGGGCGCGCGCCCGAGCGCGGGGAGCTGCGAGCGCTCAAGCTGGAGAACCGCAAGGCGAAGGTGCTCGTCACGCAAGCTGACCTGCAGGTGGTTTGGAACGAGACCGCTAAGCGCTTTGAGTTCACCGGCGATCAGCCTGCGCGGCTGCTTGGCGTCGCGGGCGAGCTGGCGCCTGAGCGTGCCCTTGAGGATCGCGTCGAGGAGCGTCTGACCGAGCGCGCCGCGACGTTCGAGCCGGGCGAGTTTCGCGCGGTGCTGCTCGAGCAGTCCGTCGGTGAGCTCTCACCGCGCGAGGCTCTGGAGTTCTCGCGGGCGATGATCGCCGAGCGCCGTGTGCTGCCGCTGGAGGGCGGGCTGATGACGACGCTCGCGGTGCGCGCTCGCGAGCAGGCGATCGAGCGCAGGTTCGCCGTGCTCGCCGGCGACGGTGGCCGGGATGTCGGGGTCCAGGCTCGCGCGCTCGCGGGCGATCAGGTGGCCGAGCGGATCGGGGGCCGCCTCAGCGCCGAGCAGGCCCACGCCCTGGAGGTCATCACGGGCCCCGAGCGTGGCGCGATCCTCGTCGGGCCGGCGGGCACGGGCAAGGGGGTCGTGATCGACGCCGCCGCGCGCGCCGAGCGGTACGGCGGCCATCGGACCCTGGGGATCGCGGTGTCCGGGTCGACCGCGCAACGCCTCGGTCAGGACAGTCCCGCGCTCGCCGGTCAGACCTTGACGTTGGACGCGCTCGTCTCGCGCGTGGAGCGCGGCGAGCTGCAGATCGGTACGGGCACGACGATCTACTTCGATGAGGCTGGGATGGCAGACACGGACCGCCTTGAGCGACTCACCGAAGTGGTGGAGCGATCCGGGTCAAAGCTCGTCGCGATCGGTGACGCCGCACAGCTGCCCTCGATCGGGGCGGGCGGCATGTTCGAGCGGCTCGCTGTGATCGCGCCAAGCGCGGAGCTCTCGAACATCCGCCGGACTCTCGATCCCGACGAACAGCGGGCGTGGGCGGACCTGCGCGCCGGCAGATCCGACAGGGCGATGGCGCACTACCACGCGCGCGGGCAGTTGCACATGCAGGACACTCGCGATGAGGCCGTCGAGCAGGCCGCGCAGAACTGGGCGGCGCTTACCGAGACGCTCGACCCAGCGAGGTCGCGCTGATCTCCGATGCCTCAAACCAGGAGATCCACCGTCTCAACGCGCGTGCCCAGCACTTCCGTGCAGAGCGCGGCGAACTCGGCGAGCTCGAGGTGCAGGTGCCGGGCGTTCACTACGGCGTCCGCCAGGGCGATCGGGTAGCGATGATCGACCAGCACCACGAGCCCGGTGTCGAGCGCATCGAGAACGGCAGCCGTGGCGAAGTGCTCGATGTCACCCCCGCCGGGGAGGTGCTGATCGAGTTTGACGTGACCGGCCGCAAGCGGACGTTGGCGGGTAATGACCTCGGCCGTGTGCGCCTCGGCTACGCGCAGCACATCCACCGTGCGCAAGGCGCGACCGTCACTCGCACGCTCGTCGTGACCGGCGGCTGGCAAACCAGCAAGGAGCCCGCCTACGTGGAGGCGTCCCGTGCCCGGCAGGGCACCGCCTGGTTCGTCTCGCGCGAGGATCTCGGCGTCGAAGACCACGACACAGCCCGCATTCAGCGCCTCGCCGACAACGTGCGTCGCAGCCACGCACAGACGCCATCGCTCGCGCACCCCGAGCTGGCAGACCGCGACTACGGCACTCACTTTCACCGCTCGATCGCGCCCAGCCGCACCAGCCGGATACCGGGGATCGTCCGCACCCTCAATCGCATCGTCAACCCACCAGCACAGGAGCGAACACGATGAGCCAACGAATCCAGATCGTCCTACCTGACCCTGTAGCCCAGCAGCTACGCGAGCTTGCGGGCGGGGCGGACACGCCGCCCTCCACGCTCGCCGCACAGATGGTCCGTAGTGGTGTCGCGCTCGCCGCCAAGGACGGCAAGGTCCGTCCGCTGCGCCCGGCGCCGGTGCTCGTCGGCGGCGACGGTGGCGAGCGCGCGCCGTGGCTTGAGCCCTACGGCGGCGACGGTGAATGGCGCCAGCAGATGTGGGGCGCCGTCGTCGCTCTGCACGGTCGTTACCCGACCCAGCTGGAAGCGCTCAAAGACAAGTGGTGGAAGGATGACTCGCAGACCGAGACGCTGTGCGCGCTCGCCGTCTGGCGAGCGCAGCTCGATGACGCCGGCCAGGACCCGCGCGATGAGCTGGCCTTCCAGAACCAGCTCGCCGACTACTCCCAACTTCTTGGCCGGCAGGGCGGTGGCGTCGCCAAGGCTTGGAAGCCCGGTGCGCCACCGCCGGAGTGGGCCGCGGAGTAGTCGCCCAACAGCCTGAGCGTTACATCTTTGGCTGCCTGTGTGTCAGCTTCGTGTCACACGCACACAAGGCCGCACAGGCTAGGTACGGTTGGTCTCAATACCAAAAAAGTTGGCCCCAGCGACAGCGCTAACTGCCCTGGGGCCGTGACACAGGAGAACCAACCTCCCATGCACAAACACCGTACCCCAGAGGGTTTGGAGGCGCACGCCTGCATCGACCAGGCCGTCCTCGACCTCATGCTCGATCTCGACCGGCAGCGGCCGTGGGCCGAAGACGAGATCGCCCGCATCATCGGCGTTCCCGGCGATGTCCGCGACAGCCTCCGGCGTCTGCGCGCCTCAAAGCTCATCCACCGCTGGAACGACCTCGCCGTCGCATCGCACCCCGCCGTGCGCTTCCACGAGATCAACCACGGCGGCGGCGATCCGAGCCCCGGAGAGGCCAGGGAGTGCCATTGGGATAAAGCCGTCCTTGAGGACCTGCTCGTGCGCAGCGCCGATGGCGAAGGGCCGCGCTCCGAGCAGCAGACCTACGAAGCGTTCGGCGCAAAAAAGAAGAAGAAGCGACTGTCGATCGCCGACGCTCTGAACCGGCTCGACGGTGCCGGTCTCATCGAACGTCGCGGCGGGCGCGCGATCCCCTCGGAGGTCGCCCGGCGCCTCGACGAACTGATGACGCTCTGACGCGCCCGCCCCGTCATGCGCGTCACCGAACTGGCCTTGAGCCAGGCTGTCCTCCCCAGCCTGGCCAAGGCCGGCATCCACGAGACAGAGCAGCTCGCCAAGCACCGCACCGGCGAGCTGCTCCGCCGGCCCGAGTTCAGCAGCGGGACAGAGCTGTACGAGCTGATCTGTGAGCTTCACCGCCACGGCCTGACACCGTTCTCCAGCCACGGAGGACACATCCAGACTGAGCGCGAGCTGGAGATATTCCGTCTCCGCGCAGTCGAGGGCCTGCCCTTCACCGAGATCGGAAAGCGGGTCGGGCTCCACCGAACCCGCGTCGATCAGCTCCTACGGCTGCACTTTCGCCTAAACGAAGTGCCTCCCGCCGCCAAGCGCAGGAGGCGAGCGCCCAATGACTGATCGGCCGCCACAGCAGGCGCTACCAAGTACGCGGCGCGAGCCAATTCTCGTCGTCGAGGCCGACGCAGACTTCGGAGGAGCGCTCGTCGAGCAACTCGCCGCCGACGGCCATCCAGCGGAGCTTGCCCGCACCGCCAGCCAAGCCGAGATCGCGGCAGGCGGCCGCCCGCCGCGACTCGTAGTGCTCGGGACGCTCGACTCGCCTAGGGGCACCATCGACCTGTTGGAGACGATTCGCGGGCACCACCTGGACGCCTCCCAGCGACCCACAGCCTCCCCGTGGCCAGCGAACCTTCCAGTGATCGTCCTCAGCTCGCGCACAACCGAGCCCGACATGCTACGCGCCTTCGAGGCAGGCGCAGATGACTTCATAGCTCGTCCCGCCCGCTACCTGGAGCTGCGAGCACGCGTGCGGGCTCTACTGCGCCGGGCAGCCAGCAACGACCAGTGGATAGGACCACTCCAGATCGGCCCGTTGACGACTCAAACCAGCCGCTCACGCGGTAAGCCTGGCAGGCAAACACCTGGAGCTACGCCGCCAGGAGTACGAGCTGCTGCTGCACCTGGCAAGTGATCCACAACGGGTCTTCCACAAGCACGAGCTACTAAAAGCCGTATGGGGATACCGTTCGATCGGCAGCACGAGAACGGTCGACAGTCACGCCAGTCGCCTACGCCGCAAGCTCGGCGCAGCCGGCGAACGCTGGGTCATCAACGAGTGGGGAGTCGGCTACCGACTGCTCTGAGCCCGCGATGCGGCCCACCGCGCGCAATACGCGAGCGGGCACGTGATCAGGGCTCGGCTGAGCGCCACGTCGCAGGGCTGGGCGTGGCTTTCACGACTCCTCCTGGGGCGTGCGCAGCACGGCGTCCACATCAATGTCTTGGATGAGTTGCCGCCGCCGATACAGACTCGGCGAAGCCAACTTGACTCGCACGGGCTATGTGCCGGGGTCTGTGAAAAGCAACCGGTAATGCAGGAGCAAGGCGTCTTCGTCAATGTCCCCGACCTGCTCGGCCCAGCATCCAGAGTTCTGGCCGCCAGCCAGCGACTCGCTCGTATCCGGCAGGCGGCGTGCCCGCTCGCCTTCGACGTTGCCGAACTCATCCGACGGGCGCATTTGGTGCGGCAACGGGATGAGCGTATTGAGACGTACTCGCTTGAGGTCGCCCGGCCCCTCGTTTACCACTCCGATACGCAGGACTTGCTCAACCATCCGGTCCGTGCTTGTGAACGACTGAGCAGCTTCCAGGGTCAACCGGAGCGTAACTTTGGGTAGGCCGACTACTGGTAGCCGATGGAGAGCCGGGATGATCGGCGCAAACGTGCCGATCACGACAGCGAAAGCTGCCGCGAGCAGCACATAGGTCATCGCCGCCAGGCCCCCCGGAGACAATGCCAAGACCACAAGAATCCCCGCGCCACTGAGCCCCGCCGCCGCTCGATCCGCTCGCATCGGCTTACCCTATGCCCATGCTCGTGCGTAGGGGTTGAACAGAGCGCTAGGAACAGCTCGCGGAAGTTGCGTGCACGTCGTAGACTCGCGCGGATGGCGATCCTGCCCCTCGGCGACGCCCGCGAAAAGGTCAAGCGAGCCCGCGTGCAGATGGCGGAGCTTGACTTCCTCATAACCCCGTCGAACCCCGACGCTAACCGCATTATCGTGGACTATGACCCGACGCAGGGCTGCCACATTGTGCGCGCCGTCGTCGGCGAATGGCCGCCACGCCAGAGCAGTTTCGTCGCCGGAGAGGCCATCCACAGTCTCCGTTCCGCGCTTGACTACATCGCTTGGCAGCTCGCCATCGCCCATAAGGGGCGGGAGCCAACCGAAAAGGAGGCTCGCGAGATCTCGTTCCCGATCAGCAATTCGCCCGAGCGGTTCGGCACGCCGCCGGTATTCGGCCACATCGATAAAGAGGCGGCGGAGGAGATCCGACTGCACCAGCCCTGGATGCCACCACTAAGCGACCCCGCCCACGTACCGGCCCTGCTCGCCACATTGCGCGACCTCTCCAACATGGACAAGCACCGACTCCTCATTGCGCGCGGATATACCTGGCTCGGAACCCAGGCGTTGAGCTATAGGTGCGAGCCCGCCGTGGACGGCCTCTGCGCCGAGACGAGCGCGGCGATTGCGGAGCACGAAGGCGACGCGATGCCCGCCAGCTGGGCGTTCGCCCGGATCAAGTTGCAGCCCGCCGAGACTGCGCCTAATGTCAAGATTAAGGTAGATCCGCAGCCGGTCATGCGCCCACATATCGGCGGCCCTAACACTGACACAGACATCGAAACCCTCGAGGCCCTTGCAGATTGCGTCGAGTTCATCGTCGGGCGATTCGACAAGTTCTTTCCGCTGATCCCCGATCTCGCGTAGCGGTAGGCTCATCGCGCACCGCCCGTGGGATAAATGCGGACCGACCCAGGGGTACCGCTTGTGGCGTCAGCACTAGGATTGGCTCCAAGACAGGTGCTTCGAGTTTCGCCCAAGCCTCCTAGACTAGGTGCCCCACGGGACCACTCCAGTGCGGCAACGGCCGTACCGGGTGACGGTCGATGCTTCAAGCGTCCCAAAGGCTGGGGCACTCACTCCGAGGCCGAACGTGCCATCCACCCGCCCGTTGTAGTCATGTCCAGCGAGGCCGACCGTGAAGCTACCGAAGTCTTCCAGCGCCCACGGTTCCGTGGGACCGAGGAATGACTCGGTGAGGTGAATGCTGTGGTGGTGAGGGCACTCATACACCGCGGAGAATTCAAGGGCGGTGAGCTGACGCCCGCCGACGGCAAGCGTCATCAGGATATGACCGCCCTGGTTCGTCCAGCCGTGGTAGTTGCCGGCGCTCGCCAGGGCGGCCGTGGCAAGCGCCTGTGCTGTGCGCTGCGCCGTCCACGAGACCCGGCCCGTTGAGCACAAGCCATAGCGATGCGTCTGCCACTTCGCGATCAGCGTGCCGGACATCGAGCCGTCCGCGGCGTCGATCGCACCGGCGATGCTCTCGCTTTCAGACCCCGAGAAGGTGATAGTGAATGTGTGACTCGTGGTGATCGGTTCGGACTCACCGTTACTCAAGCCTTCCAGGGGCTCGGTGATCGAGTGCCCTCCGCGACAGCGATAGATGACCTTCGTGGCGATAGCGGTAACTCGGTGCCCGCCGGCGCCGACCACGAGGCTGATCGGAGTTGATGACTGGCTGGTCGCGCCGCGATACACGCCTTCCACCGGCGGCGGCGCGGGCGCCTGCGCCGGCACCACGACGGGTGCCGGTGCGGCTTTCACAACAGGTGCCGGAGGGGGCGGCGCCGGAGCCGGTGCGGGAGGGGGCGCCGGTGGCTTCACCGCTTCGGCCCATTCATGGACCCAGGAGACGAGGATGTCCGTGCGTGTGAAGACGGTCGGTTCGGTGGTGAAGCATTCCCCGTAGATATGGCTGGTGATGCCGACCTCGACAAGACTTTCCGGGCTCGAAGCCAGCAGCGGGCCACCGCTGTCGCCGTGGCAAGCCCCGGTGGCGTAGGAAGGCGGGTCTATCGCACAGAGCTCGCCGGCCTCATAGAAGTTCAGGGCGTGATGGGCGCACCATTCCGGGCTCTGGATCGCGGTGCCCGCCCATTTCAAGGTTTCGGGCAGAGGTTCCTGTTCGTAGTATTCCTGACCCCATCCGACGATATCTGCGGCACGACCCGCTTCAAGGGTGCCCGCATTGCTCGCCGTCCACAACGGGATCACCGGCGCGGTCGTGGGCGTGGAGAGGACGAGCAGCGCCGCGTCGCCGTACAGCACGCTTGGCGCGAAGCCTGGGTAGACGACGACCCTGGAGACCCCCGAGACTTGCCTCGCTACCGCGTTGCGATCGACGTTGCCGGTGATGACCGTGTAGCCGCCGGGTTCGTCGATGATGTCCGTTTCGAGGTTCTCAGCGCAATGAGCAGCAGTCAGGATCAGGTTCGAGGCGACGACCGTTCCTGTGCAGCGGAAGCCTTCTTCTTCGGTCGTGTCGCTTATGAATGCCAGCTGCGGGAACGTGCCGCTGGCGGCGGGAGATCCGCCGATGACCGCCGCGCGTGCCAGCGTGGATCGCCTCGGCGCGCGGCGCTGCGCAGATCGCCGATGCGCCTGGTGTCCGGCGTAGCGATGAGTGCTCGCGTGCGCGAGCGCCACTGACGGCGAGAGCAGGCAGGACGCGGCTCCGATAGTGAGCAGCAGCATTGCGGCTCGGCGCGCGAGGTCCCCAGGACATCGGCTAGCTGTGTCTCGCCTCGGCATCGCGCGATGCGACTGATATGGCTGGTGTGGAAGCGCCGTCATCCCTGGGTCCCTCATCGGGTGCCCTCGCCAAGATGTTGAGAGGCGCCGTAGTTCCGACAGACAGAGTAGGGCCGACAGCCCCGCCGCGCATCCTTCTTAGAGCCGACGCGGATCAGGAGTACCCGTTCGACAGGTACAGGCCAAGCCAGACGATCGCCAACGACAGCGGCCAAGACGAACGCCAGCTTGACGTGGAAGGTGGGGCTGCCCCACATCTCGAGATGGAAGGCTATCGCCGTGCCCGTCGCGACCAGGACGAGCAGCGCCTCGAGCGTGCTGTAGCCGAACCTCCGCGCGATCAGGCGCAAGCTCTCACGATCACCCGAGCGCTCTACAACAGACACCACCACGGCTGCGAGCATCATCTGGCCGCGCACGAACAACGCGATCGCCAACACGTGCAGCCAACGCACGATGAACCAACCGTCGCTCAACTCGTGCAAATCCTACTCGGCGGCGGTGCTGCTCAGGTGTCCGGGCCCAGGCCACGGCGCCAGGCATAGAACGAGCTGGCACTCCGGAGCGGCTACGGTGTGACCGCTGGCACGACGACCCACTCCGACGGTTGGCCCGCCCCAACAGCTCCTGTCCCGTCCACAGCTGCAACGCCAACTCAAAGGCGACAGCCCGCTCGCTCCAGCAGGCAGACGTAGAGCGGGGCGTAAGCCTGGAGCGATGACGCCCGTTGTCTGCATCGGCGCGCGGTTTGGTAGTCTCGCGCGGTCGGCAACGGATAGCGGACAACGACCGGAGATTGGAATGCCTGACAACAGACAGCCAACGGCACGAACTCGTTATGCGTCGTAAACCGACACCCACGAGCGTTGTCGCCGTCCTGGCACTTTTTGTTGCGCTAGGTGGCACAGCAGTCGCAGCCAATCGCTACCTCATCACCAGCACCGGCCAGATTAGGCCCAGCGTCCTCAAGGAGCTGCGCGGACGGACTGGAGCGACGGGGCCAGCCGGAGCGATCGGCGCAACCGGTGCCCCCGGTCCAGCGGGAACGGGCGAAACGGGACCAATCGGCAAAGAAGGTCCGCCCGGACTTCCCGGTGCGCCTGGAACGAGCATTGTGGCTCGCGCTCGCAGTGCTGGCGCCGTCAGTAGCGCGACCGAAACGCTGACAGTCGATGCGCTCACGGGCGGAACGTGGACTCAGGGTGTAGATGAACTCGACGAGCTCGTCCTTCAGTTGAAGATCACGGTTCCGGCCGAAGCAGAATGCACCCACAAAGTCGGTGGCGGCTTCACTGTGCCGCAAGGGCACACAACAATCAAGGTGGACGGCAAACCGCAGACGGAAATTGACCTCAGCGCCAGCCCAAGCGAACAGACTGAGACGATCGAAGGCTCGTCGTGGCTGTTCGAGCCGGGGGCGGACACGGGTCAAACGCTCACAGCGGAAGCGATTGACCAGTGCGGCGTCGGCGGCGGCAACAGCGGAGGCCACTTCAAGCTCGACTCTATAAGCATCGACGTATTGAGCGCACGCTAACACCGTTCCCGAAATGCAAACGCGCCTGGGAATCATCACCGTAATGACACTTGCGACTCTGTTCGCATCGGGGATAGCGCAAGCCTCTCCGCATCGCCGACACTGCGGCTCGATCAAAAGTCAATGCGAGTCCAGAGATCGGCGCTACTACAGAGCCGACACGATTTTCGGTCTCTTGGTAGCCGCGGCATTTGGCGATCTCTTCTTGGGAGGACGTGGCGGGGACCATGCGCCAGCTCCGGTCGAGACGCCATGATGGGCTGGGTTCGCTCTAGTAGTCCTCTCTCTTCCACCAGTGATCTACGACACATATCGCCCGTATCAGCGCAGGCGTCGGGATGAACGCGCTGGCTGCCGCTCGCTACCAGAGGTGCATGTTGCTAGCCAGCATCAGCTTCCGAGCGAGCTCGCTGTGAGCGATCTGATGCTTGGGCATCCGACATCCCGTCTGAGAGGGCGGCCATCTACATATAACGCAAGCCGAAAAACGGAGAAACAGGAGGAATTGAGGACCGTGTTCGCGCAAGCCGGGAGATTTCTGAAGATCGCGCTCGGAGGTGCCGGTGTGGCGGTGCTCGTCGTGTCTGGATGCGCTACGACAGCCGTGGCCAGTCCGGCCCTGGCTTTGACAGGCGAATTGTCGCCGCCGGAGATTTGCGGCGCCAGCATCGAGGCGAATCGAGGCGAGGCGCAGGACATGACACTGGAACCTGCCAACGGCGCCACCGTATCCGCGGGCACGCCTGTAGTCTTTTCCGGGGAATCCGGGCATGCGCTGACATTCAGTGTCGCGTCATCGCCGGGCTTGCTGTCGACTCCGGATATCGACAGTGGCACTGGAGTCGAGTCGGGATCCTTCTACAAGTTCACCGCGACCAATGCGACCGCGACTCTCCGGACGGTCTATTGGACGGCATCGTTTACCGTCACTCCAGAGGACTGCCCGGAACCGATGACGTACACGACGCCCGTGAGTACGCTCATTGTCGGGCCTTCAGAAGCGGAACTGGCGGCCGCCAAGAGTAAGCAGGAAGAAGAAGCCAAGAAGACCAAGAGGCAGCAGGAACAAGAAGCGAAGAAGAGGGCTGGAGAAGAAGCGGCAGTGGGGAGCGTGCTTCTCGACGGCAGTACCATCGGTGTCAAGAGTGGCCGTGAGGCGGCAGTGAAGCTCACGTGCTCGGACATCCAGACGTGTGCGGGCGAGTTGACGCTCACCACCAACGCCGGGAAGGGCAAGACGAGACACGCCAAGACCGGGAGCATCGGGACCGCCGGTTTCTCGATCGCGCCCAGGGGGAAGGTGACAGTCGAGGTCCCGCTCGACAAAACCGCTCGTGCGCTGTTGGCCGCCGCTCACGGACGTCTCGGCGCCACCTTGACGATCGTCAGGATAACGCCGCTGCCGCATAAGACGCAGACGCAGCGCGTGCGCTTGGAGCAGCAGAAGGCGGTGAAGGCAAAGGACGACAAGTAGCGGATCGCGTTTGGAAAGCCCATCGCGGTCACCTCGACAGCGACTACGGGCAGAGTGCCGCATGAGCACCCCAGCAGGCCGTGGGGCGCCCGTCGAGGCGTCCCGGCGCTACTGTGTGTGCGTGACGTCCTCAATCGACTTTACGATCGCTTTCGACGAACCCGATGAGGACGGCTGGATCGTTGCACGCGTGCTCGAGATCCCGGGAGCTCTGAGCCAGGGCCGCACGCGGGAGGAGGCGCGCGAGAACGCGCTCGACGCGCTGCGCACGGTGCTCACGCCGGACGATGAGCTCTCCGGGAGACGCTCCGGGGCGGATCTAGAGCATCTGCGGTTCGTCGCCGCGGCGTGAAGCGCCGCGAGCTCGAACGCCACCTCCGCGCGCATGGCTGTCGTGAGGTCGGCGGCTCAAAGCACGCCAAGTGGCGCGGGGCGAAAGGCGAGGTCTCGGCCCTACCGCGTCACAAGGAGATCGGGCCCGGCCTGACGCGAGCCATATGCGAGCAGCTCGGCGTTCCGGCTCCGCCGAACCCGCGCTGAAGCCCACGCCGCGAGTCTCCCAAGCTGAGGTCGCGGGTTCGACCCCCGTCCGTCCGCCGCTTCGAGAACTCGGACTCGACTACCGCTTGCCATCCATGTCCGCGTCTGGCGGGCGGCTGTGCCGACTTTCACCGAGCGACGGTGCCGGCCACACGAGCATCGGGCCGCGCGCGAGGAGTCTGACCTGCGAGCCGGTCGCGAAACCGGTGTCTCCGGAGGTACGCACGATCAGGACCTGCCGCTCGTGGGCGTGCTGGATCGTGATGTGTGCGACGGCGTCGTGGCCGTGGTAGCCGGAACGTGTGATCTTGCCCGTGACGCCGGGCTCGCCGTCGTCGTAGGGGTGCAACTCAATCTGCTCGGGACGTATGAGGACGCGCACGGAGCGTCCGCTCGGCGGCGCCTCGCGATGCCAGCGGGCGGCGAGCCGTCCCAACGGTGTCTCGACGAACGCGCCGTCCAGCAGGCCGTCGAGGATGTTCGCCTCTCCGATGAAACGCGCGAGCTCGTCGTCGACCGGCGCGGCGTACAGCTCCTGCGGCGGGGCACACTGCGCGATCTTGCCGTCTCGCAGCACCGCGACGAGATCGGACATTGACAGCGCCTCGTCCTGATCGTGGGTGACGAGCAGCGCCGTGGTCGAGGATTGCCGGATGATGCGCGCGACCTCCTCGCGGACGGACGCGCGCATGTGCGCGTCGAGCGAGGCGAACGGCTCATCCAGCAGCAAGATCTCGGGTTTGATCGCGAGCGCCCGAGCCAAGGCGACGCGCTGCTGCTGGCCGCCGGAGAGCTGATGGGGGTAGCGCCGCTCGAGGCCGGTCAGCCCGACCATCTCGAGCAGCTCGCCGACTCCTTGGCGCCGTGCTGCACGGGGGAGCCCGAAGGCGACATTCGCCTGCACCGTGAGATGCGGAAACAGGCCGCCCTCCTGCGGGACATAGCCGATCCGGCGGCGCTCGGGATGGACGTGCGCGTTCTCGCTGTCGACGATCTTGCCGGCCACCGTGATCGTGCCGAGATCGGGCCTCTCGAAGCCGGCAAGCACACGCAGCAGCGTCGTCTTGCCGCTGCCGGAGGGGCCCAGGATCGCAGTCAGTGACCCCCCTGGCACCTCGAGGTCGAGGCCGGCGAGCACCGGGTGCACGCCGAAGCTCTTGTACAGGTTGCTGATCTGAACGCCGCTCATGCCGGCTGCGAGCTCCGCGCTGGCAGTTTGTCGAAGAAGCGTCCGAGCACGTAGCTCGGCACGGCCGCGATCACGATCATCGCCAGCGCGAACGGAGCGGCCTGGCCGTACGCGAGGTTCTGCTGATAGGCCCAGAACTGGCTAGCGAGCGTCTGCACGCCCGTCGGGATCAGGATTAGCGTCGCGGTCAGCTCTGTCACCGCTGAGAGGAACACCAGGCAGAACGCCGCCGCCAGTCCGGGGCCGATCAGCGGCAGCGTCACGCGCCACAGCACCGCCGGACGACTTTGGCCGAGGGAACGGGCGACCTCTTCGAGGCCCGGCGGGGCCTGCATCACCGACGCGCGCACTCCGATCAGCGCCAGCGGGAAGAACAGGATCGCGTAGGCGAGAACCAAAAGCGGGGCACTCTGGTAGAGAAACCCGTCGGCGTAGCGCTCGGTGAAGTAAGACAACGCGAGGGCGATCACCAGCCCGGGCATCGCGAGCACGAGATAGGTGCTGCGTTCCAGCAGCTGGTAGACACGGTCGCGGTGACGTACCGCGAGCAACGCCACCGGCAGTGCCATCAGCGTTGCGATCGCGGCAGCGGCGCCGCTGTAGAGAGCGGTGTGCCAGGCGGCGTCCAGCAGCGAGACGCCCGTCAGATAGCCGCGTCCGGACTCGAGCACCCAATAGACGCTCGCGCCGACCGGCACGCCGAGCGCGAGCGCGACGAGCGCCAGCAAGCCTGCGAGCACCGGCAGCTTCGCGCGGCCCAGGCGGTGTCGTGCCGTGACGCGCTGCGCCAGCGGGCCCGAGCGGCTGACGCGCCCCCTGCCGCGCGCCAGCCCCTCTCCCGCGAGCACAGCCAGGCTCAGCAGCACGAGCACGAGCGACAGCGCCGACGCCGTCGGGACGTTGAAGGAGACATTGAACTCGGTGAAGATCTCGGTCGTGAACGTCTGGTAACCGAGGATCTCGAAGGCGCCGTACTCGGCGAGCATCACCAGCGCCACGAGCAGGCAGCCGCCGAGGATCGCTGTGCGGGCCTGCCCGATCGTGATCCGCCAGAACGTCTGCAGGCGCCCGGCGCCGAGACTGCGCGCGACCTCCTCCTGGCCAGGGTCCGCGTTACGGAAGCTCGCCGCGACCGGCAGGTAGACGAGCGGGTAGATCGCGAGCGTCATCACGAGCACCGCGCCGCGGAACCCCTGCACCCAGGTGCTCAGTGACGCCCACCCGAAGCTCACCACGAAGTCGGGGATCGCGAGCGGCACCACGACGAGCACGGCCCACACCCGCCGGCCCGGCAAGTCGGTCCGCTCGACCAGCCACGCCGCCGAGGTCCCGATCACCGCGCACAACAGCGTCACGACGACGGTCAACCTGATCGTGTTCCACAAGAGGGTCGCCGTCAGCGGACGGAAGATCAGGTTCACGATCGTCGAGGCTCCCGCGCCGTGCGCCTCGATCAGCAGGAAGCACAGAGGCGCAACGAGTACCAGTGCCACGGCGAGGCTGAGCGCTATCAGCCCCCACGGGCGAGAAGCGCGGCGGGCCGGGACCAGCGCGCTGCGCGGTGCGCTCGCCGGTCGGGCGTCAGCGACGGCTGGAGCGGACACTGTCTTCGCCGGCTGCCGCAGGGCTGAGCGACCGCCTCACAGTAGCCCCGCCTTGCGTAGCAACGTGATCGCGGTCGACCCGTCCCCGAGTTCTGTCGTCGTGATCGAGTTGGGTTGCAACTGATCGAGCGGGGTCTCGGGAGCTGTGGTGCTGACGCCTGAGGCGATCGGGTACTCAAAGCTGATCGAGTGCGCGATGATTTCCTGGCCTTGCTTTGAGACGAGGAACGCGAGGAACTTCTGCGCGTCCGCCTGGTGCTGCGAGGACTTCAGGACCCCGACGCTCGATATGTCGAGCACATAGCCGGCGTCGTGCGGGGCGAAGTAGGCGATCTTCGAAGGCACGTTTGACGCACCGAGCTCGGCCCGCATGCGATACCAGTAGTACTGGTTCACAACGCCAAACGCGACCGCGCCACGGTTGACCTCATCGGCGATCGTCTCGTTGTCGGGGTACACGTGGCTGCCTGCGTTTGACTTGATCGCTTCCAACCACTTCAGCGTCGCCGCTTCACCGTACGTACGTGCGTAGGAGGTCACGATCGGCTGAAAGTCCGTCTCGCCTGCCGCGAACGCCAGCTTGCCGCTGTACCTCGGGCTCGCGAGTTCGGTGACGCTCCGCGGCAGCTGGCTGGCGCTGATCAGGCTGGGGTTATAGATCAACACACTCACCCGCGCCGAGACGCCGAGCCACTCGCCCTGTGGCGAGTTCCACTTACTCGGGGTGTGCGCGAGCGTCGCGGCGTTCACCGGGGCCAGCAGCCCCTTGTTCTGCAGGTACTGAAGCGGCGGTGAGTTCTCGGTGTAGACGACGTCTGCAGGCGAGTGCGAACCCTCGGTCACGATCTCATCGACCAACGTGTCCTCGTCGTCGTTGCGCACGTTCACCTTGATCCCCGTCTGCTTTTCGAAACCTTCGACGAGCGAGTCGGTCGTCTGCTCGTGCTGGCCGTTGTACAACGTGATCGACTGCCCCGATCCCGAGGAGGAGCTTCCGCAGCCCACCAGCGAGCACGCTACGAGCGCGACCGCCGCCACCAGCGAACCAAGGCTCCTTGTTCTGATCATTGTCGTGTCCTCGGTCGCGCTGGCGTCGTCAGGATTCGATTCCCGGGCACAGGCGTTCGATCGTCTTGCTGGCGGCGCTCACGGCGCGCTTCGCTGATCCGGAGCCGTCGGTCGTGTAGAGCGACTGATATGCACCAGCGAGCGCGTCTATTGCCTGATGCAGTGTTGCGTCCGGTGTGTGGATCTCACGCAGTGGCAGAATCTGCGCCTGCGCGTGACCGACAAGGTCGGCTTCCGCGTCGGGACCGTCGGCCAGCGCCGCTTCGACCTGCTTGCACGTCTGCTGCTTGACCTGCGCGCTGGTCAGCGTCGGCTTGGAGGAGCCGCACGCGGCAAGGCCGACCACCAGCGCGAGCGCCGCCACTAGCGCACACGGCAGCCGCCACGCGGTCCGGGAGGGCAGATGGTTGTGGACGTCGGGAATGACGAATGCTCTCGATCTGCGAAATCCGACGGATGAACTCGGGTATGGCGGCCGGGACCATACCACAGCTTAGGCAGCCCTAATTAGGGAGCCCTAAGCGGACCTCGAGGTGGATGCTGCCCGCCAACGACCTAGTATCGAGCACCGATGACTCGCCCGGCAATGACATCGGACGGCCAGGCGTGCGTGCTCGCGGACGGGCACGAGCTGCCGATGCTCGGCCTCGGCGTCTGGCAGGTGCCCGACGGCCCGGAATGCGTCGACGCGGTGCGTGCCGCGCTCGAGCTCGGATACCGCCATATCGACACTGCCCAGGCCTACGGCAACGAGGAGAGCGTCGGCAGGGCGTTGCGCGACGCGTCGATCGAGCGCGAGGAGATCTTCCTCACGACCAAGTTCTTCCCGGCCCACAAGGATCCGGCGGCCGAGGCCGAGAAGAGCCTCAGGCGTCTGGGTGTCGACTACGTCGACCTCTACATCATCCACTGGCCGCAGGGCGGTCCCACGTGGGCGTGGCCGGGCATGGAAAAGGCGAGAGAGCGCGGCAGCGCGCGCTCGATCGGCGTGTCCAACTTCAGCGTTTCCGAGCTCGAGCAGCTGGGCGCCGTGGCGGACCTCGCGCCTGTCGTCAACCAGGTGCAGTTCAGCCCCTTCGAGTACCGTCGTGCGCTGCTCGAGGCCTGCCGGCAGCGCGACATCGCGCTCGAGGCGTACAGCCCGCTCGGCACTGGTCGCTACCTGTCCCAAGAGACGGTCACGAGCATCGCAGAGCGTCTCGAGCGCACGCCGGCACAGGTGCTGCTGCGCTGGTGTGTCCAGCACGGCCTTCCGGTGATCCCCAAGTCAACGCGCCGAGAGCGCATCGAGGAGAACGCGCAGATCTTCGATTTCACACTCTCCGACGAGCAGATGGCCGAGCTCGACGAGCTCGATCAAACGGGCGGCACCGACGAGGCACGCGAGAGCAAGTGGTGGTGAGCGCAGGCGGCCGGCGGCGTCGGCTGGCTTGCGAGCCTCACGACGACATGTCGACCGCGTAGACGCTGGTCGCGAGGATCGTCACGACGACACGTGACTCGCCAGGGGCGTCGTGCTGGCGAAGTTCCGACTCGTACTTGGCGCCCACGCGGTCGGCGAGCGCGTAGTCCTCGTCGGCCTCTATCCGCGCTCGACCGCGCACGTCGACGTAGCGGTACGGATTTGACAGGTCGAGGATGAAAAGGCTGCACTCGGGACGTTCGCGCAAGTTCTCGGTCTTGTGCCGTGATCTGTTCAGGGAGATCTTCAGCTCACCGTCCTCGTACAGGAACCACACCTCCGTGAGCTGCGGGATGCCGTCGCGACCGATCGTCGCGAGGGTTGCGAACTTCTGCTCGAGCAGGTCCGCGTATGACTCAGGGAATCCGGTCATCGATTCGTCGTGCCATAGGCCAGCGTGCGAGCGACGCAACATCCGCTCGCGGCACGGCTGCTCGCTGACCTCGACCCCCCGAGTCAAATGGGTGATACTCGTGCGAGTGTCCACGAATATCGCTCGTTACTGAGTCACACCCATGGGTCGCTGCTCCGCGTGCGCCGCTGAGAACCCCGCCGGGGCACGCTTCTGCATGGCGTGCGGCGCGGCGCTCGAGCGGCGTTGCGGTGAGTGCGGTGAGCTTGCGCCCGAGGCAGCGCGGTTCTGCGCGGCGTGCGGCGCGTCGCTGCCGGCGCCCGCCGCCGCGGCTGCACCACCCGCGGTGCTCGACGCGGATGCGCCGGCCGTGGCTCTCGCATCACCGACGCTCGATGAGCGCCGCACCGTGACCGTCCTGTTTGCCGACCTCTCCGGCTATACGGCGGCGGCGGCGAAGATGGACCCGGAGGCGGTGAAGCGCCAGCTCGAGCGGATCCTCGGGCGATTGGGGGAGGAGGTCGTTGCCTATGGGGGCTACGTGGACAAGTTCATCGGCGACAACGTGATGGCGATCTTCGGCGCGCCGGTGGCGCACGGTGACGACGCCGAGCGCGCGGTTCGCACCGGCCTCGGCATGCAGGCCGCGATGGACGAGCTGAACGAGCCGCTGCGCGCCCAGCACGACATCACCTTCGAACTGTGCGTGGGCATCAACACCGGTGAGGTGCTCGCAGGTGAGGTAGGCGACAGCTACACCGTCATCGGCGACACCGTCAACGTCGCCTCGCGGCTGCAGGCGGGGGCGCGTCCCGGCAGCGTCACCGTCGGCGAGGCGACCTATCGCGCCACGCGCGAGGCGATCGACTACCGCGCGCTCGCGCAGCCACTGATCCTGAAGGGCAAGAGCGAGCCGGTGCCTGCGTGGGAGGCGCTGGCGGTCGACGAGCGCCCGCTTGTGTCCGCCGCGGCGGCTCCGGCCGGCACGCCACTCGTGGGGCGCACGTCCGAGCTTGCGCAGTTGCACGATCTGCACGCGCGAGTACAGCGCAAGCGGGGACCGCATCTGGCGACCGTCATCGGCGATCCCGGTGTCGGCAAGACCCGGCTGCTGCGCCAGTTCGAGCTCGAGCTGCAGAGCCGCGAACCGCGACCGCTGGTGCGACACGGGCGCTGCCTGCCCTACGGCTCGAGCATCGTCTACTGGCCGCTCGGCGAGGTGATTCGCGCCGAGTGCGCGATCACCGACGGCGATCCGCCCGCGGCTGCTTGGGAAAAGCTTTCCGCGCGCCTGGGCGGGCTGCTCGAGGTCGCCGACTCCGACAGCCGCTCCGTCGCCTCGAAAACGGCCGTGATCGGCCGCCTGCTCGGGATCGAGGGGCCTGAGGACTCGCTGGCGGCGGAGAGCGAGGATGCACAGCGTGCGCGCGAAGTGTTCTTCGCGGCCGTGCGGGCGTGTGTGGAAGGCATGGCACGCGATGGACCCGTGGTGC
Organism: uncultured Solirubrobacteraceae bacterium; assembly: GCA_963838405.1. Lineage (GTDB taxonomy): Bacteria > Actinomycetota > Thermoleophilia > Solirubrobacterales > Solirubrobacteraceae > Palsa-744. Next base: position 646,145 of record CAWIRA010000006.1, on the reverse strand, counting down.
TGGTGTGGGAGGACATTCACTGGGCCGACGAGGGCATGCTCGACCTGATCGAGCACCTGGTGCAGTGGGTGCGCGCGCCCGTGCTGCAGATCTGCCTCGCCAGGGAAGAGCTGTTGGCCCGTCGGACCGGCTGGGGAGGGGTCAGGCGCGACTCGACGACGATGTTCCTCGAGCCGCTGGGCGACAGCGAGACGCGTGAGCTGATCACCTCGCTGATGCATATCACCCGCCCCAGCGACGGAGTCGTGGCTGCGGTCGCGGCCCGCGCGGAGGGCAACCCGCTGTTCGCGGAGGAGATGGTGCGCCGCCTCGCGGAGGAGGAAGGCTCGACGGCGGCGGAGTTGCCGGCGACGGTGCAGGCGCTGCTCGCCGCGCGCCTCGACTCACTCGAGCCGTTCCAGCGGCGGCTGCTCGCGCACGCCGCGGTGATCGGACGAACCTTCTGGGAGGCCGCCCTGGCGCCGGTTGCCGAGGCTGAGGGCGGCAACCTCGCGGAGGCCTTGCGTGCGCTGCGCGACAGGGACATCGTCGTCGCCGGTGAGGGCAGCGCGCTCGCGGGCGAACCAGAGCTCGCGTTCAAGCACGCGCTGATCCGTGACGCCGCCTACGAGATGCTGCCCAAGGCCGTGCGCGCCCAGAAGCACTTCGAGGTCGCGCGCTTCATCGAGGTGCGCGCCGGCGAGCGCGTCGAGGAGGTGGTGGCGCTGCTCGCCGAGCACTACGGCAAAGCGGCGGAGTTGGGCTCCGAGCTCGGTCTCTCCGCGGCCGCGCTCGCGCCCTACCGTGCAAAGGCGCTCACCTTCCTGGAGGCGGCCGGCGACGCGGCGACGGCCTTCTACTCGAACGCGGACGCGTTCTCCAACTACGAAGCCGCAATCGCGCAGGCGAGCGAGGATCCGGAGGCGCTCGCGCGCCTGCTCGAGAAGCAGGGTGATGTCGCGCTGCGGCTCGGTCGCGTCGATGCCGCGATCGGCGCCTGGGAGCGGGCGCTCGAGCACCATCGCGAGCGCGACGATCTCGAGCACGTCGCCGAGCTTCACCGCAAGATCGGCGCCGGCCTGGCTCACAAGGGCGAGCGCAAGCAGGCGATCGAGCATCATCAGCGAGGTATCAACCTGATCAAGGACAGTGAGCCGTCGCTCGCGCTCGTGCGCCTGTATGAGGAGGCCGCCTGGCTGTACATGCAGACGGGCGACAACATGCTCGCCATCTATGCGTCGGAGAAGGCGCTCCGGCTCGCCGAGCGCCTTGGCGAGGTGCGCGCCGCGAGCCGCGCTCACGGCATCTTCGGCCGCGTCTTCGGTCGCATCGGCGACACCGTCAAGGCGCGCGAGAACCTCGAGCGCGCAGTCGAGCTCGCGCGCGGCTCCGACGAGCACGAGACGGTGCTCGCGCTGATGGCGCTCGGACATCATCTGGAGAGCTCCGACGGCGACTACACCGCTGCTGCCGATTCCTACCGGGAGGCGCTCACCCTCGCTCAGCAGATCGGCGACGTGCCCACCGAGATCGAGCTGCACGCGGCCGTCGCGCAGCTCGCGCTGTACGCGGCGGACTGGGAAGCCGTCGCGCGCTCGAGCGACGCGAGCGCCGAGCTGTCGGAACGCGAGGGCCTGATTGGCAAGCTGTGTCTGCCGTACGCGCTGCGTGGCAGGCTGCACTGGCGCAGCGGCGAGTGGCAGGACTCGCAGAGCTTGTACAAACGCGCATACGAGCTGGCTCAGCAGATCGGCTGGTCTGAGGTCAGCTTCGACGCGCTGTACGGGCTCGCGAACACGCTCCGCGACCAGGGCGAGCTCGCGGCCGCGGACACCGCGCTCGCACAGGCACTCGACGTCTGCGAACGTGCCGGTCTGATCGTGCAGTCGATCCAGGCCAATTCGGCGCAGGCCTTGCTGCACCGTCTGGCCGGGCGTCCCGAGGAGGCCGAGAAGGCGGCGCGGGAGGCGGTCGCGCTATCGGAGCGGGCGCGCTATCCCGTCGGCGAAGCAGCCGCGATCGAAGCGATCGGGATCGTGGGTCCCCTGCCGGGCGCGCCCGCTGAGCTCAAGCGGGCACGTGAGGCCTGGCAGGGTCTCAGACGTCCGCTCGAGGCGGCCCGCTGCGAGTTGCTTCTGGGACAGCGGCTGCTGGAGGACGACCGCGAAGGCGCCGTCGCGGCACTCGAGCGGGCCGCCGAAGAGTACGACCAGCTTGGCGTGGCGCACCTCGCCGCGCGTGCGCGCACGCTGGCAGCCTGAACGTAATCACTAGGATCGCGACGCGCCCGGAGGATGAACGGGCGCGTCGCACGCGATCCACAGTGATTCGGAGGGCCCTGAGGGGGGTGGGCCTCGAACGTGCGTTACCCGAAACCGCGAGCACGAAACACGACCCGTGCTGAGCGCGGGCAGGCACCGCGACGGTCAGGCACCGCGGCGGTCAGGCGGGGGCTGCGCGCCGGCCGGCGCGCAGCAACTCCTTCAACAGCGTCTCGATCGAGCGCTCGAGCTGCTTGATGCTTGCTTGATCGACGCGCTCGAGGCCAACCTCGCGATTGACCCACGAGTTGATCTCACGATGGCTGCGGCCGTCGCGACGGTGGATTTCCGCGACCAGACGACTGCGTTCGCGACGCAGGTCTGCGCGGCGTTCGAACGCCGGCACGCCCACCGGCTCGGGCTGGGGCGCCGAGCCGTTGACCCCCGCCTCGTCTGCGCGTGACGTTTGCGCCGCAGACGCGGGAGATGAGTCCCGCTGCGGCGCGCCGAACAGCGTCATCTGTGCGGCGAACTCGGCACTCAGCGGCACGAACTCGGCGCTCGGTGATTGCTCGCTCTCGCGTCGTGGCGGTGCCTCGAGATCTTCGTTCGGCTCGACGACGCGCAGCGCGTGGCGGAGCTCGCTTTCGACCTCCGACGCGTGCCGGCGCAGTGTCTGCTCTGCCGGTAGATACAACCAGCTCGGCTCTGCCGCCATCCTCGGCGTCGTGCGCACGAAGCGACCCACGATCTGGCGGAAGATCAAGGCGGTCTTGGCGGCGCTCGCGTAAACGCCGACGCGCAGTCGCGGCACATCGACACCCTCGGACACCATGTTCACCGCCACGATCCACGGCTCGCGCGAGGCGCGGAAGTCCGCGAGCTTATGCGCCGCGTTCGTGTCGGTGTGCACGACGACCACCGGCGCGCGGCCGGTCACCTCGCGCAGGAGCTTGGCCAGCTGACGGGCGTGTGCGGCGTCGGCGGCGACGGCGAGCCCGGCGGCGTCGCGGTGGCCCGCCGCGCGCACCGCGTGTAGCTTTGCGTCCGCCTCGCGGACGATGCGCGCCAAACCCTCGGGCAGCTCCGCGGAGATCGCCGTGCGGTAGCGGCGGGCGGCCTCGCGCGCGCTCAGAACGGTCTCGAACGAGGACTCGACGACATCGTCGCCACTGCGCCACGACAGCGTCCCGTCGAATGTCACGAACGCCACGGGGCGACACACTCCGTCGGCGACCGCTTCGGCGTAGGTATAGGAAACGTCCGGCACGACGAGGCCGTCCGCGTCGTAGCGCACGCCCGGAATCGGCGTCGCGTCGGAGCGAAACGGCGTGCCCGAGAGCAGCAGCCAGCGGCGCGCGGCCGCGAACGCCCGCTGAAAGCTCTCGCCCCACGCCAGGTCCTCGCCCAGGTGGTGGGCCTCGTCGACGATCACCAGCGTGTCAGCTGCGAGCTTGGCCGCCCAGCCGCCTGGATCGCTTGCCACGCGGGCATAGGTGACCGCAACGCCGTCGAAGTCGCGTGGCGGGTTCGGTCCGCGGGCATCGGGCTGCAGCTGCACGCCCAGGCCCGCAGCCGCCGACGCCCACTGGCGCGTGAGCGGCGTCGTCGGGCAGAGCACCACGACGCGCCTGGCGGCACGCCGGGACAGCAGGTTCCGGGCGAGCTCGAGCGCGGGCCGCGTCTTTCCCGCGCCGGGCGCAGCCGAGATCAGGAACGGACCGCCCTGCCAGCGGGCGAGCTGCTCCAGCGCGTGCCCCTGCCAGGCGCGCAGCGATGTCGATCTCGAGGCCGTCAAAGAGCCCGGCATCCTGCGTTACCGCGCGGACGGATCGCCCTGCGCGGAGGTCTGTCGCTCTCCGAGTAATGCCGTCTCGGCGACCCATTTGCGCAGAAACGCGGCCGCGTCGTCGGGCTCCAACGGCCGTGCGAACAGGAAGCCCTGGCCGCTGTCACAGCGCTCGCCCTGCAACAGGCTCAGCTCGTGCGAGCGCTCGATGCCCTCCGCGAGGGTCTCGATCGAGAGCGCCTTACCCAGCTGGACGAGCGTGCGGATGATCGTCTCACCCTCGCGGTTATGCGTCATCTGCGCGATGAACGAGCGATCGATCTTGAGGGCGTCGACCGACAGCTGCTGCAGGTGCGCCATCGAGGAGTAGCCGGTGCCGAAGTCGTCGATCGCCACGCGCGCGCCCAGCTGCTTGACCTTCGCCAGGCGCGCAGCCGCCTGTGCGAGGTCGTGCATCAGCGCGGTCTCGGTGATCTCGACTGTCAATAAGCCCGGCTCGAGGCCTGTCTCCTGCAGCGTCCGCTCGACGTCGGTGATGAACTCGTCGGTGTCGAGCTGGCGCGCCGAGACGTTGACTGCGACGCCGATCGGATGGCCGGCTTCGCGCCAGAGCACCGCCTGGCGGCAAGCCTGCTGCAACACCCAGCGGCCCACCTCGACGATCAGGCCCGTGTCCTCCAGGAGCGGGATGAAGTCGTTCGGCTGGACCTGCCCGCGCGTCGGGCTGCGCCAGCGGATCAACGCCTCCATACCGGTGGGGCTCATGTCGCGCAGGCTGAACGTCGGCTGGTAGACGAGGAAGAACTCCTCGTTCTCGAGCGCCACGCGCAGGTCCATCTCGAGTTCCATCCGCGTTTGGACCGCCGTGTGCATGCCCGCTTCGAACAGCACGTAGCGGTGGCGGCCATCCCACTTGGCCTCGTACATCGCGACGTCCGCGTCGCGCAGCAGCTCGTCGGCGGATTCTCGATCACCGGCGGCGATGCCGATGCTCGCGGTTAGCTTCAGAGCTGTTTGCGGAACGCCGGCGAGGCGGAACGGCTGGTCGAGCGCTTCGAGCAGGCGCTCGGCGATCAGCTCCGGCCCGGACGCCAGCGACAGCTCGCTGGCGATCACGATGAACTCGTCGCCGCCGAGCCTGCCGACGGCGTCGGTCTCGCGCACCACCGCGTTGAGCCGCGCGGCGACCGCCTGCAGCAGCTCGTCACCCGCGGCGTGGCCGAGCGAGTCGTTGATCGCCTTGAAGTTGTCGAGATCGATGAACAGGGCGGCGAGCGGCGTCTTCTCGCGACGAGCCCGAACCATCAGCTGGTCGACGCGGTCGAGGATCAGGGTGCGGTTCGGCAGGCCGGTGAGCGCGTCGTGTGTGGCGAGGAAGGCGAGCTCGCGCTGACGGTGCTCCAGCTCCGCATCCGCGGATCGGCGCTCGGACTCGAACGACTCGCACATACGGACGAGCGTTACGTTGAGGCTGCGCTGCAGCATCGCGAGCGCCTGCGCGAGCACCGCTGGAGCGAGGTCGAGTTCCTCGACGCACTCCGTGACGACCTCGCCGGCCGCGTCGCACCAGCGCAGGCAGCGCTTCGTGACCTCGTTCAGCGGCGCTGCGCGCTGCGAGGCGAGCTGACCAAAGATCTGCCACGCCTCGCGTCCGACCTCGCGCGCGACCTCGGCGCCATCGCCTGACATCCAACGCGCGACCGCGACCGTCGAGACGGTGCCGACACGCGCAAAGCGCTCCTCGACGGCGGCATCGAGTTGGCAGTCCGACAGGCGTGTCCGCTCCAGCATTGACTCGACGACGTCGCCCGTGCGAGCGTCGAGCGCGCGCCCAAGACACGCGAGCTGATCGACCGAGGAGGTTGTCCGGGAGCTGGGCATCACCCGCCGATCGGCAACGACCGGCGAGCTTTATCCCTTGGCGGATTGACCGCTTGCGTCTGCAGAAGCCAACGGTCAGCTGGAAACGTCAGGCGCTGTAGGAGGCGGGAGCCGGCGGGTCCTCGCGCGCTCCGTCCACTAGTTCCAGCAGCCCCTGACCGCTGGTGCCGCCGAGCACGCGCAGCCGGTGCAGGCGATAGCGATCTTCATCTGGACGCGCCCAGCCGGGGACGACGGTGGTCGACCCGGTGAAGCCAGCCGCCTTCACCGCCGCCACGACGGTCGCGTTGTAGTGGCCGGATGGGTAGCAGAACCAATTGACGGGCACGTGGTAACGACGCTGGAGCGTTGCGCGCGCCGCGGCCACCTGCTGGTGCAGCTGTTCGGCGTCGAGCGTGATCAGGTCTGCGTGGCTGATGCCCTGAGTGTCGAGCTTCCCAGCCCGCGGCCAGCAGCCCCCTGATCTGCGTAGGGCCGAGACCGCCTTGCGATGGCGGCAGGCCGGTCAGCTGGAGGTTCTCGTCGCCGGCCCAACCCAAGCGGCGGAGCACCGGCAGCGCCTGCGTGTACTGAGAGTTGTAGCCGTTGTCAAAGCTGATCACGACCGGCTTGCGCGTGCCGAGCGAGACGCCGTGGCGCCAGTATTCCTCGACCTGATCGAGCGTCACCGCGTGCCAGCCGGCGCGCGCGAGGGCGTGCATCTGTTCGGCGAACTCGGCCGGTTCGACGTACAGCCCCGGGAACGGTGCGCCGGCGGGAGGCGCGGCGATCACGTGGTACATCAGGATCGGCACCGCCTGCGTGCCGGGTGGGCCGGTGCGCACGCTGACCGGCGCGCGGACAGGCGCCGTCGCATGACGGGCGGCGCCGCCGCTCGAGCGCGCCGCCGCGACGACGGCGTGCGAGCCTCGGCTGGAGCCCGACGCAACCACGATGATCAGCGCGATCACCGCCGCGAGCGCCGCGAGGACTAGCACGGCGCCAAGTCGCCGCCGACGGATCTGTCGCCGGCGCTCGGCACGACGCGCACGCAGAGCCTCGATCTCCATTCAGTCGCCTCTGAGGCTCGACGGTAGCGTCTGGCCCGGCGGTGGCGGGTCGTCCTTCAGAAGTTCCGGAACTGTCACGAGCCGGAAGCCGTGTGCGCGCAACTTCGCGATGATGATCGGCAACGCCGCGATTGTCTGGGTGCGGGTGCCGCCGGCGTCGTGCATCAGGATGATCGCGCCCGGGCGCGCGCCGGCGAGCGCGCGCTGCACGATCACCGACACACCGGGCTGCAGGTAGTCGTCGGTGTCGACCGACCACAGAACCATCAGCAGGTGCAGCGCCCGCAGCTGGCGCATCGTGGTCGCATCGTAGGAGCCATACGGAGGACGGAACAGAATCGGTCGCGGCCCGCCGAGCAGTTCGATGTGGAGCATCTGTTCGAACAGCTCTTCGTGCTGGGCGTGCGCGGACAGCGTCGCCATTTCCGGGTGGGTCTGCGTGTGGTCGCCGATCACGTCGCCGTCACGCAGCTCGCGCAGCGTCGAGGAGCTGAAGTAGCGCAGCATCTCGCCGATCTCGAAGAACGTCGCACGCACGTGCTCGCGCTCGAGCACGCTGAGCAGGGCCGGGGTGTAGGGCCCGGGGCCGTCGTCGAAGGTCAACGCGATCTCACGCCCGCGATCTCCGCCCTGTTTGACGAACGGCGTATAGGCAAGCACGGTCTTCACGGCCGCGCTCGGCGTCTCTTCGGGCGCCCGCGCCGGCGCAGAGCGTGCAGCGTGTGCACCCGTATGAGCGTCGGCGCTCGACGGCATCCTGGAGGCACGGGAGCCGTGCGAGTCGGAGCCAGGCACGAGTGCCACCAGCGCCAGCAGCGCGGCCGCGAGCACGATCGCCGCCGCGATCCTGCGCCGGCGGATCTGAATCCGCCGTGCCTGTTCTTCGCCCTGCGCGGGCGCCGGCGCGTCAGCCTGCCCCCGCACGGACTCGCGATCCTCGAAATGCCAGTCCCAGCGCCGGGGCATGGCCCGAGATGCTAGAGGCAGCCCCACGCGCTTCGGGCGGGTAGCCAGGCGCGTCGCTATTCGGGTTCGGGGCCCACCTGCTCGATGAACGCGGCCAGCGCGGCGATCTGCTGCGGGTGGCTCGCCAGATTCAGGCGCCGCACGGCGGCGAGCATCGGCGCCGCCGCGTAACCGCTGATGATCAGCCGGTGCGGGTTTGCCAGCCCTTTCCGCAGGAAGCGTTCTTCCACGACCGCCGTGCGTCCGTCGGCCAGCGTGACGCGGTGCCCGGCGAAGCTCGCGAAGCTCGGCGCGATTGCCTTGCCCGGGGCAGACAGATGGCACGCGGCGCAGCCATCGGCGACGACCAGCCGTGCACCCTGCTCAACCAGATGCTGCTCGTGGCTGAACGGTTCGACTACGTAGGCGGGGACGCTCGCCGTGTGCCGGTGCTCGCTGCTCGCGGTGCCGGCGCCGCCGCAGCTACAGAGCGCCAACAGCAACCCACCCACGAGCAGCGTCCTGGCGATCAGCATTGCGACAGTCTCGCTGAGTCGCGGCCGCGCCGAGCTACCGACGTGGCGCTTCGCCGCCGGATAGGTGAGAATCAACGGCAATGCACGTGACAGCCAAGGCCGACTACGCCGTGCGGGCGGTCGTAGAGCTCGCCGACAGCGGTCAAGCCTCGCCGCGCAAGGTCGACGAAGTCGCACAGGCACAGAGCATCCCGGTCTCCTTCCTGGAGAACATCCTCACCCAGCTGCGCTCAGCCGGGATCGTTCGCAGCCAGCGCGGTCCCGAGGGCGGCTACTGGCTCGCGCATCCCCCGGAGGAGGTCAACCTCGCGCAGATCATTCGCGCCGTCGAGGGGCCGCTCGTGGGCGTCCGCGGACAGCGCCCGGAGGAGGTCGAGTACGCCGGCTCTGCGGAGAGCCTGCAGCAGGTCTGGATCGCTCTGCGCGCGAACCTGCGCGCGGTGCTCGAGCAGGTCACCGTCGCCGACGTTGCGGAGGGTCGGCTGCCGAAAGCGGTTGTGGCGCTGACGCGCGGTGAGGAAGCCTGGCAGACGCGCTAGTCGCGCCGGCGGCAACTCGAGGTGATCTCCAGCGCGTGCTTGAGGCGACCCCTACGCGGGTATGTTGGCTTCGCGCGCGCTTGCGCCCCGCACGCAACGGGCGCGCTTTCTGAGCTACGCTGTCAAGGGTCGCGAGCGACGCCCTGTCAAGGGTCGCCGCGCGCTCCAGACGTCCCTACTGTCCTCTCATCGTTCCCCAAGGCGCCACCCCGTCACCCCAAAGGAGATCGCGTCCGATGTCAGCATCCCCCACAGCCGTCTCGTCTGCCTCCGATCCGTCGCAGACCGCAGCCGCCGAGGCGGCGGTCGAGGCCATCTCCGGCGCCGCCCAGCAGGAGGTCACGTTTTCGCTCGAGCTGACCCAGGACCAGAAGGACATTCGCGATTGGGTCCACGGCTTCGCCGCCGATGTCGTGCGGCCGGCGGCGCACGAGTGGGACGAGAAGGAGCAGACGCCGTGGCCGATCATCGAAGAGGCCGCGAAGATCGGGCTTTACGGCTTCGAAGGGCTCGCGCAGTTCTTCGCGGACCCGACCGGGCTGACGCTGCCGCTGGTCAACGAGGAGCTGTTCTGGGGCGACGCCGGCATCGGCATGTCGATCATGGGGACCGCGCTCGCGGTGGCAGCGATCTTCGGACAGGGCTCCGGCGAGCAGATCGGCGAGTGGATCCCGCGCTGTTTCGGCACGCCGGATGCGGTCAAGGTGGCAGCGTTCTGCGCCTCAGAGCCCAACGCCGGCTCTGACGTCTCCGCGCTGCGCACCACCGCCAAGTTCGACGAGGCGGCCGGCGAGTGGGTTCTCAACGGGCAGAAGGCCTGGGCGACCAACGGCGGCATCGCCGACGTGCACGTCGTGATCGCTTCTGTCGATCGCGAGCTCGGTGCCCGCGGCCACGCGGCGTTCGTCGTGCCGATGAGCGAGGCCAAGGGCATCTCGCAGGGCAGCAAGGTCTCAAAGCACGGGCTGCGCGCGTCGCATACCGCGGACGTGTTTCTCGATGACTGCCGCGTCCCCGCGGGCTACGTGCTGGGCGGCAAGGACAAGCTCGACGAGCGCCTCGCGCGTGTGCGTGAGGGCAAGAAGGGCAACTCGCAGGCGGCGATGCAGACGTTCGAGTCCTCGCGCCCGACGGTCGGTGCGCAGGCGCTTGGGATCGCGCGCGCCGCGTACGAGTACGCGCTCGAGTACGCCAAGGAGCGCGAGCAGTTCGGCCGCAAGATCATCGAGAACCAGTCGATCGCGTTCACGCTCGCACGGATGAAGCTCGAGATCGACGCGGCTCGGCTGCTCGTCTGGCGCGCGTCGTGGATGGGTCGCACCGGTGTCAAATTCGAGAACGCCGAGGGCTCGATGAGCAAGCTCAAGTCCGGCGAGGTCGCGGTCTGGGCGACCGAGCGTGCGATCCAGATCCTCGGTGGCAACGGCTACACGCGCGAGTTCCCCGTCGAGCGCTGGCACCGCGACGCCAAGATCTACGACATCTTCGAGGGCACCGCCGAGATCCAGCAGCTCGTGATCGCACGCGCGATCTCGGGGATGCACATCAAGTAGCGCTGTAGAGCCAAATCTGGAGAGTGCGTTTCGGTGAGAAGTGCTCTGCCGGGGGTGCTCGTCCAAGCTGCGTGGCACGCCTCGCGCCAGTTCTCGCGCCAGTCGTGCGACCCTTTGTCGTGTCAGGGTGTCGTGTAGGCGTCGTGGAGCGCCCGAAACGGCTGCCGTCAGCGTGCTTGCGGCGGCAGTAGCGCCGTCTTGTGGCGACCACGCCGTCGTTCCCCACGATTTCCCGACTCGGAGCCTTGCAACTCAAGCGAACCTCGTGCTTCTGGAGGCAACGCCAGCTAACTGGAGCGAACTCGACGTGCTGCCGGCGACTCATAATCGGTAGGTCGCGGGTTCGAGTCCCGCCGGGCCCACTTCCAAAACACCTGCAAACGCAGCAAAAGCAAGCCTATCACGAGGTTGCGACGGCAGGGCATCGTTCCCTGCATCGTTCCCCAGCGGTCGTCGCGCGGTCGCCGCGGCTCGTTTTTGGGGCGCCTCCGTTGGCCTGCTGGCACGCCAGGTCGTGAGGCGGCCGAGTGTTCGACGGAAGAAATCCGTTGGCCGGTTCGGCCGCGTTGGGGTCTATATCCGCATGGAAGCAACAACACCAACAACAGAGGCTCCGCTGCAGCAGGATCGGCTCCTTCGGCCAGATCAGGCCGCTTGGTATCTCAACGTGAGGACGAGCTGGGTATACGAGGCCGTGAGGACAGGCCGCTTGCCCTGCCATCGGGTCGGCCGGCACATCCGCTTCACGCGCCCGATGCTCGACGAATGGCTCGCTGAGCAGCCTCGGCGGTAGGCATGGAGATGTCCGCCTCGTCGAGACCAAACAGGCGACCGGCCGCGGCTGATCACATGTACATGGCGTATTGCGGTGCAGCCGCCACTGAGCTGGGCACGTGCCGCAGGATGTCGCCAACCCTGCGCGCCGTCAAAAGCGTGATCGGCATCCTCGCCTCCATGCGGGCACGATTCCAGTTCAGCTTGGTCAGGCTGAGGATCTCTCGCGCGATCGCCTCGACCGGACGTTCGATGGAGCATGGCCTCAGCCCAACGGGCCGCGGAACGTATAGCCCAGGATAAGTCCGATAGTACGGAACGCTGCCATGGGTGTAGAGCAAGTGCTCATCTTCGCTCAGCCTCACCAGCGTGCCCCGCAACGGTGGGTAGCGCCTGCTTCCGCGAATCGCCATTGCACTGTCGCTGTTCGTCAACCACACGAGCTCGCATTTCAAGGGAACGGCGTCCGCCGCAGCGAGGAATCCGTCTCGCTCAGACGAGGTGAAGGAGCTCGTCTTGTGCACCGTCACAGTCGCCGGCAGGTTTCCGTGTACGTCTCGGTAGCGCTCAAGCGCGTCGTTCAGCAGGTTCCGCGCGTCGACGCTCGAGAGGTGTGCTTGTCGGTCGTGCTTGCTGCGTTCGGCCAGCGCACCACGGACGATGACGCCGTCCCCAAGCTCGTTGAACACCTGTGCGACGCTCGCGGATAGCTGTCCGTCCCCTAGCGTGGCGAATGAGATCCCTACGAAGCAGCGGGTCGGCTCGGTGCGCGACGTTTGCAGCCGCCATGGCTTGCCGCCCGCCTTGTAGAAGAGTGCGCTGAACAGGTTCCACGCGGTTGTGGCAGGGTCCTCGGTCCCGACGGAGCCCCTCCACGTCGCGGGCCGGATCAGCTGGATCGGTGTCGGCGCCGGGGTGGAGATCAGCGCCGCCTTCAGCAGATCATGAAAGTTGTCCCCAACGCCGCGCGTATCCCCGGCGCCATCGGGAATGCCGGGTGGTCGCGCGAGCACTACGACGTCGACCGCCGCGCCCTGTGAGAGCTCGCTCACCGCAGCCGCGCATAGGTTGACGGCCGCCTTGATCTTCTCGGCGGGCGTCGCTGCGTCCGATATACAAGCAAGCTCCTTGCGCCCCATGGCTCTTGTGCTGGCGTCCGAGAAGACGAGAGGGGCGCGAAAGCCAGCCGTGGCCGTGCAGCCGGGGAATTCCGGGAATAGCTGGGTCAGATCCGTTTCCTTGGCCTCGAGTCCTGACGCCGCGCTTTCCAGGTAGCCGCGCAGTTCTCCCAGCGCCCGGCCGTCTCCGACAAGGCCCACCCGGATCGCCTCGCAGCGCCCCTCGATGCCCACGTCTGCTGGCCCGTGCGCGATTATGCCCGCACGCTGCTCTTGGTGAAGGCCGGCGTTGCCGAACTCGAGCATCGGCTCATCGAGGACCTCCATATGGATCGAGTCCGATCCGATCATGCGGCGAGGTTGTCCGGGTCAAACAGGGTCAGCCCGTCGGGGTCCTGGTAGCCAAGCTCGGTGGCTGACACCTCTCGCCAGCTGCGGTCGATGATGCTTCGTGGTGAGCTCATGCTCACGAGCGGACCGAGCGTTGCCGGCTCGCCCTCAAGCGAATCGAACGTGATCTTCTCCTTGAGCAGGTGCGCCCACATTCGCAGCGCCTGGCTCACCGATGGATGGGTCTCGATTTCCTTGATCTTCTTCAGCGCGCTCGCATGGTGGCGCGATACTTTGACGCCATCCCAGGTGAAGAGATACGTCGGGTGCACCTGCAGATACCAGCGCCCGGACAGGCGCCGTACCGATATGTCGGCCGCGTCATGGCGGTAGCCCGTGTGGCCGTCCCGTGTCTTCGCCTGCTGCGGTGAGACGACCGCTCGTCCGGCACCCTTGTCCCACCGGTAGCGCACCGTCCGCCACTCCTCGGGCTCCGCCTTGAGCCGGAAGTAGGCCATGCGTTTGCCTCTATGCCACGCGATCCATCGGTGGTGCGCGGAAATCACCGTGCGTCGCAGAAGCTCACGCACAAGGTCCATGTCGCTCGGCTGAGTTGAATCCAGCCACGGGGTGAGTTGTCCGCTCTTGGGCTCCTGTGCGCCGATCGCCTGGAGAAAGCCCTCGCGAAACGGCGCGAGCGACCAGACGTATCCGTCGCGCAAAACTGCGCGGAAGTCGTTCACGTTCTGCTCGTGGGCGGGGGCGAACAGTGTCTTTGCGTTGCTCGTGCCGACCGCGGCGGAGTGCAGCAGCTCCGTCTTCCAGATCACCGGCATGAGGTTGAGCTGTACATCCTCGGGTATCGGCGCCGGTCCGGGTGGCTCGGGCCATCCGCCGTCGGCGCCGCGGAGGGCGAACAGGGTGTCGCGAGACGATGCCTCGAATCTATCCCTCGTCTTGTCGAAGTGCACCTGCCGCCGCGCCCGCTGCGTGGGGTCGCGCGCCCAGTCGTGCACACTGCACCAGTAGATCTCATTGGTCGCGGGGCGGGAGCACACGAGGATCACGGGCTGGTTTGAGCTGAGCCAATAGTCGAGGTCGGCTTTCGAGGGGGTGTAGTAGAAGCCGCTGTCCGTCTCGCCGGCCCATTTTCTCGTTGTGGCTCGGCTCTGTACACCGATGCGCACATTTCGTACCTCGCCACTGGCCGGGTCGCGAAGTTCGATGTCGCCGTCGATCCCGAAGTCCGTCGGGCCGGGCGCCTCTCGCCAGATGTGGTGCATCGCGGTGACTGCAGAGGCGATCATCGCGATGCCCCGCTCGCCGGTGATTGTCTGCTCGGTAGCCTTCTTTGCCACGCTGATACGTTGGCACGAGTCGATGACGGTGCTCGCGCGGTGCCTGTCCAACTCCCCTGGAGCCACTCGGGTCGTCCGTCGAGCGTGCTAGTGAGTCGTCGGCCGTATGGCGGCTACCGCTCGTCGATTCGAGAGTTGCTCCGAGCGTCCGTGGGATGACTGGCAGGTGCCGGGGCGATCCGAGAGACGAGAGTGCTGACGAGCTGCTGGGCTTCGGTTGGCGTGCGCCCCCGGAGTGAGAACCGGGCCGCGGTGCAGGTCTTCGCGGATGGCCTTGGCGGTCGTGCGGTCTCCTGACTCTCGTCGGCGTCGCGCAGGAGCTCGATCAGGCGCTCACGCCGGGCGGCGAGCTGATCCGGTGGAGCGTAGGTCTTAGCGCACAGGGAGCGGCGTCCGGTCGCTTCCCCCATGAACTCAAGGTAGTCGCCTGCGAGGTCGCCGGGCGCGATCCACAGCGTCATGAGCGGACCGCTAATCAGCGCCTTGCGTTCCCAGTCGGCGACGTCTTCGCGCTCACGCAGCACCTCCCCGAAGTAGGCCCAGTGTTCGAGCGTCGCAGGGTGGCGGCCCCACGAGACCTCGGAGCTAGCCCGGACCGCTTCGATTGCGCGCTGGTGGTCGTCTGCCTCGCGGCTGAGCTGGTTGGCGTAGTGGAGGAGCTCGCGGTCACCGTCTGCGTGTTGGCGGACGATCGCGGCAAACGGGCCGGGTCGCACGCACCGCTCGACAGCTCGGCGCTCGGGGCGATGTCTGAGAGCCGGGCGAACATGCCGCCCGCCCCGATCGAGGGCAACTGCGCCGCATCTCCGATCGCCACGAGCTTTGACCCGGTTTGCTCCACGACTTCGGTGAGCCGGCCGAGGCGGTCGGTGTCGGCCATGCCCGCCTCATCGAAGTAGATCGTCGTCTGCTGGTCGACGGCGAGCTGGCCGCGTTCGACGCGGGAGACGAGCGCGTCGAGGGTCAGCGTTTGGCCGGCGAGGGCGGGGCTGTCCTGGCCGAGGCGCTGCGCGGTGGACCCGGACACCGCGATCCCGAGCGTCTGGTTGCCGGCGTGCTGCTCGGCGCGGGCGGCGGCGTCGATGACGACGCCCTTGCCGGTGCCGGCGGGTCCGACGAGGATCGCTGCGCGCTCGGGGCCGGTGATGACCTCCAGGGCGTGTGTCTGCTCGGCGCTGAGGCGTCCGCTGATCCGCTCGGCGATCTGGTCGCCGGCGAGCGCGCGAGCCTGTACGCCAACGTCTCGGCCGCCGCCGGCGGCGAGCGTGGTGAACCTGCGCTCGATCGCCTGCTCGCGGGCACGCACGGCGAGCGTCGTCATCAGGCCGCCCTCCAATGGGAGGACGCGGCGTTCGGCGATCATCGCCCGTGAGCGGTCGAGCGCGTCGCCGGGTGAGAGCTCGCCGACGGACTGCTCCAGCAGGACCGCCCGGAACTCGCCGGGCTCGAAGGTCGCGGCGCGCTCGGTTAGGCGCTGCTCGACACGATCCTCAAGCGGCCGCTGGGGCGGGGGCTCGAGGTGGCGCCGGGCAGCCGGCCGGGCTGCTCGCCGGTGAAGTCAAAGCGCGCTGCGGTGTCGTTCCAGGCTTGCTGTAGGTCGGTGCGGGTGATGAGCACCTTGGCTTTGCGGTTCTCCAGCTTGAGCTGGCGCAGCTCGCCGCGCTCGGGTGCGCGGCCCCACTTCGCGCGGAAGCGCTCGGCGGCCCTGGCGACCTCGCGGCTGCGGGAGGAGAAGGCGTCCAGCAGGCCGCGCGGTACGCCGGCTATCTCGAAGTAGCGGCCGTGTTTGCCGGTGCCCCGCTCGATCGCATAACCACGCTGCTGGAGTTGGTGCGCCAGCGAGGAGCGGTAGTAGGCGCCAAGCTCGCGGGCCGAGCGGAAGATCGGCCGGGAGGCGACGGCGACGATCTTCCCGTCATCGCGGACAGCGCTGGTGATGACCACATGGCTGTGCAGTTGCGGGTCGGGCGCGTCTGTCTCGAGGACGCCGCGGGCGGTGGTGTGCCGGTACTCGGCGGCCACGACGTCCCGCGCCGGCTCCTCGAACACCTGCCCGTGGGAGCGCCGGCGCACGGTCGGCACGGTGTCGGTCAGGTGCGCGATCGTCTCGTTGACCGCTGCGGCGTGTGCGGCTTCGATCTCGCGTCGCTGGGACTCGTCGGCGAGCGCCCACACAGCGGACACCGACTTCGGGGCGCTGAACGTCAGGTCGATCCCGCCGCCGCGGGCGCCGTTGGAGCCGGCCTGCCGCAGCCACCGTCCTGACCTGGGGTGTTTGCCTTCCATCAACGAGATGAAGTCCCGGCCTTCGACCGTGGAGCCCTCGATGCCAAGGCGCGCAAGCGTGTCCGGCGAGGCGAGCCACTGGCCGGGCGCCTGGGTGGGCTCCCCGTCGGGGGAGAGGTAGTAGTCGCCGCGCTCTGGCTCGACGGTCTTTGACTCCAGGTAGCGCGCGTAGCCGCCGCCCTTGGCGGCGCCGATGCTGGCTGCGGTCATCACAAGGGGTACAGACCCCAACTGCCTCGGACCGGCCAACGAATTTGCACAGCGCGGACACAGCGCTCGCACAGTGGTGCATCTAGTCTGTCCGGGCTTGGCGTTGTGCGCCGGCCGCGTGAGCCAGTGAGCGTCAGCGAACGGGCGAGCGAGCAGCCCGAAGGGCTGCCGGCCGGCTGGCACGACGCCAGGGTCGGTGGAGAGCCGACCGCAGGGAGGCTCGGTTACAGCGGGCGAAGCCCGCGTGCGCTATCTGGTCGTTGCCGGTCGCCGTGTGCGGAGCGGCGGTCAGGCGCGGCGATCTGAAGGGTGACCAAACCGGCTGAGCGAGCTCACGATTTCAGGCTGCGGCGAGGATGGGTTCGAGTGCGTCGGCTCCGAGGTGCTCCGGTGGCAACGTGAGCGTCAGTCGCCCGTCGCGTTCCAGGGTGTGCCGGACGTTCAGCAGCGTCAACCCGATAACCGCGCCGTTCTCGTCGTAGTGGATCGCGTGCCCGTCGGGCGTCTCCAGGCCGCGTGCTGCGGGACGGGGCTCGCCGACGTTGAGGTAGAGCACGTCGCCGCGCTCGTCGTAGTGGTGATGGTCGAACGGGATGCCGGCGATCGTGATGGTCATGATTTCCAGCCGCGCGGCGGGTTTTCTTGGATCAGTGCGGTCACGACCCACGCAGGCTCGTCATTGAAGTCTACGACCACCCGCAGCCACCTTCGGGGATCGACGTGTCGCCGATAGAAGTGCTCGCGGCCTGGGATGGCGTCATCGATGCGGTGGTCGGGATGCGCGACGGTGCCGAGGATCAGTTCGTGCTCGTCTACGAGCTCCGGCCGACCCAGGGACAGGTGCAGACGGGTGCCGGCGTCGAAGACGACAAGGCGTCCGTCGGGATCAGTCGTGCTTGGATCGTTCTCGGCCACCCAGACAAGCTACGAGCAGCGCCAGACACCGCCGTCTCGATGTGGCGAGCGCTCAGGGGAGCTTCGCCTTGTCGAGCATCTCGATGAGGGCCGGGCGGCGGCGGTGTTGCTCGCGCAGGTTGACGAGCTGGTCTGAGAACCAGCGATCATGTCCGGCGGCGCCTGCGGCACGGCGTGCGCGCTTCAGCATCGCTATCGCCCGTGCGTATGCGCGGCGGCCTGTCTGGAGCAGCTCTTCCTCGGCGATGAGCATGTACAAGGAGAGCGCCTCTTCCGGGTGTGTGGGCTCGCGTGCTTGGGCGAGGCGGGCGCGGCGATCGCCGCCTGGGTCCCAGGTCGAGTCCTCGGTCGCGATTGCCCAAGCGGTCTCAACATCGCCCTCCTGAAGGAGCGCGTCGACGTAGCTGCCGCGGTCGCGCTCGCGCAGCGCCCGTCTGGCGGCGTCACGCTCGAGTCCCCAGGCATCGAGCGCCTCCGCGGCGCGCCGCAGCGTCGAGTAGGTGCTCGCCGATGGTGTGCGCTCGTGCTGCTGGCGACGCAGCGCAAGCACTTCGACCGGCGCGCCGCCGCGCTCGTGCGCGCCGCAGGCGACATCGTAGAGCTTGTCGACCTGCCAGCCGCTCGTCTCGGCGATGCCGCGCAGCGCGAACGCGAGCACGTCGTCCTCGCGCTCAAGCTCCGCCATCGCCTCGCACACGGCGATGAACTGGTGCGGAGCGCTGAGGTCTCCGCCGAGCAGCGCGACGACGGCCTCGGTGTCGCCGTCGAGCACAGCGAGCCGCTCGCGTGCCCACCGCACCGCGAACAGCTTGCTGCCGTCGGCGTGGCGCTGTTCGATCGCTTGCCTGTAGGCGGCGAGGCCGCTCTCACCCAGCGCCCCGCGGTAGCGGACGGGATCGACCTCGAAGAAGTCCTGATCGTCGCAGCTGAAGCGCACCATCCACTCGGCGAGCTTCACCGGGTCGGCGACCCGCGCTTCGCACAGCTGCGCATGCAGGTCCAGTAGCTCGCACGCGAGATCGCCGATCGTTCCGTTCGAGTCGTCGGCGTGCGTGATCACTTTCACGACGTGCCCGACTGCGCGCTCGATGAGAGCGAGAAGCTCAGCCGAGGGTGAATTCTCTGCGGCGAGACGCAGCTCCTGGAGCACCGGCTGTGCTGCCCGCGCCCACCCCGAGCTTTCGTGGTAGTCGAGGAACCGGCGTGTGTGCAGCCCGCGGTCGACCTCGCGGCGCAGCTCGCCGAGGTCCCCTTCGCTGCGGGCTGCCGCGAGCAACACGTGGCGTTCTACGTCGGGATGGCGATCGACGGCGGAGCGCACGATCTCGCGAAGCTCCTCGGCTGGCAGGCCGCGCACGATCTCGTGAACGTCCTTGGTCTCGCGGCGAGCTGTCGTGGGCACCGCGCCATCGTGCCACTTCACCCGGCGGCGTGAGGCATCAGTAGGGGGCTACGATCACGCGGTGAGCGCGTTGCGTGACAGGCCCGAGATTGTGGTCGTCTCGCCGCTGAAGGAGTGGACGTGTTCTGCGTGCGGAGACACAGATGCGGGCTGGCTGATCATGGATGACGGCGGCCCGGTGTGTCTTTCCTGCGCGGATCTCGCGCACCTGACTTTCCTTGGCGCCGGGGATGCGGCGTTGACGCGCAGGGCGCGCAAGCACAGCCGCCTCTCCGCCGTCGTCGTGCGTTTCAGCCGTGCGCGCAAGCGCTATGAGCGGCAGGGCGTGCTGGTAGAGGAGCCAGCGCTCGAACAGGCCGAAGCGGAGTGTCTCGCCGACGACGAGGTCCGCTCGAGGCGGCGTCAGCGAGAACGCGAGCGGCGTGTCGTCGAGGACGCGGACTTCGAGCGTCAGCTCGCGAGCGAGATCGGCCGGCTGTTTCCTGGCTGCCCGTCTGAGCGCGCGAAGGAGATCGCCTCACACACCAGCAGGCGCGGCAGTGGTCGCGTCGGCCGGTCCGCCTCCGCGCGGGCGCTCGACCCGAGCGCGATCACGTTCGCAGTGGCTGCCGCCGCGCGTCATCGCGAAAGCGAGTACGACGATCTGCTGATGGCGGGCGTCGAGCGATCGCAGGCACGCGACTGCGTGCGTGCAAAGGTAGAAGGCGTGCTCGAAGCGTGGCGCACACCGCTGGGCTGACGCGGTCTGACGACGTCTGCACTGCGCAGTTGCGTGGCCGGTTTGAGGAAGTTGGGGTCTATATCCGCGATGGCCCCAATATCGCCACGTGTAGTAGCGGCCACTGCCGCCCAAAAACGGAGCGCACCCGTCCTCGCGCTGAGCGTCGAGCAGGCGTGCGAAGCGCTGGGCGTGTCCTGGGACACCTGGCGCGCGCATATCGAGCCCGACATGCGGCTTGTCCGGCTTGGGCGGCGTAAGCTGATACCCGTCAGCGAGTTGCAGGCGTGGCTCGACCGGCACGCGGAAGGCGTCGGAGTGGGGAAGTAGGATGCGCGTGTCTTACAAAGCGCCCCCGCACCGTTGGCGCGGCCGGGGGCATGGCAGAGGAGGTTGAGCTCCCATGCAATCGGCACCGTACACGGCGGCATCGCCTGGACGTGGTTTCTGATGGCCACCGGAGTGCGTCAACGCCACGGGCGTGAGTGCAACCGTAACGGCCGCTGCAAGTGCCCATACGAGGCGTTCGTGTACAGCAAGCGCGACCGCAAGAAGATCCGCAAGACGTTCCCGACGCACGCCGCGGCGCAGGCGTGGCGCGATGACGCCAAGACGGCGGTCCGCAAGCGGACGCTGCGGGCGCCGGCGTCGACCACGGTGGATCAGGCCGCCAAGGCGTGGCTGGGCGGCGCCGGCAAGGGTCTGATCCGCAACCGCAAGGGCGACCCTTACAAGCCGGCGACGATCAGGGCGTACGAGATCGCGTTGCGGCTGCGCGTGCTGCCCGAGATCGGCACGATGCGGCTCTCGGAGGTCACACGCACCGATCTGCAGGACCTCGTCGACGGGCTGCTCGCATCGGGCCTGAGCGAGAGCGCGATCGGCGTGACGCTGCTCCCGCTCCGTGCGATCTACAAACGGGCGCTGGCACGACCCGAGACGGGGATTGCGGTCAACCCGACGAGCGACCTGCAGATGCCGGCGGTGACCGGCGGCCGTGATCGGATCGCCTCGACGGACGAGTGCGCCGAACTGCTCGCGGCTCTGCGGCCAGCGGACCGGGCGCTATGGGCGACCGCGATGTATGCGGGGCTGCGCCGCGGCGAGCTGATGGCGCTGCGCCGTGAGGACGTGGACCTGGCAGCCGGCGTGATCCGCGTGCGGCGCGGCTGGGATGCGGTCGAGGGCGAGATCTCCACGAAGTCCGGCAAAGACCGGCGCGTCCCGATCCCGGCGATCCTCCGGGACCACCTGGACGAGCACCTGCTGGACCTCGTCTGGACGGACGGCCTCGTGTTCGGTGTGACGGCCGACAGGCCATTCAACGACACGTCGATGCGAGAACGCACCCGCAAGGCTTGGGGCTGGCGACTGGACGACCAAGGCGAGCTGGTCCCGTCAGGATTGCGCGAACCGCCGCTTGAGCCGATCACGCTGCACGAGTGCCGGCACACCTTCGCGTCGCTGATGATCGCGGCCGGGGTCAACGCAAAGGCCCTCTCGACGTACATGGGCCACGCGGGCATCCAGATCACGCTCGACCTATACGGCCACCTGATGCCCGGCAACGAGAGCGAGGCCGCCGCCCAGCTCGACGCCTACCTGGACCGCGCGGGCAGCCGGGCGCCGGCGGCGCAGCTCACGCGATGAGGGCGCCCGAGGGCGCTGCCTGACCCCTGTCTCAGCAACCGGTCGCGTAGGCAAGTGCGCGGCAGACTTCGTCCATCCGCTGGGGGCTGAGCGTGGTGATCTGCCGGGTCAGCAGCGCCTTGCGAACCACGGTGATGTTGTCGGTGCTCACGACGCAGTCGCCGGGCATTCCGTCTTCGCGACCCAGTTCGACCTCGGAGGGGATGCCGCGGATGGTTTGCGTGGTCGGTACGGCCACCAGCTTCTCGAGGCCCGCTATGGCCTCGTTGCGAGTGAGGATCACGAAGGGTCGGGGCTCGTCCTCGGGTGGCTCGTGCCACCACACTTCCCCTCGTGTTGGCGTCACGGTCGCCAGGGCGTGAGTCCGGCGTTGCGTTCCTCCTCGGCGAGGTCCCGCGTGATTCGGGCGGTGCTCTTGTCTGTCGTAGCGTCCAGATCGCCCCACCCGTCGATGTTTGCGCCCTGCCGTCTCGCGGCCATGAGTCGAAGGGTCTCGCCTGCCTCCTGCTCCGAGAGCTCGTCCACGAGCTTGTGCAGGCGCTCCTTGGTGGTCATAGCTCGATTGTAATGGCTACCGCGCGTTGCACCGACCCCCGCTAGTTCGCGAAATCGCGCCATAAGCGCGCGCCAGTCTCGTGCCAGTCGTGTCCCGATTCGGCCGGATTCCACCGGATTACAGCGGGACAGATTCCGCATGGATAAGCCAAAACGGCTCTGTGAAGCTACCGCCGACTGATCTACGACATCTTCGAGGGCACCGCCGAGATCCAGCAGCTCGTGATCGCACGCGCGATCTCGGGGATCCACATCAGGTAGGCCAGAGCACACGTTGCCAAGTCGTTTAAGCGTGTTGACTTGACTCAGGCAGGGACCTAGCCTAACGCGCGACGGGAGTGGGCAGCGTCGTGTGGCGGCTTCGGTATCGGACGGAGGCGACTCACAGCGGCGCGCTGCGTTCCGTCTTCAACTGGCCCTGGAGGGGGCAATCGCCTCGACGCTGTTCCACGCGCCGGGCAACACGAACGGAGACCGAAATGTCCGGAAGGATTCCTGTGAGGCGCGTGGCGATTGCCGTCGCCGCGCTCGCCACGAGTGCAGTGATGGCCGTCGCGGCGACGTCGGCCGGCGCCGCCATCTACAACAACATCCCGAGCCCGCTGCCCGGGAACTTCGCGTCGATCGGCTTCGACGCGACGTCGACATCCCAGCTCGGCGGCGAGATCCAGCTCGCCGGGATACCGAAGGTGAACCCGAAGGTCAAGGTCGAGGTCGTGATGAGTGACTGGGCGTGTGAAAGCGGCAGCTGGAACACCGAAAACTGCTCCTCGCCGAGGCACAAGAGCTTCAAGGAGCCGATCACGGTTTCGCTCTACGAAGTGGGCAACCTGACGACCCCGATCGCGACGGCGACCAAGAACGCAAAGATTCCCTACCGACCATCGGCTGACCCCGTGCACTGCTCCGAATTCCCGGGGACGTGGTACGACGAAGCGACGAACGAATGCTTCAACGGCATCGCTTCCAGCTTCACCGCCAAGCTGCGGGTCACTGGGAAACTGCCGACCACGCTGATCGTCACGGTTTCCTATCCGACGGGCAGCGGCCCGTCGCAGTCGCTCAACCTCGCACTCAGCGAACCGTCGGAACACACCCTCGGCCTGGGCTCTGACCCGACGCAGGAACTGTTCCTCGACTCAAGCTGGAGCGAAATGTATTGCGCAGGCGCGACCGACGTCGGAACGTTCGGCGGCAGCGAAGGCAACTGCTGGGAAGGCGACCAGCCCGTGATCGCCGTTCACACGAACTAGCGGCCCACGTGCGCCGTCAAGGGGCCCCGCGGGCGAGCGGGGCCCCTTGACGCGACCGCAGACCAACACGCCCAGCGAGGGTTGACAGCTGGGTGCGTGGCGATTACGGTCTCTGCCGAGGCGCGGGCCAGGCGGGGGAGTCGCTTGTACGCAGCAGGGTGCGGGCGATGGTGCGCGGTGTGTGTCTCGACAGAGAGGCCCTGGAGGGCTAAAGAGCGTTCTCGGCCGGTCGGCTGTGCGCGCCAGTAATGAACGGAGACAACACATGGCTGGACGGATCCCAGTGAGACTCGCCACGCTCCTCGTGGCACTGATGGCGACACTTGGCGTGCTGGCGGTCGGCGCGGGCGCGGCAGGCGCGAGCGAAGTGATCTACAACAATGTTCCCAGCCCGCTGCCGGGGAACTTCGTTTCGCTCGGCAACCAGGCCTACTCGATGCAGGAGCTCGGCGGCGAGGTCGAATTCGCGGGAACGGCCCGCACGAAGCCGAAGGTGACCGTCGTGATGAGCACCTGGGCATGTCAGAGCGGCGGCGTCTACCAGGACACCTGCGAAACGGCCAAGCCGAGCAAGAAGTTCAAGTGGCCGGTCACGCTGAACATCTATGACGTGGAAGCCAACGGCTCCGTCGGCGCCAAAGTCGGCCCCGCGATCACCAAGACGTTCAAAATGCCCTACCGGCCGAGCGAGGACGACGCCGAATGCGTTGCCAAAGGCTACGAAGCCGGCACTTGGTATGACGCCTCGACGAATGCCTGTTACCACGGGATGGCGTTCCCGATCACGTTCAAGGCGCGCGTCGAACTGCGCCAGCGCGAGATCCTCACCGTCTCCTACGACACGAGCACGCACGGCCCGTCGCCGGTGGGCACGGCCGCGTGCAGCTCGACGAGCGCGGGTTGCTACTACGACTCGCTCAACGTCGCCCTGGCGCAGCCGGGCGAAAACACGCTCAGCGTCGGCGCACAGCCGACAACGGATGACTACGTCAACTCGACCTACCCGGAAATGTTCTGCGAAAGCGGAACCTCCGGCACCTTCGGTCCCGCCAGCTGCTCGGCCTTCTGGGAAGGCGGCCAGCCGATCTTCGAGGTCACTGCCGGCTAGGCAGGCCCGCGAAGTATCAGCGAAGCAAGCGACAGGGCCCCGCTCCGGCGGGGCCCTGCTCGATCACCAGGCCTGCTCGGCGCCGCAGTGCGGGCAGCTGACGCTGGTCGAGACGCTCGCGCTGAACAGGTAGCCGCAGGCGCAACTGTAGGACGCGCGATCGATCGGGCCGCCGGCCTCGCGAACACGCTCCACGGCGGGGTCGCGCTGGCGGTGCGGCAGCTCGGCGGCCGCCGTGGCGCCGCGCGTACGGCGGACAGGGCGCCGGCGGGCGCGACGGGGCTCACGAAGGGGGTGCAGAAGGCTCGGTCTCATGATGCGCTACCCCCTAAGACGTCATCCACACCCAAAGGTTTCGCTTTGCCCCCTATTTTTCCTGCGAATGTCCAGGCCTGGGGGTCCCGTGAGGCGTGAACGCGGCCCGACGCGGGGCTCAGGGCGGTTTGCGATACTTCGACGCGATGAACCCCGCGCGCAAGCGAACCGTGCGGCTGGTCGTAGCCTTGAGCGCCGCCGTGGTGCTGGCGAGCGCCTTGATCTACACGAGCTTCAGCGCCGCCAGCCCGGCACTCACGCCGACCCAGCTCATCCGCGAGGCGCAGCCTGGGCGCAGCTATCAGCTGACCGGCACCGTCGTCGGCGGTTCCGTGCACCGCGAAGGCGCCGTCATGGACTTCAGCGTCGCCGACCGCGTCGGCGGCACGGCGATCCCGCTGTCCTACACCGGCGTCGTGCCTGACCCCTTCAAAGAAGGGCGAGAGGTGATCGTCACCGTCGAGAAGCAGGGGTCGCGCTTCATCGGCGAACGCAACTCGCTGATCACGAAGTGCCCGTCCAAGTACAAGACCGCTCCCCCGAGCGAGAACCAGAACGCCTGAGTGCGTCTGTGCGCGGCGGACACGGCGATCCTGGGGCGTAGGCGCTGATGGCGACATTCGGCTTCGCGTGCCTCGTGCTCGCGCTGATCGTCTGTGCGTACGGCATCGGCGCTTCGCTATACGGCGTACGCACCGGCCGCGTGGAGTTCTCGGAATCGGGCCGGCGCGCGGTGTACGCGCTCGCCGGCATCCTGACGACCGCGTTCGTCGTGCTCGAGCTCGCCTTCCTGCGCAACAACTTCGCGTTCAACGCGGTCGCGGACACCTCCAGCCGCACGACGCCGGCGCTGTATCGCGCTGCGGCAGTCTGGTCCTCGCAGGAAGGCTCGCTGCTGCTGTGGGCGTGGCTGATGTCGATGTGGTGCAGCCTCGCGCTGTTCCTGACACGCAAGCGCTTGCGCGACGTCGCCGCCTACGCGACCGCGATCATGCTCGGCTTCGGCGGGTTCTTCGTGGCGCTGATGGTCTTCTACGCCAACCCGTTTGCGACCACGCATCCGGTGCCTCCGGAAGGCGTCGGTCTCGACCCGCTGCTGCGCTTCCCGACGATGATGATCCACCCGCCGATGCTGTACTCCGGCTACACGCTGTGCACGATCCCGTTCGCGTTCGGCGCCGGTGCGCTGCTGGCGCGCAGGGTCGACGCCGAGTGGATCAAAGCGATCCGACGCTTCGCGTTCGCCGCGTGGCTGTTCCTCGGAGCCGGGATCCTGCTCGGCGCCCTGTGGTCCTATTCGGAGCTCGGCTGGGGTGGCTACTGGGGTTGGGATGCCGTCGAGAACGCGTCGCTGATGCCATGGCTGACCGGTACCGCATTCCTGCATTCGCTGATGATCCAGGAGAAGCGCGGGATGCTCAAGATCTGGAACGTCTCGCTGGTGCTCGCCACCGGGACGCTCGCGATCATGGGCACGTTCCTCGTGCGCAGCGGCATCCTCGACTCGATCCACGCATTCGGCGGACACACACTCGGCGTGCCGTTCGTCTGCCTGATCGCGGTGATGATCGTCGGCTCGATCTACCTCGTCGTCTCGCGACGCGACATGCTGCGCAGCGAGCATCGACTGGACTCCTGGCTTTCGCGCGAGGCGGCGTTCATGGCCAACAACGTCGTGCTCGTGGCGCTGTGCTTCGTGATCTTCTGGGGCACCTACTTCCCGTTGATCTCCGAGGCCTTCACCGGCCAGGAAGCATCCGTCGGTCCGCCGTGGTTCGATCGCTACACCGTCCCGCTCGCGCTGATCCTGGTGCTGCTCAGCGGCATCGGGCCGGTGATCGCGTGGCGGCGCGCGACCTTCGCAAACGCCCGTCGCAACTTCCTCGTGCCGCTCGGGTGCGCTCTCGCGACGCTGCTCGGCCTGGAGCTCGCCGGCATCAATCAGAAGCCGTTCGCGATCGCCCTGTTCTGCTCGGCGGCGTTCGTGTTTGGCAGCGTCGGGCAGGAGTTCTTCCGCGGCACGCGCGCGCGTCGGGCGATGGCGGGCGAGTCGGTTCCGCGCGCGCTGCTCGCGCTGGTGCGGCGCAACCGCCGTCGCTACGGCGGCTACATCGTGCACATCGGCATCGCCGTGCTGTTCGTCGGCGTCGCCGCGTCCTCATCCTTCCAGCACGCCTCGCAGCTGAGCCTGTCGCCCGGTCAATCCACCCGCGTCGGCGCCTACACGGTCCGCTATATACGGCCGACGGCGACGATCACGCCCAAGTACGACCAGGCTCACACCGGCTCGACGCTCAGCCTCGGCGCGCTGCTGTACATCACAAAGAACGGACACCACGTCGCGACGCTGAACCCGAGCGAGGGCTTCTACGCCTCCGAGAACGCCAGTCAAGGGACCGTCGGCAGCCTCATCGGCGGGCAGCCGGTGAGCCACGTCGCGATGAACGCGAGCCTCACCCGCAACGTCTGGACGGCGATCGATCCGGACATCGAAACCCCGGCGTTGAAGCGGATCATCACGGTCGGCAACAGCACGTTGCCCGCAGAAGACGCGCTCGTCGCCGTCGCATACCTCGCGCGCGCCTACCTGAAGAACCCGCCGCCCGCGCAGTTCAACCTGCTCGTCTCGCCGCTCGTCCTGTGGATCTGGCTCGGAGGGCTGATCAGCGTCGGTGGCGCTCTGATAGCGCTCTGGCCGGCACCGAGCACCGTTCGTGCTCGCGCCGCCGCCCGCTCGCGCGCGCGGGCTGTGCGGGGGCTCGCCCGCGTCTGACGCGCGCGCTTCGATCGTTCAACGGGTGGGCTTCCTGATCGCGATCCTGACGCTCCTGCTCGTCGGGCTCGTGGTGGCGCTCGTCAGCGCGCCGCTGCGACGTGCTCCCGAGCACGCGCCGCGCACCCCGCATGAGGACGGACAATCCGCCGTTGTCGAGGATCGGCCAACCACGCCGGACTCGCGCCTGCAGGACGAGCTCGAGGCAGCGCGCGAGGCCAAGTACCGGGAGATCCGCGACGCCGAGCTCGACTTCCGCACGGGCAAGCTCTCGAATGAGGACTACCGGGCGATCGACGCCGATCTGCGCGCCGAGGCGATCGAGATCCTCAACCGGCTTGAGCGGCTCAGGACCAGGGATGCGTGAGCAGCACCAGTGCGTTCGCGAAGAACAGCACCGCGAAGAAGACCGTCCAGCGGTTGAGATTGCGCTCGACGAGCGAGCCGCCACCAAGCGGTCCGGCGCCACTGCCGACGCCGAACGCGCCGGAAAGGCCCGAGTCTTTGCCGGAGTGCATCAGGATCAGGAGCACGGTGACGACCGCGATCGCTACCTGCGCGACGGAAAGGATAGTTTCCACGTCGCATAGGGTATCGACTGCAGAACCGCAGCGACGCCGCAAGCGCTGGCGTTGAGCGCCGGGCCCGAACGCCGATGCAGCCTCGCCTGCACCCGGAGCGGGATCTGAGCCGCGCCCGTATGATCCGCTGCTGCCCGATATGGAATTCGAGCGCGCCACATTTTGTCAGTTTGATTACGAATCCTTTACGGATTCATGGTTCGCTGCCGATAAGACTGCCGGTGGGCGTGCCCCGCGATGGTGGGTTTGATGCGCCGACCACACACATGGGACGTCCACCGAGATGATCAACCTTCGCGTATGACCCCTGCGAACCGAGCCCGGCGCAGGGTTTTGCGTGCGTTGCTGACCGCGCTCGCCGGCAGCGGCCTGACCGCCGCCGGCATCGGCGGCCCGCTCGCAGGCGCAGCGCTGGGGGAAACCAACACCACGCCCGCAAGCGAATCTGGCGGCTCCCAAGGCACCGAAACGGGCACGTCTTCGACGAGCACCGAAACGACGCCGTCGGAAACGACGACGCAGACGACGACCGCGACCCCGGCTCCGACCGCGCCGACGCCGACGCCGACGACGCCCGCGACCACGACCGCTCCGACCGAGACCACCGGCTCCGGGACGAGCGGCGCACCGGCGCCAGCAGGCGCGCAGGGGCCGACGGTGGTGCTCAAACGCAAACAGAAGGCCAGCTCGAGCGAACCGGCGTCCCCCGCGCCGACGACGACCACCACCACAGGCGCTACCAAGGGCGCAAAGTCCAAGAAGCACGGCGAAAAGGCCACGGGGCCAAACAACGTCGCCGTCTCGCCGCAGGTGGTTGCCGCCGAGGCGGGCGCGCTGGCGGCGGTGCTCGCCTCCTCCGAAGCCTCCGTGCAGTCGCTGTCCTTCTACCGCATCCCGCTGTTCCTGCTGCCCATATACAAGGCCGCCGCCGTCCAGTACGGCGTGCCGTGGCAGATCCTCGCGGCGATCAACGAAATCGAGACCGACTACGGAAGCGATCTGTCGGTCTCATCGGCCGGCGCCGTCGGCTGGATGCAGTTCATGCCGAGCACGTGGCTGCAGTACGGCGTCGACGCCCTGGACGCCGGCAACGCCGACCCTTACAACCCCGTCGACGCGGTGTTCGCCGCCGCGCGCTACCTGCGGGCAGCCGGCGCCGCGACCAACCTGCGCGCCGCGATCCTCGCGTACAACCACTCCGAAGAATATGTCGAATCGGTGCTGCTGCGGGCGAAGCTGATCTCCACCTACCCGAAGGCCGTGATCGCCACGCTGACTGGCCTCGTCGACGGGCGTCTGCCCGTGACCGGCCGGCACGTCGCCTGGGAAACGGTCCGCATCGTCGCTCCGTCCTCCTCCAACGCGACAGCGGGAGCCAGCGCCGTCGCGAGCGCGCCCGCAGCCGCCACCAACGCGGCCAGCGCCGCAGAAGCCACACCGGGATCGACGCCGGCGCTTGCGCCGACGGCTGCTGCCGCGGCGGCGACCACCAAGGGCGCGCACGGCTCCAAGGCATCTGGGCCGACGCTGCAGCTCGTCGATCTGACGAGCGCCGCGCGCGCGTCGGTGGTAGCGGTACAGGACGGAACCATCGTCAAGCTCGGCGACTCGCGCAAGCTCGGCAGGTACATCGTCCTGCGCGACGTCTACGGCGACGTGTTCACCTACGCGGGCCTCGGCAGGCTCGCGACGAGCTACGTGCTGCCGAAGCCCTCCAGCCCGAGCACGTCTTCGCCGGTGATCGAAGCGGCAAGCACGCACGACCCCGCACCCTCAGAGCCCGCGACCGCGGGCTCGCAGTCGCCGCTGACGCTGCAGGTGAAAGCGACACCGCCACAGACCCCCTCGACCAAGGGCCAAGCCTCGGTCCAGTCTTCGGCTCCAGAAGGGACGCCACCCGGTATGGACAGGGTGCGCCTGTTCGCCCATCCGGGCAACCCCGACGCGCGCGCCGCCGCCGCCGCCGTCGCTGCCAGGAAGGCCAAAAGCACGAGCGTTGGAGGCCGCGCGCCGCTACGCGTCGGCGCGGTCCTCGCCTCGGGCACCGTGCTCGGGCGTGTCAGCATGCCGTCAGGAGCGCATGACGGCCACCTGCGCTTCGCCGTGCAGCCCGCCGGCGACCCCGAAACGGTCGATCCGGGACCGATCCTGGCGAACTGGGCGCAGCTCCAGGGTGTGCTCCATCCGAAGGGCGCCAAGGCCACGAACCCGCTGCTCGGCGCTACCGCCAGCGATGCCTTCCTGCTCTCCAAGCCGGCGCTCGAGCGCGCGGTGCTATCTGACCCCGGCATCACGATCGACACCTGCGGGCGACACGAAGTCGCATCGGGCAAGGTCGACAAGCGCCTACTCGCGGTGCTCGCGTTCCTCTCGCGCAGCGGCCTCGAGCCGACCGTCAGGGCACTGTCCTGCAACCAGCGCCAGTTCGGGCCGAGCTCGGCGCTGTCCGGCGCCTACCCGGGCGGCGAGCTCGAGATCTCGGCGATCAACGGCACCCCGATCGCGGGCCACCAGGGGCCCGAAACGATCACCGACCTGACGATCCGTGCTCTGCTGACGCTTCCCGCGGGTTTCGCGCCGCACGAAATCAACAGCTTGATGCGCTACCCGAGCTCGCCGAGCACGCACGCGTCGCCGGCGTACCGCAGCCGTATCGAACTCGTCTTCAGCCGGCCGGCCGCGAAGCCTGCGCTCAGCGCGGCCGCCACCGCGACCCAGGCGCACTCGGCGCGTACCGGTCGCGCGGCGCCGTCGCCGATCGTCACGACCAGCGCGCTGAACTCGGCTCAGTGGAATCAGCTGATGGTGCGTGTGGCAGCGCTGCCGATGCCGACGATCTCCAGCAAGCCGAGCGCTTCCGCGATCCCGGACCCGAGCCCGAAGCGCCCGTGACCGGCACGCTGCGGGACGCCTGAGGGCTCCCAGGCGTCCCTACAGCACAGCCCACCGAGCTAGCCTTCAGCCCCGGCCCCAGCCGCGCCCGGAGGTGCGCCTCCGGCTGCGCCCGGAGCTGCAGCCCCTGGCCTGGCGCCGAACGCGCCAGCGAGGTCGCCCCGACACTTCATCTCGGCCGTCCTGAACTCAGCGCTTTGAGTGTTGACGCCCGACGTATTGAAGATCGGACCTTTTCCGGACGTGTTGGGTTCGCCGACCTTGACGCCGTTTTCGCGCAGACACGCCGCGAACTTGGCAAGCGCCTTCTTGCCTTCAGGAGTGCTGAAGCGCGAGGTGCCGCCCGCGAAGCCGCGTCCGGCTGTAAAGCTGCCGCCGCCGCACTTCTTCAGGGCGGCGTCAAACTTCGCTTTGCTGACTCCCGCCGGGCGTCCGGCGCCGGCGCCGAGGAAGCCGCCGGCTCCCGGGCGCTGACCGGGTTTGCGCGTCGGCAGCGTGACGCCTTCCTTTTTCAGGCATTCGCGGATCGCAGTGAACCTGGCGGCGAACGCGGGAGCTTTGCCCGGGGTGGGGGTCTTGGCGCTCGTGCTCGTGCTCGTGCTGGCGCTGGTGCTCGCGGTCGTGGCGGCGCTGTTGGAGGAACCTCCGCAGGCGGCCAGCAGGCTGCCGGCGAGCACTAGGAGAATGACTGCCGCAACGATCGGGTTGCGTTTGCGTCTACTGGTGAGTTGAGGCATTGAGCTCCTTGTCGAGTTTTGTGCTGTGGCGCACCGCCGATTGCAGCGGAGAGCATGGTCGAGATGGTGCGTGGTCGGGCTAAGTACTCGCTAAGCGTCAGCCGCCGCCGAAAAGCGCCTGTTCGCCGCCGCCGCCCTTGCCGGAGCTCGAACGCGCGGCCGAGCCGCCGAACAGCGCTGACAGAGCGCCGCCGCTGGAGCCGACGCTGATCGATTCGGCGCTGACTGTGCCGTCAGCGGCGGTTGCGCCGGTGACCGTCACTGCTTCACCGGGGTGAATGCCGCTGACGCTCGCTTTGACGTTCTTCGTCACGCTCGTGCCGGCTGAGGTCTTTACCTTGACGGTGTTGCCTTCGGCGTTGGTGACGTACAGCGTGTCGCCCGCGAGGTAGGCGACCGTTCCGGCGGTTGGCCTGTTCGCGCCTGCGCCCGCGCCGAAAAGCGCGGCGGCGGCGCCCCCGCCGCCGGCAGCGCCCGTACGACCGGCCGTGCCGGACGTGCCCCCGCGCAGCGCGGCGAAGCGCGCGGCGAGTCCCGACGTATCGCCGGCGGCTGCGCCCGAGGACGTCTGGCCCTTCTCCACGAGCACGCCGCCGATGAAGCCGCACGCGATCGCTAGCACGCCGAGCAACGCCAGGAAGATCGGGTTCGCGCCCGTTCCAAGCAGCCGCCGACGGGGGCGCGGGGGCAACTCCTCGGCATCTTCGAGCCATTCATCCTGCTCGTCGAGCGGCCCATAGGGCGAAGCCTCATCGCCCGCGGGCGCGGGCGCCTGCAGCGCGGTATCGCTCGCGTGGGCGGCCTCGACGCCGCTGGCCACGGGGGACGCTTGCTCGTCAGGGATGGCGGGTTCATGCTGGGGCATCACTGGCTCCTGGTGGGGGGAGGTGGCTCACTCAAAGCGCAAGGCCTCGATCGGGCGCAGGCGCGCCGCGCGAGCCGCGGGATAGGTCCCGAAGAACAGGCCCGACGCGAGTGCGGCGCCGAACGCGAGGAAGATCGAGTAGGTCGCGATCTCGGGATGGACGCCGGCGATCTCGAACTGGCTGCCGATCACGCCGACGAGCACGCCGGTCACGCCGCCGAACACAGATACGAGCACGGCCTCGGTGAGGAACTGGGTGAGGATGTCCGAGCGCCGTGCGCCGACGGCCTTGCGGATGCCGATCTCGCGCGTGCGCTCGGTGACGCTCACGAGCATGATGTTCATCACGCCGATGCCGCCGACGAGCAGCGAGATCGCGGCCACCTCACCGAGCAGTGTCGTGAACACGCTGCTCGTCGAGCTCGAGGTTTCGAGCAGCGAACCCTGGTTGAGCACGCTGAAGCCAGGTTCGCTTGTGTCTTTGATCCGGTGGCGTTCCTCGAGGATCGTCGTGACCTCGGCTTCGGCGGCGTTGAGCGACGATTCCGAGGTCGCCTGGACCGTGATCGAGTCGATCGGCCCGGTGCCCGTGAGCGAGGCCTGCACCGTCGTGATCGGCGCCATCACGACGTCGTCCTCGTTGGTCGTGCCGTTGGTGCCCTTTTTCGCGAGCACGCCGACAACTTCATAGTTACTGCCGTTGACCTTGATGTTCTGACCGACGGCGCTGGCTCCGGCGAACAGTTCTTGGACGACTTCCTGGCCGATCACGGCTACACGCCGGTGCTTGGCGACGTCTTCGGCTGTGAACGCGGCGCCTTCGGCGAGCTTGTAGCTGTGCGCCGTCAGGTAGGAGGGCGTCGTGCCGAGGAACGAGGACGGTTCGAAGCTCGTGCCGTTGTACGTGAGCGACACGTCGCTGGCCTGCACCACAGGCGAGGCGTTCTTGACATCGGGAGCGAGGCTCGGGTTCTGCAGCGCTTCGGCGTCTGCTTTCGTCAGCGACACGGTGTTGGCGGTGTTCGCACGCGCGCCACCGCGGAACGCGCCGGTGGGCTGTACGACGAGCACATTCGTGCCGAGGCTCTGGATCGTCGACTGCACCGCCTTGGACGAGCCGTTGCCGACCGCGATCAACACGATCACCGACGCGACGCCGATCGTCATGCCGAGGATCGTCAGTCCCGAGCGCAGCTTGTTGGCCGTGATCCCGCTCCATGCGATCCGCAGCATCTCCGGACCGATCATGTTCGTGCCTCGAGCGCGCCGGGCCGCACCGGAGCGTGCGCGGACTTCTGGCTGCGCACGAGCGGCGGTGAGTCGTGCACGCCGAGCGTGCGTTGGTCTTCGACGATGCGCCCGTCGCTGAGGCGGATCACGCGCTTGCTCTGCTCGGCCACGTCGGGCTCGTGCGTGATCAGGACCACCGTGCGTCCTTCTTCGTTGAGGCGCGCGAAGATCCCCAACACATCCTCGGTCGAGTGCGAGTCGAGGTTGCCGGTCGGCTCGTCGGCGAGGATCAGCGCGGGGTTGGTCACGATCGCGCGTGCGACCGCGACCCGCTGCTGCTGTCCGCCTGAGAGCTCCGACGGCTGATGCTCGAGGCGGTGGCCCATCCCGACCGAGCGCAGCGCCCGCTCGGCGCGCCTGCGGCGCGCGGCGCCCCGCAGCCCCGCGTAGGCGAGCGGCAGCTCGACGTTGACCAGCGCGCTCGTACGGGCAACGAGGTTGAAGCTCTGGAACACGAAGCCGATCTTGCGGTTACGCAGGTCCGACAGGTCGTCCTCGTCCATCCGGCTGACGTCGATGCCGTCGATCAGGTAGCGCCCGGCGGTCGGCACGTCCAGGCAGCCGAGGATGTTCATCAGCGTGCTCTTGCCACTGCCGGAGCTGCCCATGATCGCCACGAGGTCGCCGGTCTCGATCCGCAGCGAGACATTGCGCAGCGCCCGCACCCGTATCTGTCCCAGGTCGTAGACCTTGGACACGTCGTGCACCTCGATGACGGGATGGCGTCGCCCGGCTGCCGTCGCAGCCCCGCGCTGTGGCTGGACGCGAGCGACCAGCGGTCGGCTGCGCGGCGTGCGCGCTGCCGCTTGTCCACGCAGGCGCAGGGGTCGGCGCATCAACCGCCGCCCCTGAAGAACGCGCCGCCGCCGGCGCCCGCAAAGCCGCCGCCGCCCGCGCCGCCGCCGGCGCCGCCGGCGCCGCCGAGTCCGGCCCGTCCCGCGAATTTGGAGACGAGGTTGGTCGCGCTCGAGCTGGTCGTGCTCGCCGCCGGCAGCACGACCGTTTCGCCCGCCTGCAGGCCGCTGACGATGATCGTCGAGCTGTCGCCGGCGAGGCCCGTGACGACTCGCTGGCGGACCTGTTTGCCGTTTCGCTCGACGGTCACCTGACCCGCGGAGATTGCGCTCGTGGGGACGTTGACCCCTTCCGCCTGTTTGATGACGACTTCGGCGGTTGCGCTCATGCCAGGTTTGAGGCCGGATTCCATCTGGTCGAGCTGGAAGGTGACGTCGTAGCTGACCGCGCCGCTGCTACTCGTGGACTCGATCGCGACTTCGCTGACGTGGGCCGCCAGCTTGCGGCCTTCAAGCGCTTCCACGGTCACGGTGGCGATCTGGCCGGCCTTGACGTGGATGATTTCCGATTCGCTGAGCGCCACCACGAGCTGCATCGAGCTGAGGTCGCTGAGCACGGCAAACGCAGAGCTCGAGGAAGATCCCGAGGAGCCAGAGGAGTCGCTCGAGGCGCCGCCGGCCGTGCGGCCCACCGCGGAAGCGCCCGTCGCGCCGGTGGCGCCGCTGTCAGAGCCGCTGGATGAGCTACTGGAGCTCGATCCCTTCGTCGTGCCGCTGCCCGAGACAACTTCGCCGACCTGTCCGGAGAGCGAGACGATCGTGCCGTTCTCCGGCGCGTAGAGCTTTGTGTCCTGAACCGCCTGTTCGTCGCTTTGCACGGTCAGCTTCGCGCTCTTGACCGCCGCTCTGGCGGACGCCAGGTTCGCTTCGCGCGTGGCTGCGCTGATCGTGGCTTTGGATGAAGAGCTGCCCGAAGCGCTTTCGTTGGACTGGTTGTCGTGGGTGGCTTGCGTGCTCGTTCCGCTTGTGGCGCCGCCGTCGCCGCTGCCGCTGGTGCTGGTCGACCGCGTGGTTGCCGTGCCCGTGCTGGTCGACGGTGTGCTGGTCCGTGTCGTGCTCGTGGGCGCGGTGGACGCCGGGGTGGTGCTCGCCGGCGTCGTGCTCGCCGGCGCGGCGTTGCTCGGCGTCGTGCCGATTGGCGTCGTGCTCGCCGGCGGGCTCGTGGTTTCCGTCGAGGTGCCGGGGCCGACGTAGTCGGCGGCATCGGCGACCCTGGGTTCCGCCGCGACGGTCGTGTAGCTGACCGATGCAGCGGCTGCGCTGGACGCGCTACCGGCGCCGGAGCCGCCCGCGCTCGAGCCTTCGCCATCGGTTTCTTCCTCCTTGGCGAGATTTGCTTCGGCGGACTGCAGCGATGCCTTGGCCTGTTCGAGCGTGACTTCGGCGGTCTGTGGGTCGAGCGTCGCGACGAGCTGACCTTGCACGACGTGCTGGCCTTGGCTGACGTAGATGTGGGTAACGGTGCCGGCGGTCTTGAACCCGAGGTTCAGCTGGCTGGCGGCCTGCAGGTTGCCGCTGCCAGAGACGGTCGACTGGACCACGCCCTGGGCTGCCTTGGCGGTACGCGTGACGCTGGCCTGACTACTCGATGACGGCCCGACGAGCAGTACGGCCGCGACGATTGCCCCGGCGCAGAGTGCGCCCAGTGCGTAAAGCAGCCACGATCCTCTGGTGCGCTCGGTCATCTCGCTGGACAGATAGTCGGCACGCGCTCTAAGTGTCGCCGAAGCAGGTAATAAGAGCGGGCGAAGAAACGCTCTGCGATGATCCGTGCAGATGGCCAGCTACGGCGGGATCGACCTCGGCGGCACCAAGATTCAGGCCGTTGTCGTTGATGAGAACAACGACGTCCTCGGCTCGGCCAGGCGGCCGACACCCACGAGCGGCGGTCCGGCGGACGTCGCGGCGGAGATGGCCGCCGCGTTGCGCGACGCCGCCAAGGCGGCTGAGCTCGAGGGCGCCGACGGCAAGCCGACGCTGGCCGCGGTGGGCGTTGGCTCGCCGGGGACGATCGAAGACGGCAAGGTCACGAGCGCGCGCAACCTGCCCGGCTGGGAAGGCACGTTCGCGCTGGCGGGCACGCTCGAAGGCGCGCTCGGCTGCAGGGCCGTGATCGGCAACGACGTCCAGGTGGCGACCGACGCCGAGTTCAAGCTTGGCGCTGGGCGGCTGCACGGCTCGTTGTTGGGTGTGTTCTGGGGAACGGGCGTCGGCGGCGGCCTGATCCTGGACGGACGGCCATGGCTCGGGCGCGGCGGCGCCGGCGAGATCGGACACGTCGTCGTCGTGATCAACGGCGCGCGCTGCACGTGCGGACGTCTCGGCTGCATGGAGGCATACGCCGGCAGGGGGTCGATGGAAGCGTATGTGCGCGAGTTGCACGAGCAGAAGGGTCGCAAGACCGATCTCTTCAAGCTGATGAAGGAGCACAACCGCACGCGTCTGACGAGCGGGATCTGGCAACGCGCGCTGGAACACGGCGACAAGCTCGCGACGCACACGATCGACCGCGCGATCGAAGCGCTCGGCGCGGGCGTCGCGTCGGTCATCAACGTGCTCGACGTCGAGGGCATCGTGATCGGCGGTGGCCTGGGCGTGAGGCTCGGCGACCCCTACGTGAAGCGCATCAACGAAGCGATGCAGCCACATCTGTTCCACGACGCGCATCCGCCGAGCGTGCACGTGGCAGAGCTGGGCGATCTCGGCGGCGCTATCGGTGCCTCGCTTCTGGTCCGGGATGGCGCCGAGGGCTGAGCGACTTCCCCGCGCCCGCGACGCTCAGAGCCCGGCGAAGGTGATGACCACGAGCGTGATCGACAGCGTCGAGGTGACGACCACGGTCACCGCCGCCGCGACGTCCATCAGCCCGCGGCTGCGCCGCTCGCCCATCACGTGGCCGGATCGCGAAAGCCGCCAGATGAAGAACAGGTTGATCGGCAGCAGGAAGCCGTTGACGACCTGGACGGCGACGAGCAGCGTGATCACCGGTACGTCCGGGATGATCGCCACGAACGCGCTGATCATGATCATCGCCGTGATGATGTTCACGAACACCGGCGCCTCCGACCGGCGTCTGCCGACACCCTTCTCGTAGCCGAGCGACTCAGAGATGACGTAGGCGGTTGCGATCGGCAGAATTGCGGCCGCGAGCAGGCTCGCGCCGAGCAGCCCGACGCCGAACAGCACCTCCGCGTAGCGACCGGCGAACGGCTTCAGCGCTCGCGCCGCGCCGGCCGCAGAGGAGATGTTGTGGACGCCGTGTGTGAACAGCGTGGCGGCCGTCGCGATGATGATGAACGACGCGATCACGTTGGCGAAGATCGCACCGGCGACCGACTCGCGTTCCTCGTGTGGCAGCTCGTCCTCGCGCACGCCGCGCTCGACCACCGCCGACTGCAGGTACAGCTGCATATAGGGGGTGATCGTGGTCCCGGTCAGCGCGACGAGCAGCACCAGAAACGCGGGGCTGGTGTGGATCTGGGGCACGACGAGTCCCTTGGCGACTTCGCCCCACTTTGGGTGCGCGAGGATCGCCGCGATCGGGTACGCGAAGAAGGGAATCGTGAACCAGATGAAGATGCGCTCGGCTGAGCGGTAGGAGCCGCGCACGATGATCAGCCAGATCCCCACGGCCGCGATCGGGACCGATACCTGTGCGGGGATCCCCGCGAGGCCGAGCGCGGCGCCGACGCCGACGAAGTCCGAGATGCAGATGCCGAGGTTCGCGATCAGTACGGCGCTCGTGGCGAGCACCGACCAGCGGATCCCGTACTCCTCGCGCACGAGCTCCGCCAGGCCCTTGCCGGTCACGACGCCCATGCGCGCGGCGAGCAACTGCACGAGCGCGAGCGAGATCGTGATCAGCACCATCGTCCACAGCAGCTCGTAGCCGTACTTGGCGCCGACGGAGGAATAGGTGGCGATCCCGCCGGCGTCGTTGCCGGCGTTGGCCGCGATCAGACCCGGGCCGAGCAGGCCGAGAAACGCGAAGATGCGAGCTCGGCGCGGGCTAAGACGCGCAGGCAGACGTGGTCGACCGCGGACGGTCGACCGGATACGACGCATGACGGCAGGTACTCGGACCGCCATCGAACTGTCCGCTTGGGGCCTTCACTGAAACCGCAGTCTATTCAGTCGGTCTGCGCTCGGCCGGGTGTCGGCTGTCAGTCCTCGCCGAGCAGGCCGAAGCGTCGCCGCCAGCCGCGCGGCAGCATCGCCTCGAGCACGTCGTCGACTGTGACGATGCCGAGCACCTGCTCGTGTTCGTCGCACACCGGGATCGCGGTGAGGTTGTAGTCGGCCATCAGCCGTGCGACCTCCTCGAACGACGCGTCCGGCGCCAGGCACGGCGTCTCGTGCTTGACGATCGTGCTCAGCCTGGCAGAGGGCGCCACCCGCAGCAACGCCGTCACCGGGACGCTGCCTTCGAGCGGCCCGGCGCTCGAGCTGACGAACACGGTCGTCAGCAACTCGGGCGCGATCCTGCTGGCGCGGACGGCCTCGAGCGCGTCGCCCGCGGCGGTGCTGCCGGCGAGCAGGACGAAGTCCGGGCTCATCAGCCCGCCCGCCTCCGCGGGGTCGTAGCCGAGCAGCGCACGGACCTTGACGCGGTGGCTGACGGGCAGCAGCGAGAGCACGCTCTCGCGGCGATCCTCGTCGAGCTCGCCGATGATGTCGGCGGCGTCGTCGGGTGCCATCCGCCCGAGGATCTCCGCGACCTGCTCGTCGGGGCGGTCCTCCAGAAACTCGCGCTGATGCTGGTCGTCGAGCTCCTCGAAGACGTCGGCCTCGAGCTCACGGTCGTCGTCGCCGACCGCCTGGATGATCTCCTCACCCTCGTGCCGCGAGGCTGCCTCCACGAGGTCGGCGATCTGCGCGGGATGAAGCTTCGCGAGCTTGGGGTGGGGCACCCGCAGGCGAACGGTGGGCACGTGTCCGACGAACGGCTCGACGCCCGCCCAGTCGAGAAACTCGCCGGTGGCGATGTGCGCGCCCAGCCCCTTGGGCAGCAGGCGCCGGAGCCCGCCACGGGGACCGGTGTCGACGCCGACCACGCGCCATGAGCCCGCGACGAGCGCCAGCTCGATCTCGTTGGCACGCACCAGGCGCGCGCCCTGGACGTTGATCAGCTGGCGGTCGAGCAGGTCGCGCTTCAACAGCACCTCCTCCGGCCGGCGCTCGAAGGGGCGCAGGTCGAGCTTCGCCTTGTGCATGACAACGCCGCCGGTGCCGATCTCAGAGACCCGCTCGGCGCCCAGAAACGACTGGCGCCCGGCGACGTTCACCAGGAAGCCGGTGATCGGCGGGTAGCCGCTGCCGCCGAGCCGTACGATCAGGTCGTCGACCCTGCCAAGCCGCTCGCCGTCGGCGTCGCGCAGTGGGCTGCCGACGACCGTGGAGAGGTGCAGGATCGGCGGCGTCTGTAGAGCAGGCGCGCTCACTGCGCTCATCCTACGCTCGCGGCAGGTCGCTGAGGAGGGTTGCTCGCGCCGGCCAACCGCGGCTGAT
Organism: uncultured Solirubrobacteraceae bacterium; assembly: GCA_963838405.1. GTDB lineage: Bacteria > Actinomycetota > Thermoleophilia > Solirubrobacterales > Solirubrobacteraceae > Palsa-744. Next base: position 606,121 of record CAWIRA010000006.1, on the reverse strand, counting down.
ACCGGCGCGGGGATCTATGTTGGATGCCGGTGCCGCCGTTCTGGATATCAATCGCGTTGCTGTCGCTCGTACAGGGCGCGCTCGTCGCGATCCCCGGAGTGCTTCCGTGGGGTGGCCCAGCGCGCTTTCGCAGCCGGCGCTGGGCGATCGTGCCGCCGCTGTCGGTGATCGCGTTCGTATTCGGTGCCCGCGCGGCTGAACACGCAAGCGCACAGGGGCTGACATATCTCGCGCTATGCGCCGTCCCGCTGCTGGCCGCGCTCGCGCTCGGCTGGCTGCTGTGGGACAGTGATCGTCCGGGGGCGAGGCGTCCCCTGCGGGCGCTGCTGGTGGCGCCGCTGTTCGCGCTGGCGTGGGCGGACCGCGGCGGGCTCGCCGGCGAGACCGCGGCGCTGGCGCTCTCCGCGCTCAGCTGCGTGGCGCTCGGTGTGCTGCTCGCGGCCGTGACGCCGCCGCGCTGGCTCGCCGCCGGGATCGTGGCGATGGCGATCGCAGACACGACGCTCGTCGTCTCAGAACTGCTGCAGCGTCCGAACAACGTGCTCAACGCCGCGCGCCCGCTCGCCAACCTGCCGCAGCTGCAGAGCGCCGTCTTCGGCTCGGCGGTGATGGGCTATGGCGACCTATTCATCGCCGGCGTCCTCGGCGGGCTGCTCGCGGCGACCGTCGGCCGGCGTCTGCAACTGCGCGTCGCGGCGCTCACAGCGCTGCTCGCGCTCACGTTCGACCTGCTGTTCTTCGTCGTCAACGAGCTGCCAGCAACGGTGCCGGTTGCGCTGGCGTTGATCGTGACGATGCTCAGCCGGCGCGCGAGATCCGCTCACGCGCGGGAGGCTCCGCCGCTGCGAGCGGGCGCGGTGCCGGCTCCGGCTGCTCGCCGAAGCCCGGCCGCGCGCTGAGCGAGCGCGCGGTGATCTCAACCGCGTCGGGTGTGAGCACCTTGCGTTCGGAGGCGGCGCCGGCCTGCTCGATCTTGCGCACCTGCGGGATCACGCGGTGCTCGAAGGACCCGATCGCCTCGTTGTAGGCACCGACAGCCGAGTCGAGTTGGCGCCCGACCTTGGCGAACGGCTCGACGAAGCGTCCGAGACGGCTGTGGAGCTCGCGCGCCGAGTCCGCGATCTCGCGCGCCGACTGCGCGATCAGCTCCTGGCGCCAGCCGTAGTGGACCGCCCACAGCAGGCCGATCAGGGTCGTCGGCGTGGCCATCAGGACCTGCTGCTGAACGCCGTACTCGATCAGCGCCGGATCCTGGGCGAGCGCGGCCTGGTAGATGCCGTCGGAGGGCACGAACATCACGACGAACTCCGGCGTCGAGTCGAACTGACGCTGGTAGCCCTTTGAGGCCAGTTTGGCGATGTGCTCGCGCGTCTGGCGCGCATGGCGCGCGCTGTGCAGCTCGCGATCATCCTCGCCGCTCGCCTCGAGCGCCGACAGGTAGGCGTCAAGCGGGACCTTGGAGTCGACGACGACGAGCTTGCCACCCGGCAGGCGCACGAGCATGTCGGGCCGCAGCGCGCCCTCGCTGGTCTGGATCGTGCTCTGCTCGACGAAGTCGCAGTGCGAGACCATGCCGGCCATCTCCACCACGTTGCGCAGCTGGATCTCGCCCCACGAGCCGCGCGTCGCGGGCCGCTTCAGTGCGGAGACGAGGTTGCCGGTCTCCTGGCGCAGCGTGCCAACGCCGTCCCCGAGCTGACGGATCATCTGCGCGAGCTCTCCCTGCGCCTGTCTGCGCTCGCGCTCGAGGCGCCCGATCTCGTCCTGCATCCTGCCGAGCTTCTCCTGGACGGGCTTGACGATGCCCTTCATCTCCTCGGCACGACGCGCCATCTCACCGGCGGCTCGCTCCTCCTCCGCCCGGCGGGCCTCGGCCACACGCTGCGCGAGCGACTCGCCCGTCTGCGACAGCACGTCGACCGAGATCGCCGTCAGCTGCTCGCGCGTGCGCTCGCGGCTGTGCCGCGTCAGCGCAGCGAAACACGCCGCGCCGAGCAGCAGGCCGAGGATTCCGACGATCGACAGTAGTGCACCCATGAACCAGGAGACGATGACAGCGGTCCCGGACACGAGCTTGGAATCGAGCGCGCGACCCCGCCGAGTGGGCGTCGCGGACGCTCGTTCGCCCCTGTCCGGGCGGTAGGTCTAGGCTTGACATCTGGACTCCCCGCGGCTACCGTCCGTGCCAACGCTCCGGGGGATGGATCTCGCGGGGCGCTCCACAGTGAGGGAAAATCAGATGGGGCTGCGAGAGATGGGTACTGCGCTGCAGGTTTGCGCCAAGGGTGTTCGCTCTGCTGCCGGTCCCGCCGCGAAATAGGAGGATGAGTGATGCAAGCCATGAATGGCTCCGCAGCTTCAAGCATCCGATCGCGCGCAGTACGCGCGGTCGTGTGTGTCTCGGCGCTGCTCGCGCTGATGGCGATGGTCGTGCCGTCGATCGCGAGTGCGAGGGAAAAACCACCCAAGCCCCCCAAGGAAACCTACGTCGGGCTTGGCGACTCGCTGGCGTTCGGGTATTCGCAGCAGTTGTTCAACGAAAACCTGGTCACGGGTGAGAACCCGACCGGCTTCGAACACGGCTACGTCAGCGACTATTACAAAGACGTCGACACACAGGGCCGGACCGAACTGATCAACTACGGCTGCCCCGGTGAGACGACCGAGTCGATGATCGGCGACAACCCCACGTTCATCGATGAACTGAACGAAAAAGCGGGGACCAGGATCAACCAGGCGATCACCGGTGAAGCGCCCTGCGCCTACCACTCGGTGGACGGTCTGCCGCTGCACAACGAATACGGCGGCTCGAAATCGCAGATGGAAGCGCTGCTCGCAACGATCGCCGCGAACAAGGCCGCTGGCAAGCCGGTCAAGCACATCACACTCGACATCGGCGCCAACGACGAGCTTCACGAGGTAGCAAAAGCAGAACACGAAGCAAAACAGAACGTCGAAGAAAAAGTCGGCCAGATCGCCCAGGTGAAGACGGTCATCCACCTGAAAGAAATTGCCCAGGGCGAGGTCGAACAGTACGTGGGCGAACAGGTTGGCCCGCAGGCGTACGAGGAAAGCAATGGCGGTGAAGAACCCGCATTCAAAGAACGACTCGTAGCATTGGGCGCGGAATACTTCGCCACCCACGCAGCGGAACTCGAAAAACTCGGCAACGAAGACCTCGGCAAATACGAGGCTGAACACGGTGCTGAACTGGCCGCGTACGGCGAGAAAGTCGGCGGCGAATACTTCGCCGAACACGAAGCTGAACTGAACGCGTTCGGTAAGGAATTCGCGCTGAATGCAATCGAGGCGGCGTTGCCTGCGGAGTTCGCGCAGATCAACACCAACGTGCTCGGGATGGTCATCGCGATCCACGACGCCGGCTTCAAAGGCCACATCGTGTTCGTCGGTACCTACGACCCGTACGGTCGTGTCGGCGGGCTCGTGACCGAACACAAAGAACTCCAGCCTGGGTTCAACCAGGCAGCCGCCGAGTTGATCGGCCTGGAGGAGAGCACGCTGAGTAATCGTCGTCTGAAGACGAAACTCTGCTACAGCAACTCGGAGGCCAAGTTCAACCCCGCATCGGTGAGCGAAACGGTTCCGAATGAGGAACTGGAAGAAAAACAGCTCGACGAATGGACGAACATGGCCAACTTCAACGTGACCAACGGGAAAGCGGATGGGCCAGACATCCACGCGACCCCGAGGGGCTACGAAGTGATGGCGGAACAGATCAACGAAGTCTGCGGCAACTAGTCCGCAACCCGGCCCTGTCCTAGGGTCGAACGCAGCAGCCCAGGGGGCGCCCGGTTTATGTGACCGGGCGCCCCCTTTGCGTCTCATAGCGCCGCGCGGCCTCTTCGAGGATGCCGAGCATCGCCGGCGCGGCTGCCACCAGGCGCGCACCCGCGGGCAGCGCCGCGATCACCTGGCGCACCGGCGGCGCGGGGGCCAGCGCGCGGATCGCGACGTCATCGCGGACGACCGACAGCGCCAGCTCGGGGATCAGCGCGACGCCGACGCCCGCAGCGACCAAGCCCTGGACGGTCTGGTAGTCGTCGCTCTCGAACGCGACGTTCGGCTCGAAGCCGGCAGCGTGGCAGCTGCGCACGACGTGCCGCGCGCACGGGCTCTCGCGCGATGTCTGGACCCAGGCTTCCTCGGCCAGGTCCGCCAGGCGCAACCGCTCCTTGGCGACGAGCGGATGCGCTCGCGGCAGCGCCAGGTACATCGGATCCTCGAGCAGCTGCGTGCCCGCCATATCATCGCCCAGCAGCGTCTCGCCGGCGAACTCGAACAGCAGCGCCAGGTCGAGCTCGCCGGCACGCAGACGCGCGACGATCGCCTCCGGCTCTGCCTCGGCGAGCGTCAGCTCGACATCGGGGAAGGACGCGCGGAAGGTCGCGATCGCGAGCGGCATCAGCGTCGCGCCCGCGGTCGGAAACGAGGCGACCCTCAGTCGTCCGCCGCGCAGTCCGGCGATCGCCGACAGTGACGCCTCGGCGGCGTCGATGCGCGCGAGGATGCCCTCGGCGTGGCCGACGAGCGTCTGTCCGGCGGCGGTCAGGCTGACCCCGCGCGGGTGGCGCTCGAGCAGCGCCATCCCCGTTTCGGACTCGAGTGCCGCGATCTGCTGGGAGACCGCCGACTGCGTGTAGGAGAGGGCGGCCGCCGCGGCTGAGAACGAGCCGCGGTAGGCGACCTCCTTCAGGACCTTCAAGCGAACCACGTTTAGCATTAGCTACACTAATAACAGGGTTCACAACAATCACTGGAACTGATGGCAGGGTCCTGCCAAGATGGGGCGAAAGCGAACATCTGAGAAACCACTTGCCGGCCTCCCGGCCGACCACACGAAGGAGAGCAACCATGGCCAAGATCATCGTTTCCTACGACGGCACCGCCAACGAGCAGGACGCCATCACGCTTGGGCGCCTGCTCGGCCGCGCCGGCGCCGAGGTGTCACTCGCGTACGTGCGTCACAACCCTGAGACCGACAGCGTTCGCGAGGAGATCGCGCAGGCTGAGGCCGAGAGCGTGCTCGACCAGGGCGTCGAGCTGCTGGCGATCGCCGGAGCCAAGCGCCACGTCGTTACCGACCGCTCGACGCCGCAGGGCCTCGCGGCGCTCGCCGAGCGTGACGGCGCCGACGTGATCGTGTTCTGCTCGGACTCCCACACCGCCAAGGGCCACGTCGCCGTCGGCAACTCCGCTGAGCGCCTGCTCGAGGGCGGCCGTACCGCGATCGCGATCGCACCGGTGGATCTGGCGGGGCGCGTCGAGGCCGCCGGTGTGCAGCGGATCGTCGCTGTCGGTGACGGCGACGGCGGCGCGCGACAGACCGCCGACTCGCTGGCGCGCGCGCTCGGCGCGAGCGTCGAGCCGGTCGCCAACGAGCAGGCCGACCTGCTCGTGATCGACTCGCGCGCAGACGCGCCACAGGGTCGCGTCTCGCTCAGCTCCTCCGCATCGCACCTGATCGAGACGGCAACCTGCCCTGTGCTCGTGGTGCCGCGCGGTGTGACCGTGTCCTTCGGATCCGGCGTGCACGCGCCCGCAGCCGCTTAGCCGCGAACGGCGTACAGCGACGACCGCCGGCTACGACCAGCGCATGGTTGGGCCGACGGTCGTCGCACACCGGATCACCGGACGGCGTGTCCGCGCGCTCGGCTGAGCAGGTAGCGAGCGAGCGCCGTAAGGAAGTCGAGCGCCCCGCCGAGGAGGTGGCCGACCGGCCCGGTCCAAGCCCACGTCTCGAGGCGCCGGTGCCAGCGGGTGCGCGGGTGTGGCCGCATCTGGCGGCACGGTATCGTGGCGCTCGTGTCAGCAGCCTTGAAGACCACCGTCACCGAGCTCGGCGACTCGCGCGTGCGCCTCCAGGTCGAGGTTCCAGCCGGCGAGGTCGAGGGCCGCGTCGAGCGCAAGGCGCGCCAGCTCGGGCGCGAGCTGAAGCTCCCGGGCTTTCGCCGCGGGAAGGTACCGGCGCCGCTGGTGATCCAGCGCATCGGCCGTGAGGTGGTGCTCGAGGAGGCGGTGCGCGACACGCTTTCGAGCTGGTACTCCGACGCCATTGAGAGCGCCGGGATCGTGCCGGTCGGTGATCCGCAGCTCGACCTAGGCGACCTGCCGGCGCAGGGGCAGGCGCTGGAGTTCTCGATCGAGATCGGCGTGCTGCCGAAGGCAGAGCTCGGCGAGTACAAGGGCCTGGAGGTCGGTCGGCGCGAGCCCGAGGTGACAGACGAGCAGATTCAGCAGGAGATCGATGCGATGCGCGAGCGCCTGGCTCGGCTTCAGACCGCGGAGCGCCCCGCCGCTGCCGGCGACTTCGTCGTCGTCGACTACGTCGGCTCGCTCGCCGGCGAAGGCGCCGAGGGAGGGGAACCAGCGTGGGAGCCGTTCGCGGGCGGTGAAGGGCGTGACCAGCTCGTGGAGCTCGGCGCCGGGAACCTGATCCCCGGCTTCGAGGAGGGGTTGCTGGGAGCGGCCGCTGGTGAGACGCGCACGGTGGCGCTCACGTTCCCGGCCGACTACGGCAGCCAAGAGCTCGCCGGACGCGACGCCTCGTTTGAGATCACCGTCAAGGAGGTCAAGCTCAAGGAGCTGCCCGCGCTCGACGACGACTTCGCCGTGGACGCCGGCTTCGACGACATGCAGGAGCTGCGCGAGGACATCCGCAAACGCCTGATCGAGCTCGACGAACAGCGGATCGACGGCGAGTTCCGCCAGGCGGCGCTCGACGCCGCGGTCGCCGCGTCCCGCGTGGCGGTCACGCCGGAGCTCGTCAAAGCAAGGGCGCGCGAGATGTGGGAGCGAATGCTGCATTCGCTCTCGCACCGCGGCATCCAGCGTGAGGCCTACCTGCAGATCGTCGGGCGCGAGGAGGCAGACATCGTCGCTGAGATGGAGCCCGAAGCTGATCTTGCGCTGCGCCGCGAGGCCGTGATCACAGCGGTGGTCGCGGCCGAGAGCATCGATCCCCCCGAGGAGGAGCTGCTGACGGCGCTCGCTCCCATTGCCGAGCGCGAAAACCTGACGCCGGAGAAGCTGCTCGAAGAGCTGCGTCGCGCGGGACGCGTCGAGGAGGTGCGCGAGGATCTCGCGGCACGCGAGGCGATTGGCGTGATCGCCGACGCCGCCAAGCCGATCCCGCTCGCGCAGGCGCAGGCGCGCGAACAGATCTGGACGCCGGGGAAGGAAGGCGACGCTGCGCAGGCTGGAGCGAAGCAGCCCGCAGCGGCGCCTGCACGGTTGTGGACACCAGATCGCTAGCCTCTAGAGGAATCTGGTCGGCGAGGCGAAACAAAGGCGAGGACATGCGCCGGAAGCGAGGAAAATGAGCCCACTTGTACCAATGGTCGTCGAGCAGACCTCACGCGGCGAGCGTGCATTCGATATCTACAGCCGCCTGCTCAACGAGCGCATCATCTTCCTCGGCACGCCCGTCGACGATCAGATCGCAAACCTGATCGTGGCGCAGCTGCTGCACCTCGAGTCCGAGGACCCCGAAAAGGACGTCTCGCTGTACATCAACTCGCCCGGCGGCTCCGTCTATGCGGGCCTGGCGATCTACGACACGATGCAGTTCATCAAGCCCGACGTGCAGACGATCTGCGTCGGCATCGCGATGTCGATGGGCGCGCTGCTGCTCGCCGGGGGTGCGCACGGCAAGCGCATGGCGCTGCCCAACGCGAAGATCCTGATCCACCAGGTGTCCTCGAGCTTCCAGGGCCAGGCCACCGACATCGAGATCCACGCCAAGGAGATCATCGACGTGCGCAGGCGACTGGACGAGATCATCGCCAAGCACACGGGCAAAGAGCTAGAGAAGGTCCGCGAAGACACCGAGCGCGACTACTTCATGAGCTCGGACGAGGCGAAGGAGTATGGCATCATCGATCGGGTGATCTCCGAGCATTAGCTCGGGTTCGTAAGGTCGCCGGAGGCAGGGAGCATCAAGGGATATGGCCAGACCGACAGAGTCCAACGAGCAGCTGCTGTGCAGCTTCTGCGGCAAGTCCCAGAGGCAGGTCAAGAAGCTGATCGCTGGTCCGGGCGTCTACATCTGCGACGAGTGCATCGATCTCTGCAACGAGATCATCGACGAGGAGCTCTCGGCACCGCCGGCGTTCGACATCGAGAGCCTGCCCAAGCCGCGCGAGATCTACGAGGTGCTCGACGAGTACGTCGTCGGCCAGGACCCCTCCAAGCGCACGTTGTCGGTTGCCGTCTACAACCACTACAAGCGCGTGCAGATGATGATGTCCGGCGACTCCGACATCGAGCTGCAGAAGTCGAACATCCTGCTGCTGGGGCCGACCGGTTGCGGCAAGACGCTGCTGGCGCAGACGCTGGCGCGCATCCTCAACGTGCCGTTCGCGATCGCCGATGCCACCGCGCTGACAGAGGCCGGATATGTCGGCGAGGATGTCGAGAACATCCTGCTGAAGCTGATCCAGGCCGCCGACTATGACGTCAAGAAGGCCGAAACGGGGATCATCTACATCGACGAGGTCGACAAGATCGCGCGCAAGGCCGACAACCCGTCGATCACGCGCGATGTCTCCGGCGAGGGCGTGCAGCAGGCGCTGCTGAAGATCCTCGAGGGCACGCAGGCGTCGGTTCCGCCCCAGGGTGGCCGCAAGCACCCCCACCAGGAGTTCCTGACGATCGACACCACCAACGTGCTGTTCGTGTGCGGCGGCGCCTTCGCCAACCTCGACAAGGTGATCGAGCGGCGCATCGGACACAAAGGCGTCGGCTTCGCAGCTGCGATCGAGGCCAAGGCCGAGCGCGACACCGGCGAAGTATTCGAGCACTGCCTGCCCGAGGACCTGATCGAGTACGGGCTGATCCCGGAGTTCATCGGCCGCCTGCCGGTGATGTCCGCCGTGCATCAGCTCACGCGCGAGGACCTCGTCTCGATCCTCGTCGAGCCACGCAACGCGCTGGTCAAGCAGTTTCAGCGGTTCTTCGCCTTCGACGGCATCGAGCTCGTATTCTCAGACGATTCGCTGGTGGCGATCGCAGAGAAGGGGCTCGAGCGCGAAACGGGAGCGCGCGGTCTGCGCTCGATCATCGAGGAGATCCTGCTCGAGGTCCAGTTCGAGCTGCCGTCGCGCCGTGACGTGAAGAAGTGCGTCGTCACCAAGGAGACAGTCGAGAAGGGATTGACGCCCACACTCGTCACCGAAGCGGCGCGTGAGGAGACAGACGACTCCTCGCTGCGCGAGGAGTCGGCCTAGCAGCGTGGTCGACCGGCGGTCTGCGACCGCCTCTGCGTGAGCGCTACCATCGCGGCTGTGTCGAGGCGCAACGCTCACGCCAGATCCAAGCTCGACCGCCTGCGCGCAGTGCCGTGGGTCACGATCGCCCAGGTCGGCGTGGTCGTGGCGCGGCGCTGGCGAACGCTCTCGAGCAAGGATCGCGCCCGCTTGACGCGGCTTGCGCGCGCGTCGCGCGGGCGGCCCGGCAACCTCAGCACGAAGGAGCGCATCGAGCTTAGATCGCTGCTGCGCAAGCTCGACTTGAGGGGCGTCGCTGCTGAGCTGTATGCGCTGACGCGCCATCGTCGGCGCCGGCGCAGGCGTTCTCGCGGGCGCAAGTGACCTGGACCGAGGCACAGGCAGAGCGCCAGCTGCGCTCACTCGAGCTGTTCGGGATGCGTTTCGGGCTGGACCGGATGCGGCGGATGATGACCGTGCTCGGCTCGCCCGAGCGACGCTTCGACACGATCCACGTGCTCGGCACCAACGGCAAGTCCTCGACCACGCGGATGACCGCCGCGATCGTCCAGGGCCACGGCCTGCGCACCGGCACCTACCTCTCGCCGCACCTGGTCTCCTATCGCGAGCGCATCCTCATCGACGGGCGCGAGCTCGACACCGAGGCGTTCGCTGCGGCGGTCGCGCGCGCGTCGTGGGCCGCCGACCACGTCAACCGGACGCTCGCCGAGGATGACCACGTGACGCAGTTCGAACTGCTGACGGCGGCTGCGCTGTGGGAGATGGCCAGACGGGAGGTCGATGTGGCGGTGCTCGAGGCTGGTCTCGGTGGGCGCTACGACGCCACCAGCGTGGTCGACGCGCAGGTCACCGTGCTTACCAACGTCGGGCTCGAGCACACGCGCTGGCTGGGTCCGACGCTCACCGATATCGCCGAGGAGAAGCTGGCGGTCGTCAGCCCGCACAGCACGCTGGTGCTCGGCGCGGAGCTCGCGGCGCCGGCGCTGGCCGTGGCGGAACGCGTGGCAGCCGAACGCGACGCGAGGATCGTGCGCCCGCGCCCGCTGCCCGCTGACAGCGAGCTGCTCGCGCGCGGCGCCTTTCAGCGCGAGAACTTCGCGCTGGCGCGCGCGAGCGCCGAGGCGTACCTGCAGACGGCCGCGATCGCGCTGCGCGAGCAGGCCGTGGCGGATGCCGCTGCCACGGTCGCGGTTCCAGGACGCCTGCACGTCGTCGGCCACGAGCCGCTGACGGTCTTCGACGGCGCGCACAACCCGCACGCGGTCGCCGCGCTCGTCGCGTCGCTGCCGGATGTGGTCGGCCAGGCGCCGCTCGCGCTGGTGCTGGGAGTGCTCGAGGACAAGGACGCGGCCGCGATGCTCGCCGCGCTGCTGCCGAGCGTCGCGCGCGCATGGTTCACCGCGCCGCCGAACAGCCGAGCGCTCTCGCCGGCGGCGCTGCAATCGCTCGCGCGCCAGCTCGGCTATGAGGAGACCGTGTCCGAGCCGCAGTCGTCCCGCGCGCTCGCCCAGGCGCGCCAATGGGCCCTCGAGCACGACGGAGCCGTGCTCGCAACCGGCTCGGTGTATCTCGTCGGCGAGCTCATCGGCGCGCTCGAGCACCGAGGCGGCGCACAGGACCAAGCCGTCCTACGGAGCTCGGCACGATGAACGAGCAAGGCCCGTCGGTGCTGACGATGATCGGCGGCGTGGCGCTGCTCGTAGCGCTCGTGATCCTCGTGTTCTTCGCCGCTGGTTACGGTTTCGGCCGGCTGTTTCTCTAAACTCAGCCGGCCGATGCCGACTCTCGCCTACTTCGGAATCGAAAGCAGCGGCTTGAGTCTGGCTGTCGATCTGCTGATCCTGTTTGTCGTCGTCCTGTACCTCTCGCTGATCTACTGGACCTACGCGGACGCCCGCCGCCGACTCGTCGATCCGTGGCTGATCATGTGCGCCACCGCGGCGTCACTGTTCCCGTTCGTCGGCACGATCATCTACATGGTGCTGCGGCCCCCCGAGTACCTCGAGGACGTGCTCGAGCGCGAACTGGAGACACAGGCGGCCGAGGCGCGCCTGCGCCAGCTCGATCAGGCGCTGTGTCCGCACTGCAGCTACCGTATCGAGCACGATTTCGTGCGCTGCCCGAGCTGCCTGCGAAAGCTCAAGGAGCGATGCGCCAGCTGCTCGCGCCCGCTCGACCAGGCGTGGACGATCTGCCCGTACTGCGAGGCCGACGTGCCCGGGCTGTCGGGGCCGCGCTCGCGGCGCCGACGCGGCGCGAAACCGGAGATCGAGAGCGATCTGGGCGAGTTCGACGCGCCGGCTGCGACGGCAGACTCGGCGGCGGCCGCGCGCTCGCGTCGGCGCCGCGGTGCGGCGCCTGAGATCGACAGCGATCTGGCTGAGCTCGACGTGCCGGCGGCCGCCGAGGAGGCTGGCGTCGAGGAAGCTGAGCCTGCACTGGCGACCGAGCCGGCACCGGCGCGGCCGCGACGCTCTACCCGTCCCGGCGGGCGCTCACGCCCCAACTCCTGAGCAGCGAGCCCCGCTCCGCAACCAGCCCGACCAAAGGAACCCATGGACCGAACCCTGATCCTGATCAAGCCCGATGCCTTCAAACGAGGCCTGACCGGCGAGATCGTCGCTCGCTTCGAGCGTAAGGGCCTGCGCATCGCCGCGCTGCGCCACATGACGGTCTCGCGCGAGCTCGCCGAGCGTCACTACGCTGAGCACGCCGAGCGCCCGTTCTTCGGTGAGCTCGTCGACTTCATCACCTCGGGCGCGATCGTCGCAATGGTGCTCGAGGGAACCGACGCGGTCAAGGCGGCGCGCCAGCTGATCGGCGCGACCAACCCGCTCGAGGCCGCGCCCGGCTCGATCCGTGGCGACTTCGCGATCGAGATGGGCGCCAACATGGTGCACGGCTCGGATTCGCCGGAGTCCGCCGCGCGCGAGGCGGCCCTGTTCTTCGGAGACCTCGCGTCGTAGGCATCGTCGCCGAGTGCCTGCCTCTGGTGCTGGCCTCGCGCTCGCCGCAGCGGCGCGTGCTGCTCGAGCGCCTCGGCGTACCGTTCACGATCAGGGTTTCCGACGCCGACGAGCTCGAGCAGGGGGAGGATCCCGCTGCGGTGGCGGTCGAGAACGCGCTGCGCAAGGCGCGGGCTGTCAGGCGCCCTGGAGCGCCCGAGGCCGTGCTCGCGTGCGACACGATCGTCGTGCTCGACGGCGTGATCTATGGCAAGCCGCCCGACGCGGCTGCCGCCCGCGCGACGGTTGCGGCACTCGCGGGCCGCACGCACGAGGTCATCAGCGGGCTGGCGCTGCTGCTGGCGGACGCACGATCCGAGGCCGTCGAGCGAACCGCGGTGGCGCGCACGCGCGTAACGTTTCGCGACATCGACGATGCGCTGCTTGAGTGGTACGTCGGGACCGAGGAGTGGCGCGGACGCTCGGGCGGCTATGCGATTCAAGGCGAGGGCGCGGCGCTGGCGCTGGGCGTGAACGGCGAAGTCGAGAACGTTGTCGGTTTGCCGCTGGCGAAGCTCGCCGAGCTGTATCCGGAGGGCTTCGGGCGCTGCAAATCCAGTGCCACACCTGGTGGGCTCGGAGGGTAGTTCGCTAGACTGCCCCACGGGCACGCCCCGACGAGCGCAGGCCATCGAACGCTTCGCAGACCGATCTTCGATCGGTAGCGGCGCTGGACCGGATACGAGCGTGCTCCTTCTCTCTATATGGGCATCTTCAGCTATCTGACAGGCTTCGGCGGGCGCGACATGGCGGTCGATCTCGGCACCGCCAACACGCTCGTGTACGTGCGTGGACGCGGCATCGTCCTGTCCGAGCCCAGCGTCGTCGCGATCGACTCGCGCACCGGCGAAGTTCACGCCGTGGGGATCGAGGCGAAGCGCATGCTCGGGCGCACGCCGGGGACGATCCAGGCGATCCGGCCGCTGAAGGATGGCGTGATCGCCGACTTCGACGTGACCGAGCAGATGCTCAGGCACTTCATCCAGAAGGTCCACCAGAACCGCTGGGCGCACCCGCGGGTGGTCGTGTGCGTGCCGTCGGGCGTGACCGGTGTCGAGAAGCGCGCGGTCGAGGAGGCGTGTCTGTCGGCGGGAGCGCGCACCGCGTATCTGATCGAGGAGCCGATGGCCGCCGCGATCGGTGCTGGCCTGCCGGTCGGCGAGCCGACCGGTTCGATGGTCGTGGACATCGGCGGCGGCACATCCGAGGTCGCGGTGATCTCGCTCGGCGGCATCGTCGTCTCGCAGTCGATTCGCGTCGGCGGCGACGAGATGGACGAGGCGATCATCAACTACGCCAAGAAGGAGTACAAGCTGCTCATCGGCCAACAGACCGCCGAGGAGCTCAAGCTCGAGATCGGCTCGGCGTGCCCGATGTCCGAGGAGCTGCAAGCGGAGATCCGTGGCCGCGACATGGTCGCCGGGCTGCCCAAGACCGTCGTGCTGACCAGCGAGGAGATCCGCCAGGCGCTCGCGGAGCCGTTGACGCAGATCATCGACGCCGTCAAGGAGACGCTCGACCGGACGCCTCCCGAGCTGGCCTCGGACATCATGGACCGCGGCATCATGCTGGCCGGCGGTGGCTCGCTGCTGCAGGGTCTGGACGAGCGTCTGCGCGAGGAGACACAGATGCCCGCACATCTCGCCGAGTCGCCACTGACGTGCGTGGCGGTCGGGTCGGGCCGGTCGCTGGAGGAGTTCGAGGCGATCCACCGCTCGAACCGGACCTCACGCAACCGGCGCCGCCGGTGAGCCGCGTCGCCGTTTGATGGGATCCCCATTCGCCCTCGCCGGCGCCGCGAGACGCACTCGCGCCTGCCGCCCGCGTCGTGGGTAGTCTGTGCTTTGAACGCTTCGGAAGGTAAAGATCGGTGCACGACAAGACGGTTCGGCGTCGACGGGTGGTCCTCGGGCTGCTCGTCGTGCTCTCCCTGCTGCTCCTGACCGCCTACTTCGGCGAGGCCCACAACGGACGCCTGCACGGCGTACAGCGCGACTTTCTGGCGGTCGTCGCGCCGATCCAGGACGGCGCCAACAAGGCGCTGAAGCCCGTGCGCGACCTGTTCGGCTGGTTCAGCGACACGCTCCACGCGAAAGGGCAGCGCAATGAACTGCTCAAGCAGAACGAGCAGCTGCGCCGCGAGCTGGTTGCCGAGCAGGCCGAAAAACGCAACTACCATCAGCTGGCCTCGCTGGTTCACCTCGACCAGCTCGGCGTGAGCGACTACCACCCGGTGACGGCAACGGTAGTGGGCAAAAACCCCGAACTCTGGTATCAGACCGTCAACATCGACAAGGGCGAATCGGCGGGTATCCGTGTTAACGACCCGGTGATCAACGCCGAAGGGCTCGTCGGGCGGGTGGCGACGGTGGTCCCGGACGGCGCTCAGGTGGACCTGATCACCGATAGCTCGATGGGAGTATCGGCGCGGATCGGCGCCAACACTGCGACCGGGCTGCTGCAGCCGAAAGTGGGCGAACCGAACGACCTTCTGCTGCAGTACCTGCCGGCCAACTACCGGCCCAATCCCGGCGAATACGTCGTAACCTCCGGGACCGTCTCCAACGAAGAATCGCTGTACCCGCCGGGCATCCTGATCGGACGGGTGACCTCGGTCAACGAAGAAAGCGCGTATGAGTCCGTCAACGTGCAGCCGATCGCCAACCTGCACAACCTCGACATCGTCCAGGTGCTGACCGCGGGCTCGCACACGCGGCCCGCGAACCTCAGCGGTCTCGCCGCCAGCCTGTCGGCCGGACAGACCACCACCACCCCGACCGGTGAACAGCTCGCCTCGACAAAGGTGGGTGAATGAACGGCGCCGCGCCCAGCTCGCTGTTGCCGCGGCTGGCGGGATTCGCCCTGATCGTCGTCTTCTTTCAGATCGGCGTCGTCTCCGAGCTCCCGGTGTTCGGCGTCAACGCTGACGTGTGCTCGCTGCTGGTCGCGTTCGTCGGGCTGTTGTGCGGCTCCACGATCGGGGCTGCCACCGGCTTCGCGGTCGGCCTGCTAATCGATCTCGCGCTCCTGCAGACGCTCGGGCTGAGCTCGTTGGTGTTCACGCTGGTCGGCTACTGGTGCGGCCGGCTGCGCGAGCTGCGCGACCCGCAGGGACCGTTCACGCCGTTGATCGTCGGCGCGGGTGCCTCGGCCGTGTCGCTGTTCGGCTACTCGCTGATGGAGTTCATGCTCGGCGTCGACGCGCCCGTCAGCTTCGAGCTGCTCGGTCAGATCGTGCTGGGCGTTCTTGTCAACACCGTTTTCGCGCTGCCGATGTGGGCGCTGACGCGGCGCGTCCTCGACAGCGCGCTGCCCGAGGATCCGCGCCGGCGCCGGCGCCGGCGCTCCTACACGACCGGGGGATTGAGCCCCCTGATCAAACCGTGAGCTCACGTGACGCGGCGTGGGGAACCACGCAATGAGTGCGATCGAGCCGGTCAAGCCGCGGGATCCGCGGACCCCGGTCTCGCCGCAGCTGGCGCTGCGGGTGGCGATCATCGGCGGCGTCGCGATGGTGCTGTTCGGGGTGATCTTCTTCAGGCTCTGGTACCTGCAGGTCCTCTCCGGCGAACAGTACGTGACGCAGGCGAACGCCAACCAGGCGCGCCACCTGCCGATCCCGGCGCCGCGCGGGGAGATTCTCGACCGCAACGGTCAGCCGATCGTCGGCAGCACCGTCACCAACGCGGTGCAGATCGTTCCCGACCAGCTGCCGCCCGGCATCGCGCCGCAGGTCGCCGAATACCAGGCGGCCCTGTTCGCCGCCGAAGCGGTGCGCCGCAAAGCGGTGGCGCAGCTGTCGCGCTACGAGGCCGCGCTCGGGGGCGTTCGGCATCTTTCACACGCGCGGCGGCTCGAGCTCGATCGCCTGCGCAGCGCCACCGGGCCGCCACGGATCGCCGTACCAGCACTGCCATCCTCGGCGGTCGCTCTGCAGCAGCTGTTCAGGCGACTCAGCCGTGTGATCGGTGTCAGCCCTCGCAAGATCGACGAACGCGTCGTCGAGGGGATCACGGCGATTCCGTACGCGCACGTCACGATCAAGGCCGCCGGAGGTCGCGGAGCGCTGACGGTGCTCGGCGAGCGCGCCAGCGAATTCCCGGGGGTCGTGCAGGAACCCGTGTCGATTCGCGAATACCCGTTCGGCGAAATGGCGGCGCAGGTGATCGGCTACGTCCACCAGGTCACCGAACCCGAGCTGAAGATACGCGCGTTCAAGGGCGTCCAGCAGGGCACCGTCGTCGGCCAGGCCGGCCTCGAGTACTACTACGACCGCTACCTCCGCGGCGTCCCGGGCGAGCAGCGCGTGGCGGTCAACGCCGAAGGTCAGCCGGTCCCCAGCAAACTCGCGCCGATTCCGCCGCACGCTGGTCACACGCTGCAGACGACGCTCGACCTCGGCCTGCAGAAAGCCAGCGAAAAGGCGCTCCTGGAAGGTATGGAACACGCGCGTGCCGGCGGCAAACCCGCGATCGCCGGCGCCTTCGTTGCGATGGATCCGCTCAACGGCGAAGTGCTGGCGATGGGCTCCTCGCCGAGCTTCGATCCCAACAAGTTCGCCAAACCGCTCACGTACGCTGAATACAACGAGCTCGCGGGCCGCCACGGCGAAGAACCCGGCCGGCTCACCGATCTCGCCGACGAAGGCGAATACCCGACGGGCTCGACCTTCAAGCCGATCACAGCGATGGCGGCGCTGGAAGCGGGCGTGATCACGCCAAGCGAGGGGCTCGGGGCGGGGCAGTGCATCTTCGTCTCGACCGAGCCGTTCTGCAACGCAGGACACGCCGAATACGGGAACGCGACGCTCGTAGAAGCGCTGAAGGAGTCCTCGGACACGTACTTCTTCACCGTCGGCAAACTCGCCAACGAACACGGCGGCGAAGTCATCCAGCACAAGGCGCGCGAACTGGGGGTGGGGGAGTCAACAGGTATCGACCTGCCGAGCGAGTTCCCCGGCGTTATCCCGAGCCGCAGCTGGCTGGCCGAAGAGAACGCGCTCGAAGCCAAATGCGAGCGCGAGCACCACGGGCACCGCTGCTACATCGTTGCCGAACCTGGCGCCCCGTGGACGGTCGGCTACAACATGGACCTCGCGGTCGGGCAGGGAGAGCTGCTGACCGACCCGCTGCAGATGGCCGTCGCCTACTCGACGCTCGCCAACGCCTACCGCAACGGCGGCAGCGGCACGGTCGTCACGCCGCACCTCGGCAAGCAGATCGACGAAGCCAACGGCACGCTGCTGCAGACGCTGCACTTCCCGAGCCGCCACGTGCAGCTAAACGACGAAGACCTCAGCCTGGTGATGGAAGGGATCCACGACGCCGCCACCGCGCCGGGTGGCACCTCGACGCCGGTGTGGGTCGGCTGGAACCAGGCGGAAGACCCGGTCTTCGGCAAGACGGGCACGGCGGAACGCGCCGGACACGTGGAACAGTCCTGGTACATGTGCTATCTCGGCAATGCGCAGCACCCGATCGTGATCGCGGTGACCGTCGAGGAAGGCGGCTTCGGCGCCGAAACCGCCGCCCCGATCGCCCGCCTGATCGCCTCGCAGTGGTATGGCAAGCCGAAAAAGTTCGTCGCCGGCACGTCGAAGACGTTTTGAGCCCGCTCAGCCCGATCACCGTTCCCGACGAGGCTCCGGCGGCGCCCGCGCGCACGCTGCGCCTGCCGCTCGACCCGCTGCTGACGCTCGCCGTGATCGGGCTCGGCATCGGCTCGGTCGTCACGTTGCCGGCCGCCACGCGCGACCTTCCCGGCGGCTCCCACTACTACGTCGTGCGCCAGACGGTCTATCTGGTGATCGGCTTCGTGGCGATGCTGGGCCTGTCGCGTCTGGACTATGGGCGCCTGCGTCGCTACAAAAACGCGATCTACGCGACCCTGATCGTGAGCATCCTCGCGGTGCTCGCGCTCGGGCACGGGGCCAACGGAGCGATCCGCTCGATCAACTTCCCACTGTTCTCCTTTCAAGCCTCCGAGCTCGGCAAGGTGCTGCTGATCGTGTCGCTGTCCGCGCTGATCGTCGACCGCGGACG
The DNA here is from genome assembly GCA_963838405.1 of uncultured Solirubrobacteraceae bacterium. Classification (GTDB taxonomy): domain Bacteria; phylum Actinomycetota; class Thermoleophilia; order Solirubrobacterales; family Solirubrobacteraceae; genus Palsa-744. Next base: position 587,830 of record CAWIRA010000006.1, on the reverse strand, counting down.
GCAGCTGCGATCACGGGACACGACCGTGCGCGTGCTGATCGCGGCGCTCGTGCCTACGATCTTCGTGATCGCGCAGCCCGACCTGGGCTCAGGGCTGGTGTACATGACGATCGCCTGCATCCTGCTGTTCGTCGCCGGCACCTCCTGGCGCCATCTCGCCGGGCTGGCGCTGCTCGTCTGCGTCGCTGTCGCGTTCGTGCTGGTCGCGGGCCCGGCCGTCGGCGTGAAGGTGCTCAAGCCCTACCAGACCGAACGCCTGACGGCCTTCCTGCACCCGTCGTCGCCGGCCTCGCGCGCGCAGAAGGAAGCCACGGAAGCGAAGGAAGTGGCTGAAGGCAAGGAACCCAAAGAAGGCACTGAAGCCACAGACCCCTCCTACCAGCAGGAAGAGTCCAAGATCGCGATCGGCTCGGGCGGCAAGACCGGCCGCGGCGTGCACGGTGGCCAGGTCTCCTACGGCTTCGTGCCGGAGAGCGACACCGACTTCGTGTTCGCCGCCGTCGGCGAACGCTACGGCTTCGTCGGCGCGGGGTTGATACTGCTCCTGTACGCACTGCTGATCTCGCGCACGCTGCGCGTGCTGGTAATGGCCAAGGACCTGTTCGGCTCACTGATCGCGGCCGGCGTAGCAGCTATGCTCATGTTTCAGGTCTTCGTCAACGTAGGGATGACAATTGGGATCATGCCCATCACCGGCGTCACGCTTCCGCTCATGAGCTACGGCGGCTCGTCGGTGATCGCCACCCTGCTGGGCGTTGGCCTACTCCAATCGATCTACGTCCAGGCGCGTACCTCAGCAGCGCTCAAGGGTCGCGTACTGCGCTACTAGACACGAATGTTTGCCGAGCATCCCCAATCAGACCGCCAGCGCCAACTCGCGCGGGGGTCTCACTGGCGGGCGCTCCGGGTGTGCGCAGGCTCGCCGCCCCGGCGCCAGCCTGCCCGATGCTCGGCCTGTTCCCTTACCGAAAGACTGGGTCAAATTGAAAAAGCAAGTACTTGTCAGCGTCGATCGCGCGGAGACGCGCGTGGCGCTTCTGGAGGCCAGCGGAACGCCCGCCACCTCGCGCTCGTCTTCCGCGGCCGATCGCCGATCGGCCAGCAAAGCCGCCAACGCCCGCAAGCGCGGCGGCGGCTTGAAGGAGGGCTATCGCGTTGCTGAGCTCTACATAGAGCGTCGCGGGCAGCGCTCGATCGTCGGCAACATCTACAAGGGCAAGGTCGACAACGTGCTGCCCGGCCTGGAGGCCGCGTTCGTCGACATCGGCCTCGAGAAGAACGGCTTTCTGCATGTCGATGAGATCGTGTTGCCTGGCATCGAGACGCCCAAGCGCGGGCGTGGAGGTGGCGGCGGCCGCAAGATCGCCGACCTGCTGAAGCCCGGCCAGGAGATCGTCGTGCAGGTCGTCAAGGACCCGCTCAAGACCAAGGGCGCGCGTCTGTCGATGGAGCTGACGATCGCCGGTCGCTACATGGTCTACGCGCCGACCGGCGAGGGCGTCGGCGTGTCGCGTCGCCTCGAGGACCGCGAGCGCGAAAGGCTGCGTCGCCAGACGGCCAACCTGGTGATCGACGGCGGTGGCGTGATCGTGCGCACCGCGGCGCATGGCGCCAAGCGCGAGGACTTCGAGCGCGAGCTCAAGTACCTGAACAAGCTGCACGAGGTGCTGGTCAAACGCGTCGAGGAGACGACCGCCCCGGATTTGGTCTTCCAGGAGGCTGACCTGTCCGTGCGCGTCGTACGCGACATCTTCTCCGCGCACTTCGAGCGGGCGATCGTCGACGACGAGCAGCAGTACCACCGCCTCGTGTCGTTCTTCACGCGCACCGCTCCCGAGCTCGTGGAGCGCGTCGAGCTGTGGCAGGGGCCCGAGCCGCTGTTCGAGGCCTACGCGGTCGACAAGGCGATCGAGGGCGTGCTCTCCAGGCGTGTCGATCTGCCCAGCGGCGGCTACCTGATCATCGATTACGCCGAGGCGCTGACGGTGATCGACGTCAACTCCGGCAGCTTCATCGGTCGCGGCAAGGGCGCCGGGCTCGAGGACACGATCACCAAGACCAACCTCGAGGCCGCCGAGGAGGTCGTCAACCAGCTGCGGCTGCGCGACATCGGCGGCATCATCGTCATCGACTTCATCGACATGGCGCGGGCGCGCAACCGCGACGCCGTCATGAAGACCCTGCGCAAGACGCTCGACGAGGACCGCACGAAGACGTTCACCGCCGAGATATCCAAGCTGGGGCTGGTCGAGATGACGCGCCAGAACGTCACCGAGGGCGTACGCGAGATCATGAGCAGCCCGTGCCCGACGTGCGAGGGCGAGGGCGTGATCCGCTCGGAGGAGACGATCGCGATCGAATTCGAGCGCAAGCTACGTGACGTCGCCGTCGAACACCCCGACGACGAGGCGTTCCTCGTACAGATCAACCCACGCGTGAGCACACAGTTCACGGGCCACGGCTCGCGCGTGCTGCACGCGCTCGAGGCCGACACCGGCAAGTCGTACCTGTTCGAGGGCTCCGAAGGGCTCACACTCGACCACTTCGCGATCACCTTCGTGGGCACCCGCGAGCAGGTCGAGGAGCGCGCGCTGCCGTTCCGCCAGGGAGACGAGGTCCTGGTCGAGATCGTCGAGCCGCACATGTACGACGTCGACGACGCGGTCGCGAAAATCGACGGCTACATCATCTCGATCGCCGGCGCCTCCGCGTACGTGGGCGAGAAGCGGATGGTGCGGATCGACCAGGTCGGTCGCACCGCTGCCAGCGCGCTGCTGCTGGACGAGTCCGGTGAGGTGGTCAGCGCACCCGCGCGCCCGACCGACTCGCGCGCCGGCGGGCGTGGCAAACGCCGTTCCAGCACGGCCGGTGCGGGCAGCGCCGCCGGCGGCGGCGAGTCGCGCGGTCGCCGCCACCGCGCGCCCGTCGACAGCGAGGACGCCGAGGCGCGCCGGGAAGCCGGTCTGAGCGAGTCCTCGACCGCGATCGATTCCGAGCCCGAGCAGGAAGCGGCGACAGGCGCGCTCGACGCCGCCGATGGGCCCGAGGGCGAGGTCGGCGAGGATGGCCTACAATCCAAACCTCGGCGTCGTGGCCGCAGGGGCGGGCGACGCCGTTCGGCTGCCAAGGCCAAGGCCACTCCAGAGTAGGCGAGCACCCGAGCCGACGCGCGTCGGCGAGGCCTTGCCGTAAAGCACAGAAATCGAGAATCACACAGACATGTACGCGATCGTGAAGACCGGCGGCAAGCAATACCGCGTAGAGCGAGGACAGACGCTGCTCGTCGAGCGCTTGCCCGCGGCCGAGGGCGCCGATGTCGCGCTCGAGCCGATGCTCTACCGTTCCGAGGAGGCCGTTTTCGACGCCGCCGGCCTGGCGAACGTGAAGGTCACCGCCAAGGTCGTCGAGCACGTGCGCGGCGAGAAGCTGCGCGTGTTCAAGTTCAAGCCCAAGCGCGGCTACAAACGGCGCACCGGCCACCGCCAGGAGCTGACCCGGATCGAGGTCACCGAGATCAGCGCCGGAGCGAAGAAAGCCGCCGCCAAAGCGAGCAAAGCCAAAGCGGCTGATGCTCCCACCGAGACGCCCGACGCGGGCAAGGAGACGACTGCAGATGGCTCATAAGAAGGGGCTTGGCTCTAGCCGCAACGGGCGCGATTCCAACGCGCAGCGACTCGGCGTCAAGACGTTCGCCGGCGAGACCGTGACCGGCGGCGAGATCATCGTCCGCCAGCGCGGCACCCGCTTCAAGCCGGGCACAGGCGTGGGCATCGGCAAAGACGACACGCTCTACGCGCGCGCAGCCGGCACCGTGCAGTTCAGCAGCGGCTGGCGCGGTCGCGTCGTCAGCGTGCTGCCGAACGCCGACCAGGGCTGACGCGTGCGCCACGCGAGCGCGCGGCGCGGCGCAATGCTGCTGGCCGCGGGTCGCGCGGGGCTCGGCGTCGCGATCCTGACTGCGCCTGCGCAGGTCACGGCGCGCTGGCTGGGGGAGCGCAACGCGCGGCTGCCGGTTGTCGGCGACCTCGCACGCTCTCTCGGGGCGCGCGACCTGGCGCTGGGTATCGCCACGCTGCAGACGCTCGACGATCCCGTGAACGGCCCGCGCGTGCAGCTGTTGTGCGCGCTCGTTGACGTCACCGACGTGCTCGCGACCGTGTTCGCCCGCGCGAGCCTGCCTCGCAAAGGGCTGTATGGAACCGTCGCGGTCGCCGGCGCGGCCGGGGGTGCCGGCTTGGCGTTCTGGCATGCGCTCGCGCACGCCTGAGCGGTCCCTGGTTCATGCCTGCGGCGTGCGCCGTCGCTCACCCCGTCTGTGCCGTCGGTCGCATCAGGATCTCGTTGACGTTCACGTGCGGCGGCTGCGAGACCGCGAACATCACGGCCCGCGCGATGTCGTCGTCCTGCAGTGCGTCCTGCGGACGCTCGTCGAAGAACGGCGTGTCCGTCATTCCGGGCTCGATCAGCGTGACCCGTACTCCGCTGCCATTGAGGTCCTGTCTTGCGGCCTCGCCCATCGCGGTGACCGCGTGCTTGGTGCACGAGTACATCGAGCCTGGGAGTACCCGACGCCCCGCGACGCTCGAGGTCAGCAGCAGGTGTCCGCGCGAGTCCTTCAACGCCGGGATCGTGGCGCGTAGCGTCAGCGCCGCCCCGTAGACGTTCGTAAGCACCATCTCGCGCCAGTGCTCCGGCGTGTCCGCCAGGAAGCCTCGCGGTCCGCCGAAGCCGGCGTTGGCGAAGGCGACGTCGACGCGGCCGAACTTCTCAAGCGCGGCGTCAGCCAGGCGCTGTTGATCGGCCCACTCGCACACGTTGCAGCGCACCGCCAGCGCATGTTGCTCACCGCCCAACTCCTCGACGAGATCCTCGAGGCGATCGAGCGAACGCGCGGCGAGAACCAACCGCCACCCCGCCGCGCGTGCACGGCGGGCGGTCGCTGCGCCGATCCCCGACGAGGCTCCCGTGATTAGGAAGACACGTTCCTCGGGTGACGGTGTGTCGTTGCTCATGGTCTCTGCTCCTTTGGCCGGTTGGGGTGCTCATTCAGCGTCTACCCATATCCGATCGGGTCCGTCCGGCCGTGCCGCGGCTGTCACGATGGTTCGCATGCTTCACGATCGCGCGAGGATCTTCGTCCAGGCAGGCGCCGGCGGCGATGGCTGCATGAGCTTCCGTCGCGAAGCGCACGTGCCGCGTGGCGGTCCCGACGGCGGCGACGGTGGGCGCGGCGGCGACGTGCTCGTCGTGTGCGACGACTCGCTGCGCGACCTGCAGAGCTACAAGCGCCGGAGCCACTACCGTGCCGGACGCGGCGGACACGGCTCGGGGGCTCAGCGTCACGGCGCCGAAGGGCAGACACTGACGCTCAGGGTGCCGCCGGGCACACAGATCCTGGGCGTGCCCGCAGGGGGCGCCGGCGACGGCTCGATCCCCGGCGAGGACTCTGGCGGCGAATCGGCGGCGGAGGATCTGCTCGGGCGCCGCTGGGAGTTGCTCGGCCACGGCCAGAGCGCCACGATCGCGCGTGGCGGCGGCGGCGGCAAGGGCAACAAGCGCTTCACGACCCCGACCCGCCAGGCGCCGCGCTTCGCCGAGCGAGGCCTCGTCGGCGAGGAGGGATGGCTCGAGCTGGAGCTCAAGCTACTGGCCGACGTCGGCCTCGTCGGCCTCCCCAACGCCGGTAAGTCCTCGTTGCTGGCGCGTCTTACGCGCGCCGCCCCGAAGATCGCCAGCTACCCCTTTACGACGCTCTCACCGGTGCTTGGCGTGCTGGAAGGCGAAGAGCGCCAGCTGGTCGTCGCCGATATCCCCGGTCTGATCGAAGGCGCCAGCGAGGGTGCGGGTCTCGGCCACGACTTCCTGGCGCACGTCGAGCGCACCCGCTTGCTGGTGCACGTTTTGGACGTCGCCCCGGAGTTGTCGATGGGCGAGCAGGCCGACGCCGTCAACAACTACGAGACGATCGAGCGCGAGCTGGCGGCGCACGACGAGCGCCTCGCGCGGCTGCCGCGCGTGCTCGCGCTATCGAAGATCGATCTGCTGAGCCCCGAGCAGAGCCAGGCGGCGGTCGCGCAGTGGCAGCGCCGGCTCGGCCCGGACGTGGCCGTGCTGGCCACCTCGAGCGCGACCGGCGCCGGCGTCCGTGAGCTCGGGGAGCTGCTGATGCGAACCGTTCCCGAGGCGCCGAGCAGCGAGCCCGAGGGCGCGCCGGGGCAGCCGCGCGCGGATGCTCTACTGGAGCCGCAGCTGGCCGAGCACATGGTCTTCCGCCCCGCCGCTGCGAGAGGCTTCAGCGTCGAGCGGCTCGCAGAGGGTGCTTTCGCGGTCCGTGGCAGGGGGATCGAGCTGCTGCTGCAGCGCTTTGACACCGAGAACGAGGACGCGATGGCCTACCTCGAGGGCAGGCTGCGCCGGATCGGCGTTCTCAGCGCGCTCGAGGCCGAGGGCTTTCAACCGGGGGACGAGATCGAGATCGCGGGCGTGACCTTCGAGCTCGATCCGCACGAGTCCCTCTGAGCACCGTGAGTCAGTGAGCGGGGCGCGCGCGCCGAACGTCTACGCTGCGTCACGCCGATGAGACGCGTGGTCATCAAGCTTGGGTCGAGCGTCGTCGCAGACAGCGACGGCCGACCGCGCACGGACGTGCTCGCGGCTGTCTGTGACCAGCTCGCCGCGCTGCACCGCGAGGGTGCCGAGGTGATCGTCGTGACCAGTGGCGCGATCGCCCGTGGAATGCGCGTCATGCGACTGCCCCAGCGCCCGACGACGGTCGGCGCGCTGCAGGCCGCGAGCGCGGTCGGCCAGGGGAAGCTGTACCGCATCTACGACGAGCTGCTGCGCGAGCGCGAGGTCACGAGCGCGCAGGTGCTGCTGACGTTCTTCGACATGAGCGCCCGCACGCACTACCTCAACGCGCGCCAGACGCTGAGCACGCTGCTGGATTGGCGTGTGCTGCCGGTCATCAATGAGAACGACACCACCGCCACCGACGAGATCTCCTTCGGCGACAACGACTTCCTGGCAGCCCAGGTGGCGGTGCTCGTGGCCGCGGATGAGCTGATCCTGCTGACGGAAATCGACGGGCTCTACACGGCCGATCCACGCCTGCACCCCGACGCCAGGATCGTGTCCGCCGTGGACGATTTCGATGCGCTCGAGGAGCTCGAAATCGGGCACACGACCTCGCCGCTCGGCTCGGGTGGGATGCGCTCGAAGGTCGTCGCGGCCGAGATGGCCACCGCTGCCGGGATCCCCACGGTGATCTGCAACGGCGTGCGCCCCGACGCCCTGCGTGCGGTGCTGGCGGGCGAGCGCGAGGGCACGCGCTTCGCTGCGCGCGAGGCGCGCTACTCGAGCTTCAAGCTGTGGCTCAAATACGCCAAGCCCTCGCGTGGCACGCTCGTGATCGACGCCGGAGCGGCTCGCGCCGTACGCGAGGGCAGCGCCAGCCTGCTGCCCGTCGGCATCATTGACGTGCTCGGCGACTTCGACGCCGGCGACGCCGTCGACATCGCCGCGCTTGCAGACGGCGACGGAGCGCACGGGCGCACGCTCGCGAAGGGCATCTGCAGCTATTCCGCCGCCGAGCTGCGTCGGGTCGTCGGCCTCAAGTCAGACGCCGTGCGCGAGATCCTGCCGCGCGCAACCGACGAGGCGGTCCACCGCGACTACCTCGTCGTCGACTGACCACAAGCGGGCTGTCGTACCCTGTTGGTCAATGGCAATCGCCGTCTCATCGGTATCCGACACGTGCCGCACCGCCAAGCGCGCCGCGCGCGCTCTCGCGCAGACCGACACCGCCGTCAAGGACGCGGCGCTCGAGGCGATCGCGACGGCGCTCGAGCGTCGGACCGAGGAGATCCTCGCGGCCAACGCCCGCGACATGGAGCTCGCGCGCGAAGCCGACATCGGCGAAGCGCTGCTCGACCGGCTGCGCCTCGACGCGGCGCGTATCGGTGCGATCACGGGCGCGGTGCGCCAGATCGCGGCGCTGGCCGACCCCGTCGGCGAGGTGATCGACGGCCGGCGCCTGCCGAACGGGCTCGACGTGCGCAAGGTACGCGTGCCGCTCGGCGTGATCGCGGTCGTCTACGAGGCACGCCCCAACGTCACGATCGACGCGGCCGCGCTGTGCCTGAAGGCGGGCAACGCGATCGTCTTGCGCGGCTCCTCCTCGGCGACGCACTCCAACGCCGCGCTCGCCCGGATCGCCGCCGAGGCGGCGGTCGCGGCCGGTCTACCCGATGGCTGCGTCAGCCTCGTCAGCGGCGGCGGCCGTGAGGAGCTCGCCGAGCTTCTCCACGCAGAGCGACACCGTCGACCTGATCATTCCGCGCGGTGGCGAGGGCCTCAAGCAGGCGTTGCAGGCGGTGGCCACGGTGCCCGTGATCTACGCCGCGTCCGGCAACTGCCACGTATATGTCGACGCCGGCGCCGATCTCGACCGGGCAGAGGCGATCGTGCTCAACGCCAAGACCCAGCGCCCCGGCGTCTGTAACGCCGTCGAGACGCTGCTCGTGCACGAGCGGGTCGCGGGTGAGTTCCTTCCGCGCATGCTCAGCGCGCTCGCCGGCGCCGCGGTCGAGGTCCGCGCCGACGATCGCACCCACGACGCGATCGCCGCCAGCGGCGCGATCCCAGGTCTGAAGATCGACGTCGCCACCGAGCAGGACTGGGCGAGCGAGTACCTCGCGCCGATCATCGCCGTCGGCGTGGTCGACTCTGTGGAGGAGGCGATCGAGCACATCGGTCGCTACGGAAGCGGTCACTCCGAGGCGATCGTCACGCGCGACACCGACGCCGCGCGTGCGTTCCAACTTGGCGTCGACGCCGCGTGCGTGTACGTCAACGCGTCGACCCGCTTCACCGACGGGGGCGAGTTCGGCATGGGCGCCGAGATCGGCAACTCGACGCAGAAGCTGCACGCTCGCGGGCCGATCGGGCTGCGCGAGCTGTGCACGTTCAAGTACCTCGTCGAAGGCGACGGGCACGTCCGCGCGTGAACGCCGGCGACCCCGGCGCGCGAGCGCTCGGCATCCTCGGCGGCACCTTCAACCCGCCTCACCTCGGGCACGTCGCGCTCGCCCGCCACGCGCTCGACGAGCTCGCGCTCGACCGCGTGCTGCTCGTGCCCGCAAACACCTCCCCGCACAAGTCAGGCGCCGCCCACGCCTCAGCTGCGCAAGATCCGGGCCCCGAGCACCGGTTGCGCATGTGTCGGCTGGCAATCGACGACGTCGAGGGACTCGGCGTGTGCGACATCGAGCTTGAGCGTGGCGGCCTGTCCTATACCGTGGATACCTTGACTGCCATACATGCCAGCGATCCCGACGCAGCGCTGACGCTGATCGTGGGCGCCGACACCGCCAGCACGATCAGCTCCTGGCGTGAGCCCCAGCGCCTGCTCGAGCTCGCGCAGCTCGCGGTCGCCGCGCGCGCCGGCGCCGCGCACCAGCATCTGCTCGACACACTCGCTGGTGCGCGAGTGCGTTTCCTGGAGATGCCCGCAATCGCGGTGTCGTCCTCGCTCGTGCGCGAGCGCGTCGCTCGCGGCGAAGCGATCGAGGAGCTCGTTGGGGCGGCGGTCGCCGGCTACATCGAGGAGAACCGCCTGTACCGCGCGCGTGCCGGGGCGGTCGCGTGATGCAGGGCGAGCAGCTCGTCGGCGAGATCGCCCGCTACGCCGCGGACAAGAAGGCGATCGACGTGGTCGAGCTCGACCTGCGCGGTGTGCTCGGCTACACGGACTACTTCCTCGTCTGCTCCGGCAACACCGCGCGTCAGGCGAAAGCGATCCATGACGGCATCCACGAGGGGCTCAAGCACGAGCACGGCACGCTGCCACGACGGGTCGAGGGCTCGGCGCAGGCGGGCTGGATCCTGATGGACTACCTCGACGTCGTCGTGCACATCTTCACGCCCGAGACGCGCGAGTTCTACCGGCTGGAGCAGCTGTGGGGCGAGGCGCCCGCGCGCGCCGCCAGCGACGCAGCCAGCTGATCACCGACAGCTCGCGGCGGCCGGCACTGCGAAGATGGGCGCGTGAGCGCACAGGAGCCTCAACACGCATCGCGCGTCAGCGCGGTGATGCGTGAGGGCGAGCGCGTGACGCCGCTCGAGCTGTTCTTCGACCTCGTGTTCGTGCTCGCGCTGACGCAATGCACGACGCTCGTGGCGCACGACCCGACGTGGGAAGGGATGCTGAAGGGACTGCTCGTGCTCGGCGTGCTGTGGTGGTCCTGGACCGGCTACGCGTGGCTCACCAGCGTCGTCGATCCCGAGGAGGGCATCGTTCGCCTGGTGCTGTTCGCAGCGATGGCCGCGTTCCTGGTGGCGGCGCTGTGCGTGCCGGGCGCTTTTGGATCGGAGGCGCTGCTATTCGCCTGCGCCTACGCCGCAGTCCGCGCCGCGCACATTGCCCTGTTCATGATCGCCAGTCGCGAGGACGCGAGCCTGCGCCACTCGGTGCTCGGCCTCGCATGCTCGACCGCCATCGGCGTCGGCCTCTTGCTGCTTGCGGCGTTCGCAGACGGCGCGCTGCAGTTGGGCCTGTGGGCGCTCGCGCTGCTGCTCGATGTCGGCGGGCCGTTTGTGTTTGGGATCGACGGCTGGAAGCTGGTGCCGGGCCACTTCGCCGAGCGCCACGGTGCGATCGTGATCATCGCGCTCGGCGAGTCGATCGTGGCGATCGGCGTCGGCGCCAGGCCCACGATCGCCGCAGGCGTCGTGATCGCCGCGGTGCTCGGGGTGGTGATCGGCGCCGCCCTGTGGTGGACCTACTTCGACGTCGTCGCGATCATCGCTGCCCGTCGCCTGGCGCGCGCGGCTCCCGGGCGAGAGCGCAACGAGATCGCACGTGACTCCTACTCCTACCTGCACTTCCCGATGGTGGCCGGCATCGCACTGATCGCCGTCGGCATCAAGCGCGCGCTGATCGGGGTCGACGACCCGCTGAAGCTGGTGCCGGCCGTCGCGCTGCTAGGCGGCGCGGCGATGTACCTGTTCGCGCATGTCGCGTTCAGGCTGCGCAACATGCACACGCTCAGCGGACGTCGTCTCGTGTGCGGGGTGGTGCTACTGGCGCTGGTACCCGCAGCCGCGACGCTGCCTGCGCTCGCAGCTATTGCGATCCTGGCTGCCGCGCTCGTGGCCCTCGTCGCCTACGAGGCGCTGCGCTACGCCGAAGTGCGCGATCGAGTACGCCATCAGCCGGTGGGCGGGGGAGTCTCCAGCTAGTACTCGGTCACGGGGGCCAAGGGCGCGGGCTCCTTGCGCACGAGCATCAGCGCGAGGGCCTGCGTCGCCAGCGCCAGCGCGGTGGCCAGCGCGAACGCGGCGCCCGTGTCGATCGTGCGCAGCGCCAGCGCGAGCGTGAAGCAGAAAACCGCGAATGCGCCAAAGCCGGCGAGCAGCCCCCGCAGCAGTCGCAGCAGCTCGTCGGTGCCGCGCTGCGCGTGCGTGAACGTCGCCAGCACCGTCGCGATGATTGGGAACGGCGCCAGCAAACCGCTCAGCTGCGGGCCCAGCCAACCGGCGACGGCGGTCAGCGTCAGCACCAGTGCCAGCGCCCAGGCTGCCCGCATCGGCAGATCCCAAGGCGGACGTGACGGCAGCGGTTGACGTTCGCTGCTGGGACGGGGCAGCGCGGCGAGCCCGGCGGCGAGCGCGAGGCCCGCGAGGGCCAGCGATACGCCCACCGGCGGCGTGAGGACCGTGAAGACCGCGGTCACCGCGGCGAATGCGACCCAGCCGGCGAGCATGCACAGCCACCACGACAGGCGCCCCGCCAAGCGCGCGTACACGACCACGAACGCGATCAGCGACACGAGACCGAGCAGCGTGCCGGCGGCTGCGGTCGCGGCGAACGCGCGACCGTGAGCGAGCGCGTACGCGAGCAGGATCGGGCCCGCGACGACCGGGAGCCCGGCGACCAAGCCGCCGACGCGCGGGCCGAAACGGCGTGCGACCAGCGAGGCGCCGACGACGAAGCTCGGGGCGAGCACGACCTTGACACCAACGAGAATCACCTCGGAATGATTGCGCAGGCGCTGGCGACGCGCTCAGGCAGGCGTCGGGATGCCAGGCGCGTCGGCGCTTTGCAGCGACTCACCAACGGTCCCGGCTCGCGTGCGGTCTCGCAACACCAGCAGCGCACCCTGCCCTGGGCTGATCGTGATGCTGCGCCGACGCGCTCGCTCGCCGCGCGCCGTAACCGGCAACAGCTCACAGCGCTCGAGCACCGCGCGAAGCACGATCTTCATCTCCAGCACCGCGAAACTCGCCCCCAAACAGCGACGGCGTCCGCCGCCGAACGGGATGAACGTGTAGGTGTTGGCGGCCCGCCCATTGCGCTCGCCCTCGTGCTCGAGGAACCGCTCAGGGCGAAAGGCATACGGGTCGGGATAGATCGCCGGATCGTGGTGCACGAGGTAGGAGTTCGCCATCAGCACCACTCCTGGCGCATAGCGCACGCCGCCGATCTCGATCGGCTTCTTGACCAGCCGCGGCTCGGCGTTCGGGAGCACCGGCCGATGGCGCAGCGTCTCGTTGATCGTCGCCGTCAGGTAGCTGTCGTCATCGCCGCCATCGAGCTCGTCGCGCAGGCGTTCAAGGACCGTCGGCTCGCGGGACAGGCGCTCGAACGCCCACGACAGCTCCGACGCGGTGGTCTCGTGGCCGGCCACCAGGGCTGTCATCAGCTCGTCGCGCAGCTCGCGCGCGCTCATCGGCGAGCCGTCGTCGTGCGCAGCCGCGAGCAGCAGCGCCAGCACGTCCTCGCTGTCGGCGCCGCCGTCGCGGCGGCGCTGCTCAATCAACTCGAAGATCAGCTCGTCCACCTGCGCCATCAGCCGCTCGAAGCTCGCGAGCGCCGTGAAGCGGGCGAGTACGCGCGGTGGGCGCGGCAGCAGCGACAGAGGACTGTCGCCGAACGCGAGCACGCTGGTAAGCAGCTCGCGCAGCGAGTCGAGCTGGGCGCCGCGCTGCAGACCGAACACGGCGCGCAGGATGATCTCGAGCGTTAGCCGCTGGAGCCGCGGGTGCAGCGCGATCGGCTCCTCGCGCGGCCAGGATTCGACCTCGTTCTCGGACAGCTCGGTCATCAGCGCGGCCAGACGTTGCATGCGCTCGCCGTGGAACGCCGGCAGCATCAACTTGCGCTGCTCGAGGTGCTCGCCCTCGTCGAGCAGGATCACCGAGCTGCGACCGACCGTTGGTTCGAGGATGCTCGCGCCCTCGCCGGGGTGCAGCACGTCGGGCGCCGCGAGGAACAGTTCCTTGATCTCATCCGGGTCGGAGATCATCACCGCCGGCGGCTGCCCGAGCAGTCGCACAGTGAAGCGGCCTCCGTAGCGTGCTCTGGCGCGCTCCAGGAACGCGGTCGGACGACTCCACACGCCGAGCGTCTGCAACGCCGCCGGCATCCGGGGACCAGGGGGCAGCGTCTCGTTCATGAGCCTCCTCGTTTCAGACGGAGACCAATCCTACACGCGCCCGCCCGCGAGGATGGGGCGCTCCGCGCGGCGCCGTCAGCTGAGCTCGCTGAACAGTGCGAGCTCGCCCGAAAGCTGTTCGTACAGGCGCCCGCGCAGCCGTGTGTGAATCTGGGAGATGCGGCTCTCCGTGACGCCGAGGCGGCCGCCGATCTCACGCAGCGTCAGTTCCTCCACATACAGCATCACCGCCACTTCGCGCTCCTGCTTGGAGAGCTGCGCGAACGCCTTGCGGAAGCGCGCCTTGGCTTCGCCGCGTTCGGCGTGCACGATCGGGTTGCAGTCGCGGTCGGCGCTCTCGAGCGTGTCGATCTGTTCGATCGTGACGCTCTCATCGGAGCGCACCGCGCGGTTCAGCGAGCCGACGTCCGCGACCGCGACCTGGTCGAGTCGGCTCGTCAGTTCGCTCGGCGTCATGCCGGCCGCCGCCGCGAGCTCCTCGCGGCTGGGCTGACGCTCGTGCGTCGCGAGGAAGCTCTCGCGAGCGGCTGTGATCGTGCGCTCGTCGCGACGTAGCGAGCGCGGCGCCCAATCGTGGCGGCGCAGCTCGTCGAGCACGGCGCCGTGGATACGCGTCCAAGCGTACTGCTCGAGCGTGGCGCCCTTGTCGGGGTCGTAGCGCTCGATCGAACGGATCAGCGCCTCAACTCCGCACGACAGGAAATCCTCGACGTCGCAGTGGGCCGGTACCTCGCGCACCTTGCGGTAGACGATGTAGCGGACCATTGGCATGAACGTGAAGACCAGCCGGTCACGAAGCTGGAGATCTCCGGACCGTCGATACTCCGTCCAAGTCGCCAACACTTCAGGTGCCGGGGGCCTGACTGCCTGCTTCGCGACTATTTCCATGGTCGTGCTCCGGGTTTCGAGGGAACTAGTGGGGGGTACAAGCGGCTTACGGTCGCCCGTTACAGTGCTTTGCTCGCGTTCGAGGGTGGCCCTTCGGGTGTGGGCCTCGCGAAGCTCTGCGGTGCGGCCATGGACCCCTATCGGGCGACTTGCGCGCGGACTTGAGAGCTGCATTAACGGTTCGCCATGCCTGCGGTCGGGCGAGCGCGGAGCAGCGGGCGCTCGCAGGGCGGCGTTCAGCGCGGTGGAAGGCGATGCCCTGGCGGTGCTGGCAGTCGGCGCGCGGTGGCACCGGAGGGCAGCTCAGTCGCCCCAATCCGGATCTTCTTCGCCCACCGCCTGCTCGATCTGCTCGAGCGTGAGGTCGGTGCGGCGATCCTCGACCATGCTCTGCAGCGCGTCGCTGATCGTCGGCGCCCAGACGCGCCGTGCGACGGCGATCTGGCCGGGCTCCTCGTCGAACTGGGTCCACTCGAGCTCGACGAGCGGCACGCGCGAGGGTGGCGCGTCGGCCGGCACCGGCGCGCCCCAGCCATAGAGCGTGATCTGCGCCTGCCAGCCATGCGGGCACAGCTCGCCCATCACGGCCAACGCCTGCCACTGGTCGCCGACGCGCTTGGGGCGGCGATGGCGCCGGCGCAGATACAGCGCGATCAGCACACACGCGACCGCCATCGCCAGGATCAGCGGCACGATCACGAACGTTTCGTACAGCGGCGCGTAGGTGCTGCCGCCGCGGTAGCTGGCGAACAGAGACCCGACGGCCGCGAAGCTCATGGCAGCGCCCGCAACCCGCTCGATCCGGCTCGAGTAAGCAGATGCCACCTGCCTGCTCCCATCGCACTGTCACAGTAGCCGCTTCGAGGCCAGCCGTGCGTCGATCGAGCGTGGGCGTAGAGTCAGCGGATCGCCACGGTGTACGTCGCCAGCCCGTTCGGATTCTCGCCCGCCGCCAGCGGCTTCTACGAGGCCGAGCTGCTCGCCGCGATTCGCGCGGCGGGGCTTGAGCCACTCGACCCTTGGGCCGACCCGCACGCCGGGGATGAAATCGACGCTGCGCGGGCGCTGCCGGTGAGCGAGTCGCGCAACCAGGCGCTGCGCGCGATCAATCGACGGCTGGGCGCCGTCAACGCCGCCAACATCCGGCGCGCCGATGCGCTGCTGGCGGTGCTCGACGGCGTTGACGTCGACTCCGGCACCGCGGCTGAGATCGGCTTCGCGGCGGCGCTCGGCAAGCCGACCGTCGGCTTGCGGCTCGACACGCGCCAGGCCGGGGACAACGAGGGCGCCGTCGTCAACCTGCAGGTCGAGCACTTCATCCTGACCAGTCAGGGACAAATCGTGCGGTCTGTTCCAGAGGCGATCAGCCTGCTGTCGCTGCTCGTTGACGGGCCTCGCGAGACCTGACCTGCGCAGGCCGACACGTGCGCCACGAACCTGCTTGACTCGATCGCGCTCGCCTCGTCGTTCAACCGGAGCAGGCGCCGGGGAAGGGGGAGATGGTCGCTCGCAAGACATCGAGGGCTTTGGCTCTCACACTATTCGCAGCCGGCGCGATGTGCGCCTGGATGAGCGCGCCTGCGACGGCGTCCGCCCGCACAACCTGGCTGTGCGCGCCGGGGGTCGCCCGCAACCCATGCCTGAGCGGCGAGCAGACGACGGTCGAGCTCGCAAACGGCTCGAGCTACCTGGAACGACCCAAGCCAAGCAAGAGACCGCCGATCGATTGCTTCTACGTGTACGGCACCGTGAGCGGTCAGAGCACCGAGAACGCCAATCTCAAGATTGGACCCGAAGAGAGGCAGGCCGTGGTGAACCAGGCGTCGCGGTTCTCGCAAGCCTGCCGTGTGTACGCGCCGATCTACCCGCAGCTGACCGCCGCGGCGATCTCGGCGCCCGGCGGCGTGACCCTGCAAGGAATCGTGACGGCCTATTTTGGCGTGGTCGGCGCGTTCGACGAATACCTCGTCGACGACAACCACGGTCGTGGTTTCGTGCTGCTCGGCGACTCTCAGGGCGCGGCGATTCTCACGGAGCTGATCCGAGAACAGATCGACCCCAACCCGCTGCTCCGCTCGAAGCTCGTCTCCGCGATCCTGCTCGGCGGGAACGTGATCGTGCCCGAAGGCAAGACCGTGGGAGGCAGCTTCGAGCACATTCCGACGTGCCAAAGCGAGCTGCAGACGGGTTGCGTCATCGCCTTCTCGAGCTTCCTCCAGGAACCGCCGACGCGGTCGTACTTCGGGCGCCCGACGAACGCGCTGATCTCCGACGCGGAAGTGGTGTGCGTAAACCCGACCGTGCCGGTGCAGCACGGCCAAGCCGGGTCAGCGCTTGGTTACTACCCGACGGAGCCCTTCCCGGGACCGCTCGGACCGTCCGTGCAGGTGCCGAAAGGGACGACGCCGTGGGTGGCGACGCCCGACGAGTACTCGGCTCAGTGTGAGAAAGCCAACGGCGCGAGCTGGTTGCAACTGACAAGGACCGCTCCCGACGATCCGCGCGAAGCGCTCCTGGAAACACTGGGGCCGCTGTGGGGCACCCACCTCGACGACTTCAACGTCGCGATGGGCAATCTCCTGGCGATGGTCGGGCAAGAGGCGAGCTCGTACCTGACGAGGCATTAGCCGCTTTGATGGGAGAGCCGCTCGCCGACGCTTGGGAGCGCTGCGCCGCGGTTTAGAAGCCCCCGACATGGGTACTAACGGGGCGTCGTGAGCGACGCGGGAGAGGGAGAGCGGGTGGTGACAGGATCTGCGGTGTTGCGCTGTGGGAGGATCGCTGTCACCACTGCGCTCATGGTCTTGGTTGTTGGGCTGGTGAGCGCCGCGGCTGCGTCCGCGTTCACCGTGCAGGGGAGCGTCGAACAGGCGGACGTCACCGGCCTCGCGCCCAACGCGCAAGCGTCACTGCTGAGCAAGAGCGGTGCGACCGTCTCCACGCAGGAAGCCGATGCGCAGGGAGGCCTGCTGTTCCGGAACGTGAAGCCCGGCAAGAAGTATCGGGTGCAGGTCGCTTCGACGGGTGAAAGCTCCGAACCGATCACGGTCCACAAGGATGAATCGGCGCCGTGGGATCCCGGAATCTATGACCAGGAAATCCCTGACAACGGATACACCTATCTGACAACGCGGGACGGCACCAAGCTGGCGATCGACGTGCACCCGCCGACGAGCCCGGCGGGCGAGCCGGGCGTGCCCTCCGAATTCCACATGCCAACCCTGCCGATCCCAGGCGTGCCCTCGGTGAGCTACACGGCGCCGTACCCGACGCTGATCGAGTACTCCGGCTACGGGTATGCGAACCCGGCCGGCCCGGAAAACGGCATCGCGGTGCTCGCCAATCTGATGGGCTTCGCCGTCGTCGACGTGAACATGCGCGGGACGGGCTGCTCGGGCGGCGCCTACGACTTCTTTGAACCGCTCCAGAACCTCGATGGTTACGACGTGATCGAAACGATCGCGCACCAGCCATGGGTGCTCGGCAACAAGGTCGGCATGCTCGGCATCTCCTACGGCGCCATCAGCCAGCTGTTCACCGCGCAGACCGAGCCCGCCGGCCTGGAGGCGATCGCACCGCTGTCGACGATTGACGCGACAGCTTCGACGCTTTACCCCGGCGGCGTCCTCAACACCGGCTTCGCTGTTGCGTGGGCCGAACAGCGCCAGCAGAACGCCGAACCAGCGAGCCCCGGCCACGGGCAGGCGTGGGCGACGAAGCGGATCGAAGAAGGCGATCAGACCTGCGCTGCCAACCAGCAGTTGCACGGCGAGGCCACGAACCTGATGGAAAAGATCAAGGCCAACGCGACCTACAACCCGCCGGTCGCTGACCCGCTCGACCCGATCACGTTCGTGAAGAACATCGACGTGCCGACGTTCCTGGCGTGCCAGTGGGAGGACGAGCAGACCGGCGGACACTGCGCTGATTTGGCTCAGCACTTCACCGGAACGAGCCGCAAGTGGTTCACGTTCACAAACGGCGCCCACGTCGACTCGCTCGATCCGTACACGTTCGATCGGCTGTATGACTTCCTCGAGCTGTACGTCGCGCATCAAGCGCCGATCGTCAACGCGGCGGTCATCCATGCCGCGGCACCGGTCATCTACGACGAAGCGATGGGGCTGCCCAAAACCGACGTGGTCACGCTGCCGTCCGATCCGATCCAGGAAAAGCTCACCTACGAATCTGCTCTGGCCGCCTTCGAAGCGCTGCCGCCGATCAGAATCCTGTTCGACAACGGATCCGGGGCATCGCCGCTCGGCACGACCACGGCCGGCGATCCGTACCCGGGATTCGAAGACTCGTTCTCGAGCTTCCCGATCCCCGGCACGCAGGCACAGAGCTGGTATCTCGGGCCGCACGGCACGCTCACCGAAAAGCAGCCCGCAGGGGAAGGCGTCGACTCCTACACCTCTGACGCGAACGCCACGCCGTTGACCGACTTTGGCGCGAGCACCGGCTCGGGTGGCCTTTGGGGCAACGCGTCGCAGTGGGAATGGAACTGGGCGCAGCCGCCGGCGGGGTTCGCGGTGTCCTACGTTTCGGCGCCGCTGAGCGCCAACACGACGGCAATCGGCGGTGGGGCTGTTCACCTCTGGGTCAAGTCCTCCAGCCTCAACGTCGATTTCCAGGCGACCGTCAGCGAGGTGCGTCCCGACGGTAGCGAGACCTTCGTCCAGAACGGTTGGCTACGGGCCAGCGAGCGCAAGCTCTCAACGAACTCGAAGAACATGTTCAAGCAGAAGTCAACGCTCCTGCAGCCGATCCCGACCTTCGTCGCATCCGATGAGGAAGCGATGCCCGCGAACGAATTCGTCCCCGTCACGATCCCGCTGTACTTCGAGGGTCACGCCTACCGCGCGGGCTCGCGCATCAGGGTCACGATCGCGGCACCCAACGGGACGCAGCCCATATGGTCGTTCGGTCAGACGGAACCGGCCGGCACGACGGCCACGGAGTCGATCGCATTCTCGCCGAGCATGCCGTCGAGCCTCACCCTCCCGATCGTCCCTGGAGTGAACGTGCCGACCGCGCTGCCCGCCTGCCCGAGCCTGCGTAACGAGCCCTGCCGGCCCTACCAGGCGTTCGTCAACGACGGTTCCTGACGCCTCCCCGGTCGCTATAAACAAGGGCGTCTTCACCTTTGGCTCGAGCTATCACCAGTCGGAATACGCACCGATCCATACGGGCGACGAATACACCGTCAACCTGTGTGGCCTCAGCAAGAGCCGCACGGTGAAGATCAAGGAACAGAAGGTGAAGGAAAAGAAGTAGGCGTCAGCGGTGGCCCCGCGAGCGCGTCGCGGGGCCACCATCTCGAGCGCGCCGCCAGGTGGACCGGTGCGTGGACTACGCTGCCAGCGTGGATGATGAGCGCGTGACGGCAGTCGTTTGTGCAGAGTCGCTGTCGAAGCGCTTTGGCACGCTGACAGCAGTCGAGGATCTGTCGTTCGAGCTCGCCGCAGGCACAATCACGGGCTTTCTGGGCCCTAACGGCGCAGGCAAGACGACGACGTTGCGGATGCTGCTCGGCTTGGCGGTGCCGACGAGCGGCCGCGCGCTCGTGTTCGACCAGCTCTATGCGCAGCTGCAACAGCCGGCGCTGCGGATCGGTGCGGTGCTCGAGGCGACTGATTTCCATCCCGGCCGCTCGGGCCGCGACCATCTGCGCACGCTCGGCCTTGCTGCCGGCCTGCCCGACTCGCGCACCGACGAGGTGCTGGCGCTGGTGGAGCTGAAGGACGCTGCCAAACGCCGCGTGAAGGGCTACTCGCTGGGCATGCGCCAACGGCTGGGGCTTGCAGCGGCGCTGCTCGGCGATCCGGAGCTGCTGGTGCTGGACGAGCCTGCCAACGGCCTCGACCCCGAGGGCGTTCGCTGGCTGCGTGACTTCCTGCGCGCGTTTGCCTCAGGGGGGCGCACCGTGTTGATCTCCAGCCATGTGCTGGCAGAGGTCGCACAGACGGTCGACCAGGTGCTGATCATCAACCGCGGGCGGCTCGTCGTGGAGTCCTCGCTGGAGCAGCTGACCGCGCAGGTCGGCGGCGCGGTGCGCGTGCGCACGCCGGGCGTCGAGCGGCTGCGCCAGGCGCTTGAGCGCGAGCAGCTGCAGACGACGGCAAGCAACGAGCACGTGCTGCTCGTGCACGGCACCACCAGCGAGCACGTCGGCGACGTCGCGCTCGCTGCCGGCGTGCCGGTGCATCGAGCTCGTCACCGAAGGCTCCTCGCTGGAGCAGATCTTCCTCGAGCTGACCGCTGGAGACCGCAGCGCTGTCGGCGATACAGCTCCGAGCGCCGCCGCGGCCCCGGAGGCGAAGCCGTGATCGCACAGGTCAAAGCAGAGCTCTTGAAGGTGCGCTCGACGCGCACCACGCTTGGCTTGGTGGCGGGGATGATCGCGCTGATCGTGCTGTTTGCGCTACTGACGGGGTTGCTCAGCAAAATCAGCGGCCTGTCCACGACCGAAGATCAACGTACGACGCTCAGCTTGGGCAGCCTTGCCGGGATCTTCTCGGCGCTTGCGGGCGTGCTGCTGGTGACCAGCGAGTTTCGCTTTGGCACAATCCGGCCGACGTTCCTGTTCACGCCGGTGCGCTCGCGTGTGCTCGGTGCGAAGCTGATCGCGGGCCTGCTTGCGGGCCTCGTCTTCGGCCTTGTCGGCGAGGGCTTGGGCTTTGCGATCGGCTATCTGATCATCGACGCGCGCGGCATCACGTTTGTGTTGAGCGGCGGCGAAGTCGCCCTGCTGCTGTTCGGGATGTTCGCTGCAACCGCCCTTTGGGCAGCGCTCGGCGTGGGCTTCGGCGCGATCGTGCGCAACCAGGTCGGCGCGGTGATCGGACTGCTCGCTTGGGGCTTCATCGTCGACAACCTGCTGTTCGGCCTGGTCCCATCCGTCGGTCGCTTCATGCCGACGCGCGCACAGGACGCGCTGGTCGGGCTGAAGACCGAACACCTGCTTTCGCCCGCCGCCGGCGGGCTTGTGCTGCTCGCATGGGTGGTCGTGCTTGCGCTGATAGGCCTGCCGCTGGTCGCGCGCCGGGACGTCAGCTGAGCGAGGCGGCTCGCCCACCGCGACCGCGAGTTCTATGGGCGAAACTGCTTGGCGCGCAAACCACGTGCTGATGGCGGGGACGGCTGTGTCGCTTGCATGAGCCATACGATTTGCTGCGGCCATGTTCCTGCTCGTTACAGGTGCCAGTGGCGCCGGCAAGTCGACCACGCGTCTCGCGGTTGCTCCCGCGCTGTCACGGAACATCGAATGTGTAGAGCTCCACGACGTCATCGATGTACCAGCATTCCCGACTCTCGCCTGGCGCCAGCAGGCGACTGAGGCCGCTGTTCAAGGGGCGCTGGCGATCCTCGCCACATGCCGCATGTGCTGAGCAGCAACGGTTGGGAGGCGATGAGGTGGGAGCGCTGGACCGGCCTAGAGCCCGAGAGCGGGTGGGGAATAGAGGCCATCGATACGTCAAGGCTTTCACCAGAGCAGGTGGCCGCCGAGGTCTTGGCTTGGTGTCGTCGAGTGTTCCGAGGGGAAGCCCAAGTGATGCTGAGCGCCTGCTCCGTGGAGTTGCACGGCTCGGCGTTGCTGTGAGACCGTCGCTGATTGCGCCGGTAGTCGGTGTCGGCTGATCTCGTATACCACGGTATACTGCGCGCATGGCGAAGGTTATGGTGTCGATGCCGGATGATCTCTTGAGCGAGGTCGATGCTGAGGCGACTCGTCTCGGGACGTCTCGCAGCGCGGTCTTGCGCGAGTTCGCCGACTCCGCGCTGCGTAGGCGCCGCACGGATCGCGCAGCGGCTATGGACAGGCTCCTGCGGCAAGCTGCAGGGCATGGTGGCGGGGCTGCGGAGCGGGTGAAGGCCACAAGGCCATAGCGTGAGCACGCTGCTATTGGACGCCAGCGTAATCCTCGCCGCGTTCGACTCCGACGACGAGCTGCACGGCCCATCCCAGGCGCTACTCGCTGATCCCGATGTGACGCTCACCACCCTCGATCTCGCACGATACGAGGTGGCGAATGTGGCGGTTCGCGGCTGGCGCGAGCTCGGGCGTGTCGTCCCATTGCTCGAAGCAATCGACCGGATCTCTGACGACGGTGGGGTCATACCGTCTACGACGAGCCTGCTCAGCCGCGCCGCGAAGCTCGCTGATGAGCACGCGATCTCCGTGTACGACGCCGCCTACGTAGCGGCGGCTGACCAAGGAGGCGGCACGCTGGTCAGCTGCGACATCCGCGACCTCGTGAGCAAGAGGCTTGCGAGTAGTCCCGCGAGCGTGAATGACGAGTCGCCGCTTCCCGACGGAAGCAGTACCGAAGTCCAGCCATAGCCGGCGCGGCAGTCGGTTTGTTTGCCGACAAGAAAAATGGAGCCAACCGGACTCAATGCGAACCACTGCGCACAGCTCCCGGGCGGCCGGATGTCGCTTGGATGAAGCTGGCGTAGTCCTCGACGCAGCCGGTTTGATCGTGAGGGCTGTAAGCCCCTCAAGGATTTGGCAATCCAGGTCATCGACCGTAGTCAGCATGGCCTGCGCGAGCCATACGCCACCGACGCCCGCCATATAGAATGCCGGCCGTGAAGATGCTCGTTACAGGCGGAGCCGGCTTCATCGGAGTCAACTTCGTGCATCGCACCATCAACCGCCGCCCCGAGTACGAGGTCACCGTGCTCGACGCGCTTACCTACGCCGGTAATCGCGAGAGCCTCGCCCCGGCCGGCGAGGCTGTCCGCTTCGTGCATGGCGACATCTGCGATGCCGAGCTCGTCGATCGGCTGGTCGCCGAGCACGAGGTGGTGGTCCACTTCGCGGCCGAGTCGCACGTCGACAACTCGCTGCACGATCCCGAGCCGTTCATCCGCACGAACATCATCGGCACCTACACGATCCTCGAAGCGGTCCGCCGCCACGAGCGGCGCCTGCACCACATCTCCACCGACGAGGTCTTCGGCGACCTGCCACTGGACGCCGTCGACAAGTTCACCGAGGAGACGCCCTACGACCCGTCGAGTCCTTACTCTGCGGCGAAGGCCAGCTCCGACATGCTGGTGCGCGCTTGGGTGCGCTCGTTCGGCGCGAAGGCGACTCTTTCGAACTGCGCCAACAACTATGGGCCCTACCAACATGTGGAGAAGTTCGTTCCGCGCCAGATCACCAACCTGCTAGTCGGTGAGCGCCCCAAGCTCTACGGCGCGGGCGAGAACGTCCGCGAGTGGACTCACGTCGACGACCACAACGACGCGGTCCACCTCATCCTCGAGCGGGGTCGCATCGGCGAGACATACCTGATCGGCTCCGGCTACGAGTGCAGCAACGCCGAGATCCTGCATCACGTGCTCGAGCTCATGGGCGAGGAGCCCGACGCATTCGACTTGGTGCCCGACCGCCCCGGTCACGATCTGCGCTACTCCAACGACTCGACCAAGATCCGCACCGAGCTGAGCTGGCGGCCTCAATACGCTGAGATCGGCGCCGGGCTGGGAGCCACGATCGAGTGGTACCGAGACAACGACTGGTGGTGGCGTCCCCAGAAGGGCGCGACAGAGGCTAAGTACTACGTCCTAGGCCGGTGACCGCCTCGGGGGGGAGCCGGTGAAGCTCGTGATCCCGGGCGCCGCTGGTTTCGTTGCAGTCAACTTGCTGCAACGTATCCAAGCCGACTCGCGGATCGGCGCGCGCTTCGAAAGGATCGTGCTGGTGGATCCCCTGCAGTACGAAGTGCAGAAGGTCCCGAAGCAGATCCTCGACGACCGACGTTGCGAGTTCGTCTACGGCTCGATATACGATCCGCGCGTCCTCTCGCAGGTGGTCGGCGCCGGCGATGTCGTCATCCATCTCGTGGCGCCAGTGAACAGCTTCACCGAGCCCCAGACCGAGATAGCCGACGATCCTATCGGCTCTGGCCGATGCCCGTATCGGGCGTCTGCTCTTCCTCTCCACAGCGGACATCTACGGAGACAACACCTCAGCCGATCTCGTGGAGAGCGACCCCATCCATCCAACCACGGTGTACGCGGCCGCGAAGGCCGCGCTCGAGGCTTACATCTCGGCCTTCGCCAGCATGAGCGGCCTCCCGGCGGTGGTGTTCCGGCCCGTCACGATCTACGGCCCCAACCAATACGCGGGCTGGCTCGTTCCTCGCGTGATCACCCAGGCCATCGCCGGCGAGCCGATCACGCTCACCGGCGACGGCTCGATCCGCCGCGACTGGATCCACGTCGACGACGTCTGCGATCTGCTGATCCGCGCCGTGCACTGCGACGAGGAGACGGTCGGGGAGATCTTCAACGTGGGCACCGGCACCGAGGACACTGTGCTCGGACTCACCCGCTACGTCCTCGAGCGCCTCGGACGCTCAGAGGAACTCGTCAACTTCATACCCGACCGACCGGGCGACATCCGCCGCCAGCGGACCTCGGCAGCCAAGGCCCGTGCCAGGTTCGGCTGGATGCCGCGGATATCGCTTCACGAGGGCCTCGATACCACGATCGGCTGGTATCAAAGCCATCTAGCCTCGAGGACTGCGCAGCCTGGCGAAAAGTCGCTTCCTTCGTACTACTACACCAGGTCACCATGCCCACACCGAGACTGCTCCCGGGCAGCGAGATCGGCCCACGGCTCGATGACCTATCGCCCTCGCGGTCTGCGGTGTTGCAGGTGCGTTCGTCCCTGCGAGCGCCCTTCGTGCCAAGCGGGCGCAAACCGGCGATTACCAGGCACTTCTCAAATGGAGCTAGTCGGGCTCGAACCGACGACCTTCTGGCTGCCAGCCAGACGCTCTCCCAGCTGAGCTATAGCCCCAGGATCAGCTCAGGAAGTGTAGCCGCCCTGCCTCCGGGAGTAGCCAGCCGGTGGCGCGCCCGCAGCAGTCCGATGCGCGGCTCGAGCTCGTAGTCGCGGGCCCATTTGATCCCCTCCGCCTGGTTGTTCCTCGTCGGCTCAAGTCGCAAATGAATAGCGCTTCGGCCTGATGGCTCGCTGATCGGGATCAGGAAGCCGCGATGCAACCCGGGAGAGTAGGCGGCGATCGCGTCTACTTGGGCTGCGGAGTATTTCGTCTGGACATAGCCGCCGGGCGTGTGGCGGCACGTCCGAAGCTGGACTGACAACACTCCAGGAAGGCTCCGCGCCAGCTTGCACTGGACTCGCAGCAGCTCGGGTTCGAGATCAACCACCAGGTCATACCGCCGCCCGTCGCAAAGGGGCCGCAGCACCGTCAGGCCCAGCTGGATCACCATCGAGGTGATGCCCGCCTCGGCGACGGCGCCCTTCTAGCTCGGTGTCAGGTCGTCCATGCGTTGCAATCTACGCGGCAGGATGTGCCGCGTGGCTGACCTTTGTGACAACTTCGTGCCCCTGTTGTGCCAACACTGAGGTGCCGTCGCGGGGGCCGCGGCTCCGCGCCCGACGGCACCCGACCGGCCTAACCCCGCGGGATGAACTCCGGCACGTCGAGGTCGTCGTCTGCGCCGCTGCCGTTGCCGCCGCGGCTGTCGCTGATCCTGCGCCGTGTCCGCATCTGTGTCGTGTCCCCGGATTCCAAGTCGGCGCCGTTGGTGAGCTGGTCGAGGCGCGCCGTCATGCCGCCGTGGGTCAGGCGCACGTCGCTGATCAGGCGCTCGGCGTTGTTGCGAAGCGAAGTCGACAGCTCGCGCAGGTTGCGCGAGATCTCGGTGCCCTCGCTGAGAACGTCGCGGGCGATGATGTGCGCGTTGCTGGTGATATCGCGCGCTTCCTCACGCGCCTTTGCCTTGATGCCCTTCGTCTGCTCCTCAGCGGCCTGCAGCATGCGTGCGAGCTCGTCACGCCCGGACGCAAGGATCCCCTCTGATTGCTCGCGCGCCTCGCGCTCGATCCGTTCGGCCTCCTCGCGCGCCGCCGCGTGCGCGCGTTCCAGCTCCTGCTGCGTGGACGCGCGCAGTTGCTCTGACTCCTCGCGCGCGGAAGCGCGTACGCGCTCTGACTCCTGATGGGCGGTCGCCCACACCTGCTCGGACTCCCTGCGCGTGTCGGCCAGCAGCCGCGCGGACTGCTCGCGCGCTCCCTCGAGCGTTCGTGCGCCCTCCTCGCGCGCCTGCTCGAGCCCGCGCGCGGCCTCCTCGCGCGTGCTCTCGGCGCTCGCCTTGAGCTCGGCGGCGGCTGACTCGGCCTCGTCCTTCGTCGACTCGGCGAGCTCGCGCGCCGAGCTGACGAGCTCCTCCGCCTCCTCCTCGGCTGCCTGCACGCGGATTTCAGCCGCGCGGTCGGCCTCCTCGATCCGCTCGCGTGCGCGAACCTCGGCCTGATCGCGTAGCTCGCGCGCCGCCGATTCCGCCGCCGCGACGATGCTCGCGACGCGTCCCGGCGCCGCGCTCAGCGTGTCGGGGCCTTCGTCTTCGACGAACTCCTGTTCGTGAAACTCGGACGCCTGCGTTGGGGACCCCTCCATGCGGCCATCGTAAAGCGCGGCGCCGACTCGCGTGGGGACTAACTACGCACGATCCGATGTCGGCGGTCGGCGTGCGCCCCCCGCAAGCAACACGATGGCAGAAAGTGACGGAAATCTGTCCTTGCGGACAGACCGACGGTAGGCGATGATCGTCATATGCCGGACCTAGCCAAACGCCGCTTGATCGTGATCGTCGTGTATCCGGGCGTGCAGAGCCTCGATGTGACCGGGCCGCTCGAGGTCTTCGCCGGCGCGCAACAGCTGATCGAAGCCACCGGGCGCAGCGAGCGCGGCTACGACGTGCGCGTCCTCAGCCGCGATGGCCAGCCGGTGCAAAGCTCCAGCGGCCTCGGCCTCGTTGCGCACGGCAGGCTCGCCAGTCAGCAGGCGCCGGGCGACACCGTGATCGTCGCCGGCGGATCCGGGCACGTGCAGGCGTGCGAGGACACGGCGCTGATCGACTGGATCGCCCGCGCCTCCCGCAACGCCAGACGCACCGCCTCGGTGTGCACCGGTGCGTTCGTGCTCGCGCGCGCCGGGCTGCTCGACGGGCGCCGCGCGACCACGCACTGGGCGTCGGCGGCCAGGCTCCAGCGGCTGTATCCAAACGTGATCGTGGACCCGGAGCCGATCTTCGTGCGCGACGGCGCGCTGTGGACCTCCGCCGGCGTCACCGCCGGCATGGACCTCGCGCTGGCACTCGTCGAGGAGGACCTCGGCAGCGACGCCGCGCTGACGATCGCCCGCCACCTCGTGCTGTTCCTACGCCGACCCGGCAACCAGTCGCAGTTCAGCGCGACGCTCGCCGCGCAGCAGGCCGAGCGCGAGCCGCTGCGCGAGATCCAGCGCGCCGTGCTCGAGGACATCGCCGGCGATCACCGCGTCGAGGCGATGGCGGCGCGCGCCCACATGAGTCCTCGTCACTTTGCCCGTGCGTTCCGCGCCGAGACCGGCGTCACTCCCGCCCGCCACGTCGAGCGCGTGCGCCTGGAGGCAGCGCGGCGCCGCCTGGAGGGCAGCGACGACCCGCTCGCCCTGATCGCCGCCGAGTGCGGCTTTCCCAGCGCGGAGACGATGCGCAGGGCCTTCCTGCGCACGCTCCACATCGCCCCTTCCGAGTACCGCCGACGCTTTCACGCACCCGTTGCACGCAACGCCCGTCCCGCCAACCCCGCCAGGAGCACAAAGGAGCCAGTGACATGAACATCGCGATCCTCCTCTACGACAAATTCACCGCGCTCGACGCGATCGGGCCCTATGAGGTGCTCAGCCGCCTGCCGGGCGCCCGCGTCGCGTTCGTCGCCGCCGAGCCCGGGCCCGTACGCACCGACAACGGCATGCTCACGCTGCTCGCCGAGCGCTCGCTCGAGGACACGCGCGAGCCGGACATTGTGCTCGTCCCCGGCGGCCCCGGCGAGGTTGCCGCACGCGCTGGCGGCGTCGCGCTCGACTGGCTGCGCGAGGCAGACCGGACGAGCACGTGGACGACGTCCGTGTGCACCGGATCGCTGATCCTCGCCGCCGCCGGCCTGCTCGAGGGCAGGCGTGCGACCACGCACTGGCTCGCGTTCGACGAGCTGCGCCGCCTTGGCGCCGAGCCGGTCGACGAACGCGTTGTGTTCGACGGCAAGCTCGTCACCGGCGCCGGCGTCTCCGCGGGCATCGACATGGCGCTCACCCTGGTCGCGCGGATCGCCGGTGACGTCGTTGCCCAGGCGATCCAGCTCGGAATCGAGTACGACCCGCAACCGCCGTTCGACGCGGGCTCCCCGCACAAGGCGCCGGTCGAGATCGTCGAGCTGCTGCGCAGCCGCAGTCGCTTCCGGGAGCAGGGAGGGGAGGCACTGGCGACGCCTCGCTGAACGCCCACCCGCGGCGCAGCCGCGGCAGCCGCAGGGTTTCGGCGCAGGCCGCCCGCTAACCTGCGAATGCCAATGGCAGAGCGCCGCTACGACCCCCAGGAGATCGAGCCACGCTGGCAGGCGCTGTGGGCGCGCGAGCGGACCTGGGAGGTATCCAACGAGCCCACCGAGTCGCGCGCCGACGCTCGCAGCGCGTTGAACTCCTACGTGCTCGAGATGCTGCCCTACCCGAGCGGTGAGCCGCACATCGGCCACCTGAAGGTGTACTCCGTCGGCGATGCCATCGCACACTTTCATCGCCGGCTCGGCGCGCGCGTGCTGCACCCGATGGGCTATGACGCGTTCGGCCTGCCCGCCGAGAACCACGCGATCAAGACCGGCGTGCAGCCACGCGTGTCGACCGACGAGTCGATCGCATCCTTCCAGCGCCAGTTCCGCCGCTGGGGCATCTCGATCGACTGGTCGCGCGAGTTCGCGACCTGCGAACCGTCCTACTACCGCTGGACGCAGTGGATCTTCCTCGAGCTGTTCCGCGCCGGGCTCGCCTACCGCAAGGAGGCCGCCGTCAAGTGGTGCCCGAAAGACCAGACGGTGCTCGCCAACGAGCAGGTTGACGCCGACGGCTGCTGCGAGCGCTGCGGTGCGCTCGTCGAAGTCAAGCAACTCGAGCAGTGGTTCCTGCGCGTCACCGACTACGCCGAGCGGCTGCTCAGCGACCTCGACGTGATCGAGTGGCCCGAGAATGTCAAGACAATGCAGCGCAACTGGATCGGGCGCAGCGAGGGCGCCGAGGTGATCTTCCGCTGCGAGGATTTGGACCCCGCCCACCCAGTCGACTATCCCGTCTTCACCACCCGCCCGGACACGCTGTTCGGCGCGACCTTCTTCGTGATGGCGCCCGAGCACCCCGACGTCATGCGCCTCGCCGAGGGCACGCCGAACGAGCAGGCTGTGCACGACTACGTCAACCACGCGCTCAACGAGCCCAACGAGGAGCGCGGCAACGCCGAGAAGCCAAAGACCGGCGTGGCGCTCGGGCGCACCGTCACCAATCCCGTCAACGGCGAGCGGATCCCGATGTATGTCGCCGACTACGTGCTTATGGAGTACGGCACCGGCGCGATCATGGCGGTCCCAGCGCATGACGAGCGTGACTTCGACTTCGCACGCACGTTCGACCTGCCGGTCCGGCGCGTGATCTTCCCGCCGAACGCGCAGGATGCGGTCGAGGTCGAGCCCGGGGAAGATGGCGGGGCGGACGGGCTTCCATATGTTGGTGACGGCACGCTCGTCAACTCGCACCCGGATTTCGACGGCATGCCCAACCGCGAGGCAATCGGCGCGATCGTCGCGTGGCTCGACCGCGAAGGCAAAGGACACGCCTCGGTCAACTACCGCCTGCGCGACTGGCTGGTCTCCAGGCAGCGCTACTGGGGCACGCCGATCCCGATCCTGTACTGCGAGCGCTGCGGAATGGTGCCGGTGCCCGAGGACCAGCTGCCGGTGGAACTCCCCGAAATCGAGGACTACATGCCCAAGGGCCGCTCGCCGCTCGCCGCCGCAGAGCGGTGGGTGAACACGAGCTGCCCTGAGTGCGGTGGCCCCGCGAAGCGCGAGACCGACACCATGGACACGTTCGTCGACTCCTCCTGGTACTTCCTGCGCTACTGCGACGCGCGCAACGAACACGCCGCGTGGGATGCCGCGGCGCTGCGCCAATGGATGCCCGTCGACCAGTACATCGGCGGCGTCGAGCACGCGATCCTGCACCTGATGTACGCGCGCTTCTTCACCAAGGCGCTCGCCGACCTTGGGCACCTCGATTTCCAGGAGCCGTTCCAGGCGCTGTTCACGCAGGGCATGGTCACGAAGGACGGCGCCAAGATGAGCAAGTCGAGAGGCAACGTCGTCTCGCCCGCCTCGATCATCGAGCGCGTCGGCGCCGACACAGCGCGTGCCTACGTCCTGTTCGTCGGCCCGCCCGAGCAGGACGCCGACTGGTCCGATGAGGGCGTCGAAGGGGTGCACCGCTTCCTCAGCCGCCTCTGGCGCCTGGCAGCCGACACCGCCGATCACGCAGGTCCGCCGAACGCCGAGCTGCCCGTCCCGAGCGCGCCCGCAGGCGCCGATCTCGAGCTGCTGCGCAAGGCGCACTGGGCGATCGACAAGGTCAGCGGCGATCTGCGGCGGTTCACCTTCAACACCGCCATCGCCGCCGTCATGGAGCTGCTCAACGACAGCTCGCGGCTGCGCGACTCCGTCGCGCCAGACACGCTGCGCTTCTCGCTCGCGACCGCCGCGTCGCTGCTGTTCCCGTTCGCTCCCCACATCGGCGCCGACGTCTACGACATGCTCACCGGCGAGCGCGTCTGGGAGCAACCCTGGCCGCAGGCCGACGAGTCGATGCTCGAGCGCGACCAGTACGAGCTCGTCTGTCAGGTCAACGGCAAGGTCCGCGACCGCGTTCAAGCCAGCAGCGACGCCGCGCCGCACGAGCTCAAGGAGCTCTGCCGCGCCGCCCCCAACGTGATGGCGCACGTCGACGGCAAGGAGATCGTCAAGGAAATAGTCGTCCCCGGCAAGCTCGTCAACCTAGTCGTCCGATAGCCGGCGCGCGCATGCCCGACCTCAAGCCTGCGTATCTGATCCACGGCGACGATCACGGTGCGGTGGCCGAGCGTAGGGCTGGGCTGCGTGCGTTGGTCGAGGGGGAGGCCGGCGCGGGCGCGAACGTCGAGGTGCTCGAAGGCGACGGCGCGACGCCGGCCGGCGTCGCCGAGGCACTGGCGGCGATGACGCTCGCCATCGGGCGTCGGGTGATCATCGTCGAAGGCGTCGAGCGCTGGCGCCAGGCCGACGTCGAACAGCACCTGCTGGGCGCCCTCAAACAGATGCCGCCGGAGACCACGCTCGCGCTGTTCGCCCGTGAGGAGGCCCGCGTGAAGGCCCCCGCGGCCCTGCACGACGCCGTCAAGCGCGCCGGCGGCCAGGTGGTGGCGCAGATGACCGTCAAGCCGTGGGAGCTCGCCAAGTGGGCGCGCGAGCAGGCGTCGCGGCTCGGCATCTCACTAGACGCGGCCGCCGCTAAGGCGCTCGTCGCGCAGGTCGGCGAGCGCCAGCAGCGGCTGCTGCGTGAGCTGGAGAAGCTCGCGCTCGAATCCGACTCCTCGGAGCCGATCACCGCGCAGGACATCGAGAGCCGCGCCGCCCATTCGACCGAGTGGCGCGCGTACGGCCTGGCCGACGCGCTCGTCGGCGCGGACGTCCGCGAGTCGACGCTCTCCTACCTGCGCCTGCGTCAACAGGGCGAGCGCCTCTCGGGCCTCACCTACCTGATGGCGCAGCGTCTGCGCGATGCTCTGGGCGTCGCTCTGCGCCTACAGGCGGGCGACTCGCTCGCCGACGTCAAGCGCGGACTGCGCATGCCCCCGCGCGCTGCCGAGCGCTTCGTCGCCGACGTCGCCCGCACCGACGTGGAGCGGCTGCGCGCCGCGCTCGCGGCGCTCGCCGATCTCGAGCTCGACACGCGCGGCGGCGCCCCGCTCGCAAGCAGCCGCACGGCGCTGGCGGGCCTCGACGAGGACACGCTCGCGCTACACGCGATCGAACTGATCACGGCCTAGCCATGCGACCGAGGACGCAGTAGCGCGCCGCCTAGCGGCTGGCCAGCGTGCGGGCGGCGCGGGACTTCTTGCGCGCGCCGGTGTTCTTGTGCATCGCGCCGCGCTTGACGGCCTTGTCGATCGTGCTGACGAGCTCACGGTGCGCGGCGTCGGTGGCCGGCTTGTCGTCACCCTCGACCAGCTCCTCCAGGCGGCGGAAGTAGGTCTTGATGGTTGACGTGTAGCGACGGTTCTCCAGGCGCTCGCGCTCGGATCGCAGGATTCGCTTCTTCTGGGAGTGAATGTTGGCCATAGTCGACAGTCCAAGAGCGCTCGCCTGTGTGGCGCACACTCCGACGCCCGATCGCTCGGGCGGTCACCGTACTATAGCGGCCTTGTCCGCCAGCGCAGAAGCCTTCGGCGAGGAGCCGGTCGAGCCGCCGCCTCCCGGCGGCGGCTTGGCGCGTAACACCGCCATCTTCGCGTTCCTGACGGGCTTCTCTCGCGTGGTGGGGCTCGTGCGCGAAATCGTGTTCGCTGCGTACTTCGGCACGACGAGCTTCGCGTCGGCCTACTCGATCGCCTCGCAGGTACCGAACTTCGTCGCGAACCTGTTTGCGCAGTCGGCGCTGTCGGCCGCCTTCGTGCCGGTGTTCACGGATCTGTTGCAGAAGGGACGCCGCGCTGAGGCGATCCGGCTGGCCTCGACGCTGTTTTGGATTCTGCTGATCGGCGCCGGCGCGATCACGGCGGTGTTCGTGCTCGCGGCGGGTCAGGTGATGCCGCTGTTCATCGGCTCCAAGCTTGTAGGGGAGACGCACCTGATCGTGGGCCTGTCACGGGTGATGTTCCCGATCGTGTTGCTGCTGGCGCTGAACGGTCTGCTCGTGGGGATCCTGCAGTCCTACGATCACTTCACGATCCCGGCGCTGTCCCCGGCCGTATGGAACATCGTGATCATCGTGCTGCTGGTGGTGCTCGCGCCGCACTTCCATGGCGAAAACCGCATCTACGCCTACGCGATCGGCATTCTGGTGGCCACCGGCGTGCAGCTCGCGATGGCGTTTGGCGCGCTTGGCCGCATCGACTTTCGCCTGCGGGTGCAGATCGATTGGCACGACCCGCGCGTGGGACAGGTGTTCCTGCTGATGCTCCCGGTCGCGCTTGGGCTGGGGATCGTCAACCTCGACCAGCTGATCAACACGGTGTTCGGAGGCAAAGTTTCAGCCGAAGCGCCGCGCGCGATCGACAACGCGTTCCGCGTGTACATGCTGCCGCAGGGCGTGTTCAGCGTGGCGGTCAGCACGGTGCTGTTCCCGACGCTGTCGCGGATGGCCTCCAACCGCGATCCCGCCGCGATGCGTCGCGCGCTCGGCAACGGCATGCGCCAGATCAACCTGCTGCTGATCCCCGCGGCAGCGTTCATACTCGTGCTCGCGACGCCAATCGTACGGGTCCTGTTTGAACGCGGCGAATTCAACGCCCAGTCAACGCATCTGGTCTCGATCGCGCTGTTCTGGTTTGCGTTCAGCCTGCCGTTCGGGGGGCTCAACCTGCTTCTGACGCGGGCCTTCTTCGCGGTGCAGCGACCGTGGATCCCGACGAGCCTCGCCGCCATCAACATCGTCGTCGACATCATCGTCAGCGTCGCCCTCTACAAGCCGCTCGGGATCGCGGGGCTGATCATCGGCACGATCAGCGCGAACGTCGTCATGTTCGCGCTCCAGTTCTGGCGTCTGCGCATCGGCCTCAACGGACGCCTCGAAGGCGTACAGACGCTGATGATCACAGCGCGCGTGATGATCGCGTCGGCGCTGCTCGCGGGAGTCTCCTGGGGCGTGTGGCAGTTGCTCGACGATCTCCTCGGCGTGTCGCTC
The DNA here is from genome assembly GCA_963838405.1 of uncultured Solirubrobacteraceae bacterium. Lineage (GTDB taxonomy): Bacteria > Actinomycetota > Thermoleophilia > Solirubrobacterales > Solirubrobacteraceae > Palsa-744. The sequence goes on along the minus strand of CAWIRA010000006.1, from coordinate 553,704 downwards.
GCTGCGCAGATCATCAGCGTCGGAGCGGCCGGTGTTGCGGGCGTGTACGTCTACTCGCGTGCGGTGCTGATCATGCGCATACCCGAGGCCCATCAGGTGAGCAGCCTGATCCGCAGGCGATTCGGCCGCGCCTAGCCCCCTGCTGTCGAGCAGAGGCCGGGTGAGCCGAAGCCCACCCGGCGTGCGCCCGAACATAGATCGCCGCTTACTACTTACGTCCCAGGACTTTGTGTCTTGCCTGGGCGGCGTGACACTCCCGACACCTGGACAGGCCGCCCGGTGGGCCTAAACCCATCTGGCGCGTAGCCGCGGCTGAATGAATCCTCGTCGGGTTGGCGATCCGCCGGATGATCAACGCTAGCGGGTCTGGCGCCGCCTCGCGCGCCATCTAGGCTGTAGTGGACGCCATGGACCAGTCTCACATCCGCAACTTCTCGATCATCGCGCACATCGACCACGGCAAGTCGACGCTCGCGGATCGCATCCTCGAGCTGACGCACACGGTCGCGGCGCGCGAGATGCGCGCGCAGCTGCTGGACTCGATGGACCTCGAGCGCGAGCGTGGCATCACGATCAAGGCGCAGGCGGTGCGCGTCTTCTACACGGCACGTGACGGCGAGACCTACCAGCTGCACCTGATCGACACGCCCGGGCACGTGGACTTCACGTACGAGGTGTCGCGCTCGCTGGAGGCGTGCGAGGGCGCGCTGCTGGTGGTCGATGCGGCGCAGGGCGTGGAGGCGCAGACGGTTGCGAACACCTACCTCGCCGTGGAATCCGGGCTCGAGCTGATCCCGTGTCTGAACAAGATCGACCTGCCGGGCGCCGAGCCCGAGCGCGTCGCCGGCGAAGTGAGCGAGCTGATCGGCGAGCCGCCGGAGTCGATCCTGCAGATCAGCGGCAAGACGGGCGAGGGCGTCGGCGCGGTCCTGGAGGAGCTAATCGCGCGCGTGCCGGCCCCGCAGGGCGACACAGACGGGCCGCCACGGGCGCTGATCTTCGACTCGGAGTTCGACCAGTACCGCGGCGTGATCGCCTACATCAGGGTGGTCGACGGTGTGTTTCGCAAGGGCGAGGCGATTCGCGCGATGGCGACGGGCACGGAGGCGGACATCGATGACATCGGCTTCTTCAGTCCGCAGATGATGCCGACCGACCAGCTGGCGGCGGGCGAGGTGGGCTATCTGATCACAGGCCTGAAGGACGTGACGCTGCTGCGCGTCGGTGACACGTTGACGACGCGCGCGAGGGCCGGCGGACACCGGTCGCATCCAGGCGAGGCGACGGAGCCGCTGCCCGGCTACCGCGAGGTCAAGCCGATGGTGTTCTGCGGGTTGTTCCCGATCGACTCTGACGACTACCCCGACCTGCGCGACGCGCTGGAGAAGCTGGTGCTGAACGACGCGGCCCTGTCGTGGGAGCCGGAGACCTCGGACGCGCTTGGCTTCGGCTTCCGCTGTGGCTTCTTGGGCCTGCTGCACATGGACATCGTGCGCGAGCGCCTCGAGCGCGAGTACGACCTCGAGCTGCTGGCGACGATGCCGTCGGTGGAGTTCGACGTGACGCTGACGAACGGCGAGGAGATGGAGGTGCACAACCCCTCCGACATGCCGGATCCGGGCACGATCGAGGAGATCCGCGAGCCGTTCATCACGGCATCGGTGATCGCGCCGAAAGAGTTCGTCGGCGCGGTGATGGGGCTGTGCCAGGAACGTCGCGGCGAGCACACGGGCATGAACTACCTGTCGCCGGAGCGCGTGCAGCTGACGTATGAGCTGCCGCTGGCGGAAATCGTGCTGGACTTCTTCGACCAGCTGAAGTCGCGCACGCGCGGTTACGCATCGCTTGACTACGAGCTAAGTGGCATGAAGCCGTCGGACATGGTCAAGCTCGACGTGCTGCTGGCGGGCGACACTGTCGACGCGCTGTCGATGATCGTGCACCGCGAGAAGGCGTATGAGATGGGGCGCACGTTGACCGAGAAGCTGCGCAAGCGGATCCCGCGCCAGCAGTACGACGTCCCGATCCAGGCGGCGATCGGCGCGCACGTGATCGCGCGCGAGACGGTCAAGGCGTTCCGCAAGGACGTGATCGCGGGCTGTTATGGAGGCGACATCACCCGCAAGAAAAAGCTGCTCGAGAAACAACGGGAGGGGAAGAAACGCATGAAGCAGGTCGGCCGCGTGGAGGTCCCGCAGGAGGCGTTCCTGGCTGTGCTCGAGCTGGGAGAGGATTAGGTGGGCGCCTCCGGCGCCCATGCGGGTCGCGCGGTTTCGGGGCTGCAGGCGGGTGCGCGATCGACACGCGTGCTGTTCGTGTGCCTGGGCAACATCTGCAGGTCACCGACGGCGGAGGGTGTGATGCGGGCGCTGGTCAGCGAGGCCGGCATGGAGGACCGCGTGCGGGTGGAATCGGCCGGCACAGGCGCCTGGCACGTTGGTAGCGCTCCGGACCGGCGCGCGAACGACGCGGCCCGCGCGCGCGGCGTCGAGCTGGCCGGTCACGCGCGCCAGGTACGTGCGGAGGACTTCGAGGATTTCGATCTGCTGCTGGCGATGGACGGCGAGAACGCGAGCGAGCTGCGCAGACTGGCGCCCGGCGAGCAGGAGCGCGCGAAGGTACGCTTGCTGCGCGAGTTCGACCCGGCGAGCGCGGGCGCCGCGGACCTCGATGTACCGGATCCTTACTACGGCGCGACGGGCGGCTTCGACGAGGTGTACGAGCTGGTGCACGCCGCGTGCGCCGGGCTGCTCGAGCAGATCGTGCGGGACCTGACTCGGTGAAGCCGCGCAGGAGCCGCTCGCGGTGACGCTGCCTGCGGGCGCGCGCGAGGCGACGCGCGTGTCCGGCGGCGACATCAACGAGGCCTTTCGCGTGGTGCTCGCGGACGGCAGCGACGCGTTCGTGAAGACCCGCGGGGACGCCGGCGCGGGCGAGTACGCGGCGGAGGCGGAGGGGCTCGAGTGGTTGGCGCAGCCGGGCGCGCTGCGCACGCCGCGCGTCGTGGACGTCGACGAGCACTATCTCGCGCTCGAGTGGATCGAGGCGGGGCGCCTGGACGACGCGGGCGCAGAGGAGCTCGGGCGCGGGCTGGCGGCGACGCACGCGGCGGGCGCGCCGTGCTTCGGCTGCGCGGGCGGCTCGGATGCGGGCGAGCCGGCGCGGTTTGGGTCGCTGCGGCTGCCGAACGAGCCGACCGACAGCTGGCCTGAGTTCTACGCCGAGCGGCGGCTGCGACCTCTCGCGGCGCAGGCGCGCGAGCGTGACGCGCTGTCGCGCTCGGCCCTCGACGCGCTCGATCGCGTGTGCGAGCGGACGGGCGAGCTGTGCGGCCCGCAGGAGCCCCCGGCGCGGCTGCACGGCGATCTGTGGTCGGGCAACGTGATGGCCGACAGGCACGGTCGCCCGTGGCTGATCGACCCGTCTGCGTACGGCGGGCACCGCGAGATCGATCTGGCGATGCTGCGCCTGTTCGGCGCGCCGTCGGAGCGGGTGTTGACAGCTTATGGCGAGCTGACGCCGCTTTCTGACGGCTGGCGTGATCGGGTAGAGCTCTACCAGCTGCTGCCGTTGCTCGTGCACGCGCTGCTGTTCGGCGGGTCCTACGGGAGCGCAGTCGAGCGCGTCGCGCGCCGCTACGCGGGGTAGGCCCGGGGAGTCGGGTATCTCGTCTTGCGAACGCTGTCCGACCATGGTTATACGGCGGACGTTGGCGGGGACTTGACCGCGCGCCGGCGCGTCACTGCCTGCGAGCTGGGTCGGAATAGGAGGTGTGCGTCGGGAGACGGCCTCGGCCCGCAAGCGTCTGTATCTGCTCACACGCGTGGTGATCAAGCGTCACTACCGCCAGGAGCTGACATTGGCGGTGATCGCACAGGGACTGGGGAGCTCGCCACGCCAGCTGCAGCGGGCGTACGAGCAGCACAGCGAGACGACGTTCCGCGAGGACCTGCTGGCGCGACGCATGGCGGTGGCGGCCGAGCTGCTGATCGAGCAGCGCTCGATCCCGGTGGCGGACGTCGCGCGTCTGGTCGGCTATCGCCATGCGCCGCACTTCGCGCATGCGTTTCGCCGCCGCTACGGCCTCGCGCCGGCTGCGTTCCGCGTCGCCGCGCGTCAGGCCGAGGAGCGCTCGTAGGCGATCTCTGGGTCGATCGTCTCAGCGCCAGGCAGCGTCAGGCGCATCAGCGTGCCGCCGCCGGCGGCCCGTTCCGCGGTGACGCTGCCGCCCTGCTGGACGGCGACCTGGCGAACGATCGCGAGGCCCAGGCCCGAGCCGGGCCGGCTGCGCGCCTCGGCGCCGCGGTAGAAGCGATCGAAGACATGGGGGAGATCCTCGGGGGTGATCCCGGGCCCGTGGTCGCGGACCGTCAGCTCTCCTGCCTGTAGCTGGACCTCGACGGGCTCGCCCGGCGGGCTGTACTTGACGGCGTTGTCGATCAGGTTGCCGACCGCCCGCTCCAGGCGCGCGGGCACGCCGTTGACGATCGTCGGCTCGAGCTCGGCCAGCAGCGGAGTCTCAGGCGAGCGCCGGCGCACACGCTCGAGCACCTCGCCGGCGAGTAGGTCGAGTCGCACCTCCTCGGCGTCGGCCCGTGGTTCCTCGCCTTTGGCGAGATCGATCAGGTCGTTCATCAGCAGCGTCAGTTCCTCGATCTGCTCGACGACGTCGCCGAGCAGCCGGCTGCTTTCCTGGGGGTCCATGTCCTGGCCCTGGTGCTGCAGGATCTCGATGTTGGTGCGCAGGCTGGTCACGGGCGTGCGCAGCTCGTGCGAGGCATCGGCGACGAGCTGCCGTTGCGCGTGAACGGATGCGTCGAGGGCGCCCATCGAGCGCTCGAGCGCGTCGAGCATCGAGTTGAAGCTCCCCGCCAGGCGTCCGAGCTCGTCGCCGCCGGAAGGCTGGATGCGTCCGCTGAGGTCCTGGGTGAGCGCCACGTGCTCGGTTGCCTCGGTGAGCCGCTTCAGTGGCTGCACCGCGGCACCCGCCACCAACCGGCCGAGCAGCGCGGCGAGCGCGACGCCGCCGATCACCAGCAGCGCGAGGATCAGACGCAGGCGGCTGAGCAGGCTGTCGAGTTCCCTCAGCGGCAACGCGAGCTGCACGGCGCGGCCGTCGCCGACGGGCAGCGCGAGCACGCGCAGGTGAACCCCGTCGACGGTGGTGTCGCTGAAGAAAGACCTACCTCCGTGCGCGGCGAGTGCCCGCACGCGCGCGTCCACCGGCAGCGTCACGCTGCCGACGGAGCGTGCGATCACGTGGCCGTTGGCCTCGACCATCTGCTGGTAGCCGCGCACCTGCTGCGGGCTCGGCGACAGCCGCGCGAGCCCCGGCGGTCGCGCCGGAGGCCTGCCGAGCAGTCGCTCGAACGGTCGCGTCTCGCGCGAGCGCTGGGTCAGCTGCGCGTCGATCTGTTTGTGCAGCTGCGCGGAGGTCAGCACGTACGTGAGGATGCTCGCGAGCACGATCGCGATCGCCACCGCCGCGGCTGACACGATCGTGATGCGCCGGCGGAAGCTCATGCCGGCGTACGCAGCACATAGCCGACGCCGCGCACCGTGTGCAGCAGGCGTGGCTCCTCGCCGACCTCGGTCTTGCGGCGCAGGTAGCCCATGTAGACGCCGAGCGAGTTGGAGCTCGAGCCGAAGTCATAGCCCCACACGTTCTCGAAGATCACCGAGCGCGTGAGCACTTGACGGGGATGGCGCAGGAACAGCTCGAGCAGCAGAAACTCGGTCCGCGTCAGCGCCAGCGGCCGCTCGCCACGCCACGCCTCGTGGGCACGCACGTCGAGCCGCAGGTCCGCGAAGCTGAGCAGCTGCTCCTTGCCGTCCTCATCGCCGGCGCGGCGCAGCAGCGCGCGGATGCGCGCGAGCAGCTCGCGCAGCGCGAACGGCTTGACTAGGTAGTCGTCTGCGCCGGCGTCGAGGCCGGCGACGCGGTCATCGACCTCTCCCCGCGCTGTCAGCATCAGCACAGGTGTGCTGTCGCCGCCGGCACGCAGGCGCCGGCACAGCTCGAGCCCGTCCATGCGGGGCATCGCGATGTCGAGGATGATCGCCTCGTAGGGCGCGGCGCCGAGGCGCTCCAGCGCCTCGAGTCCGTCGCCCGCCCTTGCCACGTCGTAGTGCTCGAGCGCCAGCGCGCGCGACAGCGCGTTCTGCACGGCGGGCTCGTCGTCGACGACCAGTATGCGCGCTTGCTCGGCCATGATCTAGCGTGCCGCTCTGCTTGCCCATGCGCCGATCCTCCGGTGAGGCGGGTAATGGGCAATTAGAGGCTAGCGTGATGCATGCACACGATCTCGAGCGAAGGAAACGCGAAGAGAATGGTAAGAAGCGACTGGGTGGGAGGGCGGCATCACTGAGCAGGAGACGGTCGCGCAGGAGGGCGCTGACGCTTTCGCGTCGCAGTCGCGCAAGCTGCGTAACAGCGTCATCAGCCTGGTGATCTTCTTCGCGCTGGTCGCGGCGCTGCTGATCGCCGTACCCGGCCTCAATGCGGCTGCGAAACGGATCGCGCACGCGGACACCGCTTGGATCCTCGCGGGCGTCGGCTTGGAGCTGCTGTCGTGCCTGGGCTACGTGATCCTGTTCGAACTGGTCTTCGGCCGCCTCGGCCGCAGCCTCAGCTCGCGGCTGTCGCTCGCCGAGCTGGCGGTCAACTCGGTCGTGTCCGTCAGCGGCCTCGCGGGCATCGCTCTGGGCGCGTGGGTGTTGCGCACGAAGGGCATCTCCGTGCAGCGGATCGCAAAGCGCTCGGTGCTGATCTTCGTGTTGACGAGCGCGGTCAACGTGGGGGCGGTGCTGGTGATCGGTGTGCTGATGTGGCTGGGCGTGGTGCCCGGCTCGCGCAACCCGTTGCTGACGCTGCTGCCGGCCGCGTTTGCGCTCGCGGCGATCCTCGGGACGCTGGCGGCCGCGGCGTGGGCGGGGCGGGCGGCTGCCGCGCGTAAGCTCGAGCACGGTCGCGTGGCGGTCGCGCTGAGAGCTCTGAGCGGCGGCGTGCACGACGCCGTGGGGCTGATCCGTGCACACGACTGGAGGCTGCTCGGGGCGGTCGGCTACTGGCTGTTCGACAACCTCGTGCTGTACGCGTGCCTGGCGGCGTTCGGTCACGCGCCGTCGTTCTGGGTCGTGGCGATGGCCTACCTGGTCGGCATGCTCGCCAACACAATCCCGGTTCCCGGCGGCTTCGTGGCGGTCGAAGGCGGGCTGGTGGGGATGCTGCTGCTGTTCGGCACGCGCCCCGCGTCAGTGGTGATCGCGGCGGTGATCGTGTATCGCGCGATCTCGCTGTGGGTGCCGGCGGTGATCGGCTCGGTCGCGTTCCTGAGCCTGCGCCGCGAGATCGGCGAGCCGATCGCACCGGCGGTCTCGAGCTAGCTGCCAGCTGCCGTCGCCGCGGCTAACCGCCGGAGGCGGCGTCGACGACCTGCTTGTTGTAGGCCTGCTGGGCCCAGGTCCGCTGGCAAACGTTGTTCGGGAGGCTTTGCATCACTTCTTCGAGCGCTCTGCTGAGCGCGCCGGAGAGGCCGGGGCAGTAGATCGGCTCGGGCAGATCCTCGGAGGCGGAGCCGGCCGCGTTCAGCGGCCGCAGTTCCTCGCTCGCTCGGAAGGCGTGCGCGAAGCTGTCGGAGAAGATGTCGATCGCGACGCGGCCGGTGTAGATCTCGATCGAGCGGCCTTCGTCGTAGACGGTCGCTGGCACGCCGCGGATTAGCATGTTGCTCTGTGGGCCGAGCGTCGCGTTGGAGTGCAGCACGTAGATCACGGTGGTGACCTGCAGCGGCAACTCGCAGCTGCCCCCGCCGAAGACGCCCTTGGTCTGCACGCAGTCGCCGTAGTAGACGCTGTCGCCGACCTTCGGGATGTAGCCGTTGAGACCGTCGACCGCGGCCAGCGGACGACCGTCGAAGCTGAGGCCAGCCCAGTAGATCTTGTAGAAGGGGAAGGTCTGGGCTTCGGCGAGATCGCTCGCGGAGAGCGCCGCCGGGGGGCTCGTGCCACAGCCGGCGGCGCCGAGCGCGACGAGCGCCGCGAGCAACGCCAGCGCGAGCCTGACGGTGCGAGCGGATCGCGTGTCGTTGGTGGGGGAGCGCATCGGCGTCATTATCTTGGCGTGCCCGCGAGAAGCACCAGTGCGTCCGCGCCGCCGGACGCTACTTCAGAGCCCCATGCCCTGGGATCGGTGGGGGTCCGGCAGCGCACGACGCTCGATCTTCGCACCGTGCGTCCTGGCGGCACGCCGGCTACCCGCACGCGAATCGCTTTGCTCGCGTTCGTCGCGGCGCTGATCGCGCTGTGGCTGGTGGTGGACCCGCGCACGCCGGATCTCTCGGCGCAGGTCTATCGCGTCGCGCTGTTTCACCAGCTCGGCTGGGCAGTGTGGGACACGCATTGGTATGGCGGCCACAGCCTGCCGGGCTACAGCCTGCTGTACCCGCCGCTGGCCTCGCTGCTGGGCATTCGCGCCCTCGGCGCCGTGTGCGTGCTCGCCTCGACGCTGCTGTTCTGGCGGCTCGTCAGCTCGGCCTACGGCGAGCGACCGGCACGCTGGGGCGCCGCCTGTTTCGCGGTGGCGGCGCTCGGCGACGTTTGGATCGGACGTATGACGTTCGCGCTGGGGGTCTCGCTCGCGCTCGCCGCGGGGCTGGCACTGATGCGCGAGCGCTGGCTGTGGGCGGCTGTGCTGGCGGCGCTGTGCGCGGCGGCGAGCCCGGTGGCGGGGGTGCTGCTGGCGCTGGCGGGGTTGACGGTTTCGCTGGAGCGTCGTTCGCCGCGCGCGCTGGCGACGCTGGCTGCGCCGGTCGCGGTCGTTGTACTGGGGCTCGCGGCGCTGTTCCCCGAAGGCGGCTACGAGCCCTACCCGACGCTGTCGTTCGCGGCGACGATCGCGGTCGTGGCGGCGTTCCTGTTGACGCTGCCGCCGCGCGCGCGGCTGCTGCGCCTGGGGGCCTACGTGTATCTGGCGGCGTGCGTTGCGTGCCTGCTGGTGCACTCGCCGATGGGCAGCAACGTCGAGCGCTACGGCGTGCTGCTGGCGGGCCCACTGCTGCTGTGTGCGCTGCTCGCGCAACCGCAGCAGCGTGACGGCGTGTCGGTGTGGCGCCGGATCGGGCCGGTGGGTGCGGCGGCGATGTGCGTGATCGCGGCGTGGGTCGTGTGGGGACCGGTCCGCGAGACGGCTGCGGTTGCGGGCAGCGAAGCGACGAGCGCAGCGTACTACGTGCCCGTGGAGCGCTTCCTTGCCGAGCACGCGGGCGGCCCAGTGCGCGTCGAGGTGCCGCTGACACGCTCGCATTGGGAGGCGGCGCTGCTCGCGCCGACCGTGTCGCTCGCGCGCGGCTGGGAGAAGCAGCTGGAGATGCGCGATGACCACGTGCTGCTCGCGCACGGATTGACAGCGGCGAGCTACGAGCGCTGGCTGCACGAACAGGCGGTTTCCTACGTGGCGTTGCCGGACGTGGCGCTTGACCCGTCGAGCGCCCAGGAGGGCAAGCTGATTCGCGGCGGCCTGCCGTACCTGCGAGAGGTGTTCGCAAGTGCGCACTGGCGCATCTTCCGCGTGCTCGACGCGACACCGCTGCTCTCAGGACCCGGCCTGCTGACGTCGCTGGGGCACGACTCGTTCGCGCTGCACGCGCGCGCGCCGGGCCGGTTCGTGGTGCGGGTGCACTTCACGCGCTATTGGACGATCACGCGCGGCAGTGGCTGTGTGGCGCCGGCGCCGGGCAGCTGGACGGCCGTGAGCGTGCGTGCGCCCGGTACGACGGTGGTGGTGGCGCGCTTCTCGCTGTCGCGTGCGTTCAGCGCCGGCGGCTCATGCTCTTCGGGCGCAAGCGCCCGCTGACGCGCTGAGCAGCGGCGTCAGCCGGTGGGTGCGAGAGCGTACAGGCCGGTCTCGCCTGTGAGGTAGATGTTGTTGCCGTCGCTGATCACGGGGTCGAACGCCCCTGTGGGCTTTTCGAACAGGACGCGTCCTGTGGAGATACCGAGGCCGTACGTGCGGTGCGTGCCGAGGTCGGAGAAGTAGACGATGCGGCCGATGATGGTGGGGGAGCCGGAGATGCGCCCGTGGGCATTGAAGCTCCAGCTGATATGGCCGGAGCGGGCGTTGATGGCGTAGAAGGTGCCGTCGTAGGAGCCGATGTAGACAGTCGGTCCGAGACCGGGGGCGTTGGTGACGGCCGGGGAGGAGTAGACGTAGGCGCCGGTCTGCACGGCCCAGTCGAGCGCGCCGGTTGACGCGTCGTACGCGTACACGCGCCCGTCGGTGTTGCCGAGAAACACGCGCCCGTAGATGACGGCTGCGGTCGAGTAGAAGGTGCCGCTGCCGAGCAGCGCGCCTTCGGACTGGCTGATCCAGATCCGGCGACCGGTGCTCTCGGAGATCGCTTGCAGGCGGCCGGAGTAGTCGCCAAAGTAAAGGATGCCACCGGCCAGCGACGGGCTCGCCTTGACTGCCCCGCCGGCGTGATAGGCCCAGATGACGGCGCCGTTGCGATCGTTGAGCGCGTACACGGTGCCGTTCTGAGAGCCGAAGAACACGCGCCCGTCGTCGATCAACGGCGAAGACTCGCTGGGGCTCGGCAGCGAACGAAACCAGCGGATCGAGCCGTTGGCGCTGTTCAGCGCGACGATGCGGCCTGGCTTGTCGGCGTGACCGCTCGACAGGATCGTGACGTAGACGGTGTTCGAGGTGACGGCTGGGGAGGACGCGGAGAGCTGACCGAGGCGCGTTGACCAGAGCACGTGGCCGTTGCTCTTGTCGATCGCGTGCAGCACAGCATCGTCGCCGAGCTGGAACAGATGTTCGCCGTAGATCACCGGCGGGAACTCGAGCAGGGCGTTGCCGCCGTGCACCCAGAGGCCCTTGAAGGGCGGGCGCACGCGCGCCGGGGCGGGGAAGAAGCGGGTGTGGTTCTCGGTGTAGCCGTACAGCGGCCACGTGAAGCGGACGGGTCCGTGCGCGGGCGGTTTCGGCAGCGTTGGCGTCGGCTGCGCTACAAACGGCGCATGCGGGTGGTAGACGTTGCCGGTGCGGCTGCGGTCATAGAGGTATGCGCCGAGCGCAGCGGCGGCGAGCAGCACGACGAGCGCCGCCAGCGCCGCGCGCAGCCGTCGCGAGCCGGGCAGCCGGCGTTTGCCGCCGGTGCTCACCTGCGCGAGCCGCTCAGGCTGCGAGCTTGCGAGATGAGGCGACGCCGGCGGCGCCCGCGGCGGCGGGCTCCTCGAGCGTCGAGCCGGCGCCTGCCGTGGGCTGGCGCCGGCGGCGGTTGCGCCGGCTGCGCGGAGCGACGGCACCAGACCGGCCGGCCGAGCGTCGCGTCGGACGTCGGGCGAGGAGGGCGAGCATGCGGGCGAGCGTGAGCGACAGCAGCCACAGGCTGGCGACAGCCAGCGGTGGCAGGGACAGCCCAGAGACGAGCGCGAGCACGTCGTGATTGCTGTTCAGCGACCAGTTCCACAGTAGGGAGTCGGCGACGGTGAGTCCAGAAAAGAACACCAGCGGCCTGTGGGACACGCACTAACCCTAGACCGGATGGGGGACGGACGGCGCGACGCCTATGATCGCTCGCCATGAACAGCATCGGAGAGCGCTCAGAGGTGTTCGCGCCGGGACTGCTCGATGGCGCTGTGGCGCTCGTGACAGGCGGCGGCACCGGCCTCGGCAAGGCGAGCGCACTCGAGCTGGTCCGTTGCGGCGCGCGCGTGACGATCGTCGGGCGCCGCAGCAAGGTGCTGGAGGCCGCGGCGGCGGAGATCAACGCGGGCGTCGACGGCGCCGCGGCCGCGGATTGGCTCGCGGGCGACGTGCGCGACAGCGTTGACGCACGCCGGATGGTGGGAACCGTGTTGGAGCGTCACGGGCGGCTGGACGTACTCGTCAACAACGCCGGCGGCCAGTTCTTCAGCCCTGCAGAGCTGATCGCGGCGAAGGGCTGGCGCGCGGTGTGGCGCCTGAACGTCGAAGGTGGCCTGAACATGGCCGACGCAGCGTTCGAGCTCGCGTTCGCTCACGCCGGGAGCGGCACGGTCGTGAACGTGACGCTGTCGCCCCACAACGGCATGCCCGGGATGGCGCACTCGGGCTCCGCACGAGCGACGGTCGAGGCGCTCACGGCGGAGCTCGCCCGGCGCTGGCAGCCGGCTGGCGTCACGGTGACGGCCGTGGCGGCGGGGCATTTCGACACGGAGGTGCTCGCCAAGTACCCCGCGAGCGTGCGCGCCGGTGCGTCGCAGACGGTCCCGCTGCAGCGCCTCGGCACGGTTGCCGAGCACGCGTGGCTCGTGGCGCTACTCGCTTCGCCGCTGGGCCGCGCGTTCAGCGGCTCGACGATCACGCTCGACGGCGCCCGCGATAACTGGTGCGGCCCGTGGCCGCCGGCGGGGCTCGCGGATGAGGCAGGGGAGGTGCCCACTGAGGCGCGGCGGTAGGATGACCCGAAAGCGTGCGGGCGAAGTGTTTTGGTTGCACAAAAGCCTTCCAAGCTTTTAGAACGGGTTCGATTCCCGTCGCCCGCTTGAAAGCCACGGGGAGTGGCGCAGTCTGGTAGCGCACCCGGCTGGGGGCCGGGCGGTCGCAGGTTCAAATCCTGTCTCCCCGATTTACGAAGTGCCTGCAAATCAACACTTTTCCGTAAGCGTTCAGTTGGTCGGTTTAGCTGAGCAGTGGTACCGGGTCGCCGCGGGCGTGGGCGGTGAGCGCGTCGGTGAAATAGATGAAGAGGGAGCGTCTCTGTAGACGGCAGGTGGTGTGCGCGGAGAGCAGCCGCTCTATTCGGCGTTCGCCGCCCTCGGATTGAGTGCCGAGAGAGAGCTTGCGGTAGATGACCGCGCTTCTGAGGGCGCGCTCGGCGTGGTTGTTGGTCGGCTCGACGCCGGGGTGCTTGGCGAAGGTCCATAGCGCCGGCCATGTCTTCAGGAGGTTTCGCGCCATGCCGCGGCAGTATTTGTTGCGCGTCCGTTTCGAGGAGTAGCCGGCGATGATCGGCTTGAAATCTCGTTGGAGGCCGCGGATTGTGCGCTTCAGCTCTGAGCGGTCGTTGGTGTTCTGGAAGATCTCCCAGGCCCAAAACACTCGCTCGCAGAGCTTCAGACCGTGTTCGCCGAACTCTTTCTCCGCCGCAAGTCCTTCGGCGTGCGCGGCGAAATCTCGTCGTAGGTGCGCCCAGCAAAGCTGACGGCGCGCCGAAGGGAGGTGCGTGTAGGCCCACCAGCGGTCAGACGTCACGATCGCTTTCGTCTGCGCGAGCAGTTCCTTGGCGTGCTCCTCGTGGCGGGTAGGGGCGAGGTGTAGGTAGGCACGGCGCCGGTCAAAGATGCCCCACAGCGCGCGGCGCTCCCCCGCGGTCCGCCAGCCCGTCTCGTCCATATTCACCGCATCAGCACCGTGAAGCGCCTGCAACAGGTCGGCGTGGGGCACGGCGAGCGCGTCGCTGGCGCGAGCGAGGATCGCGTCTACCGTCCCGGTGCTGATCCTCGAGCCGAACAGCTGCTCGCATAGCTCCACCACGTCACGCCGGGAGATACGGTTGCGCACCGAGAGCGTCGCGACGGCCGCGTGAAAACGAGGGCCAAACGCGCTCTGGGCGACCTCTGCTGGCAACTCGCCGCGCGGGCACTCACCACAGCCCGGACAACGTACTCGGTGACACTGGTGCTCGGTGAGCCTGACTTGGATCACGGGCAGCTCCTCAACCTGCCAGCGCACCGGCTCGCCCACCCTCAAGCGCTCGTTCCACGCGAAGACGTGCCCACAGCCACAGCGCGCGGGCCAATGCTCGATGACGTCATCCACGGCCCACGCCGGCAAAAGCGGCCGGCCCCTGCCCTCGTGACCGGGCTGGGCGCCCTGTTTACGACCTGATGGATCCTTACCACGCTTCGGCGTGCCAGCAGGCGGATCAGCGCTCGGGGGAATCGAAGAGTTACGCGAGCTGCGATTCAGCCGACGCTCAAGCTGAGCGATCCGCTCGTCCTGGCGCGCGACTCGCGCGGTCAACGCCTGGATCTGAGCATCCATCCGCAGAAGCACCCCAACGACCGCCTCACGCCCAGCGTCATAAACCACCTCCGCCTCCGCGCGCTCCACACCCCCAAGTTCGACGAAGCAGAGTTATGTCCCCCAACCAACTGAACGCGTACACTTTTCCGCCAGCTACTGACGGCTGACGAGGGGCCACGGGGAACAAACGGGGAACAAGAATCCCGCGGACGTGTGTTTCTCCTCTGAGGTTCGCGGCTAGCGCTTCGATGATCGAGGTGGGTGAGGGATGCCGTTCGCGCAGCTTGTGGACCAGGCGGTGGGGGATGACCGGCCCTGATCCCCGCGCTTGCTGGCCGCATCGGCGGGTGCGCCGATCGGACGCTCGGTCCCCAACGACGCGTCGCCGGTTACGCTCTGGACCGCAACGCAGGCGTCAGACGCGCCGGCACCGGAACGGCTCCGCCCCAGCCGCTAGTGTCCGGACTATGGCTCCTGCGTTGCTCTCCCCGAGGTCGCCCTTGCTGCGGCAGCACGGTTTGGTCGGCTGCTCAACGGGCTACATGACCGAGCACCGCGAGGACTGGGAGCACCTGGTAGTCGAAGCAGCAGGCGTATCGGGCATCGTCGCCGAGCTTCTCCGCGCTCTCAGAGGGTGAACTTCCCTCGCTGATCGCCTTCCTGGACCTCAACCCAATACTGCCGTTTCGGTACCTGAGCGTCCATGGACCATCGAAGGAACGCAGGCTCGGCGAGCGGGAGTTCGTCGAGCGGCTCGCAAGCCCTCCACCCTGGGTCGACGCGATCGTCATGCATCCGGACACGATCGAAGACGCGGCGACCTATCAGCCTCTCGGACGTCGACTGGTGCTCGAGAATATGGATGCTCGAAAGACCGATGGCCGCACGGCAGACCAGCTCGCCGCCTACTTCAACGCGCTCCCGGAGGCAGGGCTGTGTTTCGACATCGCGCACGCCAAGTCGGTCGACGCGAGTATGCGCGAGGGCGAGGCGATACTAGAGACGTTCGGGAGTCGGTTGCGGCATGTCCATGTCAGCTCACTAGATGCCGAGGACCATCACGTTTCGCTGATCCTCGAGGATGAGGCTCTCTATCAACCTCTGTTGCAGCGCTGCCGGGATGTTCCGTGGATTCTCGAGGCTCCCCCGGCCTAGCCGAGGATCCGACTGGCTACACAGAGCTGCTTGCGAAACGCGCAGGCATCGCGATTCCCAATGTCCGGGAGACTCGGGCTTACACGACTGCCAGACTCGAGGAGATCCGAGCGGCGTTCCGCGCTGAGGAGCTGCCCGACACCGTGTCGGTCTGCGTGTTCGGTTCATGGGCCCGCGATGAGCTCACTCCCTCAAGCGACGATGACTGGGCGCTGCTGACCGCCGGCGAGCTCGACGAGGAGCAGCTCGCCCCTGACGTCCTCAGGGCGCTCGAGGTGTCCACGGCCCATCTTGGCGGCGATGGACACGAGCCCGGATCGACGGCGACCTTCGGCGTGCCATTCGACATGCACACACTCGCGGCGAATATCGGTCCCGCCCCGCCACCTCCCGCCGACGTGCTCGGCCCGGTGCTGCGCGTGCTGATCCTCGCCGCGGCGATGACGGGCCTGCGCCAGTCCGAGCTCTTGGGGTTGCGTTGGCGGGGCATCGACTGGACCGCGCAACGCGTCCGTGTACGCAACACCTACGTCCGCGGCGAGCACTCCAAACAAGGCAAGTCCGACCTCTCCACACGCCGCTCGGTGCCGATGGCCGACCGCCTCGCTCGCGAGCTCGACCGCTACTCCAAGCGCAGCGTCTACCGCAACGACGACGACCTCGTGTTCGCGCACCCGCAACTCGGATCGCCGCTCGACCGCTCCAAGGTCACCAAGCGCTTCAAGAAAGCGTGCAAAGACGCCGGTGTGCGGCCAGTCAGATTCCACGACCTGCGCCACACGTTCGCCACCCGCCTGGCGGCATCCGGCCAGCCGCTACGGACGATCCAGGAGTTCCTCGGACACGCCGACAGCAAAACCACCCAGATCTACGCGCACTACGCCCCCTCCGAGCACGAGCTTCCAGATGGTCAACGACGCCTTCTCACCCGCGTCCAGCGGCGCGGCCACCGCGGCGTCATCTGACGTGACCCACGCGTAGACGAAGATCTAAGGCGATGGCCAAAGGTGCGAGAGCGTCCGATTGCGGACAACTAAGATGCAGCCGCGACTTTCAATCCGCCGCAGATCCCGGCTCAGATCCGCGCCGCTGCGGTTCAAGAAACCGGCCCGGGGTTTTCCCTGGCTTGCCGCTGCTCGGCGCGCGCTCGGGAGCCGAGCGCTCCTCGCGCACGTCAGTGCTTGGTTCCGCTGCCTGCATGTCCTGACCCCACTCCTCGACTGCCTTCGCCGCACTCCCCGTGCGGACGCGGATAAACGTTGGCGCGCACGCTATCTGATCGCCCCGACATTTGTCAATCCCGAACCGTCGGTGGTGCGAGAAGTTGCGCTCCTATGCGGCAATGCGCGCTGTCTCAGCACGGATTTGGTGAGCCCGGACCCTCGCCGCGTGCCGGCGGCGGGCGCGCTGTGGGCGGGTCTTCCAACGCTGCAAGCGTCGAAAAAAAACGCGCGAAGACGGTTTCGACGGCTGGTGCGGAGACGGACAGCTGCAAGCGCCCGAGAGGTTCCCGCGGTGGGCGCAGAGGGGCGCTGCTGAGGTGTGCGCGTACGGTGTCGCCGGCGGGGAGGGTCGTGCTGGCTGGTGGCCATGAGGAGATGATGGCGCGCCGGGCTCGTCCCGGTAAGTCACGACATAGAACCCTTCGGAGCCGATGCGGCCGTCGGCCGCAGGGCAGCTCGCGCGGTAATCGGCGCCGTCACCCGTGTCCTCAGGCTCCGCATCGTTGGTCGCTCCCGTCAACGTAGAACCCGCGCGGCGCTCGACAGGCGTCGACGGCGTCCCGGCCTCGCGCCGAGCGCCGGCTTGTCGAGTCCTGTAGCGACCGTCACTTGACTGTCACTGCAGGCGCGGCGTGGGCGGTCAGTTGGCGGTGGTCAGTGCGCACGAGTTTCCGCTCGGCCTCACGTGGGTTAGTCACCAAACTGTCACCGAAGGACTCAACTCCGCATTAGGACACAGGATTCAGGCCCGGCGCGGTTTCTTGAACCGCGCCGGACGACCGCGACGCTGAGTCTTGCCGTCGCGCCGGCGCCGACTGAGTCCGGTCCCGCGACAAGCCTCGATCGCCAGCGCGCACGTGGGCTGGTTGCCGCCGCCGAAGCGATCCGCAAGTTTCCCTTCCGGGGCGGAGGCCTTCCCGAGAGCAACGGTCGTGCAGCGCTTGCTCGCGAGGCGATGCAAGACCACCGCCGAGGAAGCGAGGCGTGCCAGCTGGAGGCGTTCGAGCAGGCCCTGGCCCTCGCCGCCGAGCCGGCGGGCTTGGCCTTCTGTGCACGCGACGGGTGGGTCGACGCCGTCCGCGCCGGCCTGCTCGCGTTGCTTGAGTTCTGCGACGAGGAGCCGGAGCTCGCGAGGTACTTGGTGGTGCACTCGGCGCAGGCCGGTGCGGCGGTGCTCGAGCGTCGCCATGAGGTGATCGAGAGGATCGCGAGGCTGCTCGATGATGAACGCGCGCCGGCACGCGCGTACCCGCCGCCGCTGATGGCGCAAGCCGTCGCGAATGGGGTGCTCGGCGTCCTCGCGGAGCGGCTCTCGCAATCGCATTCGGGAGCGCTCGTAGAGCTGACCGCGCCGCTAATGAGCTTCACGGTGTTGCCGTTCCTCGGCGTCAAGGCTGCGCGCAGAGAGTTGGCAGCCGCGCAGGGGAGCACCCGTAGCTCGGACGAGACGGCAGACCTGGATCTCGTCAAGGACCGTGCTGGCGGTCTGAACTCGCGCGCCTCCTTGGTCTTGAGCGTGATCGGCGGTGAGCCCGGTCTCAGTAGCAGGGAGCTTGCCTCACGAACAGGCCTCAAGGACGAGGCGTACATGTCGAGGCTCCTCGCGCGTCTGGAGCGGCTCGGGCTGACCGAGGACACTCGCGTTGGCCGCTTTCGCGCCAAGGCGTGGAAGCTCACAACCACCGGCCAGAAGCTCGAGGAGGCGATCAAGCGAGAGGCCGCCGCTCCCGGGCCGACGTCGTCCTTCGCTCTTCCGCCCGCGTTCGTCGGTCGCCTTGACGACGACGCAGTCCGGATGCTGAGGGCGATCGCCGATCAGCCTTGGCTCAGAACGGCAGAGGTTGCGCAACGGGCGGGCGTCGAGGACGCGACCCGAGCCGCCGGGCAGCTCGAGATCCTTGTGTCCCTGAGGCTCGTGGCCAGCGAGCGCGAGGCCGATCAGCGAGGCACCCCGAAGGCGTGGTGTCTCACCCCCGTCGGCGAGGAGCTGGACGCAGCGATCGGCCGCGATACTCCTGCCCCGCGGCGGAGCGTCGCGATCGATCTGATGTGGGAGTCCGGCGGCCGCTTGAGTGAAGCCGCCTCGTCGCTGCTCAGGGCCATCGGCGCCGAGCCGGGTCTCAGCAACAACGACGTTGGCTCGAGGGTGAGGATCGCTGACGAAAACACGATCTCTCAGCAGCTGGCTCGCCTGGCCCGGCGAGGGCTCGTCGCAAACGCTCGGAACGGTGGGAAGTGCAACGTCTGGCACCTAACCCCGATGGGCGAGAGGCTCGAGCGGGCGATCTGGCACGAGACGCCGCCACAGCATCGACGCAGGCTCGCGCTGGATCTCGTGCGTGATCGTGGCGGTCGCCTCAACCATCGCCTCGCTTCAGTGCTCCGGGCGATCGGGGCCGAGCCGGAGCTGAGCAACCAAGAGATCGCCGAACGCGTCGGGATCGAGGGCAAGGGCCACGCATCGATTCTGCTCGCACGCTTGGCGCGCTTCGGCCTGATCGAGAACGTGGTGGTCGACCCGGCCCCGTTCGAGGCGAACGCCTGGCAGCTCACCGATGACGGGATCGAGCTCGAGGCGGCCGTCCGAGACGACAAGAATTCACCTTCGGCCCGCCGATCACGCGATGCGCGCCGCACGATCACAACTAAGGAGCGCAGATGAAACCCACCGAGCTCCAGGGACTGTTCGCTGAAAGAGTGCACGTAGCTTTGCTCGCGACGTTCTTGCTCGCCGCGGGCATCGCCGCCGTGATCGGCGGCGCATCGCCCGCCCTGGCCGGCGCGGATGCCACGATCGGGTCGCCGCCGGTCCCTTCGAATGTTCCGGGCCTCCCTGACGGCCGCGTCTACGAACAGGTCTCACCGGTCGACAAGGATGGCAACGAGGCGGGCGCGGGTACGAACCCGACGGCCCACAACGCGGGCGCGATCCTTCACTATTCGGTCGCAGCGCCTGACGGCAATGCCGTGCTGTTCGAAGGTACCGGTCCGATGGGTGAAAGCTCCGCCGGCTACGACGGATACTTCTTCGCGCGACGGACTCCCTCGGGCTGGAGCACGCAATCGGCGCTGCCCCGCACGCAAATCCCGACTCCGCCGGGAGGAACGTTGACGGAGCAGCCGCAGTTGCTTGAACCGTCCGCGGACCTGTCTCATCTTGTTTTCTCCGCTAATCAAACCGAAACGCTGCCGGATCAATGCAAATGGCAACAGCTCTATTTCACCGCGATTGAACCCGCCGCCACGTTCGAGTGGATCGAACAGCCCGAGACCGCGAGCCCGATCTTGGCATGTGGGCTGGAAAACGGGGAAGCACCCGCGCTCGCCGGCGGAACGCCGGACTTCAGCACGGTGTACTTCACAACTCCCAAGACGCTGCTTCCGGAAGACGTTTCCCGCGCGCCTCACATGATCGAACCGGAAACACACGCTATCGGCGTGTCGCCCTGGGGTTTCTACGAGTACCGCGATGGGATGCTCAGCGAGGCGGGGGTGCTCCCCGACGGCTCACTGAGCCCCTGGGGCGCTGTCCCGGCCGCCTCGGGTCACGATCGCGACGTCGAAGACCATCAGGTGTCGGCCGACGGATCGCGCGCATTTTTCGTGAGCCCAGACCCGGCGTCATGCACAACCAATAAAAAAATACTCGAACTAGGACGAGAAGTCAGAGGCGAAAACAACTGCGCCGTCAATCCTCCGGAGCTGTATGTACGCGAGAACGGAGAAAAAACGGTTCTGGTGTCACAGGACACGCTGAGCCGCAGCAGTGACGGGCTGCCGGTAGCGGCATCTGACGGGGTCATGGGATTCTCCGACACGTCTTTGCAAGCGGGCTCGCCGACATTGGGCCAGTCGTTTGTGTACGCGTCGCCCGACGGCTCGCAGGCGTTCTTCGAGAGCGAGGACAGGCTGACGAGGAGCGCGCCCGAAGGCCCGCCGCGCAACCGCGCCGCGAAGATGTATGACTTCGACCTCAACACGGGATCGCTGACGTACCTGCCGGGCGTTGTCGGACAGATCGCGGCTTCGGACCCGGACGGCTCGACGTTCGTGTTCGTCAGCCCAGAAGCCTCGGCGGCCAGCGCCGAGCTCGAGCTGTGGTCCGCCGGCCCGGACGGAGGAACCGTGACGCCGATCACGCAAATGACAGGAGGAGTACACAAACCGCTGACCCCAAGCCTTGTCGGCCCTGACGTGCCGGTCGCGCGCGTCTCGGAGAATGGGTCGGCGGTCGTATTCATGACCAGCCAACAGCTTCCGGGCGGCTTCAACAGCGGCACCGGCCTGGAACAGATCTATCGCTACGACGTGCCGGCGAACACGCTCAGCTGCGTGTCGTGCGCGCCGGCGGGCGTCACGCCAACGAGCAGCGCCGAGATGTCGGTCCTGACGAGTCATGAAGAAGACACAACTTTGCATCGCGAGGTGGTTGATGAGCGCGGAGTCTCCTCCGACGGCGAGCGCATCTTCTTCGACACGGCCGATCCGCTGGTGCCGCAGGCTACGAACGCGGGGTCGTATGTCGTGAATAATGTATCTGGCGCAATAGAACCGCAGGGTCGCGATGTGTATGAGTGGGAGAACGGGACCGTCTATCTGATTTCCTCCGGCAACAGCCCGCTCAACTCCTACTTCCTCGACAGCAGCGAAAACGGCGACGACGTCTTCTTCGCGACCGCGGCAGGCCTCGTCCCGGGCGACACCGATGGGGCGTATGACGTGTACGACGCGCGCGTTCCCCACCCGGGCGACAACCCGCCGCCGGCGGCGGTTCCGTGCGAAGGTGCGGTCTGTCAAGGCCCCCCGAACGTCCCCTCACCCCTCACCCCACCCGCTAGCGCGACGTTCACCGGCCTGGGGAACGCGGCGCCGTCCGCCGAACCCGAACAGGTGAAACCCGAGGCCAAGCCGTTGACCCGAGGGCAGAAGCTCGCACTGGCCCTGAAGGCTTGCAGGCAGAGGCCGAAGAAAAAGCGGGCCGCGTGCGAAAAACAGGCGAGAAAGCAGTACGCCCCTGCGAAGAAGAAAGACAAGCGATGAGCGTCAAGCGGGCTCTCTTCGCGGCGCTGAGTATCGTCACGACGACATGCGCCGTGGCGCTGGGCGCCTCCTCGGCTTCGGCCGCCCAGGGACCGGTGTGGAAGATCCTCTCGGTCTCCAACCCGACGAACCTCGCGCCGGAACACCCCGGCGATGACGCGCTGGTGCTGGCCGCGACCAACGTCGGCGGCGGCGCCACCAACGGGAGCGCGATCACCCTCCGCGATTCGCTGCCAGCCGGGCTGACGGCCACCGCGATTTACGGCAACGACAGCTACAAGCATCCGAAAGCCATCGCCGGCGAATTGCTTGGCGGCACGGGCGGCATGCATTGCGCCCAGGAATCCTGCACGACCACCGAGGTGGTCGATCCGGGCGACACGTTGATTGTCACGATTCAGGTGGACGTCGCATCAGAGCTGCCACCGAGCCTCCCCGTTGAAGCGGCGGTGTCGGGCGGTGGCGCGGCGAGCGAGTCGGTGTCCGAGCCGGTCACGATCGGCTCGGCGTCCCCCGAATACGGGGTGGCTCCGGGTGGCCTGTTTGCGGCCACTTCGACGACGCAGGCCGGCGCTCATCCGAACGTGACCACGGGGTTCTTTCTCAACACCAGCGTTCAGACGCGCGAGGAAACCTCCAGCGGTCCGTTTTTTGTCGGTCCAGTCGGCGATCCGAAGGATGTCCGTTTCGATCTCCCGCCAGGGCTGGTTGGTACGACGGTGGGGATGCCGCGCTGCACGATGGCAGCTGTAATCGATGAAGCGCACTGTCCGCCCGATACGATGATCGGAACGGCGACCGTGATCGCTTTCAGCGAATTGGGGCGTCTTGAACTCACGGTGCCCGTGTTCAACATCGCTCCGGCGCCGGGCGAGCCGGCGGCGTTCGGGTTCAATGCAGCTCTGTTTCCAGGGCGACTCGATACCAGCGTGCTCTCGAACGGCGATTACGGGGTTCGTGTGACCGCGTCAGATCTGACCGAGGGAGCGCAGGTTCTGGCGTCCTGGATCACGATTTGGGGAGTGCCCGCCGATCACGCCGGCTCCGGGCCCGATCTCGCGGCCCGCAATCTCGGCGCGGGCCAAGAAGACTTTACACCGAAAGACGAAATCGCGTTTGGGGGGGCGGGCGGCGAACAGACACGGGTGCCGCTGCTATCGAACCCGTCGCAGTGCTCTACCTCGCTCGAAGGGATCCTCGAATCGGATTCGTGGGAAGGGGCGGGGCCGGGGGTGTTCGCGAAAGAAGGGACGTCGCTGGGTACGGACACGGGTTGTGGTGAACTGTCGTTCACGCCGTCGGTGTCGATGCTGCCCGATACGCTGGAAGCTGGCGCCCCGGCAGGGTATTCGTTCGACCTGAGCGTGCCGCAAAACACCGAAGTGGAAGGTTTGGCGACGCCCGATGTCAAGCGCACGTCGGTGACGCTGCCGCGCGGCACAGTGATCTCGCCGTCGGCGGCCGATGGCCTGGGAGACTGTTCGAACGAACAGTTCGAACTGCATTCGGGGGTGGCAGGGCACTGTCCGCGCGATTCGCAGGTCGGGACGGTGCGGATCAAGACGCCTGCGCTGGAAGAACGCCTGAACGGCGAGGTGTATCTGGCCGCGCCGGAATGCGTCCCGTGTTCGCCACAGGACGCGGCCGACGGGAAGATGGTCCGCCTGTTCGTGCAGGTCGTCGGTGAAGGCGAAGATGGGGTTGTGGTCAAGCTCGAAGGCACGGGTCAGATCAACCAGCAGACGGGGCAGATCACGACGACGTTTGAAAACACGCCGCAGCTGCCGTTCTCGAGCTTCGAACTGACGTTGCAGGGGGGCGAGCGCGCGACGCTTGCGAATCCCCGTACCTGTGGGGAAGTCGCGACGACGGTCGATCTGACGCCGTGGAGCTCGCCGTATACGCCCGATGCGACGCCGGAATCAAGGTTCGACGTCGATGAAAACTGCTTCGGCCCGCAGTTCAACCCCTCGTTCAGCGCCGGCACCACGAGCAACGAGGCGGGTGGGTTCAGCCCGTTCACGTTGTCGTTCGGCCGCTCGGACTCCGACGAGTTTCTCAACGGGGTTCAGATCCAGATGCCGCCCGGCCTGCTCGGGGCGCTCTCCACGGTCTCGTTGTGCGGCGAACCGCAGGCCTCGCTGGGCACGTGTGG
The DNA here is from genome assembly GCA_963838405.1 of uncultured Solirubrobacteraceae bacterium. Classification (GTDB taxonomy): domain Bacteria; phylum Actinomycetota; class Thermoleophilia; order Solirubrobacterales; family Solirubrobacteraceae; genus Palsa-744. The sequence goes on along the minus strand of CAWIRA010000006.1, from coordinate 530,120 downwards.
CCCGGAAAGTGAGATCGGGGAAACGAGCGTGGAGACGGGGCCCGGCGCGGACCCGTTCCTCGTCACAGGCGGCAAGGTGTACATCACCGGCCCGTATAAGGGCGCACCGTACGGCCTGTCGATCGTCGTCCCCGCGAAGGCGGGCCCGTACACGCTCGCGGGCACCACGGGCGCCGGCACGGTCGTGGTTCGCTCCGCGATCGCGGTCAACCCTGAAACCGCGGCGCTGACCGTGACCTCTGATCCGCTGCCGACGGAACTGGACGGCATCCCATTGCAGCTGCGGCTCGTGAACGTCACGATCAACCGGCCAGGATTCATCTTCAACCCGACGAACTGCAACAAACAGGCGATCGACGGAACCATGACGAGCACACAGGCCGCGAGCGCGACCGACTCCTCGTCGTTTCAGGTCACGAACTGCGCGAGCCTGAAGTTCGCACCGAAATTCTCGGCGTCGACATCCGGGAACACGAGTAAAGCCGATGGTGCGAGCCTAACCACGAAGGTGACCTACCCGAGCGCGCCGCAGGGCACCTACGCGGATATCGCGAAGGTCAAAGTCGAACTGCCGAAGGCGTTGCCATCGCGCCTGACGACGCTGCAGAAGGCCTGTACGGCCGCGCAGTTCGACGCTGACCCGGCAGGATGCCCGAAGGAATCGATGATCGGCTTCGCGACTGTGCAAACCCCGATCCTCCCGGGCGTCCTCTCGGGCCCCGCGATCTTCGTCAGCCACGGCAGCGAAGCCTTCCCATCCCTGACGATCGTCCTACAGGGCGACGGCGTCACGATCGACCTGGTGGGAACGACGTTCATCAGCAAAGCGGGGGTCACGAGCACGACCTTCAAGACGGTCCCCGATAGCCCGTTCAGCAGCTTCGAACTGACTCTGCCTGAGGGCAAGTACTCGGCGTTGGGGGCGAACGGCAGCTTGTGCTCCCAGCCGCTCGTGATGCCCACGCAGTTCCTCGCACAGAACGGCGCAACACTCAACCAGAACACCCAGATAGAAGTCACCGACTGCCCCAAAAGCATTTCCGTGTCTTCTCACTCGGTGAGTAGGAAGACCTTGAAGCTGAGCGTCTATGTTCCGCTCGCCGGCAAGCTCAACGCCAGTGCGACGGGTCTCAGCTCAGCGACGAAGACAGCCGGTGGTCGTGAAACCGTCACCGTGAGCGTGCATCAGAAGAGGGGTGGGAGCTTGAAGACGAGCGTCAAATTGACGTTCACCCCAAGCAAGGGAAAGCGGCAGTCCAAGAGCCTGACCGTGAGCTTCGCTAAGTGATCAGAGCCCCTAGATCTGAGCACGGCGAGGGAGTGAGATGAGACGCAGAGTGGAGTCGACCCGGTTCATACCGGCGCTGGTGCATGCCGGCGCTTTCAGAGAGAGAGACAACGAATAAGATGAGACGCCTTGGGATCAGCATCGTAGTGGTGATGGGTCTCTGCCTCGCGGCAGGGTTCGGCGCCACCTCCGCATTGGCGGCGACCAACACCTACATCTCGCGGTTCAGCGGCAGCGCAACGAAAGCCGGATCCTTCGTGCCGGAAGGTATCGCGGTCAACTCGAGCGGCGACGTCTATGTCGCGGACACTGCGCACGAAGTCGTGGACGAGTTCAACTCCGACGGGAGCACGCTCCTCGCGGAAATCAACGGCAGCAAAACGAAAGCGGGATCCTTCCGACCCAGCGGTCTGGCGGTTAACTCGAGCGGGGACGTGTATGTCGGCGACCTTAATAGCGATGTCGTGGACGAGTTCAACTCCGACGGGGGCACGCTCCTCGCGGAAATCAACGGCAGCAAAACAAAAGCAGGAGCCTTTTCACCACGCAGTCTCGCGGTCGACGCGGCGAGCGGGGCTGTGTATGTGGCCTCCGACGGTGTCGTGGACGAGTTCAGCTCCGACGGGAGCACGCTCCTGGCGGAATTCAACGGCAGCAAAACGAAAGCGGGATCCGTCGAACCACGCAGTCTCGCGGTCGACCCGTCGAGCGGGGACGTGTACGTGGGGGACACTGGAAACGAAGTCGTGGACGAGTTCAACTCCGACGGGAGCACGCTCCTAATGGAAATCAACGGCGGCGCCACCCCGCAGGGGGAATTCTCACCGAATACGCTCGCCGTCACCACGTCCGGTGTGTTGTATGTGGGTTTTCGCTTTGGCCCTGTGGTCGACAGGTTCAGCGCCTCGGGGACCTATGAATGTCAGATCACGGGGACGTCCAGCGCAACACAGTGCGGCGGAGCAGCCAGCAAAACGCCACAGGGGAGCATAGAACCGGCGGGTGTCGCGGTCGGCCCGACGGGCGACCTGTATCAGAGCGATCCAAGCATAGGTGATGTCAACATATTCAGCCCGGATGTGACGGTCATCGAACATCCACTCACGGTCAAGAAGACCGGCACCGGCAAAGGCACGATCACCTCGACGCCCGCCGGGATCGACTGCAAGTCCGCCGAAACCGAATGCACCCACGAATTCCCTGAAGAAAACGTCAAGCTCAAAGAGACCGCCGCACCGGGCTCCACGTTCACGAAATGGGAAGGCTGCACCGCTGAAGCCGGTGGCGCATGCGAAGTCACGACGAGTGCCGCTGAGGAAGCGAAAGCGGAGTTCACCGCCGACACCCCGGTCGCCTTCACACCCGCCGATGCGGGGCCCGGCGCCGGAGAAGTGAAGTGCGAAGTCGATACGGACGGCGGCTTCGTACCGTGCGCGAGCGAATACGGCGAAGGCACCGAACTGGTGATCGAGGGAGTCGAAGCGGCAGGCGCGACGTTCGCCGGGTGGAGCAATGGCACCGGCTCCGCGGGAGCCTGCACCGGCACCGGGACGTGCGCGTTCACGATCGAAGCAGCCACGACGATCACCGCCACCTTCAACAAAGCGACCAGCTTCCCGCTGAGCGTGTACGTGACCGGCAAGGGCGAAGTCAGCTCCAATCCCGCCGGGATCCTCGCATGCACCGCGACGGGAGGGACCGGCTGCGAAGCCCAGTTGAAAGGGGTGGTGACGCTGACCGCCACTGCCGAACCGGGCTCGGGCTATGTGCTCGCCGGGTGGATCGGCTGCAAGAAAGCGACCGCAAGCACCTGCGAAGTCGATGTGACGGCGGCGCGTGAAGTCACGGCCGTGTTCCTGCAGGAAGGCGTGCAGGGCCAAAACGGCGAAGGCGTGACAATCGAAGTGCTCGCGCCGGGCGAACACGACTGTGCCGGTGGTGGCATCGCAGTCACGGTGGGTGCTGACGGCGCTCCGACATACGTGTGCAATGGCGAGGAAGGCGAAGTCGGGGTGGAAGGGATAGAAGGTCTCCCGGGACCGGAAGGCAAAGCGGGCGTGCTAGGCGAAAGGGGCCCCACCGGCGCGAGCGGCGCGACCGGCTCAGCGGGCGCACAAGGTCCCCCCGGCCCAGCGGGCCCAGCGGGCAAGGAAGGCCCCGCCGGCAAGGTCGAGCTCGTGACGTGCAAGAACGTCGACAGCAAGCAGAAGTGCACGACCAAGCTCGTCTCGGGCACGGTCAGGTTCACGGCCACGGGTTCCTCCGCGCACGCGACGCTGTCGCGTCACGGCGCGGTGTACGCCGCCGGGACGGCACGCAACGTGCACGGGCGCATGAGCCTGCGGCTGCTGACGGTGCGCAGGCTCAGCGCAGGCCGCTACACGCTGACGTTGATCAGCGGGTCGGGCCGGCATGAGCGAATTCGCAGCGAGGCATTCACGCTGCGCTAAAAGCGGACGGTTCTGGTGCGGGGGCACACGACGCCGTGTGCCCCCTGGCCCGCCCGGCCGTGCGCGAACGCAGAGTGCGGGAAGCAGCAATGGCCTGAAACCCAAAGCGAGGAACGATGCCAGGAGGAGCAGGCGGTGCTCGGTGCCAGCCGATGAGCACGGAAGCCCATAGCGGTTGCAGCACGCTCGAGGAGCCGCGGGCGGGCGCGCTCGCGGGGTTGCGTTCCCGACGCAGGGAGCTCGCGGACGCGATCTTCGCTCGCGTGCGTGACGACCTGTTGGACTCGGTCGGTGCTGAGGACGCTGAGTACACGGTTGGGTTGCGCCAGGCGATCGCGGCGGCTGTGGACTACGCTCTTGAAGGCATCGAGCGTGGCGCCGGGTGGTCAGGGCGGATCCCGGCGGAGGTGGTCTCCCAAGCGCGCCGCGCGGCGCGCAGCGGCGTCAGCCTCGACACGGTGATCCGGCAGTATGTCGCGGCTTACACGCTGGTCGAGACCTTCATCGTGGAGGAGGCCGATCGCGCCGACCTCCCCGGCCAGGGTGACCCGCTGCGCGCGATTCTGGGGGCGCGTGCGCCCCTGATCGATCATCTGCTGACCGCGATCACCAGCGCGTACGGCGATGAGCTCCAGCAGAAGGAACTCTCTCCCGAGCGGCGTCGCACACAGCTCGTGCACGCGCTGCTCGCCGGTCAAGCGGTTGACCCCGCCGAGCTCGACCACAACCTCGACGAGTGGCATCTCGCCGTCATCGCAACCGGTGCAGCGGCGCCACAGGCCGTCAGGAACATCGCGGGCGCGCTGGATCGCCGGCTATTGAGCGTGGCGCATGGCGCCGAGAGCGTGTGGACGTGGCTCAGCGGGCGGCGCAGGCTCGCGGCCACCGACATCGAGCGCTGGCTCTCCGCGGAGGGTCACCCGAATGTGCTCCTGGCCGTCGGCGAGCCGGGGAGGGGGATCGACGGGTGGCGCCTGACGCACCGTCAAGCCCAGGCGGCGCTGCTGGTTGCGCTGCGCAGGCCCAAGCCGCAGCGGTTGACGCGGTATGCCGATGTCGCGCTGCTCGCCTCGGCGCTGCGCGACGACGTGCTGGCGAGGTCTCTTATAGAGATATTTCTCTCGCCGCTCGACGGCCAGCGCGACGGTGGGGCGGTATCGCGCGAAACGCTGCGCGCCTATTTCACCTCCGGAAATAATATCAAGGTGGCCGCTGCCGCACTCGGAGTGGAACGCCGCACGGTCGCATATCGCCTGCAAAAAGCCGAGGAGCGCCTCGGGCGTCGGCTAGATACACACCATGCCGAGCTGGAGGTCGCGCTGAGCTTGGAGGTGCTGTACCAGGACTCAATTCACACCAACGGCACACAGAGTCAGATGCTCCGACGCACATGATTCGGCGACGCGTCATTTCCGTCATTACGCCAACTTGGAAAGCCAAGCGAGCCCGTTACGCCACATCGGAGTAGCGCCGCCTGTCCCCTGACCGATACTAATTAATACGGCTGCAGTTCGGCACGATGGCTAGCACCCCCCGGTAACGAGTCAGGGGAACGACGGGAGGAGGTGATGAGTCGGGCGTGGAGAGTTCAGCGGATGGACGGGTCGTGGCGCGACTAGGTGGTGTCTGATCGTCCTGTCCGGCGTGCTGTTGAGCACCAAGGCAGGCGTCGGGTGTCGTGCCTTTGGGGCGACGAAGCCCCCGGGGCGCTGGAGTTGGGGCGGGTGTGCTGTTGGCGATCAATGACCGGCTCCGGGGTTATCGCGCCTCCTTTGGGGAGGGCGTCCCGGAGCGGAATGAGACGAAAGGAAGGCATTCTAAATGAAATCTAGATACAGGATACTGGGGCTCTGCCTCATGGCGGTGTTCGCGCTGGGCGCAGTAGCGTCTGCGACGGCGTCAGCCGCTGCACCGGAATTTGTACGGTGTGCAAAAGTCAGCGCGGGGGAACCAAGCGAGTGGGGAAACGCCACGTGCACCGGCAAAACGGAAGCCGAGGGGTTCGCGAAGGTCATCGCCGGTCCCGGAACATGCGTGCGAGTCACCCCGGGCGGGGAAGCTTTCTTGGGCGAGCCTAGTTCCTGGGAAGATGCAGCGTGCACTAAAGCTAAGGCGGGCTACGGTGGCTACATCAAGGTAGCCGCGGAATGGAAACCAAAATTCACTTCTACCTCGTTTACGAGTTACCTCTTCGCCGGTAATTTGGACACCATCACAATCAGCTGCGCGAAAGACAAAGGAACGGGTGAAATCACGGGCGAAAAAACAGTAGGCAACGTGACGGTGAGCTTCAAAGAATGTAGAGGCGTGAAATCCACCAAAGCAGGCACAGAAGAATGCCCCGTGAAGAGCGTGGGGGCATTGGGCGGCGAAATAGTGACAAAGGTCCTCGGCGGCGAAATCGGACCAGTCGCCGCTGCCGAAGCTCCCTCCAGCGAACGGGGGCTTGATCTGAAGCCGACGACAGGCCATACGCTTTTCGACGTGATTGGCAGCCCCACAACGTGCGTTCCAGAAAGCAACGTGGAAGGAAGTGTCATTGGCGAAGTCGAGCCAGGGAAACTGATGGAAACGACCGGGGAGCTGATCTTCGGCGTCAAGGGCAGGCAAAAAAACAAACAGACGATACAGAAATTCGAAGGTGGCCTAAACGATACGCTTGAAGCGTTTGAGCTTACGACGGGATTCGAAAGCACGGACGCGCTTACATTCGCAGAAGCACTAGAAGTGACGTGAGCGGTGCGTTAGCGCGCTGACCGCACGCGGTGGCACGGGGCTCGCACGTAGTCCCGTGCCGACCACGTGATCGACTCGATAGCAATGCGCGCGAGTGGAGCAAGGTCGTCAACAGTAGAAGAAAGAGGTGTGTCAGGTTGGTACCATCATCGCGGCATATAGGGCGAGTCTCGCGGAGCGTGTGGGGGGCTTTGCTCGCGACGGTCTTGCTCGCCGCGGGCATCGCCGCCGGTGAAGGGCGTCGCATCGCCAGCCATGGCCGGCGCGGATGCCACGATCGCGCCGCCGCCCGTCTCTTCGAATGTCCCGGGCTTCCCAACGGCCGTGTCTATGAACAGGTTTCGTCGGTTGACAAAGATGGCAACGAGGCGGGCGCGGGAAGGTCCGAGGGCCGTCCGCGAGCTGGAGCAGCTCAGCGAAGAGTTGGGAGCGGGGAGGGCTCGGATGGCCATGTCCGCGATGTATCAGGCGCCTCGCTCAAGAGGCCGACGCGTGGCGTCCCGAACACGCGTTCGGGGAACAAAACGGGGAACAAACTGAGCCAAACCGGGAAGCACCAAGCGCCAGCAAGCCCAACGAATCCGGGCCGCCGGGACTGAGCGTGGTCCGCTTCCCGTGTTGGTGTTGACTGGTTGCTGACTGAGGGTTTGCCCGGACGTGATCGGAGCTGAGGCCGTGGGCCGAAGCGGAGATCGTGTCCGGGGCGCCTTCCAGGATGGGCCGCTCAACCGAAGGAGATCCCGTTGAGCGAGAAGAAGAAGTACCGCACGTGGACGGTCCAGCAGAAGCTTGAGATCGTGCTCGCTGGGCTGCGCGGCGAGGTGTCGGTCGCCGAGGTTTGCGGAGAGCACCAGATCTCAGAGACCCTGTTCTACACGTGGCGCGAAAAGCTGCTCGAGGGCGGCTCAGAGCGCCTGTCGGGGAAGGAGGAGCGCACCGGGCTCGTGGAGCTACGCAAGCGGGTGCGTGACTTGGAGCGCACGCTCAGACCTATGAGCTTGAGATCCTGGGAAACGGGTTCCGGACGTGGGAGTGAGACAGCGCGTCGCCTACGCCCGGCAGCTTGTCGCTGAGGGGCACAGCCCCTCAGCGCTGGCGCGCATCCTGCAGATCAGCCGGCAGGCGATCTACCGGGTTCCAGCGAAGCGGCCGGCCGTCGCGGCCAGGTCGCGCCCGCCGGTCGACGACATCGAGCGGGCGATCGTCGAGGTCTGCGAGGAGAACCCGACCGACGGCTACCGGATCGTCACCGCCTGGGTTCAGCGCAAGCTCGGGCAGGCGGTGAACCGCAAGCGTGTGCTGAGGGTGATGCGCGAGCGACGGCTGACCCAACGCCGCACGCACGAGCCGCGCCGACGCAGGCCCGGGTTCTTCAAAGTCGAGCGGCCCGGGCAACTCTGGCACCTGGACATGACGAGCGTCTGGGTCGCCGAGCACGGCTGGGTCTACCTGAACGCGATCATCGACTGCTGCACCCGCGAGATTGTCGGCTGGGAGCTCAGCCTCCGCTGCCGAGCAGTCGAGGCGATCACGGTGATCAAGCGAGCCGTGGCCGAGCAGGGCATCCTCCCGGGGACGCTCACGCTCGGGACGGATAACGGCTCAGCGTTCACCGCCCGCGCGACCCGGCTGGTGATGTCAGGGCTCGGTGTCGCTCACCGCCGCGGCGGCTACCGCGACCCCGAGAGCCAAGCATTCATCGAGAGCTGGTTTCGCTACCTCAAGGAGCGCTGCATCTGGCGCCACGAATTCGAGACCCTCGAGCAGGCCAGAGAGGTGATCGCCGCCTACATCGACCACTACCACGACCGGCCCCACAGCCGGCTGAACTACCGAACCCCACGAGAGGTGAGAGCCACGTGGGATGATGCACAAGAAGCACTACAAAACACCGCGGCCTGACCTGTCAACGCCAGCGGGGAGCGCTCCAAAGCGCTTCAAGAAAGCCTGCAAAGACGCGGGCGTGCCGCCGGTGAGGTTCCACGACCTGTGCGCCACACGTTCGCCACGCGGCTCGCCGCGTCGGGCCAGCCGCTGCGGATGATCCAAGAGTTCCTCGGGCACGCTGACAGCAAGACCACGCAGATCTACGCGCACTACGCGCCCTCCGAGCACGAGGTCCAGATGGTCAACGACGCGTTCACGCCGTCAGCCGATGCGGTTGACCAGGCCCAGGCATCGCAGACTCCGGCCGACGTTTCCGAGTAGCACACGGCAACCTCGTGTCCGCCGATCTCGGCGTCAAAATGGTGTGCCGTGAAGATCGAAATCGAGATCCTTGAAGGTATCCTGGCAGCCTGGGATGAGCACGCCGAGGAGTGCGAGCAGCCTCCCAAGGCGATCCTGCTCAACCGCGGCAACTACGAGCTCATCGGCTGGGATGAGGTGCTTGGCCTCCCCGTTCTTCCCGATGGAAGGCTCGACCCGATGCGCTTCCGGCTTCTGTGCGGCGTAGGTCGCGGCGGCTTCTGCGCCCAGGGAGATGTCTGGTGGGACGCCGAGGGCCAGCCTTACGTGGTCATTCCGACCGAAGAGGCTGCCTAACCGATCACGTCCTCGAAGTCGGCGTGCGAGAACAGGCTGCCGCTGTAGAGGGCGGCCAGCTTGTACTTGAGATGCACCGCAGCCGGCTCGGCCAGCTGCGCGACACGACGCTCCTCGAGATAGTCGTGATGCACGGTGATCGCCGAATAGATCAGCGCGAGGCTCTCCGGGAACCCCGACTCCGGGATCTCGGGCAGATAGAAGTAGTTGACCAGGTGATCGTAGGTCCGTAGATCCTGAACCGAGCCCGGCTTGACGGCGCCCTCGTCCAAGAGCTTCTCGAGCGCGATAGCTGGGGCCAGCATGCGAGCCGGATGGGCGTAGCCCTCAGCGACGCCCTGAGCGGTCATGCTGCAGGTGGGCGTGAGTAGGACCGCGAAGCCCGGCTCGAACGGTCCCGAAAGGAACTTGCGCTTGCCTGCCGAGTGGCTGGCCGCATTCGGTGGCCACGGGTAGCCGAGCGGGACGTCCTGAAACAGGTCGCCCTGACGCACGTAGGAAGTGCGTTCTGCATAGTAGGACTCGTCAGGAGGTCGAGCCTCCCAGTCTGACAGCGCCACACGCTCAAATCTAGACGCGTGGGGAGACGGAGCCTACGCCGCGTAGTCCTCGTCGTTGAGCGTGTGGCGCTTGGCCGGCCGGCGCCGCTCCGTGGGCATCGTCGTGTCCGGGGCGAACTGGGTCCACATCTCCTGGCGCATCCGCTCGATGTCCTCCTTGCGAAAACGTCGGAACCCTGATCCGGGCAGCCGAATCGCCTTCAGCTTGCCTCGCTTCTCCAGGTTGCGAACCGTGTTCTCGTGTACGCCCAGCTCCTTCGCGGCATCACGCACGTTGATGAATTCTGTCGTCGGCATCGAGCATCTTCCGTCCGATAGGTCGCCTACGAAGACTATAGCGACTCTAGCTGCTATATGGGGTTTGTAGACTTTGTTATCCTTGTCGACATGATCCAAGCAGAGCTTGAGGACCGACGCCAGTTTCGAGGCGTCTCGAAACTGGCTGGAGAGAGATAGAGAGGAGGTGATCTATGGACCCGCAGTTGAAGTGGCTCATCAAGACGGCCGCCGCCGCCCTATCGCTCGTCAGCCTGCTCGATGCAGGGCATAAGCGCGGTTGGCTGTAGCGCCACCGAGGTTCCGCCTGCCTCCCTCCGCAAACCGGGCAGGCGGGACCTCCGCGTCGGGCCCCACGCGGTGGGCTTCGCGAGACGGTGAATCGACACGTGCGTGCGTTCATCACAACTAGAGGCTTGATGTGGGTTGTGTGGTGTAGCAGGAGTGCGGGGTTGGCATAAGAAGAGGGTCTCCAGTCCTGCCATCTGGTGATTGGAGCACGAGATGACTGCTGAGCTGGAGACCCTCGTCGTTGCAGCGTATGTGTTCGCCACGTCGCTTTCGATCCCTCGACCTGGCTCGCGAGGGCTGATCACAGACCAGGAGTTGATCGCGCTCGCTGTGGCGCAGGCCGTCACTGGCCTGGCGAGCGACCGGCAATTCTTGGGGATGGTCAGACGGCTATTGCCGGGCTGGTTCTCCCACCTGCCCGAGCAGACCCAGTTCAACCGGCGCCTCAGGCGTCTGACGCCTCAGCTCACGAGGGTGCAGTTGATGGTCGCCGAGCTGATCGCGGAGGGCGAGGTGCGCCTGGTCGATGGGACGCTGATCAGCTGCGCCAACTACCCCGGCTGCGCCAAACGCAGCGACTTCGCGCCCGATGCCGCGTTCGGCTACTGCCCATCGAAGAGCCGTTTTGTGTGGGGCATGCGACTGGTCGTGATCTGCGACCGCAAGGGCGTGCCCGTCGGCTATGACCTGGTCGGCCCGAAGACCGGGCAGGAGCGCGAGAGCGCGTGGCGCCTGGCCAGCGCGCATCCTCACAGTTTGCTGTTCGCCGATGGCGGCTTCTGGGGCCGCGAGTACGAGCGCACGATGGAGCTGGTCGACATCCAGCTGATCACCCCCGCTAAGCACAAGCTCGCCCAGCGGCCCCCGAGCGAGATCGCCAAGGCACGAATCCGGCTGGTGATCGAGTCGGTGTTCGCCAACCTCAAGCGCCAGATGCGCCTGGAAGAACACCTCGCCAAGACCACCCCCGGCCTCGCACAACGAGTCGTGCAACGGCTGCTCGCCCTGACACTCGGCATGTACCTCAACTTCCTCGCCGGACGCCCACCACGCGCACTCGCCGCCTACGACGGACGCTAAACCCACATCAAGCCTCTAGTCAATAAATTAGACTTCCAGCTCATCGGGATGTTGAGAGCCCAGGCCCATTACCGTGCTTAACCGCCTCCAGCTCGAACGGTGGCTGTTCGGCGCCGGCCAGGGCCGGCGCCGAACGCAGGACTCGCCGATCCTCCCGGACGTTTGGTACGCCTATGCGCTGCCGCCGAGCGAGCTCGGGCAGCGGCGCGATCAAGAGCCGCTGCTCGCTCCCGGGCCCGGAACACCGGCCTCGGTTGGAGACGCAGCGGAGCCTTGTCCGGCGTGGGAAGTCGACCTGCTCCTGCGTGCGCACGCCGAATCGAGCGCCAGTGACTTGGCGCGTGCACTGTACGCTCGGCTCGACCGGCCGCGCGAGGAGACCGAGCTGGCTTTCAACGAATCCTACGTCGCCTGTCGCCTGACCTTCCTCGAGCTGCTGCGTGTCGCGCTGCCGCTCACCGACTTCTGGCAGACGCAGCTGTGGCCCGGCCACAGTGGTCCGCTGCGCGAGCTGCTGGGGGGGCGCACCGCTGAGATCGCCGCGCTGCTGGAAACGCCCCGGCGCGTTCAGGGCAGGCAGGTCGTCGCCGAGCGCGAGGAGGCCCCGGCCGAGGACCCACACGCCCTGTCGGGCGATCTGGTGTGGCTGATCGGAGTCGTTGGGCGGATCGCATGGGAGCACATATTGGGGAGCGAGCATCAACGTCCGCCGAGCGCCGAAGAAGTGGTCGATCAGGCATTGCGAGCGTTCGGCCCGGTTGAACTCGGTGCGCGTTCCAGTCCTCGGGGTGCGCAATCCGGCCCCAGGTTGCTGTGGACGGTCAATTGCAACCGTCGCGTGCGCACCGCGGTATGGCGCTCCCGGGTCGCGTGCAAGGCCGATGCCGCCACGCATCTGTTCAAAACCTCTTGCCGAGCGGTGCGCTGGGCGGTGATCGACTCCGGTGTCGACGCTCGCCATCCGGCCTTCGCCCGTCGCCGTGGCGACGGTCCGCTGACAAGAAAAGCAGGCGAAGAAGCCCCAGAGCAGTCAGGCGCGTCGCGTGTCGCGGGAACGTGGGACTTCATCACGCTCCGCAAAGTTCTGACGGAACTGCCGCTGGACGATGAGCCAGGGTCGGCGCCGGACGGGGATCTCACGCTCGAGGATCCGGGCGAGGACGAGGCGTGGCGCGTGGCAAGCTGGGTCGCGCGTGGGCGGGCCGTCGATTGGGAGCTGATCGCGCCTCGGCTTCAGATCACCCATGACACGAGCTACTGCAAGCCCGAGGACGATCACGGCACGCATGTCGCCGGTATCCTGATGGGGGATTGGCGCTCAGAGGACTGTCCATCCGCTGGGCCGCACGACATCCAGGGCATGTGCACGGACATGACGATCTACGATCTGCGGACGTTCGACGAGGAGGGCCGCAGCGATGAGTTTCAGGTGCTCTCGGCGATGCAGTTCGTGCGTTATCTGAATGCCCACGACGACCTGCCGGTTGTGCATGGCGTCAATCTGTCCTTCTCGATCGAGCACGAGGTCGACACGTACGCCGCCGGCGCCACCCCTGTCTGCGAGGAGGCGCACCGGCTGATCGCCAGTGGGGTTGTGGTGGTCGCGGCGGCCGGCAACGAGGGTCGCGGTGGATACGTCACCAGGGCGGGCGTCATCGAGGGCTACCGCTCGATCTCGATCACCGATCCAGGCAACGCGGAGAAGGTGATCACGGTCGGCTCCACCCACGGCGAACGTCCTCACACCTACGGCGTTTCCTACTTCTCCAGCCGCGGGCCCACCGGCGACGGCCGCGCCAAGCCCGACCTGGTGGCGCCGGGCGAGAAGATCACGTCGACGGTTCCCGGAGGTGCGCTGCGCACGATGGATGGCACCAGTCAGGCCGCCCCGCACGTCTCTGGCGCCTGCGCCCTGCTGATGGCGCGCCACCCCGAGCTCGTCGGTCAGCCCGAGCGGGTCAAGCAGATCGTCTGCGCCAGCTGCACCGATCTTGGCCGCGAGCGGTCCTTCCAGGGCGCCGGCATGGTCGACGTCCTGCGTGCAATCCAGGCCGTGTAGCGGGGTGGTCCTCTCGCTGGAGGCCCTGCGAGCGCAGCACGGCGACTGTCTGCTGTTGCACTTCGGCGAGCTCGGCGCGCCCCGGACGGTGCTGATCGACGGTGGGCCAGGACCGGTTTACGGAGAAACGCTGAAGCCGCGACTGCTGCAGCTGCGTGACCACCTGATTGCCCTCGGGCGGATCAAAGCCGGCGATGCGTTGCCGCTGGAGCTGGCGATGGTCAGCCACATCGATGACGACCACATCGGAGGCCTGCTGGCTCTCGCTGAAGACCCTGGCGGCGGCCTGGGGCTGAGTTGTGCCTCCTGGGCCGTGCCCAAGACCCTCTGGCACAACTCGTTCACGGATCTGGCCGGCGAGAGCGGGTCCGTCGGCGACCTGGCGTTGGGATATGAGACCACGAGCACGACGGCCGCGGTGATCGCGAGCGTTCCGCAGGGCCGCAGGCTGCGATCGTGCGCAAAAAATCTTGGATGGCAGCTCAACCGACCCTTCAAGAACGGCCTGGTCCAAGCGCCCGCACAGGGAGGCCAGCGGGTGAAGCTCGACGACGCGACGGACATCATCGTGCTCTCACCCCGGACCGATGAGATCGAGGGCCTGCGCACGGAGTGGAACAGACAGCTCGAGCGCCTGCGCAAGGGGCAGACGATCTCCGCGAAGACCGCCGAGTACCTCGACCGTTCTCCCTACAACCTGTCGAGCATCGTCTGCCTCGTGCGTCAAGGGGAGCGCAAGATCTTGCTCACCGGCGACGCCCGCGGCGATCTCATCCTCGGCGCGCTCGACGCCGCCGGTGTGACCTGCGACGGGGTGTTGCACGTCGACGTGTTGAAGATCCCCCATCACGGTTCGATCCGCACCCTCGACACAGACTTCTTCGAGCGCATCACGGCCGATCACTATGTGATCTCGGCGAACGGGCGCGACGGCAACCCCAAGACAGAGACGCTCGAGCTGATCGCGCGATCGCGCGACCGAGATGACTTCGCGATCCATCTGACCTACGCCTCCGGCAAGGAGGATCTGGAGGGCCGGCTCACGACCTTCATCGCCGCCCGCGACGGCGCCCGCCGCAGCTTCGCCGTCGACGCACGCTGCGATACCGACCTGTCCCTGACCGTGGATCTCGGCGATCCGCCGTTCGCGATATAGGCAAATCCCTGAAGTAGGAGACCGATGAACGCTTACGACCCCACCCCGACCACCGCGCCGTCACCGGTCGCCGACGAGAGTGCGGAATCCCCGCAGGAGGGCGTGGCGCTGTGCCTGTCCGGTGGCGGATACCGCGCGATGCTGTTCCACGTGGGAGTGCTGTGGCGGCTGAACGAGCTGGGCTGGCTCCGAAAGCTGGATCGCGTGTCGAGCGTCTCCGGCGGCTCGATCACCGCCGGAGCTCTGGGACTGCGCTGGGGCTCGCTCGCGTTCGACGCGCAGGGCGTCGGGAGCGACTTCGAGGCGCAGTTGGTCCGACCGATCCGCGCGGTGGCCGGGAAGACGATCGACGTATGGGCTGTGCTCGCCGGGATCTTGATCCCGGGCAGGTCGGTCGCCGAGATGGTCGCCCGCGCGTATCGCAGAAACCTCTTTGCGAAGGCCACGCTGCAGCAGCTCCCGGATCAGCCGGATGGGCCGCGGTTCGTGATCAACGCGACCAATCTGCAGACCGGCGTGCTGTGGCGCTTCTCGAAGCCATACATGGCGGACTACACGATCGGCATGGTCCCCGACCCTGCGGTTGAGCTGGCAGTCGCGGTGGCGGCGTCCTCGGCCTTTCCGCCGGTCCTCTCGCCGCTGAAGCTGAAGCTCGACCCCGCCGCGTTCTCCGCACAGAGCCGCGGTCCGAACTACAGGGAGCCGTTCGACCGGGAGGCGACCCTGAGCGACGGCGGTGTGTACGACAACCTCGGGCTGGAGACGGCGTGGAAGAACTACAAGACGATCCTCGTCAGCGACGGCGGCGCGAAACTGCAGCCAGAGGCGAAGGTGCCCTGCGACTGGGTCAGGCAGGCGATCCGTGCGAACTCGGTGATCGACAACCAGGTCGTGAGCCTGCGCAAGCGTGAGACGATCGCCTCTTATGAAGACGGTGAGCGCACAGGGACCTACTGGGGCATCCGCAGCGAAATCGACAACTTCGGTCCTCCGCCCGGCAGTCTGCCCTGCCCTCCGGAGCAGACCGCGGTGCTAGCGGCGACCGCGACGCGCCTGCGGGCGATGGACGCGATTCTTCAGGAACGCCTGATCAACTGGGGCTACGCAATCTGCGACGCGGCGATGCGACAGTGGGTCGTGCCGCAGGCGCCAGCCCCCGCCGGCTTTCCCTACCCGTCCGCCGGTGTCGGCGAATAGCGACGGCGAATAGCAGCGACAGACAACCCAACGCGTTTATTCTCGGCAAGCGAACGTATGTCCGGGGAACAAAACGGGGAACAAAATGAGCGAAACCGGGAAGCACTCAGAACCAGAAAGCCCAATGAATCCGGGCCTCCAGGGCTGAGCGGCACCCGATCCCTCCGGCTGGGGGCCGGGCGGTCGCAGGTTCAAATCCTGTCTCCCCGACTACGAGAAGTGCCTGCTATTGCGTATTGTTTGGCACCTGCGGGGCGTTGCTGAAGCGTCCGACGGGGTCCAAGCGGGGTCCAATTGCCCGCCAGAACGCGATAGGCGATCTCATCAGACGCCCTCAGTTGCGCTGAGGTGCCCTGACTTGTCGAGGTAATCCCGTGGGCTCCCGCGCCGAGGCGAGCCCTGCCGAGTTCTGACCAGCGGTCGATCGCGCCGGGCGCCGTGGGCGTCGTGCGCGTGCAGATGAACATCGACACGCCAGGCTGTCCGGCTTGCGGGCACCTGGCGCCGGGCGCATGAGAGTGGCCGAGAGATTCACGCCGCGACGACCATCCCTGAAAATCGTGGTGTCCCCGGTTCGAATCTGGCTCTCGCCATTCCGCTTTTGTCTACTGACTCGCACTTTCTAGGCCGTGCCGCACTTGCTCCTGCGGCGCTGACGTCTTCTGGTCCGTGTGCCTTTTCAGTACCTCTCATCGTCCTGGGGTGCCTGGGTGGCTGTCCGTAGAGGTCGCGTGCTTGGCGGACGAGGCGGCCGAGCGGGTGATCGTTCAAACCCGTTGGCTGGCTAGCCAACCCGGCGCTCCTCGGGCGATTCGAGGGGCTGGAATCCCTCCAAGCGTAGCCACCGGATGCGCAATTGCCGCAAATTGCGCTGTCTTTCGGAAGTCCACATCTTGAACGCCTGCGAGCATTGCGGCTAGGCTCCCGCCGGGCGTGTCGAACGCACGGTGACGATGACCGGGTGTGTCGATGCGAAAGCGGGGCAGAGAAACCGGGGACGTGTGGCTGGAGGCGGAGCTTGGCTCGGGGTACGGCGGATGCGCGCTCGCGTGCCGCGCAGCCGGAGACTGCTTTGGATGACGCTGCTCGTCCTGCTGGCGTCGGCGGCCGTGGTGCCGGCGTCAGCGTCGGAATCCTCGGGCGCTGCCGCCTGGGGCCTCAATACAGACGGGCAGCTCGGCAACGGCACGACCACTACCGAGAAGGAAGCCGTGGCGGTTAAGGTCTTGACCGAAGCGACCGCAGTAGCGGGTGGCGAACTGCACAGCCTCGCGCTGCTCAAAGCGGGCAAGGTGATGGCCTGGGGAGACAACGTCGACGGGCAACTCGGCAACGGCACGACCACCACCGAGAAAGAACCCGTGGAAGTCAAAGGGATCACCGAAGCGGTTGCGATCGCGGCGGGCGCTGACCACAGTCTCGCACTCCTCAAGAGCGGCAAGGTCATGGCCTGGGGCCTGAACAATGACGGGCAGCTCGGGAACGGCACGACGACCACCGAGAAAGAACCTGTCGAAGTCAAAGGGATCACCGAAGCGGTTGCGATCGCGGCGGGCGCTGACTACAGCCTCGCTGTCCTGAAAAGCGGGAAGGTCGAGGCGTGGGGCCTGAACACCGACGGGCAGCTCGGCAACGGCACGACCACCACGGAGAAAGAACCCGTGGAAGTCAAAGGGATCACCGAAGCCAGCGCTGTTGCGGCCGGCGAATTCCACAGCCTCGCACTGCTGAAAACGGGCAAGGTGATGGCCTGGGGAGACAACGTCGACGGGCAGCTCGGTAACGGCACGACCACCACCGCGAAGGAACCTGTCGAAGTCAGAGGGATCACCGAAGCCGCCGGAGTAGCAGCCGGACACAACCACAGCCTCGCT
Source organism: uncultured Solirubrobacteraceae bacterium (assembly GCA_963838405.1). Classification (GTDB taxonomy): domain Bacteria; phylum Actinomycetota; class Thermoleophilia; order Solirubrobacterales; family Solirubrobacteraceae; genus Palsa-744. Next base: position 512,609 of record CAWIRA010000006.1, on the reverse strand, counting down.
AGCCTCAAAAGCGGGAAGGTCGACGCTTGGGGTGACAACAACGACGGGCAGCTCGGCAACGGCACGACCACCACCGAGAAAGAACGCGTGGAAGTCAAAGGGATCACCGAAGCCAGCGCTGTTGCGGGCGGCGAATTCCACAGTCTCGCGGTCCTGAAAAACGGGAAGGTCGAGGCATGGGGCGAGAACAATGACGGGCAGCTCGGGAACGGCACGACCACCACCGAGAAAGAACCTGTCGAAGTCAAAGGCCTTAGCGGCGTTGTCGCTGACGTCGCGGCGGGGGCCAACTTCAGCCTCGCCTCCTACGCCACCAAACCAGCGAACACCAAACTCCCCACGGTCTCTGGTGAAGCGAGGGACGAAAAGACGTTGACGGCGTCGGCTGGCACCTGGAGTGGCAGCCCGGCGATCACCTACGGCTACCAGTGGGAGGCCTGCAACACAGCCGGCGAAAGCTGCACCAACATCTCCGGTGCTACGAGCGCGACCTACGCGGTCGCCCACGCGCAGGTCGGCGAGACGATCAGGGTGAAGGAAACCGCCAAGAACAGTGCCGGCGAAGCGTCGGCGAGCTCGGCTGCGACGGCGACGGTCGCCGCGTCGGCGCCAGCGAACACCGCGCTGCCCACGATCTCCGGTGAAGCGAAGGACGAAAAGACGTTGACCGCCTCGGCTGGCACCTGGAGTGGCAGCCCGACGATCACCTACGGCTACCAGTGGGAGGCCTGCAACACTGCTGGCGAAAGCTGCACCAATATCTCTGGTGCGACGAGCGCGGCGTACACGATCGCTCATGCACAGGTCGGCGAGACGATCAGGGTGAGGGTGACCGCTAAGAACAGTGCTGGCGAAGCGTCGGTGAGCTCCGCGCAGACGGGCACGGTCGCCGCGTCGGCGCCTGCGAACACGTCGCTGCCCACGGTCTCTGGTGAAGCGAGGGACGAAAAGACGTTGACGGCGTCGGCTGGCACCTGGAGTGGCAGCCCGGCGATCACCTACGGCTACCAGTGGGAGGCCTGCAACACAGCCGGCGAAAGCTGCACCAACATCTCCGGTGCTACGAGCGCGACCTACGCGGTCGCCCACGCGCAGGTCGGCGAGACGATCAGGGTGAAGGAAACCGCCAAGAACAGTGCCGGCGAAGCGTCGGCGAGCTCGGCTGCGACGGCGACGGTCGCCGCGTCGGCGCCAGCGAACACCGCGCTGCCCACGATCTCCGGTGAAGCGAAGGACGAAAAGACGTTGACCGCCTCGGCTGGCACCTGGAGTGGCAGCCCGACGATCACCTACGGCTACCAGTGGGAGGCCTGCAACACTGCTGGCGAAAGCTGCACCAATATCTCTGGTGCGACGAGCGCGGCGTACACGATCGCTCATGCACAGGTCGGCGAGACGATCAGGGTGAGGGTGACCGCTAAGAACAGTGCTGGCGAAGCGTCGGTGAGCTCCGCGCAGACGGGCACGGTCGCCGCGTCGGCGCCTGCGAACACGTCGCTGCCCACGGTCTCTGGTGAAGCGAGGGACGAAAAGACGTTGACGGCGTCGGCTGGCACCTGGAGTGGCAGCCCGGCGATCACCTACGGCTACCAGTGGGAGGCCTGCAACACAGCCGGCGAAAGCTGCACCAACATCTCCGGTGCTACGAGCGCGACCTACGCGGTCGCCCACGCGCAGGTCGGCGAGACGATCAGGGTGAAGGAAACCGCCAAGAACAGTGCCGGCGAAGCGTCGGCGAGCTCGGCTGCGACGGCGACGGTCGCCGCGTCGGCGCCAGCGAACACCGCGCTGCCCACGATCTCCGGTGAAGCGAAGGACGAAAAGACGTTGACCGCCTCGGCTGGCACCTGGAGTGGCAGCCCGACGATCACCTACGGCTACCAGTGGGAGGCCTGCAACACTGCTGGCGAAAGCTGCACCAACATCTCCGGTGCTACGAGCGCAACGTTCGCTGTTGGCCATAGCGACGTGGGGAGCACCCTACGTGTCGTGGTGACCGCGACCAACTCCGGCGGCTCGACGTCGAAGAGCTCCGAAGCCAGCGTCGCGATCGTGCCCTCCCCGCCCGCGAACACCGTCCCACCGGCGATCACAGGGACCGCCAAGGAAGGCCAGAGTTTGAGCGTGACGCCAGGCACGTGGTCCGGCAGCGAACCAGTCGAATACATCGACTATGTTTGGCAGCGCTGCAAAGCTGGCTCATGCCAGCCGATATCTGGCGCGAGCGGCGCGACGGACACCTCCTACGTCCTAGCTGCGGCCGATGTCGGATACACGATCGAGGTCACCGTCACAGCAAAGAACGCGGCCGGCGAAGCCTCCGCCATGTCCCAGCCCACGGCCGAAGTCAGCGCCGTCGCCCCACAGAACATCGCACCACCCGCGATTGTCGGAGAAGCGCAAAGTGGCGAGACGCTGACTGCGAGCACGGGCAACTGGTCAGGGACCACACCACTGACCTACAGCTATCTATGGGAAGAATGCAACCGCCACGGGCAAGAATGCCAAGGCGTCGCTAGCGCGATGAGCAACAGCTACACACTCGGTGCGAGCAACCTCGGGCACACGATGCGCGTGACCGTGACCGCGGAAAACCTCGCCGGGAACGCCACGAGCAGCTCAGAAACTACCGGCACCGTGCTAGAAGCGGGCTGCACCGATGGGTGGGCCGGCCCGAACGAAGGGGCGTGGAAAACCCCCGGCAACTGGTCCACCGGGAAAGTCCCAGGCCCCGCCGACACCGTCTGCATACCGGCCGAAACGACCGTGCGGATCAGCGGCGAAGTAACCAGTCGAGCCGGCGTCATCGACAGCCAAGGGACGCTTGGGGTCTCGGGCGGAACACTCGAATTGACGCGCAGCTCGGCGACCTCGAGCGTCGTCTCGATGATCCTGGAAAATCGGGGCGTTCTCGCCGGATCCGGGAACCTCGACATCTCCGGGTCGCTGTCGTGGACAGGCGGCACCATGTCGGGAGCCGGGACGACCATGCTCGCGCCGGGCGCCGACGCGACCGTCGCCAGCACCTCACTGGCCGAACGGCGGTTCATCAACGAAGGGACGATCGAGGCTCGCAGGCACATTCGGCGGCGGCTACCCCGCCAACGGGACGTTCGTCAACAGAGGGACAGTCGAGAAGACCGAAGGCACCGGGCTCGACGCGATCCAGGCGCCATTCGACAATGAAGGCACCGTGACCGTTAGCTCCGGCACGCTCGAACTCGACGGCGGCGGCGAATCCACTGAACGGGTAGGCAGCTGGATGGCCGCGGAAGGTGCCGGGATCGTGTTCAGCAACGCTGAATACCACCTCGGGGCCACGACCAGCATGACGGGCGCCCTCACGATTTCCAACCGAGCACGGGTGCACGCGGGGCAGATCGAAGGCCCCCGCGCGCAGGTGACGGTTACCGCCAACCCTTACTACTCTGAAGACAACGGTCTGCTCGACCTCGAAGGCCCCGCCACCTCGACGATCGGGACGCTCGAAGTGCTCGGCGTACGGGGCTACGAATTCATCAGCCCAGCCGAGGTGACCGGTGCGGGCAACGTCGAGATCACTCGATCCTTCAATCTGGGGAACTTCGCGTATCTTGACGGCGCGGGCACCACCACGATCATGCCCGGCGCCAGCGGCGTCGTGTCCGGGCAGGTCGGTCTCCAACAGCGCACGCTTGCGAACGCGGGCACGCTCACGATCGAAGAAGGCGCCGAACTCGGCGGCACCGAATCGTACCTCGACAACACGGGGACGATCGCCAAGGCCCACGGCGAGGGCTCCGCGAGGATCAGCGACCGCATCGACAACGAAGGACTCGTGAAGGCGACGGCCGGGACGCTCGAACTCTCAGGCGGCGGTAGCGCTGGTACAAGCGCAACCGGCGCCTGGCAGGGGGCCGAAGGCGCGAAGATCCTGTTCAACTCCCGAAGCGGCCCATTCGACCTCGGGAGTTTGGTGAGCATGTCCGGGTCGATCGAAGTCGCCGAAGGAACCGTCACGGCCGGGCAGCTCAACGGCTCCTCCGCCGCCGTGGCCGTCGACGGCGCCGACCAGTGGCAACCGGGGACGCTCGAACTCACGGGCGTCGGCGCATCCACGCTGGAAGGGCTGACCCTGGCTGGCGGCACCCTCACGGGCCCCGCGCAACTGAACGTCACGAGCGCCTTCGCCGCCGCCAGCTCGGCACACCTCGAGGGGGCCGGCTCGACCGTGATCGAGCCCGGAGCGACCGGTTCGATCGGGTATGTAGTCGACCTCGAAGAACGAACGCTCGAAAACGCCGGGACGCTCACGATCGGCGAACACGACAGGCTCAACGGCAGCAAGCGAGCGCGGCTCGTGAACAGCGGCACCTTGAACCTCAACGCCAACAGCCCCATCGGCTCCGAGTACGGGCTAGTGTCCATTCCAGGCGAAGCCACCCTCGTCAACACGGGCCTCGTGCAGAAGGTCGAAGGCAGCGAACAAGCCCTCTGCAGCTTCGCGGTCGACAACGACGGGACCATTACGGCGGTCAGCGGGACGCTCGAATTCACCAGCGGCGGCGAATCCGCGGCGTTTGCCTCGGACACCTGGGCCGCAGCGCCGGGCACCGCGATCGAACTGAACGGCATCTCCTCCGGCGTCGAATACTCACTCGGGAGCAGCGCTACTATAACCGGCGCCATGCATCTCGACGCGAACGTCACTGCTGGCGCGATCGAGGGCAGCGGCGCGCTCACAACGCTACACAGCATCCTCACGCTCACCGGCTTCGCGCGGAGTGAACTCGGCTCCCTGACGTTCCTTCAGGCGCCGCCAGACGTCTGGTTCCCCCAAGTACAGCGCCTCTCGGTGGCCAGCGAACTCGACATCGACAACTCGCTGACGTGGTCAAGTATTAGTGCTGTCTTCGAAGGGCCTGGCGCGATCGTCACAAAGCCAGGCTCGACGACCGTGTTCGACGCCGAGGCAGCCACGTTCGATGGCGGGCAGCTCATCAACGAAGGAACGGCGACATGGGAAACCGGGCAACTCTACGACGCGCTCGACTCTGGAACCTTCTTTGTGAACCGCGGAACGTTCCAGGCCGATGCTCAGGAATTCGAACCCCCTATGCAAGGGTGCCGCGTTTACTCGGAAGGGCCTCGCTGCCCAGTGTTCGAAAACGACGGCATCTTCACCGCAGACCTCCCCCATATACCCGACGGCAATTTGCCCGCATGGCCGCACATCGCGTGGGACGTCGACATCGTCAACTATGGTGAACTCGACGTGCCTTACCAACAGGAATACGTCTGCCCCGAACTGCCGCCGTACGGGTGGACCAGCGAAGCATGTGTGGCCGAACAGCAGAAAATTAGAGAAACGTACGTGGGCTTGCTGTTGAAAGACGGCGCCACAGTCTCTGAACCCGTGTGGTATGTGAACCCGCCAACGATCGAAGGCTTCGCGGAAGAAGGGGAAACACTAACGGTCACGCCTGTGACTTGGCGGGGACCCCACATAACGTCAATCAGCTACCAGTGGCAGCGCTGCAACGCGGAAGAAGGACCGATTGCGGAAGAAGAATGGGTGACTCAACCACCCCCGCGAGAATGCAGTGATGTGCCTTCTGCGAATGAATCGACCTATGTCGTCACAGCGGCAGATGTCGGCTACAGGCTGCGCGCTATCGTAACCGCGCATACCGATCTGAGAAGTGAGGCCGTGGACTCGGAAGCAACCAACGCCGTTTGGCCCTTCGAATTGTTCGGCGAAGAAGGCGAAGAAGAAGCGGCGGAAGAATCGACCGAAGGTGAAGGTGAAGGCAGCAGCGTGGAAGAATTCGTGCCGGAAGAAAGCAGTCCGGGCGCGGCGATGCTCTCCATGCCGTCATTGACCCCGGCGTTTACGCCAGAGTCGCTCGCCGGCGACCTTCACGAACCAGTTGGCTATATCCACTACACCACGGCGCATCCGAGGTACAACAAAATCGCCTACGACGAAGAAACGGGACTCCCGGACGGCGAGTGGACGAACGAAGCGAGGTTTACGCCGAAGAGTACCCCTGCAGAACTAGGATGGCTGTTCAACCTTTCGCCGCGCGTTCAGCAACAAGCGATAGGGACGGTTACTGAGAAAGGGACTGTCTACAAGCTGCCGTCCAAAAAAGTATTCAACTACAGCGACTTTCATCCCGGGGTATTGCCTAACTACAACTTCCACTCGAGGATCCACGTGTATCTTGGCCAGGAGTACCAGCTGGAGCTAAAGTTCGAGTATCCGTGCGTGAAAGACGAGGAGGAGGGCCTGTGTATCCAATACTCCAAGCACAACTTCAAACTCGATAGGTAGGACGCAGGTGATCATTGATGCGCTTAACCCGTGATAAGATGGGGGTGTGACCGAGGAGCAGCGTGAGGGGTCGTCATCGCGGGAGCTGTTTTCGCCGAATCGGACGGACGCGGTCGAGCCCGGCGGATTCGCCTTGCCAGACCCAGAGCCACTGCCGGAGGCTGTCGAGCGCGCGGCGGAACTGGTGGTCAGAGATATTCAAGGTGCGAAGCCGCTTCCTATCGAGCTGTCGTATATGCAGTCGAGCGAGGACAGTCAGCTGGGTACGGTGGTGGTCCGCGTTGGCAGCGATGTCTACGGCTTTGGGGTAGACCGCACGGCGTCGTCACCTGAGCTGATATTCGCGCTAGCAGAGGGGATACAAGAGCACCTCTCGGAGACCGCATTGGCGTGGGGAGAGGCGCGCCCGGTCTGCGGTAGGCACAGGCATCCGGCCTCACCCGAGATAGCGGACGGTGCGGCCTACTGGGTATGCCCGCAGGATGGGGGCCGTCTCGCAGAGATCGGAGCGTGTCGCCGGGGCGATCGTTCGCCGCGGCGATAGTGGAGCAGTAGCATGGGTGACTCGTCGCCGGGCGCCTCGAACAGACTTCGTGGCTCGCGTCCGTGTCTCGGATGCGCAGCTATTCGGGATGGTTCCTGAAGACGCTGCGATTGCCTCTGCGTTGCGCCCGGGCGAAGTGGAGCGGCCCGCCCTTGCGGACAGCCTGATCTGATCCTCCTTTGTAGGAGTTGCCACAGTCTGTGTTACCAGTAGCTCCGGCGTCGGAACCCGTCAAGGGCGCCCCTTCGGGACCCCCTGCGGCGGCGCCTGACGGGCCGACGGTGACAGAACCCGCCCCCTCCGCTGAAAGCTCACTCAGGTCGGCAGGGACCGCCGTGCCGACCTGGCAGCGACTGCCAACGATGGACGGCAGATGCGAAGCCGGCGCGTCATCGCCCGACGCCCGGAGGCCCCGCTCGATGGCCGGGACGTGCCCGCGCGACCCTCTACCCCGGGGGGCCGGTGGGTGGAGCCGCCGAGCGCCTGGGTGATGCACCCCGTGGGCACTGGCCGAGAAGAGCCCACGCTGGTGCTTGCACGGCCTGCTCGAGCACTACGCCGAGGCCGCCTGGCTCACCATCGACGCACACGCTACCGACTCGACGCCGGCGGCGTTTGCCTATCCGCAGCTGCTCAAGGTGCCCCATGACAAGCCCGAAGCTCATGTGGCTGCGGTCGAGCACGTATAGCCACCTTCCCGGCGTCGAGGCCGAGGTCGGCAAGCTCGCGCAATCCCCAGCGCGCGCAGCGGCAAGCCCGTCCACCTACAGCCTCACCGAGCCGCGTACTCGTAGGCAGACCTCCGCCGCGTCGTGCACGAAACCCTCGCCTCGGGATCCGCGACTCACAGCCCGCGCTGAACCCTTAACGATTGAGTCGCTCAAAAGGAGGTGGACCGCGGCCAGATCCGGCCAACCCATTGGGACGGCAGCGCCATCCGCCGTCCCAAACCCTCTGAAATCGCCCGCAAACTCCGCGTATTGGCCGTGGGTGATTCTTGCCCGCCATCACCAGTAAAAGTCCTCCAAATCAGGCGATTCCAAAGGGCTTTCGGCGGGCTTCTGAAAATCGTGGTGTCCCCAGTTCGAGTCTGGGTCTCGCCATTAGAGAAGGCCCTGCAAATATGCAGGTTCTTGTAAGCGTTCAGTGGGGTAGGGGGACATGACTCTGCTTCGTCGAATCCTGGGGCATGGAGCGCTCGGAGGCGGAGGCGATCTATGACGCGGGGCGTGAGGCGGTTGTTGAGGTGCTGCTGGCGATGGATCGTCGTATCCAGCAGCTCGAAGCGCGGGTGGAGAAGCTGGAGCGCGAGATCTCTAGGAGCTCTCGTAATTCCTCGCTGCCGCCGAGCTCGGATCCGCCGGGCAAGCGGCGGGCGGCGCGGGGCAAGGATCACTCCGGATGTTCGCAGGGTGCCCAGCCGGGGCACGAGGGTCACGGCCGCGAGCTGCTGCCGATCTGCGCGGTGGATGAGATGCTCGAGTACTGGCCTGAGCGCTGTGAGTGTGGCCACGTCTTCGCTGCGGGTGAGCTACTCAGCGTGGGTGACCCGGTGCGCCATCAAGTCGAAGAGCTGCCAGTCATCTCTGCGCGTGTGATCGAGCATCGCTGCCCGCGGGTGCGCTGCCCCGGCTGCGGTGAGCGGATGCGTGCACGGCTGCCCGCGGATATCGCGAACAGCGCGTTCGGCCCGCGTTTTGAAGCGGCCGTGGCGGTGCTCTCGGTGCGCAACCGGATCTCTCGCCGCGATGTCGTGGAGCTCGGCGAAGAGCTCTTGGTGTGCGCCTCTGCGCCGGCACGGTCGAGGCGATCCTCCAGCGCGCCGGGCGGGCGCTGCAGCAGCCATACGAGCATCTGGGAGAGCGTGTGCGGGCCAGCGAGAGCCTGAACATGGACGAGACCGGCTGGCGCACTGCCGGGCAGCGCCGCGCACTGTGGGGCATGTTTACCGGTCGTCACGCCTTCTTTCATCTCGCCCCGGACCGTCACGAGGACCACGCCAAGCGGCTCCTGGAAGGCCACGAGGGGATCGTGACCTCCGACCGCTGGTGGGCCTACGCGCACTTGCCGCTAGCGCGCCGCCAACTCTGCTGGTCACACCTACGGCGCGACTTCACCGCGCATGCCGAAGGACTGGCAGCTGAGAAAGAGTTTGGCGAGACCGGCCTGCAACTATGCGAGCGCGTGTTCTGGGCGTGGGAGGTCTCTCAGCACACCGATGACCGCTCGGAGCTGGAGCGCACGACCGCTCAGCTGCAACACCAGTATGAGCCGATCATCCGCGACTACGCCGCAAAACGGGCGCGCAACCGCCACTGCCGCGGCATGGCACGCAACCTGCTCAAGGCATGGCCCGCGCTGTGGACCTTCGCTACTCACGACAGCGTGGAGCCAACCAACAACCACGCCGAGCGCTCCCTCCGCGGCGCCGTCATCTACCGCAAGCTCTCCCTCGGCAGCCAATCCGAGACCGGCGAACGACGCATCGAGCGGCTGCTCTCAGCCTCGACCACCTGCCGCCTACAACACCGCTCCCTATTTGCCTACATGACCGACCTGCTCACCGCCCACGCCCGCGGCGACCCAGCGCCCTCCCTCGCCTGAAAACCAGAAGACTGAACGCTTACGATTTCTGATGTCCCCGGGAGTCCGAAAAGCACCTCCACGGGGATCAAACGGGGATCAAACTTCGCGAGAACCGTTTTGCCCGCGTCGGCGTCCCGCTCGGCCCGTATGCTTGGCCAATGGCCCGCAGCGATCTCCTGAAGCAGATGTTCGCGACCTATTCCAGGGGTGATCACGCCGCCTTTCGCACGGTCGCTGAGGAGGTGATCCAGGACGAGCGGCGCAAGCAACATTCACTTCTCGCCGACGAACTCGCGGGCCTGCTTGACAACGTCGAGGCGCCGCGGCCGCTCAACGTCTCGACCCTTCAGCCGCTGCCCATGGGGCGCGACGAGGTGCCGCTCGTTCACGTGCGCACGCCAGCACGTACGCTCGACGACGCCGTCTTGCGGCGAGGGTCCCGCGCGGTGGTCGAGGAGCTCGTGCGGGAGTTTCGCAGCGCCAGCGTCCTACACGCGCACGGTCTCAGGCCGCGGTCGCGGGCACTGTTCGTCGGGCCATCGGGGACTGGCAAGACTCTGACGGCCGAGGCCCTGGCGGGAGAGCTCGGCTTCCCGCTGGTCGTAATCGATATCGCGACCGTGTCTCCTCCTATCTCGGGGAAACCTCACGAAATCTTGCAGCAATTTTCGACTTTTGCTCGCGCGGCAGTTGGGTCGTGCTGTTCGACGAGTTCGACGCGCTCGCGAAGGAGCGCGCCGACAGCAGCGAGCACGGCGAGCTCAAGCGCGTCGTGACCGCGTTCCTGCAGCTCCTCGACGAATTTCACGGCCGGTCGTTGATCCTCGCTGCAACGAACCACCCGGGCCTGATGGACGACGCGGTTTGGCGACGCTTCGACGAGGTCCTCGCGTTCGCCCTTCCGACGCAACATGAAATCGAGCTGCTCATCAAGATGAAGCTGCGGTCTACTCGCCACCGCGTTCCGTTGCGCGACCGCGCTCGGGCGATGAAGGGCTTCAGTCACGCCGAGGTCGAGATCACCTGCCTTGACGCGTTGCGTCGGTCGGTGCTCGGTGGCGACGGCGTCGTCAGCGAGGAAGACCTCGCGCAGGCGACCGCACGAATGGAGGAGCGACGGCGGACGATCCGCAGCGCGCGGGCGTAGGCGCCGCCGCGCTACCGCATCTCCGCCTGGTCGCCGCTGAGCCTCACGGCTCACGCCATGCGCGTGGCAGCGGGCGCGGGGCGCGCATCCATGGCGATCGTGCGGCGCATGGAGCGAGCCTGGACAGTCGCGCACGAGCGCTCGCAGCGATCCACGTCGAGCGCCGTGCCACCCTGGGCGTCGACCCGAAGCTCATCCTCGTCTTCGACCTTGTCGGGCCGGTCTCAAGCTCGGCGCTGCGCGCCGCGGGGCTCACCGTCCTCGGGGGAACCCAGGGCAGCGCGGTCGTCGCGTTCGCTGATGACCCGCAACTCCACGCGTTCCTTGAGCGCGTCCGGAGCTATCGCGCGGCGGAGGCAGATGTCAAGTACGCACCGAACGAGGGGTTCGTAGATGTCCTCGGCGGCATCCGCCTCTACTCGGCGGAGGACAGACTCACACGGCGCTTGCGCGAGCGACTCGAGCAGGCGGACAGCGCGGCGCGACTAGACGTGCAAATCGACCTGTGGCATCCGGGCGACCGTGAGCTCGGCGAGGCATGGCTCAGAGAGACAGCCGCCGCGGTCATCGCCGCCAAAGGCGAAGTGCGCGACCGCTACATCAATCACCGGTCCGGACTGCTCCTGATCCGTGCAACCGTGCCCGCCGTCGCTCTCGGGGAGCTCGCTGAGATCGACGAGATCGCGCTGATGGACGGGCTGCCGATCCTCTCGCCGAGCCGAGCCCGACCGCGGCAGGCGTCGGTGGCGCAGCTGCCTGAGGTCCCGCAGGCCTCCGCCACGGCACCGCTGGTCGGGCTGATCGATTCCGGCGTCCGCTCAGCTCATCCGATGCTGGCCCCCGCGATCCTCGACGCCGTCACCCTGTCCGACGAGTTCGACGGCGGTCAGGACGAGAACGGGCACGGCACACGAGTCGCCGGTCTTCTGCTGCACGGCCAGCTCGAGGACGCCTTGGAGATCGGGTTGCTCCCGCGTCCGTTCTGTTGGCTGCTGTCCGTACGCGTACTGGGCGCGAACAATCAGTTCCCGCTCGCGAGCGTGTGGGAGGCCGAGGTGGAGAAGGCGATTCGACATTGCGCGGCGCAGGGCGCCCGCGTGATCAACCTCTCGATCGGCGACGAAGACACGGCCTACGAGGGGGCCCGCTCGACGCCCCTTGCTGCGATTCTCGATCAGCTCGCACGCGAGTTGGGGCTTGTCCTCGTCGTACCGACGGGAAACGTTGCGCCGGCGGCGTACCTTGACCCCACCGGCGCCGGGGTCGACGCCTACGTCGATGCGCTGCTGGCGAGCGCCGAGACGACGATGCTGGACCCTGCTCCAGCGGTCACCGCGCTGACCGTCGTAGAGAGGCTCCTCGACATCGACATCGGCACGAGCTTTGCCGTTCCCCTCGTCACACGGGTCGCCGCCTGTGTGCTTGCACGCTACCCCGAGTTCGGGGCAAATCTCGTTCGGGCGTTGACGGTCCTCGCGGCGGATGAGCCGTCGTTCGCTGACGCGCTGAGCGACCTGACGCCGGCTGCTCGCCGAGCCGTGGAACTGCAGACCGTCGGGTATGGCGAGCCGCGGCTGACGGAGGCGGTGGAGTCAACGCCACATCGGACGATTCTGGTCGCGGAGGGGGAGATCAACGTCGACACGACGATGATCTACGAGATCCCCATTCCGACGAGCTTCGGTGCGGGAGGCGGCACTCGCGGGATCGAGATCGCCCTCGCGTTTGACCCCGAGACGCGTGCGAGGCGACTGGACTATCCGGCCACAAAGATGGAGTTCTGGCTGGTTCGTTGTATGTCACCGGAGGAAATCACCGAGGTGTTCACCTCGACGAGCCCAGAGGAGCTTGAGCGCCTCGAGACGGCTGACAACCCAGCTGGCGAGGAAGACGAAGACGAGGACGACGAGGAGCAGGCTGCGGAGGATGAGGATGACGAGGATGAGGCAGATAGGCCGAAAAGGATCACGCCTTCACGGCTAAAGCGCAAGCTCGTCAAGCTCTCTCCGAACGGACAGGCCCGCTCCCGAGGCGCCAACCAGCTCGGCCGCGTGAGGATCTCCCAGCGGCTCCCCGACGGTGACGGCGAGACGTATCACCTTGTTGTCCAATGCCGACGTGTTTGGGCGTCCAGCACGTTCAGCCAGTCGTTCGCGATTGCCGTCGCTCTGTCACGGGATGAAGCTCATCCGCCGATCTACGAGGAGTTGCGCGCCCGTACTCGCGTCGCAGTTGAGGTGCCGGTCGAGATCGAGCTGAGGCGCTGAGGCCTCACCTCTGAGCCGAGGTCGAGTTCTCGGGTGAATCTCCCGCGTCGGTTGCGTGGTGCCGACGTGTCTTGTCTTCATGTTCGCCGCTGCCGGTCTGGCGCTGCAACCCCCGCAAGGGGGGTTTCCCTACGCGCTGCGCGCTCCGGTTCCGCGCGCCGGTGAGCGGCGTTCTTCGACTGCGTCACTAGCACCAATCAATCGAAGGAGAAACGACATGAACATCAACAAGATCATCTGTACAGGCCGTCTCACGAAGGACCCGGAGCTCCGCAAGATCTCTGAGGAGATGAGTGTCTGCCAGCTGCGCCTGGCGGTCGACGGAATGGGCCGAGGCCGAGAGGTCGGCTACGTCAACGTGGCGGTCTTCGGCAAGGCTGGAGAGGCAGCCAACCAGTACCTGAGCAAGGGCTGGCTTGTGGCCGTGGACGGCCGTCTGGAGTACGGCGAGTGGGAGGCCGACGGTGGCGAGAAACGCCACGACTACTCGGTAGTCGGGAACGTCGAGTTCCTGACCGCCCCGCGTCCCGTCGAGACGGAGGAGCCGGCGAAGCCGGCTGCCCGCAGGAAGCGCGAGCCTGTCGCTGCCTGAGCGCCGCGGTGCCCGCACCCGGTGGCCGGGTGCGGGCCTTGGCGGTCAAAGGTTGCCGAGATGCGGAACCACTCATCCACCATTCCCGATTCGATATAATCGTGTCCATGCGTAGCGCTGATCTTCTTGTTGCCGGCCGCCGCCGGGCTGGGCTCTCCCAGGAGCAGCTCGCGTCGCGGCTTGGGCGTACGCAGCCGACGATCGCTCGTTGGGAGAGCGGCTATCAGCATCCGCCGCTTGAGAGCGTCCTGGAAGCGCTGCATGTTTGCGGGCTTGAGCTGACGGTCGGCATGGCTCGCTATGACGACTCCTATGTGTCGTTGATTCAACGACAGCTGCTCCTCGATCCGGCCGAGCGAGTGAGGCGCCTGGCGCGCCGGGCAGGAGGGTTTGACCCGATCGGGATGCTGGGCGAGCTGGCGGAGGACGCGCAGTTCGTTGTGATCGGCAGGGTTGCCGGCGCTTTCAACGGATGGCCGATCATGCTTGGCGGTAGAGCCCTGCAAGTCGTGCCCGCGGCCTCGTCGGTCGAGGCTGTCCACGAGGCGGCGCGGCAGCTGGGGGGCGAACAGGCTGGCGAGGCCGAAGATCACGCGCAGCGCTGGGTCTTCCCGACCGGTGCGGAGCTGCACGTGAGCACGATGCCGCGTGGCACGCATGGCTACCGCGACCTCGCGCGCGACGCGACGAACATGCTGATCGCTCCCGGAACCTCGGTGCAGGTCGCTTCGCTGATCGATCTGATCCGTATCGCCGAGGCTTCGACCGGCCCCGACGGACGCACGGGCGTGCCGGCGCTGTGGGCGACGCTTGAGACCCAACAGCGCCAGGCCAAAGACGCCGCCCGCCCGGCCGCATGAGAGCGGACGAGCAGCCGGACCAGGGTCTCGAAGAGATCATGGCGACGTTTGAGCGCCACGAGGTTGCCTATGTCGTCATCGGCGGGGAGGCTGCACGCGCTCGCGGGTGGCCGGAGCAGACAGAAGACATCGATCTGACACCCGAGCGCTCACAGGAGAACCTCTCGCGCCTCGCCGACGCGTTGGAAGAGCTCGAGGCCGGGTTTCGCTTGGAACCAGAGCGCTATCCCGACGGCTTCAGGCCTCCGGGCGGCATCGATTGGCGCACGTTTCGCAGCCAGGTCTGGGTAACGCTCACGACACGCCACGGAGATATTGACATCGTCCTGACCCCCGACGGCACAGACGGGTACAAGGAGATCGCCAAGACCGCAACCCGTGAGCGGCTCATCGGCACAGAGATCGTCGTGCCGGTCGCCTCGGCGGAGATGATCCTGAAATCCAAGACGGCCGCAGATCGTCCAAAGGACCACGCCGTGCTCGACCGCATGCGCGACATCCTGAATCCCCTGGCTCCCCGCGACCTGCTCGACCGGCAAGATCGCTCACGCCGCGGACACGAGCTCCCCGAGCGATAGCCAGGGCGCCCCGTTGAGGCGGTGGAGGCGGCTGCATGCCTGACCGCACGCGCTCGCAAGAACATGCTGGAAACCCGGCTGGCCGTCGGGCAAACCCTGTGGGTCAGCCAGCGGCGGGACCATTCTCGATGTGCAGGTTCTGCAGCCGGCGGATCGTGTGCGAGCGATCCCTAGAATATGACCAGCTACTACTACTCGGTCTCAACGGTGATCGTGCCAAGTGGGTGAACGTCTCCTGGGCCTCGAGTCGAGCGAGTCCGGCGCCGACGCAGAAGTGTGGCCCGCTCCCAAACGCGAGGTGGGTCGCTGGCGGGCGAGTGAGGTCGAGCTCGTCTGGGTCGGGGTACCGCTCTGGGTCGCGGTTGGCGGCGCCGAGGATGACGAGCGCCTGCTGCCCCGCACGGACCCGGACTCCGCCGAGTACGAGGTCGTCTCGGGCGACGCGAGACGCGACCTGGGCGGGGCTGTCGTAGCGCAGGAGCTCATCAACGGCTTGCGCACATAGGTCGGGATGCCCAGCGAGCCAGTCGAGCTGCTCGGGGTGCTCGAACAGAGCGAGCGTGCCGTTGCCGATCAGGTTCGCGGTTGTCTCGTGGCCGGCGGCGAGCAGCAGCAGGCACATGGTGATGATCTCATCCGTCTCCAGTGCCGCACCGCCACCGGGCGGGTGCACGAGCGCGCTCAACAGGTCCTCTCCTGGATCTTCTCGCCGCTCGGTGACGATCGGGACGAGGAACAACATCACGGTCATTGCGGCCGTGCCGATCGCCTCGATCTCGTCCGGTGTCGGGTCGAGCTCCAGCATTCGCGCGATCGTCGGAGTTTCTGAGTGCAGCAGTTCTGCACCCTCGAGGCCGATGTCGAACAGCTCGGCGATGACCGCGAGCGGGATCGGGTAGGCGACCTCGCTCATCAGATCGACTGGTCCACCGTCGGCGAGCGCTGCGAACGCGCTCTCGACGATTGCGGCGACGCGCCCGCGAATTGCCCGGACTGCTCGTGGCGTGAAGAAGCGGTTTACGGCCGTCCGCAGGCGGGTGTGTGCCGGTGGGTCGCTCATCAGCAGCGAGCGGCTCCACTGTTCGGACACGGGGCCTGGTCCGCCGAGGGAGGCGAGCATCTGCGGGCTGTTGCGCGGGTCAGAGCTCCACTCAGGGCTGCGGAGAACCTCTGCCGCGTGCTCGTGGGAGAGCACGAGATGGGCGCCGAGCGGCTCGTTCCACTGGACGGGCGCCTGCTCACGTGCGGCGTGGTAGGCGGGGTAGGGTTCCTCGGTCGGGAACGGCCAGGCCCGCCAGTCAGGCATGATCGCCGGCCACGTGACTGTCCTCGAAGAACGCGTGCTCGAGCTTGCCCATTGCGGTGGACGGAGCGGCGCCGTCCAGGGACTCGGCGATGATCGACCCCCAGTGGTTGCTGGCGCGCAGCGCGGCATACAAGGATGCCGCGCTCATCTCGATCCGGCCCATGATCGTGTAGTCGGGCGAGGCGGTGAGGTGGCGAAAGGCGTTGGCCGAGGGGCCGGTCGGAGAGAACTTGCGGTCGATCCACCTGGAGACGTACTCGGGGGTGACCGTGAACGGCTGCTCTGCCCACCACATTTCCCACGGCTCACGCCAGTACGCGAACACCTCCTCGGGGGTGACGGGATCCGAGGATCTAAAAAAGCCGGCCTCCACGCTCGCTTGCCATGTCCCCAGCACGTCGTCGTGTAGGCATGCGCGCGCGATCGCGTTCATCATCTCGACCTGCTCGCGCCCGAACCGCTTGATGCAGCCGAAGTCCAGGAACGTCACGCTGCCGTCGTCGTGAAACAGGTAGTTGCCGGGGTGAGGGTCGGCGTGGAACACGTAGAAGCGGGTGGACGAGCCGTAAATGAAGCGGTAGATTGCCTCCGCCCATTGGCCGCGCAGCTCCTGCCTGGCGGTGAGCGCATCGCTCCAGGATTTGCCCTGGGCGAGCTCTTGGGTCAGCACCCGGCCGGTGCTCAGCTCGCCGATCACTTCGGGGACGTGGATGAACGGGTGTCCGCGATAGATGTCGGCGAACTCCGTCTGGTTTGTGGCCTCATGGCGGTAGTCGAGCTCCTCGGTGATGCGAGCGGTGATCTCGCGCCCCGCGCCGCGAATGTCGAAGTTCATTTTTCTTGGCGACAGGCCGAACATCAAGCCGAGGAAGGTCGCCATCAGCTCGTTGTTCTTCAGGTCGGCCTGGATCGCGTCAGCTACCCCCGGGTATTGGATCTTCACCGCGACGGCGCGCCCGTCGTGGAGCCGCGCGGCGTGAACCTGGCCGATAGAGGCGGCCGCCAAGGGCTCCCACTCGAACTGCGCAAACGCGCTCTCGGCCCGCTGCTGGAGCTGGCACTCGAGCACTGAGCGTGCGAGCTCCGGCGCCATCGGCGGTGCCTCATCGCGCAGTCGCCCCAGCGCGGCCTGGTAGATCGACTGGAACTCCGCCGGTATGGCAGGGCTGGCCGTGACGAACGAGAGCATCTGCCCAGCCTTCATGAGAGCGCCCTTGGAGTGGCCGAGCAGATCCGCGTAGCGCTCTGCCGTGCGAACGTGAAACTCGGTGCTGTCGGCCCCGGTCAGCTTGCTCCGCAGCCCGATGACAACCGCCTCGCCCGCGGTGCGCGCCCCCAGAGCCGCAAACGGGGCGGTGCGCCGCACCCGCCCGCGGCGGATCCCGTCACCCTTCGGCGGCACGTCGCCTGCATCGGGACCATTAGGCACGGACAGATCTCCTTTGTCTCGATCTACTTGGCGGGGCTAAGTGTATACTTAGGCAGACCGATGTCAAGCTCCACTCCCACCCGCGAGCGCATCGTCGACGAGGCGATGCGCCTGTTCAGCGAACACGGCTATGCCGCCACGAGCATCATCAAGATCGAGTCAGCCGCGGGACTCACTCCAGGAGCCGGCGGCATCTACCACCACTTCGCGAGCAAGGAAGCCGTGCTCGCGGCCGGCATCGAGCGCCATCTCGCCCGCCTTGGCGCACTCCGTGAGATCCGCGACGTCCTGGGACCGCTGGGAGATCTCAAAGCCGAACTGACGCTGACCGCCCGCTACATCCTCGCCGAGCTCGACAGAGAGGCCGAGTTGCTGCGCATTCTCGCTTCCGAGTCACGTAACCAGCCACGGCTGCTGACAGGAGCTGTCGAGCAGCTCGTCACCGCGACATATGCCGGGTTCGCCGCATGGATCAGCGAACACTCCACGCGCGAAATACCAGATGACGATGCGGCAGCGATAGCCGCATTCGGCCTCGGTTCGCTCCTATCCTCGCGCCTGCTTCGTGACGTCCTCGCCATTCCGGCGCAGGTTGACGACCAAGCGATGGTCGACACATGGGTACGAATGATGAGCTCGGCCGTTGCCGGAACGCAACCACCGGGGACGTGACAGCTTCCTGCACATGCGAAGCACCGAACGTTAGACAGGGCACCGCTCCGCAATAACGACTCCCCAACCAGATAGGAAGCCCGGTACGAGGCTTAGCTCCTCCCGCCGACGGCGAGCCGGCGGCCGGCATGTGACGCGTGTACCCAGTAGGCCACTATGCCCAGTACGCCGAGGAGTGCGGCGCACAGGAGGCCATTCAGAAGATCGGTCGCACTGATCGCGGCTCCGAACACGGAGGCAGACGCGAGAAACGAGGTTGCGAATACGGCTGCGCCCGCCAGCGAGAGGATCACTCGCAGCAAGCCGAGCCGCGCGAGCCTCGGTTCTGTGCCCGTGTCCATGTGTCGGCGGCCGCTCGAAGTAACGATCGCCCCGTCGCAGTCGTGGTCAGCGCTCATGTCTTCTGCAGCGTGCAGATGAAATACAGCCCGAGTTGAAACCGCTCGGTGGTTACCGTCGCGGATAGGCGTCGGAGGTCTTGCCACGGCCGTGAGTACGGGTCACCTGGAAAGACCGTCGCGACCAGCTCGGCGGGGCGGCGCAGGATTCGCATCGAGCCTGCGTCGGGAATGCCCGCGTCCATGATCACGAGGCGCCCGCCGGGCCGCAGCGCCTCCCACGCCCGGTCAAGCGCGCCTTCCCGATCCGGGATGACCGAGTAGCTGAGCGAGAAATAGGCCGCGTCGACGGGCTCACTGAGCGCGAGCTGAGCGGCATCAGCCCGTAGGAGCGTGATGTTCGACCATCCGTGACGGTCGATGAGCTTCTGGGCCTCGTCCAGCCTCAGATGTGAGCTCACGCAGCTCGCGCGCCGAGAGCTGAGGTAGCCTGCCACCGTCGCAGCAGTTCGATCGAGCGGAAGGATCCCACAGTGCGCATCTGTGTCGTCAGCGTCGCCGCGCTCGCCGCTGCGTTTGGGCTCATAGCACCAGGCGTAGCCAGCGCGACGATCCACGCTGGCCGCATCGTGTTTCCCGAACCGCACAACCCTCCGAGCATCGGCGTATCGCCGCCTCCCGCGGTCCAGACGAAGGAGTCCACGCGTGAAGTCATCATTCGATACAACGCGAGCGCCGGCACCGTCACCCTTCGTGCGGAAGTCTTCGACCCAACTCTTTGGGGCGAACAGATTGGCGAAAGCTTCAAGCTAGGCCCGAAATGCCTCACCTACGACGAAAGCGTGTTCCATCCCCCCGAATTCAGCGCGAACATGAGCGCTAGACCGAAACGCGCCGGGCCGCTCGGCGAAGAAGTCGGCGGCGTCACGGGCGAAGCGACGCTTCGCGGCTACGCGGGCCATGTCAGCAGCGCCGGCACGTTAAACGGCCGCTACTTCGAGATCACGTTCACCAGCAGCGCGTTTCGCAACCGGAACTGGCGTTGCGCCATGCTCACATCGTTCGGCTTCTCTTGGCCGCGCGTTTCCCTCGGTGGTTGGCCCAAGGCGAGGCGACCGCGCAAGTCTCGTTAAATGCCGCCAGCCCCGCGAAGACGAGGAAACCTCCGACCCATCAGCGAGGCCCGCCTCGTTGCTGGCTTTGCCACCGCAAAAGAGCGTTATCAGAGGAGTCCTTGCTGCGCCGCTGTGCAGCGCTCGGACTATCCGCACTCGGTGGCTGCGAGCTGTTCTTTGAGTTGCGGTTCAGCTGGCGCTCGAGCTTGCCGATCCGCTCATCCTGGCGAGCGACGTGCGTCTCGGGCTGCTGGATCCGCAGATCCATCGCCAACAGCACCTCAACGACCGCGTCCCGCCCCGCGTCATAGATCGCCTCCGCGTCGAGCTGCGGATGATCCAAGAGTTCCTCGGGCACGCTGACAGCAAGACCACGCAGATCTACGCGCACTACGCGCCCTCCGAGCACGAGGTCCAGATGGTCAACGACGCGTTCACGCCGTCAGCCGATGCGGTTGACCAGGCCCAGGCATCGCAGACTCCGGCCGACGTTTCCGAGTAGCACACGGCAACCTCGTGTCCGCCGATCTCGGCGTCAAAATGGTGTGCCGTGAAGATCGAAATCGAGATCCTTGAAGGTATCCTGGCAGCCTGGGATGAGCACGCCGAGGAGTGCGAGCAGCCTCCCAAGGCGATCCTGCTCAACCGCGGCAACTACGAGCTCATCGGCTGGGACGAGGTGCTTGGCCTCCCCGTTCTTCCCGATGGAAGGCTCGACCCGATGCGCTTCCGGCTTCTGTGCGGCGTAGGTCGCGGCGGCTTCTGCGCCCAGGGAGATGTCTGGTGGGACGCCGAGGGCCAGCCTTACGTGGTCATTCCGACCGAAGAGGCTGCCTAACCGATTACGTCCTCGAAGTCGGTGTGCGAGAACAGGCTGCCGCTGTAGAGGGCGGCCAGCTTGTACTTGAGATGCACCGCAGCCGGCTCGGCCAGCTGCGCGACACGACGCTCCTCGAGATAGTCGTGATGCACGGTGATCGCCGAATAGATCAGCGCGAGGCTCTCCGGGAACCCCGACTCCGGGATCTCGGGCAGATAGAAGTAGTTGACCAAGTGGTCGTAGGTCCGTAGATCCTGAACCGATCCCGACTTCACGGCGCCCTCATCCAAGAGCTTCTCGAGCGCGATAGCTGGGGCCAGCATGCGAGCCGGATGGGCGTAGCCGTCAGCGACGCCCTGAGCGGTCATGCTGCAGGTGGGCGTGAGTAGGATCGCGAAGCCGGACTCGAACGGTCCCGAAAGGAACTTGCGCTTGCCTGCCGAGTGGCTGGCCGCATTCGGTGGCCACGGGTAGCCGAGCGGGACGTCCTGAAACAGGTCGCCCTGACGCACGTAGGAAGTGCGTTCTGCATAGTAGGACTCGTCAGGAGGTCGAGCCTCCCAGTCTGACAGCGCCACGCGCTCAAATCTAGACGCGTGGGGAGACGGAGCCTACGCCGCGTAGTCCTCGTCGTTGAGCGTGTGGCGCTTGGCCGGCCGGCGCCGCTCCGTGGGCATCGTCGTGTCCGGGGCGAACTGGGTCCACATCTCCTGGCGCATTCGCTCGATGTCCTCCTTGCGAAAACGCCGGAACCCTGAGCCGGGCAGCCGAATCGCCTTCAGCTTGCCTCGCTTCTCCAGGTTGCGAACCGTGTTCTCATGTACGCCCAGCTCCTTCGCGGCATCACGCACGTTGATGAATTCTGTCGTCGGCATCGAGCATCTCCCGTCCGATAGGTCGCCTACGAAGACTATAGCGACTCTAGCTGCTACATAGGGTTTGTAGACTTTGTTATCCTTGTCGACATGATCTAAGCAGAGCTTGAGGACGGACGCCAGTTGCGAGGCGCCTCGGGCTGCTGGAGAGAGATAGAGAGGAGGTGAGCTTCAACACCCACTGCGGCCAATCGCTTCGATGATGGTCGCCAGGAGACGCCGCTTGCGCAGCTGCGCCGGCACCGCCGGAGACTTGCGAAAGCGTTGGATGGCGTTCCCCATGACGTGGCCGAAACGATCGCTCAGGAGGTTTCACGGTTGTTCAACGTTGAACAGAAGCTGCGTCGCTTTGTGAAGGAGTTCGATCCGGGTCCGCCGGGGGTGCGACCGTCGCAAGCACCTGCACGCTTCGACTGGGACCAACTTGATGGGGCGATAGCAACGCTCTACGAGCATCGGTCACGCGACCTTCACGATGGGATCGCTTTCCCGCCACCGCTGTGCGAGCCGCCGGACAAGCTGATCAGCGACCGTCCCAGCGAGCGGTTCTACTTCCTCGGTACGAGTATGAAGGGCGGTCAATGGACTGCCGAGGACCTACCGATGCGTTTGCATGTCTTCGCGCACATCGTCGGCGGAGCCCTACGACTGTGGTGGCAAGCTCTGGGAGCCTCCGTGGGTTCCTGAGCAGGCCCATGGTCGGCGCGACTCGCAGGACCAACTTGCGAGTGATCGCCCGTCCGTGCCGCGACGTGGCGCGGCGGCTACCATTGGTGGCGTATGACCGCAAAGGAGCAGCTGTTGCAGCAAGCGCCCGGCTGGAGTGAGCGTGATGCCGAGGTGGCGCTGCGTGCGGTGCAGCGCGAGCACGCAGAGCCTGCCGTGGATGGATGGGGCGATCTCGATGAGTTCAGCGCCCGCGCTTCTGTGGCGATGCTGCGTCGCTTGGACGAGGTGGAGGCGAAGGCCGGCTTCTCCTGGGAGCAGCACCGCAGATCGTGAGGCGCGGCGAGGTCTGGTGGCATGAGCCGCCGGATAGCAAGCGACGGCCTGTCCTGATCCTCACCCGCGACGAGGCGGTCGATCGCGTCTTCAACGTGATCGCGGTCCCGGCGACGGGCACTGTCCGCGGTCTTGCAACGGAGGTCGAGATCGGACCCGCCGATGGGATGCCGATCGAGTGCGTGCTTGCGCTCGACAACACCCTCTCCGCCGAAAAGGCGTTCCTGACCGAGCGCATCACGACGCTTGGCCCGGAGAAGATGGCCGCGGTCTGCTCGGCGCTCGCCACGGCGACGAGCTGCCGCTGACCGAACCCTGCAGCGTCCCATGCAGCCGCTCGATCGCCGCGATCGCCTCGTGGTTCAAATACCGTCCAGTTAGGGCGATGAAAAGTCGCAGGTTCAGAACCTTGCACCTCGCCGCGAACGCTGGCGAAAGCCGCGAACATACTGGAGTTCTGGTTCAGTCGTTCTCGTCTGTTCCCGGCTGTTCTCGGCACGCGGACCGCAAATGGACCGCAGCGACGGGCGAAAGGGACCGCAAGCGACACGGTGCGCTGCCTCACGCCGAGGTGTTCAAGCGTTGGAGCTCCGGGTTGGGCCACGGGCCTGTTCGGTGCCCAGCGTGCTTACGCTGGTGAAGATCGCTGCGACGACCGGCATCGAGTTCGCGTTCGATGTCGTCCCGGCTGGCCGGGAGCCCACTCCGCAATGCCTTCAAGGACACGCAGGCTCATTTGTACGCCGGCGGCTCGATCCTTGTTGCATCTCGCTGATTCGGTCGCGTGTCAGCTCGCGCCTGTGTCCTCGAGACCAGAGATCAGGCGGGCGACCGAGCGGTAGTCGCCTTGGACGATGCGGTCGATCGGCTTGTCGTCGTCGAGCGCGGGGTTCGGCTCGCTGAGCCACATCGGGATGTAGGTGGGGTGGATCACGCGGCCAAGGCGTTCGACGAGCGCCGAGAACTGGTAGGAGAGCATGGACAGACAATAGTCGTCAGTGAGCGCGGGGTGGACTAAGCTCCAATTAGACTGCCACATATTGGAGGTTTTGGAGTAAACTCCGATAGGGATCAGGTATGTCGGAGCTTCTAAAGCGACACTGGACGAGCGAGATCGCTGACGCCGGCCTCCCGCGCCGGGAGCGGCGGTCGTGCGACTACGACGCCTACGTCCCCGGTCGGCTCCTGGGGCGGGCCTTCGTGCTCACGGGGGATGTCGCCGCGGATGTCGCGGATGCAGAAGCGGCGATAGCGCGCCTGAACTCCCAGGCGACGGCGCTCGCGGATACCGAGGCTCTCGCGCGCATCTTGCTGCGAGCCGAGTCTGTCGCGTCGTCCCGTATCGAGGGGCTCGAGATCGGCGCGCGGCGCCTGCTGCGTGCCGAGGCCGTTCGCTCGATGCGCGAGCAAACATCAGACGTGACCGCCACTGAGGTGCTTGGCAACATCGACGCGATGCGCCACGGCCTCGACAACGTCGGCCGGGGCGATGAGATCACCGTCGAGCTGCTCTTGGAGCTGCACCGCAGGCTCCTTGCAGGGACGAGACTCGAGGAGCACGGCGGCCGCTTCCGAGACGTGCAGAATTGGATTGGCGGCAGCGACTACAACCCCTGCTCTGCCGACTTCGTGCCCCCGCCGCCCGAGCTCGTCGAGCAGCTAATGGATGATGTGGTCGCCTTCAGCAACGGTGCTGACCTACCCGCTGTGGCGCAGGCGGCGCTTGCCCACGCGCAGTTCGAGACCATCCATCCCTTCGTTGACGGGAACGGCCGTACTGGCCGGGCGATCATCCACCTGATACTTTGTCGTCGCGGGCTGGCAGACCGCGTGCTCCCGCCTGTCTCCCTCGTTCTCGCCACACTCGCGCGTGACTATGTGGGGGGCCTGACTGCCACAAGGTACGTCGGCGCAGCGGACTCCGATGAGGCGATATTGGGCATGAACCGCTGGATCGCCACGTTTGCGAGCGCCTGCACCCGCGCGGTGAAGGACGCCGCCGGCTTTGAGTCACGTATGGCCGAGCTGGAGCAGGAGTGGCGTGCGCGCCTTGGGCGGGTACGCGCGAACTCCGCGACCGACCTGCTCCTACGTCGGCTTCCCGGTGCTCCGGTTCTCACCGCCGACAGCGCCACGACTCTAATCGGGCGCACGTTCAAGCCGGCGAACGACGCGATCCAGCGGCTCGTCCAGGCGGGGATCCTGCATCAGATCACGATCGGCCGACGCAACCGCGCCTACGAAGCTCCGGAGATCATTGACGCCTTCACCGACCTCGAGCGCCGGCTGGCAAGCCCATCAGGGGACACTCGCAGTTCGCCGCCTTCGCGACCGACGCCCAGGAGACGACGAGCACAGACGGCGTAAAGCGACCGATGGGCTCGCGGCGCTCGGACCGCCCACGAAACCGCCCACGCCCCGCCGAATCCCGCACAACCAAGCCCTCCAACCCCTATCTCCCCGATGAAGATTTGATCCTATGGCCCTGCAAACCCGGCGGAAATGCTGGTGTTGCAGGCGTCCTTTGGGTTTGTTCGGGGGCGCTCGCGAGGAATGGGACCGCAAAAGGACCGCAGCGAGGGGCGAAGGACCGCAGGATCGCGAGGTCGCCTATTTGCGTTTGATCTCGGCACCTTCGAGGCAGCGCGCGTGTCGTGCCGACGTCGAGACTTGCGGTCGCTAGTGAGTCGTGCCAACATTGATCGTGGCCGGGTGGACGCGCACTCGTTGCTGGAGGCTCGGTGCGATTTACGGCATCACCTCATCCCCTGCGGGTGTGTGCGCCCGATCCGGAGTGGTTGCTTATTGTGCACAGCAAAGGAGAGAACCATGAGGCGCATCAGACTAATCGTTGGGGTAGCTACTGCGGTATTGCTTTGTAGCGCCGTCGCGGGCGCCGTCGCCGAGGCGCAGGTGGAACCCAATCTCTTAGGGCAAAAAGGGTCCCCGCCGCTCACTTTCACAGGCAGTAGCGGCGTCGGTACCATCGAAACGGCCTTCGGCAAAAAGATCGAATGCGTGACGGATAGCCCGTCAGGTACATTCGAACCCGAATCAGGAACCAATTTAACGGTAACTAGTGGTCCGTTTAACATCAATTTCGAAACATGCTCGCTCGCGGGAACCACATGCACGGGAAGCGGTGCAGGCAAAGGCGTGATCATAGTGTTAGGTACGTTCCAGCTTCGTTGGTGGGGTAAAGCGATAACGGAACACAAAGTCGCGTTCATGGCCTTACTGAAAGAAGCGTCGTTTACGTGCGGACCCATAAAAATCAAACTGCGGGGCTGTGTCGCAGGCAAGGTCGAACCCGTGAACAGCGGATTAAAAAGCACCTTCTCCGTCCTCTTTAGACAAGAAAAAGGTAAACAGGAAATCACGGAAGTGTTCAGCACGGGCGGAAAAGAAACGGAAGCCTGCAAAATGGAATTGAATGAAGGCCTCGGGTTCGAAGCGGCTGGTCTGGCAACAACTGAGGCATTGGGCAACTTCGTAACCCACGGAGGCGAAACAATCAATGTTGAAGTGATGGGCTAGGGTCGTCGGCAGACGTTTGTGTAAACAGCGCCGAAAGGGCGAGGCACACACATCCCAGGAAGGAAGTATGCCTTGCCTGCCGCTGAGCCTAGTATCGCTTTGGGGAGCAGTCAGCGACTCGTCCATGCCGACGAACCCGACATGATGGTCCGGTCGCCTGGTGGTCGATGTCGTATGGGCCGGCGTCGAAATGGTGAGACCGCCGTCGTCGTCGCGGTGGCCGAGAAGGAGACAGACCTCTTGGCCGAGTTCATCGCCTCCCATTGAGCCCAGAGGTCGCCGCCTACCTTGCGACATACCTATTGCCTCTGCTTGCGGCTCCCTCGCCCAAAACTGGCGACCCCAAGCTAGTCGCTACGTGCGCACTCCCTTCGGGGTAGTGGAGGTTTCACGCGATTGCTCCTTGTAGGCCGTGTTCGCCTCGATGAGGCACAGCACTTGTCGGCTGGCCAGTCGAGTTGCACCGGAGCGAGTGGCCCTGCAGCCCTATTGCGCGTGCGATGTTGCGGTCCGAGAGGTGGCCGGTATCGTGGGCGTGGATCGTATCTTGAGCGCTTGCAGCTGTGCTATCATTCTGCAAGCAATGACGAACTTGCTTGTGCGTGACCTACCAGATGATGTTCACCGTGCTCTGCAACGGAGGGCGAAGTCGCACGGGCAATCCCTGCAGCAGTACCTATCGAACGAATTGACGAGGATCGCTAAGCGGCCCAGCTTGGCTGAGGTATTGGACCGCATCGATCGGAGGTCTGGAGGCGAAGTGGGGCTCGCGCGCGCTGCGAAGGATGTGGCGGAAGACCGTGAGCAGCGGTGATCGTGGTCGATGCGAGCGTGCTCGCGAATGCCATCGCTGATGACGAGACCGACGGGCGCGTTGCGCGTGAGGCACTGCGTGCGGCAAAGGATCTCGCCGCACCAGATCTCGTTGATGTCGAGACGGTGTCGGCGCTGCGCAAGCGCTGGCTCGCCGGCACTCTCACCGAGGAGCGATTTGCCGCCGCGGTTGGCGACCTCGAAGATCTTGATCTAGGTCGCTACCCCGCTTTGCCGCTGATGCGTCGCGCCTTCGAACTGCGAGCCAATCTAACCGCCTACGACGCCACTTACGTAGCCCTGGCTGAGGCGCTCGGGTGCGAGCTACTTACCGGCGACGGGCGGCTTGCAGGCGCCCCAGGCCTCGGTTGCTCCATCACGGTTCTCTCCTGAGCCGCGGCTGAACTGATCGACGCGGTGAGCCTTGCGGTCGAAGGAGCCCGTCGCGCTGAGTTGCGGCTTCACGCCTCTGGCAGGACGTTCGGCTTCTCGACGACGCGGCGCAGCCCTCGCTCGGAGGCAGGAGAGGGTTGCTCCAGCACGAGAGGAATCGCTGTGCTGCTCCGTCGTCGAGGACGTAGCGAGCGCGCCCGGCGAGGGTACGCTCGGCCTCGTAGCGGGCAGCTCGTCGCACGAACTCGCTTAGGGTCTCGCCGCTGAAGGCTGCGGCGGCCTGTCGAGCCGGCGACTTCTACGTGATCCTCGCCATCGATCGACACAAGGAGTTCGCCGCATTGATTGAGCATGCTCAGGCTCGCGCCGGGAAGTACGACAGGTCATTGAAAGCTGATAAGCCATGACCTATCACATGGGTATGATCGAGACGCCGAATCACTGGCCGAAGGGCATCAAGACGGCCGATGAGGTGCTTGCCGCCGCGCTAAAGGCCGACCCCGAGTTCGCCGCCGAGTGGGAACGCCTGGCGCTGGCGCGCATGGTCGCTGCTCGCCTGATCGCCTACCGCTCAGAAAGCGGCCTGTCGCAGCGAGAGCTGGCCAAGCATCTCGGCGTAAGTCAGCCGCGCGTTGTTGAGCTTGAGTCCGGCGAGAAGAACCCGCAGATTGAGACGTTGGTGAAGATCGCGGCGACGACCGGCATCGAGTTCGCCTTCGATGTCGTACCTGTCGGCCAGGAGCCCACACTTGTCCGCAAGTCCTTCAAGGGAGAACGGGCGTACGTGTATTCGGGCGGCTCGGTGCTCGTCGCGGCCCGCTGACTCGCTGTCGCGAACGCGTTGCTGTGCGTCGGCGGCATGGCCGAGTCTGTAGCCGTAGCCATCCGTTCGCCCGAGCCTGACTTTGGTCACGCGGCCGAATAAGATCTTGCCCGTGCGATTCGCGATCTCGATCCCGCAGTACGCTCGCGAAAGTCGCTTCGATGAGCAGGCGTTCCGCTCCCACCTTCGCCAGGTTGAGGATTTCGGCGTGTTCGAGAGCGGCTGGGTGCAGGAGCAGGTGCTCGGCGCGGCCGGTGTCCTGGGGGCGCTTCAGACGCTCACCTACGCGGCAGCGTGCACCGAACGGCTGCGGCTCGGCTGCGCCGTCTTCGTCCTGCCACTGCACAACCCGCTGCACCTCGCGAAGGCAATCAGCTCGCTGGACTGCCTCAGCCATGGCCGCCTGGAGGTGGGGGTCGCCACTGGCGGCCGGGAGCGACCGTTCGCCGCCTTCGGCGTTGACCCCGACAAACCCGTCGCGCGATTCAACGAGTCGCTTGCGCTGATGAAGCGCTGCTGGACCGACTCGCAGATCGAGTTCGAGGGCCACTTCTGGACGCTTCACGGAGCGACGATGGAGCCGAAGCCCCTGCAGAAGCCCTACCCGCCGGTGTGGTTCGGCGGAAATGCACCCGCAGGGATGCGCCGCGCCGCGCGGTTCGGCAACGGGTTCATGGGCGCGGGGTCCCAGACGACCAGTAGATACGCTGAGCAGGTCGCAATGGTCAAGGATGAGCTGGCCGTGCAGAACCGCGATCTCGGTACGTTCCGGTTCGGCAAGCGTGTCTACGTCCACGTCGAGGATGACCCGGCGATTGCCAGAACGAGACTCAACGACGCACTCAGACATCACTACGGGGGCGGCGACTGGGCAGAGCAGATGCTTGCCGGCACCGTGGAGGAGTGCGTCGCGGGCATCCGTGCGGTCGCCGACGCCGGCGCCGAGCTGATCCTCCTCAATCCCCTCGTGGACGATCAGCGTCAGCTGGAACGGCTCGCGGGTGAAGTCATCCCCGCTCTTGTGTGAGCGCTCGACCGCACCAGCCGGCGCGTTCAGCGTGGCGCGGGCTGAGGCGTCAGCCTTGATCGTGGATCGTGATCGCGTAGCCGTCCGGGTCTCTGAGCGTGAACGTGCGACCGAAGGGACCATCGATCGGCTCAGCCAGGATCGTCATGCCGTGCTCGGCGAGTCGGTCATGAAGGGCTTGGGCGTCGTCGGCCCGCAGCCATAGCGCCACGCCGAGGCCGGGCTGCCCACTGTCGAGGTCGGTTCCTGGCAGCGGCTCTCTGACCGCAAACGCGATCGGCTGGGTGGCGAACACGACGGCGTGAGGGGGTCCGGGTGCGCGCGTGAGCCCCAGCTCACGTTCGTAGAACTCGGCGGCACGCTCGATGTCGCGGACCTGGAGGGCAATGAAATCGGGGCCTGAAACGGTAGGCACAGGGAGGTCCTTCCTAAGTGTTGTCAAGGTCTTGACGTACAATACTATGTCAAGATCTTGACGTGATGCAAGTCGATCTCGATCAATCCGTGGGCTACGCCGTCAAGCGCGCCCAACACGCCCTGCACTCGACGATGGACGGGGAGCTGCGCGACTACGGACTCAGCGTGTCGCAGTACGCCTGTCTGGAGATCGTCGCGGCGCGCCCGCGCATCTCAAACGCAGACCTGGCGCGCGACGCGTTCGTCAGCCGACAAGCGATGCACCAGCTCCTCACCGGCCTGAAAGCCGCCGGGCTCGTGAGCGCCGTCGGCCAAGGCCGCAGCCAACGCTACGCCCTCACGGCCGAGGGACGCATCCGCCTACGCGCGGCTTCCTCGACCGTCGCCGCAATCGAGCAACGCATGATCGCAACGCTGAGTCGCGCCGAGCGCGAGCAGCTGCACCGCCAACTGAGCATCTGCGCGACCGCGCTCGACTCGCTCAACGAGCACTCGTACTGGGTGAGCACGATCAGCCGTGATCACGTGCAGCTGAGCGTAGAGGGCGGATTCACCCAGGCCGGCCATGGCAAGGCTTCCGGGCTCAAGCGGCTGAAGGCTGATGACTGGCTGGTCTACTACTCGCCCAAGACGAGCCTGCGAGACGGCGAGCCAGTGCAGGCCTTCACGGCAACAGGTCGAGTCCTCGACGAAGAGCTCTACCAGGTGGAACAGGCGCCGGGGTTCACGCCGTGGCGCCGCAACATCGAGTTCGTCAGCGGCATCGAGGCACCAATTAGGCCGCTGATCGACCAGCTCAGCTTCATCAAGGACAAGCGCCGCTGGGGGTACACGTTCCGGGCCGGCCTATTCAAGATCCCACAGGAAGACTTCGCGGTGATCTCACGGGCGATGACGGTCAAGAATCCGAGCAGCCGCCGCGCTGCAAGACGGCCATGATCCTGCCAGCGGGCAGCCCCGCACCAACCCCACTGAGCTGCAGCTGGTCCAGGCTGGGGCGCTCGAACTCCGCTCGGTGATGCCTCGGTTCAGGGTTTCTCAGGCCGCGGCTAGCGCCCTAGCGAGGTCGCCGGGATCGGTGTCAATCGGGCTCGGCACGGTGACTTTGAGGCCACCGTCGCGCTCGAGGAGCCATTTGGCGTTGACAATCGTGATGCCGATGACCTCGCCGCGCTCGTCGAGGCGAACGGCGTGTCCCTCAGGCGTCGCAAACGCGTCGGCCGCCGGCCGCTCAGAACCGGTGCGCAGGTAGAGCACGTCTCCATCTTTGTCGTAATCGACGTGATCGAACTCGTACGAACCAACATGAACAGTCACAGCTGCCGACTTATCGAGCGGGGGTCGTTCGACTGCGGAAACGCCGTCACGACGCGATCGACGGTGCCCGACATCTCCGTCACCACGCGAATCCAGCGCAGCGGCCCCCCTCGTCGGAAGTAGCGTTCTCGCCCGGCTCGCAGATCGGGTTCGGCGCCATCTGGCGAGCTGATCGCGGACGCGCCACGGATCGAGGTGGCTTTGACGGAGGCGCACTGCCTATGACACGTCTGACCCTCTAAGGCCCTATCTGCCAACACGGATATTCGGCGCGCCGCCTGTGTCCTGATAGTCGATCCGCTAACACGGCATCGGTCGGCCTCGCAGACCGACGGGCTAGGCTTAGCGGTCATGTCGCTGACCGCCCTGACGTCCGCCGAGATCTCGCTACCGACCGTTGCTGATGGCGCGCGCGTCAGCGATCGGATCGCTGTTCTGGCCGACAGCGTCGATGCGGTTGGCTTGACCGACAACCACGCTGGCCAGCCGCGGATGTCGCCGCTGGCCGCGGTAGCGCTAGCGCGAGAGCAGGGCGTGGGCACGATCGTCCACGTTTCCTGTCGCGACCGCAACCGGCTCGCGCTGCAGTCCCAGGTCGTGGGCTCGGCAGCGCTCGGCGCTGAGGCGATCCTCTGCATGCAGGGCGATCCGGTGGCTGGCATCGAACCCGTCGGCGACATGACCGCCACGCAGCTGATTGCGAGCGCGTCGGCGTGGAGCGCTCCGCACCCACTGGCGGTCGGGGCGGTCGTCAATCCGTTCGCCGAGGACGTCGACCGGGAGTTGCGGCTCCTGAGGCGCAAGATCGCGAATGGAGCAACGTTCGTGCAGTCGCAGATGATCTTCGACCTCGGGCGCCTCGAAGCGTTCCTCGCGGTCGCCGAGGACATCCTCGCGGGCGTGCGGTTCTACGCAAGCGTCGCGCTGCTGCGCAGCGCGCGCATGGCGGAGCGCGCGTGTGCGCTGCCAGGAGTCGCGATTCCTCAGCAAGCCCTCGCGCAGATCAGTCGCGGCGGCGGCATCGACCTGGCGGGCGAACTGGCGGCGGGCCTTGCCAGAATCTCGCGCGTAGACGCGCTTCACGTATTTCCGCTCGGAGCCGAGGCGTCCACGTGCGAGGTCGCCGCGGAGTTCCGCGTCGCGCGCGGTGTCAGCGCTCAGCGCCCTGCAGGGACTGGTCCGTAACCGCAGCCGCGACCGGACCCATGAACGGGGTTGGCATCTGGTCCGTCGCGCGATTCCTATTTGACAGGATCGCTGCAGTGTGATAGAACCGCGCCGCTTGCTGCGCTTCTTGGGGGCGCTTAGGTCGGGGCTTGCGTGCAGCGCGAATAGAGCTGGGGGGCAGGGAGAATGCGGTCAATGGGTGGCGCACGCGCGGCTGGCGTGGCTTCGGTCGGTGGGCTGCCTGAGGGTAGCCCTGCGGTTGTCGTGGGTCTCGGGCCTGGCGGGCTCGCCGGCGCGAGTGAGGGTGTTGGCCTCGGTAGGCGTCTCACCAGCCGACGGATCGCCGTCTTGGCCGCTGGATTGTTGCTTGCCCTCCTCATTTGGCCGGTGTCGCGCCTGATCTCGGAGTCGCATCATGCGCTCGCGATCAGCGCCGCGCATCGCCGAGGACTGGCGAAGCTGCCGCTGGCAGCTCAGGCGCCGGTGTCGGCGGCGCTCGGTGCCGCCTCGCCCGCCTACGCGGCGCGTGTCGCGGGGGGCTCGGTGTTCACCAGCAACGCCGGGCAACACCTGCGTGCACGGTTTGACCGTTCTGGTGCGCAAGTCCGCGCAGGCGCTGAGAGCTTCGGACTAGAGCTGACCTCCGTGGGCAACGGCGGCGCGCTGAGTCCGCTGACGAGCGTCGCCCCTCGCGCGGACGCCAACCGCGTCGTCTACTCCTATCCGGCGGTGAGCGAGTCGTTCGTCAACGGTCCGCTCGGCCTGGAGCAGCGCTTCACGGTGGCCCGCGCTCCCGCTCACGGCGCCGGCCCGCTGACGCTGTCGCTGTCGCTTTCCGGTGACGTTCGCGCCCGGGCCAGCGAAGGCGGCAGGGGGCTCGTGCTCACGGGAGCGGGCGGGCACGTCGTGCGCTATCGCGGCCTCGCGGCGAGCGATTCGCGCGGCCGCGTCCTGAAGTCGTGGCTGTCGATGCGGGGCGGGCGGCTGCTCGTGCGGGTCGACGCACGCGGAGCGCGCTACCCGATCACGATCGATCCGCTGATCCAGCAGGGTCCCCCGCTGACGGATCTGAATGGTGAAGGCGAAGTCGGCGACGGCGCCTTCGGCGCCTTCATCGCACTCTCGTCAGATGGCCGCACCGTTCTCGTCGGCGCTCCCTACGAGTACCACCAACTGGGTGCGGCATTCGTGTTCGTGCGCTCCGGCTCTACGTGGGTGCAGCAGGCCGAGCTCAAAGGCGAAGGCAACGGGGAGATCGGCAAAGGCAACTTCGGCGGAGCGGTCGCGCTGTCCGCGGACGGCGACACCGCCGCGATCGGGGCCGAGGGCGACGGCGACGAGGGCGCTGTGTGGGTGTTCGTGCGCTCGGATACGGTCTGGACGGAGCAGACGAAGCTCGTTGCCGACTGCACGAGCGCATGCGCCAACCAGGGCACCGGCGAGTCGACGAGCGGCGGCGTGTTCGGCGACAGCGTCGCGCTCTCCTCCTACGGGAACACGCTCATCGCCGGCCAGACCTACGATGAAACATCTGCGGGCGCCTACGAGCAGGGTGCCGCGTGGGTGTTCACGCGCTCGGGCGAAAACTGGACCGAACAGACCAAACTTGTCGGCGACTGCACGAGCAGCTGCAGCAACGAGGGGACCGGTGAGAGCACGTACGGCGGGTTCGGCTACAGCGTCGCGCTCGCCGGCGACGGCAGCACGGCGTTGGTCGGCGCAATTCAAGACGAATCAAACGCCGGTGCGACCTGGGCGTTCACGCGTTCGGGGTCGAGCTGGAGCGAACAGGCGAAACTCGTCGGCGACTGTGAGAGCGGCTGCGCGGACGAGGGCACCGGCGAGACGGGCGAAGGCGATTTCGGCTCGAGCGTGGCCCTCTCCGAAGACGGCACCACCGCGCTGATCGGGGCTGGCGAGGACAACGACGGCAAGGGCGCCGCATGGGTGTTCACAAGCTCGGGCTCCAGCTGGACTCAGCAGACCAAGCTCGTCGGGGACTGCACGACCAGCTGCGCCAACAACGGCACCGGCGAGGTCGGTCAGGGCGAATTGGGTTGGCGAAGCGTCGCGCTATCCGCCGACGGCGGCCGCGCGGTGATCGGAGCCGACGGGGACGCCTCCGGAGTCGGCGCCGCGTGGGTATTCGAACGTTCGGGGTCGAACTGGACCCAGGAAGGCTCGAAGCTGGTGGCCGATTGCGCGAGCAGCTGCGAACACGAGGGCACCGGCGAGGTCGGTGCGGCCGAGTTCGGGGCGGGCGCAGCCATGTCGGCCAGTACCGGGACCGTGATGATCGGAGCGCCGAGCTACTCCGAAAACCAAGCTGGAGTCTGGGCATTCAACCGCCCCCCGACGGTCGAACCGGCTGACGTGACGGAGGCGCTGTTCGTGGCAGGAGGCGTCGCGCGCCTGACGAACGTCCGCGACGGCACCGAAGAACTCATCCTCGAGAAGACACTGCAGCAGATCTACGCGGACGAACCGACCCTCCCTCCCGCTACGGCCGAGGGGTACATCGCTGAAATGAAAGCGCTGCTGGCCTCCTCGTTCGCGCCGTCGAAGGCCAGCCTCCAGGTGATGACCGGAAACCAGCGCGTTCTGGCGATCCTCGCCGCGCTGAAGGAACACGACGGCAAACTGTCCGCAGAACTACCCCCGGCGGCGAAGCTCGCCCTCACGCACGTCGCGAGCGTGGCCCTCGCCGGCTCCTCGAACGTGTTCGCGAACGCCGAAAGCCCCAAGTACTTCGAACCTCTGGCCGATGAGCGCTCCAATCTCCTATACACCACGTTCTCGCCGGCGACCGTGCTGCGCGCCACCTGGGAACTCGCCCAGCGCAATCCGCGGTTCGGGCTGGCGCGCGACGCCGTCTGGCGGTCGAAGGCCGAAGAGAGCGTCTTCTCGTGGTGGCCCGCGCTCTTCGGCGAAAACAAAGCCTTGAGCAACTCCGCGTTCAACGGCCTGAAAACGGAAATTGAAGTAGGCGAAGGAGCCCTTTACTCGACACCAGAGCAGTTGGAGGAACTCTTTCACGAAGGGCAGCAGACCACGCAGGAACAGACATGCGAACACAAAGGCGGGAGCGGTGCCGGAATTGAAATCGGCACCGAACAGCCAGACGGGGGAGACACCATCTCCGGTGTGCCCCGCCTCAGGTGCACGGGCGGCGCCCTGTGGGAAGCGTCAACGGCGAGCCCGAAATCTGGGAAAACGCCGGCCGAAGTGGGAAAAAAAGGCGAAACGGAGGCCCATATCATCGCCGAGCAGCAGGCCGTGATGTTCTCTGCCGCCGAGCTACTCGAGCCATCGGACAGAAACAGCTCTGCTGTCTTGGCTGCCGCCGGGCAATCTCAGACGCAGATCACCGAAGCCGAACAAAAATGGTCCACTTACGAAGCCGAACAGAAGACGCGCAACAACATCAAAGGCGGCCTCGAAGCGGCCGCCGGCCTCGGCTCGTCGATTTTCGACTTCGTCCATGGGGATCCGCAGGAAGGCGTGGCCGGACTGATCGGCGTCGCGTTCAAGGTCTACGGATTGGTCGAAGAAAACCTCGTGGAACCGCCGCCGGAACCGGAGGAAATCGCTCTGGAAGACATGAAAGACCTGCGCAAACAGCTCTCCGGTTTCCAGCAGTACACACAGGAAGCATTCCATGCGGTCAACGTGCAGGTCGCACAGCTCACAGCTCAGGTCGCACGGGACAACAACGAAGTCAAACTCGAACTGGGTTCGCTGAGCGAACGCCTCGCAGCAGAGCAGCAGACGATCTTCGCGCTGCAGAACGAGATCCAGACGCTCTTCTCCACGGAGATCAACAGCGAACTGCAGTCGGCCATCGCCGAGAGCATCGGCTGGCTGCAGCGGACAGGCGAAGTGCTTCCGGGCGCCCGGTTCCAAGAATCCCTAATCGCGTTGGAGAAATATGCGACCGAAGTTGCCAACGGCGATCTCGTCAACAACGAAGCTGAGCCTTAC
Source organism: uncultured Solirubrobacteraceae bacterium (assembly GCA_963838405.1). GTDB lineage: Bacteria > Actinomycetota > Thermoleophilia > Solirubrobacterales > Solirubrobacteraceae > Palsa-744. The sequence goes on along the minus strand of CAWIRA010000006.1, from coordinate 476,687 downwards.
ACCTTCGCGGGGGCCGAGCGCCAGCTGACGAGCGAAAAAAACGGCGAACCCGAATCACCGAGCGATTCCACGAGCTACCTGGTGCACTTTCCGGTCGAACAGGAATGGTTCACGGGCACAGTCCCGGCGACGGTGGCCAACACGAAGTTCTGGTCGGAAAGCGCCCGCGCGTATGCGCAATTGATGCTCGAAAACCCAAGCCACGTGTCCCCGAATGACAAGACGGGGCTGAAAACTGTCGAAAACGAAGGCCTCACGCTCGAGAGCGCGCAGAACACATGGGCGGCGGATTCAGGCGCGCCAAAAACCGGCAACGGGATCCTTGACGACGCGCTGCAGGCGGTCGAACAGACGGCGACGGGGACGGAGGTCGACGGTCAGAGCTCCGTTGCTGTGCAGCTCGAAGAAGCAGCCGCGAAGTCGCTCGAACAGGGCTTGGCGCCTGCAAACGGTGGCACCGCAGGTAATCCCACCGACCTCGATCTTTGGGGTAACCCAAAGACCATCACGAGCGGAGAACTGACCTCCGTGGAAAACGAGAAATATTCCGCGTTGACCGAGCCCAGCGTCCTATCCAAACTGCCCGCGCAGCTCATAAACGGAGTGCGATTGGGCGTCGTCGGCGCGAAGGGATCACACGACGCATGGGAACTCGAATTCGGAAGCGCCGATGGTTCGTGCACCCACGGGCTCATCGTAAAACTGGATTTCCACGGCGCAGAACAAGACACGGACGACACGAGCTACGGCACGGACTGCGGGCTGAGCGCGGGCGTCGAAGAAAAATTGGCCTACTCCGACCTCGACGCCATGTCCTCGATTGAGGAAGAAGCGTTTTCCGCACAGCTGCGCGCGCTGAAATCTGAGCTGGGACCCGCCGAAGCGCTGGGCGGCGCGAGGGCACTCGTCCAGAGCTACGTCAAGCTCGGCCTGCCGCAGGCCGTCTCGGCCGACATCCAGCTGCAGAGCGACATCGAGGGCGCCGGCGCTGAGTTCTTGGACCCGACGGCGGAAAGTCCGCGCCCTCTGCCCGATGAGCTCACCGCTCTAGTCGAAAGTTGGCAGGCCGGCCTCAGGAACCTGGCCTATTTCAAGGCGAACCTCGAGGCGAGCTACCAGAACTACGAAGTGACGAAAGAAGCGTGCAATAACGGCAACAACCATTCCTGCTCCGAGCTGGCAGAGTTGAAAACAAGCCTAGAGAAATACGAAGGCGAATACAACGGCAACGGCGGCAACAAACTGGTCGAGACCGACGCGACCGAAAAAGTCAAAACCCTTACCACGGGCTGGGCGACCCAGATCGCCCAGCACGTTCTACCCTTTGTGGAAGATAAGGCGGCCGGGTTCGCGGCGGGCGGAACCGAATCGCTCAGCGAGCAGTCGCCGCTCCTCGAATCGACCATCAACCGCCTGCGGCTGACACGCGACCTGCTGGACGAATCGAAAGCCCCAACCGCGGAAACGATTTCCCCGACCGGGATCGGCGACACGGAAGCGACCGTCAACGGCGAACTCAACTCCTACGGCGAGGAAATCGAATCGTGCAAGTTCGAATACGGATCGACAGAATCGTATGGGCAAAGCGTCGGCTGCGCGACGGTCCCAGCGACTTCCGACGAATCCTCCGTCGTGTCTGCGAAGGTCACGAACTGGACAAAGGGAGGCGGCTTCCACGAGCGCCTCGTCGTCACGACCTGGGCCGGCACCACCTACGGCCAGGACGTCAAGGTCCAGCTTTCGGAATCGGGATCGGGAACAGGCGGCAGCGGCGCTGCCCCGACCGTGGTGACGGGTGCTGCGAGCAAAATCACGAAGCGCCAGGCGGTCCTCCAGGGCACGGTCGACCCGAACGGGGTCGCGGTGGCCAAATGCTGGGCCACGATCCAGGAAGAAGCAGGCAAGAAAGAAAGCTTGAGCTTCCCCTGCGTCGGCGGTATCGGCACCGGCCACGCGGCGACGCCGGTCGTCGTCACCGGCAGGAAACTCGTGTCCGGCACCAAGTACATCTACCAATTGCACGCTGAAAACGTCGAAGGCGCTCGTGGCGAAGGTCTGCCTCAGAAATTCGAAACGCTCGCCAAGAAGGTGCGGAAGAAGTAGGCCGGCGGCTGGACGGAACATCGCCGCCGACGCACAAGGCGGCGATGCTGTCTTGAACGGCCGGCGGCGAAGGCTAGCGGCGGAAGCTGTATATCGCGCCCTGTGCCCGGGTGTTATTTACCTCGCGGTTGGGAGCGCTGAGCAGGATCGCTGCTTCTGAGAGGGCGACGGATAGGCCGAGCTTGTCGCCTTCGGTGCCGTCCTTGGCGATCAGCTCGTTGGTCTCGGTCGCGTTCTCCCAGCCGGCGGGTGGCTCTACGAACACATATCCGGCGCCCTGTTCGCTGCTCTTGCCGGCTGTGTGGCCGGGCGCGCCGGCAACGATCGTCGCGCCGGAGATCGCGAGCGCTCCGCCGAACTGGGCATCCTTGCCGGGGTCCGAGGCGGCGAGCTGCGCCGTCTGTGTGAGCGAACCAGCCCAGCCAGAGGCGGGCTTCACGAACACGTACGCGGTGCCTTCTTCGGTCGGGAGGCCCCCGTGTTCGGCCGCGATGCCCTCGTGATCGGGCGCGCCGACGACGACGGTGTCGTGTGAGATCGCGACGCTGCGACCGAACAGTTCATGGGCCTGGCCCTGCTCGGCCGTCAGTTGTGCTGCGGCCCGGGCATGCTTCCAGCCGCTGGCGGGCTTGACGAAGATGTAGGCCGCGCCCTGTTCGACGGTCCCGACCCGGCGCACGTCGGCACCGGCGATAATCGTCTGGCCTGAGGCCCCGACGGCGATGCCGAGCGCGCCGTTGGCTCCGCTGCCCGGCGCGGTGAGCTGAGCTAGCTGTGTTGGGCTGGCGTTTCGCGAACCAGTGATCGCGAAGACGTCGACGGCGCCCTGCGCGACGTGTCCAGCTACCTGGCGCCCGGGCGCGCCGACCGTCACGGTGTGTCCGGAGATGGCGACCGATTCACCAAAGAATTCGTCGGTCTGCCCTCCCTTCGCGGTCAGCTCCAGCGGCGCCGAGACGTGACTCCATCCCGCCGCAGGCTTGAGGAACACGTACACCGCGCCCTGGCCGGCATGCCCGTCGACTTCTCGGAATGGCGCACCGACAACGATCATCCCGGCAGAGATCGCGACTGAGCGTCCGAACAGTTCTTCGGACTGGTCTCTCGGCGCTTTTAGGATGGCGATCTGTCTCGCGTGTGTCCAGCCGGAGTCCGGCGCGGTGAACACGTACGCAGCGCCCTGTTCAAGATCGGTGGATGCGGCCTTGTGGTTCGGGGTGCCGGCCACAAGCGTGCGGCCCGACACCGCGATCGCTTCGCCGAAGTCTTCGCCGCTGGCGCCTGGCTCGTCTGACAGCTCGCCCTGTTGGACGAACGGGTCGCTCACCAGCGGATATGCCGTGCCGCGCAAAGGAATCGGGAGGGCATCCGCGTTGGCCGCGGATGAGGGGATCGCCGCACCGAGGCCCACGGTCGCGCTCAGCAGCAGGACCGCCGGCCGCGCGAGCGAGCGCTTGCGCATGAACCGTCTCTCAGGGGTCGTCATCTAAGCTCGCCTCCACCGATGGACACCACGACCAGACACTCCGAAACATACCATCCGAAACGGACTATTAGAGGCTAGCTGATGCCCGACAAGATCGAGCTTACGCAGACGTCGCACATCGTCCTCGGCCTGCTGTCGATGTTCGGAGAGGCGACGCCCTATCACCTCAAGCGCATGGTCTCGGCGTCGGTCGGGCAGTTCTGGACGCTTCCCCACTCGCAGCTCTATGACGAGCCCGCGCGGCTGGCGCGGGCTGGCTACGTGACCGAGGATCGCGAGACCCACGGCCGGCGCCGCAAGCGCTACCGCATCACCGAGCGCGGGCAGGCAGCCCTCGAGCGGTGGCTGTCTGTCTTGACCCCCGAGCCCTACGTGCTACGCGATCCTGCCCTGCTGAAGCTGTTCTTCGGAGCCGACGCGCACGATCTCGCCGAGGCGCAGATCGAGACGCACCGGCAGAAGCTCGCCGAATACGAAGCACTACGCGCAGCCGATCCAGGCGACGGCCGGCGAGGACCGTGGCTCGCGCTCGAGCTCGGAACCAGACACGAGCGCGAGACCGTCCACTTCTGGGAAGAACAAGCACGACGCGCGCCCGCTTCACGCTCAGCGTCGACTCGTCGTTCAGCGCCAGAGCGTCGCCGGTGAGATGACCGCCAGCTCGTTGAGCAGCGCGAGCCGTTGGCTGAGGTCCTGGCCGCCCTGCACGACGAGCCATGCGCCGTTCATGCGTCGGCCTGTGAGGTGCCCCTGCACGCCTCCAGGAGCGTCGAACACCCCGGGGTGACCGCGGACAGGGCGCAGCTGCGGGAACGCAGCGGGTTCCGCGCCCGGGTGGGCAGCGTTCAAGAGCACCGCTGCCGCGAGTGGCCAGCGCTGCCAGTAGAACTCGGTGTCGGCGCATGAGATGAAGGCGCTGTCTGGCACCCCGCCGACGGGGTCGATTCGCGTGGCGACGTTACCCCATTGCGGCTGTGGGCCGCGCAGTTGTCCGGAGTGGATCGCGCAGGGGCGGTTCGGCGGCGCCTGCGGCGGAGCCCAGTAGACGGTCTTTTGGACGCGCGGCCGAATGCTTGCGCCGCGGGCTGGTCGGGGCGGGGCGTAGTACAGCGCCCTAGCGCCATGGATCACGCTCCCGCTTGCGTCGAGCGCTTCAACCGTTCGCGGCCGGCTGACGATGAGGATTCCCCCGTGCGTCTGATGCAGGTGCACGACTTCGCGCTGACTTCGCGGAGCGGGCGTGCGCCCGGGTGCGACGATCTCGACGGCTGCCCTGAAACCAGCCGGAAGGCGCGGGTCAGGGCGTGTCCTGACCACGTTCCCGCCGAAGCGGACGGCAGCCACCGAGGCCGTGGTGATCGCCCAGTTCAGCGTCGCGTGGTGCGCCTCGGCGGCCACATAGGATTCGGCAACGATCGGCAGGCCGGGAGTGCCGCCGCAGCCCTCACTCCAACCGCGGAACCTGCGCTGTTCGGTCGTGATCACGCCTGCGCACCAGCCGCTCTGTCCTGCGTTCAGATATGGCGACACGTCAATCGCGTACTCGCTGGGGCCGAGTGCGCCGACCAGCGGCGCGGAGGCTCGCGAGCTCAGCAGGACGGCGGCGCTGGCGGCGCCACCGGCCAACAGGACACCGGCGACGAGGAGTGCGAGCGGACGCGAGCGTCGCCAACGGCGGCCGGCCCTCATGGCTGCCCGTTCCCGTAGCGCAGCGTCGAACAGCTGATCACCGAGGGTGACTAGTGGGTCCATCATTCGCCTCCTTGCATGCTCTGGCGTAGGGATGCGAGTCCTCGCGAGACGCGCTTGCGGACAACCTGCTCCGAGCATCCGACACGCTCGGCGATAGCGGCATACGGCTCCTCCGCGAGGACACGACGAAAGACGGCCTCGCGCTGTTCGGGCGCCAGACCGGCCAGCGCCTCTCTCAGATCGACGCGCATGTGCCTTTGCATGGCTTCTTCCGCGTCCTCGTCGAGCTCGATGAGGGCCATGCCCACGCGCTTGCGGGCCTCGTCGGCCACGCGCCCGCGGCGTACCGCGGCGGCGATCTCGTTACGTGCGATCCCGAACAGCCACGCGATTGCCGGCCCGCGGGTTGCATCGTATTGCGCGCGATGCTCGAGCGCCCGTGCAAATGTCTCGGCGACGACGTCCAGCACCAGATCCGGCCTGTTCGTGCGTCGCGCAACGTATGCCACCACCGCGTGGACGTGGCGCTCGTAAACGATCCGAAAACCCGCGGCGCCGCCGTCGCTGGCAAGCAGGTCTCGATCCGGCACTGGGTCGGGCATCGCTACATCTATGCGCAGGCAGCTCGTTTTGTGACCGGACGTCTATCGTGCGCGCACGATGGCGGTCCCGACGATCGCCGTTGGGTGGCTGTTGTTGAGGTATTTGAGGTATTGGACCTTGAATTCGTCCGAGGTGCAGTTGAACAGGCCTGACGATTCGGTGCGGACGGTTTGACCCTGTCGGACGTCCTCGGTGAACGACCAGCTGTTGGCGCGGGCGTGGTTGCAGCTCGACTCGGCCTGCACGACGTATTCGCTGCCCGCGCTCGTTACCGCATAGGGCGCCTTGAATTCGATCGCGGCGCGGTAGCAAGGATCCACCAGATAGGCCGAGCTGCAGCTGTCGTGTGGTTGCGTCCTGAGCGCGACCCGCACGGGCTCGTTCAGGCTGCGCGTCGGCGCGGAGCGGTTTTCGGTGGCCGGGCGCGGCATCGGGCAACGTGTGGCCACGGCTGTGCCGCGGCCGATTGAGCAGCTGAACGAGCCGAACCGAAAGGTCGTCCCGATCACGAAGCCGTCTATCCCGGTGGGGGATTGGGCGTCGACCGTATGTCCCGAGGTCGATCCCACGAATTCCGCGCCGGCGCCGATCGAGCGAGGCACGTGGCTGACGTCGCGCACGATCAGGTAGGCACCCGTTCTGGGAGCCACCGGACGGGTCACCAGACCAGCGGCCGTCTGGTAGGTGACGCTCACGGCGTGCGGTCCGAGCAACCCCCACGAGATCGATCGCAGATCCGCGGCTGTCGGCTTAAAGGAGGTGCGTTCCGGCGACGGCGCCGCACTGCGATCCCCGGCTGCCCAATTGCCGATCCTGACCGACGCCGTGGCAAGGTTGCAGCTGACATCGCCACTGTCGCTGAATCCGGGGAGGATGTCCGGCGCGAGCGGATGGAAACGCCCGTCGTCATGGAATGCGCCGTCGACACCGAGCTGGCCGAGCTGGCCGTCGTCGAGGCGCCCGATCTGCACGCAGATCTCGCCACGGGTCGTGTGCACCAGGCGCATGCCCCACGGCAGGCCACCCTGCGGATCGGCTGCACTCAGCGCCAACAGACGCGAGCCGCCGGGGGCGGGTACGCCGATGCCCGCGTGTGGGGTCGCCGGCCCCTGGCGCTTGACGGGGCTGCCATTCAGCACGCCGGTGGCCGCGACTGCAATCGCCCCGCCCGACAGCACAAACACCAGCGCGATCGCCGCCGCGTTCACCCGGCGCGACAGCCATGACCGAACGCCGGCCACAACGCCGCGGTTGGCCTCTTGCTTGCGCGCGACCGCGAGCAGCTCGGCACGCAGCTCCTGCAGGATGGGTAGGTGCTTGAACCGGTCGCTGGCGTCAGGCATGGTCGGTGCTCCTCTGGAGTGAGTGCTCGGCTGTTGCTGCATCAATGGCGACGCGAAGCGCCTGCAGTCCGCGACTGACGCGGGCGCGGGCGGTGTCCTGGCTGATGTCCAGCGCGTTCGACAGCGTCCGGTAGTCCTGTTCCTCGACCACGCGCAGGCGCACGGCTTCGCGCTGGTCGACCGGCAGCGCCTCGAGCTTCTCGGCGACGTGGTCGCGCAGCTCCCGCGAACCTGCGAGCTCCTCGATGCGCTCGTACTCGATGTCGGTCAAGGGACGGCGCTCGATCCCGAGGCGAGCGAGCGCGCGTCGCTGCACGCCGGCTCGTTGGAAGTGGTCGGCCAGACAGTGGCGGGCGATGCCATACAGCCACGCCAGCGCAGTGTCGTCGTCCCGCCCGCGGAAGCGACGACGGCCCTCGAGCGCCACGGCGAAGGTCTCGGCCAGGATGTCCACCGCCACCTCGGGATCCCAGGTGCGGCGGACCAAGAACGCCAGGATCGTCTCCGCGTGACGGTCATAAAGGTCCGCGATTTCCTCAGGGCTCAAAGCCATACGACATCCTGACTAAAGGACTCGGCCACACAAGAGAGTCCGATGAGCCGCCTATTTTGTGACGAGCGCCGACAAAGCGACGAGCCAGGCCACCACGAACCGCAGCTGCACGAGAAAGCTCGTGTGTGAGCCGATCCGATTCAACCAATGGAGGTGGCAGATGGCCGAGTCCAGAGCGCAGGCAGACGGAATCGTGGTCACCCACTTCATCGTCTCCGACGATGTCGAGCGTTCTCGCCGTTTCTACACCGACGTCCTCGGCGGCACCTTGGAACGCTCGGGAGAACCGACCAACGTCGCCCTGGCCAACAGCTGGATCGTCATCAACGGCGGCGGCGGCCCGACCGACGACAAGCCCGCGGTCACGCTGGAGACGCCACCCGACCCCGAACGCGTCAGCAGCTTCCTCAACATCCGGGTCAAGGACATCGAGGCCGTGTACGCCGAGTGGAGCGCCCGGGGTGCGGAATTCCTGACGCCGCCGAAGCAGCACGCGTACGAGATCCGTTGCTACATCCGCGATCCCGACGGTCATCTGATCGAGCTCGGGCAAACGACGGACAGTGAGGGGGACTGGACGCCTCCGCAGTGGCGCCCGGGCGCGTCCGGTGGCGAGCCCGACTGACGAAGCGCCCGCTGCGCCTCACGCGGCGAGACCTCGCGGCTCGCTGCTAGCGCTCCGCGCGCCGCGCTCGAATCATGCGCCTGCCGATCGTGTCACTGACAGCCGTCGTCAGCCACACGATCGCGGTCGCGAGCACATACGTCTGCAGGCCGCTGATGTACAGGCCGCTGACGATGACGTTGACGATGATCAGCGAGACGATCGTCGAGCCAAGCGCCAGCAAGCCTGCAAGCGCCAGCGAAGGCTCGCGCACGAGCACTTTCAAAGCCACGAACGCGACGGCGACGTGGACGACCCAGAAGATGAGCGTCGCCTCGATGACTGCGGTCGCGTTGAGCGAAAATTTGTCGAGCACCGCCGTTGACAGCAGGAGCCCTATCGCAATGCCTGCGAGCGAGGTGCCGGCGCGGATTCCCAGACGGGCAAGCATCGACGCTGATCCTACAGCCAGCCGGCGGCTGGCTTAGATCGTGCGGCTGAGCGCGGCGCCTGGGCTAGGAAGCCAGCGAGTCGGGGTCGAGACCGAGGTCCGCGTATGCGCGTGCGCGATCCCAGTAGAAGATCAGCCTTACGACCTTGCCGTCGCGGATGCGGAACAGGTTCGCGCGCTGCTGCTCGACCGCCGCTCCGGTTCCTTTCTCGCGGCCGCGCAGGCAGCCCAACACGAGGATCCGTTCCTCGTCGAGGTCGCGGTACCCCTGTGCAGAAGGTCGCGCGTCGTCGAGCGTACCGAGCACCGCGCGCCAGCCCTCATCGATCGCGGCCGGCCCCATGAAGGCACCCGTGATCGGACCTCCGAAGCTCACGCACTCGATCTCAGGATGCGCCCACGCCGCCGTACCCGAAAAGTCCCCGCGCTCCCAGGACTCGTAAATGCCGCGCACCAGGTCCAGGTTCGCCGCCGTCATCGGAGCATTATCTCATCGCGCCCTTGAGTCCCGCCTCGCGTCCTCGCAGCAACGGGAACGAGCGCACGGCGCGCGAGGGCAGGATGTAGTTGGCGCGCCGAAGCACGGCGATGAATGCGTTGATGCCGTTGTTCGTGGTGGCTGTGATCGACGGGTTCTGGAGCCGGGCGCCGGACGCGTTCATCGCGTTGCGCGTGATGACGAAGTCGTCGATCGAACGCTGCACCGAGACGAAGTGCAGCCCGGCGTGACCACCGTCGACCGTGTTGAAGTCGCGGCGGATGATCAGCGGCTTGCCGTTGCGGCGCGCGAGGGCTGAGGTCTGCGAGTGGCCGACGACGCCGTAGCGTTGGATCGCCTGCGTGATCAGGTTCGGCTCGCTTTCCGCATCACTCGTGAAGTGCGTGACTTCTTCGGGCGTCGTCTCAGGCGAGTACATACGGGCCACGCGTTCGTCGTATGAGAGCTCCTGGTACCAGCTGTCGAGCCGCAGGCGCATGTAACTGACCTGCATGGTTGTGCCCTCGGCGAACGCACCGTCAGCGATCGTCACGTCGTTCTCGGTGGCCTGGTTCTTGCGCAGGCCGGACTTGAAGCCCATGAACAGAGGCGACTGCGGTGGAACGGGCCGGCCCGGCGGGATGCCGCTGACTTCTTGATGCGCGGCCGCCAGGCCTTCACCGACGAACCCTGTTCGCGTCTCGCGCCAGCGCAGCGCGTCGCTGATCTGCAGTGAGCCTCCAGCGCCGTCCAGATGCTCCCCGTGCAGCAGCGCCGCCTCAACAGCGGCGAGTCTCTGTTCGTCGTCGCACGCGAAGTGCAGGCACAGGTCGTGGTCGTCGATCGCCGGCGACTCGAAGCTCGACAGGCCGGTCGCCGCGGGAATCGGGGAGCGGACACCGAGCACGCGCTCGAAGTACGACGGCGCCCAGCCGACGGTGAACAGCAGGCCCGACGGGCCCCAACGGTAGCGACGCTCGAGCGTCCGCAGTGCCGCCTCCAATAGCCGCACGTATGCTGCGTTCGGCCTACCCTTGACGTCAAAGAACAGCAACCGATCGAAGCGCGGTGCGATCGGGTTTCCGACGTCGTCGACCCGCAGCGTCTGGACCCACGCGTGCTGGCGAATCGGCAAACCCGCCGGCTGCCCGCCCAGCGCGACGTTCGGGACCTCGGCACTGGTCATTGGCACGGCGGCGCTGGCACGCCCGGCCTCGGCGCCGATGCCGACGCTCGCCGCGAGCGCCGACGCGCCGATCAAGAACTCCCGTCGGCTCAGCGATCGCCGTTCGTTATCATCCACGGGTCTCATGCCGGAACTGGCGCAGCAGGCTATCAGCGACAGTGCTCACGAACAACGCGCGCGGGGGGGCATCGTGAAGCGCATTCGAGTCTTGCTCGGCGGCACACTGATACTCGCCGGCTCGGCGCTCGTCCCAGCCACGGTCGCAGTCGCGGCGAACAGCGCAAGCTTTGATGCGTCCATCGCCGCCGCGCCGACGGTCAGGCTCGAGCCGACAGGCCTCGGACAGATCCTCGTCGACAGCTCGGGGCGCACGCTCTACCTGTTCACGCGCGATCGCCACGAGCGGGACAGCTGCGCGAAGGTATCGGGGTGCCTGCAAACGTGGCCGGCGCTGACGACCACGCACAAGCCGCGAGCCGGCGCGCATGTGCGCGCCTCGCTGCTCGGCACGATCAAGCTTCACGGCCGCCTGCGTCAGGTCACCTACGCAGGCCACCCGCTCTACACCTACGCGCTCGACTTCGCCGGCAGATCGACCTTCAATATCGGCTCAGACGAGTACGGCGGCGAATGGCTCGCCGTCAACGCAGCGGGCGAAGCCGTCGACTAGCGGATGTCGGCGCGTCCGAGCGGGCGCTTCAATATGCTGCGCCGATCGGGGTTGCACTCGCGTAGGGGGGAACACCGAACGCTCGGTACCTCGTTGAGGGCCTGCCCGTACGGCTGAGCTCTCGCACACGCGCGGGCTTTCCAGATCACTTCCGCACGACAACGAAAGGACTACCGAATGTCATCCCGTGTAAATCACCACACGCTGCGAGGCGTGTTCGTCGCGGCGATCATGGCCGTCGCCGGCCCGGCGTTCGCCTGCGCGGCGCAGGCATCGACGCTCCCCACCGTCTCGGTGGCAATCAACCCGACGTCGGGAACGGTCAGCGGGCCACTTGAATCTGGTGCCGCCAACGTCGTGACCAAGGACACCGGCGTCAAGGAAGCGACGGAGATCCTGTTCTTCCTGAAGCCGGGCGTTTCCGTCGCCGAAGCCGAAAAGTTCATCGCCGAAAAGAAGGCGCACAAAGACCCCAACGACGCTGACAAACTCGGTTCGCTGTCGTTCGACGTCGAAGTGAACCCGGGCGAAAAATCCGAAGCGCAGACGGAACTCCACGCTGGCCAGTACCTACTTCTCGTCGGTGCTGGCGAAGGCGAATTGAAGCTGCGCAGCACCTTCGTGGTGAGCGCCGCAAAGGCGCCTATGGCGTTGCCGGCCCCTGAAGCGACGATTCGCTCGATCGAGTTCGGGTTCCGCGGACCGAGCACGTTGCACGACGGAGAGCTGGTGCGCTTCGAAAACGAAGGCTTCCTCGTGCACATGGACCTGGCGGCGCCGGTCAAGAACCTGAAGGCGGCCAAGGAAGCCGTCAAGGACCTGCAGACCGGTCATGAAAAGGCGCTCAGAAACCTGATCACCGGACCACCGGCAGGCTTCGCCGGGCCGCTTTCGCACGAAGCCTTCCAGCAGGAGACGATCACAGCCAAGCCGGGCATCTACGTCGAGGTGTGCTTCATGGAAACCCAAGATGGGCGTCCTCACACGCGACTGGGCATGGAGCGCATCATCAAGATCACCAAGTAGCTCGCAGAACTACGCGTAGCCGTTAACCAGTGACGCCCTGCCAGCCCGTGTCGGGCGGGGCGTCACCGTGGCGACCTCCGAGGCTTCAACTGGGTGGCTTTCCCGATCAGCTGCTGGCGCCGCCGGCCTCGTGGACGTGGCGTCTGAGGTTGAGCTGCCAGTTGGCGAGCGGGAGCACAAAGAGGGCTGCTCCGAGCAGGATCAGGATGAATCCGGCGAGGGTCGCGATGGCGCCTATGACTGACCAGCCCCAGGCGCCGAGCAATAGGCCGTTGAGGGTCTCGCCCATGAACAGTGTCGTGCGCTCGCCGGCGAGCTTTGTGTTTTTCATGCCGCCGGCGATCCATTCGGTGCTCACCTGCGAGTAGGTCTTGCCGCCTGCGACCTTGCTGAGGTCGACGCCGATCTGCTTTTGGGCGTAGAGCTTTGCCTGCTTGCCGGTGAGCACTTGCTGGCCGGCGTAGGCGGTGAGCCCTGGGTTTGTCGCGGGCTTGGGGAAGAAGATCTTCTGCGGTGCCAGTTGGTCGTGAACGACCTGCTTGTCGTAACGCCCGCCGAGGACGGCAAGAATGCCGATGACGACCATGCCCGCCGCTGCGACCATCGCGATCGAGGTCAGGCCGGTCAGCTTCGCCAGCAGCGGGCTTCGTGGCGGGCGGCTCGGCTGCGAGGGGGTGTGGATTCCGTTGGACGGAGACGCGGCGATGATCGAGGGACTGACACCGTTGCCGGTGGGCGCTGACGGTATGACGGAGGTTGGCACAGCGGGCCTCGTTTCGATGGGTGTGCGCCGGAGCGGATGTGCGACGGAGCGCGGGAGCGCCAGCGACCTGAGAAGCACCGCGGACACGAACAGCGTAGCATGAATAAAACTTCAAGCAACAAGCTTCAAGAATAAAGATCCTAGATTTGCTATTCTGTAGGGATGCCGGAGGACGCGCCCACTTGGAAGTTCCTTACGAACCACGCACAGGTCCTCGTGTCGATCGCGCACGACCCGGGGATCCGGCTGCGGGAGATCAGCGAGCGGGTGGGAATCACCGAACGCGCCGCCCACAAGATCGTCGATGACCTCGTACGCGGCGCGTACATCAAGCGCGAACGCAACGGACGACGCAACCGCTACACGATCCAAGCCGGCGTCCCACTTCCCGAGCGTCTCGGTCGTGTCGAGCGGATCGGTGACCTACTCGATGTTGTCGGCGCCACGAACGGCGCAAGCTCCAAGAAAAAGACCACCCACGCAGCGCAGCGCGCCAAGGCAGGCGCGTAGCGATGTCGAGCGAACGCCCCTCGTCAGTCCTCGCGCGCAAGCTGCGCGTGGTGATCGTTGGCGGCGGCGTCGCGGCGCTGGAGGCAGCGCTCGCGCTCGCCGATCTTGCGAGCGCTCAGACAGATGTGAGCGTTCTCGCCCCGAACACCGAGTTCGTCTACAGGCCAATGGTCGTCCGCGAGCCGTTCGCCTACGCTCGGGCGCAGCGCTATCCGCTCGCCTCGATCGTCGAGGACGCCGGCGCGACACTGTTGCATGGCGAGCTCGCGTGGATCGATCCAACCAAACAGACGCTCCACACCAAGGCCGACGCGGCGATCGGCTACGACGCGCTGGTCCTCGCGCTTGGTGCGCGTGTGACGAGGCGCTACGAGCATGCGCTCCTGATCGATGACCGTGACCTGGACGAGACGATGCACGGCCTGATTCAGGACGTGGAGGGCGGCTACGTCCACCAACTCGCGTTCGTCGCGCCGGGTCGCATGGCATGGCCGTTGCCGTTGTACGAGCTCGCACTGATGACCGCCGGACGGGCCTACGACATGGGCATCGAGTTGCAGACGACGATCATCACCCCTGAGGATGGCCCGCTGTCAATCTTCGGAACCACGGCCAGCAACGCCGTCGCGGCGCTGCTCACGGGTGCCAACATCGAGACGATCAACTCGGCATACGTGGAGGTTCCCAACTCCCGTGAAGTCGTCATCAGCCCCGGCGACCGCCACTTGCATGTGGATCGCGTCGTTTCGCTGCCGGAGCTTTTCGGACCACAGATACGGGGCATTCCGCTCGGCCAACATGGCTTCATCCAGGTGGACCCCTATTGCAAAGTCGCCAACGTCGAGCACATCTACGCCGCCGGCGACGTCACCGATTTCCCCATCAAGCAAGGCGGCATCGGCGCACAGCAGGCCGACACGGCCGCAGCAGCGATTGCTGCGCTCGCCGGAGCCCCCGTCGCACCCGAGCGATTCAACCCGGTGATCCATGGCATGCTCCTCACCAACGACAAGCCGCAGTTCCTGACCGCCCAGATAACCGGCGGACACGGCTTCAGCTCACAGATCAGCGGCACGCCCGCAGCGTCCTCGCCGAACAAGATCACCGCGAAATACCTGGCGCCCTACCTGCGCGCACACGAGCCGCTCGCGCATGCGTAGAGCTCAGTAGTAGTCCGCGACCGCCATCGACCATCGCGCAGTGTCGTGGCCTGCGGAGACATCGAGCCTGTAGAGCCCTGGCCCACTGCCGTAGATGTGGGTTTCGGACGGTCCTTCGCCCAGTTCGAAGGAACCGAAGCTCGAGCCGGTTTCCAGATCTTCCACCTGTGCGCTCGGGCCGAAGCACACCACCAGCAGCGTGCACGTGCCTTCGTAGTCCATGCTGTAGCTCACCCGCCAGCGGCTACCGAGGATGCGAAACGGGACCGAATGGCCGCTGTTGACACCCGAGAAGCTGGTCAGCACGCGCCAGCGTGGCGGTTCGGCGACGCTGAGCGCGATCGTCGACCCGCGCGCGACGGTCGCCGCCGCGCCGGGGATCTGCTGCGTAACGACGGCCGGCTGCGCTCCCGGTACCGCGACGTGCCTGACGCCGTAGCGCAGTCCCGAGCGCGTCAGCTCGCGCTCGGCGGACGCCGAGGACTGGCCGACGAGTCCGGGCACACGCACGGTTGTTCGACCAGCGCCGCGGCTCAGCACGAGCGCCGCGAACGCCGCGCCCGCGATCACGACCGTCGTCGCGCCGATCGCTGCGGCCCGCGGCCAGCGCGGCCTTCGCTGGGGACGCCCGGGAGGGGATACAGGGTGAGGTCGTGCCACGCCGCGGCGTGGCAAAAGTCGCGTCACCGCGCCCGGCGCCTCGCGCGTCTGCGCGGCGCTGAGATCGATCGTCCGTGGCTCGTCTGTCACGACGGCGGCGTGCGCCATTGCGAGCGCACGCTGAGGCTCGCCGCGTCGCAGCGCGGGCGCCGCGGCGTCGTGAGCCTCGACATCGACGCCGCGCAGCGCCGCCGCCATCTCGGCGCCGTCGCCGTAGCGATCGGCTGGGTCCTTCGCGAGCGCCGTGCTCACCACCGCGCGTAGCGCCGGCGGCACCTCGGCCGGAAGTGCCGGCGGTTGCTCCTGCACGTGGCGCAGGCCCAGCTCCACAGCCGACCCGTGCGCGAACGGCGGCTCGCCCACCAACATCTCGTACAGGACGACTCCGGCGCTGTACACGTCGGTAGCCGGAGTTGGCGGGCGTCCGCGCGCCTGCTCCGGCGACATGTACCTGGGGGTGCCGGCGACGGTCGCCGAGGGCGCCTGCGAGGTCGACTCGGCGAGCCGCGCGACACCGAAGTCGCCCACCTTGACCATGCCGTCGGCCGCGAGCAGGACGTTGGCCGGCTTGACGTCGCAGTGCACGACTCCCTGGGCATGTGCCCCGCCGAGCGCCTCGCAGAGCTGCTCCGCGACGGACTTCGCCGCCGCGACCGCCAGTGCTCCGCGCAGCAGACGCTCAGCGAGGCTCTCGCCCTCGACGAGCTCGGCGACGTAGTACGGACCCTCGTCGGCGTCGCCGATGTCGTAGATATGGACGATCCGTGGGTCGGTGATCCTCGCCAGCAGACGCGCCTCGCGCTCAAAGCGCTCGACCCACGTGCTGTCCTCGGCCCACCAGGGCTTGATCACCTTGACCGCCACCGGGCGCGCGAGGCGCCGGTCGAATCCCCTGTATACGCGTCCGAACGCGCCCTCGCCGATGAGGGCGTGCAGCTCGTAGCGGTCGTTCAGGGCGCAGCCGGCGAGATCGGGTGCTTGCGGCATCGCCACGAGTATTCCGAGCGCGAGCCGCCGACGCGCCATTTGCCGCACGGAGCGGCCGACGCCTGAGGTGCAGGCGCCGGCTCAAGCGGGCTCCTCGCGGCCGGCTCAGTGCAGGACGTGCACCGTGTTTTCGCCGTCGTCCACGTAATAGATGCTGTTCGCGCTCGGGCTGATCGCAAGGCCGAACAGCGCGCCGGCGCCCGTCTTCTTGTCAGCAGTCTGCACTGCTATCTGCTGCCCTTGGGGCGTGGTTTCGACGATGTTCCCGTCGCCGCCGTTGCTGGTGATGATGTTGCCGTTCGGCGCCAGCACCAGCCCCAGCGGTTCCTTGAGATGACCGCCTTCCGTGACCACCGTGCCGCCGCCCGCCGCGGCCGTGGTGCGGGTCGCAGCTTCGGAGATCGCAAGGATCTTGTTGTCTTGCGTGGAGGCCACGTACAGCGTGCCGTTGGCGGCGAGCGCGAGCCCGGTGGGGCCGAGCACGAGCGCTTCCGGCGAGTTCACCCACGGGATTCCTTCGCCGATGACCTGTTCGCTGAGGACCTTCGGTGGCTGTCCTTCGCCCGATTCGAGGTCGATCCGCAGCACCGTTGAGTTGTTGATCACTTTTTCACCCTTCGCCGCGCCGCCGTTCAACGCGTTGCTGATGAACAGGCTGGTCTTCGAGCCTTCGCTCTTGGCGGTCGAGTCCCAGGGGCCCTGAATGTTCTTGCTCGCGATCGTCTTGATCGCCTTGCCTTCGCTGTCGAGCACGATCAGGCAGCCGTACTTTGCGGTTGCCGACTTGCCGTTGGTGGTCGGCAGGCTGCCCACCACCACGTAGCCGCCGGGGAGGATGTTCAGGGCCGTCGTCAACCCAACGCCGCCCGGGCAGGGCCCGGGCAGAGCGTTCGGGTTGATGCTCGCGAACGGGCTCGTCTTGCCGCTAGTCGAGACTTGCACGATCGTCGTGCCGGTGCCCTGACCGTTCTCCTTGGCGCTTTCCTTGGCGTTGAAGTTGCTTATCAGCATCTGGCCCGCCATCAGCTTGCCGATGCTGGTTGGTACGAACGCGATGCCGTAAGGGTTCACGTCACCGTTGGCCGGGACCGTCGAGCCGACGGTCGAGAAGGAGTTCAGCGGCACGATGAAGGCCGCGGCTTTCGCTGGTGTCGTGGCGGCAGCGGTCGAGCCCGAGCTTCGAGCTGGAGGAGCTGGAGCTCCCGCAACCGCTGAGGGCAACGAGCGTCAGCGCTACGCCCGCGAGGGCAGGAATCGAGGTTTTGGGCACGGTGGATTGGTCTCCTGTTGGTTCTTGTGGATGGTCAGCGAGCAGCCAGCAGCGCTACCCCCGGTACTGGTCCTGTGGCTAACGACTCCGCTCTCGGCGGAAACCTTCCGCGGGAAGGTTGCGACGTCAGCGGGGTCTACTCGACAGGGCCAACGACAGCCCACACTCCATCTCCAACAAGGGGGGCAACCCATGAAGCGAACGTCCATTCTCCTGGCCTGCGTGCTCGTGGCCGCGCTCGGCGGCTCGGCCATCGCAAGCGCTCAGGGTTCCACCGCGAAGGCGCACGCTGGCGCGGCGCCGACTGTCAAGCTGCGCCTCACCCGACTCGGCTTCATCCTGACGACGTCATCGGGCCTCACGCTCTACATGTTCACCCACGACCAGGGAGCCGAAAACAGCTGCCTTGCGATCTCCTCGTGCCCGAAATTCTGGCCCGCGCTGGAGACGAGTGGAACCCCGACCGCCGGGTTCGGCGTCAAGCGCTCAATGCTTTCCGCGATCGAACTCCCGGGCGGCGCCAAGCAGGTCACGTACGCCGGACACGCGCTTTACACCTACGCGCTGGACACGCCGGGCTCGATCGGCTACGTCGGCGTGAAAGCGTTCGGCGGAAACTGGGATGCGTTGCACGCATCCGGTCAGCCCGTCATGTGACGAGCGGCTGGAGACTGTCGCGTGCGCGGGTGTCGGCTCGGATCGCCACCCGCGCACGCCTCGCCGTCAAGCTGCTGCGCTCTCGCTCGCGACCAGCGTCTCGCCGGTCTCGAGCAGCGTCTTGAGGTTCGAGAGAATGTGCGGCCAACCCTGGCTGATCGTCTCGAGCACCTCGCTCCCCGGCTCGAAGCCGTCGTGGATGACGGTGAGCTTGACCAGCTCGTCGTCGAGCTCTGTGATCTCGAAGAGCACCTTCGAGCGAGGCTCGGCCGCGATCCGCTCCAGGAACGCTTCGCTGAACCCGACGCGGTCGCGGGCCGCGTCCTGCCATTCCGGCGTGAACGTGTGCCACGTGTAGGCGAGCCTTCGATGGGGGTCGGACTCGAGCACCACCTGCTCACGACTGGCAATCGTCAGACCCCACTGGCGCAGGGTGATCGGCGAGCCGGCCTGCCAATCGGAGTCGAGCGTGATGCCCCAGTAGCGCTCGGTGAAGGCAGGGTCGGTCAGCGCTTGCCACAGCCGCTTTGGTGTGGTGCGCATGTAGCTGCTGTAAACGAATGACGGCTTCTCCATGGTGCGGTCCTCCAGGGCTCGCTTGAGGTCCGACAGGGCACGGACCCTGCCGCGGTCGTATTGGTCTATCCACCGCTCCGAGATCTCGTTGATCGGCGCGGGATTCAGGTAATGGAGCTTCTCGCGTCCGCGTCGCACTGACGTCACCAGCAGGGCGGCTTCGAGCGCCGCGAGGTGCTTCGACACCGACTGGCGAGCCATCTCCAGTTCGGTGCAGAGCTCACGCAGCGTCTGGCCGCCGCGCTCGTTGAGGCTGTCCAGCAGGCGCCGGCGGCTGGGATCCGCCAGCGCGCGGAACACAACGTCGATCTCATCGGGATGGGCATCCATATGGCTGCCTATAATATGCAGCCCTCAGGCTGCATGTCAATGACCGCGGACGGCTCACCGAGCGTGATCGCTGTCGTCCTCAGCGCCGGGGCGCCACGATGTGTTGT
Source organism: uncultured Solirubrobacteraceae bacterium (assembly GCA_963838405.1). Classification (GTDB taxonomy): domain Bacteria; phylum Actinomycetota; class Thermoleophilia; order Solirubrobacterales; family Solirubrobacteraceae; genus Palsa-744. The sequence continues at coordinate 457,472 of CAWIRA010000006.1, read as the reverse complement.
GCGACGGCGTACTGCGAGTAGCTGTCGCTCATGAAGTGCCCGCCGGCGACCATCCCGACCTGGCTGACGCGGCCGCTGGAGGCGTCGAGGTGCAGCCGGAACCAGACGGGAAGCGTCGGGCTCATCAGCGCCAGCTCAGCCGAGAGATGGCCACCGCTGTCGTGCTCGTCGAGCAGCTGGATCGACTGGTCGTACTGGCCCCAGTCGTACCAGTTGCGGGTGTTGAAGCTGCTGTGCGCGCCGCTGCCGTAGGCGCTGCTCTGCCAGCCGTGCCCGGGGGTCGAGGACCATTCCGTTCCCTTTATGATGATCACGCGCGCGCCCGTGTTCAGCGAGTACGCCATGCGGTCGGGCGCGCTCAGCCGGTAGTGGATCTTCTCGATCGCGCCGGGCGGCCCGCTCGTCAGCGTCTCCTGCACGCTGACCCCCGGAAGCGCCCGCATGCTCGCGAGCGCGCGGTCGAGCAGGCTGCGGGCGAGCGCGCTCTTGCGCTGTTGCCAGCGGATCGGCAGCTGCAGCGAATAGCGATGGCCGTGCTGCACGGCCGCGAGCGCCAGCGCCGCCGGCGCGCGGGCGAGCGCGAACGTCCAGCATCCTGGCCCACACGCCCGGCGCGAGGAGCTGTCGGCAATCACGACCGGCTCGGCGACCGGCCCCATATTCGGGTTGAGCAGCTCCAGCCGTCCGTGCAGGCCGCCGCCGGCGGGCGTCACCCAGACCGCGGCCAGCGCGGAGCCAAGCTCGCCGGCGACCGAGAGCTCGTTCGGGCCGGGGTGCAGGATCGGGCAGATCGAGGCGGTGCAGCGCCCGGCTGCAGGCACCTGGCCGGCGCCGGCCGCGGGCGACATGTCCATCGCGAACATCGCTGCAGGGACCCGCGACGCGGGGCCGGAGGCACTGAAGGCGCCCGTCAGGATCGCCAGCAACGCTCCCGCGAGCAGCAGGGGAGCGAGCACCCACAGGCCATCGGCGGCGCCACGCCAGCGAGGCGTCTCACCCCAGGCTTCGGGTTCGGATCCGTCAGCGTCGCGGCGCTGTGGCTCGCAAGCGCGGCGCGGTTCGTGCGTGATGCTCGGCGGGCTGGTCACCGGGTGTTAACGCTATCGGACCACGGGCTCGACGACGGCAGTTGGCGGGCGCACCGGAGCACGCCCGCCAATCGTCGCTTACACGTCAGTTCACAGCTTCACGCGTGGTGTGCGTCACCCCGCGCTTTCGGTGATTGTGAGTTTGCCTTCCATCCCCGCCTCACGGTGCCCCGGCACGGAGCAGTAGTAGACGTAGGTCCCCGCCGGCAGCGTCACTTTGAAGGTGTGCGTGCCTTTGACGAAGATCGGCGTCTTACCGAGGATCTTTTCTGGATTCGTGCTGGCGATGACAACGTCATGTTCGAGCGGCGAGTTGTTCGTGAACGAGACCGTCTCGCTGCCCGGTTTAGCGTGGATCGAGCTTTCGGTGTATTTCAGCAGACCCGTCGGGTTCGCTTCGATCTTGATCGTGTTCGCCGTGGCGGGTGCCGGCGCTTTGGCCGTTGTTTTTGTTGTTGTTGTCGTCGTCGTTGCCGGCGGCGGAGTGGATGTCGGCAAGGTGCCGGTTGCTCCGAGCCGGTAGGCGATGATCAGTGCCTTTTGGCCGGCGGCCTGCGGGAAGCTGCCCGCTGTGACCACGGTGTCACCGAGAACGGTGACAGGCGCGTTCGTACCCGCCGACAGTTTCGTTTTCCACAGTTCCTTACCGGTGGTCGTTTCGAACGCGTACAGCGTCCCGTCGAACGTCGTCGTGAAGACGACATCGTTGACGACCGTGGCAGAGCCATAGGCCGACGTCGGCAGTTCCTTCTTCCATTCAATTTCGCCCGTGGCCGTGTTGAGCGCCACGAGTTCACCTTTTCCGGCGCCGACGCCGCCGACGAATTCGCCATCGGAGTCTTCGGGGCCCTTGTACTTCACGGCGAGGTTGTTGATGGCAAGGAAAACGGTCTTGCCGTTCGTCGCCAGCTGCGACTCGACGCCACCGAGGTCGCCGGGCTCATCGACCCACGGCACTTTCAGTCGCGACGGATTCTTTTCGACTTCGACGCCGACGTTGTCCTCGCCGTTGTGCACGCCGACCGGTTTCTTCCACACCAGCTTGCCGGTTTCGGCGTTGACGGCGACGGCGATCCCTGCCTTGCCGGCGTCGATCACGATCGGTGTGCCGTTGGCGCTCCCGAGGATCGGTGAGTTCTCCAGGTCGTGGTCGGAGATGTCGTGCGGCGTCAGCTGGTAGTACCAATCGAGCTTGCCGGTCTGTTCGTTGAGCTTGACGATCGAGTCGGTGTACAGGTTCGCCCCCGGCCGGCTTGAGCCGAACGGGTACTTGGCTGTCCCTGGGAATGGCGCGGGGTTCGAGATCCCGATGTAGAGGTTGCCTTTGCCGTCAAACGTCGGCGGGTCCCACAGGCCACCGCCGGAGTTGATCTTCGTGTGTTCGTCAGACCACAGGTTCGCGGGGACGGTTTCGAATTTCCACTTTGCCGCGCCGGTTTCGGCGTCGAGTGCCCAGAGGATGCCCTGGCCGTTGCCGGCATAGAACGACTTCGTGTTGCCGGGCACTGTCGAGACGTAGACCGTGCCGTTGTGGTAGCCGGGGGCCATGTCGATGCCCTCGTTGTTGTTGCGGATAAGCTTCTTGCTCCACAACTGCTCGCCGGTCGCGGCCTGCAGCGCAAACGCCGATTCTGTCGTGGCACCGTAGACGGTTCCGTTGGCTACGGTGACTCCGTTCGGTCCCTCATCCGGAGAGTTGAACTTCTTTATCCACAGCAGCTTGCCGGTAGTTAGGTTGATTGCATACACGTTCGACGCGAGGTCCTGGGTGTAAAGGACACCATTGGCAACAACGGGCGTCGTCGCGTAGGCACCAAAGGTGCCGCTCGCCACGATTGGCACCGTCCATGCGACGCCGAGTGTGCCGACGTTGGCGGAGTTGATCGGACCGCCGACGTCACGTGTGTTCTGCGCGTTCGCTCCCGGTAGTTCCCAGCTGACGGGTAGAGCAGCCGCTTTCACGGTGCTCGTCGTCGTCGTGCTTTTGCTGCTGCCGCAGGCAGCGACGATCAGGCTGATCGCTGCGATCAGGCCGAAGATCGTGACCCGCCGCAGATTCGCACTCTTCATGTTTTGCCTCCCGGTCGGCTCTGAACAATCGCAACGCGGTTGTTCGCTATCGTTCAAGTTGAAGCTTAGTTCATCTTATGCATTCGCCCTCTCTCTCCTGACCTCGTGGCGCCGCACTCGGCAGCGGACCCTGACGCCGGCGGCGGACGAGCGCTGCGGCCGATAGTCACGAGCCCGGTGGACGCTGTTCCCGAGGCGAGCGATCCCGAGGCCTTTCGCGCGACTGCGCTCGCGATCGAAGACGAGATTGCCCGCGCGATCGTCGGTCAGCGCGAGGCTGTCCGCGGGGTGCTGATGTGCCTGATCGCCGGCGGACATGCGCTGCTCGAGGGGATCCCCGGACTCGGCAAGACCTCGATGGCACGCGCCTTCGCTGCTGCCGTCGCGCTCTCGCACAACCGCGTCCAGTTCACGCCCGACCTGTTGCCGGCTGACATCACTGGTACGACCGTGTTCAGCCAGGACCCAGCCGAGGGCCTGCACTCCGAATTTCAGGCGGGGCCGGTGTTCTGCAACCTGTTGCTCGCGGACGAGATCAACCGCGCCTCGCCGCGGACGCAGAGCGCGCTGCTCGAGGCGATGCAGGAGGGGACGGTGACGGCAGCCGGGACCAGCTACCCGCTGCCACGGCCTTTCTGCGTGCTCGCGACGCAGAACCCGGTCGAGTTGCACGGCACCTATCCGCTGCCAGAGGCGCAGCTCGACCGCTTCATGCTGAAGCTCCGCTTCGGCTATCCCAGCGGCGCCGAGCTGGAGCAGATCGTCGCGCAGACCAACGACGGCGTTGAGGCGAAGGTCGACGTCGTCGCGAGCGCCGAGCAGCTGCTGGCGATGGGCGTGCTGGCCCGCGAGGTCCCGGCCGCGACGCCGGTTCTGCGCTACATCAGCGACCTCGTCCTGACGCTGCAGCCGGGCCCCGACGCAGCGACGATGGTGCGCGACTACGTGCGGCTTGGCCCAAGCCCCCGCGCAGCCCAGGCGCTGAGCGTCGCCGGGCGCATCAACGCGCTGCTCGACAGCCGCCACAACCTCTCGGTCGAGGACGTTCAAGCAGTCGCGATGCCCGCGCTGCGTCACCGGCTCGTGCTCAACTTCGACGCCGAACGCGAGTCCGTGAGCGCCGAGGCAATCGTCGCGGACGCGCTCGACCGCGTCCGTGAGCGGCCCGTCGACGACGCATGAGACCGATCGCGTGAGCGCCCGCGCCGAGGGCACGGGCCTGCTCGGGCGCGAGGACATCGCCGCGCTCGAACGGCTCAGCCTCGAGTCGCTCGACGCGATCGTCGCGGGACTGGTCGGCGAGCGCGAGGCTTCAGGGCGCACGGTCGGCTTCGAGTTCGCCGACTACCGGCCCTACGTACCCGGCGACGACGTCCGTCGGATCGACTGGAACATATACGCGCGTCTGCACGAGCTGCACGTGAGAACCTCGCCCCAGGAGGCCAGTTTGTGGCTGTCGGTACTGCTCGACGCGAGCCGCTCGATGGATTCCGGCGTGCCCAACAAGCTGTTCTACGGCAGGCGCCTCGCCGCTCTACTGGGGGCCGTGGCGCTGCTGCGCGACGACGCCGTCGAGCTGCACACGCTGAGCGACGGAGCCAGCGCCGACAGTGGCGGCTTCGACTCCGGCAGCGATGTGCTCGGCGCGATGGTCGACGAGCTCGAACAGCTACCGGCGGGCCGTTCGACCGACCTGCAGGAGAGCATTCGGCGCGCCGCGAGGTCCGGCTGGCAGCCGGAGGTCGCGGTGCTGATCAGCGACGGCCTCGTCGCGCCCGCGGAGCTCGCGGCCGCCGCCGTGGAGCTGGCCCGCAGCGCACGCTCGGCGACGTTCGTGCAGGTGACCGATCCCGTCGGAGTCGTGGCCGACTGGGCAGGCAGTACGCTGCTGCTCGACAGTGAGACGGGCCAGCGGATCGACGCGACGATCACGCCCGAGGTGCAGCAGCGCTACGCCGAGCGCTACGCCCAACTGAGCGCCGAGGTCGAGCGCCAGTGTCGAGCAAACGGCGTGGGCTACGTGAAAGCCGACACCTCGATCGACCCGCTCGAGTTCCTGATCGCCCGCGCGCGCGAGCGGAGCTTGCTGCAAACGGCGCCAGCCGCCTGACGCACGCGACGGCGCTCAGCCCGCGCGCGTCGGCGTTCGCGCTGCGCCGGAGCTCGCGAGCATGCGGCCTGTGACCCCGACGAGGAAGACCACCAGCGCCAGCAGCGCGAGCAGCCGCCACAGCGAATGCTCGCTGCTTCCGAGCGCCTCGAGATCGTCTGCCGGGATGATGCGGCCGCCGGCCTGCGCGACGAGCTGGCCCATCGGCGAGACGTGCACGCTGACCGGCGAGTACTCCGCCGGATAGCCGATTGCGAGCTCACCCGTGGCCACTTGGCGCACAGGGCTAACGGTGTGCAGCGCGAAGCGGTATACACCCGCGGGCCACGAGGCGACGTTGGCGTCATACAGGCTCGGGCCGACCGGCAGGAAGCTGATCGCGCGCACGCGGCCGTGCCCGTCGGTCAGCGTGCCTTCGACCGAGCGTACGCCGAGCGCCTGCCCGCCGGCTCCTGCCAGGTCGATCTGCAGCGCGCCCGACGAGCCGAGCGGCTCCGGCGTCAGCGGCGCCGGCGCGACACCGCGCTCGGTCCAGCGCACGGCGTCGTTCCAAAGTTCTGTCTCCCCGAGCCATTCGCCGGCCCAGGCGCTGTCCAGGCCTGGTGTCCACGCGATGACGCGGCCTGTCCCGACCTGCCACTCCGCGAGCGCGGGGTCCAGCTGAGAGCCCGTGTTGCTGGCGAGCAGGTCGGCCTGTGCGCCGCTCTTCAGCTGGGTGACGACGTTGCCGGCCAGCGGCGGAAGGCGCTTGCCGATCAACGAGCGCACGACCGCGCTGTCGCTGGCCAGTTGCACCGACAGGTGACCGGTGACGCGCACGGGCTTGGCGCTCAGCTGCGTCTCTTTGACGAAGATCTTCGGCAGTTCCCTGGCGTTGTCGGTGATGTACGCGCGGCCGCCGGTGCCGGCGGCGATTTCGGCGAGCAGCGCGCGGTCGGCGTTGGCGCCCAGCGCGACCGTCGCGACGGTGATGTGCGCGCGTCGCAGCTGAGCGAGCAGCGGCGCGTAGTTGGCGGGCTGGCTGATGCCGTCTGTCATCAGGATGATGTGGCGCTGCTGCACTTTGCTCGCGAGCAGCTGTTCGAACCCCGCTTTGAGGCCGAGGTAGATGTTCGTGCCGCCGTCTGCCTGTAGGCCGGCGACGGTGCGGTCGACCTGGCGTTCGTCGGCCGCGCTGGTGAGCAGATGCAGCGCCACCAGCGTGTGCGGCTTGATGTCGAAGTCGATGATGCCGAGGGCGTCCTGGTGGGCGCGCAGGAACGCCGCGCTCTGGCTTGCGGCGGCGCGCGCCATCGCGATCTTTTCAACGCCGCCTGCGAGTTCGCTCATGCTCCCGGAGTGATCGAGCACGAGCGAGATCGCGAGGTTCCGTCGCTGCAGGTTTCCAGGCACGAGGCTCGACACGGGCAGCACCTGCCGCAGCGGCGAGCGCGCGTAGCCGCCCAGCGAGAAGCTGTGGGGCCCGCCCAAGGCGACGAGACCAAGGCCCTCGCTGCGCACGGCTTCGTTCAGCGCCGTGACCTGGGTCGCGCTGAGCGTCGGCGCGGGAACGTCGTCGAGCACGACCGCGTCCTGGCCGGAATATCCTGCCGCGCTCGCCGGCAGCGACGCCGGTTCGACTTGTGTCACGCTCATGCCCGCATGCGCGAGCAGCCCGGGCACGGAGGAGTGCGCGCCGCCGACGCTCAGGACCTTGGGAGACGCGACGACATCGGTGACCGCCGCGAGCGAGTCGTTCGCGCCGACGGCGTCGCCCGGGAGCGAGATCGTCGCCTGGAAGGACTGCCAGCCTTTTGCCGCGGCCGTGTAAAGCAGCAGCAGTGGGTTGTCGCCAACGCGCAGCGCGACCTGTTCGTTGCCGGTGTGGTCGCTACCCGTGCGCACGCTCAGCACTGCGCGCGCTGCCACGGTGCTGTGGATCGTGAGCGTCAACGGCACCGTGTCACCGAGATGCACGACCGGTGGCACCGTGATCGCCGTAATCGCTGCGTCGGGTCGCGTGGATTCGCCGAGCCTGATCCAGTCGACCTGGACACCTCGCCGCCGCGCGAGCGGCGCGGTCGCGAGCAGATCGCCCTGCGTCTGGCCCCCGTCGCTCAGTACTGCCACGCGCCCGCCGCTGGGAGCCAGGCCGATGGCCGACCCGATCGCGCTCTCGAGGTCCGTGGCGCCCGCTTCCAAACCCGGGGCTTCGGCCAGCGCGGGTGGCGTCGCGGCTGGCGTGCTCGCGAAGCGAACCACGCGGCATGGCGAGACGCAGTCGTCCTTCTCCACCTGAGAGGTCCAACGTCGCTCGAGCGCCTGCATCGACCTGTCGATGCTCGCTGACCGATCGACCGCGAGCACCGTCGGGCCGCCCGAGCCGCTGCGCAGTTGCGGGCCGGCCAGCGCGAGCACGAGCAGCGCTGGAGCCAGCGCCTGTAGCGAGAGCCACAACCACTCGCGACGGGGCGCGTGGCGCGGTAGCCGGTGGGCGGCAAGCAGCCCACCGGCCGCCACTGCCAGCAGCGCCAGCAGCACGAACGGGTGGCTGAAGCTGAGCGCGCTCACAGCCCGGCCCGCCGCCGGTGAGAGACCCAGTAGGCCCACTCGAGCCCAAGCACCAGCAGCGCCGCGACCAGAAACCAGAAGGCGCGGTTCACGGGAGCGCGGCTGCCGCCGCCGACCCTTGTGCTGAGGAGATCGACTGGGGTGGAGGCGGCGGGCGAGGCTTCGGCGGTGTTGACCGCGACGAGGGCGCTTCGCGCTGTCCCGGGACCCGTCTCGCGCACGTTGTAGAGGCCGGGCCTGCCGGGGTCGAACACGATCGGCGCTTTCGTGACGCTGGCACGTGCGGCCACCGCGCCGCCCCGTTCGAGCGTGACCGTACGGATGCCCGACGCAGCTTCCACGGTGAATGGCACACCGGCCGTCGCCGCGCCCGGCGCCCAGCCCGAAGCCCAGCGCACGAGGTTGGCGGCGAGGATCGGCAGCGCTGGAAGCTGGGTGAGGTTCGACTGCCCCGGCTCGAACGCCAGCGCGGCGACGCGTTGGCGGCCGTCGGCGCCGGCGGCCAGCAGCACGCCGTCAGGGCTCCAGACGACGGGCGCGAGCCAGGGCGGCGGTGTGAGCCTCGCGGCTGCCTTCGCTGTGATCGCCAGTGATGACAGCTGGACACCTTCGAGCAGTTCGTTGCCGGCGTCCGTGCCGCTGACGACGCTTTCGTTGAGCACGCCGGCGACCCGCCCTTCCGGCAGGCGCGTCGGGTCGATCAGCAGCACCGCCGGGCTCGACGGCAGCCCCGCAGACGGGATCCAGTGATCGAGCACCACCAGCTCACTCTGCTGCGCGTCACGAGGCGAATACGTCGCCGGTGTTCGTAGCCGCAGCGAGACACCCGGTACCGCCGCGAAGGCGCGCGCGGTCGCGAGCGCGGTCGCCGGCGTCCCGACGAGCGTGAGCACCGAGGACATCGGCAGATCGCCGGCCGCCGGCACCGTGACCCACGCCTCGTCGTCGACCGCCAGCAGATCGCCGCCCTGCAGCCTGAGGCTGACCTGCTCTCCGGGCTCGGAAACGAGGAACAGCGGCGCGCTCGCCTGCGCGGCGACCCGGACGTGCACCGACACGGGTGGGTGGCCGGCGGCGTCGGCGACGACCGTCTCGTCGACCGCATGCGCGGCGCTGTTGCGCACGGTCGCGTACACCTCACAGGTCGTGCTGGCGCCGAGACCGCACCGGGCGCCGGCGTCGAAGATCCCCTGGCCGGCGATCGGCGGCGAGAGCGTAAAGATCTGCAGCTCGCCGGCTGTCGAGCTCACCGGCGGCAACGGATCCTCAGGCGCGCGGATCAGCGTGATCGAATCGTGCGCTCCGTCGAGCAGCCCGGCCGCGACCGTCAGCGCCGAGGCGAGGTCAGCCGGTGCCGCGCCCGCTGTCACGTGCGCCAGCGTCGCCAGCGCACCCGCGCGAGCGCCGCGGTAGAGCACGCTGGTGCTGGCGTTGGCGAGCACGATCCCAACCGGCGTCGCGGGCGGGTCGGCGGCGAGGATCCGCGCCGCCTCGCGCCTGGCTTCAGCCATGCGCCCCGGCGCCTGCATCTGCCAGGAGTCGTCGAGCACGAGCACCTGCCCGGCCCTCGGCGCCGGCGGGCGGCTGTTGGGCTCCGCCAGCGCGAACACGAGCAGCGCCAGCGCCAGCGCCTGCAGCGCCAGCAGCAGCGGCAGCGGCGGACGGCGCAGCCCGCGCGAGCCCTTCGCGTCGACGAGGTCAATCTGTTGCCACAGCAGCAGGCTCGGAACCTCGCGGACAACTTGACCGCGCCGGCGCAGATGCAGCAGCACGAGCGGCGCCAGCAGCACCAACCCTGCGAGCGCCCAACCGGCGGCGAACGTCACTGGACGCTCACCAGTTGCCGGGCGTCAGCTGGTTGGCCGATCCGAAGTAGCTCGACAGCACCCCCTGATCCAGCGCCGAAGTCGAGTTGAACGTCGGCGGGATCAGCCCGAGGCTCGAGCTGACGGACGTCTGCCCGCCGCCGGCCGCCTGCGCGGAGCGACCGCCGCTGCCACCGCCGTTTGGCGTCTGCGAGATCCCCTCGCCGCCCGCCGCCTGCCGGGCGCCGCTCGGCGCGTATCCAGCCTGCAGCGGCAGACCCGAGGAGCCCGTACCGAGCACGGGCACGAGCCCGGCCCTGAGCGCGGTGCTGCCGGGGGCCGAGCCGGCCGCGTTGCCACCGGGCGGAGAGTTGCCGCTGCCGCCGGCGCCGGCGCTGGCGTTCGCCTTGCCGGCGCCGGCGCCGGCAAGCGCCTTGGCGCCGCGGCGGCCCGACACAGGCGTGAGCGCGCCCGCTCCCGAGGCGGAGCCGCCCGCGCTCGCCGTCGGCGTGGCGCCCGAGGCCGAGCCGCCGGCCGGCTTGGCCGCGCCCGCCCCGGCGCCTGTGCCCGGGGTGCTCGCCCCGCCGCCTGAGCCCGCGCCGCCGGCTTCGCTGACGGCGAGCGAGCCGAGGGCCTTGGTGGCGGCTGACGGGCTCGCGATGCCGGCCTTTGCGAGCTGCTTGGCGGAGAACGACACGCCTCCGTGCCCATACGGGCTGAAGCCCGATCCTTTCTGCGCCGCCGAGCCGTTGCTCGTGACGGCCAACGGCGGGCGGTTGATCTGCGTTCCCTGTGTCCCGGCGGCCTGCTCGCGTCGAGCCAGACTCGAGACGCCGTTCGCTGCCGCAGCTTTCCGCGCCGTGGCTGCCGACGGGGTGTGGGAAGCGGGTGACGCCTGCCGGCGTCCCGAGTTCGCGCCGCCGATCCCGGGCACGGCGGCGAGCGCCGCGAGCACGGCCACGCCCGCGCACAGCGCCGCCCATTCGCGCCCGGGACGGCGGGTCCTGAGGCGGACGCTCGCGAAGCTCGCATCCACGGCCGTCTGCGCCTCCGCGACGACGAGCGCGCGCAGCCCGCCCGGGGATGCCCGTTCGCGCAGGATCCCCAAGGCGGTGATCAGTCGATCGTGCAGACCGAGGCGCTGATCGAGCAGCTGCGCCACGCGCTCGATGCTCACCGTTCTGCTCGCGAGGATCGCCGCGTCGGCGAGCGCGAGCACGAGCGGCGCGGCGAGCCACAACGAACGACGGTCACCGCCCACCAGGATCGAGACGGCCACTGCGAGGATCGTGACCGCCAGTCCCGCGATCACGTGCCGTCGGACGACCACCAACGCGCGCCTGCGGCGGATCATCGACGCCCAAGCGCGCAGGCCGTTGCGCAGATCTGAGCCGCCGTGCGGCGAGGCCCGGTGCGATCGTGCGAGCTCGAGGTAGACCGCGTGCCCGTCCGCGCGCAGCCAGCGGTACGCGTCGCGCGTCGCGCGTCGCAGCCGCAGGCTCTGGCGCGCTGTCCACGCGCGCGGCGCGCGCGATGCCGTCCTGCGGCTGCTGCCGGCGCCGGTGCGAACAGACCCGGCGTGCTGGTAGCTAGCCATCAGCGCGGGGGGGTCGCAGGCCTGCGAGGATGATCTCGACGTAGCGGTCGCGACTGCGGTCATCGAGCTGGATGTCGAGGACCCCGCGCAACAGCACCGCGATGTCCAGGCGTGTCGCGTCATCGCGCAGGACGCCAGCCGTGCGTGCGGCGTCGATCACGCGGTCCAGGGCGTCGAGCGCGGCGTTCATCGGCGACCCGGGCGTCGGCGGGTTCTCCGTCGGGCGCAGCGGGTTGGGGACGCCGAGCGACAGCGCGGCGGCACGCAGCGCTCGGTTTTCCGAGCCGCGGCCGGCGATGCTGCGAAGCAGCGACGCGACCTCGGCTTCCGGGTCGCCGCCGGCGGCGATCGCGGTGTCGGTCGCCAGCGCCAGGTGTGCGAGGTCGGCGACCGAGTCTTCGATCACGGCCTCGACGAGGTCGGCCTTCGTCGGGTAGTGCCGGTAGAGGGTTCCGACCGCCACGCCGGCACCGTCGGCTATCGCCTCCATCGAGACGTCCGCGCCCTGCGTCGCGATCAGCCCGCGTGCGACCACCGTTATGCGCTCACGATTGAGCTTTGCATCTTTCCTCATCTACCACAATATGAACCATCGTTCACGATGTGTGGCAATGTCCGGTTCGGCGACCGCCACAGAGCGAGCGGCGGCGCTGCAGCGAGGATCACCGGTGCCAGGGCTCGCACCCAGGCGCAGCCGTGACCGCGCCGATCGCCTCAGCGCTCACGCTGACAGCAACCGCAGCACCCGTCGCTCGATGCGCCCTCGTGCCTGCCAAGGGTCCGATGGCAGCTGGTCGAGCGCGATCAGCCGTCCGTCGCTGAAGCGATCGAACACCCTGGGATCGATGTAGGACTGCCGCGCGACGGTGGGGGTGTTGCCGAGCGCTGCGGCGACGGCCTGCGAGGCGACCGTCTTTGCGCGCGAGGGGCGCGGCTCCAGCGCGGCCAGCGTCGCCGCCGCGATCACCGTCGCGTTCCACGTCCGGTACTCCTTCGCGGAGAACGGCCCGCCCGCTTCGGCGCGCAGGAAGTTGTTGACGTCCTCACGATGGACCCGCATCCAGGCGCGCTGCGCGCGAAACACCAGCAGCTCGCGCGGTCCCTCGCGTCGACGCTTCAGCGGCGCCAGCACCTCCAGCGTCGGCGCGTCGGCGACCGCGAGCCGCTGTCGCTTTCCAGCCTTGCCGACATAGTCGAACACGGCTTGCTCTGGACCGACGGTCACCTGTTCGCGCAGCAGCGTCGTCAGGCCGTAGTGCTGGTTGTCGCGTGCGTAGCGATCGGAGCCGACCCGCAGCAGACCGATGTCGAGTAGACGCAACGACAACGCCAGCACGCGGCGATGGTTCAGCGGCTCACGCTTGTCGGCGAGCCCGAGCTCGATCCGTTTGCGCAACGGCGGTTGCGCGCGAGCGAAGGCCTCCATGTCATGGAACTTCAGCTCGTCGCGCTCGGCGCGCCACGCGGGGTGATACCGATACTGCTTGCGTCCGCGGCTGTCGAAGCCGGTCGCCTGCAGGTGGGCGTTGGCGCTCGGTGCGATCCACACCGTCGTCCACGCCGGCGGTATTCCGAGGCGGTGGATGCGATCGAGCACGACCGGGTCCGCGACGGGCTCGCCGTGCTCGTCGAGATAGACGAAGCCCGCAGCCGCTCGCTCGCGTCGCAGCCCTGGCTGGAAGTCGCACACGAAGCTCAGTACGGCGGCGCTCATCGTCGGCTGGCGGCGAGCATCTTCAGCGCCGGCCCCGCAGGTATCGTGTCGACTCGTTCGAGGAGGTCCGCTCGGTAGATGCGTGCGATGTTAATGACCGCCGTTGGCGCCCCGGAGGTGTTGCGCCAGGTGGAGCTGCCTGACCTCGAGATCTCCTCGGCGCACGATGTCCGCGTGGGTCTGCGCGCGGCCGGCGTCAACCCGGTCGACTACAAGCTGCGCTCCGCTGGAACGATCGGAGGCTCGCTGCCCGCGATGCTCGGGCGGGACGGAGCCGGTGTCGTTGAGAGCGTCGGCGCCTCGGTATCGCGGCTGCGCGTAGATGACGAGGTCTATTTCTGCGACGGCGGTTTGGTCCAACGCCCGGCACCTACGCGGAGCTCAAGGTCCTCGACGAGCGCTACGTCCGTCTCGGCGGGCGCCAAGGCTGAGCTCGCCTCGGCACTCGGAGCGGAGCTGTGCATCGACTACCGCCAGGACGATGTGCGAGAGCGCCTGCATGTTTGGACCGGGGTGGACGGCGCAGAGGTGGTGCATGACACCGTCGGTGGGCCGAGTTCGTTGACGGCTATCCCTCGTGGCCTAACGCCAGACGCGCGGCGGCCAGGTCGTGACGCGTACTGCGTCCAGCGGGCCGTTCGCATCTTCAGTTCCACTACGCGAAACGAGGAGGAGACACATGGCGATAGCGACGCGTGCCGCACATCTACCGGCGCTCGGCGCGCACGAGCGCGACGAGGTCGGACGCGAGCTGCAGGCCACGCTGCTCGAGCTGGTCGACCTTTCGCTGCTCGGTAAGCAGCTGCACTGGAGCGTCGTCGGCCCGCAGTTCCGGCCGCTGCACCTCTACCTCGACGAACTGATCGACTCCTGGCGCGAGCTCGCCGACACGACGGCCGAGCGGGCGGTTGCGCTCGGCGTCTGGCCGGACGGTCAAGCGGGCGCCGTCGCGGCCGGCAGCGGCATCGCGAGCATCGAGCCCGGGCCGTTGGAGGACGTCCATCTGCTGCGTGAGCTAGTCAAACGCGTGGCCGAAGTCGCGGAGCGCGCGAGGGGACGCATGGATCGCCTGGCGGAGCTCGACTCGGCCTCGGAAGACGTGCTCGTTGAAGCCGTGCGCGCACTCGAGGAGCAGCTGTGGATGATCCGCTCCCAGCTGCCGCTCGAAGGCGGGCGATCACCCGCTTGAGGTGACGCAGGGCGATCGATCGGCACCTAGCGTGCACCCGGCACGGTCGGGTTGCTTGTCCCGGCAGCTCCAATTCGATCGAGGGTGTGCGGGATGGGCTGGACCGATAGCGAGCTTGCGCTCACCTCGTTGGCAGCGATGCTGTCGCCGACGACGCTGTTCCTGTCGGTGCTGGCGCTGGTGGTCGGCGAGCGCCCGATGCGGACCGGCCTGTGGTTCTATCTCGGCGCACTCTCAGCGACGCTCGCGATCGGCGTGCTGGCGGCGTTCGTGCTCGGCAACGCGGCCGCGGCACCGCACCCGTCGACGCCGAAGACGTGGGTGGCGGTCATCGATGTCGTCGCCGGCGTCGTCCTGCTCGTGTTCGTCGTTCGCTTCCTGAAACGCCCGCGCGACCCCAAACGCGTGCAAAGCATGATCGCGCAGATGAACAAGGTGGCGGCCTCGCCTGTGGTCGCGATCATCGCTGCCGGCGCGACGCTCGCAAACCCCGGCGCTTTCATCCCGCTGGCGTTGAAGGACATCTCTGAGACGAACCCCAATGCTGCGCAGTACGTGGTCGAGTGGGTCGCCTTCTCGCTGATCTCGCTGCTGCCGCTGTCGGTCGCGCTGGTCGCGCTGGCGGTCGCACCCGAGTGGGCCAAGCGTGTGCTCAACGGCGTGCGGGGCTGGCTCGAGCGCAACGCGAGGACGGTCGCCGCCGTGCTGCTGCTGGCGCTTGCGGCGGTGATGACGCGCAACGGCATCGCCGGGCTGACCAGCTAGCGGCGTCCCAGCCGGGTCGAGACGATCAGCAGGCGGCCAGGAGCTTCAGGCCGGGCCTCAACCCGCTGGTGGGCGGCCGATCGCCATCCTGCCGGCGGCAGCGATCGCGGCCCAAACAGAACGCACCGACGCGATTGCCGCGTGAACCGTCGGCATCACCATGTGAACGCCCACCGTCGTAGTGACCGCGAGCGCGTCCGGCGCGCCCAGCCCCGTGACGCGACGCAGCGCCGCCGTGGGTGCCGCGAGCCCGAACATGACCGCCGTGGAGGAAGGACGGCTGGGTCGGCGTGCTTTCAGCACCGGGCCCACGATGCGGCGGATGGCGTTGACCAGCAGGCCGAACGCGAACAGCGTTGCGAGCAGCGACGATCCCTGTGGGACGCCCGCGATGCGTCGCAGTGTCTCCCTGAGGATGCGGTAGACCATGTAGAGCTCGGCGAGCATGGACTCAATCTAAGGCCTGGCGAGGTCACGATCATCATCCCGAGCGTCACCTCAGCTGAGAACCCAACCGACAGGAGCGAAACATGTGCCGCTGGCTCGCCTATTCCGGTTCGCCGATCTTGCTGAAGGAGGCGCTCTACGCGCCCGCGCACGGGTTGATCGACCAGAGCCTGCACTCGCGGCTGGGAGCCGAGACCACCAACGGTGACGGGTTTGGCATCGGTTGGTACGGCGCGCCCCCGATCCCGGGCGTCTTCCACAGCACCGAGCCGGCTTGGAACGATCAGAACCTGCACGAGCTCTCCGAACACATCAGCTCGTCGCACTTCTTCGCGCACGTCCGCGCCGCGATCGGCAGCGCCGTCCAGCAGACCAACTGTCACCCCTTCCGGCATGGTCGTTGGCTGTTCATGCACAACGGCTACATCAACGAGTTCGACAAGCTCAAGCGCGACCTCGTGCTTGCCGTCGATCCATCGCTGTATCCGCAGATCAAAGGGCAGGCAGACTCCGAGGTGCTGTTCTATCTCGCGCTGACGCTCGGCCTTGAACGCGATCCGCCATCGGCGATCGAGCAGGCGATCGGCCTGGTCGAGGCGCTGGGCCGCAGGCACGGGGTCGCGGACCCGTTCCAGGGCACGATCGCGACCACCGACGGCGAGCGCACCTGGGCGTTCCGGTATGCGAGCTCCGGCGAAGCGCGCTCGCTGTACTACACGACCGACGTGCTCACTTTGCGAGAGCCTCATCCCGATCGGCAGCTGTTCGCGCAGGAGTCGCTCGATGCACGGCTGATCGTCTCAGAGCCGCTCGGCGACGTCGCGGGCGTCTGGAACGAGGTGCCTCACGCTACCTGCGCGATCGTCGCGCCCGGGCACAACGAGCTGCGGCCGTTCCTGCCCACCGCGCCGTAGGGACGGCCAGCGCCCTGCCCGGGCGGTCGCGATCAGCCGTCGGAGCGGTTTCATACGCCGACCAGCGCGCGTCTCCTTTCACCTCACTTGGATGATGCGTCGCGCCGGCGCCTCCGCGACGATCACTGGTCGCAATGGTCAGGACCGTTCCTCAGCCAAGCGCCTTCGCCGCTGCCGATGGCCGCTGACCCCGACTCGACGGCCGCGCCGACCCCAGCCGGAGACGGCGTGGGGGCGGGGCCTGCGTCCCAGCCGGCGCACCCGCACCGAATCTGGGTACGGGTGCTGCTCGGTGTCGCGACCGTATTGGCGGTCTTCTCGATCTTTGCGATCTGGGCTAACCGCCAGCTGCTGAACCCCGAGAACTGGTCGAAGACGAGCACGGCGCTGCTGCAGAAGCAGACGGTCCGTAGCGCGTTGGCCGGCTATCTGGTCAACCAGCTGTACGCGAACATCGACGTTTCCGCCCAGCTGCGCTCGGGCCTGCCGACGCAGCTCGAGCCGCTGGCGGGTCCGCTCTCGGGCGCGCTGCACGGTGTCGCCGAACAGGCGGCCGAGCGCGCGCTCGCGAACGCGCGGGTGCAGGCTCTCTGGCAGAAAGCCAACCGCGCCGCCGACCAGACACTCGTCACCGTCGTCGACGGCGGCGGCTCGCGCGTGCAGATCAACGGCGGCACGGTTTCCCTGAACCTCCGCCAGGTCGTCGCCGATCTTGCCACCGAACTGGGCCTGCCGGCAGGGGTGTCCGAAAAACTGCCCGCTTCGGTCGCCAATCTGAAGATCGTGACGTCGAGTCAGCTGGGGCTGGTGCGCAATCTCGCCAAAGCCCTGCACGCGCTGGCGCTCGGGCTGACGATTCTGGTCTTCCTGCTGTACGCGATCGCGCTCGGCCTCTCCCGTGGCTACCGGCGTCGCACGCTTCTGTGGGTCGGCGGCAGCCTCGTCCTCGCCGGCCTGCTCGTGCTCGTCGGGCGCAAGATCGGCCAGGGCGAGGTGGTGTCGGCGATCACCTCAGACGCCTCGATCGAACCTGCTGCCAACGACGGGTACTCGGTGGCGACGTCGCTGCTTGTTCAGGTCGCCAGCTCCTCGATCATCATCGGCCTGCCGGTGATGGCGTCGGCGTGGCTGGCCGGCCCCGCGAAATGGGCTGTCTCAATCAGGCGGTTCCTCGCGCCCCACCTGCGTGAGCGCCCGGCTCTGGCCTACTGGATCACGGGCGCGCTGCTCGCGCTGCTTTTCATCTGGGGGCCGATACCGGCGACGCGGAACCCGTGGGAGATGCTGCTGTTCACGATCCTGGCGTTCGTCGGTGCGCACATCCTGCGCTCGCAGATCGCAGAACAGTTCCCGGACGCCGAACACGCTTCGATGCGTGCCACGTTCGGCGAGAGAATCGCCCACGCCCGCGCTGCAAGCTCGGCGCGCCACCCCGCGCAGTCGCAGGCCGCGGAGCTGGAGCGGCTGGTGGCGCTGCACGACCGCGCGGCGATAACCGATGACGAGTACGCGGCCGCCAAGCGGGAGCTGCTCGACGGCCCTCGCTAAATGGCGAGGAGACCGCGCCCGCTGAGCCGCGTCCGAGAGCTCGTGGTCGCCGTTCGCGAAGGCGACGACGCGATGGCCGAGGAAGCGATCCTGCGGCTCAGCAAGTCGCATCGGTGGCTCGCGCCGCTGGCGCTCGCGGCGAGCGCCTTCGCGATGCTGTTCGAAGGCCTCAAGCTCGTGTTCTCCAACTGGCGCCTGACGCTCGTGCAGATCCTGCCGGCGATGTGGATCTGGCTGGCGATGTTCGACCTCAAAGCGCACGTCCTGCACGGAAAGTCCTTTCACGTCCTGCGCGGGCCCGTGCTGATCCCGGTCGTGGCGGCGATCGCCGCGATCACCGCGGCCGCGTTCTTTCTCAACGCGGTGCTCGCGTTCGCGATCGCGAAAGGCGGCCCGCCGCGGGTGCGGGCCGGTGTCGACGCCGCCAGAGCCCACCTTCCCGTGGTGCTCGGCTCGGGCGCGTTCATCGGTCTGCTGCTGGGGCTCTCGACGACGGTCGTGACACGCTGGGGGAGGCCCTGGTTCGGGATCTCGCTGAGCATCGTCGTCGGCGTGATGATGGTCTGTTACGTCGCGGTGCCCTCGCGCCTGATCGGCATGCGGGCGATCGGCTCCAAACGCGACAACCTCACCGCCAGCGCCCTCAGCGGCGCGATCGGGGCCGCGATCTGTACGCCCCCGTACGTGCTCGCGCGGATCGGGATCCTGATGCTCGGGTCGCGCGCGCTGTTGATTCCGGGGATCATCGTGCTCGCGTTCGGTGCCACGCTGCAGGCCGCCGCGACGGGCGCCGTCAAGGCGATCAAGCTGAGCGCCAAACTCGTCGCCGGGCACGGGCTCGCGGGCGGCGAAGCTGTCGCAAAACCGACAGCGGCGGGATGACGCGATGAGATCGATCGGCGTCGGCGCCTGCTGGGCGCGTCCGCGCAACGACCTGGGATGTCGAGCCGGCGATGCCTGAGCCAGCGCCCACGCTGACGCCTGAACAGCTCGCGGCGACGGTCCGCAGCCGGCCGTTCGTCGTGCTGCTGCTTGTCGCCGCGGTCACAGGTGTGATCGTGTCGCTCGCCGCCTGGTGCTTCCTGGAGCTGATCAACCAGATCCAGCGCGGCGTCTACGTGCACCTGCCGAGCGACCTCGGATACCACCATGGCCCACCGCTCTGGTGGGCGCTGCCGCCGCTGCTGCTGGCCGGACTGATCGTCGCGTTCGCGATCGAGCGGCTGCCCGGCGAGGGGGGACACGTCGCCGCGTACGGTCTCTCGACCGAAGGCGGCCCGACGCTCCCGAGCGCGCTGCCGGGAGTCATCCTCGCCGGGCTGACCGCGATCGGCCTCGGGGTCGTGCTCGGTCCTGAGGCGCCGCTGATCGCGCTCGGCTCGGGCCTCGGCGTGCTCACGATCCGTCTCGCGCGCCGCGACGCGCCACCCGAGGTCGTGACGGTGCTGGCGGCAGCCGGCACGTTCGCCGCGGCGTCGTTCCTGTTCCAGTCGCCGCTGATCGCCGCGATCATCCTGATCGAGGTCATCGGGCTGGGCGGCCCGCGGCTGACGCTGGTGCTGCTTCCCGGTCTGCTCGCGGCCGGCATCGGCTCGTTGGTCTCGCTGGGGATGGGCTCCTGGACGGGGCTGAGCACGAGCGCTTACGCGCTCGGGTCCGTCGAAGGGCTCGCGCGCTTCGCCCGTCCGGACATCGTCGATTTCGGCTGGACGGTCGCGCTGGGGCTCGCGGTCGGGTTGGTGTGTGTCCTGCTGGTCGGCGTCGGCCGGCGCACGGTCGATGTCGTCGCGGCGAAACGGTTCGTGATGCTGCCGGCCGTCGGCGTGGTCATCGCTGCGCTGGCGATCGCCTTTCAGCAGATCACCGGAAAGCCGTTCCAGGAAGTGCTGTTCTCCGGCCAAGCCGCGATCCCGGGGCTGTCGGACAAAGCGGTCACGTGGTCAATCGGGGCGCTGGCGCTGTTGATCGTCTTCAAGGGCGTCGCCTACGCCGTGTCGCTGGGCAGCTTCCGCGGCGGCCCCACGTTCCCCGCGATGTTTCTCGGGGCGGTGGCCGGGCTGATGGCCGGACAGCTCCCCGGGTTCGCGATCACGCCGGCGGTAGCTGTGGGGATGGCTGCCGCGGTGGCGGCTGTGCTGCGCCTGCCGCTGTCCGCAATCGTGATCGCGACGCTGCTCACGACCGGCTCGGGCGCCGGTAGCGTGCCGTTGGTGATCGTCGGCACGATCATCGCGTACATGGTCAGCGTCATCCTGCTCGCGCCGGCGCCCACGGCCGCGCCGGCGCCGGCGCCGAGCGGAGCGCCGGCTGCGGGCGCCCCCGCGCCGAGCCAGCCCGCCACGACTTAGAGGACCACGTTCAGACTGCCTGCGCGTCCGCGGCCGCGTAAATGCCGACGATCTCCGATGGCGCACGACCCTGTGCCAGCAGCTCGCACATGATCCGCATCGGCCGTTCGATGTGGTGGAAGAACGCCATGTAGCCGGCGCACAGGGTAGTTGAGGCCTGGCTCGCCGTCGCTGGTGGCGATGAAGCGGTCCTTGGGGCAGCCGCCGTGACAGGCGAAGCGCACGTCACAGTCGCGACACTGCCGCGGCAGCGTGTCGCGCTTTGCGCGTCCGAAGTCCTGTTGGGGCTGCGAGGCCACCAGCTCGATCATCGGCGTCTCGGAGATGTTGCCCAGCCTGTAGTCGGGCTCGACGAAGTGGTCGCAGGAGTACAGGTCGCCGTTGTGCTCGAGCGCGAGCGCCTGACCGCACGTCTCCGAGTGCACGCACAGACCCGGAGGCTCACCGAACCAGTTCGCCAGGGCGACGTCGAACATCTGCACGTAGACCTCGCCGACGTCGCGGCGCACCCACTCCTCGAAGACGTCGATCAGGAAGCGCCCGTACTGCTCGGCGCTGATCGAGCGCCCGGTCACGAACTCGCCGCTCTGCTCATACAGCGGCCGGTCGCGCCACGAGGACCATGGCACGGTGCCCTCGAGCGCCGCCTCGGGCACGCGCTCGATGATCGGGATGAACTGGATGTAGCGCGCGCCGCAGTCGTCGCGAAGGAAGCGATAGACCTCGCCGCCGCGCCCCGCGTTGGCGGCGTGCAGCGTCGTCAGCGCGTTGAACTCGACGCCCGCGTCGCGCAGGTGCCCGACGCCGCGCATCACCTTCTCGAAGCTGCCGCGCCCACCCTTGGTTACGCGATAGGCGTCGTGGATGTCCCGTGGGCCGTCGATTGAGACCCCGACGAGGTACTGGTTGTCCTTAAAGAACTCAGCCCACTCGGCGTCGAGCAAGGTTGCGTTCGTCTGGATCGTGTGCAGGGCGCGCTGGCCGGGCTTGAGGTAGCCCCGCGCGACCTCGACGGAGCGTCTGAAGAAGTCCAGTCCCATCAGCGTCGGCTCGCCGCCCTGCCACGCGATCGTCACCTCCGCCGCGCCCGCGTGGGCCTCGATCAGCTGGCGCAGGTACGCATCCAGCTGCTCGTCGGACATCCGGAAGCGGCTGTCCGGGTAGAGCATCTCCTTGGAGAGGAAGAAGCAGTAGTCGCAGTCGAGGTTGCACTGCGCGCCTGTCGGCTTCGCGAGCAGGTGGAACGCCGACGGAGCTTCGGGCATCTCCACTCGATGATCGCGCTGGACCGGTACCGCGCATCGCCCCAATCGGTTGACGCGTCGGCATCAACGGGGCAGGCTGCGAGCGCTCGCGCCCCCCGTGCACGCACGGGTGGTGGACTCGTGGACACCACATTGCGGGGTGGCCCGTGCTGGCCTACGCTGACTTTCGTAAGGCGGTCGGTTCGCTCGACACTGCCTTGCCTCTGACCAAATCCCAGAGGGGGTAGCTCATGTCCTCAGTCGGGACAGACGCCAGCGCGTCGCCCAAGGCTCCAGCGCCGGCCGCAACCGGCCCCGCTTCGCGCAGGACTCGCCAGGGCACAGACAAGCGCCCGGGACGGGTGGCTCACCCCAGCGTCGAAGAGCGCATCGAGCGCGGCAAGGCGGCGCGGGCCGAGGTGCCGCGGTCGAGCCACGCGGAGTTCAAGCCCCCCTCTCGGCGCGGCGATCCCGTCAAGCTGCTCGAGCGCCAGGCAAAGACGCGCGTTCCGGAGCTCGTCCCGATCCGCTACGGCCGGATGCTCGTCTCGCCGTTCACCTTCTATCGCGGCGCCGCGATGATCATGGCGAGCGACCTCGCGGACACGCCGCGATCGGGGCTGATGGTGCAATGCTGCGGGGACGCGCACCTGTCGAACTTCGGCGTGTTCGCCTCTCCGGAGCGCCGCCTCGTGTTCGACCTCAACGATTTCGACGAGACGCTCCCGGGCCCCTGGGAGTGGGACGTCAAGCGCCTCGCGGTGAGCATGCTGATCGCCGCGCAGTCCAACGGCTTCACCGCGGCTGATCAGGATCGCATCGTGCTCGAGACCGTACGCGGATACCGCACGGCGATGCTCGGCTTCGCGCCCATGAAGGACCTCGACGTGTGGTACGCGCGGCTCGATATCGAGGGCGTCATCGATGAACTCGGCTCGCAGCTGAAGCCGAGCATGACCAGGCGCGCGAAGAAAGGGCTGGCGAAGGCGCGCACCAAGGACAGCATGTCGGCGTTCTCGAAACTCGTGCGCGTCGTCGACGGCGAGGCCCGCATCCTCGCCGACCCGCCGCTGATCGTGCCGATGGCTGACCTTGTGGAGGGCCGCAGGCGCGACGAGCTCTTCGGGGAGTTGCAAGCTCTGCTGTTGTCCTACCGCGAGACGCTGCAGGACGACCGCCGGATCCTGCTCGAGCAGTTCCGCTTGGTCGACTTCGCTCGCAAAGTCGTGGGCGTCGGCAGCGTCGGCACCCGCGCCTGGATCGCGCTGCTGCTGGGCCGCGACGGCGAAGATCCGCTGTTCCTGCAGATGAAGGAGGCCGAGGCGTCGGTGCTGGAGGAGTTCCTCGCACCGAGTGAGTTCGAGAATCACGGCGAGCGTGTCGTCGCCGGGCAGCGTTTGATGCAGGCGAGCAGCGACATCTTCCTCGGCTGGGTGCATGTCGAGGAGGGGATCGACGGCAAGCGCAGAGACTTCTACGCGCGGCAGCTGAAGGATTGGAAGGGCTCGGCGGAAATCGAGCAGATGGTTCCGAAGGGTCTGATCGCCTACGGGCGGCTATGCGGCTGGACGCTCGCCCGCGCCCACGCGCGCAGCGGCGACCGCATCGCGATCGCCGCGTACATGGGCAAGGGCACGACCTTCGACCGCGCGCTGCTGGAGTTCTCCTACGCCTACGCCGAGCAGAACGAGCGCGACTACAAGGCCCTGGCTCGGGCCGTGGAATCCGGGCGGATAGAGGCGCAGACGGGCGTGTAGCTCGGCGTCGCCCGCAGCCCGAGCCGCGAACAACGCGAGACAAGGAGATCGAGATGGCCACAGAACCGACAATCAGCCCCGACGAAGGCGGCGCGGACGCGCCGGCCGCTGAGTTCGAGGCGCTGTTCGTGCAGAGCGCGCGCAGGGTCACGAGCTTCGACGGCGCGATCACCCTGCACGAACTTGCGCCTTCGACGCTGATGTTCTCCGACCGGCCAGAGCGGATCGTCGGCCATCTCACGACAAAGCAGTTCATCGACGGCTGGGGTCACGGAGAGAACAGCTTCCTGGATGACCCGCCGAACGCGGTGCTGTCGTTTCTCGCGACCGATGAGGACACGCCCGAGGACGTCGTCCTGACGCTCACCAACCCACGCATGGACTGGGAGCGGCTGACCTACGACGTCGACGTTCTCGAGGGCGAGCTGCCGGCGAGGATCGGCCCCTGCTCGCTGTTCATCGACCCGATCGGCAGGCCGTTGAGTCCTGTCTCGGTCATGGGTGTGCGCAGGCGCGGGCGTCGGCGCGCGAGGCGCATGTAAGCGTGTGAGCGGCCGGGGGGAATGGGCTGGCCTGTTCGCGTCGGCCTTCAAGCAGTCGCGCAACGGGATGGTGCTAGTCGACACCAGTCGCAATGTCGTCGACGTCAACGGTGCCTACCTGAACCTGTTGGGACATACCCGCAAGGAGCTGATCGGCCAGCCCGTCTCCAGATTCGTGATCGGGTCTCCGGTGCTGACGCCGGCCGAGTGGCGAGCGGTGCTCGCACAGGGTGAATTCGACGGCGAGGCGCAGCTGCGGGCGGCGGACGGCGGCGCGGTCGCGGTCCAATGGGGCGCCACGGTCGAGGTCGTCACCGGTCGCCAGCTCGTGCTCGCTGTCGCGTTGAGCACTTCGAGGTGGGGGTCGCGCTTTCGCCGCACGCTCAGCGTCGAGCCGACGCCTGGCTCGCTTTCGCAGCGCGAGCGCGAGGTCGTGCGCTTGGTGGCACTCGGCAACACCGGTCCCGAGATCGCCGGCGAGCTGCAGATCAGTCACGACACGGTTCGCACGCACGCGCGCAACGCGATGCTCAAGGTCGGAGCGCGCTCCCGTGCGCACCTCGTCGCGAAAGCACTCGGAGAAGGCCTCGTGCTCGAGATTCCCCGCTAGATCGCGCAACCGTAGTATTCAGCCCGCGCGCGCGAGTCACCATTATCGGTATGTGGACTCCTTCGGCATCCTTCCACTCCCATCGCGCGGCGCTGAGATCGAGCGAACGCACCTGTGCTGCTCGTTTCACGCCCCAACGTTGCACCAGGCCGCCGCTCTCGCGGGCGAGCTTCGAGCGATAGCTGCCTCAGCGCCCCGGATCCGGGCGGTAGTGGTCGACTCCTCGCCTCGGCGCGACTGGATCGTCACGTTCGTGACGCCGTTGATCCCGCTGACTTTGGCGGTTCTGCGACGCTGGGAAGCCGAGCTGCTCGACCTCGAGCAGCGTTTCTCGGGTTGCCGTTTCCTCGGTTGGCGGACGAGGCCGGCAGGGCCCTCCGAAGCGGATCAGGCGAGCCACGAGACCGGCGCTGCCACAGACGCTGCGAGCGCACAACGTCAGCTCGTAGCTTCAGCGTCTAGGCTTCTCGAATGGGGAGAGTTGTCACTGGTTCTGCGCAGTGACGCTGCCCCACGCCGCGCAGAGCAGGTTTGAGAGCAGGACGAGGTTGTCGTCCTCGCTGGCGGTGTCGAGCTGGCGAACCATTTCCCGCAGCAGCTCGCGGCTTGCGTCGGTATCGGGCGGCCAGTTCTCAGCTTCCATTTTCGGTCCTTGTCGCGCTCGACGGATTCACGATGTTCATGTTGCCCGCTCACCCCGCTGCAGTCCATACCGCCGATGCGTGATCCTCACGAGCGAGCAGCGCTCGTGAACGTTGAGTCGCTAGCGGTCACCTGGGGTGGTCATGCCACGGCGTTGATCGAGCTCGACGGGATGCGGCTACTCACGGACCCGCTCCTGGAGGACCGTGTGGGGCCCCTGCAGCGCGTCGCGACCCCGGTCGATCGCGAGCTCAGCGGACGGATCGACGCTGTCCTGCTCTCGCATCTGCACGCCGACCACGCCGACCTACGCTCGCTTCGCAGGCTGGGGGCAGCGACCGTCGTGTTCGCGCCGCGTGGCGCGGGTGCATGGCTGGCGCGGCACGGCGTCAGCAACGTCGAGGAGCTGAGCCCGGGCGAGCAAGCGACGCTCGGCGACCTGCGCATAACGGCGACGCCCGCGCAGCACGCGCGACGCAGGTGGCCGCTGGGGGTCGAGGCGGAGCCGCTCGGCTTCATCGCCGCCGGCTCGCAGGCGCTCTACTTCGCTGGCGACACGGACCTGTTCGCGGGCATGTCTGAGCTCTCGGGGCGCATCGACGTCGCGCTGCTGCCGATCGCCGGGTGGGGGCCAACGCTGGGGCCGGGGCACCTGGACCCGGAGCGGGCCGTCCAGGCCGCCGCGCTGATCGCGGCGCGGCTCGTCGTGCCGATCCACTGGGGCACGTTCGCGCTCGGCTGGCCGATGCCGCAAAAGCTCGATCAGCGCCAGCCGGCAGAGCAGTTCTCGGCGCTGATGGCGCAAGCGCTGCCGGCGGTCGAGGTTCGCGTCCTGGCCCCCGGCGAGCGCATCGAGGTGGACGCTGGACCCTCGAGTAGACTCGACGCCGGTGCCTGACGAGGCTGTTCCTGACACGGGATATATCGCCGGAGACGGGACGCGCCGCACGCTGCTGGCAGCCGAGCGGACATGGCTCGCCTGGTGGCGCACAGGTCTCGCGGTCGCGACTGTCGCGCTCGCCGTGGGGCGGCTGCTACCCGCCGTCAGCTCGGGCACCCGCTGGCCGTCGCGGGTTCTGGGAGTCGGCTACGGACTATTGGCGCTGGCCGTGTTCGTGATCGGTGGCATGCGCCAGCGACACACAGCGGAGGCGGTTCAACGCGGGTCCTTTGCTCCCCTGTCGCGGACCCTCGTGGTCGCGCTGAGCTCGTTCAGCATCGTTTTGGTGGTGGGCACGCTGGCGATCATCGTGGCGACACCCTGAGTAGAGCCTCACCGCGTCGTCTACCCGCGCGTCGCGACGCCGGTTGCGGCGCCCCGACACCGATGCTGCGTCGCTGATCAGCCCTCGCTTGCGGGTGGTGCCGACACCCGCCGTCCTGGGGGGTCCACAACCTTGTGAGCACGGGGTGCGGCCGAGATCCTTTGCATGAGAGCGACGTCCTACGCGGCTCGTACGCGGGCATCAACTCGCCATGGAGAGCACAGCCGTCAACCCATCTGTCGACCCACCCCTGAAGGCGCCCTCCCCGGCGCGCGTCCCCAAGCGCTCGCCGCGCCGCCGGCGCGGGCAACCTTCGCGACACGCGAGCGGCGCCGCGAGATCGCTGCATGCCGTAGGAGCGCGCGATACGGCCGGGGAGTGCCCGCCGCTGCACGAGAGCTTCGTGCGCCGGCCGCGGCTGGTGCGCCAACTGCTCGAGGACGAGAGCGCCTCGGTCGTGCTGGTGGCCGCGCCGCCCGGCTATGGCAAGACGAGCACGCTGGCCGACTGGGGGGAGTGCGACGAGCGCCAATTCGCCTGGATCACGCTGCGCGCGGGCGATAACGACCGTGAGCATCTGCTGGCGTCGCTGGCAGCTGCGACCGAGCAGCTGCAGGCGCCGCAGCGACGGTTCTCCGTCGAGCATCCGCCGCCAGGCACCGCCGCGCGCGTGCTGCCGACTCTGATCGACGCGCTCGCCGCCCCCGGCGCTGGGGCGGTGCTCGTGCTCGACGACGTCGAGCAGCTGCACTCGCGGGATTCGCTCGACGTGTTGGCCGCGCTCGCGGCCGCGATGCCTGCGGGCGCGAAGCTCGCGCTTGCCTCGCGAACGGTGCCCGCCCTGCCGCTGGCACGCCTGCGCGCCCAGCGCGAGCTGTTCGTGCTCGGAGTCAGCGAGCTCGCGATGACGACCAGCGAGGCCGACACGCTGCTGGCGAGCGCCGGCGTCGAGCTCGCACCCGACCAACTCGACCTCGCGCTCGAAAAGACCGAGGGCTGGCCAGTGGGGCTCTACCTGATGGCGCTCGCGCTGCGCGAGGAGACTGACACGTCTGCGGCGCTGATGCGCTTCTCGGGCGATGACGAGCTCGTCTCGCAGTACATCCGCGAGGAGCTGCTGGGCCAGATGCCTGAGGACGCGTTGTCGCTCCTGATGGACACCTCGATCCTCGAGGAGCTCTCGCCGGAGCTCTGCGACGCCGTGCTCGATCGCAGTGGGTCGGGTCTGGCATTGCGCGCCGCTGCGAGTGCCAATCTGCTGGTCGCTCCGCTGGACCGCGGCCACAAGCGCTATCGCTGCAACCCGCTGCTGCGCGAGGTCCTGCAGGCCGAGCTCTCGCGCCGCGACGGCGCTCACGCTGCGCGCCTGCATCTAGCGGCCGCCCGTTGGTTCGGCGAGCGCGGCGACGTCGAGCAGGCCTTGCACCACGCTTGCGCCGGCGGCGATCTGGCGAGCGTAGGGGGGCTGTTGTGGTCGCGCGCGCCGCGCGCTCTGCTGCAGGGAACCAGCAGCTGCCTCGAGCTCGCGTTGAACAGCTGCAGCGCCGAGCAGACGGCCTCGGCGCCGACGCTCGCGCTCGCGGCGGGCCACCGCTCGCTCCTGAGCGGCGACCTGCGTCGCGCCGCCCATTGGGCGCAGATTGCCGCGAGCGCAGGCGGCTGCGATTCAGAGCCGGACACGATCCCCGGCTTCGCTTCAGGCTTGGCGGTGATCGAGGCTGCCGTCGGCGAGCACGGCCTCGCCCACGTGTCAGCCGCTGCCGGACGCGGCTACGAGCTCGCCGACGAGAGCAGCCCGTGGCGTCCGGCGTCCTGCCTGCTGAGAGGCATTGCCGATCGGCTCACGGGTGACCACGTGCACGCTCGTGAGATGTTCGACGAGGGGGCGCGCCGCGGCGCGCTCGTCTCAAGCGGCATCCAGAGCCATTGCCTGTCACAGCTCGCCGTGTTGGCCGCGGAGGAGCAGGATTGGGAGTCAGCCGCCGATCTCGTTGCGCGCGCAGGCGAAGCGCTACGCGTCGCGCGACTGGAGGATCAGCCGACGTCAGCGCTCGTCCTGGCGGTGTCGGCCTGGATCTGCTCGCAGCGCGGACGCGCCGATGAGGCAAAGCGCGATCTCGCCCGGTCGCTGCATCTGCTCGCGGCGCTCAGGGACTTCATCCCGTGGTACGAGATCGAGACGCGCGTGCTGATCGCGCGCACCGCGATTCGACTCGCCGACGTCCCGCTCGCGCGTACGCAACTCTCGCAGGCGTCGCGCCTGGCGCGACGCACGCCGGACGTCGTCGTCTTTCGTGCGTGGTTCGACGACGCCTGGGGCAAGCTTGACGGCTTGAGCGCCGCTGCCCTCGATGGACCCTCCTCGCTGACCATGGCCGAGCTCAGGATCCTGCGCTTCCTGCCCACGCACCTGTCGTTTCGCGAGATCGGCGGGCGCCTGCACGTGTCCACGAACACCGTCAAGAGCCAGGTGCACGCCGTCTACCGCAAGCTTGACGCGGCCTCGCGTTCGGAGGCCGTCGAACACGCCTCGTCGCTGGGCCTGATCGACGTCTGTATCTAACCGGCGCGCTACGGGGACGGGGTGGTGGCGGTTGTGTCCGTCTTCGCCGGCGTTTCGGGTGTCGTTTTCGCCGGTGGTGGCGCGGTTACCGTCTGCGCCGGTGCCGTGACGGTCTTGGTCGGCGCGGTGATGGTGGTCGTTTCCGCCGGTTTGGGGGCCTGGACGCTGACGCCGAGGCTGTTGGTCGTCGAAATCGTCTGCTGGTTGACGGTCGTCGTCGGCGTGCTCGCTTTGTTATCCGAGGCGAGCACGCCGGCGAGCACGCCGAGTGCCGCGATCAGCCCGAAGACGGGCCAGATCCAGCCGCTGCGGCGCGCTTCCTGCTGACCTTCGCCCGGGCCGGGCCCCGACTGAGGAAGTTGCCCGTCGGGGCCCGGGGACGAACCCGGAGGTGGAGGGGAGGCAGACACCGGTTCAAATTACGGTCGTCGCGTGGCTGGCGCATCATCCGGTGGGGGTGATCGCGGCGCGGATGCTTCCGCGACGGAGACGGCACACCCGGCCGCATATCCTGTGCGGGCCGAGTGTGCCGAGGCGCCGGACGGGGAGTGCGCCCGCGCGCCTGGGGTACGTCGCGGCCGCGGACCGAGGCACTGCCACCTGATCCGCCACGTCTGTCTTGTTGATGGGTGCTGGAGCGGGCCCCCCGGACGTCGCATAGGACGCCATTGACGCTAGAAGCGTGATCGCGACCCGGCATCACCCGAAGCGGATGAACGCTGGTAGCGTCGCGGTTGGGCGTCCTCACTCCTCCAAATCGCCTCGCGCGTGGATGTGACGCCCGGAAACATCTGTCGATCCTGGCTTGTTGAAGCCGTAATTTGGGTGTAGTGTCCGCCTTGTCGCGGCTCGGGACGGGCCGTGTAAAGGGACCGCCGATGGGGCCTGTCTGCGGAGGGGCAGACGGCGACGGATCTTCAGCACCACCGGCGCGGACCACCGGACAACTTGGGAGGAACCGTTGAACGACGCGGCTATCAGGGTCGGGTCGGAACAGCACCCGGCGGCGGCGTCGTTTGGTGCACGAAGAGAGCCGTCGAAGGCCGCATCGGTGCTGTCGGGATCGCGTGCGACGCCGGCGATGATCGCGATCGGAGGCGGGGCGCTGGCGGGTGCCGCGGGCTACCTTGCGGCGGTCGGCCCGCGCCTGTCGTCCGGCAACGCCACGCTCGTGTGGGTGACGGTCGGCGTCTCGGTCGTCGCGCTGTGGCTGTACGCGGCCGCCGGTAGATCGGGGAGCCGCCCGGGCAGGGTGCTCGCTGCCGCGGTGGTTCTGTGGCTCGTGTGGCTGATGCTGGCCTCCGGGCGCCCCGATGCGTTCACGATCGGCGGCCTGTTCGCGGGATTGACGGTGCCGATCCTCGGCTACGAGATGCTCGCGGCCACCACCGGCGGCGCTTTCCTGCGATCAGAGCGCCTGGTGCTGCTCGCGAGCTCGATCCTGGTCGCGGTCTGCTGGGGCTATCTGGCCCTGAGCGCGCGCCACGTGCCGGTCGTCTCGGCGATGGAGAAGTGCCTGCCGGCGGCCTGTCCACACAACGTTCTGTTCGTCGGCACGCCGCTGCGCTGGCTCGTGATCGTTGCGCAGGAGGGTCTGCGCGCAGGATGGCTGCTCGCCGCGTTCGCTGTCGCCGTGTTCATCCTGCGGCGCTACAGAGCGGCGGGGGTGGCCGAGCGGCGCTACGTCGCGCCAATCCTCGCGGTCGCGGTCGCGTATGCGGTGGTCGTCACCATCTGTGTGACGCTCGAGATCAGCGGGCAGAACGCCAGGGCTCCGCTGATCTGGTGCTCGGTGATCACCGCCACCGTGATTCCGCTCGCGATGCTCGCCGGTCTCGTGTGGGAGCGGCTGTTCATGGGCGAGGCGCTCGAGGAGTTCGTGAACCAGCTCCGAGACACTCCTCCAGAGGACGTGCGAATGCTGATGGCGCAGATGCTCGAGGATCCGTCGCTGCAGATCGCGTACTCGCAGCAGGCTGAGCCCGGGTACGTGGACTCCTCTGGAACGAGCGTCGAGCTGCCGGCGACGGACGCCGAGCAGGCCGTCACGGCCGTGCAGGATGAAAACGTCCCGCAGGCGGTCGTCATCCACCGCGCCGCGGTTCCCGACGAGGAGCGCTTCATCCGGGCGGCAGGGGCCGCGGCCTTCATCTCCTATGAGAACCACCGCCTCGAGGCTGACCTGTCGGCCACGGTGGTGGAGCTCGCTGCCTCACGCAAGCGGCTGATCGAGGCGGCCTACGCCGAGCGCCAGCGGATCGAGCGTGACCTGCACGATGGGATCCAGCAGCGGATCGTCAGCGCGCGCGTCAGCCTCGGGCTCGCCGACGACGCGCTGGACACGACCCCTGCCCGCGGGCGGCGGATGCTCGCTGAAATCGGGTGCGACCTCGAGGACGCGCTCGAGGAAGTCCGCGCGCTCGCGCAGGGCGTCTATCCCGCGCTGCTGACGACGTACGGCCTGCTCGAGGCATTGCGCTCGGCGGCTCGACGCGCGCCGGGTGCGGTGACGGTCCGCGGCGAGGTCGCCCGCTACGCGCCCGAGACCGAGGCGGCGATCTACTTCTGCTGCCTGGAGACACTCCAGAACGTCGCCAAGCACGCCGGTCGCGACGCCGCCGCGACAGTGCGCCTCTGGGAGGACGGCACGACGCTCTGCTTCCAGACGCGCGACTCCGGCATCGGCTTCAAGCTCGGCGCCACGCCGCAGGGGCGCGGGCTGGTCAACATGCGCGATCGTCTGGCGGCGGTAGGAGGGACCTTGACGCTGAGCTCACGCGTCGGCGTCGGAACCGTCATCAGAGGATGCGTACCGCTCGACTAGCCGCAGGCAGGGGCTCTAGTCCAATTCGGGCGATGTTTAACCAGCGCCGGCTCGCCAGAATAAAGCAACAATAAAGCTAGAGTCGGCTAAGTTCGTAGGTCGCCCACGACAGGATCGAGGTGACGCCCGTGTCGCAACAAGCAGGACGAGTAGTCGGCGAGCCGCACGCCGATTTCCTTCCTGACGGCCCGATCCGGGTGGTCGCCGCCGACGACTCCTATCTGATCCGCGAGAGCCTGACCGTCACCCTCGCATCCGAGCCCGAGATCGAACTTGTCGGCGTCTGCTCGAACGGCAAGGAGCTCGAAGCCTTCGTCGCTGCAGAGCAGCCGTCGGTCGTGATTCTCGACATCCGCATGCCGCCATCTGGAACCGACGAGGGGGTGCGCGTGGCGAACCGCCTGCGCGAGACCAACCCCGAGATCGGCGTGCTCGTGCTCAGCCAGTACGCCGAGGCCGCGTACGCGCTCGCCCTGCTCGAGTCGGGTTCAGCCCGGCGCGCCTACCTGCTCAAGGAGCGCATCAGGGACAAAGCCGAACTCGTGCGCGCCGTCACAACGCTCGCGCGTGGCGGCTCAGTCATCGACTCGCAGATCGTCGACGTCCTGATCGAAGCGCGGGCGCGCGTGGCGCGCTCGCCGCTCGCCGAACTGACGCCGCGCGAGCGCGAGCTCCTGGGTGAGATCGCAGAGGGCAAGAGCAACGCCGCGATCGCCGAGTCGCTGGTGCTCTCAAAGCGCGCCGTCGAGAAGCACGTCAACGCGATCTTCGCGAAGTTGAACCTGCGCGATGCCCAAGACGTCAGCCGCCGCGTGAAGGCGGCGCTCGTGTATCTCGCGGAGGAACCAGATTAGTCCGACGCCAACGTTTTGGGGGGCGCAGTGCGAACTCTGGCTAGTCAGTCCCAGTGTCATACACCGCAGCGCCACGGCCGGGTCGAGGCGGGGCCCGCCAGGAGGGGAATTCCTTAAGACTCATGGTCCGCGATAGCGTCAACGGCGCACCCATTGCTTCTGTGCAGACGGCTGGGGACGGCGGCAGGGTGCTCGTCGTTGACGACCAGAAGGTCTTCCGTGACGTGATGCGCGCCGTCGTCGAAGCCACGCCCGGGTTGACGATCATCGGCGAGGCCGGCTCCGGCGAAGAAGCTCTGCGCGCGCTCGACGTGCTGAACCCTGAGCTGGCGATAGTCGACGTGCGCATGCCGGGCATGGACGGGCTCGCCCTCACGCGGATCATGCTCGAACGCACGCCGCCGCCGCTGGTGCTGCTCGTCTCTGCACAGCCTCCGCCAACGTCCCTGCCGCTTGGCTCGGACGGCTCGCAGGTCGCGTTCGCGGCGAAGGAGCGTCTGTGCTCCACAGTCCTGTTGGAGCTGTGGAATCGCCGCGTGAAGCAACCGGCCGGCTTCTAGCTCGCGTCGGGCGAGCGGCGTTCGGTCGCTCGGCCGCAGTGAACGGGGCGACCGTCAGGCACGCGCCGACGCCCTGGGCACATCGCACGGCGCCCAGGGACGACTGGCCGACGCGATAGTTGATCACCTAACGGCGACGTGCGACGCGTCTCGACGTGCGCCGTGCCACGCGCGAGCGTCAGGCGCCGGCGAGGCAGCGCTGCTTCTGCTGCGCGAACTCGTCGTCGGTGAGGACGCCCTGCTCGTGTAGTTCGCCGAGCTGCTTGAGCTGCGCGAGCATCGCGTCCGACAGGCCCGCGGCGGCAGGCGCTGCCGGCGCGGCTGCTGCGGGCGCCGCCTGCGGCTGGTTTTCGAGTTCGCCGATGCGCTGTTCCTGTTCGTCCTCGCGCTGACGGTTGTTTGCGGCGTGCTTGCCCGCGACATAGGCGCCGCCGCCAACGGCAGCAGCGCGGAGCAGTGGCCTTCTTCTCATCAGTGGCATCGCGCGCCTACTCTACGCCGTCGGGTAGCGACAGGCCGAGTGCAAGCATGATCTCGGGCGCGGCCGCGATCACCCGCGGGCCACCAACCTGTCCGGCGACCGCGATCAGCACCCCCAGGATTTCCTCCGGGGTCGCACCGTCATCGAGCGCGTTGGCTACCTGCCACGCATAGGACGCCGGCGGCGCGTCGAGCGCTATGAGCGCCGCGATTTTGACCAGCGCGAACGTGGCGGGGTCGAGGGCGCTCGCCTCGGACAGCCCCTCGCGGATGCCGATCGCCGTCTCCAGTATCGATGCGTCGCCCGCGGAAATGCCCGCGAGCATGTCATGGGTGTCCTGCGCGACGTCAGCCATCGCCGGCTCCTTTCGTTGGCTGCTACGTCCCTCGTGCAGGACGCGCCTTGCAACGCGACGATACGGCCTGAGCGGAGCCTTGACGATGGTGCTCGCACCCATGTTGCGGGGGGGCCGACACGCTCAGGCCGGTGGCCGGCGGCTACGGCCGAGATTCGCGACCAACAGGGAGACGACCGTGACGAGGTAGATCTGGCCGAGCAGCGCCTCGGTCACCGACAGCGTATGTCCGAGGTTGCTGCGAGCGGTCAGATCCCCGAAGCCGACGGTGCTGAGCGTCGTGAAGCTGAAGTACAGGCAGCTGGCGACGCTCGATTGCTGGCCGCCGGCGAAGAACGGTGCTGCGCCCAGGCGGCCGAGTGTCCCGTACACGAACCCGAAGAACATCCCGATCAGGATGTACACGCACAGCACGCCGAGCACGGCCTGGATGGTGACCGTCTCGCGCTCGCGCAGGTCGCGTAGCACGCCCAACACGATCGCCGGCGGCGCCAGCGCGACGAGCACCGCGTTGGCCGCTCGCGTCGCGGCACTATCGATTTCTCCGTTGAGCGCCTGCGCGAGGCTGGCGATCAGGACCAGAATCACGAAGACGGTTGCCGGACGCGTGATTCGCG
This sequence comes from uncultured Solirubrobacteraceae bacterium, assembly GCA_963838405.1. Classification (GTDB taxonomy): domain Bacteria; phylum Actinomycetota; class Thermoleophilia; order Solirubrobacterales; family Solirubrobacteraceae; genus Palsa-744. The sequence continues at coordinate 423,013 of CAWIRA010000006.1, read as the reverse complement.
GCTTCGTGTTCGTTGCCCAAAGGGCGAGCAGCAAGGTGACGCCTAGCAGCGCGCACACGGCGACCTGCTCGACGGGGCCCGGCGTCGCGATGCCCTGTACGGCGAACGTCACGACGATCGCGGCGAGCAGCAGGCCGTAGCGCTCCCTCAGCCGTCGGCCAGCCGAGCGCGGCTCCACAGGCGAGCTCTCCATCGCTCCGCGCTACGACGCCGTCAAACCAGCCACGGGCCGCGCCAGCTTCCGAAGCCGGTGAGCAGGTCCGCCGCTGCGGCCGGACCCCACGAGCCCCGCTCATACGAGATCACAGGCGGTGGCGCGTCGAGCAGCGGCTGCATGATCCGCCAGGTCTCCTCGACGCTGTCCTGTCGAGTGAAGCGTGCGCTGTCACCCCGCATCGCGTCGAGCAGCAGCACCTCGTAAGGCGTCGGGGCCTCGCCGCCCTCCTCGGCGAACTCCATGTCGAGCGTGATTCCGCGTGCGCCGGAGGCGTCTGCGCGGTGGGCGTCGAGCATCAGGCGCGTGCCGGTCGAGGGGTCCAGCTTGACGACGAACTGGTTCGGTTCGGGCGCCCGGTGACCGTCCTGCATGAACGCCAAGCGGGGGGGATTGCGGAACACCGCGCGGATCTCCGTCTGCGTCGTGGGCAGCAGCTTGCCGGTGCGGATGAACCACGGCACGCCCGCCCAGCGCCAGTTGTCGATGTCCAGGCGCAGCGCCGCGTAGGTCTCGGTCGTCGAGTCGCCTGCGACGCCGTCGATCTGACGATAGCCGTCGTACTGGCCGCGCACGTAGTGAGCGGGCGAGGCGTCCTCGATCGATCGGAACAGCGCGAACTTGGCATCCTTCAGCGTGCCCGCGTCGTTGCCGGCAGGCGCCTCCATCGCGGCCACCGCGACCAACTGCATGAGGTGGTTGACGACGACGTCGCGCAGCGCGCCGACGGGGTCGTAGAAGTGACCGCGATCCTCGACGCCGAAGCTCTCGGCCATCGTGATCTCGACGCACGCGATGTGGTTGCGGTTCCAGATCGGCTCGATCATCGTGTTCCCGAAGCGCAGGTAGAGCAGCTCGTCGGTGCCCATCTTTCCGAGGAAATGGTCGATGCGGTAGAGCTGTGACTCGTCGAGGAACTGGTGCACCTGGTCGTTGAGCGCCCGCGCCGAGGCGGTGTCGTGGCCGAACGGCTTCTCCACGACAACACGCGCGTTCTTCGTCAAGCCTGCTTCGGCCAATCCCTTGATCACCATGCCGAAGAGCGACGGGGGGATCTCGAGGTAGAAGACGGGGCTCTGCTTGTCGCCGACCGCGCCCGCGAGCCGTTCGTAGGTGCCCGCGTCGGCGAAATCTCCGGACAGGAACGACAGACGCTGCGCGAGGCGTTCGAACACGGCCTCATCGATCGTCTCGCCGCACGCTTCGATCGAGCTGCGCGCGCGCTTGCGCAGATCCTCGACCGTCCAGTCGTCACCGGCGACTCCCACGATCGGGCAGTCGAGCAGCTCGCGGCGCTCGAGTCGATACAGCGAGTGGAACGTCATCACCTTGGCGAGGTCGCCGGTGATGCCGAACACGACGAGCGCATCGGCATGGCGTGTCGCGCCTCCCCGGCCCGCGGGTGCTGGCGTCTTGGCTGCGAGCGTTGTGCTCATTCGAGTCTGTCCTTTCGCCAACAGGTTCCACGCAGAACGATCCGTCGATACTCAGCTGTGGGCGCTCGCCCTGCATCACCCGAATGTGACGATCTGCGGTGGCGCCGGCGCGCCCGCCATCGTCGCCCGGCTCGCAGCGCGGCGATCAGTAGCCGCCTTCGACCACGTTCTCGAGCGGCCGCCCTTCGACGTAGCGATTGACCTGCTCGCCGACGAACGCAAACGCGCGACGCTCCGCCGCGGCGGTGTCGCCTGCGAGATGCGGGGTGATCAACACGCCAGGTGCATCCCACAGAGGATCTGACGCCGGCAGCGGCTCTTGGTCGGTGACATCGAGCACCGCGCGCAGTCGACGGTTCTGCAGCAGCTGGAGCAGCGCCTTGTAATCGAGCACGCCACCACGGGCACCGTTCACGAGCAGGGCGCCGTCTCGCATCCGCGCGAGCGTATCGGCGTTCAGCAACTGCTCGGTCTCGGCTGTGAGCGGGAGCAGCACGACCACGATGTCGGCGAGCGGCAGAAGCGTGTCGAGCTCGTCGACGGAGTGGACACCGTCGCGGGCGTGCCGCGCCACCCTGATCAGCTCGACTTTGAATGGCTCGAGGCGGGACGCGACGGCTGCGCCGATCGAGCCGTAACCAAGGATCATGACGGTGCTTGCGGCGAGCTCGACGGTCTGTCGGGGCTGCCAGTCGTGCTCGCGCTGTTGCTGCAGCAGCGACGGCAGCTGCTTCTGGGCGGCGAGAATCGCGGCGAGCACCCACTCGGCGACCGCGATGTCGCGGCTGCCGCGGGCGTCGCACAGCGTCACGCCGGCCGGAACGAGCGGCAGCAGACGCTCGACGCCCGCGGACAGCGTCTGAAGCACCCTTAGCTGAGCCATGTCGGCGAGCGCGGCATCGATGCGCCGGTCGCCGGCGCGCGGCACGAGGAACTCGGCGTCGAGAACCGCGTCCGGCAGCTCGTGCTCACGCGGGATCAGACCGAGCTCGACGCCCGCCGGCAGCGCCCCGACGGCGTCGTGACCGGGCGCGTCGGGAATCCAGAGCTTCACGCGCCGGGAGTTTACGCGCGCGCGTAACCCGAATCGGTGGATGTCCATGTTGATCCCCGCCCCTAGCATCGCCGTGCTGCGAGACAGCAGTTGAGAGCAGGACGCGCGCTCCAGGTGTAACGACGGCGCAAGGAGATCTGCACGTGACGAATGACCTCGCTCGCTGGCAGTTCGCGACGACGAGCATCTACCACTTCCTGTTCGTGCCCGTCACGATCGGCTTGGCGTTCCTCGTCGCGCTCCTGCAGACGGCGTGGTATCGCAACGAGAAGCCGGAGTACAAGCGCCTGACGAAATTCTTCGGGACGCTGCTGCTGATCAACGTCGCCGTTGGTGTGGTGACGGGGCTGGTACAGGAGTTCGAGTTCGGCATGAACTGGTCGGCGTACGCACGCTTCGTCGGGGATGTGTTCGGGGGTCCGTTGGCGATGGAGAGCCTCGCTGCGTTCGCCCTCGAGTCGACGTTCCTCGGGCTGTGGCTGTTTGGCTGGGGGCGGCTCCCCAAGCGTGTACACCTCGCCTGCATCTGGCTGCTGGCGTTCGGGTCGATGCTCTCGGCGCTGTTCATCCTCGCTGCCAACTCGTGGATGCAGCACCCCGTCGGCTACGCGCTCAACAGTCATGGCCAGCCGGAACTGAACAACGTCTGGGCGCTGTTCACGAACCCGACGTTCCTGTGGGGATACGTCCACGTGATCCTGGCCTCGCTCGTGACGGGATCGCTGGTGATGCTCGCGGTGTCGGCGTGGCAGCTGCGCAAGGGCCGCGAAGTCGGGCCATTCCGCCACGCGGCGCAGCTGTCGGTGCTGGTGCTGCTGCCGGCGATCCTCGTGCAGATGTTCGTCGGTAACAAGCTCGGCGAGATCGAGGCCAAGTATCAGCCGGTGAAGATCGCCGCCGCCGAGGCGCAGTGGGAAAACTGCCAGCCGTGCTCGTTCTCAGCGTTCCAGGTCGGTGGCGGCAAGAACGATGAAACGCCGACGCAGCTGATCGAGATCCCGCACCTGCTGTCGGTGCTCGCGACCGGGACATTCAACGGGCCGGTCACGGGCTTGAACCAGCTGCAGAAGGAATACGAACACAAATACGGACCCGGGAACTACATCCCCAACGTCTTCATCCAGTACTGGTCGATGCGCGTGATGGCCTATCTCGGGTCGCTGATCGCGCTGTTCGCGCTGTGGGGAGCGTGGCTGATCCACAGAGGAAAGCTCGAGCGCTCGAAGTGGTTCCTGCGCTTGTCGCTGTGGGCGGTGGTGACGCCTTTCCTGATGAACACCGCGGGCTGGCTTTTGACCGAGAACGGGCGCCAGCCGTGGATCGTGCAGGGACTGATGAAGACGATCAACGCGAACTCGCCGTCGGTCACGTCCACCGACATCTGGATCAGCCTGATCGTGTTCGTGGCGATCTACATCGCGCTCGGCGCCGCCGACCTGGTCCTGATGCTGCACTACGGGCGCAAAGAGCTCGGCGACGAACGCGACGACGGCGGCGAGGCGGGCGCGGGGATCGGCACGATCCCGGCGCTGACCTACTAGGAGCCCGGTGCAGCTTCACACCATCTGGTTTGTGCTGATCGCGATCTTCTGGGTCGTGTTCCTAGTGCTCGAGGGCTTCGACTTCGGCGTCGGGATGCTGCACACGATCGTCGGCAAGACCGACACCGAGCGAAAGGTCGCGCTCAACACAATCGGCCCCTGGTGGGACGGCAACGAGGTTTGGTTGGTGATCGCCGGTGCGAGCATGTTCGCGGCGTTTCCGGGCTGGTACGCGACGATGTTCTCGGCGCTGTATCTCGCGCTGCTGATCGTGCTCGCGGCGCTGATGGGCCGCGGCGTGGCGATGGAGTTCAAAGGCAAACGCGACGGACGGCGCTGGCGCTCGACGTGGACGTGGTGCATCACGCTCGCCAGCCTGCTGATCCCGCTGCTGATCGGCGTCGGCCTGGGCGATCTGCTGGGCGGCCTGCCGATCAACTCGAGTCACAACTTCACCGGCAACTTCTTCAACCTCCTGACCGGCTACGGACTGTGGACCGGGGTGACGCTCGTCGGGCTGTGCCTGCTGCACGGCGCGACGTTCCTCAAGCTGAGGACGACCGACCTCCTGCGCGAGCGTGCTGGCGGCGTCGCGCGGCCGTTGGGCTGGGCCGCGAGCGCCCTGGTCGTCGGCTGGGTGATCTGGACGCGCAAAGTCGCGGGCGGCGCCGACGTGCCCGGTCCCGTGGAGGCGCTCGCCGTGATCGCGGTGATCTTCGCCACCGTGCTGTCGAGCGGCGACCACGACGGCTCGGCCTTCGCAGCCTCCGCGGTCGCGATCGCCGCGACGGTCGGCTCGATCTTCATCGACCTGTACCCCCATGTGATGATCTCGAGCACCAACGCCGCCTATGACCTGACGGTCAACAACTCCGCCTCAGGCCATTACGCCTTGACGGTGATGACGGTCGTGGCCGTGATCTTCTTCCCGATCGTGCTGATCTATCAGGGCTGGTCGTTCCACGTCTTCCGCGCCCGCGTCAAAGCTCCATCCGCTGAACCCGACGAGCCGGCGTCGGCCGTGCCCGCCGCGCCACGCGCGTAGGCGTCCGATCCCTGCGCGGACGGCAATCTAGGAGCGCTCGCGCTGCCACTGCGCGGCGTAGGCTCCGCCGCGCGCGAGCAGCTCCGCGTGCGTGCCCCGCTCGCGCACCCGGCCATCCTCCAGCACGAGCACCTCGTCGATCTCCTCGAGGCCCGCGAGACGATGGGTGATCAGCAGCGTCGCTCGCTCGCGCGTGCCCGCCCACAGCTCGGCGACGATCGCGTCGGCGGTGGCGGTGTCGAGATGCTCTCCGGGCTCGTCCAGGATCAGCACGGGGAAGTCGGCGAGCAGCGCGCGCGCGATCGCCAGGCGCTGGCGCTGGCCGCCGGACATGCGCGCGCCGCGTTCGCCGAGCTCCGTCGCCATCCCCGCGGGCAGCCGCTCGGCCCAATCGAGCAGCCGCGCGCGCGAGAGCGCTTCCCGCAGTTGCTCGCTGGTCGCATCGCGCCGCGCGAGTCGCAGGTTCTCCTCGAGCGTGTTGTCGAAGACGTGGGCGTCCTGAGAGACGAGCCCGATCACTCGCCGGCAGTCCTCGCCGCTGAGCTCAGCGATCTCGACTCCGTTGAGCGCGATGGATCCTGCTGTATAGGGGAGAAACCGCAGCGCCACTGCCGCGAGCGTCGTCTTGCCGGCGCCGCTGGGCCCGACGAGCGCGACGCGTCGGCCGGGGCGCAGGTCGAGCTGCACCCCGGCGAGCGCCAGCCGCGACGCGCCGGGGTAGCTGGCAGTGAGCCCGCTGACGCTGAGCGCATAGGGCCCCGGCGGCAGCGGCCGTGGCTCCGCGGGCTCGGCCACCGGCGCAGGTGTGTCGATGACCTCGAGCACGCGCGCCGCCGAGCGTCGAACCCGTTGCAGGGTCTGGGTCGCGCCCGGCAGCGCGACGACCAGCTCGAACGCCACGAGCGGGATCAGCGCGATCCCGGCCAGCAGCACCCCGCTCATGCGTCCCGCATGGACCGCCGCGACGCCGACCAGCAGCGCTCCCCACATCGCAAGCCCGCAGCACAGGGTCGTCAAGCCGCGGCCGACGCCCGCGGTGCGGGCGCTTTTGCGAGCGATTGAGGTCAGCTCGGTGTCCGCTGTCATCGCCCGTCCCAACTGCGCCGGCATCGCGCCGTTGACCGCGAGCTCGGGCGCGCCTTCGAGCAGGTCGATCACGGCGCTCGACAGTGTCGCCCGCGCCGCGGCCTGTCGCGCCTCGCTGCGAGCGGCCAGGAACCCCGTGAGCCACGGCACGAGCGTCGCGGCGCCCAGCAGCGCGCCCAGCAGGATCAGCGCCGCCGTCGGGAGCATCAACCACACCGCTGCGACCGTCGCCGCGCCGACGCCGAACGCGATCGCGAACGGCGGCACCACGCGCAGCAGCAGGTCCTGAAGCGAGTCGACGTCTTCGATCAGGCGCGTCAGCAGATCGCCGCTCGCGAAGGCCGGCACGCCAAGGGGAGCGAGCCGCTCGAGCCGCTGATAGACCGCGGCCCGCAAGTCTGACAGCACGCGGAACGCGGCGTCGTGACCGATGAGCCGCTCCGCGTAGCGACACAACCCGCGTGACAGCGCGAAGAACTGGACGCCGACGATCGCGATCGCGACGGCCGACTCCTGCGGATGCTGCGCCGAGCGCGAGATCAGCCAGGCCGAGGTGGCGATCAGGCCGATTGCAGCGAGCATCCCGCCGGCGCCGAACAGGGTGGCGAGCGCGAGGCGCCCGGCCGCCGGACGCGCGATCGCGAGCGTCCTCGCCAGCGGCGCCTCGGGGCCCTCCGTCGCCGGTGCGGCGGTCGCGTCTGCAAACGACTGCCCGCGCCTCACGCCGGCACTCCGACGAGGGCGAGCGAGACGACCTTGTGGGCCACCGCCACGAGCGCCGGCCGATGCGCGACGAGCACCACCGTTCGCCCGCGTGCGAGCGTCACGATCGTCTCGAGCAGCTCCTGCTCGGTCTGGCCGTCGAGGTTCGCGGTCGGCTCGTCGAGCGCCAACAACGGCGCGTCGCGCAGGAACGCGCGCGCGAGCGCCACGCGCTGGCGCTGTCCCGCCGAGAGCCCTACGCCCTGCGTGCCGAGCACGGTGTCCACACCGTTGGGCAGGTCGCGCACCGTGTTGCTGAGGCCGGCGGCTGCGATCGCCGCGCGTACTTCGCCTTCGCTCGCGTCTGCACGGCCGAGGCGGACGTTCTCAGCGATCGAGGCCTTGAACAGGTGCGGGCGCTGCGGAACCCAGGCCAGCGCCGCCCGCCAGGCGTCGATGTCGAGGTCGGCCAGCTCGACGCCACCGACGCGGATCGATCCTGACTGCGGGCGCACGAGACCGAGCAGGACGCCGAGGAGCGTTGACTTGCCGCAGCCGCTGGGACCGGTCAGCGCCAGGATCTCGTCCGCCTCGATCGTGAACGAGACGTCGTCGAGCGCAGGCTCACAGCGGTCGGGATATTTGACCGTCAGCCGATCGACTTCGAGTCCGGCGATTGCCGGGTTGGGGAAGTTCGTGCGCGTCCCCTGGGGCGCGGGCGTGCTCTGCAGCACGCTGAACACCTGCTCGGCTGCGGCCATGCCCTCGGAGCTGGCGTGGTAGTTGGCGCCGAGCTGGCGCAGCGGTAGGTACGCCTCGGGAGCCAGCACGAGCGCGAACAGCGCCGTACGCAGGTCGAGCGCGCCGTTCATCAGGCGCAAACCGATCGCAACCGCCACGAGCGCGACCGAGACGGTCGCGACGAGCTCCAAGATCAACGAGGACAGGAACGTGATCCGCAGCGTCCCGAGCGCGGCCACGCGGTAGCGCTCGCTGATCTCGCGGATCGACGCGGCTTGGGCCTTGGCGCGCCCGAAGATCTTCAGCGTCGGCAGCCCCGCGACGACGTCAAGGAAGTGGCCGCCCAAACGTTCCAGCGTGCGGAACTGAGCGTCCATGCGTTCACGCGTCGCGGCTCCGACGAGCGCCATGAACAACGGAATCAACGGGATCGTGACCGCGATGATCGCCGCCGAGATCCAGTCGTTCCACACCACCGCGCCGAGCACGACGAGCGGCACGATCGCGGCGAGCAGCAGCTGCGGCAGGTACAGCGAGAAGTACCCGTCGAGGGCGTCGATGCCGCGGGTGCAGAGGACCGCCAGCTCGCCGCTGCGCTGCTCGCGCGAGCTGTCGAGACCGAGCACAGCGATTCGCTCCAGCAGCGCCGAGCGCAGCTGTGACTTGGCCCGCGCGGAGGACCGCGCTGCCGCGAGCTCAGCCGCCCAGGCGACGCCGGCGCGAGCGAGCACGACGAGCGCCAGCCAGATCAACGGCGTCCGCAACGCGGAGGCGCCCTCGCCGCCGAGGAACGCACGCGCGACGACGTCCGCCAACAGCCACGCCTGGGCGACGATCAAGAGTGCCGTGAGCACGCCGAGCGCGACGGACGCGAACAGGAACGCCCTCGTCGCGCGCGCGTAGTGGAGCAGCCTCGGGTCGAGCGCGCTCACCATGCACTTCCGCGTTCAGCAGAGCGGCGATCTGCCGCCACTCAACGGTCGGCCCCCGCGCCGACCCCCGGACGCTCGGGCTCGTGTCTGTGAATTCGCGCGAGCTCACCTTCGATCAGCGCGCTCTGGCGCTCGCCGAAGCGCGCCCCGATCCACGTGACGAGCACCTCCAGGCGGCGGCCCGGGGCGCCCCCGAGGTAGTACAGGTGCACGCCGAGATAGGTGAAGAAGGCCGGGCGCCCAGTCATCTCAAAGCCGCGGATCGAGCACACCGCTTTGCCGCGTCCGACGACGGCGAGCGCGCCCTTGTCGAGATATTTGAACGGCGTGCTCGCACCCGCCGCACCTTTCGCGATCGCCTTGGCGACGTGTCGCGCCTCTTGGATCGCGACCGTCGCGAGACCCGGCAGCGGCTTGCCCTCCTTTCCCGCTACCGATGCGGCGTCGCCGATCACCGAGATCTCGGGATGTCCGGGAATGCTCAGCTCGGCCGAGACTTCGATCCGCCCGCCGCGATCGGTGCTCGCGCCGGTGGCGCGGGCGAGGGCCTCGATGAAGCCCACCGTGTGCACGCCCGCCGCCCAGATCACCGTTTTTGCCGCGATGCGCTCGCTCGCTCCGGCGACGTCGATCGTGACACCGCTGGCGTCGATCGCGGTCGCGCGCGCGCCCTCCCGAACGGAGACGTCGAGATCGTCGAGGTAGCGCGCGACCTTGGCCGAGAGCTTCTCGCTGAAGGCTGCGACGACGCGCTCGCCGGCGTCGAGCAGGATCACACGCACGCGCTTTGGGTCGATCCGCCGGAACTGGTGCCTGAGCGCGTTCGCGGTGAGCGCCAGCTCGCCGGCGATCTCCACGCCGGTCGGGCCGCCGCCGACGACCACGAACGTCAACCACTCGTCCCGTGCCGCGGGGTCGGCGGTGCGCTCCGCTTCCTCGAGGGCGCCGTAGATGCGCTCCCGCAGGCGCACGGCGTCGTCGAGCGTCTTCAGCCCGTAGGTGACGTCCTTCCACTCGTCGCGCCCGAAGTAGGAGGTCTCGGCGCCGCACGCGACGATCAGGCTGTCGTAGTCGAGCCGGTTACCGTCCTCGAGCACAACCTGGCGCTGCTCGGCGTCGACGTCCGTCGCGCGCGACATCAGGAAACCGGTGTTGCGGCTGCGCCGCAGATAGGGGCGGATCGGCGACGCGCAGTCGCTGCTCGAGAGACCACCAGCCGCCGTCTGGTAGAGCAACGGCTGGAACAGGTGGTGGTTCATGCGGTCGACGAGCGTCACCTCGACGTCTTTGCGTCGCAGCTTGCGCGCTGCAGCGAGACCGCCGAAGCCGCCGCCGACGATCACGACGCGGCGGCGCCCGGCGCTTGCGTCAGACGGCACCGGCGGCCTCTTGTGCGATTGGTCGCACGGCGAGCCGCTCAAGCAGGTGGTCGGCGACGCGCAGCCCGTTGGCCATCGCCGTCAATGCCGGGTTGACGGCGCCGATGCTGGGGAAGAAGCTGGTGTCGACGACGTACAGGTTGTCGAGCTCGTGCGCCTTGCAGTCGACGTTCAAGACGGAGGACTGCGGGTCGGCGCCGAAGCGGCATGTCCCCGCCTGGTGGGCGACGCCCGCCACGGGAATCGGGTTCTGCAGGTAGGCATGGCGCAGGACGTGGTGCGTCGGGTGCATGCCAAGCTGGCCGAGCATCGAGCGCAGCTGCTCGTACAGGCGCTTGCGGGGCTCGGCGTTGGTCGCCTTGTAACTAAGCTTCACGCGACCTTCGTCGTTCAGCGTCACGCGGTTCTCGGCGACCGGGAGATCCTCGCTCGACAGCCAGAAGTCGACGGCGTGCTTGGCGATGTCCTCCAGGCCCCATCCCGGCGCGAGCTTGGTCTCGAGCGGCTTCTCGCCGCGGAACATCGGCGCCTGGGACTTGCCGACCATCTGGATGTTCCCGAGCGGGTAGTCGAAGTCCGGGCTCTCGAAGTAGAAGTCGTTGAGTCCGAGCGTCTTCTGGAACACCGTGGGATTCGGCTCGCGCGAGAGCGCGAGCACCGCGACGCTGTTGTGGAACATGTAGTTGCGCCCGACCTGGTCTGAGCCGTTGGCGAGGCCGCGCGGGTGGCGCTCGTTGGCGGAGGCGAGCAGGAGCTTTGCCGAGTTCGCGGCGCCGCAGGACACGACGACGATGTCGGCGGTGAACGTCTCGCGCTGGCCGTCGCGCTCGACCACCACCTCGGTGACGGCGTTCCCGGCCGGGTTCGTCCGCAGCGCCACCGCCTCGGCGTTGCGCAGCAGCGTGACGTTCTCGTGCTCGATCGCCGGGCGCACCGCGATCGTCTCGGCGTCGGACTTGGCGTGCACGAGGCAGGGAAAGCCGTCGCAATCCGGGCAGCGCACACAGGCGCTGTAGGGCATGTTCGCCTCGTCGAGCATCACCCCGCACGGCGCATGGAACGGGTGGTGGCCGATCGCGGTCAGGTCGTCCGCGAGCTGCTGGATCCGCGGCTCATGCGTGACCGCCGGAAACGCGTACGGCGCGCTCGTCGGCGGTTCGGTCGGGTCCTCGCCACGGGCGCCGTGCACGCGATACAGGTGCTCGGCCTGCGTGTAATAGGGCTCCATCTGCTCGTAGGCGATCGGCCACGCCGGCGAGATCCCGTCGTGGTGGCGCAGCTCGCCGAAGTCCCGCTCGCGCAGGCGATACAGCGCGGCGCCGTAGAGCTTGGTTGCGCCGCCCACGTAGTAGTGCACCTGTGGCTGAAACGCGTGGTCGCGCTCGTCGTACCAGGTCTCCTCGGACATGTAGCGGCCGTCGACGAACACGTCCTGTGCGAGCCAGTTCTGGGGCTCGCGCGGCAGCCAGTCGCCGCGCTCGAGCAGCAGGATGCGCTTGCCCGACGGCGCCAGCCGATGTACGAGCGTGCCCCCGCCGGCGCCGCTGCCGATGACGATCACGTCGTAAGCGTCCACGCTCAGATCTCGGCGATGCGCTCGGCGAGGATGATGCGCCCCGCGGCCTCGATCAGCGCGAGGTGCGAGAACGCCTGCGGGAAGTTGCCGAGGTGGCGCCCCGTGCTCGTGTCGAACTCCTCGGCGTACAGCCCCAGCGGCGAAGCGACGCTGAGCAGCTTTTCCATCAGGTCGCGCGCCCGCTGCTGCTCGCCGATGATCGCCAGGCCCGAGACGAGCCAGAAGGAGCAGATCAGGAAGCTGCCCTCCTTGCCGGACATGCCGTCGTCGGTCTCATCGGTGCGGTAGCGCAGGACGAAGCCGTCCTCGGTGAGGTCCTCGGCGATCGCGAGCACGCTCGTGCGCAGACGCTCGTCATCGGGCGCCAGGAAGCCGAAGATCGCGGCGAGCAGGTTCGAGGCGTCGAGCGCGTCGGTGCTGTAGTGCTGGCGCAGCACGCCTTGCTCGCTGACGCCGTTGCTGAGGATGTCGGCGCGGATCTCCTCGGCCGTCGCGCGCCAGGTCTTCTCCCGGCCTTTGTCACCGCGCATGCCCGCGAGTTGAGCGGCGCGGTCCATCGCGACCCAGCCCATGAGCTTCGAGGAGACGTAGTGCTTCGGGTCGCCGCGCGCCTCCCAGATCCCCTGGTCGGGCTCGCGCCACACCGCCGTCGCGCATTCAGCCTGGGCCTGGATGATCGGCCACAGCCGCCGCGGCAGCCTCTGGCTGCGGCGCGTGTGGAGCAGGATCGCATCGAGGGCCGCGCCGTAGACATCGTTCTGACGCTGGTCGAAGGCGCCGTTGCCGATCCGCACGGGGCTCGCGCCGGCGTATCCGGACAGATCGTCGCGGGTGGACTCGGTCAGATCGCGGCGACCGTCGATCCCGTACATGATCTGCAGGGCGCCGTCCTCGTTGGGCTCGAGATCGGCGGCGAACTGCATGAACTCCTCCGCCTCCCAATCGAGGTTCAGATAGTGCAGCGCCTGCAACGTGAAGGTCGAGTCGCGCAGCCACGTGTAGCGGTAGTCCCAGTTGCGCTCGCCGCCGGGCGTCTCCGGCAGCGAGGTCGTGAGCGCCGCGACCGTCGCGCCGGTCGGCATGTAGGTGAGGCCCTTGATCGTCAGCGCCGAGCGTTGGATCGGATCGCGCCAGCGATGGTCGGGGATCCGCGCGCGGTCGAGCCAGCTGCGCCAGAACCGTGCCGTCGTTGAGAGAAGCTCGTTGGCCTCGTCGATGTTCTCGGGGACGCGCAGCTCCTCCGCCCAAGAGAGCGCGCAGTAGAGCTGCTCGCCCTGTCTGAGCACGTGGCGCGCCCTGACGCGGTCTCCCTCGGCGCCGACCGCCATATCCGTCTGCAGCCTGACCGTCGTCTCGCCCGCGCTCGCGTCGGCTCTGTGCCCGCCCTCCTGGACCGACCACTCGGCCGGAACGCGGCCGTAGTCGAAGACGGGCTCGCACGTCAACTCGATCTCGACCTGGCCCTCAAGACACATCGCCACCCGCACGAGCTGATGGCCGGCGTCTTCGTCGGTCGGCGGTCGCGTGTGTGGGGTGACGTGATCCTCGGTGCGGCGCGGTCCCAGCACGAGGCAGTCGCGCACCATCACCCAGCCGCTGGGCGTCTTCCACGTCGTCAGTACGATGTTGGTACCTGGCTCGTAGATGCGCGCCGACGGCACATTGACGCCGAACGGCCCCAGCCGGAAGCCGCCTGCCTGGCGGTCGAGCAGCGAGCCGAACACGCTCGGGGCATCGAAGCGGGGTACGCACAGCCAATCGATCGTGCCGTCGGGCGCGACAAGCGCGCCGGTATGGCAGTCGGAGAGGAACGCGTAGTCGGCGATCGGCGGAAACGGCGAGGGCATCGCCGCGCTCTGCGGCGCCCGGCTCGCCTCGGCCGCGTCGTCCGCAGCATTGCCGGCTGCCGCGGCGAGGGCTCCGTTCTCGTCGCTACCCTTCGCTGCCTTCGCTGCCTTCGCTTTCGAAGCCTTCGGTTTCGCTGCTTTGACGGTGCTCACGCCCGCCAGCTTCTCGACTGGCGCGAAGCTCCACAAGGATGCCAACCGGCGTCTGGCTGGAGGCTTGCGCCGTTGACGCGCTCGTGCGTGCACCCGCGCGACGGACGCGTTCGGCGACAGGCACGCCTGGGGGCTCGAGGGGCGCGTCGAACGCGTGTGCGTACCCCCAAACAGAGGTGCGCACATCATCGCGGCACGAACCCAGAGGCATAGAGTCGGGGCTCGGGAATCAATCGGAATCGTGATCGGACGCATCGGTGCAGACAGCGACCGGGGCGCCCGTTCTTCGCGAAGGAAAGGGGCACGATGAGAGGCATCGGCAGCGCGTTTTTTGTGGGGATACTGCTGCTAATCGCAGGCGTCCTCAACATCATCTACGGCATTGCAGCGGTGTCGAACTCGCACTTCTACGTCGCCGACAGCGTGTACCTGTTCTCGAGCCTCCACACGTGGGGATGGATCACGATCATTCTCGGGGTCATTCAGCTGACGGCGTCGTTCTCGCTCTTCGGCGGCGGCGCGTACGGCCGCATCGTGGGGCTGATCGCGGCGTCGCTCGGTGCGATTGGAGCACTGGCGGACATTGGCGGCGCGCACCCGTGGTGGGCGCTGGGCATCTTCGCCATCTGCGTGATCTGCATCCATGGGCTGGCGGTATACGGGGAGCCCGAGACCGTCTGAGGAGTCGCAATGCGAACGATCGACGATCGGCGAGGAGCCGGCGGCAGATGAGCGCCGCCGACGAGCTGCGTGCAGCGCTGGATGAGCTCGCGACCGAGCGCATCCAGCGCATCGTCGATCGGCGAGCGGAAGGGAACTTCTGATGGCTGACGCGAGCGAGCCGGCGCATAGGGGGATGCCGTCGGAAGAAGACGAAGCCGTGTTGCAGGATCTCGACGAGCCGCCGGGCTACGGGTGGGTCATGTTTGCGGCGGTGATGATCCTGGTCGCGGCGACGTTGAACGTGATCTACGGGATTGCCGCGATCGGGAACTCGCAGTTCTACGTGTCGAGCACGCACTTCGTGATCAGCAACCTGAAAACGTGGGGGTGGGTCGTGCTGGCGTTCGGCGTCGTCCAGTACTGCGCCGCGCTTGGAATCCTCGTGAAGGCGCCGTGGGCGCGTTGGACGGGCGTCGCCGTCGCCGGCCTCAACGCCGTCATCCAGCTCGTGTTTCTCCCGGCCGCGCCGTTCCTGGCGCTCAGCGTGTTCGCGTTGGATGTCCTCGTGATCTACGGCTTGATCGCCTACGGCGGGAGGGAAGCAGCGTCGACTTGAGCGTGGATCGAATCGTGGATCGGGCGGAACCCGTGATCGAGCTGCTCGACCGCCGCGACGCCGGCCGGCGCCTGGCGACCGAGCTCGTCACGTTCGCCGGAGAGCGCCCGGTGATCGTCGCGTTGCCGCGCGGCGGCGTGCCCGTTGCCTTCGAGATCGCGCTCGCGCTCGGCGCACCGCTCGAGATCCTCGCGGTCCGCAAGCTCGGAGCCCCGGGCAATCCCGAGCTCGCTATCGGTGCCGTCGCCGAGGACGGCCCGGTGGTCCTCGATCCTCGGTCTCCCGGGATGCTCGGCATGACGCGCGTGGCGATCGAGATCGCGCTCGCGCGCGAGACACGCGAGCTGCGCCGTCGCGTCGACCGCTACCGCGCCGGTCGGCCGCCCGCTGCTGTCAACGGACGCGCCGTGATCATCGTCGACGACGGTCTCGCGACGGGACTGACCGCGCTCGCTGCCGTGCGCTCGCTACGCGCGCGCGGAGTCACACGGATCGTCGTCGCAGCGCCCGTAGGGTCAGTCGAGGCGGTGTCGATGCTCGACGCCGAGGCAGACCGCGTGGTCTGCGTCGAGATCCCGCCACGTCTGTACGGCGTCGGCATGTGGTATCGCGACTTCGAGCCGGTGTCGGATGAGCAGGTGGAAGCGCTGCTAGCGAAGGCGAGTGCGCGCGGGCCGCGCTGGGCCGCGCGACCGCGCGGTGTTGCGGACACGGGCGGCCGGCTTATATCCGAAGGCGTAAGCCCAGCCCAACGCGGAGGCTGACTGAACGTGTTCCTCGCTCCCCGGTCGCGAACAGGTCCTCGGTGCGTGTCTGCGGAGTCGCTGCACTGCGGCGCGTATCTCACCGATGGACGGCGACTGTTTCGCGTCGTCTCGCAGTTCGCGCCGGCAGGCGATGACGTGTTCGCGTCGCTCGAGGACTGCCGGACGCTCGACGTTCAGGCCTACGCTCCCGGAGAGCTGCAGGCGATGAAGCTGAAGCCGATCCGGCGCTAGCCACAGGCGGGTAGGCGGGCCGGCGTCAGCGCCTCGCCGCCGATGCGGCGTGCACGACGGCGTGCATGACTAATGTCGAAACGTCCGCGTCGGGCGTACTCGGTTACCGAACCGAGGCCAGCGGCCGACTAAGGGTCGACATGGCTACGCGAGCGGGTTCGCAACAGGGGCGGAGCAGGGCGGAGTCGCGCCTGTTCATGCTCGTGAGCCGGCTGTCCTTGCCCGTGCTGGTGGTTCTCGGCTGTGCGCTCGCGTGGGCGCCGGCAGCGGGCGCGATCCGGGCGCATGCGCGTGTCGTCGCGCCGCGCGTCAACGTCGTCGGCGAAGGTGTCGGCGCGCCGCAGCGCTCTGGCGCGCCCGACGCTGAAACCGCGCACCTGCAGGAGCAGACGCCGCCGTCGATCTCGGGCGTGCCCGTCGAGGGCGCCGCGGTGCTCGCCACCCCTGGCGGCTGGACGGGCGCCGGCCCGCTGTCGTTCGCCTATCAGTGGCAGCGTTGCGCCGCCTTTGGCCAGCACTGCGTCGCCGCCAAGGGTGTGACGAGCCATGGTGGCAGCCAGTACACCCCGATCGCAGAAGACGTCGGCGGCACGCTCGAGGTCCTCGTCACCGCTCGCAATGCCCAGGAAGCCGCGGGTCCGTTCAGCTCTGCCGCGAGCTCGCGCGTGCGCGCCACCCCTGGCGCGGCCGCGGCGTGGGGCCAGAACGTTTATGGCGGCGACGGGCAGATCTACCACGACTCCCGCGAAGAAAGCCCGGTCGGGATCGAAGGCATCTCGAACATCGTCGAAGTCGCCGACGCCGACAGCGTCACGCTCGCGCTGCTGAGCAGCGGTGAAGTCGTGGCGTGGGGCAGCAACGGCCATGGTCAGCTCGGCGACGACGGCTTCAAAGCCAACTGGGAACTGGGCCAGAACCACGTCGTCGTCAAGGAATTCGACGGCGGTCAGCTCGTGCCGATGACCGAAGTCGAACAGCTGGCCGCCTCCAACGAGCACGCGCTCGCCCTGCTCGCGGACGGCTCCGTCGACGCCTGGGGCGCGAACTCGTTCGGACAGCTCGGCGACGGCAGAGGCGGAACGCTCTCGGTTGCGCGCACGCCGACTCGAGTGCCGGGTGTGGCCGGTGCGCACGCGATCGCCGCCGGCGGCGGCTCTGATTACGCGATCGTGGGCGAACAGCACGAGCTCGAGGCGTGGGGCAGCAACACCGCGGGCCAGCTCAGCGCCGAAGGCTGGCCGGCAGCATGTGAGAACCGCGGCGAATGCATCAGGCTCGAAGCGTCTCCCGAGCTGTGCAAGACCGAAGTCGGATTCGAGCAGTGCGAGAAGTCCCCGACGTACGTCGTCATGCCCGAGGACGGCAGCCCGCACCGCCTCGAACACGTCGAACAGGTCTTCGCCGGTGCCGAATCCGCGTATGCGCTGCTCGAAGACGGCGAACTCCTCTCGTGGGGCAGCAACCACGCCGGCCAGCTGGGGCAGCCCGACGTCGCTGCCGGCGCGCACTCGAAGTTCATCCCGCCGGCGCCGGTGATGCGCGCCAACCCGCACACGGGCAAACCCGAAGTGCTGACCGAAGTGGTCGAAGCATCCGCCGGCGCCGGCCACGTGTTGGTACGTCTGCGCAACCATGAAGTACTCGGGTGGGGTGCCGACGGCCAACGTCAGCTCGGCACGGGCAAGCCCGAAACCTGCAGCAAGCAGACCGAAATCGAATGCTTCATGCTCGCGCGCAGGATCGAAGGCCTCGGCGCCGTCGGAAACGTCGAAAGCATCGCCGCCGGCGGCAGCTACAGCCTCGTCGCGCTCGGGCACGAGGCGTACGCGTTTGGCAACAACAACGAAGGCGAGCTCGGTCAGGGCAGCCGCCGCGGCCCCGAAGAATGCCTCTCCTCGCGCGTGTCCGAACGCTTCGCGACCAAACTCGCAAAGACCGAGGCGGCACTGCGGGCGAAGCTGAAGGCGGCCCACGATCCGCGCGCCACGATCGCGAAGCACCTCGCCAAGTTCAAGCAGGCGGCGAGCAGGGAAAAAGAAGAGCAGTACGCGTGCAGCGCGCGGCCGCTCCCCGTCCGCGAATTGCAGAGATCGCCCCACGAAGTCCCAGGCGTGCTCACGCATGTCGCGCGTGTCGCGGCGGCCGGCGTACACGCGCTGGCGATCCTCGAACCGGGCGTCGCTCCGCCCAACCCGGTCGTGTCCTACGCCTCGCAGGAGCATGCAGGGAGTCTCGGGCTCGCCTTCAGCTGGCGTGTGCCCGTCTCGCGCGTCGTCTACCGGCTGTTCGAACGGCCCGGTGAAACCGAAGCGGAACCGGAAGCGGGCGAAGAAGGGGGCGAATGCGGCGAAGGCGAAGAAGAAGAATGCAACGAACTGGCGTCGGGCGACGAAGGTGGAACGGGACCGCCGGCCAACACCCTGCTGCCGAGCGTCCGGCACAGCCACAACCCCGAAACCGGAAAGCTCGAACTCGGCGAAACCGGGGTCAAGGGCGTGTTCGAAGTCGGCGAGCTCCTCGAAGCGCACGTCGGCAAATGGACGGGGACCAACTCCCCGATGAAGTTCTCGATCCAGTGGCGACGCTGCACCGCCGCAGGACCCTGCGAAAGCGTAGGCAACGGCGGCCCGTCCTACGAAATCGTGCCCGCCGACGCGCACCACACGCTCGAGGTGGCCGTCACGGCTTCCAACACGGTTCAGGGCGCCCCGGCCGATGCGCTCGCCGTCTCCGAACCGACGGCACTCGTCAAAGAAAAGGGAGAAGGCAGAGCGGCCAAGTTCGAGATCATCAGTTCGCCAGCCGCGGGTGGCGAACTGTACACCGGCATTCAAGGACCGGGCGGCGCGAGCCTGCCGCTGGAAGAAGCCGGTTACGAATTCAAGCTTTCCTGGACAAAAGCCAACGAAGAAGAAGACAACGAAGAAGCGACCGTCGAAAAGGGCCAGGAACTTCCCGAACGCGGCAAAAGCCTGGTGACGGTGGCGACGCCTCGGGGCGGCGCCTGAGCGCTACGGCGCCGGGTGCTCGAGCGCTTCGCGCAGGTCCATCTGGATCGCCACACGGTCGCGGAAGGCGGTCTCCATCCCCGAGTTGAACAGCACGTAGCGGTTGCGTCCAGCGCCCTTCGCCTCGTACAGGGCGATGTCTGCATCGCGCAGCAACTCATCAGGTGTGCTGCTCAGACCGAGCGCGATGCCGATGCTCGCGGTCACCGTCAGCTCGCGGCCGCCCTCGCCAAGCATGTCGTAAGGCTGGCGCAGCGCGTCGAGCAGCCGCTCGGCGACGAGCTCGGGTCCGGCGTCCAGCGTCGCGCCCTCGACGAGCACCACGAACTCGTCACCGCCGAGCCGGGCTGCCGTGTCGCCCTCGCGCACGACGCTCTCCAGGCGGCGCGCGACGATTCGCAGCAGCTCGTCACCGGCGGCGTGGCCGAAGCTGTCGTTGACGTCCTTGAAGCCGTCGACGTCGACGTACAGCGCGGCCATTGGCAGTTGCTGGCGTCGCGCGCGGGCGAGCATCTGCTCGACGCGGTCGAGCGCGAGCACGCGGTTGGGTAGGCCGGTGAGCGCATCGTGCAGCGCCTGATGGCGAAGCTCGACGGTCTTCTCCTCGACCATCTCGATCGCGCGTTCGCGTGAGCGTGCGAGCACCCACATGAGCGTCGCGAGCAGGAGGCTGACGAGCACACCGCCGATCAGCACGATCACACCCTGCAGCTGCGCTGAAAGGCCGCTGACGGGCGGTGCGCCAGTGACGTCGACCGTCCACTTGCCGTCCATCTGCACGGTCGCGTCGTCGCTGAATCGATGCGCGACCGCGGCGCCGGACCTGCCGATGAATTCCGGGCCCAGCCCGGGGTTCGAGTGATAGAGCGTCACCGCAACCCCGTGCGTGCCGCCGAGTGCGGACTGCATCAGGGAAGTGATGTCGAACGACCCCAACACCCAGCCGGCCACGGCATCGCTGCGCTGCTTGGCGGTGTTCAGCGGCGCGCCCCGCCGGTACGCAGCGACTTCGACGATCAGGCTGGTCACGCCCGACAGGTTGATCGAATAGACGCCGTACTGACCGTCGTCGGTGATCGCCTGCGTGAACTGTGCGCGCGTCGTGCCGTTGTGCGCGTAACCGCCGAGCAGGGACCCCGGATCGCACCAGTCGGCCTGCAGCAGGCGCGCGACTTCCGGGTCATAAAGGACGTTGGCGGTGCCGGCGTCGAGCAGGCAGTAGCGTGAGCTGCCGTCGACCGCGACCGGTTCGGGCTGACCCCCGACCAGCTTGCGAAATGCTGGATCGGCGTCACGGCGCACCTGGAACGCCGCGAGCTGTGAAGCTGGAATCGAGCGCACGATCAGCGCCCCGTAGCCGGCCGGCTGTTCGCGTTCTTCTTCGAGCAGCGCGAGCCACTTCTGGAAGCCGCTCGCGGACAGGTTCGGCTGCAGCGCCAGCACGGCCCGCACCGAGCGCACGAAGTCGGTGTCGCGCCGCAACTGCGTCTCGAGCGTGCCGCTGACGTCCGCGGCCGAGGTCTGAAACGCTTGCCGTTCACGCGAGTGCACGCTGGCGCTCCACAGAAGCGCCGCCGCGACTGACCCCGCGACGCCGACCACGACGATCGCAATGGCAGCGGCAAGCCAGCGTCGTCTTGCCCCTATTTCCCGCATTGATCCTGTATCGGGTTCGCGCGCGGGCCTCTTTAGGCTCGCCGTGCCCGGTCGCGCTCGCTATCGTGCGGGCGGTGGCACGCTCGTCGTTGTCTCTGATCGAGTTTCCGGCCGACGACCCCGAGCGCGCGCGGCGCTTCTGGAGCGGGCTACTGGGCGTGGAGCTGCGGCCGCGCGATGACTCAGAGGGCGAGGGCTGGCAGACGCCGGCAACAGCGCCCGCCGTCGGTGTGCACGCACGCGGGCGCGGACCGGGTGACTCGTTCTCGCTGCCGTACTTCGCTGTCAGCGACCTCCCGCAGGCGCTCGCCGACGTACGCGCGCTTGGCGGCGAGGTGATTCACCCAGGCGAGCGCTGGGCGGTTTGCAAGGACTCCGAGCAGACACCATTCGCGCTCGCGCAGGCCGGCCCCACTGGCGAGAGCGCGTGATCCGCAGACCAGTTCGCGCGGCGCCCGCGTCGACGCGCGCCGGGGCGGTTCGCTCACGCGCGCGCGCTCGTCTGCGGGTCGAGTCGTGACATCGTCACCGCGGCGGTCAGGTCAGAGTTCGCGCCACCCATGTAAAGGCCCTTGACCGGCGGCACGTCGGAATAGAAGCGACCATGACCGATCTTCACGTGCGTCTCGCCGGCGAGGCGCCGATTGGTCGGGTCGGCGCCCACCCACACCGGCTCGCCGTGCCCGTCCGTGCTCGGCAAGAGCGCCTCCAGCCACGCGTGCGTTTCGACCTCCACCGAGTCGGTGCCGTCTTCATCCGGCGCCGCCCAAAGGTAGCCGGAGACGTAGCGCGCGGCGATGCCGCGACGGCGCAGCAGCACCAGCGACAGGTGTACGAAGTCCTGGCACACGCCGGCGCCGGCGTCGAGCAGGTCGCGCACGCTGGATCCGACATAGGTGGCGCCGGGTCGGTACTCGAAACGGTCGGGGATCAGCTCGCACAGCAGCTCGAGCGTGTCG
This sequence comes from uncultured Solirubrobacteraceae bacterium, assembly GCA_963838405.1. GTDB lineage: Bacteria > Actinomycetota > Thermoleophilia > Solirubrobacterales > Solirubrobacteraceae > Palsa-744. The sequence goes on along the minus strand of CAWIRA010000006.1, from coordinate 401,407 downwards.
AGCGGGCTGTCGGCTTCGAGCGCCGCGTGCAGGCTCTCGAGACCGGTGAGCGCCGGCTGGTCCTGCCACGGAAGGGCGAACTCGCCGGCGGCGTCGACGTAGGCTGTGCTCTCGAGGCTCTCCCAGGAGCCGTCAGGGGGGTCGGGGGGAGGGGAGGTGACGACACGCGCGCGGACGTCGATCGTGAGCTGCTCGTGGCTCGTCGGTATGCCGAACTCAAGCACCTCGGTGCCGAAGTAGTCGAGGTGGCGACTGACGCGGGCCTCTGGCTCGATGCGCGTGTGGAACTCATCGCAGCGCTGGGTCGAGGTGGTCGCCGGGCGCACCCGCAGCGCGTTCAGGTTGTCGGTCACCGCCACGTCGTAGCGGTACTCGGTCAGGAAGCGGATCGCGAAGTGCACGCGTGCATCACCTTCTCATGCCGGCCGTCGCGGCGCCGGCGAAGTAGCGCTCGGAGACGTCCTGATCGATGCGTGCGAGCTCCTGCTGAGTCTGTTCACAGATACCTGTCAGCTCGGCGCCGTCGGGTAGCGCCCGACGCTGAAAGTCGAGGTCGGCGGCGAGGCGGCTGACCCGCAGCACCGGCTTGGAGTTGCGCGGGCCGGCATCGGCTGTCGTGAAGACCTCGTGCAGCGAGTCCACGCACGCCGCCACGCTGTCGGGGTAGGCGCGCTCGAACAGCAGGAAGCGGGCCACGGGCCGCGCGTTCGGCGGCGCCGTGACCGCGCGCAGATACGCGTGAAAGCCACCGACGGCCTGCAGCAGGATCAGTGCGTGCCCGTCCGTGGGCGCCGGCTCGTGGCCGCCGTCTGAGATGGGGGGCGGAAGCGCGATCCGCAACATGCGCAACACCATGTCCGAGATCTCGATCAGCCCGCCGGCGTCGAGGAAGCACTTGGCCTCGTCGCGCAGCATCGAGCGGTTCGCCACGCCCCAGATCAAAGCGGTGCGCTCCTTGACGTACTGGGAGGCGAGCGTCGGGCCCGCGGGCGCCGTCGAGCTGAATCCGGCCCATCCCAGGCTGCCTCCCCGCAGTCCGAGCGCGGTCGTGTTGATCGCCTCCCACATCTCCGCGCTGATCACGTCGCGCACCGTGCGGGCGCCCTCGCGCGCGCGCTCGATGCTGGCGAGCATCGAGCCGGGCCGCTCTGGGTCGAGCGTCAGCTGCCCGAGCGCGTGTCCCTCGAGCGCCCGGCCGTTACGCGGGCGGCTGGCGTCCTCGCTGACGTTCCCGAGCATTGCCAGCAGTCCACCGGACCCAAAGCTGACGCCGGGCGTCGTCTCGGAGGTGCCCTGGAGCTCGGCCTGGAAGACCGCCTCGACTGCGCGCGCCGTGAACTCCGCGCGTGCCAGGTTGCGCCCAAGCCAGTAGAGCTCGTGGGCGATACGAGCGAGCATCAGCGCTGCTGCTGCTCCTGTTGTTGCTGCTGCTGTTGCTGCTGGCCGGTCCACGCTCCGTAGCGCAGATCGGGCAGCGCCGGTGGCTGCGTGTCGGCGATCGGTGGGCCGGCTCGATCGGCGTCGTCGCCGTCCTCCAGCACCCACGTGTCCTTCGAGCCGCCGCCGCGCGAGGAGTTGACGATCAGCGAGCCCTCCTCGAGCGCCACGCGCGTGAGGCCGCCGGGCACGATGTCGATGCGCTCGCCGAACACCGCGAACGGCCGCAGGTCGACGTGCCGCGGTTGCAGCGTCCCGTCGGGGTCGACCGTCGGCACCGTCGACAGGCGCACGACGTCCTGCGCGATCCAGCGGTCGGGGTGGGTGCTGATCACGCGGCGCATGCGCTGCAGCTCAACCTCGCTCGCGTGCGGCCCGATCATCACGCCGCGGCCGCCCGACTCGCCCGTGGGCTTGACGACCAGCTCGTGCAGGCGCTCGAGCACGTGCTCGAGCACTTCGAGGTCGGACAGCAGGTACGTGCGCACGTTCTCGAGGATCGGCTCCTCGCCGAGGTAGAAGCGGATCATGTCCGGCACGAAGCAATAGACGGCCTTGTCGTCGGCGACGCCGGTGCCGAACGCGTTGGCGATCGCGACGCTGCCGGCGCGGTAGGCGCGCACCAGGCCGGGCACCCCGAGCAGCGAGTCCGAGCGGAACTCCAGCGGGTCGACGAAGTCATCGTCGAGGCGCCGGTACACCGCGTGCGCGCGCTCGAGTCCTCTGGTGGTGCGCATGTAGAGCACGTCGTCGCGGACGACCAGATCGGAGGCCTCGACGAGCTCGACGCCCATCTGGCGCGCGAGGAACGCGTGCTCGAAATACGCCGGGTTCGCCGGCCCCGGCGTCCACACGACGACCGTCGCCTCGCTCTGTGCGGACGGTGCCACCGCCCGCAGCGCGCGCAGCAGCAGCTGCGGGTAGTGCTCGACGGGGCGCACCCTGTAGGAGGCGAACAGCTCGGGCACGAGCCGCGCCATCGCCGCGCGGTTCTCGAGCACGTATGAGATGCCCGAAGGGATCCGCACGTTGTCCTCGATCACCTTCCACGTCCCGTCGCTGTGACGCACGAGGTCGCAGCCCGCGACGTGCGTATACACGCCGCCGGGCGGGCGGATCCCGTGCACCGCGCGCGCGAACTGCGGACAGGAGGCCACCAGGCGCCACGGCACGAGACCCTCGCGCACGATCTCGCGCGCGTGGTAGACGTCGTCGACGAAGTGGTTGAGCGCGCGGATGCGCTGCGCGAGGCCGCGCTTGATCTCGCGCCATTCCTCGCCGCTGAGCACCCGCGGCACGAGGTCGAGCGGGAACGGCCGCTCGTTTGAGCGGGCATCCACATCGGTACCGCTGGTCTCGAACGTGATCCCCTGCTGCATGAAGATCGCGTCGCGGCGGCGGCCGGCCTCGGCGAGACCGTCGGGACCGAGACGGCGCAGCTGCTCGACAAGCGCGCGCGCAGTCGCGCGCGGCGCCCCGTCGAGCTCGAACAGCTCGTCGAGAAACGGCGCCTGCGGGCGGTACGCCTCGGTTGGCGTGGTCTCCACTCCCTGGCTCACTACCCGATTCTCCTGCACAGCCCGCGAAAAAACCTTCGACGGATGGACAAACGCGGCGACGGCGCGCTGGTCAGCTGTCTCAGCTGGGCCAGCGGCCGTGGCGCTGGAAGTACTCGCGGGCCTCGTCCTCGTCGCGACGCTCGTCATCCCCGCGCGCGCCGATCCGAAACAGCCAGTTCAGGAAGTACACGGCGAGACCCGCGCTGACGATGCTCGCGCCGCCCTCGAGGTCGTTTTCGCTGCCGAGCGCCATGATCACGATCCCCGCGATCACGATCGCGCTCGGCAGCACGTAGCGAATGCCGACCAGCAGCCACGAGCTGGCCCGCTCGCGCCTCATGCCGGCTGCAACGGCGCCGGTGCCGTTTCCTCTTCGAGCCGTTGCGCCGTGAGGCGGGCGGTCTGCTGCGCCCAGCGCCCGGTGGTGGCGATGCCGAGCACGAGCACGCTCGCGCCGCAGCCGGCGATCAGCCACCACGCCGGGTGGCTCGCCGACGCGAGCTGCGTGCCGATGCCGTCGCCGACCGCCGTACCGAGAATCGAGCCGATCACCGCCACCCCGAGTGCCGCCCCGACCTGGCGGCTGGTCGAGGCGATCGCGGCCGCGACACCTGCCTGGTTGTTCGGCATGCCCGACACGGCCGTGTAGGTGATAGGCGGGTTGACCCAGCCGAAGCCGATGCCGAAGACGGCGTACATCGCGAGCAGCAGCGCCAGCGGCGTCGACGGCGTCAGCGTTGTCAGCACGACGGCGCTGGCGACCATGAAGCTGCCGGCGATGCACAGCGGCAGCCGCGGCCCGCGGCGGCTGAGCACGCGTCCCGACAGTGGACTGCAGACGAGCGCCGCCGCGGCCATCGGCAGCGTGCACAGCCCGGCCTGCAGCGGCGAGTAGCCACGGACGTCCTGCAGGTAGAGCGTGTTGATCAAAAGGAAGCCGCTGAACCCGGCGAACGCGCTGATCGCGATCAGCGTCGCGCCCGAGAACGGTGCGCTGCGGAAGAAGCGCAGATCGATCAGCGGGTCCTTACGTCGCGGCTCGTACAGGACGATGCCGGTCAGCGCCAGCAAAGACAGCGCGAAGGTGGCGATCGTCTGTGCGGATGACCAGCCGGCCCGGGGCCCCTCGATGATCGCGTAGGTCAGCGACGCCAGTGCCACGATCACCAACACCTGGCCGACGGGATCCAGTCGCCGCGAGCGTGGCGCCCGCGATTCGGGCACGAACAGTGCCGTCAACACGACCGCCGCTAGCCCGATCGGCACGTTGATCCAGAAGATCGCGCGCCAGTCGATCTCGACCAGCGCACCGCCGACGATCGGTCCGAGCCCGAGGCTGATGCCGACCACCGCTCCCCACGCGCCGATCGCGCGGGCACGTTCGCGCGGCTCGGTGAAGACGTTGGTGATGATCGACATCGCCACCGGGTTCAGCATCGAGCCGCCGATACCCTGCAACGCGCGGGCAGCGATCAGCCAGCCGAGCGTCGGCGCGAGGCTGCATAGCAGCGAGGCGCCGACGAACACCAGCAGCCCCACTTGGAACGTACGCCGGCGCCCCAGCCGGTCGGCCGTCGAGCCGGACAGCAGCAAGAAGCTCGCCAGCACGATCACGTACGCGTCGATCGTCCACTGCAATCCCGACAGCGACGCGTGCAGGTCGCGGTGGATCGACGGCAGCGCGACGTTCACGATCGTGCTGTCCATCGCCACGATCAGCAGGCTCATGCAGCAGATCGCGAGGATCGTCAGGCGCCGGCGATCGCTCAGCCGTGGAGTGTCTTCGCTTAGCTCCGGTGTAGCGTTCACGCCTGATTGTTCTAGCGCTACGCGCGAGTACTACCCGGAGACCGCGCCCGAACGACGCAGCCGACCGGGGTTCCCGGCGGTGCACAGGAGGCAGATGTCCTCACCCACGATCGATGCGCTGACGCTGGCCGACGAGCCGGCCAACTGGGCTGCGCTCGGCTTCGAGGTTGCCGACGCCTGCTGTCGCGTCGGCGCCGTCAACCTGCGCTTCACCGGCAAGCAGGCGGGCGTCGGCATCGCCGGCTGGTCCCTGCGCGGCGCGACGAGCACCGATCTCGACGGCCTGCCGACCACGATCTCGACAGCCCCTGTGGCGGCGCCCGCGCCGGCGCATCCCAACGGTGTGATCGCGATCGACCACGTGGTCGCGGCCTCGCCGGAGCTCGATCGCAGCGTCGCGACGATCCAGGCCGCCGGCCTGGACCTGCGCCGTGTGCGCGAGGAGCCGACGCCGGCGGGCGCGCCGCGACAGGCGTTCTTCCGCCTGGGTGACGAGATCCTCGAGCTGGTCCAGGAGCCCGAGGAGGTGATCGAGCGCGCCGGCGGCCCGGGGCACGCGGCTCGCTTCTGGGGGCTGGCGCTGGTTGTGGAGGATCTCGATAGCGCGCTCGCGAGTCTCGGTGAGCACGCCGGCTCGGCTCGCCCGGCTGTGCAGCCGGGCCGGCGGATCGCGACGGTGCGACGTTCGGCCGGCCTTGCCGTCCCACTCGCGCTGATGAGCACGGACGCGCGCGCTGCGGGCGAGCGATGAGCGAGCGCCGCTGGAGTGAGGTCGATGCCTACGTCGAGCAGACACTGATCGGCGAGGATCCCGCGCTCGAGGCGGCGACGCGGGCGAGCGAGGCTGGCGGCCTGCCGCCGATCGCGCTGACGCCCGCGCAGGGCAAGCTCCTGCACCTGCTCGCGCGCATGCACGGCGCCCGCAGCGTCCTCGAGCTCGGCACGCTCGGCGGCTACAGCACGATTTGGCTCGCTCGCGCGCTGCCCGCCGACGGCCGGCTGATCACGCTCGAGCTCGACCCCGACTACGCCCGGGTCGCAGCCGCCAATATCGAGCGGGCGGGCCTCGCCGGCCTCGTAAAAATCGAAGTCGGTCCCGCCCTCGAGGGCCTGCGCAGGCTCGTGGCGGAAAGCGCTGGTCCCTTCGATCTTGTGTTCATCGACGCCGACAAGCAGCGCACGCCTGAGTATTTCGAGCTCGCGCTCGAGCTGCACGCTTCCCGGCAGCGTGATCGTGACGGACAACGTCGTACGCGGCGGCGAGATCGTCGATGCCGACAGCGCCGATCAGGGGGTGCAGGGCATGCGGCGCTTTCACGAGCTGCTCGCGCGCGAACGCGCGGGCGCCCAACGCGTGAGCGCGACCACGATTCAGACGGTCGGCGCCAAGGGCTACGACGGCTTCACGCTCGCGCTCGTGGAGCGATAGGCTCGCGATCGTGGGCGCAGAGCTGAAGCTCGGGTTGAACACGGGTTACTGGGCCGGCGGTCCGCCCCCGGGCGCCGTCGAGGCGGTCGCCGAGGCGGAGCGCCTCGGCTTCGACTCGATGTGGACGGCCGAGGCCTACGGCTCGGACTGCCTGACGCCGCTTGCCTGGTGGGGAGCGTCGACCGAGCGCATCAAGCTCGGTACCGCGATCGTGCAGATGTCCGCGCGACAGCCAGCGGCGACGGCGATGGCGGCGATGACGATGGACCATTTGTCAGGCGGTCGCTTCATCCTCGGGCTCGGCGTCTCCGGTCCGCAGGTGGTCGAGGGCTGGTACGGCATGCCGTTCGCCAAGCCGCTCGCGCGCACCCGCGAGTACATCGCGATCCTGCGCAACGTCTGGGCACGTCAGGGTCGGCTCGAGGCGCCGGGACCGCATTACCCGCTGCCGCTGCCGGACGGCACCGGCCTCGGCAAGCCGCTGAAGGCCTCGATCCATCCACTGCGCGAGGACATCCCGATCTACCTCGGTGCCGAGGGTCCCAAGAACATCGCGCTGTGCGCCGAGCTGTGCGACGGCTGGCTGGCGATGCTGTTCTCGCCCAGCGTCTATGACGATCTGTATCGGCCCTCGCTCGAGGAAGGCTGGGGACGCAGGGGGGAGGCGGGTGGGTCGCGATCCGTCAGCGCCGCGGACTTCGAGGTTTGCGCAACGGTGCCGCTGATCGTCACCGACGACGTCGAGGCTGCCGCCGACGCGCTGCGGCCTTTCTACGCCCTGTACTTCGGCGGCATGGGCGCCAAAGGCGCCAACTTCCACGCCAACGTCCCGATCCGCATGGGCTACGAGCGCGAGGTCGACGAAATCCAGGAGCTGTATTTGAGTGGCAAGAAGGACGAGGCCGGCGCGAAGATCCCGACGGCGCTGATCGAAGAGCTGTCGCTGATCGGCTCGCGCGAGAAGATCCGCGACGACCTCGCCAAGTGGCGCGAGTCGGTTGTCACAACGCTGCTGATCTCCGGCGACGCCGGCACGCTTCGCGCTGCCGCCGAGCTCGTGCTCGGTTGAGCCTTGCGTTAGTGGCGGGCGGTCATATCGACGCGGTCGAGACCGGCGATCGCCCGAGCGCGTTACCCGAGCCGTCCAGCGCCTCGGCCGCGAAACACCGGCCCGATGTGGGCGCAGGCAACGCGGTCTCGAAGCCGCGGGCGCGCGTTTTCGCGACCGGGATCAGCGCGCCCGGTTCGCTGCCGGCGAGCAGCTGCCAATCGCGCACCTCGGTGGCGCCGTTCCAGCTGGCGTAAGCCGTCCGGTGGCGCCCGCTGCCGGCGAGCGCGAGCGCCGGCGCGTCGGCTGGCATACCGGTCCAGGGAAGACGGAAGGCCCTGTAGCACTCGTACTTGTGCCCGAGCTCGGCGTCGAACACGAGGTGCCCCGCGTGGTCGAACTCAGAAACGCGCGGCACTTCTCCCCAGCCGACGAAGACGTTGCCGTTGTCCAGCAGCTGCACGCTGCCCTGGCTGCCCGCGAGGATGTTGCGGTGGGTGTATTCGTCGAGCATCGTCGCTGTCATCGACGCCTCGTCGACGCCCAGGATCAGCGCGCGCGAGCGCTTCTCCACCGCCGGCGTCGCGCCGTTGTCGAACACCGTCATCGTGCCGTCCGGCTGGCGACGCGCGTCGTGCTGCCAAGCGAAGCTGGCGCCGGCGAGCATGTCGAAGTCGCTGCCCTTGCCGCCGAGGCGCCAGATGATCGCGCCGTTGCGGTCGAGCTTGTACACCGTGTGCGTGCTGCGGCCTGACACCAATAGGTTGCCGTCACCGTCGAGGCCGACCGAGTTGATGTGGAAGAAGTCCCAGTTGGCTTCGACCGGTGCGTAGGACTCCGCCAGCGGGATGTGCTCGAGGCTGTGCCACTCGAGCAGCAGCTCGCCGCTCGCGAGGTCGATCTCCTGGAAGATCGCATCCTGGATCGTGCCGTTGCGCGGCCCCCCCACCGACGTCAGGTCGGCGTTCCTGACGACGTAGCTGGTCAGCAGCGCGCTTCCGCGCGGCGTGATCACGAACTCGTGCAGGTCGCCGCGCAGCCCTCTCGCCGCCTGCACGCGACGCACCGTGCGGTAGCTCGTGTCGGCGATCACGTATTCGCCGACGCCGTGACCGAGTTCGATCGAGCCCTCCCACCACGTCAACACCGGGCTGCCGCGGTAGCGCTGCACCTGGAAGTTGGTTGTGACCTTGCCGTTCAGCGGGTTCTCCCACAGCGGCTCGCCGCTGTTATCGACGATCACCGCGCCCGCCTGCGCGTTGGGCGCGTTGTATGGCGCGATGAAGATCGGCTCGGGCGAGACGACGCTCTCACGGCGCGTGACCGTCAGGCTCGGTATGCGCAGGTCCGGCCGGCTGTGCCAGCGGGGCACAGCCGGCGGCGCCGGGGTGCCCGACGACGCCAGCGCGCGGCCGAGCTCGCCGAGCGCACCCGTCATCGTCAGTCCCAGCGCGCCCGCGCCCGCATAACGCAGCAGCTGCCGGCGGGTGACGGGGTGCTCGGGACTTTGCATGGGCTGCACTCAATGACAGCGCAATCGGGCGAGAAGTAGCTCAACCCCAGTGAAGAATCTCGCGAGAACGCTTGTCCCGGGCGGGGCAGACGGCGGACCGACGGGGTCGGTGGATCGCGGCTAGGGTCTAGCGCATGAGCGACGCCGAGCCCCTGCAAGAGCAACAACAGCCGTTCGCGAACTTCCAGTACGAGATCTACCTGCGCGGCCTCTCGGGAGAGACGCCCGAGGTGCCGACCTCCGTCGCGGCGCTCGAAGCGCGTGCGCGCGAGCAGCTCAGCCCCGAGGCGTTCGGCTACGTCGCAGGCGGCGCCGGTGCGGAGCTGACGATGCGCGCAAACCTCGAGGCGTTCGAGCGTTGGCGCATCGTGCCGCGGATGCTCCGCGACGTCTCCGAGCGCGACCTCGCCACCAACGTGCTTGGCACGCCGCTGCCCGCGCCGGTGCTGCTCGCGCCGATCGGCGTTCAGTCGATCGTGCATCCCGACGCCGAGCTCGCCGTCGGTCGCGCCGCCGCCGCCGAGGGCCTGCCGGCGATTCTCAGCACCGCGTCCTCGAACACGATCGAGGACGTGGCGGCGGCGATGGGAGACGCCAACCGCTGGTATCAGCTGTACTGGCCCAGGCAGCGCGAGCTCGCCGCGAGCTTCGTCGCGCGTGCCGCCGACGCCGGCTACGGCGCGATCGTCGTCACGCTCGACACGTGGCTGCTCGGCTGGCGACCGCGCGACCTGCAGAACGGCTACCTGCCGTTCCTCAAAGGCGAGGGCGTCGCCAACTACTTCAGCGACCCTGTCTTCCGCGCCGCGCTCGCACGTCCGCCCGAGGAGGATCCGGAGCCCGCGATCGGGCATTGGGCCTACCAGTTCGCCAACCCGAGCGTCGCCTGGGCGGACCTCGCGTGGCTGCGCGAGCAGACCGACCTGCCGATCGTGCTCAAGGGCATCATGCAAGCCGAGGACGCGCGTCGCGCGCTCGACGCCGGCGTCGATGGTCTGATCGTCTCAAACCACGGCGGACGCCAGGTCGACGGCGCCCTCGGCGCGCTCGACGCCTTGCCCGGCGTGCGCGACGCCGTCGGCGAGCAGTTCCCGGTGCTGTTTGACAGTGGCATCCGCACCGGCGCCGACGTCTTCAAGGCGCTCGCCCTCGGCGCCGACGCCGTGTGCCTCGGGCGTCCCTACATATGGGGGCTCGCGCTCGCTGGCCAGGCCGGTGTCGAACAGGTGCTGCGCTGCCTGCTGGCCGAGCTCGACCTCACGCTCGCGCTCAGCGGGCACACCGAGATCGCGCAGCTCGAGCGCTCCCTGCTCACACGCGCTTAGTATGCGGCGCGGCCCCGCGTCGGGGTTGTAAGCGGCGCCGCAGGTGACCTAAACTCGCATCGTGGGTCGCTCGACATGGGGCTGCTGCTCGTCTGGCGCTGCGCCGTCGGCGGCGCGAGCACGATGAGTGGAGCGGCCGCGGCGTCCGAGCATGACGCGCCCGCCTCGGCCGCCGCCCTCGCCAGAACCAAGCGCCTGACGCTCGTCGCGTGCATCCTCGGCTCGACGATCGTGCTGCTCGACGGCTCCGTCGTGAACGTCGCGCTGCCGACGATCCAGCGCGCGCTCGGCGGCGGACTCGCGGCCCAGCAGTGGGTTGTCAACGGCTACCTGCTGACGCTCGGCTCGCTGATCCTCGTGGGCGGCTCGCTCGGCGATCTGTTCGGCGAGCGCCGCGTGTTCGCGATCGGCGTCGCCGGCTTTGGTGTGGCGTCGCTCGCGTGCGCGCTCGCGACTTCGATCGTCGCGCTGGTCGTAGCGCGCGCGCTGCAGGGCGTCGCCGGCGCGCTGCTCGTGCCGAGCTCGCTCGCCGTGATCGTCAACACGTTCTCCGAGTCCGAGCGCGGCAAGGCGATCGGCAGCTGGACGGCGTGGGGCGCGATCGCCGGCGTGCTCGGCCCGCTGGCGGGCGGCGAGCTGCTGGCGATCGGCTCCTGGCGCTTGATCTTCCTGATCAACATCCCGCTGGCGATCATCTGCGTCGCGTTGATCCTGCTGGTGATCCCAGCTCCCGCGCCGCGCCCACCGAGCGCGCGCCGGATCGACTACCCCGGTGCCGTTCTGTGCGCGCTCGGGCTCGGCGGCCCGGTGTTCGCGCTGATCGAGCAGCCGCGCCTGGGATGGTCGAGTCCCGCGGTGCTCGTGCCGCTGATCGGCGGCGTCGCGCTGCTCGCGCTGTTCACGCTGTACGAGTCGCGCGCCTCGGATCCAATGTTGCCGCTGGGGCTGTTCCGCCGGCGCAACTTCGCCGCCGGCAACGTCGAGACGTTCGCGATGTACGCCGGGCTCTCGATCCTGTTCTTCTTCCTCGTGCTGTTCCTGCAGCAGATCGGCGGCTACACGCCGCTGCAGAGCGGGCTCGCGACGCTGCCCGCGACGCTGATGATGTTCTTTCTCTCAAGACGCTTCGGCGGGCTTGCCGATCGCTACGGCCCGCGCTTTTTCATGGGTGCCGGCCCGCTTGTCGCGGCCGCCGGGCTGCTGTTCTTCCAGCACACCGGCACGAACGCCGACTACGTCTCCGAAGTGCTCCCCGGGGTGCTGATCTTCGCGCTCGGGCTGTCGATGACGGTCGCGCCGCTGACCGCCGCCGTGCTCGCCGGCTCCGAACACCAGGCGGGCATCGCCTCAGGCGTCAACAACGCGGTCGCGCGGGTGGCCGGTCTGCTCGGCACCGCAGCCGTCGGCGCCGCCGTCGCGGGCTCGTTCGTCTCGAGCCTCGACCAGCACCTCGCCGGCGTGCGGCTCGGGCCGGCGGCAGACGCCGCCGTCCGCGCGGCCAAGCAGCTGCCGCTCGGACGCCCCGACGTGGCGGGCCTGCCAGTCAGGCAGGCGCACGCCGTCAGCCATGCGGCCGAACAGGCATCGCTGCACAGCTTCCACCTGGGCATGGCGATCGCCGCCCTGCTCGTAGCGCTGGGCGGCGTCATCGGCGTCGCCGGCATCCGCAACCCACGGCCGACGGGCGACGACGACGTCCATGCGGCGGACTGCGCGAGCGGGCAGCTGGTTGGGATCAATCCCGAGCCCGAGGTGGGCCATGACCGCGGCGTCGGTCGCGAGCAGGGTGTCACTCCCAAGCCGGTCGCCTGACGGCTATGTCGCCTTTCGCGAATGCTGTCTGGCCATGGTATTTGCCGGTCAATACCATGGTCAGACGGCGAACGGAAACGAGCTCTAGACCGGCTCGCGCGAGTACTCGCGCATCGCCTCGATGATCGGGCCGAGCCGGCGCCCGCGCTCGGTCAGGCGATACTCCACCGTCGGCGGGCTCGAGGGGATGACGGTGCGCTTGACGAGGCCGGCGGCCTCGAGGTCACGCAAACGCTCGGACAGCATCCGCGGCGAGATGCCAGCCACCGCGTCGGCGAACTCGTTAAACCGCAGCGCGCCGCTGAGGGCGGCATAGATGATCGAGAGCTGCCAGCGCCGCTCGAGGAGGTCCGCGGTCTCGCGGACCTCCACGGGGACGGGCTCACACCTACGCGTGCGCGACATCGCGGGCCGGCTCCAGCGCCCTGTCGATGACCTCTTGGACGGTCATCACCGGGTGGAAGGTCATCTGCTCCCTGACCTCCTCCGGGATGTCGTCGAGATCGCCGCGGTTGCGCTCGGGCAGGATCACGTCGGTCAGGCCGGCTGCGTGGGCGGCGAGCGCCTTCTGCTTGAAGCCGCCGATCGGCAGCACGCGGCCCTGCAGCGTGACCTCACCGGTCATGCCCACCGTGTGCTTGACCGGGCGCCCGGACAGCAGCGAGGCGAGGGCGGTGACCATCGTCACACCCGCGCTCGGACCATCCTTGGGGATCGCACCGGCGGGCACGTGCACATGGAACTCCTTGTTCTCGAACGCGTGCTCATCGATGCCGAGCTCCTCAGCGTGGCCACGGACGTAGGAGAGCGCGATCCTCGCCGACTCCTTCATCACGTCACCGAGCTGACCGGTCAGCACCAGGCTATTGCCGCCGCCTGAGCCGCCGCCCTTCATGGCGGTGGCCTCGACGAACAGCACGTCGCCGCCGGCTCCGGTCACGGCAAGCCCCGTCGCGACACCCGGTGTGGCGGTGCGCGCGGCGGACTCCTGGAAGAACTTCTGGCGTCCGAGCGCGTCGCGCACGGTCTCCACGTCGATCTTCACCGGGGCCTCGGACTTGCCTGAGGCGATGCGGGTTGCGGTCTTGCGCAGCACGGTTCCGAGGTTGCGCTCGAGACTGCGTACGCCCGCCTCGCGGGTGTACTCCGCGATGATCGTGCGCAGCACGTCGTCAGAGATCTCGACCTCGTCCTCGCGCAGGCCATTGCGGTCGCGCTGGCGCGGCCACAGGTAGCCCTTGGCGATCGCGAGCTTCTCCTCGGAGGTGTAGCCGTCGAAGCTGATCACCTCCATGCGGTCGAGCAGCGGCCCGGGGATCGTGTCGGCCACGTTCGCCGTCGCCAGGAACATCACCTGGCTGAGGTCGAGCTCGACGTCGAGGTAGTGGTCGCGGAACGAGTGGTTCTGCGCGGGGTCCAGGACCTCGAGCAGCGCTGCGGAGGGGTCTCCACGCCAGTCGGCGCCGACCTTGTCGACCTCGTCGAGCAGGATCACCGGGTTCATCGTGCCTGCGTCGCGCAGCGCCCTGACCAGACGGCCGGGGAGAGCTCCGATGTAGGTACGACGGTGCCCGCGGATCTCGGCCTCGTCGCGCACGCCGCCCAACGACATGCGCACGAACTCGCGTCCAGTGGCACGGGCGATCGACTCGCCGATCGAGGTCTTACCCGTTCCGGGAGGACCGATCAACGTGAGGATCGCGCCCGACTTGGGGTCGGCCTCGATGTCACGGTCCTGACGCAGCTTGCGCACCGCCAGGTACTCGGTCACACGGTCCTTGACGTCCTCCAGGCCCGCGTGGTCGGCGTCCAGCACCGCCCGCGCTGCGACCGGGTCGAGGTGCTCCTCGGAGCGCTTGCCCCACGGCACCGCGATCAGCCAGTCCAGGTAGGTGCGGATCATGCTCGACTCGCCTGTCTGCTCACCCATGCGCTCCAGGCGCGCAAGCTCCTTGAGCGCCTGCTCCTTGACGTCCTCGGGCATGTCGGCGTCCTCGATCTTCGTGCGGTACTCATCGGCGACGGACGCGTCGTCCTCGCCGAGCTCCTTGCGGATCGAGTCCATCTGCTTGCGCAGGAAGTACTCGCGCTGCTGCTTGTCAGCGCCCTCCTGCACGTCGTCGCGGATGCGCCTGCGCACCTGCAGCTCTGCGAGGCTCTCGCGCTGCAGTTTCACCGCGAGCTCGAGGCGCTCGGTGACGTCGAGCGTGCGCAGCAGCTCGACCTTCTGCTCGTATGACAGGTTGGGCGAGTAGCCGGCCGAGTCGGCCAGCGCGCCCGGCTCTGCGATCGCACGCAGGAACGCGGCGATACGGCCGTCGTCGCCGCGCAGCTCGAGGATCTCCTCGACGGTCGCGCGGTACTCGCGCTCCAGCTCGCGGGTGCGTTTGTCGGTGGGGACCTCGTCGGGCCGCTCGTCGACCTCGACGCGCAGCTCGCCGGACGGGCCGGTCTCGGCTGCGCCGATCAGAGCACGGTGCTCACCGGAGATCGCGACCGCGCGGCCTCCGCCGGGGAGGCGGATCCGCTCTGAGACCTCGGCGATCGTGCCGACCTCGAGGAACTCGTTCTCGTGGCGCGGGACGAGCACAACACGCTCGTCATCGCCGACGTCAACCGTCAGCGTGATGCCCATGTTCGGGAACACGACGGTGTCGTCTAGGGGGATCAGGCGCAGGCGAGGCCTGGACTCTGAGGGCTGGATTGTGGGGTTCTCTGAGGCAGATGGCATAAGTGATGGCTCCATATGAGCTTACGAAAGTTTAGTTAGTATAGCGCGCGATGATTGCGTGCGCAAGTACTTCGTGGTCGCCTCTGAAATGGCTCTGTGGAGCCAAATTTCAGCGATCGAGCGGCTCCGGCTCGGTGGCAGCGGGAGTCGGATCGGGCTGCGGCGGGGTGTCGAAAGTGACCTCGACGTTCTCTTCGGGGACGCGCTCCTCGGTCTCGGCCGAGCCGGTCAACGCCCGGCGGTCGGCGTCGAGCAGCGGGTCGGAGAAGAAGCTCCGCGGGCACAGCCTGCGCTTCCTGACGACGTTGATCTCGGCGGAGATGATCGTCAGCTGCGCACCGAGATACAGCCACGCGATCAGACCCAGGACGACCGCGAAGATGCCGTAGAGCGGACCCGTGCGCTTGAGCGCGTGATCGACGTAATAGCCGCCGAGGTGCTGCAGCAACTGCCACAGAATTGCGGCGGCAATCGCGCCGGGCAGCACGTCGCGCCAGGCCAGATCCGCTGCGGTGAGCAGCCTGAAGGCGATCGCGAACAGCGCCAGGTTCAACGCGAGCGCGATCAGCACTCCCGCGACGACCGCTTCCGCGCCGTGGCTGGCCGAGCCGACGTAGCCGGCGACGACCGTCGAGACGATCGCCATCGTGCCGAGCAGCGCGAGCATTCCCAGCCCGCGCAGGCGCGAGAAGATCCAGTTGGGACGGTGCTTGAACGGCACGTGCCAGATGCGGTTGAAGGCCGTCTGCGCTGCCCCGGTGAAGCCCATGCCCGCCAGCAGCGAGCCGACGATCCCGATTGCCAGCGCGGCGGGGCTGCCGTTCAACGAGTGCAGTTTCAGGTAGTCGCTGATGATCGGAAACTGCCCGAGCGTGCCGTCGAGAATCTTCTGGCGCTCGGTCGGATTGCCCTGCAGCACGAAGCCCAGGACTGTCACCAGCACCAGCAGCAGCGGGAACAGGGAGACGAACGCGTAGTAGGCGATCAGCGCCGCCAGCTGGCCGCCCTGGTCGTCTCCGTACTTCTTCAGCAGCGCCGCGACGAAGCGCACGCCGCGCGTCTGCTGCTGGCGGCGATCGAGCGCATGCAGCCTATCGGTGACGCTCATCGGCGTCTCGCTCCCGAGCCGCGCAGGTGCGGCTGCGTCGCGTTTGTCGCGAATTGGGAGGGGGGTCTGCGGGCACTCACGCGCGACATCCCCATGTGTCTACCCGATCTCAGCTCTCGAGCGGTGCCCCGCGCGCGCTTGCAGACGCCCGCGCGCGCCCGCGGCGCGTCAGCGACCAGACAGAGCTGGTCGCTCAGGTCGCGCACGCCAAGCGCGAGATCCTGCTGCGAGTTCATCGCCACCGACTGCGCAGGGAGGACCTCGAGGACTGCTACAGCCAGGCGACGCTCGAGCTGCTCGCGCACACCGGTCGCGGCGGGCGCTTCGCGAGCCGCGCGCACGCCGCGAATGCTCTCGAGCAGCGCTTCCTCTCGCGGATCCACGATCGCCGGCGCGCGCTCTCGGGCCGCAGCCCGATGCAGGCTGCGATTGAGACGGCCATTCCGCTCGATTGCTTCGAGTCCGACCAGCTCGAGCTGGTCGATGTCCGCTCCGAGCTCGAGACGCTGGTCGTCCTGCGCGAGGAACTCCGTCGCGTCGAGTTGCTGGCCCGCGAGCTGAGCCCGGATCAGCAGCTGATCCTCGCGTGCCAGGTCGGGATGCAAATGGGCCGGGCCGAGTTCTGCCGGCGCTACGGCTGGACGCCCGAGAAGTACCGCAAGGTGGCGCAACGAGCGCGCGCGCGACTGAGGCGGCTGCTCGCGCACGAGGACAGCGATGTCCCGCTTTCGCGAGAGCGTCGGAACAGCCAACAGGGACCGACCTATGCAGATATCTCCCCCCACTCATAGGACGTGTCCCTGGGACGCCGGCGGTCGGTTACACGGACGGCAGCACGGCGATTCTCATCCGCGCGCAAGCGGCCGGGGGCCGGATGGCTCCCCGCTCCGGCTTCCGGCCGCCCGCGTGAACGTCTGGCGCTGGGCGCGATGACCCTGCTTCAGCGACGACCGCGCGAGGTCTACCGCGTCTTCGAGGAGGACGAGTTCCTCGTCGGTGGCATGCACGAGTTCCGTGCGGCGCCGGCGGCGCCGATCGCCTCGCGGCCGGGTGTCCGCAGGATCGCGGCAGCGGCGGCACTCGTGGCAGCGTCCACCGCACTCGCGGGTCTGCTCGCAATCGCCGACGTGCTCCCGGCCTCCAGCAACCGTCGGCGCACCGTTGCGCCTCGCTTCGCCAGCAGGGGCTCTGCGGCTAGGCCGGCGCCTTCCTCGACGCACGTGGAAGCGCTCGCAGCGCCGCAGCAACCGAGGCTCTCCACACGAGCGCGCGCCGTCGACGCGCGTGAGCGCTCCACACGCCTTCGCCGCTCGCGGCGCCCGCGCGTGGATCTGCGATTGGTGCTCGCCCGCCGCGTGGCCAGTCGCGCGCTCGCGCTCGCCCGAGTCGCCGCGCCGCGAAGCGCGCCGCCCGCGCCAGCCCCAGCACCTGAGCCTGAGCCTGAGCATGCGAGCCTCGACGGTTGGCGGTTCGGACCCATCCACCGCGGACAGTCCCGAGTTCGGGTTCGAGCGCTGAGGTGCAGGCGGTGAAGAGCGAAGCAACCCGACCGACGGTCACGCTCGCCACCCGGTCGCTGTGGCGTCTGCGCCTCGCACGGGCGCTGCCCAGATATCTGCTGTGTGCGGTTTCGGTCGCCGGACTGGCAGCCAGCGCCCGCTTTGCGCTCGCGCCACCACGACCGGTCGAGCTGCTCGCGGCCAGGCCCGGGACGCCGGCGCGGGATCAGGCAGCGGAAGCCTATGCGGCGCTGTTCGTCAGGCGTTACCTGACGTGGAACGCCGCGGAACCGCAGGCCAGTGCGACGGCGCTCGAAGCGTTTGTGGGAGGCGGCATCGAAGCGGATGCCGGACTCGTGCTGCCGGCGAGCGGCGAACAGCACGTCGAATGGGCTGAAGTCGTGCAGGCGCGCGAACCGACGCCGAGCGAGCACGTTTACACCGTCGCGGCCCAGGCCAACAGCGGCGGCCTGCTGTATGTGACGGTGCCCGTGTCGCGGACGTCCGACGGCGCGCTCGCGCTCGCCGGCTACCCCGCCGTCGTCGGCGCTCCCTCAGCCGGCCCCGCGCAGACGGCTGCGCGGCTGCGCGAAGTGAGCGATCCAGAACTGGCGACGGTGGTCCAGCGCGGGCTGCGCAACTATCTCGCGGGCTCCTCGAGCGAGCTCGCCGCCGACCTCGCGCCCGGCGCTCGCGTCTCGCTCCCGAGCCTCGGCCTCGACCTGCTCGCGCTTCAGCGCCTGGACTGGGCGCCCGGAGCTGGCGCGGTGATTGCGACTGTGCAGGCACAGGACGGTCGCGGCGTTCGCTACACGCTCGCCTACGAACTGGACGTGCTCACCTCGCAGGGCCGCTGGGAGATCTCCGCCGTCCAGACAGATCCCGATGCGTAGATCCCGACCCGAGGAGACGCGATGAAGACGCGGTTCTTGCTGTGCTCTGTGCTCGCGCTAGTCGCGCTCACGTGTATCGCGTGGGCGCCGGTTGCTGCCCAGGCGGCGGTTTCGAGCTCGAGCTCGACCGCCGGCGTGCCACCGGCGAGCACGCCGGAAGACGGCGGCAGCTCGCTTGAAGCAGCGGCCGCGAAGGCGGGCAGCACGGGGCGGGCCGTCGCAATGAGCCTGATCGGTCTCGCGTTCGCGGTTGCCGCCACGGTGCTGGCGTTTCGACGCGACTTCAAGGAGGCGGCCGGTGTCTTCGCGGTCGGGATCGTCTCGGTGCTGCTCGCGACCCCCGCCGGACTGAGTCTCCTGCGCGACACCGTCAACTCGCTGTTCGGCGCGCGATGATCGAGATCCGCTCCTACCGACGCGTGTTCGACCTCGAGCGGCGTATCTACAGCATCGATCGCGTGCGCCTGAACCCGGGCGGTGTGCCGGTGCGCGGCGTGATGTATTTCCTCGCACTGCTGGCACTGGCGCTGGTTGTGGCTGACCTGCCGCTGATCGGCACGCTCGCCCGGCAGGCGCCCTGGTATGTCCGCGCGATCGCGCTGCCCGGCGCGGGCGCGACGGTGCTGAGCGTGATCCGGCTGGAGGGTCGCACGTTTCATATCGCGGTCCTGGCACTTGCTCGCTATCGCCTCGGGCCGCGGTCGCTGGCGGGCATGCAGCGCTGCACGAGAACGGGCGGCGTGTGGCAGCCGGGCGAGCTGTTGGTCCTTCCCGACGGCTCGGATGGTCGTCTGCGACGCCTGCGCTACACCGGTCCAGGCGCCGTGCTGGTCGCGATCGAGCACGAGCGTGGCGGACGCGTCGTCGAGCGCGCCGCGGCAGGAACGGCCGGCCGCGGGCTCGGCGCTGCGCTGCGGATCAGACCGCGCCGCGAGGGGCGCCCGCTCGAGCGCGGTCAGGTGATCGCGTTGGCGCCCGGAGCGCGCCTACGCGTCAGCGCGGGCGCAAGCAGGGGCGCTTGAGGTGCGCGAGCCGATCGCGTTCGTCTATGGGAACTGTGTCTTGGCCCAGGGTCTCGACGACCGCTGGGCCGCGTTCGCCGTTCAGGTCAGCTCCTACGCGTGGCTGAGCGAAGAAGCAAAGCGCGCTCGCTTCCTCGCGCTGATCGGCGCCTTGGAGGCGATCGAGGCGGACGTGCAGATCGTGCGGGTGTGCCGTCGCTGGGAGGCCGAGCGCTACACCGGCCAGTTGCGCGAGCAGAACAACGCGTGCGGTGCCGACGCTACTCGCGCGCGCGTCTACGAGGCCTACGTCGATGAGCACGCCCGCCGTGTCGGTGACGGCAGCGACGTCGGCACGGCCGAGGCCGTCCTGTTTCTGATCGTCAGCCTGCGCGAGCCGGAGCGTGACGTCGCCTCCTATGTCTCACGCGCGGTAGGACAACACCCAAAGCAGTGGTGGACCGAGCTGAGGCGGACGCTCGCACAACGCGACAGCCGGATCTTGAGTGCGTCCGAGCTCGAGCAGATGCGCGTTCGAGCCGACCAGGTGCACGCCCGCCTCGAGGATTTCCTGCCCGTGCGCGCAGCCCGTGGCGTCGAGCTGCAGTGGCTGGTGCGCCGGGCCTACTGCAGAGGGCTGGGTGAGCCCGTGATCGACGGGCTGCACGAGCCGCGCGCGCTCGTGTTCGAGCGCAACGGACAGGCGGTGCTCGCGCCGCTGGAGGGCGATGTTCTGCGGTGGGCCGACGGCTACGTCGAAAAC
The DNA here is from genome assembly GCA_963838405.1 of uncultured Solirubrobacteraceae bacterium. Taxonomy (GTDB): domain Bacteria; phylum Actinomycetota; class Thermoleophilia; order Solirubrobacterales; family Solirubrobacteraceae; genus Palsa-744. The sequence continues at coordinate 381,480 of CAWIRA010000006.1, read as the reverse complement.
CGCGGCCGCGTGTTGAAGATCGAGTCCGAGCGCGGCACCAGCTGGCAGGCGCAGCTGGTGATGGGCGCGCTGCCCGAGCGCACGCAATTCCCCGGCAGCCGCTCGGAGCTGATGTTCGCGCCGGTCGAGAGCCTCCCCTTCGGCCTTGACCTCTCGCTGAACGCGCGGTTTCTGCCGAACGAGCTTGCGCTCAGGCTTGCCCGGCGGCGGATCCAGGATGCCGACCAGATCGTGCGCGCGGAGTCCGGCGGTGAGCAGGGCGTCTCCGACCTGGGCTATGAGCGCACGCAGGAGGCAAGGGACCTGCTCGCGTATCTGCAGGCGTCGAGCAAGCCGCCGCTGTTGCGGGCGACGCTGGCGATCGCCGTGGCAGGCGCCTCCGAGGAGGAGCTGGAGGCGCGCGTGGAGATGTGCCGCCGCGCATACGGGGAGATCCGTCTGCACCGCCCGCTTGGTGACCAGCTGCAGCTCTTCTATCAGCACCTCCCCGGGCAGCGCACGCGGCTCTCCGGCTACGACGACACGCTGACGACCGAGCAGGTCGCGGCGATGATGCCGACCGCCACGCACGCGGCCGGCTCGCGCGGCGGGTTCTATCTGGGGCACACGCTGTCGGGCTCCCGGCAACCCGTGCTTTTCAATCTCCGCGAGGGCTCTGACAGCAACCGCAACACCACCGTGCTCAGTGTCGGAGCGCTCGGCTCGGGCAAGACGACGCTGGCGCAGAAGCTCGAGTACGAGGCATTTCTGCAGGGCGCGAGGGTCGTCGACTGCGACCCGAAGGGCGACCACCGCTTCCACCTGCTGCCGGATGTGGCGCCGCACGTCGAGTGCGTGACGCTGCGCCCGGACCCGGCGTTGCGCGGGATGCTCGACCCGCTGCGGGTCGCGCCGGCGCACCTGCGCCAGGACGCGGCGGTGTCGTTCCTGCGCGACCTGCTGCCCGGCCGGGCGGAGCCGGCGTGGGAGACGGCGGTGGTCGGCGCGGTCGACCGCGTGCTCACGCGCTCCGCGGAGCCCACCTGCCGCGAGGTGGTTCGCGCGCTCGAGCAGGGCGACGGGACCGACATCCAGGTCGGTAAGGCGCTCGACGTATATGCGCGCTCCGGGCTGACCCAACTCGGCTTTGCCGACCCGGCCGTGAGCCTGCCCGCGGTAGGCGAGCGTCAGGTCACGTACATGCCGATTCGCGATCTGCCCGGCCCGCCGCCCGGCATGCCACGCTCGGAGTACTCCCAGGCGGAGCGCGTCGGCGAGCAGATCGTGCGCCTGATCGCGATGTTCGCGATGTACCTGATGGGGTCCGAGCGGGAGCGACTGAAGCTGTTCTCGTTCGACGAGGGCTGGCGTCTGCTGAGTGACCCCGTCGGCCGCGCGCTGCTCGCGTCGCTGCAGCGGATGGGGCGCTCCGAGCTGGCCGTGCCGATCATCAGCACACAGCTCGTCACCGATGCCCTGATCGGAGAGCGCGAATCGCTCGAGAACCTGATCGGCGCGACGTTCGTGTTCGGGATGCGCTCGCAGACCGAGGCCAAACGCGCTCTCACCCTGCTCGGCCTGGACCCCGACGACACGCGCATGTGCCAGCGGGTCCTGGAGCTGGAAGCCGGCCGCTGTCTGTTCCGCGACCACAGCGGTCGCGTTGAGGCGATCCAGGTCGACGTGGTGGCGCCTTCGCTGCTGCGCGCGTTCTCGACAACGCCGCCGAGCTGAGTGGGTACACCGCGGCGCGCCCCGACGAAGCTCGCGCTGCTCGTGCTGCTCGCGCTGGCACTCGACCCGGTCGCGGCCGCCGGCGCCCGCAGTAGCCACGCCGCGCCCACGAGCCCGCGCGCGGGGAACGCCGCGGCAGCGGTTGGCAGAGCTCCAGCGGTGGCCGCGGCCCCGAGCGCCGCGCCGCTGCCGACCGGCAGCGGCGGCCTGCAGGCGGCCGGCGGCGCAGAAGCCGGCGCTGAAGCTTCGCCGGCCGGCGCGGACCCGCTCGTCAGCAACGGTCTCGGAAGCCCGACCTGCAAGGGCGCGCTGGCTGGTGAACTCGCGCAGTCGAGCAGGCGCAACTGCGAGACCTCGGGGTTCGTCGCCGCGCCGGCGCCCACCGGCGACTACGGGCTCGATGTGCACATCGACACCGGCGTGCTCGGCTTCAGCACCGGTGGGCTGCTCAGCACCGTACAGGACCTGTTCGTCACGCCGCTGTGGATGGCGCTGGTGTGGGCCGTGCACGCAACCGTCGTGATGCTCGAATGGTGCTTCACGATCGACCTGCTCGACAGCGCCGCCGCGGCCGGCCTCGGCAGCGGCCTGCGCCGCATGCAGGCTGCATTCACGCAGCCTTGGCTGGTGCTGGCACTGGCGGTCGCGTCGGTGCTGAGCGCTTATCACGGGCTGATCCGCCGTCGCGTCGCTGAGACCCTCGGCGAGGCGCTCGCGATGGTCGCGATGATGGCCGGCGGGCTGTGGATCATCAGCGATCCGACGGCCACCGTGGGAGCGCTCGGGGCGTGGGCGAGCCAGGCCAGCCTGGGGACGCTCGCGGTTGCCGCCACCGGTGCGCCCTCCACACCTGCACGGGCACTGGGCGGCAGTCTCGCGACCGTCTTCGCGACCGCGATCGAAGCGCCCTGGTGCTATCTCGAGTTCGGCGACGTCGACTGGTGCCGCGAGCCGTCGCAGCTCGATCCCGGCCTGCGCGCCGCTGCGCTGAAGATCGCCGTCCAAGAGGCCGCGAACCAGGTCTGCCAGCCGAGCGACGCGGTGGTGGCGACGTGCGCGCAGGTCCGTGGCGAACAGGCGGGAGCGCTGCAGCGAAGCGCCGAGCTGATACGCGCCGCGCGGAGCAACGGAGCGCTGTTTCTCGCGCTGCCCGCCAACGGCGTCGCCCGCAACTCGATCAACGAACAGGGATCGCTGCTGCGGACGCTGTGCCAGAGCAGCGAAGCGACCAACTGTCGCGGCCCCACCGCCGCGCAGGCCGAGTTCCGCACGGGCAGCGGCACGTGGCCACGTGTCGGGGGTCTGCTGCTGATCGCCGGTGGGCTGCTCGGGATGTTGCTGCTGTTCGCGTTCGTCGCGCTGCGGCTGCTCGCCGCAGGCCTCTTCAGCTTGCTCTATCTGCTGCTGGCGCCCGCGATGGTCCTCGCTCCGGCCTTTGGCCAAGCGGGACGGACACTCTTTCGCCGATGGGCGCTGCAGCTGCTCGGCGCGGTCGTGTCAAAGCTCGTGTTCTCGTTCCTGCTGGGCGTCATCCTCGCGGTCCTCGCAGTCCTCTCGAGTCTCCAGGCGCTTGGATGGTGGACGCAGTGGCTACTGATGTCGGCCTTCTGGTGGGGCGCATACCTGCGCCGCCATCAGCTGTTCGCGACCGCCGGCGCCGGCATCGCCGATGCAGGCGCGTCCACCGAGCACGCACGGCGTCGCTCACTCCTGCGGAGCGTCGGCAGCGTGCTCGAACGGCCGCGAACGGGCATCGCCGTTGCGCGTTGGAGCAGGCAAAGGCTTTCCCAGCAGGCGCCCGAGGGCCGCGACCGCAAGCGGGCACGTGTCGGACGCGAGCGCCCTGGCACCGCCGCCGACGCGCAGGCGGCGCGCACGCTCGAAGCCGAGCACCGCGGCGCAAGCGCACGCGCCGCGAGCGCTCCCGAGACCCAGCAGCGCCTGAGGGCTGAACAGGTTCGCCTGCAGCGCCTGGAGCGCGAGCGTGACAGTGCGCTCACGGCCGGTGACAGGCGTCGCGCGCTCGAACTGGGCCATCGCGCAGAACGCGTACGGGGGGCGGTCGATCACGAGCAGCATGCGCTTGGCGCCGCCGAGCGCGTCGCGCGCGCGGGACAGCGGGCGCAGCGGCGCACCGGCGTCGTGTATTCAAGCGAGCGACGCCAGCAGCAGAGCCGTCTACTCGACGCGCAGGCGGCGTTGCCGTCGCGGGGGCGCCGATCCCCGACGGGGGAGCGACGCGACTACGGCGCGCTGGCCGCGCTGGCGGGGTACACACGCGAGGAGTACGCACGCCTCAGCCTGCCCAGCCAGCGTGCCGCGCGCTTGGAGATCGACCGCGAGCTGGCACAGCGCCGAGCGTCGGGCGAGGCCGCACCCGCAGCGCGCGCCGGACGCGGGACTGGCGGCGCCGGCGGCGCCGGCGGCGACGACGCTCACAGCGGGCTTCGACGCCCTGAGCGGCGCACGGCGCCGACGCAGCGGGCCGAGCGCGCAGAGAGCTCGAGCGCGCTGGAAGCCGCCACTCGCCGCTCGAGCGTGATGCGCGACGCGTACGAGGTCGCGGCGCGGCGCAAACGACAGCTCGGCAGGCACCGGCCATGAACCGGACGGGCGACGCGAGCCTTGCGATCGGCGACTCCAGCCGTGTCGGGACGCGCCTGCTCGGGCTCGCTGCCGGCGCCGCTGCCTTCGCGTTCGTGCTCGTAACCGCCATCACGCTGCTCGGTGGCGCGTCGCTGGGTTCAGGCGACGTGCAGTCGACGGAAGCCGAGGGCGGGGCGGCCTCAGCGCTCGCGGTCGCAGAAATCCCGCCTGTGTATCTGCGCCTGTATCAGCTGGCCGCCCGGCGCTATGGCTTGAGCTGGGCGATTCTCGCCGGGATCGGCAAGGTCGAGTGTGACGACGGTCGCGATCCCGATCCGTCGTGCACGCAGGAGGGCGCCGTCAACGCGGCCGGTGCCGGCGGGCCGATGCAGTTCATCGCTTCGACCTGGGCGCGCTTCGGCGTCGACGCCGAAGGCAACGGGCCGCCGGATCGGTGGAATCCGGCGGACGCGATCTTCGCGGCCGCCAACCTGCTGCGCGCGTCGGGCGCCCCCGGCGATTATGCCCGTGCGATCTTCGCGTACAACCATGCGAGCTGGTACGTCGCTGAGGTCGAGAGTTGGGCGAGCAGGTACAGCGCGGCCGCGGCCGCGCAGTCAGCGGCAGGCGAAGGGGCGAGGCCCGAAGGCGCGGACACGGCGCTCGTCGGTGAGAGCCCAACACCCGTGCTGTTCGTGCCGGGTCAGCAGGCTGAGCTCGCAGCTGGCGATGGACACCTCGCGCTTGTGCCGGCGGGCCTGCCGGCGACCGTTCAGGCGATGGTCGTGGCAGGGAACGAGTTGCAGGATCTGCCTTACGGGCCCGACGGACATCCAGATCCGTTGGGAGCGTCGCAGGAGGACTGCTCGAGCAGCGTCAACTACGTGCTCTATCGCGCCGGAGTACGTCCGCTCGCGGAAATCCTCCGCGAGAACCCGCTCGCTCAGGATTACGTCAGCTGGGGGGCGCCGGGCCCGGGCCGCTGGGTGACGATCTATGCGACCGACAGCCCGACGGCGCATGTTTTCATGCTGATCGCGGGCCTCAGGCTCGATACCAGCCACGACGGCACCGACATCGGGCCCAACCGCTACGAAGACGGCCCGCGCTGGCGGATCTTCAATCAGATCCCCTCGTGGGCGCACTGGTCGGTGCGTCACCCGCCAGGGTTGTAAGGTGCCCACCGTGCCGGCCCGCGAGGTGAGCTATCTGTTGATCGGAGGAGGTCTTGCGTCGGCGAACTGCGCGCGCTGGCTGCGCCAGGAAGGAGCCGACGGCGACGTGCTCGTGGTCGGGCGCGAGCCGGACCCGCCGTATAACCGGCCGGAGTGCTCCAAGGGCTATCTGCGTGCGGCGGAGACGCGCGAGGAGACGTTCTTCCGCCCGCACGAGTGGTGGTCCGAGCAGGACGTCGAGCTGCTGACGCGCACGAGCGTCACGAGCGTCGATCTCGAGGCCCGCACCGCCGCGCTGTCCAACAAGGAGCAGGTCCAGTTCGAGCAGGCGCTGCTGGCCACCGGCGCCAACGTGCGCCGTCTCAACGTCAGCGGCTGCGAGCTCGAGCAGATCCACTACCTGCGCACGCTCGGCAACGCCGACGCGATCCGCGACGGCGTCGCCGACGCCGAGCACGTGGTCCTGATCGGCGGCTCGTTCATCGCCTGTGAGGTCGCCGCGTCGCTGACGCTGCTCGGCAAGCGCGCGACGATCGTGATGCAGGAGCAGGTGACGCTCGAGCGCAACTTCGGCGCGCGGGCCGGACGCTTCTTCCAGGAGCTGCTCGAAGCGCACGGCGTCAGCTTCCACGTCGGCGACGAGCTCGAGCGCTTCGAGGGCGAGGGGCGCGTCGCGAAGGTCATCACCCGCAACGGGCTCGAGCTGGCGGCGGACGCCGTTGTGATCGGCGCGGGCGTCTCGCCGGACGTGCAGCTCGCCCGCAAGGCCGGGCTCGAGATCGGCGAGCTTGGCGGTGTCCAGTGCTCATCGCGTCTGCAGAGCTCGTCCCGGGCGTGTACGCGGCGGGCGACATCTGCGAATACGAGTCCGTCATCCACGGCGGCGCACGGCTGCGGATCGAGCACTGGGATGTCGCCTTCAACCAGGGCAAGACCGCCGCCCTGAACATGCTCGGCAAGGACATCCCGCACGACGTCGTCCCTTATTTCTATTCCGTGTTCGCCGATTGGGGTGAACTCGAGTCGGTGGGGCCCGCGTACGTATGGGACGAGGAGATCATGCGCGGCTCATTCGAGGCGGGCGCCTTCACCAACTGGTATCTCCAGGACGGCGTCGTCAAGGGCGCGCTCACCTGGGGTCGCTCCGACGACCTCGACGCCGCGCGGCGGCTGATCGTCGCCGGCAGCGTGCTCGATCAGCGCCAGCGCGGGACGCTCGCCGACGTCGACTCCGATCTCGCCAGCCTCGGCGTCTAGCTCTTCGCCGGCGACCCCGTTGTGACCGGCCTACCGCAGCTCGCCGACGCGGTACCGCAGTTCACGCGCGAAGCGCAGCACCTGCTGCGTGCGCCCGGCATGTTCGAGTGGTCGACGATCACGCTGCTGGCGCTCGCCGTGTACGTGTACGCGGTCGAGATCGAGCGGGCCAACTGGAGCGTGGTGCTTGCCGGGCTCGCGTTCTGGCTGATGGACTGGGCCAACGAGATCATCAACGCGCTCGTCCTGCACTTCAACGGTCACGCCGCGCTGTGGACCGTCACCGGTCACAGCAGCTTCGTGATCCTGATCGGCCTCAACATCGAGATAACGCTGTTCTTTGCGATCAACGGCATCGTCTTCGCCAAGCTGCTGCCGGCGGACCGCTCGGCGCGGATGTTCGGCGTACCGAGCCGTTGGGCGATGGCCGTCGGGCTGTCGCTCGTGTCGGTCGCGGTCGAGCTGTTGCTGCATGCCGACGGCGTCTTCCACTGGTACTACTGGTGGTGGAATGTCGCCAGCTTCCCGGTGATCGTCGTGTTCGGCTACCTGACGTTCTACGTCGTCTCGTTCACCGTCTTCTACGCACCCCGCATGCGCCAGATCCAGATCGTCGGCGGGCTGGCGTGCGTCGATCTCATCGCCGGGCTCGTGTTCGGCTCGCTGCTCGGCTGGATCTAGTGTCTCGGCTATCCCGCGTGTCGTGTCTGAAGAACAGCGTCGAGAGCGACCAGTCGCGGTGAGAAGGCGTACCGCGGGGCTCGGCGTGATGGGTCTCGTGCTGGTCGCGTTGGCTGGCTGCGGGCTGATCACCGCCGCCGCGCCGACGACCGTCCAGCTGCTCGTGACGAGCGAATTCGGCGCGCGCCTGGTGCATCGCAGCGGCCCGCTGCAAGCGAGCGCGCATGAGACCGTGCTGAGCCTGTTGCGCCGCTACTACAGGGTTGGCCTCAGCGCCGACGGACGTCGCGTGCAGAGCATCGACGGCGCCCCCGCCGCGACGAGCGCGGCCTCCGGCGAACCCTCGGCGCAGTGGTTCTACTACGTCAACGGGATACAGGGGTCAGGCTCCCCGGCCACGACGAGCGTGTACCCGGGCGATCACGTCTGGTGGGACCTGCACGACGGCAGCCACAGCGAGAACACCGCAGCCCTCGTCGGGGCCTTCCCCGAGCCGTTCCTCAACGGCGTCGAAGGCAAGCGTCTGCCTGTGCGCCTCGAATGTGTCTCGGCGTCTCGTCCCGCCTGCGTCACCGTCAGCGACAGCATGCGCGAAGCCGCGGTGCCGGCGGCGCTCGCCGCTGTCGGCAGCGGCGGCGCCCCGGAAACGTTGCGCGTGCTCGTGGGGCCGTGGGCGCGGATCGGTGGCGAACTGGCTGTCGAGGGTGTCGGACGCGGTCCGAGCGTCAGCGGCGTCTACGCGGCGTTCTCATCCGACGGCGCCGCGCTCACGCTGCTCGACTGGGAGGGTCAGCCGGTGCAGCAACTGACGAGCGACGCGGGGCTCGTCGCGGCGACGCAGAGCGCCAAGGAACAGCCGGTGTGGCTCGTCACCGGAACCGATGCAGCCGGCGTCGAGCTCGCAGCACGCGCCTTCAAACGCGCCACGCTCGCCGATCACTTCGCGGTCGCGCTCACGCCCGGCGCCGCGATCGCGTTGCCCGCCCGTTGACCCTCGCTTTACTCGAGGTCCTAACCTTGTAGGGGTATGTCGGAACACGCCTACACCGCGAGGGCGCTCCCCCGTCGCCCTGACGTCAGGCGCAGCGAGCGCCATGGCGCAATCAGCGCGCTCGGCGTCGCCGCGCTGTGCGTGGCGGGACTGGTGATCGTTTGGACGCTTGCGTCCCAGGTGCCGGTCGTGCGTGTCAAGGACGCGGTCGCGCTGTACGACTTCACGCTGCTGAGCGGGCCGCGCATCGATCGGCCGCTGAACGTGCTGCTGCACCTGCTCGAACCGGCGCAGTTCGTGCTGTGGGGAGTCGCGCTCGTGGCGGTCGCGCTCGCGCGCGAACGCCCACGCGTCGCCCTGGCGGTCGTCGCGCTGATGACGCTCGCGCCGCTCACCAGCGAGACGCTCAAGCCGCTACTGGCCCAGCCACACGATCAGGTCGGCTCCGTCAGCATCGGCCCCGCGTCATGGCCGAGCGGCCATTCGACCGCTGCGCTGGCGCTCGTGTTCTCGGCGATCCTGGTTGCGCCGCGGCGCCTGCGCCCGCTGGTTGCGAGCCTCGGCGCGGCGTTCGCGCTGGTCGTCGGCTGCGCGTTGCTGATCCTCGCGTGGCACATGCCGAGCGACGTCATCGGTGGCTACCTCGTCGCTGGGCTGTGGGCAGCTCTGCTTGTCGCCGCGCTGCGCGCCGCCGAGCGCCGCTGGCCGAGTCGCGTCAGCCCTTAGCTGTCCTGGCCGTGGTGCGCCGACTCGTGCGCCCCGGGCTCCCACAGTGCCTCGGCGTCCTGCGCTGCGGCCGCGGGCGCATCGCCGTCGCCCGGCTTGTTGGCGGCACGGCCGAGGATGAACAGCAGGTCTGACAGCCGGTTCAGGTAGCGCACGACCTCGGCATTGACCTCCGCGCCGACGGCGATCACGCGCCGCTCGGCGCGCCGGCACACCGTGCGCGCCACGTGCAGCTGGGCCGACGCCGGGGTGCCGCCGGGAATCACGAACGATCGCAGCGGCTCGAGCGTCGCGTTGACCTCGTCGCACGCGTGCTCGAGCCACAGCGTGTAGTCGGCGCCCACGCGCAGGCGCGCGCGCTCCCCACCGGAGGACGCCGGGGGCGTGGGCACCGACAGGTCGGCGCCGACGTCGAGCAGGTCGTTCTGCACGCGCCGCAGCCACTCGGCGAAGCGCGCGGGCATGCCTGGCGCGAGCAGCGTCACGCCGATCACCGCGTTCAGCTCGTCCACCGTCCCGTACGCCTCGACCCGCGGATGCAGCTTGGACACCCGGCTCATGTCTCCGAGGTGGGTCTCGCCGTCGTCGCCGAGCTTTGTGTAGATGCGGGTGAGATTGACTGTCATGCCAGATCCGGCTTCCAGCCGGCTCCTTGATGATATGGGCCGCCGTCCGGGTGGCCTTGACCGGGCCTTCGGCCCTTCCAGATCCGGCCTCCGGCCGGCACCTTGATGATATGCGCCGCCGTTAGGCTGGCGCCGACCGCACCGCGCGTCGTCGCTGCGATCAGATACGTTCCCGCTCCTCGTATGAGGATCGGTGTCCCGAAGGAGACCGCGGCTGGAGAGCACCGTGTGGCGCTCGTGCCGGAGGTCGTGAGCAAGTTGCAGGCGAAGGGACTGGACGTCGTCGTCCAGGCCGATGCCGGCGCGGACGCGATGCTGACCGACGCGGCGTTCACCGCCGCCGGGGCGCAGATCGCGAGCGATGCCGCGGAGGTGTGGCAGAGCGATGTCGTCGTCACGATCGCGCCGCCGGACCCCGAGGCGATCCGCGGGCTCGGCTCCGGCTCGATCCTGATCGGCTTCCTCGCGCCACTCACAAGCCCGCAGACGACACGCGCGCTCGCCGACGCGAAGGCGACGGCTTTCGCGATGGAGGCGATCCCGCGGATCTCGCGCGCACAGGCGATGGACGCACTGTCCTCACAGAGCAACGTCGCGGGCTACCGCGCCGCGCTCCTGGGCGCCGAGGAGATGGGTCGCTTCTACCCGATGCTGATGACGGCAGCAGGAACGATTCCGCCGGCGAAGGTGCTCGTGCTGGGTGTCGGCGTCGCCGGGCTGCAAGCGATCGCCACCGCCAAACGTCTCGGTGCGCGCACGAGCGGCTACGACGTACGCCCCGAGGTCGCCGAGCAGGTCGAATCGCTCGGCGCGCAGTGGCTCGACCTCGGCATCGAGGCCAGCGGCGAGGGCGGCTACGCACGCGAGCTGAGCGAGGACGAGCGCGCCCAGCAACAGCAGGCGCTGACCGATGCGATCAAGGGCTTTGACGTCGTGATCACGACGGCGCTCGTGCCCGGACGCCCGGCGCCGCGACTCGTCACGGCGGAGGCGGTCGAGGGCATGAAGCCGGGATCGGTGATCATCGACCTCGCGGGCGAGGCGGGCGGCAACTGCGAGCTGACCGAGCCCGGACGCACGGTCGTGCGACACGACGTCAAGATCGTCTCGCCGCTGAACCTGCCGGCGACGATGGCCGAGCACGCCTCGCAACTGTTCGCGCGCAACGTGCAGGCGCTGCTCGATCTGTTCGTCGGCGAGGACGGCGCGTTGCAGCTCGACTTCGATGACGAGATCGTCAAAGGCGCGTGCATCGTGCGCGACGGCGAGATCGTGCATCCTGGCGCGAAGGCCGCTGTTGAAGCCGACAGCGGAGGTGCCTTCTAGATGATCCTCGCCAGCACCCTCACCACCAACCTCGCGATCCTCGTCCTGGCCGGTTTCATCGGCTTCGTCGTCATCTCGAAGGTGCCGAACACGTTGCACACGCCGTTGATGTCTGGCACCAACGCGATCCACGGGATCGTGCTGCTCGGCGGCCTGCTCGTGATCGGCCTGTCCGGCAACGACACCCTCAACAAGATCATCCTCGTGATCGCGATCGTCTTCGGCACGATCAACATCGTCGGCGGCTTCCTCGTGACCGACCGCATGCTCGAGATGTTCAAGACCAAACCAAACCGTGGCAAGCGCGACGACGACAGCGACACCCCCGCGAAGGGTGGCGGCCGATGATCCAGGCCCCGCTCGCGACGTCCTTCCTGCAGAACCAGAGCTTCCTGGACGTCCTTTACATCATCGCCTTCTCGCTGTTCATCCAGGGCTTGCGGGGCCTGTCGGGGCCGACGACCGCCGTGCGCGGCAACCGCATCGCAGCGGTCGGCATGGTCATCGCGATCATCGCCACCTTCCTCGAGCCCAGCGAGGGCGAGTGGGGGTTGATCGCGCTCGGCATCGCCCTGGGAGTGGCCGTCGGCATACCCGCGGCGCGCCAGGTGAAGATGACGGCGATGCCGCAGATGGTGGCGCTGTTCAACGGCGTCGGCGGCGGCGCCGTGTTCCTGATCTCCTGGGCGGAGTTCCGCCGTCACGGATCCACGTACGCGTCACACACGCACGCCGTCATCCTGCACGGCATACCCAACGGCGCGATCTCCACGATCACCGTGTCGGTCGGTGGCGTGCCCACCTATGTGGCGATCTTCTCGGTGTTCGCCGCGATCATCGGCTCGATCTCGTTCTGGGGCTCGCTCGTGGCGTTCGGCAAGCTCCAGGAAATCCTCCCCGGGCGGCCGATCACGCTCGGCGCCGCGCAGCAGGTGGTCAACGGCGTGCTGCTCGTGCTCGCGCTCGCAGCGGGCGTCGACCTCGTGGCGGGCGCCCATTCCGAACTGCTTTTCATCGGCATGCTCGTGTGCGCGGCATTGCTCGGTAACGCGGTCGTGTTCCCGATCGGCGGCGCGGACATGCCGGTCGTGATCTCGATGCTCAACGCCTTCACCGGCCTGTCCGCCGCCGCCACCGGCATCGCCCTCAACAACCCCGCGCTGATCGTCGCCGGGATGATCGTCGGCGCGTCGGGCTCGATTCTCACGAACCTGATGGCGGTCGCGATGAACCGCTCGATCCCCGCGATCATCGCCGGGGGCTTCGGCGGCGGCGGCGCGATCGAGGGTGCCAGCGGCGCGGGTGAGCACGCCGGCACGGTGCGCTCGACGAGCGCGGCTGACGCCGCGATCCAGCTCGCCTACGCCAACCGCGTGATGATCGTGCCGGGATACGGGATGGCCGTCGCCCAGGCGCAGCACGCCGTGCGTGAGCTGACCAAGGCGCTGGAAGAGCGTCAGGTGGAGGTGAGCTTCGCGATCCACCCCGTCGCCGGGCGCATGCCCGGACACATGAACGTGCTGCTGGCGGAGGCCGACGTGCCGTATGACCAGCTCGAGGAGATGGAGGAGGCCAACCAGGAGTTCGGGCGCACCGACGTCTCGCTGGTAATCGGCGCCAACGACGTCACCAACCCCGCGGCCAAGAACACGCCTGCGTCGCCGATCTACGGCATGCCGATCCTCGAAGTCTCCAACAGCCATTCGGTGATCGTCATCAAGCGCTCGATGAACCCGGGCTTCGCAGGCATCGAAAACGAGCTTTACTACGAGCCCGAGACGACGATGCTGTTCGGCGACGCCAAGTCAGCAGTCACCGAGATCACCTCGGAGCTCGCGAACATCTAGCCAGCGGGCCGCTGCTGCGAAACTGCGGCAGATGATCGAGCGCGGCCAGGCAATCGCGGCCCTTGCGGGCGAGGAGTTCGACGTGGTGGTCGTCGGTGGCGGCATCACCGGCGCGGGCGTCGCGCTCGATGCCGCTGCCCGTGGTTACAGCGTCGCGCTGCTCGAGCGCGCGGACTACGCCTCGGGGACCTCGAGCCGCTCGAGCAAGCTGGTCCACGGCGGGTTGCGCTACCTGCAGAACTTCGACCTCGGTCTCGTCCGCGAGGCGCTGCTCGAGCGCCAGCTGATGGTGGCGCTCGCGCCGCACCTGGTGCGGCCGCTGCCGCTGGTCGTGCCGGCGTTCGACGGCGCACACCCGGATCGCCTGGTGGGGGTCGGCTTGAACCTGTATGACGTGATGGCGGTCGACCGCGATCGGCTGCGCTCGCGCCGGGCAAAGCGCGGACGCGCCGAGCGCGGCCAGGGCAGCTCCGCGAGCGTCGGCAGCCTCGACGGCGTCGAGGCCTGGAGTCCGGCTCGCCACCGCGTGATCTCGGGGGAGGAGGTGCTCGAGCTGCTGCCTGCGCTCGCCGCGCGGGAGCCGACCAGTGGCTACCTGTTCTACGACTGCCAGACCGATGACGCGCGCCTGGTGCTGACCGTGCTCGGCGAGGCCGAGCGCTTCGGCGCGGTGTGCGCCAACCGCGTCGACGTCACCGGACTGCTCGAGCGCGACGGACGCGCGCACGGCGTGCAGGCGCTCGACGTCGAGAGCGGCGAGCGCTTCGACGTGCGCGCCGCGAACGTCGTCAACGCGACCGGCGTGTGGGCCGACCAGCTGCGACCCAACGAGCTGCACGAAGAGGCAGAGCTGCCGCGCATCCGGCCGAGCCGCGGCACGCACGTCACGATCCGCCACGAGGATCTGCCGTTGATCGGCGGTGCGATCGTGCCCGCCGGCGGCGGGCGCACGATCTTCGCGCTGCCGTGGCTCGGGCACACGCTTGTCGGCACCACCGACAACGACTACGAGGGGCCGCTCGAGCACATCGAGCCCTCGGGCGAGGACGTCGACTACCTGCTCGACGCCGTCAACGCGTTCTTCGGCAGCGAGCTGACGCCGGCACAGCTGACGGGTGCGTTCGCCGGCGTGCGTCCGTTGATCTCGACCGGCGACCCGAAGAAGTCGGTCGACATCTCGCGCAAGTCCGAGCTATACGAGACCTCCTCCGGAATGATCACGATCACCGGCGGCAAGCTGACGACCTGGCGGCGCATGGCCAAGATGACGGTCGATCGTCTCGTCGAGCGCGACGCGCGCCAGGCGCCGTGTCGTACCCACGAGATCCCGCTCGGGCAGGCGATCGCGGTCGAGGAGCTTCCCCGTGTCGAGGGGGTGGGGCGGGTCGGACCCGACCCCTATCAGGCGCTCGCGTCGCGCTACGGATACGCCGCGCGCGACGTGCTCGCGCTGGCGAGCGAGCGTGAGGAGCTCGCGCAGCCGATCGTCGCGGGCCTGCCCGACCTGCTGGCCGAGGCGGCGCTCGCCGCCCGCCGCGAGCAGGCGCGCAGCATCGGCGACGTGCTGCTGCGGCGCACGCGCCTCGGGTTGCTGGCCGCGCGCCAGCTCCCCGGCGCGCCGGTGCGTCGCGTCGCGGAGGTGCTCGCGCGCGAGCACCAGTGGAGCGCCGAGCGTCTCGAGCGCGAGCTCGAAGGCTTCGCCGAGGAGGCCCGTGCGGAGGGGCTCGTCGCGGACGGTGAGCCCGCTTGGAGCGTCGGCGCGCCTACGCCGGGCGTCGTCGGGTCCAGCGTCGCTGTGCCCGACGCCTCGGGGCCGCCGGCGCAGATGCCGTGAGCGCACCGCTGCTCACGCTGCGCGCGGCCGAGCTGACGCTCGAGCTCGGCAGTCGACCGTGGTTGATGGGCATCGTCAACGCCTCGCCCGACTCGTTCAGCGACGGCGGGCTCTATACAGACCTCGATGCGCGGCTCGGCCTCGCGCGAGAGCTGCTCGCGGCCGGTGCCGACATCCTCGATGTCGGCGGCGAGTCCGCCTCGACGGGGCGCCCCGCGGTCGAGGTCGCCGCGGAGATCGAGCGGGTCGCGCCGCTGGTGGGGATGCTCGCGGGCGAGCTCGATGCGCTCGTGTCGGTCGACACCTACAAGCCGGCTGTCGCGCGTGCGGCGATCGCGGCCGGCGCGCGGATCGTCAACGACGTCAGCGGTCTGCGCGACCCTGAGCTCGCCGACGTGTGCGCCGAGACGGGCGCCGCGCTCGTGATCATGCATACGCGCGCGGCGCCACGCGAACGCCTCCAGGATCCAGATCTCTACGGCGACATCGGCGCCGAGGTGCTCGCCTTCCTGCGCGAGCGCAGCGCGCTCGCGCTCGAGCGCGGCGTCGCTCCCGAGCAACTGATCCTCGATCCCGGCCCCGACTTCGCCAAGACGCCCACACAGACGATTCGGCTGCTCCGCGAGCTCGGGCGCCTGCACGAGCTCGGACGGCCACTGCTGATGGCGATCTCCCGTAAGGACTTCATCGGCGCCCTCACCGCACGCCGGCCGCGCGCCCGCGAGGCGGGTACCCTGGCCGCGCTCGCCTACGGCGTCGAACAGGGCGCGCACATATTTCGACTCCACGACGTCGCCGGCGCCGCCGACTTCCTCGCCGTGCGCGCCGCGCTTACCGGCGAGCGCGAGCCGAGCAGGGATCTCGCTGTGTCCGATGAACTCCGCTACGACCGCTAGGCTGCAGTCATTCACGGGTGCCCGCCGCTGTCCAACGCTGCGGGACGCCAACCGCCCATCCACCAAGAAAGAAGGAACCCCAGATGGCAGTACTTGAACGCTCCGAGCTGGAGGCCAGCCCGCTCGCCGATCTGCATACGATCGCCAACCAGCTAGGTCTCGAGGGCTTCAGGCGGCTACGCAAGGCAGATTTGATCGACGCGATCCTCGGCGAGGCCAGCCCCAGTGATGGGCACGACGAGGCTGAGCCCTCGGCGAGCGCACCGCGCACCCGCAGGCGCCGCCCGCTGCGTTCCCGGCGCTCATCCGAGAACGCGGCCGACGCCGACGCCCCAGCGGACTCCGACCGCGGCGCCGACGCCTTCGACAGCGATGACGAGCCCGCAGCTGCAGACGAGGACGCCGAAGCCGTTGAGGGCGGCGCGCGTCGCGGGCGGCGCAGGGGCACGCGCGGCGGCGCCGCCACGCCCGACTCCTCAGGACGCGGCTCGGCGCGCGCTCGCGGCCGCTCCCCCCGCGAGGGATCCGGCGCCCGCGAGGGCTCCGGCGCACGCGACGCAGCTGAGCAGGATGGGGATGACGCAGCGCGCATCGCCGCCGGTGTCGTCGAGGTGCTCGGCAACGGCTCGGCGTTCCTGCGCGTCGACCCGCCCGAGCCCTCGGACGAGGATGTCTACATCTCCGCCGCACAGGTCCGTCGTTGCGAGCTCGTCTCGGGTGACCGCGTCACCGGACCCGTGCGTACGCCGCGGCGCTCCGAGCGCTACCCGTCGCTGGTCCGCATCGACACGATCAACGGTGCATCCGCTGACGCCGTCTCCGACGGTGCGCGCTACGAGGAGCTGCCCGTCGACTGGCCTCGCGAGCGGATCGCGCTCGGCTCTGACGACCCAACGCTCGAGGCGATCGAGTGGCTGACGCCGCTGGGCCGTGGCTCACGCGTGGTGATCGTCGGCACGCGCGGCGCGGGCAAGAGCGAGACGTTGCGGCGGATGCTCGCCGTGATCAGCGGTCTCGAGGATCTCGACACCAGCCTCGTGCTCACCGGCGCCCGCCCGGAGGAGATCGGCGACTGGCAGGAGGGCCCGCTGACGCCAACCGCGGCGCTGACGTTCGCCGCGTCGGCCGATTCACAGGATCAGGCGGTGGAGCGCGCAATCGACACCGCCAAGCGCGTCGCCGCCCGCGGCGGCAACGCGCTCGTCGCGATCGACGCAATCGACGGCCTGCACCCCGCCGCCGCCCGCAAGGCGCTCGCGTCGGCACGCAACCTGCGCGACGGCGGATCGCTCACCGTGATCGCGCTCGCCGAGCGCCCGTTGGGCGGCGAGACGACCGTCATCGCGCTGGACGCCGCGCTGACGTCGACCGCGCGTGAGCCGATCCTCGATCTCGCCGCCAGCGGCACGCTCAAGCCGGAGCTACTCGTCGGCGAGGATGGGGCACAAGCGATCGCCAACGCCCGCGCTGCAGCGTTCGAGGCGTCCTGACTTCGCGCGACAGGCGCTAGCTGGCCAAGCGATGCAAGGTTGAAGGCCCGCCCACCCGCGTGCGTGCTACGCACGCGAGCGACCGAGGACGCCGCAGCGCGCCGCGGCCAGCTAGCGCCTGTAGGCGACGCGGTTCCAGGAGGGCTCAGGCGCCAGCTCGATCGGCTCGCTCGCCCGGGGTGATCCCGGTTCGGCGGGCTGCACGTAGCCGAAGCTGCCGGTCTGCTCGTTGAAGCTGACGCTGAGCTCGCCCTCCTTGACGCGCTGGTCCAGCCAGGCGCCGCGGAACACGAGGCGGCGCATCCAGTGCACGAGCGAGCGCTCGGCGGGCCCGACGAGCTCAGGCCAGCAGTCGTTGACGTGTTCGCCGAGGCCTGACGCCGGGTCGAGAATCTCGCCGTTGACGGCGAGGTTGACGAGATCTTCGAGCTCCTCATCGCCTAGGCGGCCGCCGACGAAGCCGAGCTTCAGGGCCGCCTGCTCGCAGCGCTCGGCGAAGTCCACCTCGTTGAACGTGAAGCGCAGCTCGCCGTATTCGAGGACGAAGTCCTCGCCGGAGTCGTAGTTTTCGCGTCGCGCCGTTTCCATTTGCCAACGCCGGGTCGATTGGGGTCTTTCCCCGTCCCCGGCTCGTCGGAATCATACGGCTCGTTCCTGCATCGGCGGCCGTCATGAATGGGATTTTGCACTTGGGCTGTTCGGCCGCGTCTGCCACGGGGCGCCTCGGAGCATCTGTAGCCTCCCGGACCGATGGCACGACTCTCAGAGCACGGACTGCGCAAGTCGGTCGGCGTCTCAGGCCTGTTCGCGACGGCCTACGGCAACGTCGGCTCCTCGATCTATTACGCGCTCGGTCTCGTCGCCGCCCACGCGCTCGGCCTGACCCCACTCGTCTTCGTATTCGCCGGGGGGCTGTTCGCGCTGACCGCCAAAACGTACGCCGAGGGTGCGTCGATGTTCCCCGAAGCGGGCGGCTCCTCGTCGTTCGCCCGCCACGCGTTCAACGACGTCGTGTCGTTCTTCGCCGGCTGGGCGTTGAGCCTCGACTACATCCTCACGATCGCCATCTCGGCGTTCTTCGTCCCGCACTACCTGAGCGCGTTTCCGGGCCTCGGCGGCCTCAAGCACAACCCGGACGACATCTTCGGCGGGCTGATCGTGGTCGTCCTGCTCGCGTGGCTGAACATCCGCGGGCTGGGGGAGTCGGCCAAGCTCAACATCGTCCTCGCCGTGCTCGACCTGTCGACACAGATCCTGCTGGCGTGCGTCGGCATCGCGCTCGTGCTGAACCCGCACCTGTTGATCAACCAGGTGCACCTGGGGTCGGTGCCGACCTGGAAAGAACTGATCTTCGCGCTGTCGCTGGCGATGCTCGCGTATACGGGGATCGAGACGGTGGCGAACATGGCGGAGGAGTCCAAGGACCCGGGCAGGCAGGTGCCGAAGGCGGTCAACCTCGTCGTGCTCGCGGTCCTCGGCGTGTACGCGGGCATCTCGGTCGTCGCGCTGTCGGCGCTGCCGGTCATCCACCACGGCGTCGGCTACAGCGCTGAGCTCAAAGAATCGTTCTCCAAACCCGGATACGCGACCGCGCTCGGCGGGTTCTTCGAAAACGACCCGATGCTGGGCGTCGTCGAACACCTCGGTTTGCACGGCACCGTGCTGAAACTGTCCAGGTACTACCTCGGGCTGCTCGCCGCCACGATCCTGTTCATCGCCACCAACGCCGGGATGATCGGGATCTCGCGGCTGTCGTGGTCGCTGTCGGAGCACCGCCAGCTGCCGCGGCTCTTCTCACAGCTGCACTCGAGGTACCGCACGCCGTGGTTCACGTTGGTGTTCTTCTCGATGCTGGCCAGCACGCTGATCATCTACGGCAACACCGAAGTCCTCGGCAACCTGTACTCGTTCGGCGCGATGCTCTCGTTCACGGTTGCGCATGCCGCGATCGTGAAGCTGCGCATCAGCGACCCCGACCGCGAGCGCCCGTACAGCACGCCGGGCGGCGTGCGCATCAAAGGCAAGGTCATCCCGCTGACCGCGGTGATCGGCGGCATTGGCACCTTCGGCGCCTGGATCGCTGTGACCGTGCTTCACACCGAGGCTCGGATCGTCGGCATCCCGTGGATGGTGATCGGCATGGCCGGCTACTTCTACTACCGCAAAACCCAGGGATTGGACCCTCGAAAGAGCTACAAGATCGAACGCGCGGCGCGCCCGGCCGACTTCGAGGAGCTGCGCTACAAGACCGCGCTGGTGCCGATCTTCGGCGATGACGTCAGCGCGTCCGCTCTGCACAGTGCCGCCAAGCTGATCGGCGAGGAGGGCGTCGTGTACGCAATCTTCGTGCTGCCGGTGCCCAGCCAGCTCTCGCTCGAGGCTGGTCTGGAAGAGGAGGAGGCGCAGGGGCGCTCGGTGCTCGAGAGCGCGCGCATTCAGGCTCGCCGGCTCGGCATCAAGATCCATACCGGCCTGATCCGCACGCGCAACCCGGGAGCGGCGCTCGTCGAGGAAGCCGAACGCGTCGGCTCAGACGTCATCTACTGGTCGACGATCCACGCGCCGGCCGGTGAGCGCGGCATCGGGCCGACCGCGGCCTACCTGCTGAGCAAGCGGCCCTGCCGCGTGATCATCGAGACGCAGAACGAGCCGGTCGCGTGGTCGGAGCGCGTGCCGGCTAGCGTGTGAGCGCAGCGCGCAGCGCGTCCTCCAGGTGGGGATACGCGAACTCGTAGCCGAGCACGAGCGCCCTGGCGGGCATCACGCGGGCGCCGCTGGTGACGATCTCGGCCATTTCCCCATACAGCAGGCGCAGCGCCGAGGCCGGCACGGGCAGGAGCGCGGGCCGTCCGAGCACCTGGCCGAGCAGCTTCGAGAACTCTCGATTCGGCAGCGGCTCGGGCGCGGTCGCGTTGATCGGCCCGTCCCAGCGTCCGTCGGCGAGCGCGGTCAGCATCATCGCGCGCAGATCCTCGGGGTGGATCCAGGAGATGTACTGGTAACCACCGGCCACCGGGCCGCCGACGCCGAGCCGGAACGGCGGCAGCATCTTCGCGAGGGCGCCGCCCTCACGATCTAGCACCACACCGGTACGCAGCGACGTGACGCGCATGCCGAGCTCGCGGGCCTCGGCGGCCGCCGCCTCCCATGCGACGCACACCTGCGCCAGGAAGTCGCTCCCCGGCGGTGCGTCCTCGTCGAGCGGCTCCTCGCCGTGGGAGCCGTAGTAGCCGATCGCCGAGGAGCTGACGAGCACCTGCGGCGGCTTGCCGAGCTCGGATTGGTGGGCGCGCCGAAGCCCCTCGATCAGGTTCTGCGTCCCGATCGTGCGACTGTCGCGGATCGCGCGCTTGGTGCGCTCGCTCCAGCGCTGGGCGATCGGCGCGCCGGCGAGGTGAACGACGGCGTCGCGGTCGGCGAGCGCGGCCGCCGGCGCAGGCTCGCGCAGCGGCTCCCAGCCGACCGCATCGACCGCTCCCAGCTGCGCGCGCGCACGCTTGGGGTCGCGCGTGAGCACCGTGACCTGCGCGCCGCGCTCGCGCAGCGCCGACACCAGCGACGGTCCAACGAGGCCCGTCGCTCCCGTCACCGTCACCCGCTGGCCGATCTCCGATCGGTCGCTCATCGGCTCAGCCTCTCACACGCGCGGGTCGCGCACCGCCTTCACGTGCGGCCGTCGACCACCTGCGCGCCCGGCGAAGCACCGGCGACGGCGTCGCCGTGGGCGAAGCCGACCTCCTGCCCTGCCAGCGCGGTGCCCGCTGCGCGTGCCTGCTCGGCTACAGCCGCCGCGACAGCCGGCGCGACGTCGCGGTTGAACACCGACGGGATGATGTAGTCCTCGCGCAGTTCGCCCTCGTCGACGATCGCCGCGATCGCGTGCGCGGCCGCCATCTTCATCTCCTCGGTGATCGCCGGTGCGCGGACGTCGAGCGCGCCGCGGAAGATCCCCGGGAAGCACAGCACGTTGTTGATCTGGTTGGGGTAGTCCGAGCGGCCGGTCGCCATGATCCGCACGTAGGGCTCGGCCTCCTCGGGGATCACCTCGGGGTTTGGGTTCGCCATCGCGAACACCATCGCGTCGCTGTTCATCCGTGCGAGCGCCTCGGCCGGCAGGGCGCGCGCGCCGGAGACGCCGATCAGCAGGTCCATGCCGTCGATCACGTCCGCCGGCGCGCCCGCGCGGCAGTCCGGGTTGGTGGCCTCCGCGAACCAGCGCTTGACGGCGTTCATCGTTCCGTACTGGTAATCCTCACGCTCGATGTGCAGCACGCCCTGCGAGTCGGCGCCGAGGATCTTCGTGACGCCGGCCGCGAGCAGGATCTTCGCGACCGCGATCCCCGCCGCGCCGAGCCCGATGATCAGCACGTTGAGGTCCTCGAGGCGCCGGCCGGTGAGCTTGACGGCGTTCAACAGCGCGGCCAGCACGACCACCGCGGTCCCGTGCTGGTCGTCGTGGAAGACCGGGATGTCGAGCTCTTCCTGGAGGCGCTCCTCGATCTCGAAGCAGCGCGGCGCCGAGATGTCCTCGAGGTTGATGCCGCCGAACGTCGGCGCCATCAGCTTGACGGTGCGCACGATCTCCTCGGCGTCGGTCGTGTCGAGGCAGATCGGGAACGCATCGACGCCGGCGAACTCCTTGAACAGGCAGCACTTGCCCTCCATCACCGGCATCGCTGCACGCGGTCCGATGTCTCCGAGGCCGAGCACCGCCGTGCCGTCGGAGACGACGGCGACGGTGTTGCGCTTGATCGTGTACTGGAAGGCCCTGTCGGGGTCGTCGGCGATCGCCAGGCAGACACGCGCGACGCCGGGCGTGTAGACCATCGACAGGTCATCGCGGGTCTTTAGCGGATGCTTGTTGGCCTGTTCGATCTTGCCGCCGAGGTGCAGCTGGAAGGTGCGGTCGCTGGTGTCGATGACCTCGGCGCCGTCGATCGCGGCGATCGACTCGATGATCCGCGCCCAGTGCTCCTTGCCGGACGCGTCGACGACGACGTCGCGCAGGCTGTGGGCGCCATCGACCTCGACCAGGTCCACGGCTCCGACGATGCCACCGGCGTCCCCGATCGCGCTCGTCAGCTGCCCGAGGATTCCGTGGGAGTCATCGAGCCTGACGCGGATCGTCAGACGGTACTGCGCACTTGGTGTCGCGCTCACTGGCTGGGCTCCTCGGTCGTTGGCGGCACGGCATCTTAGGTGGTATGAGGCGCCGACACCTGCTCCTTTGACTCATCGGTCAGCCGCCGAGGCCGCCCGTGCTCGTAGAGTGCTCAGACGTGGCAACCGATACGCGAGCACCTGCCGGCACCGGCACGACCAGCGCGACGCGCGCGGGCGCGCGCGCCGCGAGCCCGGAGCGCGCGGGCGAGCGGCGGCTGTTCCTGATCGACGGTCCGAGTCTCGTTTACCGCGCGTTCTTCGCGTTGCCGGAGTCGATCGCGACCTCGACCGGCGAGCCGACCAACGCGATCTTCGGCTTCGCCTCAATGCTCGTGAAGATCGTCAGCGACTACGGCGTCTGTCCGACGGTGGTGGCTTGGGACGCGGGCACGTCGGGCAGGACCGAGATGTTCGCCGAGTACAAGGCCCAGCGCCGCTCGCGCCCTGACCTGCTCAAGCAGCAGTGGCCGGCGATGGAACCGCTGGTCGAGGCGTTCGGCTACAGCAACGTTCGCGTCGAGGGCTTTGAGGCCGACGATGTGATCGCGTCGCTGGCCGAGCACGCGCTGCGCGCCGAGCCGCCAGTGCCGGTGACGATCGTCACCGGCGACCGCGACGTCTTCCAGCTGATTGATGAGCGCGATCTCGTACGCGTGATGGCGACCGCACGCGGCATCACCGAGACCAAGATCTATGACCGTCAGGCGGTGATCGACCGCTACGGCATCCCGCCCGAGCTGATCCCCGACTTCTACGGGCTGAAGGGGGACACGTCCGACAACATCCCGGGCATCCCCGGAATCGGCGAGAAGACCGCCAGCGAGCTGATCCAGAGCTTCGGCTCGCTCGAGGAAGTGCTCGCGCGCGTGGACGAGGTCAAAGGCGCCAAGCGCAAACAGAACCTGATCGAGCACGCGGAGAACGCGCGCGTGTCCAAGCGCCTGGCGACCGTCCAACGCGACGTGCAGGTCAACTTCGACATCGCCGCAGAGGCTGTGCGCGAGCCGGACCGCTCGCGGCTGCGCGAGGTGTTCCGCCACTACGAGCTGCGCGACCCGCTGCGGCGCCTGGAGGAGGCGCTCGGCGACGCCGAGCTCGCGGCGCCGGCGCCCGACGCGCAAGTCAGCCTGACCGCTCGCGTACGCGCCGGCAACCCCGCGGATATCGCACGGGTCGGGCGCGCCGACAGCGAGCTGTGCGTCGCCGTGCATGCGAGCGAGCCGCCCGAGGGCGCGCTGTTCGCCGACGGCGCGCCGTGGCGCTTCGCCGTAGCCGCCGACGGCGAAGCGCTCGTCGGTGATTGCACCGGTGGCGAGGAGGTCGTCGCCGCGGTGGGCGATCGCCCGATGGTCGCGCACGACGCCAAGGCGCTCGGTCTGATTCCCCCCAAGCTCGTGCACGACACGCTGCTCGGCGCATACCTGCTCGAGCCCGCCAGGCGCGGCTATCCACTCGCGGAGCTGTTCGAGGAGCGCGGCCTCGCCAGCGACCTCGAGGACGCCGTGGCAGCCGAGGCCGTGATGCTGGGCGCGCTCGCTGACTGGCAGCGTGAGCAGATCGCCGAGCGCGGCCTGGAGGCGGTGATGGACGAGATCGAGCTGCCGCTGGTGGCGGTGCTGCGCGAGATGGAGCAGCTCGGGGTGCGGTTGGATCTCGAGCACCTGGCCGAGATCAGCGGCCGCGTCCGCGAGGAGATCGCGACTCTGGAAGAGGAGATCTTCCTGCTCGCCGAAGAGGAGTTCACGATTGCCTCGCCGCAGCAACTCGGCCAGATCCTGTTCGAGAAGCTCGGTCTCTCGCGCAAGCGCCGCGGCAAGACCGGCTATTCGACCGACGCGCGCGTGCTACAGGCGATCCGCAGCGAGCATGAGATCGTGCCGAAGATCGAGCGCTGGCGCGAGCTCTCGACGCTCGCCAAGACCTACCTTGATGTGCTACCCGGTGAGGTCGACGAGCGCTCGCGGATCCACACCACCTTTCTGCAGGCCGGAGCGCAGACCGGCCGGCTCGCGAGCACCAACCCGAACATGCAGAACGTGCCGATCCGCACCCCGCTCGGGCGCGAGATCCGCGGCTGCTTCGAGGCCGAGCAGGGCAGCGTGCTGATCTCCGCCGACTACTCGCAGATCGAGCTGCGCGTGCTCGCACACGCCGCGAGCGAGCAGGTGCTGATGGAGATCTTCGAGCGCGGCGAGGACGTGCACACCGCGACCGCGTCACGGGTCTTCGGGGTGCAAGCCGATGAAATCGATCCCGGCATGCGCTCGAAGGCGAAGATGATCAACTATGGGATCGTCTACGGGCTTTCCGACTTCGGCCTCGCCGACCGCCTCAACATCCCCCGCGAGGAGGCCAAGCAGTTCATCGACGCCTACCTCGAGCGCTTCCCGCGCGTCGCCGAGTTCATGGCCGCGACGATCGAGCAGGCCAAGGAGGAGGGATGTGTGAAGACGCTGTGGGGCCGGCGCCGACAGATCCCGGAGCTGCGCGCCCGCAACTACCAGGTGCGCACGCTCGGTGAGCGCCTCGCCGTGAACACCGTCATCCAGGGCACCGCTGCCGACATCATCAAGCTCGCGATGGTGCGCACCGATCGCGCGCTGGCCGAGTCCGGGCTGCAGACGCGGCTGCTGCTGACGATCCACGACGAGCTGCTGTTCGAAGCTCCGCCGGGCGAGGCCGAGCAGGCACGGGCGCTGATCGAGCGCGAGATGTGCGGCGTCTGGGAGCAGCGCGAGCCGCCGCTGGCGGTCGACATCGGCGTCGGGCGCACCTGGCTCGAGGCCAAGTGACGCTCGCGCGGGAGCCGGCATGAGCCGCGGGCTGGCGGTGGCGCTCGGGGTCGCCGCGGGCTGCCTGGTCGGCATGCAGGCGCCGATCAACGCGCGCCTCGGCAAGACCGTCGGAAGTATCCAGGCGGCGACGTTCTCGTTCCTCGTCGGGACGGTCGCGCTGGTCGCGATCGCCGCGTTCGTCAACGGCGGGCTGGGGGCGCTCACGAACGTGGGGCGGGCGCCGTGGTGGGCGCTCGTCGGCGGTCTGCTCGGCGCCGTGTACGTGACCGTCGCGCTGATCGCGGTGCGCACGCTCGGCGCGAGCGGCCTGACAGCCGTGGTGATCACGGGCCAGCTCGCGATCTCGGTCGTGATCGACCGCTTCGGCCTGTTCGGGATCGCCCGCCAGCACATCGATGTCTCGCGCGTTGTCGGGCTCGTGCTGCTGGTGGCCGGCGTCGTGCTCGTGGTGCGCAGGTAGCGAGTCGCGCGGCGGCGTGGCTCAGCCGAGCGCCGTCCTGAAGCCCTCGCGCCAGCTCGAGTAGCCGGGTCGCCAGTCGAGCTCGCGCTTGGCGAGCGTGTTGGAGGCGCCCTGCGCCGCCGTCATCGTCGCGATGCCGTAGCTGCCGGCAAGCGGGCGTGCGAGCAGCGACGGCACGCGCCGCGGGCGCGGCGCACCGAGCGCGGCGGCGAGCGCCGGCAGCCACTCGCGCACCGGCGCGGGCTCGTCGTCGACGACGTTGTACGCGCCGCTGTCGCCGTGCGTGAGCGCCGCAACCGTTGCGTGTGCAGCGTCCTCGATATGGATGAACGACCACACACCGCCGCCGCCGCCGATGACCGGCAGGCGCCGGCGCCGCACGTCCTTGGCGAGCGAGCCGGATCGCGAGATCGCGCTCCCGGGGCCGTAGAAATAGCCGTAGCGCAGCACGAGCCCGCCGGCGTCGAGCACCGTGCGCTCAAGCTCCGCGATCGCGGCCGCCGAGCGCCGGAACTGCTTCGGTGGATTCGCGGTCGCGCTCAACGGGTCGCTCTCGACGTGAACACAGCCGGGCAGGCCAGGGGCATAGGAGAAGGCGACGCTCTGCGCGAGCACGCGCTCGGCGCCGGCGCTGCGGGCGGCGTCCACGAGGATGCGCGTGCCCTCGGTCCGCAGCCGATCGGTGAGCGCAAAGTCACGCTCGATCTTGCGCGGGTCAAGGCGCGGAGGGATCGCGGTGAGCTGGTGGATCAGCGCCTGCGGCCGTGCGGCCTCGACCGCGCGTGCGACAGCCGCGGCATCGAGCGCGTCGGCGAGCACCGGCTCCGCGCCTGCTGCCTTCAGCGCCTGTGCGTTGGCCGCCGAGCGTGTCATGCCGGTGACCTCGTGACCGGCGGCGAGCAGCAGCGCTAGCAGCGGGCGTCCGATCGCGCCCGTTGCCCCGGCCATGAACACCCTCATGCGGCGATCACTCGCTCGGCGCCGGCGCCTGCACCCGTCGCGTCCGCCGCGCTCGCGCGCCCCTCAGGCGCGACGCACACCATGCCCTCGCTGAAGCCCGCGGGGGTCATGTCGAAGGCGCTGTTGAAGCGAGCGCGCATGTTCTCGAGGGCGATCACGTGCGTCAGCTCAACGAGCTGGCGCTCGTCGAAGTGCTCGCGCAGGCTCGCCGTCAGCTCGTCCGTGACGGCCGCTGGGGTGCGCGTCATGGCTACTGCGTAGTCGAGCACCAGGCGCTCGAGCTCGCTGAACTCATCTGACTCGGCATAGCGCGGAAGCGCCAGCAGCTGGCGCTCGCTGACGCCCGCTTCGCGCGCGATCGAGGACGCGATGTCGCAGCAGAACTCGCAGTTGACGAGCGCCGCCGCCTTCGTCTCGGCGAGCACCTTCAGGCGCTCCGGCACGCGATGCTGGCCGGCGGTCGCCTGCTCGAGCATGCCGTATCCGAGCAGCAGCCCCGGCGCGTGGGCGTACACGGCGATCGGCTCCACATCGCGGCCCACGCGGCGCCGCGAGAGTCGGTAGACGAGCCGTACCAGCGGGCTTGCGTTCCTGGTGGGTACACCGTCGATCCTGGCCATGCTGTGCCTCCAGTAGTCGGGGAACGCGGCTTGGCGAGAGCGCTCACGCGGCTCGCACCGCCGTTTGACATGGGCGTTACTCTACCTCAAGGTGGAACCCAGAAAGTGACCAGTTCAGCAACAAAAACGGGTACCAGTTTTGGCCCGGAGCTGCTCGTGGAGCTGCCCGGCAGCCGTCGTCGTGCCCAGCTCGAGGACCGGCTGCGTGCGCTCGTGCGTGACGGCACGCTGGGCGCCGGCAGCCGGCTGCCGTCGTCGCGCTCGCTGGCGAGCGACCTCGAGGTCTCGCGCCGGCTCGTGGTGGACGCGTATGCGCAGCTGCTCGCCGAGGGATATCTGGTGGCACGCAGGGGCGGAGGCACGTACGTCGCCGCGGCGGCGAGCGCCGCCGAGCAGGCGCCGACCGACGCCCCGGCGCGACCACTGCAGTTTGACTTCTTCCCGGGCGCGCCCGACCTCGCCTCGTTTCCGCGCGCGCTGTGGTCACGGGCGCTGCGCGACGTGCTGCGCTCGGCGCCCGCGAGCGCCTTCGCCTACCCGGACGTGCGCGGCGCTTGCGAGCTGCGCGTCCAGCTCGCGGCCTACCTCCGGCGAGTCCGCGGTGTCGTCACCGAGCCCGACGCGATCGTGATCTGTGCCGGCGCCACACAGGGACTGGCGCTGCTCGGGCGGGCGCTGACGCGCACAGGCGTGCACGCGATCGCCGTCGAGGACCCGTGCCTGCCACCGCACCGCGCGGTGCTCGCCTACACGGGTCTGGACGTGCGTGGCGTGCCCGTCGACGAGCACGGGCTCGACGTCGGCGCGCTCGACGCACCGGCGGTGCTCGCGACACCCGCGCACCAGTGCCCGAGCGGCGTCGTGCTCTCGCCGCGGCGCCGCGGCGAGCTGGTGCAGTGGGCGCGCGCTGGCGGCCTGGTGATCGAGGACGACTATGACGCCGAGTTCCGCTATGACCGCGCGCCGCTGGGGGCGCTGCAGGGGCTCGCGCCCGAACACGTCGTGTATCTGGGCACGACCTCCAAGACGCTCGCTCCCGGGCTGCGCCTGGGTTGGCTCGCGCTGCCGAGCTCGCTGCTCGGTGCGGTGACCGAGGCCAAGGCGCTGGACGACCTCGGCTCGGCGACGATCGATCAGCTGGCGCTCGCGCGCCTGCTCGAGACGGCTGCCTATGACCGTCATCTGCGCAAGGTCCGCCGGCGCAACCGCGCGCGGCGCGACGCGCTGATCGCGGCGGTCGCGCGCGAGCTGCCGCGCGCACGGGTCAGCGGCATCTCGGCGGGGCTGCACGCGCTCGTGCGTCTGCCCGACGCGGTCGACGCCGATCGCCTGCTGGCGCTCGCGGCCGCGCGCTCGGTGCGCGTGTATCCGTTGTCGCAGCACCTGATCGACCCGCCGCCGGACACCGATGCGCTTGTGATCGGCTACGGGAACCTCGCCGAGCCCGCCATCGAGGAGGGCATCCGCCGGCTGGCGGCAGCCCTCGCCGAGATCTAGACAGGAGACGCCATGACTCGACCTTCGACTTCGACTTCGCAGGCGGGCGCGAGCCCGCCGGCACGCCCTCGCGCGCGACCGGTTCCGGGCAGGCGCCTGCCGGCGGCGCTGCCCTCGGCGAGGCTCGCCGCCCGCACCGCGCCGCAGGGTGCACGCGAGCTCGCCGACGCTGCCAGGACCGGGTCGGTGGCCGAGGTCGCGCGCGCCAAGCGCACACTGCTCGTGACTTTTCGGCGCGACGGCACGCCGGTGCCGACGCCGGTGTGGGCGGCCGCGGGCGATGGCGTCTTTTACGTGCGCTCGGAGCGGACCGCCGGCAAGCTCAAGCGGCTGCGTAATGACGCGCGCATGCTGATCGCGCCCTGCACCGTGCGCGGCAAGCCGCTCGGGGCGCCGCTCGAGGCCAGCGGGCGCATGCTCGCCGCCGACGAGGAGGCGCGTGCGGAGCGGGCGCTCGACAGCCGCTACGGCTTCGGTCGCTGGCTGTTCGAGGCAACCATGGACCTGATGCGCGTCGACATGGGCTATCTGGAGATCACGCCGGGGGCGTGGGGCGGCTAGCGCGCCGCGGCCACGGCCGGGCGGCCGATCGGCGTCGAGCGCTGACTGCCTGCGCGCACGAATGACGGCGGCGCGATCGCGAGGTAGTGGTTGAACGCCCAGCTCGACACGCGGCGGCTCTCGAAGCCGCGGATGATCGCGGTGGCGGCGCGCGAGGGCGTGATCTGCCCGATCGCGCGCTGGACGTTCAGCATCCAGCGATATTTGCGCTCGTGCGAGCTCGAGAAGGCCGCGTAGCGCGACAGTGCCAGCTCACGCGTGCGCTCGCCTTTGACGACGGCGCGTAGCTCGCGGCCGCAGGCGAGCCCGAAGTAGAGCGCCGTGCGGATGCCCTCGGCGGTCAACGGCAGGCAGTGCCCGGCGGAGTCGCCCGCGAAGAAGACGCTGTCCTCGACCGCGTCGCGCAGCTGGTGGGGGATCCAGTTCCCCTGGTAGCCCTGCGCCGGCAGCCCCAGGTTGCGGGCGAGCCTGACGGTCGGCTCCTTGACGTGATGGGCGGGCCAGAATGAGCCGACGCCGACGCGCAGCTCGTCCCGCGCGGGGAAGCTCCAGCCGTAGCCGGCGCGGACGTAGCCCGCGTCGATCCACAGTTCCATCTCCTCGCCGCTGCCCTCCGGATGCACCTCGAGGCCGCGCGACAGGCGCGCGTTCGGCGGCTGGATCGGCGCCGCGTTGGAGAGCACGCGGCGCCAGCCGAGCGCGTCGACGACCAGCGGCGCGCTCAGTTCACCACGGTCGGTGTGCACAGTCATGCCCTCGCGACCGGTGACGGTGGCGGTCTCGAGCTCGAGCTCGGGGACGCCGCCTGCGCCCACAGCAGCGCGCACAGCTCGCGGTAGTCGAACGTCGAGAACGACCACGGCAGCGCCCAGCGGGCGGTGCGGTAGGGCGTGTGGACGACCATCTCGTCGAAGCTCTGACGCAGCGAGTCCATCACCTCGAGTGCGCGCATCCAGCCTGTGGGCATCGCGCACGCCGACGTCTGGCGCTCGCCGAGCTCGTAGCGGTCGATCACCAGCACCTTCGCACCCGAGCCTGCGAGCTCGCGCGCGACCGCCAGGCCGGCGAAGCTCGCGCCGCAGACGAGCACGTCGCAGTCGCTCTGCAGGCGGGTCCGCTGCTCTCCCCGCTTCGTCGCTCGCACAGGCATGTGGCCGCAATGATACGGCTGCGCTACGCTTCGGCCGGTGCAAACAGTGGTAGAGAATCCCCAGGCCCGAGTGGTCGACGGGTCGAACGGGCTCTTGCTCGAAGTCGATGGGCAGATCGTGCCCAACTACGACGCGACCTTCCGGCCGATCGAGGAGGGCGAGGTCGTCACCGGTCACGTGGTGCGGATCGACAAGGACGAGGTCCTGGTCGACATCGGCTACAAGTCCGAGGGCGTCATCCCGGCGAACGAGCTGTCGATCCGCAAGGCCGTCGATCCCAACGACGAGGTCCACCTCGGCGAGGAGGTCGACGCGATCGTCATGACGAAGGAGGATCAGGACGGCCGCCTGATCATGTCCAAGAAGCGCGCCCGCTTCGAGAAGGCGTGGCGGCGCATCGAAACGGCAGCCGAGTCGGGCGAGCCGGTGGAGGGCACCGTGATCGAGGTCGTCAAGGGCGGATTGATCATCGACCTCGGCGTGCGCGGCTTCCTGCCCGCCTCGCTGGTGGACATCAGGCGCGTACCGAACCTCGACGAGTACATGGGCACGAAGATCGAGACCAAGGTGATCGAGCTCAACCGCTCGCGCAACAACGTCGTGCTGTCGCGACGCGCGGTGCTCGAGGAGGAGCGCAAGGAGGTCCGCCAGCAGATCCTCGACCGCCTGCAGCCCGGGCTCGTCGTCGAGGGGCAGATTTCGAACATCGTCGACTTCGGCGCGTTCGTCGACCTCGACGGGATCGACGGCCTGATCCACATCTCCGAGTTGTCGTGGTCGCACGTCAACCACCCGAGCGAGATCCTCAACATCGGCGACACCGTCAAGGTCAAGGTGCTCGACATCGACCGCGACCGCCAGCGCATCTCGCTGGGGCTGAAGCAGACGCA
Source organism: uncultured Solirubrobacteraceae bacterium (assembly GCA_963838405.1). Classification (GTDB taxonomy): domain Bacteria; phylum Actinomycetota; class Thermoleophilia; order Solirubrobacterales; family Solirubrobacteraceae; genus Palsa-744. Next base: position 350,235 of record CAWIRA010000006.1, on the reverse strand, counting down.
GGAGGATCCGTGGCAGCGCATCGTTGACACGTACAACGTCGGCGACGAGCTCGCCGGCAAGGTCACGAAGGTGGTCACGTTCGGCGCCTTCGTCGAGATCCTCGACGGCGTCGAGGGGCTCGTGCACATCTCCGAGCTCGCCGCGCACCACGTCGAGAGCCCGCGCGAGATCGTGCACCCCGGCGATGAGATCCGCGTGAAGATCCTCGAGATCGACTCCGAGCGCCGGCGGCTGTCGCTGTCGGCCAAGCGTGTCGAGGACCAGATCCTGCCGGTGTCGCGTCCAGGTGAGCCCGACGCCGTCGAGGCGGAGGCGGAGGCGGACGCGCTCGCAGACGCCGTGGGGAACGCCGTGGCCGTGGAGGAGGCTGCAGAGACCGCCGAGGTCGCAGCCGCCGGCGAGGCGGCTGAGGACGTCGAGGCTCTCGATGAGGTTGCCGAGGCGGTTGAGGGAATCGAGGCAATCGAAGCCGTCGAGGCAATCGAGACTGTGCAGGACGCCGTCGAGGCTCCTGAGCCGGTCGTCGCGGATGAGGACGCAGCCGCCGAGACGCCGGCGGCTGTGACGGACGGCGCGGCGGTCGAGGACACGCCCGCGGCCGATCCCGCGCAGCAGGACTGAAGCGAGCTGAGCGTCCCCGGGAAGGTCGAAGCGACGGTGCCGTTCGTCGGCTTGACCGGCGGCATGGGCTCGGGCAAGTCGACGGCGCTGAAGCTGCTGGGAGGTCTCGGCGCGGAGGTGCTCTCGAGCGACGATGTCGTGCACGAGCTCTACGAAGGACAGCAGCTGCGCGACGCGGTGGTCGCTCGCTTCGGCGCGGACGTCGCTCCGGGAGGCGTGGTGGACCGTGCGGCGGTGGCCCAACGAGCGTTTGCCTCCGTGGAGGAGCGAGCATGGCTCGAGGGGGAGGTCTGGCCGCTGGTGGGCGCGCGCGTCCAGGAGTGGCTCCTGCGGGCGCGCGCGATGCGCCCGGCGCCGCGCGCGGCGGTCGTCGAGGTGCCGTTGCTGTTCGAGGCCGGCCTGGACGAGCTGTATGACGCGACGATAGCGGTCGTGGCAGCGGAGTCGGTGCGCCGCCTGCGGGCCGACGCCCGCGGGCACGCGTTGATCGACGAGCGCGTCGCGCGCCAGCTCTCGCAGCAGGAGAAGGCGCGACGGGCGACGTTCGTGGTGGGAAACGATGGCAGCGAGGAAGATCTCCAGCGCGAGTTGTCGGCGGTTCTTGCGAAGCTTTGAGGATGACCCGCAGAATGCTCGGCACGCTCGCGGCGATCGCCGTGACGGTGTTGTTCGTGACGGTGGTCGCAGTGATGTTGCAACAGGCGACACGCAACCTCACGTTGCCGCTGAGCGATACGGCGATCATCCGCCAGCAGGCGGCCGAGAAGCGACTCGACCCGGCCCTGATCGCGGCTGTGATCTACGCCGAGACGAAGTTCGATCCGCGGCCGTCCTCGGCTGGAGCAGAGGGCTTGATGCAGCTGCTGCCAAGCACCGCCTACTACCTGGCGCGGCTCTCCGGCGGTAGGAGCTTCACCGCGAGTGACCTCGCGGAACCGGACGTCAACGTCGCCTACGGCAGCTACTACCTGCGCTACCTGCTCGATCACTACGGTGGCAACGAGATGCTCGCCGTTGCGGCATACAACGGCGGCGAGACGAACGTCGATCGCTGGGTGGCGCACGCCCAATCAGAAGGCCGGCAGTTGAGCGTGCGGGAAATCCCGTTCGGCGAGACGCGCGAATACGTGCAGCGGGTGCTGAGCGCCCAGCGCGATTACCGCACGACGTATCCGCGGGCGCTCGGCCTGAATTAGCCGTGCCGGCGCCGCTGCGCGACGGGCTACCCTAGATCGAACCACACGCATGCCCGACTTCAAGCTCGACTCCGTCTTCACGCCCACCGCCGACCAGCCGAAGGCGATCGCCGCATTGGCGGAGGGCATCGAGCAGGGCGAACGCTTCCAGACGCTGCTCGGAGCGACGGGCACCGGCAAGACGATGGCGATGGCGGGCGTGATCGAGGCGGTGCAGCGCCCGACGCTGGTGATCGCGCACAATAAGACGCTCGCCGCGCAGCTGTGCAACGAGTTCCGCACGTTCTTCCCCGACAACGCTGTCGAGTACTTCGTCTCCTACTACGACTACTACCAGCCGGAGGCGTACGTCCCGAGCCGCGATCTGTACATCGAGAAGGACTCGGCGATCAACCAGGAGGTCGATCGCTTGCGCCACGCGGCGACGGCCGCGGTGTTCGCGCGCCGCGACGTGATCGTGGTCGCGTCGGTGTCGTGCATCTACGGCCTGGGCTCGCCGGAAACGTATGAGATGAACATGCAGATCCTCAAGCGCGGCGAGATGATCGACCGCGACGGGCTGCTGCGCAAACTCGTCTCGATCCAGTACAGCCGCAACGACAGCGTGCTCTCGCGCGGGAGCTTCCGCGTGCGCGGCGAGACGCTCGAGGTGTTCCCCGCATATGCCGAGACGGCGTTCCGCGCGACGATGTTCGGCGACGAGATCGAACGCCTGCAGCAGTTCGACCCGCTCACCGGCGAGCTGCTGGCCGACGACCTGGAGCACGTGGCGATCTGGCCGGCGACGCACTACAACGTCAAGGAGGGCACGATCGAGGCGGGAGTGGCGGAGATCGGCCGCGAGCTGAACGAGCGCTGCGAGCTGCTCGAGTCTGAAGGCAAGCAGCTCGAGTCACACCGGCTGCGCCAGCGCACGCAGTACGACATGGAGATGCTCAGGGAGGTGGGCTTCTGCTCGGGGATCGAGAACTACTCGCGGATCCTCGACGCGCGCCCGCCCGGCTCGCGGCCGTACTGCCTGATCGACTACTTCCCCGAGGACTTCATCTGCCTGATCGACGAGTCCCACCAGACGGTGCCGCAGATCGGCGGCATGCACGAGGGCGACCGCTCGCGCAAGCAGACGCTCGTCGACTACGGCTTCAGGCTGCCGAGCGCGCTGGACAACCGTCCGCAGACGTTCAACGAGTTCCTGTCGATCACGCCGCAGCTGGTGTTCGTGTCGGCGACGCCGGGGGAGTACGAGCGCACCCAGTCGACGCGGGTGGTCGAGCAGATCGTGCGGCCAACCGGGATCGTCGACCCGGCGGTGGAGGTGCGCGAGACCAAGAACCAGATCGACGACCTGATGAACGAGGTGCGAAAGCGCGTCGATCGCAACGAGCGCGTGCTGGTGACGACGCTGACGAAGAAGATGTCCGAGGACCTCTCGGGGTACCTGCTGGAGATGGGCTTCAAGACTCGCTACCTGCACTCCGAGATCGACACGCTCGAACGCATCCAGATCATCCGCGACCTGCGGCTCGGCGAGTACGACGTGCTCGTCGGCGTGAACCTGCTGCGTGAGGGCCTGGACCTGCCGGAGGTCTCGCTGGTGGCGATCCTGGACGCCGACAAGGAGGGCTTCCTGCGAGGCGAGACCTCGCTGATCCAGACGATCGGCCGCGCCGCGCGGAACATCGAGGGGACGGTGCTGATGTACGCCGACAAGGAGACGCGGGCGATGAAAGCGGCGATCTCCGAGACCGACCGCAGGCGCGAAATCCAGCTCGCCTACAACGAGGAGCACGGGATCACGGCGGCGACGATCGTCAAGGGCATCTCCGACATCGCGGAGTTCCTGCAGGCCGAGTCGAAGGTGCCGCGCGGGCGCAAACGGCGCACCGCCAAGCGCGGCGGCGACCGTGAGATGCCGAGGCACGAGCTCGAGCGGATGGTGGTCGAGCTCGAGGAGGAGATGATCGCGGCGGCCGACGACCTGCGCTTCGAGTACGCCGCGCAGCTGCGCGACGAGCTGCGCGAGCTGCGTCGCGACCTGCAGGAGATTCACACGATGGAGGCCCCCGGCGCGGAGATCGCGCCTAGCGAGACTCCGTCCGGTGACATCGCTTAGGATGCCCGACGTGGACTTCGATCGGCAGGCAGTCGAGCGCAGGGACTTCCCGATCGGCCGGCGCGGATACGACCCGGCGGCCGTCGACGCGCATCTGCGGGCGCTGGCGGACGAGCTCGAAGAGCTGCAGCGCGCCGCCATCACCGGTGGCGGCGATGCATCGGTCGCCTCGACCGCCGGCACACAGGTGCAGAGCATCCTGCAGGCGGCCGAGACCGCAGCCGCCGAAATCGAGCGGCACGCGCTCGAGAACGCGCGCCAGCTGCGCGAGGACGCCGACCGCGACGCCGAACGCACACGCGAGGACGCGCTCGGACGCGCGCGCCAGCACGTCTCAGCGGTCTCGCAGGTAACGGCCAGGCTGCTCGAGCACGTCGGTTCGATGGATGGCGAGGTCGGCGCGCTGGTCGAGAGCATGCGCGCGGGCGCCGGTCGCCTGGCGGCGGATTTGTCGGCGGTCGAGACCGGCATGAACGAGCTCTACGACGCGGCGTCGGGACGCAACGAGCCCGCTCCCACGCCGGAGCCGCCGCGGCAGTTCGAGCCGCAATCGCCACAGTTCGAGTCCGAGCAGCAGGGCCGCTTCGAGTCCGAGCTCGACAGCGCCCTCGAATCGGCACCGCAGCCGGTGGCGGCACAGGTGCCGGTGGGCGCCGACCCGACGGCCGCGGCCGGCGGCGATCTCGACGGTGCGCGCCTGATCGCGCTGAACATGGCGCTCAACGGCGAATCGCGCGCGGACACCGAGCGCTACCTCGCCGAAAACTTTCAGCTGCCCGATCGCCTGAAGCTGATCGACGAGGTCTACTCGGCGATCGAGGGTTAGGACGCCCTAGGACGGCGCCGTCAGGTCGTCGGGTCGAGGATCTCGAGGCGGTCGAAGTAGCCGCGATAGAAGCCGCGGTCGCGCGTCAGCAGACGGTCGGCATGGGCGACCGCGTGGGCGCCGATCAGGAAGTCGGCGACCATCCGTGTGCGGGTGCCGCCAGCTTCGCGATATGCGCGCCAGTTGCCGGCGGCGCCGAGGCAGGCGGCGAGATCCAGTGGCGAGAACGAGAGACGTAGCTTTTCGAGTGCGCCCGTTGCGGCGTCGGCCGAAGCGAATCTCGCTGCCGTCTCCGCCCAGACGACGTCGCACGCGATCAGGCGCCCCTGCGCCTCGCACGCACGAAGCGCGGCCGCGGAAGCCGGCCCGAAGTGTGGGTCCGGGTCGAGCACGTCGAGCAGCACGCTTGTGTCGACGGCGGTGATCAAACGGTGTCCGGCTCGCCGCGGAGTTCGCGGACCAGCTCGTCAGTGCTGCGCGGTGATCTCAGAATCCCGTACACGCTCGCTACCGGATCGTCTCGAAGGGCCTTCGTGGCTACGAGCCGGCCTCCGTCCTCGCTGAACTCGAGCTCGTCCCCGGGCCTTATGTCGAGGCTGTCGCGCAGGGGCTTCGGCACCGTGATCTGCCCCTTCTCGGAAACCGTTCCCTTCATTCCTACAAGTTTAGCACTACTTCCTACTTCGTAATTCCTACTCGCTCCCGCCGGAGTGTGACGGTGGCGTCCGCGGTGTATGACCATGGTGGGACGGCGCTTGACCGGTGACACACGGTAGTCGCGGCCTGCCACCCGAACGTCTGTTCGCCGTCATAGAATGTCTCGTCTAATGGCAACGGGCAACAAGATCGTGGTCTCGGGAGCGCGGGAGCACAACCTCAAGGACATCTCGCTGGAGCTGCCGCGCGACGCGCTGGTTGTCATAACCGGGCTGTCGGGCTCGGGCAAGTCGAGCCTGGCGTTCGACACGATCTACGCGGAGGGTCAGCGTCGTTACGTGGAGTCGCTGTCGGCCTACGCGCGCCAGTTCCTGGGACAGATGGACAAGCCGGATGTGGACTCGATCGAGGGTCTCTCGCCAGCGATCTCGATCGACCAGAAGACGACCTCGCGTAATCCGCGCTCGACGGTCGGCACGGTGACGGAGATCTACGACTATCTGCGGCTGTTGTGGGCGCGCGTTGGCAAGCCGCACTGCCCGATCTGCGGGCGCCCGATCGTGGGCCAGTCGGCGGAGCAGATCATCGACCAGGTGATGGAGCTGGCGGAGGGGACGCGCTTCATGGTGCTGGCGCCGGTCGTGCGCGGACGCAAGGGTGAGTACGGCAAGCTGCTCGAGGAGCTGCGCGCGGACGGCTTCGCGCGCGTCAAGATCGACGATCGCGTGCGCATGCTCGAGGAGTCGATCGTCCTCGACAAGCGCTACAAGCACGACATCTCGGTGGTGGTCGACCGACTGGTGATGCGCCACGACGTGCGCAAGCGTCTGGCGGACTCGATCGAGACGGCGGTGGCGCTCGCCGACGGCCTGGTCGAGGTCGAGATCGTCGGCTCCGGCCGTTCGGCCGCCGAAGAGGAGGGGTCGGGCGAGGAGAAACACGGCGCGAGCGGCGCCAAGGGGCCGCGCGCGGCGGCGGCGCAGATCGTCCCCGGCGAGACGCCGCAGCCGGGAACGCTGTTCACCTTCTCGGAGCGTTTCGCGTGCCCGGAGCACGGCCCCTCGCTAGTGGAGCTCGAGCCGCGGATCTTCTCGTTCAACTCTCCGCACGGTGCGTGCGAGCGCTGCACCGGCCTGGGATCGCAGATGGAGATCGATCCCGAGCTGGTGGTGCCGGACCCGTCGCTGTCGATCGCCGAGGGCGCGCTCGCGCCGTGGGCGAACAGCGCGTCGAACTACTACGAGCAGATGACCGAGGCGATCGCGGAGCTCTACGACGTGGATCTCGACGCGCCGTGGGAAGAGCTGACAGACGAGCAGCGCGAGGTGTTCCTGTACGGCACCAACGGCGAGCCGGTGCAGGTCACCTATCGCAACCGCTTCGGGCGCCGGCGCTCCTATGCGAGCCGCTTTGAGGGGATCGTCAAGAACCTCGAACGCCGCTACCGCGAGACCGATTCGGAGTGGACGCGGGAGAAGATCGAGGAGTACATGTCGCTGCGCGCATGCCCGGTATGCGGCGGCGCGCGGCTGCGCGCCGAGTCGCGGGCGGTGCTCGTCGCGGGAACCCGGATCGAGGACTTCTGTGCGTTGTCGGCACATCGGGCGCTGGAGTGGCTCGAGGATGTGGAGCTGTCGGAGACCGACAGGCACGTCGCGCGGCTGATCCTGCGCGAGATCTCAGAGCGGCTGCGCTTCCTCGAGAACGTCGGCATCGGCTACCTGTCGATGGACCGCGCGGCGGCGACGCTGTCGGGTGGTGAGGCACAGCGGATCCGCCTTGCGACTCAGATCGGCTCCTCACTGGTTGGCGTGCTGTACATCCTCGATGAGCCGTCGATCGGCCTGCACCAGCGCGACAACTCGAAGCTGATCGCGACGCTCGAGAAACTGCGCGACCTCGGCAACACGGTGATCGTGGTCGAGCACGACGAGCAGACGATGCGCGCGGCGGACCATCTCGTCGACCTCGGTCCCGGCGCCGGCGAGCACGGCGGACGCATCGTGGCGCAGGGGACGGCGACCGAGGTGCAGCGCGTGAAGGAGTCGCTCACGGGTCAGTTCCTGGCGGGGACGCGGACGATCGAGCCGCCGAAGCGCAGGCGCACACCGAGCGGCTACATCGAGATCCTCGGCGCGAGCGAGCACAACCTGCGCGACATCGACGTGCACGTGCCGCTGGGCGTGCTGACGTGCGTGACGGGGGTGTCGGGCTCGGGCAAGTCGACGCTCGTCAACGACGTCCTCTACAAGGCGGTGGCGAACCGCCTACACCGGGCGCGCAAGCGCCCCGGTGCGCACCGTGCGATCCATGGACTCGACCAGCTGGACAAGATCATCGCCGTTGATCAGTCGCCGATCGGTCGCACGCCGCGCTCGAACCCCGCGACCTACACGGGCCTGTTCGACGTGATTCGCGACCTGTTCGCGAAGACGCAGGAGGCGCGTGCGCGCGGGTACAAACCCGGGCGCTTCAGCTTCAACGTCAAGGGCGGGCGCTGCGAGGTGTGCCGCGGCGACGGCCAGATCAAGATCGAGATGCACTTCCTGCCCGACGTGTACGTGCCGTGCGAGCAGTGCAACGGCAAGCGCTACAACCGTGAGACGCTCGAGGTGCGCTTCAAGGGCAAGAGCATCGCGGACGTGCTCGAGATGCCGGTCGAGGAGGCGCTGCAGTTCTTCGAGCACATACCGAAGATCCGCCGCAGGCTGGAGACGCTGAACGCGGTCGGTCTCGGCTATGTGCGCCTCGGTCAGCCGGCGACGACGCTGTCGGGCGGCGAGGCCCAGCGTGTGAAGCTCGCGACGGAGCTCTCGAAGATCGCGACCGGCAGGACGCTGTACATCCTCGATGAGCCGACGACGGGCCTGCACTTCGCCGATGTGCAGCGGCTGCTGGCGGTGTTGCAGCGGCTGGTGGACGCCGGCAACAGCGTGGTCGTGATCGAGCACAACCTCGACATCATCAAGAGCGCCGACCGGCTGATTGACATGGGGCCCGAGGGTGGGGAGGAGGGCGGAATGGCGATCGCTGTGGGCACGCCTGAGGAGGTGGCTGCGGAGCCGGCGTCGCACACGGGCAGCTTCCTGGCCGAGCTGCTCGAGCCGGCGCCGTCGCGCAACGGCGCGAAGCCTGGTTCCGCGCCGCGTAGGCGCCGCGCGAAGGTCGCCGCCTGAGCGTGGACGAGCTGGCGCGCGAGGCGCGCCTGTGGGCGCAGAAGTGGCGCTGGTATGAGCGCAATTCGCTGCCGTGGAACCGTGCGCGCATCCATTGGGAGCTGATGCGCCGTCAGGCGTTCGCGCGCTGGCCGGTCGAGGGCAACGTGCTCGAGGCGCTGCGCGAGGGCCGGCTGCAGATCGGCGCGGGCGCGCTGCTCGAGCCGGGCGTCTGGATCACGGCGCCCGGCTCAGCGCGCGTGCGTATCGGCGCAGGCACGTTCCTGAACATGGGCGTGATGGTGGCGGCGCAGGAGCTGGTGGAGATCGGCGATCACTGCATGCTCGCCAACGGCTGCTTCGTCTCGGACGCGAGCCATCGCCACGACGACCGCGAGCGGCCGATCACATGGCAGGGCTTTGAGAGCAAGGGGCCGACGCGCATCGGCGACAATTGCTGGCTGGGGACGAACGTCGTGGTCACCAGCGGCGTGACGATCGGAGAACGCTGCGTGATCGGCGCCAACAGCGTCGTCACGCGCGACGTCGAGCCGTTCTCGATCGCCGCCGGCGCGCCGGCGAAGGTGTTGCGCCGGATCGACTGACGCCGCGCTCAGCCCTGCTCGCTGAGCCCGACAGAGTCGAGCGCGTCTGCGAGCGAGGCGAAGATGTTGGCATGCAGCGCCTTCCCGTCGCTGGTCCTCCACACGCCGCCGTTTCGCTGCTCGATCGCGATCGCCGTCCGCCTGCCCTTGGCGGTGACGCGCATCGCGACGACGACGGCGCCGTCCGCCTCCCAGAACCCCTCCACCTGGAAGCGGACGTCGTCGAGCGCGTCGTGGAAGGACTCCCAGTAGCGGCGCATGCCGGCGTGGCCGCGGTAGACATCCGGCTCGGCGGAGAGCTCAGGCGGCACCTCGACCTCGAAGTCGGCGTGCGTCAGCGCGAGGATGCCGTCGATGTCGCCGGAGTTGAACGCGTCGACCAGCTGTTCAACGACCTCGATGTCTTCGCGCGGCATCGTCCGTCCAGAATCCCACACGACACGTTGGCCGCGAGCGCGCGTCAGGCGTCGTGCGTTGTGGCGAGCTGCGCCTGCAGCTCCGCCAGCTCCTCAGAATCGATCTTGTAGGTGTGCTCGGGCCCTGGGTAGCGGCGCAGACGGACGTCCTCGGCATAGGCGCTGACGCCGTCGTTCATCTCCTGCTGCAGGTTGGCGTAGCGCTTGACGAAGCGCGCGCCGAGCCCGTCGCGGATGCCGAGCAGGTCGTGGAACACCAGCACCTGACCGTCGGTCGCGGGGCCGGCGCCGATGCCGATCACGGGGATCTCCAGTAGTCCCATCAGCTCGGCGGTGACGGCGCTGGGGATCGCCTCGAATACGAGCGCGAAGCAGCCGACGTCCTGCAGTGCGCGCGCCTCGCTCGCGATCCGCGCTGCGGCTGCGGCGGTACGTCCTTGGGCCTTCCAGCCGCCGAGCGCGGTGGCCGTCTGCGGCGTCAGCCCGACGTGCCCCATCACCGGGATGCCCGCGCCGACGATCGCGCGGGCGCGCTTGGCCGAGGCCTCGCCGCCTCCCTCGAGCTTGACAGCATCGCAGCCGGCCTCCTTGACCATGCGCATGGCGGTAGTGATCGCCTGCTCATCTGAGACCTCGTAGGACCCGAACGGCAAATCACCGATCATCAGCGGTGTGCTGAGGCCGCGGCGAACGGCGCGCGCGAGCACGAGCATGTCGTCGAGCTCGACCGGCGTGGTCGCGCTGTAGCCGAGCACGGTGGTCGCGGCCGAGTCGCCGACGAGCACCAGGTCGACGCCCGCGGCCTCAGCGGCGCGCGCGCTCGGATAGTCATAGGCGGTGACCATCACGATCGGTTCGCCGAGCCGCTTCTTTTCCATCAGCAGCGGCAACGTCATCGGCAGCCGGCCGGGGTCGGACGGCGCTTGGATCGCGGGGCGGCTGGACATGGTTGCTTCCTCTCTGACGGCCGGTTGACGCCCGCTCTCAGGAGAGCAGGGTCGCCACCTGCTCGTCGATTGTGATGATGCGATTGGTGGTGGCCTCGACGTGCACGACGCGAGGGACGTAGCGCTCGAGGTCTGCCTCGTCGTAGGAGGCGTAGGAGATGACGATGATCGTGTCGCCGCGGTGCACGAGGCGTGCGGCGGCGCCGTTGACGCACATCGCGCCGGAGCCGCGCTCGCCGGGGATCGTGTAGGTCTCAAAGCGAGCCCCGTTGTCGACGTCAACGACGTGCACCTGCTCGTACTCGAGCATGTCGGCTGCGTCGAGCAGATCCGGATCGATCGTGATCGAGCCGACGTAATGCAGGTCGCAGTCAGTGACGGTGGCGCGGTGGATCTTCGACTTGAGCATCACGCGTTGCATGTCGCGATCGCGTCTCCCTTCGGCTCCTGAGCGTCGGTTGGCGCGTCGGTTGCGATCGGCGAGAGGATCGCGTTGTCGATCAGGCGCACCTCGCCGATGCGGGCGGCGATCGCCAGCAGCGCGTCGCGCGTGAGCGTGTCGATCGGCTCGAGCGTGTCGGGCTCGACGAGCTCGAGATACTCGGGATCGACAGCGAACGGCCGCAGCGCCGCGCGCGCCGCGTCGAGCAGACGGCCTGCTGAGCGCTCACCGGTGGCCGCCAGTGCGTAGGCTGCGTCCAGCGCGGCGGGCAGCGCCAGCGCACGTGCGCGCTCGTCGCTGCTTAGCAGCGCGTTGCGGCTGGACATCGCGAGCCCATCACGCTCGCGCACGGTCGCCAGTGCCTCGATTCGCACCGGCAGGTTCAGGTCGCGGGCGAGATGGCGGATGACTACCACCTGCTGGGCGTCCTTCTGCCCGAAGTACGCGACGTCGGGCAGCGCCATGCAGAGCAGCTTGGTGACGACGGTGCTGACGCCGCGGAAGTGCGCAGCACCGCGGGCTGCTCCCTCGAGACGCTCGCTGACGCCGAGCACCTCAACGGTCGTTGCGAACCCACGCGGGTAGACCTCCTCGACGCTCGGGGCGAACAGCACGTGGGCGCCGGCCTGCGCAGCGACCTCGGCGTCGCGGCGCTCGTCACGCGGATAACGCTCGAGGTCGCCGCGCTCGTTGAACTGCGCAGGGTTGACGAACAGCGATACGACCACCACATCGCACTGCTCACGCGCTTGGCGCACCAGTGAGAGATGGCCGTCGTGGAGCGCACCCATGGTCGGCACGAGCCCGATCGTGCGACCCTCACGGCGGGCCGGCGCCAGCTCCTCACGCAGATCCGCCACGGTCCGCATGGTTCTCATGCGGACGGCCAGTTTCGGTGGTGGTGGGGGCTCATCGGCTTCGGTCCAGTTCCCTGCGGATACCGGTCGCGACTTCAGATGTTCCAGCGGGTGCTGCCTGCGCTTCTGCCTGCGGTCCACCACGAGCGGGCTCGTTGGCGGCCTGCAACAAATCATACAGGCGTGGTGGGGATGTCAATAGGGGTGCGGGGATGTGTGCCCAACGTCACACTTACTGGATCGAGGCATGTAGTTCTTGAGTGGCGATCAAAGTGGTGGGCGCGAGCATGCTGTCCCGGCCAAGACCTAGCATGTGGAACCTTGGAGGCGTCTGGGGGGACACGGGGCACGTCGGCGGCCGTCGGCGACAGGAGCGTCATCGCAGACGTGGCGCTTGCGTTGGCCGGAACCCAAATCTTGGCGCAGGTGGCAGACGATGCAAGCCTCGACGGCCGCGCAACCGGGCTCATTGGCTTTAACGGTGCGCTACTGGCCGTGACTATCGCGGCCAAGGGGCTTCTCGGCACCTTCTGGTGGGCTCCGCCAGTGGTAGTCGTGATCTCGACGCTGATGCTGCTGAGAGCCCTATACGGGCTCTTCGTTTCAGCGTGCTTGATTGCTGCCGACAGACCAACTAAAGTTGAGACATGTCTCAAGATACAAGCCCCAGGCCAGCAATCAAAAAAGGCTCTGTGCCTCTCCCTCCTCCCTCGGGTCTTATCCACATCGGGACAGATGGGCCGATCCCAAACGCCTGAGCCCACTGGCGAACTCCTCAAGCTAGCCACGAGAATTGAAGGAGGCGTGCACGGCGTCCTGTACGAAGTCGCCGAGATCGCCGAAGGTCAGCAGTAGTTGTCCACGACACTGTGGCGGGTTTGCGCGAGGAGCTGGCGCCGGCCGGCCTACTAGCTACTTGCCGCGGAAAAACTCTTTGAGATGACGAACGGCCGCGCTTGTTGAGGGCGCGGCCGTTCGTGAATGAGTGGTGCTCTGGTCAGGAGCATGTGGAGTGTTTCATCGAGGCTCGGACGGCGAGGGTGTCGGCGTCATAGGCGAGGATTCCCCATTCGGTCCAGATCTGCTGGCCTTCGTGGCCCTTCAGGCGGCTGCGGCCCATCCCGTAGCGGCGCTTGAGGTGGCTGATGCGGCCCTCCGCACCGGTTCGGTAGCGCTGCAGCCTGCGGTTGGTGCGTCTGGAGCCGGGTTCTTGGCGGCCGGAGATGAACACTTTTTCTGGCTGGAGCTCTGCCAGCGCCTGGCTGGTCGGGCCGGCCTGGAAACCGCCGTCGAGGGCCACCTCGCGTGGGGATATCCCGAGTCGTTTCAGCTCCGCGACTGTGTCGGGCAGCAGCGTGTTCTCGACAGGGTTGCCCGGCGCGGTAGCCGCGGGCAGGATCAGCCCGCGCGCCCCGCGCTTGGTGTTCTCGGTCACCTCCGCCAGCTGGGTGACATACCCGAACTCGTTCGGCTTGCCCAGCTTGCCCTTGCGGATCGGCCTGGCGTCCGGGTCTGCGAGCGAGATGATCCGATCCGTGATCGGCTGGCCCTTGACGCGCTGCTTGATCTGCGAGGCGACCTTCTCGCAACGATCCGCGATCTCCTCCAGCTTGGCGGCGGCCTTCAGCTTCGCCCTCGCGCCACGCCCACGCGCCTTGCGCCTGGCGATGGCAGCGAGCTTGCGCGCCTCCTTGACTGAGCACTCCAACAGATCGCCGGTCTGGCCGGTCAACCGCAGAACCTGCGCCTTCGCCTCCCCCGAGCGAGCCCGGATCGTGCGTGTGATCCCCCGCAGCCGGCGACCCATCGCCCGCGAGCGATCCCGCACCCGCCGCTTCTGCTCGCCGATGAGCTTGGCGAGCTTGCGGGCCTCCCGCGCGAGCGCCCGCACCCCGTGCGCAGCAAGGCCCGCGTCCGTCGGGTACTTCACATCCGCCTCGACGACAGTCGAGTCGATCCGCACCGCTCGCGCACGAAACCGCTTCTCCCGCGTCGCGCTCGCGATCAACGTGCGCGTCAACTCCGACACCGTCTCTGAGCCCAGCCGCCTGGTCAGCTTGCGGACCGTCGACTCGTCCGGTACCCGCTCGCTCAACGAGATCCGACAAAACCGCCGCAAGTGAATCGAATCCGAAACCTCCGCCACAAGCGTCCGATACCCCCACCGGTAGCGCGCCTTGAGCACCATCAAACGAACGAACGTCTCCATCGCGATCGTCGGACGACCATCCGTCAACACCGCCCGAGAGGACTCCAACACCTCCCGGCGAAAACGCTCCACGATCGGCCCAAGCAACCCAGGATCCGACAGCAACAAATCCAGCGCCGCCAAATCCCGCGGCAGCTCCCTCACCTCGACCGGCAACGCCTCTTCCCACAAGCACTCCGCCTGCCCCGCAGACAACCTCAACATACCCGCCCCTTTCGACCAGAAACCCGCTCATTTACAGGGAATACTGGCGATCAGACCGGACGGAACAAGCCCCCCAACACCCCTACTTTTTCCTCAGGAAGTAGCTAGGGGTGTGCGCTACGGCGTGCCTCTGGCGTCCCGAGACTCTGGATCTCGTCGACCGCGACCCTGAGCTCCTGCTGCCAGTGCAGGAGCGCCCGTCTTGCATCTGGGCCCGCGTAGTCCGCGATCTGGTCTGCGAGCTGGCCAAGGTCGCGCGCGACCTGCTCGATGCGGCTGATCGGGTTCTGCGGCGGCACGGACGACAGCCTAACCCCGCTTTGGCAGCGCTCGCCCGCGCGGTCATCGTGGTGCTGATGACTCGCTAGCCTGAGTGTGTGTCAGACCAGAGCCCTTCGAAGCCGCAAGCAGCAGCGTGAACGGCCTCCGGCGACACCGTGCGATCGCGTCGTTGTTCGCGGTCGCGCTGGTGCTTGTCGTGTCGCTCGTGGCCGGCACGTTGGTCGGGATCGTGGTGTTCGTCCTGTACCTGCTGCTGCTGACCTCGCGGCGGCCGCGGGCCTAGTTCGCTCGCGCCGCTACCACGCGTCCACGAACGGCCGCTTCTTGCCCTCCCGCCGCCACCACTCGCCGGAGTGCTCGTCAAACAGGGTTGCGATCCAGCGACGCGAGTCGGCCGGGTCGATCACGTCGTCGATCTCACCATAGGCGGCCATGTTGACGCCCTTTCCGCGCTCGTAGGCGGCGGCGACCATCTGCTCGAACAGGCGCTCGCGCTCGACCTCGTCCTCGATCGCATCGAGCTCGCGTCGCATGCCCAGCCGCACAGCGCCCTCGAGACCCATGCCTCCAAACTCGGACGTGGGCCAGGCGACGGTGAACAGCGGCGCCTTGAACCCACCGCCGGCCATCGCCTGAGCCCCCAGTCCGTAGCCCTTGCGCAGGACGATCGTGCCCGTCGGCACACTCAGGTTGGCGCCACCCACGAACATGCGCGCGAAGTGGCGCACGGTCGCCGTCTGCTCGGCCGCCGGGCCGACCATGAAGCCGGGTGTGTCGCACAGGAGCAGCACCGGTAGCTCGAAGGCGTCGCACAGCTGCATGAAGCGAGCCGCCTTGTCGGCGCCGTCGGCGTCGATCGCGCCGCCGAGATGTGTGGGGTCGTTGGCGAGCACCCCCAGAGGACGGCCGTCGACGCGCGCGAGCGCGGTCAACATCCCCGCGCCGAAGCCGCGGCGCAGCTCGAGCACCGATTCCTCGTCGAACAGCGTCTCGACGACGCGGCGTACGTCGTAGACGCGCTTGCGCTGCTCGGGGATCAGCCCGCGCAGCAGCTCCTGGTCAGGCACCTGGCCGGATGGCGCGCCCCCCTGGAAGTAGGAGAGATAACGCCGCGCGAGCGCGACGGCGTCCGCGTCGTCTGCCGCGCGCAGATCGACAACGCCGTTGGCGTACTGCACGCCGATCGGGCCGACGTCGTCCGGCGCGTAGACGCCGAGCCCGCCGCCCTCGATCATCGCCGGCCCACCCATGCCGATGCTCGAGCTCTCCGTCGCGATCACCACGTCGCAGCAGCCGAGCAGCGCCGCGTTGCCCGCGAAGCAGTAGCCAGAGGCGACACCCACGAGCGGGACCTGGCCGCTGAGGCGCGCGAACAGCTGAAACGCACGGCAGTCCAGGCCCGCGATGATCGGCATGTCGACGTCGCCTGGGCGCCCGCCGCCGCCCTCGGCGAACAGCACCACCGGCAGTCGCCGTCGCTCCGCGAGCTCGAACAGGCGGTCCTTCTTTGCGTGGTTGCGCCAGCCCTGGGTACCGGCGAGCACCATGTAGTCGTAGGACAGCGCCACGCACGGACGGCCGTCGATCTCGCCCATGCCGCCCACGAGCCCGTCGGCGGGGGTGCGCGCGATCAGCTCCTCGCGTGGGCGTCGGCGCTCCTGGGCGGCGAACAGCAGCGGCCCATACTCCACGAACGTGTCCGCGTCGAGCAGGTCGGCGATGTTCTCGCGCGCCGTGCGGTGGCCGCGCTCGTGGCGCTGCGCGACCGCCTCCGGCCGCGCCGCGTCCAGGCCGATCTCGTGGCGCTCGCGTACCGCGCGCAGGTCCGCGCGCTCGCCGTCGCTCGCAGATGCCGTCGTGGGCGCCGCGGCGGCAGCGCCGCTGGAACGGTCGCCGTCGCCGGGCTCCAAGGTCAGCAGCAGCTGACCCTCCTGAACTTCCTCTCCGACCGTCACCGCTAGGCCGCGGACGACGCCGTCGATCTCCGCGAGCACCTCGTGCTCCATCTTCATTGCCTCGAGCACGATCAGCGGGCTGCCAGCGCCGACGCGTTCCTCGCGCGCATGGGAGATCGCGACAACCACGCCCGCGAAGGGGGCGGTCACCGAGTGCTCTGTGCGTGATGCCATCGCCGGATCATCGCTGAAAATGCCTCGCCAGCGGTGTTGTTCCGTTTCGGACATCTCGCGCAGACGATCGGGCGAGGTCTCGCCACGAGCAATTACCATCAGCTCGGTGTCTGCCGACGAGCATGAGGAATCCCCGCGCGAGCGCCGAGAGAAGCTCAAGCAGGTGTTCATGCAGGCGCGGACCTGCACTCGCTGTTCAGAGCTCGCCGCGACGCGCAAAACGGTCGTCTTTGGGGCGGGCAACGCTGACGCAGAGCTGATGTTCATCGGTGAGGCGCCTGGCGCGAGCGAGGACGAGCAAGGGGTGCCGTTCGTAGGGCGTGCCGGCAAGCTGCTCGCAAAGCTGCTCGAGGAGATCGGGTTGTCGCGTTCAGAGGTCTTCATCGCCAACACCTTGAAGTGCCTCAGATACAACGCGCTCGTGCAGCTCGGTGATGGTTCCTGGGAGCGGATTGGACGCTTGGTGCGTTCGCGATACGCCGGTGAGGTGATGTCCGTGGATGCGCGCGGCGCTCTAGTCGCGCGCAAAGTCACTGGCTGGCATGCCAGCCCGGTGGCCGGTCGCTCCGTCTACCGGCTGACGTACAGATCGTCGAAGAAAGCCGGTAAGGGTCGGGTCGGCATTCAGCTGACCGGCGATCATCCAGTGCTCACTGAGCGAGGTTACGTGCCGGTCGAAGAGCTACGCGACGGAGATCGGATCGCCACGGGCCAGGGGCTGTCAGCGCTGGCGCGGGATGTGGTGTGCGGGACCCTGCTCGGTGATGGCTGCTTGCAAGCAGATTCATCGACACTAACGTGGTCCCACTCCCAGCTTCAAGGCGATTACGCCCGCTTCAAGGCGGATCTCGTGTCGGAGCTCGGCGTTGCGGTAGAAGAGCGCGAGGCGGCAGCCGTTGCCGGCGGGGACCGCGTCTATCCGGTGGTGCTCCTGCGCACGCGTGCACACCGTTCGCTACGAACGATCCGGCACGATTTCTATCGCCCGCGCAAGGTGGTGCCCACGTGGCTCGCGACGCGGCTCAACGCCCGGATGCTGGCGTTCTGGTTCATGGACGACGGCTACACGCGAATCCGCGGGGGAGGCCGGCGCCCGTTGGCAGAGATCGCGACGAACGCGTTCTCGGATGCCGACCTCCAAGTGCTCATCTCCGGACTGGCGAACCTGGGGCTGCCGGCTAAGGCTTCGCAGCGCAGGCTCTATTTCGACGTTCGCGCGACCGAGCGCCTGAGCGAGCTCATTGCCCCGTTTGTACCGCCAACGATGCGCTACAAGCTTGATCCCGACGTCGAGGCGCGCATTCCGTTCGATCGCGCGCGTCTGGCTCGGGGACCAAGAACGGTCGATTACGACGAGGTTGAGGTCGAGGACATCACCGAGCGCAAACGTGACGATGTGACCTTCTTCTGCATCGATGTCGAAGGGACACACAACTTCGTGACAGCTGGGGGCGTGGTGCACAACTGCAGGCCCCCCGGCAACCGCGACCCGCAGCCGATCGAGATCCAGAATTGCCAGGAGTACCTACTGCGTCAGGTCGAGCTGATCCAGCCCACGGTCATCTGCACGCTCGGCAACTTCTCGACGAAGCTGCTGCGCGGTGACCCGACTGGGATCACACGCCTGCACGGTCAGCCCGAGGTGATCGTCCTCGGTGCACGCGCCGTGCGGCTCTACCCGATCTTCCATCCCGCGGCCGCGCTGTACACGCCGCGCATGCTCGAGACGTTGCGCGAGGACTTCATGCGGCTGCCGGAGCTGCTCGCGCTCGGGCCGCCCGAGCAGCCGCCGGCGCCGGAGGTGGCGGATCTCGAGCAGGCAGCGGCGCTCGCCGAGATCGCCGATCCACCGCAGCCCGCGAATGCCGGCGAGCCGTCGAGCCGCCGCGGCGAGTCGACAGGGACCGCTGAGGACGACTCGGCACTGGATCAACTCGGACTCTTCTAGCCACGTCTAGTACATCCGTCCAGCGGCATTTTCCCTGCAAACGAGGGATTTCTGCGAGGGGGTAGAAAAGAGTGTCGAGGTCCCTAAAGCGATATGGCAAGGTTGCCGATGTAGGTCATGTCTCCATCCCTCCAGGAGTAAACGACCGGCCCGCGTCCCATTCTCCCGCGGGCCGGTCTTTTTTTGCCCCCGTGCGGCGGTACTGGACACGGGCGGACAGGCTCTAGAGTCTCGTCGTGGCCGTTCGCACCGTGGAAACCAGTGGGCCCGCCGAGACGGAATCGCTCGGCGAGGAGCTGGCTGCGGCGCTCGCTGACGGCGATCTCGTGCTCGTTCGCGGCGAGCTCGGCGCC
Organism: uncultured Solirubrobacteraceae bacterium; assembly: GCA_963838405.1. GTDB lineage: Bacteria > Actinomycetota > Thermoleophilia > Solirubrobacterales > Solirubrobacteraceae > Palsa-744. The sequence continues at coordinate 331,274 of CAWIRA010000006.1, read as the reverse complement.
GGCAAGACGACGCTCGTGCGCGGCGCCGCCCGCGCTCTTGGCGTCAGCGGTCCGGTGACGAGCCCCACCTTCAGCATCGGTCATCGCTACGCGGGGCGCACGCTCAGCGTCTCGCACCTGGATCTCTACCGACTGGCTGGACTCGAGCGCGAGGATCCCGATCTGCTCGCCGACTACCTCGGGCCGGGACGGATCGCGTTCGTGGAGTGGCCACAAGACGCACACGCCGAGCTCGCGGGAGCGCGCATGCGCGTAACGCTCAGTCATGGCGGCGGCGACCGGCGACGGATCGACGTCGACGAGGGCGCCGAGCCGGCGACGCGGGAGGACTCGCGGTGATCGTGCTCGGCCTCGACACCTCCACATCTGCGACCGCTGCTGCGCTGCGTCTGGCGGACGGTCGCACCACACAGGCGCGCGACGACCCCGCGGCCGGCGCGCACCCCGGGCATGCGACGCGTTTGCTCGCGATGGCTCACGAGCTGCTGGCGGCCGCGGACGTCAGCTGGCGCCAGGTCGACCGCATAGCCGTCGGCGTTGGTCCCGGCACGTTCACCGGCCTGCGGGTCGGTGTCGCCACGGCGCGCGGCCTCGCGCAGTCGCTGTCTGCCGAGCTCGTGGGTGTCTCGAGCCTGCGCGCGCTCGCCGCCGGCGCGCTCGCGCACGAGCCGCCCGCAACGGAACGCTCGGCTCCGGCGATGGTGCTCGCCGTGATCGACGCTCGCCGCGGCGAGGTCTTTGCCGGCGCCTACGAGTCCGGCGAGGATGAGCCGCGCGAGCTGACGCCGGCGCGCGCGGTGGCACCGGAGGCACTCGCCGAGGTGCTCGCCAAAGCCGGGGATGCGCGTGGCTTGCGCGGGCAGTGGCTAGCGGTCGGCGACGGGGCGGTGCGCTTCCGCGCCCAGCTCGAGCGGGCCGGCGTCGCCGTGCCCGAGGACGCTTCGCCGCTACACCGCGTCAGCGCCGCGGTTGTGTGCGAGTTGGCGGTGCGCGCGCCAGCCGCGAGCCCGCAGGCGCTCACGCCAGACTATCGCCGCCCACCCGACGCGGAGCTAGCCTTGACGGGTGCGGGTACAGGCAGCGTGACATGAGCGAGCGAGCCTTCCCTGAGCAGCCGGTCGATCACGGCTCCCCCGTCAAAGTGCGACGGCTCACCTATCAGGACCTGCCGCAGGTGATCGCGATCGAGCGCCGCGTGTTCCCGACGCCGTGGTCGCTGGCGATGTTCGTGCTCGAGCTCTCCAAGCAGTCGGGCGTGTGCCTCGCGGCGACGCTGCCCGCGGCGGACGGCGAGCGCCAGCTGGTCGCCTACCTCATCTGCTCGCGTTACGACACCGTCTGGCACGTGATGAACATCGCCGTCGACAGCGCCTACCAGCGCCGCGGCCTTGCCTCGGCGCTGCTCGCGGACCTCTACGCGCGCGTCGATGACCCCCGAGCGCGCTTCACACTCGAGGTGCGTCGCTCCAATGACGTCGCGATCCACCTCTACGAGCGCGAGGGCTTTCGCGCCGCGGGCATGCGCCGCCGCTACTACCAGGACAACGGCGAGGACGCGCTCGTGATGTGGCGCACGCCGGCAACGCTCGAAGGCTCGCTCGGCGACGTGCCCAATCCGGGACCGGTATGACGATCCTGGCAGTGGAGACGAGCTGCGACGACACGTGCGCCGCCGTCGTTGACACGGACGGACGCATGCGCTCGAACGTGATCTCCTCACAGGAGGCGCACGCGCGTTTCGGCGGCGTCGTGCCCGAGATCGCCTCGCGCCACCACCTCGAGCTCGTCAACGTGGTTATCGACGAGGCGCTGGCGCGCGCCGGGGCGACGCTCGACGACGTCGAGCTCGTGGCCGCCACGCAGGGACCCGGGCTCGTGGGCGCGCTGCTCGTCGGCCTGTCGAGTGCAAAGGCGCTGGCGGCCGCACGCGAGCTGCCGTTTGTGGCCGTCGATCATCTTCAGGGGCACGTCGCTGCGAACTTCCTGCTGGAGGCCGACGCAGGTGTTTCGGCCCCGTTCGAGCCGCCGTTCGTGTGCCTGATCGCCAGCGGTGGACACACGCTGCTGGCGTTGGTCACTGAGCACAGCGCCTTCGAGGTCATCGGCACGACGCTCGACGACGCCGCCGGCGAGGCCTTTGACAAGGGCGCACGGATGCTCGGCCTCGGCTACCCCGGCGGCGCCGCGCTCGAGCGGCTCGCCGCGGACGGAGACACCGAGGCCTTCGCCTTCCCCGGCTCGCCCGCAGAGCGTGCCCGCGGCGGCCGCGGCATCCGCCACCAGCGCTACGCGGACAGCCTCGACTTCTCGTTCGCCGGCCTCAAGACCGCGTTGCTGTACACGATCCGTGACCTCGGCGAGGGCGTTGCGCTCGAGCGCGCCGCAGACCTCGCTGCCTCCTATCAGGAGGCGATCGTCGAGACGCTCGCCATACGCGCCGAGCAGGCGCTCGCACGGACCGGGCTGACGCGCCTGGCTGTCGGCGGCGGCGTGGCAGCCAACGGCGTATTGCGCCGCAGGCTGGCCGAGCTCGACGCGACCCTGCACGTGCCCGAGCGCGCGCTGTGCACCGACAACGCCGCGATGATCGCCAGCGCGGCCCGATTCTCGCCGCCGCTGCGCTACCCCGACTACCTCGGCCTCGACGCCTACGCGACCGGCGAACGCGCCCGCTGACGCGACGTCGGTGTGGGAACATTGCCGACGTGGATGACGCAGTAGCGCGCTATCGGACGGCCTCGGAGACAAACGACATCGACGGGTTGATGGCCACGCTCGCGCCCGACGCGGAGCTGGTCTCGCCGCTGTCCGGACGCCTGGTGTTCCGCGGGCACGATGACCTGCGCATCCTCCTCGGCGCGGTCTACGGCTGCATCAAGGACCTGCGCTGGCGCGAGGAAGTGGGGGAGGGGGCGTTGCGGGTCGTCATCGGCGACGGCTTGATCGGGCCGCTGCGAATTGCCGACGCGATGGTGTGCGAGCTGGACGAGCACGGCCAGATCCGTCGCGTCAGGCCTTACCTGCGTCCGTGGCTCGCGTTGACGCTGTTCGCGCTCGTGCTCGGCCCGAAGATCGCGCGCCATCCCGGGGTGCTGCTGCGCGCGGCACGCAGCCTTTGAAGCCGCGGGGAGCTCGCGCTCGCGTCGGCCGCAGAGCAGATGCTCGGCAACGTGGCACACATCACCGTGTACTCCAAGCCGGACTGCCACCTCTGCGCGGATGCGATGGCGGCGCTGGCGCGGCTGCAGCTCGAGCTCGCGTTCACACTCGAGGAGCGCGACATCACCACAGACGACGCGCTGCATCGTGCCTATTTCGAGCGGATCCCCGTCGTGGCGCTGGACGGCGAGGAGCTGTGCGAATACTTCGTCGACGAGACGCTTGTGCGCGAGCGTCTAGAGTCCCGGCGATGAGCTACGGAGAACGGACGACCGGCGCCCCGGTCGCTGGGCGCGACGGCGCGGGCGCCTCGAGCGACCGACTCTCGCTGGGCGTCGCCGCGCGCCTGTCGCGCTACCTGCAGGTGCTGACGCAGGCAAAGAAGATGGGCAAGGAGACGATCTCCTCGCAGGAGCTCTCGGACTACACGCACGTCAACTCGACGCAGATCCGGCGCGATCTCTCCGGCTTCGGCAAGTTCGGTAAGCGCGGTGTCGGCTACAACGTCGAGGCGCTCGTCTCCCAGATTCGCAAAATCCTGCGCACCGCCGGCCAGCACAACATCGGCCTGATCGGCGCCGGACACCTCGGCCAGGCGATCGCCTCCTCGGAAATCTTCGCCGATCATGGCTTTCGCGTCGTCGCGATCTTCGACAACTCGCAGAACAAGGTCGGCAGCAAAGTCGGCAGTCAGGTAGTGCGCGACATCGACGAGCTGCGCCAGGTGGTCGAGGACGAGGACATCGTCGTGGGCGTGCTCGCCGTGCCCACGCAAGCCGCCCAGGGTCTCGCCGATGAGCTGGTCCAGGCCGGCGTGAAGATCATCTTCAACTACTCCGAGTCGCTGCTCGACGTGCCGCCCGAGGTGACCGTCCACACCTCCAGCCCCGCCGTCGATCTGCTCTACGCGCTGTACTTCTATCTGACCTGATCCCCGTTTCGGCCCTCGGCGCGGGTCCGCCTGCGTCACACTTGACGTTCGAGCGCTCCGACCGACACCACGCAGACGCGAAGCGATGAACACCCTGGATCCAGATCGAGTAGTCGAGACATTTGCGTCCGCGACAGACCTGACGGTCGGTGTGGAGGAGGAGTTCTCGATCCTCGACGCAGGAACGCTCGAACTGATGCCGCGCTTCGAGCAACTTCGCGCGGCGTGCCAGGGTGATCCGATCCTGCGCGAGAGCGTCGCCGGCGAGCTCATCTCCTCAGAGATCGAGATCATCTCCGGCGTCGGCGCCGACCTGCACGACGCGCTCGCCCGCCAGCGCGAGCGTCGCCGCCGCCTGTTCGCGCTCGCCGCCGCCGAGGGCGTCGCGCTCGGCGCGACGGGCACGCACCCGTGGGCCGACTACCGCCGCCAGCCGATCATCGACACCGAGCACTACCGGCGCGTCGAGGAGGGACTCAAGTACGTCGCCTGGCGCAACAACACCTTCAGCCTGCACGTGCACGTTGGCGTGCGCGACATCGACCGCGCCGTGCGCGCCTGCGACCGGCTGCGCCCGGTGCTGCCGCTGCTGCTCGCGATCTCCGCGAACTCCCCGTTCCTCGACGGGCAAGACAGCGGCCTGCACTCCGCGCGCACACAGAGCTTCACCAAGAGCTTTCCGCGCTGCGGCGTGCCCGACGCGTTCGGCGGCTGGGCGGCGTATCGCGACTACATCGAGTTCCTGCGCGCGACCAACTCGATCGTCGAGTTCACGCAGGTCTGGTGGTCGGTGCGGCCACACTTCAAGTTCGGCACCGTCGAGGTGCGCATCTGTGACGCGCAGGCGACCGCGCGCGAGTCAGACGCGCTCGCGTCGCTGATGGTCGCGAGCATCGCGCAGGCGCTGCGTGACGTCGACGAGGGCGTTCCGTTCAGCGACCCGCAGCCGCGCCTGATCGAGGAGAACATGTGGCGCGCGATCCGCTTCGGCCTCGACGGGCGACTGGTCGACCTCGACGCCGCGCGGGAGTACCCGGCGCGCGAGGCGATCGAGCGCCTGCTCGCTTGGACGGCGCCGGTGCGGGCGGAGCTCGCGATCGACCCTCTGTTCCCTGAGCGCAACGGCGCCCAGCGGCAACGACGGATGATCGATGCGGGCGCAACGCGCGAGGAGGTGTTCGCGGCGAGCGTCGGCGAGACACGGCAGAGCTACCCAGAGGAGGTGACGGTTTGAACGCCGATGGTGGAGACACGGCCGCAATGCCGGGACACGCAGACACAGCGGCGGGCCCCGGCAACGAGCCGACAGAAGAGCAGCTGCGCGCCGCCTACGAAGCGGAACTGAGCCGGCTGACGACGACCGACATGATCGCCCAAACGGCGGTCTCGCTGCTGAATCTCGGGGCGCGGCGCCTGGCTCCGCCGAGTGAGGACCCGGCCCGCCCGTCCGAACGTGACCTCGAGCAGGCGCGCGATGCGATCGACGCCGTGCGTGCGCTGCTGGACATCCTCGAGCGCAGGATCCCGCAGGAGCTACGACCACTGCGCGACGCGCTCTCGCGGCTGCAGATGGCCTACGCGCGTGAATCGAACGTCCCACCCACCCAAGCCACGCCCACCCAGCCGCCAGGCGCCGAGTCCAGCGACGCCGACACGTCCGGCGAGCCGGGCAGCGGTGGCGCGCCGAGTCCCGCCGGCGGCGAACCCGCGGCGGATGCCGGCGAGCAGCCGCCGGGTCCCGGGCCGGCGGAGTCGAGCGGCAGGCTGTGGGTGCCCGGACGGTGAGCGCGACCGGCGCTTTGTGCCGGATCGGCGTACGCCGGCCGGCACCCCGCCGGCCGGCACGATAGACTGCGCCCGCGTTTGCACCGGATAGAAGCTCGCACTGAGCGATCCGGCCGACAGACGTGCGCGCGACACATCCTCGCGCGGCACGCAAATCAGACCGCGGAGGATTTCTGTTGAGCAGCTTTCTGACGAACCATGGGGTCGTCGTCGCCCTTGTATGTGCCGCGTGCGCCGTCGTGTACGGCCTCGTGACCACCCGATCCCTGCTGGCGCTTTCGCCCGGCAACGAGAAGATGCAGAGCATCTCCTTGGCCGTCCAGCAGGGGGCGCGCGCCTACCTGAATCGCCAGTACACGACGATCGCCGTCGTCGGCCTCGTTCTGTTCGTCGCGTTGATCTTCATCCAGAACATCGCGGTCGCGTGCGGCTTTTTGATCGGCGGCATCCTCTCCGGCTCGACCGGCTACATCGGCATGAACGTGTCCGTGCGCTCAAACGCGCGTGTCGCTGAGGCGGCGCGCGGCGGCGTCTCACCGGCGCTGAAGGTCGCGTTCCGCGGCGGCGCGATTACCGGCCTGCTCGTCGTCGGCCTCGCGCTGATCGGCGTCTCGGGCTATTACGGCGCGCTGACGTCGATCTTCAACGACAGCCAGAAGACAGCTGTGGACGCGCTGATCGGGCTCGGCTTCGGTGGCTCGCTGATCTCCGTGTTCGCGAGGCTCGGCGGCGGCATCTTCACGAAGGCCGCGGATGTCGGCGCGGATCTCGTCGGCAAGGTCGAGGCAGGCATCCCGGAGGATGACCCGCGCAACCCCGCGACGATCGCCGACAACGTCGGTGACAACGTCGGCGACTGCGCCGGCATGGCGGCCGACCTGTTCGAGACCTACGCGGTGACCGCAATCGCGGTGATGCTGCTGGGCGTGCTGACGTTCAACGAGTCCACGCGCGTTGTGCTGTTCCCGCTCGTGATCGGCGCCGTGGCAATCATCGCCTCGATCATCGGCACCTTCGCGGTGCGCACGAAAACGGACAACGTCGAGCGCGCGCTGCTGCAGGGCCTGCTCGTCTCGGGCGTCCTCGCCGCCGCTGCGTTCGCCCCGATCACCTACTGGATGATGCGCGACCTTACCTTCAAGGTCGTCGGCGCCTCCGTCAACACACCGAGCTGGTTGCACCTGTACCTGTGCTCGCTGATCGGCATCGCCGTGACGGCGCTGCTGTTCGGACTGACGGAATATTACACCTCGACCAGATTCTCACCGGTGAAGAAGACTGCGAAAGCGTCGATCACCGGCCACGCGACGAACATCATCCAGGGCTTTGCGTCGGGGCTGCAGGCGACGGCGCTACCGGCGATCGTGATCGTGCTCGGCATCCTCGGCTCGTGGAAGCTCGCGGGCGGCGGCATCACCGGCATCTACGGAATCGGCGTCGCGGCCGTCGGGCTGCTGTCCCTGACCGGCCTGATCGTCGCGCTCGACGCGTTCGGCCCGATCACCGACAACGCCGGCGGCATCGCCGAGATGGCCGACCTGCCGGAGGACGTGCGCAAGGTCACCGATCGCCTCGACGCGGTCGGCAACACGACCAAGGCCGTCACCAAGGGTTACGCGATCGGCTCAGCAGTGCTCGCCGCGATCGTGCTGTTCGCTGGCTTCGAGAAAGAACTCGAGGCCAAGGCGGGCCACCTGATCTCGTTCGGGATCAACGAACCGCCGGTGCTGATCGGGTTGCTGCTCGGCGGCATGATGGTGTGTCTGTTCGCGTCGCTGTCGATCGAGGCTGTCGGCCGCGCCGGCGGCGCGGTGGTCGAGGAGGTGCGTCGCCAGTTCCGCGAGCACCCCGGGATCATGGACTACACCGAAGAGCCCGACTACGCGACGTGCGTGGACATCGTCACGAAGACAGCGCAGCGCGAGATGATCCTGCCATCGCTGCTGCCGATCCTGCTGACCCTGATCGTCGGGCTGATCGACGAGCAGGCGCTCGGCGGACTGCTGATCGGCGTGATCGTCGTGGGCTACTTCTTCGCGGTCCTGATGACCGCCGGCGGTGGTGCCTGGGACAACGCGAAGAAGCTCATCGAGGATGGCTCGTTCGGCGGCAAGGGCTCGGACGCGCACGCCGCGTCGGTCACCGGCGACACGGTCGGCGACCCGTTCAAGGACACCGCCGGGCCGGCGATCAACCCGATGATCAAGGTCGCGAACATCGTTGCCATCCTGATCATCCCGCTGATCACCTGAGACACCGGGCAGGCACGTTTGTGCCGATGCGGACGCGGCCCTAAGCTCAGATGAGATGAACGGTCGACAGGCGCATCGCATGGCCACGTTCGCGCTTTCGCTGGCGATGGCGCTGATCGGGCTGGCGCTGCTCGTGGAGGCGTTCACCGCGCACACGAGCGCGATCTCGCCGCGGCTGTTGCTGGGCGTGCTGTTCATCGCCGCCGGCTGCGGTCGCTGGTACGTGGAGATTCGCCGAGCGCGCGGGCGATGAGCGCGCAGCCGGGGCAGAGCTCCGAGCTCGCGGCGCGCTCGCGCGTGATCGTGCGGCGCAGCATCGGCTCGCCGATCCTGTTCACGATCGTCTACTCGTCACTGGCGAGCGCGATCTACTTCTCGCTGGGGGTCGTCGCCGGGCACGCGCTGGGGCTGACACCCGTCGTCTTCCTGATCGCGGCGGTGATGTACGCGGTCACGGCGATGACCTACGTCGAGGGCGCGTCGCTGCACCAGGACCGCGGCGGCGCGACGGTGTTCGCGCGCTACGCCTTCAACGAGCTCGTCAGCTTCATCGCCGGCTGGGCGATCCTGCTCGACTACGTGATCCTGATCGCGGTCACCGCGTTCTCGGCGACGCAGTACCTGAAGGTCTTCTGGAGCCCGCTCGGGAACCGCGGCGAGGCGCTCGCGCTGTCGCTGGCGTTCATCGCCCTGGTCGTGGTCAGCAACATCCGCGGCTTCGGCGGGCGCCGCGCGCGGCGAGTCGGCATCCTGCTCGCGGGCGACCTGCTGCTGCAGGCGTTCATCGTCGTGCTCGGGCTCGTGCTGTTCTTCAACCCGCACACGCTCACCGGCCCGATCGACCTCGGCACTGCCCCGACCTGGTCGGGGCTGGTGTTCGCGGCGACGGTCGCGGTGATCTCGTTCACGAGCCTCGAGTCGGCGTCGGGGCTCGCGGGCGAGGTGCGCATCAGTCGCGCCGGCCTGAAGCGCCTGGTGGCGAGCACGACCGCGACCGTCGCGTTTCTGTACGTCGGCATCGCGCTGGTCGCGCTGACGGCCCTGCCTGTGCACGACGGGCATACGGAGCTGTCGACGCGCTACCTGAACGCGCCGATGATCGGCGTCGTCAGCCGCGTTCATCCGCACTGGCTCGAGAGGACGCTGACCTACCTGGTGGCGGCGACCGCCGCCGTCACGCTCGTCGCAGCCGCCAACTCGGCGATGCTCGGGCTCTCGCGCCTGGCCTACTCGCTGTCCACGAACCGCCAGATCCCGAGCGGTCTCGGTCGGCTGCACCCGCAGCGCTCGACCCCATACGTGCTGATCAGCCTCGCCGGGCTGATCGCGGCCGGCCTCGCGGCGACGCAGAACCTCGACTTCCTGATTGGCATCTACGCGCTCGGCGCCACGCTCGCGTTCACGATCGCGCACGTGTCGATCTGCCGTCTGCGCTACTCAGAGCCCGATCGCGACCGCCCATACCGCGTGCCGTTGTCCGTGACGATCGGCAAGGGGCAGCTGCCGTTGCCGGCGGTGTTCGGCGCACTCGTGACCGCCGGCGGCTTCATCGCCGTGCTTGTCGTGCACCCTGGCGCGCGCTACGTCGGGCTGGGCTGGATGCTGGTGGGGCTCGTGCTGTACGTCGTCTACCGGCGTGCCGATGAGACCTCGCTGCTGCGCCGCGTCACCGTGTCGCCGCGGGCGCTGCGCGCGGAGCCGACCACCGACCGTGACTACGGCTCGATTCTCGTGCCGCTGTTCGGGACCGAGCTTGACGATGACATCGTGCAGACCGCCGCGCGGCTCGTCGCGGGCGAACCGACCGATGAGGCGGCGATCGACGCCGCGACGATCGAGGCGGTGTGGATGTTCGTGATCCCGATGTCGCTGCCGCTCGACGCGAGCCTGCCCGAGGCGCAGCTCAAGCACGCGCGTCAGGTTCTCGCGCGCGCGAAGGCGGTAGGCGAGGAGTACACGGGCGTCCACGTCGCGACCGCGATCGTGCGCACCCGGCGAGCCGGCTACGCGATCGTCGACGAGGCCCGCCGGCGCGGGGTGGAGGCGATCGTGCTCGGGGCCGAGGAACCGTCGCTGATCCGCGGCGGCGCGCGCCTCGGCGGTCGCGGTGGGCCGCTCGAGGGGTACGTCGGGGACGTCACCAAGTATGTGATCCGCAAGGCGAGCTGCCGCGTAATCGTTACAGCTCCTGCCGCCCGCGACGCGCCCGTCGAGATGGCCCGTCGAGCCAACCGGGCCGGCGCCCCCATGGTCTAACCTGCGCTCCTATGTACATCTGCCTCCTCCGCCTCTGCTCCGCATGTTTGTCCTGATCGTCGGCGCCGGCCGCGTCGGCTCCGCGGTCGCCAAGTCGGCGCTCGCCGCCGGCCACGAAGTCTCAGTGCTCGACGAGGATCCGCTCTCGCACGAGCGCCTCGACGCTGGACAGAGCAAGAGCTGGGAGGACTCCGGCGGCCAGTTCACGGTCGGCACCGCGCTCGAGACGGACGCCCTGATCCAGGCCGGGATCGAGCGCGCCGACGCGTTCATCGCCTCGACCGCCGGCGACAACACGAACCTCGTGATCGCCCAGCTCGCGCAGAAGCGCTTCGGCGTCGAGAAATCGATCGTGCGCGTGATGGACCCCGCGCGCGCGGACTGGTACGGCGAGCAGGGACTGCAGACGATCTCCCCGACCAAGCACGCGATCGAGATGTTCGAGCGTGCCCTGGCACCGGAGGCTGCGTAGGCATGTACGCAATCATCGTCGGCGCCGGCAAGGTCGGGCGCAACCTCGCCCGCGAGCTGATCGCCAAGGAACACGAAGTCACGCTGATCGAGTCCTCGCGCAGTTGCTACCTCGCCAGCGAGGAGGAGTTCGAGCACGCGATCCAGTACGGCGACGCGACCGAGCTGTGGGTGCTCGAGCGCGCCGGCATCCAGCGCGCCGACCTCGTGATCGCCGTCACCGGCGATGACGAGGACAACATCCTCGTCTGCCAGGTCGCCAAGGAGAAGTACCTGTGTGAGCGCGTCATCGCGCGCGTGAACAACCCGCGCAACCACGACCACTTCAGGCTGCTCGGCATCCAGCCGGCGGTTTCGGCCACCGATCTGATCCTGCGGCTGATCGAGCACGAGGTGCCGCGCTACGGCCTCGTGCACCTGCTCGCGCTCGAAGAGGAGCGCCTGGAGATCATCGAGCTCGAGGTCAGCGCCGACGCCCCCACCGTCGGCGAGAGGGTCGCCGACATCGCGCTGCCCGAAGGCGCGCTGATCATCTCGGTGCTGCGCGGCGGCTCGGGCTTCGTGCCCAAGCACGACACCATGATCGAAGCCGGCGACGAGGTGCTGCTGGTGCTCGATCCCGGTCTCGAGGAGGCGATCACCGCCTACTTCGCGCCGAACGGTCAGCCCGCGACTTTCTGAGCGAAGCCGCTGGGGAGTTGGCTATTCTCTAGGCCAGACACTGTCCGGGATAGTCCAATTGGCAGTGACGCCCGGTTCTGGTCCGGGAGATTGGGGTTCGAGTCCCTGTCCCGGAGTTGGCTTGCGCCCCGTATTTTGCGGGGCGTTTGGCGTTTCAAGGGGCCGCTCGGGCCAGGATTCGTGCCAGTCGTGCGATTGCGCGACTGGGCGGGTGCACCGGAGCGGGTATCGTGAGCGCGAGTGCTCGGGGTGTCGTGCGTGGCTGGTGAGCGCGTGAGCGTCGGCGCGACCCAGACCGAACAGGTGCGCTGCGCACTCTCGGTTCAGGCGCGCACGACGACGTTGCGGGTGATCGTCACGCTCACGCCCTGCATGGGCGTGAGCGTGATCTTCACCGTCAGCGCCAGGCGCCGATGGCGGCGCAGCGCGGCCTTGCCCTTCGCGTTGAGCGTCACTGAGAAGGACACGCTGCCCGCCTGCAGCGACGAGCGCATCAGCCGCCCGACTCGCACCTGTTTGGAGTGCCCAGCCTTGGCCAGTGAGGCGCCCGCGGCGAACAGGCCGACTTCCAGCCGCCCGCCGGCGCCGGCCTGGGAGACCTTGACGGAGCCACGCACCGAGGAGCCGTGCTGGCTACCGGCGAGCTTCAGCGCTTTTGATCCTCCTTCCAAAGGCGAGCCGGAGCCGTGGCCGGGTTCGCCCGGCATTACGGGGGTGGTGGTCGGCGTCGTGGGCGTCGGCGTGGTTGTGGTCGGCGTGGTGGGGGTTGTGCCGGTGGCGGCGCCTTCCACGACGATTTCGTATTCGGTGTAGTTCAAGGCACCTCCCTCATTGAAGAGGGTCGAGCTTACAAACTTGTAGGTCCCAGCGGTTTGGAAGGTACATTTTCCCTCCCAGCCGGTCTTCGGTGATTCTGGGGCGACGGGCACCACCGGTTCGCACTTGGGCGCGCTACCCGTCCAAGCAATATTCGCTTTTTCACCGTGGTCGACGAATGTAACCGTCCCTCCACTCACGATCGTCACGGATTTTGTGGGTTGTGGTTTCGAAGCAGACCCTTCCGTGGTCCAGCACGGCCAGGTGTTCTCAACGCAATTTTCGTTCACTTCGAGCTTCGCTTCGGACGGTGCGGCGGCGAGCGCGGGCAGCACGGCCACCGCCACCCCGATCGGCGCAGCCAGGGCGAAAAGCACGAGCATGCGTGGTCTGGAAAGCGTGAGCGCCCTCATCATACGACCACGCTTCGCTTGATTGTCATAGCCGCGCCGTGCTCGGGTGTGAGCACGATCTTCACGGTCAGCGCCAGCTTGTGATGCCGGTGCAGCGCGCGCTTGGCCTGAGCGCTCAGGGACAGCGAGAACGTGAGCTTGCCCGCATGCAGCGAGGAGCGCACAAACCTGCCGGCCACAGCAGCGGCGCCCTTGGTGAGCAGCTCGATCTGAAGCCGGCCTTCAGAGCCGGCCGAGGACACGACCAGCGACCCATGCACCACTGCGCCGTGCTGAGTGGATGCCAGCGCGAGCGACCCAAACAGCGGGCCGGGAGCAGGTTCGGTCTTTGGTTGCCCAGAAGACGGCGAGATGGAGGCTGTGGCCGTGGGACTGCCACCGGTGGGGGTCGGAGGGGTCGGCGTTGGTGAAGGTTCTTTGGTCGGCGGAGACATCGTTTTGAAGCTACGGTCCAGGCCTTCGGCAGGGCCCTGTTTGTTTTTCGCGACAAGCCGGAAGTGGTATTCCGTGCCGATGATCAAGCCTTTGAGCGTAGCGGAGACACTCTGATTGCCTCCGTTCGCCGAAAGAGTGGCTTTTGCCGTCGTTTGACCGTACTGCGTGTCGGTGCCGTATTCGAAGAAGTATTCGGTCGCTTCGCCTCCGGAGTCGATTGTGCCTTTGAGAGTGGCTTCGGTTTCTTTGAGCCCTTCGGCGGCGAGCGTTATGGCGGCCGGCGCAGTTGCGGCTTGGGTCGTGAGCATCTTTTGCGTCGCGCCCGACACAGAGGTTTTCCCGACTCCGTAGGTCGCCACCAGCTGGAAGTCGTAGGTCATGCCTGGCTCTAGGCCGGTCGCAGGGGCCGACACGGAGTGGCTGGTGAAGTCGGCCGCGCTCAATGTGGCTGTAGGGGTCGACTGTTTACCGGTCACGCCCGGGCCTTCATATTCGAAGTGGTATTCGACGGTGTTGCCTTCGGGATCGATGCTGCCGCGGAGCATCGCTTCCGTCTGGGTTTCGCCGCTCGCGGAAGTCGTTGCGTCCGTGGGCGTGCCTGCGACTACGATTTCGTATTTTGTGTAGTTGGCGTTGCCGTAGGGGGTGTTTTCATTATCGAACAGGGTCGCGCTTTCGAACTTGTACTTCCCTGGTTGATCGAATTCGCATTTGCCCCCCCATGGCGTCGAGGCGCTCGCAGGTATATCGGAGCACATTGTCGGCGCAGAGCCCGTCCACACGACGGTCGCCGCGGTGCTCGCGTCGTGGTCGGTAAACATGACTTCGTCGCCGGCCGCGATTTTGATCGTGAGCGCGGGCGACTCCGAACCGGGGGTCGCCCAGCATGGCCAGTTGGGATCGACACAGTTCTGGTTGACTTCGAGCTTTACTTCCGAGGCGGTGGCCAGTGCCGGGGATACGGCGGCCGCGGCTCCCAGCTGAACGACCAAGGCAAAAAGCAACAGCGTGCGCGGTCTCACGGTCTCAGGCACCTTTCTCTCGTCCTCCCAGTCGGTCCCGCGTGCTCGTGCAAGCAGCCGAGGCACGCTCCGATCAGTCAGGACTCCGGCCTGGCGGGATCCTTCCCACCTAGCCCCAGAGAGGCTGGAGGGTTGGGAGGCGGGCCGGGCTTGCTCGCGGGCACGCCGGCGACCGCCAGCGTCCACAGTCCGACGACGACCGGCACGCAGTCGTCCTGGATGAGCACGTTCAGCGTGCGGGCAGCGCTGTTGATGTGGTGGCTGGCGGCGTCGAGGAGCGCAACCTGGAGGATCAGGCCGACCAGGAACCCGCCGATGTACACCGCGCCGCCGACGGCGGTCGCGGTCGAGAGCTGATCGCCATCGCCGCCGTTTTGGCGTAGCTCGCGACGCGGCGCGCTGAGGAAGAACGCGAACAAGACCATCGCGGCGGGGACCACGAACACCGCCGCCATGGTCTGGCCTTCATGCGCTCTGTAGTAGGTGATCAGCTGGTTGGCGCCGGCGTTGACCCCGGGCTGGTTGCCTGTGAACACCAGCAGCCCGAGGAAGTACAGCACCGAATACGCGATTCCCAGCTCGCCGATCCACCGCCACAGGCGGGAACTCGTTGCGGCCATGTCCTCTGAAGAGCCGATAGCGTCCTTCCGGACGAGATCTCGAGGGCCGCCTACCGCGTCATCCAGGAGAGCGTCACCAACGCGCTCAAGCACGCGACGGGGGCCGCGATCGACATCGGCGTCGAGTGCACCGTTGACGCCGTGACGATCCGGGTGACGAACGCGATGCCCGCGCTCGACGGAAGCGCAGCGCCCCTGCGCGACAGCGGTGGCGGGCACGGGTTGGTCGGCATGCAGAAGCGGATCTCGGCGCTCGGCGGCACGATCGATGCGGGTCGCGACGAGGACGGGCGCTGGCAAGTCGCGGCGAGCCTGCCGCTCGCGTATGAGGCGTCGCTGAGCTGATAGCCCAGCGAACCCGACAGTTGCCACGGTACGATTCACCCTGACGTCGATGAGCGGCGCGTCTCCGATCCGCGCTGCGTCGAGAACAGGGGCAGCAATGTCGCAGGCAAAGGTGGAACTGGTGCGCAGGGCGTTCGAGGCGTACGCCACGGGCGGCCTCGAGGCCGTGGTGCCGTTTTACACGCCGGACGTCGTCTGGCTGGCAGCCTCTGAATGGCCCGAGGATTCCGTGTACGAGGGCATTGACGCCAACCGCAAGCAGGACGCGGTGTGGCACGCGAGCTTCGATGACTACGGCTGGGACGTCCATGACATCCGCGACGCGGAAGATCGGGTTCTGGTCCTTGCTGAGATGGTCGGGCGGACCAAGGCTGATTCCGTGGAGCTACGCCAGAAGGTCGGCCTGCTCGCCACGTTTCGCGGTGAGCAGATCTCCGAGGTGAAGGCTTACAACACATGGCAGGAGGGCCTGGAAGCCGTCGGCCTGAGCGAGTAGGCGTGGCCGGCTATGCTCCGTCGCGGTGACCCAATCCGACCGCCTGATTGCCGAGAAGGACCGCTGCCAGACCTGCCAAGGCGCAGGCTGGACGTGGTGGGCCGCTGACGGCGACCCGGAGGGCAGATGGGTCGTGTGCCGGGAGTGCATCGGCACCGGGCGCGGCGATCAGCGTGGGCGCAAGCGCCTGAAGCCGGACGATCCCCCGGCGCCTTAGCGCACCGCGTCGGCTCGTCGCGACGCCTCGCCGCCGCGACGCGACGGAACGACCGACCCCAGATGTCTAGATGAAGTCGTTGCCTGTCAGCACGTACACGAACGGCACGAACGGGACGATCACCGCGATTCCCCAGGTGAGCTTCGCGATGAAGCCGATGTCGCGGCGAAACAGCAGGTTGATCCAGATCAGCACCACCGCGACCGGATGCAGGATGCACAGCAGCAGCTCGATTACTTTCTTGAACACGCCGTCCCTCTTTCAGCTCGGGTGGCGACGAGCGTAGCGCTCGCGGCTGGCGCTAAGCGGCTTGATCCTGGGAGGCCCAGTCGCGATACAGCTCGAAGTAGCGGCCGTGCGCGGCGATCAGCTCGTCGTGCGTGCCCTGCTCGGCGATGCGCCCGTGTTCGAGCACGACGATGCGTCCGGCTGAACGGATCGTGGAGAGACGGTGGGCGATCACGATCGAGGTGCGCCCGGCGAGCAGCAGCCGCAGCGCGCGTTCGATCCGTCCCTCGGTGTGCAGGTCGACGTTGGAGGTGGCCTCGTCGAGGATCAGGATCCGCGGGTCGGCGATCAGCGCGCGCGCGAAGGCGATCAGCTGCCGCTGTCCGGCCGACAGCTGCGCGCCACGCTCGCCGACTTCGGTGTCGTAGCCATTGGGCAGCTCCGAGATGAAATCGTCGGCGCCCACCGCCTCGGCTGCGGCGTGCACCTGGGCCTCGTCGGCGTCGGGGCGCCCGAAGGCGATGTTCTCGCGCACGCTGCCGGAGAACAGGAACGCCTCCTGGGGCACGATGCCCATCTGCGAGCGCAGCGAGTGGCTCGAGATCTCGCGCAGGTCGTGATCGTCGACGAGCACGCGCCCGCGCGTCGGGTCGTAGAAGCGGGCGGTGAGCTTGGCCATCGTCGACTTGCCGGCGCCGGTGGCGCCTACCAGCGCGATCGTCTGACCGGCGGGCACGTCGAGATCGATGTGTTCGAGCGCGAGCACCTCCTCCGGCTCCTGCTCGCCGGCTTCCAGCTCGGCATCTTTCTGCTCGCCGCCCTGCTCTGCGCCGGCGGGCGCGTCGCCGTCGCGCTTCGCCCGTTGCGAGCGCGGTTTGTAGGCGAAGGACACGTCGTCGAAGCGAACCGCGCCGCGGATCGGGCCGATCGCGGGTGCGTTGGGAGCGTCTTCGAGCGTGGGCTTGACGTCGAGCAGCTGGAAGATCTTCTCCAGCGCGGCCATGCCGGACTGGTAGGTGGTGTAGAGCTGGGAGAGCTGCTGGATCGGTTCGAACAGGAACGACAGCGTCGCCACGAACGCGACGATCGTGCCGACGGTGATGTGCCCGTCGATCGCCTGGTAGCCGCCGTACAGCACGATCACCGCGAGCGCCACCCCGGAGAGCATTTCCACCGCCGGGAAGTACGTGGCGTTGAGGTGCACGGTGACCATGTTCGCGGCGCGGTTGTCCTCGTCGAGCGCCGCGAAGCGCGCTTCGTGGGCGGGCTCCTGGCCGAAGCTGCGCACCACGCGGATACCCGACAGCGTCTCCTGCAGGTAGCCGGTGATCGCGCCGATCGTCTCTCGCGTGCGCCTGAAGGCGCCGGCGGAGATCAGCCGGAACCAGATGCTGAGGCCGGCCACGAACGGCACCACGCAGAACGTCAGCAGCGCCAGCTTGACGTCGAGGTAGAGCAGCACGCCGACCGCGCCGATCAGCGTCAGGCCGGACTGGAAGAGCGTCACGACGGAGTCGGTGACGAGGCTTTCGAGCGCCTCGACGTCGTTGGTCATGCGCGAGATCAGCACGCCCGCGGGCCGGCTCTCGTAGAAGCCGATCGGCTGGCTCTGCAGGTGCGTGAAGATGCGGATGCGCAGGTCGGCGAGCGCGCGCTGGCCGACCCAGCCGACGAGGTAGGTCTGCGCGTAGGTCGCAACCCACACCAGCACCGCCGATACCAGGAAGGCGAGCACCACCAGCTCGAGGGTCTGCACGTCGTGCTTTTCGATGCCCTTGTCGATCGCGAGCTTGGCCAGCAGCGGCGGCGCGAGCGCGGCGGCGGTGCCGAGGATCAGCGCGACGAGCGCCGCCGCGGTACGCATCCGGTAGGGGCGCAGCAGCTCGAACAGTCCGCGCAGGTTGCGAGCGCGGCTGCCGCGGCTCGGTCGCTCGCCGGCCCAGCCGGTGCCGCCGCGCGGACCGCCCGGGCCCATGCCCATGCGCGCGCCGCCGCCGCGCCCGCCGCCACCGCCGATGCCGACCGTAGGACTCACAGTCGGCCCCCTTCGTTGAGTTGACTGCTCGTGTTGGCTGCGAGCACCTGCTCAAGCGCGTCGGTGTCGGTCGCGGCGACCTCATCCCCGGCGGAGGACGTGCCGGCGACGATCTCGCGGTAGAGCTCGGAGGACTCGAGCAGCTCGTCGTGGTTTCCCTGCGCGACGATGCGGCCGTGGTCGAGCACCACGATCTGGTCGGCGAGTTCGATCGTCGACAGGCGGTGCGCGATCACGAAGGTGGTGCGCCCCGCCATCGCCTGGGCCAGCGCGACCTTGATGCTCTGCTCGGTGGACGCGTCGACCGACGAGGTGGCGTCGTCGAGCACGAGCACGCGCGGGTTGGCCACCAGCGCCCGTGCGATCGCCAGGCGCTGACGCTGCCCTCCCGAGAGCGTGACGCCGCGCTCGCCGACCTGGGTCTCATATCCCTGCGGCAGCTGCGAGATGAACTCGTGCGCCTGCGCGTCACGCGCGGCCTGTTCGACCTCGGCCAGCGGCGCGTCAGGACGCGCGTAGGCGATGTTTTCGGCGACGCTCGCGGAGAACAGGAAGGGATCGTCGCTGACGACCGCCACGGCGGCGCGCACCGAGCGCACCGTCACCTCGCGCACGTCGGCGCCGTCGAGCAGCACCTCGCCCGCCACCGGGTCATACAGCCGTGAGATCAACGCGACGAGGCTCGTCTTACCCGAGCCGGTGGGGCCGACCAGCGCGACGGTGCGCCCGGCGGGGACATCCAGGTCGATGTCGCGCAGCACCGCGCGTCCGCTCTTTGGCTTTGCCTGCACCGGATCCGCCAGGGCGCTCGCGCCGAGCTCGTCGCGCGGGTCCTCGTAGCGAAGCGTCACGTCGCGCAGCTGCACGTGCCCGTTGCCGGGCGGCAGCTCCGGCGCGTTCGGCGCGTCGGTGAGGTGCGGCTCGCGGTCGAGCAGCTGGAAGATGCGGGCGCCGGACGCGGTGGCGCGCTGGGCCAGGTTGAGGGTCACGCCCAGCGCGCGCATCGGCGTGATCAGCATGTTCACGTACAGGTAGAAGGCGGTGAACTGGCCGAGCGTGAGGTGGGCGTGGATCACTTTCTCCCCGCCCAGCAGCAGCACAGCCGCGAGCCCGAGCTGGGGCAGGAAGCCGATCATCGGGTTGTACTTCGCTTCCAGGCGCGTGGCGACCATCGCCTGGTTGAAGACGCGACCGACGGTTTTGCGAAAGCGCGTCAGCTGCCGGTCCTCGCGTGCGAAGGCCTTGACGACGCGCACCCCCGAGATGTTCTCCTCGGCGTCGGCGGTGAGCTCGGCGATGCGCTGCTGGGTTTCCTGGATCGCCGGGCGCGCGCGGCGCCCGTAGCGGTAGGAGATCAGCACCACGAACGGCACCGGAACGAGCGCCAGCAGGCCGAGCTCGGGGTTGATCACGAGCATCACCGCGCCGGCGAGCGCGATCGTGAGGATCGACTGCAGGATGAACACGAGCCCGTAGCCGAGGAAGAAGCGCACCGCGGCCAGGTCGACGGTCGCGCGTGACATCAGCTGTCCGGTCTGCTGGTGGTCGAAGAAGCCCAGCTCGAGGCGCTGCAGCTGGCGGTAGATGCGCTCGCGCTGGTCGTATTCGACCGCGAGCGACACGCGTCCGGCGACGATCCGACGCCAGTACATGAAGCCCCAGCGCGCGAGCACCACGCCGAGGATCACCAGCGAGAGCACGAGCAGCGTGTGGCGGTCGTGCTCGCGTGCGAGTGGGTGCCCGTGGAGGTCGGCGGCGCCCTTGCGGATTGCTTCCACGGCCCGTCCGGTCAGCGCCGGGATCGCCACGCTCATCACCATCGCGAGGCTCGCCAGGCCCCATGAGATCGCCAGCGGACGCTTGTATGGCTTCAGGAATCCCAGTAGTCGATAGAAGGTCTTCATAGTTGTATAGTCAACGATTATCGCAGGCGCGTGAGAGGGATCCCTGCGCCGTCGGTGCTGGCCCTGTCCTAAGCTCCGCCGATGGTGCCGCCGCCGAGTCGATCGTCGAGTCCGGCGTCGCGCGTTGGGCCACGGGCGGGACTGTGCGACTCATGCGCGCATCAGCAGCTGGTGCCCAACACGCGTGGCTCGGTGTTCTCGCTGTGTCTGCTCTCGCGCAGCGACCACGCGTACCCCCGGTATCCACGCCTGCCGGTACTCGAGTGCGACGGCTATCAGCGCCGCGCGTCAGCGTGAGCGCCGGCGCGGGGGTCAAACCGCGGCGGCCTCGGCGGGCACCGCCGGGGCGGCGCCTTCGCCCTCGCCCGAGGTGACGAAGTCGCGGCCGCGCACCAGCGCGAACGCACACAGAGCGCCCGCCAGCGCGATCGAGGCGGCGATGATCAGGATCGTGGTGAACGCGTCGGTGAAGCCGACGCGGTAGGCGTGGCCGAGCGCGTCACGCGCGGCGGGGGGGAGGTGGCGGGCGAGCTGTGAGACTTCGCCGGAGACGAGCGCGCCGCCGAGCCGGTCGTGTGCCGATGCCACCACCTCGCGACCGGGCGCGGTGGTGACCAGCGCGCCGGTGGTCCTGCTGGTGACCTGGTGCTGGAAGACGGCGCCGAGCCCGGCGATGCCGGTGGCGATGCCGACCTGGCGAAAGGTGTTGTTGATGCCCGAGGCCATGCCGCTGCGCGAGTAGTGCACGACGCCGATCGCGGTCGAGGCGAGCGGCGGGTTGATGGTGCCGACGCCGAAGCCCGCGAGCAGGAAGCCGGGGATCAGCGTCGTCCAGCCCGAGCTCGGGTCGACGGCGGTCATCAACAGCAGACCGCCGCTCACGCACAGCATGCCCACGCCCAGCAACAGGCGCACGGGCACGCGGACGCTGAGTTTGCCCGAGAACGGAGCCACGACGAATGTCATCAGCGTGATCGGCAGGAAGCGCAACCCGGCCTGCAACGGGTCGTAGCCGAGCACGTCCTGGATGTAGAGCGTCAGGTACAGGAACATCGAGAACATCGACGCGGACACGGCGAAGGCGACGATGCTCGCGCCGGCGAAGGCGGGGCGGCGGAACAGCGTCAGGTCGAGCATCGGGCGTGCCTGGCGGTGCTCGGCGATCAGGAACACCACCAGCAGCACGGCGGCGCCGATCAGGAAGCTGAGGATCCGTGTCGAGCCCCAACCCTTTTCGTTGCCCTGGATCAACGCGAACACGAACAGGAACAGCGACCCGGAGAACGTGATCAGCCCGATCCAGTCGACGCCTTTGGCGTTCGGGTCGCGCGACTCGCTGACCTGGCTGAGCGTCAGGAACACGGCGGCGATGCCGATCGGCACGTTGACGAAGAAGATCCATTCCCAGCCGATGCCCGAGGTGATCACGCCGCCGACGACCGGCCCGATCGCGACAGCCGCGCCGATCACGCCGCCGAAGACGCCGAACGCGATGCCGCGCTCCTTACCGTGGAACGCCTGCGCTATCAACGCGAGCGAGGTCGCGAACATCATCGCGCCGCCCGTGCCCTGCACCGCGCGCGCGAGGTTGAGCATCAGCGGCGTCGTCGACAGGCCGCACACCGCCGAGGAGGCCGTGAACACGATCAGGCCCATGACGAAGACGCGCCTGCGTCCGATCAGGTCTGCTGTGGCGCCGGCGGTCAGCAGGAACGCGGCGAGCGTCAGCGAGTACGCGTTGACGACCCACTGCAGATCCTCGAAGCTCGAGTGCAGCGAGCGCTGAATGTCGGGCAGCGCGACGTTGACGACGGTGATGTCGAGCAGCAACATGAAGATCGCCACTGACACCGCGATCAAAGTCCACCATTTGCGCTCCACGCGGTTCCTCGCTTTCCTCTACGGACGTGCTCCAAAAGCACTATATGAATGGGGCTCCGGCCTGCCGGCCTGCGCCTGTGCGGCGTGCGCTCAGGCGCTGCCGAGGTTCGCTTGCAGGAACGGCACGATCTCGCGCCACAGCCTGGCCGCGGGCTCGGGCCTGTACGACGGGCGATAGTCGGCGAAGAAGGCGTGGCCGGCGTCGGCGTAGACGTCGACTTTGACCTCCTGGCCACTGGCGGCGGCGCGCTCGCGCAGTTGCTCGGCGATCTCGGGTGACGGATTCGTGTCCTCGGCGCCGACGGCCACGAGCAGCGGGCAGTGCAGCTGCGCGGCGAGCTCGAGCGGTGGCGTCGGGCGCTCGGGCGTGGACTCGTGATCCGGCGAGGCTTTGTCCGCGAAGCCGCCCCAGCAGTCGACGGCGGCGTCGAGGCGGTCGCTGGAGACGGCGAACAGCAGCGTGTAGCGCCCGCCCATGCAGAAGCCGATGCAGCCGAGCTTGGCGGTCGTGTCCTCGCGTGCGTGCAGGAAGTCGGCGGCTCCCTCGAGATCGGCGAGCACGGTCGCGTCCGACATCGAGAACAGCCGCGCGAACAGCGCCTCCATGTCGCCGGCGGGTGGCGGGCCGCCTTCGCGCGTGTACAGGTCCACGCCGAGCGACACGTAGCCGATGTTGGCGAAGCGGTCGGTGACGTCGCGGATGTGCGCGCCGAGGCCGCCCGCCTCGTGGATCACGATCATCGCCGGGGAGGGCCCGGCTGCGCCGGCGGGCCGCGCGAGGTAGCCGTTGATCTGGGTGCCGTCGGCCGAGGCGAAGGTGAGGTCCTCGGCGACGATGCGGGTCGGATCGGTGACGGCGCCAGGGACGCCCTCGGGGCTTGGCTCTATGGTCGCGGTGCTCATGCGCGGCTGGCTCCTCTCGCTGGTGATCGTGTCGTGGCTAGGCCACGAGGCGTGAATCTGGTTCGAGCTCGCGGATCTTGCGCTTGGCGCGCTTGCGCGTCTCGAGCAGCTCGTGCTCGAGCTTGGCGAGCTCGCCGGCGCGGTGGCGAACGAGCTCGAGCTGGCGGTCGATGTGACCGAGCGCCTCGCCCAGCAGCTCGCGGCGGCGCGCGGCGTCGACGTCGTCGCGACGCAGCTGCGCGCGCACCTCGGCGCGCGCCTCCTCGGCGCTGAGCAGCGTCTTCAGCTCGTCGAGCGAGACGCCGAGCAGCTCCTTCAGGCGGATCACCTCGCGCAGGCGCTCGACCTCCTGGTCGCTGTACAGGCGGTGCTGGCCGGCGGGCCGCGCGGGGGCTTCGGGCAGCAGGCCGATCTCCTCGTAGTAGCGGATCGTGCGCGGCGTGGTGCCCACCAGGCGGGCGACGTCGCCGATGCGCAGCGGGCTCATACCGTGACCCGCCCGCTGGCTTGCGCCTCGGCGATCTCCGACGGAAGCTCCGGCGCCTCGTCCAGTCCCTGCACGTGGCGCGGGCGCAACAGGCACACGAACACGCCCACCAGCGAGGTCGCCGAGAGCACCCACAGGGCGGTGTGCATGTTGGCGATGAACGGCGCGAGCTTCTCTGGCGAGAGACCCTTGGCGAGGCCGGAGAAGATCGCGAACAGCGTCGCTTTCGGGATCGCGGCGGTGACGACCGCGAGCACGAACGCGATCGACAGCACGGCGCCTGTGTTCTGCAGCAGCGTGCGCGCGCCGGCGGCGATGCCGCGGCGGTAGGCCGGCACGGTGCCCATCATCGCGGCGGTGTTGGGGCTGTTGAACATGCCGGAGCCGGCGCCGACGACGAACAGCCACAGGCCACTCTGCCAGTAGGCGCTATGAACCTGCAGCGTGGTCATCGCGGCGAGGCCGATGGCGGTGACGAGCATGCCGAGTGCGGCGAGCGCGCGCGAGCCGTGACGGTCGGCGTAGATGCCGGCGATCGGGGAGGCGATCAGCATCCCGAGCGCTAGCGGGATCAGTTTGATGCCGGCCTGGATCGGCGTGGCGCCCTGCGCGCCCTGGTAGTAGAAGACGAACAGGAACAGCAGCGCGAAGCGCGCGAGGCCGTTGATGAACGAGGCGGCGCTGGCGGCCGCGAACAGGCGGTTGCGGAACAGCGCGAGGTCGAGCATCGGTGCGGTGGAGCGCAGCTCGATCAGCACCCACAGCGGCAGCAGCACCGCGGCGACGATCAGCGCGCCGATCACCAGATTGTCGTCCCAGCCGCTGATGCCGCCGCGCGAGACCCCGTAGACGAGGCCCGTGAGGCCGACGACGAAGGTGACCGTGCCGGGCACGTCGTAGCCGCGCACAGAGTCGGGTTTGGCGAGCTCGCGCAGGATCAGCGCGCCCCAGGCGGCGCCGGCCAGCGCGAACGGGACGTTGAACCAGAAGACCCAGTGCCAGGAGATCGCGACGAGTGCGCCGCCGAGCACAGGGCCGAGCACGAGCCCGACCGCGGCGACCATCGTGTTGGCACCCATCGCCAGCCCGAGTTCCTCCTTGGGGAAGGCGTCGGTGACGAGCGCGGCGGCGTTGGCGAACAGGAAGGCTGAGCCGATGCCCTGCAGGATCCGCCAGCCGATCAGCACGGTGGCATCGCCGGAGAAGCCGGCGCCGAGCGAGGCGAGCGCGAAGACGATGAAGCCGCCGACGTAGGCGCGCTTGCGTCCGAACAGGTCGCTGAGGCGGCCGGCCATCAGCACGAGCACGGTCGCAGCGATCAGGTAGGCGAGGATCACCCACACGAGCGCCAAAAGGCTCGTGTGTAGCGAGCGCTCGAGATCGGGCAGCGCGATGATCAGCGTCCCGGAGTTGGTCGCCGCGAGCAGCATGCCGAGGCTGGTGCACGACAGCGCCCACCACTTGTAGTTCGCGTGACCGGCGGCGACGCCGAAGCGCGCGGTCGGTGCGGCGCCGTTGGCGACGCCGGCGGCCGGCGAATCGGGGCTCGCCGAGCGCGACCTGCGGCTTGTTGAATCTGACGTGAACGTAAGGATCACAATAGCACGTGCAGGTTGCGGCCGGTAGTGCTAAAACGTACGCATGGCAACTAGCGAGCCCAAGGTCGTCAAGTCCGAGCAGGAGTGGCGTGAGCAGCTGACGCCGGCGCAGTACGAGGTCCTGCGCAAGGCCGGGACCGAGCCGCCGTTCACGGGCGAGTACGTCTACAACAAGGACTCGGGCGACTACACGTGCGCGGCGTGCGGGACGATGCTGTTCAGCGCCGACACGAAGTTCGACTCGGGCACCGGCTGGCCGAGCTTCACCGAGCCGGCGGTCGCGGAGGCCGTCGAGCTGCGTCCCGACAACAGCCTGCTGATGCGCCGCACCGAGGTCATCTGCCGCACCTGCGGCGGGCACCTGGGGCACGTGTTCGACGACGGGCCCGGGCCGGAGGGCCAGCGCTACTGCATCAACTCGGCCGCGCTTTCGTTCGAGCCCAAAGACGCACCCGCAGACACGCCCGACCAGTAGCCTTCGTCCGGCGATGATCATGCAAGACCAGTCGCGCCGGCTGTCCGAGCCGCTGCGCTGGGGCAGGCGCGAGAAGACGGTGATCGCGGTGCTGCTCGGCTGCGTGGTGCTGGCGATCGTCGGCCTCGGGGCGTACGCGCTGACCAGCGGCGGCACGGCGCGCAAGGACTGCATCGAAGTCAACTTCGCATCGACGCTCGGCGGCGCCACCGACCGCGCCTGCGGCGCCAACGCGCGCAAAATATGCGCGACGCCCGGCGCGTTCGCGCACGAGGCGGCGGAACTGCGCGCGTCGTGCCGGCGCGCCGGCTTCCCCGTCGACTGAGCTCTTTGCGGGGATTTTTCGCGCACCGATTGGCGGCTGCGCGCACGCCGCTCCCGGCCCGATAGGGCCGTCTAGACAAATGTCGAAACGCACGGCCCAAGACTTGGCCAGGATGGCCCTACCCCGTCTCCGGCAGGCCGGATTTCATACCGGGACTGTTATCGGCGAGCGGCGTTCGTGCTGCGTGGACGAGCGCTCGCAAGTGCAAACAACTGTAGGAACGGAGGCACATGACCTGGCTGTCATACCCAAGTTGGCTGAACGCGGGGGACAACGCATGGCAGATGACTGCCGCGACGTTCGTCGGGCTGATGAGCCTGCCTGGACTCGCTGTGCTGTACGGCGGTGTCATGCAGAAGCGCTGGTCGGTCAACGCGATGATGCTCACGTTCGTCGCGTTCTGCGTGACGCTCATCGTTTGGTGTTTGTGGGCGTTTAAGATGGGCTTCGGAGCCCCGGTCGCCCACAGCGGCTCAGGTGTATTCGGGACGAAAGGCTTCCTGGGCACATTCCTGGGAGAACCCGGGAGCATCCTCAGCCACACGGCTGAGGAGGGCCAGGCGATCATTCCGTCGGTGACGGAAGGCCCGCCGTTCCACTTCCCGGAGTCCTCGCTCGTGTACTTCCAGTTCGTGTTCGCCGCGATCACACCGATTCTGGCGTTGGGCTCGGTGCTCGGGCGCGTCAACTTCAAGGCGTGGATCCCGTACGTGGCGCTGTGGATCACGTTCGTGTACGCGGTCAACGCGTTCCTGATCTGGGGCGGCGGCTACTTCGCGGCGCACGGCGCACTGGACTACTCCGGTGGGTATGTGATCCATCTCTCCGCGGGTGTCTCCGGCTTTGTGTTCGCGGCTGTGATCGGTCCACGATTGCAACGAGATCGCGAGGTCGACGCGCCGAACAACCTGCTGATGCTGGCGGTCGGCGCCGGTCTGCTGTGGCTCGGTTGGAACGGCTTCAACGGAGGGGACTCCTACTACGCCGGCGCAGACGCCTCGGCAGCTGTCCTCAACACGAACCTGTGCACCGCTGTGGCGATGATGGTCTGGATCGCGTGGGACTACATCTTCCGCGAAAAGCCGTCGATGATCGGCGCGGTCAACGGCATGATCACAGGGCTGGTGGGTATCACCCCGGCGGCCGGGTTCGTCAACGGCTGGGGCGCGATCATCATCGGCGTCGTCGATGCGACGATCGTGTGGTTCGCGATCCGCTACCTCAGCCGCGTGCGACCGTTCAGAGACGTCGACGACACCCTGGGTGTGATCTTCACGCACGGGATAGCCGGTCTATGCGGGGGGCTGTTGGTGGGGCTGCTCGCTGATCCAGCGCTCGTCGAGTACATCGGCGTAGGTGGAGCGGCGAACCTGCCGGGTAAGGAGGGTTTGCTACTTGGCGGTGGCTGGACGCTGTTGCGCTGGCAGGCGGAGACCGCCGCCTGGGTCATCGCGTACACCGCTGTGGCGACGTTCATCATCCTGAAGGTGATCGGCATCTTCATCCCCTTGCGGCTATCCGACGAGGAGCTGGAGATCGGCGACCACGCGATTCACGGCAACGAGGTCTACCCGTCGGACGTGCCGACGCTCGGTGGCCCTCACGCGCCGGCGTGGCAGCCGGGTGGCACACAGCCGGCGGGCGCAGGAGCATGATGAACAGCTAGGCACTTCTCCCTGCGCGGGCGCGGCCTCCCCACGGACGCGCCCGCCGAGGGTTGAGGACAGGCGACGGCCCCGCTTCGGCGGGGCCGTTGGTCTTTAAGCAGCGCGAGGCGCGGCGCGCCCGTCCGCCTCGCTGGCGGGCACGGCGCACGGGGAGGTGTTCACAAGACGCAACCAGCACCCCGCGCGCGAGGCGCATCAACGCGAGCGGCTACGCAGCGGCGGCGGTCAGCCGGTGATGCCGACGGGGCAGGAGACCCCGGTGCCGCCCAGGCCGCAGTAGCCGCCGGGGTTCTTGGCGAGGTACTGCTGGTGGTAGTCCTCGGCGTAATAGAACTGGTGCTCGGCGTCGAGGTCGGCGAGTTCCGTGGTAATTGGGCCGTAGCCGACCCCGTTGAGCATCTCCTGGTAGGCGTCGAGCGAGGCCACCGCGGCGGCTCGCTGGCCCTCGTCCGCGAGCATAATCAGCGAGCGATACTGGCTGCCGGCGTCGTTGCCCTGGCGCATGCCCTGGGTGGGGTCGTGTCCCTCCCAGAAGAGCCTGAGCATGTCCGGGTAGCTGGTCTTGGCGGTGTCGAAGGCGACCAGCACAACCTCGGCGTGGCCGGTGCGACCGCTGCACACCTCCTCGTAGGTGGGGTTCGGTGTGAATCCGCCCGCGTAGCCGGCCGCCGTGGTGTACACGCCGTCTGCTTCCCAGAAGATCCGCTCGGCTCCCCAGAAGCAGCCCATGCCGAAGATGGCGGTCTCGACGCCCTCGGGGAACGGTCCGCGCAGCGGCGTGCCGAGCACCTCGTGGAGCTCCGGTATGCGGACCTCCTCGAGGCGTCCGGGCAGTGCGTCTGCGGGGTCAACCATCGTGCTCTTGTTACGTCCGAAAAGTCCCATGCGCTCAGGCTAGCGCGATCGCGTTCGAGAGTGCGTACGGGCGCCCTGCTGACGCCGTGTCGCGGCGGGTAGAGTCCGTCGCGGTGTCAACGCTCGGGGCTTCAAGCCGGTCACTGACCCGCTCCGCGTGTGCCCACGGGCGCCGCGTATGAGCGAGGGCGACGTGGTGCGCTATGAGGTAACCGGGCGCATCGCGCGCCTGACGCTCGATCGCCCTGAGCGCGGTAACGGGATCACGGGGCAGATGGTGAGGGAGCTCGCGGCGTGCGTCGAGCGCGCCGACCTGGACCCCGCTGTGCACGTGCTGGTGCTGGCCGGCAACGGTCCGGGCTTCTGTGGCGGCTATGACCTGGTGGAGAGCGCCGAGGGCGAGGGCGCGCGGATGGGCGGCGCGGCTGCGGCAGGCGTGCCAAGCGGCTCGCCGCTTGACCCGGCGGTGATCGCTGCCAACCACGATCCGCAGGCGACGTGGGACCCGATGGTGGACTACGCGATGATGAGCCGCAACGTCCGCGGCTTCATGACGCTGATGCACTGTGGCAAGCCGGTGGTGTGCATGGTGCACGGGTTCTGCGTGGCGGGCGGCACCGACATGGCGCTGTGCTCAGATCTGCTGGTGATCGCCGAGGACGCGAAGATCGGCTACCCGCCGGCGCGCGTGTGGGGCTCACCGACGACGGCCCTGTGGGCGCACCGCGTCGGTGCGCAGCGCGCGAAGCGACTGCTGTTCACCGGCGACTCGCTTTCGGGCGCCGAGGCCGTCGAGTGGGGCCTCGCGATCGAGGCGCCGCCGGCGGAGCAGTTGGTGGAGCGCACGGAGATCCTGCTCGAGCGGATCGCGGGGATGCCGCTGAACCAGTTGGTGATGATGAAGCTGCTGGTCAATCAGACGCTGTTCGCACAGGGCCTGAACGAGGCGCAGGTGCTGGGGACGCTGTTCGACGGGATCGCGCGCCACACCGCCGAGGGTCACGCGTTCCGAGCGCGCGCGGGCGAGGCTGGATTCCGCGAGGCGGTGCGAGAGCGCGACGAGCCGTACGGCGATTTGGGGCGCTCGAGCTTCAAGGGCTGACGCTCATCTGCGATCGTTGGCGCGTGGCGATCATCCGCGTGAGCAGACCACTTGGCCGCGAGCTACAGCGAGTGTTTCCATCGCGGCCGTTCAACGTGCGCTTCTGGGACGGCGGCGCTGTGGCGGCAACCACCGAAAACGGGGCGCCGACGTTCTTCGTGAGGCGCCCGACGGCGCTCGCGCACGTGCTCTCGGCGCCGGGCACGCTGGGCCTCGGCCGCGCGTACGTCGACGGCTCGCTGGCGGTCGACGACCTCGACCTCGCGCTGCGCGTGGTCGACCAGTTCGAGCCGCCGCCGCTGAGCCTCGGCGACCGCGTACGGCTGGCGCTGGCGGCGCTGACGGCTGCAATCCCGGGCGGGCTGCCGCGCCGTCCGAGCCTCGAGCTGCTGCTGCAGGGACGGCTGCACAGCGCCGAGCGCGACGCTGCGGCCGTGCGCTACCACTACGACGTCGGTAACGACTTCTTCGCGCTGTTCCTCGACGAGTCGATGACCTACAGCTGCGCTGTCTTCTCCAAAGGCGCGGAGACGCTGGAGGAGGCGCAGCGCACGAAACTCGAGCTCGTCGCCGGCAAGCTCGACCTCGAGCCGGGCATGCGCGTGCTGGACGTGGGCTGCGGCTGGGGCAGCTTCGCAATGCACGCAGTGCGCGAGTACGGCGTGCAGGTGACCGGCATCACGCTGTCGGAGAAGCAGGCCGAACGGGCACGCGAGCGCGTCGCCGAAGCGGGCCTAGCCGAGCAGATCGAGATCCGCGTACAGGACTACCGTCAGCTGCCGCACGGCACGTTCGATGCGATCGCGAGCATCGGCATGTCCGAGCACGTGGGGGAGAGCCAGATTGATGTATACGCGCGCACGCTGTTCTCGCTGCTGCGTCCCGGCGGCAAACTGCTCAACCACGCGATCTCGGCGCTGGATCCGGACGCGACGCCGCTCGACGACCTGTTCTCGACACGCTATGTGTTCCCCGACGGCGAGCCGCTGCCGCTCTCGCGCGTGCAGCTCGCGCTCGAGCGCGCAGGCTTCTGGACGGGGCACGTGGAGGGCTTTCGTGAGGACTACGCGGAAACGCTGCGCCACTGGGCGCGGCGTCTGGACGAGCACCTCAATGAGGCCGAGCGCCTGGCCGGAGTCGAGCGGACGCGCGTCTGGCGGCTGTACCTGCGCTCCGCTGGCCACGGCTTCGAGGCGGGCGATCTGGCCGTCTATCAGGTGCGCGCCCGTCGACCGCTGTAGAATGGCCGCACCTTGCGGATGTAGCTCAGCTGGCTAGAGCGTCGCCTTGCCATGGCGAAGGTCGAGGGTTCGAATCCCTTCATCCGCTTCACGCAAAACCCCCGGATTTCCGGGGGTTTTGTTGTATCTGGAGTGGGTCAGTAGGACCTCAAGGTGTCCGTGGGTAGCAGCCGTGGGTAGCAAACGAGCGCGTCATTGTCGATCGATGGCGGGCTCCGGCCGTGGCAGCCGCGCAGTCGTCACGATCTTGACGGAGGTCTGGATCGCGGCGCCGACGACCTCCGGGTCGGGGTCCTTCCCTTCGTGCGCCGCGAGATTGCGCGGCCCGGCGAGCTTGCTCTTGACCTGGCCGATCGAGACGGAC
This sequence comes from uncultured Solirubrobacteraceae bacterium, assembly GCA_963838405.1. Lineage (GTDB taxonomy): Bacteria > Actinomycetota > Thermoleophilia > Solirubrobacterales > Solirubrobacteraceae > Palsa-744. Next base: position 300,310 of record CAWIRA010000006.1, on the reverse strand, counting down.
GGGCGATCCGGCAGCGCCGAGCAGACTCGGTAGAGGTCGATGATGCCGTTTGCGCCCTTTAGGATCTCCTTTGCGTCTGAGGCAGTCCAACCGGCAGCCTTGAGCCCTCTTCTCGCTGCTTCGCCGAGAGCAACCTCGGCCGCCGAATTCGCGGTAATGACGGCGTTGCGAGGTTCCCGCGCGGTGCGATGCTGGATGGCTTCAAAGAGCAGTCTGTACGGCAGCGGCAACCCTTCGCCCGCCGACGCGGCGCGGAGAGCGCTAGTCCACTCCGACGGGGTCGCCGGTCGTTCGCCGATGACAATGATGCCGTGGCTGCCGCCGCCGCCCTCGGTCCCGCGCTCCGGCCGGTCGGGCAGCGCGAACCGGAACTCAGGGCTCGGCCGAACACGCAATGCATGGCCTGGACGAACGGCCCACGCGTAGAGCCAATCCCGGACCGTCGTTAGCCACGGCTCGACGCCGCCAAGGAAGCCCTCGATCGCATCGAACCTGTCTCCGGCACGACGGTTATCGGGGTCGAGCTTGCTACGCATATCGGCATCGTTGAATCGCAGGCGAATGGCCCCCGCCGCAACCTCGCGGTCATCTCTCACTGCAACAGCACGGTTCTCCACGGGTCCCCGGTTGAATCCCTCGGCGAGCTTCGGAGGCGGAAACCGCGGAATCGTTGGCGGTCCTGCGGGATCGTCAAGCTCGGCGCTCTCCAGCGGCAGGGTCAGGGTCATCGCCCGATTGTTGATCCGCACCTTGAACGACTGACCGGCGAGCGTCCCGTCGAGCAGGATGGGCGGCTTGAGCCATACGACCGCGTCAACTGGGGCCTTCATGACTCCGATCATCCCCGGCGACCAAGACGGACCCGCGCCGGATGCGTGGGGGCACGCTAGTAAATCCGCTTCCAGCGCTTGAAGGTATTCACCTCGGCGGCGGAGAGCTTGAACCACTCCCCGCGTATCCGCTTCGCCGCGAACCTCCGATGCCAGTACGCCTCTACGCCGCCGGGATCGTCGGTCTCGATCGCATGCACTTGCTCGTGTCTCACCGATGCCTGTGCGCCAAGCTCTGATACCCGACTGTCGAGGCGCCGCGTGCGCCCGATCTTGTACTCGCCCCGATGGCCCTTGACGAGGTACACGAAGCCGTGACCTTTGCTCTCGACTGGCCCCGTCTGCCGTGGAACTGCTTCGACGAGCGGCTCCAGGATGGCGACGATGTCGGCATGCTCGGGTCTGTCCGCGCAGTAGGCGGCGAGCTTCGATATGAACTGCGCCCGGTTCCCGAGACGGTCGAAAACCCGGTGGCTCGGAAAGCCGGGGTCGTTGTGCGCCTTCACTCGCCGGTCCCGGTCGGTCGGATACGTCCCCAGCTCGCGCGTAAGCTCGATCATGCTCTTGAAGAGCCGGCCGTCATCATAGGGCGCGACTTTCTGGTTCGCCTCAAAGCCCGCGTCTCGTTGTAGGTCGCCGATGCGCGGCCAGTAATGGCCCCAGTCCGATCGGGTTATACCGGTGACCTGCTGAAAGCGGGCAGCGCCGAGAGGCTTGCCGTCCTCCGCCGATCGCCTCATCGCTTCTACGATCTCCTCCCGCTCCATCGGCCGCCGAGCATATCCGACGATGTGTTCGTGGTAAGCGAAAAGACCGTGGCGCGATAGCACAGACAGGGTCGATCCTGCAACGTTGCACCATCGAGGGACAGTGTCGGATAGTCAAGGGTGAGATGTTGCTCACCCTGCTTACCGCAGCCCTGCTGATCGTCGCGCTCGCAGCATGGATCATGCAGGAGGCGCGGGAGCGCCGACCGAAGCGCGATCTATCGTCGGACGCCATGCCTGCTGACATCTTCTCGGGCATCGCCGCGCTCGCGGCGCTGGTGACCGTCTTCTACGCGCGGGAGACCGTCCGGGAATCCCGTCGGTCGCGGCAGGAGGCGTCCGCAGCGCACGGGGAGGAGATGTCCAGGGAGGGGCAGCTCTTGGAGGCGACGCGGACAGCTCACGAGCAGGAGATGGCCGAGCGTAAACGCGCCCTGGAGCGCGACCTATGGGTCCAGCGCCTCACGCAGCTCGGGAAGGTCCAGGATCTCGTGAAGGAGACGGCGGACATCGCGCGCGACGAGATTGCCGATCCTCCGCCGAAAATCGACGGTGGTATCGGTACATGGACGCGGCTCACGGGTGCCCTCCTGCGGGTCGAAGCTGCCCTCGTGATCCTTGAGCGCCTTGGCGGACCGACGCTGCCGGAGATGAAGCGGAAGGTGAAGGAAGGGCGGCGGATGAACACACGCCCGTCACAGATCGTGGGCGACATGATGGACATTCTCGGTCGCTTGCTCGACCTCAGCGTGGAGGATGAGAGCTTCAAGGAGCCGGAGGCCGATCGAGACCGTTAGGCAGAGCGTGGGACGTAGCGGGGCAAGATGGATCGAGGCCGGTTTATCATTTGGCGATGGAGCGGATAGTCAGGCATCGGGTCGGCGAATACGCCGATTTCGTTGCGGGCGCTCCCCTCGCCCTGGCCGTGACGCTCGCCCTCTTCGCCGCGTCCATCGTGTTCGGTCTGTGGCTGCTCGTGGTCCTAGCGTGCGCGCTTGTCGCCGTTTTGATGTGGCTTCTTAGCTGGCCCGTGTCGCTTGTTAGGAGCAATGCGGCCATGAGCCTCCGCACGGCAGCATCGAACATCCTTCACGCCGAGATCCTCAACGAGGACCCGTTCAGCGCGGCCGTGAGAACCACGAGGGAGAGTCGTCTCGAGCGGGAACGGACGGCGCAGGCCGCTGCCGCCGAGTCGAGGGCTGCCGCTCAGGCGAGGGCGGAGGCCGCCGCTGCTCAAGATCGCGCACGAGCGCAGGCCGCTGCTGAGGAGGCAGCCCGTCAATGGCTCCAGGGTCCTCCGCCGACGCTCTACGTGCCTCGGCGCTTTACTGAGCATTGGTTTGCCGCGAACCTTCCGACGCTCCATCCGGCGCAGATAGATCCGCTGTTTCGGGAGCTGCTGGCCCGCGGATGGACTAACGAGCGCATCGAGCAGCGCCTTCACCGCTACCTCTTGCAAAACCCGTTCTTGGAGGGCGTCACGTCGGAACAGCTAAGCGCGGGTGGAAGCTCCGTCGCCCCAGCTTCCGAGTAGGCCGGACCGCCACGCAGTTCACTGAGCTTCATATCGCGCTGCCTCATCGGCGTGGTAGGCGGCTCATCGAGGAGCCAGTTTTTCCGGCCCCGTGAACGCCCCGTGAAACACCTCCTCCCGCCCTCCGTACCTACGAGCTACGGATCTACCGCGTGAGTAGGGAGGTGCTATCGAAGACGTCTGCGGCGCAGACATTTTCGGCGCCGACGAAGAACTTGACTTCACAGAAAACGTCCCCCGGCCGAGCCGATCCCCTGCTGGATCGGTCGTTACCGTCTGGAGAGGGATCACCGATCCCCTGTCGGGTACGCCGGACTGCTGACAACGACATCCGGATGCAGCCGTTCTACTTCCTCTATGCGGTCGAGCAGTCGTTGGCCTAACGACGAACGGGGTTTCGCGAGGCAGGCTCGCTCCGGCGCCAGAAGCTTCGCCGGGCCTTCTCGACGGCCTGCGCTAGTTCCGGGAGCGAGACGCCCAGCGCGTCGATGAGCTGCATGACCGTCGCCCATGCTGGCGCGCTCTTCGCTGACTCCAGGCGGCTAACGGTCCCGAACGTCATCCCGGCTCGGCTGGCGAGTTCTTCCTGCGTGAGGTTGCGGGCCTCGCGCAGCTCCTTGATTGCTAGGCCGAGTGCTGGGTCCGGTGGGAGTGGGGGAGGCATAGGGCGAGCCTTGCAGGCGTAACCGCTTGAGTCCATGCGCTTACGCCCATGCGTGTAAGCGTTATGATGTGCGGCGCAATAACCAAAGTGCCCCCGCGCTGCGTCAACAGCCGGGGGCGTGGCAAAGGAGCGTGAACTCCAATGCAGCCGGAGGATATCCCGAGAGCTGCGCCCCCGGTCGTAGTGATCTACGGCCAGGAGAGCGAAAACGAAGCGCTGGCCGATGAGCTGGCGCTTGACGGCTTCGACACACGGTTGATCAGCGATCCCGCATCGGTCGGCGAGGTCGATCTGATCGTCTTTGGCCGTGCGTCGAGGCGTGGCGCAGGGCTCGACGCTCTACGTGCCCTGCGAGGGGGCGAACTCGCGGGTTCCGGTGCTCGTGTCCTTTGGATCAGCACGTGCAGAGATGCCACGGACACGCTGCGAGCGTTCGAGGCAGGCGCGGACGACGTGATCCGCGCGCCGTTCGTCTACGCCGAGCTGCTTGCGCGAGCGCGAGCACTGCTGCGCCGTCCGACCGGCGAGACGCCGCCGGTTATCCGCTGCGGCGCGCTGACGATCCACACAGCGACACGGACGGTGATCTATGGATCGACGCCCGTGGATCTGCGCAGACGCGAGTACGCGCTGCTGCTCTACCTGGCGCGCGAACCGGCACGTGTTGTCGCCAAGGCCGAGCTGCTGCGCCAGGTGTGGGGCTACCCGTCGCAGGACACGACGCGGACGGTGGAGTCCCACGCCTCGCGGTTGCGCCGCAAGCTCGCCGAGGCGGGTGCGGCCGGCTGGGTGTCCTCGATCTGGGGCGTCGGCTACTGCCTCGCGCCCCGAGCACAACCACCAACAGGAGGAACACATGGACAACCGGACAGAGCTGATCCGCTTCGGCGAACAGCTAAAGACGGGTGCGCGAGCAACAGCGGCTTACCGTCGTTGATGTGGCCGGGAGAAGCAGCATCAGCCCGACGCGAGTAGCCAAGCTCGAGGCCGGCCTGACTGACCCGAGGTTCGACGTGCTCGTGGCGTTGTCTCGCGGTCTGGGCGTCGGACTATCCGCGTTGATCCCCGAGGACGACGATGGGGCATAGCGAGGCGCGGGCTCTGTCAGAGCAGCCGGTTGAGATGCTCGCGGGTGATGCCCACGGTGCGCAGGATGTTGCCGAGGGTGCCCTTCTTAATCGGCTGGTTGCCGTGCACCGGGACTGGGATCGCATCGGGGATGCTCGGGTGACGCAGGATGTGATGGCTGCCACGGATGCGCTTCACGTACCAGCCTTGGCCTTCGAGAACCTTGACGAGCTGCTTGCCCGTGACGGCGGGGGTCTGGCTCACGCGGCGTGGACCGCTACGCGGTCACGGTGCACCGTGGGGATGGGAAGGCCATCCTCGTGCATGACTTCGAGATACCCCTCGATCGCCTCTTGCGCGTTCGCGCGCGCTTCCTCGATCGTCTCGCCCTGCGTGGCGACGCTCGGCAGCTCGGGTACGAACACGCTGTAGCCGCCCTCCGGCTCGGCCACGATCACGACGTCAAACTCGCGCTCTGCGCTCATTGCCATCGAACGATAGCGCTGCCAGCACCGCGCCCAGGAACGCCCCGGCCACCCTCTCCGCCGCTGCACCCCGACGGCTTCTGCACAGACTAGATGCACGGGGGCCGAGCCCGGGCCACTATTGGGCCGGAAAAACTGGCCTTTGGCGTTTTGTCAAGTTTCGTTTTGGCAGGGGCTGTTTGCCGTGCTGTTGGCGCGGTTGTCGGGGTGTGGCTGGCTGCGCGCTCGGTGGGTGTGTGGTGAGCGGTGAGATGGCACGCCGTGGCCTGATTAGGGGTGTGTGCGGCCTTGGTGGCCGGTGGTCTTGTGCGGTCTTTGGCGTGCGCAGGGGCCCTTGTTTGCGGAGCGAGCTTGATGGCTCGAAATTGCGGATGCGGGCTTGCGCTCGGGTCGGTCGGCGAGGCGATAGCCGTGAAGGGTGTGGGTTAGCGGTTCAGTGCAGGGGCGACCTTCGCGGGGTTGTAGTCGATGTCGTTGTTGACCATGCGCCAGATCACGCGGAGCATCCGGTTCGCGCACGCGATCACGGCTTGTGTGCCGGTGAGGCGTTGGCGGAGGTTGGTGTAGAGCGCTTTGAACGCTGGGCAGGCACGGATGAGGCGGCGGACAGCTTGGAAGGCGGCATCTCGCAGCTGGTAGCGGCAGCGCTCGCTGATCTTGCGTTTCGGCGTGGAGTTCCCGGAGTCGCGTGCGATCGGTGCGCAGCCGCCGAGCTTGCCGAGTGCGCGGGCAGAGCGCAGCCTGCGGACATCACCGGCGGCGGCGAGGAGCAGCGCACGGTCGAGTTCTCTGAGGCCCGGCAAGCTGTTCAGTCGTTCTGCGCCGGGGAGCTGGGGGTAGAGGCGCAGGAGTTCTTCCTCGAGCGTTTGCAGCTGGTCTTCGACGAGCGCGCGGCGTTGCATCAGGCGTTTGAGCCGGGCGGCGTAGGCGGCTCTCGCTGCGCGGTAGCCAACGGGGCGGCTGGTCTTCTCGATGAGCTGCTTGATCTTGGTGTGCCCGATATGCCGTCCGGGTGCGGCGGCGCGGACTCGACGCTCAAGCTCGATAGCTCCGAGCCTGCTCGCGCGTGCGGGGTCTCCACTGGTGACAGCGATCACCGCGCGGGCTGTGATGCCTCGCTCGCCGCCGCGGAAGGTCTGCAAGAACTCGGGCCAGATCGTGTCGAGGCAGATCTTCACTGCGCCGCGCAGGCGGCGGCGCTCGCGGCGGACCCGCAGCCGCTCAAGACACAACGCGTGCGCGCACGCCGCCGCTGGCTCGTCGGGCCGCACGAGATGGGAGTAGCCGGCCGCGCCCGCGAGGGTGCGTGCGTCCACGCGGTCAGACTTCGCGCCGGTGACGTCCAGCGCGCCGCGTAGCTTCGCGACGGTCGCTGCGTGGACCTGGCGCACCTCGAGCCCCTCGCCGCAGAGCAGCTCCGCGAGCGCTTGCCACCTCGTCGCTGTCGGCTCGATGACGACCAGCACGCGCCCGTCAAGCTCGGCGAGTTCTCCAACGAACCCGTCGATACCGGCACGCGAATGAGTGAACCGCAGCCGCCGATCGGCCCCGCCATGTGCGCGCAACACCGCTTCATGCGACGCGCGGCGCCCCAGATCGATGCCGACTGTCCACGCGGGCTCGCCCGCGTGGACAGTCGCAGTCACGTCCGTCATCCTCTGCATCCAGCCTCCTCCGACAGTGGTTTAAGCCCGCACACACCTGGGCCAATGAGCTACTCGAAGAGGAGGCTGACCTACGTCACGGCGGCTCCCAACAAACCCCAACTTCCGCGCCAACCTAATTCGTTGGCCGGTTTGGGCCACTTGCGGTCATTAACCAGTGGAAGGGCACACAAGACGCCCAAAACGACCCGACTGGAGATCCGAAATGGACCGCAGAGTGAGGATCACGTTGCCTGAGCCGCTTGTTCGTCGTCTTGAAGGTATGGCTGAGGACGCAGACGAGCCGGTGTCGCGCGTCGCGGCGCAATTCGTCCGTCAGGGCCTCGACGAGCTGGGCGTGGGCGGGGAAGGCTCGCCGGGGCGCCGCGATCTGCTTGCGCGTCGCGCCCCCGAGACTCGGGGCCCGGGCGAGCGTGCCCCGTGGCTTGAGCCCTACGGTGGGGATCGCGAGTGGCGTAGCCGGATGTGGGGTGAGATCGTTGGCCCTGTATGGGCGCTACCCGACCCAGCTTGCCGGGCTCAAGCAGGGCTGGTGGACCAGAGCCGCGCATCTTGAGTCGCTGTGCGCCCTGGCGTACTGGCGCCGGCTGCTGGACGACGCAGCCTATGACCCGTGCGAGGAGTTGAGCTTCCAATTGCACATCGCTGACTTCGGGCACAAACTCAGTCAGGAGGGGGGCAGCGTCACGCAGGCGTGGGCGCCCGGCGCCCCGCCGGCCGAGTGGGTATGAGATGGCCAGCTCACGGACCGAACAGCGGCATCGAGGGGACGCGCGAGTCGCGGAGCAAAGGTGCGCGAGGACCGACTGGCGACGCCGACGCCGGGAGTGGTTGCGGCCGGGTGGCCGCCGCTACGTGCATCGGAGGCGTCGGCTTCGCCTCCTCGTCCGTGCCGACGCTCCCGAGGACACGCCTCCTTGGCGCGCGGCAGAGACGAAGTGATGAATCCCGGCCCAAAACGACTGACCGCTGAGGATGTCCTGACGGCGCGTGATGTCGCCCTGCTGCTCCACGCACCAGTCTCGACCATCGAAGATTGGGCACGCCGCGGCATCTTGCCGAGCGTGAAGATCGGCAGACAGAGAATCTACATCCGGCAGAACATCGAAATGGCGTTGATCGGCCAGGCCGGCGAGGATCGTTCCAGCTGACCGCAGGGGCGTCAAAGTCCGCTCATCGGATCGCCGAGGCGTCCGCACGGACTGGTACAAGCGGCGCATGACGCCGCAAACCGGAACTGCACTGCTGATTCTCGCGGTGTTCGTGCTGCCGGGCTTCGTTACATTGCTACTCCGCGAGCGGATGTTCGCCGTACGTGGCGAAGACACGCAGTTCGAGAGGCTTCTGAACGCTCTTTACTACAGCGCTTTGATCTATGCGATTGCATTCGCTGCGGGCGCGCTTGGTGGCCTCGACAAGACAGACATCGTTGGGTTCTACCGAGGGAAGAAGTCGCTTGAGGCGGACCTTGAGGCCGCCGGGATCATCACGCTCGTCCTTCCGGTGATGATCGCCGTGATCGGACTGCGATGGCGAAGCTCCCGCAAGGTTCGTCCGCTTGTCCTGGACTTCATCGGCGTCTCACCATCGCACAGCGTTAGCTCGGGCTGGAACGAAGCGTTCGGCCGCGAGGGATCGCCGATGCTGCGTGTCACCTTGAAGGATGGCCGAGTCGTTGGGGGCTATTTTGGTGACGGCAGCCTCGCTGGCTACTCCGAGCATGCGCAGGATCTATTTATCTCTGAGCGGTGGTCTATCGACCCCGCGAGCGACTGGTTTGTGGAGGCCGCCCGAGGCACCGAAGGACTCTGGATCGCACGTGATGAGATCGCTTCGATCGAGTTCTATGAGCGTCCGTCGGACGACCCGGATGCCGAGGGGGAGTCGTCCGGCTGACCGCTACCATGAGGCACATGGCCCACGAGCGAAGACTGCCGCCGGTAGAAAAGCGTGGCGGCTACCAGCCACAGAACGCGGCGCCGAGTCCGCAGCAGCCGCCGCCAGCGCCGCGCGACTCAGCATCGAGCGCTAAACCGCCGCCCCCACCGGCGGCGTCGCCTCCACCCTCCCGGGATGGTCAGTAGTGGCGAACAAGGATCCTCATGAGCGCGAACTGAGCGAGGGCTGGGCTCCTGGGTCACGGAAAGCGCTCACAGGGGGTGCAGGTCCCATCAAGGCCGAGGTGTCCCCGATGCGGCCGCCACCGAAGCCGTCAGATGCGGCATCGAGCGCCAAACCACCGAGCGCTAAGCGGTAGCACTAGGTCGATCCCGTCGCAGCGACGACCGCCTCGGCGGCGTCCTGCGTGCCAGGCATAAACGCCGTCGTGAACGCGTGCGCCTGCTCGGACGCCGGACGCGCATGCAGGTAACGGCTCGTCGTGGAGAGCGCGCTGTGACCCATCGCCTTCTGGATCGTCACGACATCAACGCCGCGCGCCGCCAGCAGCGACCCGAAGGTGTGCCGTAGGTCATGGAAGCGCAGCGGGCGAGCACCGACAGCGACCTGGGCGCGCTTGAAGCGTCGGCGCAGCGCTGAGCCATCGAGCGGACCCCCGAACACGTTGCAGAACACGAGGTCATCGGGCGACGTGAAGTGCTCACGTCGACTCATCTGATCCAACGCGGCGGCGGCCTGGTCAGCGAGCGGCACCCGGCGGACACGCCCGGACTTCGTTGACGACTCCACGCCCGCGCTCATCGCACGCGCGATCGTCAGCGCCGACCCAGCGAAGTCAACATCGCGCCAGCGCAGCGCAAGCAGCTCGCCCTGCCTCAACCCGGCGTAGGCGGCGACGCGGACCATCTCAGCGTCCTGCTGGTCCTCGGCCTGCCGTGCCACACGCTCTCCGTCGTTGACCGCTGGGAACGCCGGATCGCGATGCCGTCCATCAGCGAGAGCGCGGGCGATGGCCTCGACCTCCTCGGGCGCATAGAACACGAGGGGAGCCTGAGCCGGCTCGCGGCGCTTGTCCGCTCCGACCACGGGATTCGCTGGCAGCGCGAACGTGGACGGCTTGCAGCCGTGGCTGAACACGGCCGAGACGGCCGAGCGGTACTTGTTGACGGTGGCCGCCGACGCGCCGGTTGCGCTGATCGTCGCCAGCAGCTCGTCTATCTCGCGCGTGGTGATCTTCGTGGCAGGTCGATCGCCGAGCGCGGCCATGACGTGTCCGAGTGTCTTGCCTTCGCCCCGCTTGCGAGGCACCCCCGCCTCGCCCAATACGGTCTCCCGGTCGCGCAGGGTGGACGGCTTCGCCCCGGCGACGTCTGCCAGCCAGCGCATGTAGGCGTGGGCGACCTCCCGGAACGTCACCCCGCGCGTCAGGCGCTCCTGCTCGACACGCTCCCGATCGGCGGCATCGGCCACGTACTCGGCCACGAGGCGGGCGGCCTCGACGTGGGCTCCGCGCTCGTCGTAGGAGCCGTCAGGGACGCGCCCCCGGCGCCGGCCCCATTTGCCAGAGTCAGGGTCGCGGTCGAGCCAAGCGGGACCGATGCGGCGCTTGACCTGTTTGCCGTTCAGTCGCCAGAACGCTTCGTAGAACGGCCGACCGCGGTGCTCGCGGATCAGGATCGAGGCTTTCGGATCAGGTGCGATCGGCGCAGTCTACACCCGTGGGTAGCGGATGGGTAGCAGACTGATAGTGGGTAGCGGTTTGGGTAGCAAACCAGTCGAAACGTGCCTGAATAAGCCATGCTTAGCCGATCAAATCGCGCCTATTTGCTTGCATCGGGGCGCATTTCACGGCTTGCCATGGCGAAGGTCGAGGGTTCGAATCCCTTCATCCGCTTCGAGGTTCACTTCGCGAGAAGCCGCCGCCAGAGGGTGGCGAGCGCAGCGATTGCGTCCTGACGGTTTTCCGGCGTGTCGTTGCCGCCGCCGAATTTGTCGAGCAGGTATGCCCGGTGGGTTGCCATCAGTAGGAGCGCGAACTCGCGTGGGTTGGGCGGCGGGTCCGGAGCGTCGGCGACGAGCGTCTCCAATAGCCGGCGTGGACCGACGAGGGCGCGATCGAGCGCGGCAGCGACGTCTGGGTCCGCTGCGGCGGCGTCGATTGCGCGGAGCCACCTGCCATTGTCCGCGTACAGCCCGACCAGGCCGGTGATCATGGCGTCTATTAGGTCCGCGGGAGAGCCGCGGAGGACTTGGTCGACGAGCGGGTCGTCGGCGTCGGGGAGCAACTCGGGGGCCATCTGCGCCAGCCCGTCGAAGTGTCGGTAGAAGACGGTACGCGTGTGCCCCGCTCGGGCCATCACGTCGCCAACCGTCAGTGCGGCGAACGGACGGTCCAGCAGCAGTTCACGCGCGGCTGCCAGGATTCGGTGCCTGGCTTCGTCGGCCGGGACGCGCGGAGCTCGTTGCGACATCCTGTCGCAGACTATGCCACCATCTTGCGACATCATGTCGCAACCAGAGGTGAGCTCTCAGATCGCGCTGCCAGACGGCCGCACTCTCTCCTACGTGCAGGCCGGCGCCGACGCCGGACCGGTGGTCACCGTGCTCGACGGTCCCTGCTCCCGCGGTCTCGGATGGGCTCTCGCGCCGACGGCGCGTGAACTCGGCATCCGTCTGCTGATCCCGGACCGTCCCGGGGTCCACGGCAGCGCCGCCGAGCCTGGGCGCACGATCGCTGACTGGCCAGCTGACCAGCTTGCGCTGCTCGACGCACTTGACATCGAGCGCACCGGGGTCGTGACCCAATCGGGAGGTACGGGATATGGCGTCGCAGTTGCGGCCTCGGCGCCGAGGCGGTTGACCGGGCTCGCGCTGCTGGGCGGACTCGCACCGCTGACCAGCCGGGGGGCTCGAATGGACACCGGCAAGCAGCTGAGGACTGCTGTCTTGCTGGCGCGCAGGGCGCCGTTCGTGTTGAAGGCTGGTCTGAGGCGGACCTTCAAGAAGCTGCCGGACTCCGCGATCGCGCAGGTGCCCGCCGCCGATCGCCCGTTTCTCGGCGACCCGTTGATTCGCGACATCCACCTCCGCACAATGCGCGAGTTCTTGGGTAATCCCGACGCGGCGATCGAGGAGATCCGCCTTCTAGCCAGACCGTGGGGCATCGCCCCACCGCCAGCCGGCGTGATACCGAGCGCATTGTGGACGGGCGAACTGGACGAAGCGCACCCGCCGGCTCACGCCCGCCGCGTGGCCGAATTGCTCGGCGGGGATCCACCGGTAACCGTCGTCCCGGGCGTCGCTACCTTCGGGCTCGGCCGGGTCTTCCCGGACGTGTTGCGATTCGCTGTCGGTCGCTGACCGACTAGACCCGCATGCCGCCAATAGGAGGCTGTCGCAATCCGTCGCTTTCACGCTCGCTCCCTGGAGGTAACGCACAACGGTGGCCCACGATATGACGCGCGGGCCACCATCCGAGCGGCGCCCCTAGTTCAGCAGCTCTGGTATCAAGAGCAGAGACTGGCCGTTGAACCCCTGGGCCGCCGAGACGACTCTGATGAGCACGTTTGATGCGACAAGCGCTCCGGGGCAAGTGAGAAGGCTGCCCTTCCGCTGCAGCACGCCAGTAGCTGAACCCAAGTATTGGGTCACGGAAAAAGGCGGTTCGGCCGTAGCCGCGAGCTTGCGGAATCGATACGTACACCCCGCCTGGGTGATGGTCGCCTCGCCGACGGTTTTCGCGCTCCCGTTCCATGAGAGCTTGACTGCTGAGAACCCTGGACCGGTCGTGTCGGAGTTGCTGCAGCCGCTGCTAACTTCTTCTGTCAGCACGTCGGTGATTGTGCCCCGGCCGTTGTTGTTGGTCGCAAGGTAGGACCACTGACATTCGGCGGTGCCTTCTTCAAGGCCGATCGCAATGTGTGTCATGTTTCTGCCTTCAGGGTTCGGGCTTCCCCGGTAATTCAGTTGTAGTCGGACTGCTGAAGCGGTGGCTACGGGCACCAGCATCACGAATACCGCGCCGACCCCTACAACTACGCCTCGCAAAGTATTGAACGATCGCATCCGCTTCCTCAGCCGACTGCGGATGAGCCATCGGGTGTAGTCGCCTTCACGACGTCCTCCACGGGCAGGCGCTCGAGCGCGTCGGCCATAACGGTGGTGCCGTTGCTGCGGGCGAGGGCGTCGGCCATCGCGCGGGCACCCTGTTTGATCGACCGGTCTTCCAGGGCGCCGGCGATCACGCTGCGCAGCTTGCTGGGGAAGCTCTTCTTGCTGACCTTCACGCCGGCGTTCACGAACACGACGCGCGCGGCGTTATCGGGCTGGTCGCGCGCGTCGGGGATGCAGACGAGCGGAACACCATCGGCGAGCGCCGCGTTGACCGTCTGCCATCCCGCGTGTGTGACCATTAGCGATGCGTGCGGGAGGACGGTTCGATGCGGGACGAAAGCCACGGTGCGGGCGTTGGCGGGGATCCGCAGGCGGCTGGCGTCGAGCGCCGGGCCAGCTGTTAGCAGCGCCCGGACGCGTAGTCCCGCGACGGCGTCGAGCACGCGCTGGGCGAGAGCGCCTTGATCCATGTAGCTGGTGCTGAAGCTGAGCAGCACGAGCGGGTCGGTGTTCTCCTCGGGCCACGGCGACTGCCAGTCCTTCTCGAACGGCTCGAACGCGGGGCCGACGTAGTGGACGTTCGCGGGCAGCTGGGCTTTGCTTGAGAAGTCGAGCTCCGGCGCGGTCATCACGTACACGGCCTGCGCACCGAGGACCTGGTCGCCCCACTCGTTCAGCGGCGCGAGCCCGTACTCGGCACGGACGCCGTTCAGTGCTGTCAGTCCGGGTGCCCAGAAGCGGCTGGTGATGAGGTCAAATACGCGATCGCGCACGTCACCGAATGGACCGGTCATCGGCGACAGGCCACTGAACAGCGGCGGCGCGCCGCGAGCGGGGTATGGATAGGGGCAGTGAACGAGCGCAGCGGCCGGCAGATCGGCGAGCTCGGCTGCGATCGCGGCAGCCGGTATCAGCCAGTCGAAGACGACCACGTCGGCTCTCCAGCCCTGGAGCGCGTCGATCACGTCGCGTGTCCCGTCGGGCATCGGCGCGAGCACGCCGTCTCGCAGTCGCTTCGCGGCGCCGACCTGTGTGCGCGCCTCCCAGTCACGTATGGGGTCGGTCTCCGGGCGCGTGATGTCGAGGTCGGGCATCGCGCGCTGGTAGGCGACGAACTCAGCTCCGGTGCTCTCGATGCGCTCCCGCGCGGCGCGATGGCCCAGGACCCGCACTTCGTGACCGCGATCGACGAGCTCACGAGTGAGCGCCAGCTGCGGTGGCGCGTTGCCGCTGAACGCGAGGAGCGTCTGGAAGATTCGCATATACTTCATCTTAGTATGACCAAGATGAAAAAGTCAAGTGCGCCGCGTAAGGAACGCGCGTACCGGATGACGGCCCGCGCCGATGCGGCCGCCGCGACCGGCGAGCGGCTGCTCGCCGCGGCGTGGGAGCACTTCGGTACGCGGCCATATGAGCAGGTGCGTCTGCGTGAGATCGCCGCCGACGCGCGCGTCACCGAACAGACGCTCCTCGCGCGCTTTCACTCGAAGGACGAGTTGCTCACAGAGGCGTACAGATGGTGGGCGATGACCGAGAAATCGCGCCGCGACGCGGCGCTCGTGGGCCGCATCCCGGAGGCCGTCGCCAACGTGTTCGATCACTACGAGGCGAACGGAACGGCGATTCTGCGCATGCTCTCTCAAGAGGACCGCATACCCGCCGTCGGCCACCTCACCGACCGCGGCAGGGACTACCACCGCGAGTGGGCGAGCAGGGTCTTCCAGCCGCTGCTCGCCGGCCTGCGGCGCGCATCGAAAAAGCGCCGGCTCGCGGCCCTCATCGTCGCCACGGATGTGCTCGTGTGGAAGCTATTGCGACTCGACATGCGGCTCAGCCGCCCCGAGGCAGAAGCGACTGTGGTTGAGATGATCGAGTCCTACTCGAGGCGATCGAGTTGAGAGGCTCCGGAGCCGCGCGTCGCGCGAGCTCTCGCGTGCGCACACGCAGGAGCGCGAGATCACGTGACCGCGACAGTACGTCTGAGGAGCACCGCGCCGTCGACTTCAATGCTCAGCACCGCGTGCCCAGGACCGAGGCGCTGAAGGGCGTGCGGCGACAGGCGGACCGAGACGGTGCCCCATTCGGCGAGTGTTCGCGCCGCCTGAACACGGTTGCGTCCGCGGTCGGCGCGCAGCACGATCGTGCAAGCAGCCGGGCAGCGGATCGTGGCCACGTCTTGCTGTGACAGAGTCGCCGAGGGTTCGCTGCCCAGCGCGCGCGGAGCTGGGCCGCAATGGTCTGTGCGTGGGCCGGTTGCACGGCCGATCCGCCCTAGGACTGCAACCGATGTCGTCGGGCCGGCCGGCCACACGAATCCGAGGAATGTCAGCGAGTCTTCGCTGTCTTCGTCGACCGGGGCGTCGGCCGGGTAAGTCTGATCGGCGACGCGCAGATAGCGTCCGGTGAACGCTGGGTCGAGCACGACCGCGCCGTCAGCGCAGGCGGCGCCGCCGAGATCGGTGAGCGCGCTGCAACCTGTCCCGTCGGGGTACCGGCACTCGGCCAGCTCGGTGTGGTTGAGATCTCCGGCCCAGCCCCCTTGCCACGTGCCGGGCACCGGCGTTACGAGCGTATTTGCGTTCAGCTGACCACTGATGCTCGGGGGAGTGGACGCCTTGACGTTGCCTTTCCACACCGGACTGCGCTCGATTGGTGCATCGCTCGGGCTCACGACGAAGACCGTGTTGGGCGCCGCGTCTGCCGTACCGACTTTCTGTCCGCTCGCGAACGCGCTACAGCCCAGCCCGTCGGGCGTGCAAGCCTGCCAGGAGAAGGTCTCTCCGGGGGGTGCTACGACGTTGCTGCTGGCGATCAGCCCGCCGCTGCCGTTACCTTCGAGGAAGACCTCCATGTCTGGAGTCTGAGCGGCACCGGCGCCGCTCGTGAGGGCCAGCGCAGTCACAAGCGCCAAGCAAAGAGCGGCTCGCACGACGCGGATGTTGGCACGGATCGAGGCCAAGTGCTGGTCTTCGCGCTCAAGGGCGGCTGAATGCTCCCCGCTGTCATTGCTCCTCAAGCCCAACAGCCTTAAGCGCTTCGTCCAGCTCCTGGTAGAGGCAGATCCGCGTGATGCGCGCGTCGCGCACCGTGAAAAGGAGTGCGCTCCTTGCGGTGACCTCGATGCCGTCACGCCCGCGCTGTCGGGCGAGGTTCGAGACGATCACGTTGTCGTCGATCGCGGCCGTGCGTTCGATGTCGAATGTGATCTTGTCGAAGGCCTCGAAGTACTCGGAGTAGAAGCGCAGCGCTGTGTCGAAACCTGTGTAGACGCCCGCCTGAAACCCGTGCGAAGCGGACCAGTCCAACTCGACGTCCGCATCGGTGAGTGCCCGAAGCGCGTCGACGTCGCGACGGCTGTACGCGTCGAGCGCCCGTGTGACGATCTCGATGTTCTCCTGGGACATCGCCTGCGCCGCGCAGCCAGCGTCACTTGCTCTGCAGGTTCAGCGCGACAGCTTCACGAACGAGGTCCTTCAATGCGCCTGCGTCGATGCTGTCGTCCTCCTTGAAGTCGATCGCGCGCCTGACTTTCCCGTCGAGACTCGAGTTGAACAGGCCTGAAGGATCCTTCAAGGCAGCGCCCTTGAAGAACGTCAGCTTGACGACGGCTTTGTAGGACTCGCCGGTGCAGATACCACCGATGTGGGACCAGACGGGGGTGCCGGGGCTGGTGCGCTTCGCCCACTTCCACTCCTCGACGACGTCGGGGTCGGCTTCTTTGATGATTGCCCGCACCTTGCTGAGCGTCTCGCCGCGCCAGTCGTCGTCGAGTTCGCGAATCCTGTCGTCGATCTGCTTGGAGGCGTCCGTGTCGTTACCCGCCATGTGAAATCTCCGGACGGTTGCTGTGGAGCGTCGCGCGGGCGCGGCCGCGACGAGCGCTACGCATCGGTCGCCGCGAGCCAGGTCTTGGCGTCGTCCAGGTCACGGACGCGGAAGCCGCGGGCCTTGCCGGGAAGCAGGAAGGACAGTGCTCGTAGGGCGGGGCGGACCCAGTCCTCGTCGCTGACGACGGCCAGGCGCTCGAAGGAGGTCGCGTGACGCACGCGGAAGCTCGCGTCAGCGCCGATCGCGTCGCCCTCGACCTCGCGGGCTCCGGGGCCGATCAGGTACAGCATTCGGACGTCGCGCCCGTCGGCGATCTCCTGGCGCAATACCGGCTCGACTGTCTCCTCGAAATCGTCATCCTCGACCTCTCCGACCGCCTCAAAGCCGATCGTCCCGGCCGGCATGTCCGTCATCGCTCGCAACATGTGCACTCCTTTCTCGTGGTCGCCATCGCGCGGCGAAGCGACATCGAAGTCGCCTGACGCTCACCTCGCCGCGAGCGTCAACCGGTGGTCTCTGAGTCCTCGTTCTTCTGCTTGTACAGCTCGCGCTCGTGCGCCCAGTGCTGCGCTTCGGCGTCAATGTCCGTGGCCAGGTCGCCGGGCTCCTCACCGATGTAGTCCCTGCTGGGCAGGCGGTTGACGTTGTCGGAGGCGTCGATGACGCCTTTGTCCGACAGATTCGAAGGCGCCTCGCCGCGGAACATCGGTCCGACATCGACACGGGGCCCCTCGTCCTCGCGCTGTTTGATCATGCGCTTGAACCGCTCCAGCACCACCCGACCGTACCACGGTCAACGACTCTGGTGACGCTGCTCAGGCGGCGTCGCTGCCGGCGGCGAGCATGCGCTGTGCGAGGGCACCGCTGCCGAGCAGGTCGACGTGCGTGCGTGCGCCGTTGTGCGAGGTGGGCTGCGGCGCGGTCTGCGGCTCCAGGGCGTCTGTGGCCTGCGGGCGATCGCCGGCGCGCCAGTTCGCGAGCAGCGCCTCGGTGTCCTCGACGCTGAGTGGTCGCGCGAACAGGAAGCCCTGGCCGCTGTCGCAGCGCTCGTCCTGCAGCAACTCCAGCTGGTGCTCGAGCTCGATGCCCTCGCGGCGATCGCCTGGAGCAGCTCGTCGCCGATGACGTGTCCGAGCGTGTCGTTGATGCCGGTGAAGTTGTCGAGGTCGATCAGCAGCGCCGCCACGGGGGTTTCATGACGCCGCGCACGGACGAGCATCTGCTCGCCACGGTCGAGGATCAGCGTCCTGTTTGGCGGACCCGTGAGCGCGTCGTGGGTCGTCATGAACATGAGCTCCTCGTCGCGGCGCGTGAGCTCGTCGGTGATCCGGGCCCGCTCCTGCTCGAATGCCTCGCACATGCGCACCAGCGTCACGTCCAGCGTTCGCTGCACCATCGACGCGGCGGTCGCAAGCGCGGCAAACGACACGTGCAGCTCTTCGGCGCGCTCGTGCAGCACCTCGATGACAGCGTCGCGCCAGCGCAGGCAGCGCTTGGTGACCTCGTTCAGGGGCGCGGCGTTCTGCGCCGCGAGCTGGCCGTATGTGTGCCACGCCTCGCGCCCGGTCTCGAGGCCCGCCTCGGGCTTGCCGCCGGCCATCCAGCGGGCAACCGCCGCCGTCGAACCCCTGCCGATGCGTTCGAAGTTCTCGGCGATCGCGGGGACGAGCGCGTCCATGCCGCCCTCGCGCCCGCGCTGGGCCGCGCGCGCCACGACGTCCTCGACGCGTGCGCCGAGTGCCTCGCCGAGGAGGCGGACCTCGCGGTCGGGCTCCGCAGGCGTGTTTTCCTCTGGTTGCAGTGGTGTAGGCATCATCGTGCTGCGGCTGGGAGTTGATCGAACATTTAGATGGAGGGGTCGGCGATTAAGGACGCCATCTTTAGAATGGCTCGTTTGCAATAGACAACTGGCTTTTGAGTGCTACAGAGCCTGCAGCGGCAGATAACGCCCGCCGTCGGCGCGCACGAGCAGCCCCCTCAGCTCGAGCTCGCTGAGCGCCAGCAGCGCCGCCGAGGACTCGATCCCGGCACGCGCGAGCGCGTCCGGCGTGTCGCAGCCAGCGCCAACACGCTCGAGGACCGCGCGCAGGTCCGCGCGCAGGTCGTTCTGAGTGGCCGCGCCGCCGGCGTCCGAGCCGTCCTCGCGCGGTCGCGTGGCGTCGGCCGCGTACAACAGGTCGAGCACGTCGCGCGCGTCACGAACGAGGCTGGCGCCGGCCAGAAGCAGCGCGTTGGTGCCGCGCGAGAGGGGAGAGGTGACACGGCCGGGGATCGCCGCGACGGTGCGTCCCAGTGTCCGTGCGTGATGCGCCGTCGCGAGCTCGCCCGGACTCGCGTCGGCCTCCACCACGACCGCCACGCTCGCCAGTTCCGCGAGGATCCGTTCGCTCGCAAGCAGCCCCCAGCGGCGTCCCGCGCAGTCGTGCGGGAGCTCGGAGACTGCGCAGCCGGCGTGTGTCACGCGGTCTAAGAGCGCTCGTCGGCGTGGTGGGCACGACGCGCGCAGGCCGCCGCCGATCACGGCCAAGCTGCCGCCACCGGCGTCGAGCGCGCCCACGTGTGCCGCCACGGGGACGCCGTCGGTGAGGCTCGCGGCGACCGTGACGCCGCTCGCGGCCAGCCCGCGAGCGAGGCTCCTGGCCATTTGAATGCCGTAGTCGCTGGCGTTGCGGCTGCCGAGGATCGTGACCACCGGCGTCGCGGTGAGCGCCGACAGCCGCGCGGTGCCGCCGGCGACGAACAGCATCGGCGGTGCGGCAGGGCTGTCCAGCACGCGCGGATAGGTCTGTCGGTGGCGGCAGATGGACCGCAGCTGCCCGTCGTGGGTCAGGTCCTCTGGGCGAAAGCGCTCGTAACGGGCACGTAGCTCGGCCTTGCGTCTGCCCGCAAGTGCATCGAGCAGCTCCGCGTCGGGGAGCGCGAGCAGCTCGAGCAGGCGTGCGCGGTCGCGCGCGCAGTACTCCATCGGGCCGCTCACCTGTGAAAGCAGCCAGCTGCGACGCAGGCAGCCGGCGCACGCGCCCTCGGACTCCGTTGTCGGCGCCGGCGAGCTCATGCCGCGCGGTTGCCCGCCACGCTCGCGTCGGGTCGCAGCGCGAGCGCCGCGCCGAGGTCGCATGCGCGCACGCGGGCGCTCCCATCGAGGTCGGCGATCGTGCGCGCGACGCGCAGCACGCGATGCTCGCCGCGGGCACTGAGCAGTCCGCTCGCGCGAGCGTCGCGCAGCAGCCGCTCGCTACGGCTATCGAGCTTCACATGCCTACTCAGCATGCGCCCGTCGATGCGTGCGTTGACGGTGACGCCGTCCGCCGCGAGTCGCGCCGTCTGCAGCTCCCGGGCGCGTGCGACCTGCTCGCGCGCTTGGGCGCTGGTCATCAACGCCGGTGCCCGCTGATCACGCGCTTCCAGGTGCAGGTCGGCGAGCAGGTCGATGCGATCGAGCATCGGGCCGCTCAGGCGGCGGCGATGGCGTGCGAGCTCGGCTTCGCTGCACGAGCAGCGATCGCCCTCGCCGGCGAAGCCGCACGGGCAGGGGTTGGTGGCAGCGACGAGCACGAAGCGCGCCGGGTAGAGCGCGGAGTGGCGCGCCCTGGCGATCGCCACGCGACCATCCTCGAGCGGTTGGCGCAGCGCCTCGAGCGTCGGACGCGAGAACTCCGACAGCTCGTCGAGGAACAGCACACCGTTGTGAGCGAGCACGATCTCCCCGATCGACCCGCGGCTGGCCCCGCCGACGAGCCCGGCGGCGGTGATCGAGTGATGCGGCGCTCGAAAGGGGCGGCGCATCGTCAACGCATCCACCCGCACACCCGTGAGGCTGTGGATGCGCGTCACCTCGACCGCTTCCGCGTGGCTCAGCGGCGGCAGGATCGCGGCGATCCGCCGCGCGAGCATCGTCTTGCCCGTCCCCGGGGGCCCGCTCAGCAGCACGTTGTGGGCGCCGGCGGCGGCGATCACGATCGCTTTGACCGCGTGGTGCTGGCCGCGCACGTCGCCGAGGTCGCCGCCATCGATGCGCTCTGTCTGCGCGTTGGTCGCTGTGCCTGCGCGCCGAGAGCCTGCGCGCGGTGCGGGGAGGGCGTCGCCGCGGCCACCGCTCAGCAC
Source organism: uncultured Solirubrobacteraceae bacterium (assembly GCA_963838405.1). Lineage (GTDB taxonomy): Bacteria > Actinomycetota > Thermoleophilia > Solirubrobacterales > Solirubrobacteraceae > Palsa-744. Next base: position 279,354 of record CAWIRA010000006.1, on the reverse strand, counting down.
GCGTGCAGCGCTTCGCAGATGCTCGACCGCAGCTACCTCGAGACCGTCGATCAGCGTCGCCTCGCGCGCGCACGCGGGCGCGAGCGCGAGCGCGCGCATGCCCGTGCGCCTTGCAGCGTGCGCGACGGCGAGCGCGCCGTGGACGGGGCGCACGGCGCCGTCGAGGCCGAGTTCCCCGAACAGCGCGACGCGCTCCAGCTCCTCGCACGGCAGCTGCCCGCCGGCTGCGAGCACGGCGCACGCAAGCGCCAAGTCGAGGCCGGCGCCGGCCTTGCGCACGTCTCCCGGCGCGAGGTTGGCGGTTATGCGCCGGGCGGGGAACTCGTAGCCGGAGTTGCGGATCGCGGCCTGGATGCGCTCACGCGCCTCACGCACAGCGGTGTCGGCGAGACCGACGATCGTGAACGCAGGGAGGCCAGCGCGGATGTCCACCTCGACGGTGACATGTCGCGTGTGAAGGTCCTCGATCGTGAACGTGTGCGCGCGTGCGAGCATCGCCTCGTGTCTCTTTGCCGCTGTTGGTAGGTGGCGGCGCAAGCTAGAGCGCGCTTGGGATGGGACGCTCGGGCGGTCGTACGCGCGCGGCCAGATCAGGCTCTGGAAGTAGCGAGCTCAAACAAGCGGCACCGCGAAGTCACAGTCAGGGCCACTGTCCGCAAAGGTGAACGTGATCCTGAGTCCAAGCTCGCTGGGACTGACAGCGTGCGTGACAGCCCACCCACGCAGCGACTCCGAGACGAGCTCCCACTGCGCAGGAGTGGTCTGCCCGCCGGGGCCGAGATGCACGAACGCCTCGCGGTGCGCGGGCTCGGTGCGTAGCTGCAGCGTTGCAGCAGCCCCAGCCTGTCGTAGCGGCGAAGCGCCTTCGGCGACAGCCGCGAGCGCCGCGCGAACTCTCCGATGCTCATCAGTTCCACTGCTGGCTCGCTCGTTGACGGGACAATGTCCTTGAGTGTGCGGCCTCACCCAGGGGCACAGTCAAGGGCTACAGGGCGATTCTTGGCGCCCCGCACATGTGCGGGGACGCCGGCGGGCGCATGCGCCCGCCGTGACACGCCGCATGCGGCGTGTCCGTAGGGCCGCATGCGGCCCTACACGGGACGTGCATGCACGTCCCGAACAGCGAAGACGCCCACGGTGCATGCACGTCCCGAACAGCCAAAGACGCACGCGGATGGCCGGCACGATGATGTGCATGCCCGCCCCGACCAGCTGGAGGCGCCTACAGCCCGTCGGGGTGACGTTCGATGAAGCCGCCGCCGTCGTCCCCGGCGCCGCCCCAGCGCGAGCCGTCTTCGGCGAGGGCGACGGTGTCGAAGCGTTTGCCGTCGATGACCATGTAGGCGTGTTCGGCGTTGGCGTAGATCGTGATGTACCTGCCGGGGCCGGGTTCGCCGTAGGACTCGAGTCCGGTGGAGTCCTCGGGGGAGCTGAGCAGGCCGCCGCCGTGCAGCGCGTAGGAGACGGAGCCGGAGCAGTCATAGCCCTCTGACTCGAACGAGCCGTGCCCGCCGCCCCATACGTACGGCCGCGTCGCGATTTCGTCGGCTGCGGCGATCACGCGTGCGACGACGCTTTCGGCTTCGCCGCCGCCGGCGCTCGTGGCACCGGCGTCTCCCGCCGGGGCGCCGTCTGTGCCGGCTGCGGGGGTGCTCGGCGCGGCCAGCGCGGAGGGGGGAGGCGTGAGCGTCGCGGCGGTCTGCACACCGATGACAGCCCACGTTGCGGGGCCGACGACGCCGTCGACAGGCAGCCCGTGGCGGGCCTGCAGGCGGCGGACGGCGGCCTCTGTTTCGGGGCCGAATTCACCGTCGACGGGGAGTTTCAGCGCGCGCTGCAGCCAGTCGACAGCGGTCGCGCCGGTTGCGGTTTCCGGCTGGGGCGCCGGAGCGCCGGTTGCGGCGCCGCCACTGCCGGCGGTCAGCCCGACGTTGCTCGTCGCGGCGACCGCGACGGCGTGGTTGTGGCTCGGCGCCGGCTTCGGCATCGCCGAGGGCGGCGGCGTCAGCGTTTCTTTGTCTGAGACACCGACCACGTTCCAGGTGTCCGGCCCGACGACGCCGTCGACGGTCAGCCCGTGGCGTGCCTGTAGGCGACGCACCGCGGCCTCTGTTTCGGGGCCGAAGTCGCCGTCGGCGCTGACGTGCAGCGCGCTCTGCAGCTCCTTGACCGCGCCAGTGGCCGTTTCTTCGACCTGCTTTTCGTGCGCCTGCGTTTCGAGCGCGACGGTCTTAGCTTCGGCTTCAGCTTCAGCGGGTTCGATTTCCGCCGTCGCTTCCGCGCCGCCGGTGGTGGCGCTCGCGTCGTGCGTGACGCCTTCGGTGCTCGCCACCGTCGCGACCGGCGCCCCAGCCGCGCCCGTGGTGCCCGTCGCGCCCGTGGTGCCTGGGGTGCCTGGGGTGCCCGTGGCGCCCGTGGCGTCCTGCGTCGATGACGGCGCGGCGCTCGTGCCGAGCGGCAGCGATGCGGTGCCGGGGAGCGTGCTGCTGACGTCGGCGATGAACGCGGCGCCCGCGCTCTGGCTGCGCAGCGCGGCGCTGGTCAGCGCTCCGACGACGCCGTCCACGGTAAGGCCCCTGCTGGCCTGGAAGCTGCGCACAGCGGCTTCCGTTTCGGGGCCGAAGACGCCGTCGACTTTGATCGAGCCGAGCGCCTTCTGCAGCAGTTGCACCTGCCTGCCTTCGCTGCCTTCGCTGAGCACGATGATGTGTTCGGTGCTGGTCGTCGGTCCGGGGCTCGTCGCCGGGGTGCTGGTCGCCTGGCCGCTGGCGAGGCTGGCCGTGGGGCCGACCGTCAGCGCCGCGAGCGCGCCGAGGGAGACGCGTTTGGCGCGCGAGCCGCCGGGCACGAAGCGCAGCTCCTGCGCGCGACGGCGGGCGCGTGAGCGCCCGAGCGACAGCTGCCAGGGCTCCTCGTCGGCGAGGTCGCGCGGCAGGCGCAGCGCTCCACGCGCGTCCAGCAGCGTCGCCAGCGACGCGCTCGGGTGGGCACCACGGCGCGATCGGGCACCGGTGGTGCGCCCGCGACGGGCCAGCGAGCGCTCCAGCGATGCGCTCCAATGGTCGACAACAGCAAGATCACGCGGGTAACCCGGCATCCGAGGCGTCCTTTCTCATTCCATTGCATGGCGCCTACGGGGTTAGCTGACGGGCTCGCGTATGCCTCTACGCTACGCCACACTGTGTGGCGATTCGCCCCCGCAGCCTCTCGGCTGCTTTGGGTCCCCCGCTCCTACACCCCGTGGGGCGTAGGACTCGGCACGAACGGGCGGCAAACTAACACATCTCCCTGCAATTTGCATTACAGATGCAGGACTGCAAGCTTTTTTGCCGACGCAAGCCTTCGCGTGAGAGCGCGGGCGCTGGTAGGTTCGCTGTCGGATGCGTAACAACGGGCTGAACCTGCGCGTGCTGCTGGGACTAGCGGCGATCGTGATCGTAGCCGGCGCGATCGCGGTGGTGGCGATCGGCGGCCAGAGCGGTGAACAGGCCAAGCACGCACAGGCGCTCGCCCAGCACTTCGACGCCGCCGCCGTGCTCGAACCGGCGAAGCCCGCGCCGGCGCTCGCGCTTCACAACTACCTCGGCCAGCCCGTCAACATCGACTCCTACCGAGGCAAAGCCGTGCTGGTGACGTTCCTGTACACCAACTGCCCGGACATCTGCCCGCTGATCACCTCGAACCTGCGGGTCGCGCTCAACAAGCTCGGCAGCGCCGGCGCCTCCAAAGTGCAGATCATCGCCGTGTCGGTCGACCCGCGCGGCGACACGCCCAAGGCCGTCGCCGCGTTCCTCGCGCGTCACGGCATGACCGGGCGCATGCAGTACCTGATCGGCTCGCGCAAGGAACTCGCGCACGTGTGGCAGGCGTGGGGGGTGGGCTCCGAACGCGACGCCCAGCAGCCGCAGTTCATCAACCACACCGGCATCATCTACGGGGTCACCGCGTCGGGCAAGCGGCTGACCGTGTACGCCTCGAGCTTCCAGCCCTCGGAAATCGCGCACGACGTGCCCGAGCTCGCCGAGCTCTGAGCGGCCGGCCGATGCCACGGCGGCCGCGAATGCTCGCTTGGACGCTGGGACTCGTCGCCGTGGTCGTCGTCGTGGCGGTGTTCGGCCTCGCCTCCTCGCACACCGCTAGCGGGCGCGCCGCGCCGGCGCTGCCGCACGAATCGCTGTCAGGCGGCCCCGTCACGCTGACGAGCCTGCTGGCGGGCACGCACGGGCGCCCGGCGGCGGTCGTGTTCTGGGCGAGCTGGTGCGGGCCGTGCCGGAACGAGGCGTCCGAAATCGAGCGCTTCGCGCGCAGCGCCGCCGGGCACGGCAGGATCGTCGGCGTCGACTGGAGCGACCCAGAGCTCGGCGAAGCACACGCGTTCATCCGCCACTACGGCTGGACGTTCCCGACGCTGCGCGACGCCGAAGGCAGCGTCGGCAGCGCCTACCAGCTGCGCACCCTGCCGACGACCTTCATCGTCGACGCGCACGCGCGCATCCGCGCCACGCTAATCGGCCCGCAGAGCGCTCACTCGCTGACGCGCGCGCTTGAAAACGTCGAACACAGCTGAGCGGGCCGGGGCGGCGGCGCGTCGCGGCGGTCGCTCAGGTCGTCTTGATCAGGCCGCCGTCGATCACGTAGTTGGCGCCCGTGATGTTGGCGGCGCGCTCTGACGCGAGGAACGTGATCAGCGTCGCGACCTCCTCGGGCGTGGTGAAGCGGCCCGTGGCGAAGCCTCCGATCGAGGCGACGACCGCGGCGCGCGCCTGGTCGGCGTCGACGCCCGTCGCGCGCGCGACCGTCTCGGCGACGCCGTCCTTGCCGAGCCACAGATCGGTGCCGACGGGGCCGGGAGAGACGCAGTTGACGTGGATGCCGTGCGGGCCGAACTCCTGGGCGAGCGACTTGCTGAGGTTCAGCAGCGCGGCCTTGGCGGCGCCGTAGTCGATCGTGCCGGCGTCCGGCTGGAAGAACGCGTTGACAGAGGCGACGTTGACGATCGCGCCCTGTCCCTGCGCGACCATCGCGGTGATCGCGGCGCGCGTCGCGCGCAACGCGGTGAAGAAGTTCATCTGCATCGCCCCATTCGAATTCCTCGTCGCTGGTACCGAGGAAGCCCTCGAGGCGCAGGCGCACGGCGCCGACGTTGTTGACGAGCACGTCGACACGCCCATGCTGATCGAGCGCGCGCTGCACCAGCAGACCGGGGCCGTCCGCGAGCGACAGGTCGACGGGCACGGCGACGACGTTCTCGAGCGCGTCGAGGTGGTCGGTGCCGCGCGATCCCGCCACCACGACCGCGCCCTCCTGCAGGAGCGCGCGCGTCACGGCGAGGCCGATGCCGTTGTTCGCCCCGGTCACAACTGCGACCTTGCCCTCGAGTTCAAGGTTCACGACTCCGGCCCCCTTTCGGTCACAGCGGCGCCTCGGCGTACTGCTTGAGCGCGGCCAGGGTCCGGACGTTCTCCTGGTCGAACCTCGTAGTGACCGCTCTCCTGAGCGGGCGCAGCAGCGGTGGCATCGTGAAGTCGAGTACGAGCCAGCGGCTCAGCTGCGTGCCCGTGCCGTCCGGCTCGAGCGAGTAGTGGATGTGGACGTCGACCGTGGCGCGCAACGGGGTGATCTTGATCGTGTGATTGAAGTCGAGCAGGCCCGGCCGTTGAAAACCGATCACCGTGCCCCACCAAGCTTTGCCGGGGTCGCCCGGTTTGCCGTCGTGGTAGCGGCTGCCGAGCTGGACGGGGTAGGGGTCGACGTCGGTGGTGGCTTCGAACGCGTCCGAGTCGGGGAGCCAGCGGTTGTAGTTCGGGAGGTCGGCGAGCAGGTCGAAGAGAGTCTCGGGCGGAGCGGCGATGGTGGCGTTGTAGAGCTTGTGCCAGTGGGATTTGGGCATCGCGGTCCCCCTTCGTGTCGGCCCGGCGCTGGGCGGCCAAGATCGCTGCGGCCGAGGCCGGCTGGGCAATGGCGGCTCAGTCAGGCGCCGCCAAGTTTGCGTCGGGACTGTAGCGAACGCCATCCGCGACGCAAGCGATGATTCGCGCGTGACGCTTGAAGACGTAGCAGTCGCTGGAAGCCCATTCGTCTGGGCGCTGCAGCCAGGCGAGTCAATCGATCGCGGGGTTCTGCGCGAGCGCTATGGCGGGAGTCCGCAAGGGGGAATCGTGCCGTCCCGTAGCTCGCCGAACGTGATGATCTTCTCCGACGCCGCGTCAGCTGAGCAACAGGGCCACTTCGACGGCTGGCGTGAGGACGGATGCTTCCACTACACGGGGGAAGGTCAGCGCGGCGACCAGCAGATGAAGGCAGGCAACGCTGCGATTCTGCGCCACGAAACCGAGGGCCGCGCGTTGCGGCTGTTCGACGGGGCTCGCGGTAGCGTGAAATACATGGGGGAGTTCGCCTTGGATGCTGAGCTTCCGAGCTATACGACGGATGCGCCGGAATCACGAACCGGCAATGCGCGGAGTGTCATCGTTTTCCGGATGCGCCCGCTCGATACGAGGGCGGGCCCAAGCACGTCGATACTCGACCGGGTCGCCCGAGACAGCATCGAGCACGTGCCTGTCGAGCAGCAATGGACCGAGAAGGCATTCGTCGCGCCAAGTCGGCAGGAGTACGAGGCCGAACGACGCGAGCAGAAGCTGGTCCTGGCCTTCGAGGAGCAGCTAGTGAGGCAGGGGCACTCCGTGGACCGCCTGAAGATCGTGCCGCCGGGGGAGGCCAAGCCGCTGTTCTGCGATCTGATCGACAACACGACGAACACGCTGTACGAGGCGAAGGGCAGCGTCGAGCGCGGCTCGATTCGCATGGCGATCGGACAGTTGCTCGATTACGCGAGATTCGTGGAGCCTCGGCCGCGGCTGGCGGCGCTTTTGCCGAGTAAGCCGCGCGCGGATCTGCTCGAGCTGTTGGCGTCGGCCGGCGTCGAGGTGGTCTGGCAGGAGGGTAAGAAGTTCGCCGGGCCGGCTGATGCGGCTTGCGGATCCCGAACGAACGGCTCCGAGAGCGCGGAGACGGCTCAGATCTTGGATAAGGCGACGACCGGAATCGAACCGGTGTAGACGGCTTTGCAGGCCGCTGCGTAGCCACTCCGCCACGTCGCCAGAAGGTCTAACAGCGTACCGGGCGGTGCCGTGCGTCTCCAACCGGTGCAAGAGCTGCCTGGACCGGCAGCGTCGGCCCGCGCGTCAGGCTGGCGCGTCTGAGCGCCAAATCTCCGTTATGAACTTCTTCTCGCGCCCTTAGCGCCGCTTTCAACGATCGTTAGCGTTCGCACAGCCCGCCGTCGCACGATGGATCTCCCCCAAAGAACCCAGAGGTGATCGCGTGAAACGGCTATTCGGACCAATGTTGATGGCGGCGCTCGTCGGAGCAGTCGTGGCAGGCGGAGCTGTGCTCCTGTCCGGCGCCGGCGGGCACGGCTCGACGACCACGACCAGAACCGCGTCTTCCGCGACGACCTCGAGCGGCACTCGCCGCGTCGTCGACTCGACCGCACCCACCGCCACCCAGATCTACCAGCGCGACTCCACAGGAGTCGTGGCGATCAAGGCGATCACTGCCAAGGGCGAGGACGAGGGCACGGGCATCGTGCTGAACGAAAAAGGCCTGATCCTCACCAACGATCACGTAATCGCGGGCGCCACGAGTATCACTGTCGAGGCGAACGGGTCCTCGAGCATGACCCGCGTCGCGAAGGTCGTCGGCGAAGAAGCCAACCAGGACCTCGCGCTGATCAGCGTCAACCCGTCCGGGCTCGGTCTGAAAGCGCTGACGCTCGCGAGCTCGACCCCGGTCCAGGTGGGCGACTCCGTCTACGCGATCGGCAACCCCTACGGCCTCGAAGAGACCCTCACACGCGGCATTGTGTCGGCCCTCGGGCGCGAAATATCGGCGCCCGACGGAAGTAAGATCACCGGCGCGATCCAGACGGACGCAGCGCTCAACCCCGGCAACTCGGGCGGCCCGCTGCTCAACGAAGAAGGCGAGGTGATCGGCGTCAACTCCCAGATCGCCAGCGACGCCGCATCGGTCGAGGGCTCGCAGCCAGGCAGCACCGGCGTAGGTTTCGCGATCTCCTCTGACACCGTCGCCGAAGTCGTGAAGAAGATCGAGGCCGGCCAGGGCGTCTCCTACGCCTCGGTCGAACAGGCGGCGACCCAGTCAGAGGCGAGCCCTTACGCTCAACGTGGCGCCAGCGGCGAAGAAGCCGAGGAAGTCAGCCCCTACGGCCGACGTGGCGCTGAGGGCGAAGAATCTGAAGCCGCGGGCCGCGCGACCGAATCGAGCTCAGGCTCTGAAGAATCGGGCGCCGAAGGTACTGAAGGCCGGGTCATCATCGTTCCGTGACGGCGCATCAGACCCGGGCGCTGCTGGGAGGAGTTCCAACCGGCGCCCGGGTCTCATGCGCCTCGACCGCGAGACTGAAATCGCTGCGTGCGCCGCCCGATCGAGCGGCGGCCGCGTTGATACCCTTCCGATCCCAGGGCGATTAGCTCAGCTGGGAGAGCGCCGCCTCGACAAGGCGGAGGTCACTGGTTCGAGCCCAGTATCGCCCATCATTGGATTTGGCTCTAGGGCAAGGATTACCCGGCGCCAAAGAGCCGGATTGGTAGCAATTTGGTAGCAATCCTCTAGGCCGTAGGTGTCTCGGAGACGAGCTGGAGCCAGATGTCGTCTTCGTGGGGCGTCTGGTTCCAGATGGTCCGGGGAGGAGCGTCGGACTCGACGACGTGCGCTGTCGCTGGAGAAGGGTTGGGAATACGCTAGAGCGATGGCGTCTCCGGACAGACGAGTTCGCGGCGACGTGCGCGAGGCGTGGGTGCTGCGTCACGTTGGCCTGATCCTCGCCGCTGGCGCGATCACAGTAGCCGCGGTTCTCGTTCTTGGTCTTTTCTTCGCCCCGAACTGGGGCGTCCTAGTCGACCATCGCCTCACGGGCGCAGCGAGGGCCACCGCTGAAGACGCAGTCCGGTCACGGGCACTCGGCGTTGCCACGGTGATTGGGGCTGCAATCGCGGGCGCACTTGCCTGGGGGCGCCTCGACCTGTCCCGCCAAGAGAACCGCCGTAGCGAGTCACTCCTCGCGACGGATAGATATACGCGAGCGATTGAGCAGCTCGGCTCGGCGGATGCTGCAGTTCGGCTCGGTGCGCTCTATGCGCTGGAAGCCCTCGCTCACGACTCGCCCGCGGATCGTGTGACGATCGCCGAAGTTATCTGCGCCTACGTCCGCCACCACACTGTTCGGCGAGAGCATGAAAGCTCGAAGCGGGCCGCCGCACCCTCATCATCTGACGCCTCTGCGGACATCGCAGGCCCATCGACTGCTGAAGTGCGCACGGACGGCAGAGCGGTTGACTACAGAGCTGCGATCGCCATCGCGCTACGACTCCCCGCATCGTGGCGGCTTCCGGTTCGCGATCTTCGGGGAATCGTTGCCGTAGATCTAGATGTCGTCGGGTGCGAGCTGGGTGCCGTCGACTTCCGCGGTTCGCACTTCCTCGGAAAGACCTGGTTCTACGGAGCGACATTCCGCGAGACAGCGCTTTTCAACGAAGCGGTGTTCGAGGGCGGGGCGGACTTCGGAAGGGTTGTGTTCGACGGACGCGTCGATTTTTCGTTCACTGAGTTTCGAGCGCCTGAGAGGCTCGACAACTATCAGCGGCACCGTGCCGGCTCACCATGGTTCATGCCGAACGACGAAAGCTCTCATGGGATCCACCGCCGCCGGCATGAGGGACACGAGGGAGTTCGCTTCAACCATGCCGTGTTCGGGGGTGATGCATCGTTTGTGGAGACGAGGTTCGAGTGCTGGGGTTGCCACTTCGAGAATGCCGAGGTGCAAGGCTCGATGACCTTTGAGCCCCGGGGAGTCTCGACTACTGCAGTTTCGAGTGCGCCCGCTTCATGGGCTCGGTCGAGTTCTACTTTCCTCATGGCTTTGAGAAGGTGCACTTCGGCGACTCCGTGTTCGAGCTCGGCGCAAGCTTCAATATGGTCGGCAACCCGGGAGGATTCGAGCGGCGACCGTGTCCGGACGGGACACAGCGATGGTTTAGGGCCGAGCAAAATCGTGTGGAAGCGGGCGACTCTCTTTTGGAAGAAGGGGCCACCGTCGAGGGGTAGAACCGCGTGGGGCGCGTTATCCGACCGCTGACGGGGCTCGGCGCCAGTCGTGATAGATGTCCGGGTGGCCCGCGCGTTCCCAGAGCGAGTTGGTGGCGCCGGCAAAGGCATCCTATTCGCGGCGCACGTCCACCTCTCCTGCCGGTGGGTCGGCCTTTTGCGAATCAAGCTAGGCCAAACGGCGCCGCTGTCGTTTCGGGCCTTTGGCATCTCTTAGCCTTGGCGGTCGAGTCTTAGTTCGTCCACGATCGCCTCGGCTCGCTCGAACAGTCTGCGAGCCGCGACGAGTGCCGCACCGCCAGCGAGCCCGGCGACAAGAAGCATCTCAAGGTAGGCAAGGGATCGAGCCCAGCCGTGGACTTCCAGATCGAGGACGCCGCCCGTGTTGAGCAAGCTCAGCGATAGCAGGAAGGGCTCTCGCAGGAAGCGGAGATGAGATTCGTCGAGCATGATCGTCGTCGGGCTGAGCAGCGCTATGGCGCCGTAGACGACGGCGAAGGTGGATAACGCTAGGCGCAAAGAGGGCGGTGACCTCTTGGGGTATGGCACCGGTCTTGACGCTTCTTCCTGGGCGCCGTTTACTGGACGCCGAGCCAGAGACAGCCAACTCAGCGACAGCCAAGACAGTCCAAATGAGAGACACGCGATGAGGGTCGATGCCACGGCCCAAACAGGGCGCCGGGGTAGCAGTTTCGGACGAACGGGGCTACGGCGCGTTGCCGAGAGATAGGCGCTCGCCACTTCGACCGCGGCCATGGGATCAGAAGCGCTCACAACGATCGCCCTGTGCGCGAGAGCGCTCTTGACTGCGTCCAGCCGTTCGCGTTGGTCGCGCCAAAACGGATAGCTGTCTTCAACAGCGTTGACGAGCAGTTGTCGGAGCGTCGCATCGTCCACGGCGACGTTGCGATCCTCGGCAAGCAGTGGCACTTCCACGCTTGTGACTACTGGCGTCGCGTCCTCGAACCTAGTGCCCACTAGCTTTAGATCCGGTGTGGATGAAATTCTCCATTCGCGGAACCGCTCGCTTGTGATGGAGTTCAGGCCCTCGTGGAGGCGCTTTAGCCGCTGTCCAGCGCTGTAAGGCTGGGTCTCGTCAGTAGACGCCGAGAATCTCAGGCGAACGTCTACATGCGGTCCATCTTCAGTTACGTCGACCGCCAGGTAGTAGCCGCCGAGATGCCAGCTTCGCCCCGGTTTGAGTGTCGCGCGTATCGCGCTCGCGTCGGTGTTCTCGTTGCGGCTAAAGGTTCCCTGGTAGGTCAGCGTGACCTTGAGTGCCGCCATGCTCTGAGCTACGACGCCAGCCAACCAATCCCTTCGGGTGGCGCGGACGGTGTTCTACCGTCGGCGCGGAGCACACTACGGCTGACCTCGACCACTGCGGCACGTAGAGCTCTTCTGACCGGACCTGGGCTGCGCACGCCGATGGGCCACATTGCGACGCGTCCGCCGCCTGCGCGCCGAGAGGCTTTGCCCGCTGCCGCTACGCTACTACCCAGGCCAGCCGGGGACGATCATTTCCACCGAGACCGCGCCGTTACCGTCAGGAGCAAGTCGGCCCTCGCTATGCAGCGAAACCCGCTCTACGGAGCGGGTTTCGTGCTTTCTGGATGCTTTCTGGGCGCATCGGCACGGGCAGGGTGTGAACAGAAGTGCAAACAGCTTCAGGCTCACGGCGAACGGCGTCAAGCCTGCGTTCGTTTAAGGCCGGAAATGCTGTAGCGGGTCCAGCCGCGCTTTCAACTCGGCCTCGCTCCACCCGCGATCGGTGGCGAGGCGATGGCGAAGACATCTGAACGCGTCGGTGGTGCCGATCTCGCGCACAACGTCGGCGAGCCGGCGGTCGGTCCAGCGCGGATACCACGGGTAGCCGTGGCAGGGGTCGGTCTCGGGTGCTACGGCTCGCTGGCGCCGCTGCTGGCGCGTAAGGGCTCTTCGCACGCGAGAGCGGAGACCGCGCGGTGGCGTGAACCCGACCGGCCACCCGTCGTCGTCGTACTCCTGCGGCAACGCCTCTGTGACCCGCGCGACGCGCGCAACCTGCACGCTATAGCCCAGCGCGTCACGCGTGTTGATCCAGTTGACGGGGGTGATCTCGATTGCGCCGACTCCTCGGCGTGGCCGTATGCCTCTCCCGCCCACGAGCAGATCGGCCCACGCCTGCGGCCATCGCGCGATTAGGTCAAGCGCTCGCCACGTCCCACCCGTTAGGAAGAGATCTGCGCCGGCAACCTCGTCGCGCCAAGCGTGCGCAGTGCCAGCGTAGATGAGGTACGCAGTTGCTTGTTCTTCCACGCTGAGAATGTCCCCGAGCTTTAGCGCATCCCATAGAGCCTCCTCTGGCTTGCCCACCTTCATCTCCATGAACACTCTGCCAGCGGCTACCCCATCGAGGGCGAGATCGACCCCTCCAGGCTGGCGTGTCCAGCCGGACAGCTTCCGATAGCGAACCTCGTGCACGACCGACGCACGTCGCTTTCGCAACGAATCGGCGTCTGCAATCGCGCTGACAAGCGATGCCTCGGGCCTTCGCCCTGACAAGGCCATTCTCTCGATGGCGTCGTTTACCGCGTTAGTGACCAGGTTGTCAACCGCGTGGGCTGGCAGCGGGAACAGCTCTTCAAACGTCTTGAACACGATGTAGGTGATGTAGTGCTCCAAGCGAAAGAGGGCATTTGTTGTCACTTCAAGCTCGGTGAACCGAACCTCACGCGCATCGCCCTCGCCAACGATCACCACCGGATGCACGAACCGATGCTTGTCGATGTTGGACAGATCGCGGAGCACGGCGAGGCTGTGGAGAGCAGGGCCAGCATCGAGGTGGTACGGCTGGAACGCCTCGATTAGTGCGCTGTGGTCGGGGGCGACCCCGCGTAGATACCGTCCGGCCTTCCTGTTGTAGGCGCTGGCTGTATCGAAGATTGGGAACTGGTTGTAGTCGCCTGGCTCTTGTCCGTTCAGCTCGACGAGCTGCCAGACGACATGGTCGAGCACACAGCGGAGGTTGTGCAGGAAGTCCCCAACGATCACCCCAAGATGCAGCGGAGACGGTTCCGGCCCGGTCCTCGACAAGAACTCTTGTAGCTCCTCGCCAAGCGCCTGTCTGTGTCGCCATGCGTTCTGCAACTTCAGTCGGCAGCCGAGTAGGGGATCGTCAGTCATGAGCGCAAGATACGCCTCACTCGCTACCCGGCCGCGGCTGGCAGTTCGCTGATGCGGTCAGCGTCCACGCCCGACATCTCGGTCGGGAGTTTTGTGCGCTGGAGTTCGGAGGAGCCGGTCTATGTGCGGGATGAAACGGCCGAGGCGTATCGGGTCGCGCGTGAGGCTCCACGGGAGGTCGTGCGATTCCGGATACGTGATGGATGGTCGTATGTGCTCGGCTATTGGTCATGCGTCGGGCGAGTCGTGTGATGCGCTGGGGGTCTTGGCCTTCTTCGCCGAGTTGGTCGCGGGCGAGGTGCCAGTCGGTGCCTTGGCGGGCGCGGGTGGCTTGGACGTAGGCGGTCTCCTTGCTGGTTTGCCAGCCGCCGGTGAGCACGACGGCGCGGTCGACGGTCGCGCCCTGCTGGCGGTAAATGTGTTGCGCGTAGGCGAGCCGTAGGGACTCGATGTCCTCGCCGGCGAGCTGTGACCGTGCGGCCGAGCCGTCGAGCGTGAGCGTCACGCGTCCGGTCGTCGGTCGATCTCGGTGACTTCGCCTCGGCTGCCGTTCTCGACTCTGGGTTGCCTCTGTGGGCGGTGTTGGGTGATGAACGCAACGTGATCGCCTTGGCGTAGTCCGTAGTGGACGCCTGACTAGCGGGAGTCTCCTCGGTCGCCGAGTTCGCCGCGCTCAGCGCGGAGGTGTTGTGCGCGGGCGTTGAGCCGGTCGATCTCCTTGTTCGAGGCGTCCGCGATCAACGCGACCTCGCCGGATGGGTGATTCTCGGTGAGCTGTGCCCAGGCTTGGACAGCGCTCTCGGCTGCCTGTTCGCGGGTGTCTGCGAGGTGCAGTCGGCCTCGGGACTTGTAGTGCGCCATCGCACGCTCTGGTTCGCCAGCTCGTAGCGCTGCCATGCTCGTTGCTCCTCGGGGTCGTTGGTGCGGTTGACTGTTTCGATCTCCACGGTCGGCGCGTGCTGGGTGAGCCGGTCGAACATGCCTCCGGGCCGATCGACGGGAGCTGCTTGCCGTCACCGACCGCGATGAGCTTCGCGCCTGTGCGCTCGACCAGCTCGGTGAGCTTGTCGAGCCGCTGCGTGATCGACCATCCCGGCCTCGTCGAAGACGACGGTCGTGTCCGCGGTCGAGCTCGACGATGCCCGTCTTCGGCGCTTGCGACGAGCGAGTCGAGCGTGAGCGTCTGTCCGTAAGGGCCGGGCTGTCATGCTCCAAGCGCTCGGCAGTGGACCCAGACACAGCGACGCCGATCGTGGGGTGGCCGGCCAGTTGCTCGGCGCGCGCGGCAGCGTCGATCACGACACCCTTCCCGGCCCCGGCAGGGCCGACGAGGACGCCACGCTCGGGTCCCGTCAAGACCTGTATAGCGCCAGCTCCTGCTCGGCGCTCAATGGTGCGCCGATGCGCTCTGCTACCTCGCGCGTGGCGTTCGCTGCGTGTTGCTCCCCGACATCCCGGCCGGCTGGCTGGGCGAGCAGCTCGTGCGCGGCGTTCGATCGCCTGCTCCTGGCGCGCACCGCGAGCGTCGTCATCCTCCCGCCCTCCAGCGTGCAGTACTCGCCGGTCCCGGATCATCTCCCGCGCCGCCTGCGAGCGCCTGTTCTGGCGACAGTCTCTCCAACTGTCTGCTCCAGCACGACCGCGCGCAACTCGCTTGCCCTCGAACACGGCCTGCTGCTCGTGAGCCTCGCCTCGACCCGATCCTCGATCGGCCGCTCAACGCGTCGGCCGGCTCGGGTCGCCGGCGATCAGTCGCCTGCCTCGTCCGGGCCGAACTTGTGACGCTCGGCGTCTCGCTCCACACCCGTTGCAGGTCCTCACGTGTCGTCAACTCCTTCGCCCGCCGGTTCTCGAGCTCGACGTTGCGCAGCTCCCCGCGCTCCGGCGCACGGCCGTAGCGCGCACGAAACCGCTCGGCCGCCCGCGCGACCTCACGCGAGCGACCCGAGAACGCCTCCAACAGATCCGCGTGGGACGCCCGCGATCTCGAAATAGCGGCCCTCCTTGCCGGTCCCGCCGTCGATCTCATAGCCCTGCCAGCCAGCTCCTCAGCCAGCGCGGAACGGTAGAACGCGCCGACCTCCCTCGCCGAGCGGAAGATCGGCCGCGACGCCACCGCCACGATCCGCTCGTCCTCCCGCACCGCGCCACTGATGACGACATGACTGTGCAGCTGCGGGTCGGGCGCCTCGCGCGCCGCTTACCCCGCGCGCGGTCGTGTGGCGGTACTCGACCGCGATCACGTCCTTGGCGTGCTCCTCCACTACCTCGCCGCCATAACGGCGACGCACGACCGGCACCTGCTCGCGCACATAGCCGACGGCCGCTCCACCGCTCTGGCGTGCGCTTGCCTCGATCTGCTCGCGCTGCCACGGATCACCGATCGCCCAAACCGTCGACACCGACTTCGGGGCGCTGAACGTCACATCGATCCCGCCACCTCGGCCGCCGCCCGCGCCCTCCGGACGCAGCCAACGCCCGTGCCTGGTGGCGGCCTTCCATCAACGCCACGAAATCCGGCCCTCCACCGGCTCATCCGACCCGACCCCCAGCCGCTCCAACGTCTCCGGGTCGGCGTGCCAACGGCCCGGGGCCTGCACCGTCTCCCCGTCGGGCCCAGGTAGTAGTCGCCTCGCTCCGGCGCGACCGTCTTTCCCTCCAAGTAGCGCGCGTAGCCGCCACCACCGCGCCGCATTGATGCTCATGCCGTCATCACATAAGTGATGACCCTGGGCGGCCCAAAGCGGCCAACGACTTACACAGCGTTCGCACACCCCACGCACACCCGTGCATATCGTCTGTACTGACAGTTGGAGCGGCCGGGCAGGGCCGCGATGTCGAGGTCGGGCCTGGCCTGGCTGCGGCCGCGTGACTTCTCTGCGGTGTCGATCTCGGTGCGAAGTCGTCGATGCTCGCCTCGACGGCGTCGGACGCGGAGTCTGAGAGGATGGACGCGCCGATTTGATCGGCCGTCTGTACGGTCCTGTGGTTGGTGTGCGGAAAACTGGCCTTTGGCGTTTTGTCAAGTTTCGTTTTGGCAGGGGCTGTTTGCCGTGCTGTTGGCGCGGTTGTCGGGGTGTGGCTGGCTGCGCGCTCGGTGGGTGTGTGGTGAGCGGTGAGATGGCACGCCGTGGCCTGATTAGGGGTGTGTGCGGCCTTGGTGGCCGGTGGTCTTGTGCGGTCTTTGGCGTGCGCAGGGGCCCTTGTTTGCGGAGCGAGCTTGATGGCTCGAAATTGCGGATGCGGGCTTGCGCTCGGGTCGGTCGGCGAGGCGATAGCCGTGAAGGGTGTGGGTTAGCGGTTCAGTGCAGGGGCGACCTTCGCGGGGTTGTAGTCGATGTCGTTGTTGACCATGCGCCAGATCACGCGGAGCATCCGGTTCGCGCACGCGATCACGGCTTGTGTGCCGGTGAGGCGTTGGCGGAGGTTGGTGTAGAGCGCTTTGAACGCTGGGCAGGCACGGATGAGGCGGCGGACAGCTTGGAAGGCGGCATCTCGCAGCTGGTAGCGGCAGCGCTCGCTGATCTTGCGTTTCGGCGTGGAGTTCCCGGAGTCGCGTGCGATCGGTGCGCAGCCGCCGAGCTTGCCGAGTGCGCGGGCAGAGCGCAGCCTGCGGACATCACCGGCGGCGGCGAGGAGCAGCGCACGGTCGAGTTCTCTGAGGCCCGGCAAGCTGTTCAGTCGTTCTGCGCCGGGGAGCTGGGGGTAGAGGCGCAGGAGTTCTTCCTCGAGCGTTTGCAGCTGGTCTTCGACGAGCGCGCGGCGTTGCATCAGGCGTTTGAGCCGGGCGGCGTAGGCGGCTCTCGCTGCGCGGTAGCCAACGGGGCGGCTGGTCTTCTCGATGAGCTGCTTGATCTTGGTGTGCCCGATATGCCGTCCGGGTGCGGCGGCGCGGACTCGACGCTCAAGCTCGATAGCTCCGAGCCTGCTCGCGCGTGCGGGGTCTCCACTGGTGACAGCGATCACCGCGCGGGCTGTGATGCCTCGCTCGCCGCCGCGGAAGGTCTGCAAGAACTCGGGCCAGATCGTGTCGAGGCAGATCTTCACTGCGCCGCGCAGGCGGCGGCGCTCGCGGCGGACCCGCAGCCGCTCAAGACACAACGCGTGCGCGCACGCCGCCGCTGGCTCGTCGGGCCGCACGAGATGGGAGTAGCCGGCCGCGCCCGCGAGGGTGCGTGCGTCCACGCGGTCAGACTTCGCGCCGGTGACGTCCAGCGCGCCGCGTAGCTTCGCGACGGTCGCTGCGTGGACCTGGCGCACCTCGAGCCCCTCGCCGCAGAGCAGCTCCGCGAGCGCTTGCCACCTCGTCGCTGTCGGCTCGATGACGACCAGCACGCGCCCGTCAAGCTCGGCGAGTTCTCCAACGAACCCGTCGATACCGGCACGCGAATGAGTGAACCGCAGCCGCCGATCGGCCCCGCCATGTGCGCGCAACACCGCTTCATGCGACGCGCGGCGCCCCAGATCGATGCCGACTGTCCACGCGGGCTCGCCCGCGTGGACAGTCGCAGTCACGTCCGTCATCCTCTGCATCCAGCCTCCTCCGACAGTGGTTTAAGCCCGCACACACCTGGGCCAATGAGCTACTCGAAGAGGAGGCTGACCTACGTCACGGCGGCTCCCAACAAACCCCAACTTCCGCGCCAACCTAATTCCTTGGCCGCTTTTCGCGGCTCGGGGTCGTTAACCGTGATGGCAGCCACAAAGCCACCACAAGACGCGCCCGCGTCAGCAGCTGCGCCTCTCTCGCCCCTCCTTGATGCGATGGAGGCTGGGCGGTTGCTGTCGGTACCCGTGTCGTGGGTGCTCGCTGAGGCACGAGCGAACCGGATTCCGCATGTGCGGCTCGGTCGCTATGTGCGGTTCAACGCGGACGATCTGGAGGAATGGTGGCGAGCGCGGATGCGGGGGCCGTGGCGTACGCGAGGTGCAGCCTCGCGTACAGCGCGCTCGCTGCTTGTCGATCGACAGGCAGAGCAGGGGAGACGTCTTGACTAACGAGACGACTATCGCGTTGAGGCAGCCGCAGCGCCCGCTACCTTGGGCGGCCGATGGTGGTGCGCGATCAGGGAGACGATGAGTGATGGCGACAGCTAGGAAGATGCCCCGACGGCCTTACGGCGCTGGCTCGCTCTACGCGCGTGGGGGCGTCTGGTATGCGCATTGGCGTGCAGACGGTGGCCGACAGGTCAAGCGTCGTGTCGGCCCGATGCGCGTCGAGGGCTCGCGGGATGGCCTGACACGCAGCCAGGCCGAGGCAGAGCTGCGTCGGCTGATCGCGGAGACGAAGCCCGCCCGGACGACCACCGGCGACGCGCTGACGATGGCCGAGCTGGGACGCCGTTACCTCGCGAACCTGGAGCGTCAGAGCCGCAAGAAGGCGACGACGACGGCTGTGGAGTCGATCCTGCGCGTTTGGCTCGAGCCGTTCTTTGCGGAGCGCGATCTGCGCCGGATCACGGCCCAGGACGTTCAGGATTTGATGACAATGATGGAGAAGGGCGAGAGGCCCGGACCGAAGGCAAAGGGGGACCGTCGCTATGGGCGCCCTGTCGGCGCAAAGTCGGTCCGCAACTACATCGGCTACCTCTCGGCGTTGCTCGGTTTCGCCGAGCGCAAGGGATGGCTGCCCGTGAACGTCGCCCGGCATATTGAGCTGCCCGGCAAGCCCGAGAGCGCCGAGATCAGGTTCCTTGAGCCGCTCGAGGTGCGTGCTCTGGCCGACGCCGCTGTCGATGGGCCTTACCGCGACATCGACCGTGTGATGTATCTCACGGCCGCGATGACCGGTCTGCGGCAGGGCGAGCTGGTGGCGCTTCGATGGCGCGACGTGGACTGGACCGCCGGCCGGATCAGGGTCCGCCAGAACTACGTGCTGGGCGAGTTCGGCACGCCGAAGTCCCGTCGCTCGACGCGCAGTGTGCCGATGGCCGACGAGGTTGCGGGAGAGCTTGACCGGCTCAGCCGCGCGGCGGGGGAGAGCGGTGGCGATGCGCTCGTGTTCGCCGATCCCCACACGGCCGGGCCGCTCGACAAGGCGGCGATCTTGCGGCGCTTCCGCCGGGCGCTCAAGGCCGCGCAGCTTGAGCAGTCGCACCGCTTCCACGATCTACGCCACACGTTCGGCACAGCGATGGCTGGTACCGGCGTTCCCATGCGGACCTTGCAGGAGTGGATGGGGCATCGGGACATCGAGACAACCCAGCGCTACGCGGACTACTCGCCGAGCGCGCACGAGTCGGCATTTGTGGAGGCGGCTTTTGGGTCGGGCGGCAGCAGCCGGCCGCTCGCCACGCAGGCGACGTGACGGCGCTCAAACATGCCTAAGGATCGGACTCGACGCCGCTTCTTGGCATCCGATGTGCAGCTCGTGGTAGAGCGTTCGAGCGAGCACCCCGTTGAGTACGCGATCGTGCTCCTAGCCTTGCGGGACGGTCGCTGGCGCACGGTGTGCACGTTTGACAACGCCCACGATCCGAGCGAGCACCACGAGCACGTGTACGTCGGCCTGGAGAAGCAGCCTCCCATCGTCACGTATGGCCCGGTGAACGACGCGATGTACGCGGCCGAACTCAAGCTGCTACGCGAGTGGCGCGATATCGTTCACGGCTGGGAGTACCTGCAATGAGCGAGATCACCAACAAGACTGATGAGCTGTTCATGGCGGCGTCGCGAAGCGACGACGATCTCGGCTACCCGGCGGATGTCGCGTTCATTCCCAGCGATGAGGAATGGACCGACGACGTTCTCTGGCGCAACCTGATCGAAGGGCAGGCGACCGTCCTTGTCGGCGAGGACACCGAGCTGCTGCTGGTGCCGCTACGCCGCGGTGTGATCGACCGACTCACGGGCCGTGTGCCCGTCAGCGTCGCGCCCCGAACGCATGGGCACCCCTCGTCCTACGCGACGTTGAGTCGTCTGGGGCGTCACCCGGTGCGCCAAATGCGCGCCCTCGCGCACGCCTGACCCTCGGCGCGCACGGACACGAGAGCGTTCGCAAACCGCGTGCGCGTGGTTGTCGCGCCCTCGATTGCTCGCTCGGTGAGACGCCACGGCGGTCTGACGTTATCTTCGTGCTAGCTGTCGCCGCTGAGTCGGGTGACCAGTTCGATCATTGCGTCAAGCGCGGCCTCTAGCGGCTTGGTGTCGCGTTTAATCTGAGTTAGGAGCAGGCCGCCTTGCAGGGCGGCTAGCAGTGCGAGGGCGACGGTGTCGGGGTCGGTGTCAGGCGGGAGCTCGCCTCGTGCGTGCATCTCTCGTAGACCGCTCTGGATCGTGGCTTCCCAGCGTTTGAAGCCCTTGGCGACGTGGCCTCTCGCGTCGGGATCGGTCTCGGCTAGCTGGCCTCCGAGAGAGCCGATTGGGCAGCCGCCGATGCAGTGGTGCTCGCGCTGGGCCGCGATCACGAAGTCGCGCCAGGCTCGGAGGCCCTCCAGGGTGCTGAAATCGAACATCTCCTGCCCGCCGACCATTGTCTCGGACTGGTGGTCGACCACGGCGCGGACCAGGGCCGGCTTGTCGTCGAAGTAGTGGTAGAGCTGCGAGCTTGAGACGTCCGCGGCCGCGCGTACGTCCTCGATCGTCGTGTGGGCGACGCCTTGCCGGAAGATCAAGCCGGCCGCCGCGTCGACGATGCGCTGCCGGGTCTCTTGGCCCTTGCGCGTCAGCGGGCGAGAGGAGGAGCTAGTCGTGCTCATAGTGGAGATTCTACCAACAGAATGGAGTGAGCTATCCATTCTGTGTTAGAGTGGAACGCGCGCTCCATTTACGGGTCGCGACAACCACTCAAGGGAGAACGCGATACATGTCACTTCAAGGCAAGACCACCCTTATCACCGGTGGCACCTCCGGGATGGGTATCGCCGTCGCACTGTCGATGGCCGAAAAGGGCGCGTCGGTGATCATCACTGGCCGCGATGAGACCCGCGGCGCGAGCACCGTGGAGGAGATCCGGGCGGGTGGACACGATGCGCAGTTCATCGCCGCTGATTTCTCTAAGATGTCCGAGGTGCGGCGCGTTGCCGACGCGGCAGGGGAGATCGATGTTCTGGTCAACTGTGCAGGCGTTGCGGCCATGGGCCCGACGGTTGACACCGACGAGGCGGCGTTCGACGGTATGTTCCAGATCAACGTCAAGGCGCCGTTCTTCCTCGTCGCCGCGCTCGCCCCGAAGATCGCTGCCCGCGGCGGCGGATCGATCATCAACGTCTCCACGATGGTCGCGAGCTACGGCCAGCCGGGCTTGGGTGCCTACGGCGCCTCGCGTGCGGCGATCGAGCTGCTCACCAAGGCTTGGGCTGCCGAATTCGGGCCGCAGAACGTGCGCGTCAACGCGGTCGCTCCCGGTCCGACGTTGACCCCGGCGGTGGAGCCGAGGTTGGAGATGGCCAAGGAGTTTGCCAAGACGATTCCGCTCCGCCGCGTCGCTGAAGTGCACGAGCTATCCGACGTCATCACATTCCTCGCGACCCCCGCGGCCGGCTACATCAACGGCGCGATTATCCACGTCGACGGCGGCCGCACTGCGGTCTGAGAGGGCAGGAGATGACTCAAATGCAAACCACCGCAGGAAAGACAATCCTCATCACGGGCGCCAATACCGGCCTCGGTAAGGAGACGGCGAGGCAGCTGGCGCTGCACGATGATTTCGAGCGGATCTACCTCGGCTGCCGCAATCCGGAGAAGGCGGAGCGCGCAAAGGAGGACCTGGAGAAGGTCAGCGGGCGCAAGATCTTCGAGGTAGTGATCATCGACCTGGAAGACCTTGCGTCGGTACGTGCTGCGGTGGCCGCGATCGCCGCTCCCTTGAACGCGCTCGCAATGATCGCCGGCGGCATCGGCGGCCGCACGCCAGCATCGTTGACAGAAGACGGGGTGACTGAGCTATTCGCCCAGAACCTGCTCGGTCACGTGGCTCTGCTCGAGA
This sequence comes from uncultured Solirubrobacteraceae bacterium, assembly GCA_963838405.1. Lineage (GTDB taxonomy): Bacteria > Actinomycetota > Thermoleophilia > Solirubrobacterales > Solirubrobacteraceae > Palsa-744. Next base: position 257,138 of record CAWIRA010000006.1, on the reverse strand, counting down.
ATCTGCTGGCAGCCGGGCTGCTCACGGACGTCGCGGTCCTCGCAGGCAGCGAGGGGGCGCGCGGAATCCCCAAGCTGCGGATCGCTCGACCAAGGTTCACCGATCACAGCTCACAGGAGTTCGCGTCGGTGATCGACGGCTCGTTCTTCGAGGGCGGCAAGTTCGACATGATGCTCTCCTACAGCCAGATCAAGTACCTCGGCGCGCTGTGGATGAGCGCGATGGCCCGCATGCACCCCGAGCTCAGGTTCATCACGATGTCGCCGGGAAACACCGCGGGAACCGACGTGCTGCGCGACCAGCCCGCGCCCGTGCGGATCATCGCCAGCCGGATCGTGCTCCCATACGTCCTGCCTGCCCTTCGCATCGGGCACAAGCTGGACGTCGGGGCCGAGCGATTCGTCAAAGCCCTCACGGACGAGTCACTGCTGAGCGGCGTCTTCTACGCAAGCGCCGCCAAGACGATCACCGGACCGGTCATCGACCAGGCCGAGATCGTTCCCGACTTCCGCGACCCTGAGATCCAAGACCACGCATACGAGGCGATCCAGCGGTTCGTACCGAGGCCCGCCGCGACTTGACGCTGTGCGCGCCGGCCGAGTAACACCAAACCAGAATCAAGACCCGCCGACCGCAACATAGCCGTCCTGAGATTCGCCCAATTGCAGGGCCGCGGCGCTTGCTTTCCCTTGACGAGAGGTAGCCGCCGTCGGCGCTGATGGCGTCGCTGCTTGAGGACGAACAGGAGGCGTGCGAGCGATCCTTACCAGCGCCGCGAACGGCGCGGACTTGGTAGCAATTTTGGTAGCAATTTGCGCGAACCTGAGCTGATCTGAGAGCACCGTAGGCCAGTAAAACCGGGCTATATGGCCTTACCTGAGCGCCAGAGGCGAGTTCGAGCCCAGTATCGCCCATCGCACAGTCGCACCATCGAACGGTGCTGGGTGGGGGAGACCCGCGCGGTTGGACGCCGGAAGCGACGGCGCGAGATACAACATTCGTCCACCCGTGGCGCCCTCTCTCCCGTGGATCCGAGGCCCCGCGCGCGGCCGGATCACGAGTACGGTCATCCGGACGCGAATCCCGCGCTACGTTGAACCAGACTTGCGCCTCGACCGTGAGACCGCGGCAACCTGGATGCGCCCGCTCTCCGGCGCGGGCCTGCTGCTCGTCCTGCTCATCGCCATCCTCGCCCCGGCCTCGGCCCTAGCGGACAGGGCGATGTCCCCGCGCTTCAGCGCGAACGACACCGGCAACATCACGTTCGCCGCGAACACGCTGATGGTGTGCCCGGCGAGCGCGGTCGGGTGCACGGCTGCACGCGCGACGGGTCCGATCTCGAGCGGCAGCGGACCGTCGCTCGACAACAACGCCTACCTGATGCAGTACGTCAACGCAGCACCTGGCACCGTTTCCGGATCGCCGTCGTTCAACTCCTCCTCGGCCACGCTGTCGCTCCCGGCAACGGCCACCGTGCTGTTCGCGGGGCTCTATTGGGGCGGCGACACCAGTGCCGGCACCGGAACGGGGATCATCGGCAAAGCAGCTCCGAACGCCAGCCTCAGGAATCAGATCGGGTTCCGCACGCCCACGGCCGCGGGCTACACGGCGCTGACGGCAACCCAGCTGGACGCATCGACGGGCCAACCGACACGCTACGGCGCCTTCGCCAACGTGACGAGCACCGTTCAGGCCGCGGGCGCCGGGACCTACAGCGTCGCGAACGTCCAAACCGGCACCGGCGGCGATCGCTTCGCCGGCTGGACGCTCGTCGTCGCCTACCGTGACTCCAATCAGCCGGCGCGCAACCTGACGGTCGATGACGGCTTCATCTCAATCGAATCATCATCCCCGCCGACGACGATCCCCGTTTCCGGCTTCCTGACTCCGGCTGCGGGACCGGTGAACACAACGCTGGGGTTCGTCGCTTATGAGGGCGACTCGGGACTGACCGGCGACGGCGCCGCGCTGAACGGCACACGCCTGAGCGACGGTGCAAGCCCGCCGAACAACTTCTTTGACAGCGGCATATCCAATCTCGGTAGCAACGTCACGACGAGGACGCCCGACGACGTCAACAACTTTGCCTACGACTCGAAACTGATCAGCGCCAACGGCATCCTTCCGAACAACGCCACCGCCGCGAGCATTCTCGTCACGACCAGCGGCGACACATACTTCCCGGCCGTCGTCACGCTCGCCACCGAACTCCACGCGCCGAACATCGTCAGCTCGAAGTCCGTCGCCAACGTCACGCACCCGAGTGGGCCCGACCAGCGAGGCGACGTCCTGCGCTACACGGTTTCCTACACGAACACCGGCGCCGATCCTGCCACGAATTTCGTCATGCGCGACGCGATCCCGAGTGGGTCGACGTACGTGCCCAAAAGCCTGCGCATCACGGCGGGTCCGCAGGCGCCCGCCAGCCCGACAGACGCCCTCTCCGACGACGCGGGAGAGTTCAACTCGGCTTCCGGCGAAGTCGTCTTCCGCCTCGGCGCGGGGGGCAACGCGACGACGGGCGGCATGATCCCGCCGGGTGCGACCGATACCGTCACGTTCGAGGTCGCGATCAACGCCGGGGCCGCCCCCGGCCAGCAGATCACCAACCAAGCGACCGCCACGTTCATCGGCGCGACGCTCGGGACCCCGTTCACCAACACCTCGCCGCGGGTCACGAACACCGTCGCGGCACCCGAACTCACGCTCGTCAAGAGCCACACGGGTAGCCTCATCGGCGGCTTGCCAACCCCCTTCACGCTCGTCGTGTCGAACACGGGCACCGCGCCCACCGACGGGTCCACGGTGACCGTCACCGACCCGTTTCCACCAGCTTCGTTCAGCTCGATCGCGAACGCCGGCGGCGCCGGATGGACATGCTCGAACGCCGGCTTGGCGCTCACCTGTACGCGCAGCGATGTGCTCGCCGACGGCGAAAGCTACCCGCCGATCCTCGTCGAAGCGACCGTCGCCAACCCGCCTCCGGCAACCGTCGCCAACACCGCGACGGTCTCCGGGGGAGGCTCGCCGGAAAGCACCGGCAGCGACGGCGGCGGCGCGAGCGGGCTCGCAGACCTGTCGCTGACGAAGACCGCCGAACCACAGATCGTCGCAAACGGCGCCACAGTCACCTACACGCTGAACGTCCAGAACGCGGGTCCCTCCACAGCCGAAGGCGTGACGGTCAGCGACCCGCTCGCGCCGGCCTCCTATGGCGCCGTCGAAGTGCTGAGCAGCCAGGGAACCTGTGACACCGCCGTCTCGTGCTCGCTCGGCTCTGTCGAAGCGAACTCCACGGTCACGATCACGATCACGGCGACCGTGCTCGCCCGCGACACGACGCTCACGAACACCGCCAGCGTGTTGAGCCCGACGCCCGACCCCCACTCCGCGAACAACAACGCTTCGGCAAGCGTCGTCGTTCCCGGGACCGCCGACCTCGCAATCGAAAAGACGGGTCTTGCGAATCCCGCGGAAGGGGGCCCCGATAGCTACACGATCAGCGTCTCCAACAACGGGCCCAACAACGCCGAAGGCGTTGTTGTCAACGACACGCTCCCCGGCGACTTCACGGCGACTCACGCCTCCGGCGGCGGCTTCGCGTGCACGGTCCCCGGCGGACCCGGCGGCACGGTCGTGTGCACACGCGTCGCACTTGCCACCAGCGAAGGGACGCAGGTCATCACCATCGAAGGCGTGCTCGCGACACACACAGCCGCGGACACGATTGTCAACGCCGTCGCTGTCAGCTCCAACACCGCTGATCCCAATCTCGCGAACAACACCGCGACCGCCAGCCAGCTGATCGCGCCCTCCGCCGATGTGGGCATCACCAAGCGGGCGCTCGCGAGCGACGATGAAACGGCGCTCACGGGTCCAGTCGAACCGGGTGGTTCTTTCGACTATCAGCTGGTCGTGACGAACGCCGGCCCCAGCTCAGCCGCAAGCGTCAGCGTCACCGACACGCTCGCGTCGGGCATCACGCTCGCCGAAACCGTCCCCGGATGCACCCCCGGAGTCGGATCCGGCGGCACCATCACCTGCACGATCGCGACACTCGTCGCCGGTGGCACGCACACGTTCAACCTCAACGTGCACGTGGCAGCAAGCGCCGCGGACAGCGCGCTGACGAACACAGCCAGCGTTTCGAGCGAAACCTCAGACCCAAATCTGTCCAACAACAGCGCGAGCGCGACGGTGGGCATCGGTGAAGTCGCCAACCTCTCGATCCTGAAGACCGCGTCCGCGCAGAGCGGCACGGTCGGGACTCTGATCACCTACACGTTGGCCGTGACCAACAACACCGTCGTCGGCGAGGCGGAAGCGCCGCCGCCTGTGTTGGGAACCACCGGCGCGGTCATCACGGACGTGCTGCCGGTCGGGCTGCAGTTCGTCGAATCGAGCGACTGCACTGAATCCTCTGGGACGGTCACGTGCGCGGTCGGCCCGATAGCGCAGGGCGAAACGGTACCCGCGTCGTTCGTCGCGCGCGTGACCTCCGCAGCCGCGGGCACACTCATCACCAACAGGGCGACGGTCGCAACCGGAGCTGTGGGCGGGGCGAGCAAACTCCCGGACTTTGAACCGAACGACAACGCCGACGTGTCCTCGCTGACGGTCGCCCCGCGGGCCGACCTGTCGTTGACCAAGACCGTCTCGAACTCGAACCCGCGTACCGACGACGAGGTGGAATACACGTTGACGGCGAGCAACGCTGGACCCAATGAAGCGACCGGCGTGACGATCCGCGACCTGCTTCCGGCCGGGCTCGACCTGATCGACGCCTCACCCGGGTGCGACAGCGCGGCGGGCGTCGTGACCTGCGCGCTCGGCAGCCTCGCGAACGGCGAGGACGCTTCGGTGACGATCAGAGCGCGAACGACCAGCGCGCTTGCTGGATCTTCCGTGACCAACACCGCGACGACCTCGGCCGAAGAGGAAGACCCGAACCTCGCCAACAACGAAGCGTCCGCGACGATCAACGTCGCGCCGCTCGTCGACCTCGAGCTCACCAAGGTCGCCTCCAACCCCTCGCCGACGGTCGGAGGCCCGGTCAGCTTCCTGCTCACGCTGGTCAATCACGGCCCGAGCCCCGCGACCGGCGTAACGATTTCCGACCCGCTTCCAGCCGGCCTGTCGTTTGTCTCCGCCGCTGCCGGCAAGGGCAGCTGCGGCGCGTCCGGACAGACCGTCACCTGTCAGCCCGGCACGCTCGCAGTTGGCGCCGCGACGATAGTCACGATCACGGCCGACGTCACCGGCGCGGCGGGCGCCACCCTCACGAACACCGCGACAGCCTCAGCGAACGAGCAGATCGAGCGCCCACCGGTCGCCGCGCAAGCGTCGGTCACCCCTGTACCAGGACCACCAGCCGCCACGGCGGATCTCGCGATCACCAAGACGGTCAACCACGCGAAGGCGACTACCGGCCAGGCGCTCACGTACACGATCGTCGTCGCCAATCATGGCCCGGCGGCGGCTGCGAGCCCGACCGTCACCGACGCGTTCTCGGCGCCTGTGACCGTCGTGTCGGTGCACCCCTCGAGCGGGTCCTGCTCAGGTCACGGTCCCCTCACCTGCGTCCTCGGCTCGATCGCCTCCGGGGCAAGCGCTGAGATCACGATCGTGGCACGGCCGACGGTTCGCGGCGAACTGCGAAACGCCGCGAGCGTCGCGTCCATCACGCCGGATCCCAACGGTGCAAACAACGTCGCACACGCGAGCACCAAGGTCGAGCCGGGCCCCGCTGGGCTGCGCCTCACAAAGACCCCGAGTCAGCGGCGCGTTCACCCTGGCCGGGTATTCGCCTTCACGATCACCGTCCATTCACTCGGTCCCGAGGCGGCCCTGGGGGTCGAGGTGTGCGATGCACTCGGCTCAAAAATGACGTTCGTCTCGGTCGACGGCGCCGCCTTCCACCACGGGCGCCCGTGCTGGCACGTCGCCTCGCTCGCGAAGGGCAAGAGCAAGCGCTTCGTCGTGCGCGTGCGCGCCCCGCGTGTCAGCGGGCCGCGTCGGCTCACCAACACCGCGACCGCGAGCGCGGAGGGCGTGCACACGCGAACCGTGCGCGCCACCGTCGAGCTCGTAGGGTCTCAGCCGACCCGCCCGGGCGGCGTTACGGGCTGATCCGCGTGCGCTCGGTCCGGCTTGCGAGCGCGACCTGCTCGCTGCTGCTCGCGTCCGCCTTCTTCGCCTTCGGCTCGTCCAGCGCCAACGGCGCACCGGGCACCGATCCGCCTACTGGCGCGGCGCCGCTCGGAGCGCCGACGCCGCACGCGGCCTGGGTCGCTCACGTTCGCTACCCGGTCCGCGCACTCGCAGCGCCCGGCCACGGGCCGCTGAAGGCGCTCATCGGGACGAGCACCAGCTGGAGCGGCGGCCCGGTCGCGCTGCTCGTGCTCGATGCCCGCGCCGCTCCATCCGGCGTGATCTGGCTGCGAGTGCTTCTCCCCAGGCGCCCGAATGGTGCATCCGCCTGGATCGACGCGGAATCAGTCGAACTCTCGCTGACGCCGTGGCGGATCGATGTCTCGCTCGAGAAGCGCACGGTGACGTTGCGGCGCGCCGGACGGCAAGTCGACAGCTGGCCTGCCGTGATCGGGGCTCCGGGTACGCCCACACCCCGCGGGCTGTTCGCGATCTACGAACGCGACCGGCAACCTGATCCGAATGCGTTCCTCGGGTCTTGGGCGCTGGACATCACGGGTTTTTCGAACGTGTTGCACCACTTCGAAGGCGGTCCCGGGCGCGTCGCGATCCACGGCCGCGGTGGCGCCAGCCTGCGAGACCCGCTCGGGAGCGCGCGCTCGCACGGGTGCATCCGCATCGACAACAGCGCGGTTGACGTGCTCGCACGAGACGCCACCGAAGGCACGCCAGTCGAGATCGGCTGACTCGAAGCGGTGAGTTGAGACACGGAGAAGGGGGAGGGCTATGGGGCAAGCAGGCAGTGGGTCAGAGGAGCCGAACGGTAGGGTCGAGGCATAACGGAGCTACGGGCGGCACCGACGGCGCCTGCCAGACCAACTCCACCAAGTTGAGATAACCGAAGGCGAGGCGTCGCATGAGCGAGCAGACCATCAATCCGAACAAAGCGCTGTGGGAGAAGGGCGACTTCACACAGATCGCCGAGAGCATGCGCGCCAGCGGCGAAGCGCTCGTCGCTGAACTCGGGATCACCGCGGGCATGAACGTCCTGGACCTCGGCTGCGGCGACGGCACGACCGCTCTACCGGCGGCGGGGCTGGGCGCCGACGTGCTCGGTGTCGACATCGCAGCGAACCTCGTCGCCGCCGGCAACGAGCGCGCGGCTGCCGCAGGCCTCGCGAACCTGCGCTTCCAGGAGGGCGACGCGTCCGACCTGAACGAGCTCGCCGACGACTCGTTCGATCTTGCCGTGTCGGTCTTCGGTGCGATGTTCGCCCCGCGCCCGATGGACGTCGCCAGCGAGATGGTGCGTGTCACCAAGCCCGGCGGGCGCATCGTCATGGGCAACTGGATCCCGGGTGACCCGACGCTGGTCGCGCAGCTGCTGAAGATCAGCGGCGCCTACTCGCCGCCGCCGCCGGCGGGCTTCGTCAGCCCCGTAACGTGGGGTGTCGAGAACGACGTGCTCGAACGGTTTGGGGCCGCGGGAGTCGCACCGGACCAGATCTCCTGTACCCGCGCGACGTGGAGCTTCCGGCACGCCGGTCCGCCGAGCGAGCTGCTCGCCGTCTTCCGCGACTTCTACGGCCCAACGATGAACGCATACGCGGCTGCTGACGCCGACGGACGCGCCGGTGAGCTCGACGCAGAGCTCAAAGGGCTGTTCGACAGCCAGAACACCGCCGTCGACGGCTCGACCTCGATCCCGGCGACGTACCTGCGCGTCGAGGTTGCAGTCTGATTAGCCACTGCTGAGGTCGGCCGCAATGGTTCGGCTGAGCGCCGCCTCGGAGGCGTCCCATAGGCGTCGAGCGTTGTCAGCGTCGAGGGCGTAGCTGGCTACGCCGTGGCCTTGTGCGTAGGCAGCTGCGGCGTCCTCAACGACGACGGCCTCGTTGTTGTGCTCGAAGTAGCGACCGCCGACACCGGCCAGTCGCGGCGAGGTGGCGAGCAACACGCTAGTCGCGGCGCCCTGCTCGAGCGTCTTGTATCGGTCGCGACCGGAGGCGCGCAGTTGCTCGAGGAGCTCGGGGTCCATGTGTCGCGAGAGGTTCGACTCGAGGATCGCTCCGGGGTGCACGGCGTTCGCGAAGATCCCCTCGGGTGACCAGCGCCGGGTGGCCTCGACGGCGAACAGCACGTTGGCGGTCTTCGATTGCCCGTAGGCCTCGCCCGGGTCATAGGCCCGACGCTCGTAGCCGAGGTCGTCGAACACGACCGGCGAGCGCAGGTGCGCGACCGAGCTGAGCGCCACGATTCGCGCGCCGTCGGCAGCCGCGAGCACGTCGTGCAGCCTGGTGGCGAGCAGGAAATGACCGAGGTGGTTGGTTGCCAGCTGCAGCTCCCAGCCGCCGGCGCCGAGGTGTCGCTCGGGGAGCGCCATCACGCCGGCGTTGTTGATCAGGATGTGCAGCGGTTCGTCGATCGTGGCGGTGAACGCGCGGATCGAGTCGAGGTCGGCGAGGTCGACCGTTCCCGCATCGACGGAGGAGTTCCCGGTGCTGGCCCTGATGTCGCCGGCGACGCGTTCGCCCGCGGCGACGTCGCGCACGGCGAGCGTGACAGCCGCGCCGGCGCCGGCCAGCGCGCGCGCCGTCTCAATGCCGATTCCCGAGGAGGCGCCGGTGACGATCGCTCTGCGACCGCTCAGGTCGACCCCGTCCACGACTTCGGCGGCCGTCGCCTCAAAGCCGAACGGTGTCGTGATCGGGGCGGCGTCGGAGGTCACGCCGGGTCTGCCGCCTGGCGCTCGGACCGGTAGATCTCGATCAGCGACTGCAGCAGCTTCCAGCCGATCACGCCGTGCTCTTCCACCAGCGGGCGGAAGTCCCAGAACGTGACGCCGGAGCAGACCAGATCCGTCTCGGCCTTGACGGTCGCCGTGCGCGTGCCGGCGTCGATCAGCGCCATCTCGCCGAAGTAGTCGCCGGCGCCCAGCGTCCGCTGCTGTACGCCGTCGACGAGCACGCTCACCTCGCCGGCGTCGATCACGAAGAACGCGGCCGCGCCGGAGCCCTGCTGGATCACGATCTCTCCCGCCGGGAAGCGCCGCTCCTTGAAGACCGCCGCGACCTGCGCGAGCTCGTCGTCGTTCAGCTCGGCGAAAAGCGGGATCTTCCTCAGCGTGGCGATCGGTGCGCCGCTCATCTGCATTCTCGTTTCGGGCTCTGCGAGAGCATTGCGCCGCTCACACGCCGGCCCTCGTCACCGCACGGCACTGCAGCAGGTACAGCGTCCCGTCCGCGATCGCCCACTCGATATCGCGCGCGGAGCCGTAGACCTGCTCGCATCGTCGTTGCAAGCCGGTTGAGCTCGGCCGAGCTCCTCGTCGTCGACGCACAGCGCCTCCACGAGCTCGGCCGGCACCGGCGCCTCGACGATTCCGCCCTCGGGCAGCGATCGGAAGGCGACGTCCTTGCGTCCCGGTGTCCGCTCGAGGATCTCGCCGTCGCGCGTCACGCGGTAGTGGTCTGGGATCACGCGGCCGGCGACGACCGCCTCGCCGAGACCGAGGCTCGCCTCGATCACCCGCTCATCCTCGCCCGTCACCGGGTTCTGCGTGAACATCACGCCGGCGGTATGCGGGTCGACCAGCACCTGAATGACGACGCCGACGCTTGGGCGTGTGAACAGGCCGACGCGCTGGCGGTAGGTGATCGCGGAGTCAGAGTTCGCCGACCACCACACCTCCGCGACCGCCGAGGTCAGCTCGTCGCGGCCGCGCACGTTCAGCAGCGTCAGATGCTGGCCCGCGAAGCTCGCGTCGGCGCCGTCCTCATCGACCGCCGAGGAGCGCACCGCGAGCGGGCCCTCGAGTGACGCCACCGCCGCTGCGACCTCGCCGATCGCCTGCTCGTCGCGGCCGGCGACGGCGTCAACCACAGCACCTGTGAGCGCGACGCCGGGGGGGACGGGCAGGCCGTCTCTGAGGGCCTGCCCGAGCCCGACCGCCTTGGAGCCGAACAGCGCCGTGTCGTGCGCGTCGACGAGCCCGACGACCTCGCTCACCCCAGCACCGTCACCTCTCCCGAGTCCCCATCGACGCGCACGCGCGCTCCCTCGGCGATCACGCTCGGTCGCTTCGCGCGTGCCGACCACGCCCGGGATGCCGTACTCGCGCGCGACGATCGCCGAATGCGACAGCAGGCCGCCGCTGTCGGTGACGATCGCGCCGAGCAGCGGCAGCAGGATGTTGAACGCCTCGCTCGTGGACTGCGTCACGAGCACGTCGCCCTTCGTGATCCGGTCGAATTCGGCGGGGCCGTCGATCCGGCGTGCCGGGCCCTCGTAGACGCCGCGGCTGGCCGCCAGGCCGCGCAGCATGTGCTCCTCGTGCGCCTCCTCGGAGCCAGCGAACATTTCGGCCATCGTGATGCCCATCGCGCCCATGATCCGGGCCGCTGCCGGCGGCAGGCCGGAGGGGTCCGGTGGTGGCATCGGCGGGTCGCCGAGGAAGTCCGGGGCGTCCTTCGCGGAGTGCGTCGCGCGGTAGGCCGCCCGCTCCGCGAGATCCTCGGCCGATGGTGCGTCGGCGCCGGCGAGTAGCGCCCGCATCTCCTCGACCGTCGCGTCGACGATGTGCTCGGGCTCGGCGATCCGCCCTTCGGCCGCGAGGCGGCGACCGGCGGCGAGTGCCGCCCTGCGCATCAGCCCCGAAGCCCAGATGTCGCTGAACACGCCGCGCTCATCACGTATGTGGTAGTTGAGCCGCGCCTCGCCGAGCAGCTCGTCGAACTCGGCGCGCTGCTCCTCGGGCACCTTCGCGCGAACGCCCTCGATCAGTGCGTCGACGCTCGCCGTGTCCGCGTCCCTGCCCACGGCCGCAACGCGGATCGCGCGCAGCAGCACGTCGGGAAGCTCGAGCGCACACGGCCCCGATATGTCAAAGCCGTCGAGCAGCCGCCAGCCGACCAGGTCGAGATAGCCGCTCACCGCCGCGCCCGCATCGCCGTCGAGCGCGCGCAGCGCGTCGAGCACCTCGGCCGGGTCACCGTCGGTCTCGAGCAGCTCGCTCGCACGCGGGTCGGCGGCGACCGCCGCGACCAGGTCCTCGAGCTCGCCGGACGCGCCCGCCGAAACCGGCGCCGAACCGCGCAGCAGGCCCAGCAGCTCCGCCGACGGCAGCCCGGTCCAAGCCCCCGCGTGCGCCAGGAAGTCGCCCGTCGGGATCATCGCGGCCGCCGTGAAGCGCATGTGCTGCGTGATCATCGCCGCGTGGTGCTCGTGGCAGCGCTCGAGGTACGCGGACAACTCCTCGGCGTCCAACGCGTCCGGGTCGACGGCCTGGATCGCGCGATGGGCCGCCACCGACCTGGGCTTGACGACCTCGTCCCATTCGCGCAGCTGCTCACGCCACAGTTTGCCGTCGATGACCTCCTGCGCACGCTGGATCCGCGCCGGAACGTCCTCGGGCGCCGCCGGGCGCATCGTCGTGTAGGAGAAGCCGTTCGGGTAGGCCGTGTCGAGCGTGTCGATCAGCATCCCGTAGAAGCGCGTGAAGTCGCCGAAGCCCGCCCTGAACGGCACCGGGTGCGTCTGCGCCCAGTAGCGCGTCACCGGTCGCGGGAAGTGGACGGCGTCCAGTTTCCACGACCCCGGTCCTGGCGGGTCGAAGCGGAGCTCGGTCTCGGTCTCTGCCTGGCTCATGAACGGACCTTTCTGTGTGAGTGGCGTCGACCCGCGGGTTGACGCGAAGGACACATTCCTACTCGATCGCTGTGGTGCGCGTCCACCTCGAGGTGCGCCGCGGGGCCGTCCTCATCCGTAAAGGGGGATGCTGGCGGCCCGGCCGCCTGACACAGTTGCTCGGTGGCCGCGACCAAACCGACGACCCCGATCCGCGATCGAGCCGCTCACAGATGAGTGACAAAGCGCGATCTGGCGATCCCCGCAAGCGGGCGCAGGAAAGCGAAAAGCGGGGGCGACGGCGCTCCAAGCGCGAACTCTCGATCGGCTACATCGTCTTCGCGTGGATCGTCCTATTCGTGATCTGGTTCGCCGCGGGAAGTCTGCTGATTGCGGCGATCGTCTTCGCTGCCCTGCTGTTCGTCGGCGTGGCCGCGATCAGCAGAAGCTGAACAGCCGGCCCGCCCGCCTAGGCATAGAGCGCGGCGGTGTCAGGGCAGGCCACCGAGACGCACATGTTGATGGCGCCGCTGGTCGCCGCCACAACACGCGATCCGCGCCGCATACGCCACCGGCCAGAACGACATCTACCTGATCGTCGGCCACGCCGCGATCCGCGTCGGCGTGCTCGCGCTCGTGCGCCCGGCCGTGGCTTCCGCACCCGCTGGCGCGATGGCGCCTGCCACGAGCTGAAGGCGGGCGCGTGGTGCTAGTTTCCGGCGCATGAGCTCAACCGACGGCAGCAACGAAATCAACGCACTGCTAGCGGGCATCCCGCAGAACGCAAACGCGCTCGGCGAGGCCGACGCGCCGGTGACCCTCGACTACTTCGGCGACCTCGAGTGCCCGTTCTGTCAGCAGTTCTCGCTCGAAGTGCTGCCCTCGATCATCCGACGCTGGGTGCCGACCGGCAAGCTGCGGATCAGGTACCGCGCGCTGCAGACCGCGACGCGTGAGCCGGACGTGTTCCTGGCGCAGCAGGTCGCGGTACTGGCGGCGGGCAACCAGAACAAGGCGTGGGACTTCGTCGAGACGTTCTACGCCGAGCAGGGTGAGGAGGGAACGGGCTACGTCACCGAGGCCTACCTCGATGGCATCGCGCGTCAGATCGACCAGCTCGACGTCACGCGCTGGGCGAGCGACCGCAAGGAGCCGGAGCTGGCCAAGGAGATCGCCGCCGACGCCGAGGCGGCGGCCGACGCGGGGCTCACCGGGACGCCGACGTTCCTGCTCGGCGCCAGCGCGGGCGCGATGAAGGTCTTCTCGCCGTCGGAGGTCAGCTCCTTCGACACGGCGATCGAAGCGCTCGCCGCGGGCAGCTAGTCAGTTCTCGCCCCAGCGCCCGTCGCCGTGATCGCGCGGCGGGCTGTCGCCGTAGAACTGCCTGGCGAGGGCGAGGATCTCACCCTCGGTGAGGTCCTCGCTGTCGGACTCGACCGAGCCGACGATCCGTTGCATCAGCTCGTGGTCGTGCTTTGCCAGGTACTGGGTGAACTGCAGCATGCCGTTGCTGTGACCGTGGCCGTTGCCGATGATCAGGATCTCCGCCGCTCCTCTGAGCGCCGCGGCGAGTTCGGCGTACCAAGATTTCTCGATGCTGCCGTACCAGCCGTCCGGGTTGTTGGCTTTGTGGTGCATCGTGCGCAGCTTGCCGGTGGGGTCCTCGGGCACGATTCGCTCGGGCGCCCCTCCGGTCGCGTCCGTCGGGTAGATGTCGGCGCCGTGGTAGCTGATCACGAGGATCGCGTGACCCTGCGGGCTGCTCGCATCCGGCTGTGCGCGCGCGCCCTGGCGCTCGCGCAACCCGTCTGCGGTGATGCCGGCGCCGGCGAGCATGCGCCTGAGGTCGACGACGGTCTGCTCCTCGATGTCCTTGCCGCTCGGGCGGCGCAGCGTCTCGGTCTCGCCGCCGACGCTGACCTTGAACTTGCCGTTGTGCTCCTCGGTCACCTCGCCGATCGCCTCGAGCAGGGACAGCACCTCACGCCACTCGATGTTGTGGCTGACGGGGTGGGAGAGGATCGCCTCGGCCGTTCGCCGATGGTGGTTGTCGAGGTGCGTGGTGGCGTTCACGCGGACTCCAGCAGCTGCTTTGCGCGCGTCAGCGCCTCGCGCAGGCTGTGAGCGTTGACGACGATCGCGCCGCCGTCGCTCGCCGGTTCGATCCTCAGCACCAGCTCGCCGTCCTCGAGGCGCGTGAACCCGAAGAGCCTGTCGCCGGCCCAGAACTCCGCGGTGCCGAACTCGGCCTCCTCGGGGCTGACAATGCTGACGTCGAGTTCGTGCTCAGAGGGCATATTTCCAGTTCGCCGGGTTGCGACGGACAGCCTACTGCGGCCGGGCGGCCGCGGTCGGGCGCTTCAGTCCGGCACATCATCCCTCCGGGTGGCCCATCAGCCACCAGCCCCAGGCGAGAGGCGCCCCACGGGACGGGGCGCCTCTCTTCCTGGAGGGATCAGACACATCCTTGTGCGCTGAAGCTAGCGATCGGGTCGGTCGGACTATTCCCAGCCCAGCGTGCCCTTCTTGATTTCACCGACGAGCGAGCTCGCGAGCGTGCCTTTCGTGAATTCCGTCTTCGGCCACGCTTCGCAGAATTCGCCTTCGAATTCGTAGGGCACCTTGCTGAGCGCGGTGGCAATCCCGAGTTTCTTCTCGAGCACCGAGCCCTTGCCCGTTTCGATGGTTTCTTCGAGGTTGGTGAACTTCGCCGCTTCGTATTGCGCTTCGGGGTGTTTCAGCGACGTTGCCGGATACGTGCCGGCAGGGATGTCGATCGTGCACTTGAACGGCCCCTTGACGGCGATTTCGATTTCACCGGCGCCTTCGAGTTTGCCTTCGTTGACGGTCCCGCCGGCACCGATTTCGACGACGCCGTTGGCATGATAGTTGAACGTCACCGGCGAAAGGAACTTAGCCTTGAATTCGTATTCGGCTCCATGCAGTTCGGCTTCCGCTTCACATTCCCCGAACTTGACCACGGTCGTCAGCGTTTTCGACGGGAACGCCGATGTCGCGGACGTCGACTTCGCTTTTTCGCATTCGACTTCAAACGGCTTCAAATCGAGTTCGACTTCGCCAGTGAACTTCGGTGCGACGTTCGCGCTGGCCACGAACTGGTGCGCGTTGGGCGCTTCCGCGCTCCTCTTGCCTGCGAGAGCGGGCGTTGCTGCAAGCGCCAGCACCGAAAGCGCCAGCCCGGCTGACGCCAGTACCGACGCAAATGAGCGTCTCATGCCTCCGTTCCTCCCTTGCGGTGGGTCTGATCGCGACGGTGCTGCCGCCGACTCGCGGCGGGCCCCCTCACGCTTGCACTGCTAGGTAGCGAGAATACCAGCGGCCTTGCGGGCACGTGCCACCAGTAGATGCTCGGGGTTTTTGTTGGCCAGCCGCGGGCGTATGCGAGGCGACGTCGCGCCTCGCATACGCTCCAAGCCGAGAGATCGGCGCCCTACGGTTTGATCTCTGTGTTCGGCCCGGCTGTGTTGTGGAGCACCAGCACCAGCGTCGCGGCGGAGGGCGCGCTCCAGCTCGTTCCGCTCGATTCGGAGAGTTCGCTGAACAGCTCCTGTTCGGTGTTGTAGGTCTGGAATTCGGTCTTGCTCGCCGCGGTCGGCGTGTTGATGTCTTCCGTTTGTGCGCCTGCGAGCGAGCCGGTGAGCCTGAACAGTGGGCCGGCGCAGCCGAACTCGGCCCAGTCGGGCTGGTGTTCGCCGCTGGTGAGCTCGGTCCAGACCTCATTACCGACTTCCGTGACGACCGGGCCCAGCAGCCGCGTGTCGAGCAGGTTCGTCACGATCACGCCGGGTGTGCCCGACGGCGTGCCGCCTGCGCCTTCGCTCTTGCATAGCTTGCCGGCGCTTTCGCAGCCCGTGAACGTCAGCCGCTCGAGGCCGGTGGTGGCGCTCGTGACTTCACCTGTGGCGCTGCTCCCGGTGCACGTCACCTCGCCGGATCCCTGGCCGGGCGTTTCGAGCGTCGCCGCGCCGCCCGTCGAGGAGAAGCTGGCACCGAGCGTTTTTTCGAAGGTGCCCTTGCCCGGCTTCGGTGCCTTCAGCGTACATTCAGAGTTGGTGTAGTCGCCCTTCTTCTGTTCGACGCACGGCGCGCCGGGCCCGGGCACCCATTCGAATGAGCCCTTGTGGTTCGGCGCTCCCTTCTTCTCAGAGACGTTCAGGCAGGTGCTTTCGGTGTAGTTGCCGTGCTTCTGTGCGACGCACTGGCCGTATTCGGGGGCGCCTGCCGCAGCGAGCGTGTTGAACGTCTGGTCACTGCTGTCGGTCGTGCCCTGTTCGTTCGTAGCGACGACGCGGTAGTGGTAGGTGGCGCCTTCCGCGAGTCCGGTCAGCTCGGCCGAGACGTTGTTCCCGGAGCCGGGCGGGTCGATGCACGGGGTGCTCTTTTCGTAGCTTTCGCTCGGCCCGTATTCGATCGCGCACGCCGAGACGGCGTAGCCGTTCGGTTCGACCGTGCCGTTCATCGTCGCGGAGATCTGTGTCACCAGCGTCGCGCCGGTCGCGGCGACCGCGGGGGGGCCCGGTTCGTGCGGTGTGAGGTGCAGCGAATAGGGGTTTTCCGGTCCAGACATCAAGCTGGTCAGCAGTGGACCGACGACGGCGCCCTCGAGGCCGCCGCACGTCAGGCTCGGGATCGTGACCGTGCCCGCGAAGGCCACGCCCGCGTTCAGCATTTCTCCGACCGTCAGCGTCTTTTGCAGCGCGAACGCGACAGGTTCTGAGGTTTCACACTGCGTCGGCGTGTTGATCCCGAGCAGGCCGACCTCGCTGATCCCGATGTTGGCCTTCGTGGTCACGTTCAGCGTCATGCACGAGCCGCTGAAGCGGTCGTCGGCGCACTCCGCGCTCGGGGCTTCGACGAGCGTCCCTTCCGCTGGCCCCGCCTCTGTGAAGGTAACGCCGACGGTCGTGGGCACCAGTCCGACGAGTTTGAGGCTGGCGTTGAACGGCGGCACGAGGATGTTGCCGGTGACCGTGCCGCTGAGCGTCGTTTCGGTGCTCGTCAGCGTGCTCGAGCCGTTGAACGTCGAGCCTTTCGGAAGCACCACCGGTTCGTTCAGCTTCTTCGGCGTCAGCGAGCCCCAGACGGCCCAGTTTTCGAACTTGTACGGGATTTTAACCGTGAAGGCCAACGCTGGACCCGCGGCGAGGGACATGATCCCGATGACGCTTCCAAGCACGGCAGTCGTAGTGACCGCCAGCACCGCCAGACGGCGACTCCTCCATGACATCTTCCAGCCCCTCCCGCTATTCGATCTCGGCCGCAAGGCGGCCCCCGGTTGACAGCATGGTACCCACTGTACCCGAGCTTAAACATGTCATGCAGCGTTTATTCACGCCGTCCGCGACAGGGCGTTTTGAGACAAATATGTAGGCGCTGGTTTTATATCTGGCTGGTCGGCGCGACGCGTTCCGGGAGCGGTCCAGCCTCGCGCACCGCCGCGCCACAGGTGACGCCCGCGGAGAACTCGGCGCAAACGCTCGCCACGCGCGCTCGAACCTTCGTCCAGATCGCGTCGCCCGGCGCCTGCAACCTTCGTCCAGAAGCCCCGCCACGGCGGGCCAAACGGCCGGAGAATGACGTAGCTGTGGATATGCGCAAGCGCTTGCGTCGCCTGCTCCTCATCGCCGGTGTCGCCCTACTCATCGCCGCCTGCACGTGCGCCTCCGCGCTCGCTGCGAGCGGCACGCTGGTGGCGAGCAACTGCGCGCCCGTCGCGGCCAGCAGCACCGGCACGATGGTCTGGTACAGCATGAACGCGGCAGGTGTCTGGGACGCCTACATCGGCACCGGAAACTGCCAGGGCGCGCCGCTGCTACCGGCCTACGACGGCAACCGCGGCCCGGCCGGGATCACCGCCGACGGGCGCTACGTGCTGCTGACGACCGCCGTCGGCCTCGACAAGACGCTGCGCTTCTCCGCCCCCGGGCAGGGCTCGGGCAACGCCATCCAGCTGTATGACCGCCAGACGGGCAAGCTGTCGACGCTGCTGGCCGGCGCGACCGCCTCCCAGCGCGGCGTCATCTGGCCGACGTTCAACGCCAACGCCACGAAGATCGTCTGGTCGCAGATGCTCGAAACGGCCACCGAAGACCCACCCGTCGGGCGCTGGGCGCTGCACGTCGCCGATGTCAACCTCACCGCCGGCACGCTCAGCAACAACGTCGAATGGCAGGACCCGAACGGCGAAGCGAACTTCTACGAGGCCTACGGCTGGATCCCGAACACGAACCAGCTCGTGTTCATGTCCGGCGCGAAGACCGCCACAAGCGGGCTGCGCGCCGCGCAGCTGTTCACGCTCCCCGACGAACTCAACCCCGCGAGCGAACCCACACGCATCAGCCCTGAATTCGCGCCCGTGTGGCCGTGGCAGGAATCGGTGAATGTGTTCCACGAGTTCGCGCATTTCGCTCCCGGCAACCCCAACACCATGTACACCTCAATCGGGGCGGACACGGTCGGCGGTGACGATCTCTTCTCTTACGACCTTCGCAGCCAGGAAGTGAGCGGCCTGCTCGGACAACCGACCCGCATCAGCTACTTCGGCGGCGACCTGAACGCCAACATGGGCACCCAGGCGATCGCCGGCTGGCCGGCGCCCTCCTACACCGTCGTCACGACGATGGCGTGGGTCAACGGCGGCTGGGTGGCGACGACGTGTCCGGACCTGCTGTGCTCGACGGTGAACGCATGGCGCATCGAAGAATCGGGCGAACCCGTCACCAAAGGCAAAGGCAAAGGCTCCCGCGGCACGCCACCAACGACCGAATCCGGCACCGAACCCGGCGGCGCGACGCTCAGCGCCGAAGTTGAGCCGGGCGAGGTGGCGCTGCTCGCCGCCAAGCTCAAGGTCTCCAGCGGACACGTCACGGTCGAGCTGCGCTGCGTCGGCAGCGGCCTATGCGCGGGCACGCTCAAGCTCACCGCCAAGCACGCCGGCAGCGGCCGCCACCACAAACGTTCCACCACCGAGACGATCGGGCAGGCCAACTTCACGATCCTGCCGGAAATGAGCGCCAGCGTGAACCTGTCGTTGAACGCCACCGGCAAGGCGCTGCTGGCCGGCGGCCGCGGCAAGCTGAAAGCGCTGCTCGAGGTTCTCGGCGCAGAATCGACGGCGGGCAACACGGCGCAGCGACTGTCGCGGGCCGTCGGCCTGAGCGCCTCAATGCGTCCCAAGAAGCGCTGAGCGATCGCGCCGGCGGGCGCCGCCGGCGGGCACATCCTGAGTGGTAGGATCGCCGGCGATGGGGACCCAACGTCCGCCCGTCAGCCGGCGGGGCGGGGGGAAGGGAGGGAGGTCAACGTGGAGCCTGTCGCCGTTCGCAGCCTGAGAGCTCGTCAGCGGGCACTCTCGCGGATCGCGCTCGTGGCGCTCGCCGCGAGCACGATGCTCGTGCTCGCCGCAGCGCCGGCACGCGCCGAAGAACAGTTCGGCGATCTCTCCGGCGGCGCCTTCCAGATCCTCGCGCCCGGCGAGGAAGGCAGGCTCTTCTCAAATCAGTTCTCGATCGATCAGGGCGTGCTCTACAACGCGCTCACGCCACTGCAGGAAAACGTCACCACGAGCGCGCTTGAAACGGACTTCGTTTCAGAGAAGTTCGGCGTGCAGGGGCCGGTGCTGCGCGAAGAAGTCACACCGCGCGCGGGCCTGCAGATCATCCGCGATGGCCACGACATCCCACACATCTACGGGAGCACTCGCGCCGCCGTCATGTACGGGTCCGGCTGGGTTGCCGCCAGAGACCGCGGGCTGCTGCTGCGCCTCGGTCTCGGCCCCGCCTTCGTGGCGGCGCTCGGCGTCCCCGGTCTGAACCCCGAGGGCCTGCTGCTCGAAGCGCGCGGCTTCACCCCGAGCGCCGAAGCGCTCAGCTTCGTCACCGCGCAGAAGAAAGTGCTCGAAGAAGCGGGGCCGAGCGGCTTCCAGGTGATCTCCGACCTCGAAAACTGGGTCGAAGGCGTCAACGGCTATGAGGCGACGCTGCCCGCGATCCTGCGCCTGCCGACGGTCAACCTCGCCGACGCGATCGCTGGCTTCTCGCTGATCGGGTCGATCTTCGGCAACGGTGGCGGCAACGAAGTCGCCGATTCGCAGTTCCTCGCGCGGCTACAGCAGAAATACGGGACGGCCGAAGGCCTGAAGGTGTTCCGCGACCTGAAGGAGGCCGAGGACCCCGAAGCGCCGACCACCGCCGCCAAGGCGTTCCCCTACGACACCGTGCCGAGCGGCCCGACGCCCGGCGCCGCGGTCGTCGAACCGGGCTCGGTCAGCGCGTCCGCCACCACAGCCGCCTCGGCGCTCAAAGCCACACGCCACAAGGCCTCGAACTTCCTGCTGGTCGGCGCCGGCGACTCCGCGAGCGGCCACCCGATCGCGGTGATGGGTCCGCAGCTGGGCTACTCCTATCCCGAGCTCGTCTTCCAGGCCGACCTCCACGGCCCCGGCATCGACGCCGAGGGCGCCGTCGCCCCGATCTCGCCGTACGTGTTCATCGGGCGCGGCAAGGGCTTCGCATGGAGCCTCACGAGCGCCGGCAGCGAGAACACGCCGCAGTTCCTCGAGAAGCTGTGCAACCCCGAAGGCGGCGCGGTCACGACCGAATCCGGCTACTACGAACACGACGGCCAGTGCCTGCCGTTCCACACATTCGACGCCGGCCGCCTGGCCGCGGGCGAAGGTGAACCGGCACACGAGGTGTACTTCAAAGAAAGCATCCACGGTCCGATCAGCGGCACGGCGATGGTCGCCGGCAAGCCCTATGCGATCGCCACCGACCGCAGCACGCGCGGTCGCGAGCCGGCCGGCGAGGTGGCGTTCAGCATGCTCGACTCCGACCAGGTGAACAACCCGCAGCAGTTCTTCGAAGCGGCGAACCACCTCGAGACGACGTTCAACATGGCCTACGTCGACAGCAAGCACATCGCCTTCTTCTCGACCGGGCGCCTGCCGATCCTCGCGCCCGGCACCGACCCGAGCCTGCCGACGTTTGGCACCGGCCCCTACGACTGGAAAGGCTTCCTGTCGCTCGAACAGCACCCGCACGAAGTCGACCCGGCGGGCAACACGCTGCTCAACTGGAACAACAAACCAGCGCCCGAATGGGGAGCGGCCTCGGACAACTTCTCCTACGGGCCCGTCTACAGGGTGCAGATGTTCAAAGGCTTCAAACCCGGCATGGACGAGGCCGATGATGCCTCGATCATGAACCGCGCCGCGACGCAGGACTTCCGTGCGGTCACCGACTGGCCGCTGATCGCACGCGTGCTCGCGGCCCAGCCCGCGCCGAGCAAACTCGCACAGGAAGCCGTCAGCGAGGTCACCAGCTGGTCACAGAGCGGCGCCAGCCTGCTCGGCATCAACAGGCCATTCGCGCCCGCGGCGGCGGTGCTCGAGAAGGTCTTCACGCCGATCGCCGAAGCCGTCCTCAGCCCCGTGCTTGGCCCGCTGCTCCCGGAATTCGAGGCGATCGACGCGCCCGACGACGGGCCGTCCTCGCAGGGGTCGGCCTTCGACACAGGCTGGTACGGCTACATCGACAAGGACCTGCGCACGCTGCTGGGTGAAAAGGTGCTGCAGCCGTACAGCCGCGGCTACTGCGGCGCCGGCAACCTCGACGCGTGCAGCACGTCGCTGTGGCAGGCGATCCAGACAGGCGTCGAAGCACTCGCCGCCGAACAGGGCCCCAAACCCGTGCTGTGGCGCGCGCCCGAAGTCAGGATCGCGTTCCCGCCGGGCCTCCTGCCCTACACGATGCGCTGGACCAACCGCTCGACCTTCCAGCAGGTGATCGAATTCACGGGCTCCTCGGAACCGTGATCCGCCACGCTTCCACCCGCGAGCACAACAGATCCGGGCACGTCGCGGCGACCCACGCGCCGTGCACCCACGCCATCGTCGTGACGACTTTGTAGGACGGCTTCGGCCAGCCCGGCACCGCCTGCGTTCCCAGGTTCGCGTTCAGGTTGCCGCCGAAGTAGCTGATCCGCGTCGGCTGCGCCAGCAGCCCATCGCGCTGCTGGCTGCGCAGGTCATAGGCGAACAGGTCATCGCCGCCGACCGTGTCGGACCCAACCGACGTGTACAGCGTGTGCGGCTGGCGCGGCGCGAAGTGCGCGAACTCGTGGAACACGTTTTCCGCCGACTGCCACGGCCACACCGGTGCGAACGGCGGGCTGATGCGGGTCGGCGCGCTCTGGCGGTCGAGGCCTTCGGGCAGCGTGAACAGCTGCGCCGCGCGCAGGCCGGGGCTGCGCGAGCGTGTCCCGGACATGAAGATCAGGAGCTTCGTGTCCGGCACCCATCCGTAGGCCTCGTAGAAGTTGGGCCGGGCGCCCGGTTCCTGCCATTCGACGTTGTCGCTGAGCGTGCCCGCCGCGAGGTTCACGTCGGCGACATGCAGCGCCCAGCGGCCGACGGGCGGGGCTTCGAGCGCGGTTTCGAGCATCTGCGACCAGACGATCTTGGTGTCGGTGGCGTTGAACGTCGGCCAGATCACTCCGCGCTGGGAGGCACTCGCGCCGGCGAGCAGGGTCGAGAGCCTGTGGGTCCTGCGGTCATACAGCTGGATCGCGTTACCGGAGCCCTGCCCCGGCGCGGAGTCGCTCAGCGTGCGGTCGAAGCCGACGGCGCTCGTCAGCAGCACGTAGCGGCCGTCGGCGGTGATTGCGGACGGACCGCGATTGCCGTCATACGCAGGCAACAGCGGCCTGCCCTGGCAGTCGCCGTTGCCGATATAGGCATCCCACACGCCCGCGCTGTTGCGCCGGTACCAGACCATCGTGCCGGAGCTGCTCGCGGCCACCGGAGCGCAGTTGCCGGCGACGAACGTGTCGCGGGCGCCCGTCTGGGTGCTCGCCGCGAGCGTCTGACCGCAGCCCGGCGCCACCAGCAGCAGCACGAGGCCGGCGAGCAGCAGACAGACAGAGCGCGCTTGCATCCGCGAGCGCCATAGATTACGGACATGAGGAAACCGACCCCCACGCCGCTCGCCGGTCGCACCGCCGTGATCAGCGGCGCCGGCTCGGGCATCGGACGCAGCCTCGCGCAGCGCCTCGCGCGGTATGGCTGCCCGCTCGCGCTTGCCGACGCCGACGGCGCGACGCTGGCCGAGACCGCGGCGCTGGTCGGTGGCCTGACGCTGACGCGGACGCTCGACGTGCGCGACCGCGACGCCCAGCGCGAGTTCGCCGCCGCGGTCCGCGACTGGTCGCAAGCGCCGCTCGGCGCGGTCTTCAACAACGCCGGTGTCGGCCTCGCCGCGCCGTTCGCGGGCGGCTCGAGTGAGGAAGAGCAGCGCTTGATGTCGATCAACTTCGACGGCGTCGTCAACGGCGTGCGCGCCTTCCTGCCGCTGCTGCAGGACCAGCGCGACGGCGCGATCGTCAACACCTCGAGCATCTACGGGCTCGTCGGCCTGCGCAACCAGAGCGCCTACTGCGCTTCGAAGTTCGCGGTGCGCGGCTTCACCGACGCGCTGCGTCAGGAGCTGCTCGGCACCGGCGTGCGCGCGATCACGGTCTACCCCGGCGGCGTCAAGACCAACATCGTCCGCAACGCGCGCATGCACGCCGACCTCGACGACGGCCGCAGCCCCGACGAGCTCACCGCCGAATTCCACGCGCGTGCGCGCACCACCCCCGAGCAGGCAGCGGCGATCATCCACCGCGGCGTCGACCGCGGCAAGGCCCGCATCCTGATCGGCCCCGACGCGCGGCTGTTCGACGTACTGGAGCGGATCGCACCGACGCACACGATGACGGCGCTGGGGGCGCTCGAGCGTCTCGGCAGCCGTCGCTCAGCTTGACAGGCCGCCTGGCCCGTGCTATCAACTTCCGTAAATAGCGGGGTTGCGCTCGCGCGTTTCTCCCAAACTCGAACAGCGCGACAATCAGGGGGGGCCTGGCTTGTCTAGTCTCATTCAGACGCCTATCGGCTACGCCCAAGTAACACGATTGGCGACGTAGGAACGGACACTAGTGCTGTGATCACGGACGGCAAGGAAGCCACACTGAGCGATATCGAGCGCGACGCGATCGCGCTGAGGAAACGAGGACTCTCAAGTGAGCGCGCAAGTCGCACCCTTGGCCTCGGTCGCTCGCCCGTCCGCATCGTGAAGGTTCCCGTCGTCGACGCGGCGGGAGCCCCGACGCGTCGTTGCGACGTGCGCCTCGTGCGCTCGGTCCGCGATCCGTCGGCCGATCACGCCTGGGACGCCGAGGGCAGCGAGATCACGGCGGTCGTGATCCTGCGCGACGTCACCCCGTCGCGCGTGGCGTCGTTCGTGCAGGCGGCGACCGACGGCGGCGGCTCGATCTCGCCGGAGCTGCTCGATCAGCTGCTCCCCGAGGGCGAGAGCACGCGCCCTAACCGCGGCGAGCCGCAGTTGAGCGAGCGTGAACACGAGGTGCTGCGGATGCTCGCCGAGGGCGAGAGCACGCGCGGCATCGCCGAGCGCCTGAACTACTCCGAGCGGACCGTCAAGAACATCGTGCGCGACCTGCTCGTCAAGTTCGACTGCAAGACCCGAGCCCACGCCGTCGCGCTGGCCGTGCGCCAAGGGGTGATCTGAATCAACTCGGCGCAGTACGCGTGAGCGCCAAGGTCGCGGTCATCGGCCTGGACTGTGCCGAGCCCAAGCTTGTATTCGACCGCTGGCGCGAGGAGCTGCCGAACCTCAGCCGGCTGATGAGCGCCGGCACCTGGGGGCCGCTCGCGAGCGTCGATCCGCCGATCACTGTGCCGGCGTGGAGCTGCATGATGACCGGACGCGACCCCGGTGAGCTCGGGATCTACGGCTTCCGCAACCGCAGCGCGCACGACTATCGCTCGATGTCGACGGCCGACTCGAGCTCCGTCGAGCTCGACCGCGTCTGGGATCACCTCTCGCGTGCGGGCAAGCACGTGATCGTCCTCGGCGTGCCGCAGACCTCACCGCCGGTGCCCGTCAACGGCGAGCTCGTGTCGTGCTTCCTGACAGCCGACACGCGCACGGACCCCTACACCCATCCCGCCGAGCTGCGGCGCGAGATCGAGTCGCTGGTCGGCTCCTACCGCGTCGACGTGCGCAACTTCCGCAGCGACGACCGCGACCGGATCCTCGCCGAGATCTATGAGATGACAGAGCAGCGCTTCACCGTCGCCCGCCACCTGCTCGACACGCGCCCGTGGGACTTCTTCATGATGGTCGAGATCGGGCTCGACCGCATGCACCACGCCTTCTGGCGCTTCCTCGACGCCGAGCATCCCCGCCACGAGCCCAACCACCGCTACGGCGAGGCGATTCGCAGCTACTACATCTACCTCGACGAAGAGATCGGCGAGCTGCTCGAGCGCTTCGACGAGGACACGACCGTGCTCGTCGTTTCCGACCACGGCGCGCGGCCGATGCAGGGCGCGATCTGCGTGAACGAATGGCTCGTGCAGGAGGGCTACCTGGTGCTCGAGGAGACGCCACAGGGGCCGACGCCGTTCAGCGAGGCGAAGGTCGACTGGAGCAGGACCCGCGCCTGGGGGGAGGGCGGCTACTACTGCCGGCTGTGCGTCAACCTCGCCGGACGCGAGCCGCAGGGCACCGTCGCCGGCGAGGACTACGAGACGCTGCTCGACGAGCTCGCCGAACGCCTCGAGCAGCTACCCGGACCGGGCGGCGAGTCGATCGGCACGCGCGTGTTTCGCCCGCAGGAGCTGTGGCGCGAGCAGCGCGGGATCCCGCCCGACCTGGTCGTCTACTTCGGCGACCTCGGCTGGCGCAGCAACGGCAGCCTCGGCCACGGCCGCCACTGGACATACGAGAACGACACAGGCCCCGACGACGCCAACCACGACCGCAACGGGCTGTGCATCATCGCCGGTCCCGGCGTGCCCGCGCAGCAGCGCGAGGACCTCGTCATCTACGACGTCGCACCGACGATCCTCGCCCAGGCCGGCCTCGTGCCCGACGAGCAGATGCGCGGCCGCGTGCTCGCGACCGCGCAGAGCCCTATCTAGTCAGCGCCGCTCGCGGCGCGCCGCTCAGCCGGCCCGCAGCGAGGTCGTGTGACCCGTGGCGTCGGTGACGCGCACGCTCTCGGTGAGCTTGCCCGTCTTGTGCTGCTTGGCCTTGCCCTCCAACGTGCTGCTCTCGTGCAGCAGCGGGCCGCGGGCGGTGAGCGAGACAGCGCCGACGGCCTGCTTGAACGTGACCGCCAGCCGGCCGCCGGCGATCCGCACGCTCTTGACGGCGGCGCCCGACAGCGACAGGCCCTTGACGAGGGCGCTCGTGCTGAGCGTCCTGTGGCTGAGGCTCACGCCCGAGGGCAGCCCGAACGAGAGCGACACGAGCCCGCCGCCGCTGCCGCCGCGCGCGTGGATGCTGAGCTTTGGCTTGCCGCTCGCGAGCCCGCTCCAGGACGCGGAGGCCTTCGGCTTGGCGGAGGCGGCGCCGCCGCAGCCAACGTTCGTCACCGGTCCCGTCACCTTCACGGCGGGGTTCCCGTTCTGCGGCACGAGCGTCGCCGCGATCGTCGCGTTCTGGCATTCGGTCGTGAACGCGGGGCCCGCCGGGACGCCGGTGAACGTGTAGGAGATCGAGTTCATCGGGATGTCGGGGAAGCTCAGGAACGTGATCGTGTGTTCGGTCAGGTTCAGCGGCCCGACGACGGAGAACTGGTACGGCGGCGGGAACGACATCGTCACCGCGCCGGTGACCTGCTGTTGCAGCGAGCCCGAGTTGATCGAGCCCGCAAGCGTCAGCAGGCCGGCGTTCAGGGCCGTCGGCGGCAGGACCGGAGAGCTCGCGTCGACGGTGCCGACCGTGCAGGTGGTGCCTTTGAAGCACGGCGCGAGCACTTTGTTGATTTTGACCCCGTTCGGGTTTCCGAACGCGATCGCGCCGGTGGCGGCTTCGTCGGCGCCGCTCTGGGTGATCGTCACGACGACGTCCGCTCCGCCCTTGATCTTGGTGACGGTGGCGGCGACTTTCGGCGCGTACGGCAGCGTGTTGCAGCCGGTCACCGCCAGCGGTGCGCTCGCCGATGCGGTGCTGTTCAATTCATAGGACAGCGTCTGGATCGACACCGTCCGGCTCGCGCCGCAGGTCGTCGGCAGACGCGGTCCCGCGAGCGTGAACTGCATTGCTTCGATCCCGATCGGGAAGCCGACGAACGACACGCTCCACGCCGCCGGGTCCGAAGCCGACGGCGATACTGGACCGGTGATCGTCGCGCCGCCCTGGATCACAAACGCGATGCCGGCGACGTTGGCGAGCGTCGGCGGCGCCACCAGATACAGCGTCACCGGTGTCGAAAGGCCTTTGGTGCTGATGATCGTGCCGGTACCCAGCACGCACAGCGGGTTCGGCGCCGTCGAGGTGACGCACTCGCCGCTGTTCATGCCGAGGTTCAGCAGGAACCCCGGCGGCAACGCGATCGACAGGTTTTTGACCGAGTCAACGCCCAGCCTGGGGTTGAAGTTGATGTTGAAGCCGGTAGCGGGACTCGTGCCCGCGGTCGTGCCGGCGCCCTGTTCCATTGTCAGCGTCGGCGCGAGCACGGCCTGTGCAAGGGCCGGGGAGATCGCAATCACGGCCGCAACGAGCAGCCCGGTCAGTGCAGTTCTGGCGAACATCAATTTATTCCTCCGTGTATTAGCCATTGCTCGGTTCCAGGGCCGACGGCCCGGCGATCTGTTGCGTGTGCTTCTCGAACACCTCGACAGCGCATTTGATGCCGTCTTCCGCGCGAATACGATCGCCGAGCGCAGCTGCGCGCTCACGAATCCTCACGTCTGTGACCGCCGCCGCGAGCGCCTCGTGCAGGCGCTCGGGGGAAAGCTTGCGCCGGTGGATCGGCGCCGGCCCGGCGCCCAGCGTCTGGATCGTGCGACCCCACGCGACCTGGTCGATCATGTGCGGCACGACGACCGACGGCACGCCTGCCTTCAGCGCCGTCGCGGTCGTGCCGGCGCCGCCGTGGTGCACGACCGCGCTGCAACGCTCGAACAGCCAGTCGTGGCTGATTGCCCCGACCGCGTGCACGCTGTCGGGCAGCTGCGCCTCGTCGAAGCCCTGAGCGCCGCGAATCAGCACGCCGCGCTGGCCGGCTCGCCGCAGCGCCTCGACCGCGAGCTCGCTCATGCCCTGCGGGTCGGAGTCGATCATGCTGCCGAAGCCGACGCATACGGGCGGCGGGCCCGCGTCGAGAAACTGCGCGAGCTCCTGTGGCGGCTCGGGATCGATGTCGCTGTCGAGAAACCAGTAGCCGGTGACCTTCGTCGAGCTGCTCAGCGGCGCCGAATCCGTCACAACGGCCGGGCTGTATGCGCGCAGCTCGAGCGTCTGGCGGGCGGCCATCTGGCCGACCGGCTCGCGCCAGGAGAGCGGTGGCAGGCCGGCGGCGCGGCGCGCGGCCCCGAGCCAACGGCGCATCGCCAGCCACGCGGTCTGGCGGACCGCGGGCGCCGCCGGATTCGCCGCCATCCGCGGCGGCGGGCACAGGCGTGCGCGAACGAGCTCAGCGCCCGAGTGCTCGGATGCCTGCCAGCCGAGCAGCAGCGCGAGCTCGTTGGTGATGATCACGTCGGCTCCCTCGCACGCGCTGAGCGCGTCGGCGAGCCGCTCGGCGAGGACCGAGTGCGCGTCCTTGACGAGCGCGACCAGCGCCGGCGTCTGGTGCGATCCGCGCTGCGCCACGCGCCGGTCCTCGGCGGTCGCGCCGCGGCTGATGCGCCCCTCGGCCAGCGGCGCGAACTCGACGCCCGCGTCGGCGACCTGGCGCTCGAAGCGCGGGAACGCGGCGACGCGAACGTCGTTTCCGGCTGCGGCAAGGCCGAGGCCGAAGCCGAGCAGCGGCTGCACGTCGCCGCGCGAGCCGAGGCTCAGGAGCGTGATCCGCATCGCGCGCCTCCGCTCATGCTGCTCCCGTGACACCCGCGTAGCGCAACGCCCGTTCGAGGCGCAGCGTCAGCGCCGAGAGGTCACCGTTGCCGTCGCTGCTCGCCCGCAGCCGCCGCAGGTCGCGCAGCGCCAACGTGACGTCACCCCGCGCCGACGCTGCCTGGGCGGCGTCCAGCAGCCGCTGCGCCGGTGAGGGCGCACCGGCACTCGCGACGCTCGCGCGTGTGAGCGCGGATGAGCCGAGCAGGCCCCGTACCGAGCCGAACGTCGCCGCCGGCTCCGGGCTAGGCATCGTCTGCACGTTCGAGGGTTCGGACTTCTGGCCGTCCGCGTTCTCCGCGACCACCTCATACACGCGGTGGGCGTTGCCGTGGGCGACGAAGTACGCGCTGCTAGTCGTCCCGATCGGTTCGAACTGACCGGGCACGGCGACGTTGACCGGCAGCGCGCCGGGAGTTTCGGGTTCGGTCAGGATCGGTTCGGCGCCTTCGTACTGGAAGCCGCTCGCGGTCGCGGGCTGCGGCTGCAGGTACAGCGTCAGGTTGACTTCGGAGGCGGCCAGCACCTCGTAGTGGTTCGCCGTGGTCGAGGGGTTCCACGACAGCAGCGTGCCCTTGCTCCGGCCCCTGCCGGTGCTCTGCGCGATCATCGCGCTCGGCGCGGAGACTTTGTGGGGCCGGTTGATCAGCGACGAGCACATCGATTCGCGGTCGTCGAGGATCATCGTTCCCTGTGCCTGGTTGGCGCTGCCGATATACAGTTCTTCGCCGTCGGGGCCGCTCGTTTCGAGCGTCCGCGCGCCGAAGTCGTATTCGCCGTCGCCGAAGGCGTTGCGCGTCACCGGGAACCAGTCTTCGCCGTCGCACGTCGACCACAGCTGATAGCCGGCCGCGCCCGCGAGCAGGTCTCCTAGCCAGCCTTTGCCTTTGTAGCCTTTGACGAGCTCGGCCCAGCTGTTGGTGCCGACGTAGAGCCCGCCGCCGAAGTCGGCCATGCGCCAGAAGTGGGCGTTGAAGAGGCTGTCGAAGCCGTCGTCGAGGCCGCTCGTCGGGTAGGCGATCTGGCCGTTGGGGAGCTTGCGCGGGTTGCCGACGACGAGCGTCCACTGCCCGTCGGGGGCGATCCGGATCATCTCCGATTTCGGCAGCGTGTTCTGATACCAGCCGCTCGCGCCGACGTACAGCCGGTCGCGATAGACGTGCATCGAGACGACGGAGGTGATTTCGGCGCCGCTGCCGGCGCCGCCGGTGATCACCGGCACGAACGGGCGGTCCTCGCCGCTGGCCTCCCACACTGAGTAGCCGGAGGTGGCGTTGCCGCAACCGAGGTACAGGTCGCCGTGGAACGTGACGGCTTCGAAGATGTCGAGGTTGGCGGGGCTCACCTGGATCAGCCCGGGGTGCGCCGATGTCGGGTCGGTGACCTCGAACAGCGATCCGTCGCCGGTCAGGTCGGGCGTCGCCGTCACGAATAGGTGGTGCTTCCACACGACCATCGCGCGATAGCCCATCGGGTGGACCTTGCCGTTCGGGTAATGGACCGTCACCTCCGGCAGTTTCAGCGCTTCCCAGTGCACACCGTCATAGCTGCGCAGGATCCGCGGCGGGTGGCTGTGCAGCAGCGACGGCAGGTACTCGTCGGGGCTGACGGCCGCCGCGTACAGCGCTTCGCGGCCATCGGGTTCCTTGAAGGTGACCATCGAGCGATACGCGATGTCGGTCGCCACGCGCAGGTTCGGTTCGGCCGGATTGCGCAGCGTGGGGGAGCGGTAGACGCGCTTCCACATGCCGGTCTCGGGCGTGTACTGCCAGATGTCAGCGCGCAGCTTCAGGTCGTACGGGTTCGCCGGACAGCGCACGTTCAGGGACGGGTTGATCGTGTACTTCTCCTCGAGCGGCACGAAGAACTGCGTCGTCTCGTTTTCGACGCACAGCACGTCGCGGCCGGTGCCGACGTAGAGCTTGCCCTGGAACCAGCCCATCGACCACGCGTAGGAGTTGTCGCGTTCGCCGAATCCGTTCTGGGCGATGACGCCATGCCCGGATTCGTCGACGAAGCCGGTGCCGGGCCCCGCTTCAGCGGCCAAGCTTGTGCTCGCCGTCGCGCCCGCAAACGCCAGCAGCGCAACGAGCACCACCAGCACGCACGGCATCGTCCTTGCCCCTCGAGAAAGACTCACGACATGTTCCTTTCGATTGCTTCCCTAGCGTCCGGTGTCCCGGTTCCATTGGCTCCCGCGCCCGCCGGTACGGCGGCACGCGCATCCACTGCGGATGCCTTCGGCGAGCGCTTGTTGCTGCTTCCCCGCATCGCGATGTGGTACGCGAAGCGTCCCGTGGGCAGCAGGTCGTCGAAGATGTAGGCGATCAGGTGCAGCGGCATCAGCAGCCGCGACGCGCGCGGCGCGTGCAGCGGCACCCGCACCGCGAGGATCGCGAGCGTCACGAGCTCCTGCAGCCCGAGGCCCGTGCGCGCCATCCGCTCGACCGTGAACTGCGGTTCGAGCAGCGATGCGAGCTCGTCGGTGGCGAAGTGACGGTGTTCCTCTTCGTCGGTGCCGACGACGCCCTCGAGCTCGGGCCAGGACGGGCGCCGGCGGCGCAGCGCCGCATACACGTTGACCGCGTCCAGGTGCCGCGTCGGGCCGCGATGCGGCACGCTGACGATGATCGTTCCGCCCGGCCGCAGCACGCGGTGGGCCTCCGCGAGCACGCGCTCGGGCTCGGCGTCGTGCTCGATCACGTCGAGCAGCAGCACCGCGTCGGTGCAGCCGTCCGCGAGCGGCAGCTCGCTGCCGTCGGCGTCGATCATCGTCAGCCACGGGAAGTGCCGCTGCGCTCGCGCGAGCAGCTCGGGGTCGCGCTCGACGCCGACGATCACGCGCGGCTCGCGGGCACGCGCGACGATCGCGACCGAGCCGTAGCCGCCGGCGCAGCCGATGTCGAGGACGCGCAGCGCATCGCTCGGCAGCCACCGGCGCGCGCGTCCCCAGCGCCCGACGTAGGAGAGCAGGCGCGGGCGCGCGGGCGCCTGCCCGGGCTGCGCCGTGGCGAACGGGTCACGGGCGCCGGCGCGCGAGGCTGACGCGAGCGCGCTCACGACAGCGCCTGCTCGCGCTCAGGCATCGGTGTCGTCCCGGCGGCCTTCGCGCGCCGTTCGACGCGGCGGATGTGGCCGCCGAAGTACAGCCGCTCGAACAGTCCCTGGGGCATGTGGCGGCGCAGCGCGATCACGATCGACGCGCCGCGACCGACGACGTAGCGCATGCGCGGCTGCTTGGCCGTCAGCGCCTTCGTGATCGTGTCGGCGACGTCGGCCGGGCGCGTCGGTGAGCGCTTGACGAGCTTGTCGGCGATCGCCTCGCTCTCGCGGAACAGGCCGGCATAAGGACTGGCGGGGTCCTCGGCGCGCGCGGCCGTGCCGCGGTGGCGCCCCCAGCGGGTTGTCTCGATGATCCCAGGCTCGATGATCACCGACTGGATACCGAACGGCGCGAGCTCCTGCGCCAGTCCCTCGCCGAGACCCTCCTGCGCGAACTTGGTCGCGCAGTACATCGTCACGCCGAATCCGCAGACGCGGCCGCCGACCGAGGTGACCGTCACGATGCGCCCGCAGCCAGCCTCGCGCATGTGCGGGATCACCGCCTGGGTGACCGCGATCGTGCCGAGCACGTTCGTCTCGAACAGCTGGCGGATCTCCTCCTCGGCGCAGTCCTCGGTGCATCCGCGCAGGCCGACGCCGGCGTTGTTGACGAGCGCGTAGACGCCGCCGGCGCCATCGACGACGGTCGCCAGCGCCTCGGCGATGCTCGCGCGGTCGGTGACGTCGAGCCGCAGCACCTCGAGCGTGACGCCGCGCGCGGACGCGGCCGCCTGCAGCTCCGTCCGCTGGTCGAGGTTACGCACCGTCGCGAACACGCGGAAGCCCGCCGCGGCGAGCGCCAGCGAGGTCTCAAGGCCGATGCCGGTGCCGCTGCCGGTGACGATCACGGCGTCTCCCGGACGCCCGGGTCGGCCCTTGTCGATGCCGCGCATCACTCGCTCCTGATCTCGGCGGCCGCGACCGCCGGCAGCCGTTCGACGATCGTGTTCGCGACCAGCTCCGGTTGCTCCATCGGCCCGAAGTGACCCCACTCGGTCTTCGGCAACAGTGCGGCGTGGGCGTTGGGGAGGTGCTCCTCGAGGTACTCGAACGTGTCGATGAAGGCCGACTGCTCGGTGTAGATCAGCACGACCGGCGTCTCGATCTCCTCGACGCGCGCGAGCGTCAGTGAGCCGATCTGGCGGTAGTCCTCGGGCAGCGTCGTCTCGTCGAGCAGCCGCAGCAGCGGCTTCGGGTTGCGCGGCAGTCCCCGCAGCGGCCCCCACTGCTTCGGCAGGTCGATCGTTGCCCTGATCATGTAGCGCATGTCCGAGCGCTTCTCGGGCGGCACCGGGTGCCCGGCTTCCTCGAGCGCGCGCGCCCAATAGGACCAGCCGACCCAGCCGTCCGGGCGCCGGCTCTCCTCGAGCGCCGGCAGCGCCGCCTCGATCGCGATCACCTCGCGGACGCGCTCGGGGTGCGCGAGCGCGTGGTAGAGCGCGATGTCGGCGCCGTAGCTGTGGCCGGCGATCAGCGGACGCTCGATCTCGAGCGCGTCGAGCAGCGCCAGCAGGTCGCCGGCCATCACGTCGAGCGTGTAGCCCGACGGCGGCGTGTCGCTGTGGCCGTGGCCGCGCAGGTCATAGGTGAGCACGCGGAAGTGCTCAGCCAGCTCGGGCACCATCTGCAGGTGCCAGACGGCGAGGTTGCCGGTGAGGCCGTGCACCATCACCAGGTCGGGGCCTTCGCCGATCTGCTGGTAGTGAATCCGCACCCCGTTCTCGAGCGTCGTCTTCGGCATCAGTTGCGCTCCCCGCCGCTCACTCGACGTACCCCAGTGCGCGCAGGCGCTCCATCAACGCCGCCTGCTCCTCGGGCGCCAGCTCGACGCCGGCCGCGGGGCTCGCGACGAGCTTCGCGGGCGGCCCCGCGGGGACGCGTCGCGCGGGGCGCCGCTCGAGCTCGCCCGGCTCGAAGATCGACTCGGGGACGCTGCCGGCCATGTCTTCAGGGGCCGGCAGGCCGATCTGGTGCAGCAGCAGCGGTGCGACGTCGACGATCGACAGTTCCTCGACCGAGGCACCGGCGCGAATGCCCGGACCCGCGGCGAGGAAGATGCCCTCCCAGCGGTGGTGGCCGCGCGGCTGCGGGCGGCGGGCGACGACCGTCTCGGACGGCAGGATCGAGATCGTGCCGCCGTCGGCGAGCACCATCGACAGGTCGGGACCGAGCTGCTCGAAGGGGCCGGCGAACGCCTGCTCGCGCGTCCACACCTCCTCGACCAACGGCCGGCCGTCGGAGGGGCGCTCGACGGTGCGCAGACCCTCGGCGATGTCGCCCGCGAGCTTCGCGCGGGCCGCGTCGGGCATCGGCTCCTCGCTGCCGGGGAGACGATCGACGATGTTGATCCCCTGGCTCGACGGCGTCGCGGCGTAGGCGACCGTGCGCGACCAGTCCAGCGCGTGCACGTGGCGGGTCATCTCGGCGAAGCCGACGTCGGTGTCGGTGCGCCCGTTGGTGCTCGCCGCGCTGCCGTTGGCGCTGTCTGGCTGCGCCCACGTCAGGTAGCCCTGTTGCTCGAGCCACGAGTTGACGTGGAAGACGTCCTGGGTCGGCCCGAAGCCGTGATCGGAGGCGAGCACGACCGTCGTGTCCGGGCCGGCGAGCTCGACGATGCCGCGGATCTGCTCGTCGAGCGAGCGGAAGTAGCGCTCGCAGAGCTCGATCATGTCCTGCTCCCATGCGTCCGGCTGCGCGGGCCGAAGGGCGGGGTCGATGAAGCGCCAGCACAGGTGCTGGAGCTTGTCGACGCCGTCGAACATGACCGCCATCAGGTCGGCCGGTTCGTCCTGCATCAGGTAGCGCATGACCTCTGCCCAGCGCTGCTCGCGGCGGATGTGCAGCTCGACGAACTCGGCGTGCTCGTCCTCGGGGCAGCCGTCGATCGCCTTGATCTCGAGCTCCATGTCGAGCATCTCGCGCGGGTTGAAGCCGGGGAGCGTCTTCAGCCGGTCGAACAGCCCCGGCGGGTGGCAGCCGAGGCGCAGCTGGCGCCAGGGCATCATGCCGCCGGGCACGACGGCACCCTCGACCGGCGGCGCCGGGAACATCAGCGGGAAGTTCAGCGAGATGATGCGCCGCTGCTGCTCGCTGGCGAGGCTCCAGATCGTCGCCGAGCGGACCTCCTGGGAGCTCGCGAAGGAGAAGTAGACGCTGCCCGGCTCTTCCTTCTGGAAGAAGTCGAAGATGCCGTGCTGCCCGGGGTGCTTGCCGGTGACGAGCGAGGTCCACGCCGGCGGCGTCAACGGCGGCATGATCGAGCGCAGCACCGCGCGCGTGCCGCGTTCGGAGAGCTCTGAGAGGAACGGCATCACGCCGGCCTCCATGTAGGGGTCGAGCACCGTGAACGTCGCCCCGTCGATGCCGATCAGCAGCGTGCCCACGTCAGACCTCCAGCGGGCTGGGTTGCCGGTGCTCGCACACGAACATCGCGAGTTCCGAGACGCTGAGGTCGCGTTCGTCGATCGGGCGCTGGCCGATTTCCTCGAAGAACTGGGGGAACGGCAGCCGGCCGTACTGCTGCTGGACCATCGTCGAGAGCACGACGATCTCGAGCGACTCGAGGCCGAGGTCGGCGACGAACCGCGTCTGCGGCCCGATCTCGCCGGTGTGCTCCCAGTCGCCGCTCGCCTCGGTCAAGAGCGCGAGGATTCCCTGCATCACCTGTGGGTCGAGTGTCGTCATGACGTTGCCTCCGTGGCCTCGTGATCGCCCGCTGGGCCTGGATACAGGGCGGTCGCGGCGATGAGGTCCCCCTCGCGGAGCGTCCAAGCTAGCAACCGCTCACCCGCCACGTCCAGCTCTACAAGCTCGCTGTCAATCGCGATCGCGCGGGGGCGTGGGGCGCCGGAGCCGCCGCCGAGGCCTGCTCCGAGCGCCTTGCCGGCCGCCTCCTTCGCGCACCACAGGCGCAGCAGCCACTCCTCCGTGGCGTCCGCGTGCAGTGGCTCGAGCAGCCGCCGCTCCGCCTGATCGAGCGCCGCCTGCTCGAAGCCGGGCGGGCGCGAGACGAGCGGCTCGAGGTCGATACCGACGCCGCTGCCGGCGCGCGGCGGTGCGAGCGACGCGAACGCCGCCGCGTGGCCGTGCGCGTGCGTGAGCGAGACTAGCGGCAGCTCGGCGAGCCCCTCGAGGCCAGGCGCGACGACGCGCGGCGCGCCGCGCTCGTCCGGCAGGATCTCGATTTCGGCGGGGAGCAGCTCGAGTCCGTAGGCGTCACGCAACAGCTCGGCGACGCACTCCTTTGCGGCGGTGCGCGCGGCGAGCCACTCGAGCTGCCTGTTCTCGGGCAGCGTCAGCGCGTCGAACAGCTCGCGCTCGCGGCGACCGAGCACGCGGCTCGCCCACACCGGCTTCCACAGCGCCCGATCGGCCGGCATCCGCGCGTCGAGCAGTCGGCAGGCGACGCGAGCGTCGGGGTGGGCGATCAGCGGCCCCGGCCACGGTGTCGACAGCGGCGCCAGCGCCGCCGGACGCGCGAGCGGCGCGAACCGCTCCGGCACGTCGAAGCGCTTGTCGGCCCAGCCTGTGAGCCGCATCCAGCAGCGCCCGTTGGCGTCGAGCACGTCGATGTCCGAGCTGACCAGCTGGTCGCCTTCGAGCCTGACGGCCGCCGAGCACGTGAGCGTCTCGCCTGGCGCCGGCGCCGGCGCGTAGAGGTCGAGCGCCTGCAGCCGGAAGGGGAACACGACGCGCGCCTGCTCGAGCATCTCCGCCGCCCAGAAGCCGACGACCTGGCCCGCCGCGTCGAGCGCCACCGGGTCGAGGACGAAGCTCGGCTCCGGGTCATCGCGCATCAGGCCCACGCGCGGCAGCACCTCGAGCTGCGCCCGCGCGCCCTCGGGCGCGACGACGTCGACGCTCTTGACGC
This sequence comes from uncultured Solirubrobacteraceae bacterium, assembly GCA_963838405.1. Classification (GTDB taxonomy): domain Bacteria; phylum Actinomycetota; class Thermoleophilia; order Solirubrobacterales; family Solirubrobacteraceae; genus Palsa-744. The sequence continues at coordinate 220,463 of CAWIRA010000006.1, read as the reverse complement.
CCTGCCACAGCGGCTGGTGGAACATCGCTTCCTCGTACAGCTGCTCGCCACGCCAGCGCGAGGGCCTGCCGCCCGCCAGCGCGAGCGTCATCGGCGCCGGCGCCGGCGGGAAGCCGTCGGCGAGCAGCACCGTCGCCTCGACGACCGGATCGGCCGTCTCAGAGCCGTCACCGAGATCGCGCAGCTCGACGCGCACGCGCTCGCAGCCCTCCTCGGCGGCGAGGCGGCTGACGGCGACCTCGAGCGTCTTCGGGCCCTGTGCGAACGCGAGCCAGCGGTGCGCGCGCAGATCGCGCAGGCCGGTCACGGTCAGCTCGGGCAGCAGGCACGAGGCCGCCTCGGCGATGATCTCGATGCTCATCGCGAGCGGCATCAGCGCCAGCGCGTGCAGCCCCGGATCGCTGCGCGAGACCGTGCGCCCGAGCGTGTGATCGAGCAGGTAGCGGTCCTCGGCGGGGTCGACCAGCCGGCGCGCGACGAGCTCCAGCTCGGGCTCCCACGCGATCACGGTGCCGACGAGCGGCCGCCGCGCCTGCTCGAGCGCGACCGCCGCGCCGCCGCCGAGATAGGCGCTCATCACCTGCTCGTTCATCGCCAGGAAGCGCTCCATCGTCTCGAGGTAGCCGTCGAGCGCGACCGCGAGCTCGGCCTCGTCGCCGCCGATCGCCACCGGCGCGGCGAACGGCTGAGCCGGCCCCGCGGGCTGGGTCGATTGCGCCGGCTCCAGCGCCCGTGCGCGCACGGCGGGGAGGAGCTCCGGCTCGCCGCGGGCGGGGGGAGCGGCGGGCGGATCGCTGGGCCTGGGGCCGTCGCCACCGGGGCCGGGGCTGTCGCCGCGCGGGCTCGCCGCTGCGCGAAGCTGCTCGAGCGCCTCGTCTGAGAGGCGCAGCATCGGCCACGTGGTCGACAGCGCGACCTCGTGGCCGGCGGGCCGGTCCGTGGGCGTCGCGCGGCGCCAGTCGATCCTGTGCACGTCGCGCTGTGCGTACAGGTAGCCGAGGTCGAGCGTGACGTCGTGGGCGGCGAGCATGCCGACGAGGTGGCTCAGCTGCGCCGTGCCGGAGCGGCGCATGACGTCGGGAGCGACGGTGCAGGCGGGGCGTCCGCGCAGGATGTCCTGCATGAACGACGTCATGTTCCCGCGCGGCCCGACCTCGATGAAGACGCGCGCGCCGTCGTCGTGCAGCGCCTCGATCGTCTCGCGGAAGCGAACCGGCTGCGTCCAGTGCTCGACGAGCAGCTCGCGGATCGCGGTCGGCTCCTCGGGGTAGCGCCCGGCGGTGGTGCACGACCACAGCGGCGTGCTGGCGGCGCGCACGGGCAGCTCGGCGAAGATCGGGCGCAGGTCCTCGGCGAACGGGGCGAACAGCGGCGTGTGCACGGCGCGGTCGTAGGGGAGCTGCTCGCACATCAGCCCCTCCTCGATCGCGATCGCTTTCGCGCGTGCGGCAGCGGCGGCCTCGCCGACGAGCACGGCCTGGTGCGGGCAGTTGTCCATCGCGAGGTAGAGCTCGCCGCCGGCCTGCTCGCCGATGCGGCGCGCGCTCGCGGCGTCGGCGCCGATCGCCAGCAGCACCGCTGCGGGAACCTCGTGGCGCTCGGCGGCGGCGGCGTAGGACGCGTTCAGACCGTGCGAGAAGGTCCCGAGCCGCTCGTCGGTCTCGACGTCGAGCGCGCCGGCGGCCATCGCGGCGGAGTGCTCGCCGGAGCTGTGGCCGAGCATCGCGTCGCAGCGCGGCACGAGCCTGCGGATCACCTCGTAGACAGCGGCGTTGGCGGTCAGCACCGCCTCGACGGCGATGTCCAGCTCCATCAGCCGCGCCTCGGTGCGCTCGCGCTCGGCGTCGGAGAACGCCGGTCGCGGGAACACCCAGTCGCTGAGCAGGTGCCCGCGCGGGTGCTGGGCGTAGATGCGGTCGATGCGGTCGAACACGGCGCGCGCCTCCTCGAACTGCAGGCACAGGTCGGACAGCATGTTCTGGTACTGGGCGCCCTCGCCGGGGAACACGTAGACGACCTTGCCGCCCGGTCCCAACGGCTCGGACTCGTAGTAGATCCCCGACGTCGTCTTGATCCGCCTGCAGTCGGGCTGGCGCAGCTTCTCGATCGCCTGGCCGAGCTTGCCCACGAGGTCCTCCGTGGAGGTGGCGACGAGCGCGAGTCGCCTCGGCGCGGGCGTGCCGCCGAGTTCCTGGCTGAGCGTGAACGCGAGGTCCGCGAGCGCGATCTCGGGGTCGCGTTCGAGGGCGCTCAGCAGCTCGCTGGCCGCGTCGGCTAGCGCCTGCGGCGAGTCGCCCTCGAGGATGCAGACCTCGGTGTCCCACGGCGGCCGGTGTTGGGGGCTGCGCGCGCCTTCGAACTCCTCGAGCACGGCGTGCGCGTTGATGCCGCCGAAGCCGAACGCGTTGATGCCGGCGCGCCGCGGCTCGCTGGCGCCATGGATCCACGGCCGTGTCTCGGTGTTGATGTAGAACGGCGTGCGCTCGAGCTCGAGCTCGGGGTTGGGCTGATCGCAGGCGATCGTCGGCGGCAGCACGCGCTGATGCAGCGCGAGCGCGGTCTTGATCAGGCCGGCCACGCCGGCGGCGGGGATCGTGTGGCCGATCATCGACTTGACGGTGCCGAGCGCGCAGCGCGGCAGCTCGCCGTCGCGCTCACCGAACACGCGCGTCAGCGCCCGCACCTCGGTGACGTCGCCGACCGCGGTGCCCGTGCCGTGCGCCTCGATCAGGCCGATGCTCGCGGGCGCGACCTCAGCGGCCGCGTAGGCGCGCTGCAGCGCCAGCTCCTCACCCTCCAGGCGCGGCGCCATGACGCTCATTCCGCGCCCATCGCTCGCGACACCGACACCGCGGATCACCGCATAGACGCGGTCGCCGTCGCGGACGGCGTCCTCGGCGCGCTTGAGCACGACGGCGCCGATGCCCTCGCTCAGCAGCGTCCCATCGGCGTCCTTGTCGAAGGCCCGCAACTGCTCGCGGCGCGACAGCGCGCCCAGGCGGCAGAAGAGGTTGAGCGTCGCCACCGGCATCCATACCTGTGAGCCGCCCGCCAACGCGAGATCGTGCTCGCCCGCGAGCAGACCGCGCACGGCGTGCTCGATCGCCACCAACGAGGAGGCGCAGGCCGCGTCGACGGTGTATGCGGGGCCCATCAGATCGAGCCGGTTGGCGATGCGCCCGACGATGATGTTGGGGATCAGGCCGGGGACGGTTTCGGGGCCGAGCGCCGGCAGCACCTGTTGCAGCTCGCCGCGCAGTCGCTCGAGTTCCTCCTCGGTGCGCCAGGGGTCGAGCTGGCGCAGAAGGTCGAGCGTCTGCCCGATGACGAGGCCGCGCTGCAGCGCCACGGCGTTGCCGCCGTTGAGGTAGGTGCCCTTGCCGAAGATGACCGCCGTGCGGGCGCGCACCTCCGCGGAGAGCTCGCTGGCGCCGGCGTCCGCGAGCGCGTCGGTGGCCACCTGCAGCGCCAACCACTGGTCGGGCTCGCCGCCGACGGCGACCGGCGGGATGCCGTGTGCCAGCGGGTCAAAGCGCGCGAGCGAGCCGAGATAGCCGCCGCGCTTGCAGTAGGTCTTGTCGGGATCCGCGAACTCGGGGTCGTAGTAGACGTCGGGGTCCCACGCCTCCGGTGGCGGGTCCGAGGTCGCGTCGACGCCACCGAGGATGTTGCGCCAGTAGGTGTCGAGGTCGCCCGCGCCGGGGAACAGGCACGCCATGCCGACGATCGCGACGCCGCTCTGCACCCCCTTCTCCTGCATCACGCCTTGGCTCCCGCGAGGCGGTTCAGCGCTTGCGTGCCGACACCGACGACGTCGTGCAGCAGCGCCAGCAGCCGTCCATCGGCGCCGTAGAACCAATGATCGGCGTGGCACAGCGGCAGGTTGCTCGCCGGTCGGATCCGCAGCTCGTGGCGCACCGGCTCGCCGGCGGTCGGCTCGCCGAGCTTGACATAGGCGCCGATCTCGGCCGGCAGCAGCGTCACCTCCCACTGCAGCCGCGCCCACAGCACCTGCATCTGCAGCGCGCTGTCGATCATTACGGGGTCCAGCAGCCAGCGCCGGCCCTCGGCGCCCGCGACGCACTGCGCGGGCTCCGAGGCACGCAGCAGCGCGCTGGCCCCGCGCGCGTCCATGCCGTCGATCGCGACGATGCCCTGGAACAGTGGCCCGTGGAACAGCAGCTCGCGGTAGGCGTCGGCGAGCGCCAGCGGGAACGGCGCCAGCTCGGGCAGCGGCGCGGGGCGGGCGGCGATGCCGGGTTTGCTCGGATCGTGCAGCCCCGGCAGCTCACGCGCGCCGAGCAGCTCGCCGAGCTGCGCCCGCGCGCGGTAGTGCGGCCGGCCCTCGGCCACGGGCCTGATCGTGACCTCGATCTCGCCGTCGTCCTGCGGCGCGGCGTCGATGCTCACGCTCGCCGGTCGGTCGTGCTCGAGCGCGAGGCCGCTGAGCAGTCGGATCGTGCGCAGCCCCGCGACCTGACGTCCGGGCGCGGCTGTCGCTGCGAGCTCGGCCATCAGCTCCATGGCGACCGCGAACGGGAGCACCGGCCGCCCGTCGATGCGGTGGTCGCCCAGATAAAGGTCGCGCGCCAGCTCGAAGGTGTAGAGCGCCTGCAGCGACGGCGCGCCGCCGCCCGTGCCGGGAGTACGTGAGATCTCGGAGGCGCCGGCGAGCAGCACCAGCCCGGAGCGCTCGCGATCGGTCTCGGCGGCGGTCGCGCCCGCGGCGGCGTCGGCGTCGGCGCCCGCGCTGCCCTGCGCCCCGTCGACGTCCTGCGCCCCGGCGAGCCCGGTGGCCGCCCCGATCACGATCTCGGCCTCGCCCTTGCGCCCGTGGCGCAGCTCCTGCTCGAGCATGCGCGCGCCCTGGTCGAGACCGATCAGCGCTACGCCGCGGCGGCTGAACTCGGCTTCGAGCCAGGGGGAGACCATGCCGGCGGCGCGCCACGGACCCCAGTCGACCGAGACGACGCGCGCCGGCCAGCGGCGATCGAGCTCGTGCGCGAGCTTGCCGAGGACCTCGCTCGCGGCCGCATAGTCGGCCTGACCGCGGTTGCCGAAGCGGCCGGAGACGGAGCTGAACAGCACGAGAAAACGCAGACCCTCCGGACGCAGCCTCGCCGCGAGCGTCTGCGCCGCGCCGGCCTTGGTCGCGAGCACGCGCTCGAGCGAAGTGCGTTGCTTGTCGCGGATCAGGCTGTCCTCAATCACGCCAGCGCCGTGGATGACGCCGTCGATGCGGCCATGGCGCTCATACACGGAGTCGATCAGCGCGCCAAACGCCTCGCTGTCGGAGACGTCGCAGACGAGGTACTCGACGCTCGCGCCGGTGGCGCGCAGGCGCTCGAGGTTCTCGCGAACCTCGCGTGCGGCGAGGATGCGCCGGCAGTCCTGCTCGACGAGCGCGGGCTTCAACTCCATGCGCTCGCGCTTACGCAGCTCGATCATCGCCGCGCGCAGCTCGGCGAGCTCGCTCAGCCCCGCCGTCTGCTCGCTCTCGGGCTCCAGCGGTGTGCGCCCGACGAGCACCAGCGTGGGGCGGCCGCGCGCGGCCAACGTCAACGCGACGTGTGCCGTGATGCCGCGGGCGCCGCCGGTGACGAGCAGCACGCTGTTCGCGTCAAGTGTCTGCCCGAAGCGCCGCTCGGCGAGCGGCGCCGCCACGACGCCGAGCCGCACGCGCTCACCGTCGCGATATCCGACCTCGACCAGGCCGTCGCTCGCCGCCAGCTCGGCGAGCACGTGGGCCGCCGCCTCGCCGGCGGGCATCGCCTGTAGATCGATCGACTTGACGCGCACCGTCGGCCACTCGTGCGCGGCGGACTTCAGGAAGCCGTGGATCGCGCCCTGGGAGGCGGCGCCCTGCGGCGCGTCAGCGTTCACGCCGAAGGCGCCGCCGAGGCCGGTGGCGCCAAGCAGGACCGCGCCGCCGGCGCTCGCCGCCGCCTCGAGCTGCTCGCGTAGAGCCTGTGTGAGCGCGAGCAGGGCGGGCAGCGCGCCGTAGGCCGGCTGCGGCTCGGCCAGTGCCGCGAGGTGCACGAGCGCCTTGACGCCGCGATCGGCGTGCGTGCGCGCGGCCAGCGCGGATGCCTCCTCGGCGTCACGCGGCTGCTCGTCGCGCGCGAGGCGGATGACGGTCTCACCGCGAGCCACGAGCACGCGCTCGAGCTCCTCGCCGACGCCCTGCTCGTCATCGACGATCACGACCGCGCCGGGACCGGTGAGCCCGACGCTGTCGGTGATCGCGGGAGCGCTCTGAGCCTGCACGACGAACCGACCGATGCGCTCCTCCTCGGCCGGCCCTTCCTCAAAAGGGCGTTGCGCCCCCGCTTGTTCCCCCGGCGGCGCAGCCGTCGCAGTGACCCCAGAGCCGCCGAGCGCGGCTTCGAGGATGTCGATCACCGCCGTCAGTGTGCGGCTCGCGGTGAGCTCCTCGATGTCGATCGCGGAGCGATCCTCAAGGCCGAGGCCCTGCGTCAGCGTGCCCGCGATCTCCACCCGCTTGATCGAGTCGATCCCGAGGTCGCCCTCGAGGTCGGCGTCGAGCCCGAGCATCTCGGCGGGATAGCCGGTGCGCTCGCTGACGACCGCGAGCAGCCGCTCCTGGATCTGCTCGCGCGTCATCGCCGGCGTGACGCCGCCCGCCGCTGCGGCAGGCGCTGGGGCCGACACCACCGCCGGCGCGGGCGCGGCTGCAGCGGCAGCGGCTGGCGCTGCGGGAGCGGCGGCTGGGGCTTGCGCGACCGGCGCAGGCGCGGGGGCAGGCGGGGCGGGCGGTCCGGCCGGCAGCGCCGCCGCTGCACCACGCACCGGCGCGACCGCCGGGCGTGACAGCGCGACACCCGGCAGCGCCGCTCCGCGCGCCGCGCCGAGGTAGCCCAGCATCACGCTGCTCTGCGCCTCGAGGAACTGCTGCATCACCTGCTGGTGGCGGAGCATCACCTCCGCGACGCGGTCGCCGCTCGCGGGCGGCGCCGAGATCTGCCCACCGGGCAGCGCCGCTGCGCCATTGGCGGCGCCGGGCGGCGAACGATCGGGGTGGCCGTTGCTCGTCTCGAACTGCTCCGGCAGGGACGCGGGAACGACCGGGCCGCCGCCGTTGGTGCTCGTGTTGGTCACGGGTCTGCGCTCCTCTTGTTCGGCTACAGGGATCGGCGCCGCCGCTGCACGCGTCGTGCCGGCGGGCCATGCACGGCCGCCGTCGACGAGCCAGGTGGCGCCCGGCTCCTCGGCGGTCTGGCCGTTGCCGCGCGGGTCGAGACGCGCGGCGGGACGTCCATCGAAGAGGCACTCGGTCTGGACCGGCAGCCCCTCGGCGGCGAGCGCCGCCAGGCAGTGCAGCAGCGACAGCAGGCCCGAGCGGCCGGGGCGGTCCATCGGCACCGCGAGGTGCTCGCGATCGCCGAGGATCTGCGGGACGAGGCCGGCGAGCACCGAGCGTGGGCCGACCTCGACGAAGATGCGGGCGCCGTCGCGATACATGGCGTCGATCTCGTGGACGAAGTCGACGGGGCGGATCAGGTGCTCGGACAGCACCTGGGCGATCGCAGCGGTCTCGCCGGCGTGCGCCTCGCCGGTCGTGTTCGAGTACACCGGCACGCGCGGCACCGCGAGGCTCGTGCGCTCGAGCAGCTGCGCGAAGCGTTGCTGCGCGCCGGCGACGTGCGGCGAGTGAAACGCGCATGCGACCGGCAACATGCGTGCGCCGACGCCGCGCTCACGGCACCACTCGACGGCGGCCTCGACGTGCTCCTGAGGCCCGGACAGCACCGTCTGGCGCGGCGAGTTGAGGTTCGCGGCGACGACGCCGCCGCCCTCGAGCAACGGCGCGAGCGCGTCCGGTGGCGCGTCGACGGCGGCCATCGCGCCGGCCTCGGCCGCGCCGGCCTCCTTCATGAAGCGCCCGCGCGCCTCGGAGACTCGCAGCAGCTGCTGCACGTCGATCCCACCGGCGGCGGCCAGCGCGACGAACTCGCCGTAGCTGTGCCCGGCGGTCAGCTCGGGCACGATCCCGAGCGTCTCGAGCACGCGCAGGTAGGCGAGCTCAGTGGCTCCCAGCGCAGCCTGCGCGACGTGCGTGTCGGTCAGCTGCGCCTGGCGGTCGCGCTGCTCCTCGGGCGTGAACGACGGCGGCGGGAAGACGTAGCCGCTGAGCGGCTGCTCATAGCAGTCGGCAAGCACGCGGTCGGCGAGCTCGAACTGCTCGCGCGCCTCCGGGAAGGCGAGCGCGAGCTCGCGCCCCATGTTCACCATCTGCGAGCCCTGCCCAGGGAACAGGAACGCGACGCGCCCCTCGGCGGCCAACGGCCGCTCGGACCAGTGGATGCCGCTGGGATCGTGCACGCGCTGCTCGGTGCCGGCGAGAAGCTCTCGCGTGCGGGCGAGCTTCTCGCGCAGATCCTCGAGCGAGTCGACGACCAGCGCGAGCGTCGGAGTGCCCGCCTCGCGCGCGTGAAATTCGAGCGCGAGTCGGTGCGCGAGCGCCTCGAGGCGCACGGGCTTCGGCGCGGGCGCCGCGAGCTCGGCTTCGAGTGAGTCGAGCGCCGCGAGCAGCTCGGCGCGGCTCCCGCGCCACAGCAGCAGCTCGCCCGGCCAGCGCGGCATCGCCGCCTCGGCGTCGTCGCGGTAGGCGCCCGTGTACTCCTCGAGCACGATGTGGAAGTCGGTGCCGCCGAAGCCGAACGCGCTGACGCCGGCTCGGCGTGGATGCTCCGCGCCGCCCGTCAGCCACGGACGCGCCTCGCTGTTGACGTAGAACGGGCTCTCGGCGAACGACGCCTTCGGGTTCGGCTGCTCGACGCCGATCGTCGGCGGCAGCACGCGATGGTGCAGCGCCAGCGCCGCCTTGACGATGCCGGCGACGCCGGCCGTCGCCTTGGTGTGGCCGATCATCGACTTGACCGAGCCGACCGCGCACCACTGCCGGCGGTCGGAGTGCTCGGCGAAGACGGTGCTGAGCGCCTTGATCTCGGCGCCGTCGCCGGCGACGGTGCCGGTGCCGTGCGCCTCGACCAGACCGACGGTCGCGGGCGAGAAGCGCGCCTGTGCGTAGGCGCGGCGCAGCGCGCGCATCTGGCCCTCGGGCCGCGGCGCTGTGAGGCTCCTGTCGCGGCCGTCGCTCGCGGCGCCGACGCCGCGGATGACGGCGTAGATGCGGTCGCCGTCGCGCTCGGCGTCGGCGAGGCGCTTGAGCACGACCGTCGCGAAGCCCTCGCTGATCGCAATCCCGTCGGCGCTCGCATCGAACGGGCGGCAGCGTCCCGTCGGTGACAGGGCGTGGGTCTTGGCGAAGCACAGATACGCGAACGGGTTCTGGATCGCATCGACGCCGCCCGCCAGCACCATGTCGCTGGTGCCGACCTGCAGCTCGCGCGCGCCGAGCCCGATCGCGCTCAGCGACGAGGCGCAGGCCGCGTCGACGGTGTAGTTCGTGCCGCCGAAGTCAAGGCGGTTGGCGATACGCCCGGCGGCGACGTTCATCAGCAACCCCGCGAAGCTGTCCTCGGTCCACTCGGGCAGCGCGTCGAACAGCTGCTCCTGCAGCTGCGGGTGTGAGTCTCCCAAGAGCGACGGAATCGCCGAGCGCACGGTGTAGCCCACCGAGGTGTCGGCGCCGCCGCCACCGGCGCCGAGGATCACCGAGGTGCGCTCCCTGTCGAACGGCCGCGTCGCGTAGCCCGCGTCGCGCAGCGCCGCCTGCGCGCACAGCAGCGCGAGCAGCTGGAACGGCTCGATCGAGGCGAGCGACTTCGGCGGCAGGCCGAGCGCCATCGGGTCGAGCGCCACCGGGTCGATGAAGCCGCCCCAGCGCGAGTAGACCTTGTCGCGCGCGGCCGGGTCCGGGTCGTACATGCGCCGCCAGTCCCAGCGCTCCGCCGGGATCTCGCCGATCGCGTCGACCTTGTCGATGATGTTGGCCCAGAAGCTCGTGACATCGGGCGCGCTCGGCAGGATGCAGCCGAGGCCGACGATCGCGATGTCCGCCGGCGCCGGGGCCTGCGGTTCGGGACCCGCGAGCGGCGCCACCAGCTGCTCGAGCAGCTCGCTGCTCCCGTGCGAGACGTCGCTGTGCAGCTCGGCGATGCTCGTGACGCTGTCGCGCAACGCTGTGACCTGCCCGATCATGTACATGCCCCGCTGCCACTGCTCGGAGGCATCGACCGCGACGAGCTCGGCGTCGGCGCGATCGACGCCCTTCGAGGCGACCCGCAGGCGGCCGATGTTGAGCTGCTCGAGCCTGCCGCGCAGCTCCTCGGCGTCGATCCCCTCGGCGCGCATGCTGCGCCGCTCGGCCTCGAACTGCTCGACGAACGGGGAGGGCAGGCAGCGCGTCGCGTGGCCGGGCCCGCTCTCGAGCAGGGCGGTGTCCTCGGCGCCGATCGCTGCCTCCTGGAACAGCGGCGTGATCGCAGCGGACTCGGTGGCCTCGCGTGTGAACAGGTAGCTGGTGCCCATCAGCGCGCCGATCTGCGCGCCGCGAGCGCTCGCGGCGGCTGCCGTCGCGGCGGCCATGGCGGCCGAGCGGGCGTCGTGGATGCCGCCCGCGAGCAGCACCTGGCAGTCGGCGGCGCCGTTGGGAAGCTCCTCGAGCAGGACCCGCAGCATCGTGTCCCACAGCACGAAGCTCGTGCGCGGGCCGACGTGGCCGCCGCACTCGCGCCCCTCGAACACGAAGCGGCGCGCGCCGTCGGCGAGGTACAGCTTCAGCAGCCCCGGCGAGGGCACGTGCAGGTAGGTCTCGATGCCGTCGGCTTCGAGCTCGCGTGCCTGATCGGGGCGCCCACCGGCGATCAACGCGAACGGCGGCCGATGCTCGCGCACGACCTCGAGCTGCTCGGCGCGCAGCTCGGCCGGCACGAAGCCGAGCAGCCCGACGCCCCAGGAGCGCTCTCCGAGGAGCGTCGCCGTTTGCTCGAGCAGGGCGCTGGCTTCGCCGGCGCGCATCAGCGCGAGCGCGAGGAACGGCAGGCCGCCGCCGTCGGCGACCGCCGCGGCGAACTCGGCGCGGTCGCTGACGCGCGTCATCGGACCTTGGACGAGCGGGTAGCGGGTGCGGTGCGCCTGCGCGACGCCGGCGCCTTCCGCGAGCGGGTTGCCCTCGGCGAGCGTGTCGCAGGCGCTCGCGAGCGCCGCGCGCAGGCCCACGACGATGCCGGCGACGGTCTCGAAGCGCTCTGCCAGCGCGCCGGCGAACGCGGCGTCCTGGCCGAGTGGCAGCACAGCTGCGTCGTCGCCGGCGCCGGCGACGTGCGCGCTGACGCCAGCGCGCCACTCGACGCGCGCGTCGGCGCTCGCCAGCAGCTCATGCTCGACGTCGCGCAGCTGCTCGAGGCTGTGCATCCCCGGGCGGCTGTACGCGCGGAACGGCGCGCCCAGCTCGGCGCCGAGCGTCACGGTCTCGCTGCCGTCGGCCCCGGCGAGCGCCGCCTGCAGGCGCTCCGGCAGCGGCGACTCGCGTGCCAGCAACAGCTGCGCGTCGAGCACAGCGCCCGCGGCGCCGGCGACATACGCCGCCGCGACCGTGTGCTCGCCGATGCCGCCGTGTATGTAGACGGGGATCCTGAGCGCCGCGAGCAGTCGCTGCGAGAGCACGAACGAGCCCTCCTCGCCGATCCAGCCGCCCGCCTCGTGCCCCTTGGCGATCACGGCGTCCGCGCCCGCGTCCTGCGCCGCGACGGCCTCAGCGAGCGCGGTCGCGACTACATACGCCTGCAGGCCCGCGCCGTGCACGAGCTCGACCAGCGCCTGCAGCTCCTCCGGCGGCGTGTTCGCGAGCAGCACAGTCTCGAGTCCGTCCGGTTGCGCGGCAAGCACCGCGGCGAGCGTCTCGGCGCCGTCCAGCAGCACGCCGCAGCGACCGCGCCCCAGCTCGCATAGGCGGCGCAGCTGCGCGAGCCCGGCGTCGAGGTCGAGCGCGAACTCGAGATTGACGACACCGAGCGCACCCGCACGACTGCCGGCGATCGGAACAGTGGCGTCCGGTGAGCCGGACGGGCACAACACGACGAATTGAAACAATGTGGGCCCTTCGTGTAGGTGTCTCCATCCGGTCGGAGAAGCATCCGAGACCGCGGACGTTGCGGACTTTGGCCCACGCAGACAGAGTGGTCAAGCAGCGGCAGACAATGTTGCACGAAGGTGCAAATCGCATTGACCATGCGGTGTGAGCGACCCTAACCTGCACCCGGCTACCCCGTGTTGGGACGCCCGCCAGCCTCGCTGGAAGCCAGGCGACAGCGCAGGGGAGCAGCGTCGGCCTACACGTTTCCAACGCGCCCGGGGGGGCCCTTCTCTTGTCCGTCCTGTCGCACTCTTCGCCTACTTCGCAACTGGATCCCCCGCAACCGCGCCAACGCCTCGAGTGGCTGTGCGATCCCCGCAGCCTCGAGCCGCTCGAGCCGGCATCGCTGCCGGCCGACACTGAGGTGGGTGTGCACGCGGCGTGGGGGCGCGTCGGCGGGCGCCCGATCATCTGCTACGCCCAGGACTCCACGGTCGCCGCCGGGTCGGTGGGTGTGCCCGAGGCCGAGGTGATCGTACGCGCGCTGCGTCACAGCCGCCAGGTCGGAGTTCCGCTCGTCGGCTTCATGGAGTCGGCGGGCGCGCGCCTGCAGGAGGGAGCCGCGGCGCTCGGCGGCTTCGGACGGATCTTCTTCGAGAACGTCGCGCTCTCCGGCCGCGCGCCCCAGATCTCGGTGATCACGGGCGTCTCGGCCGGCGGCGGCTGCTATTCGCCGGCGCTGACCGACTTCGTGGTCATGACCGACAAGGCATCGATGTTCCTGACCGGTCCGCGGATCGTCAAGAAGGCGCTCGGCGAGGACGTGACGACCGCCGCGCTCGGCGGCACCCGCGTGCACGCGCGCAACGGCGTCTGTGATTTCGTCGCCGGCGACGATCGCAGCGCGATACAGCTGTTGCGCGAGCTGCTGGGCTACCTGCCTCAGAACGGCTCGGAGCTGCCACCGTCGATCACGCCGGAACCGCCCACCGGCGAGGACCCGACCGGCGTCCTGCCGGCGCGCAGCCGCAACTACTACGACGTTCGCGACCTGATCGGGCGCCTGGTCGATGGCGGTCGCTTCCGCGAGGTCTGCGAGCGCTGGGCGCGCAACATGGTCGTCGGCTTCGCACGCCTCGAGGGCCACACCGTCGCGATCATCGCCAACCAGGCGCGCCACCGCGGTGGCGTGATCGACGTCGCGGCCTCGCAGAAGGGCAGGAAGTTCGTACGCACGTGCGACGCCTTCGGGATCCCGATGCTGGTGCTGGTGGACACGCCGGGCTTCATGCCCGGTAGCCGCGAGGAGGCGGCCGGGGTGATCAGCCACGGCGCCGAACTCGTGCGCGCGTTCGCGGCCGCGAGCTCACCGCGCGTGACGGTGATCGTGCGCAAGGCCTTCGGCGGCGCGTTCATCACGATGAACTCGAAGGATCTGGGCGCCGATGCCGCGTTCTGCTGGCCGCAGGCGGAGATCGGGATCATGAGCCCGGAGGCTGCCGTCGAGATCATCCACGGTCGCCGACTGCGCCGCATCCGCGGCGCCGACGTGCGTGAACAGCTCGCCCGCCGCTACGCCAAGGACAGCCTCACGGCGCAGGCCGCCGTCGCCTGCGGCGCGGTCGACGCCGTGATCCAGCCGGCACAGACGCGCGAGCATGTGGTGCGCGCGCTGCTCCACAGCAGCCGGCGCGCGGTCGAGGCCAACCCAGGTATCGTGAGCGCGCCGAGCGCGGGACCCGCACGAACGGCGGGCGGCGCAGCGCGGCAGGCGCCGCGGTCGGGAGAGGCCACCACGAACATCTATCGGCTGAAAACCGCCCCGGAGGGAGCACAGACATGAAGCTTGTCCGCCGCACAACGATGCTGGTACTGATCATCCTGGCCACGTCCGCGACGCTGGCGAGCGCGTCGAGCAGCCTGTCGGGCGAATACGTGACGACCGTCAAGAGCGCCGGAGAACTCAACGGCACCTACCGCATCAGCTTCAGCCCTGGACACTTCACCCTGCACGCGCCGTACGACATCATCGGCCACGGCACGTACTCGATCTCCGGCTCGCGGATCACGATGCACGGCCCCTCGGCCGGCTGCACGTCAGCCGGCACCTACGAATTCAAAATCTCCGGCAGCTACCTGTCGTTCAAGAAGATCCACGACGTCTGCCAGCGCTCGAAGATCCTGACTGCGCACGCGCTGAAGCGGACCTGACACCGCCCAGGCTGCGACGCGAGCGTCAGGCGAGGACCCGAGCGCGGGCGACGTGTGAGCCCGGGCTCGGGTGCAGCCCATCGCTGCGGTCGACGCAGTAGCGTGCCCCGAGCTCATCGGGGCCGAGGTTCTCGACGATCTCAAGCCCCGTTCCGTCCAGCTGCTGTGGCAGGCGCGCCGGGTCGAAACCCGACACCCACGGCTCGCCGAGCGACGCGACCTGGGCGCGCGCCTTCTGCATCGGCGCATCCGCGTTGCCGGACTCGAGCAGCCTTTCGTCGAGGTAGCTGAAGACGATCTCGCTGCCGGACGGAGCGCACGACGCGAACGCGGCGAGCGTGCCGAGGTTCGCCTCGCGCGTCAGATAGCCGGTGACGCCGAGCCACGAGAAGAAGGACGGCAGCTCGCGTCGAAATGGCGAGCCGGCGAGCGCATCGTCGAGCCGCGTCTCGCTGAGGTCGACGGCGAGCAGGTGCAGGCCGGCGGGGAGCGGCACGCCGTAGGCCGCGAGCCGCTCGATCTTCAGCTGCTGGGTGCTGGGATGGTCCACCTCGAAGATCTCGAGCTCCTGCGCGAACTGCGGGCGGCGCAGCGCGAAGCTGTCCATGCCGGCGCCGACGATCACGTACTGGCCGACGCCCGCGCGTACGGCCTCGGCGAGACGGTCCTCGGTGTAGCGGGTGCGCATGATCACCGTCCCGTAGGACGGGTGTGAGCGCAGGATCGCGTCGAGATCGGGCGCCCCGGCACGCGCCTCCACAGCCTCACGCTCGCCGGCAAAGCCGAGTCGATCACCCCACGGGTCATCGATCAGCGCCGGCGTGTCCAGGCGCGTGTGCACGGCCCGCATCAGCGCCGTCCCGATCGCCGTCGTGCTCGCGCGCCCCGCGTCCACGGCGCGATTCTCCCAGAAACGCCCTGCGCGGTCCCTCGCGCGGGCGAGGCCGCGACTCTCGAAACCTCCGCGCATTGGTCGAAATGTCCAAGCACGGCGCGATCAGATTGGCCAGCGGGCCCTGTCGAGCTGCATATGGGCGAGCGCATAATTGCGCCATGTCCGAGGATCCAGAGATCATCGGAGGGCCCACCCCGATTCCGGTCCCGCGCGAGGGCGACCTGTACCGCTGGAAGGTGCAGAACGGGCGCGCCGAACAGCACGTCTACGTGCAGATCGCCGGCTCGCTGCGGCCCGAGAAGTTCGACGAGCCGCTGCGTTCGGGCATCGAGTCGAAGGGCGAGTCGGTGCTCGTCAAGCTGCTCGCGCGCGGCAACGTGCCGACGCGGATCAAGATCACCTCGGCGGGGATCACCGAAGTCGGCACCGATCGCCGCTCTCGTCCCTGCTCGGTCTAGCCGCGCTCGCCCGAGCCGTCCTCGGCGCGCACGAAGCCCTCGGTGACGGCGAACGCGCGCCGCATCGTCTCCCAGTCGAGGTTCTCCGGCGTGTCGCTCGGCCAGTGGTAGTTGGCCGGGAACTTGGTCTCGTCGATCGACGCCAACGTCGCGGCGGCGTAGCCGCGCCGCAACGCGACGAGCGCGTCAGTGGCGGCCACTGTCCGCAGCCCGCGCACGAGCTCGACGTCGCGTGCCGCGGCGGCATCCGCGATGCGCCGGCGCGCGGTGTCGCTGTAGGGGCGCATCCGCAACATGCCCTCGCCCTCGATCAGCGCGAGCGTCGGACTGCCCACGCACTCCAGGCACAGCACCGTCGTACGGTCGCGGTCGAGCTCATCGCCGTGGCGGCGCATGAAGCCCTGCATGCCCTCCATGAACGACTCCTCCGAGCCGGTCGACAGCAGCAGCACGCGCACGTCGGCGGGCGGGCGTTCAGACAGCGCGCGGCCGAGCGCCACGAGCACGGCGACCGCGCTGAGGTTGTCGTTCGCGCCGGGCACGACCGCGCTCGAGCCGATGTTGAGCATCGCGCCCGCGGCGCAGCCTGCCAGCAGCGACCCGGCGCGTACGAGCCCCATACGCCCGAGCAGCGACCCGAGCGCCACCAGTACGGGCCCCAGCCACGTCGCGTACATGATCGGCACCGTCTGCTCGGCGCGCTCGTGCTGTGCCGGAAACTGCTGGGCGAACAGTCGCGGCAGCGCCGGGTGAAAGACCAGCCCGCTGTGCGCGGCGTCGTGATGTGCGACCACCACGATCGTCTCCTGTGCATCACGATCGCCGGTCTCCGCGACGACGTTGAAGGTGTCCCGGTGCGGCAGCGCCGCGCGCCGGAACCACAGCCGACCGCCGCCGACGTCATCCCAGATCGCCGCCGCGGCGCCGGCGCCGAGAGCCGCGACCAGCGGCCGTCCGAGGCGCGAGCGCGGCCGCCGGCGCAACGCCAGCCCGGCGAGCGCAGCGGCGCCGTTGAGCAGGCCGAGCGGCCACCAGTAACCGCCGTGCGCGCGCTCGATCTCGACCCGCGTCGCATGGCCCTGCGCGCGCATCCGCGCCGCGATCAGCTCGGCCGCTTGGCGCTCGCCCTCCGATGCCGACGGTCGCGCGATCGCCGCGAGCTCCTCGACGACGGCGCGCAGCTCCTGTTCCAGCCACGCGGGCTGCCCGGACTCGAGGGCGGTGTCGGTGGCGGTCGCGCTCATGCCCAGAAGCTAGCCGAGGTGGACGTCTGGCGCGAATCAAGCCTCCGGCACCAGCCGCCGATTAGGCAGGGCGATGATGCGACTGCGGTCCTTCGTGTGCCTGGCGGCTGTCCTGGCGCTGCTCCTCGGCGCCAGCGACGCGGCTGCCCGCACGCACCCCGGCGCGGCCACGCAACGGCGCGCGGCGCCGCGCGCCGTTGCGAACGCGGCGATCGTCGGCGGCGCACCGGCGGCGGGCGCCGCCTTCCCGTGGCTCGCTGAGATGCTCGACGTGCGCGGGGACGAAACGATCGAGTGCACCGGCAGCGTTGTCGCTCCGCGGCTGATCCTGACGGCCGGCCACTGCGTCGAGAACCTCACCAGCGGCGCGGCGTACCCGGCGTCCGGCTTCAGCGTCCTGACCTTCACGCAGTCCGCCAGAGTCGGCGAACGCCAGCTCTCGAGCGTGTCGGGCGTGATCCCCTACGAAGGCTTCAAGCGCAGCGTTGACACCGGCGACGCGGCGCTGCTGGCGCTGTCGGCGCCTGTGCGGGCGCCCGCGATCACGCTCGGCACGAGCGCCGGCGCCGGCCAGCTACAGGCGGGGACGACGGCGACGATCGTGGGTTGGGGCAAGACGCGCTTCACCGAGCGCGAACCCAGCCGCACGCTGCGCTCCGCCGGCACCGTCGTACAGGCGAGCACCTGGTGTGCGCGCACGGCGCCGCCGTTCCTCGTGAGCGGCGAGCTGTGCGCCCTGGACGCGCCGAGCTACTCGAGCGGCGGCTGTAACGGCGACAGCGGCGGGCCGCTGCTCGTCGCAGGCGCGAACGGGGTCCCGGTCGACGTCGGCATCGCGGTCCATGTATACGGGCGCTGCTCGACGCGGCGCCCGACGGTCTTCACGCGCATCGAAGCGATCGCTCCGTGGCTCGACAGCTGGATTGCGGCCTACGCGCAGCCCGCGACGCCGGCGCCAGCCCAGCCCGCGACGCCGGCGCCAGCCCAGCCGGCGTCGCCGGTCACCACCACGCCCGCGCCGAGCTGAGCTCGACGCCGCCGGTCACCAGGTCCTCCGCCCTAACCTGACGGTCGGCGCCACCACACGCCCCAGCGCCGCCGTTAGGCTGCAACGCATGAGCGCGACGGCCCGTGCCGGGGGATTGGCCTACAGGGAGGCAGGCGCGCCGACGGCGCCGGCGGTGCTGCTCGTCCACGGCTACCCCGAGTCCTCATACATGTGGCATCACGCGCTGCCGGCGCTCGCAGACGCCGGCTGGCACGCGTTCGCACCCGATCTGCCCGGCTACGGCGACTCCGAGCCCGGGCCCGGGTCCGGCTCGTGGGAGGCGCACGTCGAGGCGCTCGCACGCTTCGTCGATGAGCTGCAGCCGGGACCGGTCGCGCTCGTGACGCACGACTGGGGCGTGATGATCGGCCTGCGCTGGGCGTGCGATCACCCGGGCGCGGCCAGCGCGCTGGTGATCTCAGACGGCGGCTTCTTCTCCGACCGGCGCTGGCACGACCTCGCCAACATGATGCGCACACCCGGCGACGGCGAGCGCCTGATCGAGGGCTACACGCGCGAGGGCTTCGCGGCCGCGATCGGCGCGGTATCGAGCGGCATCGACGAGCAGGCGCTGACGGAGTACTGGAAGGCGTTCGCCGACGACGCGCGCCGGCTCAGGCACCTCGAGCTGTACCGCTCCGGTGATTTCGAGAAGCTCGTTCCCTACGAGGGCCGTCTTGCGGCGCTGGCGCTGCCGGCGCTGGTCCTGTGGGGCGGGCGCGACCGCTTCGCTGGCGTCCCGATGGCGCAGCGCTTCCACGACGAGCTCCCGGGCTCCGAGCTCGTCGTCATCGAGGACGCCGGGCATTTCGTCTGGGATGACGAGCCCGAGCGCAGCAGCGCCGCGCTCGTGGACTTCCTGGGCCGGCGCCTGGGCTGAGCGCTCGCGCCGCTCAGCCGATGTGGGTCGTCGGTTCGGTCGCGGACAGCTGGTCAGGGAGGTTGATGTCGACGCCCGGCGGCGGGTCCACGCGACCCGCGAGCAGCGGATCGTCGGTGTCGCGCATCCACTGCTCGAGGCGTCCCCGCAGCTCGGCCAGTACCGGCGCGTAGGCGGGATCCTCGACCAGGTTGTGCGCCTCGTTGGGGTCGAACAGCAGGTCGTAGAGCTGCTCTTTGGCGATCATCCGCTCGGCCCAGCCGTTGCGCAGCAGCAGGTCCTTGCTGGGGCCGTCGTCGGTGTTCGCCAGCACCGGCGTCAGACGCTCGCCCCAGCGGCGGATGTACTTATGGCGAGCGGTGCGGACCGCGCGCTGCGGCTCATACGCGGCGTGCCAGGTCGAGCCGGCGAAGACCTCCTCGCGCGCGCTCGTCGTGTGCCCGTGCAGCAGCCCCAGCAACGAGACGCCCTGCAGGAACGGCGGGCGCTCGATGTCCAGGTACTCGCACACCGTCGGGTAGATGTCGATGTGCGATACGAGCGCGTCGATCACACGACCGCCGTTGAACGGCTCAGGGCCGCGCAGGACCAGCATCACGCCGAGCCCGCGGTCATACAGCGTCGCCTTGGCGCCAGGGAACGGCATCCCGTGGTCGGTCGTGAAGATCACGAGCGTGTCGTCCATCAGCCCCGACGCGTCGAGCTGGTTGAGCACCATGCCGACGCCGTGGTCGAGCGAGCGCGCGCTCGCCTTGAACGCGGCCACGTCGGCGCGTACCTCCGGCGTGTCCGGGAGGTTGTTGGGGGGCTTGGAGTAGTGAACGTCCCTCAGTGAGCCCGGGCCGAGGAATTCCCGGTGCGTCTCGAAGAAGCCGACCGACAGGAACAACGGCTGCGTACGCGGGCGGCGCAGCACCTCCATCGCCAGTGGCGCGACCGTGTCGACGCGCGTCGTCGGGACCTTCAGCACCTCGTCGTAGCCGATCACGCCAGGCTCCTTGGAGATGTGCTGCTCGCCGATCAGCGTCGAGGTGTAGCCGACTTTGCGCAGCGTGTGCACGATGTGGTGGTGGTAGTCGCGTAGCGACCAGCCACGGTGGGCGAGGCCGAGCATGCCGTTGCTTTGCCCGTACTGGCCCGTCAGCAGGCAGGCGCGGCTGGCCGAGCAAGTCGGCGCCGCGCAGAACGCCTCGCGGAAGAGGACACCCTGGTCGGCGAGCGCCTGCACGTTCGGCATCGGCACGGGCTCGCCGTAGGGCTGCACGTAGCGCCCGGTGTCGTGCGAGTGCAGGTAGAGGATGTTCGGGTGCTCGCTCACGGGATGTTCGGGGATCGCCTACCGGAGGCCCAAAGGGTATTGTTCACCAAGCCAGTCGGCTTGATTGGTTACCGCGATGACGCCGATGCTCTCCTACCTCGTGTGCGCGACACCGCGAAGCGGCAGCACTCTACTGTGCCAGGCGCTCACTCAGACGGGCGTCGCCGGTCAGCCGGAGGAGTACTTCGAGGCGCTCGCGCGCTCCGGGCGCCCGCGCCGTCCGCACGAGTACTTCGACCCCGATCGCCATGCCAACATCGTCGAACGACTCGCCTTTCGTGAGATGCCCGACGGCGCGGCCAAGCCGAACCCGCTGTGGCACCCGGAGACCTATGACCAGTACCTCGCCTGGGCGCTCGAGGAGGGCACGAGCGCCAACGGCGTGTTCGGCGCGAAGATCATGTGGGGCTACCTGGGGGACTTCGCCGAGCTCCTGCGCGGCATCGAAGGCATGGCCGGGCGGCCACTGCCCGAGTTGCTCGGACGTGCGTTTCCAGGCCTGCGCTACATCCAGATCACGCGCGAGAACAAGATCCGCCAGGCGGTGTCGTTGTGGAAGGCCGTGCAGACGCAGGCGTGGAAGGCCGGAGACGAGGTCGAGCGCTCGGTCGAGCTGGTGTTCTCGTTTCGCGCGATCAACTACCTCGTGCGGTTGCTGACCGCGCACGACGCCTCCTGGGACGCGTACTTCCTCGGCCTCGGCTACGAGCCGTTGAAGCTCACCTACGAGGAGCTCGCCGAGAGCACCGATGCCGTCGTCCGGCGCGTGCTCGCACACCTCGGCATCCCGGCGCCCGCCGGCCTCAGCGTCGGGCGGCCGCAGCTGTCGGTGCAAGCCGACGCGATCTCCGAGGAATGGGTGCGACGGGTGGACGAGCACCTGCGGGCGCTCGAGACGCCTGAGCCGGCCTGAGCCCGCGGCGCCCGCGTTGATCGATAATGCGGGCATGTCCTCATGGAGGGGGAACTCGATGACGTGGCGGCATACGGCGAGCGGGCCTGCCGGCGCTGGCAGCATTCCTGGTGGCCCTCGGCGTCTTGTGCGTCTGTTTTGCCCAGCCCGCGCACGCGGAAACGGTCACGCTCGGGCTCGGCGGCTGGCAGGTGCAGAGCACCGCGCTCGCGGCGCAGGCCGGTCGTCAGCGTCTCCGGCTGGAATACGGCGGCCGTCGACGTCTCCGCCTCCTGAGCAGCGCGCGGCGCTCCTCAGAGCTTCGGCTTGGCGCGTTCGACCGCCTCGGCGAGCGACGCAATAGTGACGTCCAGGGCGAGCGCGATGCGCCTGACCGTCGTCCACGTGGGGTTGGCGTGCCCGCGCTCGATGCGTGCGAAAGCCGCCACGGTCAGGCCTGCGCGGTGCGCCAGATCCTCCTGCGTGTCGCCGCGTGCCAGGCGCAGCCGCCGCACCGTGCTCGCGAGCGCGAGATCTGGCTGGCTTGGCGCCGACACAAATAGAAACATCGCACTTCGCGAGTAGCAAGGTCCAGACAGCGAACTGCTGGTATCGGGCTGCTTGCATCTCTCGCGAGGCGAGGAGACCAGCCGCGCGCGAGGCCGAACACGGCCTGCCGGTGGCGCCTGCGTGCAGCGTGTCGCTAGGGGACGCGCGGCAGGCGGTACTTGCGCGTCCGCGACGAGCGCTCCAGCAAGCCCAGCTCGACGAGCGTCGACGCGTAGCGGTGCGCCGTGCTCGGGCTCATGCCCAGCTCGCGCGAGAGCTCGACGATCCCGCGCTCGGATCCGTCGGGGCCGAAACGGGTCAGCAGCGACAGGCCGCGCATCAGCGAGCGCGACATGCGCGGGTCAGCCTCGTGCTCGTACGCGAGAGCTCCGCCGGGTCCGGTGTCGTCAGGCTCGTCGGGGCTGCCGGCGCGTGGCAGCTCGTCGCCGTGGGTCGCCCTCAGCGTGTTGCCCAGCAGCATCGAGACGCTCGGCGCACGGCTGTGCGCTGCCGCGCGCACGACCGCATCGACCTGGGCGGGGGAGAGGGCGATCGAGATCGAGTTCGGGTCGCCGTCGGGCATGCCGTGCACGTTCGCATATTCTGACAATTGTCTGCAAGCGATGTTTTTCAGTCGATCGCACTCCAGGAAACTGCTTGCACGTGCAATCATTGCCGTATGAGCAAGATCACGATCACGCACTTCACCGATCCCGGCTGTCCGTTCGCCTACTCCGCCAGCCCCGCGCTCGCAGTCCTGCACTGGCGCTACGGCGACCAGCTCGACTGGCGGCTGGTGACGATCGGCCTGGCGGAGGACCCGCAGCGCTACATCGACGCTGGCTACACGCCGACGCGCTCGACGATCGGCCAGCAGAGCTACTTCAAGCGCTTCGGCATGCCGCTGTTGATGGAACCGCGCGCCCGCGTGACCGCCACCTCGCGCGCGTGCCGTGCGATCGTCGCCACGCGCAGGCTCTACCCGGGGCACGAGGACGAGGTCCTGCGCGCACTGCAGCTCGCTTGGTTCACGACGCCGCTGCTGCTCGACGAGGACGCCGACATCGCGCAGGCGTTGGCGCGCGTCGACGGGCTCGACGTCGACGGTGTGATCGCCGCGATCGACACTCCCGAGACGCTCGCTGCCTATGAGGACGACAAGCAGCAGACCCGCAGCGCCGAGGGCGGACCGACCGACTTCCAGGGCAAGGCGCGCCAGACCGACGGCCCCGTGCGCTACTCCGCGCCCTCGCTCGTCTTCCACAACGACGCCGGCCTGCGTCTCGAGGCCGGCGGCTTTCAGAGCATCGACGCCTACGACGTGCTGATCGCCAACCTCGACCCGACGCTCGAGCGCCAGGCCCCGCCCGAGGACGCGATCGACGCGCTGCGCCAGTTTCCCGACGGGCTCGTCACCGCCGAGGTCGCCGCGATCCTCACGCAGAACAACCAGCTGCCGGACCGCGACGCCGCCGAGCGCGCGCTGATCGAGCTCGCCGGCGCCGGGAGCGTGCGCCGCGAGGCGCTCGCTGACGACGCGCTCTGGCAGCTCGCCCCAGTCGCGAGTCGCAGCGACGAGCCGGCGTTGCACGCCGCGCACGCGGTATAACCATCGCTATACGGCCGTCGCGCGGAGAGGCGAGCAGCAGCGCCCGGCGACGAACACGCTCCGCCGCCGGGTAGCCTCCAACGCTGCGATGTCCTTGACGGTCACACTTCCCGACGGCAACCAGCTCGAGCTGCCCGACGGCGCCACCGGCGCTGACGCCGCCGCGGCGATCGGGCCGGGGCTCGCACGTGCGGCGCTCGCGATCGAGATAACGACGGGCGCGGGGCAGGGCAACGACGGCGCCACCGGCGAAGGCGCGGAGGTACGCGATCTCGCGCGCCCACTCGCCGACGGCTCGCACATCGCGATCCTGACTAAAAATGATGGGCCGAAGGCCCTGCGGCTGATCCGCCACGACGCCGCGCACGTGCTCGCGGCCGCCGTCATCGAGCTCTACCCGGGCGTCAAGATCTCGATCGGGCCGCCGATCGATGACGGCTTCTACTACGACTTCGAGTTTTCCGAGGGCGTCGCGGTGTCCGAGGCGGACTTCCCGCAGATCGAAGCGCTGATGCGCGCGCACGTCAAAGCGGCCGAGCCGTTCGAGCGCGAGGACGTACCCGTCGGGCAGGCGCGCGAGCGCTTCCTCGCCGAGCGCCAGGACTACAAGGTCGAGCTGATCGACGACCTCGTGACGGCCGCTGCCGAGAGCCTGCACCGCGAGCCTCTGCGCACCGTCTCGCTGTACACCAACGGTCCCTTCACCGACCTCTGTCGCGGGCCGCACGCGCCGAGCACCAAGACCGTCGGTGCCTTCAAGCTGAGCTCGCTCGCCGGCGCTTACTGGCGCGGGGACTCCAGCAGGACGATGCTGACGCGCATCTACGGCACCGCGTTCTTCACCAAGGCCGAGCTCGAGGAGCACCTCGAGCGGATCGAGCTGGCCAAGGCCCGCGACCATCGCAAGCTCGGCCGCGAGCTCGGCCTCTTCACCTTCTCGGAGGTCTCGCCCGGCGCCGCCTTCTGGATGCCCGCCGGCACCACGATCTTCAACTCGCTGGTCGCGCTCTCGCGCCAGATGGGCGCCGAACGCGGTTACGACGAGGTCAAGACCCCGCAGATCTACGACGCAGAGCTGTGGCGCACCTCGGGGCACTGGGACAAGTACCGCCAGAACATGTTCACGCTCGAGGTCGAGGGTCACGAGATGGCCGTCAAGCCGATGAACTGCCCCGGCCACTGCCACCTGTTCGCCCAGACCCGCCACTCCTACCGCGACCTGCCTGTGCGCTACTTCGAGCCGGGCCTGTTGCACCGCAACGAGGCCTCAGGTGTGCTGCACGGGCTGTTGCGTGTGCGCCACTTCGCCCAGGACGACGCGCACATCTTCTGTACCGAGGAGCAGGTCCAGGCCGAGGTCACAGCCGCGCTCGAGCAGGCGTTCGCGACCTATGCGCTGTTCGACTTCGAGGTGCGACTCGAGCTCTCGACGCGCCCCGAGCAGCGCGTCGGCACCGACGAGATGTGGGACCGCGCCGAGCAGAAGCTCGCCCGCGCGCTCGACGAGCTCGGCCTCGAGTACGAGCTGAACCTCGGCGACGGCGCCTTCTACGGGCCCAAGATCGACATGCACGTGACCGACTCGCTGGGGCGCTCGTGGCAGCTCGGCACCGTCCAGCTCGACTACTCGATGCCCGCGCGCTTCGGGCTCACATACGACGGCGCCGACAACCAGGAGCACACGCCGGTGATGATCCACCGCGCGATGCTCGGCTCCTACGAGCGCTTCATCGGCATCATGCTCGAGCACTACGCAGGCGTGCTGCCGCTGTGGCTCGCGCCCGTGCAGGCGATCGTGCTGCCGGTCTCCGACCGCTTCAACGACTACGCCGCCGAGGTCACCGAGGCGCTGATCGCCGCGGGCGCGCGGGCGGAGCTCGACCAGCGCAGCGAGTCGATCGCACGCAAGATCCGCGACGCCGAGCTGCGGAAACTTCCCTACATGCTGATCGTCGGCGAGCGCGAGCAGAGCGACGGCGCCGTGTCGGTCCGCGAGCACGGCGCCGGCGACGCGGGCAGCGTGCCGCTCAAAGAGTTCACAAACCGCTTGGCAGGCGAGCTATACTCGGCCGCGTTGACCACCCGCAAATCCTCACACAGCCACGCGTAGCGATCGCTTGACGCGAGGCCACCACAACTAGTGCCGGTTCCACGCAGGTTCGACCGGCGCCCGCCCGAGCGGGACACGACGAGGATCAACGAGCGAATCCGTGTCCCCGAGGTGCGGCTGATCGACGACGAGGGACAGCAGATCGGCGTCATGAAGACGCCCGACGCGCTCGTCTTCGCCCAGGAGCGCGAACTCGACCTCGTCGAGGTCGCCCCCGAGGCGCGCCCGCCCGTGTGTCGCGTGCTCGACTACTCCAAGTACAAGTACGAGCAGGCCCAGAAGGTCAAGCAGGCGCGCAAGCACCAGCAGCAGATCACCGTGCGCGAGATCAAGTTCCGCCCGAAGATCGCCGAGCACGACTACGACACCAAGAAGCACCACGTCGAGCGCTTCCTGCGCCACAAGGACAAGGTCAAGGTCACGATCATGTTCCGCGGCCGCGAGGTAACGCACCCCGAGCGCGGTACCGCGATTCTCGACCGGCTCGCCGAGGAGCTCTCCGAGCTCGGTGTCGTCGAGCAGCGCCCGATGCAGGAAGGGCGCAACATGACGATGATGATGGCGCCGTCCAAAGCCGTGCTCGCGGGCAAGGCCTCCAGCGGCGAGGCCGCCGACGAGGTCTTCCCCGCAGACGATCAGGGCGACGTCGCCGAGGAGGCGCTCGAGTCGGCGCTCGAGTCCGGGGCGCGCGCATCCGAGCCGGTCTCCGAGTCGCCGCCCGCGACGCCCGAGCCGGAGGCCGACGCAGCACCCGAGCCGGAGGCCGAGCAAGCGCCCGAGCCCGCCGCGGCGGCAGCTCCTGAGCCAGACGCCGCCCCCGTGGCCGACGGTGGCACCCCTGCCGCGAGCAGCACCGTGTCATAATCAGCGGCTCGAGGGTGGCCAAGGCGACCGCAGGTCGTCAAGCCGGGCCCTCGTTGTTTGGTTCTATGCCCAAGATGAAGACACACTCCGGCGCCAAGAAGCGCTTCAAAGTCACCGCCAAAGGCAAGGTGCGGGGCCGGCACGCCTTCACGAGCCACATCCTCGAGAAGAAGTCGCCCAAGCACAAGCGCTACCTCGGCCGTCCCGTGATCATCTCCGACGACGACACGCCGCGGATCAAGCGCATGCTCGGAGTCGGCAAATGACGCGCGTCAAGCGCTCCGTCGGCGCGCGCAAGAAGCGCCGTGCCGTACTCGAGCAGACAAAGGGCTTCCGCGGCGAGGCGCACTCGAACTACAAGCGCGCCAAGGAGGCGCTGCTGAAGGCCGACGCCTACGCCTACCGCGACCGGCGCAACCGCAAGCGCGACTTCCGCAGGCTGTGGATCACCCGCATCAACGCCGCGGCGCGCGTCAACGGCATGAGCTACTCGCAGCTGATGCACGGCCTCAAGCTGGCCGGCATCGAGCTCGACCGCAAGGTGCTCGCCGACATCGCCGTGCGCGACGCAGACACCTTCCGACGTTTCACCGAGGTCGCCCGCGAGGCGTCGGCTGCCTGACCCCGGACCCGCCGGGGCACCGGCAAACGACAGACAGCCTCCCGGGCGTCGCTCCTGAAAAGGGCGGCGCTTTTTTTGTGACATGAGCCAAATGAGCCAAATCCAATCCCCACACAACCCCCGCCTGAAGGCCGTGCGCCACCTGCACACCAAGCGCGGCCGCGCCCGCAGCGGCCTGTTCCTGGCCGAGGGCGAGGACCTGCTGGCGGCCGCCGCGCACGCAGGGCGAGCGCCCGTCGAGGGCTACCGGCTGGCCGGCTCCGAGCTCGGCCACGACGACTTCCATGAAGTCGAGCGCTCCGCGCTCGCGAGCGTCTCCACGCTCGGCTCCGGCACACGCGTGATCGCCACCTACGAGCAGCGCTGGGGCGCGCCCGCCGGACCGCTGTGCGTGTACCTGCACCGCGTCGGCGACCCCGGCAACGTCGGCACGGTGCTGCGCTCGGCGGAGGCCTTCGGCGCGTCGTGCGTGGCGCTCGGTCCCGGCTGCGCGGACCCGCACGGGCCCAAGGCGGTGCGCGCGAGCATGGGCGCGATCTTCACCGTCGCGCTCGCGCACGTCAGCGACATCGGCGAGCTGCCCGGCGAGCGGATCGCGCTCGCCGCCGACGCCGGCGAGCCGCTGCAGGGGCCCGGCGAGGGCGAGCTGACGCTGCTCGTCGGCTCAGAGCGCGACGGGCTGCCGGCGGAGATCCTCGCCGCCTGCGATCGCGTCGCGCGGATCCCGATCGCGACCGACTCGC
Organism: uncultured Solirubrobacteraceae bacterium; assembly: GCA_963838405.1. Lineage (GTDB taxonomy): Bacteria > Actinomycetota > Thermoleophilia > Solirubrobacterales > Solirubrobacteraceae > Palsa-744. The sequence goes on along the minus strand of CAWIRA010000006.1, from coordinate 193,019 downwards.
TGAACGCGGCGATGGCCGCGACCGTGGCGCTGTATGAGATGACGCGCCAACCGCATGGTGCTGACGCCCGCCTCAACGATACGGTCCCGGCGTCATGATCGATCGCATCCAGGAGCTGCAGAGCGAGGCCGACAGCGCGATCGCCGCCGCGGGCTCGAGCGCCGAGCTCGAGGAGCTGCGCGTGCGCTACCTCGGTCGCAAGGCCGAGCTGCCGCAGCTCCTGCGCGGCGTCGCCGAGCTCGCACCCGAGCAGCGCGGCGCCGTCGGCAAGGCCGCCAACCAGGCACGCCAGGCACTCGAGGCGGCGATCCAGGCGCGTTCGGATCAGCTCGCGGGCGGCGAGCTCGAGCGTCAGCTACTGGATGATCGCGTCGACATCACGCTGCCGGGCGCGCCGCCGCAGCCGATCGGCGGCCTGCACGTGCTGACGGCCACGCGCCGCGAGCTCGAAGACATCTTCCTCGGCCTCGGCTTCTCCGTCATGGAGGGCCCCGAGATCGAGACCGTCCACTACAACTTCGACGCGCTCAACCACAGCCCCACACACCCCGCGCGGGCGCGCACCGACACCTTCTACATCGCCCAGGACGACGCGGAGCACGTCCCCCTCCCGCAGGACGAGCTGGTGCTGCGCACGCACACCTCGCCGATGCAGGTGCGGGCGATGGAAGCGCACCCGCCGCCGCTGTACGTCGTGATCCCCGGACGCGTCTACCGACCCGACTCCGACGCCACGCACACGCCCCAGTTCCACCAGATCGAGGGGCTCGCCGTCGACGAGGACATCACGCTCGCCGACCTCAAGGGCACGCTCCTGAAGTTCGCCAGCGCCGTCTTCGGCGGCGAGCGCGACGTGCGCTTGCGCCCGCACTTCTTCCCGTTCACCGAGCCCAGCGTCGAGGTCGACGTGTCGTGCTTTCACTGCGACGGCCGCGGCTTCCTGCGCGACGGCTCGCGCTGCCCGCTGTGCAAGGGCGAGGGCTGGCTCGAGGTGCTCGGCGCCGGCGAGGTCGACCCCAACGTCTACGCCCACGTCCCCACCACCGAGCACAACGTCCCCGGCTATGACCCCGAGCGCGTGCAGGGCTTCGCATGGGGCCTCGGCGTCGAGCGGATCGCGATGCTCAAGCACGGCATCCCCGACCTGCGTTTGTACTACGAGAACGATCTGCGATTCCTGGAGCAGTTCCGATGAGGGTGCCGCTGCCGTGGCTGCGCGAATACTGCGATCCGCCGCTTGAGGTGCGCGAGATCGAGGAGCGCCTGACGATGACCGGCACCAAGGTCGAGGCGATCCACCATTTCGGCGTGCCGGCGAGCGACGGCTTCGTCGTCGGTCACGTGCTCAGCGCCGAGCAGCACCCCGACGCCGACCGCCTGAAGGTGTGCAAGGTCGACCTCGGCGACGTCGAGGGCGACGGCGTCGTGGCGACGATCGTGTGCGGCGCGCCCAACGTCGCGGCCGGACAGACCGTCGCGGTGGCGCGGCCCGGCGCGGTGCTGCCCGACGGCACCAAGCTCAAGCAGGCGAAGCTGCGCGGGGTCGTCTCTGAAGGCATGATCCTGTCGGAGTCCGAGCTCGAGCTGAGCGCGAGCTCGGAGGGGATTCTCGTGCTCGACGGGCAGCTGCTCGACGCAGAGCTCGCGCCCGGCACGCCGCTCGCGGAAGTGCTGCCGATCGCGATGGACGTGCTCGAGCTCGAGATCACGCCCAACCGGCCCGACTGCCTCGGCGTCTACGGGGTGGCGCGCGAGCTGCACGCCGCGACCGGCGCGCCGCTCGCGCCCGCGCCATGGAGCGAGGACCCCGGCACGCTCGGTCCGGTGGCCGGCGCCGAGGTGATCCTCGAGGCGACCGAGCTGTGTCCGCGCTTCACCGCGCGCGTGTTCGAGAACGTCACCGTGGCGCCGTCGCCGCCGTGGCTGAAGGCGCGGCTCGCCGCCGCCGGACAGCGCGCGATCAACAACGTCGTCGACATCACCAACTACGCGATGCTGCTCAGCGGGCAGCCGCTGCACGCCTTCGACCTCGACCGCATCGCCGGCGCGCGCTTGATCGTGCGGCGCGCCCACGACGGCGAGCAGGTGCAGACGCTCGACGGGCAGACGCGCACGCTCGACGCTGAGATGCTCGTGATCGAGGACGACGAGGGACCGACGTCGATCGCCGGCCTGATGGGCGGCGCGCGCTCCGAGGTCGCTCAGGACACGACGCGCGTGCTGATGGAGGTCGCGACCTGGAACGGGCCCAACATCCACCGCAGCTCGTGGGCGCTCGGCCTGCGCAGCGAGGCCTCGGGCCGCTTCGAGAAGGGGCTGCAGCCGGAGCAGTGCATGCACGCGCAGGCGCTCGCGGCGCAGCTGATGATCGAGCTGTGCGGCGCGAGCGTCGTGCCGGGCACGATCGACGTCGGGCTGAAGGGGGACGGCTGGGTGCCGGCGCGCCCGGAAATCGGGCTGCGCGAGACGCGCGTGCAGGCGATCCTCGGCATCGCCGTCGCGCCCGAGCGCCAGGCCGAGATCCTCAACGCGCTCGACTTCGACACCGAAGCGCGCGCCGGCGGGCTCGAGGTGACGGTGCCGGCGCTGCGCCGTGACGACGTCACGCGCGAGATCGACCTGATCGAGGAGGTCGCGCGCATCGACGGGCTCGAGCGCCTGCCGACGACGCTGCCCGCGCGCCGGGGCGCGGCCGGCATGCTCACGCACGCGCAGCGCGTGCGCCGCGACGCCGAGGACGCGATGGTCGGCCGCGGCCTCTACGAGGTCGTCGGCTGGAGCTTCACCGACCCGTCGCTGCTCGACCGCCTGCAACTGGGGGCCGAGCACCCGCTGCGGCGCGTGATCGAGCTCGAGAACCCCCTGTCGGAGGGCCAGTCGATCATGCGCCCGACGCTGCTCGGCTCGCTGCTCGACGCCGCCCGCCACAACGTCGCGCGCAACGGTCCCGACGTCGCGATCTTCGAGTCCGGCACCGTGTACCGCAAACCCTCCGAGAAGGGATCCGAGCCGCAGGCCTCAGCTGGGCAGGCTGCGTCGGGCTCCGACGCGCCCGACGTGCTGCCCGCGGCGATCCTGCCGGCGGACGAGCATCACGCGCTCGGCGTGCTCTTGAACGGCCACCTCGATCCGCGCTCGTGGCAGGGTGAGCGCCTGGAGGCGGACTTCTTCGCCGCGAAGGCGCTGCTCGGCGGGCTGCTCGAGCGCTTCGCTGTCGACTGGTCTTTGGAGACGGTCGTGCCGTCGCAGTGGCCGTTCCTGCACCCCGGGCGCGGCGCCGTCGTGCTCGCCGGCGACGGCCAGCGCCTCGGCTTCCTCGGTGAGCTGCACCCGCTCGTCGCGGCCGTTTGGGACCTCCACCATGCGGGCACACCGCGCGGCGCCCAGGCGGGCGAGCGCACGGCCGCGTTCGCGATCGACCTCGGCAAGCTCGCCGCGCTGGCGCCGGCGCTCGTCGAGTACACGGCGTTCGGGCCGTTCCCCGCCCTGCGCCAGGACCTCGCGGTGACGCTCCCCGAGTCGGTCCCCGCGGGCGACGCGCTCGCGCGTGTGCGTGCCGCCGGCGGCCAGCTGCTCGAGGAGGCGCGCGTGTTCGACGTGTACGCGGGCGAGCAGGTGGGGGAGGGCCGTCGCTCGCTCGCGCTGGCGTTGTCGTTCCGCGCGCACGAGCGGACGCTGACCGACGAGGACGTGGAGCCGCTGCGCGCGAAGATCGTCGCGGCGTTGGGCGAGATCGGCGGTGAGCTCCGTGGCTAGCGTCGCCCCTCAGCGGAGCGCCCCCGGCGCGCCGCGGGTGATCGTCGCCGGCGCGACCGGCTTCACCGGTGCGCTCGCCGCGTACCTGCTGTGGCGACACCCCGACTTCGAGCTCGTCGCCGTGACGGGTCGCTCCGAGCAGGGCACGCCGCTGCAGGAGCTCTACCCGCGCTACCGCGTGCCGCTGGCGATCGAGCCGCTGGCGTTCGAGCGCCTCGAGGGGATCGACGCCGCGGTCGTCGCCTACCCGCACGCCGCCGCCGCGCCGACCGTCGGGGCGCTGCGCGACCTCGGCGCGCGCGTCGTCGACCTCAGCGCCGACTTCCGCCTCAGCTCGCTGGCGGACTACGAGCGCTGGTACGGCGAGCATCCGCGCCCGGCGCTGATCGGGCAGGCCGTGTACGGGCTGACAGAGCTGCACCGCGACGAGATCGCCGGTGCGAGCATCGTCGCCAACCCCGGCTGCTATCCGACCGCGTCGCTGCTCGCGCTCGCGCCGCTCGCCCGCGCCGGCCTGATCGCCGACGTGGTGATCGACGCCAAGCAGGGGATCTCGGGCGCCGGGCGCGTGTTCGACGAGACCACGCACCTGTCGATGGCGGGCGAGAACATCGTCCCGTACAAGGTCGCGGCGCACAGGCACACGCCCGAGATCGAGGAGCAGCTGCGCGCGCTCGACCCCGCCCACCCCGAGCTGAAGGTGCAGTTCCAGGCGCATCTCGTGCCGCTCGATCAGGGTGAGCTCGCGAGCTGTTACGTCACGACCACGCGGCCGATCGACGCCGCGCAGCTGCGCGCGCTGTACGCCGACGCCTACACCGGCGAGCCGTTCGTCGAGCTCAGCGAGCGGCCACCCGGCGTGCTCGAGGTGCGCGAGACGAACTTCTGCCGCGTGTTCGCAGCCGCCGACGAGCACACCGGCAAGGTGATCGCGTTCGGGTCGATCGACAACCTCTGGAAGGGGACCTCCTCACAGGCGCTGCAGAACCTCAACCTGATGTTCGGCTACCCCGAGACGAGAGGGCTTCTGTGAGCGTGTCCGACACCGAGGCGACCGCCGCCCGGCCGTTCTTCCGCTCGCGCTGGACGCCCGCGCCGGCGCACGTGCGCGAGCTCGGGCTCGACGCCGGGCTGCCCGCCGGGTTCCGCGCGGCGGGCGTCGTCGCCGGCATCAAGCCGAGCGGGCGGCCGGACGTCGGCCTGCTCGTGTGTAACACGCCCGCGCCTGTCAGCGCCGCGCGCTTCACGCTCAGCGCGACGCCGGCGGCGCCGGTGCTCGTCAGCCGCGAGCGCTGCCGGCTCGACGCGCTGCGCGTCGTGCTCGCGAACTCCGGCTGCGCTAACGCCGCCACCGGCAGGCGCGGACTCGACGACGCCGCCAAGACCCAGGGCGCCGCGGCGCTCGCGGCGGGCGTCGACCCCGACGTGGTGGCGCTCGCCTCCACCGGCGGGATCAGCCAGGAGCTGCCCGTCGACGCGATCCTGAAGGGGATCCTGTTGGCGCGCGAGCAGCTGCGCGCAGACGGCGACGGCACCTTCCAGCAGGCGATCCAGACCACCGACGCGTTCGAGAAGCGCACCAACCTCGAGGTGCAGCTCCCCTCCGGCACGGTGCGTCTCAGCGCGCAATGCAAGGGCGCCGGCATGATCTCGCCACGCTTCGCGACGATGCTGTGCTTCGTCGAGACCGACGCCGCGCTCAGCGCCGAGACCGCCGACCTGTTGCTGGGCGTATGCGTCAAGCGCTCCTTCGACCGCGCCTCCGTCGACGGGCAGCTCTCGACCAACGACACCGCGATCCTGATGTGCTCTGGTGCCAGCGGCGTCGAGATCGCCCCCGAGAGCGAGGACGAGCTGCGCTTCGGCGAGGCGCTCGACGCGCTGCTGCGCGCGCTCGCGATCATGATGGTCGCCGACGGCGAGGGCGCCGGCCGCAGCGCGCGCGTGATCGTGCGCGGCGGCGAGGCCGAAGGCGCAGAGCTGGCCGCACGCGCGGTCGCCAACTCGCCGCTCGTGAAGGCGGCGCTCAACGGCGGCGACCCCAACTGGGGGCGGATCGTGCAGGCCATCGGCGGCGAGCTAGGCGGTCGCCCCGGCTACGAGGCGCCGCTGGCGTTGGACGTCGCGATCGAGGGCATCCAGGTATGCGCCGGCGGCAGCGCGATCCCCTACGACGAGCCCGTGCTCGCGCGCGCCGTGCAGCGCGACGAGGTCGAGTACGAGGTCACGCTGCCGGGCGACGGCGCCGAGACCGAGGTGTTCTTCTCGGACCTCTCGCATGAGTACGTCACCGTCAACGCCGAATACACGACATGAACACGCATGCCTGCGCTGTCCATGTCCACCTGAAATGGGGCCGCCATGTCCTCGCGTGACGTCGCGACGCTGCTCGAGGCGCTTCCGTACATCCGGGAGTTCCACGGCAGGACGGTCGTGATCAAGTACGGCGGCGCCGCGATGGAGGACGACGCGCTGCGCGAGGAGTTCGCGCGCGACGTGGTGCTGCTCAAGTACGTCGGGCTGAACCCGATCGTCGTCCACGGCGGCGGCCCGGAGATCACCGGCTACATGGAGCGCCTCGGCCTGCCTGTCGAGTTCGTCGGCGGCCTGCGGGTCTCCGATGAGAGCACCGTCGAGGTCGCGAAGATGGTGCTCGTCGGCAAGGTCAACAAGGAGATCGTGCTGCGCCTGAACCGCCACGGCCAGCCCGCCGTGGGTCTATGCGGCGACGACGGCTCGCTGTTTCGCGTCGCGCGCCGCTCCGCGCCAGGCGGCGAGGACATCGGCTTCGTCGGGCGCATCGAGCGCGTCAACATCGGCGTCATCGAGCACGTCGCCAGCGATTACATCCCGGTGATCGCGTCGGTCGGAGCCGACCGCGACGGGCACTCCTACAACGTTAACGCGGACGAGGCCGCCGGCGCGGTGGCGGGCGCGCTCGGCGCCTACAAGGTGATCTTCCTGACCGACGTGCCCGGCTGGCTGCAGGATCCGTCCGATCCCGCGAGCCTGATCGGCCACGCCAGCGCCGAGCGCGTGCGTGGCGCGCTCGCGGACCTCGACGGCGGCATGCGCCCGAAGCTCGAGGCGTGCGTCGATGCGCTCGAGCAAGGCGTCAGCGCCGCGCACATCCTCGACGGGCGCCTGCCGCACTCGCTTCTGCTGGAGCTCTTCACTGACGCCGGCATCGGCACAAAGATCGAGGCCTCCCCATGAATGCGGCGGCGGGCACATGAGCCTCGTGGAGCTGCAGGAGCTGGAGCGCGACAGCGTGATCGGCTCCTACGCACGCATGCCCGTCGAGTTCGTGCGCGGCGAGGGGCCCTGGTTGTGGGACGTCGAGGGCAACGAGTACCTCGACTTCCTGTGCGGGATCGGCGTCACGAGCCTCGGGCACTGCCACCCGCGCGTGGTCGAGGCGGTGCGCGAGCAGGTGGGGCGGCTGATGCACGTCAGCAACCTGTTCTACACCGAGCCCGGAATGCGGCTCGCCGCGCGCCTGTCGCAGTCGAGCCTCGGCGGCAAGGTGTTCTTCTGCAACTCGGGTGCCGAGGCGAGCGAGGCGGCGATCAAGCTCGCGCGCAAGGCGCGTCCCGGCGGCGAAGTGGTGGTCGTCCACGGCGCCTTTCACGGGCGCACCTACGGCGCGCTGTCGGCGACCCCACAGGAGGCCAAGCAGGCGCCGTTCGTGCCGCTGGTGCCGGGCTTTCGCGCGGTGGGGCCAGAGCCGCAGGCGCTACGCGCGGCGGTCGACGGCAACACGGCGGCGGTGCTGCTCGAGCCGATCCAGGGCGAGAGCGGCGTCAACGTGCTCTCGCGCGAGCTGCTCGCGAGCGCGCGCGCGGCCTGCGACGAGCACGGCGCGGCGCTGATCTTCGACGAGGTCCAGTGCGGCATGGGCCGCACCGGCACGCTGTGGGCGTATGAGCAGACGGACGTGCGTCCGGATGCGATGACGGTCGCCAAGGCGCTCGGCGGCGGCCTGCCGATCGGCGCGCTGATCACCGGCGAGCGGCTCGCCGACGTGCTGGCGCCGGGCGACCACGGCTCGACCTTCGCGGGCGGGCCGGTGGTCGCGAGCGCGGCGCTGGCGGCGCTCGAGGTGACCGACGACCCGCTGCTGCTGGAGCGCGTGCGCGAGCTCGGCCAGCGCCTCGCCGACGGCCTCGAGCGCCTTCCGCACGTGCGCTCGGTGCGCGGCCGCGGCCTGATGCTCGCCTGCGAGCTCGACGTGCCCGCGCCTGAGCTCGCACGCCGCGCGCTGCTCGAGCAGCGGCTCGTGCTGAACGCGACCGGGCCGACGACGCTGCGGCTGCTGCCGCCGCTGATCCTCGGCACGGGCGAGATCGACGATGCGCTCGCGCGGCTCGAGCGCGCGCTGGAGGGCTGAGCGCTGCGGCGTCAGCTGGCAGACGGCTTCGAGCTCGACGACGACCCCGCGCGGGTCGACATCGACGCCGTGCACGCGTTCATCAGCGGCGAGTCCTACTGGGGCCGTGGGCGCCCGCGCGAGCTGATCGAGCGGGCGATTCGCGGCTCGGCGCGCGTCGTCGGGCTGTATCGCGGACGCGAGCAGGTGGGCTTCGCGCGCGCCGTGTCCGACCGCGCGATCATCGCCTACCTCGCCGACGTGTACGTCGTCTCGAGCTGGCGCGGCCGCGGTCTCGGCGTCGAGCTGGTGCGCGAGATCGTGGAGGGCGACTTCGGCCCGGACGTACGCTGGCTGCTGCACACCGCCGACGCCCAGGGCCTGTACGCGAAGCTCGGCTTCACCGCCGCCGCGAGCAGCTACCCCTTGATGCAACGCGGCCTCGGCCCCAGCGGACGTGACCGCGCGAGCGCGGCGCCGCCCGAGTAGCCTACGCCGCCGTGAGCCGCGAGACCGAGATCCCGACGCTTCGCACCGCAACCTATGAGGCCGATCCGGCGGAGGTGCACCGCGTGCTGCTGCTGTACTCCGGCGGGCTCGACACGAGCGTGATGCTGAAGTGGATCCAGGACTCCTACGACGCTGAGGTCGTGTGCCTGACGGTCAACCTCGGGCAGCCCGGCGAGGACTACGACGTGATCAAGGGCAAGGCGCTGCAGCTCGGCGCGCTCGAGTGCCACGTCGTCGACGCGCGCGAGCAGTTCGCCCACGAGTTCGTGCTGCCGGCGATCAAGGCCAATGCGCTGTACGGCGGCGGCTACCCACTGTTCACGGCGCTCGGGCGCCCGCTGATCGCCAAGCTCGCGGTCGAGCAGGCACGCGCGTCGGGCTGCGACACGATCGCCCACGGCTGCACCGGCAAGGGCAACGACCAGGTGCGCATCGAGGCGACGATCGCGACGCTCGCACCCGAGCTGAAGGTGATCGCGCCGGTGCGCTCCTGGCAGATGGGGCGCGAGGAGGAGATCGCCTACGCGCGCGAGCACGGCATCCCGATCAAGGTGTCCAAGACCCACCCACCCGTCGAGGGCGGCGCGCCTTACTCGATCGACGACAACCTCTGGGGGCGGTCGTCGGAGGGTCGCTGGATCGAGGATCTCGAGCACGCCCCCGACGAGGACGTCTTCCAGCTCGTCACGCCTCCAGAGCGCGCGCCCGATGACGCGCAGGAGATCGAGCTGGGCTTCGAGCGCGGCGTCCCGGTCACGCTCGACGGCGAGCGCCTCGAGCTGGTCGCGCTGATCGAACGGGTCGCCGAGATCGGTGCCCGCCACGGCGTCGGCATCGTCGACCACATCGAGGACCGCATCGTCGGGCTGAAGGTGCGCGACATCTACGAGGTGCCGGCGGCGGCGATCGTGCTGCTCGCCCACCAGGAGCTCGAGCACCTCGTCGGCACGATCCATCAGAACCAGTTCAAGCCCGAGCTCGACCGCCAGTGGGCCTTCCTCGTCTACGCGGGCCTGTGGTGGGAGCCGCTGCGCGGCGACCTCGACGCCTACATGGAGCGCGTCAACGAGCAGGTCACCGGCACGATCGGCCTGAAGCTGTACAAGGGCCACGTCCGCGTGCAGACGCGCTCCTCGCCGAACGCCGTGTATGACGCGAGCCTCGCCTCCTTCTCGCAGTCCGGAGGCCTGTTCTCGCAGTCCGCCGCGCCGGGGTTCATCGAGCTGTGGTCGTTGCAGTCGCGGATGGCCTGGCGCCTGCGTAACAGCTGAGCGCCTCGTGGGTTTCAGGCTTGTGCGCCAGACTGTCGATTTCGCGCCCCGCCGATTGTCTTTGAGACGAGGACCGTACACACCGGGTCCAGCCGACCCACGAGCTCAGGAGCGACCATGACCGACTCTTCCACCCAGGGGATCCAGACCGTGCTGATTCCGGTGTCCGACGTCGCCGCGTCCAAGGCGCTCTACAGCGTGCTGCTCGGCATGGAGCCCCAGAGCGATGCCCCTTACTACGTCGGCTTTCAGGCCGCCGGCCAGCAGATCGGGCTGGTGCCGGGCGGCGGCCCGCAGGCGATGACTTCGCCGGTGCCCTTCTGGCACGTGACGGACATCGAGGCGAAGCTCGCCGAGCTGACCGCGGCCGGCGCCACCGTCAAAGAACCGGCGCACGACGTCGGCCAGGGACGCCTCGTGGCGAGCGTCACCGACGCCGACGGCAACGTGCTCGGGCTGCTTCAGGACCCGTGAGCGCGGCCGCCCGCTCGCGCGCGGCTGCGCACGCCGCCGACAGCCACGATCTGATCCGCGTGCAAGGCGCGCGCGTGAACAATCTCGCCGACGTCAGCGTCGAGATCGCCAAGCGCCGGCTGACAGTGTTCACGGGTGTCTCCGGCTCGGGCAAGAGCTCGCTCGTGTTCGGCACGATCGCCGCCGAGTCCCAGCGACTGATCAACGAGACCTACAGCGCCTTCGTGCAAGGCTTCATGCCGACGCTGGCGCGGCCGGAGGTCGACGTCCTCGAGGGGCTGACGACGGCGATCATCGTCGACCAGGAGCGCCCGGGCGGCAACCCGCGCTCGACCGTCGGCACGGTCACCGACGCGAACGCGATGCTGCGGATCCTCTTCAGCCGGCTCGGACAGCCGCACATCGGCTCGCCCAAGGCGTACTCCTTCAACGTTCCCTCGGTCACGGCCTCGGGCGCGATCAAAGTCGAGCGCGGCGCTCGCAAGACGGTGAAACGAAGCTTCAGCGTGACCGGCGGCATGTGCCCGCGATGCGAGGGCATCGGCACGGTCACCGACCTCGACCTGGCCGAGCTCTACGACGCGAGCAAGTCGCTCTCCGAAGGCGCAATCACCGTGCCCGGCTACACCGGCGGCGGCTGGAACTCGCGGCTGTACAGCGAGTCGGGCTTCTTCGACCCCGACAAGCCGATCAGCAAGTACAGCAAGCGGGAGCTGCACGACTTCCTGCACCGCGAGCCGACGCGGATGAAGATCGCGGGCATCAACATGACCTACGAAGGGCTGATCCCGCGGATCCAGAAGTCGATGCTCGCTAAGGACAGGGAGGCAATGCAGCCGCACATCCGGGCGTTCGTGGACCGCGCCGTGACCTTCACCGCCTGCCCCGATTGCGCCGGCACGCGCCTGAACGAGGGTGCGCGCTCCTCGAAGATCAAGGGTGTCAACGTCGCCGAAGCCTGTGCGATGCAGATCAGCGACCTGGCCGCATGGGTTGCCGGCCTGCAGGAGCCGTCGGTGGCGCCGCTGCTGCGAGCGCTGCAGGAGACCGTCGAGTCGTTCGTCGAGATCGGCCTCGGCTACCTGTCGCTCGAGCGCGCGACCGCCACGCTGTCGGGCGGCGAGGCGCAGCGCGTGAAGATGATCCGCCAGCTCGGTGCGTCGCTGACGGACATCACCTACGTCTTCGACGAGCCCACCACGGGCTTGCATCCGCACGACATCGAGCGCATGAACGACCTGCTGCTGCGGCTGCGCGACAAGGGCAACACGGTGCTCGTCGTGGAGCACAAGCCGGAGACGATCGCGATCGCCGACCACGTCGTCGACCTCGGCCCCGGCGCCGGCGCGGCGGGCGGCAGCGTCTGCTTCGAGGGCACCGTCGCGGGCCTGCGGGCCAGCGACACGATCACGGGGCGCCATCTCGACGACCGCGCCGCCGCCAAGCCGGCGGTGCGCGACGCTACCGGCGCGCTCGAGATCCGCGGCGCGAACGCGCACAACCTGCGCGACCTCGACGTCGACATCCCGCTCGGGGTGCTGGTCGTCGTCACCGGCGTCGCCGGATCGGGAAAGAGTTCGCTCGTGCACGGGTCGATCTCGAATGGGGAGCTGGATGGCGTGGTCGCGATCGACCAGGGCGCGATCCGCGGCTCGCGGCGCAGCAACCCGGCGACCTACAGCGGCGTGCTCGAGCCGATCCGCATGGCGTTCGCGAAGGCCAACTCCGTCAAGCCGGGACTGTTCAGCGCCAATTCCGACGGCGCCTGCCCGAACTGCAACGGCGCCGGCGTCATCTACACCGACCTCGCGGTGATGGCGGGCGTCGCGACCACATGCGAGGAGTGTGAGGGCAAGCGCTTTGACGCTTCGGTGCTCGAATATCAGCTGGGCGGGCGCGACATCAGCGAGGTGCTGGCGATGTCGGTGAGCGAGGCCGCGGACTTCTTCGCTAAGGGCGCGGCAAGCACGCCGGCCGCGCACGCGATCCTCGAGCGACTCGCCGACGTCGGGCTCGGCTACCTCACGCTCGGCCAGCCGCTGCCGACGCTCTCAGGCGGCGAGCGACAGCGCCTCAAGCTCGCCACGCACATGGGCGAGAGCGCCGGCGTCTACGTCCTCGACGAGCCGACCACCGGCCTGCACCTCGCGGACGTCGAGCGGCTGCTCGGCCTGCTCGACCGGATCGTCGACGCCGGCTCCTCAGTGATCGTGATCACGCACCACCAGGCGGTGATGGCGCACGCCGACTGGATCATCGACCTCGGCCCGGGCGCCGGCCACGACGGCGGCCGGATCGTCTTCGAGGGCACGCCCGCCGACCTGCTCGGCCGCTGGCGGGCAGCCAAATCGCTCACCGGCGAGCATCTCGCGGCCTACGTCGGCGCCTGAACGAGCCGCTCCGCGAACAGCCGCCAGCGCGCCCTCACAGACGTCCGGTGCGACCCTTAGGTTGGCCGCAACGTGATGGTGGAGGGAAGCGAGACGCCCAACGGCGAACACGGCTCCGGGCCCGAGGGTCGCCCGCGCCGTGGCGAGGGCGATCTGCTGGCCGAACGCCGCGCGCGCCGCGCCGCCGAGAGCGGCGAGGTCGCGCTGATGCGCCGCGCGGAGGCCGCCGAAGCGACCGTGCAGACGCTCGAACGCCACGTTGCCAGCCTGCAGCAGCGACTGCGCGAGGCCGAGGAGGAGCGCGCGCGGGCCGGCGAGGCGCTCGAGCACGAGCGCGCTGCGACGCTCGAGCGCGAGAGCGAGCTCAGGCGCGTCAAGCAGCGCGAGTACGCCGAGCAGCAGCTGCGCGTCGAGGCGGAGGAGCGGATGCTGGGCCTGGACCGCGAGAGCCGCGTCGAGATCGAGCGCCTCGAACAGCGGCTGGACGCTGCTGAGGATGACGCTAGCGAGCTGTCGCGGAGCACCGACGCCCTGCAGCGCCAGCTCGCCGAGGCCGAGCAGGCCGCCGCAGCGGACCGCGCCGCGGTGCGGAGCGTCGAGCAGGGGGTACAGGAGCGCCTGACGGAGCTGGAGCGCCGCGTCCAGGAACTGCAGCACGGGCTGAACGCCGAGCGCGTAGCACGCGCGCGCTCGGAGCGGCTGCTCGAGCGCATGCGCGAAGGTCACCGGCGCCTCGAGCTGCTGCTGGGAGAGATGAACGGCATCGTCGCGCGGGTGACGTCGGCGCTCGCACGCGACGAGCGCCCGGCGCCCGCCCCCGCGCCTGCGCCGGTGGCCTCGCCGGAGGTTCGCGGCGCCGAGATGGCAGACGCGCTGGCGGCGGCCGTCGAGCGCCTGCGCGCGCGCGCCGAGGCGACGCCGCTCGAAGCGCCGGCGCCGGAGACGGAGCCGCAGCGGGCCGCCCCGTCGCCCGCAAGTGCCTTCCATGAACCGCGCGTGCGGCCGCCCGCGCACAAGCACAGCCTTTCGTGGTTCGGGCGCATGAAGATGAGGCGCAAACTGCGGCGCCAACGGCGCGAGCAGTGAGCTTCTCCGCCGCGCCGACGCCTAGCATGCTGTGTCAGTGAACAGCCTCTCCTGCGCCCATCTGCACGTTCACTCCGAGTACTCGCTGCTCGACGGCGCGTGCAAGATCGACGCGCTCGCGGAGCGCGCCGCGGCGTTCGAACAGCCGGCCCTAGCGCTCACCGACCACGGCGTGATGAACGGCTCGGTCGAGCTGTACAAGGCGTGCGCGAAGCACGGCGTCAAGCCGATCATCGGCTGCGAGATCTACTTGGTCGACGACCACACCGCTACAGGCAAAGTCGAGCGCAACCACCTGACGCTGCTCGCCGCCGACGACGCCGGCTACCGCAACCTCGTGAAGCTGTCCTCGGCCGGCTTCCTGGAGGGCCTGCAGCGGGGCAAGCCGACCGTCGACCTCGCCCAGGTCGAGCGCCACGCCGAGGGCGTGATCGCGCTCACCGGCTGCCTGGCCTCGCGCTTCTGCCAGCGGCTGCTGCAGGACCGCGAGCAGGAGGCGCGCGCCCACGCCGACGAGCTGCTGGGGGTGTTCGGCGCCGAGAACGTGTACTTCGAGGTGCAGAAGAACGGGCTGGCGCCGCAGGACAAGTGCAACGAGGGGATCGTGCGGATCGCGCGCGAGCTCGGCGGCAGCCTCGTGGGCACCGGCGACGTTCACTACCTGCGCCGCGAGGACTACGACCACCACACGGCACTGCTTTGCGTGCAGACGAAGAGCACGATCGCGGCGCCAAAGCTGACGTTCGACACGAACGAGTTCTACCTGCGCGACAGCGAGGAAATGTCGCGCGCGTTCGCCGAGTGGCCCGAGGCGATCGCCAGCACGCTCGAGATCGCCGAGCGCTGCTCGGTCGAGATCGAGCTGGGCAAGCAGCTGATCCCGCGCTACCCGACGCCCGACGGCAGCGACGAGCGTCCGTACCTGCGCGCGCGTGTGCTCGAGGGCCTGCGCCTGCGCTACGGCGACCCGCCGCCGGCGACCGCTGTCGAGCGCATGGAGATGGAGCTCGACGTGATCGACGGCATGGGCTTCAACGCCTATTTCCTGATCGTGTGGGACTTCGTCAAGTTCGCGAAGGAGAACGGCATCGCGGTGGGGCCCGGGCGCGGCTCGGCGGCGGGCTCGATCGTCTCCTACTGCCTGGCGATCACCGACGTCGACCCGCTGCGCTACGACCTGCTGTTCGAGCGCTTCCTGAACCCCGAGCGCGTGTCGATGCCGGACATCGACATCGACTTCTCGGTGCGTGGACGCGAGCGCGTGATGAAGTACGTGACCGAGAAGTACGGACGCGAGTCGGTCGCTCAGATCGTCACCTTCGGCAAGATGTTCCCGCGCGCTGCGACGCGCGACGCGGCGCGGGTGCTGGGCTTCGACTACGGCGCCGGCGATCGCCTCGCGAAGCTGATTCCCGACCCGATCATGGGTCGCTCGCCGTCGTTCGAGGAATGCCTGAAGCCGGGGCAGCCGCTGCGCAAGGCCTGCGACGAGGACCCGACGGCGAAGAAGATCGTCGAGGTCGCGCAGGGACTCGAGGGGATCGTGCGCAACTCCTCGATCCACGCCGCGGCGGTCGTGATCGCCGACCGGCCGCTGACCGACATCGTGCCGCTGCAGCTCGCCGACGCCGGCACCGACAAGGACGGCGAGCGCGTGTTCCGCACCGTCACGCAGTTCTCGATGAAGCCGATCGAGGAGATCGGCATCCTCAAGATGGATTTCCTTGGACTGCGCAACCTCGACGTGATCGAGGACGCGCTCGACATCATCGAGCGTTCCAGCGGCGAGCGCCCCGACATGACGACGCTTCCGCTCGACGACCCCAAGACGTTCGAGATGCTCGCGCGCGGCGACTCCACGGGCGTCTTCCAGTTCGAGTCAGAGGGCATGCGCGAGGCGCTGAAGAAGGTGCGTCCGGACGAATTCGAAGACCTCGTGGCGCTCAACGCGCTGTATCGGCCCGGCGCGATGGATCAGATCCCGGTGTACGCGAAAGGCAAGCACCACCCGGAGACGATCGCCTACCCCGACGAGCGCCTGCGCCACATCCTCGAATCCTCCAAGGGAGTGATCCTCTACCAGGAGCAGGCGATGCAGATCTCCAAGGAGCTGGCCGGCTTCTCGGGAGCCAAGGCGGACGACCTGCGCAAGGCGATCGGCAAGAAGAACCGCCAGGCGATGGCGGCGCTGAAGCCCGAGTTCGTCGAGGGCTGCCGCGCATCGGGCACCAAGGCGGACGTGATCGAGTTCCTGTGGAACACCAACGAGCGCTCCGCCGACTACTCGTTCAACAAGAGCCACGCGGCGTGCTACGGGCTGATCGGCTACCGCACGGCGTGGCTGAAGGCGAACCACACCGCCGAGTACATGGCGGCGCTGATCTCCTCGGTGATGTCCACCAAGGACAAGGTCCCGTACTTCGTTGCCCGCTGCGAGGACATGGGCATCGAGATCTTGCCGCCCGACGTCAACCTCTCAGACCATGAGTTCACGGTTGGCGCGCCGTCTGAGGAGGGTGGCCTCGGCAGCATCCGCTTCGGCCTCGACGCCGTCAAGGGCGTCGGCTATCAGGCGGTCGAGGCGATCAAGCGGGCGCGGGAGGGAGCCTCCCCAGAGGAGGGTGGGCATCCCTTCACCTCGATCTGGGATTTCTGCGAGCGCGTCGACAGCCGCACCGTCAACAAGAAGGCGATCGAGGCGCTGGTCAAGTGCGGCGCGCTCGGCTCGACCGGGGCGACGCGCAAGGGCATGCTCGAAATCCTCGAGAAGGCGCAGGCCAAAGGTCAGCAGGTCCAGCAGGATGCCCAGATCGGCCAGGGCTCGATCTTCGACCTGCAGGAAGACAGCGCGGATGCCGGCGCGGCGGCGCCCGGCGGGCCGCCGGTGAGCGCGTTCGCGGCGCCAGTGCATCCGGCGATCCCGAGCGAGGAGTTCGAGCAGGCGGAGCTGCTGGCTGCCGAGAAGGAAGCGATCGGGCTGTTCGTGTCGGCGCACCCGCTGAAGCCGCTGCGCGACGCGTTGCGCGCCCGCGTCGACTGCCCGATCTCGGCGCTCGAAGATCGCCGCGACAAGGACTGGGTGACGGTCGGAGGCATCATCACGGAGGCCAAGCGGATCCGCACGCGCAACGGCGATCACATGATGTTCGCGACGCTCGACGACCTCGGCGGCGCGGTCGAGGTGCTGGTGTTCGGCAAGGCGCTGGCGGAGCACGAGGCGGCGCTCGCGGTCGATGAGGTGGTGCTGGTGAAGGGCCGCGTCGACCACAAGGAAGCGGGCAAGACGTGTGTGGTGGTCCAGAGCGTCGAGAAGTTCGCGCCCTCGGCCGAGGAGGTCGAGCGCGCGAGCAGCCAGGCGCGAGCGGCAGCACGCACCGCCTCCGCGCTCGCGCAGCCCGTCAGACTGCGGATCGCAGCGGCGGATCTGAGCGACAGCACGATCGAGGAGCTGCGGGATCGAATCGAGGACTGCCGCGGCAGCGCCGAGGTGATCGTCGAGATCGAGGCCGGCGACGGGCGCACGCGCTGCCTGCGCCTCGGCGAGGAGTACCGGGTGCGCCACACGCCGACGTTGCTCGCCGAGCTGAACGCGGTCGTGGGTGGACGCGCCGTCGATGCTGCGCCCGCGCCCGCGCCCGCGGTCTCTGCGGTCAGCGCCGACGCAGCTGGCGCGCCGCTCGCGGCGGTCGCTAGCGCCTGAAACGCACGCAGGCGCGCGCCTGCCTGCGTCTGCTTGCGTCTGCGTGTGTCAGGCCCGACGTGCGAGCGCGCGCTCGCGCAGCTCGAAGGCGAGCGCGACTTCGGCCGCCGACGGGCCTTTGCGATCCTCGCCGGGCGTCTCGAGGATGCACGGCGTTCGGGCCAGCGACGGCGGCGACAGAAACGCTTCACAGCCGTCGTCGCCGAGTTCCCCCTGTCCGATGTTGGCGTGACGATCGCGGTTGGCGCCGAGCGGCGTCTGCGAGTCGTTGAGGTGCAGGGCACGGACACGCCCGCGACCGAGCTTGCGCGTGCATTGGCGCAGGACACGCGTCATCTCGCCGGGCGCGCGGATGTCGTAGCCGGAGGCGAACAGGTGGCAGGAGTCCAGGCAGACGCCGAGGCGCTGATCGCCGCCGGCGCCCTCGACGAGCGCCGCCAGCTCGTCGATCGAGCGCCCGAGCGTGCCGCCGGCGCCGGCGGTGTTCTCGAGATGCAGCTGACAGCCCTCGCTCTCGCTGAGTGCCTCGCGGATCGTCGCGGCGGCGCGCTCGAGCGCGTCGCCGACGTGTCCCGCCTTGGCGGAGCCCGGGTGCAGGACCACCCCAGCGGCGCCGATCGCGTGTCCGGCGCGCAGCGAGTGCGTCAGCGACGCGAGCGATTTCTCGCGAATGTCGGGATCCTCGCTGGCGCAGTTGAGCAGATACACCGCGTGGATCAGCACCGCGTCGATCGGGCTCGCGCTCATCGCCTCGTGGAAGGCCGCGACATCCTCGTCGCGGTAGACCGTCGGGCGCCACATGCGCGGCGACTGGTTGAAGATCTGGATTGCGGTGCAGCCGCGTTCGACGCCGCGCTCGATCGCCTTCGGCAGGCCGCCGGCGGGGGAGACGTGCGCTCCGATCAGCATGGGCGCCAGTGTATGGCGGCTCGCGGGTGACGCCGCCCGCGAGCCCGCGCCCGATGTCTACACCTGGCAAGGCCAAAGCGAGGCGATAGGGTCGAAACATGAGGGCTCGCTTCGCACCGTCGCCGACGGGCGCGCTGCACATCGGCGGCGCGCGCACGGCGCTGTTCAACTGGCTGCTCGCACGCCACGACGGCGGCGAGCTGGTGCTGCGCATCGAGGACACAGACCGTGAGCGCTCGACGCCGGAGAACATCGAGCAGATCCTCGACGCGCTGCGCTGGCTCGAACTCGACTGGGACGAGGGGCCGATCCTGCAGACGGCGCGCTCCAAGCGCCACCAGGAGGCGCTGCAGGCGCTGCTCGAGTCCGGCCACGCCTACCACTCACGCGCGACCGCGGAGGACGTGAAGGCGTTCAAGGAGCTGTACGGCGCCGAGCGCGGCTTTCGCGGCGAGGGCTGGGCGGGATATGAAGAAGGGGGCGCGGTGCGCCTGCGCGTGCCCAACGACGGCGAGACGGTCGTCCATGACGTGATCCGCGGCGACACGCGCTTCGAGCACGTGCACCTCGATGACCCCGTGATCGCGCGCGCCGACGGGTCGGTGCTCTACAACTTCGCCGTCGCGATCGACGATCTCGACGCTGGGATCACACACGTCGTGCGCGGCGAGGATCACCTTTCGAACACGCCGAAGCAGTTGCTGGTGCTCGAGGCGGCGCGGGCCGCGGGCTTTGGGCCCGACGTGCCGCCGCCGATCTACGCGCACCTGCCGCTGCTGCACGGCCCCGATGGCAAGAAGCTGTCCAAGCGCCACGGCGCGGCCTCCGTACAGGAGCTGAGAGACGCGGGCTATCTGCCGGAGGCGATCAGGAACTACCTGGCGCTGCTGGGCTGGGGCGCCGGCGATGACGCGACGGTGCTCTCGACCGACGAGCTCGTGCAGCGCTTTACGCTCGAGCGCGTGAGTCGCAATCCGGCGCGCTTCGACGAGGTCAAGCTGCGCTGGCTCAACGGGCTGTACATCCGCAAACTGACCGTGCCGGAGCTCGCGCGGCGGCTCGAAGCCTTCACGGGGCGCGAAGGGCTTGAGCAGGCCGCGCGGATCAGCCAGGAGAAGATCCAGACGCTGGCCGATTTCCTGCCGCTCGCGGGCACGCTGCTCGACGGTCCCGCCGACGATCCCAAGGCACGGGAACGATGGCTCGACGAGGAAGGCCGGGCGGCGCTCGCTGACGTACGCGAAGCGCTCGCGGCGATCGAGCGCTTCGACGAGGCGAGCATCGAGCGGGCGCTCGCGAGCGTGATCGAGCGGCGCGCGGCCAAGCCACGCCAGGTCTACCAGCCGCTGCGCGTGGCGTTGACCGGCGGCACGGTGTCGCCGGGGATCTTCGAGAGCGTCGAGTTGCTCGGGCGCGAGGAGACGCTGCGGCGGATCGATCGGGTGCCGGTAGGCGCTTAACGTCCTGCTCAGCCTCCGGTAATCGGCCGCAAGGACCCGATCCTAAATCCTTTGCCCGCCGTTGCCGATACGAGAGCAACGCCGGAACCAACGGAGTCGTACAGGCGAACCCAAGGAAGGGGTCGAATACCGCATGCAGGCAACCGCCGCCACACAGAAGCTGTCGAAAGCACAGAAACCGACCGGAGCGCAGAGGCTCGGCGTCGCGAAAAAGCGCACCCCGCCCAAGTCGTTGACGAAATCGAACTTGCAGACACCGAGCCCGCCACAGCAGCGCGCGATTGCGCCCAGCTCGGCCTCCGGTGAGCGCCACCAGAACGAGGGCCACGGGCGCCGGCTGACGATGGCCTTCGAGGCGCTGGAGGCATTTCCGGCCCTTGCCGAGTCCCGCGACCGCCTGCTCGCCGTCGTCTCCAAGGAGCACGTCGCAACAGCGGACGTGGTTGCCGCGGTCGAGTCCGATGTCGCGTTGCTGATCGCGGTGTTGCGCCTGGCCAACCGCGCCCAGGAGGGCCGTGCGCGTGTGGACACCGCCGTCGCGGCGGTCGAGATCCTCAGCCCGCAGACGGTGCAGGCAGTCGCCAATCGCGTGCGTACGTTCGACTTCTTCGAGCGTGCCAGCGTCTGGGACGCCGCGCCGGAGCGCTTCCGCCTGCACGCGATGGCGACCCAGCACGCCGCTGATCGCATCGCGATGGAGGTCGGTTATGAGAACCGCGACCGTCTGACCGTCACGAGCCTCATGCACGACGTCGGCAAGCTCGTGCTGCTGCACGCCTACCCGGGCTACCCTGCGCAGGTGCACCGCGGCGCGAGGACGCCCGAGGAGCGCCTGCACCAGGAGCGTCGCGAGCTCGGCGTCGACCACGCGCTCGTCGGCGGCGTGCTGATCCGCCGCTGGGGCCTGCCGTCATCGCTGGCGACGCCGATCGAGCGCCATCACAACCCCGATGTCGAAGGCGAGGCCGCGTTCATCCGCCTCGCTGACATGCTCGCCCACTACGAACAGGGCGCGCGCGTCTCACCGACGGAAATGCTGCACACCGCGCGCAGCGTCGGCCTCGGGCCGGACGAGCTCAGGCGCGTGATGTACGAACTGCCGAGCCCGACCAGCCAGCGCCAGCGTCACGTCGACCCGTGTCCGCTGTCCGGCCGCGAGCTGGGCGTGCTGCAGCGCCTGGCCGAAGGCAAGGTCTACAAGCAGATCGCCCACGAGCTGACGCTGTCGACGAGCACCGTGCGCACGCACCTGCACAACATCTACGGCAAGCTCGGCGCTGTCGACCGCGCGCAGGCGGTGCTGATCGCCACCGAGCGCGGCTGGCTGTAGGCGCGAGTAGCTCCAGCGTCGGACGCGGCGGGCCTGCCGATGCCGCGTCGCTGCGGGATACTGACGGCCGATGTCAGAGGCGAACGTCGAGAACGTCAAGGTCGCCGTCGCGCACTTTGTCGCGGTGGGCGAGCCGATGTGGAACACCACCGCCGCGGACGTCGAGGTTCACGACCACGACATACCGGACGCCGGCGTGTACCGCGGCCATGCTGGCTATGTGCAATGGCTCGAAGATTGGGCCGGCGCGTGGTCGGAGTTCTCGCTCGAGCCAGAGGAGTTCCTCGAGGCGGGCGACCATGTCGTCGTCGTGTTCCGCATGCGCGCGACCGGGCGCGGGAGTGGCGTCACGGTTGAACGAAAAGACGCGATGGTGGTCGAGCTCCGCGACGGCATGGCCGTACGTATCGACTACTACAACAACCCGGAGCAGGCCTTTCAGCAGGTGGGCATCGAGGGCCCGGGCGAGGCGGCGCGGGACACGTGATCTCGATCACCAGCAAGTCCCCCTACGCGGTGCTCGCGCTCGCCGAGCTCGCGCGCAGCGGCGGCTCCGAGCCGGTGCCGATCGGTGAGCTGGCCCGCAGGCGCGAGGTGCCCGTGCAGTTCCTCGAGCAGCTGTTCGCGGTTCTGCGGCGCGGCGGCGTGATCAGCTCCCAGCGCGGCGTCAAGGGCGGCTACCGCTTCGCGCGCGAGCCCTCCACGATTACCGTGCTCGAGGTCGTCGAGCTGCTCGACGGCCCGCTCGGTCGTGACGCGCAGGGTGTGTTCGCCGACGCCGCCGACGCCGCGCGCAGGACGCTGGAGCAGATTACGATCGCCGACGTGCTCGAGCGCGAGCAGCGCGAAGCGGGCGCGAGCATGTACCACATTTAGTGTGCCCTGCGGCCTACCGTCGGCGGCGCGATCCGTCGGGTGTCCGCGTCACACCTTCACCATCCACCAGGTGCCTTCGGCTTCGACGGAGCCTTCGAACGTGAAGGACCAGGCGCCCGGGCTCGTTTGCGAGCTGTAGCCAGTCGAGTCCTTCACACCGTCGTTGTATTCAAAGCTCTCGGGGACGTCCGGTCCAAAGGAGAAGTGGAAGTCCGTGTACCTCGTCGTCCCGACCTTGTGGGTCGAGATGGTGCCCGGAAGCTCCCCGTCCAGGAGCGCCGTTTCTGATTTCGGGAAGACCTGGACGCTTTCCGAGCCACAGAAGCCGCCCGCCCCTGGGGGCGCCTCATAGGTAACGCAGAAATCCAACTCGTAGAGCTTTGGCTTCGGCGTTTTCGCCTGTGCGGACCCCGTGACCAGCGCCAAGCTGGTGGTCGCACACGCGACGCCCGCTGTAAGCAGCCGTCGAACTCGCATTGTTCTCACCCCTGTATTCGTCGTGTCAGACGTCGCGTCAGCTTCCCGCGGCTAAACCCGACCGTACCGCTCGATGCATCGCCCGTGTGTGAGGAGCCACACAGCGAAATCTACGCGGCGGCACAGAAGACGCAGAAGCTGAAGATCAAGACCTAACGAGTAGGGCCAGCTCTTCACGGTCAACCGCTGGTCGTCTGGTAGCCCTCACGCAACTCCCATTGGCTGTCGATGTTTTTCTTGGTATGTGGCGATTCGGGGTTTTGGTTGGTTTCATGCTGCTCCTGAGCTCCTTCGTCGTTTCGGCGAGCGGCGCAACCGCCCATACGCCAAAGTGCCCGCGACATCTCCGGTACCTCCGCGTTGTCCGAGCCGACGCCCAAGCCGTTGTGTACTCGGGCATGATCGAAGGGGAACGAGACGAAGCAGAACTTTTCGCGTGCGCCTATCGACGGCGACATGTGTACGAACTGGAAGAATTCCCCGAGGGCGGGAGCGGTGAGCGGGGCACCGTCGGCCCGCTGGCAATGGCCGGTGACGTCGTTGCCTGGGAGCAGGGCGCGACAGAATGCGAAAAGTACACCGGCTGCTGCCCGGAATTCTACGGAGCCCCCGGCTGTGGCGAATGGCACGTGACCGTCCGCAATCTGCTTACCGGACGCCGAACAGAGGTCCTCACCTCTGAATACACGCGGAAGAGCCCGCCCGGCTTCGATTTCGGCGGAGGACCGGCCGTCGACATAGTCGTCCGGGCTGACGGGTCGGCCGCGTGGATCGTTCGTGACGAAGCACCAGCAGCGACGCGCGGTCTCTACGAGGTGCACGTGCTTGAAGGCTCAACAGCTCGTGTTCTCGCCGTCAACGCCGACATTGATCCCTCCTCGCTCGCGCTCGCCGGCAGCACGCTCTACTGGACGGAGGACGGCAAGCCGATGTCGGCGATCCTCGGCTGAGCTGCGGCGCTTACGTTCGGCTTCGACTTCTTCCACGTATATCTTGGCCTCTGCCTCGGATGAAAGTACCTCCGCTGGAGATACGCTCGCGAAGTAGCACCCGCCGCTGGGAATCTGCAGACAGGCCCATTCGAAGGAGTCGGGGAGCGCAGATGGAGTCGCGTCGAGATAGGCGCAGACGTCGTATGACCCCGTCCTTTCCTGTGTGGCGACATACGTCCTCGAGAAGTGTCCAGCGCCCAAGGGTTCACCTTCGGGACTCGAAAGCCAAACTGCCGCTTTCTGCCTTGGCTCTTCGTACGGCCATGGCGTGCAGGTGCCTTCGGCTGCGCCGTATACGAAGAGCCGGTGGAGCCCGTCGGCCGTGCCTTCGGCGGTGATGTTGAATGGCTCACCCATTGCGCGCGGGGAGGTTGCTGACAGTGTCAGCGTCTCCGTCGATCCTGGGGCGGATTCGGCAAGTGCCGTAGCTGGGGCTCCAAGCAGTGCGGCGAGAACCGCGACACCGAGCACCGTCGCGCGTAGACGCCATACGACTCGCTCCGCCCTCACCGGCCGGATGATACGCAGCAAACGACACGTGGCAAACCCAGTAGGGCGCGGTATCTGGCCACGTCTTACACCCGTCACGGCCGCGGCGGTCGCGTGCGAGCCGGTCAGCCGAACCACTCTGCGAGGATGTTGCTCCGAACATGACCCAGCTCACCAGCCAGACCAGGACCATTTCAGGTCGATCCTTCCCGACGACATCGATTGGAAGCCGTTCCCGGCCTTCCCGCCGTCGGTCGAGCTGGCGGTCCTCGTCGGCGACCCCTCGCAGCCGGCGCCGTATGTGATCAGGGTCAAAGTGCCGGCGGGGGTGAAGCTGATGCCGCACAGGCACCCCGAGGACCGCGTCTACACGATCATCTCCGGCGTGTTCTACATCGGCGTGGGCGATGAGTTCGACGCGGAGAAGCTGCAGGCCTATCCACCGGGAAGCGTCGTTGTACTGCCGGGCGACACGCCGCACTTCCACTGGGCGATGTCAGGTGAGTACGTCAGCCAGGTGACGGCGATCGGCCCGCTCGGCCTCGAGTATCTGGACGCGGGCGACGATCCGCGAAGCCAGGCCTAGGGCCCCAGCCCGACGTCTCGCAGCGCCTCCTCGACGTCGACGTAGATCCGCAGGTGCCGGACCTGGTGGTCCTGGCCAAACACGCTCACCCACGCCATCGGCCGATCGAAGTCGATGCCGCTGGCCCGTCCTCGCGCCTGCACGCTGCCGATGGCGATCACCGCGTCGCCGACCGCCTGGATGTCATCGACCCGCACCCGCCATTCGGAGAACTGCTCGTCGACGTCGCGCATCCACTGCTCCACACCCGGGTGGCCGCGGTAGGGCTCGCCGACGACCGAGGCGAAGGGCGAGTTGAGCTCGACGGCGGGATCGCAGTACTCCGCCGGGTCGGGGCGATCGCCGCTGTTCCAGCGCGCGTAGAGCGCGCGCGTCAGGTCGATGTTCTGCTGCGACATCGCCCGGGCAGTATCGCTCAGAGGGCAACCGCTGCCGGTCGCCCACTATTGTCGTGGCCGATGTCGCGAATCCCGATCAACATTGCAGAGTTGGTTGGCGGAACACCGCTCGTGGGGCTTCCGCGGATGCTCGAGGGCACGCCGGCGCAGGAGAACGGCGTCGAGCTGTTCGCGAAGCTGGAGGCGTTCAATCCGGGCGGCAGCGTCAAGGACCGCATCGGTGTGGCGATGATCGAGGCGGCCGAGGCGGAAGGCGCGATCGAGCCGGGCCGCACGAGGATCGTCGAGGCGACGAGCGGTAACACCGGGATCGCGCTGGCGTTCGTGTGCGCGGCCAAGGGCTATGAGCTGGTGCTGACGCTGCCGCAGGGCATGAGCCGTGAGCGCGAGAGCCTGCTGCGGCTGTACGGCGCGCGCGTCGAGATCACCGAGTCGCTCGGCGGCATGGGCGAGGCGGTGGCGGCGGCGCGCGCGATGGCGCGCGACTCCGACGTGTTCCTGCCCGACCAGTTCTCCAACCCGGCCAACCCCGAGATCCACCGCCGCACCACCGGACCTGAGATCGAGCGCGCGCTCGACGGCCGCGTCGACGTGCTCGTCGCCGGCGTCGGCACGGGCGGCACGATCACCGGCGTCGGCGAGTACCTGCGCGAGCACGCCAACCCCGATCTGCGGGTCGTGGCGGTCGAGCCGCGCGGCTCGGCGGTGCTCTCGGGCGGGGCGGCGGGGCCGCACCGCATCCAGGGCATCGGCGCGGGCTTCGCGCCGCCGGTGCTCAACCGCGACTTGTTGGACGAGGTGATCGCGGTGAGCGATGACGACGCGATCCAGACGGCGTGGAGCTTCGCCAAACGCGCGGGGCTGCTCGCAGGCATCTCCGGCGGCGCGGCGCTGTGGGCCGCCCTGCAGGTAGCCGCCCGTCCGGAGTCGCGGGGCAAGCGCATAGTCGTCGTCATCCCAGACTCCGGCGAGCGCTACGTCTCGCAAGCGTTCTTCGCGCCGTAAGACGTTTAAGGGCGCCCCTCCTGGGGGCGCTCTCGGGGTCGCGCTTTGAAGAGGACGGGGCGTGCGCTGATCGTGAGCATCACCGCGAAGACGATCGCAGCGAGGATGTTGGCGAACAGCGTGAAGTCGACGGCGACCGGGCTGAAGATCTGCTCGTGTGTCGGGCGCACAGTCGGGATCAGGCCGGCGGCGTTGAACAGGCCATCGATGATCAACGCGGCGAGCACCATCGCCACGAACATCAACGCGACGATCCGCAGCGCGTACGCGTCGCCGTAGTACTTGCGGTAGATCTGGATGATCGGGAGGATGATCAGGTCGGCGAAGATGAACGCGATCACGCCGGCGAAGCCGATCCCGCCCGACCACAGCACGGCGGCGAGCGGCACGTTGCCGACCGAGCAGACAAAGCTGAGCGCCGCCACGATCGGCCCGACGATCGCGTTCTCGACGAGCTTCACGCCGGCGGGCGCATGCGTGATGAACAGCGCGTTGAAGAAGCTGTCGGGGAGCTGGGCGATGAAGCCCGCGAGCAGGAAGCCGATGATCAGCTCCTTCCACAGCATCGACCAGTCCATGCGGAAGTTGCCGGCGACCTCGCTCCACGCGCTCGCGCTGCGCAGGCGCCGGCGCAGCGACAGCGGCTCGCTGACATCCTGCACGTCCCCGTGCGCCGGCTCGTGGCAGTGATGCTCGTGGCGGCCCTGCTCGCCCGCGTCGGCGTGTGCTCGCGCCTTTGCCTCCAAGCGCTTTGACACGAACACCCGCAGCAGCGCCGACATCAGCACGATCATCACGACGCCACCGATCAGCTCGGCGAGCGTGAACTGCCATCCGAGCAGGACCCAGATGACGATCCCCAGCTCGACGACGAGGTTCGTGGAGGCGAACTGGAAGGCGAGCGCCGACGCGGCGCTGGCGCCCTTCGCGAACAGGCCCCTGGCGATCGCGATCGCGGCGTAGCTGCACGAGGATGACGCGGCGCCGAAGCCCGTGGCGAGCGCCAGCGGGCGAACGCCGGAACCACCGAGCGCCGTCTGGATGCGCTCGCGCGGAACCCACGCCTGCACCACGCCCGAGATCGCGAACCCAAGCACCAGCGCCCACCACACCTGCCACGCCATCAGGAACGCGTCTTCGAGCCCGTCGCCGATCGTGTTGATCACGCCCACGGCCTTCAGTATGGGCAAGGGGGAGCGGCCGGAAGGTTGCTAGCGGGCGCGGATCTGGCCGCTACGCTGTGGCCATGGCCGGTTTCGAGGCGTTGGCAGGGGTGGCCAAGGAGCTGCGTCGCGACGTGCTCGCAGCCCGCGATCGCGACCCGGCCGCGCGCGGCGTCTCACCGGCGGAGATCCTCGCGACGTGGCCTGGCATCCACGCGCTGCTCGCCTACCGCGTCGCGCACGCAATGCAGCTCGCCGGCGTGCCGCTGCTGCCGCGCCTGATCTCGATGCTGACACGCGCGCTCACCGGTATCGAGATCCACCCCGCCGCCCAGATCGGGCGCGGGCTGTTCATCGACCACGGCGCCGGCGTCGTCATCGGCGAGACGGCAGCGATCGGCGACGACGTGACGCTCTACCAGGGAGTCACGCTCGGCGGCACCGGCTTCGCCACCGGCAAGCGCCATCCGACGGTGCAGGACAACGTCACGATCGGCTCGGGCGCGAAGCTGCTGGGGCCGATCACGATCGGCCACGGCGCCAAGATCGGCGCCAACAGCGTCGTCATCACGGACGTGCCGCCGAACGCGACCGTCGTCGGCAACCCCGGTCACCCCGTGCGCGTTGACGGGCGCCGCGTCGAGGGGCCCGACGCCGACTGGATCCACCTGCCCGACCCGGTCGCCGAGGCGATCCAGGCGCTCTCTAGCCGCATCGTCACGCTCGAACGCCTGCTCGCCGAGCACACGGACACCGAGCCCGAGCAGATCGCCGAGGTCAGGCCGCTGCGGACGGTCAAGGGTCCGAACCCCGCCGGCGGCTGAACGGCGCCCGGAGGCGCATCTATGCTGGAGCGTAGATGCCCGAAAACCCGCACGCCGCACACATCCAGGAGCTGCTGCAGGACCTCAACGAGCCCCAGCGCGAGGCCGTCACGCACGGCGAGGGGCCGCTGCTGATCCTGGCCGGCGCCGGCAGCGGCAAGACGCGCGTGCTCGCGCATCGGATCGCGTTCCTGATCTACACAGACCAGGCGCAGGCCGGGGAGATCCTCGCGATCACGTTCACCAACAAGGCCGCCAGCGAGATGCGCGAGCGCGTCGAGCGCCTGCTCGGCCACGGCACGCGCGGCATGTGGGTCATGACCTTCCACGCCGCGTGCGCGCGGATCCTGCGCGCCGAGGCGCAGCGCCTCGGCTATACGCGCCAGTTCACGATCTATGACCAGGCAGACGCGCGACGGCTGACCAAGCGCTCGGCCGACGCCGTCGGCGTCGACTCCAAGCGCTTCACACCGGCGGCGATCCACAACCAGATCTCCGCCGCCAAGAACCAGCTGATCGACGCGGGCTCCTACCGCCAGCGCGTCGGCTCGCAGTTCGAGGAGATGATCGCGGACGTATACGACATCTACGAGCGCGACCTGCACCGCATGAACGCGATGGACTTCGACGACCTGCTGTTCCGCGTCGTCAACCTGCTTGAGCTGTTCGAGGACGTCCGCGAGCGCTACCGCGACACCTTCCGTCATGTGCTCGTCGACGAGTACCAGGACACCAACCATGCGCAGTACCGGATGCTGCAGCTGCTGGTCGGGGGTGGGCGTCCGCCGCAGCGCGGCGATGCGCAGCCGGGGGATCGCCCCACCTACGCCGGACCGGTCGGGCATCGCAACCTGGCCGTCGTCGGTGACGACTCGCAGTCGGTTTATTCGTTTCGCGGGGCTGACATTAGAAACATCCTTGATTTCCAGGAGGACTTCCCCGACGCGCGCGTGGTCAAGCTCGAGCAGAACTACCGCTCGACCGAGACGATCCTGCGCGCCGCCAACGCCGTGATCGCGAACAATCGCGGCGGCATCGCCAAGCGGCTGTGGAGCGAATTGGGACAGGGCGATCAGATCCAGCTGCGCGTACTCGACGACGAGTACGCCGAGGCGCGCTTCATCGTCGGCGAGATCCAACGCCTGATCGACGACGGCGCCTCGCGCGCGGAGATCGCCGTGCTGTATCGCACGAACGCGCTGTCGCGCGTGCTCGAGGAAGTGCTCACGCGGCAGGACATCGCCTACCAGGTGATCGGCGGCACCAAGTTCTTCGAACGCGCCGAGATCAAGGACGCGATCGCATACCTGTCGCTGATCGCCAACCCCGCCGACGTTGTCAGCTTCACGCGCGTGGTCAACTCGCCGCGGCGCGGCATCGGGCAGACCTCGCTCGCGCGCGTGCTCGCCAACGCCGACGCGCTCGGCATCCCCGTGTGGGAGGCCGCTGCGCAGCCCGAGCAGGTCCCCGGCCTCGGCTCGGCGGCGATTAAGGCGCTGGGGCGCTTTATGGACACGATGCAGGACTTGCGTAGCCTCGCCGGGATGCCCCCGGTCGGGTCGGGGACGGACGCGGCGGACGTCGCCACCGGCGCCGACGGCGAGGTGATCGACGCGGGCGTGCCTGTCGGTGATCTGCTCGAGGCGCTGCTGTCGCAGACTGGCTACGTCGAGGCGCTGGAGGTCGAGCGCACGATCGAGTCCCAGGGGCGCATCGAGAACCTTGAGCAGCTGGTCGAGGGCGCCCGCACGTTCGACGCCCAGGCAGCCGAAGGTCAGGACACGCTCGCCGCGTACCTGCAGGAGGTCGCGCTGACCACCGACCCTGTCGGCGGTGCCCCCGACGCGGACACGCGCAGCGACGAGGGGCTCGTGACGCTGATGACGCTGCACAACGCCAAGGGCCTCGAGTATCCGACGGTCTTCATCGCCGGCTGCGAGGACGGCGTGTTCCCGCATTCGCGCGCGATCGAGGAGGGCGGCCTCGAGGAGGAGCGGCGGCTGTTCTACGTCGGCATCACCCGCGCGATGCGCCGGCTCTACCTCACGCACGCGCGCCGGCGAGCTGTGTTCGGCGCGCAGAGCTACGGCTTGCGCAGCCGCTTCCTCGACGAGATCCCGACGGATCTGCTCGAGGAGCCGCTGCAGAGCGCATTTCGCCCCGGCGGCAGCTGGTCGGCGGGCGGCGGCGGGCTCGCGGTGACGGCGCGGCGCGGCTCCGGCCACAGCAGCTGGAGGAGCCCAGCGGCCGGCGCGGGCGCGACGACGACCGTGCGGTCGGGCGTCGCGGCGGCGGCCCAATTCAGCCTCGGCGAGGACGTCGTGCACGCGGCGTTCGGCGACGGCGTGGTGATCGGCGTCGAGCCCGGCGGGGTGATCGTCGTGCGTTTTGCCGACGACGGCTCCGAGCGCAAGCTGATGGCCGAGTATGCGCCCGTCAGCCGGCGCTGACGCGCACGTTCCTTGCCCGTGCAAACGCATAGCATCTGCTGGGCATGAGCGCGACGATCATCGACGGCAGAGCGATCGCGGCGCGCGTGCGTGCCGACGTCGCCCGTGAGGTTGAGGTGTTCACGCGCGAGTACGGGCGTCCACCGGGCCTCGCCACGGTGCTCGTCGGCGATGACCCCGCTTCGGCCGTGTACGTCGCCGGCAAGCAGCGCGCGTGCGTAGAGGTGGGGATGGTCCCGTTTGATCGGCGGCTACCCGCCGACGCCTCCTTCGAGCAGGTCGCCGAGGAGCTCGAACGGCTTAATGCCGACCGCGCCGTCAGCGGCCTGCTGCTGCAGCTCCCGGTGCCGGAGCATCTCGACGGGCCCGCGCTGACCGCGATCATCAACCCCGAGAAGGACGTCGACGGGCTGACCCCGATCAACGCCGGACTGCTGTCGCTGGGGCGCCCCGGCCTACGCCCTGCCACGCCGTCCGGCGTGATGGTGATGCTCGACGACGCCGGCGTCGAGCTCGAAGGCGCCGAAGCCGTCGTGATCGGCCGCTCCAACCTGTTCGGCAAGCCGATGGCGCAGATGCTGACCGCGCGCAACGCCACCGTGACCGTCTGCCACTCGCGCACTCGCGACCTGCGCGAGGTGTGCGCACGCGCCGACGTGCTGATCGCGGCCGTCGGACGCGCACGTCTGGTGGAACGCGATTTCGTGCTCCCCGGCGCGGTCGTGATCGACGTCGGCATGAACCGGCTGACGCCCGAGGAGGCCGGCAACAACAGCGGCCTCGTCGGCGACGTCGACTTCGCCACCGTGTCCGAGGTCGCCGCGGCGATCACGCCGGTGCCCGGTGGCGTCGGGCCGATGACGATCGCGATGCTGCTGCGAAACGCCCTGCAGGCCGCGCGCTACCAGGCCGAGATCGAGACGCTGCTCGGCGAAGTCGACGAGGACATTGAATGAGCGGCGCGCGCGGCGGGCTGCGGCGCCTGCGCTCCGGCGAGCTGCTGGCGTTGGCAGGCGCGATCTGCGTGATCGTGTCGCTGTTCGTGCGCTCCTACGCGACCCCGATCGGCGACCTCAACGCGTGGGAAACGTTCGGTCCCGCCGTCGTGCTGGAGATCGCCGCGGTGTTCGCGGCGCTGGCGATGGTGGTGAGCGCGCTAACCGAGCGCACCACCGCCCTGCCTGTGGCCACAGCCGTGTGGTGCGTGCCGCTCGGGCTGCTCGGCGTCATCGCCGCAATCGTCCGAGTGCTCGAGCGCCCCGATCATGCGAACGCCACGTGCGTCGGCGTGTGGCTAGCGCTCGCCGGCGCCGTCGCGATCCTGCTCGGCGCCTGGCAGGTGCTGCGCGACGAACGGCCCTCGATGTATCGGCCCGTACGGCCCGAGCCGCGGCCGCGACCCTAGCCCGAGCCGGTGACGGTCGTCAAGCGCCCGCTCGCGCGGCGCGCTGAGCTCTCCATAGAATGCCGTCACTGTGATCGCACGCGATGAGGTTCTACACGTGGCGCGGCTTGCGCGGCTCGCGCTCAGCGAGGACGAGATCGAGTCGATGGCGCGCGAGCTGTCGGCCGTGCTCGACCACGTCGCGCGCATCGGCGAGCTCGACCTCGACGACGTCGCGCCGACCTCGCACGTCGTCGCTGAATCGATCCCCACCCGCCCCGCGCTACGCGCCGACGAGCCACGCCCGTGCCTGCCGCGAGACCTCGCCCTCAGCCAGGCGCCCGCCGTCGCCGACGGGGGTTTCCTAGTCCCCAGCCCGCAGGCGTGATCTTGGCCACGCATGCCGGCGCCGGATCGGCGTCCTCGGTCGCTCGCGTGCCAAGCACGCCACGCTCGCTGCGTCCTTGCCCGGCTTGGCCTGCGGGGCCAAGATGAGCGACGTTCTCAGCCTGTCGGCCGCGCAGGCAGCCGACGCGATCGCGGCCGGCTCGCTGTCTGCTGCGGAGCTGTTCGACGCGTATCACGCCCGTGCTGCCGCCGACCGGGCGGCGGGGGAGGAGGGTCTGAATTGCTTCACCTGGGTCGCCGAGGGCGATCCGTCGGCCGGCGTGGCCGCGAAGGCGCCGCTCGGCGGCGTGCCGCTCGCGGTCAAGGACCTGTTCTGCACCGAGGGCGTGCCCAGCCAGTCCGGCTCACGGATCCTCGAGGGCTACCTGCCGCCGTACACCGCCAGCGTCGTGCGCCGCCTGTATGACGCCGGCGCGACGCTGCTCGCGAAGACCAACCAGGACGAGTTCGCGATGGGCTCCTCCAACGAGAACTCCGCGTTCGGCGCCGTGCGCAACCCGTGGGACCGCGAGCGTGTGCCAGGCGGCTCCTCCGGCGGCAGTGCCGCCGCGGTCGCCGCCGGTCTCACCCCGTGGGCGCTCGGCACCGACACCGGCGGCTCGATCCGCCAGCCGGCGGCGCTGTGCGGCATCGTCGGGCTCAAACCCACCTACGGCTCGGTCTCCCGCTACGGCATGATCGCGTTCGCCTCCTCGCTCGACCAGGCCGGCCCGATCACGCGCGACGTGCGCGACGCGGCGCTGCTGCTCGCCCACATGGTTGGACAGGACCCCTGCGACGCCACCTCGCTGCAGTTCCCGCACGCGATCGAGCGGCCCAGCGCCGAGCGCCTCGACGGCGTGCGCCTCGGCGTGCCCGGAGAGCTCACCGGCGAGGGCATCGAAGCGGGCGTGCTCGACGCCTTCCACGCCGCGCTCGAGCGCGCCCGCGAGCTCGGCGCCGAGGTCCGCGAGGTCGAGCTCCCGCACGCGCCGCACGCGCTATCCGCCTACTACGTGCTCGCGCCCGCCGAGGCCTCCTCGAACCTCGCGCGCTTCGACGGCGTGCGCTACGGGCTGCGTGCCGAGAACGCCACCGACCTGCTCGACATGTACACGCGCACGCGCCACGACGGCTTCGGTCCCGAGGTCAAGCGCCGCATCATGCTCGGCACCTACGCGCTCTCCTCCGGCTACTACGACGCCTACTACGGCCGCGCGCAGCGCGTGCGCACGAAGATCGCCGAGGACTTCCGCGCCGCCTTCGAGCAGGTCGAGCTGATCGTCACGCCGACCGCCCCCAGCGTCGCCTTCAAGCTCGGCGAGAAGACCGCAGACCCGCTCGCCATGTACCTCAACGACTACTGCACCGTGCCGATGTCGCTCGCCGGCATCCCCGCGATCTCGATCCCCTGCGGGCTCTCGCGCGGGCTGCCCGTCGGCCTGCAGATCGCCGGCCCCGCATTCAGCGAGAACCGTCTGCTCGACGCCGCCTACGCGCTCGAGCAGAGCATCGGCTTCGATGGGACACCAGCCCGTGTCTGAGCCGCCGCGCACGCCGCCCCAGCCGCCGGCACCCTCTGGGGCACAGGCAGGCGGCCCCTCAAACGGTTCCTCCTACGAACCGGTCATCGGCCTCGAGATCCACGTGCAGCTCGCGACCGCCACGAAGATGTTCTGCGGCTGCGAGCTGTCCTTCGGCGACCCGCCCAACACGCACACCTGCCCTGTCTGCCTCGGACTCCCCGGCAGCCTTCCCGTCGCCAACGCGCGCGCCGTGCACTTCGGGCTGATGATCGGCCTCGCGCTCGGCTCCCAGCTCGCGCCCCGCTCGATCTTCCACCGCAAGAACTACTTCTATCCCGACCTGCCCAAGGGCTACCAGATCTCCCAGTACGACGAGCCCCTGTGCCGCGGCGGCGCGCTCGCCCAGGTGCGCATTCATCGCGTGCACCTCGAGGAGGACGCCGCCAAGCTGATCCACATCGGCTCCAGCGGACGCATCCACGGCTCCGACGCGAGCATCGTCGACTTCAACCGCGGCGGCACGCCGCTCGCCGAGATCGTAACCGAGCCCGACGTGCGCTCCGCCGAACAGGCCAGCGACTGGCTGAAGCTCTTGCGCTCGACGCTGCGCCAGCTCGGCGTCTCCGACGTCAACATGGAGGAGGGCTCGCTGCGCTGCGACGCCAACATCTCGCTGCGCCCCGTCGGCAGCTCCGAGCTCGGCGTCAAGACCGAGCTCAAGAACATGAACTCCTTCCGCTTCATCGAGCGCGGCATCCGCGCCGAGATCGCGCGCCAGGAGAAGATCCTGCAGACGGGGGACACCGTCGAACAGGAGACGCTGCACTTCGACCCCGCCTCCGGCGCCATCACCTCGCTGCGGTCCAAGGAGGAAGCGCACGACTATCGCTACTTCCCCGAGCCCGACCTGCTGCCCGTCGCCATCAGCCAGGAGATGATCGACGCCGCCCGCGCCGACATGACCGAGCTGCCCGCCGACCGCGCCGAGCGCCTCGAGCGCGAGCTCGCCCTGAGCTCCGAGAGCGCGCAGCAGCTCGCGTTCCGCGCCGGCCTCGCCGACTTCTTCGAAGCCGCGCTCGCCGTGCACGTGGATGTGCCAGCACAGACGCTCTCCAATTGGGTCACCGTCGAGCTGGCTGGGCGGCTGGAGGATGGTGATCCCGCCGCTGCGCGCGTCACGCCGCGGGCACTCGCCGAGCTGGCGGGGATGGTCGCCTCCAAGCAGATCAGCGTCGGCGCCGGCCGCCAGGTCCTCGACAGGCTCGTCGCCGACGGAGGCGAGCCCCGCGCGATCGTCGAGGCCGAGGGGCTCGCCGCGATCGGCGGCGAGGACGAGCTCGCCGGTGTCGTCGCCGCCGCGCTGCAGGCCAACGCCGACGCCGCCGCTCGCGTACGCGAGGGCAACGCCAAGGCGATCGGCCCGATCGTCGGCTACGTCATGCGCGAGACCAAAGGCCGCGCCGACGGCACCGAGGTCGCACGGCTCGTGCACGAGCAGCTCGGCGCCTGAGCCCGCAGCGGCGCGGCGCGCACTTCTGTCTGCCTGTCGCGCCAGTGTCGCTTCGCGCGCCGGCCGTATAACCATGGTGTTACGGGCCTTTGCTGCTCGGCACTTAGAAGACCCACGCTCGGCACATTTTGGACGTCGGGCCAAAGGCAAACGGCGCCCGCCACGCAAATATGCTGCTCATGAACCGTTCGGCAGCAAACACAAGCGTTTCATCTCCTCGGCGGTTCATCCTGCTGCCCGAGGACACGGTGGATGCAGCGCACACCGGACCACGTATCCGCCGCTACCAGCTCACGAGTTTGGGGCACGGAGCGGGGCGCCGGCGTGCACACGTCAGCAACGTCGATAGCTCCTTGGCACGGATGTCTGGAGGGGTACCGCACCGGTAGGTGTGGTCCGGTCGGCTAGGTCGCATGTAGTTGATCCCTCCGCAAGCGACCAGCGTCGGCTTCCCTCAGCCGACGTCTTCGGTGGAGCGGCCGGGCAGGGGTTGGACTTCCTGCTCGGCCGCGAAGCCATCGCACCTGCCCTGCGCCGTCGCCGCCCGCGCTACCATCTAGGTAGATCCTCATGAATGAGTCTTCCGCCAGCTCCCGCTCCATCGGCAAGACGGTTCTCGCGGGCCTCGTGGTCCTCGTCGCCGGCTACATCCTGCTGAAGATCGTCGTCGGCATCGCCGTCGCGCTCGCCGGCACCGTCGCCGTGATCCTCGCGATCATCGCGATCATCTGGGCAGTGCGCGTCCTCCTCTAACGGCCGCCGACGATGGCCTACGTCGTCATCGCCACCTGCTTCGGGATCTCCGGCGGTATCGTCGGCAAGTACAAGGGCAGCTCCTTCTGGCTTTGGTTCCTGATCTCCGGTGCGATCCCGTTCATCGGCCTGTTCGCAGCCGCCGCCTACCGATCAGAGCGCGACGAGCTGCGTCGCCAGTGCCCCGGTTGCGGCCGCGTGACCAAGGTCTACGACGCGCTGTGCACGCGCTGCGGCACCGAGCTCGAGTATCCCGACGTCGTGCTCGCCTCCGAATCGATGGAACGCGAGCGCGTCACGCCATCACCCTGAATTCGGCTGCCCTAAGCCAAATTCGGCTGCCCTAAGCGGCTTTTGCGCATACGCTGTCGGTGCCATGAGCACCAAGCTCGAGACAGCACCCCAGCCGCACGACGCGCTGCTCGCGCGCTGGATCCACCGCGCGGGATTCGCCGACGAGCGCGACTTCGTCCTGCGCGTCGTGCAGCCCGCGCTCGTCGGCATGATCGACGGCACCGTTTCCTCGCTCGCGCCGATCTTCGCCGCGGCGATCTACTCGAGCTCCGCCGTCGCGTTGCGCGTGGGCTTCGCGGTCGCCCTCGGCGCGGGGGTCAGCATGGGCTGGTCGGAGGCGCTCTCGGACACCGGCGAGCAGACCGGGCGCGGCTCCGCCGTGGTGCGTGGCTCGATCACCGGCGCCATGACCACGCTCGGCGGCATCTTCCACACGCTGCCGTTCCTGATCTCCAACGTCCACAAAGCGCTGATCGTCGCTGGCTTCGTCGTCGCCTTCGAGCTGTTCGCGATTGCCTGGGTCCGCAAACGCTTCCTCGAGGTCTCGATGCGCTCCTCGCTGCTCGTCGTCACCGTCGGCGGCGTGATTGTGTTGGCGATAGGAATCGCCATCGGCTCGACCTGACCTGGCGGTGGGGGAACGGACAATCGTCCGTGCATAAACCCGCTGGTACACTGGATTTTTGGTCATCTATAGAGGGTGGCGCAGCCGGTCGCAGGCCGGCCAGCCGAGCCCCTCTTCACCCGTTGATAAAGGAAGGGAGGCGACAAATGCGCGCAGTTGATGCGTTGATGGAATGTTTGAAGGCGGAGGGCGTGGACGTCGTCTTTGGCCTGCCCGGCGGCGCCAACCTTCCCACCTACGACGCCTTTGTCACCGGCGGCATCCGCCACATCCTCGTGCGGCATGAGGCCGGCGGCGGGCACGCAGCCGAGGGCTACGCTAAGGCCACCGGCAAAGTCGGCGTAGCGTTCGCCACCAGCGGTCCCGGCGCGACCAACCTGCTGACGCCGATCACCGACGCGATGATGGACTCCGTGCCCGTCGTGTTCATCACCGGCCAGGTGCGCACCGAGCTGCTCGGCACCGACGGCTTCCAGGAGGCGGACACGCTCGGCATCACGATGCCCGTCGTCAAGCACTCGGTGATGATCCAGGACCCGCAGGAGCTGCCGCGCGCGATCCACGAGGCGTTCCACATCGCCCGCAGCGGGCGCCCCGGACCGGTGCTCGTCGACATCCCCATGGACCTGTCGCGCGCCGAGATCGACTACGAGCCCGTCACCGACCTGCGGCTGCCCGGCTACCAGCCGAAGATCGAGGGCAACCAGAAGCAGATCCGCCAGGCCGCCAAGGCGCTCGCCGCGGCACAGCGGCCCGTGATCTACGCCGGCGGCGGCGTCGTCAACGCCAACGCGTCCGCCGAGCTGACCGAGTTCGTCACCGCCGACCGCTTCCCGATCACCTGCACGTTGATGGGCCTCGGTGCGTTCCCCGCCACGGTGGAGGGGGCGGGTGGGCGGGAACCCAATCCTCAGTGGCTGGGGATGCTCGGCATGCACGGCACGCGGGCCGCCAACTACGCGATGGACGAGGCCGACCTGATCTGTGCCGTCGGCGCGCGCTTCGACGACCGCATCACCGGCAAGCTGTCCGAGTTCGCGCCGCGCGCGAAGTTCATCCACATCGACGTCGACCCCGCGGAGATCTCCAAGAACGTGCCCGCGCACATCCCGATCGTCGGCGACGCCAAGAACGTGCTCGCGAAGCTGATCATCGAGTACCGCGCGATCGGCGCCGACCCGGCGCGGCTCGACGCCTGGTGGAGCCGGATCGACGGTTGGAAAGCCAAGTACCCGCTCGCCTACGAGGACTCAGCCGACGCCGAGATCAAGCCGCAGTACATGGTCCAGGCGCTGTACGAGGCAACCGGCGGCGAGGCGATTATCACGAGCGACGTCGGCCAGCACCAGATGTGGACCGCGCAGTTCTACGACTTCCCGGCGCCGCGACGCTGGATCAACTCCGGCGGGCTCGGCACGATGGGCTTTGGCCTGCCGGCCGCGATGGGCGCGGCCGTCGGCTGTCCCGATCGGGTGGTGTGCTGCATCGCCGGCGACGGTTCGGTGCAGATGAACGCGCAGGAGCTCGCCACGTGCGCGCAGAACGAGATCCCGATCAAGGTGTTCATCATGAACAACGGCTATCTCGGCATGGTCCGCCAGTGGCAGGAGCTGTTCTGGGACGGCAAATACAGCCACGTCGACATGGGCGAGTTCCCCGACTTCGTCAAGCTCGCCGAGGCCTACGGTGTGACCGGCATGCGCTTCTCCGACAAGACCACGCTCGTCGAGGACTGCAAGCGCGCGATCGCCACAGACGGCCCCGTTCTCGTCGACGTGCGCGTCACGCGCGAGGAGAACACCTACCCGATGATCCCCGCCGGTCAAGCGGCACGCGAGATGGTGGGATGAGCGCCGTCATGGGAGAACCAGGAACCAAGGACCCGCTCAGCCTCGAGGAGCTCGAAGCCTCGACGAACATGCGCACGGGCCGCAAGCACGTGCTGTCGATCCTTGTCGAAAACAAGTCCGGCGTGCTCACGCGCATCGCCGGGCTGTTCGCGCGGCGCGGCTTCAACATCGACACGCTCACCGTCGGGCCGACCGAGGACGCACAGGTCTCGCGCGTGACGCTCACCGTCGACGGTGCGCTGCACCCGATCGACCAGGTCACCAAGCAGCTGCACAAGCTGATCAACGTCCTCAAGATCCGCGATCTCGAGCCCGCCGACACGGTCGCCCGCGAGCTCGCCCTGTTCAAGGTCTCAGCCGACGGCGTGCAACGTGGTGAGCTGATGCAGATCGCCGAGATCTTCCGCGGCAAGGTCGTCGACGTGACCAAGCGCGCGATCATCATCGAGGTGACCGGCACCACCGAGAAGATCGAGGCGTTCGAGATGATGGTGCGGCCGTTCGGGCTGATCGAGATGATGCGCACCGGCGAGATCGCGATCTCGCGGGGACGCAGCGAGACCTAGACCGGCGTGGGCCGCAGCGACGGCATCTCGCCGGATCCGCGCGCAGCCCCCGCAGGCGACCCAAGCGACGCCAAACATCAGCCGTTCGCGCTGAGCGAGCGCGACCGCGCGCGGCTGGCGTCGCGGCTTGCGCTCGCCGTACGACGCGCCCGGCGCAGCGGCGGCGAGGTGCTCGCGACGATCACCATACGCGTCGCCGACGAGCTCGATCCCGCAGCCGTCGTCTGCGCCTCGCGGCGCCCCGGAGAGCACTGGTTCGTGTTCGAGCAGCCAGACCGCGGGCACACTGTCGTCGCCGGGCTCGGCGCGGCGACGAGCATCCACGCCAGCGGTCCCGCGCGCTTTCAAAACGTCGCGGAGCGCTGGCGGGCGCTGGCGGCGGCAGCCGTCGCCGATCCCGCCGATGAGCCCGCCGGTGGTGGTCCCGTGGCGATCGGCGGCTTCGCCTTCGCGTCCGACGGTGGCCGTGCCCCGCATTGGCAGGGATTCGAGCCGGCGTCGCTGACGGTCGCGGAGCTGACGCTGACGCGCCTGCAGCGCCGCGGCGAGTCGATTGTGCAGCTCACGCTGGCCGTGCTCGCGCACCCGGACGACCTCCCCGAGGAGCTCCTGGCGCAGCTGCAGCGGCGGCTGTCGGAGCTGCAGACGCGCCCGCTGCCGCTGCTGGACCCGGCGCCGACCGGCCGCTTCCAGGTATCGAGCGCGATGCCGCCCGAGCACTACGAGCAGGCCGTCGCGCGCGCCGCCGAGCTGATCCGCGCCGGCGAGCTCGAGAAGATCGTGCTTGCGCGCGAAGTACAGGTGCACGCGCCGGCGACCTACGATCCCGCCGCGCTGTTCGGCGTGCTGCGCGAGGAGTTCCCGTCGTGCTTCGTGTTCTGCGTCGGCCACGGCGACGCGACGCTGATCGCCGCCAGCCCCGAGCTGCTCGTGCGGCGGGAGGGCCAGCGCGTCAGCACGCTCGCGCTCGCCGGCTCGACGCGACGCAGCGCCGACCCCGCAGTCGACGCGCACCTCGGCGAGCAGCTGCTGCGCAACGAGAGCTACCGCGAGGAGCACGCGATCGTCGCGCGCCGCATCGAGCGCACGCTGCGACCGCACGCCGTCTGGGTCACAGCCGCGCCGGAGCCCGAGCTCGTCACGATCGCCAACATCCAGCACCTCGCCACGCCGATCCGCGCGCAGCTCACGGCGCCGCTCGACGCGCTCGAGCTGGCCAGCCTGATGCACCCCACGCCGGCCGTCGGCGGCGAGCCGCGCGACGCCGCGGCGGCGCTGATCCCGGCGCTCGAGGGGCTCGACCGTGGCTGGTACAGCGGCCCCGTCGGCTGGACCGACGCCACCGGCGACGGCGAATTCTGCGTCGCCCTGCGCTGCGCGCTGCTGCGTGGCAACCTCGCCCGCTGCTACGCCGGCAACGGGCTCGTGCGCGACTCCGATCCGGCGCGCGAGCTCGCCGAGACAGAGGTCAAGCTGCAGGCACTGCTGCCGCTGCTGGCAGGGTGAAAGGCGCGCACCCCGCCACTGAAGCGCGGTAGCGGCAGGGCGATCCGACTCGTGGCGCGACGACGCCCGCGCCGCCGCTCATGTCACGCTGACGCCGGCGACCGCGCGCCACACGCGACGGTGCAGCTCCACGTTCGCGGCGCGCTCGCTGCGAACGTGCACCAACGTCGATCCCGCCTGCGGCGAGAGCGCCTGCTCGAGCGCCTCGCGCAGCTCGCCGGGAGTGGACGCGAGCTCGTGCTCGAGGCCGTACAGCGCCGCCGCCTGCGCGAAATCCAGGCCCGTCGGCGTCGCGATGTGACGCGTATACAGGTCCTCGCCGTCCGGCTCGGCCGCAGCGGCGGGAGCGCGCGCGATGTTCGCGTCCGACACAGGCAGGAAGTCGAAGATGCCACCGCCGTCGTTGTCCAGCAGCACGATCGTCAGCTTCACGCCGAGCCGGCTGGCGGCGAGCAGGCCGCCGATGTCGTAAGCGAGCGCCACATCGCCGATCAGCGCCACGACCGGGCCGGACCCGTCGGCGGCCACGCCAAACGCCGAGGAGACGATGCCGTCGATGCCGTTGGCGCCGCGATTGCAGAGCACTCGCGGTGGCTCGGCGCGGACCGGCCAGAACGTCTCGATGTCACGCACCGGCATCGAGGAGGCGACGAACAGGGTCGCCTCCGCGGGCAGCAGCACACCCAGCTCCGCGGCCACGCGCGGCTCGCTGAGCTGGGTGCCGGCGAGCACGCCCACGATCGCCTCGGCCGCGCGCTCGTCGGCGCTGCGCCAACTCGCCAACCAGTCCTCATCCGCCCCAGCGCGCTCGCCCGGGCGGTCGTGCTCGCGCTGCGGGAAGCCATCGGCGAGCGACCGGCTCAGCTGCGCAAGCGCGGTCGCCGGCTCGAGCGCAAGCGAGTCGCTCAGCACCGACGCCGGGTCCTGCCACGCAGCGTCCGGATCGAACGCGACCTGGCGGGCCTCGCCGAGCCCTGCCAGCCATGTCCGCAACGGCTTCGACACCGGCAGGTCGCCAACGCGCAGCACGAGATCGGGCACCATCGCCGCGGCAAAGCGCGCGTCGCGCAGCAGCGCGTCGTAGTGCGCGACCGCCGCCTCGCCGCGACGTGCACCCGACAGCGGGTCGGCCAGCAGCGGCCAGCCCGCGACGCGCGCGAACTCGGCGGCGGCTTCACCGAGCGGTGTCGCGCGCTCGTGGCGTCCCGCGATCAGCACGCCGCGCCGGGCGCCGGCAACCAGCGAAAGCAGCTGCAGGCCAGGCGCATCACCCGCGGGCGTCGGCGACGAGCGACGCACATACGGGGCGCCGTCGCGGCGAGCGCTCATGTCCTCGGGCAGCTCGTCCTCGCTCACCAGCGGCTCGCGCAGCGGGAAGTTCAGGTGCACCGCTCCCGGCCTGCCCTCGAGCGTGGTCCAGTAGGCGCGACACGCGAGCGTGCGCATCCAGCGCAGCTGCTCGGTGCCGCCATCGTGGACGTCCACCTCGAAGAACCACTTGGTGGCACTGCCGTACAGCTTCAGCTGGTCGATCGCCTGCCCGCCGCCGTTCTCGCGCAGCTCCGCCGGACGGTCGGCCGTCAGCAGCAGCAACGGCACGCGCGCCTCGCGCGCCTCGACCGCCGCCGCGAGCAGCTCGGCCGCGGCCGTCCCCGACGTGCACGCAACGGCCACCGGCAGCCCCGACGCCTTCGCCAACCCGAGCGCGAAGAAACCGGCGCAGCGCTCGTCGATATGCGAGTAGCAGCGCAGCCGCGGCTCACGCGCCAGCGACAGCACCAGCGGCGCGCTGCGCGAGCCCGGTGAGGTGCACGCGGCGCGCATGCCGCAGCGCGTCAGCTCATCGACGAAGGCGCGCAGCAGCGTGTACATGTCGGTTGTGGGGGTCATAGGATCCTCAGATGCCGGAGAACGTCGTCCTGCTGCACGGCTTCGGCGCCACGCACCGCGCGTGGGACGGCGTCATCGCGGCGCTCGACCGCGAACGCTATCGCCCGCTGGCGCTCGACCTCCATGGGCATGGCGCGGCCGCGGCGAGCGAGCGCCCGATCACGTTCGCTTCGTGCGTCGCAGCGGTGCTCGATGCCTCGCCCGAGCGCTTCGCGCTCGCCGGCTACTCGCTGGGCGGACGTGTCGCCCTGCACGTCGCGCTCGCGGCCCCCGAGCGGATCGCGCGGCTCGTGCTCGTGGCGTCCAGTCCCGGCATCGAGGATCCCGCCGAGCGAGCCGAGCGGCGCGTGTCCGACGAGGCGCTCGCGAGCGATCTGGAACGGATCCCGTTCGAGGAGTTCATCGAGCGCTGGCGCACGCAGGCGCTGTTCGCCGACGAGCCGCCCGAGGTCGGCGTCCTCGCGCGCGCCGACCAGCGTCGCAACCAGCCGCAGGCGCTGGCGGCGGTCATGCGCGGGCTGGGGACGGGGGAGATGCAGCCCCTGTGGGACAGGCTCGGCGAGCTGCGCATGCCCGTGACCGTGCTCGTCGGCGAGCGCGATCAGAAGTTTCGCGCGCTCGGAGAACGGATGGTGACGCTGCTGCCGCACGCACGGTTGGTGGTCGTGGCGGGCGGTCATGGGTTGCCGTTGGAGAACCCGGTGGCGGTGGCCGGCGTGCTTTAGAACGGCTCCACGCCGAGCCCCGGCGCGTCAGGCAGCCTGATCATGCCGCCCCGCGGCGGCAGCGGGTCCTCGAGCCCGGCGAACATTCCGAGCGTCGCCAGGCCGCAGTACTCGAGCGGCCCGCGCGAAGCGAGTGCGGCGGCGGCGTGCAGCGCGGCCGCCACGCCGAGCGGCCCGTCGAGGGTCGAGGCGAGGTACACCTGCGCGCCGTGGGCGCGCACGAGTGTCGCCGCGACCAGCAGGCCGGTGATCCCGCCGCAGCGCGAGATCTTCAGGCAGACCGCGTCCGCGACGCCCGCGCCGAGGGCGCCCGGCTCTGCGGCGGTCTCGTCGATCGCCACCCGGACCGCGACGCGCTCGCGCACGGCGCGCATCCCGTGCAGGCCGTGCGTTGGCTCCTCGACGAGCTCGAGGCCGGCCGGCGACAGCGCCTCGATCGTGCGGACCGCCTCCTCGACGCTCCACGCGCCGTTCGCGTCGAGACGCAGCTTTGCGCTCGGGCCAGCGGCGGCGCGCGCCGCCGCGACGCGTCCCGCGTCGTCACCGACGCCAACCTTGATCTTCAGGCACTCGAAGCCTTCGCCGACCGCGTGTGCCGCCTGCTCCGCGACGCCGGCGCGGTCGAGCGCGGCGAGCGTCGCGTTGACGGGCACGCTCGTCGCCGGGTCGTCGCTCATGAGCGCCGCTACCGGCTTGCCCGCCCGTCGCCCGGCGCGATCCCACAGCGCGAGGTCGATCCCCGCGAGCGCAGCCGGCAGGTCCTCGATGCTCCTGCAGGCTTCGATCACCTGTGCGCCGTTCATATCCGTGGATCGCGCCAGCGCCGGGCGG
Organism: uncultured Solirubrobacteraceae bacterium; assembly: GCA_963838405.1. GTDB lineage: Bacteria > Actinomycetota > Thermoleophilia > Solirubrobacterales > Solirubrobacteraceae > Palsa-744. Next base: position 148,657 of record CAWIRA010000006.1, on the reverse strand, counting down.
TAGCTCTCCAGTACCCGTTTTGCGTAATCCACGCTCACGCCGTCATACGGCTCCAGCGGGGCTGCTTCGCCGAAGCCGGTGACGCCATCCTCGCCGGTGAGCGCCACGATCAACAGGTCACGCTCGCCGACTGTCCCGTAGGAGCTCTGCAGCGGCGTCGCCAGCGCCAGCGAGCGGCGTTCGATCTCGAGCTTCACGAGCCGATGCCGCCGCTCGCGAGGATTCCCGCCGAGAACAGCAGGCAGAAGACGAGCTGCAGCGCTCCCGTGCGCGCCAGCGCGCCGTTGAGTGCCGGCCCGTCGGTGTGGGTGCGCACGACCCCCACGAGGCGCACCGCGAGCGGGATCGCCAGCCACGGCAGCAGCAGCCACGCGCTCATCGACCCGAGCGGCCACGGCAGCGGCGCCGTCACGAACGCGCCCACGAGCATCGCCGTGTACAGCCAGCGCGTGCGCGCTCGCCCGAGGCGCACCGCGAGCGTGCGCTTGCCGGCACGCCGGTCGGTGTCGAGGTCGCGCACGTTGTTGACGACCAGGATCGCGCTCGCGAGCAGCCCGACCGGGACCGCGCACACGAACGCCTGCCACGGCAGCTGCTGCACCTGCACGAAGTAGGAGCCGACGACCGCGACGATGCCGAAGAACAGGAACACGAACAGCTCGCCCAGGCCCTCGTAGCCGTAGGGCCGCGGCCCGCCGGTGTACAGCACGCCGGCGAGAATCGAAGCTGCGCCCACGGCGATCAGCTCCGGTCCGGCGACTGCGACCAGGTACACGCCGCAGGCGACCGCCAGCCCGAACGAGACGTACGTCGCCAGCAGCACCTGGCTGGGGGGCACGAGCCCGCCGGCCGTGACGCGCACCGGCCCGAGACGATCCTCCGTGTCCGCCCCGCGGCGGGCGTCGGAGTAGTCGTTCGAGAGGTTCGTGCCGACCTGGATGAAGATCGCGCCGAACAGCGCCGCGACGAACGCCAGCGGCCGGAAGTGCCCGGCGCCGAGCGCCAGCGAGGTGCCGACCAGCACCGGTGCGACCGCCGCCGGCAGCGTGCGCACGCGCGCCGCCATCACCCAGATGCGGACCGCGCTCACGCTCGCTTGGGGAAGCGCGAGAAGTCCGGCTTGCGCTTCTGCCGGTACGCGTCCCGCCCCTCCTGCGCCTCCTCGCTGCCGTAGAACAGGAGGTTCGTGTCGTGGGCGAGCTGCTGGATCCCCGACAGCCCGTCTTCGGCCGCGTTGAAGCTCGCCTTCAACAGCCGCAGCGCGAACGGCGACAGCGCGAGCATCTCCTGGCACCACGCGACCGTCTCGGCCTCCAGGCGCTCGAGCGGCACGACCGTGTTCACCATCCCCATCTCGCGGGCCTCCTCGGCGGAGTACTGGCGGCACAGAAACCAGATCTCCTTCGCCTTCTTGGGGCCGACGAGGTTGGCCAGCAGACCCGCGCCGAAGCCGCCGTCGAAGGAGCCCACCTTCGGGCCGACCTGCCCGAAGCGCGCGTTGTCCGCCGCGATCGTCAGGTCGCAGACGAGATGCAGGACGTGCCCGCCGCCGATCGCATAGCCGGCGACCATCGCCACCACCGGCTTCGGCAGCCGGCGGATCTGGATGTGCAGGTCGGTGACGTGGAAGCGCCCGACGCCAGCTTTGCCGGCGGCGTCGTCGTTGAGGTAGCCCGAGTCGCCGCGCACGCGCTGATCGCCGCCCGAGCAGAACGCCTCGGTGCCCTCGCCGGTGAGGATGATCACGCCGATCTCGGTGTCCTCGCGCGCATCCTCGAGCGCCTGGGAGATCTCGATCACGGTGCGCGGACGGAACGCGTTCCTGACCTCGGGGCGGGCGATCGTGATCTTCGCGATGCCCTGCTCGGGGCCGCTCGACTTCTCGAAGTGGATGTCGGTGAACTCGCCGCCGGCAGGGGCCGGCGCGGGGATCCAGGTGACGGTCATCGCGCGAAGGCTAGCCTGTGCGCCATGGAGGTCGAGGCATGGCTCGCTCGCGCGGCCGCGAAGCAGCCCGAGCACACGGCGCTGCAGACACCCGGGGGGACTGGTCCTACGCCCGGCTGTACGACGCCGCGCGCTTCGCTGCCGGCGAGCTGATCGAGCGCGGCGCCGGCCGTGGCGCGCGTGTCGCGATCGCGCTCCCCGCCGGTCTCGAGTTCGCGCAGGCACTACACGCGTGCCTGCTGCTCGGCGCCGTCGCCGTGCCCGTCGACCTGCGCCTCGCGCCCGCTGAGCGCGACCAGATCGTGACAGGCGCCGATCTGCTGGTCGAGCAGCCATTCGGCGAGGGGCCCGTGCCGGCGCGCCTGCCCGCAGCCGACACGCACGAGCTCGACGCCACCGCCGCCGTGATCCACACGTCCGGTACGACATCCGCGCCGCGACCGGTCGAGCTGACCTACGGCAACTTCATGTGGAGCGCGCTCGGCTCGGCCGTCGCGCTGGGTCTCGATCGCCGCGAGCGCTGGTTGTGCGCGCTACCGCTGTCGCATGTCGGCGGACTGTCGATCCTGCTGCGCTCGGCGATCTACGCGACGAGCGCCGTCGTGCATGAGCGCTTCGAGGAGGACCGCGTGCTGCACGCGCTCGAGGCCCAGCGCGTGACGCTCGTCAGCCTCGTCGCGACGACGCTCGCGAGGCTGCTCGACGCCGGACTCGAACGTCCACCGGCGCTGCGGACCGCGCTCACCGGCGGCGGCCCGGTGCCCGCGGCGCTGATCGAGCGCGCGCGGAGTGCCCACGTGCCGGTCAGCCTCACCTACGGCCTCACCGAGAGCTGCTCGCAGGCGACCACGACGCCGGTCGCCGAAGTCGAGCAGCCGGGCACCGCCACGACGCTCGGCGCCCACGGCGACGTGGACGTGCAACCGAACGCCGGCCCGCCGCTGTTCTGCACGCGTGTGCAGATCGCCGGCGACGGCGAGATCATGCTCGCCGGTCCGACGATCGCGCCCTTGGCGCGCGCCGCGGATGGCTGGCTGCACACGGGCGACCTCGGCGAGCTCGACGAAACTCAATGCCTGCGCGTCACGGGGCGCAAGGCCGATACGATCGTCAGCGGCGGCGAGAACGTCGCGCCGGTCGAGGTCGAGGCGGTGCTCGAGGCGCACCCGCAGGTGCTCGAGGCGGCGGTACTCGGACGCAGCGATCCGCAATGGGGCGAGGCCGTCACGGCGATCGTCGTCGCGCGCGCCGGCGCCGCACCCGAGCCGGAGGAGCTTCGGGCGTACTGCGCGCGAGCGCTCGCGCCGTACAAGGTCCCCAAGCGCGTCGTGCTGAGCGCCGAGCCGCTGCCGCGTACCCGCTCGGGCAAGCTGCTTCGCCGGGAGCTGCGATGAGCTTCGACGCGAACGCATACAGGCAGGCGAGCCTCGAAGGCTGGGAAGAGGCCGCCAGCGGCTGGGTCCGACGCGAGGAGATGCTGCGCGCGTTCGCCGCACCGGTCTCGCACCGGATGGTCGAAGTCGTGTCGCCGCAGCCGGGCGAGCGCGTGCTCGAGCTGGCCGCCGGGCTCGGGGAAGCAGGCATGCTGGCAGCAGAGCTGGTGGCGCCGCTCGGCGGCGTGATCGTCTCCGACCAGGCCGAGGCGATGCTCGAGGGCGCCCGCGCGCGCTCGATCGCGCTCGGTCTCTCGAACGTCGAGTTCCAGGTGCTGAACGCCGAATGGATCGACCTGCCGCTCGCCAGCGTCGACGTCGTGTTGTGCCGCTGGGGCTACATGCTGATGGCCGACCCAGCCGCCGCGCTCGCAGAGACGCGCCGCGTGCTGCGACCCGGCGGTCGGCTCGCACTCGCCGTGTGGGACTCGCTCGCGGAGAACCCGTGGGCGCTCGAGCCGGCCCAGGAGCTGAGCGCGCGCGATCTGACGCCGGCGCCGGACCCGACGGCTGAGCCCACGCCCGGCCCGTTCGCACTCGGCGCCGCGTGGCGGGTGCAGGACCTGCTGGAGCAGGCCGGCTTCGTCGAGATCGACGTCGAGGAGCTCGAGCTGACGCGCCGTCACCCCGACTTCGAGGATCTCTGGGACGTGACGCTCGATCTCTCGCGCAACTTCCACGACGCCGTGCTCTCGCGTCCGCAGGCCGAGATCGAGGAGATCAAGCACTCGCTGGCGGAACGCTTCGCCCCTTACACGGCCGCCGACGGAACGCTCGCGCTGCCCGCGCGCACGCTGCTCGCCCACGCGAGCGCCTGAGGGCAACGCGAAGAAGTTGGATAGCCTGCGGCGAATGATCTACGACGACGACGCAGACCTCACGCTCCTCGACGGCAAGACCGTCGCCATCATCGGCTACGGCTCCCAGGGCCACGCCCACGCGCTCAACCTCAAGGACTCCGGCGTCAAAGTCGTAGTCGGGCTGCGCGAGGACTCCGAGTCCGTCGCCAAGGCGCGCGAGCAGGGCCTCGAGGTGCTGCCAGTCGTCGAGGCCGCCAGCCGCGGCGACCTGGTGATGATCCTGCTGCCGGACGAGCGCCACCACGACGTCTGGGAGCAGGAGATTCGCGACGGCATCGCCGAGGGCAACATGATCCTCTTCGGCCACGGCTTCTCGATCCACTACAACGAGATCGAGCCGCCGCCCGGCGTCGACGTCGGCATGGTCGCGCCGAAGGGGCCCGGCCACCTAGTGCGCCGCCAGTTCACCGAAGGCAGCGGCGTACCGGGGCTGATCGCCGTCGAGCAGGACGCGACAGGCAACGCGCGCGCGCTGGCGCTCGCCTACGCCAAGGGCATCGGCTGCACGCGCGGCGGCGTCATCGAGACGAGCTTCAAGGACGAGACCGAGACCGACCTGTTCGGCGAGCAGGCGGTCCTCTGCGGCGGCGCCTCAGAGCTCGTCCAGGCTGGCTTCGAGACGCTTGTCAACGCCGGCTATGACCCTGAGATGGCCTACTTCGAGTGCCTGCACGAGCTCAAGCTGATCGCGGATCTGATGTACGAGAAGGGGCTCGCGGGGATGCGCTACTCGATCTCCAACACGGCCGAGTACGGCGATTACACGCGCGGCAAGCGCGTGATCACCGATGAGACGCGCGCGAGCATGCGCAAGATCCTCGAGGAGATCCAGTCCGGCGACTTCGCGCGCGAGTGGATCGCCGAGAACCGCGCCGGGCAGGAGAACTTCAAGCGCATGCGCGCAGAACAGGCCGACACCGAGATCGAGCACGTCGGTAGCGAGCTGCGCTCGCACATGGACTGGATCAAGCCCTCTTTCTAGAGGCCGGCGGCCAGGCCAGTGCTCGCCTACGTCTTCTGGCACCGTCCTCGCGAAGACGCCGACCTCAACGCCTACGAGGAGGCGCAGCTCGCGTTCCACCGCTCGCTCGCTCGCGCACGCCCGGTCGGGATGCGCTGCTCGGCCGTGTTCAAGCTCGACGAGGTCCCGTGGGCGGTGCACCGCGCCGACACCGAAGCGCTCGACTGGGGGCGGCCCGGCTATGAGGACTGGTACCTGCTCGAGGACTTCGCGGCGCTCGGCGTGCTGAACGAGGCGGCCGTCGGCCGCGGTCACCGCAGCACCCATGACGCGGCGGCGCGGCACCTCGGCGGCGGCACCGGGGGGCTCTATGCGCTGCTCGAGGGTGGGCGCTCTGACACCGGCGGGCTGGCGACGCCGCTGGCCGAGGCCAATGTGGGGATCTGGGTCGCGCGGCCGGCCGGCGCGCCGCGGCGCCAGCTCGGCGAGCTGCTCGGCGACGGCATGGACCCCGAGCACGCGAGCCTCTGGCGCCGTCAGCTCGTGCTCGGCCCCGCACCCGAGTTCTGCCTGCTCGTCAGGGAGCAGTCGATCTTCGACGAGCCCGCCGGCGTCGCGCCAACGCGGCTGCCGGAAGGCTGGAGCGCGACGGTCCTCAGGCGCCAGGTGCTCTGGCATGGTTGACGGGCCTCGGGCACGGCGCCGAGCTGGACCTCTACCCGCAGGCGCTGCGGCTGGAGATCGCGGCGGTCAACGAGCGCGTGTACGACACCGTCAACAACGGCGTCTACCGCGCCGGCTTCGCCCGCAGCCAGCGCGCCTACGAGCACGCCTTCGCCGAGCTGTCAGCTTCGACTGGCTCGAGGGGCTGCTCAGCGAACGCCGCTACCTGCTCGGCGAGCAGCTGACCGAGGCCGACTGGCGGCTGTTCCCGACGCTCGCGCGCTTCGACGAGGTCTACAACCTGCACTTCCGCTGCAACCGGCGGCGGCTGGTGGACTACCCCGAAATGTGGGGCTATGCGCGCGAGCTCTACCAGACGCCCGGCGTCGCCAGGACGGTGGCGATGGACCAGATCAAGCGCCACTACTACACCACCCACGACGAGCTCAACCCGAAGCGCATCATCCCCGTGGGTCCCGGTTACGACTGGTCGCAGCCGCACGGGCGCGAGCGCTGAGCGAACCGGCGTCGTTCGCTACACTCGCGTCGTTGTCGCGACTGGCGCTCGGGTGGAGTTCACCACCGGGGAGCGACGACTCGGCACCGCCGCGCGCCTGGGCACCTCATCTAGCGATCATCCCCCGCGGGTAAGGACGACCGAGGAGCGCACATGACGACGAGCCCCACCACAGAGCAGACGCAACTGGTCATCCCCGAGGAGCTGCGGCCCCGCGACGGCCGCTTCGGCTCGGGACCGTCGAAGGTCCGCCCCGAGGCGCTGCTGCGGCTCGCCACCGACGGTGGCGCCGTGATGGGCACCTCCCACCGCCAGAAGCCCGTCAAGCGACTGGTCGGCGAGATCAGGGCGGGCCTGCGCGAGCTGTTCGCGCTGCCCGACGGCTACCAGGTCGCGCTCGGCAACGGCGGCGCGACCGCCTTCTGGGACGCCGCGGCGTTCGGCCTGATCTCCAAGCACGCCCTGCACCTGACCTACGGAGAGTTCTCGCAGAAGTTCGCCGACGTCACCGCCGGCGCGCCGTTCCTCGCGGAGCCGATGATCGTCGCGGCGGACCCCGGTGACGCGCCCGACCCCGCGTCGGTCGGCGGCCTGGCCGAGCACGGGCTCGCGGACGTCGTCGCGTGGGCCCAAAACGAGACCTCAACCGGCGTGATGGTACCGGTCACGCGACCGCCCGCGTCGGCCGACGCGCTGGTGCTCGTCGACGCCACCTCCGCCGCCGGCGGCCTGCCCGTGGACATCCTGCAGACCGACGCCTACTACTTCGCCCCGCAGAAGTGCTTCGCCGGCGACGGCGGTCTGTGGCTGGCGCTGCTGAGCCCCGACGCGCTCGAACGGATCGAGGCTCTGCACGAGTCCGATCGTTGGATCCCGCCATCGCTGTCGCTCGAGACAGCCGTCGAAAACTCCTCGAAGGACCAGACCTACAACACGCCCGCGATCGCGACGCTGCTGCTGCTCGCCGACCAGATCCGCTGGATGCTCGACGGCGGCGGCCTCGACTGGTGCGTCACTCGCACCGTCGCGTCCTCGACGCACCTGTACGGGTGGGCGGAGGCGAGCGACTACGCGACACCGTTCGTCAAGGACCCGCTCAAGCGCTCGCTCGTCGTCGGCACGATCGACTTCGACGAGCGCGTCGACGCCGCCGCGGTCGCGGCGACGCTGCGCGCCAACGGGATCGTCGACGTCGAGCCCTACCGCAAGCTTGGGCGCAACCAGCTGCGGGTCGCGATGTACCCCGCGGTCGAGACCGCCGACGTGCAGGCGCTGACCGCCTGCGTCGACTGGGTCGTCGAGCGGGTCGGACGATGAGCGCCCAGGCGCCGGCTGCGACGGCCACCGAGCGCGCGGACGGGCAACGTCCGCGGGTGCTCGTCAAGGAGAAGATCGGCGACTCCGGCGTCGCGCTGCTGCGCGAGCACTTCGACGTCGATGTCGGCGTCGACTGGAGTGATGAGCAGCTCGCCGAGCGCATCGGCGACTACGACGGCATCGTGATCCGTTCGGCGACGAAGCTGACGGCAGAGCTGATCGCCCGCGCCGAGCGCATGCAGGTGATCGGTCGCGCTGGGGTGGGGGTCGACAACGTCGATGTCGCCGCCGCCACGCAGCGCGGGATCGTCGTTGCCAACGCGCCCGAGTCCAACGTCGTGACCGCCGCCGAGCACACGATGGCGCTGCTGCTGGCGCTCGCGCGCAACGTGCCGCAGGCCTACGCGGCGCTCATCGCGGGCAAATGGGACCGCTCGAAGTACTCCGGCGTTGAGCTCTACGAGAAGACGCTCGGCGTCATCGGCTTCGGGCGCATCGGCCAGCTCGTCGCGCAGCGCGCCCGCGGCTTCGGCATGCGCGTCGTCGCGTTCGACCCGTTCGTCAGCTCCGAGCGCTACCGCGAGCTCGGCGTCGAGAACGTGGATGGGGTGGATGAGCTCTACGCGCAGTCCGACTTCATAACGATCCACCTGCCCAAGACGCCGGAGACCGAAGGCTTCCTCGACGGCGACGCCTTCGCGAAGATGCGCGACGGCGTGCGCGTGCTGAACGTCGCGCGCGGAGGTCTGATCGACGACGGCGCGCTGCAGGCGGCGCTCGACTCGGGCAAGGTCGCCGGTGCGGCGATCGACGTGTTCGCCTCCGAGCCCACGACCGAACACCCGCTGTTCGGCTACGCCAACGTCGTCGTCACGCCGCACCTCGGCGCCTCGACCGCCGAGGCGACCGACCGCGCCGGCTACCAGAGCGCCGAGCAGGTCGTCGCCGCGCTGACCGGCGGCGTCGTCTCGACAGCCGTCAACATCCCGGCGATCGCTGCCGAGGACATGGAGATCCTCGGCCCGTTCCTGCCACTCGCCTCGCAGCTCGGACGGCTCGCGATGGAGCTCGCCGAGGGCAGCTCCGTCGAGCGGATCGAGGCGGCGTTCCTCGGCAGGATCGCCGACTTCGACACGCGCCTGTTGGGGCTCGCGGTGATCGTCGGCGCGCTGCAGGGCCGCGGCGAGGAGCCGGTCAACCTCGTCAACGCGCCGACGATGGCCCAGCAGCGAGGCATCGTCTTCGAGGAGAAGTCCGTCTCGGAGGCGCAGGACTTTAACGAGCTGATCCGCGTCACGGTCGTCTCCGGCTCCGAGCGGGTAGCGGTCGCCGGCACCGGCATCGGGCCGAACCGTGCGCCGCACCTCGTCGAGGTTCAGGGCAGGCGGCTGACGATCGAGCTCGAGCCGCACGTGACGGTCTTCCGTTACGAGGACCTGCCGGGCATGATCGGCCGCGTCGGCACGATCTTCGGCGCCCACGGCGTCAACATCTCATCAGCGGCCGTCGGTCATGTTCCCGACGGCCGTGAGACGGCCGACGACCGGCGCCTGGCAGCGATGGTCGTCACGACCGACGCGCCCGTTCCCGACCCCGTCGTCGCCGAGATCGTGGCCTCCGAGGGCTTCGTCAACGGCTGGTCCGTGGACCTCGGCTGACGCACCGCGCGCTGGCGAGCCGGCGGACGGTGAGATCGGGCGCGACGGCGATCCTCTAGGCTCGCCCGGCCAGGGCAAGCCAGATGGAGGTGCGGATGCGCGCGGTCGTAATCACAAAGCACGGGGGACCCGAGGTACTGCGCGTCGAGGAGCGCCCGGACCCGCGTCTCGGCGCTGGCGAGGTCCGCATCGAGGTGTCCGCTGCAGGGATCAACTTCGCCGACGTGATGGCCCGCATGGGGCTCTACCCCGATGCGCCGAAGACGCCGTGCGTCGTCGGCTATGAGGTGGCCGGCACGATCCTCGAGCTCGGCGAGGGCGCGTCGACTCCCGAGCACCCGCTGGCGCCGGGCCAGCGCGTGATCGCCGGGACGCAGTTCGGCGGCTACGCCTCGCAGGTCGTGGTTCCCGCCGCCGACGTGCTGCCGCTCGCCGACGCGTTGAGCTTCGAGCAGGGAGCGGCGATCCCGGTCAACTACGGCACTGCGTGGGCCGGCCTGATCGGCTACGGCAACCTGCAGCCGGGTGAGCGCGTGCTCGTGCACTCAGCCGGCGGCGGTGTCGGTATCGCCGCCACGCAGATCGCCAAGCACAGCGGCGCCGAGGTCTACGGCACCGCCTCGCCGGGCAAGCACCCGCGCTGCCTCGAGCTCGGCGTCGACCACATGCTCGACTACACCACCCCCGGCTGGGAGCGGGGGCTGCCGCGCTTCGATGTGATCCTCGACGCGGTCGGCGGCAAGAGCTTCCGCACGAGCTACTCGCTGCTGCGCCCCGGCGGGCGCCTCGTCGCCTTCGGCGCCTCCGCGCTCGTCTCCGGTGAGCGGCGCAATCCGGTGACGGCGCTGCGCGGCGTGATCCGCATGCCGCGCTTCAACATGATCAAGCAGATGTCGGAATCGAAGGCCGTGATCGGCTTGAACATGCTGAGCCTGTGGAAGGACCGCGGCTCACTGCAGCCATGGATCGGCCCGCTGCAGGCGATGCTCGACGACGGCGTCATCAAACCGGTCGTCGCCGCGGACTTCAGCTTCGAGGAGACCGGCGCCGCCCAGACGATGATCGTCGAGCGGCGTAACCTCGGCAAGGTCGTCCTCACACCCTGAGTCCGCTGAGGCGGCATCGTTTGAGCCGAGGCCGTTGCGGTGCTACCCTGCCGAAAGATGTCGTTTCAGTTCTCGCTTCTGTCTCTTCTCCTGCTCCCCCCTCGGGGGGAATAGCGCGTGGCGGCCGCGTAGCCGCATACCCAGCAGAGAGGAACGACAAGCGAGATAGAGAAGGAGCACGAACGACATGAGCACTCACGACGGGCAAACGAACGGCAGCGACGGCGGCGCCCCGGCGGCGAACGCTGGTCGCGACGAGGCTGACCGCGTCAAGATCTTCGACACGACGCTGCGCGATGGCGAGCAGTCGCCGGGGATCTCGCTGAACAAGCAGGAAAAGCTGGAGATCGCCCACCAGCTCGCGCGCCTGGGCGTGGACGTGATCGAGGCCGGCTTCCCGATCACCTCGCCCGGCGACTTCGAGTCGGTGCAGGCGATCGCGCGCGAGGTCGAAGGCCCGGTGATCTGCGGGCTTGCACGCACCTCGAAGCAGGACATCGACGCGGCCTGGCAGGCGGTCAAGGACTCCGAGCGTCCGCGTATTCACATGTTCCTGGCCACCAGTGACGTCCACATCGAGCGCAAGCTGCAGACGACGCGCGAGGACGTCAAGGGCCAGGTGCGCGCGGCCGTGGCGCAGGCGCGCGAATACACCGACGATGTCGAGTTCTCGCCCGAGGACGGCTCGCGCTCTGACGTCGAGTACATGGCCGAAGTGATCCAGATCGCGCTCGACGAGGGCGCGTCGACGATCAACGTGCCTGACACCGTCGGCTACACGATGCCGAGCGAGTACGGGGCGATGTTCACCGAGCTCTACCGTCTCGTGCCGGGGCTGCGTGACGTGGTCGCCTCGGTTCACTGCCACGACGATCTGGGTCTCGCGGTCGCCAACTCGCTGGCCGGCCTTGAAGCCGGCTGCCGCCAGGTCGAGTGCGCCATCAACGGCATCGGCGAGCGCGCCGGCAACGCGTCGCTCGAGGAGATCGTGATGCTGCTGCACACACGCGAGCCCAGCCTGGGGCTGTGGACGGCCGCGGAGACGACCGAGATCGCGCGCACGAGTCGGCTGGTCTCGCGCCTGACGGGCTACCAGGTGCAGCCGAACAAGGCGATCGTCGGGCGCAACGCGTTCGCGCACGAGGCCGGCATCCACCAGGATGGCGTGCTGAAGGAGCGCACCACCTACGAGATCATGGACGCCACCACAGTGGGACTGCGCAGCAACTCGATCGTGCTCGGCAAGCATTCCGGCCGCCATGCCCTGAGCAAAGCACTCGAGGAGATGGGCTTCGAGCTCGACGGCCAAGCGCTGAACACGGCGTTCAAGCGCTTCAAGGAGATCGCCGACCGCAAGAAGCAGGTGACCGCGATGGACCTCGAGGCGCTCGTCACCGACGAGCTGCGCGAGGAGGTCCCGGGCTACGCGCTCGAGTCATTCGAGGTCGACGCCTCCTCGCTGCGCCCGCCGCACGCACGCGTGTCGGTGACGCTACCCGACGGCTCCTCCGCCAAGGGCTCGTTCACGGGCGACGGCCCGATCGACGCTGTCTTCCAGGCGATCAACGCCGCGACCGCCACCACGCCGACGCTCAGCGACTTCACGATCGGCGCCGTCACCGAGGGCCAGGACGCGCTCGGCGAGGTCTCCGTTGTGCTCGAGGTCGAAGGCTTCACCGGCGCCGGGCAGAGCGTCTCGACAGACATCATCGACGCGGCCGCACGCGCATACGTGCGCGCGCTGTCGGTCGCGGTGGCGCGCTCACAGGTCAGCGACGCGATCGGTCTTCCGGAGACCGCCGCGGGCTAGCGAATGGACAGCGAGGAACCGCCACGGCCGCCGTCTCCGCCGACGCGGCCGACAGAACGTCTGGACGCGCCGCTGCCGCCGCCGAGACAGCCGCGTGCGGCCCCAGCGCAGGCGCCGGTTTACGCCGAGGAACGCGTGCCGCCGGGGCTCCCGCCGGAAGATCGCTGGTGGGAGCACCCGTGGCCCGCGATCATCGGGGCGCTGCTCGCGCTGGTCGTGGGTGGCGTGATCGGGTACGCCATCGGCCACAACGACGAAACGGCCTCCGAACGCAACGCGCACGGGTCGCCGGTCACACACACTGTCACCACCACGACCACCGTCCCCAAGGTCGTGACGCAGACGAACACCGTCACCTCGAATACCGTCACGCAGACGCCGTCGCCGGCAAACCAGGCAAACGAAGAACGCAGGACGGAAGCCGAAACGAACCTGCGCAACGCCGAACAGGAAAACAAGGAACTGAAGAAACAGCTCGAAGAAGCCGGCGCGCACCCGTAGCTTCCCCGCGTACGCGCGTCCGTGATAACGTACGCACGTATGACGCCAGCGACGAAGCACTCGCCCCTGGATCGAGCGGAGCCGCGCGTGCCTGTGCAACCGGTCGGTGCGCCGTCCTCGAGCAAGCGCGACCCCCTCGATCCGGCCGTCATCGGCTCACGCGTCAAGGCGCTGCGCGAGGCTTCGGGACTGTCACTGCGCGACCTCGCCGCCCGCAGCGGCGTCAGCGCACCGATGCTCTCGCAGGTCGAGCGCGGCGAGACCAGCCCGACGCTGACCGTCGCCTCGCGGATCGCGGCCGGGCTCGAGCTGCGCCTCTCACAGCTGCTGCGCCTCGACGAGAGCGGATCGGTGACGGTCGTGCGCGCCGGCGAGCGCACGCGCGGCGGCAACAAGCGGCGCGGCCACGGCTTCGAGGTGCTGACCTCCTCACAGCCAGGCCAGCGGGCGGAGATCTCGCGACACACGCTCGCGCCCGGCGGTGCAACCGGCGCAGCTGACGACCCGCCGATGCACGAGCCCGGCAGCCGCGAGACCGCGCTCGTCGAGGCGGGCTCGGTGGTGCTCGTCTGCGACGGAAAGCAGTACGTGCTCGATGCCGGCGACTGCGTCACCTTCGACGCCGACCTACCTCATCACTTTGAGAACCACGCAGCTGAGGACGCCGCCTTCCTGGCGGTCGTGTCCGCGGGGCTGCGGCGCAGCTAGATGAGCACAAGAGAGTTCACAACCCACGAGCACGAGGACCAATGACCATGGCCAAGACGTTGTTCGAGAAGATCTGGGCGGCCCACGAAGTTGGGGGAAGCGAATCGGGCCTCATCTACATCGACCTGCACCTCGTGCACGAGGTCACCAGCCCGCAGGCCTTCGACGGTCTGCGCCTGGCTGGGCGCACCGTGCGCCGTCCCGACCGCACGCTCGCCACCGCCGACCACAACACGCCAACCGACGGCACGCCCGTCGCCGCGCGCATCAAGGATGAGCTCTCGCGCGTGCAGGTAGAAACGCTCGAGCGCAACTGCGCGGAGTTCGGCGTGCCGGTCTACTCACTCGGCTCCGACCGTCAGGGGATCGTGCACGTGATCGGCCCCGAGCTCGGCGTCACCCAGCCGGGGATGACGATCGTCTGCGGCGACTCGCACACCTCCACGCACGGCGCCTTCGGCGCGCTCGCCTTCGGCATCGGCACCTCCGAGGTCGAGCACGTGCTCGCCACACAGTGCATGGTGCAGAGCAAACCGCGCTCGATGCGCATCCGCTACGAGGGCGAGCTCGGCTTCGGCGTCACCGCCAAGGACCTGATCCTCGGCACGCTCGGCCGGCTCGGCGTCGACGGGCTCACCGGCCACGCCGTCGAGTACGCCGGCCCGGCGATCGAGGCGCTCTCGATGGAGGGCCGCATGACGGTCTGCAACATGACGATCGAGGGCGGCGGGCGCGCCGGCATGATCGCACCCGACGACACCACCTTCGCGTGGTTCCGCGACCAGGAGCGGCCCGGCGCGCCGCAAGGGCCCGAGCTCGACGCCGCGACCGAGCGCTGGCGCGCGCTGGCCACCGACGAGGGCGCCGAGTTCGACACGGAGGTTGTGATCGACGCGGGCACGATCTCGCCGCAGGTGACCTGGGGCACGAACCCCGGGATGGTGCGCGCCGTCACCGAGCGCGTGCCGGCGCCCGAGGAGTTCGACAGCCCCGCCGACCGCGAGGCGACCGAACGCGCGCTGCACTACATGGCGCTCGAGCCGGGAACGCCGATCGAGCAGATCGCAGTCGACCGCGTGTTCATCGGCTCGTGCACGAACTCGCGCATCGGCGACCTGCGCGCCGCCGCCGCGGTCGTGGCCGGCAAGCAGGTCTCGCCGACAGTGAACGCGATGGTCGTGCCCGGCTCCCAGCAGGTCAAGGCGCAGGCCGAGGCAGAGGGCCTCGACCAGGTCTTCCGCGACGCCGGCTTTGACTGGCGCGTCGCCGGCTGCTCGATGTGCCTCGGCATGAACCCCGACATCCTCGAGCCCGGCGAGCGCTGCGCCTCGACGTCCAACCGCAACTTCGAGGGGCGCCAGGGCCGCGGCGGGCGCACGCACCTCGTGTCGCCGCAGATGGCCGCGGCCGCCGCGATCGAGGGGCGGTTCGTCGACATCAGGAGCTGGAGCTAGCGATGTCCACGCCCGGTGGCGTCTGGCAGCGCCGCGATATCGCCGAGAGCTTTCTCGAGCATCGTCGCCGTGTGCTGCCGCTGCTCGATGTGCAGGAGGATCTGATCGTGCGCCTGCTCGCGCGCGGCGAGCGCGAGGTCGTTCGCTTCCTCGACCTTGGGAGCGGCGACGGCGCCACCTCCGAGCTGTTGCTCGATGCCTCGCCACGTGCCGAGGGCGTCCTGGTCGACCTCTCGGCGCCGATGCTCGAGCGCGCCGGCGCGCGCCTAGCACGCTTCAGCGGACGTTGGCAGGCGCATCGCGGCGACCTGGCCGGTAGCGACTGGGCCGCCGCGCTGCCCGCGACTCGCTATGACGCGATCGTCTCGTCGTTTGCGATCCACCACCTGCCCTCGGCTGACAAGCGCCGCCTGTTCGTCGAGGTGCTAACGCTGCTCGAGCCCGGCGGCATGTTCCTGAACATGGACATCGTCACCGTTGCTGGACCGCTGCAGGGGATCTTCGAGGAGCAGATGGCCGCGAACCAGGTGCAGGCCGAGCGCGCGCAGGGAGGGGCGCGCGCGGACGCGGAGATCGAGCACGAGCTCCACGCCGGCTTCGACAGCGACGATGAAGACCGCCCCGACAGCGCCGAGCAGCAGGTCAGCTGGCTCGCCGAAGCGGGCTTTGAGAACCCCGAAATCCAATTCAAATGGGGCGAGGCCGCCATCTACGGCGGGATGCGGCCCGTCTAGCGAGCCGCGCAGTCGTTGTCCTCGACCAAACGCTGTATCACCATCGCTATACAGGAGAGATCATGGAACCCATCGAGACAATCAGCGGGCACATCAGCCACCTCGACCGTGCCGACGTGGACACCGACCAGATCATGCCGAAGCAGTTCCTCAAGCGGGTCGAGCGCACCGGCTTCGGTCAGTTTCTTTTCTACGACTGGGCGAAGGAGCCCGACTGGGACCTGCCGCCCAACCCGATTCTCGTCGCCGGCGAGAACTTCGGCTGCGGCTCCTCGCGCGAGCACGCGCCCTGGGGGCTACAGGACTACGGCTTCCAGGCGATCGTGGCGCCGTCCTTCGCAGACATCTTCTACTCCAACTGCACCAAGATCGGGCTGCTGCCGATCGTCCTTTCAGACGAGGACTGCAAAGCTCTCGCCCGCGCCGGTCACGGACAGGTCGACCTGCGCGAGCAGGAGGTTCGCTTCGGCGGCCGTCAGGTGGCCTTCGAGATCGACCACGAGATCCGCCACCGCCTGCTCGGCGGGCTCGACGACATCGCGCTGACGCTCCAGCAGGATGACGAGATCACGGACTACGAGCGCGATCTGGAGCGCAGCGGACCGGTGACAACCGCGCTGTGAGCCAGCGCCTGCGCCTGTCCTGGTAGCGTCGCGCGCCATGAGCTACCGCATCATCACCCTCCCCGGCGACGGCATCGGCCCCGAGATCATGGAGCCCACGCTCGAGCTGCTCGAAGCGCTCGGCGACTTCGAGTTCGAGGAGTACCTGTTCGGCGGCGCTTCGATCGACGTCGAAGGCGTCGCGCTGACAGACGATGTGCTCGACGCGTGTAGGCACGCCGACGCGGTGCTTTTGGCGGCCGTCGGTGGCCCGAAGTGGGACACCACCGACCCGAGCAAGCCGCGCCCCGAGCAGGGCCTG
Organism: uncultured Solirubrobacteraceae bacterium; assembly: GCA_963838405.1. Taxonomy (GTDB): domain Bacteria; phylum Actinomycetota; class Thermoleophilia; order Solirubrobacterales; family Solirubrobacteraceae; genus Palsa-744. The sequence continues at coordinate 132,064 of CAWIRA010000006.1, read as the reverse complement.
CTCGGCCTGCGCAAGGGGCTCGGGCTGTACGCCAACCTGCGTCCGGTGAAGCCGCTGCCGGCGCTTTACGACGCCTCGCCGCTGCGGCGCGAGCGGATCGAAGGCACCGACCTGCTGGTTGTCCGCGAGCTGACCGGCGGCATCTACTTCGGCGAGAAGACGCGCACCGCGACGACGGCCTCCGACCTGTGCGCCTACAGCAGCGAGGAGATCGAGCGGATCGCCCGCACCGCCTTCGAGGCCGCCAAGCGACGCTCGTCGCAGCCGAAGGTGACGAGCGTCGACAAGGCGAACGTGCTCGAGACCTCGCGGCTGTGGCGCGAGGTCGTCAGCCAGCTGCACACGCGCCAGTTTCCAGAGGTCGAGCTCGAGCACGTGCTCGTCGACAACGCCGCCATGCAGCTCGTCTCAGCGCCAAGCGAGTTCGACACGATCGTCACCGAGAACATGTTCGGCGACATCCTTTCCGACGAGGCGGCGATGCTCACCGGCTCGATCGGAATGCTGCCGAGCGCGTCGTTGGGAGGCGACGGACCCGGCGTGTTCGAGCCCGTGCATGGCTCCGCGCCGGACATCGCCGGGCGCGGGATCGCCAACCCGCTGGCGATGTTCCTCTCGGCGGCGCTGATGCTGCGCCACGGGCTGGGCTTGGAAAGCGAGGCCACGGCTGTAGAATCGGGCGTTGAAGCGGCACTCGCCAAGGGCTTGCGGACGCCCGATCTGGGCGGTGACGCGGGGACGCAGCAGGCGACCAGGACAGTGCTCGAAAACGTCAAATAGGAGACGCGTGAACGTGGAGCCGACCGACCTCATTTGGATGAACGGAGATTTCGTCGCCTGGGAGGACGCCAGGGTCCACGTCCTGACGCACGGCCTGCACTACGGCACCGGAGTGTTCGAGGGTGTGCGCTGCTACGACACGGTGCTCGGACCGGCGGTGTTTCGCAACACCGACCACGTCGAGCGCCTGCGCCGCTCGGCCGAGCTGTTCTACATGGAGCTGCCGTTCTCCGACGAGCAGCTGCGCGCGGCGACGCTCGAGCTCGTGGCGCGCAACGGGCTGCGCTCCTGCTACATCCGCCCGATCGTCTACCGCGGCTACGGCTCGATGGGCCTGAACCCTATGGACGCGCCCGTCGACGTGACGATCGCGTGCTGGGAGTGGGGCACCTACCTCGGCGAAGAGGGCACGCGCAACGGCGTGCGCGCGATGACCTCGTCGTGGCGGCGCATCAGCCCCGACTCGCTGATCCCGCACGCGAAGGCCAGCGGTCAGTACCTCAACAGCGTGCTCGCAAAGGTCGAGTCGGTGAAGGCCGGCTACGAAGAGGCGATCCTGCTCGACGACCACGGCCACGTGTGCGAGGGCACCGGCGAGAACATCTACATCGTCCGCGACGGCGAGATCTCAACGCCGGGTCAGCACAACTCAATCCTCGATGGCATCACGCGCCGCTCGGTGATGCAGATCGCGCAGGACCTCGGCTACAAGGTGGTCGAGCGCAACGTCGCGCGCGCGGAGATGTACCTCGCGGATGAGGTGTTCCTGTCAGGCACCGCCGCCGAGATCGTGCCTGTTCGCGAGGTTGACAACCACGCGGTCGGCACGGGCAAGCCGGGCGAGATCACGCGCGTGCTGCAGGCGGCCTTCGACGACGCGATCCACGGGCGTTCCGAGCGCTACCGTGAGTGGCTCGATGTCGTGCACCCGGTCGACCTCGAGACGCCCGCCGGCGAGGCACCGGTCGGCTCGCAGCCGGCCTCCGCGGGCTAGGAGCCGGATGGCCGACATACAGCTATACGACGCCACCTTGCGCGACGGCATGGGAGGCGGCGGCCTGACGCTTACGGCCGTCGAGAAGCTGCGCGTCGTCCACGCGCTGGACGAGCTCGGCGTGGACATGATCGAGGCCGGCTTCCCGTCGTCGAACCCCAAGGAGCTCGAGCTGTTCGGGCTGCTCGCGGGCGAGACGCTGGCCCATGCGGAGATCGTCGCCTTCGGCATGACGCGCCGGCGCGGTGTAAGCGCCGAGCAGGACGACGGCCTGCGCGTGCTCGCGGACTCGTTCGTGCCGGCGTGCACGATCGTGGGCAAGGCGTCGGTGTTGCACGTCGAAAAGGTCGTGCGCGTCTCCCGCGAGGAGAACCTCGCGATGATCGCGGACTCAGTCGCGTTCCTGCGCAGCGCGGACAAGCGCGTGCTGCTCGACGCCGAGCACTTCTTCGACGGCTTCGCGCTCGACCCCGCGTACGCGCTCGACTGCCTGCGCGTGGCCGCCGACGCGGGCGCCGAGCGGCTCGTGTTGTGCGACACCAACGGCGGCTCGCTACCTCCTCACATCAGGACAGCGTTCGCGGTGGTCAGCGAAGCGCTGCCCGGCACGGCGCTGGGGATTCACACGCACGATGACTCCGGCTGCGCGGTTGCGAACACGCTCATAGCTGTCGAATGCGGCGCCACGCAGGTACAGGGCACCGTCAACGGCATCGGCGAGCGCACCGGCAACGCGAACCTGATCACGATCATCGCCGACCTGCAACTGAAGATGGGCGTGCCGCTGCTCGCGCCCGAGCAGCTCGCCCAGCTGACCGAGACGGCACACTTCGTCGACGAGCTGCTCAACCGCACGCCCAACCCGGCGCAGCCGTACGTCGGCAAGCACGCGTTCGCACACAAGGCCGGCCTGCACGCTGCAGGCGTGCGCGCGGAACCGCAGACCTTCGAGCACATCGACCCGGCGGTCGTCGGCAACGACCGCGACGTGCTGATCTCCGAGCTCTCGGGCCGCGGCACGATCGTCGAGAAGGCTCAGCAGGCGGGGATCGCGGCGGACGACGAGCTCGCACAGCGGGTGGTCGAGCGCGTCAAGGAGCTCGAGCACGAGGGCTTCCAGTTCGAGGCCGCCGACGGCTCGTTCGAGCTGTTGCTGCGCAAGCACGCGGGCGAGTACGAGCCGCTGTTCCGCCTGGAGTCCTGGCGCGTGATCGTCGAGAAGCACGCCGACGGTCGCGCCATCACCGAGGCGACGGTCAAGATCTGGCTCGGCGGCGAGCGCTACGTGCGCACCGCCGAGGGCAACGGTCCCGTGAACGCGCTCGACCGCGCCCTGCGCGACGCGATCGGCGAGATCCACCCGCACCTGAAGGAGATCGAGCTCGTCAACTACAAGGTGCGCATCCTCGATGAGACGAAGGGCACCGGCGCGGTCACGCGCGTCTTGATCGACGCGTCCGACGGGCACGACGTGTGGGGCTCGATCGGTGTTGCGGAGAACCTGATAGCGGCTTCGTGGGACGCGCTGGTCGACTCGCTCGAGTACGGCATGCAGGGCGAGCGGCGGGCGGCGGCGGAGTCGGCGCTCGGCTCGAGCGGCAGGCTGTAGTGGCGCCGGCGGGCGCCGGCGCGAGCGAGCTCGCCGCGGCGCGAAGCGACACAACCGATCTGATCCCGCTGGCGCGGCCGATGCTGGGGCCGCAGGAGGAGCAGGCGGTGCTCGCCGTGCTGCGCTCGGGTCAGCTGTCGCTGGGGCCGCGCGTGCTCGAGTTCGAGCGGCTGTTCACCGCGCGCGTGGGCGCGCCGCTCGCGTGCGCGGTCAGCAGCGGCACCGCCGGGCTGCACCTGGCGCTGCGGGCGGTGGGTGTGGGGGAGGGGGACGAGGTCGTCACGAGCCCGTTCTCGTTCGTCGCATCCGCCAACGCCGCGCTGTACGAGCGCGCGCGGCCGGTGTTCGCGGACATCGACCCGGTGACGCTCAACCTCGACCCGGACGCGGCGGCGGCCGCCGTCACGCAGCGCACGCGGGCGCTGCTGCCCGTGCACATCTTCGGCTACCCCGCCGACCTGCCTGCGTTCGAGCGGCTCGCCGGCAGGGAGGATCTCGCGATCGTCGAGGATGCGTGCGAGGCGCTCGGCGCGGTACACGCCGATGGCGTCGCCGTCGGCGGGCGTGGCCACCCCGCGGCGTTCGGCTTCTACGCCAACAAGCAGTTGACGACGGGCGAGGGCGGGATGGTGACGCTCGCCGACCCCGAGCTCAAGCAGCGCATCGACTCCGAGCGCAACCAGGGCCGCGCGCCCGACATGGGCTGGCTGGACCACGATCGGCTGGGCTTCAACTACCGGCTGTCGGACATCGCTTGCGCGCTCGGCATCGCGCAGCTCGCGCGCCTCGAGCAGATGCTCGACGCGCGCGCACGCCTGGCCGCGCTCTACAGACAGGCGCTCTCGGGAATCGAGGGTCTCGGCCTGCCGTGCGCGGACGCGGGCGGGGACCGGCGCGGCTGGTTCGTGTTCGTCGTGCAGGTCCCCCGCGGCGTCGACCGCGACGCGACCGTGCGCGAGCTCGGCGCGGCTGGCGTCCAGAGCAAGCCGTATCTGCCAGCGATCCACCTGATGAGCTTCTATCGCGAGCGCTTTGGGCACCGCGTCGGCGAGTTTCCGGTTTGCGAGGACGTGGCGGCGCGATCGCTGGCGCTGCCGTTCTTCCCGGAGATGAGCGAGGGACAGGTGGCGCGCGTGGCGGAGGTGCTGCGTGCGGCGCTATGACATCGGCGTCTGAGGTGGGTCAGCGGCGGGCGCGGCTGTCAATCGCTGAGCCCGTCTGTCGTGAAGCGCGCTCAGCTTTTCTAGAACGTCGACGGCGGCTGCCGGTCCCATGAACGGAGCGATCGCGATGTAGGTCAGCTGGGGGAGACGACGCGCAAGCCCGGCGGTGTCACCGCGGGCGACGTGACGTTGGATCACCTCGAAGATCGCCCCGGTGATCGCGTTAGAGCTCAGCCGTGGCAGCGCGGCCGCTTCGGGGCGGTAGCTATAGCCTTCCTCGAGGAAGATCGTGAACGATCGAGTGATCTCCTCGGCTCGGCGCACGGCGTCGGGGCCAGCCGCGTAGCACTCGATCAGCCGCAGATGCGAGATCGCGGGATTTTCGGCGATCATGCGAATCAGGACGGCGTATGCCTTCCACACGCGCTCAGGCCACTCGCGGGCGCTGAAGTATGCCGTCGCGCACGTGTCGAGGATGTGCTGCGTGGGGTGCTGCTGGGCCTCCAGGAACGCGTGTTGCTTGTCGGAGAAGTGTTCGTAGAACACGTCTCTGGAGACGCCGGCGGCGGCGACGATGTCCGCGACTGTTGTCGTCGCGTAGCCCTTCGCCATCGTCACCTCGGCGGTTCCGTAGATGATCCGCGTGCGCTGGCTGCGCGCGATCACGCCTGCCGGCAGACCGTGCCGGCCGCGGGGCAGGCGCGTCGGTCGACGCCCAGCGGGCGGTCGACCCTCCTGCTCTGAGTCCGCCGCAAGCAGCGCCCGCGGGCCGGTGCTCCAGTGCGTCCGGCCCGGCGGCACCGCGTAGGAGCCGACCCATGCGATTCCGTCTTCTGCGAACGACGGCAACTCGTCCTCGCCGTGCGTGCGCAGGTTGCGCGCGATGATGTTGCGAAAGGCGCCCACGAGCGCGATTGCCGGAATGTCGACGGAGTAGCCGCCGTCTGGCGTGCTGTCGAGGAACTCCTGCACGCGGTGTTCGAACGCTCCCAATACGCCCCTGCGCGTGTCGCCGATGCGCGGCCCGCCGGCGAGCGCCTCAACGAACAGCAGGCGACCGGCGTCGGGGTTGTCTCGCAGAGCCAACAATAGGTCGCGCAGCGTGTCAAGCGCGGCTTTCGCCCAGTCACCGTCCTCCGGCTTCGGTGGCTCCTGCGCTAAGAGCCTTGCCGCGGCCGTGCCATACGCGGCCACGAGGCAATCTTCCTTGTCCTTGAACTGCTCGTAGAAGGTCGCGCTCGACACGCCCGCGCGGGCACTGATCTGCGCGATGCTGACGTTCTGGTAGCCGTACTGGGCGGCGAGTTCGATGATCGCGTCGATCAGACGCTCGCGCTGGGTCGCCTTGGGCGCCTTCGTCGACACACCGTCGCGCGCCTTCGGAGAGCGGCTACGGCGCGCGGTCGCCGATTTTCGTGCGGGCTGCGGCATGACAATCTGGTTAGAGAGATTACAGAACCTTTCACAAGACAGACTACGGGATTTCACGAATTCGCGCGCCTTACGCGCTGCGTGACCACACCACTTGGAAGCGTCGGCGCTCTGCTTGACGCGACGCGGCGCTTATGTTTAGATCACGACGGCGTTTTTTGACGCGTTGGCAGTGCTGATGACGCCTGCCGAGCTTGTTCGAGCGTGGCTCACCCCTCGGGTGGCGCTCGCAGAGGCTCGGCGATGCTCTGTTTCTCCCCTCGCCGAGTGTGAGCGCGCGCCGGGGCGGTCAAGTCCCGGCGCCCGCAAGAAGCCTGCGTGCGGACGGGCGGTTCCGCGACTCGCGGCGGCGTGACATCCGCCCCGCGCGCACGCCAGAGACGCTCGCGAGCGGGAGGTCTGACGCCTGCCAAAGGCCTCTCAACTCATACCGCTTGCGTTCACGGTCCTCCGAAGCCGAAGTCGTCGGGATTGAGCGGAATTTGCCGCTATTGATCAGGCGGCATAGACCTTTTTGCGCACAATTGCGGCCGCGGACCTTGACAGTCGAGGCCGCGAATGCTTACATCCCATACGCATTCAGCAAACGCCGGATGCGGACACAAGGTGACCGGGCGATCAAGCTAGCCAAGATGGGGGGTCAGAAGCGATGAGCAGGGTGCCGAAACGGGGATTTGGGCGGACAAGCGAGCGCCAGCGCGTCCTGCAACGCCAGAGCGCGACGCCGCAACGCCGCGGCGACCGCTGCGCGGCGAGCCGGGAGCGGTCCTCGTGGCGACTCCGCGCCGAAGATTCGCGCGTGCGCGGGGCCAGGATCCCGGTCTTCCGCGCGCGCATGAGCAGCAGATGACCGAGAGCACACTCGAGCTGCGGGACGCGCCGGACGGTCGCGTCGGCCCCGGGCGCGCGCGGACGGTCAGTTCGCGCGCTGCCCGCAACCACGTGCGCGAGGCGCAGCGCATGCGGATTCTTTCAGCGGCGGCGTATCTCGCCGCCGAGCAGGGCGCAGACGTGACCGCCGTCACCGACGTGATCGGCATGGCGGGCGTGTCGCGGAGGACCTTCTACGAGCTGTTCGACGACCGCGGCGACTGCTTCTTGGCGGCGATCGAGGAGGCCTTCGCGGTCGCCGAAGAGCGAGCACGACCCGCCTACCTCGCCCACGAGCGCTGGGTGGACAGTGTGCGGGCGGGCCTCGCGGCGCTGCTCGGGCTGTTCGACGAGCAGCCGCAGCTCGCGAGAATCTGTGTGGCGCAGTCCGCCTCCGCGGGCGCCGCCGCGCTGCTGCTGCGCTCGGAGATGCTCGATCAGTTCGCGCACGTGATCGACCGGGGGCGCGCCGAGGCACGCCACCAGCCGCCGGCCGTGACCGCGGAAGGCGCCGTCGGCGGCGTCCTCAGCGTGATCCAGACGCGACTGCTGGCGCCCGAGCCGGCTCCTCTGCTCGAGCTCTTGAATCCGCTGATGAGCATGATCGTGCTGCCCTATCTCGGCTCGGCAGCGGCGCGCAAAGAGCTCTCGCGCCCGACGCCCGTGCCGTGCGAGCCCAGCTCCGAGGCGGCGCAGAGGCCGTTTGGGGGTTTGAACATCCGCCTCACCTACCGCACGCTCGCGGTGCTCGACGCGATCGCCGAGGAGCCCGGGCTCAGCAACAAACAGATCGGCGAACGCGCGGGCGTCACAGACCAGGCCCAGATCTCGCGCCTGCTCGCTCGCCTGGCCTACCGTGGACTGATGATGAACACGGGGGGCGGCCAACCACAGGGCACCACGAACGCGTGGCGGCTCACGCTCATAGGCGAACAGCTGGCAGCTTCGCTGCGACGACAGTCTCTGATCGCCGGGCGCTGAGCGCGCGCGTCGCGCGAGCGGGTGAGTTGCTGCCGGCGCTCGTACACTGAGCGCCCGTGTCACGCTTCAACGAGCCACAGCACCCCGACTTCCAGCGCATGAACTCCTCGATCGAGTTCGACAGGCGTTTGTGGCCGCAGGACATCGCGCAATCACGTGCGCACGCACGCATGCTCGCCGAGCGGCAGATCATCTCGGCGCAGGACCGTGACGCGCTGCTCGCCGGCCTGGACGCGGTCGCACATGAGCTGAGCGATGGCACGTTCGCCTTCTCGCCCGAGGACGAAGACATCCACATGGCGGTCGAGCGTCGCCTGACCGAGCTCGCGGGGCCGGTCGGCGGCAGGCTGCACACCGCACGCTCGCGCAACGACCAGGCGGCGACCGACATGGCGATGTACACGCGCGAGCGCGCAGCCGATGCCCAGGCTGCGATCACTGCGCTGATGGCGGTGCTGCTGAGGCGCGCCGAGGAGCACGTCGACTGGCCGATGCCCGGCTACACCCATCTGCAGCGCGCACAGCCGGTGTATCTCGGCCACCACCTGCTCGCGTACTTCTGGATGCTCGAGCGCGATCGTCAGCGCTTCGCGTTCGCTGAACGCCAGGCCGGACGGCTGCCGCTCGGCGCAGGCGCGCTGGCGGGCGTCAACTTCGACACCGACAGGGGACTGCTCGCAGGCGAGCTGGGGTTCGCGAAGGTCGCGCCGAACTCGATCGACGCGGTCTCCGGGCGCGACTTCGTGCTCGACTACCTGGCGGCGGCGGCCACCTGCGCGACGCACCTTTCCCGCCTGGGCGCCGAGCTGGTGTTGTGGTCGAGCTCGGAGTTCGACTTCTGCGAGCTGCCCGACGCGTGGAGCGCGGGCTCCTCGATCATGCCGCAGAAGAAGAACCCCGACGCCGCGGAGCTGTTGCGCGCGAAGGCTCCCCGCGTAGTCGGCCACCTGAGCGCCTTCCACGGCGTCATGCACGCGCTGCCGCTCACCTACAACAAGGATCTGCAGGAGGACAAGGAGCACCTGTTCGACACGGTCGACACGCTCGAGCTGACCGTGTCGGCCGCCACCGGGATGATCGCCGGCGTCAGCTTCCACCGCGAGCGCATGCGCGCGGCGGCCGCCGACGAGCTGATCGCGGCGACCGACATCGCCGACCTGCTGGTGCGCCTGGACGTGCCCTTCCGCGAGGCGCACGGGGTGGTCGCCGGGCTCGTCAGGACGGCGATCGACACGGGCAAGCCGCTGTCCGAGCTGACGGTCGAGGAGCTCGCCGCCCAGAGCGACGTGCTCGCCGCTCATCACGGCGAGTTTCGCGAGGTGCTCGCGCAGAGCTCGTGGCTCGAGTCGAAGATCTCCGAGGGCGGCACCTCGTTGGCCCGCGTGCGAGAGCAGATCGAGCTCGCGCGCACGGTGCTCGATGCGGGCGCTTCCACCTGAGTTCTACGCGCGGCCGGTGCTCGAGGTGGCACCCGCTTTGATCGGATGCACCGTCGAGCACGGCGGCGTGACCGGCGTGATCGTCGAGACGGAGGCCTACCACGAGAGTGAGCCGGCCTCCCACGCGTTCGTCGGCGTGACCCCGCGCTCGCGCATCCTCTTCGGGCAGCCGGGTCGTGCGTACGTTTATCGCTCCTACGGCATCCACGCGATGCTGAACGCGGTGTGTGAGCCGGAGGGCATCGGCGCGGGGGTGCTGATCCGCGCGCTCGAGCCGGTGCAGGGGATCGAGGCGATGCGGGCGCGCCGCGGCCTCGCGCCCGGAGCGGCGTTGCGGGAGCTGTGCTCGGGGCCGGGCAAGCTGGCGGAGGCGCTCGGCATCTCGCTCGCAGACAACGACACGTCGCTGGCGCGCGGCCCGGTGCGGATCATGCCGCGCACCGCCGCCTGGCGGGACCCGCACATACTCGCGGGCACACGCATCGGGCTCACCAAGGCGGTCGAGCTGCCCTGGCGCTTCGGTGCGGCGGACAGCGTTTACGTGTCACGCCCGCGGCTCGCAGCCACGCCCGCCTGAGCGAGCCGCTCCGGCGGGCGCGCGCCGTCAGCCTGCCGGCGCGACGCCGCCCGTTTGTGACGGCGTAGCGGATGACGGCGGAGTCGCGGTGGGGCTCGGGGTCGCCGGCGCCGGGGTGGCGGGCGCTGGCGTCGCGGGGGCGGCGGGAGTCGCCGGCGCGGCGGTGTGTTCGGGCGTCTGAGCTTCGCCGCCGGCTTCGTGGGTGGGGGCGGCGGGGGTCGCGGCGCCGCCTTTGCCCGTGTTCGGCGTCGCGGGGGCGGTTTTGCCGGACGGCGCGTTCGCGGGCTTCGGCACCGCGACGGCGGGGGTCGTCACCGTCGAGACTTCGCTCGGCGCGCTGCCGCTGCTCTTTTTCGAAGCCGAGCGTTCGGAGCGTTCCTGTTCGATCTGGAGCGCCGAGGTCATGAAGTCGTGCCAGATCAGCGCGGGGAACGTGCCGCCGAGCACGGGGCCGTCGTCGAAGTCGTTGGTCATCGGGATCAGCTTGTTGGGGTAGCCGACCCACACGGCAACTGTGAACTTGGAGTCCCAGCCGACGAACCATGCGTCGCCGTAGTTGGAGGTAGTGCCGGTCTTGCCGGCTGCGAACTGGCCGATCGCGGCCGCTTTGCCGGTCCCGTACTGGATCACCGTTTCGAGCATCGTCGTCTCGGTGGCGGCGACTTCCGCGGGCAGCACCCGGTGCGCACGCACCCTGTTCTTGTCGACGCGCGATCCATCCGGCAGCGGCTGGCTGCCAGCTCTGACTTCCTGGATGCCGACCGGGGCTTCGTCTTCGACCATCGAGCCGGTGACGCGATCGCCGCCGTGCGCGATCGTCTCGTATGCGTGCGCCATGTCGAGCGGCGTGACGCCGATCGTCAGCCCGCCGATCGTCATTGCCGCGTTCGTCGACAGCGGCGTCGTGATGCCCATCCGGTGCGCGAGGTCGGCGACGCGTTTGGTACCGACCTTGAGCCCGACTTCGGCGAAGATCGAGTTGTCGGAGTAGGCGAGGGCGTTGGTGAGGCTGTTGGAGCCGGTGTAGGCGCCTTCGTCGTTGTGCACGACGAACTTTTCCATCCCCTGCGGGCCGTGCACGTAGAAGACCTTTTCCTTCGACGGCCAGACCGAATTCGGCGAGATGCCCTTCTCGAGCGCGGCGGCGAGGTCGAACGCCTTGAACGAGGAGCCGGGCTGGCGCTCACCCTGTGTGGCGAGGTTGAAGGGGCTTTCGTCGTAGCTGCGCCCGCCCACCATCGCGCGCACCTCGCCGGTGGAGTTTTCGATCGCGACGAGCGCGGCGGACGGGTCTTCGGAGTAGGGCAGGTAGTTCTGCACGGCCTGTTCGGCGGCGCGCTGGAGGCTGAGGTCGAGCGTCGTCTTGACCTGCAGCCCCCCGGCGAAGGCGCGCGGCGCGCCGTAGCGTTCAATCACCTGCTGCTGCACCCAGCTGGTGAAGTAGCCGACGTCGGCGCCTTCGATCGTCTGCTCCTCGGGCGCCTGGATCTCGCTGCTGGAGGGCAGCGGCTGCTTGACGCTGTCCTCGTACATCGCATGGGTGAGGTAGCCCTGCTGCAGCATCTGGTAGAGCACGACGTCGCGCCTGTCCTTGGCGGCGACAGGATGGGCGGCGGGGTCGTATTCGGTCGGCGACTGGATGATGCCCGCGAGCAGCGCAGCCTCCCACGGCTTGAGCTGCTGGACGCACAGTTCGTGCCCGGGCATACCGCAGCCGAGATGGCCGGCTTCGTGGCCGAAGTAGGTTTCGGCGGCGGCCTCGATCCCGTAGGCGCCGTTGCCGAAGTAGATCGTGTTGAGGTAGGCGGTGATGATCTTTTCCTTGCTCCACTTGTGCGAGAGCTGGTAGGCGAGCGCCGCCTCGCGAAGCTTCTCGAAGATCGTGCGGTGCGACTGCGCCTGCAGTGCGTTCTTGATGAACTGCTCCTCGATCGTCGATGCGCCCTGCAGGTTGCCGCGGTGCTCGATGTCGTCGACGAACGCGCGCGCGATGCCGCGGATGTCGACGCCGCTGTTCGTGCGGAAGCGCTTGTCCTCGATCGAGATGACCGCGTTCTTGACGATCCCGGGGATCTGGCTGGCGGTGACGATCACTCGGTTCTGCTGCGAGAGCACGCCGATCGGGTGACCGAGATCGTCGGTCAGCGTCGAGCTCTTCTCTTCCTTGTACTGCGAGAATTTGGTCAGCGACGGCAGGTCCGAGGCGATCGACACGAAGATCCCGAACACGAACGAGACCAGGCCGAGCACGAGCACCGCGAGCAGGATCGCGACGAAGCGCAGCCGCTTCAGCCGCGGACGCGCCGGCGAGCGCGGCTCGAGCGGCGCCGGCGGCGCTTCGGGCAGCGGGGGACGCAGCTCGGTGGGCGTTATATCGGGGCGATCGGCATCGCTCATCAGCAGCGGCGGAGTGCGGGGCCGTCCGCGGAGCGGGAGGACCCGATCCCGGCGGCGCGGGCCGCGCGGCCGGCAGCGCTGCAGGACCCTCCGGGGGGCGAGAGTCTAGCATTGGCCACGATGCCAAACGCCACCGACGCGGCCGATCCAGCGAGCGGCACTGGGTCCTCCGACGCTGCTCGGCTGGCGGCCCAGCTGGCGCGCGGCGCCGTCGACAGCCTGCCGTCGGGAACGCTCGCGGCGAAGCTCGAGACGGCCGAGCGCGAGCGGCGCCCGCTGCGCGTGAAGTTGGGGATCGACCCGACGGCGCCGGATATCCATCTCGGGCATGTGGTGGTGCTGCGCAAGCTGCGCGAGTTCCAGGACGCCGGACACCTGGTGGTGCTGATCGTCGGCGACTACACCGCGCGCGTGGGCGACCCGTCGGGCCGCTCGACGCTGCGCCCGATGCTCTCCGCGGAGGAGATCGACGCGAACGCAGCCACCTTCCAGGCGCAGGCGCTGAAGGTCCTCGACGCGGACCCGCAGCGGTTGGAGGTGAGGCGCAACGGCGAGTGGCTGGACATGGCGATGAGCGAGCTGCTGGCGCTCGTCGCGACGACGACGGCGGCGCAACTGCTCGAGCGCGACGACTTCTCCAAGCGCTGGTCGGCGGGCGAGCCGATCTCGATGCTCGAGCTGATGTACCCGCTGCTGCAGGGCTATGACTCGGTGGCGATCCGCTCGGACATCGAGCTGGGCGGCACCGACCAGAAGTTCAACCTGCTGCTCGGACGCGACATCCAGCGCGCCTACGGGCAGTCGGAGCAGGCGATCATGACGATGCCGATCCTCGTCGGCGTGGACGGGCGCCAGAAGATGTCGAAGTCGCTGGGCAACCAGATCGGCGTGACCGATGCGCCGCAGGAGATGTACGGCAAGACGATGGCGATCCCGGACGAGGCGCTCGAGCAGTACTACCGGCTGCTGCTGGGACGCGAGCCGGCGATCGGCGACGGCGAGGGCGCGCTGTCGCCGCGCGACGCCAAGCGCGCGCTCGCACGCGAGCTGGTCGCGTGGCTGCACTCCGAGGCCGACGCGCAGGCCGCCGAAGAGCACTTCGACCGCGTGTTCGTGCAGCGCGGCGTGCCCGAGGAGATCGAGGACGCGCATTTCGAGTGCGTCGAGGGCATGCTGCACCTGCCCGGCCTGATGGCGAGCGAGCTCGGCATGTCACGCTCGGAGGCGCGCCGCCTGATCGACCAGGGCGGCGTTACGCTCGACGAGGTGCAGCTCGAGCCGGGACAGCACGACGTACCATGCGAGCAGGCCGACGGGCAGATCCTGAAGGTCGGCAGGCGCCGCTTTCGCCGGCTGCGCGCCGACTAGACCGACGGGGCGTCGGCGCGCTATACTCGCTGGTCGGCCCACAGGCGCCCTCGGGCGTGGGTCGGATCGGTCTCCTCCAGAAGGAACCCCTTTCGGTGAGGCGCGGCGGTCTTTGAAAACTCAACAGCATGCGCATCTACGATCCATCTTCGGATCGTGGTGTGCGTCCAGGTTCGACCCGCCAGCGGGAGCGTCTATGACGCCTCCGGGTGGCGGACAAGAGTCAAGTAGATAGAGAAGTACCCCGTCATGGTTCGGGACCACGGTGTATGGGTTCCGAGTTGCACTAGCCGGTCAGGCGCTTGCGCAGGATCCGGCCAAGGCTAACCAATGACAGCTTTTCGTGAAGTTCTTCACGGAGAGTTTGATCCTGGCTCAGGACGAACGCTGGCGGCGTGCTTAACACATGCAAGTGGAGCGACGAACCAGGGCTTGCCCTGGGGCAGAGCCGCGAACGGGTGAGTAACACGTGGGTTACCTGCCTCGATGACCGGGACAACCCGAGGAAACTCGGGCTAATACCGGATGTGCCCGCAAGGGGAAAGGAAGCTTCGGCCTCCGCATCGAGATGGGCCCGCGGCCCATTAGCTTGTTGGTGAGGTAACGGCTCACCAAGGCTTCGATGGGTAGCTGGTCTGAGAGGACGATCAGCCACACTGGGACTGAGACACGGCCCAGACTCCTACGGGAGGCAGCAGTGGGGAATCTTGCGCAATGCGCGAAAGCGTGACGCAGCAACGCCGCGTGGGGGAAGAAGGCTTTCGGGTTGTAAACCCCTTTCAGTTGGGACGAAGCTTCTCCGGTGAATAGCCGGACGGAGTGACGGTACCTTCACAAGAAGCACCGGCTAACTACGTGCCAGCAGCCGCGGTAATACGTAGGGTGCAAGCGTTGTCCGGAATTATTGGGCGTAAAGAGCGTGTAGGCGGCCCCATTAGTCCGCTGTGAAAGTCCAGGGCTCAACCCTGGAATGCCGGTGGATACTGTGGGGCTAGAGTCCGGAAGGGGCGAGTGGAATTCCTGGTGTAGCGGTGAAATGCGCAGATATCAGGAGGAACACCAATGGCGAAGGCAGCTCGCTGGGACGTGACTGACGCTGAGACGCGAAAGCGTGGGGAGCAAACAGGATTAGATACCCTGGTAGTCCACGCTGTAAACGATGGCAACTAGATGTGGGGGGTGTCGACTCCCCCCGTGTCGAAGCTAACGCATTAAGTTGCCCGCCTGGGGAGTACGGCCGCAAGGCTAAAACTCAAAGGAATTGACGGGGGCCCGCACAAGCAGCGGAGCATGTGGTTTAATTCGACGCGACGCGAAGAACCTTACCTGGGCTTGACATGTGGGTGACCGGTGTGGAAACACACCTTCCCTTCGGGGCACCCTCACAGGTGGTGCATGGCTGTCGTCAGCTCGTGTCGTGAGATGTTGGGTTAAGTCCCGCAACGAGCGCAACCCCCGTCGCATGTTGCCAGCATTTAGTTGGGGACTCATGCGAGACTGCCGGTGACAAACCGGAGGAAGGTGGGGATGACGTCAAGTCCTCATGCCCCTTATGTCCAGGGCTACACACGTGCTACATTGGCGCATACAGAGGGCTGCGATACCGCGAGGTGGAGCGAATCCCTTAAAGTGCGTCTCGGTTCGGATTGCAGGCTGAAATTCGCCTGCATGAAGGCGGAGTTGCTAGTAATCGCGGATCAGCATTGCCGCGGTGAATACGTTCCCGGGCCTTGTACACACCGCCCGTCACACCACGGGAGTGAGCAACACCCGAAGCCGGTGGCCTAACCCGCAAGGGAGGGAGCCGTCGAAGGTGGGGCTCGTGACTGGGGTGAAGTCGTAACAAGGTAGCCGTAGCGGAAGCTGCGGCTGGATCACCTCCTTTCTAGGGAGCACCTAGCGGTGCCCCGATCCAGGGTCTGTCGTAAGACAGGCCCGCGCGGCCGCCAAGCCCTAGAGGCATGGCGGTGTCTAAGCGGATCGGGCCTAGCATGTCGACCGAACCTGGCTGGATGGCCGTCCGCACCCGAGTCTCGCGTACTACTTCGGGAGCTCTAGGGCGCCGGCCGCAAACGACCCCAGCATGCTGTTGAGTTTTGAGAGACCGGCGTCCGCCGGGATCGCGTGGATACGTCGCATATGGCGTGACCAACAGACGCGACCCCGGCCGGCGTTATACGCCTCTCCACGATCCTTGAAAACTGCACAGAAGCCACAATCAGCCGCCATCGATAAGCGGCGGCTGAAAAACGGGTATCACCGGGCCCTGCAAGATCTGGGAGCTCCGCAAGGGGCAATCAGGTCGCGTTGGGCCAGATCACCGTCAAGATAGTAAGGGCGCATGGTGGATGCCTTGGCACCAAGAGTCGATGAAGGGCGTGAACGGCTGCGATAAGCCACGGTTAGGCGCTGAATAGCCTTTGACCCGTGGATGCCCGAATGGGGAAACCCAACGCTGGTAATGCGGCGTTATCCCCGGCTGAACACATAGGCCGGCGGAAGACAAGCGGGGGAAGTGAAACATCTCAGTACCCCGAGGAAAGTAAATCAACAGAGACTCCCTGAGTAGTGGCGAGCGAAAGGGGATCAGCCCAAACCTGGCAGATGTAAGCGGACATGCGTTGTCTGTTGGGGGTTGTAGGGCGTTTGTTCCGAGCCATGTCCGGCTCGGCAGGAGTTACAAAATCATGTGGTAGTCGAAGCGTGTGGAACCGCGCACCATAGAGGGCAATCGTCCCGTAGACGAAACTGCATGGTCTCCTGTCAGACGTTCCTGAGTAAGTCCGCACCCGTGAAACGCGGACTGAACCTGGGGGGACCACCCTCCAAGGCTAAGTACTCCTTGGTGACCGATAGCGGACAAGTACCGTGAGGGAAAGGTGAAAAGTACCCCGGAAGGGGAGTGAAATAGTACCTGAAACCGCGCGCCTACAAGCGGTGGGAGCAGACTTGTTCTGTGACCGCGTGCTTTTTGCATAACGAGCCGGCGAGTTACTCGTCTGCGGCAAGGTTAAGCGATGAGCGGAGCCGTAGCGAAAGCGAGTCCTAATAGGGCGACATAGTCGTAGGCGGTAGACCCGAAACTGGGCGAGCTACCCATGGGCAGGCTGAAGCGGGGGTAAGACCTCGTGGAGGGCCGAACCGACCTAGGTTGAAAACTGGGCGGATGACCTGTGGGTCGGAGTGAAAGGCTAATCAAGCTCAGTGATATCTGGTTCTCTCCGAAATATATTTAGGTATAGCCTCGGATAAATTGCGTATTGGCCGTAGAGCACTGTTTGGATTAGGGGCCCTACCAGGTTACCGACTTCAGGCAAACTCCGAAGACCAATTACGTTTACTCCGGGAGTCAGTTGCTGGGGGATAAACTTCAGCGTCAAAAGGGAAACAGCCCAGACCGCCAGCTAAGGTCCCTAAGTACTAGCTAAGTGGGAAACGATGTTCGAGTGCATAGACAACCAGGAGGTTGGCTTAGAGGCAGCCACCCTTGAAAGAGTGCGTAACAGCTCACTGGTCAAGTGTTCGAGCGCGGACAATGTAACGGGGCTCAAGCTAGTCACCGAAGCTGCGGGTGCGTGAGACCTTCGGGTCGATCGCGCGGTAGGAGAGCGTTCCCATGCCAGCAAAGCGGCGGCGGAAGCCAGCCGTGGAGGCATGGGAAGTGAGAATGCCGGCATAAGTAACGAAAGAGGGGTGAGAATCCCCTCCACCGATTGCCCAAGGATTCCTGAGTAAAGTTCGTCTGCTCAGGGTTAGTCGGGACCTAAGGCGAGGCCGAAAGGCGTAGTCGATGGCCAACAGGTTGATATTCCTGTACCACGTCGCTTCCGTTTGACCGATGGGGGGACGAGGAAGGCTAGGGGAACCCAGGCGATGGTTGTCCTGGGGTAAGCATGTAGGGGTGGCCCTTGTCAAATGCGGGGCCGCATAACCTGAGGTGCGATGCCAGCTGGCGTTAAGCCGGCGAGTCCCTGACGCCATACCTCCAAGAAAATCCTCTAGGGAGGAAGCGCGTGCCCGTACCAAAACCGACACAGGTGGGCAAGTAGAGAATACTAAGGTGATCGAGATAACCCTCGTTAAGGAACTCGGCAAAATCGCCCCGTAACTTCGGGATAAGGGGCGCCCCAGTAGGGTGAAACTCCTCGCGAGTGGAGCCCGAGAGGGCCGCAGTGAATTGGCTGAAGCGACTGTTTACCAAAAACACAGGTCTCTGCTAAGTCGAAAGACGACGTATAGGGGCTGACGCCTGCCCGGTGCCGGAAGGTTACGTGGAGTTGTTAGGGCTTGACCCGAAGCAGCGAAGCTAAGCCCCGGTAAACGGCGGCCGTAACTATAACGGTCAAATCAGAGGCTGTTAGAAAATTCAGCTATATGCTGGAACATCCGAGTATCCCGCGCTACGAGTTCCGTCCCAAGTGGGCGGTACCGTGACAATGTGCCGGGTGCGGACAATCAGCAGGAAAGGCTGTCGAGCGCAGAGGCGCGTCGCTGGTTTCTAGCCGGCGTCGTGGAGGGTGAGGGTAGCTGGTGTCTTTCTATCAAGAGGCATCCCACCCACTCCCTGGGCTACTACATCCAACCGGAGTTTTTCGTGTATCAGCACCGGCGACGTAGACAGCTCCTCGAAATGGCGCAAGAGGTGTTTGAGTGCGGACGGATCTGGCCTAAGCCAGGCAATCCTGATGTGCTGGTGTTCGCGATAAATTCGCGGCGGAACATCTCGTCGCACGTCCTGCCTTTCATGAGGCGGTACATGCGACTGTCGGCAAGGGGCTCCGATATGGAGCTCTTTGAAGACGCGATGCATCTCTTCGAATGTGGACTACATCGTCGGCCCGCTGGGCTGGCGACGATCGTCGAAATTGCCTACGCCATGAACGGTGAGGGCAAGCAGAGGCGGCGTCCGATGGATGAGGTGATCGACAGAATCCTCAGAGGCCATACGCTGAACACGCCCAAGCAGGTTGGCGTGAAGATATGGTCCGACCTCCACGGCGACGTGGAGAGCTAGGCGGAACGAGAAACGACCTAGCCATCTCGTCTTTTGAGATGTAACAAAAGTGCCTAAGGTAGCGAAATTCCTTGTCGGGTAAGCACAAACACTTGCCCCACCGTCTCGCGAGAGACGGTCGAGAACCGGCTCATATCGGGGAAACCCTCCCTGCCACGGTGGCAGCGGGCAATCCCGAGGGAAGTCCTAGTGACCCCCTAACGACTGATCCGAAAGGAGAGGCGTGTCACGCTCCGGAGAGTCCGGAAATCTATGTGACGTGCAATACGCCGGCCCTCATCGCAAGACAAGGCGCCAATGGAGTGGTAGTACCGCTGGATCCCCGGTTTGTCACAGGTCTGACGGAGGGCGAGGGATGCTTTTGCATCTCACTCGCCGTTCGGGCGAAGCTGCGAACTGGCCTCGAGGTCAGGCCGTCGTTTTCGCTCTCGTTGAATGAGAAGGACTTGAGACTGCTGGAAGATCTGCAATCGTTCTTCGGTTGCGGTTGGATCCGGGAGTCGAAGGGAGATCGCACCTTCAAGTACGAGGCGCGATCGATCGGAGACCTCACCGGAGTCATCCTCCCGCACTTCGAACGTTTCCCCTTGCGGGGATACAAGGCGAGAAGCTGTGCAGGCTTCTCGCGAGTATGCGAGATGATCGATCAAGGCGATCATCTGCAGCGCGACGGCTTGCGAGAGATCGTAGGCATCGCCTACCAGATCAATCTGGGAAAGCGCCGCCACTCGCAATCTACGCTCCTAAAGGTGCTTGATGAGGTGAAGGGATAGTCTGCGCTCTCGGATAACGAGAGAAAACGCGAAGTTCCGACCTGCACGAATGGCGTAACGACTTCAGCGCTGTCTCAACGAGGAGCTCGGTGAAATTGCAGTCTCGGTGAAGATGCCGAGTACCCGCGGCTAGACGGAAAGACCCCGTGAACCTTTACTACAACCTGGTATTGGAGTTCGGTGCATCTCGCTCAGGATAGGTGGGAGGCTTTGAAGCGTTGGTTGCGGCCAGCGTGGAGCCATCCTTTAGATACCACCCTTGGTGTATTGGATTTCTAACAGCGCTCCGTGAATCCGGGCGCTGGACAGTTCCAGGCGGGTAGTTTGACTGGGGCGGTCGCCTCCCAAAATGTAACGGAGGCGCACAAAGGTTCCCTCATCACGGTTGGAAATCGTGTGTAGAGCGTAAAGGTAGTAAGGGAGCTTGACTGCGAGACTGACAAGTCGAGCAGGTGCGAAAGCAGGTCTTAGTGATCCGGCGGTAGCAAGTGGAAGTGCCGTCGCTCAACGGATAAAAGGTACTCCGGGGATAACAGGCTTATCGGGCCCAAGAGTCCACATCGACGGCCCGGTTTGGCACCTCGATGTCGGCTCGTCGCATCCTGGGGGTGGAGTTGCTCCCAAGGGTTGGGCTGTTCGCCCATTAAAGCGGTACGCGAGCTGGGTTCAGAACGTCGTGAGACAGTAAGTTAACCGTTGCTGTCTATAAATTCGGCTATATGCTGGAAAACCCGTGTATCCCGCACTACGAGTTCCGTCCCAAGCGGACGGTACCGTGACAATGTGACGGGTGCGGACAATCAGCAGGAAAGGCTGGATTGCTACATCTCAGGCTACGTAGATGGCGAGGGCTGCTTTGCAGTCGCCGTCAACCGTAATTCCTCGTGTCGGAGCGGCTTTCAACTTGTTCCAGAGTTCCACGTTAGCCAGAACGCTGACAGGAGCCAGGTGCTCAAGTTGATTCGCGGTCGATTCGATGGATGCGGCTACATCAAGCCCAATGGCCGGAAGGATCGTGCTTTGGTCTACGTCGTTCGTCGACGTAAGGATCTCTTGGAGCACGTAATTCCGTTCTTCGAACGATCGCCGCTCCTGTCCTCGAAGCAAGAGGACTATGAGAAGTTTGCGTCGATTGTGAGAGCGATGGATGTTGGTATCCATCGCACGCCTGGAGGATTCTCCAGACTCTTGGACGAAGCGCTGTCAATGAACGGCGCGGGTCGTTTCAGGAGCGTGCGATGGAAGGACGTCATCGGTAGCGATCCAGAATCCTCAGAGACTATACGCCGAACATGAAGAGTGATGCCTTCGTGAAGATATAGTCCGAGCTGCATGGCGACATGCAGAGCCAGGCAGAAATGCCCTGGCCCGGAGCGTCTTTCGAGACCCTCCGGTAACAAAACTGTCGGTCCCTATCTGCCGTGGGCGTTGGAGAGTTGAGAGGATTTGTCCCTAGTACGAGAGGACCGGGATGAACGCACCTCTGGTGTATCTGTTGTCCTGCCAAGGGCATAGCAGGCTAGCTACGTGTGGATCGGATAACCGCTGAAAGCATCTAAGCGGGAAGCCGGCCTCAAGATGAACTCTCCCATCCCCTAGAGGGAGTAAGACCCCTGGTAGACCACCAGGTTGATAGGCCGGATCTGGAAGGACGGCAACGTCTGTAGGAGACCGGTACTAATGGGTCGAGGGCTTGACGGATTTTTTAGTGATACCCGGTGTGGCGCTGTGCAGTTTTGAGGGACCGTGGGAGGCGTGGTCTTTCGCTTTTTTCCGGTGGCTTTGGCGAGGGGGAAACACCTCTTCCCATTCCGAACAGAGCAGTTAAGCCCCTCAGCGCCGATGGTACTTGGCCCGCAAGGGCCTGGGAGAGTAGGACGCCGCCGGTTTCTTCGACATACGGGCCGCCTTCGGGCGGCCCGTCGTCATTCCAAGCCCGTCCAGCACCAACGTCCGACGGATCGAACGCCGGCGTGGGCGCCCTGCCACGTCGAGCTAATGCTCAGACGTCCGCGACGCGCTGCCCGCGCCAACATCGCGCGAGCACACCCAGCGCGACTCCGGGCGGCGCAGACATGCCCGCCCATGCCCCGACGCGCCACGCCCGACGGGCGACAGGCACGCCTGCGGCCGTGCCGGCAACTGGCCGGCACGGCGCGGGGCGCACCCTCCGCGCAGCGCCGCTCGATGCGGATGCGGTACACGGGCGCGCTCGACCTGGCCGACCTCCCAGTCGACCGCGTAGTCGTCCTCGAGCAACAGGAACGAGCGAGCCACGCGTAGGGCACCGAGCGTGCGCTGCGCAAGCTTCGATGTCGGGGCAGGGGAGAACATGTGTTCGTAAGATAGGAACGTCGTCGGACGACAACTACCCGAACGTCTGTACGTATCGCCTCCCGAACCGACATTTGGTTCTGGGACTGGGATTCAGCCATGATCTGGCTGCAACAGAACTTGCATATCGGCGCGCCGGAGCCGCTCCGCGCACGCCCGGCGAGCCAGAAGCAGGGTCCGCGGGGCCCGACTCGAACTCCGGAGGACATGGCTGTTACGCTTGCCAGGCGTTCCACCGGCGGGTCGGGCGGGTCCAGGGTGACCGGCGGGCGGCGCCGAAAGCTCATGGAGAAGTTCGTCATCGAAGGCGGCGTCCCGCTGTCGGGCACGATGGTGCCGGCTGGCAACAAGAACGGCGCGCTGCCGATCCTCGCCGCCAGCGTCCTCACCGAGGACGAGGTTGTCGTGTGCAACGTGCCGCGCATCCGCGACGTCGAGGCGATGCTCGAGATCCTTTCGGCGATCGGCGTCGACGTCAGCTGGCGCCAGCCCAATGAGGTGGTGCTGTGCGCCGCCAACGTCCACGAGGTCGCGATCGAGCGCGAGCTCGCCGAGTCGATCAGGGCCTCGTTCCTGCTCGCGGGACCGCTGCTGGCGCGCTTCGGTCGCGCTGTGATGCCGCCGCCCGGGGGCGACGTGATCGGCCGCCGCCGGCTCGATCCGCACCTCGACGCGTTCCGCGCGATGGGCGCGGTGACCGAGTGCGACGGCGAGATCGTGCTGAGCGCCCCGCGCGGCCTGCGACCGACGGACGTGTTCATGGACGAGCCATCGGTGATGGCGACCGAGAACGCGCTGATGGCCGCCGCCCTGACGCCGGGAACGACCGTCATCGGCAACGCCGCGTGCGAGCCGCACGTCCAGGACGTCGCGCGCATGCTCGTGAAGATGGGCGCGGACATCCACGGCATCGGCTCCAACGTGATCACCGTCGAGGGCGCCCAGCGCCTGCATGGCTGCGAGCACCACGTCGCGCCCGACCACATCGAGATCGGCAGCTTCATGGCGCTGGCCGGGATCACCGGCGGCGAACTGCGGATCAAGGACACCGTGCCTGGCGATCTGCGCATGATCCGGCTCGTGTTCGAACGCGTCGGTCTGCGCTCAGAGCTGCACGGCAACGACGTCGTCGTGCCGGGCGGTCAGAAGCTGGTCGTGCAGGCGGATGTCGGCGAGTACAAGAGCAAGATCCAGGACGGCCCCTGGCCGGCGTTCCCCGCGGACCTCACGTCGATCGCCGTCGCCCTGGCGACGCAGGCGGAGGGCTCGATCCTCGTGCACGAGTGGATGTTCGAGAACCGCCTGATCTTCACCGACAAGCTGATCCTGATGGGCGCTGACATCGTCATGTGCGACCCGCACCGCGCGATCGTCACCGGCCCTCGCCGCCTCCGCGGCGAGCGCGTCGAGTCGCCTGACATCCGCGCCGGCATGGCGATGCTGCTGGCGGCGCTGTGCGCCGAGGGGCGCAGCGAGATCGGCAACATCCGCCAGATCGACCGTGGCTACGAGCGCATCGACGAGCGCCTGCGCGAGCTCGGCGCACGCATCGAGCGCGTGGCCACGGAGCCCGTGCACGCATAATCTCGGGATCCTCATGATCCACCCGATCCCGAGCGGCACGCGTGACGTGCTTCCAGACGAGACGCGCGAGGTGCGCGCGATCACCGACATCCTGCGCGGCGTGTTCGAGCGCCACGGCTACGGCGAGGTGTACACGCCGGCGCTCGAGTACGAGTCCGTGCTCGGCCGCGCCGACATGGCCGAAGCGCGGCCCGCCTACCGCGTGTTCGACGAGACCGGCGCCGTTCTGGTGCTGCGCTCGGACATGACCGTGCCGATCGCGCGCGTCGTCGCCACGCGCTACACGACCAGCGAGCCGCCGCTGCGCTTCTGCTACTTCGCCCACTGCTATCGCGGCGTGCGCCCGCAGCGCGGCCAGCCGCGCGAGCTGCTGCAGGCCGGCATCGAGCTCGTCGGCGCGCCCGCGCCGCAGGGCACCGCCGAGGCGCTCACCGTGCTCTGCCACGCGCTCGACGCCACCGGCCTCAAGGACTACCGCATCGGCCTCGGCGACGCCTCGCTGTTCCCGGCGCTGATGGCCAGCCTCAACGTCCCCGAGGCGGCGCGCCCCGGGCTGCTGGAGGCGCTCGTGCTGCGCGACTTCGTCGGCCTCGAAGGCACGCTCGCTGAATCTGGGCTCACGGGCGAGGCCGCCGAGCTGCTGCTCGAGGTGCCGCAGCGACGCGGCGGCCCCGAGGTGCTCAGCGACACACCCGCGCAGGCACAGGAGGCCGTGACCGGGCTCAGACGCGTGCACGAGCTGCTCGAGCCGGACGTCGCCGAGCGCGTGATCTTCGACCTCGGCCTGGTGCGCAACATCGGCTACTACACGGGCGCCGTGTTCGACGTGTACGACCCCGCGCTCGGCGCGCCGATCGGCGGCGGCGGGCGCTACGACGAGCTGCTCGCGCGCTTCGGCCGCAGTCTGCCCGCGGTCGGCTTCGCGCTCGGCGTCGACCGTCTGCACATCGCGCTCGCCGGTGAGGAGCGCGGCACCGGTGCGCTGCTGGCGCGCTCCGAGCACGGCGAGCTGGCGCGATGAGCGCCATCAACGGCCTCACGATCGCGGTCCCGCGCGGCGCGCTGTTCGACGGCACCGTCGACCTGCTCGAGGCGCTCGGGCTCGACACCGACGAGCTGCGCTCCAACGATCGCAAGCTCCTATTCGAGGACATCGGCGTGATCACGATGCGACCCTCCGACGTCCCCACCTACGTCGAGGCCGGCGCCGCCGACCTGGGCGTCACCGGCAAGGACGTGCTGCTCGAGCAGTCCGCGCAGCGGCCCGGAGAAGGCGGCCGCGAGGTGTACGAGCTGGCCGACCTCGGCTATGGGCGCTGCGTGATGGTGCTCGCCAGCGAGGCCGGCCCGGACCCCGCGCACGAGGCGCTGCGCCGCCTCGGCGTGATGCGCGTCGCGACCAAGTACCCGCGCATCGCCGAACGCCACCTCGAGGAAACCGGCAGGCAGGCCGAGATCGTGGAGGTCAAGGGCTCGGTCGAGCTGGCACCACTGACGAGCATGGTCGAGGCGATCGTCGACCTCACCGCGACCGGCACGACCCTGCGTGAGAACAACCTCGTCGTGCGCGAGGAGATCGTCGTGTGCACCGCCAGGCTGATCGCCAACCCGGTGGCGCATAAGCTGAAGGCCGCCGCGATCGACGACTTCCTCGCACGCCTGCGCGAGCTGCCGCCGGCGGCTCGCGGACGCGGCGCTCCCGACGGCAGTTGACGTGCGGATCGAGCGGCTGAGCGCCGAGCACGTGCTGCGGCTCGGCGGCGCCGACGGCGCCGCGGCGCACGTGCGCGCGCTCGTCCCCGACGGCGCCTCCGTGTCCGATCAGGTGCGCGAGATCATCGCCGCGGTGCACGCCGGCGGCGACGCCGCCGTGCTCGACTACACGCGCCGCTTCGACACCGCTGGCAAGCAGCCGGCGCCGCTGCGCGTGGCCGACGAGGAGCTCGACGCGGCGATCAGACGAGTTCCGAGGGACGTGATCGCCGGGCTGCAGGTCGCGATCACCAATGTCGCACTCGTCGCCGACGCCGGCGTTGGCCACGACGCGAGCGTCCAGCTTCCCCAGGGTCAGCGCATCGTGCTGCGCGAGGTGCCCGTCAGCTCGGCCGCCGTGTACGTGCCCGGGGGACGCGCCGCGTATCCCAGCACCGTCGTCATGGGCGTGGTCACGGCGCGCGCCGCCGGCGTGCTCGACGTGGCCGTGTGCGCGCCGCCGGGCCCCGACGGGCAGATCGACCCGTTCATCCTCGGCACCTGCCGCCTGTGCGGCGTGGAGCGCGTGTACCGCATGGGCGGCGCCCAGGCGATCGCCGCGCTCGCCTACGGCACCGACAGCGTCGCGCGCGTCGACGTGATCGTCGGCCCGGGCAACCTGTATGTGCAGGAGGCCAAGCACCAGCTGTCGGCGAGCGTCGGCATCGACGGCTTCGCCGGCCCCAGCGACCTGCTGGTGCTGCTCGACGCGGCCGCCGGCGAGCTCGAGCTGCGTCTGGCGGCGCTGGACATGCTGGCGCAGGCCGAGCATGGCGAGGGCAGCCTCGTCGTCGCGGCGGCGCCATCGCAGGCGGTCTGCGACGCGCTGGTGACGATGCTCGAGCAGCTCGTCGTCGAACGCCCAACCGTCGGCGAGGCGGCGTTTGCGATCGTCACGGTCGCCGACGCCCGCGAGGCGATCGCGCTCGCCAACGCCTTCGCGCCCGAGCACCTGGAGCTGATCGGAGCCGAGATCGAGGCGCTCGCGCCGCAGGTCCGCTGCGCCGGCTGCCTGTTCGTGGGCCTCGACAGCGCGACCGCGTTCGGCGACTACGTCGCCGGCTCCAACCACGTGCTGCCGACGGGCGGCGCCGCGCGCTTCGCCTCGACGCTCTCAGCGCGCCACTTCCGCAGAACGATGTCCGAGGTCCACATCGGCGCGGCCGCCGAAACCCTCGCCGCGGCGGGCGCGCCGATCGCCCGCGCGGAGGGCTTCGAAGTGCACGCAGAGTCGATGCAGGCCCGTGTGCGGGAGAATCAAGCGTGATGAGCAGAACAGCGAGCATCGAGCGCAAGACAGCCGAGACCGACGTGCGCCTGACGTTGACGCTCGACGGCAGCGGCCAGGGCGTGCGCGCCACCGGCGTCGGCTTCCTCGACCACATGCTCGACCTGCTCGCCCGGCACGGGCGCATCGACCTCGACGTGAGCGTCAGCGGCGATCTGCAGACAGGCGCCCACCACACGGCCGAGGACACCGCGATCGTGCTCGGCCAGGCGCTCGACCGCGCGCTCGGCGACCGCACGGGCATCGTCCGCTACGGCTCGGCGACCGTGCCCATGGACGAGGCGCGCGCGAGCTGCGCGATCGACATCTCAGGGCGTCCGTTCACGCTGTTCGAAGCCGATCTGCCGCCCGGGTCCACCGGCGGCTTCGACCACGAGCTGACCGAGGAGTTCTTCCGCGCGCTCGCCAACGCCGCCAAGCTGACGCTGCACCTGCGCGTCGAAGCCGGCAGCAACGCCCACCACCAGATCGAGGCCGCGTTCAAGGCGTTCGCGCGGGCTCTGCGCCAGGCCGTCTCGATAGATCCGACGGAGACCGGCGTCCCCTCCACGAAGGGCACCCTAATCGCATGACCGAGGCAAGCGTCTCGCTGATCGACGAGCCCGTGGAGATCGCCGTGCTCGACTACGGAATGGGCAACCGCCGCTCCGTCGAGAAGGCGCTCGAGCACGTCGGCGCGCGCGCGACCGTCACCAGCGACCACGAGCAGCTACGGGCCGCGGCAGGTGTCGTCGTGCCGGGCGTGGGCGCGTTCCCGCGAGCGATGGAGCGCTTGCGCGAGTTCGGGCTCGACCAGCTGCTGCGCGAGCGCGTCGCGGCGGGCACGCCGGTGCTGGGCATCTGCCTGGGCATGCAGCTCGCGTTCGACTCCTCCAGCGAGCTCGGCGGCGCCACCGGGCTGGGCATCGTGCCAGGCGAGGTGCAGGCGCTCGATCACGGCGAGCTGAAGCTGCCGCACATCGGCTGGAACGAGGTCCGCTTCACGCGCCCGGCCTCGCCGCTCGTCGCCGATCTGCCGAGCAGCTGCGCCTTCTACCACGTGCACTCGCTCGCGCCGGTCCCGGCGGACGAGCAGGACGTCCTCGGCGTCGCCGAGTACGGGTCGCCGTTCGTCAGCGCCGTGCAGCGCGGCTCGTTCTACGGCGTGCAGTTTCACCCGGAGAAGTCCTCCGCCGCGGGCCTACGCCTGCTGGCGAACTTCGCGCGCATCTGCATCGGCGCGAGCGCGCCCGCCGACCTGCCAGCCGCCGCCAGGTGAGGCTCTACCCGGCGATCGACATCCTCGGCGGTAACGCCGTGCGGCTCGTCCGCGGCGACTTCGACGCGAAGAAGATCTACGACGAGGATCCGCTGTCGGCCGCCCGCGCGTGGGTGCGGGCGGGCGCCGAGTACCTGCACGTGGTCGACCTCGACGGCGCCAAGTCCGGGCAGCCCGTCAACCTCGACCAGCTGCGGCGCATCGCCGCCGATGCGGGCGTACCGGTCCAGTACGGCGGTGGGCTGCGCACGGCGCAGGCCGTCGCCGATGCGCTCGACGCGGGCGCGGCGCGCGTGATCCTCGGCACCGCCGCGTTCGCCGACCCGGAGCTGCTGCTCGAGGTGCTCGCCGCACACGGCCCTGAGCGCGTGCTCGTCGGCGTCGACGTGCGCGGCGGCCAGGTCGCGACGCACGGCTGGCTGCAGAGCGCCGGCATCCAGGCGCGCGACGCGTTTGCCGAGCTGCAGCGGCGCGGCGCCCGCCATTTCGTGTTCACGAACGTCGACCACGACGGCATGCTCGACGGCGCCAACCGCGACGAGGTCGCATGGGTGGCGCGCACGGTCGGCGACGGCAGCGTGATCATCTCCGGCGGCATCGGCCAGCGCCAGGATCTCGAAGCAATCGCCGGCCTGCGCCGCGAGCTCGAGCTGAGCGCCCTCGACGGTGTGATCGTCGGCACCGCGCTGTACGAGAACCGCTTCAGCGTCAGCGAAGGCAAGGCGGCACTCGCGGCGTGAGCTATCTACGCTGGTCGCGTGCACTACAAGCGCGTGATCCCCTGCCTGGACGTCGACCGCGGGCGTGTCGTCAAGGGCGTTGAATTCGTCGACATCCGCGACGCCGGCGACCCCGTGGAGCTGGCCGCGCACTACGACCGCGAGGGCGCCGACGAGGTCGTGTTCCTCGACATCACCGCCACGCACGAGAAGCGCGACACGATCGCCAAGCTCGCGCGCAGCACCGCCGACGAGGTGTTCGTGCCGTTCACGATCGGCGGCGGCATCCGCTCGGTCGCCGACGCGCAGGCGGTGCTCGACGCGGGCGCGGACAAGGTGTCGGTCAACTCCGCCGCGCTGCAACGCCCGGAGCTGCTGAACGAGCTGGCCGACGTGTTCGGCGCCCAGTGCGTGGTGCTGGCGATCGACGCCAAGGCGCGCCCGCCCGCGGACGCGGACCCCCGTTCGCGGACGCTGTACAACCATGGTGAGACAGCACCCGCCGACGGACACGACCCCGACGCGGAGCTCGGCTGGGAGGCCTATCTCGCCGGCGGGCGCACCGCCACGGGGCGTGACGTCGTCGAGTGGGTGCAGGAGGCGGTCGAGCGCGGCGCGGGGGAGATCCTGCTGACGAGCATGGACCGTGACGGCACCAACGACGGCTATGACCTGCCGCTGACGCACGCCGTCAGCGAGGCCGTCGGCGTGCCGGTGATCGCCTCGGGCGGCGCCGGCGAGCTCGAGCACCTCGCGCAGGCGCTCGCCGCGGGCGCCGACGCGGTGCTGTGCGCGTCGATCTTCCACTACGGCCGCTACACCGTCGCCGAGGCAAAGGCGTACCTGGCTGCGTCAGGGATCCCGGTGCGCGAGGGCTGATGCGCGGGGTGGGGGGAGGGCGGGCGGCGTGAGCTCCGCGACGGCTGCGGCACGCGGCGGCGAGGTGCTCGACGCGTTGCGCGCGCTGCCCGGCGGCGAAGAGCTGCTCGCGCTCGCGACGCAGGCAGGCGAACGCGACGAACTGGCGCTCGTCGGCGGCGCCGTGCGCGATCTGCTGCTCGGGCGCACGCCGCGTGAGCTCGACGTCGTGCTCGCGCGCGACGCCGCCGCGTTCGCGCGTGAGCTGGCCGGGCGTCTCGACGCGAGCGCCACGCCCGCCGCCAGCGTGACGCTGCACGATCGCTTCGGCACGGCGATGCTCGAGTGGAACGCGGGTCGGATCGACATCGCCGAGCGCCGCGCAGAGTCCTACCCCGCTCCCGGCGCGCTGCCGCAGGTGCGGCCCGGCAGCGGCGAGGAGGATCTCGAGCGCCGCGACTTCACGGTCAACGCGATCGCGGTGGCGCTCGGCGGCCCGCGACGCGGCGAGCTCACCAGCGTCGCGCACGCGCTCGAGGATCTCGACGCCGGTCGCCTGCGCGTGCTGCACGAGCGCAGCTTCATCGACGACCCCACGCGGCTGCTGCGAATGGCGCGCTACCGCGCTCGACTCGGCTTCGAGCTCGAGCCGGTCACCGCCACGCTGGCCACGCGGGCGCTGCAGGACGGCGCGCTGATGAGCCTCTCGCGCGCACGCGTCGGCACCGAGCTGCGACTTGCGCTCGGCGAAGCCGGCGCCGCGGCGGCGCTCGACTCGATGGCTGAGCTGGGCGTGCTCGCGGCGCTCGCGCCGGGGCTGCGCTTCGAAGGCGACCTCGCCGAACGCGCGCTGGCGCTGCTGCCGGTGGACGGGCGCTCGGACCTGCTGCTGATGGCCTCGCTACTACTGCACCTGACGGTCATGCCCGCGCAGGACCCTGAGCCGGTGATCTTCGGCCTGCTCGACGAAATGGAGTTCACCGCGGGCGACCGCGAGCGTGCGATGCGCAGCGCGCTCGCCGCGCCCGGACTCGTCGCGCCGATGACGCACGCCGGCACGCCGTCGCAGCTGCGCGCGGCGCTGTCGGTGCACACGCCTGAGGCGATCGCGCTCGCGGCGGCGCTGGCGGGCCCGAGCTCACCGAGCGCCGCCGCAGCAGCGCGCGAGTGGTTCGAACGTGTGCGGCTCGTGCAGCTGCAGATCACCGGCGATGACCTGCTCGCCGCCGGTGTCACGCCCGGGCCTGAGGTCGGCGCCAGGCTGAGCGCCGCGCTCGCACGCAAGCTCGACGGCGAGCTCGATTCCAGCCGCGAGGCCGAGCTGCGCGCGGCGCTCGACGCCGCGATCGAGCGCTGATGGCCGAGCAGCCCGCGCAGCTGACCTTCGAGCTCCCCGGCGGCGGCCGCGCGCTGTTCACCACGCGCACCGAGGGCAACCTCTCGACTGGTAGCGGCGATGACCACGCGCACGGCCTCGATCGCCGGGCCGAGCTCTGTCGAGACCTGCGGCTGCAGTGGCTGTGCTCGAGCCGTCAGGTGCACGGCACGGCCGTGCACGTCATCGATCAGGTCATCGGCACGGGCGGAGCGCCTGTGCCGATCGACGCCGACGGCCACGTCACGGCAACGCCAGGAGTGGGCGCGATGGTGCTCGCCGCCGATTGCCTGCCGGTCGCGCTCGGCTGCGACGGCGCCGTCGCGATGCTCCACGCGGGCTGGCGCGGCCTCGCCGCGGGCGTGCTCGAGCAGGGCGTACGCGAGCTGCGGACGCTAGCTGGCGAGGGGCAGCCGATCGCGGCGGTTGTGGGCCCCGGCGCCGGCGTGTGCTGCTACGAGGTCGGACCCGAGGTGCGCGACGCGTTCGCCGGCGCGCACGCACACGTGCACGGGCGCCGGCTCGACCTGCGCGCGATCGCCGAAGAGCGCCTGAGCGCCACCGGCGTCGGCGAGGTCAGCCACGTCGACGCCTGCACGATCTGCGACGAGCGGTTCTTCTCATACAGACGCGAAGGCGCCACCGCGGGCCGCCAAGCGGGGATCGCATGGTTGAGCTGATCACCGGCCTCAAGGCCGAGAGGGTCCGCGCGAACCTCGAAAGCGTGCGTGCGGAGATCGCCGCCGCGCTGACCCGCAGTGGCGAACCCGGCCGGGACGTGCAGGTGCTCGCGGCGATCAAGTACGTGGCCGCCGACGAGCTGCCGCGGCTGGCCGAGGCCGGCATCCGCCTCGTGGGCGAGAACCGCGCGCAGGAGCTCGAGCAGAAGCTCGCCGCCCACGGCGAGCTGTTCGAATGGGATTTCATCGGCCAGCTGCAGAGCCGGCGCGTGCGTCTGATCGTCCCGCACGTGCGCCTGATCCACTCGCTCGCGTCCGAGTCCGCGCTGCGCGAGCTCGAGCGCCACGCGCAGCTCGCGCGCCCGGGCCTGCAGGTGCTGCTCGAGGTCAACGTCGCCGGCGAGGCCGGCAAGGCCGGCATCGCGCCGGAGCAGATCCACGAGTACCTGGCGCGCTCGCCCGTGCCGGTCGCCGGGCTGATGACGATGCCGCCGCTGTCGCCACGCCCGGACGACAGCCGTCGCTGGTTCGCTGCGCTGCGCGAGCTCGCTGCTCACCACGGCCTCGAGGGGCTGTCGATGGGCACCTCCCAGGACTACGCCGTCGCAGTCGAGGAGGGCGCCACGATCGTGCGAATCGGCACGAGACTGTACGATTGACGTGCACGGCCACGGGGCCGTGATGTGTGGCTAATCACTAGCATCAGCAGGGAAACCGGTTCGCCGGGCGAACACGCATCTACACCGATGGCTTTCCGCGACTCCTGGCACAGTGCGCTCGTCTACTTCGGCCTTGCCGAGGAGTATCACGACGACTACGACGACGAGGACGCCGCCGGCTCCGCTCCGGAGACCGAAATCGAGGACCGCTATCGCGAGCGGCCCAACGTTCGCCGGCTGCGCCGCCGCCGCGACGAGATCGACGACATCTTCGCCGACGACGACGGCGAAGCCGCACCCGCGGCTCGCGGCGGGCGCTCGCGCGGAGGCGCCACGACCGTTCTCAAACCCGTCGCAGCGCGCGGCAACGGCGACGTGCGCGTGCACCTCGTGGTGCCGAAGTCGTTCAACGACGCGCAGCAGATCGCCGACAAGTTCAAGGACTCGATCCCGGTGATCCTCAACCTGCAGGGCTCCGACACCGACCTCTCCAAGCGCCTCATCGACTTCGCCTCAGGGCTCACCTACGCGCTGGACGGCGGCATGCAGCGGATCGCCGACAAGGTCTTCATGCTGACGCCGCGCAACGTCGAGATCTCGGCCGAGGAGCGCGCAAGGTTGATCGAGAAGGGCTTCTTCAACCAGAGCTAGGCATGATCGCCCGCGTTCTGGCGTGCGAGACCCAAGCCTCGCACGGACGCAGGGAGCGTGGCGTACCTGACCGGGAGACACTCGCTTGCGCTCGCATCCCCGAACCGGCCAGCACGCGAGCGACCGAGGACACAGCGAGGCGCCGGGTATCGTGCGGCAGATGCAAATTGGTCTGATCGGCTGTGGAAACATGGCTCGTGCGATGGCTCGCGGGTGGGGGCGGCCTTTGTTTTGTGCCGACCCGATCGCGGAGCGTGCGCGTAGTCTGGCGGCGGAGCTTGGGGGAGAGGCGCTGGCGAGCAACGCGGAGGTCGCAGCGCGGGCGGACCTGGTGATCCTTTGCCACAAGCCGGCGCAGCTCGCCGCGGTGGCGGAGGAACTCGGCTCGTCGCGCTCGGCGGTCGCATCGATCCTCGCCGTCACGCCGCTGGCGGCGCTGCGCGCCGCATATCCCGCGAGGCCTGTCTATCGCTTCATCCCGTCGCTGCCGGTGGAGGTGCGCCAGGGCGCCGTCGTGCAGGCGGCGGGGCCGGGCGTGCTCGAGGGCGCCGGTGAGGACAGCGCCGGCATCGATGCGGAGGTCGCGGCGTTGTTCGCCGAGCTGGGCACGCTGGTCGTGCTCGACGACGCGCTCGTGGACGTCGCCATGGGCTTGATGTCGTGCGGGCCGGCGTATGTGGCGTTGGTGGCCGAGGCGCAGGTCGACGCGGGCGTGCGGCGCGGCATCCCCGCCGCGCAGGGCGCGGAACTGGTGGTGCAGACGCTTGCCGGCACCGCGGAGCTGCTGCGACAGCGCGGCTACGACACGCTCGCGATCCGCCGCGAGGTCTCATCACCCGGCGGGCTGACCGCGCGCGGGGTCGACGCGCTCGAGCGCGGGGGGCTGCGCAAGGCGTTCAGCGACGCGCTCGACGCCGTGCTCGAGGAGCGCCGGTGACGCTCGTCCTCGCCAGCACGCGTTCGGATATCGCGGGCTACCTGTCGACGGTGATCTACATATACGTGCTGCTGATCCTCGTGTACATCGTCGTCAATCTGCTGTTCGCCGCGGGCCTGCGACCGTCGTACTCGCCCACGATCGACCGCATTCTCGGCTTTCTGCGCGACGTCGTCGAGCCCTACCTGCGTATCTTCCGTCGCTTCTCGCCGCGGCTCGGCGGCCTGGACTTCAGCCCGATGCTGGCGATCATCGCGCTGTACCTAGTCAACATCGTCGTCGTCCAGGGCATCATCAGCTGAGCAGGCGATCAGGATGACGGGCTCGTCGCCCACCCCGCCCAAGCTGCGCACCAGCGCGAGCGCACCAAGCCTCGAGACCTCCGACCAGGGCGCGAAGTGGGCGCACAGCTCGGGCGTCGCTTGGCTGCTCGCGGCGCTCGTGATGGTCTGCGTCGTCGTGATCGACCAGCTGAGCAAGCATTGGGTCGAAACGTCGATCATCCCCAGCGAAGAACACAAATTCCTGCCGGGCGTCCAGCTCGTGTACACGCGCAACCGCGGCGTCGCCTTCGGCTTTCTGCCCGGTGACCATGTGGCCGTGACGATCCTGATCGGGCTCGCGCTGGCGGTGCTGCTGGTGTACTTCGCGCTGCACTCGACGCGCGCGCTGCTGTGGCTGCCCACCGGCATGATCGCCGGCGGCGCGCTCGGCAACATCATCGACCGGCTGCGCCACGGCTCGGTCACCGACTTCATCAAGCTGCCGCTCGGCTGGCCGCCGTTCAACCTGGCCGACGCCTCGATCACGCTCGGCGTCGTGCTTCTGTTCTTGCTGATCGACCGCGCGCGCAAGCCGACGTCGTGAGCGACGAGCGCGACGCACCGTTCACGATCGCCTTCGAGGACGAGCACCTGATCGTCGTGGACAAGGCGCCGGGCGTCGTCGTCCACCCCGCACGCGGGCATCGCGAGAACACGCTCTCGCAACTGCTCGCACCGCTGCTCGACGACGACGATTCAGCAGACCCCGAGCGCCGCGGCATCGTCCATCGCCTCGATCGCGACACCTCGGGACTGCTCGTCGTCGCCCGCAGCGATGCGGTGCTGCGCCGCCTGCAGGCGGCGCTCGCGCGACGGCAGATCCAGCGCGAATATCTGGCGCTCGTGGAGGGACGCCCTCCGGCGCGCACGGGCACGGTAGAGGCACCGATCGGCCGCGACCCGCGCGTACGCACGCGCATGGCCGTCGGCGGCGCCGGCGCCCGCGAGGCGCGCACGCACTTCACGCTCGAGCGCGCGCTCCCGGACAGCTCGCTGCTGCGCCTGCGACTCGAGACCGGGCGCACGCACCAGATCCGCGTGCACATGCAGGCGATTGGACACCCGCTGTGCGGAGACCCCGAGTACGGCACCGCGGGGCGCTTCGGGCTGGCACGCCAGTTCCTGCACGCGACGAGGCTCGCGTTCGAGCACCCCGTCACGGGCGCACAGGTGGACGTCAGCTCGGCGCTGCCCGCGGACCTGCAACGTGCGCTGTCGAGCGCCGAAGGGCTATCCTGATAGTCAAATCTGAACCTCGACCCGTGCGGTAACGGATCGCGGCCCTGCCCGGTAGGCGCCCATGCGTCGCGAAACCGGGTCCGCAATCAGCCGTACGGAATCAATCGCATATCAACAAGGGAGTAGCCCGTGGCTGACGTTGGAATCGCGGAGCTGCTGGAGGCCGGCGTCCATTTCGGCCACCAGACGCGCCGCTGGAACCCGAAGATGCGCCGCTTCATCTATGGCGAGCGCGGTGGCATCTACATCATCGATCTGCTCAAGACGCAGGCGCTGCTCGCGCAGGCGCAGGAGTTCGCCGGCGAGGTCGCGCACCGTGGCGGCACCGTCCTGTTCGTCGGCACCAAGAAGCAGGCGCGCGACACCATCAAGGAGGTCGCCGAGGCCTCCGACATGCCGTACGTCAACCACCGCTGGCTCGGCGGCCTGCTGACGAACTTCCAGACCATCAACCAGCGGATCCGCCGGCTACACGACCTCGAACGCTTCGAGGCCGAGGGGCAGCTGGCGCTGCTGCCGACCCGCGAGCGGATGGCGGCGCAGGCCGACCTGGCGAAGCTCCGCGCGAACCTCGGCGGCGTCAAGAATATGCAGCGGGTACCCGACGCGATGTTCGTGATCGACCTCAAAACCGAGGAAATCGCCGTCAAAGAGGCCCGTCGCCTGCGGATCCCGATCATCGGCCTGGTCGACACCAACTGCGACCCCGACGGCATCGACTTCGTGATCCCCGGCAACGACGACGCGATCCGCTCCTGCGCGCTGATCACGCAGGCGATCGGTCAGGTCGTCGCCGAGGGCCACGGCGTGTTCCGCGCCCAGGAGGAACGCGCGCGCCAGGAAGCCGAGGAACGCGCGCGGGTCGAGGCCGAAGCGCGCGCGAAACGCGAAGCCGAGGAGCAGGCCAAGCGCGAGGCGGAGGAACAGGCTGCGCGCGAGGCCGCCGAGCAGGAGGCCGCCGCTCGCGCCGCTGCCGCAGCCGCGCAGGCGCCGCCCGCGGCCGCGGCAAGCGCCCCCGCTGCCGCGCAGGCATCACCGGCGCCAGAGGCAGCTCCGGCGCCGGTCGCGCCAGCAGCCGCTCCGACGCCGGCTGCGGCTACCCCGCCTGCCGCGAACGAGCCCGCGCCCGCCCCGGCGGCGACTCCCACCCAGGGCGAGGACGCGGTGCACGCCGAAGCCGAGGCCCAGGCCGACGCCGAGCTGCACCCGCCGACGCCGGCGGTCGACGCATCCGAGAAAGGCGAGGACGCTGTGCACGCTGAAGCGGTCGCGAACGAGCCCGTGCTGGACGGTCTCGCCGAGCAGACGCCGAGCGAGCCTGAGCTGAGCGCTGCCGCGAGCGAGCAGCCCGCGCCGGTCGCTGCTTCCGAGGAGGCGCCGGCGGCAGACGACAGCCAAGAGACAACGACGGAGGCAAGCGCATCATGAGCACTGTCGAGATCGGCGCCAAGGACGTGAAGGCGCTGCGCGAGCGCACGGGCGCGGGGATGATGGATTGCAAGAAGGCCCTGACCGAGGCCGGCGGCGACATCGAGAAGGCGATCGAGATCCTGCGCGTGAAGCAGGGCAAGAAAATCCAGGACCTCGGCGAGCGCGCCGCCACGGAGGGCACCGTCCAGGCCTACGTACACGCCGGCGCGAAGGTCGGCGTGCTGATCGAGGTCGACTGCAACACGGACTTCGTCGCCAAGAACGACGACTTCGTCGCGTTCGCCCACGAGGTCGCCGTACAGATCGCGGCGACGCCGACGGTCAAATACGTCAGCCGCGAGGACGTGCCGGCCGAGCAGCGCGACGCCGAGGCCCGCATCTACGAGCAGGAGGCCGCGGACAAGCCGGAGAACGTGCGGGAGAAAATCGTCGCCGGCAAGCTCGACTCATGGCTGCAGACGATCGTGCTGCTCGAGCAGGAGATGCACAACCCCAAGTTCGACGGCAAGACGGTCCAGCAGCTGCGCGACGAGCTCACCGCGACGACCGGCGAGAACGTGGTTATCCGCCGCTTCGCCCGCTTCGCGATCGGCCAATAATCCGCCGGCGCGGCGTGGGACGGAGCGGATAGGCTCCGGCTCGATGGCCCCTGCTTTCAAACGCATCCTGCTGAAGCTCTCCGGCGAGGCGCTGATGGGCGAGCTCGACTATGGGACCGATCCTGAGCGGGTGGAAGCCGTGGCGCGCCAGGTGGCGGCGGTGCAGGACCAGGGCGTGGAGGTCGCGATCGTGGTCGGCGCCGGGAACATCTATCGCGGCATGAAGGGCGCGGCGGAAGGGATGGACCGCTCGACCGCTGACTACATGGGCATGCTGGCGACGGTGCTGAACGCGCTGCCGCTGCAGGACGCGCTCGAGAAGATCGGCACGAACACGCGCGTGCAGTCGGCGCTGAGCATCTCCGAGGTCGCCGAGCCCTACATCCGCCGGCGCGCCATGCGCCACCTCGAGAAGGGCCGCGTGGTGATCTTCGCGGCGGGCACCGGCAACCCGTTCTTCACGACCGACACCGCCGCCGCGCTGCGGGCGGCGGAGATCCACGCGGAAATCATCCTGATGGCCAAGAACGGGGTCGAGGGCGTTTACACCGCCGACCCGGCGCTCGACCCGACGGCGCAGTTCATCCCCGAAATCACACACATGGAGGCGCTGGAGCGGCGTCTGCGGGTGATGGACTCGACAGCGCTGGCGCTGTGCATGGAGAACGGCATGCCGCTGAACGTCTTCAACATGGACGACGACACCAGCCTCGCGAAGATAATCTCAGGCGTCCGCGTTGGCACGCTTGTATCGACAGCCGGAGGAGAGGGCGATGGCCACTGACAACCTGATCGACGAACTGCTCGAGGACGCGCGCGAGCGGATGAGCAAATCGGTCGAGTCCGCCACGCACGAGTTCTCGACGGTGCGCACCGGCCGCGCCAGCCCGTCGCTGCTCGACCGCGTGACGGTCGACTACTACGGAGCGATGACACCGCTGAACCAGCTCTCGACGATCTCCGCACCAGAAGCTCGCCTGCTCACCGTGCAGCCGTATGACAAATCGTCGATCAAGGCGATCGAGAAGGCGATCAACGAGTCCGATGTCGGGCTGACCCCATCAAACGACGGCAACGTCGTCAGGCTGGTCATCCCCGAGCTCACAGAAGAGCGCCGGCGCGATCTCGTCAAGATCGTGCGCAACCTCGCCGAGGAGGGCCGCGTGGCGGTGCGCAACGTCCGCCGCGACACGATGCAGCAGCTGCGCGAGCTGAAGTCCGAGGGCGAGGCGTCCTCTGATGACGAGCATCGCGCCGAGGTCGAGTTGCAGAAGCTGACCGATGGTCGCATCGCCGACCTCGACGGCGTGCTCAAGAGCAAGGAAGCGGAGATCCTCGCAGTCTGATGCCCGATTCCGGGGAACCCGCGGAGCGGGGGCGGGTTCGCTACCTCGCGATCATCACCGACGGCAACGGCCGCTGGGCGCGCGCCCAGGGAGTGCCGGTCAACGAGGGCCACAGCGCCGGTGCCGACACCGTCAAGGCGCGGCTGCGCGACGCCGCCAAGCTCGGCATCGAGGAGTTCACCGTGTACTCGTTCTCGACCGAGAACTGGTCGCGTCCCGCCCACGAGGTGCGGGGCCTGATGGCGATGTTCTCCAAGCGCATCAGCGGCGAGACGCCGGAGCTGCACGAGGAAGGCGTTCGCATGCGCTTCATCGGCCGGCGCGACGGCGTCGAGCAGCGCCTCGCCGAGCAGATGCTGTGGGCGGAAGAGCTCACGCGCGCGAACACCCGCATCACGATGTTCGTAGCGTTCAACTATGGCGGCCGCGCAGAGATCATCGACGCGGCCAGTCGCTTCACCGGCACCACCGAGGAGGAGTTTCGCGCGTGCCTGTACGCGCCCGAGATGCACGATCCCGACCTGATCATCCGTACGAGCGGCGAGCGACGCCTGTCCAACTACCTGCTGTGGCAGTCCGCGTACTCCGAGCTGGTCTTCCGCGACGAGCTGTGGCCGGACTTCACACGCGAGGCGCTCGAACAGTCACTCGCCGAGTACGCCGAGCGCAGGCGCCGATTCGGCGGCCGCTGACGGTCCGCGATGGGTAGCGCTCCACACACGCCCGCCGGCACGCGCGTCGCGCAGGAGCCCGAGCTCGAGCCCGCGGCCCGGCGCAGCCGCGGCCGGCGCTCGCCGGGGCGCCGGCGTCGACGTCGCCGCGAGCCGCGTTCGGAGCTGCGCGGGCGGCTGCTGGCGGCGATCCCTGCGATCGCCGTGGCGTTGTTCCTGGTGATCGAAGGCGGCCTCGTTTTCGCGCTCGGCATGTTCGTGCTCGGCGTGGTCGGCATGCACGAGCTTTACTCCATGTACAAACGCGCCCATCCCGCGCGCCTCGGCGGCTACATCGCGCTCGCGGGACTGCTGGCGGCGGCGCTCTACGGCGACCAGTTCCAGATCCTGCTCGTCGCCGTCGCCGCGCTGCCGCTGGTGTTCGGGCTGACGCTCGCGCAGCCGCGACCGTCGGTCGGCGCGATCGCGGTGACGCTGCTCGGCATCTACTGGATCGGCTTCGCGCTCGCGCACGCCGTGCTGCTGCGCGGCCTGCCACACGGGCTCGGCATCGTCATCGACGTCGCCGTCGGCACCTTCCTCGGCGATACCGGCGCCTACATCGGCGGGCGCATGTTCGGGCGCCGGCCGCTCGCGCCTTCGATCTCCCCCAACAAGACCGTCGAGGGTCTCGTGATCGGCATGCTGTTCGCGGTCCTCGGCGTGTGGATCGCGGGGCGCTACCAGGAATGGCTGCCCGGTACGCACGCGCTCGTGCTCGGTCTCGGCGTCGCGCTCGTCGCGCCGATCGGCGACCTGTTCGAGTCCTTCGTCAAGCGCGAGGCAGGGATCAAGGACTCAGGCGGGCTGTTCGGCGCTCACGGCGGTGTGCTCGACCGGCTCGACGCGGTGCTGTTCGCGGCGGTCGTCAGCTACTACATCTGGTCGGCGTACGTTCACTAGCGTCATCAGTGAATGTGAACCGGCGCGCCCGCAGCGCTCCACTCCGGCGAGGCAGCCACGGGTGCGGAAGCCTTGGCACACGTGCCCCTCATAGGGGCACGTGCATCGTGGCAGCTCGTCTTACCTACGAGTCCGGGTAGAGGACCTTGATCCGGAAGGAGTTGTCGCCTGCGGACACTTCACTGAAGGCCACACCGTAGGCGGGGAGGTCTTCGTTGAATGGCACTTCCTGCCCGTCGGCGTCTGAGACCCAGAAATTGTCGTCGATGTTGATCGGCTGCCCGGGAGTCTGCCAGTTCGCCGGGAACGTCTCGCCTCTGGACAGCGAGCAGTGCTCGACGTCCTCGCCGCCCATGTTGCCACTGCCTGGGTAGAGGAGCGAGTTCGTCTTGTGCACACCCTTGCAATGAAGTGTGTTTTCCGGCCCGAAGTATTCACCGCCGTTGTAGGTCGCGGTGAATTTTTTATGCGTCTTCACGGCATGTTCCTTCGCGAACGCCGTCGATGTGACCGTACCGAGCGCCGCGAGTGCGGCCAGCGTCAGCAAGATCAGAAGTGATCTGCGATGCATCATATGTGCCCCCTTGGCCCTTGCGGGCTCGTCGATGGACCGGTTCGGTCCTGCGGACGGTGCCCGCGCGTCAACCCTATGCGGGTACGGACACGATTTGTTGGAATCGTGTTGTTATGCCATACGAGCTTCGACGATTGCCATAGGCGCTGCCAACCGGCGCGAGGACCTATCGAGGACCTATGATCAGCGCGTGTCCAGATCATCCTCCACTGTCCTCGCGGCGCCCGTCGGGCGCGTGATTGGAGGGAAGTGCCCGCGCGCAAGCGCCTGCTGATCCTCGGCTCGACGGGCTCGATCGGCACGCAGGCGCTCGATGTGTGCTCACGCAGCGACGAGCTCGAAGTCGTCGGGCTGTCTGCGGGAGGCTCGTGGGAGCTGCTGCTCGAGCAGGCACGCGCGCACGGCGTCACCCGGGTCGTGCTCGCCGACGAGCACGCCGCCGCGAGGGCCTCCGAGGCGTGGACCGACGGTGAGGTGTTGACCGGCGCGGAGGGGCTCGTGCAACTCGTCGTCGAGTCGGGAGCAGAACTGGTGCTAAACGCGCTCGTCGGCTCGGTCGGGCTTGGGCCGACGGTGGCGACGCTCGGCGAGGGAATCGACCTTGCGCTCGCGAACAAGGAGTCACTGGTGGTCGGCGGCGAGCTCGTGACCGCGCTCGCGGAGGCGACCGGAGCGCAGATCATCCCGGTCGACTCCGAGCACACGGCGCTTCACCAGCTGATCGCCGGGCAGCCGCCGGGGGCGGTGGAGCGCCTGACGATCACGGCCAGCGGCGGCCCGTTCAGAGGCCGCCGCCGCGACGAGCTGCAGGACGTCACCGTCACGCAGGCGCTCGCGCACCCGACGTGGGCGATGGGCGGCAAGATCACGATCGACTCGGCGACGCTGATGAACAAGGGCCTCGAGTTGATGGAGGCGCATCACCTTTTCGGCACGCCGTACGAGCGCATCGACGTGGTCGTGCATCCGCAGTCGCTCGTCCACGGGATCGTGCAGCTCGCCGACGGGGCGATGCTGGCCCATCTCGGCCCACCTGACATGCGGATCGCGATCTCCTATGCGCTGCACGGCGGCGAGAGCGTGCGACTGCCGGTGACGGCGCTCGACCTTCAGGCCGTCGCAGAGCTGACGTTCGAGGCGGTCGACCTCGACGCCTTCCCGTGCCTGCGCCTCGCCGGAGAGGCCGCGCGCGAGGGCGGTACCGCACCGTGCGTGCTCAACGCCGCCAACGAGATCGCCGTCCACGCGTTCCTCGAGGAGCGACTGCGCTTTCTGGAGATCCCCGAGGTGATCGAACAGGCGCTCGACGAGCTCGGCAGTGAGCCGGTGCGCTCTTTCGAGTCGCTTTACGAGGCCGATCGGCTGGCGCGGGAGGTGGCCGTGGAGGCGGTCTTGCAACGCGGCTGACGAGCCGTCGCCCTCGTAGGGCCGGGCGTCAAAGGCTGCTTGGGCGACCGCGACGCCAGCGTCATCCCAACCGGCGAGAAGCGCGCTAACGCCTGCCACACTGAGCGTATGAGCTGGGTTGTGGTGCTGATCGGGATCATGCTGCTCGTGGTCCTGCACGAGCTTGGACACTTCGCCGTCGCGAAGGCAGTCGGCATGCGTGTCGAGCGCTTTTCGCTGTTCTTTCCGCCGACGATCCTGCGGATCCGACGGGGCGAGACCGAGTACGCGCTCGGTGCGCTGCCGCTCGGGGGCTACGTGAAAATCACGGGCATGAACCCCGAAGAAATCGGCGAGCTCGACCCCGAGGACGCGCGCCGCGCCTACTACAGCCAGCCGCCGTGGAAGCGGATCGCTGTCATCGTTGCCGGCCCGGGTGTGAACATCGTGATCGCCTTCGTGCTGTTCTGGGCGATCCTCTTCTCGGGCAGCCTCGGTGGCGCATCGGCGCTCTACAACCTCGACCCGTCGACGAACGCCGTCGTCGCCACGTCGTCGGTGCAGGCGATCGAGCGCGGCGAGCCGGCCGCCGGGGTGCTACGTCCAGGCGATCGGATCGTCGCCGTCGGCGGCGTGCACGTCGACGCCGAAACCGCGCGCAAAAGCATCGAGGCGCACCGCTGCGCCGGCGCGCTGGCCGAAGGCTGCCGCGCAGCCACTCCGGTCGAGCTGACGGTGCTTCGCTCCGGCAAGACGCTGCATTTGTCGCTGTATCCGCGCTACGACAAGGCCGAAAAGCGGATGCTCCTCGGCGTGCAGTTCGGCACCGCGGCCAAGCACTACGGCGCGATCACGGCGGCGGGCGGCGCGATCGCGGCAATGTGGCACGCGACGACCGGCACGCTGACCGGTTTCGTCAAAGCGCTGACGAGCTCGAAGACGCGAAAAGAAGTGAGCAGCATCGTCGGCATCACCGAGGACGCCCACGAAACGGTGGTCGCCGGATCAGGAATCGCGCTCGTCTTTTTCGGCTACATCTCGCTCGTGCTCGCCGTGATCAACCTTTTCCCATTCCTGCCGCTCGACGGTGGCCACGTCCTGTGGTCGGTCGCCGAGAAGGTCCGAGGCAAGCGCATCTCGCTGGCCGCCATGTATCGCTACAGCTCGGTTGGCATCCTGCTCCTGCTGTTCCTCGTCATTAACGGCGTCAGCAACGACATCGGCCGGCTCGGAGGTTGAGCTCCGCGCCCGGCCTGCAAGGCGGGCGCGCGCTCAGCTGCGCACCGGCCGCACGCACGTCCAGCTCTTGACCAGCGGGCCGAA
Source organism: uncultured Solirubrobacteraceae bacterium (assembly GCA_963838405.1). Classification (GTDB taxonomy): domain Bacteria; phylum Actinomycetota; class Thermoleophilia; order Solirubrobacterales; family Solirubrobacteraceae; genus Palsa-744. Next base: position 88,739 of record CAWIRA010000006.1, on the reverse strand, counting down.
GCGCTCGGGCAGCGCAGGGCCGAACAGCGACTCGAAGCTCCGCGCGACGCAGCAGCGCGATCTCTTCCCATCCGCCCGTCACGCCCAGGCGCCAGTACGGGCGACGCAGACGGGGCGACAGCCAGTGTGCGCCGGGCAGCAGCGAGTGCGGCTCAAGCGGGAAGCCGAAGGCGGGCGTCTGCACGAACCAGCCGCGCCCGACGCGCCGCAGCTCGGCGGCGAACGCCACGCGCCGCGCCGGCGGCACGTGCTCGATGACGCTCGAGCAGTACACGAGATCGAACATGTCGTCGGCGAACGGCAGCCCCTCGGCTGGGTCTGCGCGCACGAACGGGCCCGGATAGTCAGGCCGCTCGGCGACATCGAGACCCGTGATCGCGAGCTCCGGCTCCTGCGCGCGCAGGCCGAGCACGCCGCAGCCCACGTCCAGCACGGTGCCGCCGTCAGGCAGCCGCGCGAGCCCGAAGAAACGCGCGTGGCGACGTGCGCGAGCGCGCGCCGCGGCAGGACCGGCGAGCCGCGCGAGCGGGCCGCCGGCGGTGGCGTAGACCTCGGGCATCTAGAATCCAGCCTATGGCCTCGGAACGCCAGATCCACGTCGGCCCTGTCGCGATCGGCGGCGGCGCCCCCGTCGCGGTCCAGACGATGACCAAGACCGAGACCGCCAACCTGCAGGCGACGATGGATCAGGTCCGGACGGTCGCGGAGGCGGGCGCGGACATCGTGCGCGTCGCCGTGCCGCGCGAGCAGGACGCCGAGGCGCTCAAGACGATCGTCGCGCAGTCGCCGATCCCGATCATCGCCGACATCCACTTCAACCACACGCTCGCGTTGAAGGCGATCGAAGCCGGCGCGCACTGCGTACGGCTGAACCCCGGCAACATCGGCGGCCCGGAGAAGGTCGCCGAGGTGATCGCGCTGGCGAAGCAGCGCGGCACGCCGCTGCGCGTCGGCGTCAACTCCGGCTCGCTGCCCAAGCACCTGCGTCAGCTCGAGTACGACAACCCCGTCGAGGCGCTCGTGACCGCCGCGCTCGAGACCGTTGCGCTGATGGAGAGCCTCGACTTCGACAACTTCAAGGTCTCGATGAAGTCCACCTCCGTGCCCAACACGATCGCCTCCAACCGCATGCTCTCGGAGAAAATCCCCTACCCGCTGCACCTCGGCGTCACGGAGGCCGGCACCAAGTGGTCGGGCTCGCTGAAGTCCGCTGTCGGGCTCGGCACGCTGCTCGCGGACGGCATCGGCGACACGATCCGTATCTCGCTGTCAACGTTCCACGCCGAGGAAGAGGTCAAGGTCGCCTGGGAGATCCTCAAGGCGCTGAAGCTGCGCGAGCGCGGACCTGACCTGATCGCCTGCCCCACATGTGGGCGCCTGCAGTTCGACATGGACAGCGTCGTCGCCGAGGTCGAGCGGCGCCTTGAAGACTACGACGACGCGATCGAGGTGTCGGTGCTTGGCTGCGCCGTCAACGGCATCGGCGAGGCGCGCCACGCCGACTTTGGCATCACCGGGGCCAAAGACATGGGCATGATCTACTCCAAGGGCGAGCCGCTCAAGAAGGTCCGCACGGAGGAGCTCGTCGACGAGCTGTTCAAGGAGATCGACCGCTACTACGCCGCTGGTAGGACCGTCCAGCGCGACGAGGCCGCCGCCGCCGACGCGCGCCAGTGGCTCGCCGAGAACGAGGACGCCACGGCGATGACGCCCGAGCGCATCGCTGCGCTCGAAGCCGCGGCCGCGCAGGAGGACGCCAGCGCGGGCGCGGTACTCGAGTCGATGCTCGTCGGCGACGGCCCGAGCGAGCCCGCCGTGGCGCTCGACGAGGCGGTCTCGCCGGTGGCCGGGCGACGCTTCAACCGCGGGTAGGTCCTGAGACCAGACAAACCCTGTATAGCCATGGCTATACAGGGTTTGCATTCTGCTACTGACAGACAGACCGACCGACCGGCCTGCCGAGAAGGACTGCGGCTCAGCCCGCGGCGCTGAAGCGCTCTGCGACCTTCGACCAGTCGACCACGTTCCACCAAGCGTCGATGTAGGCGGGGCGGAGGTTCTGGTACTTGAGGTAGTACGCGTGCTCCCACACGTCGACACCGAGCAGCGGCGTCTTGCCGTCGGAGAGCGGCGTGTCCTGGTTGGCGCTGCCGACGATCGCAAGGTTGCCGCCGTCGAGGACCAGCCACGACCAGCCCGAGCCGAACTGTTTGATGCCCGTTTCCTTGATTTTCGCCTGGAAATCCGCGAACGAGCCGAACGCCGCGGTGATCGCGTCGCCGAGCGCGCCACTCGGCTCGCCGCCGCCATCGGGGCTCATGTTCTCCCAGAACATCGTGTGGTTGTAGTGGCCGCCGCCGTTATTTTTGACGGCCGTCAACTTGTCCGCGGGCACCTGGCCCAGGTCGCTCATCAGCTCCTCGATCGACGTGTCCGCGAGCGGCGTGCCCTCGAGCGCGGCGTTCACGGCCGTGACGTAGGCCTGATGGTGCTTGTCGTGGTGGAATTCCATCGTCGCCTTGTCAATGTGCGGTTCGAGGGCGTCGTAGGCGTAGGGGAGCGGCGGAAGTGAATAGGCCATGTCAGGACTCCTTTTCGGTGTCGCTCGGAAGTTCGGATCGGTCGCTGGTCGCTGTTCTATCAAAGGCGGGCATCGGCTCTGGGGATTAGGCTTGACGAATGCCACCGCTCGCCACGGGCCGTCCCGGGCGCCCCGCCGCCTCCACCCGCGAGGCCGCCTTGTTGCTCGCGCGCAAGCGCTTCCTCGCTCGCGAACGTGTCGACGTGCAGGGAATCGCGCGCGAGCTCGGCCTCGCACGGGCGACGATGCACCGCTGGTTTCAGACGCGCGAGCTGCTGCTCGGGGAGGTGCTCGGCGCGCTCGGTGAAGAGCGATTGCTGGCGATCCGCGCCGAGGTCGGCGGCAGTGGCGCAGTTGCCCTGCTCGAGACGCTCGACCGCTTCAACCGCGAGGTCGCCGCCACGCGCGGGATGCGAGCACTGTTCGCGCAGGAGCAGGAGCGGGCGCTGCGGATCCTCACTTCGAGCGCCGGGTCGGTCGAGCCGCGTCTCGTCGGCTGCATCGAGCGCCTGATCGATACCGAGGTCGAGAACGGCGACTTCGACGCCCCGACCCCGCCCGACGTCCTTGCCTATGCGATCGTGCGCCTGGGCGAGGCGTTCCTGTACAACGACGCGATCGCCGGCATCCGCGGCGACACCACGCGTCTGCGCCAGATCGAGGCCGCGTTGCTCGGTGTGAACGCACGCTGAGGACGGTTGCGCGACGCGCGAAGCGCGCGACGCCCGGCGTCGAGGCAGCGGGCGAGCGGTAGCATCCGACCCCCATGACCGGACGACGAGTCAAGCTATTCGCCGGCGCCGGCCTGACCGCACTGATGCTGCTCCTCGCGAACGGCGTACTCGCCGGCCCGGCGCTGTCGATGCCGGCGAAGACCGTGTGGCTCTGCAAGCCGGGGCTGGCCGGCGATCCGTGCGCGTCGCCGCTGGCGACGACGGTCGTCCAGACCGACGGCCAGACAAGTGTCGAAGACGCGGCGGTCAACAGCAAAGCCCCGATCGACTGCTTCTACGTGTATCCCACCGTCAGCAAGCAGACGACGGAAAACGCGAACCTGAAGATCGAAGCGCAGGAGACCTCGGTCGCGATCTCGCAGGCGTCGCGCTTCTCGCAGGTCTGCAAGGTGTACGCGCCGATGTATCCACAGGTGACGCTGGCAGGGCTGAACAGCGGCAAACGCGTCACCACCGCCGCAAGCCTCACCGCCTACTTCGGCGTCGTCAAGGCGTTCGCGGAATATCTCGCGAAGGACAACGACGGGCGCGGCTTCGTGCTGATCGGCCACTCTCAGGGCGCGCTGATACTCGAGCAGCTGATCAAGGGCGTGATCGACCCGAATCCGGCGCTGCGCCGCCGGCTCGTCTCAGCGGATCTGATGGGCGGCAACGTGCTCGTGCCCAAGGGGCGGCTCGTGGGCGGCACCTTCGAACACGTCCCCGTCTGCCAGGCAGATACCGAGACGCATTGCGTGATCGCGTACTCGAGCTTCCTCAAGGAACCGCCGAACCCGTCCTACTTCGGGCGTCAGAACAGCCCACTGCTGCAGCCGGGCGTCGTCAACGTCGACAAAGAAGTCGTGTGCGTGAACCCGGCGCTGGCGAGGCAGAGCGGCGCCAGCGGGCCGCTGTTGCCGTACGCGCCGACCACCACCTCCTCAGAAGGCCTGTTCGAACGGCCTCCCACCGCGAGCACGCCGTGGGTCGCCGCGCCGGGTGAGTACACGGGTCAGTGCCACAAAGAACACGGCGCCAGCTGGCTGCAGATCAACCCGGTCGGCCCCGCCATCGATCCGCCGGAATACGTCAAGGAAGGCCTCGGGCCCGAGTGGGGCCTGCACGTCTACGACGTCAACATCGCGCTCGGCAACCTCGTGCACACGACCGCGATCCAGTCCGCCGCCTACGCAGCGAAACGCTAGGCGCGCCGAGCCCCGGCGCTGCCGGACAGCTCTCGTGGCCGCCCGCCGGCCACAGCCCGGTCACGTAGCCACCGTACCGATTTGAGACTTTGCCTCAGGCGTGACTAAAATACCGCCCGACACGGCGGGGACAGCGACCGAGCGCCCCGCATGAGGAGTGAGGAGATAGCCATGCAGAACGCAAGGATGTGGGGCTCGCGCTCGAGCTCTGTCAGATGGCGGGCAGCTTTGTTCGCCGCTCTCAGCGTCAGTGCAATCGCAATCGCGGGCATCGCCACGAGCTCAGCCTCGGCTGAAACCACCTGGCTGTGCAAGCCGGGGCTCGCGAGCAACCCCTGCACGAGCAGTGAGGAAACGACGGTCGAGCTGGCCAACGGCACGAGCTTCATCGAACACGCCAAGCCGGCGAAGAAGCCACCGATCGACTGCTTCTACGTGTATCCCACGGTCAGCAGCCAGTTCACGATGAACGCCAACCTCGAAATCGGCCCGGAAGAGAAGCAGATCGCGATCGATCAGGCCTCCCGTTTCTCGCAGACGTGCACCGTGTACGCGCCGATCTATCCGCAGTTGACGATTCCCGCGATCAATACGCCGGGCGGCATCACACCTGAAGGCTCCGCGATCGCCTACATCGGCGTGCTGACCGCGTTCGAGGAATACCTCGCTCGCTACAACGACGGGCGCGGCTTTGTGCTGATCGGGCACTCGCAGGGCTCGGCGATGCTCGAGCAGCTGATCAAGGAACAGATCGACCCGAACCCGGCACTGCGCAAGCAGCTCGTGTCAGCGATCCTGCTCGGTGGCAACGTGACCGTGCCGAAGGGGAAGACCGAGGGCGCGATGTTCAAGAACATCCCGTCGTGCCAGAACGCGGCGCAGACGCACTGTGTTGTCGCGTACTCGAGCTTCCTCAAAGAACCGCCCAACCCGGCGAACTTCGGACGCGTGGGCGGCCCGCTGCTCGGCGGCAGCGCTACCGAAGAAGAAATCAAGAACGACGAAATCCTGTGCGTGAACCCATCGCTGCTCGTCCAGGCCAACCTCCCCGGACCGCTGCTGCGCTACGAGTCGACGTCGCCCTTCCCGGGGCTGCTCGGCGAATTCGTGAAGGCGCCTAAAGCATCGACTCCGTGGGTGGCCTACCCGGGTCAGTACAGCGGCCAGTGTGAGCGCGCCAATGGCGCCACGTGGCTGCAGCTGACCGATGTCGGCGGACCACAGGACCCCCGCGAACAGATCGAGGAAGTGCTCGGTCCGCTGTGGGGCACGCATCTGGAGGACGTCAACGTCTCGCTGGGCAACCTCGTCGGTCTCACGGCGATCGAGGCGGGCGCCTACCAGCTGGAACACCTCTAGCAGCAGCGTCTGGCACCCGGCCCGGGCCGCCACGGACGGCGGCCGGGTCGGGGAGGCGGGCCCTAACGGCGATGCAGGCACGCGGGAGCACGGCCGTATACGCTCGTGGCTGTCCTCGCTCGCGCTGTGCGCGCGGGCCGGCAGCCCCATGACCCGCCTCTCCGAATACCTACTGCCCACTGAGCGCGAGGCGCCCGCCGACGCCGAGGCGATCTCGCACAAGCTGATGGTGCGCGCTGGCCTCGTGCGCCAGCTCGGCGCCGGCATCTGGACGTGGCTGCCCGCCGGCTGGCGCTGCCACCAGCGCGCGGTGGCGATCATCCGCGAGGAGATGAACGCGATCGGCGGCGAGGAGATGCTGATGCCGGTGTTGCAGCCCGCCGAGATCTGGAAGCGCTCGGACCGCTACGACGTCGACGCGCTGTTCAAGCTCAACGACCGCAAGGGCTCGGAGCTGGTGCTCGCGATGACGCACGAGGAGGCCGCCACGACGCATGTGGCGCAGGTTGTGCGCTCCTACCGCGACCTACCGCTGATCCTCTACCAGTTCCAGGTCAAGGAGCGCGACGAGGCGCGCCCGCGCGCCGGCGTGCTGCGCACGCGCGAGTTCATCATGAAGGACGCGTACTCGTTCGACCGCGACCTCGCCGGCCTTGAGGAGCGCTACCAGCTGCATGTCGGGGCATATGACCGGATCATGGAGCGCAGCGGCCTGCGCTGGTACCGCGTCGAGTCCGACGTCGGCATGATGGGCGGCTCCGGAGCGCACGAGTACATGGCGCCGTGTCCCGCCGGCGAGAACGAGGTCGTGCTCGCGGAGGGATACGCCGCGAACCTGGAGGTCGCGAGCGCGGAACCGCAGGCGGCCACGCTAGCGCCCGCCGGCGCCGACCCGCAGCCGGTTGCAACGCCGGGCATGACGACCATCACCGATGTCGCCGCCCATCTCGGGCTCGCGGCCGCGGCGCTGCTGAAGGCCTACCCGGTCGTCGTGGCTGACGACGGCGGCGACGGCGGTGAGCGACTCGTGCTCGTGCTCGTACGGGGAGACCATCGCGTCGGAGAAGCTCAAGCTCGCCAACGCGCTCCGCGCAGCGCCGCGCCAGGCGCGCGTCGAGGAGATCGAAGCAGCGCTCGGGCCGCCCGGCTTCATCGGCCCGGTCGGCGTTGACGCGGAGGTTGAGATCCTGCTCGACGCCGGCGCCGCCGGCTTCGGCGCGGGCGGCTACGTGACCGGCGCGGGGCGCATCGACGAGCACCTGCTCGGCGTCGTACCTGGTCGCGACTTCGCCTACCGCGAGGTCGACGTGCGCGAGGTCGGCCCTGGCGACACGGTCGCCGGCGCCGCCGTCACGATCGAGCCCGCGATCGAGATCGGAAACATCTTCAAGCTCGGAACCCGCTACTCCGAGCCGCTCGGGGCGCGCTACCTGGATGAGAACGGGGTCGAGCAGCCGATCTGGATGGGCTCCTACGGGATCGGCCCGGCGCGTATCGTCGCCGCCGCCGTCGAGCAGTTTGCCGACGAGCACGGCATCGCCTGGCCGCGGGCATTGGCGCCGTTCGCGGTGCACATCGTCGCCCTCGGCAAGTCCGGCACACCCGAGCGAGACGCCGCCGACGCGCTGTACGAGACGCTGCTCGAGGGTGGGGTGGAGGTCCTCTACGACGACCGCGAAGCCGGCACCGGCGAGAAGTTCGCCGACGCCGAGTTGCTCGGGTGCCCGGTGCGGCTGACCGTCGGGCGTCGCTCGCTGGAGTCAGGCGTCGCCGAGGCGCAGCTGCGCCGCGGGCGCCAGGAGGCTCCCGGGCCGGCGCTGACGGCCGAGCCCGCCGAGATCCTGCGGGCAGTGGACGAGCTATGGCGAAGCGCCCTCTGAGACTGCTCGGACTCGACCGCTCCGGGCCGCCCCCAACCCAGACGCAGGCCGGCCAGCCGCTGCGCCCCTGGACGTTGCCCAACGCGATCGGCTTCGCGCGCCTGGCGCTGATCCCGGTGTTTCTGATCGTCGCGCTCAGCAGCAGCGATGGCATCGGCGCGCTGCCGGCGACGCTGTTCGCGGTGATCGGCTGGGGGGACTATGCCGACGGCATCGCCGCGCGCACGACCGGTCAGTACAGCCGCCTCGGCGCGCTGATGGATCCCGTCACCGACCGACTGCTCGTGATTTGCGGCGTCGTCGTCACGTGGCACTTTCAGCTGCTGCCGCGCTGGGCGCTGACGGTCCTCGCCGTGCGCGAGCTGCTGATGCTGGCGGTCGGTCGCTATGCACTCTCTCGCGGCGTCGAGCTGCGCATCAACTGGCCCGGCCGGCTCGCCGTCGCGCCCGTGATGGGCGCGTTCTTCTTCGCTATGACCGGGCTGCGGACGTTCGCCGAGGTGCTGCTGTATGTCGGGCTCGGGCTCGCGCTGAGCGCGAGCGCGCTATACGCGCGCAGCGCCCTGCGCCAGCTGCGCAGCGGGGCCGACGCGCATGCCGGACAGCCGATTCCATAGTCTCAAGCTCAGCCTGACCTTTTGGGCTATACTGGCCCCCTGGCCGGCGCTGCCGGCGTATCCACAAACCCGGTGCAGGACGGCGCAAGCCCGGAGAGGAGAGCCCCATGGACGAAACGTTCCCCGACCTTGGCTCGTTGTCTGACGTCGAACTCAAAGACGTCATCCGCCAGCTCACCGAGGAGGAGACCGAGATCTCCTACAAGCGACGCATCCTGCACGGCAAGATCGACATCCTGCGTGCGGAGCTGGTCAATCGGCTGCGCCACAAGCACGAGGACGGCGACATCGCGATCACCGGCGAGGACGTCCAGAAGCTGACCGACATCCTGGCCAACCGCCAGCCCTAGAGTCCCATGGCGCTGCACTGCACCGAGTGCGGGTTCCTTAACGACGAGGGAGCCAACTACTGCCAGCGCTGCGGCGCGCTGCTCGCACACGCGGAGGGCACCGGCGAGTCGGTGACAGCCACGTACCGCATCGACGAGGCAGGCGAGCTCGTCCCGGTCGAGATCGACGAGGTCACCGCGCACGGGCCCGCGCTCGTGATCCGCGCCGGCGGCGGGCGCGTGGGGGAGAGCTTCGCGATCGAGGGCGAGCGCATGAGCATCGGCCGGCGGCCCGAATCCGAGGTGTTCCTCGACGACGTCACGGTCTCGCGCGACCACGCGCTGCTGATCCGCCGCGGCGACGCCTGGTACCTCGACGATTGCGGCTCGCTGAACGGCACCTACGTGAACCGCTCGCGGATCGAGTCCCATCGCCTGGACGAGGGCGATGAGGTGCAGGTCGGCAAGTACAAGCTGACGTTCCACGCACGCTGATGGCAGCGCACACGCCATCCAAGGACACGCCACCGCTCGCGCCGGTCGAGCTCGAGCTCGCCGCTGAGGAGCTCGGCGAGCACGCGGAGCTCGGCAAGCGCCAGAAGTCGTTGACGATCGGCGCGGTGTGCAAGGCGCTCGCGCAGGAGTTCCCAGACATCTCGATCTCCAAGATCCGCTATCTGGAGGACCAGAAGCTGTTGACGCCGCGACGCACGCCCGGCGGCTACAGGCTGTACACGCAGGGCGACGTCGCGCGTCTGCGCACGATCCTGCGCATGCAGCGCGACGAGTTCCTGCCGCTGCGCGTGATCCGCCAGGAGCTCGCCGCCGGCCGCGGCGGGACGGGATCCGATCCGCCGCCCGTTCCGGGCCGTGTCGGGCGCGAGGGCGCACGCGGCTGGCGCCCGAGCGTCAGCGTGCGCCAAGCCAGCGGCGCGCTGTACTCGATGGACGATGTGCTCGAGGAGACCAAGGCGGAGGCCAAGCTCGTACGCGAGCTCGAAGAGTACGGCGTCGTCAAGGGCGAGATGCGCGGTGGCGTGCGCTACTTCGACGAGACCGAGCGCGAGATCATCGCCGCCGTCGCCGAGCTCGCCCGCTACGGCGTCGGTGGGCGCAACCTGCGCGTGTTTCGCTCCTCGGCCGACCGCGAGGCCAACCTCCTGCAGCAGATCCTCGCGCCGGCGCTACGCTCGCGCAACCCCGAGCGCCGCAAGGAGGCGGTCGAGGCGCTCGAGAACCTCGCCGCCGTTGCCACCCACCTCAAGCACCTGCTGCTCGTACGCGACCTGCGCAAGATCGTCAGGTGATGGCGACGCCGGCGGGCGAATCGGTCGACCTGCGCTCGCTGATTCGCGACATACCCGACTTCCCCAGACCGGGCATCGACTTCAAGGACATCACGCCGCTGATGGCCGACGCGGACGCGCTCGCTGAGGCCGTGGCGCGGCTGGCCGAGTACGCCCGGCCGCTACAGGTCGACTGCGTTGTCGCGGCCGAGGCGCGGGGCTTTCTGCTCGGGCCGGCGCTCGCGCTCGAGCTCGGCGCCGGCTTCGCGCTCGCGCGCAAGCCCGGCAAGCTGCCATATGAGACCGTCAGCGCGGAATACCAGCTCGAGTACGGCGAGGAGATGCTGGAGTTGCACACCGACGCCGTCGTCGCCGGGCGACGCGTGCTCGTGCACGACGACCTGCTGGCGACCGGCGGCACCGCCGCGACGCTGTGCGACCTCGTCGAGCAGCTGGGCGGCGAGGTGGTCGGCTGCGGCTTCCTGATCGAGCTCGCCTTCCTGGGCGGGCGCACGCGACTCGCCGGGCGCGACGTGCACGCGCTGCTGATGTACGAGTCCTAGGCTTCGCAGTCGTGCCCACAGCGCGTCGCAGCCGCACGATCGCCGCCCCGCCGCAGCAGCTTTGGGAGCTGCTGCGCGATCCGCACCACCTACCGCGCTGGTGGCCGCGGGTGACGCGCGTGGAGGATGTCGACGCGGACGCCTTCACGGAGGTCATGCGGACACGCAAGGGCAAACTCGTGCGCGCCGACTTCAGCGTCACCTGCGACGAGGCCCAGCGCACGCTCACATGGGTCCAGCGGATCGAGGGCACGCCGTTTGCGAGCGTGCTCCAGTCCGCCGAGACCGAGCTGCACCTGGCGCCCCGAGACGCGGACGCGACCGAGGTCACGATCGAGCTGCGACAGCAGATGGCCGCCGTCTCCTCCGCCCGCCACAGCTCGTTCCTGAAACTGGCGCCCCGCTTCGGCGGGCGCCTCGTGCGCCGCGCAGCGCTTGCGACGATCGACGAGGCGCTCGACGGCCTCGAGCGAGTCAGTGGCTGAGTCGCACGCGACCCCGGTGATGCGCTGGTGGGGCTGGGGAGACCCGGAGCACCCACCGGCGCTTCCCGAGCACGCGCTGGGCTTCCTGCGCGATACCGTCGGCCTGGCAGCGCGTCCGCGTCCACCGGTGGCGCTCGGGCAGGTGCACCTCGCGGCGCCCACGATCCCCGAGGCGGCGCTGGCCGCGCTGCGCGCGATCGTCGGCGCCGAGCATGTCCGCGACGGACACGCAGAGCGCGTGCTGCACGCAGCGGGCAAGGGCTATCCCGACCTCGTGCGCCTGCGCGCGGGCGCGCCCGACGGCGCGCCCGACGCGGTTGTCTATCCCGCCGGGCACGAGCAGTTGCAGGCGCTGCTGGAGCTGTGCTCTCGCAGCTCGCTGGCGGTTGTGCCGTTCGGTGGCGGCACCAGCGTCGTCGGCGGCGTGGCGCCGCTGCGCGGCGAGCACAGCGGCGTGATCGTGCTCGACATGAGCCGCATGACAGACGTGCTCGAGCTCGACGCCCAGTCGGCAACCGTCAGCGTGCAGGCTGGCATCAGGGCTCCCGCGCTCGAGCGTCACCTCGCCGCACGCGGGCTCACGCTCGGACACTTCCCGCAGTCATACGAGTACGTCTCGCTCGGTGGCTGCGCAGCGACACGCTCCGCCGGGCAGGCCTCCACCGGCTACGGCGCGATCGACAAGCTCGTGCTCGGGCTGAGGCTGACCGCGCCTGCGAGCGCGATCGAGCTGCCGCCGCTGCCCGCGAGCGCCGCCGGACCCGGTCTGCGTCAGCTGCTGATCGGCTCGGAGGGAACGCTCGGCGTGATCTCGGAGCTGGCGCTGCGCGTGCGTCCAGCGCCGGAGCAGCGCATCTATGAGGGCGTCTTCTTCGAGGACTTCGCAGCCGGCGGAGCCGCGCTGCGCACGCTCGCCCGCGAGCACGCGCTGCCCGACGTGGCGCGCCTATCCGACGAGCAGGAGACGCGCATGTCGCTCGCGCTCGCGGGGACGCACGGGCTCAAGGATCATCTCGGTCGCGCCTACCTGCGGCTGCGCGGCTACGGCGGCGGCTGCCTGGCGATCCTCGGCTTCGAGGGCGCCGGTGAGGAGCTTGCGAGCAGACACAAGCGCGCGCTCGCCCTGGTGCGTGCGGGGGGCGGGCTCGCCGTTGGGCGCTCGCCCGGCGAGGCGTGGCTGCATGGGCGCTTCGCGGCGCCGTACCTGCGCGACGAGCTGCTCACGCTCGGCGTCATGGTCGAGACGCTCGAGACCGCCGCGCAGTGGTCGGCGCTGCCGCGACTGCACCGCTCGGTCGGCGAGGCGATAAGCGGAGCGCTGCGGGCGTGCTCGACACCCGGCCTCGTCATGTGCCACATGTCCCATGTGTATGAGACCGGCGCCTCGCTGTACTTCACGCTGATCGCACCGCAACGCGAAGGCGATGAGATCGAGCAGTGGCGGGCGGTCAAGCGCGCGGCAGGCGACGCGATCATCGCGGGCGGCGGCACGATCACCCATCACCATGCCGTCGGGCGCGACCACGCGCGCTGGATGGGCGCTGAGATCGGCGAGGGTGGGCTTGATGCGCTGCGGGCGGTCAAGGCCGAGCTCGATCCGGCGGGAATCATGAATCCGGGGAAGCTGTTTCCAGCCTATTAACTCTAATTAGTGGCCTGACAGATGGTGGTACGATACGTCGGCCCAAGTAGGAGGAATCGATCGTGTTTGACGAGCCACCGGAAGTAAACCCGTCACTCAAGGGCGCCGAGCGCGCAAGGGATTGATTCGCGACTCACGGTTGCGTGCCGTGCGAGCAGCCCTCAATTGATGACAGTGGGGGCCGTTAGCTGAGGCTCAACGGCCCACGCAGCCATGCGGGCCCCGGATGTGTCGGTTTGGGGCTCGTCTCTTTCGTCAACAGCACTTCGTGAAATTCAGCGGCGTTGGTGGGCAGCGGCGAGATGCCTTCAAGGCGATGTTTGGAGTTGACGGCCGAGCTCTTCGTGACGGGGACGAAGCTCGTGGGCGAGTTGTAGAGCCAGATCGCGTAGTAGAAGCCCTTGGCCAGCGGCAGGTTGCGCGCGTCGATGAAGAACGCGCGCTTTGAGCCTTCGGCGAGGATGTACGCGGCGCCGACGCTTTTGATCCCCGGTTTGGCCGGTTTCAGCACGAGCTGATCCTCGATCGTCGGGCCGGCTTTCGAGACCGTGCTGGAGGTCTGGCCCGTGGTCGTGGCGGTCGGTTTTTTAGAGCTCGATCCGCCGGTCAGCAGGACCACGGCAACGGCGATCACCACGACGAGCACCGCCAGCAGCACCGCGCCACCCACGCGCGAGCTGCGTTGAGTGCGCTCCGAGGAGGCCGACGCCGCCGCGGGCGCGCCTGCGGGAGGCGGAGTGGAGGACAGATCGCCGACGCGCTGTGGAGCGCCCGCGGCAGCGGCGCCTGCGCCGGCGCTGCCGACAGGGCCGGCTGGGATATCCGGCAGGTTCGAGCCGGCCATCGGCGCCAGCTGCGCGACGACGTCAGCGGCCCATGCGCGCGCCGGCTCCGAACTGTTCAGCAGCGCGCGTGTGCGCAGGCGCTCGGCGACGCCCGGCTGCTGGCCGAGTAGGTAGTCGCCGATTTCCTGGCGGCTCTCGGGTGTCAAATCCCGCGCTCTGCCGGGGGCAAGAACGACGATCGCCGCCTGAGCACGGTCGTGTACCGCGCGCTCGGCAATGCCGAGCAGCGCCGCGACTTCCGCATAGCTCTTGTGCTGCAACAGCAGCAGTGACAGCGCCGCGCGCTGGTCGGGTGGGAGCTCGTCCAATCGACTCATGTTTTGTGAACGTCCGCCACCGCAGGTGGAGACCCATCGGGCCGGTACCGGAAGGACCCTAGGCTATCGTGGCGCCCCCATGGAAACGCCAGACAGCGACCAGATCAGCCGGGGGATGCGAGGTTTCGACCGGCTGTACGGTCTCGAGCTGCTGGCGTGCTCGGACACCGAGGTCCGCGCAAAGGCGACCGTCCGCGACGAGCTCAAGCAACCGGCAGGCCTCGTCCACGGCGGCGTCTACGCGTCGATGGCCGAGGCAATGGCCTCGCTGGCGACCGCGCTGGGAGTCGCTGAGAGCGGCAACACCGCGATGGGCCTGTCGAACATGACGAGCTTCCTGCGCCCGATCACAGCCGGAACCGTGCACGCGCGTGCCACGCGCATCCATCGCGGCCGCAGCACCTGGGTATGGGACGTGCGCTTCAGCGACGACGCCGATCACACGTGCGCGGTCACGCGCATGACGATCGCCGTACGCCCTGCGCCCGATGGTCCTGACGCGCGCGCCGGCTAAACCGGCGGGTGCAGTGGCGGCGGCAGCTGCGAGGGCAGCGGCGTTTCGCCGAAGCCGGTGTTCGGCAGCGCGGGGGGTAGCGGCGCGCCGGGCGAGCCGACTTCGTTGATCGGCACGGCCGTCCTCGCGGCCGCGGCGGCGGAACGCGCGCTGGTCGCGTAGATGTCGACGACGACGCCGGCGGTTGGCAGCACGATCGTGCGCCCGGCGCGCGCCAGCACCGCATCAACGCCCCTGATCCGCGTTGTGCGGGTCGGCGTCGAGCCACCCGGCAGGAAGCTGTTATCCGGCGAGGTCACCACCTCGATCGGCGTCACACACGACCCCTCACCGCCCCTCAGGCAAGTGCCGTAGTGCACGCTGTAGGCGCCGCCGGGATCGATGCTGGCTTCGCTGACGGCCATTCCTTCGAAGCTGCCGCCAAGCCAGTACACCGGGAATGGCGCCGCGATCAAGCCCTCGAGGATGTTGTGCGGGATCGGTCGCTCCTGCAGGGTGTTGCCGCACGCAGCCAACAGGAGCGCGCACACGGCGAGCGCGCACAGCGCAGCCAGGGCTCGTAGGGGGGTGGCTGCGACGGGGACAGGCACGCGGGCAGGTTACCGGCCGCCCGTCTCCCAGCCGCCACTAACCGCGGTAGCGGTTAGTGATCGGCATGCGCCGGTCGCGCCCGAACGCGCGCGAGGTGATCTTGACTCCCGGCGGGGCCTGGCGGCGCTTGTACTCGGCAAGGTCGACCAGGCGGATCGTGCGATCGACCTCGCGTTCGGGCAGACCCTGGGCGATCAGCTGCTCACGACTCGCATACAGCTCGACGTAGCCTTCCAGGATCCGGTCGAGCAGCTCATACGGCGGCAGCGAGTCGTCGTCGCGCTGCTCGGGCCGCAGCTCCGCAGACGGTGGGCGCTCGAGGATCGAGTCGGGGATCGGGTGCTCGGCGCCGGCGGGCGCCCGCGGACCGTCGAGCGCGCTCGGCGCGAGTCGGCCGGCCGGCGAGTTGCGCCACTGCGACAGGCGATAGACGAGCGTCTTGGGGACGTCCTTGATGACCGCGAAGCCTCCGGCCAGGTCGCCGTACAGGGTGCTATAGCCGACGGACATCTCCGACTTGTTGCCGGTCGTCACCACCAGCCAGCCGAACTTGTTGGACAGCGCCATCAACAGGTTGCCGCGGATGCGCGCCTGCAGGTTCTCCTCGGTGAGGTCCGCCGCGCGGGCGGCGAACTCCACCTGCAGCGCCTCGTCGTAGGCACCCATCACCGGCGCGATCGCCAGCTCGTGGATGCGCAGCTGCAGCGCGCCGGCGAGCGCGCGCGCGTCGTCCTGGGTCGACGCCGAGGAATAGGGCGAGGGCATCACCGCCGCGCTCACACGCTCGTGCCCCAGCGCGTCGGCCGCCAGGCACGCCACCAGCGCCGAGTCGATGCCACCGGAGAGACCGAGCACGACGTGCTGAAAGCCGTTCTTCTCGACGTAGTCGCGCAGCCCGAGCATCAGCGCCGCATATATCTCCGCCTCGACTGGCGCGAGCGGCTCGGCGCGCGGGCCACCGGAAGCACCGCCGGACCTCGCGGCGGCGGCGCCCGCAGGCCCGGGAAGCGCGGGTAGCGTCAGCGCCTGACGCTCGGAGCGGCGGGCGACGGGTCGCTGGCTGCTGTCGCGCAGGCGCGCCGCTGCAGCGGCCTCGATGTCGACGTCGCACACGAGCAGCTCCTCGCGAAACTGCGCCGCGCGGGCGATCGTCGCACCGGTGTGATCGATCACGCACGAATGCCCGTCGAACACGAGCTCGTCCTGGCCGCCGACGAGGCCGCAGAAAGCGACGCACGCGATGTGCTCGCGCGCCCGCTGGGCGAACATCAGCTCGCGCTCAGCGCCCTTGCCCGCGTGATAGGGAGAGGCGGAGATGTTGAGGATCAGCGTCGCGCCGGCCAGCGCCTCTTCGCTGGCCGGCGGCCCGGCCTCCCAGATGTCCTCGCAGACGGTCACGCCGAGGCGCTCGCCGCCGATATCGATGACCGCGCCGGCGGGGCCCGCCTGGAAGTAGCGTTGCTCGTCGAAGACGCCGTAGTTGGGTAGGTACACCTTGCGGTAGATCGCGTGTATGGCGCCGTCCGCGAGCACGGCGGCGGCGTTGTAGACATCGGCGGCGCGCTCTGGGTAGCCGACGACGGCGACCAGGCCGCGTGCGTCTGCGGCCAGCTCACGCAACGCGTCGGCGGCGTCGGCGAGGAAGTGCTCCTTGAGCAGCAGGTCCTCGGGCGGATATCCGGTGAGCGCCAGCTCGGGGAACAGCACGAGCTCGGCGCCCGCCTCGCGCGCCCCGCGCATGCCCTCGCGGATCCGCTGCGCGTTGCCGTCGATGTCGCCCACGGTGGCGTTCATCTGACACAGGGCGAGGCGCATGCGTCGGATCCTAGCCTTGGCTCGCTCACCGCCCGCAAGCGACACGGCGGGGGCCCGCTGTGCGATCCAACTCTCAAGTGCCGGTGGTCAGGCTGCCGATGCCATCAGCGTGATCCACCCACGCTCGTTGCTGCGCCATCCAGGCGCCTTGATCGTCACCGTGTTGGCGGCGTCCGATCTCGCCTATCGCCTGCTGCTGCGTGACTCACTGCGACGCGCGCTCGGCATCGACGTGAGCGTCGCGCGGGCGTTCGGGCGCCCGCCTGCGGAGCGCTCAGCCGGCGCCCGCGGGCCGCGTCGCTGAGCGGGCGCTGCCCGCCGATCGCTTTGCGGGGGCGCGGCTGCCGTTGCTCTGCGCCGGCTTGGCTTTGCGCGTTCGCCCGGCGGTGGGGGCGCGACGTGCGCCCGTGCGTACGCCCGCGGCGCGCGCCAGCGACGTGATCGCCGCCTCGAGCTCGCCCGCGATCTCGTCGAGCTCCGGCAGCGCGTCGTAGTCACCGAGCAGGCCGAAGCCGAGGTGCCCGTCGTAGCTCATCACGGCGATCCCCAGTGCCTGGCGCTGCGCGAGCGGCACCACCGGGTAGAGCACCAGCAGGCGGCGACTGAGCAGGTACAGCGGGAACTGCGGCCCGGGCACGTTCGTGACGACGAGGTTGAAGAACGGCTGGCGCGCCTGCAGGCGCGCTGCCTGGCTGAGGATCGTCGGTGGCGCGAAGCCGGCGAGGTTCGTCAGCACCTGTGCGCCGACGGCCTGTCCGCCGCGCTTGAGGTCCTCCATCGCGGTGCTGATTTTGCGCAGCGCCTCGGCCGGGTTCTCAACGCCGACCGGCAGCGGCGCCCACATCGCCGCCACCTGGTTGCCGAGCGCGCCGCGCTGGGCCTTCGAGCGAACCGACACCGGCACCATCGCCTTTAGCTCGAGCCCCTCGGTGTCGTGACCGTGGCTGCGTAGGTAGCGCCCGAGCGCGAGGCTGACGGACGCGAGCACGACGTCATTGAGCGTGCCGCCGAGCGAATCCTTGATCGCCTTGAACTCCGCCAGCTGGGCATCGACGAACGTGTAGCGGCGGTGCGGCCCGATGTCGACGTTGAACGGGCTCGGCGGCGCGGGTGCGTTGATCCCTGCGAGCGTCGTCGCGCCGACGCTCGTGAGGCCGTCCTTGACCTGCGAGACGGCGCGCCTCGGCGCGCGCAGCAGGGCGCGGGCGCCGCGCGCCATCTCGGCGGGCACAGTTGAGCGCTCGACGAGCGCCTCGCCCAGCAGCTTCGCCTGCCCTGGCAGCGGCTTCGCACTCCAGGGCGTCGGTGGCGAGCTGGGGACGGGTTCCGCGGCTGTGTCGAACAGGACGGTCGTGATGTCCACGCCGGAGATGCCGTCGACCAGCGCGTGATGCGTCTTGGCGATCAGCGCGAAGCGCCCGCCGGACATGCTCTGCACCAGCCACATCTCCCAGAGCGGCTTGGAGCGGTCGAGGCGCTGGGAGAACAGACGTCCCGCAAGCCGCTTGAGCGCGGCGTCATCCGCCGGCTTCGGCAGCGCGGTATGGCGGATGTGGTAGTAGGCGTTGAAATGGGGGTCGTCGGCCCACACAGGGCGGCCCTGCCCGAACGGCACGAACGCGAGCCGCTGGCGGTAGCGCGGTACGAGGTGCAAGCGCCCCTGGATGTGCTCGACGAGCTGTTTCAGCGTTGGCGCTTGGCCCTCGAACACCATCACCGAGGCGACGTGCATGTGCGCGCTCGAATGGTCCTCCAGATGCAGAAACGTCGAGTCGAGTGCTGTCAAGCGGTCGGGGTTGGCCACGCGGTCGATTGTTGCGGTTGTGGCTGCCCACGTCAACGACCTGCGCCAAACACTTGCGCGGCGGGCCCCCGCGCGGAGCGCTACTCGCCCTCGTGCGCCTCGCCGTGAACGTCGCCGAGCGCGACCCGCTCGGCCAGTCGCAGCAACCCGATCAAACCGTGGGGGCGCACGTCGGCGCCCGGGCGCACCGCCACCGAGGAGCCGTGCGGGCCGAGCACCTCGACGATCGTGCAGACGTCGCCGATCTGGCAGTCATCGCCGAATCGCGCTTCCAGCGCCTCCATCTGTTCTGCCACGACTTGACCGATCTTGGTTGCATCGAGCGACATCTGGCGAGCTCCTAGGCGTAGAGATCCGAGCGCTGAATGATGACCGATGCGCACGCTAATGCCGCGTCAGAGTATGTGCATGAGCGCCGCGGCGAGCAGCAGTCCCGCGATCGCGACACCGCCCAACGACAGCACGCGGATGCGCCAGCGCGTATCGACGCGATAGATCGTCCGCGCCGCATCGCCGACACCGGCGCCGGCAGCCGAGGCGTCGGAGCGGCCAGGGCTCGCCGGCGCCCCCGCTGCCGCCGCGCCGCTCGCCAGCAGCGGTCGCTGACGCGCCTCCAGCGCGATCGCGTGCGCGACCTGCTCTCGCAGCACGTTGAGCTCGCGCCGGCGCAACAGCACCACGAGCCCGAGCAGCGCGACGACGCCGAGGCCGACGAAGCCGAGCGCGGCCCCGAGCTTGGCGGCGAGGCTGGTCGTGACGAATTCGCGCGGCGGCAGGGTCACGCTGCGCGACGTCGGGATCGTCGTGACGGCGGCGGCCCGGCGCGTGGTGATCACCGGCAGCGTCTGCTCGGCCATCGCCAGCATCTCCCTCGGGCCGACGCTGTTGGTGAGCGTGTTCTGGATCCAGTACGCGGCGCCCGCTTCGTGCCATGCGATCGTCCTGATCTCTTCGCCGGCGTAGTAGAGGTCGTAGGTTCGCGAACCGATTTCAACCGTCTGGTTGGGGTCGTTCAGCAGCGGCGGCTGCGTCCAGGAAGTGCCCTGCACATCGTAGTATTCGCCGAGGCCGCCGCGATCGATCACGATCACATACGCGGGGAATGCGTGACCGTGGCGGTCGTGGAGCTTGTACAGGCGCAACGCATCCGGTTCGGCGCCGGCGAACGCGTCGCGCACGCGTGGGTACTCGAGCGGGAACGGCAGCTGCGGCGAGGCCGCGCGGGCCTGCATCAGCGCTTCTCCCGAAGTCGGCGTCAGCGACAGCTGCGGCGCGGCGTAGTGCGCGTGATGGTGAGCGTGTGAGGCCTTGACCGCCTGGCTCGCTTTCACCGCGCGACTGACATTGCGCGTGGAGATCGCGCTCGTCCCGTTCAGGAACGACTGCACGGCTTCTTTGATCTGTTCGGGCGTGGCGGTGTCGACGGTGGGCAGCAGCGTGACGTGAAAGGGGACTTGGCGCACAGGCTTGCCGGCCGATTCGATCAGCAGCTCGAGCAGCTGCAGCACCTGTTCTTCGCCGTGAAGGTCGGTTTCCATCGCCTTGCCGAGGATCTTCTCGAACTTTTCGCGGTTTTCGAACAGCGTCGCGCCGTACTCGGCCTTCACTTCGAGCAGGAAGCGCTGGTCGCGTGCGTCGCGGATCAGCGACGTGCTTTCGTGGCGGTTGGCGACAAATTCGAGAGCCTGCGCGCCACACAGTCGCTGGTATCCGGGTTGCAGGTTGATTTCGAAATATTGTTCGCCGCCCGGTTCGTTGACGTGGTAATAGCGCCGGTCGACTGTCATGTACACACAGCCCATTTCGTCGACCGCGCGCTTGAACTTCGGGAAGCTCGTCACGAATACGTGGTTGATCGTGTGGATGCCGAGCACATGCTCGAGCGTTTCGACCATCAGCTTCACCCCGCCGGAGGTTCCGCCGCCGTCCTCGTAGCCGTAGGTGTAAGCGGAGTTGATCCGATTGGTGATCAGTTCGCCGTTGGGAGCAGTGAAGCTGACCTGTAGCTCGCGCGGGATCGACAGCATCGAGATCGTCGGCTTGCTGGGATCGATTCGCACCAGCAGCATCTCGTTGGAGTGAGGCAGGACAGCTCCGCTCGGGTTGTCCTTCGGCGGCGGACGTTCGTCGTTGCCGATCAGCAGCAGCGTCTCCGGTTCACCTTTGCCTGTAGGCGCGAGCACCTTCGCTGAGACCTTCACCGGCTTGTTGTGTTCCAGCGCTTTTACAACAGCGCTGACCTCGTTGCGCGCGATCGCGTAGGTGGCACCGCCGGTGAGCGCGACGATCGCCACGCCGGCAACGAGCACGCGCTTGAGCAGCCACCAGGCACGCCGCGGTGGCTCAGCGGGGATCGCTGCGGCGGGCCCCACGGGCGGGGGTGTGGTCGGCGGTGGCGTCACAGTGCTCAACGTCGGCAATGATCGTAGATGCCGCTCCCGCCGACGCCGGTTCCCGGTCTCACCGGCCCAGGCGCCGCAGCGATCTGCGAATGCGCCCCGCCCAGCCGGATCGGCTGGGCGGAGCGTTTACTGCGTTCCTAGAAGCCGGGAGCAGTGGACAGTTGCGCCCCGGCGGTCGCGAGCGTAGCGAAATGTCAGCTGCCTGATGTTGACTGCTGGGTCACCGTACTGTTCACTGATTACCTAACCTCGACTTTGACGGTAATCGCGCCATTTCGCACCCGTATGCCGTAAAACATTTCTAAAGAAATCGCCTGCAAACACACTGTTTCCGGGGCGATTACCTAACGCGGCTACTCCTGTGTGACGGTCGTCACACAGGTTTCCCGCCGCGCGCCGATATTCTCCGAACAATTGTTCGACTCGCCGAGTCGTTCCCGTTGATGGGGACGAGCGGGGGACCCACTGCCGGCACGCAAGAAAGCGAACCGGATGGGGGCGAATCGGCCGCTGATGCGGCCGTAACGCCCGGCTGACACGCGCCCATGCGTGCGTCGGCGGGGCCGTGAGCCCGACAGCTAACCCCGTACGCGTTATCAAGGAGGTTTGCCCACTTCATGCTCGTATCCCCGACGCCGCTTTCAGCGGCGCCTCTGGCACCGGTCGGCCTGAGCTCATCGGTAGCCGGCCCAAGTGTGCCGACTCCGGTTGCATCGACAGCGCTGAAGGTCCGTGACTATCAGCTCAACGTGCTCGCCGACCAACGCACGAACGTCACCGGCACGCTGCTCGAAGACCACCGGCCGGGACAGCGAGGCCTCGTGGTCGCGCTGCAGGCGCTAGGTAGGCACGGGTGGCACACGCTCGCCCGTGCGCGTACCCGCGCCCACGGCCGCTTCCACATCAGCTACTCGCCGCGCCGGCTCGGAAGCACGTGGCTGCGCCTGCGCTTCGCCGGCAACGTCTCCGAGGGCTCCTCGCACCGGCGCCTCGGCAAGCTCAACGTCTACCGCCTGGCCGAGGCCTCGTGGTACGGCGGCGGCGGCAGTCTCGCGTGTGGCGGCGCGCTGACGAGCTCGACGATGGGTGTCGCCAACAAGACGCTCCCGTGCGGCACGCTCGTCACGCTGCGCTACGGCGATCGCACGGTCCGCGTTCCGGTTGTGGACCGCGGACCGTACGTGGCAGGACGCGAATTCGACCTCACCGAAGCGACCAAGGACGCGCTCGGCTTCGCCGGCGTCGGGCAGGTTTGGAGCACCAGCTGAGCCAACGGCAGGCCTGCACGCGCGCCTGCAGTATGGGCGTGTGCGTGCAGGGGTTGGATTTTCGGTGCGCGCTTCATTGAATCTGCCGATGTCGATGATGGTGAGCGCGTCTCGCACACAGGTATGGCTCGAAGGCCTCGGCGATTGGAGCTGGCCGGGACAGGGCGGCGCGGCAGCCGAATCGCTGCCGCCGCCGTGGGTGCCCGCCTTCCCGCCACGCCGCGAAACCGCGGTCGGCGGTCGACCCCTGCCGGCGCGCCCTCAGCCGGGGCGCGCTCGGGCTCGCAGGCTGGTCACAGGTGTGCTGCTCGTCGCGCTCGCGGTCGTCTGCGTCGCGCTCGCGCAGGGCGGCCAGCTGACGCTCGCGGGGCTCATCGGCGAGCACGCTGCTCCCAGCGAACAGGAAGCGGCGACCAGCGCGGCGCCGCCGCCGCCATCGCTACCGATGCTGCAACCCGTCAGCCAGGACCCAGCCGGCAGCGCGATCGACCGTGCCTCGTATCCGTCGGCGGCACTCGCTGGCGGCGAAGGCTCCTTCCTCGTGTACCTGCCTCCCGGCTATGACGCCACCACGAGCCACTACCCGGTGCTCTACATGCTCACCGGCAACGACCAATCCGACAGCGCGTTTCTGCAGATCGGTCTGCAGGCCCAGCTCGACCAGTTGATCGCCAGGCACGCGATCCCACCGCTGATCGCCGTGATGATCCAGGGCGGACCCGGTTCGAACAACTGGCGTAACACGGGAAGCCTGCGCTACGAAAGCTATGTGCTGGAAGTCCAGCAGCTGATCGACCGCATGCTGCCGACGGTGCCCGCCCGCGACGCCCGCGCGGTTGTCGGTGACTCGATGGGGGGCTACGGCGCCATGAACGTCGCGTTGGCCAACCCCTATCGCTTCGGCGTCGTGGAGAGCTGGCTCAGCTTCTTCAACGGCCTTGAAGGCGTCCTGCACGCCGATCGGCCGATCGTCTCCCAACTCGGCCTGCACGCGTTCATCTACGGCGGCGAACAGGACCACATCGCCAACCCCGACGAGGATCTGCCGTTCGCGTCCGCGCTGCGTGCCGCCGGCGCCGACGCCAGGGGCGCGATCTACCCGGGCGAACACAGCCTGCAAACAGTCGAAGCGCACCTCGAACACATGCTCATCTTCGCCGGGCACGCGCTGCGTGTGCCCCCATCCAAGTCCGATGGCGCGAGCTGAGCGCCGCGACGCCCGTGCCCTCGGCGCCGCCTCGCTCGGCGCGCTGGCGTTCGGTGCGCTCGCCGGCGGCGCCGTCGCGCTCGGCGCTGTCGCCGTCGGCGCAGTCGCGATCGGCAGGCTGGGGGTCCGGCGCGCCGCGATCGGCTCGCTCGACGTCGGCGATCTGCGCGTCGCGCGCCTCAGCGTCGGTGAGCTGACCGTCGAGCACGGCCACACGCCACCGTCCACACCGTCCTGACGACCGGACCGCCCGGGGGGCGCGTCTTGGATCGCCGCGTCCGCAAACTGGGCGTAGTCTCGACAGGGTGAGAGCTGACTGGCCGCTCAGCCAGTATTATTGGCCGGCGTCCTGCAGCAACGAGCATGGGGGTCCCGATGGCGGTGGTTGGCAGCGATCTCGAGAGCGTCGAGGTTTCCGCGCGCGATCTCTGGGTCGACGGCCCACCGCACGAGCTGTTCGCGCAGCTGCGCAGCGGCTGCCCGGTCCACTGGAGCGATGGCATCGAGGAGTTTCCCGACGAGGCGGGCTTCTGGTCGGTGACGACTCCCGAGGACATCCACACCGTCAGCCGGGACTGGCGCACGTACTCCTCCGAAGAGGGCATCACCGCCGCCGGCGTGATGCCGCTCGAACTCGTAAGGGCGATGTTCATCGGTATGGACCCGCCCAAGCACGACCGCCTGAAGGCGCTGTTCCAGGCCGGCTTCACGCCCCGGCGAATCGCCGCCCACGAGGACGCGATCCGTGCGATCGTCGTGAAGGTGCTGGACCGGCTGGAGGGCCCGCCCGCCCGTCAGGAATGCGACCTGGTCGCCGATCTGGCTCAACCGGTGGTCGCGCGTGTGATCGGCAGCTTCATGGGCATTGCCGAGGAGGATGACGCGATCTGGGCGCGGCTGATGAACTCCACGCTCGGGGCCGGCGACCCGGACGTGAACCCCGACGGCATCGACGGCGCGATCGAGAAAGACATCCCCGAGGTCTTCGAGCGCTGCAAGCGACTGATCGCCGAGCGTCGCGAGACGCCGACCGACGACCTCACGAGTGTGCTCGTACACGGTGAAGTCGACGGCGAGAAGCTCGAGGAACACGAGATCGTGATGGGCTTCTTCCTGCTGATGGCCGCCGGCAACGACAGCACCAAGGCCACGTTCTGCTCGGCGATGCGCGCGCTGATGGAAGACAGCGAGCAGATGCAGGCGCTGCTCGCCGACCCCTCGCTGGTCGCGGGCGCCGTCGAGGAGGCCCTGCGCATGTTCCCCGCGTTCGCGCACTTCCGCCGCACCGCCACCCGCGATACCGAGCTGCACGGGCAGAGGATCCGCGCCGGCGAGAAGGTCGTGCTGTGGTACGTGTCCTCCAACCGCGACGAGACACGCTACGAGAACCCCGACCATTTCGACGTGCATCGCAACCCCGAGCATCAGGCGTTCGGCGCAGGCGGCCGACACTTCTGCCTGGGCACTGCGCTGGCGCGCCTGGAGCTGACGATCATGCTCGAGGAGACGCTCTCGCGCTTTCCCCAGATACAGCTCGCCGACCCGGCCGTCCCGCCTCGCCACGTCGAATCCCCCTTCATCAATCAGCTCAAGCTGCTCCCCGTCCGGCTCGCGGCATAGTGCCGCGGGCCGGACGGGCCCTCTACTGCCTTGCGGTCGGCAGAGAACTCCGCCGAGGATCGCGGCGTGCGCTCAGCGCGGCAGCTCGCGACCGCGCGGCTGCGCCTGCGCCTCTGGCGGAGCGGGGATCGCGAGCCGTTCGCGGCGATCAACGCCGACGCCTGCGTCATGGAGCACTTTCCGTCGACGCTCAGCAGGCGCGAGAGCGATGCGCTCGCCGAGCGCATCGACGGCGAGCTGCGGCGTAACGGCTACGGTCTCTGGGCGGTGGAGATCCCGCGAGAGGCATCGTTCATCGGCTTCGTCGGGCTGCAGCAGACCAACGCCGAGTTGCCCTTCGCGCGAACAACCGAGATCGGCTGGCGCCTGGGACGGCGCTACTGGGGACGAGGGCTTGCGAGCGAGGCCGCGCGCGCCGCGCTTGCCTATGGGTTCGACGAGCTGGCACTCGAGCAGATCGTCGCCTATACCGCAGCCCGGAACCTGCGCTCGCGCCGGCTGATGGAGCGGCTCGGGATGCGTCGCGAGCCCGGGGACGATTTCCTGCATCCGCAGCTCGCAGGAGAGCACCCGCTCGCCGCGCACGTGCTCTACCGCCTCGACGCTCACCCGCCGCCGCCTTGACGCGCACGGACGGCCGCGATCACGCGCAGCGCACGTTCGCAGTCGACCGGGATCTCTGCGAGGCCGGCGACGAGCTCTGCCGCGTCGTCAATGCTCGAACGGCCACGCAGCTCGCCACACCAGCGCTCCAGCCAGCGCAGCGCCCAGACGTCGAACTCGTCCGGCCGCTGCGCCGCGACCAACGGCAGAAAGCGCAGCATCAACCCGAGATCCAGCGGTCGCGTACGCTCGTGAGCCACGACCTTCGCCACCGCGATCGCGAAGTCGAGCTCGCCGCGGGCGAGGTGGGCTTCGAGCTCACGGACGGGGCGGTATGGCCTTCCCATGCGAACACATGTTCGCATGCCGGGCCGCGTCTCGGCGCGCGACCTCACCCGCGGCGCGTGGGATAGCTCATCGGCTGTCGGCGTTCTTTGTGATCTCGCCGAGCTTGCTGGTGAGCCGGCCCTTGGCGTTGGCGTAGTCGAGCCCGAGGTCGGTGAGGATGGCGGCAGCGGGGTCGTCGGCGTCGTAGTAGAGCCCGAGCAGCAGGTGCTCGGTGCCGACGTAGTTGTGGTGCAGGCGCAGTGCCTCCTCGACTGCGCCCTTCAGAACGTTCTTCGCCTCGTCCGTGAAGCGTGGTCTGTCGGGGATCTCCATTCCGGCGCTCGTCGCGGCTGCGTGCCGAGGTGGCGTTCGCACGAGTGGCCGCTGCGGCGCGATCTGTCTACGAAGTGACCAAGCAGCGAGTCGCAGGTCCTATCTTGGGCTGGTATGTGCGGGCGCTACACCAACACCGCCGGACCGGAAGAACTGAACGAGCGCTTCAGGGTGCCGATCTCCGGCGACGCGGGGACGCGGCGGTTCAACATCGCGCCCACCGAGCAGGTGCTCGCGATCGTCGCGCCGGACGGCGAGCAGCAAACGCGCCTGCTGCGCTGGGGGCTCGTGCCTTCGTGGGCGACGTCCATCGACGGCCCGCTGATGATCAACGCGCGCATGGAGAGCGTGACGAGCAAGCCGGCATACCGCCGGCTGATCCCGCGCGCCGAAAGGCGCGCGCTACAGCTCGCCGACGGCTACTTCGAGTGGCTCAAACCGGAGCAGCGCAGCGAGCCTCGCCAGCCCTTCTACTTCCAGGTCGACGGCGGCATCCCGTTCGCGTTCGCCGCGCTGTGGACACCGGCCAAGGTCGACGGCAGCTGGCTCCACAGCGTGACGCTGCTGACGTGCGACTCCACGCCCAATCGTGTCGCCGCCGCGATCCACGACCGCATGCCCGTGATCCTCGCCGACCGCGACGCCCAGCAGGCGTGGCTCGACCCGGCGCTCGGCGCCGATGACGCGCTCGCGCTATGCGGCCCGCTGCCCGCTTCGCGCCTGAGCGCACGACCGGCCAACCCGATCGTCAACAAAGCAGGCGACCTCGACGCCGAGGGTCCCGAGCTGCTCGTCGCACCAGCCTGAGGAGGGGTTAGCATGACTCCTATGCGAGCGCGTGTGCTGCTGTTGGCGTCTGTCCTGGCCGCCGGCGCGTGGCTGAGCGCGATCCCGGCCGCAGGCGCGTCCGGCACCCTCGCCAGCGCGCCGAGCGTCACGACCTGCGGCTACGTGCACGCGAGCGTGCCCTACACACGCCAAGGCAACGCCGAACGCTGGCGCGTGTACGTGGCTGGCGCGACGTCGTGCGCGAGCGCGACGAATGTGCTCGACGCCGTGCTTCACCTCCAAGCCAAACAGCACGTCGGCAGCACCGAAGTGGACTCGTACTTCACCGACGGCGGCTGGCTTTGCCCGTTCGGCAACATGGGCTCACAGATCTGCGAGCTGCCTGCCCGGCTGCCGGACCACCAGCCGATCCGAGCGCACGCGATCGCGCTCGACTGCGCCGTGCGCAGCTGCCCCGCGCACCCGCCGTTCCGCGACCTCTGACGCGCGCGCAGGCGCTTCAGGCTGTCAGCCAGCGACGCGGGTTCTCGGTGAAGATCGTCGCGAAGACGTCATCGTCCATCGCACCCTGCTCACGCAGCGCCGGCACAACCTCGTCGAATACGAGCGTCATCGACCAGTTGCGAATCGCGCCACTGGCTTCGAACTGCTCGCCCGCCTCCAGCGGGAACCAATCGATCGACGCGCAGAAGTCCTGGGAGATCATCAGCCGCTCGGCGTGGCCGCGGCGCAGCAGCTCCGCAGCGGTCGCATTGCGCCGGTCGATCGGCAGGTACATCTCCAGGCCGTAGCGGTCGAGGCCGACGTACACGCCGCTGTCGATCAACCCCTCGATGTAGGCGAGATCGTCGGTGTCGCCGCAGTGGGCGATCTGCACGCGCGACATGTCGACGCCCTCCTCTTCGAAGATCTCGACCTGACGCGGCCCGGTCGCGACCGCCGGCATCGAGTGCGCCATGATCGACGCGCCCGTCTGCAGGCTCGCGCGTGCCACCGCGCGATGGATCTTCTCGACGTTCGCGGTGACTCCGGCCGCGTCCGCCGCGCACTTCAGGAAGGCGGCCTTGATGTCGGTGTCCTGGATGCCGCGTTCGATGTCCTCGACGAAGTGATCGGCCATCACGTCGATGTCGCGATTGGCGAAGTAGTGGGGGAGATAGTCGTAGCTGTAGATGCCGGTGCACGCCACGATCCGGACGCCGGTCTCGTTCGCGACGCGCTGCATGAAGCGCACGTCGCGCCCGCCGAACATCGCCGTCGGATCGACGATCGTCTGTACGCCGCGCTGCTTGGCCGCGTTGACCGCGACGAGCGCGGCGTCGTACTCGAGCTGCTCGTCGTAGCGGGTCGGCCACTGCTCTGCCACGGCCTCGTCGCGGAAGCGCACGTGCTCGTGCACCAGCACCAGCCCCAGCTCGTCGGCGTCGACGGCTCCCTGCACGGTCTCTACGCTCGGCATTCTGCTCCCTCTGTCGTGGCCGTCAGCGAAGCAGCGCGGCCCCGGCCTGCTCGCTCGCTGTGCCCCGCAGCCTACCCCCAGGCACAGTGTCCAAGCCCTAAGCTCGGGTCAGTCCGCGAGGTGCCGCGCGGTGATCTGCTCGATCGTGCCCTTCGTGCGCACGGTCATCACGCCGAGCAGCTTTGCGAGCGCGTTCAGGTCGAGCCCCGAATCGAGGATCCCTCCGCTCGGCAGCCAGTGCAGCTCACGTGCGCCGAACGCGAGCCTGTCGCCCTCGCCGGCGAGCGCGAGCGTGGCGTCGCCCTGGCCCTGCGAGGGGGGCTCGGACAGCAGCGCGACCTGCGGCTTGCCGGCGGAGCGCCGCACGTCGGCGGCGTCGAATGGCCGCAGCGCCGCGAGCGCCCGCATCTCGGCGGCCGAGCGTATGAACGTCGGCACCTCGTAGCCGAGCGCGGCAGCGAGCCCGCGCTCGATGCGCACGGCGATCTCGCGCTCCTGGCCGGCGGCCGCTGCGAACACGACATTTCCGCTCGCGCGAAACGTCGCAACCTGTTCGAAGCCGATCGCCGTGAAGTGCATGCGCAGCTCGGCGTTCGTGAGACGGTGGCCGCCGACGTTCATCCCGCGCAGAAACGCCACGTACTCCGACATCGCCAGACCCTAACGCGGCCCGCCGCAAGACACGGCGCTGACGAATTGTCAACCACAAGCGGCCTTTGACCGCCTCAATTTCGCGGAGATTCCGAGAACTACAAACGCACCCGATACGGCTGCTCGACATGCTACCGCCGACTCGTTCGTCAGACTCAGGGCCGTGTCGGGGGCGGAGAGGACCGTGGACAGCAAAACCAATGCAGTGTTTTTGACCGGTGCGACCGGCTTCGTGGGAATGGAGCTGCTCGCCCGCTATCTCGAGCGCACCGACCGGCGCGTGTACGCGCTCGTGCGCGGAGCCGATGATCACGAGGTGCAGGCGCGCATGCAGCGGACGCTGCTGGGCCTGTTCGGTCCCGCAAGCCCATACGCGGACCGCGTCGTCGCGGTCCGCGGGGACGTCACGCGCCCGGGCCTGGGCGTGCCGGGCGGACTCGATTGGCTGCTCGAGCAGCTGATGCAGTTGGCGCTCGCCGCCGAATGGGGGAGACGCCACATCACGCGCGCCAGCGCCAGCGTACGCACGACGCCGTCCTTCCGCGCGGCGCGTGTGCCGCGCGCGCCGCTGCGCCCGTTCGCGGGAGCCAGCCCGTTGGTGATGGCCGAATGAGCAGCCCGCGACTGTCGGCGCTCGACGCCTCGTTCCTCGCGGTCGAGACGCCGACCGCGCACATGCACGTCGGCTGGGTGGCGCTGTTCGCACCGGACGCCGACGGGCGGCTGCCGAGCTTCGCGGAGCTGCGTGATCACATCCGCCGGCGCGTCGATCGCGCCCCGCGCTACCGGCAGAAGCTGGCGTCGGTGCCGCTCGGCCTGTACGCGCCCGAGTGGATCGACGATCCCGGCTTCTCGATCGATCGCCATGTCTACTGGGCGCCGGGCTCGCTCGACGGCCTAATCGACGAGGTGATGTCGATCCCGCTGCGTCGCGACCGCCCGCTGTGGGAGATGTGGATCTGTGAGGACACCGCCAACCGACGTCTGGCGATCGTCGGCAAGTCCCATCACTGCATGGTCGACGGTCTCGCCGCCGTCGAGCTCGCGTCGCTGCTGCTCGACCCGACGCCGGAGCCTGCGCAGCACGAGCCGGCGCAGTGGCGCAGTGAGCCGGAGCCCGGCGACGAGCGGATCCTCGCGCGCGGCATGCGCGACCTGCTCGGACAGCAACTCGACCTCTTGCAGTGGCCGCTGCGCGCCGCGAGCGCGCCCGGTCCCGCGGCGCGGCAGACCGCCGTTGGCGCGCTGCGCGCGATCCGGGCAATCGATCAGCTGCTGCGCCCGGCGCCCGCGAGCGTGCTCAATGGGGAGCTCTCCTCGCTACGGCGGCTCGCGTGGGCGCAGCGCCCGCTCGAGGACCTGCGGACGATCAGGCACGCGTACGGCACGACCATCAATGACGTGATCCTCGCGGCCGTCGCCGGCGGCATCCGCGCGTACCTGCTGCGACGCGGCGAGCAGCCGGCCGCGCTGAAGGTGATGGTGCCCGTCAACGTGCGCAGCCCCGAGGATGTTCTCGGCAACCACATCTCCTTCGCGTTCGCCGACTTACCCTGCAACGACCCCGACCCGCTCGGCCGCCTCTACCAGGTGCACGCGAGCATGAGCCGCTGCAAGCGCGACGGCGAGCCCGAGGGCTCGGACCTCGTGCTGAAGGCCGCTTCGCGCACGCCCGTGACCGTGCAGCAGGCCCTGTCGCGACTGCTGGCGAGCCCGCGTGCGTTCAACCTCGTCGTCTCCAATGTCCCGGGGCCGACGGTACCGATGTACATCCTCGGCTGCCAGCTCCAGGCCGTCTACCCGATGGTGCCGCTGGCCGACCATCACGCGGTGTCCGTCGGCATGGTCACGGTTCACGACCAGGCGTGCTTCGGCATCTACGCCGACCGCCAGGCGCTACCCGACGTCGACATGCTCGCCCGCGACATCGACGATGCGGTCACCGAGCTGCTCGCCGGGACCTATCGGGTCCACCGGGCGGGATCGCTGCTGCGGCGCGCTCGCGCCGCCGGCACCGAGGAGGCATATCCGCGGCCGTCGCAGCCGCCGTCGACCGCGGGCGCACCGACACCCGCAGGAGCGCGTGGCGAGGACCCGCTGCTGGACGCCGAGCTCCAGCGCCTGGCGAGTCATGAAAGCTCGCCGGTTTGGCCGGCGCCGCCCGCCACCTAGCGTCAGCCGGCAGGTTTGCGCAGGTTGTCCTGCGCGCGGAACAACCCGACGACGCCCGCGTCCTCGCCCTCGGCCAGCGGCACGAACGGGTGACGCGTGGCGACGCCGATCGTGTCGTTCTCGGCGTAGATCACGACGTCGGGCGAGTTCGCGGTCGACACCGCGAGCACCAGTGCCGGCTCCTGCGAGTGGTTGGCGATCGTGTGCATGCCCTCGCGCCCGCGCGGGCACGCGACCACGTCGCCCTCGCGCAGCTGCTCCTCGGAGTCGAGCGTGCGCAGCGTCGGCGCGCCGCGCAGCACCACGAACAGCTCCTCGTTGCCGTAGTGCGCATGCAGGTCCATGCCGCTCGCGCCGGGCGCCAGCTCGTACACCGCGCCGCCCAGCTCGCGCGCGCCGGCGGGACGAGCGACGAAGCTGCCGCGCAGTCCCGCGTCCGGGCGCTCCATCTGAAACTCGCCGTCATACACGTTCGGTCGGCCCATCTCGCGTCTCCCTCCTGGCTCGCTTGACCTCGGCAGGCTATCTCGCGCTGGCACGGTCGCGAGCCGAGGGTAGTGCGACGGGCTGAGCTGCAGACGCTCAGGCGGTGGCGGAGGCGGCCATGCGGCCGGCGAGGATCGCCGCCACACGCGCGCGGTGGCGCCCCGCGCCGCCGAGCAGCGCGGCGTCGAGCTGCGCGCGCTTGAACAGCCAGTGAACGTCGGCCTCCCACGTGAAGCCGATGCCGCCGTGCATCTGGATCGCGCCGGCGGTGACTTCGCGCCCCGCCTGCGACGCTGCCGCCTTGGCCATCGCCGCGGCCTCAGCGAGGGAGTCAGGGTCGGCGTCGGCACCCCACGCTGCGAACGCAACCAACGAGCGCGCCAGCTCGGTTTCCAGCAGCATCTGCGCGCAGCGATGCGAGACCGCCTCGAACGCACCCACCGGCACGCCGAACTGCTTGCGGTCCTTGACGTACGCCACCGTCATCTCGAGCGCGCGCTCGGAGACGCCCACGAGCTCCGAGCTGACAGCGACGAGCGCACGGCCGAGGCCGGGGCAGCCGTCCTCGAGCTGCTCGCCGGCGCCGTCGCCGGCGCTCACGCGCGCGGCCGAGCGCGTCGGGTCGATCACGGCAACCGGGCTCACCTCCGCGTCCTGCGCCGCCAGCAGGCGCCCGCTGCCGTCGTCTTCGACGAGCACGAACACGTCCGCCTCGGCGCCGCTGATGACGAGCTTCGCGGTGCCGTCGACCGCGCCCGCGAGCGCGCCGATCGTCTCGCCCGAGGCCAGCCCGGGCAGCCAGCGCTCGCGCTGCTCATCCGAGCCCGCCTGCTCGATCACGCACGCCGCCATCGCGCTCGCGAGGAACGGCACGGGCGCGACCACGCGTCCCAGCTCCTCGCACAGGATCGAGAGCTCGATCGTGCCAAGACCCTGACCGCCGTTGGCCTCGGAGATCGCGATCCCCGGCCAGCCCAGCTCGCATAGCTCCTTCCACAGCGCGGTGTCGGTCGTCCCCGCCTCGGCGTGCTCGCGTACCCGCGCGAACGTGGCGCGCTCGGCGAGCAGGTCGCGCGCCGTGCGTTGGATGTCGCGCTGGTCGTCTGTGAGGCCGAAGTCCATCTACGCAGCGACCTTCAGGCGGGGGAGACCGAGCACGCGCTCGGCGACGATGTTCTTGAGGACCTCGGTGGTGCCGCCCTCGATCGTGTTGCCGCGTGCGCGCAGCAGCTCATAGCTCCAGCTGGTGCCGCTGATTAGCGCCTGCGGGCCGACGATGTCAGCCGCGAGCTGCGTGACACGCTGGTTGGTGTCCGACCACAGCCACTTCACGAGCGAGCCCTCCGGGCCCGGCTGGCCGTAGCGCTCGGCGTCAGTCAGACCCTTCCACGCCAGCAGCCGAATCGACTCGCAGCGCACGTGCAGCTCGGCGAGCGCGTCGGCGTACAGCGAGTCCTCGAGCAGGCCCTTCTCGGCGGCGACCGCGATCAGGTCGTCGAGCAGCTGGCGCAGGCGGATCTGCAGCGCGAAGCCGAGGCCCGCGCGCTCGTTCATCAGCGTCGTCAGCGCGACCTTCCAGCCGTTGCCGACGCCGCCGACGACGTTCGCGTCGGGGATCCGCGCCTCCTCGATGAAGAGCTCGTTGAACTCTGCCTCGCCGGTGATCTGGCGCAGCGGACGCACCTGCACCGCGTCCTGCTCCATGTCCATCAGGAAGTAGGTCAGACCCTTGTGCTTGGCGACCTCCGAGTCGGTGCGCGCGACGAGCATGCACCACTTCGAGTACTGCGCGCCGCTCGTCCACACCTTTTGACCGGTCACCAGCCAGTCCTCGCCGTCCTTGACGGCGCGTGTTTTCAGCGCTGCGAGATCCGAGCCGGCGTCCGGCTCGGAGAAGCCCTGGCACCAGATCTCCTCGCCCGAGAGGATCGGCGGCAGGTAGCGCTCCTTCTGCTCTGGCGTGCCCCACACCATCAGCGTCGGGCCGCCCAGCAGCAGCCCCAGCGTGTTCGCCGCAAACGGCACTCGCGCGCGCCCGAGCTCTTCGAAGTAGATCGCCGACTCGCTCTGCGAGGCTCCGCGTCCGCCGTACTCCGTCGGCCACGCCGGCGCCGCCCAGCCCGCGTCGTAGAGGTGGCGCTGCCAATCGCGGCGGTACGCGAACTGCGCGTCGTCGCCCGCGTCCGCCGGCGGTTTCGCCTCGGGCTGGTTATCCGCCAGCCACCCACGCAGCTCGTCGCGGAAGGCGGTCTCGTTCTCGCTGAAGGTCAGGTCCATTTCCCTCGGTGGGCAGATTACTGGAATCCCAAGATCTGGGGTTGACACGTGGAGCCACGGCAAACTGGCGTATTCCGCCGCCGCCGCACGCAATTCCATCGCAGTCGCTGCATACCGTGACGCTGTGGCCAGCGCGCTCGCCAGCATTCCCGCCCATGATCGCCCCCGCGAGCGGTTGCTGCGCTGCGGCGTCGAGGCCTTGAGCCAGCGCGAGCTGCTGGCGCTCGTTCTGAGGCACGGCCACCGCGGGGAGAACGCTCTCGACCTCGCCGAATCATTGCTCTGCGAGTACGGCGGTCTCCCGCTGTTGGCAGGTGCGCGGGCCGAGGAGCTCGCGCAGCGGCCCGGTGTCGGCGCAGCCAAGGCGGCAGCGCTCATTGCTGCCTTTCAGCTCGGGCGGCTTGCGGGCCACTCAACCGACGCCGTCACCCTTCGGAGTGCGGCGGACGTGGCGCGCACGGTCAGCCCCGAGCTAGCGGGGCTTCGTCGAGAGCGCGTTCTCGCCCTCGTCTGTGACGGCGCGAACCGCGTACGCCGGACGGTGGTGATCACCGACGGAGCGATCGACCGCTCCCTTTTTCCGGTCCGCGACATTCTCAACGCGGTGTTGCGACATGACGGGCGTGCATTTGCCGTCGCGCATAACCACCCCTCGGGGGATCCGACTCCGAGCGAGGCGGACCGCCGCGCCACCGTCGAGCTTGTCATCGCTGCGAGGACAGTCGGACTGCGCTTCTTCGATCACGTGATTATTGCTGGCAATGCGTGGCGTATCGTTCCTACGTCACCTTCCCGAACATCTCGTTGATCGCCGACGATGCGAATGCGGCGATAAGTTCGCTCGTACGGTCACGAGTCACTCGGTAGTCCTGAAGGCGCTGCAGCTGATAGACCGCGAGTTCCTGAGTAGAAACTCGAGGAAGCCATACCTCAAGGTCGAGTAGCGTGTCGGGGTGAATTCGTTGTCTGCGTACGCCTAGCCCTCTCGCAGAGCTTCGTAGCTCGTCCCAGACTGTTGGCGAGCGAAAGTACGCCGCCAGGAAATTAGCATCTAGACCAGGGTCGAGATCGAATGTCGGGAACTCATTGGAGACGTAGTAGGAATCGTACCGAGGTGGAACGGCAGCATAAGCGCCCTCGAATGCAAAGAGGCGGCTGTAAATGAACTGTCCAGCACGAACTCGGCTCAGTGTGCGTGCCGATGTGTGAGCCCCATCTATAGGCGGCTTCTCAAACAGGCCTCGCCCGAAGTTTAGAATCCCGATATTAGGATAACTGCATGCGGGCTCAACAGGATGTGCGTCGACGGCAAGGTGCATCGACGCTCGAAGCGGCGACCGCTTCCAGCCGGAGGCTCTCTTTTGATGGTCTGACAGATCAAGACGCTGCGCGATCGCCGCGGGTAGAGCGCTGGCCAGCATGTCGGTCTTATCCCGTAGCTTCTGCAGGCGGGCTGCTCCCTCTCGCGCAGTATCGAGTCGCTCGGCGATCCGACGTTGAACATCAATTGATGGTAGGCGAATCTCGATCGACTCGAAAGCTTGGATACCAAGTGTGAGATTCCTGTCGGTCGACCCCGGGGATGCGCGACGCAGAAGTTCAAGGCCCGGCTCGCTGAGAAAGTAGTGGCAGAGATACCGAACATCTGCCCGATCGTCGATCGGCCTGTACGTCAAGAACCGATTAGATGCTATGCACCCGACCTCCTTCTCGGAGGATACTGCAATCGCGCCCTCCCAACCCTTGATATTGCTTACGACGAGCTCGCCGGGGCGAACGGAAAACCACCGAAGCTTACCAAGCTCGGCACCGTCAACGGGATCGTAATGAAAGATACCATTCCCGAAGGATCTCACGCCGATCGGGAGATACCTTGCGGTTGGCTCGGGGTCAACCGGCTCTCGTACAAGTTCAAGCAGCTCTCCCAAGCATATGAGGCCAGCATTGTTCATACAGCCAAGTTATCCTCAATCTCACAGAGCAGGCTCATTATCTCTTCCTCGTTCTGAATCAGCTCCGCCAAAATCTCGGCTGGTGGTCTGCGGGTAAGGTCATTCGGACGACTCGGGTTACGTAGGTCAAGGTTGTAGCCGCTCGCCTCAACGTCGTCGATAGAGGCCCGCCATGCTCGCAGGGTTTCCTTGCGATCGTCACGCGGCGATGTTCCCCACCAGGCCTGGCATTCTGCAAACTCGTCAAAGCGAAGGGGTCGCGTCTTTGTATAGCTTTTGCGTCCTTCCGGCGGAGGTATTTCGTAGAACCAGATCTCTTTTGTGCGACCGGTCTTCTCAAGGAACAAGATATTTGTCGGGATGGTTGTATATGGGGCGAAGACTCCTTGAGGTAGCCGAACAACCGTGTGCAGGTTGCAGTCCGTGAGTAGACGCTGCTTGAGCCTCGCACCCATGCCCGTGTCGAAGAGCACCTTGTTCGGTACCACAATCGCACAGCGACCGCCAATGTCGAGCATTCGCTGCACGAGCTGCAAAAACAGCCAGGCAGTCTCAGTGGTTCGCGTAGCCTCAGGAAAATTGGCCTGAATCGCCTTCTCCTCCTCGCCACCGAAAGGTGGGTTGGTCAGCACGACATCGACACGGTCTCTCTTCCGAATCTCGGTGACTGGGCGGGCGAGAGCGTTGCCACGCGTGAGGTGAGGCTGCTGAACCTCATGCAGCAGCAGGTTCATCATCCCCAAGAGATAGGGGAGTGGCTTCTTCTCGATGCCGCGCAGGTCGCCTTCGAGCGCTCGCACCTCCTCGACGCTACTGAGCGTCGGCCTGAGATGCTCCAGTGTCTCGACGAGAAAGCCGCCTGTCCCGCATGCCGGATCGAGGACACGCTCGCCGAGAGCGGGGGCTATCTGCTCGACCATGAAGCGGATTACAGGCCGCGGGGTGTAGAACTCGCCTGAGTCGCCAGCCGCATCACGCATGTCCTTGAGCATCGACTCGTAGAGGTGAGCCATAGTGTGGATGTCGTCAGAGGACGCGAAGTTGACCTCGTCGATCTTGTTGAGGACGTCGCGCAGCAAGTAGCCGGAGAGCATCCGGTTGAAGGTCTCCTTGAAGACCGCCGCAAGGACGTCGCGTGGATCGTCTGGGCCCGTCCCCGCAAGACCACGCAGGTATGGCAGTAGCTCGCCGTTGAGGAACTCGATCAAAGTCTCGCCGGTGCGACCGTCAACCTGGTCGGCCGCCCAATCCCGCCACCGGTACGGCTCCGCAATTGCGCGCTGGTAAGCCGCTCCGTCGACGATCTCGCGTCGTTCCTCGAGCCCGTCGAACGCCTTGAGGAAGAGCAGCCACGCTAGTTGTGGGATGCGGTCGAGATCCCCGTTGAGACCCGCGTCCTTGCGCATCGTGTCGCGTATGGCCTTGATCACGCCGCTCAGCTTGGCCTGTGGTGTCGTTGGCAGCATCGGCTTGGTGCGTTTGGGCATTCAGTTCTCCTGGATTGAGCGGACACGCGCCCAGAAGGCGCGCAGGTTGTCCACGGCACGGTCGAGTGTCTCCGCTTCCATGTCCAGTCCGCGGGCAAGCGTTCTGTAAGTCATGGCCCACTGTTGCGGTGGGTCGGGGAGCTGGACGGGCGCTTCGGATCCGTCCCGCACCGCGAACACGTGACTCACACGCGTAAGAAGCTCGTGCGTCGGTTGCAGGCCGTCTTCCAGCAACATCGTCAGGTCGACAAGATCTCTGGTCCGCGTATTTGGTCGATCGCCGTACGTTTGAGTCAACGCGTGCAGCTTCTCAGCAAAGTGCTGATCGCGGTCCACGACCTCCACGCTGCCATCCGGTAGCCCGGCAAATGCAAGCAGCCCCGGGAGAGCGATGCGCTCTGTACCTCCGATCTCCTCGGGCCGTGCGACGATGTCGACGCTTACCCGAGCGAACAACCGCCCGGCGAGCCGCGTGTCGACGGGGAAGCGCCAGCCCAGGCGTCCTGCGGCGTCCGCGGTCAGCTCTCGGCCCGAGCCCACCGTGAACTGAAACCAATCGCCGTGTGGGTCGTGGTCGAGAGACTCCACGAGCACCGCCCGCAGTGCAGCAGGGTCCGGAGTGGGGTCGCGGACCGCGAGGTCCAGGTCGCGTGTAGCCCTTGCGCGGTCGCGCCAGCGCACCTCGAGCGCCATCCCACCCTTCAACACCCAACCACCGTTCTGCGCGCCATCCAGTCTGACCAGCATCCGTTCGAAGACCGCGCGTCTACGCAGCCGATTGAGGTCGACCCCCGTCTCTCGCGAGCTCGATGCGAGACGAGCGTCGAGCGCCATCCGAAACGCGGCGGGAGTCTCGTAGTTCACGACGGCGCGATCATCCTTAGGGCACGCTCGACTCGCAGGGCGGCAAGCGATCCCAGTTCCTCGTCCCGCAGCACCAAGGCGTCCCTGGTTGCTGGAGTCCTTTCAAACGCCTGTTGCATGGCCTCGGCGAGCTGATCGAGATCCAGGGTGCCAGCGGCGACGTCCAGCAGTGTCCGCAGCGGCGTGGTGATCCTGAATCCCTCGTAGAGCCAGATGTCATCTTCCGGCAGATCGCCGCGATGAAGGCCGATGCCCTCGGGTGGCCTAGAACGGAAATTCGGCGGCACGGTCAGGTGGATGACCGCCGGGTTCACATCGCCAAGATCATGAACAGCGAGTGCGGTTTCATGGGAAATGACCGCTCGGCCAGCGCTCCACAGCGACCATCTGACCAGGTCCTCGTGTTCCCCGACGGGCCACTCCGGCAACCGGAACAGGCCGCGGTCCACTCTCAGCCAGTTGCCCCGGTCAACGTGGAACTTCTGCGCCGAGTAGGAGTAGCCGACGGATAGCGCCTGGGCCGCGGTGAAATGGCCGGACTGCTCCCCAGCTAGGGCCGCGAGGCGCCGACGTAGGTCTTGACGATCCCCAGGCACGACCCAAAACTATATCAAAATGATAGTTTGACGAGAGACTGCTACGTTGAACTATAGTTTTAATGCAGGATTATGCTGCGTAGAGCATGTCCTCCATCCCGGAGATCGCCGATCGAAGCTGCTCGCTGCCGCCGAATCGACTCGCGATGTCCACGACGCTGCCGTAGCGGTCCAGCGGTGGCACTTCCAGCACACGTAGATCGTCGAGCTGTGAGATGCCGTGCTCGGCATACTTATCCAGCAGATCATCAAGCACCGCTCGTGCCTCCGGCACGAAGTCCTCGAAGAACTGGCGGTGCTCGGCGTTCAGGCGCCGCACTCGTTGTCCCCTCGTGATCATCGGCCCGTTCCACGCGACGTGTACGAGGAGATCCACAGCGTCCATGTCGTTGAGCCCCAGGCGATCGGCTGCCTCTTCCAGCGATATGCCTCGACCTGCAAGGGCCGCCGTGACCTCGTCGCGGCCATGCTTGGTGCCCCACGCGTCTCGTAGCTCTCGGGGAGATGGGTACAGGCGTCGCACCTCGTCTGCGAGGTAGTCGCTGTACTCGACGAGCCGCAAGCGCCCGCTTTGCGGATCGGGCAGGTAGAAGCCCTCGGCGACCACATACGCGGCTGGCCCATCGTCGACGTAGAACTTGCGCGCACCCATGTCTTCGAGCTCGTCGGCATCGACAGCGCCATCGCCCGGCTCGCCGTAAGCTGGCTCAGGTTCGGCCACCTCGCTGATGACTACTGCGTCGCCCTCCTGGTCGATCTCTTCCTCCAGAGGCGGCGCCTCTGGAGGTCCATCAAACTCCGGATCCGCAAACAGGGCAGTGGCTCCGGAGTAGTCGATGATCTCGAACGTCAGCTTGTCCTCATCTGGATACAGGCGCGTGCCACGGCCGATGATCTGCTTGAACTCGACGATAGATCCAATCGGCTTGAAGAGCACGATGTTGCGCACGGTAGGCATGTCGACGCCAGTCGACAGGAGTTGCGCCGTGGTCGCGATGACCGGCGTCTCACGCTCCGGATCTGCGAAGTCGCCAAGATGTTCCCGCCCCGTCTCGCCCTCATCCGACACGATGCGCACCACGTAGTTCGGATGCTGTCGGGCAAGGTCGGCATTCTCGTTGTTGAGCGCCTGGCGCATCTGGGCGGCATGGTCTGAGTCCACGCAGAATACGATCGTCTTCGCCATTGGATCCGTGCTACGCAGGTATTCAGATAGATGTCGTGCTGCCGCGTCCGTGCGGGTCAGCAGCGAGACTACCCGCTCGAAGTGGCGCGTCTCATAGAGGCCTTCCGGGATCTCACGGCCAAACCGATCGAGCTGGCCGGGCTCCGGCGACCAGCCCTCGGCGTCGGGGCTGAGCACCACACGCCGCACGCGATATGGCGCGAGGAACCCGTCTGAGATGCCCTGCGCCAGCGTGTACGTGTAGATCGGATCGCCGAAGTAGCGATAGGTATCGATGTTCGCCTCACGCTTTGGCGTAGCCGTCATGCCGATCTGCGTAGCCGGGGAGAAGTGCTCGAGAATTGTGTGCCAGTCCGATCCGTCGCGCGCGCTGCCTCGATGGCACTCGTCCACGACGATCAGGTCGAAGTAGTCGGGCGGATAGTCACGAAACACCCCGAGCGCCTCGCCGCTGTCGGCGAGCGTCTGGTAGAGCGCGAAGTAGATCTCGCGCCCTGTCTTCGCCTCCCCGCGGATCTTCCAGACCGCGTCCCCGAACACAGGCCGGAACTCCCGGGAGATCGGCTGATCGACGAGGATGTTGCGATCGGCGAGATAGAGGATTCTAGGCTTGCGATCCCCGCGCCAGCCGCTGGACCATAGCTTCCAGATGATCTGGAGCGCAAGGAAGGTCTTGCCGGTGCCAGTTGCAAGCGTTAGGAGAATACGCCTGCGTTCGTTCAGGACGGCGTCAAGGGCGCGCTCAATGGCGACCCCCTGGTAGTAGCGCGGCTCCTTGACCCGCCCGTCAGGAAGCCGCAGGTCCCTGTTGAACGGCAGCAGCAGCGTGTCGGCGATCGTGTCGTCCACGATGCCCTTCCACTGCCGATATCTCAGCCAGAGCTCGTCGGGTCCGGGAAAAGCGGAAAGATCACGCTCGATTCCGGTGTCGTAGTCGTGCTCCACGATCCCCTTGCCGTTCGTGGCGTAGGCGAACGGCAGATCGAGCATCTGCGCGTATCGCATTGCCTGCTGCAATCCGTCTCCAGGGAGCTTGTACTCGCGCTTGGCCTCGACGACTCCGACGGGGAAACCCGGCTCGATCTCAAGCAGGTAGTCGGCGCGAAGCGACCTGTCGCGGCGATGATCTCGTCCTCGCGGGCCGCGACGAACCACAGGAACGATCTTCCCGTCGGTCACCGGATACTGCTCGAGTATGCGCCCTTGCCATCCGGCCGCTTCGAGGCGTGGCACCACGTAGTCTCGACAAGTGTCCTTCTCGAGGGGACCGACCACGCGGGTACCGTACCGTCTATCGGAATAACTGACCACGGTGGATCTTCATCGGCTCGCGGCGCCGCCCGCGCCGCTAGATTCGAGGGGCCGTGTCCACCGCCGAGGAAGCACTGAGCGTCGCGCACCTGGACGCCGACGCGTTCTACGTCTCGATCGAGCTTCGCCGCCACCCCGAGCTGCGCGGACGGCCGGTGATCGTGGCGGGGAGCGGCCCGCGGGCGGTCGTCACCACGGCGAGCTACGAGGCGCGCCGCTACGGCGTCGGCTCGGCGATGCCGGCCTCGCGCGCGCGGCGACTGTGCCCCGACGCGGTCGTGCTGGCGCCCGACTTCGCCACCTATCGCGAGGCGTCCAAGCAGGTGATGGATCTCGTGCGGGCTCACGTCGAGCGCGTCGAGGTCGTCGGGCTCGACGAGGCCTATCTCGACATCGCCGGCCTGTTCTCGCCGCGGGCCGCGATGCGCAGGCTGCTGGCCGAGATCAAGGACGCGACGGAGCTGACTTGCTCGGTCGGCATCGGCCCGAACAAGCTCGTAGCCAAGGTCGCCTCCGACGCCGAGAAGCCGGCCGGCTTCCTCGTGCTGAGCCGCGAGCAGGCGTGCGCGCGCTTCGCCTCCGCGCCGCCCGGGGTCGTGCCGGGAATCGGGCCGAAGACCGCAGCGCGGCTGGCCGAGCTCGGCGTGACGACGCTCGCGGCGCTCGGCGCGGTGCCCGAGCATGTGCTGAGCGAGCGCTTCGGGGCGAACCTCGGGCGCGAGCTCGGCCGCCGCGGGCGCTTCGAACACGACGGCGAGATCGGTGCCGCGCGCAAGGTCGTCTCCGAGTCGCGCGAGCGCACCTTCGACACCGACCTCAGCGATCCGACACAGATGCGCGAGCAGCTCTCGTTGATGGCCGAGGAGCTGTGCGCCGGGCTCGCCGCTCACGGGCGCCGAGGCCGCACGATCGCGATCAAGGTCCGCCTCGACGACTGGACGACCGTCACCCGCGCGCGCACGATCGCCGCGCCGACCTGCGATGCGCAGGTGGTCAGCGCGATCGCGCTGGAACTGCTGCGCGACTACGCGCCCGCGCGGGCGGTGCGGCTGCTCGGCGTACGCGTGGCCGGCCTCGGCGGCGCGCAGGCCGAGACTGCTGCCAGGTCCGGCCACGCCCCGAGCAGCTCGGGCGGTGGGGGAGACGCGGCGGATCAGCTGGCGCTCCCCGTATAGGATCGGGTGATGACCGTCGTCCAGGTTGGCGAGATCGAGCTCGACTACGAACGCAGCGGTGCCGGTCCGCCGCTGCTGCTGATCATGGGGCTCAGCGGCACCGCGCTGAGCTGGGGCGAGCCTTTCCTGGAACAGCTGCGTCAGGACTTCGACGTGATCGCCTACGACCATCGGGGCATTGGCGCCAGCAGCCGCCTCGACGGACCGATCACGATTCGCGAGATGGCGGAGGACGCTGCCGGGCTGCTGGAGGCGCTCGCGCTTGACTCCGCGCACGTGCTCGGCATCTCGATGGGAGGGATGATCGCCCAGGAGCTCGCGCTCGCCCATCCCGAGCGCGTGCGCACGCTCACGCTCGGCTGCACCTACTGCGGCGGCGCGGGCAGCGTTCGTGCCAGCGAGGAGGTCTGGGCGCGCGTGATCGGCGCCGGGCGCTCCGGCGACCGCGACCTCGTGCTGCGCACGATGTGGGAGATCAACGTGTCCGCCGCGTTCGCCGCCGAGGAGGCCGAGCGCCAACGCTTCGCCGAGCGAGCGCTGCGTCGCCGCGTGGCGGTCGAGGTCATCGAGCAGCAGGCGCGCGCCGCCTCCGCGCACGACACCTCCTCGCGCCTCGGCGAGATCGAGCTGCCAACGCTCGTGATCCACGGCACCGAGGACCAGATGATCCCGGTCAGCAACGGCCACATGATCGCGCAGTTGATCCCCGGCTCCGGCCTGGAGATCCTCGACGGCGTCGGGCACATGTTCTTCCTCGAGCGCCCCGAGCGCTCGGCGGAGCTGCTGCGCGCGCACGTCGCCGTGCATGCCTGACGCCGCACGAGCCTTCGAGGTTGTGGGCGCCGACGGCGTCGCGCTGTCCGGCGAGGAGTCCGGTGCCAGCACCGGGGACGAGGCGGTCGTGTTGCTGCACGGTCTCACCGCCAGCCGCCGCTACGTGGTGATGGGGTCCAACGTTCTGCAACGCGCCGGCCACCGTGTGATCGCATACGACGCGCGCGGACACGGCCGCTCTGCCCCCGCCGCGGCCGCCGGCGAGTACGGCTACGAGCAGCTCGCCGGCGACCTCGAGACGCTTCTCGACGAGCGCGGCGTGCGGCGTGCGCTGCTCGCCGGAGCGTCGATGGGTGCGCACACGGCGCTGCGCTTCGCGCTGTCCCACCCCGAGCGCGTGGCGGCGCTCGCGATCATCACGCCCGCGTTCGACGCCGCGCCGAACCCCTTCGCGCGCGCCGCCGAGCTCGAACATTGGGATGCGCTCGCGCGCGGGCTGCGCGAGGGGGGCGTGGAGGGCTTCATCGCCGCCTACGACCTCGCCGCGGTGCCGGCGACGCTGCGCGCGACAATCGAGACCGTGCTGCGCCAGCGGCTAGCCGCGCACGTGCACCCGCTGGCGGTGGCCGATGCGCTCGAAGCGGTGCCGCGCTCGCGCCCATTCGAGGACACCGCCCAGCTGCACGCGATCGACATGCCGACGATCGTCGTCGCCAGCCGCGACGAGGCGGACCCCGGCCATCCGCTGGCCATCGGCGAGCGCTACGCACAGACGATCCCTGACGCACAGCTGCTCGTGGAGGATGAAGGCCATTCGCCGCTGGCCTGGCAGGGCGGCCAGCTGTCGCGCGCAATCGAGGCTCTCGCCGAGCGCATGCGTGTGTGATAGCGTACGATTGTATGCCAAACCAACAGTGGGACGGAGCC
Source organism: uncultured Solirubrobacteraceae bacterium (assembly GCA_963838405.1). Classification (GTDB taxonomy): domain Bacteria; phylum Actinomycetota; class Thermoleophilia; order Solirubrobacterales; family Solirubrobacteraceae; genus Palsa-744. The sequence goes on along the minus strand of CAWIRA010000006.1, from coordinate 44,327 downwards.
AGTTACGACCGCATCTCCGGCATCCAGCAGGGCTGGGGCGCCGAGGTGCTCGCGCGCCTGCAGCTGCAAGGCGAAGAGACCGTCCTCGACGCCGGCTGCGGCTCGGGTCGCATCAGCGAAATGATCGCCGCACGCGTCCCACGCGGGCGCGTGATCGCCGTCGACGGCTCAGCGTCGATGGCTGCGGCCGCGAGCGAGCGACTCGCGGGCCTGATCACCGAGGGCCGGGCGGAGGTCCAGGTGTCCGACCTGCTCGAGCTCGAGCTAGACGAGCCCGTCGACGCGATCCTCTCGACCGCGACCTTCCACTGGATCTCAGACCACGAGCTGCTGTTCCGGCGCATGCACGCGGCGCTGCGCCCGGGCGCCAGCTTCGTGGCGCAATGCGGGGGAGAGGGCAACATCGACGAGCTGCGCGCTCGCGCGCGCGAGGTGCTGGCGAACGCCCCCTACGCCGAGCACTTCGTCGGCTGGCGCAACCCGTGGAACTACGCCGCCGCCCAGATCACGCGCGAGCGCCTGCTCGCCGCCGGCTTCGCCTCCGCCGAGACGTGGCTGACGCCGGCGCCGTCCGAGCCGGAACACCCGCGCGAGTTCCTCACCACGGTCGTGCTCGGCCCGCACGTCCAGCAGCTGCCGCCCGAGCTGCGCGAGCGCTTCATGGACGAGGTCATGCAGACGCTCGGCGAACCGGTCGTGATCGACTACGTGCGCCTGAACATCGACGCCGTCGCCTGAGCCGGGCGAACCGGCGCGCCCTTCAGGCGAGCGCGGCCGGCGAGTCTTCGCCCGCCGGCTCGGCGCCGACCTCGGCGCCGCTCAGCAGCGCCGCGTAGCGCCCGCCGAGGGCAACCAGCTCCTCGTGCGTGCCGCGCTCGACGATGTGGCCCGCGTCCAGCACCAGGATCTGATCGGCGTCGCGGATCGTCGAGAGCCGGTGGGCGATCGCGATCGTCGTGCGACCGCGGGAGAGCTCGTCGAGCGCCAGCTGCACGGCGCGCTCGGTTTCGGTGTCAAGCGCCGAGGTCGCCTCGTCGAGGATCAGCACCGGCGGGTTGCGCAGGATCGTGCGTGCGATCGCGATGCGCTGCTTCTCGCCGCCGGAGAAGCGGTAGCCGCGCTCGCCCACCGGCGTGTCGTAGCCCTCCGGCAGCGATGAGATCAGCTCGTGGATCTGCGCCGCTCTGGCCGCGTCTTCGATCTCCTCATCGCTCGCCTGCGGGCACGCGAACCGCAGGTTCTCGCGGATCGAGGCGTGAAACAGGTATGTCTCCTGGGAGACGAGGCCAACCGTCGCGGCGAGCGACGCGAGCGTCACGTCGCGGATGTCGACGCCGTCGATCCGCACCTCGCCACGTTGAGGCTCGTACAGGCGCGCCACGAGATACGCGAGCGTGGTCTTGCCCGAGCCCGTCTCGCCGACCAGCGCCGTGCGCGTGCCGGCGGGAACCTCGGCGCTGATCTCCTGCAGCGTCCAAGGCGCCTCCGGTGCGTAGCGGAACGACACATCGTCGAGCTCGACGTCGCCCTGCACGTCGCTGAGCGCGCGCGCGCCTGGACGTTCGACGATGTCGACCGGTAGGTCCAGGTACTCGAAGATGCGTCCGAACAGCGCCAGCGAGGTCTGCACTTCGACGCCAACCGACAGCAGCTGCTGCATCGGAAACAAGAGGCGCGTCTGCAGCGTCGTGAACGCAACCACCGTGCCGATCGAGATCAGATCCTCGCCGTGGGTGCTGCTGAAGCCGGCGAACCAATACACCGCGGCGGGCATGATCGCGAAGGCCATCTGCACGGAAGCCATGCGCCAGCGTCCCGCCATGCGCGCGCGCACCTCGAGGTCGGCGAGCTCGCTCGACTCACCGGAGAAGCGTTCGACGAGCTCATGTGAGCGGCCCATCGTTTTGCCGAGCAGGATCCCCGATACCGAAAGCGACTCCTCGACCAGCGTCGACATGTCCGCCAGACGGCCCTGGCGCACCGATTGGATGCGACGGCGCTCGTTACCCACACGCCGCGTCAGCCACACGAAGAACGGCAGCAGGATCAGCGAGAACACGGTCAACTGCCAGCTGAGCGCGAACATCGCCACGATCGTCGCTGTGACGGTCGCGACGGTCGAGACGGTCGAGGTGGCGGTGCTCGTGACGACGTCGTCGATGCCGCCGATGTCGTAGGCGATACGCGCCTGCACCTCGCCGGAGCGGGTCCGCGTGAAGAACGCCAGCGACATGCGCTGCAGATGCGCGAACACCGCTGCGCGCAGGTCGTGCATGACCCGCTGGCCGACCTGGTTCGAGATCCACGTCTGCGCGACGCCGATCACACCGTTGATCACCGCCAGCGCGATCATCCCGCCGACCAGCCACGAAAGCCGGGTGAGGCTGCCCTTGTGGACGAGCACTTCGATCGCTTCGCGCAGCAGGAACGGCGAGGCGACGCTCAGCACCGAACCGAGCACGATCAGCCCGAGCAGCAGGCTCAGGCGCAGGCGGTAGGGGATGAACAGCCGGCCGATGCGCCGCAGCGAGACGTGTTTGTCGGGGATGTCCTCGGGGCGCGGAGCGGGCGCGGCCGGCTCCGCTCGTCTTGAGCGCCCGCCGCCACCGCCACCGTGTCCCTGAGCGAAGGGCTGGTTACTCACAAGGCTGACTTTATCGGCGGGTGATCGCCCCGCCCGCCACGCGCCTCAGCGCCCGCCACCGCCGTATTTGGCCGCCCACGGATCCACCCACGGCAGTCGCAGCTCACGCGGCTGGGCGCCATGAACTCGCGTTCCGCCGAAGCCGACCAGTCCACCCGCCTCTTCGATCAGCGGCTCGGAGGCCTCGGCAGCGGCGGCAGCAGCGGCGCGCATGCCGTTGATGAACGCCTTCAGCAGCGCCGTTTCGATCGCCAGCGCGTCCCGCTCGGCGACGTCGAAGCCGAGCCGCTGGCGCAGCTCCTGCTCGATCGGGGCCACCTCTTCGGTGGCGAGGTCCGTGATCCCGTCGGGGTCTTCGCTGTCAGCTCGGCTCATCGTGCTCCCTCCTTTTGCACGCATTCTGATGCACGCACGGCGGCGGCGTTGCCGGTCCGGTTTCCAAACGGGCACGCCGAGCCTTAGGGTTAAGCGCGATGGAGCTGTCGACGACGGAGACACGCGTGCTCGGCTGCCTGCTCGAGAAGCAGCGCACAACGCCCGACGCCTACCCGTTGTCGCTCAACGCGCTGCGGCTGGCGTGCAACCAGTCGACCAACCGCGACCCCGTGGTCGACTACGACGACGCTGTGATTCGCGACGCGCTGCACCGCCTGGAACGGCGCGGCTACACACGCCTGGCCAGCGGCGCCGGCAGCCGTGCGGCGAAGTACCGGCATCTGCTTGCCGAGGCGCTGCCGATGAGCTCGGCGGAGCAGGCCGTGATGAGCGTGCTGATGCTGCGCGGCCCGCAGACACCGGGTGAGCTCAAGCAACGCAGCGAGCGCATGCACGCGTTTCGCGATCTCGCGGGCGTTCACGAGACCCTCACCGCGCTGATCGGGCGCGGGCTCGTGCAGCGCCTCGAGCGCCGTCCCGGGCACAAGGAGGAGCGCTACGCGCAACTGCTGAGCGCGCGCGGTGAGGGGAGCGAGCCGGCCGGCGGGCCGAGCGTCGAGCGCGCCGAGCAGCCGCCAAACGGGAGCACGTCCAACGGGCATGAGCCGAACGGCCACGAGCCGCGGGGAGCGGCCGGCGCCGACCTGCAAGAGCGTGTGGCAAAGCTTGAACGCGAGGTCGCCGCGCTGCGAGCGGCGATCGGCGATCGTGCCTCGGGGATGCAGCCGTGAGCCACGCGCAACTGCTGCTCGCCAGCTCCGACGCCGCCACCGGCGTGGGCATCCCGCTGGCGCTGGCGGCGGGCCTCGTGTCTTTCCTGTCGCCGTGCGTACTGCCGCTCGTACCCGGCTACCTCTCGACGGTCATCGGCGTGACACCGACCGACCTGCGCGAGGGCGTCGGTGCGCGACGGGTGCTGGTGCCGAGCCTGCTGTTCATCGCGAGCTTCTCTTCGATCTTCATCCTGCTGGGTCTCAGCGCGACAGTCATCGGGTCGACACTCAACGCGCACAAACACGCGCTCGAGCAGGTCGGCGGTGTGGTGATCATCCTGCTGGGCGTGGTCTTCCTGGCGACGCCGTTCGTCAACCTGCTCAACCGTGAGTGGCACTCGGAGTCGCTGCTGCGCGTCGCCGGCCGCGGCGGTCCGCTCGTCGCTGGCGCCGCGTTCGCGATCGCATGGACACCCTGCACGAGCATCACGCTCGGCGCGATCCTCACGCAGGCGGCGGTATCCAGCTCGGCTGCGCACGGCGCGCTGTTGCTCGCCGTGTATTCCGCCGGCCTCGCGATCCCGTTCCTGCTGATCGCGCTCGCGTTTGAGCGGATGACCACGGCGCTCGCGATCGTCAAGCGTCACTTCCCCGTGATCATCGCGTGCGGCGGCGTGGTGATGATCACGCTCGGCGTGCTGATCCTGACGGGCGAGTTCACCGTGCTCAACTCTTGGGCATCGAGCGCCGCGCCGTGGCAGGGGAGCGTTTAACGCGAAGCGCCCGAGGCTCCCTCGTGCCCCGGGCCCTGCGCGGGCGCCCCGTTGATTCCCGTCGGGCCGCGTTTGGCCCTCGAGGCCGGAGAAGGGCACCCGAGGGCGAGCCGTCCGACGGTGTTAGGCGAAGAGCCTACCAGTCAACGGGGCGCGAGCGCCGTTCAGTTTTCGCTGATCGGCGTCACTACGGCCGGGCCGAAGAAGTTGCCCGTGATGTGGGTGCTGGCTTTTTCGGTTCCGAGGGTCCAGATCCCGATCCGCGAGGCGTAGACCTGGTTGCCGTGGATGATCGTGCCTTTGATCGCACCCGGCAGCAGTTCGGGCGGCAGCGATGCCCCGGGCGGCGGGCCCGACGCGACGAAGATCCCGGTCGTTTCCTTATCGGGGATGGCGAAATCGAAGTCCCCATCGAGGTTGTTGCCGGTGAGCACGTTGTTTTCGATGACGTTGCCGTTGAGGTCGCCGGCGAGGTGCTGGTGGATGGTGACCCCTGGGAGCCCGTTGCCGGCCGCCCAGTTGCCGCGGATGACGTTGCTGTAGACGCCCGCGAACGGCGCGCCGCCGCCCAGCAGGATGCCCGCACCCTGCCCGGCGACACCGTTGCCGTTGCTGAAGTTGTGTGTGACGAGGTTGTCGAACACACCCGCCAGCCCCGTCGGCAGGCCCGTCACCGGGTTCACCGCCGCAGAACTGTGCCCGGCGAGGGTGATCCCGCAGTCATCGGAGTTGCCGGTGGAACGGTTGAAGCGAATGATGTTGTGCGAGGTGGGGCCGAACTCGTCGGTGAGCAGGATCCCGCCGACGTTGTTGGCGACGTTGTTCGCCTCGACCACGGAGTCGGTCACCGACACGAGGTGGATCGTCTCGCCGCAGTCGCCCGGTGCTTCCGGCGTTGAGAAGCACTGTCCGGCTTCGCTGCCGAAACCCGTGCCGTTGTCTTCCAGGCTGTTGCCCGCGATCGTCACGTGGCTGACCGGCACGCCGCCGGTGGCGGCGGGCGTTCCGCCGATCGTGCTGGGTGCGATCGGCGCGGTGCCGACGAGGATCCCCTCGAACTTGGCCTGTTCGATCCTGAAGCCCGCGACAGTGGAGCCCGAGCCTCCGGGGCCGACGATCTGCACGCCGTTGCCGGTGGGCGATGAGCTCGCGTCGATCACGGCATGCAGGCCGGTCAGCGTCAGCGACTTGTCGATCAGGACGCCTTCGTTGTAGGTGCCGGGGCAGACGACGATGTGGGTTCCCGGTCTCGCGGCCGCGACGGCTTCATCGATCGTCGTGAAATGCGCCATCGCGCAGGGCTGATCGCCGTAGCCCGAGAGCACGGACCCGTTGACGTACACCGTCGGCGTCGGCGTCAGCGTCTCGTGCAGCGACCGCGCGGATGCGCCCGCAGCCGTCAGCAGCGAGCCGACCGCCACGATCAACAGCGCCATCGCCGTCACCGCGTACATCCGTGTAAATGGAACACGCATATCCAACCCCCTCCTTGAGTGTGACCTCCCGGCAGCGCCCGGAACGAGCCTCGAAGCCAAACCCGGCAGTGTTGGTCGCGGACCCTACCAGCCGGGGCTAGCCAGCCGCCTCGACGTGGTGTCCGGCCGCGCGCCGCTTCAGGTAGCGCCGTTCCCATGCCTCCTGGTTACGTTTGGCGTCGAGCACGAACGGCGAAAAGCCGATCGCCTTGATGATCGCCCTGTTGATCAGCGACTCGGGAAACGGCAACGGGCGCAGGACATCGACGAACAGCACGACACGCGTCTCGTCGGTGTCGTTCCAGACCTCGTGGTTGAAGGTGTCGTCGAAGACCATGCTCTGGCCCTCCTGCCAGTGGCGGATGTCCTCGCCGACGCGGATGCGACAGGCCTCGGCGTCCTCGGGCACGATCAGGCCGAGGTGGTAGCGCAGCACGCCCTTGTACGGACCGCGGTGATCCAAGATGTGCTTACGGGGCGCGAGGATCGAGATCATCGCGGTCGTCATGCCGGGGATCTCGCGCATCAGGGCGGCCGTCTGCGGGCACATCTGCACCCCGAGCTTGGCCTCGAAGCCGTAGCCGTAGATGAAGAACGTCTTCCAGCGGTCATCGTCGGTGATCTCGATCTGATCCTTCGAGATCTCCTGGAAGCTCGCGAGCTCCGCCTGATCCTCGAGCAGCCGCTCGGCCTCGTCGCGGATCACCGTCCAGTTTTCCTCGATGTGACTGATCCAGGGGAAGCGCTCGAGCGGGAAGAACGTCGCGTCGCCGACCAGCGAGCGCTTGGCGATGAAGCGCTCGACCGGCGCGAGGATCCGTTCGCCCAGCGCGATCGTCCATGCGACGGTGCGCTCCCACAGCGACTTGGACACGTTGCCAGACCTCCCGAGTTGGCTCTGGTCAGCCCGGCCTGCGCCCGGCCTGCCACCGGCGCAGCCTAGCGAAAGCGGCCTCGAACTCGTGTCCGCGCCCGGATGTTGGGCGTTTTGGACTCCTCGCGGCGGGTAGAGCGCGCAAAGGAGGAACATGACCCCGATCCGTGAAGCTCTCGATCATGCTCGCCGCCGCCGCCGCGGCGGCGAGTGCGCTGCTCGTCCAATCCGCGGCTGCGTTCGCACCCGCGGGGGCTGGCTCGCTGCTCACCGAAGGCTCCGCCGGCCTCGGCACGGTCACGCAGCAGCGCTCGGTGGTGCTCGCGCTGACGCCGAGCGATCCCGCGGGGTTGCGCGTGCTGGACTCCGAAGCCGGCCACCAGCCGCTCGCCGCGCACGAGTTCGCCAAGCGCTTCGGCCCGAGCGCCGCGAGCGTGAGCGCCGTCGAGTCGTGGGCGCAGTCTCACGGCCTGACGGTCACCAGCGTCTCGCCCGACAACCTCCTGGTGCGCCTCACGGGCTCGACGAGCGCGCTCGGCACGGCTCTCGGCGTGACGTTCGAGCGCTTCCGCGCCGCGAACGGCTCCACGTACGTGTCGAGCGCCGGCACCGCGCAGCTGCCGGCGTCGCTCGCGGGCGACGTGAGCGCGATCGTCGGCCTCTCCGACCTCGAGCGCACGCACGGCTACATCGCACATCCGTCGGCGACGGAACTGCCGGGCTTGGAATACCCGACGAGCTACGGTCCGCAGACGCTGTGGTCGCTGTATGACGCCCCGGCGTCACAGACCGGCCAGTACTCGACCGGCTTCGCGCCCGGCGTCTCGCAGGTCCACGTGTACGACGGCTCCTCGCTCGAAGACGCGTCGATCCTCGAAACGATCGACCGCTGGGTCACCGACGACAGCACCTCGCAGGCGAGCTTCTCGGCCGGCGAGTGCGAGCTGCTCGCGGACGCCGCCGGCTTCCGGGAATCGCTCGACACGGTGCTCGCGGAGGCCGCGGCACAAGGTCAGACGCTGTTCACAGCCAGCGGCGACACCGGGTCGCAGTGCCCTTCGCTCGTCGCCGAGAACGGCCTGCCGCTGGGCCTGCCCGGCGTCAACTACCCCGCCTCGAGCCCGTACGCGATCGGCGCCGGCGGCACGAGCGTGCTCGGCAAGGGGGACGAAATCGGCTGGTACGCCGGCGGCGGCGGCACGAGCCTGCTCGAGTCCACGCCCGCGTGGCAGCAGAACGCCGGCGGCAGCTTCGCCGGCGTCAAGCGCGGCGTGCCGGACGTGAGCCTCGACGCGGACCCCGAGAGCGGCTTCGAGGTGATCATCGACGGCAAGCAGGAAGTGATCGGCGGCACGAGCGCCGACGCCCCCTCGTGGCAGGGCATCTGGGCGCGCGCAGGCGGCACACGCAGGCACGCTGGGCTTCGCCGGGCCGGTGATCTACGAAGCCGAGCCCGCGAGCGCCTTCAACGACATCACGCTCGGCGACAACGGGCTGTACCCGTGCACCCCCGGCTGGGACTGTGTCACCGGCCGCGGCACGCCTGACATCGCAGCGTTCGTCGCGGGCGCGTAGGGGATCGGCGGCGGAGGCCGGCGCGCGGGCCGGCCTCCGTGGAGAGGCTATTTGATGGAGCAGTAGAGCGTCAGTCGTCTGGTTCGTGGCCGGTGCCGCCGAGGGACGTTGATCGCTGTCGCTTCGCAGAAGTTCGGTGGTCTAAGCGGTTCGTCATTCAACGCAGCTACAACGGTGTATAGCCCAGGTCGCAACCGGACGCTGAGCTGACCATTCGCAGACTCAGCGACCATCTGCGCCGGTGCCCCACGGGTTACGGTGACCGTCGCGTCCCCCAACCTCATAGGGTGGCGCGCAACCGCAGGGGGACCACCACCTGAGAGCACTGTGACTATGAGTAGTAGCGTTTTCACGTTTCCATATCCCCACTACAGGTATCGTAGTACATGTTGCCTGCCGCACCGTTGAGGGGTGACCAGCAAAGCCCGGATGTCGTGACTACCACCGACGCGAAGTTCCAGGTATGCCACCCCGTGCCGTTTGTCCACTCTGCGGCGTTATTAGACGCCGAGGCGAACGATGGCTTGCTTTCCGTAGCGATCTCCCCGCCGGCTTCCAGTTGGGTCGCCGCTCCGTAGAAATAGTTTGCGCATGCCTTGAGTTCAAAGGTTTCTGGATTTGTGAGCGTCCCACCGTAATACCAGCACCAGATGTCACCACCAGCCCACCTTACTACGTAATGGTTACCGACTTCCTCCGGAACTTCCCAGACATATGGCGCGTCCACAAACTCCTTGTATTTTTCGACCGGATTGTCAAATGCGTAGAACCACCAAGTATTGCAGCAGCCTTTGCCTTCTCCGGCCTGCTGCCCGATCTCGGTCCAGGTGCCCGGACCCTTTGCGTGATTCCACGCCCACAACTCGTTATCGACAAAGTAGCCGCTTTCCCAGCCGGGCACGTCGATGTAGGATGTGCGCTGTTCGGTGTCGCCACCGTAAACCTCTTCGACACCTTTCATATCCCATTCAGCCACGACGTAGCAGTGATCGTAGCTGGGTTCGGCTTTACAGTTGTTTCCCCAGGTAGCCGTATGTGCCCGCTCCCGGCGACCCGTGCGCTCCCCGGTGGCCTGCGCACGTGTCCGTGCGGCCCATCGCCTCAGCGAAGCGGATCGCGCTTTCATCGAGGCCGTCACGCTGGGCCGTTCAATCGTCGCTCCAGAGGGGATGGCTGGCGCGGAGTCTTGCACCGACAGTGCAGCGATACGCCCTGTCCCTCGGTTGACGACGAAGGTCATCACACTGCCAGTGGGGAATGGTGCTCCATGCGGCACTTTTGCGGTTACATCTTCAAAGTGTCCGCGCATAACCACCAAGGCGAGAGACGCGTACGCCCGATCGGGCACCCCGACTGAAGCATTTAGTTCACGTTCCCCGGGAGCGAATGCCGCTTCCACTGCCTCCTGGCTCGCGGCAGCTACTTCGACGCTTTCGATGGTTCCGGCTGCTTCGGCTTGCTGCAGCGCCACCGTCAGCTCAGCCTTCGTCAGTACCGTTTCGGCTTGCGCCGCAGTAGTCCAAGTCGCCAGTCCCGTGAGAACTAGCGCCAAGGCCGTCACGAGCTTCTTCATACTACCTCCAGATTATCGATTATAGGAAGACTTGCGCGGTTGGTGTCCGCATAGACCTCGCGGAACGCCCCGATGAGCCGACGACCTGCGAACCAGCCCGACCTCTTGGCTGATCGGTTTTCGCAGCCGCGGCAGCTGGTGGTGTTGAAGCCGCGACGCCGCGTGGATCTTCATGGCTTTTCCTCGCAACCCAAGGTCGCGTAGCCGATGTGTGACGACCTCGGCCGTCCAAGCGGCAACCCGTCGAACACCACAGCTAAGATCATCCCCCGATGGTCGTTGCCGGGGGGCACACGCTGCGATCGCGGTACTCCGTCTATCTTGCACGAAGGATAGATAGTTCTGTATAATCTAACTTGCCGCGCTAGTGGACAGAAGGTGTATCTCTGACTATTGTCATAGATTAGGTGCGCCGCTTACCGCCGGCGCGCTCGAGGAGCCTGCGGCGGATGCGCGACCTCTACGAGCTCGTGGATCTACGCCCCGCCGAGTACATCGTCCGCACCGTGGCGATCCGCGCCGAGCTATCCGCCCTCACGCCCGCGCTGCTCGAAGACTTCACGATCTTCTGGCAGAAGGAAACCAGCCCCACCGCCAAGCGACAGTTCCTGAGCCTCATCTTCGAGAACGTCTGACCCGACCAAGACCGCCTCGTCGCAGTCCAACCCAGGCCGCCATTCCTACCGTCCTTCCAACGCGACTGCCGCGCCCCCCTGGAGACGCCCGCGCGGGACTGCCCGAGGCGATTCAGCCGGCGGGCACGACGGGCACGTCGTAGCGGGCGAAGTGCGGGTCGGCGGTGACGATCGTGAGTCCCTCGCTTCGCGCCTGCGAGATCAGCAGCCGGTCGAAGGGGTCGCGGTGATGAAGCGGCAGCTCGGCGATCGCGAGCCCGTGCACGGGGGAGAGGCCGAGGATGCGGGCGCCGCTCTCCAGCACGGCCTCGTGCAGGCCGGCTGGCATCCGCAGCTTTCCCGTGGCGGTCTTGATGCCGATCTCCACGAACGAGACGACGCTCACCAGCAGCTCCTCCGCCGTGCGGATTGGCTCCGTTGCGTGTATGAAGCGATCGATGTCTCCCTGCTGGCGCCACAGGAGGATTTGCGTGTCGAGCAGGAGCCTCACAAGAGCTCGTCGTCTTCGTCCATCTCGTTTAGCTCATCCTCGCTGAACTCGAAGTCGTCGGAGATCCAGATCTGCCCCGCCATCGCGCCGGCACCAGCCAGGAACTTCTCGCCAGGTCTCATCTCTGGCTCGATCTTCACCAGCCTCGCCACGGGCACGCTGTTGCGAGCGATCTCTATCTCTTCACCAGCCTCGACGCGTGCCAGCAGCCGCGAGAGATTTGTCTTGGCCTCGCCGACGTTGACCCTCATGCCGTCGAGAGTAGCAGCTTGACCAAGGTTGGCCAAGGCGGATTGCTGGGCGGCCATCACAGCCTCATCCGACCGCCCAGTGCCGGCGGGACGCCGGAAACGTGCCGGTGGCTCTACGCGGCCTCGCGCAGCGCCGCCAGCTCCGGCGACTCGGCGAGCTTCTTCAGCGCGCGCTGCTCGAGCTGCGAGGCGCGCTCCGCGGAGAAGCCGAGGCGCTTGCCGATCGCGGTCAGCGTCTGTGGCTCCTCACGGTCGGTCCCGAAGCGCAGCGTCAGGACCCTGCGCTCGGTTTCGGGCAGCTGCGAGATCGCCTCGTGGACGATCCGCTCGCGCTCGTGCTCCCATGCCGTCTGCTCCGGCACCTCGGCGTCGGAGGGGAGCAGGTCGCCGAGCGCGGTGTCGCCGTCCTCGCCGATCTGCTGGTCGAGGCTGACAAGCGCCGCACGCTGGTGGCGCACCTCTTCGACCTGATCGATCGGCAGCCCGGTCTCCTGCGAGAGCTCCTCGAGCGTCGGCTCGCGGCCGAGCCGCACCGACAGCTCACGCTCGACGCGCCCGACCTTGCGGGAGCGCTGCGCGACGTGGACGGGCAGGCGAATCGTGCGGCCGGAGTTCTCCAGGCCACGCTGGATCGCTTGACGAATCCACAGTGTCGCGTAGGTCGAGAAGCGGAAGCCCTTGCGCCAGTCGAACTTCTCGCTCGCGCGGATCAGGCCGAGCATGCCCTCCTGGACGAGATCGCCCAGAGGCAGGCCCTGGTTCTGGTAGCGCCGCGCGTTGGAGGCGACGAGCCGCAGGTTGGAGTTGACGAGCAGTTCCTTGGCGTGCAGGTCACCGCGCTCGATCCGCTTGGCGAGGTCGATCTCTTCAGCTGGGGTGAGTAGGGGGTAGCGGCGCGAGTGCGCCAACAGCTGGTCGACAGCCTCGGGGATGAACGTGTCCGGAGTGCTCACGTCCAGCCGCTCGATCGGGCTGTCGAGCCGCTCGGGAGCAGCGGCGACCGTCTCGGTCTCCTCGCCGAGATCCTCGCGGTCTTGCTCTAGTGTGAGGGTGGAATTTGCTGTGTCTGACATAGGCGTCTTTCTAATCCGATGCTTGGAGTCGGAATTATACGCCGCGATAGTTGCGTTGTCAACCATTCTCGGTGAAAGCTCGTGCTGCTAGCTCGTTCGACGCCATATACGCGGTTACCTTCCCGGCAGATCATTTGTAGCCTGCCCGCCATAACGCCTGCTAAAACCCAGAAATAGGCCAAACGGAGCGCTCGTCGAGGTGCCCCTGGCGATCGGCCGGAGGCCTTGGATCGCTGAGCTTCGGCGGCTAAGCTCGGCGAATGGACGTCGATCTCTCCTCGCGGGTCGTCGCAATCACCGGCGCGTCCTCGGGAATCGGCGAGGCGACGGCGCTGGCGTGCGCGCGTGCCGGCGCCGCGGTCGCGCTTGGCGCCCGGCGCACAGATCGCATCGAGCAGCTCGCGCGGCAGATCATCGAGAATGGCGGCCGCGCGATCGCGGTGCCGACAGATGTCGGCGATGAGCAGCAGGCGCGGGCGTTCATCGAGCTGGCGCACGCAGAGCTGGGACGGCTCGACGTGCTGGTCAACAACGCCGGCGTGATGCTGCTCGGCCCGATCGAGAACGCACCCACCGACGAATGGCGCCAGATGGTCGACGCGAACATCTTCGGCGTCCTCTACTGCACGCACGCGGCGCTGCCGCTGATGCGCACTCAGGGCTCGGGGCACATCGTCAACGTCAGCTCGGTCGCCGGACGCGTCGCGCGGGCCGGCGCCGGCGTCTACAACCTGACGAAGTTCGGCGTCGGCGCGTTCTCGGAGTCGCTGCGCCAGGAGGCCGTGCCGCTGGGCGTCCGCGTGACGCTGGTCGAGCCCGGCGCCGTCGCCACCGAGCTCGTCGGCCACAACCGGCCAGAGGTGATCGAGGGGCTCGCCCAGAGCTTCGGCGGGGTGACGCCAATGGACGCCGAGGACATCGCCAACGCGATCCTGTACGCGATCGGCCAGCCGCAGAACGTCAGCGTCAACGAGGTGCTGATCCGCCCGAGCGGCCAGGTCCGCTAGCGGGCTCAGCCCGGCGCGCTCAGCCCGGTGGCGACGCGCTCGCGCGTGGCGCGAGCTCGAGCTGCACGATCTCGGAGTGCTCGCTGCCGGTGTGATCGACCTGCAGCGTCGTGTGATCGATCGCGAAACGCTCCCGCAGCATCGCCTCGATGCGCCGGCGCGCCGCGTGGCAGTCGCAGTCGGCGCCAACCAGAACGTGCGCCGAGAGGGCCGGAAAGCCGCTCGTGACCTCCCACACGTGCAGGTCGTGGACCTCGACGACCCCCTCCTGGGCGACGAGCGCGCGGCCGATCTCCTCGGGATCCAGCCCGCGCGGTGCCGCCTCCAGGAAGACGCGCCCCGACTCGCGTACGAGCGAGAACCCCGAGCGCGCCATCAGCCCCGCGATCAGCAGCGACACGATCGCGTCCGCGCGATCGAAGCCGCTGACGATGATCACGACGGCGGCGATCGCCGTGCCGATGAACCCGTACAGGTCGGTGAGCAGGTGCTGGAAGCTGCCCTCGACGTTGAGGCTGGCGCGGTTCGCGCCCGACAGCGTCCACACCGCCGCGAGATTGACGACGATGCCGACGAGCGCCACGGCCAGCACCAGGCCGCCGTGGACCTCCGACGGCGCCACCAGCCGTCGCACCGCGCCGTAGGTGATCAGCGCCGCCAGGATTAGCAGCGTCACGCCGCTCGCGAGCGCCGACAGGATCTCGACGCGGCGCAGGCCGAACGTCAGCGACCCGCCCGGCGGACGCGCGGCGAGGCCAATCGCGACCAGCGAGAAGGCGATCGCGGCGGCGTCGGTGAGCATGTGTCCGGCGTCGGACAGCAGCGCCAGCGAGTGCGCGACGATGCCGGCGGCCACCTCGGCCGCCATGAACAGCAGGATCAGCGTCAGCGCGACCTTCAAGCGGCCCCGGTCGCCACCTGCGCCGTGGGCGTGCGTGTGCAGGCCGTGGGCGCCGTGCGCGTGCGTGCCGTGCTCGTGGGTCATTCGCCCACGATACGACGCTGACGGACCGTAGTCTCTAGCCCATGTTGCAGACGGGGGAGACGCGCCGGCTGACGCGACGGGCGAGCACGCTCGTGTCCATAGCCGCCGCGACGCTGCTGGTCGCGCTCAAGCTCGGCGTCGGCCTCGCCAGCGGCAGTCTCGGGCTGATCTCGAGCGGCATCGAGTCAAGCGGCGACGTGATCGCCGCCGTGCTGACGTTCTTCGCGGTCAAACTCGGCGGCCGGCCTGCCGACCTCGAGCACCCCTACGGTCACCGCCGCGCCGAGAATCTAGGCGCGCTAGGGGAGGCAGCCCTGCTGCTGGCCGGCGGCGTGCTCGTGAGCGTCGAGGCGATCACCCGCCTCACCGGCAGCGCCGGCGAAACGACCGTGCACTGGTATGAGCTCACGGCGATCGGCGCCGCGCTGATCCTCGAAGCCGCGCGCATGGCCGTCACGCTGGTGGCCGCCGGCCGCGAAAACAGCCCCACGCTGCGTTCGAACGCGGCGCATTTCGCCGCCGACATCGCCGGCTCGCTGCTGGTGCTCGCGGGCCTGCTCGCCACGCAGGCGGGATTCCACGACGGCGATTCGGTGGCGGCGCTGCTCGTCGCGGTGATCATCTTCGTCACCGCGGTGCGCCTGATCGCACCGAACGCGAACGTGTTGATGGACCGTGCGCCGATCGAGGCACGAGCACTCGCCGAGCGCGCAATCGCAGGGCTGGGGGCCGACGTCGAGCTCGACCGCCTGCGCCTGCGCGAGTCCGCCGGGCGCTACTTCGCCGACGTCGTCGTCAGCGTGCCGCCGGGCCAGGCCGTGGTCGAGGGACATCACGCTGCCGACCTGGTCGAGAACGCGCTCGAGGCTGCGCTGCCGGGCAGCGACGTGGTCGTGCACGTCGAGCCGCGTCGCCAGGGCCTCGACCTACGCGACCGCGTGCTCTCGATCGCGCTCGCGGAGCCGCTGGTCAAGGAGGCGCACGACATCACGATCTTCGAGCAGGACGGCTCGGCGAGCGTGTCGCTGCACCTCAAGTTCCCAGCCGAGCTGGATCTGCGGGCGGCGCACGAGATCGCCGAGCGCGTCGAGCGCGCGATCCGCGCGCGGCCGGGCGTCAGCGATGTGCAGACCCACCTCGAGCCGCTCGAGCGACCACTGCTCGCGCGCCCGGGAGACGACGGCGGCGGGCAGCGCACCGTACGCGCGGTCGAGCAGCTCGTGCGTGAACGGACCGGTGCCGATCCCGAGCGACTCAGGCTGATCGCGACGGACGCCGGCGACGTGCTGTTCCTGACGCTGCGCGTCGGCGCGGCGGCGTCGCTGACCGACGCACACCGCCTCGCCAGCGAGCTCGAGGACGAGCTGCGCCAGCGAGTCGCGGGCATCGCCGAGGTGATCGTCCACACCGAGCCCGGCGAGGCGTAGAGCGCCGTGCGACATGCGCCGGCGCGGAAGGATGTGGCGCCGCTGGGATCTATGTGGTTGACACCACTCGGCGAAAGGGACACCAGTGACTGATTCAGGGCAACAGCAACTCGCGCCGCGCCGCCCGCGGCGGCGCAGAACGATGATCGAGATCGGGCTCACCACGGTCGCACTGGCGCTCGGCGCGGTGTTCGCGGCGATGGCGCTTGCATCGAGCCCGGCGACGGTCGGCTCCGCCTCCAGCGCGACGCTGGGCCAGCGGGTGCTCGTCAACGCAAAGGGCAGAACGCTGTACGTCCTCACCCCGGAGACCTCCAGGCACCTGCTCTGCACGAGCAGCGAATGCCTCAAATTTTGGCCGCCGTTGACGGTGCCCTCGCGCGGGACGAAGCTCGTGCGCGGAGCCGGCGTGCACGGCAAGCTCGCGATTCTGAAGCGCGCGAACGGCATGCTGCAGGTCACGCTGAACGGGCTGCCGCTCTATCGCTTCGCCGAGGATCACGCAAGCGGCGAAGTCAACGGTCAGAACTTCAAAGGCTTCGGCGGCATCTGGCACGTGCTGGGCGTCTCCGGCGCCCCGAGCTCCGCCGCGCCGATGGGCGCCAGCGCACCTGCCGCGAGCACGCCGACAACGAGCACCCCGACCACGAGCACCCCGACTTCGACCACACCGACAACCACCACGCCCGGCTACACGTACTGACAGCTACGGCGGCGCGGCGTCGCCACGGACCGGCGGCGCCGGCTTACGAGCAGGCGCCTGGCCTCATTTCTCGGCCAGGCGCCGCAGCAGCAACACCGCTTGCGAGAGCACGCGCTGCTCCTGTGCGGAGAGGTCCTCGGCGATCGCCAGCGCGAGCCAGCCCTCGCGCTGGAGGCGGTCCGCCGCGAGCGTCGTACGACCCTGCTCGGTCAGCTCGACCAGGATCCGCCGTCCATCAGCGGGGTCGGCGCGACGCGCGATCAGGCCGTCGGACTCGAGGTCTGCGATCGTCTGCGTCATCGACTGCGGGCGCACGCGTTCGGCGAGCGCAAGATCGCCGATCGACCTGGTGCCTTCCCGGTCCAGGCGCCCCAGCACAGCGCCCTGAGACAGCGAGAAACGGTGCTCGACGCGCAGGCGCCGCAGCAACTGTCCGAGGACGATGCGCAGCTCGCTGGCAAGGCGAGTGGTGTCGACGGCCTCAGCCACGGCCCGCAGACTATATCTCCTAAAAGGCAGGGAAACTGCTCAGTTTCCCTGTATAATTTAGGTCGATGGCGAGCTACACGGCTACCCCCACGACCAGCAACGGAAACAGCGGCGGCTCGAGCGCAGCCAGCTCCGACCGCTACAAGTGGATCGCGCTGTCCAACGTGACCCTGGGAGTGCTGTTGGCGACGCTCGACGGCTCGATCACGCTGATCGCGATGCCGGACATCTTCAGGGGGATCCACCTCGACCCGCTGGTGCCGGCGAACAGCTTCTACCTGCTGTGGATGATCCTCGGCTTCCTGGTCGTGACAAGCGTTCTGATCGTCAGCCTGGGGCGCCTCGGCGACATGTACGGGCGCGTGAAGATGTACAACGCGGGCTTCGTCATCTACACGCTCGCCTCGCTGGTGCTGACCGTGGATTGGATGAACGGGCGCGCCGGGGCCACCTACCTGATCGGCTTTCGGATCGTGCAGGGGGTCGGCGCCGCCTTCCTGCTCGCGAACGCCGCCGCGATCATCACCGACGCGTTTCCCGCCAACCAGCGCGGCATGGCGCTCGGGATCAACAACATCGTCGGCGTCAGCGGCGTGTTCGTCGGCCTGGTGCTCGGCGGCCTACTGGCGCCGATCGACTGGCGCCTCGTGTTCCTGATCTCGGTGCCGGTGGGGCTGTTCGGGACCGTGTGGGCGTATCTGAAGCTCGAGGAGCGCAGCACGCCCAAACGGGCACGCGTCGACTGGTGGGGCAACGTCACCTTCGCGGTCGGCTTGATCCTGATCATGGTGTCGGTCACGTATGGCATCCGCCCGTACGGCGCCGATGCGACGGGCTGGGGCAGCCCGAGGGTGCTCGGCCTACTCGGCGCCGGCGTGGCGTTCCTGGTCGCGTTCGCGATGATCGAGCGCCACGTGGCCGAGCCGATGTTCCGGCTGCCGCTATTCCGTATCCGCGCCTTCACGTTCGGGTCGCTGTCGACGTTCCTCTCAGCGATCGCGCGCGGCGGGCTGATGTTCATGCTGATCATCTGGCTGCAAGGCATCTGGCTGCCCCAGCACGGCTACAACTTCACCGAGACGCCGCTGTGGGCGGGCATCTACATGCTGCCGCTGACGGTCGGCATGCTGATCGCCGGACCGACGTCCGGCTTTCTGTCGGACCGCTTCGGTGCGCGCTGGTTCGCCACGGGCGGGATGCTCGGCACCGCGCTGAGCTTCTTCCTGCTGATGCTGCTGCCGATCGACTTCCCGTTCCCGCTGTTCGCGCTGGTGCTGTTGCTGGTCGGCCTGTCGATGGGGATGTTCGCCTCGCCGAACCGCGCGGCGGTGATGAACAGCCTGCCGCCGCAGGACCGGGGGGCAGGCGGCGGCATGAACCAGACCTTCCAGAACTCCGCGCAGGTGCTCTCGATCGGCGTCTTCTTCACGCTGATGATCCTCGGCCTCGCTTCGGACCTGCCGCACACGCTGGCATCCGGGCTCGAGGCGCACGGCGTCTCTGCGGCGACGGCCAACGGCGCCGCGCACACGCCGCCCGTGTCGGTGCTGTTCGCCGCGTTCCTCGGCTACAACCCGATTGAACACCTGCTCGGCCCGCATGTGCTCGCGACGGTCTCGGCGGCGAGCCGCGCGACGCTCACCGGACGCTCCTTCTTCCCGCATCTGATCTCAGGACCGTTTCGCTCGGGGCTGCACGAGGCGTTCCTGTTCGCGATCATCGCCTGCCTGATCGCGGCTGCAGCGTCGCTGATGCGCGGCGGCACCTACCACCATGTCGAGCAGCCCGCCGACACTGAGGGCGCTGGCGCCGACGGCCTGAAGGCGAGCGCAGCGAGAACCGGCCCCGAGATCTTTGACCAGCGTGCGGGCGTGCTCGCACGACCTACTACTGCAGAGGAGCAACATGCGCGTTGAGTGGTACGGGCAGTCTGCGTTTCACCTGAGCGCCGGCGAGCAGCCGGTCGCGATCGACCCGTTCGCGGACATGTCAGCGATGGCGGCGGAGCACGGCATGCAGTTCGACTACCCCCCGATCGTCGACGTCGCGGCGGACTTGCTGCTGGTGACGCACGAGCACGCCGACCACAACGGCGTCGAGGCGATCGCGGGGAGCCCCACGATCGTGCGCTCGACGGCGGGCACGTTCGAGTCGCCGATCGGCGAGATCACAGCGATCGCCTCCGAGCACGACGAGCAGGCGGGGACTGCGCGCGGGCCCAACACGATCTTCGTGTTCGCGCTCGACGGCCTGCGCGTCTGCCACTTCGGCGACTTCGGACAGCGCGAGCTCCGCGACGAACAGGCCTCGGCGGTCGGCGAGATCGACCTGCTGATCCTCCCTGTAGGCGGCGGACCGACGATCGGCGCGGCACAGGCGGCGTTGATCGTCGAGCGGCTGTCGCCGCGCTGGGTGGTGCCGATGCATTACCGCACGTCGCGCATCAACTTCCTCGAGCCCGCCGACGACTTCCTCGACCGCTTCGAGCACGTCGAGCAGCTATCGGAGTCGGCGTTCGACACAGCCTCGCTACCGCGCACCGACGGCCCACTGATCGTCGTGCCGGCGGTGCCGTAGCCGGGAGGGGCACGCCGCGACACGAGCGGTATAACCACATGCAAACCAGGAAAGGACGTGTGAGATGAAGATCGGACGGCTGCTGCTACGACTCTCGGTGGGGGGCTTCTTCATCGGCCACGGGACCCAGAAGCTGCTCGGCTGGTTCGGCGGCCACGGCCTGGAGGCGACCGCCGGGGCGTTCGAGCAGATGGGGCTGCGCCCCGGCAAGCGCAACGCGATCGCGGCCGGCGCAGCCGAGGCGGGCGGCGGTGCGCTGCTCGCGCTCGGCCTCGCGACGCCGCTGGCGGGCGCGGCGCTGACGGGCACGATGCTGACCGCGATCCACAGGGTCCACGCCAAGAACGGGCCGTGGGCGACCAACGGCGGCTATGAGTACAACGTCGTCCTGATCGCTTCGGTGCTGACACTCGTCGAGGTCGGGCCCGGCAGGCCATCGCTGGACGCCGCGCTGGGCCGCGAACGCAGCGGCCCTGGCTGGGCGCTCGCGGCGCTGCTCGCCGGCGCCGCCGGTAGCGTCGGCGCGCATTTCGCCGCGGCCGCAGCGACGCCCGCGCCGGTCGAGTCGCCCGCCGCGTCTGCCTCGCCGAACTCGAGCCCGAGCACCGTCGAGCAGGAGGTTCCCGCGGGTTAGAGCAACTGCACCGCGTCACGGGAAGGATCCACAGAGCGCGGAGTCCTTTCAGCCGACCATCCCGATCGAGGAGGAGCCTTCCCGTGGTTACACAAGCGCAACGCCGAGCGAAGCACCGTCGTCCACTGCCCATCCTGTCGGCTGTGGCGGTGGCCGTAGGACTGCTGTCGCTGGCCGGTTGTGGCAGCTCCTCGAGCACGACCGCCTCTTCCACGCCGAGCACGGCTGCGACGACGACCAGCGCACCGGCGGCAACGACGACGGCATCGTCTTCGGCGAGCTCGGCCAGCACGATCTCGCTCGAAGCGAACAAGGAAGGCCAGCTCGCGTTCAACACCAAGTCGTTGAGCGCGAACGCGGGCACAGTCACGATCGACTTCACCAATCAGGCGCCGCTCGCCCACAACGTCACGATCGAAGCCGCCGGCGGCAAGATCCTGGGAGCGACGCCGACGTTCCAGGGCGGCAGCAAGACGCTGACCCTGCAGCTCCCGGCCGGCACCTACAAGTTCTTCTGCTCAGTGCCAGGACACCGGCAGGCCGGCATGGAAGGCACGCTGACCGTGAAGTGAGGACCGACTCAGCGGACGATGACGATGTCGCCGACCGCGAGCATTCCGAACACCGTGTGCGCCGCTTCGATCGGCAGCTCGACGCAGCCGTTTGATTGGGGGAAACCGTAGGATTCGCGCGGGTAGCCGTGGACGGCGTCACCGCCGTTGAAGTAGTTGACCCAGGGCACGTCCGGGACGACGTATTTGGTGCCGTCGACGTCGGTGCCGCTCATCGTCGTCGATACGTAGCGCGCGTAGATCGGGAAGATCCCCTGTTCTGTTTCCGCGCCGGGGACGCCGGTGTTGACCGGCGTGCTGAAGACGACGCGATGGCCGCGATGCAGGTCCAGGGTCTCGGGCAGCGACTCGCTCACCGTCACCCACGTGTACGGCTGGCGGTCACGGCGGTCGTGAGTCTCGTCGTAGAGCAGTGACGCCCATGTGGCGCTGTTGGGTTCACCTGTCACTTCGAGGCCGCGGTCGGCCTGGTAGACCTCGATCGCGCCGCGGGTGGTCTCGTCGAGCTGTCCCATCTGCACTGGCGGTGCGTCGTCCAGGTCAACGTCGAGCGCGCCGCGCGGCGGCTTGAATGCGTGTTCTGCGGCTTCCCGGCGCGTCTCGGCGCCGGCTGGGAGGTGCACGATGTAGCGCGGGTGAAGCTTCGCGGGGAGGTAGCCGAGACGCGCGAGCGCCTGCTGCATGCCGGCGAGTGGGGGACACGCGACGCGCAGTCCGATCGTCTGTTTGCGTCCGAGCGGGGCGTGGCCCGTCGAGCTCGTGCGCGCCCAGACCGTCAACGCGTAACGCGAGCAAGGCTGCAGCGTCGAGGCGGGCGTGAAGACGTCGGCGTCGCCGACGATGCTCCACGTGCCCGCGATCTTGGGGTCGAGCGTCGGCGGCGGCGAGCTCGGCGAGACCGGCGCCGACAACGCCACCGCGAGCGGGGCCGTGCCGCTGGCGAGCACGCGTGCTGGCAGCGCAGCAAGCTGCGTCGGCGGCAGCGGTGGCGTGGTGGCGGCGTCGGCGACGGCTGCACGCGAGGACAGCAGGTTGCCCATGCCGTGTTCGCGCGACCCAAGCACGACGACCGCGGCGATCGCCGCGGCGAGAACCAACAGCGCTGCAATCGGCCCCCGTTTCATGGGGAAACGGTAACGCATGCGTTGGCGCCGTCCTGCACTGCGGCTGTCAATCGCGGCCGTTTCGGTGGCGCACGACGAGCCTCACGGGTCCAGCCACGGCGCCGGTCTGCGCGAGACCACGTGCGCGGCGATCCCGACCGCGAGCACGATCACGGCGGCGAGCGCCAGCGGCGCGACGATCGAGACTTTGAGCACGAGCGCCGCACCGGCGATCGCGCCGAGCAGCATCGCGCTGACGGCGAGCCCGCGGCGCCCGGGCTTCGCCCCGGGTCCACCGAGAAAGCTCGCTTCGGATGCGAGGCCGGTGAGCGTACGCGTCAACACCGTCGTCGTCAGCTCCGGCACGGCGAGACGCTGCGCGGCCGCGTTCTGGACGCCCATGGCGAGCGCCAGCGGCACGAGCAGCGCGTAGCGCGTAGCGCTGCTGAGCGGCTCGCCGACCGCCAGCGCGACGATCGTCGCCGCGAGGATCAGCGTGAACTGGAGGATGCACGCCGCGCGCAGCAGCCGACCGCGGTGAGCGCCGGTGCGAGCACCGAGATAGCCGCTGAGGGCGGCACCCACGAGGAACGACCCGATCGCGACCAGCGAGGTGATCGCCGACAGCCCGCCCGCGCCCGCGATCGCGAACCCGAGGAACACGATGTTGCCGGTCATGTTCGCGACGAACACGTGACCGAACTTCAGGTAGCTGACCGCATCGACGACACCGGTGAGGCAAGTGAGCAGCACCAGCAGCGGCATCAGCGGGCCGTGTCGATCGCCGCGCTGCGGGCGCAGCGTCCCGATCACTTCCGCGAGCGCGTTCACGCGCCGCTGTCGGGCTTCGGCGAAGGCACGCGCGGAAAC
This sequence comes from uncultured Solirubrobacteraceae bacterium, assembly GCA_963838405.1. GTDB lineage: Bacteria > Actinomycetota > Thermoleophilia > Solirubrobacterales > Solirubrobacteraceae > Palsa-744. Next base: position 21,449 of record CAWIRA010000006.1, on the reverse strand, counting down.
TACCGCGCCGCGCGCCTGCGGCCCTCACTCGAGATAGGTGACGACCTCGGCGAGCGGCGCGCGCTCAGGTACGCGCTGCGCTTGGACGGGGGAGCCGAGGTACAGCAGGCCGACGGGTGTCTCGCTCGCGGACAGCCCGAGGATCTCGCGGCCCCGCGGATCGGCGAGCAGCGGCACCGTGCGCCAGTAGCCGGCGAGACCGCGTGCGTGCGCTCCGAGCAGCACCAGATACGCGGCGACGGCGGTCGCGAGCAGATCCTCGCGGTCCTGCCCGGCGTCGCCGCTCTGCTCGGCCGTGACGGCGACGAGCGTCGGCGCGCGTTGCAGCTTGACCGCGGACCCGGTCTGCTCGGCCTCGGCCAGGCGCATCAGCCGCGCGCGCGTGCGCTCGCCGAGCACGCGAAAGCGCCAGGGGTTCGTGAGGTGATGGTTGGGCGCCCAGCTGGCGAGCTCGAACAGCTGCGCGAGCACGCCCGTCTCGAGCGGCTGCGCTGAGAACGCCTTGTGGGTGCGGCGAGTACGGATAGCCTTCTCGACGTCCATGCCAGCAACCCTAGAGCCAAGCTCGCTCCGGGCTGACGTGGAATGAGCATCGGCGAAATCGTGGCGATCGCCGCCGCGGGCCTGGCGGCGGGCGCGATCAACACGCTCGTGGGTAGCGGCACGCTGATCACCTTCCCCGTATTGCTGGCGTTCGGCTACGCGCCGGTGACGGCGAACGTCACGAACACGATCGGGCTGGTGCCGGGCTCGGTATCCGGCGCGATCGGCTACCGGCGCGAGCTCGCCGGCCAGCGGGCGCGCGTGGTGCGCCTCGGCGCGATGTCGCTCGCCGGCGGCATCACCGGCGCGGTGCTGCTGCTGGTGCTGCCGGCCTCGGCGTTCAAGGCGATCGTGCCGGTGTTCATCGCGATCGCGCTGGTGCTGACGGTGCTGCAGCCACGCCTGGCGCGCTGGTTGAGCAACCACGAGATCGACCTCGAGCGCCGCGGCTCCGTGCTCGTGTCACTGGCGGTCTACCTCACGGGTGTATACGGCGGCTACTTCGGCGCCGCGCAGGGCATCCTGCTGCTCGCGATCCTCGGTATCGCGCTGACCCAGGACCTGCATCGCACGAACGCGCTCAAGAACGTGCTCGCCGGCCTCGTCAATGGCGTCGCCGGCCTGTACTTCGCGTTCGCCGCGCACGTCGACTGGGGGCCGGCCGCGATCATCGCCGCGACCGCGGTCGTCGGTGCGCAGCTCGGCGCGCGCTACGGACGCCGGCTGCCGCCGCAGGCGCTGCGCGCGGTGATCGTCGTGGTCGGCGTATCCGCGATCGTGCGCCTGCTCACGAGCTGAATCTCGGGACGGATATGGCCGCACGACGCGCGGCGCGAGCGTTTACGAGAGCCGTTCGGCGAAGGTGTAGATCACCATCAGGCTGACGAGCACCACGAACACGCGCAGCGCCCACAGCGCGGCGATCGTGCGCGAGCTGAGCTCGGCGCGCGCCACCGGCCGCGAGGTTTCGGCGACGAGCTGGTCGGGCTCGAGGTACATGACCAGCTCCTCGTCGGGGGAATCGGCGCTCATCAGCTGACCACGTGGACGCTCTGCAGGAACGAGTCGATGCCGTAGGCGGCGCCGCAGATCCCGACGAACGCGATCACGCCGATACCGATGACGTTGGTCGCGCGCTTGTTCGCCCACGCGCCCATCAGCCGGCGATCGTTGGCGAGCATCAGCATCAGCACGAGGCTGGCCGGCAGCAGCACGGTCGCGAGCACGTTCGCGTTGAGCACGATCGACAGCAGCGGCGCACCCGGGATCAGGATCACGACGGCGGCGAGCAGCGCGATGCCGACGTTGGCCGCGTAGAACACCGCGGCGCCGCGCGGTGAGCTGTTGAAGCTGTGGGATACGCCGATGCATTCACCGGCGGCGTACGCGGTGCTCGCCGAGATCGTGAGGATCGCGACGGCGCCCGCCTCGATCAGCCCGAGCGCGAAGACGGCGCCCGCGGCACCGCCTGCGACGTGCTTGAGCGCTTCCGGGAAGCCGGCGCCGGCGAACCCCTGGATTCCCGATCCGCCGTGCGCAAGTAGCGCTGCACCGGCGATCAGCGCACCGATCCCAAAGATCGCGGCCAGCACGGCGCCGGCGGCGGTGTCATAGCGCCCGTAGCTCACATCGCGGGGCGTCATGCCCTTGTCGGCGGACGCGCTCTGCTGGAAGAAGATCATCCACGGCGTGACCGTCGCTCCGATCGTGGAGGCGAGCAGCAGCAGCAGCGTGTTGAAGCCGCCCGACGGCAACGGCGTGAAGTCAAGCGAGCTGACGAGCGTTCCGACGTGCGGTTTGACGAGGATCGCCGCGACGAGGAACAGGCCGTTGAACAGGGCCATGCCGAGCACGATTCGCTCCCAGCGCCAGTAGCGCCCGCCGCTGAGCGTGAACACGACGAGCACGAGCCCGAGCGCGACGGCGACGCCCGCGCCGAGGTGGAAGTACGCGAGCCCGACGCGGATCGAGACGAACTCGGCGATCAGCGTCACGAGGTTCGTGACCGTGAGATCGCCGGCACCGAACCATCCCCAGACGCGCCCGTAGCGCTGCAGCACGAGCTCGCCGTAGCCACGATGGGTGACGGCGCCGACGCGCATGCACATCTCCTGACAGACGTAGGCCATCACGAACAGGATCGGTATGAACGGCACGAAGAACCCGAGGCCATACTGCGCGCCGTCGGAGGCGTAGGCGATCATGCTGGGGCCGTCGTTCTCGCCGAGCATCGCGAGGATTCCGGGTCCGACGAGCAGCCACAGCAGATACCAGCGCTTACGGTGCCTGCGCGCCTCGTAGACACGCTCGCGGTCGTGCGAGCGCGCCGTGTCCTCGTCGGTCAGCAGCGGCGGCGCGAGCAGTGGGGAGGGGGCGAGCGCCTCGCGGGTGCTCACCGCCGCACCTCCTCGCGCGCGCCCTGCGCAAGGGGAGCCGCTGAGCGCTCGAGCTCGACACGCATCGCACCGGCGAGCTGGCCGCCGATCGCGTGCTCGCGTTCGCCGAACTGCACGAACAGCGGCCCGCCGAACGGCTGGCGATCGCGCACCACGAAGCGCCCGCCCGGAGAGATGCCGCGCTCGGCCAGGTAGCGCAGCATCTCGGGATCTGAGTCGGACACGCGCACGAAGCGGCCCTCGTCGCCGGGCTGCAGGCTCTCCATGCGGTCGGTCGCGCGCTCTTCGATCTCGAGGTCGGCATTCGGGATCGGGTCGCCGTGCGGATCGACCGTCGGATGGCCGAGCTTCGCCGCGATCAGTTCCTCGAGGTCCTCAGAGAGGACGTGCTCGAGCACCTCCGCCTCGGCGTGGACACGGTCCCACGGCATCCCCAGCGCGTCTGCCAGATAGCTCTCGAGCAGGCGGTGGTGGCGGATCACCTCAAGCGCCACGCGTCGCCCATCGCTCGTCAGGCGCACACCGCGATAGGGAACGTGCGTGATCAGCCCGAGCTCGTCCAGGCGCTTCAGCATCGCCGAGACGGAGCCCGGCGTGATCGATAGCCGCTCAGCCAGCGCGTTGGTCGAGACCGGCTGATCACCGCGCGATTCCAGCGTGAAGATCGCCTTGCAGTAGTCCTCTACGGCTGCCGTTCGCAGCTGTTCATTGACGGCCATAAAAAAAGATTATGGCATGCCAAATAAATTGTTCAAGGAAGCCCCTGTTGCCGGCATCGAGCATCCGACCCGAGCGGCGCGGCGGCGGAACCTCAGGCCTGCGCCGGACGCAGCTCCATGACGAAGTGCGGCCCGATCATCGGCAGCTCGAACTCATCGGAGATCACGCGAAAGCCGGCGCGTTCATAGAACTCCCGCGCCGGCGAGCGCGCGTTGCACCAGATCCGCTGCGCACCTTCGACGAGCGCGTGCCGCACGAGCTCCGCGAGCACGCCCGTGCCGGCGCCCAGGCCGCGTGCGCCGGGCGCCGTTGCCATGCCGCGTATGCGCCAGCCGCCGGGCTCGCCATCGGGTGCGATCAGCCCGACGCAGACGAGCTCTTCGCCGAGGAAGGCGCCGGCAGCAAACGCGTCGCGCGCCTCACCGCGAGCCATCGCCGCGACCGCTTCGTGCGGTCTCAGCACCGCTTGACGCAGCTCGCGCGTGCGCTCGAGCGCCACCGCCCGGACCTGCAGACCGCTCATCGGTTGCAGGCTAGCCGTGCGCATGCGGATTTCGCGTTAGCCTGCGGGGGTCGAAACTAAGGAGACCGGGATGCCCGCCTGCACCCACCTCGACCAGGTCAAGATCACCGAGCTGCCGGAGTCCACCGACGGCTGCACGCAGTGCCTCGCAATCGGCTCGCCGTGGCTGCATCTACGCATCTGCCTGGTGTGCGGCGAAGTCGGGTGCTGCGATGACTCGCCCAATCGCCACGCGAGCGCGCACGCGCACAGCAGCGGCCATCCCTTGATCCGCTCGCTCGAGCCCGGCGAGGTGTGGTCGTGGTGCTACATCGATGAGCTGATGCTGCGGATCGACGCGGTCCACGGCACGACCCGGATCCCGCCGTCGCCGCTCGGCGGCTGACAGCGCTCGTCATAACGCCGGACTGAGACGCGTCGGCTAGTGCGTGTGGTGCTCGCGCACCGTGCGCCAGCTTTGCAGTGTGACCCGCAGCCTGTGTGAGGCCGATGGATTTCCGGCCGCGTTCGGATCTCTACTGCAAACGAGCAAAAGGGACCGGTGGCTGACATGAGCAGAAGCGCTACACGCTGGGTCGTGGCATTGACAGGGGTCGGATCGCTGATGGCGGCCCTCGACACGCTGGTCGTGTCGACGGCGCTCAGCACGATCCGGGTGAAGCTGCATGCGTCGGTTGAGGAGCTGGAGTGGACGGTCAACGCGTACAACCTGAGCTTTGCGGTGCTGCTGATCACCGCTGCAGCGCTCGGGGACCGCTTCGGTAGGCGCCGTCTGTACGCCGCCGGCGTGGCGCTGTTCGCCGCCGCCTCGGCCGCGTGCGCATTGGCCCCAAGCGTGGGCTGGCTGATCGCCGCGCGCACCGTCCAGGGCGCCGGCGCCGCGTTGATCGTGCCGCTGGCGCTGGCGCTGCTGAGCGAGGCCTTTCCGCCGGAGCGGCGCGGCGCGGCGATCGGCATCTTCAGCGCCATCACCGGGCTGGCCGTCGCCGCCGGCCCCTTGGTGGGAGGCGCGATCGTTCAGGGGATCAGCTGGGAGTGGATCTTCTGGGTGAACGTGCCGATCGGCCTCGTCGCCGCGCCGCTGGTGCTGGCCCGGATGCGCGAGAGCCACGGCCCACAGGCGTCGCTGGATACGCCCGGGCTGTCGCTCGTGACGCTGGGCGCGTTCGGCGTCGTGTGGGGGCTCGTGCGCGGCAATCAGGTGGGGTGGGGGAGCGTCGAGGTGCTCGCCTCGCTGAGCGCCGGCGTGCTGCTGATCGTGGGCTTCATCCGCTGGGAGCTGCGCGCCCGCGAGCCGATGCTGCCGATGAGCTTCTTCCGCTCGCGCGCCTTTTCGGCGGGCAACGCGGCGATCTTCTTCACCTTCGCGGCGCTGTTCGGCACGGTCTTCTTTTACGCCCAGCTCCTGCAGACGGCGCTTGGCTACGGGCCGCTTGCGGCGGGAGTGCGACTGCTGCCATACACGGCGACGTTCATGACGGTCGCCCCGATCGCCGGCGCCCTGGCCGACCGCATCGGCGAGCGGCCGCTGCTGATCGGCGGGCTGGCCCTGCAGACGGCGGGGCTGGCGTGGCTGGCGTCGATCGCAACGCCGGATCTGGCGTACTCGCAGATGCTCGCACCGTTCATCATCGCCGGGGTGGGCGTTTCGATGGCGATCCCCGCGGCACAGAACGCGGTCGTCGGCTCGGTGGCCAGCGAGGCGCTGGGCAAGGCGGCGGGTGTCAACAGCATGATGCGCGAGCTCGGCGGCGTGTTCGGGATCGCGCTGGCGGTGGCCGTCTTCGCAGCGACCGGCGGCTACGCCTCGGCGCAGGCATTCACCGACGGCTTCGGTCCGGCGATCGGCGTCGCCGCTGGCCTCGCGTTCTTCGGGATGCTGGCGGCGGTGGCGCTCCCGTCGCGGCGCACCACAGCAGTGCAGGCAAACGCACTACAAGCCCAGGAGGCAACACAATGAGCAAGATCATGGTCCGCTACGAGGTCAAGCCGCAGCGCGCGGCGGAGAACGAGCAACTGATCCGCGCCGTGTATGAGGAGCTGCAGTCGACGATGCCCGCAGGACTTCGCTACGCGACGTTCCGCCTCGAGGACGGTGTCAGCTTCGTCCATCTCGCGTCCAACGAGGCCGATGGCCCCAGCCCGTTGCGCGAGGTGGCGGCCTTCCGGCGCTTTCAGGAGAACGTGGGGGAGCGGTGCGTCAAGCCACCTGCATCGGCCGAGCTGCACGAGATCGGCGCGTTCCGTTTCTGGCAATGAACCCGGTCGTGCATCTGGAGCTCCACACCGGCGATCTGGCGGGCGCCCGCGCGACGTATGCGCAGATGTGTGACTGGGACAGCGAGCAGCTGCGGACCGACAGCGGTGATTACACCGCACTGGCGTTGGGCGGGCGTGTTGCTGGCGGGATCGTCCAGTGCCCGGTGCGGCGGGCGATGTGGCTGCCCTACGTGCGAGTGCACGAGATCCGGGCGGCGACCGCACGGGCGGTGGAGCTGGGCGCTGAGGTGCTGCTGGGCGCGCGCGAGGGACCGGCGGGCTGGCGCGCGGTCGTATCCACGGCGGCGGGCGGTGAGGTCGCCTTCTGGCAGCCTAAGGTGTGGCGATCATGAGCCTTGGCGCACCGGCTCTGCTGGAGTCCGCCCGCGCCGGCGACGAGGTCGCGTTCGCGCGGCTGGTCGAGCCCTACCGGCGCGAGCTGCATGCGCACTGCTACCGCATGCTCGGCTCCGTGCACGACGCCGAGGATGCCCTGCAAGATGCGCTGCTGCGCGCGTGGCGCGGGGTGGCGCGCTTCGAGGGCCGCAGCGGGCTGCGCTCGTGGCTGTACACGATCACCACGAACGCCTGCCTGCGCGCGATCGAACGGCGTCCCGATCGGGTGCTGCCGGTCGACTACGGACCGGCGGCGGACCCACACGACGAGCTCGCGGCCAGGCTCGTAGAGCCGATCTGGATCGAGCCGTATCCGGATACCGAGGATGCGCCGGGCGCTCCCGCCGCGCGCTACGAGCTCCGCGAGAGCGTCGAGCTCGCGTTCATCGCCGCGCTGCAGCACCTGCCGGCGCGCCAGCGCGCGGTACTGATCCTCCGCGACGTGCTCGGCTTCTCCGCGCGCGAGGTCGCTGAGACGCTGGAGACCACGCCGGCGTCGGTGGACAGCGCGCTTCAGCGCGCGCATCGGTCGGTCGAGCAGCGGCTGCCTGAGCGCAGTCAGCAGGCGACGCTGCGTACGCTCGGCGAGCAGCGCCTGAGCCAGCTGGTCGGCGGCTACGTCGACGCGTGGGAGCGCGGCGACGTAGACGCGCTGGTGGCGATGCTCGCGGCGGATGTCCGCGTGACGATGCCTCCGATCCCGACTTGGTATCGCGGCCACGAGGACGCCCGCATGTTCCTCGCCGGGCGTGTGCTCGGAAGCGATCGGCCGCGCCGCCTGCTGCCGGTGTTCGCCAACGGCCAGCAGGCATTCGGCCAGTATCGCTGGGATGCCGTGGAGCGGCGACTGCAGGCCTACGGGATCACGGTGCTGACGTTCGAGGGCGAGAAGATCCAGGAGATCACCGCGTTCCTCGACCCTGAGCCGTTCGCCCGCTTTGGGCTGCCGCGCGAGCTGCCTCGATGAGGCGAACCGGCGGCGTCCGCTCGAAGGCGACGCTGAGCTGGCTGGCGATGGCGCTGCTGACGCTGGGGTCGGTCGGCGATCTCGGCGCGACGCCCGCGACGGCGGTCCTCGGGCTCGCGTCGGTGGTGATCTACGTCGTGCCCGCGCTGGTGTTCCTGCTGCCGGCCTCGCTCGTGTCGGCCGAGCTGGCGTCGGGCTGGCCGGGCGGCGTCTACAACTGGGTCTCGGAAGGAATCTCCCCGAAGATGGGCCTCGTGGCGATCTGGTGCCAGTTCGCCCAGACGACCTTCTACTACCCGGCACTGCTCGCCTACATCGCGAGCACGCTGGCATACGTGTTCGCGCCGAGCTTGGCGCACAGCGGCCTCTACACGACGGTCGTGATCATCGTCTTGTTCTGGGGGGCCGTGCTCGTCTCCGCCAGAGGAGTGCTCTCCAGCGGCCGCTTGGCGTCGTACGGGATCTTCATCGGCACGCTGATCCCTGGCCTGCTGCTCGTCGTGCTCGCCGCGATCTACCTCCTGCAGGGCAAGCACTCGGCGGCGCCGCTGAACGCTCACCACGTGCTCCCGGCGTGGCACGGGTTGACGAGCGTCGTGCTGATCGTCAACAGCTTCTTCCTCTACGCCGGCGTCGAGGTCAACGCGGTCCACGTCGGCGAGCTTCGCGACGCACCTCGGGAATTCCCCAAGGCGACCTTTTTCGCCGTGGCGCTGATCCTGCTGGTCTTCATCCTGCCCACGCTCGCGATCTCGGTCGCTGTGCCCGCGGCACATCTCAGCTTCACCGCCGGCGTCATGCAGGCCTTCAAAGCCCTGCTCGATGATTTCGGGCTGAGCGTGTTGACGCCGATTATCGCCGTTGCGCTGGTGGTTGCGTCGCTCAGCGGGCTGCTCGACTGGCTCACCGGTCCGTCGACCGGCCTGCTGGACATCGCGCGCGAACGCGGCTACCTGCCGCGGTATTTCCAGGAGCTCAATCCCAACGGCGTACAGCTGCACATCCTCGTCGCGCAAGGAATCGTGATCACCGTGATCGGCGTGCTCTATGCGCTCGTGCCCGCGGTCTCCAGCGCCTACTGGGTGTTCGCCGCGCTGGCAACCGAGGTCTACCTGATCATGTACATCCTCATGTTCGTCGCGGCGATCAACCTGCGGCGGCGAGCGCCGGAGCATCCGCGTGGCTACAGGGCGCCCGCGCTGCTCGCGATCTGCGCCGTCGGCACGCTCGCCTCTGTGATCGCGTGCGTGATCGGCCTGCTGCCGCCGAGCCAACTCGGCCACATCACGATGCTGCCGTACCTGTTGGCACTGCTGCTCGCGACCCTGCTGGTGGGCATCATGCCGCCGCTTGTGCTGCACAAGCTGCGCCGGCCAGGGTGGAAGGCCGCTGCCTGATGAGGCTGGTCAGGTGCTCCGCCGGCGCTGTGCGACCACCAGGCAGGCTGCCGTGCTCGAGCGAATCGGACGGCCGAGCCGCTGGTAGAGGGATCGGTTTTCGGCGACGAGCGCGTCCCGCTGTCGCGCCGTCAGCGCGGACCAGAACGACATCGTGCCCAGCAGCGCGTTGAGCTCGTCAGCGGTGTGCTCCAATTGCATTGACAGCGTGGCGAGCTGCACGTCGTCGAAGAGTTCTGGCGCATAGGCCCGTGCGAGGTCGTAGCCGCCCAGCCATGCCCATACCTCTGAGACATTCTCGCGGCGGGCGTCAACGCCGGCGAGGGTGCCGGCGAGGTCACGATAGACAGGCCAGGAGGCGCCAGCTTCGGACGCGACCGTCGTGATGACGGCGCGCAGCGCCTGTTGATCCTCGGCGCTATGGGGATCGTCGAGCCCGAAGTAGGAGAGCAGCGCAAGTCTGCCGCCGTCGAGCAGCGCCTCGGCCGCCTTGCGCCAGCTCACATCCGGATCGACCCAGTGGATCGCCGACGCCGCGAACACAGCCTCGTAGCGGGCACGCTGCAGCGGCGCATCCTCGATGCTCGCGTTGACGAACTGCACGTCGCCGGCGCCGCCGCACTGATCGCGAGCCCGCGCGATCAGTTGCCGGCCCGGCTCCACGGCCGTCACCCGCAGCCCGCGGGCCAGCAGGCTGCGCGTGAGCTGCCCGGTGCCACAGCCGATCTCGAGCACCGCGGCACCGGGGCTGAGGCGCTCGCAGGCGCGGTCAACGAGCGCGTCCGGGTAGGTAGGGCGATGACGGTCGTAGTCCTCGACGATCTCGTCGAAGACGCGTCCCTGGCTGCGGGAGTCGAGCTTGGCCGGCACGACCCCACCGTAAATGACGGCCGGGACGGCGGGAGAGCGACCCGGTCGACATGAGGATCTTCATACTCGGGCGCGATGTCGTTCAACCCAGGCGGGACTTCGCGTCGATCTCAGGCGGCCGAATCCCGTCCACTTGAGACCCTCAGCGTCGCCTGGGCGAAGGCTGACCCGCCCGGAGCAGAGTTCGCCGCGGTCGAGTTCGAACAGGGACGCCTCCGCGCCGACAGGCGTCGCGATCGGCTCTGAGCCGGTGCCGTACCGTCTCGCATTCGAGCTGCAGACGCGCGAGGCGTACATCACCGACCGAGCCGCAGTCGAGACTAACGGCGCCGGCTGGACTCGCCGACTGGAGATCCAACGTAGCCCGGCAGGCGTCTGAAGCGCCTCGTGCCAGAGCGTCGGGAAGCTCGAGATGCCAGAGCCCGGAGGCGAGCTGACGGAGCTCGCGGACGCCCTCGACTGGTCTGTCACCGCTCTTCAACACGATGCCCGTACTGCGCCACGACCGGCACAACTGTGGCAGCGCCGAGGACTTTCTGATGGTCTGGATCTCGGTTCCAGACCTGTCGATCCACGCCTCGCCGCAGCGCTACACGTTCCTCGAGCGCCGTTCCGACGAGCAGCGACTGGTTCGCTTCGAGGCGATTGGCGAGGGCGAAGATTTCCTCGCCGACGTGCAGTTCGACTCCGACGGTCTCGTGGTCGACTATCCCGGCGTCGCGAGCCGGATCGGCAGAGCGTCTGCCGCGCTTCCTTACGCCTGATAACGGCGACGCCAAGATCCTGAGTGCCGTCCAACGCGAGCACTTCCAGCACTTCACACTGACGCCGGAACGCGACGGGCTAACGATCGCGCCCCGAGCTGAACATCGCAGCCGTGACCCTCGCCCGCGAGCGGACCGGCTACGACCGGCCCGAAGTGCCGCCACTGCTTGTCGCGCGCAGGCTGCCGGCGTTCCGCTCGGCGTCGCCATGACCCGGCCGGACTTGGCCCTCCCAAAAGCTGGCGTCAGAGCGCAACTCCTATCCGGTACGCTCAGCGATGACTGAGCGACCGGTGGGCAAAACTGACTTCGGGCACCCGGCGCGTGAGGCGTGAGGCGGTAGACATTAGGGTGTGAGCACCCGAGCGTCAACGACCAGCGATCGAAGTGATCTAGCCTCCGCGGCACGCGAATACATCGCCATGCATTCGGCCAGGCACACCCTGAGCCTCGCGGAGGTCGCGGAGGTCAACAATGTCTCTTGCCGAACCTTGCAGCGCGCACTCGAGAGCGATGTAACCGACTACTCACGACTGCTGCGAATCGCCCGGGTGGACTCCGCCGCACGCTTCCTCTCGCGGACAGAAGGACCGGTAGCAGATGCGTGGATGCGATCTGGATACCGGAGCCAGGCACACTTCACCCGCACGTTCGCCAGCTACTTCGGCATTACGCCTCAAAAATATCGGCGTATCGCGGTGCTGGAGACGCGGCTCGCGTGGCGCGACTGGAAGGATCAGATCGATCCGGCCCGCCCGGGGAGCAGTGAGTACTTCCGCAGACGTAAGCGGCGCTCAGAAAATGTTCGCGAGTTGCAGCGCCTGACCCGGGGCTTGCTACCGAACGCGCGCACGGCCCTTGCGGCCTACGCGCCGCCCCGGCGCCTGGCAATCGACGTTCGACCTACCCGTCGAGCCCGAGCACGTCGTCGCCAGCGAGCACTCGAAGACGTGATGGACGTGCCGTGGTGAGGGCGGCGCGAAGATCGCCACTGCAGGGTCCTTCGCAAGGTCTGCGCGGTTGGTGGCAATTGACCATCGAAAGTGTCGTATGCCTTGTGTTGGTCGGTGCGGTTGTCCTGTTGTGGCTTCGAGGCCCGATCGTCTGGCTCGACGGCACGGCGACCGCTCTACTGGCCGGCCTCGTCCTACGAATCGTTTGGCATGAGACGTAGCCGTGCGGCGCACCCTCGCGTGGCGGCCTGGTTAGGCTCGCCGCCGCGCTATGCGAACATATGTTCGTATGAAGACCTCGACCGTGGTCCCCTGTACAGCGTGACCCCCATTGCGGCCGATACTATTGACGTATGGACACGACTCATGACACGCCAGCAAAGGCACAGATACCGGCGCCTGAGGGGCGCCGTAGATCGCATCCTCCTCGTGTCCCTGAGTCCGGACCTATCGCTGACTCGGCTCAAACCATCACGGCGCTTGCTGGTGGCGCAACTTTCGGCGCTGTCGTTGGCGGCCCGGTGGGGGCCGTCGTTGGCGGCGTGATTGGAGCAGGGATCGGCGCGATAGCAGCGTTTGAGCGTCGTAAGGACTGAGCCGGGGCTCAGCCCTCTCGGTCCTCATGTCGACCGCAGTTCGAGACGCCTTCTTCGTAGGGATCGTGCTTGCTTTGATCTCTCTCGGAGGACGTGTCTATCGCCACCGCAACCTTCACTTCCCGTTCTCGGCCTTCCTAGAAATCGTCGCGATGGTGATCGCGCCACTCCCAGTCCCCGCGCTGGTCGAAATCATCGGGAAGGTTTTGAGCAAGAACGACCTCCCTATCTTCAACGATACGGAGCAACGGGTGGCAATCTTGTTGGGGACGCTCGTCTTGCTCGGCGCGATCGTCTATGCAGTCGTTGTTGCGATGCTACGCGCTTGGGAGGCCCCGGCGGCCCGCTGAGACATCGGACGCTCGCCGGCATCTAGCCTCCGGACGGTTTACGCTGTGGCGTGCTAATGCCCGCCGAAAGGCTCAATCTCGGGGCTTCGGAAAGCCGCTGCGGCGTCCCAGCGATGTGAGACCGCCGGATCCCGTCCATGTGAGACCGCAGCGTCTCATTCATGTGAGACTGGCGCGGAAGTCGGAGCCGTCTTCCGGGCCTTCGCTCGGGGGTCGCTCACATCGCGTGAGAGACCTTCCCGCAGTGCTGCCTTGTGGATGCCGCCTGCTTGAGCCGGCGGAGCAAGTCCCTCGGCTGCGAACGCGTATGTGCCGGCCTGCTGACCGCGGCGACGAAGGGCTGCTGCTGATTCACCAGACACCACCAGAGCCTGAGCGGCGCCGGCGGGAGTGCCTGGCTGAGGTCAGCTCGGGGCTCGGCTCAGCCCGCCTTCGACGGCGGGATGTTTTGGTTCAGATGGAACAGGTTGGTCGGGTCGTAGCGGTCCTTCAGCGCCCGCAGGCGGCCGAACTTCTCGGTCCCGTAAGCTGCCTGCACCCGGTCCTCGCCCTCGGAGGAGAGGAAGTTGATGTAGGCGCCGCCGGCCAGCGAAGGCTCGATCTCGGCGTAGAGCCGCTGCGCCCAGCCGATGTGGGTGTCGAAGCCCGTGGGCTCGTGGGTGGAGGCGATCGCGTTGAGCACGAACGGTGCCTGGCGCTCGACGAGAGGCGTCTCGTCCTCGCCGACGCGGGCGATCGCGCCACCGTAGTGATGGATGTGGATCTCCGAGGACGGGGATGTCGCGTTCTGATGGAAGCGGGCCATCGTCTCGATCGCGTGGTCGTCGAGCTCCCGGAAGTAGCCCGCCTTCATGTAGGCCTGGGTGCCCTTCGGCCAGAGCGCGTCGAGCAGGCTCTGCATCTGCACGTAGGGCATCAGACCAACCAGGTCGGCGACAGGGTCTCCCAGGTCGCGGATCGGCTGCAGCGCTTTCATCCCCTCCTCGGGGTCGCCGGAGTAGCAGCCGACCAGGCCGACGAGCTTCTTGCCGTGCCAGTCCTCGGGCAGGAAGGGGGCGGGTGGCGCGGTGACCAGATTGACCAGGGTGGTCAGCTCGTCGGGCAGGTCACGTGTGAACTCCCGGTAGAAGCGCATCACCTCCTTGGCGCGGTCGCCCGGGTAGAAGACCGGGCCGGCGGCCACGGTCGGGCCGACCGGGTGCAGATCGAGCTCGAAGGAGGTGACGACGCCGAAGTTGCCGCCTCCTCCGCGCAGGCCCCAGAAGAGGTCGGGGTTCTCCGTCGCGCTCGCGGTGAGGATCTGCCCGTCGGCGGTGACCACCTCGGCCGAGCGGAGGTTGTCGCAGGCCAGACCGTACTTGCGCTTCAGCCAGCCGATCCCGCCGCCAAGCGTGAAGCCGGCGACGCCAGTGGTCGAGACCAGGCCCCCGGTGGTGGCAAGGCCGTGCTCCTGGGTCGCGGCGTCGAACTCCCCCCACGTGACGCCGCCCTCGGCGGTGGCGGTGCGGCCGCTCACATCCACCGTGATCCCCTTCATCGGCAAGAGGTCGATGACGATGCCGTCGTCGCAGGTCGAGAAGCCGGGAATGCTGTGGCTGCCGCCGCGCACGGCGACGTCGAGCCCCTCGCTGCGCGCGAAGCCGATTGCGTGACGCACGTCGGAGGAATTGGCGCAGCGGGCGATCACCGCCGGGCGGGCGTCATGGGCGCCGTTTCAGATCGAACGAGCCTCGTCGTAGGCGCCGTCGCCGGGCCTGATCAGTTCTCCGTGCAGCCCGTCCTCGAACTCCTTCAGCGTTGCCGCTCCAAGCACCCCTTGCGCAGCCATGCCGGCCCCCTTTTCAGTTCGGTTGTTTGCCGTCGCGTTTCGACGACGCACGGCGAGGCTACGGTCCGCCTCTTAGCACCCACTTTGCAGCGTCTTAGCTTCCAGTTCCCGGCAGTAGGCGATGCCGGCGCCGGCGCCGAGCAACTCGAAGTGCCGGCTCGCCCGGTCCAGCCAGCGGCGGCCACTCGCCGCCTCGCCGTCCTCCGCGCAGATCGCCGCCAGTACCGCCAGCGCCCAACCCCCCTGGTGGGTCGTCTCAATCCCTCCGAAGACCGAGGCGGCGGCCTCGAGGTGAGCCCGGGCATCGGCGCGATCGCCGGCGCAGAGCGCCACGCTCGTCAGGCTCAGCTCGGCGGCTCCGAGACCGATCAGGTCGTCGTTTTCGGCGAACCAGGTCCGGCTCTGACCAGCCGAGATGCGGGCGCCATCCGCGTCGCCGGCACAGGCCAGGAGCATCGCCAGACAACCGAGGGTGAGCCCGGCACCGCGGCGGTCGCCGATCTCCTGCCGCAGGGCGAGGCTGCGCTCGAGCAGCGCCCGGCCCCGTTCGAAGTCGCCGCTGGAGCGGGCCAGGTTCCCGAAAGCGTTGAGCGCGAAGGCCTCGCCCTGCTGGTCGCCGAGCTGCTGGAAGCGGGCGAGACTCTCCGCGATCAGCTCTTGCGCGTGGGCGAAATCGGCCTCGGCGCGATCCACCGCGGCGAGATTGACCAGAATGTAAGCGGAGGCCGCGGCGCCGCCGACGCGGCGGGCGATGAGCCCGGTTTCCTCATGCAGGAAGAGCGGGTAGCCGGCCTCGGGCTCGACCGAGATCCCCCCGTAACTGAGCAGCTGAAGCGCCGGGCGCGGCTCGGTGCTGAGAGCGCCGGAATGCGCTAGCGCGGCTTCAATTGCTCCCGTGCGGGACCGTATTCGCGCCGGAACCAGGCGGCGACGATGCCGCGCGTGTGCGCCGCCCACATCGGCGGCCGGGCGGCTGGCAGGTCCTCAGCGACCAGCCCCTCGTGTTCGCGCACGATCAACTCGACGTCCTGCGCGGGACTGACGATCGCCCGGTAGGCCGCTGAGACCTCGACCGCATCGCACATCCCGGCCCGGTCCTCGAGCTAGCGAAAGATCCCCACGCTCTCGGCCGCGAACTCGTGGACCCGCACCGGGACGCCGCGGCGCAGCCCGATCACGCAGGCGGCCAGCAGGGCGCGGGCGCGCACCGCCGTGTGCTCGGGCGCCGCGGCCAGGGCGGCGGTGAGCCAGCGGTACCCCTCGGCGAGGTACCCGCGCATCAGCCAGAAGCGCCAGAGGGCAACGGCAAGACGCAGCGCCGCCTGGGGATCGACGACCAGCGCCGAGGCCAGGGCCGCGCGGAGGTTGTCGCGCTCTCGATCGAGGCCCCGCAGCGTAGTCTGGGCCGGCAGGTCGCCGGCCGGCGCCGGGTCGCTCTCGGCGAACTCTATGTACCAATCGCGATGGCGGCGCTCGAAAGCGGAGCGCTCTCCCGCCTCCTCGAGACGCTCGATCGCGTACTGGCGCACGGTCTCCAGCAGCCGGTAGCGGCGGTCCTCAGATTCATCCTCGACGTGCACCAGGGACTTGTCGATCAGCCGGCCGAGCACGGCGACGACCTCGCTGGGCCGCAACGGATCCTCGGCAACGACGTCCTCGGCCGCCTCCAGCCCGAATCCGCCGACAAACACGGCGAGCCGCCGCAGCAGCACCTGCTCCTCGGCCTCGAGCAGCTCAAAGCTCCAGGTAAGCGTCGCCCGCAGGGTCTGCTGCCGGGTCATCGCCGTGCGGGGCCCGGCCGAGAGCACGTCGAGCGATTCGTCGAGGCGCTCGACGATCTGAGCCGGAGTGAGGACGCTCACCCGCGCCGCCGCCAGCTCGATCGCCAGCGGCATCCCGTCGAGCCGGTGGCACAGGGAGGCGACGGCGGCCGCGTTCTCGCCGCCGAGCTCGAATCCGGGCGCGGCCTGCGCGGCCCGGGTGGCGAACAGCCGCACCGACTCCGCCTCCAGCGACTCCGCAGGCGCTCCGGGAACCAGCCTGGGGAGGGAGAGCGAGGGACGCGCCACGTCACCTCGCCGGGAATGCGCAGCGGCTCGCCGCTGGTCGCCAGCACGGTCAGGTTCGGGCAACGGCTGAGCAGAGCCTTGGCGAGACGCGCGACCGCCTCGATGAGGTGCTCACAGTTGTCGAGCAGGAGCAGCAGCCGGCGATCGCCGATGTGCCCGGCGAGCGCGATCTCCGGCGCCCGGTCGGACGCCGGCCGTGTATCCAGCGCCTGAGCGATCGCCGGCCCAACCAGCTCGGGCTCTCCAAGCGCCGCCAGCTCGACCGGCCACACCCCGTCCTCAAAGTCCCCGGCTCGCTGCCCGGCGAGCTGCAGCGCCAGCCGGGTCTTGCCGCAGCCGCCGGCTCCGGTCAGGGTGAGCAGCCTGGCGTCCCGCAGCAGCATCGCGGCCTCGGCCAGCTCGCGCTCGCGGCCGATGAAGCTCGTCAGCTGTGAAGGCAGCTCGGGCCGGCTGGCACCCGCCCGGTGCGGGTCGGAATCCCGCTCCAGCTCGGCCAGCTCGGCTTCCAGGGCGAGGCGGAGCTTGTCGAGGGAATCGCGCCGCTCCCGGCTCCAGTCCTCGTAGCGGTCCGCCGGCAGCAGCTCGGCGTCGAAGCCCTCGAAGGCCGAGCGGTAGGCGCCGGGCTGGCTCTGCTCGCGCGCCGCGGCGGCGAGCTCTTCGAAGGCGACCGCGTCGATCCGGACCGGGTCCTCGAGGCTGAGCAGGATCAGTTCTTCGCGCAGCTCCAGGTAGCGGCTGCCGTCCAGCCCGATCGAGTCGAGCGCGCGCCGGGCCGCGAATATCGCCTGATGGAGGTTGTTGCGGGCGGAGTCCGGGTCCCGCCCCGCCCACAGCAGCTCGGCGGCCTGCTCGACGTGGAGGCGGCGCTCGGGCGCGAGGGCGAGCAGCTTGACCAGCGTCTTTGCCTTGCGCAGCCGCCAGGCGTCGTCGGCGATGACGCGGTCGCCGGCGGTGATGGAGAACACCCCGAGGAGACCGATGCGCAACACCTCGTCGCCCACCGATGTGTCTTTGGTGCCCGGACTCGCCACCGCATAAGAAAACCACTCCGAAGCGCTGCCAGCGTCCTGATCACGCGGATGCTGCGCCCCCGGAGGTGATGTGCTCGATCACCCGCCGGAACTGCTCGGTGGGTGAGAAGTCGACGTACTCAGAGTCCTCGAGTGCCTCGGGAGCGTGGCCGGGAGCCCAGTAGAACGCTTCGCCGGCGGCGAAGTCCCGATGCCCCTCCAGTGTGTGCATGCGTACGCGGCCCTTGATCATGTAGCCCCAGTGGGGGCAAGGGCACAGGTCGTTCGGTAGGCCCTTGGTGGCGGGGCGCAGGTCGGCGCCGGACGGCAGACGCACGAACCCGACGGACAGACCGTCCTCGTCGCGCAGGCGGACCTGAACGTCACCGTCTTCGATTGCGACTGGCAACTCCTCAAGCGTGATGGCCTTCATGGTGGCTCCTCCTCGTGTGTGGATGCTGTTCGGGGCGCTTCGCCGGACGCGAAGCACCGGCGCTCAATCGCGCCACTCGACCTCGAAGTGCCCGATGGGCTCGTCGAAGCCCTTTACGTCGATGGGACCGCCGTCGGAGAACCGGATGCCCTTGCCGCGACAGAGATCCTGCACCCCGGAGGAAACGACGATGCAATCCGGCTGAGCCCACGCGCACAGCCGCGCGGCCTGCTGCACTGCTGCGCCAAAGAGATCGTTTTGCTCGGTGACAGGCTCCCCGGCCGCCACCCCGACACACACGTGCAGGTGCCCGTCAGTACCGTCGTCACGCTGATGGAGTGTGCGCTGGATTTGCATCGCCGCGGAGACCGCCTGGAAGGCCGAGGTGAACGCAGCCATGATCCCGTCGCCGGTGTGCTTGACCTCGCTACCGCCGAAGCGTGCCAGGGCGCCGCGCACGACTGAGTCGTGTACTCGAAGCAACCGCATCGCTGCACGGTCTCCCAATTGCTGGGTCAGACGAGTGGAGTCGACCATGTCGGTGAAGAGGATGGCCCGGAATGCGCTTTCCGTGTATGGCTCGCCAGGAGGATGGGTATTGAGCCGGCCGAAGAAGCCACGCACCACGGCCTGATCAACCTCAATGACGTTCGATGGAACCAACCCATGGGCTGCCCGATGGGCGGCCTCAACGGCCTCCTCGTCCGGGCCCTCGACCAGGCAAAAGCCACTCCCGGCCCCCTCTTCGAACCAGTAGGTGATGAAGCGCACGCCGAATCCGTCCTGAACCTCGAGATCGCGCATGTGGGCAGCTGAGACGTCCGCAGCGGTCGCGTCCGGGAGATCGTGGCGGTCCATGTAGAGGGGCATCGTGATCGGGCCGCCGAGCGTCAGCGCAGCGCGCTGTCTTGCACCTCTGTTGGTCTCGCGTCCGTGCAGGCAGCGGCCGCCACGTATGCAGGGCGCCGGTTGAGACGCTTTCTGTGGACATCCGTCCTGATGAGTGCGCCGACCTCGCGCAACAGGTTCCCTCGCTCACATCCTGGTCGCAGGAGCAGCCGGCCGGTGGCGCCCAGCAGGCGCGGTGGCGTGATGACCTGCGAGGGATGCGAGCGGTGGGTGAACAGATCGATGACCGTGTCGATCTTGCCCTGCTCGAGCAACCGCTTCTGCATCTCGGGAAACACGGTGGGCATCGCGCCCGCCCTGCCCATATCGGTTGCAAGCCAGTAGTGCCCGGCGGCATCCCGGTCTCGCCAGTGGGCCCAATCCGCCAGTGCACGGTCAAGGTCCTCGCCGGAGCCATCCAGAGCGCCGGCGATCGCCGGCGCGAGCGCGTCGACCTGCCGGAAGGCGTCCTGGATCCCTTGGCCGGGCGTCGGGTCCTTGAAGTGGCCGGCGTCGCCCGCCAGCACCCAGCCAGGGCCAGACGCCTCCCGGAAGAACCCCTCCCAGCGCAGCATCCCGAAGATCTTTCCCACCCGCCGCGCGCTCCGCAACGCCTGCGCCACCGGCTCGCAGCTGTGGACGTACTCCGCGAAGCTGCCCTCCAAGTCCGCCCGGAAACGAGGGAGCCACGCAGGTCGGCCATGACACCGGCCTGATACAGCCCGCTGTCGGCGGGCGTCGCGAACACGAGTCGCTCGTCCCAGCGATGCTGAACGAACGCCGGATCGGGGCACGGGTCGGCGCCTTCAAAGAATGACCAGTAGGCGAAGCGCTCGTTCGGTGTGAGGTTGTACTTGCGCGCCCCGACGAGGCTCGCAATCGTGGAGTTGCGACCGTCGGCTCCGACCACCAGCCGCGCCTGCAGGGTGGTCTGTGAGCCGTTCTGTGCCACCTGCACGCCGGCCACCCGGTCGCGATCGTACACCAGCCCTGTCACCTTGCTCGCCATACGCACATCGGCGCCCGCATCCGCGGCAGCTTGCACCAGGATCGGATCGAGCAACGTGCGTCGCACCGACACCGCACCGCCTACGTCCCCTGGCCGTTGGGGAATCGAGGCGACGTACTGCAGATCCTCCTGGCGCACGTCAAAGTGGCCGACGAGTGGCGCGCCGGTGGCGTGGATCTTCTCCATGACCCCGAGCCGATCGAGGAACGCCAGCGCCTGCGCTTGGATGAAGTGCGTGGAGAGGGTGTCGCGTGGAAATGTGGCTTGCTCCACCACAGCAACGCGCACGCCGGACCGGGCGAGCAACGCCGCCAGCGGCGACCCCGCACAGCGCGCCCCGACCACGATCACATCAAATTGCTCCATTGGCCGCACCAACCCCTATGCCTGCGGCTGGATGTTCTGGTTCACCCGGAAGAGGTTTCCCGGGTCGTAGGTGCCCTTGATCCGCGCCAAGCGATCGTAGCTGTCGCGGTAACTCGCCCGTACCCGCTCCTGGCCCTCGTCCATCATCATGTTCACATAGGCGCCGCCGGCGGAGTAGGGGTGCAGCGCCTCGAAGTAATCCACGCACCAGCGGCGGATGACCTCCGCGTTGGCGGGGTCGTGATCGACACCGGCGAAGACCGAGCCCCAGACCGCATCGCGGTAGCTCCACGGGGTGTCCGATGGGCCGACGTCGTGGGCGGCTCCGTCGATCGGGTACAGGTGCATCGTCGACTGCCACGTCGGCATCTCAGCGCCGAACTTGGCGTGTGCCTCCACCGCGGCGTCGGGAATCTCCTGACGAAATCGGCGCGCCAGTACCACTGATCGCCAGCGGGGTAAACAGAGTCAAAGGCGCCCTGGAACGCGGCGTGGGGCATAGGCTGTGGCCCATGCAACAAGGGCTCCGGCAACGCATCCAGCAACGGGGCCATCGCCGCCGCGGCGTTCTCGGGGCCGCCGACATAGCACCAGACGACCCCGCAGACCTTGCGCAGATGGGGCTCCTCGGGGTAAGGGGGCTCCGGCGGGACCGATAGGAAGGCGAAGAAGCCATTCAGCTCGCGTGGAGCGTTCGGTAGGAAGTCTCGGTACGCCGCCAGTACCTCGGCGCCCAGCTCGACCGGCCAGAAGGTCGGGCCGGCGACGACGGTTCCCACCTCGTGCAGCCTGAACAGGAAGGAGGTGACGACGCCGAAGTTGCCGCCCCCGCCCCGGATCGCCCAGTAGAGATCGGGGTGCTCGTCCGCGGCGGCACGAACCGTCTCGCCGCTGGCGAGCACGACCTCGGCCTCGAGCAGGTTGTCGATCTTAAGGCCGCACTTGCGGGTCAGGTGCCCCAGGCCGCCGCCCAGCGTGAGTCCGCCGACGCCAGTGGTCGAGACGATCCCGCTCGGCGTCGCCAGGCCGTGCTCGTTGGTCGCGGCATCCACTTGCCCCCACGTGCAGCCACCGCCGACCCTCGCGGTCCGCGCGCCGGGATCCACCGCGAC